>NZ_CP049143.1:0-2652582 GCF_011044495.1 Roseimicrobium sp. ORNL1
GCGCAAAAGCTTGCCCCTCTTGACAGACCCGCCACATTGATCGGTTCCGCCCACCACCCATGCCCCGCATCCCCGAAGAAACTATCCAGCAAGTGCTGGAGGCCACGGACATCGTGGACCTCATCGGGCGGCATGTGAAGCTGCGGAAGGCGGGGGTGAACTTCGTGGGCCTGTGCCCCTTCCACTCGGAGAAGACTCCCTCCTTTAATGTGCGCCCGCAGCAGCGCACGTATCACTGCTTTGGCTGTGGCGCGGGGGGGAATGCCTTCCGCTTCCTCATGGAGCACTCGAGCATCACGTTTGTCGAGGCGGTGAAGCGGCTCGCGGAGCAGGCGGGCATCCGCATTGAGGAGGAAGTGTATGACGCCAATGCCGAGCGCGAGGCGAAGGTGCGCAAGGCTCTGCTCAAGGTGCACGAGGAGGCTGTGGAGTGGTTTCACCTGCTGCTCATGCGGCACAAGGTGGCCGAGGATGCCCGCGCCTACCTGAAGTCCCGCGCCATCAGCCCCCAAACCGCCAAGGACTGGCAGATGGGCTATGCACCGCCCTACGGCGACATGCTGCGGGAGTGGGCGCTGGAAAAGAAATTCACGGAGAACCTGCTCGTCACCGCCGGGCTACTTGCACGACCGGATGAAGACTCGGGACGGCGCGACACCTATCCCCGCTTCCGCCACCGGCTCATGTTCCCCATCCGGAATGAATTTGGCGAGTGCATCGCTTTCAGCGGACGCGTGCTCGACAAGGAGGCCAAGGCCGCGAAGTATCTCAATTCACCGGAAACACCCATCTTCAGCAAGAGCCGTGTCTTCTTCGGTTTTGACAAATCCAAGCGCGCCATCAACAAGGCGGACCGTGCGATCGTCACAGAAGGCCAGCTCGACATGATCACGGCGTTTGCGAATGGCGTGGAGAATGTCGTGGCGCCTCTCGGTACCGCCTTTACCGAGTTCCACGCGAAAAAGCTGAAGCAGATTTCGTCGGAAGTCGTGCTGTGCTTTGACTCCGACAATGCGGGGTACAAGGCCGCCGAACGCGCCTTTACCATTCTGGCACCGACGGGTCTTTCGGTGAAGGTCGCTCCCCTGCCCCAGGGTGAAGACCCGGACTCACTCATCCGCGGCCAGGGCGTGGCGGTATTCCAGGAATACATTGGCCGCGCGCGCGACTTCTTTGACCACATGCTGGACCACGCGTCGGCGAATCGGAATCTCAGCGAGGTGCGCGAGCGCAGCCGCTTCGCCGGAGAGCTGGCGTCCATGGTGTTGCTGGTGGACAACAACATCGTGCGCGACGCCGCTGTTCAAAATATCGCCCGCCGCCTGAACATGCCGGAGGACGAATTCCGCCGGCAGATTGCGCGGGCGCACAGGCCGAGCTCCACTCCCAGCAACAGCGCCGCGCCGGCCGCAACGCAACCCTCGCTGCCGCCGCAGGATAGAAATGCCATCATGCTTTTCCGCAATGCGCTTGCGGATGAAAAAATCCTGAACTGGCTGCGCAGCACGGGCCGGGAGGAGATTTTGCAGGATCTCTCCGGCTGCGAATTGCTCGCACTCGTATGGAAATCTTCCGCAAATCTTGCGGAACCTGCCACACTGGCTGCTTATCTTTCCCAAGTTTCACGGGAGGAAGAGGTCGCAGTAACCAAGCAACTCTCCCTGCCGATGCCCGAAGGAGGCATGGAAGCGGCGGAGTGCGCGCTGGAAAATCTGGAGGCAGCCCGCCTCAACAACCTGCTTCAAATCGTACAGACCCACGTCAAACAGCGTAGCTTGGCCCCTGAGGAGATGGCACTCCTACAGGAGCGTGAGTTGCTCCTGACAGAGATCATTCGGTTGCGCAATACGCTCCAGAATGTTCAGAGGCAGGTCAAACAACCCGAACTTCCCACTACCGAAATGGCCCGCCTACAGGAACGAGAACAGGCTCTTAGGAAAGAATACCTTGACCGTTACGAGCAATTGCAGAAGTTTTTAGGCCCGACAGCTCCATGAGTGTCCCTGCAGCCCCCCAGGATCATCCCGCGAGCCCGAGCGCACAGGTTGTGTCCCACGAACCACCCAAACGACGCCGTGGCCGCCCCCGCAAGCATCCGCTCCCGGATGCTGCGCCGGCTCATGCCCATCTCAATGGAGCCGTGAACGGCAAGCGCCGTCGTGGTCGCCCGCCGAAGAATTCGCGTCCCGCGGAGCAAGCGCCGGCGCACCATGACGACATCAATGCGCCGGAGATCCAGGAGAAGCTGCGCTTCCTCATCCGTCTGGCCAAGGAACAGGACTACCTGACCTTCGACGATCTCAACGAAGCCCTGCCGGCTGGTTTTGTCACGCCGGAGCTCATGGATGAGATCCTCGTCCGGCTGAAGAATCTCGAAGTCCAGGTCATCGAGCCGACGCAGGTCGACCGCGTGAAGAGCAAGTCCATCGCCCTGGTGGCGGAGGATGAGGAAAGCCATGCCGAGGAGCGCGAGGAAGGCCAGCTCGACATGCTGGATGACCCCGTTCGCATGTACCTGAAGCAGATGGGCGCCGTGCCGCTGCTCACCCGCGAGCAGGAAATCGGCATCTCCAAGCGCATCGAAAAGGCGGAGGCGAACCTGCACAACAGCCTCCAGCACGTCGGTTTCATCGCGAGCGAATATCTGCACCTCGGCGATGCCCTCGCCGGTGGCACGGAACGTTTCGACCGTCTGGTGCTCGATCGCCAGATTGAAAATCGCGACAGCTACTTCAAGAAGCTCCGCCAGGTCTGTGACCAGGTGCGTGAAGGCATCGTGAAGGCCAACGAGCAGTACCAGGCCCTGATGAAGGCCGGTGCCAAGCAGAAGGAAAAACTGCAGGCCGCCTTCGAGCAGACCCGCTCGGGCATCAACAAGCTCTGCACGAAATTCTACTTCAAGCAGAAGACCAATGAAGACCTCATTGGCGTGCTGAAGCTGCGCCTCGCCGAGCTGGACCAGATTGAAATCGAGTCCTCCCGCTCGCCGGACAATCCGGATGTACATCGTGCACTCGAAGAATTCGAGCTGCAGGCGTGGGTGACCGCGGCGGACTTCCGCAAGTACTACGCGGAGGCGCTGCAGTTCAGCAAGGAATCCACCAAGGCCAAGACGGAGATGGTGGAGGCGAACCTGCGCCTCGTGATTTCCATTGCGAAGAAGTACACCAACCGCGGCCTGAGCTTCCTGGACCTCATCCAGGAGGGGAACATGGGCCTGATGCGCGCGGTGGAGAAGTTCGAGTACAAGCGCGGTTACAAGTTCAGCACCTACGCGACGTGGTGGATTCGCCAGGCGATCACGCGAAGCATCGCGGACCAGGCGCGCACCATCCGCATCCCGGTGCACATGATCGACACGATCAACAAGCTGCTGCGCGTGCAGAAGCAGCTCGTGCAGGAGTTGGGTCGTGACCCGACTCCGGATGAAATCGCGGATGAAATCCACCTGCCCGTGGAGCGTGTAAATGCCGTGCTGCGCATGAGCCAGCAACCGGTGTCCCTGCAGACCAAGGTGGGCGACAGCGAAGGCGATACCGAATTCGGCGACTTCATTGAGGACAGCAACACGGTCAGCCCGATGGAGATGACCGCGATGAACCTCATCCGCGACAAGCTGAAGGACGTGCTGGACAGCCTCACCGAGCGCGAGCGCGCGGTGCTGGAGCAGCGCTTCGGCCTCGTGGACGGCGCGAGCCGCACGCTGGAGGAAGTGGGACGCCAGTTCCACGTGACCCGCGAGCGTATCCGCCAGATTGAAGCCAAGGCCCTGCGCAAGCTGCGCCACCCGACCCGCATCCGGAAGCTGGGCGGATTCTTCGGCACGCAGTAGTCATGAAATCAACGCCTCCGCACGGCTCTGCCAAACGGCACCCGGCGGGGGTGCAGCATGCGGTGCTGCAATTCGCCGAGCTCTTCGATGGGTTGGATGAAGTGCTGTTCTGGATCAAGGACCGGCGTGGTCGCTATCTGCATGTGAACCGCGCCTTCCTGCTGAACTTTGATCTGCAGGAGCCAGCGCAGGCCGTAGGCAAGACGGACTATGACCTCTCCCCGGCCTTCCTCGCGGACCAGTTCGTCACGGACGACGAGCGCGTGCTGAAGGGGCACAAGGTCGTGGGTCGCATCGAACTCGTAGGAGGCGCGGACCAGGCGGCACGCTGGAATGTGACGCACAAGCTGCCGCTGCGGGACACGCGTGGACGTGTCATCGGCACCACCGGCACCACACGCCCACTCAAGTCTGCCGAGCGTTCCATGAGCGGTGGCCACGGTCTGGAGCACGTGCTGCTGCGCATCCGCGATGGCTACCACGGCCCGCTGACGAATGGTGAACTCGCCACCCAGGCCGGGCTGAGCGTGCGCGCGTTTGAGCGGAAATTCCTGCAGGTCTTCCACCTGCCCCCGCAGCAGTACATCCGGAAGCTGCGCGTGCGCATGGCCACTCGCGCCCTCGTCTTCACGGACAAGCCACTGGCGGAGGTCGCCATCGAGTGCGGCTTCGCGGACCAGAGCCACTTCGGTCACGAGTTCCGCAAGCATACCGGCCGCACCCCCCGCGCCTACCGCGAGCACTATCGCATCACCTAGGAGGTTAGGCGTCCCCGCCTGACAGTGGGCGTTAGGCCTCCCGGCCTGACGTCACTGCACGCAGAACTCGCTCTTTACGTCGAAGGGACGACTCCGGTTAACCGCAAAGGGGCAAAGCAGCAAAGGACGCAAAGGAGCAGGAAAGTCGGGTGGCCGTCATGGTGACGCGAAGCCAGCAGAGGTAGTGCACCTCGATGCAGAGGAGGCAGAGACGCTCAGCTCAGATGCACCTCAGCCAGGATGGAGGTTAGGCGTCCCCGCCTGACAGTGGGCGTTGGGCCTTCCGGCCCGACAGTCATAGATTTCTATCTAGAGAGCGGTCGGGTCGGATGACCCAACCACCGCTGTCAGGCCAGAAGGCCTAACCTCCTTCAGAAAAACCACTCAATAATTAAACAACTGCCCCACGCCGTACTTCTCGTCGATGCCGCGCTGCTTGAGCGTGACGTTGAGCGCCTCGGTGACGCGGACTTTCATGTTCGGCTTGAGGCGGCGGCCTTTGCGGGCCTTCTGCACAATCTTGTGGGTAAGCCCGCCGCGGTTCATCTGCACCACGTCATGATTTTTCAGGGCGTGCTTTTCGATCACAGCATCAATCGGCTGGGTGCCGAGATTTCGCTCCAGGGCGGGGGCGCCGTCCGAAGACTCCTCGCCCTCATCGCCGTCTTCGTGCAGGTCGGTCTCGAGTTCGTCTTCGTCGTTTTCCTTGCCCAGGTCTTCATTGTCTTCCATCATGCCACCCCTTCTAGCACGGTCTGAGCGGGGCTGCCAAGCGCATCCGCCCTGACTGGACCCTGCGGAGGGAAGCCCTGTACCAGCCTTCTCCCATGTCCCGCACCCGTATCCTCCTCAGCACGACCTCTTATCAGGACACCCCCGGCGAGCACCATGCCCTGCTGGAGGCCCAGGGTTTCGACATCCACCGCGAGCGCGGGCCGCTGCCGGAGAGCCGCATGCTGGAGCTGGCCGGTGACTTCGATGCCTTCCTCTGCGGCGACGACGAGATCACCAAGCGCGTGCTGGACAAGGCCCTGCCCCGCCTCCGCGTCATCAGCAAGTACGGCATCGGCCTGGACAAGATTGATGTGACCGAGTGCACCGCACAGAAGCTTCCCGTGCTCTTCACCCCCGGCGTGAATCACACCACCGTGGCCGAGCACACCTTCTGCCTGCTGCTGGCCCTGGTGCGCAACCTCGTGGACTCCGCCAATGCCGTGCGCAATGGCCAGTGGAAGCGTGTCACGGGCCATGAAATCTGGAACAAATCCATTGGCATCGTGGGACTGGGCCGCATCGGCCAGGAAGTGGCCAAGCGTGCGCTCGCCTTCGGCATGAAGGTGCATGCGCTGGACCCGTACTGGCCCGAGGCCTTCGCCACGGAGAACGGCGTCACCCGCCATGAGAAGATTGAGACCATGCTGCCGGAAATCGATGTGCTGAGCCTGCACGCCAATCTCAGCGACTCCACCCGCCACCTCGTGAATGCCGAGCGCATCAAGCTCTGCCGCAAGGACCTGCTGGTCATCAATACCTCCCGCGCCGAGCTGGTGCACATGCCCGACATGATTGCCGCGCTCGATGCCGGCACTGTGGGTGGCTATGGCACCGACGTGCTCGATGAAGAGCCCCCGCCCGCCGACCATCCCCTGCTGAAGCACCCCAAGGCGCTCATCACCCCCCACATCGGCTCCCGCACGTATGAAAGCGTGCCCCGCCAGGCCATGCGCTCCACCCTGAACCTCGTGAACTGGCTCAAGGGTGAGAAGGATGTGATTCAGGCGAACAAGTGGTAGCAGTGTAAACTGCTGCTATACGATGGGGCTTTTTTGCGATAGTGGTGCTTGTCACCATGACCAGAAGGCAGCTTCATCACGCCATCAGCATTGGCATCACCGTGCCGGCACTGGTGCTGATGGGGTATTGCGTTTTGGTGCAGCGACAGGCTGTACCTTTTCTGATCACGTGTGGGGGGTACGTCGTGGCCCTTCTGCTGGCAATGCTACTGCTCCGCGCCAACGTACCTCCGCACAAGCGTCAGCGGCCTGATGCTCCACCGGAACTCGCCCGCCTGAAATTGGGGCTTCAGGGAGAAAGGCTTGCCGAGGTCCTGGCGGAGATGAACCTGGACGAACAGAGGACCATGCGGCGGGGCCTCTTGCTCCGGCCGCGGCAGTACGAGTTGTACAAGGCTTCCAGAACGTTTGCGAATGGCACATGGACCTGGTGGGTCGAAACCTCCGGCGGCGAGATCGTGGCTTGTGCCGCTTCTTATCAGTCGGACGAATCTCCGGTGCTGGACACGGGTTGGACGAAGGCGACGGGCAGCAGCGTGATCCTGCATGGATCGAGCGGTTAATCTCCCGCATGAACGAGTAGTCAGCGCGTGGGTTCAAGGATTCGCAAATGGCTGTCGATAGAGTCCCCACTCGCAACAGTGGGTGGAGCGTTTGGGTTCGCTTGGAAGCCAAGTCGCGGAGCGACGACCGTGTCTTAGCCCGGCCTTTCAAGGCCGGGTGGATGTTGAGTCACCCAGTGTCGCGGAGCGACACCCGAACCCATAACCTCACCCAAGATTCACCGGTTCGGGCGTCGCTTCGCGACGCAACTTCCAAACCGCCTACCCGGCCTTGAAAGGCCGGGCTAAGACACGGTCGTCGCTGCGCGACTGGAACATCCATGAGATAGCGGATGCTTCAATACGAGGGCTGGGCTCCTGCTGCCCTTCAGGCAGCAACTTCGGGCGTGCGGTTCACGAAATAAGCCAGCGATAACATCTGTCAGCCTATGTTACTCATTTCAATAACTGCACAATCACTCCATCCACCCCTTCAGTTCCCTTCCCAGATACACCTGCCACTTCCTGGACTCTCCTTTGCCCAAGGGCACGTCGATCATCCCCAGCGGTTCCACCGAGGTGAAAACATTGGTGAGGGACTTCGGCAAAGGTTTGTCCGAAGGTTGTAGAATCAGGGCGTCATTCCCTTGTTGCTCGGCGCCGGCGGAGGGCCAGATTTCATACTGTGAGGCCACTTTGCCATCCGACTGCCAGCGGTAGGCCTTGGGGTGCTGCGGGGTGTAGAAGGCAAACTGGCTGGCGTTCTCGCGATGCCCCAGTGCCAGGAGAAACGTTTGTCCGGGACGTGGGACGCGCGCGAGCATCGCGCCTGCTTGTTCGCCGCTTTCTTTCCAGCCACGAAGGCGGCGCATGGGGTCGGCTACTTCCCACTTCGCATATTTCGCCACGGCGCTATAGAGGGGAAGCAGGTAGGCAAGCAGGCACAACACGGCACCGACTCGGAGCGCCCACGTGATGCTCTTCCCACGAATGCGACCCCATGCCCACGCTGCTGCGGCCATGTCATGCGCGCTTCCGGCCACCAGGACGATGGCGGAGAGGTGGAAGGCGGCGGGCCAGTTGGGATTGATGTTCTGACGCAGCGCGAGAAGGAAGAACACGACCAGCGCGGGTCCGCTGAAGATAACGAGATACCGTTGCCGCAGTTCCAGCACCTTCCACTTCCACAAACCGCCGAGGGTCAGGAAAATCATCAGCGCCCAGGTAACCGGGGAAAACAGCAGGGCTTGTGCGGCGGGAAAGCTGAGGACCTGCACCAGCCACTTCCCAATGCCATGCTGGCCGGTGCCGTGGAAATGCTCCTTCGTATGCTCCAGCGTGATCCAGTGATGCTGCGCCTGCCATATCAACACGGGCGCGAGGAACAACAACGAGATAGCCAGTGAGACCCACAACGCGGGGCGGCGCAGAAGGAACCGCTTCGTGCTCTCCAGCGAAAGGAACAGCAGCGTGATGACGGGAAACACCAGCATCATCTGCTTGCTGAGGTTCCCAAGACCGAGCGCGAGTGTGAGAAATACCCAGTGACGCGTGCGTTCCGGTTGATCCACGCAGTTCCAAAACGCGAGCAGCGCCGCGCTCCAGCACAGCAGCAGCGGAGCATCGATGGTGAAGAAGAGATTCAGCGCGGCATTCGCGGGAGTCAGTGCAGCGAGCAGGATGGTGAGCCAGGCGGCGCGCTCGCCAAACATGCGCCGCGCGAGAAGCGCCAGGCAGGCGAGTGTTCCCGTGCCCATGAGCAGCGCCGCGAGACGGACGCCCCACTCGGCGTGCCCGGTGCACAGCCCTGTCACGCCCATGAGCCAGCCAATCATGGGCGGCTTGCTGTAGTAGCCCCAGTCAGGGCGGCGGCCCCACTCCCAATAGTAACTCTCGTCCCCGGCGAGATCCGTGACGGAGCAGAAGAGCGGCAGGTAGAGCAGCCGGAGCAGGAAGATGACCGCCAGCAGATGCCACCATGAAAAACGACGACCCGGCGCAGGTGATTCAGCGCTCATGCAGGCAGGGTGAGGACAAACTCGGTATCATCGGGCTTCGAGGTGAATGTCAGTGTGCCACTATGCGCCCGCGTGATCCACAGGGCGATGGGAAGGCCGAGGCCGCAGCCTTCGAGGTTCATCTGTCGGGCGGCTTCGCCACGGTGGAAGCGCTCGAAGACGTGAACGCCGTCTTCCGGCGAGATGCCGGGGCCTGTGTTCTTCACGGACAGCACGGCATGGCCACCCCTGGCACTCAAGCCAAGCGTGATGGTCCCTCCTTCACGATTGTACTTCACCGCGTTGTCGCACAGGATGAGCAGGAGCTGCCGGAGCCGGTGGCGGTCCCCCTGTACCATGATGGGTCCTGATGTGTTGCAGGATACTGTGATATGCGTGGGCTCTGCCAGCACCCGGGCATCCTCCGCGGCGTCGCGCACCAGTTCGTCAAAGCTCAAGGACTCGCGTTGCAGGGTCACCTGGGAGGCATCCGCCTTGGTGAGCAGGCCCAGGCCATCCACGATGCGGGTGAGGCGCTCGATTTCGTCCAGATGGGAGGCAAAGCGAACGCGGTCTGCCTCGGGGCGCTTCGGGTCGTTCACCAGCTCCTCATAGTCCGCGCGGAGAATGGCAAGGGGCGTTTTCAGTTCATGGCTCGCGTGCAGGGTGAAGTCACGCACGCGCTCAAAGCTCGCAGCGAGGCGCGCGGTCATGTCGTTGAGCGTCTGGACCAGCGTGTCGAACTCATCCCCGCGGCCGGTGAGCGGAATGCGCTCCTGCAGATTTCCCGCATGCATGCGCTCGGCAGACTCCGTGAGGGCCTTCAGAGGGCGCAGGGCGCGCACGAGCAACCACCAGCCACCGGCTGCCAGCACCGTCAGCGGGATGAGCGAGCGAATCGTCACTTCGGCGAACTGCCACCAGAGCGGCTCAGGCTCCTCGCCGAAGGAGGCAGGGTCCGCCGCCTCCAGCACCATCTCGCGATAGGCCAGCACCACGATGATGGCCAGCGCCACCGTGAGCACGCCGGCGAGGTACCAGGTGAGCCTGGTGACCACACTCCACTTCATGCCTCTCCCTCCTTCAGCACATATCCGGAGCCACGCACGGTGTGCACCAGCTTCACCTCATGGCCGTCATCCAGCTTGCGGCGCAGGCGTTTCACGTACACATCCACCAAATTGGTGCCGGGGTCGAAGTTGAAATCCCACACCTGCTCCAGCAGCAGGGTGCGCCCGCAGATGCGGCCGGCGTTGCGCAGCAGCACCTCCAGCATCTTGAATTCACGCGTGCTGAGGTCCAGCCGTACGCCGTTCCGCCTCGCCTCATGCTGCACGAGATCCAGCGTGAGGTCCGCCAGCTTCAGCACCTGGGCGCGTGTCTCTGGCATGCGGCGCGAGAGGGCGCGGGCACGGGCCACGACTTCCTTGATGGCAAAGGGCTTCGCCAGATAATCATCGGCGCCTGCTTCGAGTCCTTCCACTCTTTCATCCACATGGCCACGTGCGGAGAGAATGAGCACCGGTGTGGCATTTCCCTGCTCACGCAGACGGCGTACCACCGTGATGCCATCCAGCCCCGGCAGCATGATGTCCAGCACCACCGCATCAAATGCCGAGGCTTGGATGCGTTGCAGGGCGCTGTCCCCGCGGTCGCACAGCTCGACCTCGAAATGCTGTTCGCGAAAGCCCCGCTCCAGGAACGCGGCCATCTTTGATTCATCTTCGACGACAAGGACTTTCATAGTCTCCGCAGGGGCATCCAGGCGGTCTGAGGGACCAAAGATGGATGTAGGTACACCATGTGCAACGCTGGACAAGATGACAGTCTTGTAATCATCCTGTCACCGTAGGGTCATGGTGTGGTGGTCTGTTTGGGGCGCATGCATCTCCTGCATCACCCATGGCACCTGTTCATAGCGACCGTCTGTCTCTGCGGCGCAGTGTCCTGCCAGTCCACGCGTACCGAGCCCGCGCTCGTGATTGTGCGCAGCCAGGCGGAGGCTGCCGCGCTGGCGGAGGCACCCGGCAGCACCATCATCGGTGGCGGCCTGGAGAAGCGCGATGACCGCTGGGTGTGGGCCTTCCAGGCGCTGCCACCGGACGCGGACACACCCCGGGAGCTGCTGGTGAATGCGCGCACCGGCTATCCCATTCGCCCCAAGTCCGCCGCAGCGGTGACACCCCAGGGAACGGAGGCCACGCCATGACTGCGAATGTGGCACCGGCTTCCGGTTTCAGAGAATGGGCACCGCGCGTGTGGCCGCTCGTCATCTTCGTCGCCCTGCTCCTGTCCCTCGCTCTGGCGGTGAGCCTGGTGATTCGTTTCTGGGACGTGGATCTGGCTACGGCCAAGGTGTGGTGGCACAAGCCCAGACTGTGGTTTGGGATGCGCTCCGCCCTGTGCCAGGCGCTCAATGATTACAGCCCCGTACTGGCCGCACTGGTGGCGATAGGCGCTGGCCTGGTGGGACTCATGGCCATCTTCCGCAAGAGCTGGCGTCATCTCGGTCCCCCGGCCCTGTACCTGGTACTGGCGTACCTGCTGGGGCCCGGCTTGCTGGTGAATGGCCTGCTCAAGCACTCGTGGAACCGCGCCCGACCCAAGGATGTGGTCGAGTTCGGAGGGCACCAGCACTATGAGCGCGTCTTCCTCCATGACCCAGCCTCCGTGGGCCGGTCCTTCCCCAGTGGTCACGCGTCCGCAGCCTTTTATCTGTGCAGCCTGGGCTTTGCCGCGGCGGTCTGGGGGAGGCGGGAAAATATGTACGCTGGACTCGCCTTTGGCGTGGCCTGGGGTACGCTGGTCAGCTGGTCGCGAGTGGCCAGTGGAGCTCATTTCCTCAGCGATGTCTTCTGGAGCGCTGCTCTGGTGAATGTGGTGAATGCCGGTGTGCTGGCCGCCATGCTTCCCTGGAGCAGACCATCCGTCCCTCACACAGAGGACTCGCCCCTGGCTCAATTCTCATGACGATACCACCCGCGCCCGCTTCGACTTCCGCCGAACAACAACCGTCTGAACCCACCTACGCCCCGCGCAGCTACCTCTGGCGGGGCGTCATCATCGTGGTGGCCATGCAACTGAGCCTGGCCCTGCTCACGCGGGTGGCGCTGCTGTTTCAAGGGCGCCATGAGATGGCGTGGAATCCCTCCCTGCTCGGTTCCTTTGGTGCCGGGTTGTGGTTCGACATACTGGCGGGCCTGTATGCCTCCGCACCGCTGTGGCTGCTGACGCTGCTGGTGCCGGGCAGGTTGCTGCGCGGCCCGGTGGGCCGGTGGTGGGTGACGCTGCTGCTGTTCCTCTACAGCGTGGTATTCCTCTTCATCGGCATCGCGGAGTGGTTCTTCTGGGATGAGTTCTCGGTGCGGTTCAACTTCATCGCCGTGGACTACCTCGTGTACACGCAGGAGGTCATCGATAACATCCAGCAATCCTATCCCATGCCCGCCATCCTGGGTGGGCTGGCACTGGCGGGCCTGCTCATTACCTCCCTGGTGGTGCGGCTCGGCGCTCCGGCGTGGATTTGCAAAGGCGATACCCGCTGGCTGCCGCGTCTGGGCCACACGCTGGGCGGCGCGGCGTTGCTCATCGGCATTTCCTACGTCTGCAGCCAGTCGCAGCTCCCGCGCTTCCGCAACGAGTTCAACCGCGAACTCGGCAAGAACGGCATCTACGCCTTCTGCGCGTCCTTTTGGGAAAGCGAGATCGACTACGAACGCTTCTACATGAAGCGGGACACCGAAGTGGCCATGACGCGCGCCAAGTCCCTGCTCACGCTGCAGGACACACCGCCGCTCAATGATGACCCGCAGGACCTTCGTCGTGTGATACACCATGATGGCCCGGAACATCCGTGGAACGTGGTACTGGTCAGCGTGGAGAGCCTGAGTGCGGAATTCATGAGCCACTTCCAGGAGAGCGGATTCAAGCTGCGCTCCTGGCTCACGCCGAACCTCGACCGCATCGCGGATGAAGGCATCCTCTTCACGAATCTCTACGCCACCGGCACCCGCACCGTGCGTGGACTGGAGGCGCTGACGCTGTGCGTGCCACCCACACCCGGACAATCCATCGTCTGGCGGCCGAACAACGACAAGCTCGCCACCACCGCGAGCCTCTTCCGCGCCCGCGGGTATGACACCAGCTACATCTACGGAGGAGATGCCATGTTCGACAACATGAACACCTTCTTCGCGGGCAATGGGTATCGCGTGATCGATCGCATGGCGAAGTCCAAGAAGGACATCACGTTTCAGAATGCGTGGGGCGTGTGCGATGAGGACCTCTTCCACTGGGCCACCAAGGAGGCTGATGCCAATCACGCCGCCGGGAAGCCCTTCTTCATGCATGTGATGACCGTTTCCAATCACCGACCCTTCACCTTCCCCGAGGGCCGCATCGACATGACCTACAAGCAGGGACGTCCCGCCGCGGTGAAGTACACGGACTATGCCATTGGCGATTTCCTGAAGCAGGCGCAGACGAAGCCGTGGTTCAAGAACACCGTGTTCGTGGTCGTGGCGGACCACTGCCACGGCAGCGCGGGCAAGGTGGAACTCGATGTGACCAAGTACCACATCCCCTGCATCATCTGGAATCCCGAACTCATCAAGCCGCACGTCATCACGGACCTGTGCAGCCAGGTGGATGTGATGCCCACACTCTTCGGCCTGCTGAACTGGAGCTACACCACCTCCTTCTACGGTCAGGATGTGCTGTCCGCAGGATACGGGAAGGAGCAGCAGCGTGCCTTTGTCTCGAACTACCAGAAGATTGCCGTCATCACCGACAAGACCCTCGCCTTGCTGAAGCCGAAACAGGAAATCACCCTGGGAACACTCAAGCTCAAGACCGGCGCCGTATCACGGGACAGCGCTGACCCCAGCCTCGCCTCGGGCTTGGCCGAGCGGTTGGAAGACACCATCGCCTACTACCAGTCTGCCTCGTGGAGATTCCGCAACGGCAAGATGAAGGAGCAACCTCAACCCGGCGGCGCGGCCCACGAGGGCGGAAGTGAAGGTGGAAGCGGAACTCCGGCACACGCACCGGCCAAGGTCGCTGCCGCGCAGAAGAAGGCGGGCTAGGGGGGGTGAGGTGCGAGCACCCTCACATCATCCTTTCCCGCAACTTTCCGCAAGACTCCCGGAAGCGGAAGACGTCCTGACGAAGCACTTCCGCGCACCACCCCCTTCAACGCAAACGTCCCTCCACAAAACGGCGGGTAGGGATGCGCTCCTGCGCGTCCGTCTTTAGATGGGCGGAGGCGGGGCGGAGCTGCGGCACCAAACGGCCCCTCCACGTGGCATCTCCCTCCCCCTCCGCCCGCCATCTACGGACGCGCGGGAGCGCATCCCTACCGCCCCTTTTTTTGTGGAGGGGCGTTGAGATGCTGAGCCAATGGCGTCTCAGGGGCTCTGGTTTGTATTCGCTTCGACAATGAACCCGCAGACAATCGCTCCTAGAGTCGGCAGGGACGGTAGTGACAGGACAACCAGACCTGACCGATACAAAAGTGCTGACAGTCCTGCCACCGCCAGCCCGCCCGCCGGATTCGGCGTCGTTTTCCCATTGCCACGCGCCGAATCGTCGTTTTTCATCCCGGCCCGTTCACTGTCCACCGTCCGACTGTCGCACCGCTTACCGTCCTACCGACAAGACACCATGCCCACCTACCGCATCCTCCCCGCCGCCGCCCACAACGAACTCGTCCGCAAGGCCTACCAGCACCGCGGCTACACGGCTGCTGAGGCGGAGGACGGCGCGCGCTTCTGCGAGATGGCGGCCACGCACGGCATCCGCACGCACAACGCCATCAAGGCGCTGCACCTGGACCACCTCTTCGGCAGCGCCGTGGGTGGTTGCAAGCCGGGCGCGGAGATCAAGGTCATCGAGAAGAAGTTCGCCGCCAGCGAAGTGTGGGACGCGCAGCTCAAGCTGGGACAGTCCGTCGCCTTCCGCGCCATGGAACGCTGCATGGAACTGGCCGACCAATACGGCATCGGCCAGGTCAGCGTGGACAATGCCTTCCACTACCTCTGGGGCGGTGGTTATGTGATGGAAGCCGCGAAGAAGGGCTACATCGCGTATACGAACTGCACCAGCACCCTCGGTGAAGTCGTGCCCTTCGGCGGCAAGTTCCCCGTGCTCGGCACCAATCCCCACTCCTGGGGCCTGCCCACCACGGACTCCGCGGGCTTCCCCATCGTCATCGACTGGGCCACCTCCACCGTGGCCATGGGCCGCGTGCAGCAGCTCCGCCGTGAGAACAAGCCCCTGCCTCCCGGCGCTGCCGTGGATGCCGAGGGCAACCCCACCACCGACCCCCACGCCGCGCAGTGGCTCCTGCCCTTCGGCGCGCACAAGGGCTACGGCCTCTCCCTGCTCATCGAAGTCATGGGCGCCCTCATCGGCGGCTCCCTGCCCACCATCCGCGGCGGCGGCGGCCATCCCGACTTCAAGGACAAGCCCCTGCCCGCCGGCGAGAAGCGCACCAGCAGCTTCTACTTCCAGGTCATCCACCCCGATGCGATTGGCAGCGGCCTCTTCGCCAAGGGCCGCAACCAGGCCGAGAACGTGAAGGCCGTGCTGCAGGACATCCGCGGCCACGGCAATGAGAACTGCATGCTCCCCGGCCAGCCCGAAGCCGAGAATGCCAAGCACACCACCAAAGCCGGCGGCCTCCTCTTCAGCGACGCCGAAATCGCCGCGCTCAACGAAGTCGCTGAGGAATGCGGCTACGCCAAGTTCGACGCGGAGAAGCTGCCGAGCTATGAGGTGTGAGGGAGAGTGGTGAGGTTTGAGGCGCAGTCCTCATCCCGACAACACGCCTTCTTGAAGTCATGAACATCCAGCACCTGGCGCTCGGCACCCGAGCCGCCGGGTGACTTTTCACTCCTGGATCCATGGAGGGTCACTGCAAACACATTGCCATGCGGCTTCAAGAAGCGCTGGTGGAAAAGTTTGCGGCCGCGGCCACACTGCCGGAGACCCGCATCAGGCTCGAGGGAAAAGACGATAGCTGGAGCTGCATCGCAGAGCGCGGCTCGTCCACTTGCGACATCTGGTGTTGTGAACGCGAGGGTCAACCGCGTTACGACATCCGCTTCCAGCGGGGAGGTGAAAAGCTCAGGATTGGCAACGGTGACACGGAACAAAGGACGATCGCGGCAGTGGCCGATTGGCTGAACGGTTGCGATGCGCCAGCCCTCCGCGAGCGGCATTCCATCCTGAATCCCATGAACCGCGCCTTGCTGGGGCTGCGCGCCAAACTCATGGAGGCCAGACCGTCCCTGTCCCTGCCGCCCTATCTATTCGCTCCGTTCGCAGGTCCCTTCGATGCCCTTGTGCTCCGGCAGGGGGAGCGAACATGCTCTCTATGGTGGATCTCCAGCCACGAGAAAAAGAACCCACATGCCGAGTTCTTTTGGGACGGATGTCGCTTGTTCAAGTTCGAGGTCACCGACATCCAGTTTCTGGCGGCAGTCACCAATCGGTGGCTCGTAGACACCGCGAAGCCTTCCGAAATGAAGGTGGAATTTCCCTCCCTGAACATCCATCCCGTTGCCGAATACTACGAGATTGGAAACGGGTTGGAGGGAGAGTTCTTCCTGGGCTGGGATGCTATGGAAAATTCGTGGGTGGGTCACCTCCCCGAGAGCATCCAGCCTCTGGTGAAGGCGTTCATCGCCGCAATGCGCCAGAAAGGCTATGACCGGAAACTACGACCAGGGCAATCCATGTTCACCTTTGTCCTGTCGCGTTCACGACGCTACGGGCTCCGCCAAGGACAGCCCTTTGTTGATTTTTCATTCAATGACGAAGGCATGACCATCAGCAACAACCTCGGAGGCACCTGCACCACCCACCAGCAGCCCTCCATCATGCTGACTCCTGAGGTGGAGCAGCTGCTCGAACGCCTCGCCGCCGAGCCCATCGACTAACGAGGGTTCAGTCGCGGCACAAGCAAGACCAACGGAAAAGGGAATACGCAGGAAAAGTCCAGATACTGTGACGCGCAGCGTCCCTGGACTGCGCGCAGCCCTGCTGCCGCTTTCCTAAAGTGCAGCCTGCTGCACGCCTCACCGCGACGAAGTCGCCAAGCTTTCCGGAGCACACTACCTACGCGCGAGCGTCGCCATCCCCTCCGTACGCAGCGAACTCCCGAAAGCTCCTCCCAAAACGCCTATGCGTCACGCGAAGTGCCCGTGACTGGATAAACAGGGCCATAACGCACTTCCCACCAACTCCACGCCCCAAGTCGCTTTGCGTCGTGGAGTGCGGTGGCAAAGGCCTCCCTCGAGGCCGCGACACCGCTTTGAACGAAGGAATCTCGTCCAGATATCCCGGAGCACTTCTGTGGAACCCAGCATTCGAGGCTTCCCTGCGTGAGCTCACCCCGACCACACAACACGTTTCCTGATATACCACACTTCACCAAATCCACCCGAGCCCCTGAGCCACCATTCACTCTGAATGTCAGCGTCCCTCCAAACAAAAACGACGGTAGGGATGCGCTCCCGCGCGTCCGTAGATGGCGGGCGGAGGTGGAGGACGATGCCACATAGCGAGGCCGTTTCGTGCCGCAGTTCCACACCACCTCCGCCCGCCTGAAGCCGGACGCGCGGGAGCGCATCCCTACCGCATCTTTTGGTGGAGGGACGTTCGCCTTGAAGAACGCAGTCCGCCGAATTGCTTCAACTGAGCATCACAAGTCACCGCGAAAGGCATGTGCCAGCCGAACGGAGCCTTCGGCACATTCTCATTGAGGTTTATGCCTATCGCATTCCTGCCCCCATTTTGGTCTGCGGCCATCCACCCCTCACCCGGCCCTCACCCACCACACCCCTTGCCTACCCCACCACTTCTCTGGTAGCATCCCAACCACACAACCGTCCATCCATCCACCCATCACACCTCGCGCGCCGCCCAACTAGGCCCCGCGCTGAGGGCGCCACGGCAACCCAACCCTGCGGACCACCTGCCCCTTCCCATGAGCAAACCACACTCACACGGACACTCGCACCCGCAGCAACACCCACACCCCCAGCCCCACCGGCACAAGCGAAGCGCCGCCCCGGGTGAATGGGCCTCACGGAATCGCAGCTACGTCGTCACCCTCGGCCTCATCTTCGCCGCCCTCGCCTTCGTCCTGTGGAAACTCCAGGTCACCGGCCCCGACGCCGATGTCAGCGACCTCTCATCGCAGGGGAAGTGGGAGTGGTCGTGGCAAGAACAGCGAGAACAGCGCCCCGTGTGGAAATCGGTCCTGTTCTACCCCTCCTCCGGCCTCGGCCTCGCCTTCCTCAGCACCGGACTCTTCGCCAGCCAGGGCATCGTGAAAAAAGTCGCCGCCGCCACCTCCCTCTCCTGGGTCACCTTCCCCATCCGCCTCCTCGCCCTCCCCGTGCAGTTGGTACTTTCGGTGTTTGATAAGAAGAGGTGAGAGGTGCGGGATGGTTTGGGGATCGGGCCGCACGTGACCTTCCAAAGCCGACTCCCCTGCCTGCCGGGAGCTCCGAGCACTGCGCTCGTGGACTACCGGCAGCGGGGGATGGCTGGAAAACCCACTATGTCCAGATGATCAGACAACACATGGAAGACATAAACACACTCCCAGTGTCACGTGCTCATTCGGCAAATGAGATACGGCGAATCGATTGTCCCGGTGGCAAAGTCCGCACTTTGTTCCGTAGCTGACCGCAAATCTCCACATAAACGCTCAAGTCGATTACCTCTAGATTGGTAAGGTCATCTGCGCCTCCAAGGAACAACGGCACTTTGTACCCAACGCAGTCGCCAAAAGCCAAATCTGTGGGGTTTAGGCTCCTCCACTGGCTCCAAAACGGAGCTGCAAGAGCCTCATCAGTATACTCAACCAGCTCGATGTTGTGGAAGTCTAGAGCAGAAGCCGGGATCTCCATTGCTTCACCCGCTCCGATTTCCAGCATCAAGACCTGGGGCTCACCATCTTCCGTTCGTGCACGATCACACGCAAAATGTCGCCCGAGCCAGTCGTAGCCGAAGGGTACGATTCTTCCTCGATATTCTGGAAAAACTCCCTCGATCGCCTCAGTTACGACTGGTAGTTGCCCCGGGTGGAAAACCCGGTAGAGACCATGATTAAATGTCTTTCCGCCGAGTTCATCAAAAATCCGGGCGAGGTTCTGAACTCCAAAATCTACAGAAGAAGGCAAAATTCGATCTCCGGTGCCCGCGGTAGCCACAAAGAATTGTTGGAATCGATCTAAAATCATGGGTCTTCCATTCTTACATTGTTAACGCGAGTTCCAGCTGGCAGGTCTTTGATCATGTTTTTGATCTGCGTACCAAGGCTCCGGTTCACGCTGCTATCCAACCCCCACATATTACTCATCACATCCAAGCCGCCAAGCTGAAGATCTTGAATGTGATCAGCATCAATCTCGCGCTTCAAACCCGCCTCTTTGCGGTACCTCGATTGGGTTGTACCACCACGGACTGGTGAACGCGTTACAATAGTATCGGCTTCGGTCAACGCAGCAGCTTTTGCATCGGCAGCTGCACGCTGGGCGTCAGTCCACCCCACCTTGTACTTGAGAGTGAGGTCAACTCCGATTTTTGCGGTCGCTGCCTCACCAGCAGCAGACGCCTCAGGTGTCACCGAGACCGCCTTTGAGGCCACGGACTCCACCTCCCCAGTTATATTTGGCACTTTGCTGGCGGTTTTGCTAAATCGTCCAGCAACCCCTGGAACTGCCATCATGGTCAAGTTAGCTGCCATTTCCTCAGGCGTGTTTCCCAACACACCTTGAACTTCTTGAATTACGGCATCAGTGTTACCACTAATGGCATGATGCGCTGCATTAGTGACGTGTCCCACGTCATTTACAGCCTTGTTTAGAATTGCCCCCGACTTTGCGTCAGCTCTGGCAGCCGATTCCTGGCAAACTGCACCGAATGTGACAGCGTTGAAGATTGCCCCGCACATATCATCGACATACTGAAAGGTGCCCACGACGGAGCCCCGCAGATTGTCGTCGAACTTCTTCAAATCAAATAGCCCCAGAGGGTCGAAGCTCGTCCACGGATTCTGCTGCACATACGCATACAAGTTCGGGCCATCGACAAAGCCTGCAGGGTCGCGGCTCAGCCACACGCCGGTTTCCAGGTCGCGGTAGCGGAAGCCTTCGTTGAGCAGGCCGGTGGGGTCTTCTTCCTTGGTGTTGGCGCGCTGGCGGTCGGCGTTGCTGCCGGTTTCCACGGGGCGCTTGCCGTAGGCTTCGTAGCTGGCGGTCCAGGTGAGGTCGCCGGTGCTGTCGCTCTGGGCCACGACGTCGCCGCGGCCGTTGCTCAGGTTGAACTTCGCCTCGCCGTACCGAAGCGAATATAGCAGCCCACCTACGCCACCGCCCATGTCGGGGCCGCGCTGGTACTCGACGGTAGGTTGGGTGTTGAGGGTGCCTGATGGTACATCGGTGATAGAGTACTCTGCCACGCTCACCCCACCGCTGTAGGTCACTGCGGTGGCAACACCCGACTCCTCCCGCGTGTTTCGCCGCATCCGGTAATCATAGCCATACCGGTATAGTGCGGTGCCACCACCCTCGGTCACCTCCACCTCTGTCAGGCGGTTGTTCCAATCCCAACGGTAGGTGTGAGTCGGCACACCCTCCCGCATCCGAGTGGCGCGGTTGCCGTTGGCATCGTAGGTGTAGGTCACCAACGTATTGTTGGTGTCATTCGCAGTGAGCTGGTTCAGCGCATTGTAGGTGTAGATGCTAGCTACTCCCTCGGGCTCCAGCCCGTTCACCCACTTGCCGGTGCGGTTGCCGGCTGCATCATACCCGTAAGTCGTGGATACCACGCTGCCGTCGGAGTGCTTCACTACCTTCTCGAGTTTTAAGCGCGACGCTGCGTCGTACTCCATGGTCGTGGTGCGATTGCTGTTGGGCACCGCGCCGCCGGTTGTCTGGTTCCAGCGCTCCTCCTGCCGCACCACATTACCCCCGGCATCATAGGCGATGCCCATCGACATCAGCGCGCTGGGCGCGTCCTCGTTATACAAGGCGCGTTGCACGAGGCGCCCGTGTGCGTCATAGGACTGTCGTTGCAGCAGCCCATTTCCCTGGCCCAGGGCCACGCAACGTCCCGCAATATCATACTCCCACGAGGTGACACGCCCCGCCTCCGTCAGACTGATGAGGCGGTTCACCCCGTCATAGGCATGGTTCACCACACGGCCAGTGCCGTAGGTGCTCTTCACCCGGTTGCCCGCCAGGTCGTACTCATAGCTGTGGGTGAAGCCACGTGAGGTCTCGCTCAACGTCTTACCCAGCGCATCATATGTGTAGCTTACGTTGAGCGTGGCATCGGCGCTTTCATCCACGCTGAGGAGCTGCCCGGCAACATCATAGGCATAGGTGCGCACGTTGTGCGGCGTGGCAGCCTGCGCATTCGTGAACATCTTCATCTGCGTGAGCCGGTGCCGGTCGTCGTAGTGGAAGGTGGTGACCTGCCCCTTGGCATCCACGGTGCGCGTCTTGTTGAGCGCGTCATACTCATTGGTCACGAGCAGACCGGCAGGTGTGCTCTCCGTGAGCACACGCTTCAGGTCGTCGTAGGTCCACGTGGTGATGTTCCCATTGGGGTCCTTCACCGAGGTGCGATTGCCCGAGCCATCATAGCCGAACTCCGTCATCTGGTTTAGTGGATCCCAAGTCTTGATGAGCCGGTTGTGCAGGTCGTATTCATTGACCGTCTTGCGGTTGGCAGTGTCCCACGCTTCCAGCACATTGCCGTTGGCATCATACACACTGCGTGTCATCAGCGCCTGAGCCGTGCCTCCATTCACGGACACGGGCGGCAGATGTGTTTCCAACAAACGCGAGGCGCGATCGTACACCTTGGTGGTCTCCTGACCAAACGCATCGATGACACTGACCACACGGCCCAGGCGGTCATATTCGGTGGCGACGGAGGCCCGCCGCACCCGTCCTACCGTGGCATCATACGCGGGCGGAGCCGTCGTCTGTACCGCGCGATTCCGGTTGTCGTACACGGTCTCGCTCACACGACCGATCGGATCGGTCACCGCCACCACATTTCCCACCGCATCATAGGTGTTCTGCACTGTGGGTTTGACCGCAAGCCCACTGGGCAGAGTTACTTCGGGCTGCTCCACTTTCACGGGACGTCCGGCGTCGTCGTAGAACGAACGGGCCACCCGGCCCATCACATCGGTCACAGTGATAGGCTTGCCCAGGCTGTTGTAGGTAGTGGTTTGCGTGAGGTTTCCTGGATAAGTCACCTTCACCACGCGGTTCATGGCGTCATACTCCGTCGTCGTTGTTTGGCCCAGCGCATCAGTTAAGGAGATGGGATTCCCCACGGGATCATACTCCGTGAGCGTGGTGCCTCCGTCTGCGGAGGTCACGGATACGGGCCGGCGCAATGCATCATATTCGGTGATCACCTCCACTCCGCGGGGATCTCTCGCGTGCGTGGGTTTAGCCACATCCCAGATGGTGCGGAGGGAACTATCATTGTACTCCCATTCAGAAGTCAGGCCCGCCCGCGTCGACGAGGTCCGCATCGCATCCCCGGCATACTCATGCTCGGTCACAATGCCCTTGGAATCCTTTTCCCAGATCACGTCGTGCGCTCCGTTGTATTTCCACTCCTGCACGAGGTCTACGCCACGTCCGTCCGCGACATCGTTGCCGTTGAGATCCAGGGTGGTTTTTACCCGGCGGTCCGGCCCGTCATACTCATGGAACGTCACCGTGCCTACCTCGTCCTTTTCCCACAACAGATTGCCCCGCGTGTCATAGTGCCACACGCGGTCACTACCATCCGGGTGCACCGTGCGGATGCGATTGCCCTGGACATCGTAAGCATGGCGCGTGGTGAATCCACGCGCGTCGATGGTGCGCAAGAGAAGATCGCGCTCGCTGTAGTCATACCGTGTCTCCAGCGCCAACCCACCGGGGTCTGCCACCTCACGAGTGATGTTCCCGCGACCGTCACGCTCCACTTCATACACAAGGTCGCGTTCACCCAATTCAGGATGCAGAGCCCTTACGATTTCACGTTTCGCGAAGGTCTTGCGACCCGGTCCCGTCTCATACTCCACCTCACGCTGGTAGATGGGGTCCCCCTCTGCATCGAACACATTCACCCACATCGGCAAGCCGGTGGCGCCGTTGCGGATGTATTGCTTCCGCACGCCACGCTCATCGAATACTTCGACAAGATTGTCCTGGTTGTCATACACGAAGAAGCGTGATCCCCCCAATGGATTGACTTGTGCGAAGGGCAGCGGGTTTCCAAAGAGGTAAGACCACTGCGTGACGGCACCGTTAAGCCCAGTGAAGGACACGAGATTTCCTCCCTGAGCGGGATCAAACACGAACTCCATGTTCCCCATTGGGCTATGAATCGTCATGTTTGAAAACGTGTAGACCGCCAAATGCTGGTAGTGCAGATCCCACAACTCCTCCACATCAGGTGGCGGTGAAAATAAGTCACCTCCTGAAAAGCTGTAGGTATAAGTGCCCGCCGTACCGGTGACTGACGTACCTGCAGAAACGTATAACTGCCCTTCCACAGTGACGTTGGAGCTCAGGGCGCAACTGACGGACGCACCCATGGATGGGCCGCTGACTCCGAGGACCCTTTGCGGGCGACCGATTTGCTTCCGCACAAGCACGCCCGCCGCCGAGCCTGAGACGGGATCAACACAGATCTGCTCGTAGGTGTGGTTGTGATCAAGTGCCTGATTAAAGGAATATGCGCGCCCCTCCGGCTCCGTCACCGCTGTGAGGAACACATGCGCAATCTTCTCGGGGCCGTCGTTGGGATTCTCCGGATCCGGTGGCAGCGGGGTGGGATCCGTCTCTATAAGGCCCGAGAACGTGTAACTCGTGGTAGCGCCATCTTTGGTTGTCGATGCCAAGACCGGGACGACGGTGCCTTCGACATTGAGAGGGGTATAAGCAAAGGTCGTGGCGGAGTCCGTATTGGAGGCCACCGACTCCACCAGACCGTTGGGATTGATCTGCACCTGGATAACACCGGCGCCGATGCCACCTGCGATCGTTGTGGCCACAAGCGACGTCGGTGAGCCATAGGAGTACCCAAAGACCTGGCCGCGCCGATCCGATGCGGTGGTCATGCGATGGTACATCATGACGACCCGACTTTCCTTCGCGTCCCGTCGGTTGGAGGCAAACCCTTGAATAACCGGCGTCCGTTCGTAGCAGCACTCTCCACCGGTATACTTGCCGAGGAGAAAATTGTAGGGGTTCCCTTCCTCATCCCACTGGGAAGTGAGGGTGTTGAACTTCGTGATCACGTTTCCGCGCTCTTCCCGGGTGTGAATCCATCGTTGGGTCCCCTTGTGCCATTTATATCGCTGTGAGTTGCCCTGCTCATCTACCACGGTCGCGGTGAACCGTATCGGGTTCAGGTAAGTGCCAGGCACCAGGTCGTTGTACTGCCGGATGAGTTTCTCCACAGTGACTCCTGCGCAAATGTTTGATACAAAGCCTGCTCCGAATGGACGATCCGGACGCTCGTGAAACTTGAGTCCTGAAATGTTTGACCAGGTCTCTTCCGCATAGTCCCGCCGCACTGACAGGGACATGTGGGTCCCCGGCGCCGCTCTCATATGGGCGTCTGAGATGCTTTGCCGCAGGGTGGCGTTGTATGCATCTACATAAGTCGAACATTGAGGTGTTTTGTATTCATCTTCTGGATCGGGGAACGAGTCCCTCATCGGCTTGCCATCCATGCCAATCCGGCGGAACTGTGGCCCCGCAGAATCCGAAGCGCTCGCCGCCATCGTCGGTTGGGGGCCGGGAGGTGGAGGGTTGTCGCCTCCATCAGGCATCCTTTGCCAGCCAAGAAGTTTGTATGTGACAGTGCAATCTTTATTGGCAAAAATTCCAGGGTAATTCCCGGCATCTGTCTGCCTCCCCACCACCGTCTTGGTCCAATTGTCAGTCTCAGGAGGTCCTACTGGCGGAGATGTGATGCTTCTCCATGACACTGCTACCGTAGTTCCTAGCGGGAGTGGCGTATCGAAGTGAGCATCAAAATAAAATCTCACATCCGTTTCTATGATGGCTCCGACGCCATTCCAAGGAGGCTGAGGAGTATCACATGTACAAGAGCCTTCAGATTCCTCACAGTTACAACTAGAGCTTCCCGAACCTCCTTGTGACAAACAACCGCAGTCATGTCCACTGCCAGGAAGAGGCTCCACATATACCTCCCTGTTGGACTGGTGATGTGCAGTGGCAGAGTCCGCCTGTTCTGGTGGAGTCTGTGTGTGGAATACTTGTGGAGTGCCCTCCACCCATTCACCGCCGCCAGCGGGTATGATGCAGGGTGTATAAGTATGCGTAATGTCATACCAAACCTCCGTCGTGAGTTCGGGAAGGTGTGCCGATTTATTCGGGGGATTTGATGCTCCCGCGACATACGAGGAAGAAAAACTTTTATCCGGAACCATTCCCCCAGCGGGTCCGCCGACGCTCGAACCGCCGCCAGCATTCGCCAGGATCGGCAGTTCCTCGGGCGAATAAGGCTCGGAGATCGCTGGTCTTCCTGGGTAGCTATTGGGATCGCGCGGATCCGTGCCCGCATAAATTTCGGTGATGTTGTCATGTCCATCGCCGTCCCAGTCATCGTTGTACTCGCGACCGTCATTCCCGAGATCGTTGTGATTCAGACCAAGCGGACCGGAAGGAATGCCAAGGCGGAACTCGAAGTCATCGCCATTGGCCGCATTAGAGTCGGTGTCTGCAAGTGCCGGATCGAGATTGCTGGATTCTTCTTCCTCGTTGAACAAATAATCCCCGTCTGGATCGTCATAGGCGTCTGTCGGATCAGTGGGATTGAGACCGTGGGCGATTTCCCACACATTGGTCATGCCATCGTTGTCCCGGTCATAGTCACGCGGGTAGTTTAGCAGGAGATTCCAGCCATACTGGTAAGCCTGCAGATTCTTCGTGCCATCTCCATCCAAGTCCCCATTGGCATCATCCCAGGGGTCGGTGGGATTCATGCCATAGTACTGCTCGATACTGTTTGGAATGCCCCCTCCATCCGAGTCTGTCACATCCACCATGTAGTAGTCCGTATAAACCGCACTCAACGAGTGAGCATCTGTCGGGCTGACACCTGCCGACTGAAAGACAATGACTTCTTCATAATCACTCAGTCCATCGTCGTCCGAGTCGACATCATTGTCGCTGGTACCTAGGACACTCTCTTCGCCCGAGGTGAGACCATCTCCATCAGCGTCCACGGCTGTATACGGCTGCTCGTCCTGCCAGTTCGGGATTGTGTCAGAGTCGGCATCGCCCAAAACGTCCCCATACCACGAGACGTTGTTGAACTGGCTCCAATTGGACGAATCTCCAGGAAATGGATCCTTATAATTGTCGATATTGTCGGTATCCGTATCTGTAAAGACATCCCCGTACCAATAGGTGCCGTTAACATGACTGTAATTCGAACCGTCTTCAGGAAATGGGTCTTCGGCATTGGGAAATCCATCACCATCAACATCATTGGGAGGAAATGGACTCGGGTCCTGCCAGTTCAAAATCCCATCGTTGTCGGCGTCAAAAAAGACCTGAGAAAGCCATGTAATGCCATTTGTAGAACTATAGTTGTTTGCATCAAACGGAAACGGATCGGTGGAATCTGGAATGCCGTCGACGTCAGCATCTGATGGAGGGGAGTAAGGCTCCGGATCCTCCCAGTTGACGATGCTGTCTGAATCAGAATCTCCGAGCACGTCTCCGTACCAGGAGATTTGGTTAGTGCCACTGAAGTTGGTGCTATCGGCGGGAAAAGGATCCTGACTGTTCAGGATGCCATCCCCATCACGATCTGGCCCCCAAGGTTCTTCATCCTGCCAATTGACGGTGCCGTCCGAGTCGTAATCCCCCAACACGGAGTCATACCAATAAATACTGTTGGTATAACTGAAATTGCTTCCATCGTCCGGAAAGGGATCCGATGAATTGTAAATACCATCTCCATCCGAGTCGTAGTACTCCTGAAAATCGCTTCGACCATCCCCATCGGTATCGATGTTGACGGGTGAAGTGAAGCTGGTGGTTACTTCAAATTCATTGGTCAACCCATCGCTGTCATAGTCTCCGCTGGGGTTGGACAACAATAGATAATCGACCAAATCACTGCGTCCGTTATCATTGGAATCGTCATCTAATGGATTGGTGTCCGTTGTGAAAACCTCATCGCCGTCGGTAATGAGGTCTCCGTCTGAATCGAGATTATAAGGATTTGTACCCAAGTAGCTCTCGTACCATCCGGGCAAGTTATCCCCGTCATAGTCACTGCTATCCGGTCCTTCAGACGGCTCTGGGTCTTGGGAGTTCCAGACTGGGTTGCCACTCGAATCTGGTTGGTACTGCGCCCGGAGTGGTGAGCTCAGTAGGAGTATGCCAGCTAGCAATTGGGCTCCATGCCCAAGCGCAAACCAACGACGATAAAAGTTTCGAAGGGAACTAGGGGAACGCTCGGAATATCTCATACTACGCAACCTCGTTAATCCTTATTTTCTGGAAAATAACTAAGTACTTCTACCGACTTTCCCTAGATTGCGCAACTGTTTATTCGAACACTTAATCGAATTTTCGCCACTTGACCAGAAGATTGGTTTGCGCAGCGACCCCTTGAATAGTTTCCGGCGTTTTAGTTGGCACCAGCGACCAGGTTCTATGCTGGATGTGAGCGCGTTAAGGCTGCCCAGGCCCAGGCGCTGGTGCCTCAAGCGGAGTTCCGTTGGTAGCAGGTCGCAGAGCGGGATGTGTCTCGGGCTTGGGTGCTGCGGGAGGAGCCACTGGTGGAGCAGGCTGTGCAGGAGCACTGGGCATCGCACCGGCGCCCGTGACGGGTTCTGGACGAAGGGTGGCAGGTGGCTGCGCCACCGGCGAGGGTGCCGGCGTGGCCGTGCGGGGCGGTTGCGGTTGCGGGCGCGGGGCGCTTGTGGGGAATGGCGTGATCGGTCTCCCCGGGGCTGCGGCCACGCCGTTGGAGGGCGTGGGCAGTACCCGAGGGGCATTGTTCAACGTACGAGCCGGTACCATGACGCCTGGGGTCCTTTTTGGGACAGGCGCGGTGGCTGCCACGGCACTGGACCCACTGCCCCCTCCACAGCCACAGCCTGAGCCGGACTTTTCTCCTGCCGAGGCCACCTTCGAAGTGCCCCCGCCACCGCCGCAACCACAGGTGGAGTCTTCCTCATGGGCCAGTGCGGCGGGCGTGGAATGCTTCTCCCGCTCCACTTCATGCACCACGCCACCGGTGACGACGGCTCCAAGCAGGAGGCCGTGAAAGAGGAGGACGGAGGGTGCGGCGAGGGCACCCAAGATGGCGGGGGTGCTGCCGATGCCCAACTCTTGTGAGGCTTGCGCGGAGGCGGCGGCAGCTGCTTTCCGGGTGGGACCGGTATGAGCACAGGGGCCGGAGCCGATGTTGTCTGCGCTCTTCTCTAGCAAGGTGTCCCAGGCGGCCTGGTAGCGGCGTTGACGGACGAGGAGACAGGCGTGCCACACGGTGAGCAGGGTGAGCGGTACGAGACTGAGGAACCACGGGAGACTGTTCACCCGGCCCACGAGCATGAGCGCGCCGACGGCGAGGATGGCGCTCCAGAGCATGACGCGTCGACGGTCCTCGGTGACGCTCACGAGCTGGCTACGGAGCAAGTCCAGCACCTGGGGTGCGGCAGTGGTGGCATAGGGAGAATTCGACTCGGGCATAAGAAAAGAGAGATTGCGCAGGCGGGTGACTTCCGCGCAATGACATTTTCTCGATAACCTGCCGGGGCGGCACGCTGGCACGCCCCGGGCTCGGCGCCCTGCTTCTGCATGGCGCTGCCCTGCCTGGCTGCTACTTCCCGTGCTTGAAGGGGCGGGGGGCATCGGTGATGCCGGTGCCGCCGAGCTTCTTCTTGTCCCTCTCCAGGACTTCGGGGGGGAGTTTGGCGCGCAGGCGGGCGCCGTTTTCATCGAGCTTGGCCTTCATGGCGGGGTCGGCGAGGAGGTCGGCGCGGCTGAGGTGCTGGGGGTCGAACTGGACGGTGGTGACTTCGCGATTGGTGGCGATGAAGTAGAGCTCGGTGCCATCGGTCTTGCTCTTCCAGTGCTCGGCGGTGACGAGGAAGCCTTCCAGCCCGTTGGTGCGCAGGGTCTGCTCGTCGGCCTCCCAGTTCATGGTGCGGGCGAGGCGCTGGTAGACCTCGCCCAGGTGCTTGGCGGAGGCCTGCTCCTGCCCGGGCAGGAAGGCGCTGGAGATGGAGACGGCCCGGAGCGCGCCGTCCTTGAACGTGTACGAGATGCCGATGCGGCTGCCGGGGGCTGAGACGAGTTCCATGTAGGTCTCGGTGCCGGGTGCGGGGGCTTTGCCGGGTTCCATGCCGGGGAAGGCGAGGGCTCCGGGGCGCTGCTTGAGAAAGGCGTCCTTGCTGGTGCCGAGGGCGAGTTCGGTTTCTCCTGCGGTGCCGGGGACCATGAGTTTCTGCGCCTGCAGGGTGGGGGTGACCGTTGCGGTGAACAGGAAGCAGGAGAGCAGGCCGAGGGCGGCGTTCCTGGGGATGAATGTGGACTTGGGAAGGAGCCTGGTCGTGATCATGAACCTGAGCATAAGTATAAGCATAAGGATAAGGTTAGATGAGTGAGGTGATGCGAGTTTGCTCGATGCGCTGAACGGTGGGAACGGGGCGATTAGCTCATGTCCGGAGAAGGAAGGCAAGGTCGGAGGGTGGGGTGCGGCGGTTTATTTATGCTGGTATGTGATTGGGCATGAGCATGAGCATGGGTGATTGACACGTGAGGAAGTATGACTCTTGAATTCCACGGTGCGGGACGGAGCTCCAGATCGCATGTTCGTGGAGCAAATGATTGAGATGTCGCTTTGCCTTTTCAATGTGAAAGCATCCCAGTCCAAGGATGCGGCACCGGCCTGGTGGCGTCATCTTTCGCGGGAACACGCGATAGAATGAGGAAGAGGCTCCGCACCCATTTTGCCGACCCCGGCACTAGGCTAGTGCCGCTCCTTGGACTGTGGGCGACTCGTATCAAACGGTGAACGTGGGCGCCCAGGAAGGGTTTGCCACCTTAAGCATAGAGCCCTCCAGCATGTTGCAGCCGGTTCGCAGGGAGTGGCACTAGCCTTAGTGCCGGTGGTGAGCACTTGGGGTGTGGAGCCTCTCCTTTCTTCCCTTCCACCTTCCCGCCTCCACCCTCACGGCACCGCCTTCACCTCATCGCTCTCCCATAGCGTGTACTCCGCTTCCCGCAGTTTCGCTTTCACGGGATTCCTTCGGATATACCGCACCACATTGTCGAAGTGTTGCCCGTCGCGGATGATTCTGTCGAAGTAGTCGTGCTGCCACTGCTGCCCTTCCGTGCCGCAAAGCTCATGGATGCGTCCCGAGGTGCGTCGCTTCCAGGTGAAGAGCACCTTCTCCAGCGTCCAATCCGGATGCAGCATCACCAGCAGGTGCACATGATTGGGCATGATGACCCACGAGAAGCTCTGGTATCTCACGCCCTCAAAGTATCGGAAGCTCTCCTCCACCTCGGCTCGCACCTCAGGACGACGCAGCACACATGAACCATGGCCTGCATCCAGCCAACGTTCCATCTGTGAGGAAAAGCGACGGTGATATTCATCCTCCACCTCCGGCGTCCACGGCTCGGGATGAAAGGAGAGCCAGATGGCCCGTTCTTGTTTCCACTGGTTGAGGAGCACGGCAGGCATCGCATCCGCCAGGTGATACGTGAGGAAATAGGACACCCCGGGTTGCTGCCAGTGCGTCAAGTTCTGGCGGGTGACGCGGATGTGTTCAAAGGGGTTGAAATACTTGAACTCCACGCGATGGACGAAACGGTGGAATACACGTTCGTCGAGCAAATTGTTTGACCGTCTCTTTGCCCTTCCACATGAAAGGCCGACAGTCCAAGGAGCGGCACTAGCCTAGTGCCGTCATCTTTCGCGGGAACACGCGATGGCAGGAGGAAGAGGCTCCGCACCCAGATTTGCCAACCACCGGCACTAAGGCTAGTGCCGCTCCCTGCGAACTCCGCTCCACTTTTCTCGTCCTTTCGAGGCCGTCCGGAGCCGCAACACATCTTCGCGGAGGTCTGTCTCAGCCCCAAAGACCTCCGCCTCATCGATGACCTGGCCCACGGCCCGCTCAACTACACGCAAATCCACACCTTCTTCCACCGCAACCTCCGCCCGGGCGAACTCGACCTTCTGCTGAAGGAACTCGCGGACCGCATCGAGGTGCTTCCCGGCAACAGCGGGAATGCGAGGGAGATGGTGGTGAGGCGGGGGCTGGTCCAGCAAAAAAATGTCATCATCAGCATCTTGAATTCTGAAGCTTCTTCTTTGGGAGAATTTCCTGCAAAGTTATTACAGCATCGTCTGACATACCATCTAGAAGAGTATCCAACTCCTTCTGAATCGCTTTGTGATGTTCTTCCCAATTTTCAGTTTCAGGGAACTCTGCATCGCCATACGCATCTTTAAAAACAAACCCAAGCCACTCCCGACACGTTTTTCCGTTGATCGATATCGCCCCATCCAAAAGTCCACTCAAATCAATCACTCCTAACTTTGCTAATTTGCCTGGAGGAGCACCTGCACAATCTGGCGGTCTCTTGTAGTCGACCTCGACTGAATAGAGGCGCGCTCCTCCAAGCTTGTTAACGTATCTCGCATAAAGGCGCAACAACTGCCTAGCTTCCGTCTCTTCTACGTCAAAGAAACACAATTGAGCTCTCCTGTGTTTCAATTCGGTCACCAACTCACCAACAACCAACGGAGCAAATTGTCCCCTAGAGTGGTCTCCTCCTGCTGTAAACAGATATCCAATCCATCCAAAACCCGCGTCAGGATACCATCCGCCGGTGAGAAAAGCACGGCACTCGTCGATATGAGTGACTGGGTTTTTTTGTGTGCATGCGAAAAACAAGTCTTCCACCCTGCAATGCGCTTCTCTGAAAACTCCATCTTTAGGGGCGTCCATCCATTCTCGGAACATGGTCGAGTTAATGGACCGAGCGCTTCTGTCAGCGATGAAGTGTTTCGCAAAATCTGGAGAATCTGCGGCAGAAAAAAAAGCAGCAGCTTTAGGATGGTTCGAAAACGTCAGCCTATTCACGACAACAGCATCGGACTTAAGTAGTAAGTCTAACTGTTGTTGCAACGATTCCATTTGGCACTGACAAGTACGACGCGCCTTGTCGATTTCAAGCCAACTGAAAAAAGCAGAGCTAAAAAAACCTGCCACAGCCACCGCTGCCCAAAACCACCAGATCTGATTCAGATTTGCAACGTTAAAGACGAAGCCAAGTAAGGCAACGAGAGACCCGGCGGCCAGGCCCTTGTAGTGCTTTGCCAGCGCCAAGAAAAACTCTCTCACATCGCTCCAGCGAAGCGTGTCTTCCTGAGATTTGCTGGCATAAACGCCGTCCATCGCGCCCCATTAAGGACGGTTTTTCGACAAAGCAACGTATTTTTTGAAGCCGGAGAACGTGCCCCCCTGGGAACCTCATGTAGAATGACTGCAATCACCCAAACAAACTCATCTGTGCCTCGGAGGCCACGGAGGTCTTCTCGATGCGCAGTTTCTTTTTCACCGCGGCACTTCCGTTGGAGTCATCGGGAGCGTCACCAAGCTCATCTTCATTCTCCTCCGCGACTGAGGCACCTGCACCGGCACCCGCAGCATCTGCATTCGCGTTGCCACTTGAGTTCGCACCCGCACCACCCCCCGCCGCCTTCCCCTTCCGCCTTGTCGGCTTCTTCACCACGGGCGTTTCGATTTCCTCAAGAATCGGCAGTGGCTTCACGGCGACTTCATTCGGCGGATGTCCTGCCTCCAATCTCTCCAAAATCTGGCGCGCGCGTTGCAGCACGCTCTCGGGGAGTCCGGCGAGTCTTGCGACCTGGATGCCGTAGCTTTTCTCGGCGCTGCCGGCGATGATTTTGCGCAGGAAGATGATTTGCTGGTTCCACTCCTTCACGGCCACGTTGTAGTTCTTCACGGCGCGACAAGTCGCGGTGAGGGCGGTGAGCTCGTGGTAGTGGGTGGCGAAGAGGGTGCGGGAGCCGAGGTCGTTGTGCAGATGCTCGGCCACGCTCCAGGCGATGCTGAGGCCATCGAACGTGCTGGTGCCGCGGCCTATCTCATCCAGGATGACGAGGCTACGGTCCGTGGCGTTGTTCAGAATCATGGAGGTCTCATTCATCTCCACCATGAAGGTGCTCTGCCCGCGCGAGAGGTCATCGCTGGCGCCGATGCGGGTGAAGATGCGGTCCACGAGGCCGAGCTCCATGGTGGTGGCGGGCACGTAGCTGCCGATTTGCGCCATGAGGGTGAGCAGGGCCACCTGGCGGATGTAGGTGCTCTTCCCCGCCATGTTCGGCCCGGTGATGATGAGCACGCGGTTCTCCACCTCCTCCAGATACGTGTCATTCGGCACGAAGCGGTCCCCGGCGAGGTTCTGGTCCAGCACGGGATGGCGTCCATCGCGAATCACCAGGGTGCGGGACTCATCCAGCAGGGGGCGGGTGTAGTTGAAGAGGCGCGCGGTCTCCGCGAGGGAGCACAGCGCATCCAGCGTGGCGAGGGCCTCGGCGGTCTCCTGGATTTCCGCGAGGCGCTCCATGGCGCGGCTGCGCAGCTTCACAAATTCCTCGTACTCCAGCGCCTTGCCCTTCTCATCCGCGCCGAGGATTTTGTCCTCCATGCGCTTGAGCTCATCGGTGATGAAACGCTCGCCATTCGCAGTAGTCTGCTTGCGCGTGTAGTCCTTGGGCACGGAGTCGAGATTCGACTTCGTGATCTCGATGAAGTACCCGAAGACGGCGTTGTATTTTATCTTGAGTGACTTGATGCCGGTGCGGTCGATCTCGTCATTCTGCAGCTTCGCAATCCAGTCGCGGCCCTGCGTGGAGGCGCTGCGGAATTCATCCAGCAGGGGCAGGTAGCCGTTGCGGAAGATGCCGCCCTCCTTGATGGGCGCGGGTGGTTCCTCGACAATGGCCTGCTCTATCTCCGTGGCCATGGCGGTGAGGTCATGGAGCTGGGCATGCAGCGTGCGCAGCAGCGGCACGACGGGCGCGTAGGCAGGCTTATCATCCGCGTCGCCGTGGATGTCCGGCAGGCTATCCATGCCACCGTCGTCATTGCGACGAGAGCCGCACTCGGACATGAGGAGCTTCAGCGCGGGCACGGCGCTGAGCGCCTGCGCGAGCACGAGGAGGTCACGCGCATTTCCACTGCCCTGGCTGAGACGTCCAGCGGTGCGCTCGAGGTCGCGGATGTCCTTCAGCATGTCGCGCAACTGCCCGAGCAGCATGGGGTCCTGCAACATGACGCCCACGACGTCCTGTCGCGAGACGAGTTGGGCGAGGTCACGCAGCGGGTGCAGTACCCAGCGGCGCAGCTTGCGCGCGCCCATGGGCGTGGCGGTGCGGTTCAGCGAATGAAGCAGCGTGTGCTCCGCGCCGCTGCGGCTGTTCACCAGCTCCAGGTGGGACTGGCTCGCGGTATCCACCCACACGCCATCGAAGAGCGAGGCCACGCGCAGGCGCTTGATGTGGGAGACGTCCTTGCGCAGCTGGAACTGCAGGTACTGCATGATGGCGCCCGCCGCGCCAAGGGCCGCGGTGAGGTGGCCGCAGCCATAGCCATCGAGCGATTGCACCTTGAAGTGTTGCGTGAGGGCATGCAGCGCCTGGTCCTGCAGGAAGAGGTAGCTCTCACAAATCTGCGCGCTCTTCGGCATGCCGAGCGACTCCATGAGCTCGCGCTGGTCATCCGCATACAGCAGCTCGCTGGGGGCGATGCGGGTGAGTTCGTCATTCAGTCCATCCAGCGAATCAAACTCCGCCAGCTCGAACTCGCCCGTGCTATGGTCCACATAAGCGAGGCCGTGCTTCTTGCCCTCGCGGAAGATGGCGGCGAGGTAGTGGGACTTGTTCGCATCCAGGAAGCGTCCATCCGTGACGGTGCCGGCGCTGATGACCTCGGAGAGTTCCCGCGCCACGAGCTTGCCCGGCACGGGCTCGCCCACCTGCTCGCCGATGGCCACGCGTTTCCCCGCGCGGATGAGGCGGGCGATGTAGCTCTGCGCGGCATGGTGCGGCACGCCGCACATGGGGATGCCATTGCGCTTCGTCAGGGACACATTGAGGATGCCCGCGGCGACCTTGGCGTCCTCAAAGAACATCTCATAAAAATCCCCCAGGCGGAAGAGCAGGATCACATCCCCCGGCAGGTCCCGCCGCATGGCGAGGTACTGCTTCATCATGGGGGTGGTGGCGACCGCTTCGGACATCAGTTGTAGTGGGGAGGGGGGAAGAAACCGGCATCATGGGCAGGTTTGCGGGGGGTGGCAAGTCCGGTGAGCGGTAAGCGGTGCGACGGTGAGCAGTAGGACGGTGGTGGGAGTCACGTCTTGGATTTCAACACAGAGACGCGGAGGCACGGAGACACGGAGGATTTTGAGGGGAGGAGGAAGGGGTGAGCTGCGGGAGGTGGTGGGTGCTGGGTGGATTCGGGTTAACCGCAAAGGGGCAGAGGGGCGAAGGACGCAGAGGATTGGAGGGTTTGGGTGGTGGGGTTGTTTGAGGGTGATGGGAGGTAGAGGCGTCAACCGAAGCGGAGGAGGCAGAGACGCGCAGGGAGCGTGGGGAGGTGGGTTTGGGGTGGCCTTGGAGGGAGGGTCGCAAAGCAGCCAAGCAGCGGAGCAGCAAAGGGGGTGAGGGATGGAGGGGCGCGGGGCGTCACCCGAACGGAGCACCTTACCCCAAGGAGCGGCTGCTTTAGCTGCCGTTTGCCTCGCGCTTCAGGCGCGAGAAGCGGGCGACCGAAGTCGCCCCTCCTTAGGGGAGGGCAGCGCGGTATTATTCAGCCGAACACATTCGAACCTGCGCACACAGCGAGGCTTCTTAAAAATAGACGGTGGGGAGCCGCTGCGCCGGCTTCCTAACTAGGGAGGGAGGAGCCGTGCGGAGCATCCGGGTGAAAGCGGCTTGCCGCACGCCAGTTCCACACCTCCTCCGCCCACCCGATTAGGAGGCCGGCGCAGCGGCCCCCTACCAGTCATTGGGCGGGCGAAGTAGTAGACCAGAGGTATGCGGCAGGTATGGCGACACACCTCACACACTCCCAATCCCTTTGCTGCTCCGCTGCTTGGCTGCTTTGCGACCATCCCATCAAGGCCACTTGAAAACCCACCTTCCCACGTTCCCTGCGCGTCTCTGCCCCCTCCGCTTCGGCTGACGCTTCTACCCCCCCCCCCCGCCCGAAATCCATCCCACCGCCCAACCCCTCCCAATCCTCTGCGTCCTTTGCCTCTCTGCCCCTTTGCGGTTAACCCGAATCCACCCAGCACCCACCACCTCCCGCAGCATCCACTTCACCCTCGCCTCTTTGCTGCTTGGCTGCTCCGCTGCTTTGCGTTCTTCTCTCCCCACCGCGCGCCACCTCACCCCACGTGACATGACGCGCATTCATTCCACCGTCCTACTGTCGCACCGCTCACCGTCGTACCGGTTACTGCTCACTGCTCACCGTCCGACCGCGCCGGCTCCTCCTTGTTCATGTTGAGAAACCGTTGATACAAGAACGAAGCGGCCAGCGCTATCAACGCCACGGCGATGAGTGCACCGATGCGGTAGATGCTTTCTATACGCGCGAGGTCGTGGAAGAAGAGCTTCAACAAGGTGATGGCCAGCAGACCAATGCCCGCATAGCGCGTGGGGGCATTCCGCATGGCGAATCCAGCGACCATCAAGCCAAGCGCGAACAAGCCCCAGGCGATGCTGTAGGTCATGTCGCGGGCGAAGTTGCCGCTGAACTCCCACACGATGTAAGGCGCACCGGGCGTGGTGAAGGCATCGGCGATTTCGATGTTCACCAGGAGGAAAAGCAGGATGGTGCCCAGGGCTGCGAAGAGGGCGCGGAGATTGCTGCCCATCATGAGATGACGCGGCGGATTGAGCCACCACGCCGCGAGGAAGAAGGCAGCGGCCGCAAGGCTGTAGGTATAGAGCTGCCAGTTCAGCAGCATGGTCTCACTGCGCACCTGGTAGGTGAGCACCCATTGATTCAGCGCGAGGCGGGCGAAGGCGACCAATAGCAGCGCGGTGCCCGTGGCACGCAGGCCGGGGTGCGGCACGCGGCGGTAGAGCCAGCACAGGGCCGCACCTTCAAACGCCCAACCCAAGGTGATCCACTGCTTCTCAAACTGGATGGGGAAGATGAGCGTGATGAAGAGCAGTGTGAGTCCACCGAACCACGCAAGCTGCGAGAGGCGCGCGGGATTCTCCGCACGATGCAGCTTGATCACGGTGTGGAGGGCGGCTCCCGCAGGCACCGCGAAGGCGAGGGGCAGCAGGCCCATGACCTCATTCGGCCAGGTGCGCTCCACCACCCTGTACACCACCAGGAAGGTGCCCGCCCATGCCACCGCACCCGCCACCCACGGAGCCACGTGCTCCTGCAGCTTCTGGCGGAATAGGTGTGGATACACCATGAAGAGCGCACCAAAGCCGAGATACCACAGCAGCGGCACCACCGGGAACTCCGTGCTGAAGGCGCGACCATGCCACGCAAACTCCAGCAGCAGCACACCAATTGCCGCCGCGAGCGGCAGTACGGTGACCCGCATGTACAGCCCGAAGCCGAGCATGAATACGCAGAGCAGCAACGCCATGCCGAAGACCAGCGAGGGATTCGGCACGTGCAGATGCAGCACCGCCATGACCAGCAGCAGGAAGGGCATGCCCGCGGCGCCGATGGGGAGGAACTTCGCCAGGGAGCGGTCCGTTTCATCCGCATCCTGCGAGCGTAGAATCAGGTTCGTCATCACGCATCCCGCCGCGGAGAAGACGAGCGCGAAGACGCCGAGCACAGAAAGGAAGAGCGGCATGCGGCTGAGATCCGTGGAGGGCATCTTCGCCAGCAGCACACCCACGGTGACCATGGTAAGTATCAGCGAGAGCACGACCGTGACCGGCTTCCGCGAGAGCACGGCAAGCCCAACGATTCCAAGGTTCACGATCAGCAGCACCGGCCACACCATGAAGTGTACCTCTGCCATGTTGATCACCGGAGTCATGATGAGCACCAGCAGCGGCACCGGCACCCAGCCAATCGGCACGCCCAGCGGCTCTGTCTTGTGCTTCTGCCACACAGCGACGAACGCGGTATACAGCGCACCGAAGATGAGGAACACCACGAGCGCGGAGGGCAGCATCTCATTCGTAAGCCGCGTGCTGGTCCAGATGATGAGATGCAGGAAAGAAGCAAGCGCCGCGAGCAGAGGCGCGACACGCACCCGCACATCGATCCACGACACCGCCATCACCAGCACCCCAATGAGCAGGAGGAAGGTGTAAAGCGTGAAGGGACGCGAGGTGACGCTGCCATAGGCAAGGAAGCCAAAGGCGGCGACCAGCGCACTCGCGCAGAAGACCAGGGCCGCTGCGGTCAGGACGTATCCGGGTGCTTCCACGGATGCCTTCTTCCACTGGCGCGACTGCCACCAGAGCACCCCGGTGGAGATGATGGCGAAGCCGAGATAGATGGCGATGGCAGCCCAGGTCTTCGCGCCTTCGTCATAGTCTCCAGCGGAGAAGAACCTGCCGCTCCAAAGCAGTTGCAGACAGACCGTGCAGGCGGCGGCCAGGAGCGTGGTTACTTCCAGGCGGTCATCCCGCCACGCCAGCACCATCACAAGCGCATTCACCGCCAGCGCATAGGTGAAGAGCATCGCCGGGCGGTCCGGATTCATGGGGAATGCTGCAAACGCCATCGCAGCGAGCATGGCACTGGCGCACAGCATGAGCGCTGCGCCCGGGAGGTACAGATTCCCCGGGGCATCACCCTTGCGACGATCACGCGACTGCGATTGAGACTGCCACCATGACACCGCGGTGAAGAGCGCCGCGAAGCCAATAAAGACGCTCACGGGAATCCACAACCGACTACCGAACGCATAGTCACCGCTCTCGTAGAATTTCAGCACCCACGCCATCTGCATGAGTGCGGTGCCAGCCGCTGCGAGCGGCGCGAGATGCATCCAGCCCATGCGCATCGCCACGGCGAGCACGCCGATATCGAGCAGCGCGATATAACTGAAGAGACCAAAGGGATTGTCCTGTCCCGTGGAGCAGAGGATGGGCGTGAGAAAACCCCCGAGCATCCCGAGAATGGCCACCACCTGCGCTTCCATGCGCACCGCCAGGAGGAAGGCCCCAATCGTGATGGCCGACATGATGCCGAAGCTCACCATCGGCGTGAAGGCCGCGAAGTGATAGTATCCGTGCGCGGCATAGGTCACGCCATATAGGGCGACCACACCGGTCGCGCAGAGTGTTTGCCCCAGTACGGTGTAGAGCTTGCGCGAGTTTATCCACCAGCCGCTGCCCACCAGCGCGAGGCCGGTGACGAAGCCAATGCCGACGCGCAGTTCTTCTGAAATCCAGCCCTTCTCCAGAGACAGCTTGATGAAGAAGACAATGCCCAGGAACAAGGCCAGACCGCCCACCCAAGCAAAGAGCTTCACGCCCATGAACTGCTCCAGAGCGCTCGCGCCGGAGGTCGGCGCAGCCTTTGCAGGGACCGGTGTGGAAGCCGGTGGAGAAGTCGATGCTGGTGCCGATGTCGCAGGCGTCTTCGCGGCAACAGCAGCAGTAGCAGCGACAAGCGGCGGGGGTGTCTTGGGAACAAAGGGGGCCGCTGAAGCAGGCGTCGCGGATGCTCCTTTCGGCACTGCATCTGTCGCGGGTGCTGGTGCAGGCACAGGCTCCTTGGTCGATTCCTTCGCCGCAGCAAGGGCCGCCCGCAGAGGAAGCGGCGGCGGCTGGGCTACAGGAGCGGTGGAAACCGGAGTTGCCAACGCAGTTGCGGGTGCAGGAGCAGGCGCGGGTTCGGCAGGTTCTTCTGTTTCCTTTTCCGCGACCACCGGAGGAAGCAAAGTGCCACTGGCAGGTGCAGGCACCGGCACAGGCAGCACGGCAGGAGAAGTTTCCTCCAGCCGCTCACTGACGGTTTCGACCTTGGTCTCCGTACGCGCCACCACGGGCGCTGCGCTTGACGACGCCATGTGCTCAGTCGCGAGTTCTCGTTCGGTCGAAGTCACCCGCCTCTCAAGAAGCATGAACTTGGTCATCATGTCGCCGTGGCGGTCATTGACCAGCTTTTGCAGGGAGGCCAGCCGCTGCTCGGCAGCATCTGCTCGATCACGCGCTCCCCGGGCAATGATGATGGCGGCGATGGGAACGACTACGACCAGGACGAAGATCAGCAGCAGGAGAAAGAGACCTAGAACTTCCATGGGTGATGCGGGAAAGTATTTGCCCGCTGGCGCGGAGAATCGCCGAGCCACCAGAGATGGAAAATTGAAATTTCGGGGACCAGTATTGAGAAACCCGATGGAGGGCACGGGTGAGGTTGATGGTCTATGGTTGATAGTTGATAGCCTGAACCTCTCCTCGGGCGAGGCGCATGACGCCACGTTCGAGTGCAAAAGGACGGCTGCCACACGCATGAACGTCCAGTGATTGATTCGGACGCTGTGACGCGAAGCGTCCCTGGACTGCGCGCAGCCCTGCTGCCGCTTTCCTGAGTCCACAGCCTGCTGTGGCGATGATGACTCTCGCTCGCCAGGGTCACGTGTCCCAGAAGCTTGGCGACTTCGTCGCGGTGGGGTGTGCAGCGGGGCTGCACTTCAGGAAAGCGGCAGCAGGGCTGCGCGCACTCCAGGGTGGCTTCGCCACACAAGTTTCCCCATGGGCAGGATGGGGCAATGCCTCTATCTCACGCCCCAAAGAGTCATTTGATTGACTCAGGCTATCAACTATCAACCATAGACCATCAACCCTCCGTCCCGCAGCTCCCCTCTCCCATGATGAACGTCCACCACCTCGAGCTCTTCTATTATGTAGCCCGGCATGGAGGCGTGAGCGCAGCGGCGCGGCAGATTCCGTACGGCATCCAGCAGCCGGCCATCAGCGCACAGATTCTGCAACTCGAGGATGACCTGGGCGTGACCCTCTTCCGCCGGCGTCCGTTCCAGCTCACGAAGGAAGGGCGCACGCTGTATGATTACATCCTGCCTTTCTTCTCGAAGATGGATGAGGTGGGCCGTCAGCTTCGCGGTGGTGGGGAGGACCGCCTGCGCATCGCCGCCCCGGAAATCGTCCAGCGCGAGTACCTGCCTGAGCTCTGCTCCCGCATGCGGAAGCGGGTCCCCGGCTTTCACTTCACCCTCACCCACGGCCGGCAGGAGGAGTGCGAGGTTTTGCTGCAGGCGCAGGAGGTGGATATCGGCATCGCCCTGCTGACCAAAAAGCCGGAGTCAGGGCTGGAGACACGCGACTTTGCCCGCATGACGCCGGTGCTGCTGGTGAAAGAAGGCAGCGGCATCACCAGTGCGGAGGAGCTGCTGGGAAGGGACCGCATTGACCTCCCGCTCATCACCCTCAGCGCAGAGGAGGGGGTGAGCCGTGCGTTTCAGGCCGGGCTGCGGGAGCGCGGGGTGGACTGGGTGCCCAGCCTGGAGCTGGGCGGGCTGGACCTCGTTGCGCGCTACGTGAGCGAAGGATTCGGCGTTGGCGTGAGCCTGCGCCTGCCGGGTTGTGAGCAGCCCGACGGGGTGCGCGAGCTGCCCCTGGAGGGTTTTCCCCAGTTCACCGTCGTAGCCATGTGGGCGGGGCGGCTCTCCCCGCTCGGGGAGATGTTCGTGGAAGTGGCGGGTGGTCTGGCGGGCGAGCTTTTTGGCACGTAGCATGCGGGAAGCAACTCCGCGCTTGCCGCAGGAAGCGTTTTGAATTTAAACTGAAAATCCGTCATGCGTCTTTTTGCCCGAATACTTTGGATCGCCGCGTTCCTGCTGGCCACCTACTCCTGGATGGTGGCCTTCGAGCATGGCTTCGGGTGGAAGGGTTTCAGCGCAGGATTCCAGACCGAGTGGAAGAACCTGGGCTCCGTCCTGAGCGGCAAGGGACTGGCTGAGGCCCAGCAGAATACCGCCCCGGCACCCACGCCCACAGGAGGCCCAAGCACAGGGGCAAAACCCTGACCGCCCGGCCCCCTTTCGTCCACCGACCTTTTCGTCACACAGTTTCCGCAACCCCATTCATCGTTCCAGACATCCATGATCGAAGCCGAACTCCCCCAGCAGCAGAAAAACCTCTGGCTCAAAGGCCAAAGCGCCGTGCAGCTCAAGAATTTCGACTATGCCATCAATCTTCTGCTGCCGGTCGTAAAAGAGTGTCCCCAGTTCCTGGACGGACGCCGCTTGCTGCGCATGGCAGAGGCCGAGCGCATAAAAGGGCAGAAGAAGGGCCTTTTCGGCGGTGGGCTCAGCCTGGGTGGACTGAAGCTCTCCGGCTCCTCCAAGAAGGAGCCGTGGGACGCCATCTACGAGCTTGAGGAAACGGTCTTCCAGAAAGACCCCTTCAACCCGAGCGCCAACCAGCAGCTCTTTGATCAAGCCATACGGCTGGCGGACAACGACCTGGCCGCATTCGCCCTGGAAACCATCCGTCAGGGACATCCCGGAAACACCCGGAACATGCACGCGCTGGCCCAGCACTACATGGCCTATGACCAGCCGGAGAAGGCGAGCGACATCTACCGCGCCATCGTCAAGGTGGACGGCAACGACATGGACGCCAAAAAGGGCGAAAAGGACGCCGCCGCCAAGACCTCCATGCTGCGCCAGTGGGCGGGTGGTTTCGAAGGTTCCAAGAAGGACAAGGCCCAGGCCAACCGCGACGAATTGCTCAACAAGCAGGGCATGAGCCGCGATCAGATGGAGCAGGTGCTGGCCGAGTACTTCCGCGACTACGAGCAGGACCAGAACAATGTGAACACGGTCAAGCGCATCGCGGACATGTACGACCGCCTGGATGACCAGGAAAGCTCCATCCAGTATTACGACTGGGCGCTCCAGCTTACTCCGGGTGACGTGGCCCTGCAGGCACGCGCGGAACAGGTGCGCGGCAAGCTCGCCGAAAAACAAATTCACGCCATGGAGGCGGAGATCGAGGCCAACCCCGACGCTTCGGACATCGAAGAAAAGCGTGAGAGCATCCGGCAGATCAAGCGTGAGCGTGCCTCCACCTTACTGGCCGATGCGAAGTCCCGGGTGGAGCGCAACCCCACGGACAAGAACTACCGCTTCGATCTGGCCACGGTGCTCTTCTCCGTGGAGCAGTATCGTGAGGCGATTCCCGAGCTCCAGCAGGCAAAGAGCAACCCGCACATCCGCAACAAGGCGCTGCTCATGTTGGGCCGCTGCTTCGCCGCGCTGAACATGAACGACCTTGCCATCAATGCGATGCAGGAAGCGGTGAAGGAAATTCTCGCGTTCAACAACGAGAAGAAGGAGCTGCTGTATGAGCTGGGTCTCGTGTACGAGAAGGTGAACAAGCACGACGACTACCTCAACTGCATGAAGGAAATCTACAACAACGACTACGGCTATCGCGACGTCGCGAAGCGCGTGGAGTCCTCGTACCAGTCGTAGAGTTCCGCAGCACCGCTCTCAAAAGAAGAGAAGAGACGAGAAGTATGAACAGTCCCAGCTCTTTGTTCGAAGTGCTGGAGACGGCTTTCCGCATGCTGGGGGGAAGCCTTCCCATGCTGCTGGCCTATGCCGCAGGGCTCATCATCGTGATCACACGCTGGCGGGTGGCGCCGCGTGTCTCCATGCTGGCACTCTGCGGCGTGCTGCTGGGCCTGTTCCTCGTGCTGGCCATGCCGTTCGTCTATACGTACCTGTCACGTTCGCTCTCCTCGGGCAGCGGCGGTTCCTCGATGAACATCTCGATCGTGTACACGGTCGTTGGCTTTGCCAACTCCTTCGCACACGCCCTTTCCTTCGGCTTTCTACTTCTGGCCATCTACAAAGACCGGCGGAGCCCCATGGCGCCGCCGCCGTCGTCTGGGTATTGAGTTGAGTTTGTGCCAGGAAGGCCACCCGAGCCTTTACGCCGAAGGCGTTGCACATTGTCCAGCCCAAGGTCAGCTTGCGAAGCAAGCGCCACCTTGGGTGCCAAACAAGAAGCGAGTCGAACACCGTAGGTGTTCCACAAAAGGACGTTAAGGCCGGGCAACGTAGCTTGCCGAAATACTGTCTTTGTGGAACACCTACGGCGTTCATAAATTCACACACTGTCCCAGGGTGGCGCTTGCTTCGCAAGCTGACCCTGGGCTAGGCATGTGCAACGCCTTCGGCGTAGGATGGCCAAAACTGTGGCTGCGTTCTGCGCCATCTTGTTATCAAATAAGATGGAGGACACCACACTAGGAGCCCTCGGAACACCCCCACCGTTTTGCCATTGCCTCATGAAGGTAGTGGGTTACAATTCCAGGCAAGCCCGCGCGCACCTCACCGCACCTCAAACGCGAAAGGACACCGCCATGAGTGAACCCAAGGTCAAATGGTCCTGGGAGGCCGACTACCTCCAGGCATGCAACTGTGACTACGGTTGCCCATGTGAATTCTCCGCGCCACCGACGCGCGGTTTCTGTGATGGAACGGGGGCATGGAAAATCATCAGCGGCAGATATGGGGATGTCTCCCTCGACGGTCTCGGCATTGGCTTCGCCGCGCACTGGCCCAAGGCCATTCATGAGGGAGATGGCACGCTCGCCCTTTTCCTGGATGAGCGGGCCACGCCCCAGCAACGCGCCGCCCTCCTCCACATCTGCTCAGGTCAGGCCGGTGGATTGCCCTTTGAGATTCTCGCCACCACCTTCTCCACCGTGCTGGAGCCCATCGACGCGCCGTTTGAGTTTCACATCAATGGACGCGAGAGCTCCGTGCGTGTGGGCGGAGCGCTGAACGTGGCCATGGAACCCATCAAGAATCCTGTCACCAAGGAACCGGAGTCCGTGCGCGTGGAGCACGGCACCGGCTTCATCTTCAAGAGCGCCGAAGCGGTGTCCGGCAAAGAGTGCCGCGTGGACCTTCCCGGACTGAGCTTCTCCTGGCCGGACAAGGCGGCCTTTGTCACCCGGGTGAGTTATGCCAACTGACTGACTGAGTAGACCTCCCTCGCAACGGCATGACTCCACCCACGGGCGCAGCAGCGTCCATCAACAGCAAGGGCAACACCAGCAACCTGGAGACCGCACTCAGGCACGACCGCATCATTGTGCTCACGGCCCTCACCGGCATCGCGGTCGTGGCGTGGTTGTACATGATCTATGAGGCACGCAAGATGGAAGACACCGGGGTGTGCCAGTGCCTGGGCATGGCCATGTCCGGCCCGGATGTGACGCCATGGTCTCTCGCGGAGCTGCTGCCGCTCACCCTCATGTGGGCGGAGATGATGGTGGCCATGATGATTCCCTCCGCCGCTCCCATGATCCTGACCTTTGCCATGGTGAACCGGAAGCGGCATTCACAGGCGCGGCCGTATGTGCCCACCAGCCTCTTCCTCGCCGGTTATCTCATCGTGTGGACCGTCTTCAGCCTCGCAGCCGCCATCGCCCAGTGGGCGCTTCATGGCGCTGCCCTGCTCTCACCCATGATGGAGAGCACCAGTCCCATCCTGGGCGGCGTGCTCCTCATCGCCGCAGGTGTGTTCCAGTGGACTCCGTTCAAGCACGCGTGCCTCATGCACTGCCGCACGCCGTTGCAGTTCCTGCTGAATGGCTGGAGGGAGGGCCATGTGGGCGCTCTGCGCATGGGCATCACCCACGGCACCTATTGCGCTGGCTGTTGCTGGCTGCTCATGGCGCTGCTCTTTGTCATCGGTGTGATGAACATGATCTGGGTGGCCATCATTTCACTCGTCGTGCTGCTGGAAAAGGTCCTGTCGCGCGGCCTGCTGCTGGGCAAAGTCACCGGCGTGCTCTTCGCCGCGTGGGGAGCGTGGATGATTTTCCGCGCCATGTCTCTGGAAACGCGGTGACTTGGGCATTGCAGAAAATGTCCTTCTGCATGAAAGCCCGGTGGCCTCTGACCTGTAGCTCACCCAGCCATGACACGATCCCTGCGCGCCTGCCTCTTTGGATTTCTCTTCTCCACCACCGCTGGTGTCTTTCATCTGCACGCGGCGAATCCCCTGCCCCGCAGCACGCCCGCAGCCCAGGGCGTATCTCCCGCAGAAGTGCTGGCCTTTGTGGAAGCCGCAGACAAGCAGGTGGACACCATGCACAGCTTCATGCTCGTGCGCCACGGGCATGTCATCGCGGAGGGCTGGTGGAAGCCCGAGGCGGCGGACAAGCTTCACGTGATGCACTCGCTGAGCAAGAGCTTCACCTCCACCGCCGTGGGCCTGGCCGTGGCGGAGGGAAAGCTGAGCATCGATGACCCGGTGCTGAAGTTCTTCCCTGAAGACGCGCCCTCGGAGCCCTCGGCCTTCCTGAAGGCCATGCGCGTGCGCGACCTGCTCACGATGTCCACCGGGAATGAGAAGAACGCGACCCTCATCGACAGCGAGCACTGGGTAAAAACCTTCCTCGCTCAACCAGTCCCGTTCAAGCCAGGCACGCACTTTCTCTACAATTCGCCGGCCACTCACATGCTCTCTGCCATCGTGACGAAGGTGACGGGCCAGACGGTGGAGGACTACCTGAAGCCACGCCTCTTCGAGCCACTCGGAATCGAAAGATTCGCGTGGGGCAAGAGCCCGCAAGGCAACACCGAAGGCGGTTGGGGACTGGAGATCACCACGGAGGACATTGCCAAGTTCGGCCAGCTCTACCTGCAGAAGGGACAGTGGAATGGAAAGCAACTGGTGCCCGCCGCGTGGATCGAACAGGCGACCTCCAAGCAGGTGTCCAACGGCAGCGACCCTGAGAAGGATTGGGACCAGGGGTATGGCTTCCAGTTCTGGCGCTGCCGCCACGGCGCCTTTCGTGGAGACGGCGCGCATGGCCAGTTCTGCATCGTGCTGCCCGAGCAGGATGCCGTGATCGCCATCACCGCCAATACAAAAGACATGCAGGCCGAGCTGAACATCGTGTGGGACAAACTGCTGCCCGCCTTCCAAAAGGATGCCCTGCCGGAAGATGCTGCCGCACAAGCGAAGCTGCAGGAGAAGCTAGTCAATCTCACCGTGCCCGAAAACCACGTGCCGGTGACCATCAAGCTGCCGGGACGGAAGTAGTTCGTCGGACTACCCAGAGTGGTTCATGCCACAAAGGTATCCATGGAACACGGACATGGCACAGGCCCAAGGAGAGGGAACGCCTCGTTCCCTTGGGTGAATGGGTTTATAGTGTGTATTCACCGATACATTCTATTGGAACGCAGCGGGTCCTCGACATGCTACATCACCAAGCATGGTGACCGCTGACGGGAACGAGGCGTTCCCGCTCCTTGGGCCTGTCGCAACACGCTGGGTAAGTTCGCTGCGTTAAAGACCTGTTTTCAACTCGTCGGTATAACAATCAGTTACTGCCCCGCCATCTTCCCCTGCTGGATGCTCTGCGTCGCCACTGCCAGGGCCGCGCCGAGCTCCCGCGCGTTGAAGGGCTTGAGCAGATGCTGGCGGAATCCGACGGCTTCGCTCTTCGCACGGTCTGCTTTTGAACCAAACCCGCTGATCACGATGCCATACTCCGGATGCGGATGCCCCTCCTGCTTCAGGCGGTTCATCAATTCCCAGCCGCTTCCATCCGGCAGGCCCACGTCGGAGATCAACACATCACACCCTGCCGGGGGAATGGCAGCGAGCGCCTCCCTCATGGTGCTGGCATGAAACACCTGGTGCCCGAGCCTGCGCAGGTACAGCAGAATCACATTCAGGGTATCGGCATGATCCTCCACCACGAAGATGCGCAACGGCCTGGGTGGCTGCGAGGTGGCAGGGGCAGTAGCTGTGCTCATGCTGCGAGGCGGGGCATCGCGGTTCGCGGATGGCCGCGGACACGCGGAACGCATCTTTAACGATCCCGCCGCAGACTTCCAGCATCATCTTATGAGAGGGTGGGATGCAGGGGAAGCGAGACCCTGAAGGAGGTGCCCTGATCCGCGCCCTCGCTCTCCACCTGGATCGCTCCTCCATGGGCATCCACCGTAGCCTTGGAAATCGCAAGGCCCAGCCCCAGGCCGCCGTAGCGCCGCATGATGTCCGTGCTGGCCTGGGTGAAGGGATCAAAGATGCGCTCCAGCGCTTCCGGCTCCACGCCGATGCCGGAGTCCTCCACTTCCAGGACGATGCTGTCTCCCTCGTTCCGCGTGCGCAACACGATCGCGCCACCCGCCGGGGTGAATTTGCAGGCGTTCTTCAACAGGTTCCAAACCACCTGCTGGAGCCGGGCAAAGTCACCCTGCAATCGGTGGGAGGGAGCGTAGAGCAACACGCCGAGACGATGTTTTCGCGCCTCAATGTCCGGCCGGCAAATCTCCACTGCGTGACGAATGGCATCATGGAGATCCATGGGTTCGCGGTGAATCTCCATCTTGCCCCGCGCGATCCGTGTCACGTCGAGGAGGTCATCCACCAAACGGGATTCCAGCACCACGTTGCGCCGAATCATCTCCATGGAGTCCCGCGTGAAGGCGGAGAGATTCTTTTCCTCCATCACCATTTCCGCCGCCATGAGCACCGGTGTCAGCGGGGTGCGAAGCTCATGACTGAGAACGGCAAGGAAATGGTCCTTCGCGCGACCTGCGGCCTCCGCCTCCGCACGGGCGCGCTCGGCTTCGTCCCGGCTCTGCGCGAGGGCGATTTCATTGCGTCGACGGTCCGTGATGTTCTTGAAGAGAACCGCGATGCGATGCTCCTCGGGCTCTCCCAGCGGGACAATGTTCACATCGTAATAACCCTTGAGTTGCTCGATGTCCATGTCGTACTCGAACCGCACAGGCTCTCGTGTCTTCGCCACCTTCTCATAGATGGGCAGCCACGGAATAGGCGTGTCTGGCAAAATCTCACGCATGGTCTTGCCCACGATGTCCCGGGGCAGGCCGCACTGCCTGTAGAACGCGGGATTCACCTCCAGGTACAAATAGTCCACCGCCTTGCCGTGCTCATCGAAGAGGATCCTCGCAATAAGCAGACCATCATCCATGGTGGTGAGAACCGTGCGGCATTTCTCCTCTGACTCGCGGAGTGCGGCATCTGCCTGCTTGCGCTCCAGCAGGTCTGCAGCCTGTCGTGCGAGCAGGTCCAGGAAACGCAACTGCCGCTCCGAAGGGCGGTGGCGCTCATGCCAGTGCGTGGAAAGCATGCCAATCGGTTTCCCCGAGCGCGCAATGAGTGGCGTGGACTGCGCGGAGCGATAGCCAGCCTCCACATGCCAGCGCAGGTCCCCCTTCGGGTCATCCAGACTGGGATCATCAAAGTCCAGAAAGGTGCGGGCTCCCGTCTGGAGCGCGACCCCACACGAAGTGGAGGATGCCGCATCCACGCGGTGAAAGCGCACGGTCGAATCCGGCGGAAACCCATGGGTAGCCAGCATGACGAGTTGCTTCGTCTGGGGATCATAGACCTGCACCGTGCTCGCATCCGCATCCGCGAGGATGCGGGCGGCGGTATTCACCTCTTCATAGAACGCCTGAATCTCCGTCTCCGAGACAAGTCGCGCTCCGAGATCACGCAGGAGCTGGGTATCGCGCAGGTCTGCCGCCACCGCCTGCTCCGCACGCGCGCGCTCCACCGCCTCCCACGTGCGCTCCGCCACTTGCCGCATGAGCTGGCGCTCCGGCTCACGCCAGGCGCGCGGTTCGCAATGCGTGGCGTAAAGGCAGGCCACCAGGCGGCCCTGTTTGATCAAAGGCAGCGCAGCAGCTGCACGAATCTGGAATTCACGAGTCGCGGCAGTCCCGCCATCCGGGCCGCGTGGATCCGCCGGAATATCCTCCGAAAAAATTTCTCCACCTGCTCTCAAGATAGGACCAAAGCCTTCCCCGAAGTCTGAGACCCGATGACGCCCTTTGAACATGGGCAGGCGCCCGTCGGAGTACTCTCCTCCGATGTTCGCCATGTCTTCGTCTTCCTCCAGCTCCGCGTAACCGACGTTGGAAAGGTGCAGACGCTCCCCCAACGCCCGGGTGGACAGCCCCTTGATCTCGTTCGCTTCGGGAACATTGCGCAACGCGTCGCTCAGTTCGAGCAGGAAGGCCTGCTCGGTCTGGCTCCCATTGCTGGACCCCGGCGTAGCACCCTTTCGAAGCACCATGCTCGACGCGCCGCCTGCGGACTCCACTAGGGCTCCGTTCCCGTTGACCCGGCTGCTGTCTGTTCTCTCCATGGCAAATCCGAATCACTGCGGCGCTCTCAAACTGCAGAACGCATCGGGTTGGAAGACACATTAATGCAGATATAGCATGGCGGAAATTACCACGGCTTCAAGTCTGCTTGCATGGCAAAGTGCAATGCAAGCATTGTTTAGTTTTTACACACACTAGCGGACTTCGCCTGCCACCTTATCAAGCGCCTCATTGATGCACTTCCTCAGATCGCCATTCCACGAGGAGCCGGCGCGGTCACGCCGATTGGCAATAGCCGTGAAGTTGATGCCATCCAGACGTTGCGAGCAGACGGACGTGACACCGGGAAGGCTGCCATCGAAGTTGTAGTAGTAGCCAGTTTCTTTACGTGGCTTCCCGCTGATCCAATACTTATCCAGGAACCGCGTGTAGTCCGCAGCCGTGCAGGCCAGTCCGCCCGCGCCGTCTCTTGCTTCCGCCTGGTAGGACAGGGGAATCTGCTCCTGCTGATACTCGGGATGGTAACAATACCAACCCTCTCCAGCCTCCCGTCTACGTGCATCGGTGGCACTCAGGCTGAACGAAGGTGCAGCAGCCTCCTTGCACACGGACTGCTGCAGGTAGTCCACAAACTTCTGCCCGCTGACCTTCTCGATGACGCGCACGAGGAGGACATAACCGAAGTTGCAATACGACTCCTTGGTCCCGGGATCGAAGTCGAGTGGCAGGGTGAGTCCGTAACGCACCGTGTGGATGGGCTCCAGCTCATCCGTCTTCACGCGAAACATCCGCTCCATCTCCAAACTGTGCGTCGTGAAATCACCGGCCTTCTGATCACGGTCCCAGCCGCCCTTGTGTTCCAGCAACTGATCGATCGTGACCATCTTCCAGCGGGCATCACAACCCTTTGCCTCTTTGAACTGGTCGAGTTGCAGGACCGTATAGACCTTGTCCTCGGGCTTCAGCTTCCCGGCATCGACCAGAGTCAGGATGGCTGCATGTACCACAGGCTTCGTCAGAGAAGCTACGCGCAACTTCACCCCCGGCTGCAGAGGCGTCTTCAAGGAAGAGTCCGCCCAGCCGAAGGCCCGGTCGTGAAGCATCTTCCCATTCCTGCTCACGGCGAAGGTGAGCTCTCCGATTCCCTTTTCAGCCATGAACTCACGAATGGTCTCATCCACCTTGGCAAGTGCCGGGTGAGCCTCACCATTCACAGGAATCTCCGAGGCGGTGAGCTTCTTGATATCCTCAAATCGGTCCTTCACCTTGGCACCGCTGCGTTGCGGCTCACCCGCCGGTGCCTTCTTGGTGCGAAGCTGCTCCTGAACGAAGGTCTGGTCTTCGGCAGAAAGACGGTTCAGCGGAAGGGTATACTTCGATCCAGTGCGCATGACGAGGGTGACAGATGTGGCATCTGCCGAGACAAACTCCGCATCGATCTTTCGCCCGCTCGCCGCTTCTGTCCATGTGCGTGCCTGGAGGAACCCGGGAGTGAGGGTGAGAATGCAGGCGCACCAGACGGCGAACGCCAGAGGCAGATGCTTGCTCATTCCGCGAGACTAGGGCATGCACGAAAAAACGCAATCCCATCGAGTTTCGATGCGACCGCGCACACAGTTGGCTGCGAATTCGGTCGCACCTTTCAACTCCTACCGCTTACGACCATGGGACAACTCGGCTATACACAAGGCGACCTCGGCTGGTCCGAACTCACCACCACCAACGCGGCAAACGCGCTGGACTTCTACGGAAAACTCGTCGGCTGGAAGAAGCTGGGAGAGCCCGCTCCCGGCTACCACATCTTTGGCCGCGAAGACGAGGCCCTCGGTGGCATCACTGAGCCCAAGGACGGGGATTGTCCTCCCCGCTGGATGCCCTACATCACGGTGCAAGACCTCGATGCCACGCTCGCGAAGGCTGAGGAATTCGGTGCCACCATCTGCATGCCCGCCATGTCTCTGCCAGAGGACAGCGGGCGCATCGCCATCATCAAGGATCCTCAAGGCATCGTGACCGGACTTGCGCAGTACAATAAGAAGGCCTGAGTAGCGAGGTTCGCTATTGAGTCTTGCAGAACAGACTGACGTCTCTGCTTTCAATGTCCGGCAGAATTGCAGGCCGAAGGTCTGCGACATGCCAGCCCAGGGCAACGCCCTGGGCTGACATATCCCAAGCCTTCGGCCTGAAGCAGCCACAGGGCCAGCCGTTAGCGTCAGGCTATTACGCAAGCTGAAACGACGGCAGCACCTCCTGTGGGAAGTGCTGTCGTTCTGATTTGCTATATCGTTCGGCGCAATGGCACGCCATTAGGCTCGCGCTTCCAGCACTACGTTGAATGGCGTGTCTGTGGCACGGCGCACCTTCGTGAATCCGCCGGCGGTAAAGACCTCCTTCAACTTCTTCTCTCCGGCCTGCGCCCCCAAGGCCATGCCGCCACGCTGACTGATGGCACCGGGAGTGCAGATCATCGTGGAGGCGGCGTAGTACACCCGACCCACGGGATTGATGTTCTCCGCGAGAGTATCTCCCGCGCGAGGTTCCACCACCATGAGCGTGCCGTCTGGGGCGAGCGACTGCTTGATGTGCTTGCACGCACCCACAGGGTCTCCCATGTCATGCAGCGCATCGAAGATGGTCACCACGTCGAATCCCTGCCCCGGGAAGTCCTGGGCGGTAGCGATTTCGAAGCGCAGGTTTCTCAAGCCGTGCTCGGCAGCATGCTTGTTGGATGCCTCGATGGATTCCGGATGCAGATCGTAGCCAACGAACTCCGAGTTCGGGAACGCCCTGGCCATGATGAAGGTGGAGATGCCATGACCGCAGCCCACGTCCGCCACGCGTGCGCCCTTCTTCAGTTTATCCACCACGCCATCGAGCGCAGGGAGCCAGTTGCTGACCAGGTTCGCCTCGTACCCGGGGCGGAAGAATCGCGCCGTGCCGCAGAAAAGACACGCACTGTGATCTCCCCAGGGCACGCCCTTGCCGGTGCGGAAGCTCTCGGCGATCTTCGGTTCATCCAGGTAGCTGGATCCGATGGTGTAGAATCCACCCACCATGGCCGCGGGACTATTGGGGTCTGCGAATACCGCAGCCTGCTCCGGGGTGAGGGCGAAGGTTTCATTCGCCGCATCGTATTCTATGTACTGCGCAGCGGCCTGGGCACAGAGCCACTCACGCAGATGACGCTCATGCAGGCCGGTCGCCGAGGCGAACTCAGCGCTGGTGCACGGGCCATGTTTCCACAAGGCCTCGTAAAGGCCAAGACGGTCACCCAGGATCACGAGCGAACCCGTGGCAGCGGCACCCAGATCATTAAGCATGCGGCCCATGAAGGCCTGCAGCTTGTCCATGTTGATCTTGGGAGCCTTCGCAGGAGCGCCGTTGCCATTTCCCTGAGAGGCGACGGACTTGGAGGCAGAGGAATCTACTGACATGGTGGTGATGTTCTAACTTGGTTTGGCCGGTCCAGGTTCGGGGGAGGAGTGACTCCATACCGACCGGTTGGTATGGAGTCAAAGCACGAAAAAATCAGGCGGCTTTTGCTGCGGATGCCGAGAGCTGTGATTCCAACGTCTTGCGGAAGCTGCGGATGCCCCGTGTGACACGCGAGGGATCGCGATAAGCCTTCGCCAGGGTGATGGATCCTTCCAGGATCACGAGAAGCTCCTCCGCGAGTTCGTTCGCGGTGCAGGTGATCTCGGGCCGGGCTGCCAGCGGCTTGAGCTTGGAAGCGATTTCCTTGATGACTGCCGTGAACAGACTTGCCACCGCTTCCTGAAGCCGCGGATTGGTATCGCCGAGTTCGTTCGCGAAGGTGCCCAGGAGGCAGCCGCCGCTCCAAAGTGTCTGCGCCGAATTTTCCAGATGCCGCAGGTAGACGAGCGACTGCTCGACCGGGTCCGCCACCTTCTTGTGCGCCCCGAGTACCTCTCCACCCCGCTCCAGGGACCACTGCAGCACGCCGATGCCGAGATCTTCCTTCGACTTGAAGGAATGGTAGAAGCTGCCTTTGCTCACACCCGCCTTCTCGCAGATGGTATCCACTGAAGTGCCCGCATACCCGCGCGCCAGGAACAACGCCTTCGCGGCGCTGAGCAGGCTGACTTTGCTGGGGGCTTCGGACATGACCCGAGACGACTAGACCGACTGGTCGGTCTAGTCAAAAGAATTTTGGAGTGCACGGCGGCGTCGCCAGAATCTCAGGAGATTCCGCGCGAAGATTTGTTACCTCGGGATGATCGGAAGCACGATGCGAGAGGGGTGCTGCTTGCTGTGCAGAATGGTGTTCTCCGCAATGACGGTGCGGCGGTGATCGTTCAGCGGCTCGCCCGTGTTTGGGTTCACATCGAACCGTGGGAAATTGCTGCTGCTCACTTCCACGCGGATGCGGTGGCCCTTCTTGAAGACGTTGCTGGTGGGATACACCTTGATGGTGAACTCATACGGCGTGCCTGGCGTCATGAGCTTCTCTGTCTTCAAGCTGTCGCGGAAGCGCGCCCGGATGATGCCCTCGGTGATCTTCAAATCAAAGCCACCCGGCCAGTCCTTGCTACCGGGATACACGTCCACCAGCTTCGCGGTGAAGTCCGTGTCCACCGCGCTGGAGGAAGCCCACAGCTTCACTTCAATTTCCCCGGTGACTTCAACATCCTGCGCGAGCGGTTCTGTTTCAAACACCACGACATCATTGCGCGCTGAGAGTGGGATGGGATTAAGCCAGTTCCACACATGCGGACCACCACGCTGGTCCCATGCACCCTGCAGGAGGATGTCATTCCCACTGGAGATATTCCCACCGATGGTCGGCACGGGGTTCTTCGGATCAAAGGTGAAGGTGGTGGAGGCCGGCTCCTGCGTGGGTTTTTCACGAGCAAGCGTACCGCTTCCACCGAAGTAGAAGGCCGTGCTCTGCTGCCGTGCGAGAGGCCACTCCTTCTCCTCGCGCCACTCGCCACCGTGGAAGAGCAGGCCCTTCTCCGTCTTGTGGCCATCACCGGTGCCCATGGTGAAGATGCGCACCTTGCTCGCGAAGGGCGCGGCCTTGCCCACACTGTTGTCCTTGCCCTTCAGCCAGTGATCATACCATTCCAGACGCCACGCGAGTTCATCGGGAATCGCTGCCTCTTTGCCATAATCCACCTGCCCATGGGATGAGCCTGCCTGAGCGCCATGAATCCACGGTCCCATGATGAGATACACATCACTCTTCAGCGCCTTGCTCAGCACACCGAAGTTCGCCGTGGTATTGCCTGCCCACGAATCATACCAACCACCTACAAGGTACACTGGCATATCCTTGTATGAGGACGCCTGCTCCAGAATGTTGTTCTGTTTCCAGTAGTCATCATTGGCACCGTGACTCATCGCAGCCGTAAGCCAGTCTTCGTATTCCGGCGCGAACTTCAGCGGCGTGGTCCCTTTGCGCAGCGGCAGGTTCGCGAGGTAGTGAAAGCGATTGTCCGCCATCTCCTTCAGCATCGCGGCCGTTGCTTCATCCTTCACGGCCTGGCTGCCTTTGCCAGCATTGAGCATGATCCAGTTCCAGAAGCGCAGTTCGAACGCACCTCCATTGCGCATGGATTGCACACCGCAGTTTGATACCGCATCCACGGGAATCACCGTCGTCAGTTCTTTCGCCCCCGCGAGCGCCATCGCGTGCTGCGTGCCACCCACATAAGAAGTGCCAAACATGCCAATCTTCCCATCGCTCCACGATTGCTTGCCAATCCATGCTGAGGCATCCACACCATCGTTCCCATCGTCCGTCATCCAGTGCCACACGCCTTCGCTCGCGTAGCGTCCACGGCAATCCTGCGCGATGAACACATAGCCGTGCCTGGTGAAGTAGTCGGCCTGCTTCTTCGCGCCCGTCTTGTTGTAGGGCGTGCGTGTGAGGATGATGGGCAGTTTCTCCTGCACGGGCGTGCCATCCTGCTGGATTGGCCGGTAGACGTCCGTCGCGAGCTTCACGCCATCGCGCATGGTCACCATCACATTGCTCTCCAGCACATAAGGCGGTGGGGCTGCCGGCTTCTTTTCCTCCGCCCGCACTTCTTGCAGGCCCACTCCCACGCCCATCAACGCGAGCACCAGCCATCCATTGAGCCAGATCTGTTTCCCAATCATGGCTAAAGGCTACGCAGACCGCGCCCCTGTTTAACAAGGAAGCTCTAATGTCACCATCCTTGCTCCAAAAGTGTCACCGGGCCGCGAGCGAAGCCCGCGACCCGGTGATGGTATGCCAAGAACAACATTCAGATGCGGCGCTCAGCTCAGCCGCACGCCGCCATCGACAATCACTTCCGAGCCGATGACGAAGCTGGACTCATCCGAAAGCAAAAAGCGCACGGCCGTGGCTACCTCCTCAGGTTGCCCCAACCGCTTCACCAGTGACTTGGCGGTAGTCGTCTCTTCAAAACCCTTCTGCGCCTCTGCTGGAAGCTCCAGCTTCTTCATGATCGGCGTTTCGATGGGGCCGGGGCTGACCACATTCACACGGATGCCACGCGGCGCCAGCTCCACCGCGAGTGTCTTTCCAAAGGAAATGATGGCCGCCTTCGTGCCCGAGTACAGCGCCGTGGTGGGGAAGCCAATGGAGCCCGCTATCGACGAAGTGAAGACCACCGAACTGGGATTCGCCAGCAGCGGCAGCAGTGACTGAAGCTGGAAGAACGGACCACGCACGTTGATGTTGTACATGTCATCGTACTGCTTCGGCGTCGCTACTTCGAGCGGGCCGAACTGCGCCACGCCAGCGTTGAGGAAGACGCCATCAAGTTTTGCGGCATGCTTCTTCACCTCTTCACCGAGCGCCTGGGCATCGCTCAGTGATCCGGCATCGGACTTGAGAATCACAACGCTCTTTGGCAGTAGAGCTTTTGCGGCAGCGAGGGTTTCTGGGTTGCGGCCCGTGATGATGACTTTCGCGCCTTCCTTGGCGAGGAGCTGTGCGGTGGCGAGGCCGATGCCTGTGGTTCCGCCGGTGATGAGAATGGTTTTGTCTTTCATGGATGGTTCTGTGGATGACTGAATTTCAGGGTTCTGGAAGGTACTTTTCTGGAACAATCGTTCCAGAAAAAGCATGAGTATTCAGACGAGCAGAGGGTGGCTTGCGGGAATGCTCATGAGGTTTGTTTCCGAGCGATACGCGGCAGGATGTGTTTCCGGAACAAACATTCCAAAATAATCACACAACACTCAGTCGAGAACCTTCAACGCCAACCGCGCGGTCTGCTTCAGCGCATCCTTCTGATCGTGAGCCCGCGCTGCCACCGCCATCCCCAGCAGCGTGTGGTGGAAGAAGCGCGCCAGCTCCACGGGATCCTTCTCACGATCAATTTCTCCTGCACGCTGAGCCGCGCACAGGCGGGAGATGAAAAGGCCCTCCACCGTCCTGGCGTGTTCCGCAGCCAGAGCCCGCGCCGGAGAGTCCGGTGCAATCTCCACCAGGGTATTCACCAGCAGACATCCATGGGAGCCCTTCCCGCAATGCTGGGAGATGAGCTGGTCGAAGATTCCCATCAACACCTCGCGCACAGGTCCCGGATCTGCGAGGCGCTGCTTCATGCACTCCGCGCCTGCCGTCATGTAGCGCTTCAGCGCGGCAAGGAAGAGTTCCTCCTTGTCGCCATACGTGTCATAGAGACTCTGCCGACTCACGCCGAGTTCCGCCGTGAGGTCGGCGAAGGAAGTTGCCTTGAAACCACGGGCACGAAAGAGCTCCAGTGCATGATCCAGCACTTCAGCTTCATCGAATTCTTTGGTCCGTGGCATGGGGTTCTAAAGAATGTACGTTCCAAAACGCCAAATCAGGCATATGATCGAGCGGTGCATGCCTGTCTATGTCACCTCAAAGCGGTGCATTTGCACGGCATTCTTTCCCGTCTTGGGCACGGGCCGTGGCTCAGGCTGGGCGAAGTCATTCAGGTCCACCGCGCGGGCACGGAATTCATAAGTGCCGGGCTTCAAGTCGCGCAGTGTCGCTGACCAATTGACCATGCTATACCGCATGGGCCATGCGGCTGGCTGACCCGTGGCCGGATCGAAGCCAAGCACCGTCTTTGAGGAGATGCCCGCCGGAAGAATCTGACTCCAATCCGCAGGTGGAGCCTCCAAGGCACACTCCGTCCACTGGGCCGCACGATAGGTTTCGTCGTCCTGCACCACCGGCTTCGCTCCCGCCTCCACTGGATGCAGCCAGGACTCGACCCTTTTCAAGCCGGAGAGCCCGACAATGGCAAGTCCTTCAAGATGCACGGGCTGTCCCGACGCGAACTTGGCAGGAGCGGCATCCATGTACGCCGCTGTCTTGAGGTGCGACTCGGGATCGTTGTTCTGGTTGGCGTAGGTGTCGTTGGCCTTGAAGTCGTTCGTCACAACCATGCGTTGCAGCCACTTGATGGACTTGAAGCCGTGTGCCCAGGGAATGACCATGCGTACCGGGCCGCCACGTTCGAGTGGGATGGGTTCGCCGTTGAGCCGGTAGGCAAGGAAGGCGGGGAGCTCACCCGGCGGCGTCTCCATGACCTGCGTGTAGCTGAGGGAGGACTGGAAGATCTGCTTGGGGTTGTTGTTGTGAAAACCCCAGTAGTAGATGCGCCGCACGTTCTTCAGGTTGCCACAGAGCCGCAGTACATCGCGCAACGGCACGCCCTCCCACAATCCCTGACCGAGTGGTGCGGCGATGTTCAGGCACTGCATGGCTTTGAGGAAGCGCACGCTGTGCTTCTTTCCAAGCTCCATCAGCGTCGGCAGATCCAGCGCATTACCCGCGTCGAGCGTGAACTCCTTCTCCAGACTCGCGGGCTCCTTCACCAAGTCACTCGTGAACGGATCCACCATGATCTCCATGCGCCATGTGTCCGGGGTGAGCCGGGCCTGGACCAGCGCGTCACCAGTGAGCGTGTGCGGTTTCGGATTGCCACGTGAGACGTCCTCGAACTTTGCCGCCGGCGTCAGCAGTGGATGACGGAAGGCCGCGCCGGTGGAAGTTGCCTGAGCAACGGGAGTAGGCGGGGCACTGGCAACCTGGGCCTTGGCTGTTGTCGCTGTTCCAGCCATCACGGAGACTGCGAGTCCCGAAGCCCGCACAAAGTCACGGCGTGTAAGGCTGCCTGAGAGAGGCTTGCGTTTCATAGGCGATCGCGGGTTCCCTGCCGCACCATTTACGGAGCCAGTTCCACATTGCTAACACCCTCTTTTCCCGGGTGGAAGATGTTGTTCGAAAAGCGAAGCCCTTGCGGCGGGTTCTTGCCATCGGTTTCGATGCGCACGGCATAGCTGTAGCGCGGGCCTTCTTTCTTCGGTGCACCATCGACCAGCGGTGAATCCTTGCCGGAGTCATAGATCACGTTGCCCTGGATCAGCACATCCGTGAGCGGCGGATTTTGCGGAGTCTGACCCTTGTCGAAACGCAGGGGATTGCAGGAGCCCGTTTCCGTCCACATCCAGGAAGCGCTGCCGTAGCCGAAGTCGGAGATGATGTTGTTCGCGATGATGGAGCCTCCGTCCACATTCGGAGCCAAGGCGGGGCGATCGGCAGTGGCAGGTGCGGAATGGTGCGATGCGGCACCGGGCATCAAGCCAATGCTCCAGAGGTCATTTTTGACGAACTGGTTTCCGATGATGAGCACGTTGCGAGAACCGTGCATGGCCTTCATGCCGATGAAGGCATTGTTCACGATGTTATTGGAAACGATGACATGATCACAATGCAGGTCGATGCCTTGGGCGGCATTCTCGATTTGGTTTCCGATAAGCTGGGTGCGAGCGGTGATATCCGGTCCAGTCACGATGATACCCGAGCCCTGGTGCCAGTTGTTCACGTATTCCGCATTCCACACCTCGGGGTTCATCAGCTTGCCACGCGCAGCGTTCTTCTTGGTGAATTTCCCAAGACCGTGCTTCTCCTTGAGTTCCTGTGTGGGGACGAATACATGCTCCACGACGCGGCAGTTTTGGATGAGATTGCCTTCACTGTTCACCACGGCGATGCCGGTGCCATCGATGCAGCGGAAGGCGTAGCCGTAGTTCTCCGAGTGCGTGCGGTCATCCACGCTGATGCGCATGTAGTTCTCCACCGTGCAGCCGCGAATCTGCGTGCCCTTGCCATCCCTCACGGAGATGGAGGCGGCGGCAGAGCGGTTGTCCTTCACTCGCACGTTCTCCAGCAGCACCTCCTCGCATTGGTTCAAATAGATCGCTTCCGCGCGGCTTTCCGTCTTCTCCTCAGCACGTGTGAGGCTGATGTCTCGCAAGATAATCCCCTTCCGGCCATCCGCTCGAATCACCGGTTGTTCAGCATTCTCCTGGATGATGCGTCCATACCCATACAAGCCGCTTCCATCATGCTTGATGGTGATGCGCTCGGAGACAATATGGTCCCCCTGCGGCAGATACACCATCTTCCCCGGATTCGCGTCGAGCGCTTCCTGGATGGACTTGTACTCTGCTGCACTCGGGCTCTGGGCTTTGAGCCCACTGGTGCTCACGAAGAGGCCCACGGCAACAAGAATAGCTCTGCGACAAGCAGAGCCAACAACAGACGATACGAGAGAGGCTGGGAGTGAACTCATGACTGGGGCAGGCAGGCACTCATCTACGTCGCACTTGCTCCCCGTCGTGCAGCCTTCGCGCTATTTCACCGTGCCCGGTTCGGCTGGCTTCTGCCACGGCACGGAGCCGCTCTTCTGAATCTGTTTCCGCAGACCGGCATTCAGATCTCGCACGATGTCTTTCCTCTTCTCCGCCAGATTTGTGGTCTCATACGGGTCTGTCTTCAGGTTGTAGAGTTCCAGCGGGCCAAAGGGACTGTCCTGCAGCAGCTTCCAGTCGCCACGCTGGAAGGCCTCAATGGTCTTACCGCCATACATGGGGCCGCCTTCGCGCCGCACGAAATACAAATCGCGGGGTGCATCCGGCTGCGCTTCACCAGCCAGCGTGGGCAGGAAACTCACACCGTCGATGTCCTTCGGCACAGAGGCTCCCGAAGCCTCAAGCAACGTGGGGAGGATATCCATCGTCAGTGCAGTCCGCGGGGTCACGCTGCCGGCCTTGATGCGTGCGGGCCAGCGCGCCCCGAAGGGCACACGCAATCCACCCTCATACATGTGCGTCTTGCCATCGCGCCACGGGCCATTGTTCGCACCCACAGGCAGGCTGCCACCGTTGTCCGAGGTGAAGGTGACCAGCGTGTTCTGCGCGACACCCGTCCTTTCCAGCGTGTCCAGCACACGACCGATGCCAGCGTCCAGATGCTCAATGAGCGCGACCAGCTTCATGCGCTTCTCATTCATGCCAGGCTCGCGTGCCTTCACCTTCTCCAGCCATTCCGGCGGCGGCTGGATGGGGTCATGCGGTGCGTTGTACGCCAGATATAGAAAGAAGGGCTGCCCACTCTTGCTTCGTTCCGTGATGTAGTCACAAGCCCACGCCGTGAAGAGGTCCGTGGCATGACCCTCCGGGGTGATGACCTCATGATTCTTCCGCAGCATGTTCACGTCATGACGCAGGTGTTTCCAGTAGTCATCCATCATGTCTCCAAGGAAGCCCTGGTAGAAATCAAAGCCGCGATCGTTTGGCAGGTTCGGCGCTGAGAGACCCAGGTTCCACTTGCCCACCATGCCGGTGTGATAGCCAGCGGGCTTGAGCAGCTTTGGCAGCAGTACAGCGGAGTGAGCGAGATAACCCCAGTTGTTCCCGGGTTCCTCCTCACGCACGAGTCCCGGCACACCAACCCGGTCTGGATAGCAGCCCGTCAGCAACGACGCGCGAGTCGGTGAGCACACCGGGCTGTTCGCCTTGAGGTTCTGAAAAGTCATCCCCTCGTTGAAGATGCGATCCATGTTCGGCGTGCGAAGATCCTTGGTCCCATACGCGCTGTAGTCGGCGAGCCCCTGATCATCCGTGAGGATGACGACGAAGTTCGGCTTGGCGATCGGACTGGCGGCGGAGATCGAGGCTGTAAAACCGAGGAGCAGCAGGGCACAAAGTGACCCGGCCAAGGAAGTGATGCGTGCGGGAAAGCGAAGCATGGCTTGTGCGTGCGACGTTGAATTCAGGAAAACTATTTCGACGGTTCTTGTTTCACGAACTTCCTCGCGAAATCACGGACCGAGCGCGTGAAGGTCCAGTCACCCGAATCAGGCACCATCTTCGAAGGCGCACCCACCCAACTCTCGATGACATAGTGATCCGGTCTGCCGTCCACGCTCACATAGTCATACCCCTGCTGCATGATGCTGGTGTACCACGTGCTGTCATCCGCCAGGCCACGATGCTGCATCGCGGGATAACCGGAGGACCAGTAGATCAGGGCGAAGGGAACCTTGCGTTCGCGGCAGAAGTGTTCCAGTCGCTTCAGGTCTCTCCATGAGCCCTTCTGTTGCACGTTGAACCGGATCCAATCCACATCCAGACGGTAGAAGTCGAGGCCACGCACCTTGCGTTCCGCGAGTTTCTTCTCCAACCCTTCAATCCACTTCTGATGCTCCTCCACCGAGATGGAAGGATACGCCTCGATGTCGCCGATGAGGATGTCCGGGAAATGCCGTCGGACCAGGGCGATGTAGTTCGCCGTCTCTTCCATAGCGTATTCGTCTGACTCGTGAATCTTCTCCCGCGTACACACGAGCGGCTCGTCCATGGCGATGGCATGGATGTTCCCACCCAGGCGTTGCAGCCGGTCCCAAATGGGCTTCTCCGCATTGAAGGTCTTCTCGCCAGTGCGTCCCCATTCCTTCAGGGCGCCGACTTCCAGCGCGAGCTTGATGTCCCACTGCTTGAGCATGCCAAACCACGCCTGCAGTTCCTCATCCTTGAAGTGGCGCTGGAAGTTGAGATCTGTCTGGAAGAAGACATCCAACACCTCCCGCGTGTCCTTCCATTCATCAGGGTGCTCGAAGAGTTCGCGGATCCATTTGCCATTCTCGCCCGCAGGCGGCGCCATCCACACAGTGGCGTTCTGTTTCTTGGGTGCCTGATCCTGCGCATGGAGCAGCGGAACGCAGGGTGGCAGGAACGCCAATGCGAAGATGATAGGTCGGAAGCGATGCATGAAGGGGAGTAGTGCCAGTGAGGTCAGTGGTTCCATCCGGACCGAGGAAAATGAATGGAGGGCTTGCGAATGAAGAACCTATCGCGGCAGTCAGTCTCTCTTGCCAAACTTCTCCGTGGCGGCCTTGAGAAACTCCCGGTGCAGCCGCTTGTGCGCTTCGGGCTCGATGTCGAAATTCTGCACCATCACGACCATGGCCAGTCCGTTCTTCGGGTCGACCCACATCACCGTCTTGCGTGCTCCTTGATGTGTGTAGCTGCCGATGCCGGGCGGTTCCTCGCCCCCGAACTTCGAATACCAGCCGATGCCATAGCCGGTTTCGGGTGTGACCTTCACATCGCCTGACTGCACACTGCTCATCGCCTTGATGGCATTCGCAGAGAGATAACGCTTCCCTTCAAAGGTGCCGCCATTCAACAGCATCTGGCAGAAGCGTCCCATGTCTGTCGCGGTGGAGAAGAGACCGCCCGCGGGCTCGCCATACTTGTTGGCATACTCGTAAAATTTTCCCACGCCGAAGTTGTCAAAGACGCGTCTGGGCACGGTCGCGGTCTTGCTCAGCTTCGCAAAGACCTCCGGCGGGAGATTCGCATCCAGCTTCACATCCTCCAGCGCCGTCTTGTCCTTGTTGAGTCGCACGGAACTCGCCAGCCGTGAAGCCTGCCCTTCCGAAGGCCAGAAGGTCGTATCCTTCATGCCAAGCGGCGCAAAGAGACGCTGCTGCAGGAATTCGGTATAAGGCATCCCACTCACCACCTCCACGATGCGTCCTGCGGCATTGATGCCCACATTGTTGTATTCGAACTTGGTTCCCGGCTCACGAATCAACGGGAACTTCGCGCTTTGCTTCACCTTCTCCTCCAGCGACGGCTGGTTCTTCAAGCGAGGATCCCTCGCGGTGAGCAGACCGCTGGTGTGGGTCATCACATCCCGGATGGTGATGGGATGCTTCGGTGGATGAAGCGGACCGCCTTCCGTTTCCTGCACCTGCTGTCCCTTGAACTCAGGCAGGTACTTCTCGACCGGATCATCAAGGCTGTTCTTCCCTTCATCCACCAGCATCATCACCGCCACACCGGTCACGGACTTCGTCATGGAAGCGATCCAGAAGAGTGCGTCATTCTTCATCGGCTCTTTGGTGGCGAGGCTCGCATAGCCGACGCTCTCCAGCGCGAGCACCTTGCCTTTGTCTGCGACCAGCATCACTGCTCCGGCGATCTTACCTTCATCCACCAGAGGCTTCAGCGCGGTTGCCAGCACTCCGGGGGGTGGCGTTTCCGCCACGGTCACCCTTGGCGCAATCAGGAGTGTACAAAGAAGAAGGGGAACAAAGGTCTTCATGGAATAGGAGGAAGATGTTTGCGGTGCTTATTCAGTCCGCGGGTCCAATGGCTACGCTGCTTCAGGGTGCCATCACGTTCACCACGCTGTCCGCCATGCCACTCTTGTAAGCCACGGCCTTCACCTGAATGCCGGGCTGCACGCTGATCACCCCGCAGTAGACATAACCACGCGTACGCGTGGGCTCGGTGCCATCCAGCGTATAGCGGAACCACGCTCCCGGTGTGGATGACTTCAAGGTGATGCGCTTGCCGTCATTCGCGAACTCCGGCTTGCCGCAGGGTTCCTTGCCCTCTTCATACAGGCCGCAGTCGGGATAGTTCTTGATGACATCCCACGCGAGTTTCTCCACGAACTTCGCCTGTGCAGGGGTGTACGTGGTCTCGATGGGCAGCACCTTGCCCTCCGGTGCTTCTTTGTAGAAGGCGGCATACCACGTGAGATCCACCAGGTGTCCGCCATTGGCAGACCCATGCGTGGGAGCGGCAGCGGGATGCACCTGATCATGGAAGAGCAAGGGATAGAACATGCCCGGCTTGCCTTCGGGGAACTTGCCGCTGTCGATGTGATTCTTCATCCAGCCCATGGCCAGTGCGGAGGGCAAGATGCGAGGACGCTTGCCCACGCTGTACTGAGCAGTCAGACGGTGTTGCAACTCCTCGACATAGAGCAGCATCGCGCTCATGGACTCTTCCCACGTCAGCGCAGGGAAGGTCTTCTTCATCTGGTAAGACGGCACATCGCCGCGATCGCTGGGGCGCTGGCGCTTCTGCTCGACCCATTCACAGTACAGCCACGGCTGCACCTCGGGTGACTTCTGCTGGAAGAGTTTGATGAAGTTGATCTCCGCATCGATCTCCTTCGCGAGGTCAAAGTCGCGCGGCTGAAGCGTCAGCACATCCACCTTGTCGATGCCCTTCCAATACTCTTCCCAGGTCTGGCTGCCCCGCTTGCGGGCCAGTTCCTCCTTTGCGTTTGCCACCTTGTCCTTGGCATATTCACCCGTGGCGAGAGCCCACTGCTCACGCGTCAGTGCCCCGGGGCGGAGGAACAGATCCGTCTTCTGATCATAGCCCGCCGTGCGTGCAAACCTTGCGAAGCCCGAGGTCGTTCCCGTGAGGCTGTTGCCGATGCCCGCAGTCTTCAGGCCCTGCTTACGCCCCTCAGGCACGAGGTACGTGATGGTATTCAACAAGCCCGGCGCCTGCCCAGGTGAGATGGCCATGGCACTGAAGGTCGTGTTCTTCTCCACACGAATCGGTTTGGTGTAGGTCTCGCCGTGTTCCGCTGTGGGCCAGGTGCCATCCAGCGTGTAGCGGATGGTGGCTCCGGGGTTGGACTTGATGGTGACCTCCGTGGGGCCATTCAGAGTTACATCCGCAGGAAAGAACGCGGGCCGCTGCGCCGCAGCAATGTAGAAGAGGTCGTAGCCAATGATGGTGGTGTCATCCACGTCATCCTTGAAGAAGTTGATCTTCATCCCCTTGTCCTCACCTCCGAGGAGCAGGTCACCCGTGTAGAACTCGACCTTTGCAATCTTCCCAGTCGTCGTCTTGGGCTGAACGAAGCGCACCCAGCGATACACTTTTTTATTCTCGATCTTGATCTCGCCCCATTGCCCTTTGACGGGCGCTTCCTTGATTTCCACCAGCGGCTCATACCCCTCATAGCGCGAGGTGTTGGAGCCTTGGAACACACCGCCGACCAACTCCAGTTCCTTACCCGGGGCCGTGGCCTGGAAGCGTACACGGTTGCAGGCGGGGTCGACCTTTTCTGCCGAGGCACGGGGGATGAGAGCGCTGGCGAAACACGACGTCAGCAAGGCAAGGAAGATGAAGGGGGGCGTTTTCATGTGGGGCAGCGGGATGCCTAGAACGACGCGGTTGACGCCATGTTGCCAGCAGGATTGATTATGGGCTGACGACGACAGATCTTATGCCAAATGCGACACGTCAACCCGCCCAGCTCCGGCATGCCAGGACACGATCCACTGCGGTGACTCGGCGTCAGCTCGACAGCCGGGACGGCTGGCTGCAGGAGATTGCGCCCACCAGCCTCTTCCACACGCTCTTCGACCACCTGCCGGGTTTGCATTTCTTTGCGAAGAATCAGCGCGGAGAGATCATGTTCCTCAGTTCCAGCATTCGCGAGCGCTATGGCCTTCGCGACGATGCGAGTGCGGTGGGACTCACCGACTTCGACATCAATCCGCATGGCATGGCGGAGAGCTATGTGAGTGATGATGCCCGCATCTATGCCACGGGCGAACCAATGAGCGGCCGTGTGGAGCTCTGGTGGGACGCGCAGGGCGTCCCGAACTGGTATGTGGTGACGAAACTGCCCATCTGGTCACGTCGTGGCCGCATCATCGGCGTGATGGGTGTCATCCAGGAATATGAGGGCCATGCGCGCTTCCACGCCCCGTGGCGGGAGATCGCGGTCTCCGTGAAGTATATCCGCCAACACTTTCGCAAACAGGTGACCATTTCGACACTCGCGGAGCAGGCGGGCTTGTCCATCCGCCAGCTTCAGCGTCGCTTCCGTGCGGTGCTGCGCCTCACGCCACAGGAGTTTCTCATCAAGACGCGCGTGCTGGCCGCCTGTCGTGCGCTTCGCGAAAGCGATGCCTCACTCCTGGACATCGCCTCCGCGTGTGGGTTCTATGATCAGAGTTCATTCACCGAACACTTCCGGCGACACACCGGGCAAACGCCCCTGGCATATCGCCGGCAGATACTTCGCCGCGCTACCCAGACAAGCGAGTGATGGGAATCAGCTCGCTGTAGTGGCATCAGCAGACGCCGCATTCATCCTCTTCTTATAGAATGCTTCCAGGCGATCATGCGCCGCCCACAGAGGCGACGGTGTGTCTCCCGAAAGGCGCGCGAAGAGGACAGCCGTGTGCAAGTGCCAGCCAGAACTCACGTCGGCGCGCTCTGCGTCGGAGCAGAGTTTGCGGTGGGTGAGCGTGAGCTGGACGTCTTCCCCCTTGGGCTCCAGGTCGAAGATGACCTCGGAGTTTTCCCCCGGCTTCTCCCCTTCCCAGGTGATGCCCAGGCGATGAGGTGGTTCATACGCGACGACCTTCCCCGCCATGGGCACGCCAGGATCATGCACCGTGCGGTATTTCTCCGGCGGTGTTTCGTTGGGCGAGATATTGGCGTGCCGGAAGTGCAGATGGACATCGCCACCCAAACGCGGCTCAATGGTGCCATCCGTGAACCACGTCTTGCGCTTGTCGCTCTCCATCAGGTAGGCCCACACACGCTCCACCGGACCGGGCAGCAGTCGCACCACACGCGCCTCGTCCTTGCCAATCACTTGCACGGGCTCGCGGTTCACCACCGCATAGCGGTCGCCCAGGCTCGCGGCCAGACCTTCGACAATGGTCGTCCAGCCATCCTGCGAGCGAGGGGCAAAATGCACCCAGTCAGGATGCACATCCTGCGTGAGCGTGAGGACACAGCTCTCCCCCTGTGGCTCAATCTCCACGGTCACCTTCGTGAAATCCTTGGAGTACTTGGGCACACCGAACGTGAAGACCAGCCGCCGCGGGCGATCGATTTCCAGATACTCTCCCGTGTGTTCCACGTCCTCGCCATCGCGTCGCTCCGTGTAAGTAAACTTACCGCCCACACGTGCATCGGCCTCCGCACGCACCATTTTCCCAGTGGGCGTGGCGAAGAGCCACTGCGAAGCCAGTCGTGGATTGAGCCATGCATCGAACACGCGCTCAGCGGGGAAGGAAATGCGCCTGACGACGCGCACGAAAGGGTAGGCAGAATCTTGTTTCATGGTGGCTCAAAGGATTGCTGAACCGGGTGGCGACCTGTCTGGCCGTCGCAGCAGGCTCATTTCTTCTTCACACGGGGTTTCTTCTTCTTTTCGTCTTCCGCGCGGAGGGTGTGCTCCAGGGCATCCAGGCGGTGTTCCCAGAATTGCTTCGTCTTCGCGATCCACGCCTCCATCTCAGAGAATCCACCCTGATCCAGCGAGTGGATGCGACGCTGACCATCGGCGCGCACACTGACCAGCCCGGCCTCGCGCAGCAGCTTGAGATGCTGGGAGATGGCCGGGGCCGTCATGTCGAACCGGGCCACGATTTCACCCGCCGTACGCTCCCGCTCCGCCAGCATCTCCACGATGCGGCGGCGAGTGGGGTCGGCAAGCGCGGTGAAAGCGAGCATGGTAACATTATGAAGTTATTACTTAATTAAGCAACAACTTAATCATAAAGACCACGCCACCCCATCCCGTGGCCGACCGGCCACACTTCTCTCCTCGGTGCGCGGGAAGGCTGCTTACTCGCTACGCAGCGGACAACGCCGGGTAGTCGATATACCCGCGCGCCTCGTGCGTGTAGAATGTCGTCGTGTCCGGAAGCGAAAGTTCCTTCCCGTGGCGCAAGCGCTCCGCGAGATCAGGGTTGCTGATGAACTGATGACCAAATGCCACCGCATCGAGCTTGCCCGTGCTGACGGCAGCCTCTGCTTCTTCACGGGTGTATCCCACATTCACAACGAGCACGCCCTGGAAGGCCTCACGTGCCACAGCGACGATGTCTGTGTCCGACTTCTGCACACCGAGGATGTCCGCCCGCATGAGGTGGAGATAGCCAATGCCACGCTCACCCAAGGCTGCCGCCACGTAGCGGGTGAGACCCACGGGATCGCTGTCGATCATGTCATTGTAGCTGTTGAGCGGTGAGATGCGCACGCCCACCTGCTTCTTGTCCCATACGGTGCAAACGGCATCCGTCACTTCCAGCAACAGGCGCGCCCGGTTCTCGACCGGACCGCCATAGGGACCGGTTCTCTTGTTCACCCCATCACGCAGAAACTCATCGAGGAGGTACCCATTGGCCCCGTGGATCTCAATGCCATCAAATCCTGCCGCTTTTGCATTTTCAGCCGCCTGGCGAAAGCCTTCGACGATGCCCGGCAATTCGTCATCGCTTAGTTCGCGCGGTACGACATAGGGCTTCGGACCTTCCGGTGTGTGCGTGTGGTCACCGGTGATGGCCAGGGCACTGGGCGCGACCGGTTGGGCACCGCCATTAAAATACGGATGACACGCGCGCCCTCCATGCCAAAGCTGCAGCCAAATGAGCCCGCCCCTGGCATGCACGGCGTCCGTCACCTTCTTCCAGGCAGCGACCTGGGCCGGTGAATAGATGCCCGGCTCGCGTCCGTTGAAGGCCGAGTTCCCCTCCATCACCATGGTGGCTTCCGCCACAATCAACCCTGCGCCGGCACGCTGGGCATAGTATTCCGCCATGATGTCCGTCGGCACGTGATCTGCATCTGCCCGGCAGCGGGTGAGCGGGGCCATGACGACGCGATTGGCCAGGGTAAGCGGGCCGAGCGAGAGGGGAGTGAATAGTGCTGACATGGATGTGATGGAGATAGGCAAAACGGTGACAAATACCGATGGAAGCAGCTACGCGCACCTTGGCACATCCAGACGCATGGAACAAATTTCCGGATGGCAGGAGTTTCCTAAAACCAAACCGCTGGGGGCATGGCAATCGTATCCCTCTGGGCACAGTGTTTGCATCAGGCGAAGACCGGTGTCACAAAGCTACAGCTCCGCACAAGAGTCTCCGATGAAAGGCCTCCACTTCGTTCTCCCAGCAGCTCTGCTCTTCGCAGCGACCACAGCTTTTGCATCACTTCCCAATCCCCTGCCCAAGGCGCCGGAACCTGTGGATGCCATCCTGCGCCTCCAGATTTTCCTGGATGGCAAACTCTTTGGCCCCGGAAAACTGGATGGCCGCCCGGGAGAATTCACCACCAAGGCGCTGAACCGCTACCAGCGCGCGCAGGGGCTCGCGGAGACGCCTTTGGAGTCGCACACGCTGGACCTTTCCGGAGTCTCCCAGCTCTACACCACCTACACCATCAAGGAGGAGGATCTGAAGTTCGTGGGCGATCTTCCCAGCCAGCCCTCTGCACAGAGCAAGAAGAAATACCTGCCCTACGACTCGCTGCTCGAGTTTCTCACCGAGCGCTTCCACTGCGCCCCTGAGCTGCTGGAGTTCATCAATCTCCCGATGAAGATGAGCCAGCTCAAACCGGGCGACACGGTGCGCGTGCCCAATGTAGAGCCTTTCCTGCTCGAAGAGCTGACTCCCATTGCGAGCCTGCCCGAGAATCCCGACTTCCTCTCGCGCGTGATCAAAATCGACACACGGGAGAAGATTCTCGATCTGTATGAGGGAGACAAGATTCTCGCCAGCCTGCCCATCACCCCCGGCAGCGGTTATCTCGCCACCCCGCCCGGCACGTGGCGCATCGTCGGCATCACCCAGATGCCCACCTTCCGCTGGGACAAGAGCGTGCTCGACTACGGCGTGCGCAGCAGCAACTACTACAACCTTCCCATCGGCCCGAACAATCCCGTGGGTGTCATGTGGATTGGCCTGAGCAAGCCTGGCATCGGCGTGCATGGCACCAATCAACCGCAGACCATTGGTCGCAGTGCCAGCCACGGCTGCATGCGCACGGCGAACTGGGATGTGGTGCGCCTCACCAAGATGATCACCAAGGGCATGACCGTGATCATTGAAGGCGAGAAAGCGACTCCACGACCGGTGTACGTGGAGAAGAGAACCCCGCAGCTCCCGCCGCCACCCGAACCGCCGAAGCGCCGCGGATTCTTTGACAGGCTGTTCGGGAGGTGAGGGAAGCGTGTGCGATAGCTCGCACCCGTACGCCACCGCCACCGCAGTCGCAGTCGCCGCGGCTACCGGTACTCCCAGGAGATTTCGTGATCGTATCCCGGCTCCAGTGCGAGGATCTTGAATGCAAGAAGGGTGGAGTCTTTCGCCAGGTACTCCGTGGTGAAGACGCCCTCTTTCGCGGTCTCAGGATGGTCACGCTGGTAGTAGATGTACCGGTACTTGTTGTACTCACGTCCTTTTGGCATGAGCACCCACTGCAGCAGCTCAGAGGTCTGGGCCTCGATGGCAAAGGTCATGCCCGTGGCAGCGTTGGAGCCGTACAAAAACAGTCCCGGAGACTGCACCTCGACCATCAACTCCATCGGCTTTCCACTCGGAACCTTGCTGAAATCAAACACCGCATCCCATCGGTAGTGGCCCTGCTCGTCGAGTGGCGCCCTCTGCACCTTGGCCTCCAGTGCTTGGGGCGGGAATCTCACTTGTCCCTCTGCCCCCGTTAGAATCAACCTCTCCCGGAAGAAGTGTTGATCCGTGTTCTCAGGCAGCTTCATCACCAGCAACCGCCGGTAGGTGTAGATTCTGGAGTCGGCCTTCCCTACCTCGCCAGGCTGCCAGCTCCGGAGGTCGGTGATGCGAGAGTCACTGAGAATTTTGTACCCGTGGAGATCGGGGACGGTAATGTCCTGTGTCTCCTCCACCTTCACCCCGGTCCACGGCTTTTGCGCTCCTTCGTCGAGAAGGTTTCCCAATCGTGCAAGGTCAGGGCTGCCCTGGGCAAAGGACAAGGTGAGGGTGTTGAGCCGCACCATCCGCTTGTAATACTGCAGCGACAGATAAGGCAGCAGCAGGACTATCGGCACCAGGATGGGCACGTAGACAAAGGTGACCCAATCACGCCGATCAAAAAAGGAGCTCCAGACCCGGCGATTTGCAGACCCCTGCAATTCCCTCGACTCATTCGTGGCCTCTGTCGGCGCCCGATCAGGGGTGACCGGATTCGCGTTTTCCCTCGCCTCGTCCGTCACAGGCCTGCGTTCCGGAATGGGCTCCCAAGGTGGAGTGTCCGGGAGGCTTTCGCCGAAGACGTCAGGCCGCGAACGGCAGATCTTCCTCGCCACGCAGTATCCATGACGCACCAGACTGCTGATCTCCAGAGGGGTGAAATGGTCCAGATCCGTGCGGATGTTCGCTGCCTGGCGCTGAATCTCCGGGTGGGGCGCGGTGGGATCCTCCTCCGGCTCGACGACCTCCGTGATACGGGCGAAAACAAAACCACCCGCTCCACGGAAGGTCTCGTTCTCCAACTGCCACACGCGGTCCATGAGAATGTCACTCGCACGCAGTGCGGTGCGGATGAGACCACCGCTATTGCCTTTCACCACCTTGATTTGCCGGCCCACATCACTCACCATCACGCAGTCAAAGCCACTCTGCAGACGCTGGAAACAGGGCTTTCCCGTCGCGCAGCGGAACGCCGTTTCCAGCAGGTGCCGGTTCAGCCAGACCTGATCTCCCGCATCCAGGCTCTGTCCACCCGTTCGGCTCGACAGCAGCAGCTCGGCTGCCGCAGCATCATCCGGCTTCAACCCCGCAAACAGCGCCTCATGCTGGAACTGGTAGTGACACATCACCGTGCCCAGCCGTGTGAGGATGGTATCGATGATGCTCCCAGAAGAATCGAACAGCTCCGGCTTCTCCAGCACTTCCTCCAGGGCACTCGCGAAACGATTCAAGGGGGAATCCTCTCCAGACTTCCCGGCTTCCTCCAGCAGCAGGGCCAATCGCTGCAAAGGCGTGTCTGCATCAGATACACTTGCCTCACGCAGTGCTTCCAGGGCGCCCCTCAAATCCACAAAGTCCTCCCGCACCAATTCCTCATCCGCGAGCATCTGTCTCTCGATGAAGCGAAAGACGCGCACGCCGAGATTGTCGTACACACCGCCATCGGTGTAGGCCTGCTTGCCAAACTCGCCACCGCTCACGCCCACTTCGGATCCGGTCAGCTCCAGCGGTGGGAAGAATCCGGGAAAAGCTGAGGACGCGGTCACCGCCATGGGCACCGTCGCGAGCCCGGTGTGGATCTTGTCCACGCGGAAGGTGTGACCACCTTGCCGGCGGACCATCGAAAGGCCATCGCGACTGAAGGAGCAGAGACAGCCCTCGCTCAGATTCGTGGTGAGGAGATGCAGCTTCGGACTCTGCGGAAGTTCGAAGAGGCTTACATCTCCGTAGAGAAATTTTTCATAGTGATGCTCCAGCAAGCCGGTGCGGGTGAGCTTCCGGTTGGACTTGCCCAGCAGCATGCGGCCCCAGCGCAGTGGAAACGTGAGAGGGAACCTGCGCAGGATGCGGCTCCGCACGTTCAGCCGGACAAACGAAAGGAACTCGGCTGCCACCTCCTCGAACTCCTCATCCGTGCCGCAGTAGCGCTTCCAGTTCAGCACCAGATGGGCGGAGAAGATGCTCCCACCCGACACCGAGGCAATGTGGGTGACCCGCGACAACAACCCCGCGTCTCGAAGGAACCGAACCAGTCCCAGATGATAAAGGCTGGCGCGGAACCCACCTCCAGACAACGCGAGACCAATCCTCTTCATGATGATGGCATGCCTGAACGGCATCTGGCGACACCGCACCACGAGTCCGCCGCAACGAGGCGTCCCCAGGGGCTTGTGGAAGTGTGGTAGTCCGGTTTGATAAGATAAGGCGCCAGTGTCCCCCATACCGTGCCTCCCGCGCCATGGGACGAAGGTCCCACCACAGACTTTGGCAGGCTTGCGCCAGGTTCGTTGGTTCCGCGAATCGCGAACGGTTGATGCAGACGCCAATGCAACGTGCTAATCGTGGCACCGTCCCATGATTGCGAGAACCTTTTCAGCAACCCTGCTCGGCGTGAATGCCGTGGAGGTAGAGATCGAGTGTCATCACGCCGAGGGGAACAACTTCCGCATCACCGTGGTGGGACTGCCAGATACTGCGGTGAAGGAGGCGCGGGACCGGGTCATTGCCGCGGTGACCAGCAGCGGATTCTACATGCCCTTCAGCGGGTATGTCACCTTCAACCTGGCGCCGGCGGATCTGCCGAAGCAGGGCCCCGCATTCGACCTGCCTCTCGCACTGACGGCGATTGCCGGGCGCGAAGGCATCGCGGCAGAGCGCCTGCTGGAATGTTGCATTGTGGGTGAGCTGGCCCTCAATGGCGAGCTGCGTCCGGTGCGTGGTGTGCTTGCCATTGCGCAATCGGCTCGCGACAAGGGACGCAAGCAGTTGATTCTGCCCAAGCGCGTGGCCGTCGAGGCCAGCGTGGTCCAGGGAATTGAGATCATTGGCGTGAATGATCTGCGCGAGGCAGTGCAATATCTGAAAGGTGAAAAAGCCATCGAACCTGAGCCCTGCCGTGCCGCCGAGTACTTCCAAGCGCATGCCATCTACGGCATCGACTTCAACGAGGTGAAGGGCCAGCAGGATGCGAAGCGCGCCATCGAAGTCGCGGTGGCAGGCGGGCACAATCTCCTGATGGTCGGCCCGCCCGGCACCGGCAAGTCCATGCTGGCCAAGCGCATTCCCACCATCATGCCCGGCATGAGTGAGGAGGAGGCGATCGACACCACGAAGATTCACAGCGCCAGCGGCCTGCTGAGCGACAATTGCGCCTTCATCGCCACCCGCCCCTTCCGTCCCCCGCACCATACCATCAGCGATGCGGGCCTGCTCGGCGGCGGCACCAATCCCGGCCCCGGTGAAGTGAGCCTCAGCCATCATGGTGTATTATTTCTGGATGAGCTGCCCGAGTTCCGCCGCTCCACGCTGGAGGTGATGCGCCAGCCGCTGGAGGATGGGAAAGTCACCATCAGCCGCGCCGTCGGCACGGTCACCTTCCCCGCACAATTCATGCTGGTCGCCGCCATGAATCCCTGCCCCTGCGGCTACTACGGTGACCTGAAACGCGAGTGCCGTTGTGGTCCTGCGCTCATCCAAAAATACCGCCAGCGCATCAGCGGCCCGCTTTTGGACCGTATCGACTTGCACGTGGACGTCCCGGCGGTGGACTTCAAAACGCTCTCCTCCCAGGAGCATGCCGAGACTTCAGAAGACATCCGTGCCCGCGTGGAAAAGGCCCGCGCCATCCAGCGGGAACGTTTCAAACCGGAGCGCGGCATGCATACCAATGCGAGCATGACCCCGCGCCTGATCCGCAAGCACTGCGAACTCAATGCCGAGGCTTCCGGTTACCTGGAGCACGCCATGAACGGGAGCAACTTCAGCGCCCGCGCCCATGACCGCATCCTGAAAGTGGCACGGACGCTCGCGGACCTGCATGGTTCAGAAAAAGTCGAAGGAGACCACCTGCTGGAAGCCATCAACTACCGCACGCTCGACCGCGCGTTGTGGAGTTGAAACCGATCGGGGAAGCGGCGGAGGGATGCTCAGCAAGAGCAGTGTTCAGAAGCAACTCGCTCCACGCCACCCCAGCACCTTCCGCCCGCCCCTCTCAATCGGTCTGACCTGAAGGGATCACCGCTTGATTACCACCTTCGCCGCCTTCTCCACCGCAGCGATCGTCCGTTCAAAGGGGGTGGAGCATCCTTGCTGCGTGCAGGCGTCCTGCATCAGGTCACTGAGGTGCTTGGCTTCGCCCGCAGCATTGCCCGCAGGTGGATTCGGATTGGCGCCTGCAGCCACGAGCATCTCGATGACATTCGCGTTGCCGCCCGGATTCCGCGTGAAGACGGCGGTGGTCACTAAAGCCAGCTGCATCCCGTCTTCCCCCTCTGAAGGCTCTGTTCCTGGCAGATGGTCCGAGGCGGCGAATGCTCCTGCCTCCAGCAACAGCTTCACGCATCTCTCGAAGTCCGGCGCGGGTCGCTGGTCGTCGTAGGGATGCGAATTCAACACCGCACTCCACAGCGGTTGCTTCAGGTCGCTTGTGTCATCCCGTTTGCCACGATGAGCGAGGAGTTCGGCGAGCGCCTCGTGCTGCCCCTCGGAGGCGGCCGCATCGAAGGCATTCTCCTCGGGGCTCGGCGCGAGTGGCACGCCTTTCCTGAGGGCCACGCGTAAGGCATCCAGCTCACCCAGGCGGGCCGCTGCCGGCAATGCGGCCTTCCAGAACTCCGGCTTCTCGGCAAAGGAGGGTGCCGCCTGCAAAAGCTCGCGCACCTTCGCACCGTCTTTCATCGCGAGGTGGAACGCGAGGTCGGAGACGCCCTTCGCGCCTGCTTCCCGCAGAATCTTCGCCACGTCTGCGTGGCGGTTCATGATGGCGTTCTGGAGCAGACCTCCCGACCACTCGCATGCGTTGGGGTCAGCCCCGTGCTTGAGCAGGACTTTCGCCACCTTGGGCGAGCCGTGGATCGTGCAGACCTGCAGCGGAAAGATCTGGAAGTCGGGCGACGCGCCCCATTGCCCCTTCTCGTTGGCTTTCGCGCCATGCTTCAGCAGTACTTCCGCCGCCTCGGCCTGATCAATGTGCGCCGCTGCGATCAGCGCTCTCTGGGCCGCGGCGGGATCCATCTTGCCGCGCGCTTCGATCACCGCCTCCATCACACCAACGGAAGCATGCTGGTAGACCATGTCGTTGAAGAGCGCGTCTCCACCCTCTACCTTCGCGCCTGCAGCGATCAGCTTGCGGGCGATCTCCGCGTTCGGCGCGCCAGAGAGCGGTGCCCGGCCAAACTCGTCCACACAGTTGGGATCCACGCCGGCGGCGAGCAGCAGTTCGACCGTGCGCGCGTCTCCCGCGTCAAAGAGGAGGTTCTGTTTGTGGTCGCCGATCATCTTCGGATCGAGCCCTTGCTTCAGCATCCACTCGACCATGTCCGCCCCACCGTAGCGGGCGATATAGGTGAGAATGCTCACATCACGCCCGAAGAGCCTGGCATGCACGTTCGCTCCACTCGCCTTCAGCAGTTCTGCGATGGCTACGGACTTGGTGAGGCAGAGCGGTGTGTAGTCCCAGCCGGGATGCTTCGGCTGATCCACGGCCGCCCCACGATCAAGCAGCAGCCGCACCGCTTCGATCTGGCTCTTGACCGCAGCTTGGGTCAGCGGCGTGTGCCGGCTTGTGGCCACGCAGTTCACGTTCACACCCGCATCGAGCAGCCGCCGCATGGTCGCCACATCGCCCTTGCCTGCGGCCGCAACGAGTTCGTCCTGATTGGCCCGTTGCCGCCGCGTCTCGGTGGCCCGCCGCATGACCCACTCCGCCATCTCCGCGTCACCGGCATCGCGCCGGCCTTCCAGGCGGGCGGGATCGAGCCAGCTTGCGAGCATGGCATCGATCATCTCCTTGCGTCCGCCTCGAACCGCCTCCGTGAGCAACGCGTCGTCCGGCTGCCAGTCCTTGCCCACGAGTGTCTTGCGCAGTTCACCCAGCAGCACCGTGAAGGCCGGCAGTTCGCCGTCGCGCACCAGTCCGTCGAGTAGTCCCTTGGCACTGGTGTCATCGAACGAGCGCTTTTCCAATGACTTCGTGATGAGCCGGGAGACCTCCGCGGCATCACCCGCGCGTGCCGCTGCGAGGAGGGAGGCCTCGAGCTTCGTGGGTTCCGGAGTCGCAGCCGCTCCGGCAGCCACGGAAAAAAGCAGAAGGACGGCGGAAAGGAGAGTGCGTGTCTTCATGGCGATCACGCGGAGGATACTCGATCCCAAAAGCGATGGCATAGTAAAAAAACGTCCCAGCATTTCGCACAGGAGGGCCTCCGGAAGCGGCGGAGGGATGCTCAGCAAGTGCAGTGTTCAGAAGCTATACGCTCCATGCCGGCCTAAAACATCCAGTTCACACTGACGGACACCGTGTGCTGCGCATCATCGTTGCGCCCGAAGTTCGCGTGGTAATACACACTGGTCGTCAGGATCTCTCCCATTAAAAAGTTCAGGCCTACTCCGACATACATCGCATCCTTCCCCGGCTCCTCCGTCACATAGCTGAAATCAGGTCCGCTGCCGCCGTTGAGCGCCGCGTTCATGCGCTCCCCTCCCTGAAGGAACTCATGCTCCCAGAACGCCCGCAACTCCGGGATCACTGTCAGTCGCTCACTTACCTTCAGCGTATACGCAATCCTTCCCCCCAGATACGTGCGCAGACTTTCCTCCTCCGCATCCCTCACCCGCAGATCCAATGTGTCCGCTCCGCTTTCCGTGAACTCGTCGACTTGCAGCTTCGTGTACTGCGCGCTCAACGACGGCCCGAACGTGAAGTTCCCCGCGTGAAAGTCATACCCTGTCCCCAGCAACGTGAAAAACTCCGTCCCATCCGGATCACTTCGCGCCGTGCGATCGAGCGTCGCCCACTCGATCGCCCGCTTTACACTGTAATCGGTCGTGCCACCACCCACCGCTCCGCTCGCATAGAACCCCTCGTAGTCAAAGGTCGCATACCCGCCAAAGCGCACACTCTCCAGATCCGTGTCCCCTCCATGGTCATAGTCGCCCCATCCTTCCTGGTAGCTTGCAAAGAGCCCCAGCGACACATGTTCGCCCACCGCAAAGTCCGCTCCCACCATGAAGGTCCCGCTCTCGAAATCCTCTCCCGGGTTCAGACTCAGCCCACCTTCGGAAAACAGCCCGCTTCCCTGCATCCACGCATTCCACTGCGGTGCTTGGGTAATCGCCACCTGGGGCTGCACTGGCGCCACGTTCTTCGTGCCCTTGGCGCTGACGGGGGCAGCAGGTGCGGCAGGCGCCGATGCCGGCGGTTTCATGCCCAGTCTTCTTGAACTGAGCTGCTGGAACAGCATCTGCCCCTGGCTCTGGCTCAACTCAATCCCGGTGCTCAGTGCCGCTTCGTAATACCCCGGCATGATCGCTTCAAAAGCCGCCGGGTACTGCTCCGCCGTGAGCAAGTCCAATGCGAGCGTCAGCGCCCCGATGTCCCCGTCCTCAATGCCGATCCAGCGATCCAGCGCGTGTGCCACACGGGTTTGATTGGGAGTCTCCGCCACCAGCGTGTAGCTCGTCGGAGCCACCAGCAGGATGCCGATGTGTCCGGCATTGATAAACCGTCCGCGGAAGAGGTCATCTTCCGGCATGAGGATCTCATCAAAGGTGCCCACGATCCTCCCCGCCTGCAGGAAGGGCACCTGCTGGCCGTAGCTCAGGGTGCTCCCGCGGTAGTTGCGAATGTCCAGCGTGCCGTCGACCCTCGCCGTGCCACTGACCACCAGCCGGTCGAAGACCTTCTCGCTCGCAATCTCAATCTGCAGGGTGCTGGACTTCCTCTGGGTGTAGTTGCCGATGATCGTCAGCGTGCCGGGAGAGTTTCCGGGCGCCACCGTGCCGGAATTAAACACATCACCGAGGATGACGCCGCTGCCGCCGAGAAGGCCGCCGCGGAAGACATTGACGCGGCCGGCCTCGAAAGTGCCGTTCACGAACAGAGCGCCCTGATGGATGTTCGCGCTGCCGCCGATCTGAAGCACGGTGTTGGTTACAAGCGTGCCGCCGCCGTTCTTGTGGAAGTCGCCTGGCACGAGGATCTGGCCGCCGTTGATAGAAGCGCGACCACCGTTCACCGTGAAGTTGCCATCGGTCACCGTCAGGGTGTTGAACACCTTCAAGGAACTGCCGGAATTGAAGATGAGAGATTTGACGGTATTGCTGCGGAAGAGCGACGCGGTCCGGACCCGGCCATTCAGAAGGAAGTCGGCGTTGAGCGGGGTAGCGGTGGGGAAGTCGTTTTCGATCAACGGCCCGCTGATCACTCCGCCCTCGAAGTATGCATAGTACAGTTGCGTTTGATCCTGATTCAATAGAAACCGACCCTCGGCACCGATAGCGCTCAATAGATTCAGATCCCATGGATGGCTCGCGTCCAGACCATCGATAAGCGGGTGGATCTGGAATTGTTGGGTACCAAGATTATTGAAAGTGAACAGGGTCGGCGCCGTGAGCGAGGCCAGACCATCCGTGACGGTGATATGATCGGAAACACCACCGTCAGCGAGATCCATGAGCACACCTCCGCCCGTAAGGGACAGGCTTGCCACCGTCACTGCCTGTACCGTGCCCACATTCCCTGGACTGAATTTCCCCCCGGCTAGATGCAATCCGGTGTTGGCAATGGAACCGATGACGTTGAGGGTGCCTGCATTGACATACGTGGCTCCAGTGTAGGTGTTCACTCCCGCGAGTGTCGTCTGACCACTGCCGATATAGTGAACCTGGGTGCTGCCCGTAATGAGTACCGGTGCCCCAGTCGAGGTGCCATCCTTGGTGAAATAGTAGTCCGCCTCGGTGTGATTGAAGTTCAACACAGCTGCGTCAAGGACAACCCCCTGGACTTCTGCGGCGTTGAGCACGCCTGCACTGGCACCCTTGCCGATGTTCAACACACCGCTGGAGCCTGCGGAAGACCCCAGATAAAGAACCCCCGCACCTGCATTCACATTCACCTTGCCACCGTTCTCAACGTTCAGTGTCCCGGTGCCCCAGGCGCCCACAGTAAGATCACCGCCATCCGACCATGTGGAACCAACTCCCGTCACGGTGACAGTCCCCACAGAACCAGTCTGGAAACCAATGATGCCATTCAAAGACAAAACACTGCCGCCATTCCGGATGTTCAACACCCCGTTGTCTCCCGATACGCTCCCAACGTAGACCCCGGAGTCCGGATGACTGATCGAGCCTCCATCAATGGTAAGAGTACCAAAACGCACCGTGGTGCCGCCGGCATAAGTATTCACTCCGGTAAGCACGATTTCCCCGTCGCCCGTCTTGGTCAATGCACCATCACCGATGAGTGGAACCGCAAGCGTGGCTACAAGTCCTTCATCGATTCGGAACTCCGCTCCACCGGCCGCCAGTGACAAGGATCCACCACCATTGCTTTCGGTCAGGAAATAGCCACCCGTGCTGAAATGCAGCCCACGAATGGTATGGGTGCCGTCCACCTCGACCGTGCCGGAACTCCCGCTGAATACCGCGGTCAGCTCAGCCCACAGCGCCTGACCAAGGCCATCGCCATTCGTCCAGTTGTAGTCCGTCGCATTCCATGTGCCGCTCCCCCCATGAACCACGCCGTCCAGAGGTGGCCCCACGCCATCCCAGAACTGAAGACCCGTGTAGTCGGCAAACAAATTAACCTGATGTGCCGCAGACGTATCCACCGTGATGTTATAACCCGCCAGGAGATTGCCAAGAGTGAGACCTTGATCCACCAGCGCTCCATCGTAGTTCATGAGCCGGTATGGAACGCCAGCGACAAATCCACCGGCATCGGTGACGTTAAGAACCCCATCCAACACCAGGTTTCCCGTGGAACCCGAACCATTCAGATCGGCTACCACATCGATGAGATCGCTGTTCACACCGGAAACACCCAGTTCGAAGTCCAGCTGTGATCCGTTGTTCAAGGCCAGTTCTCCCATGGTCAGCGTGCCGGGACTGTTACCCGCAGCAAGGATCCCACCATCCGCCACCGTAACTGCCCCGATGATGGAACCGGAACCGCTCAGCGTGCCCCCGCTGTGGACCGTGGTCGCAGAGTTGATCGAACCATTCACGCTCAGGACGCCACCATTGATCGTCGTGGTTCCGTTATAGGTGTTCACGCCCGTGAGCGTCAGCATGCCTGTGCCCGTAGTGCCCCCGTCCTGGGTGAACGTGCCCGTACCGCTGATGATGCCTCCATAGGTCAGAACATCGCTGTTGTTGAAAACCAGCGCGCCATCATTGGTTATATTGCCCGAGATGGAACCCGTGGCACCGCCGTCGCCGATCTGAAGGGCACCCGCATTGATGGTGGTGACACCGCCCAAGGTACTATCCCCGGTGAGGGTGAGCGTGCCGACGCCCTGCTTGGTGAGTGTACCGCTGCCGGTGATATCACCATCCAAGCCAATATCCGTGCTCACATCGAAGACCAGCGAGGCATCGTTGAACACATCACCAACGATGCTGCCCATCGCTCCACCGGCGCCAATTTGCAGGATGCCGTTCTGAATCGTCGTGCCGCCCGTATAAGTGTTGGCCCCCGTTAGTATGGTTTTGCCACTGCCAAGCTGATACACTTTCGTGCTTCCCGAAATCAATACCGCCGCGCCTGTCGAGGCACCATTCGCACTGAAGTAGTAGTCGGCATTGTTGTGGTTGAAGTTCAGCACCGCCGTGCCCTCGCCTCCATGGACGTTATAGACATTGAGCACCCCCGCCGCACCGCCCGCGCCAATGTTCAGGATTCCTGTGCCCCCCGCCCACCTGCCAAGTGTCACTTGCTCTGCCATGTTCACCGTGCCGCCGTTCTGGATGTTCAGCGTGCCCGTGCTGCCCCCGGTGGCGTCTCCCACCACAAGCAAGCTGTCGTTCGTCCAGGTAGAACCGGGCCCATCCACCGTCACTGTTGCGGTTGATCCTGTAGATCTGGCGATTAAAGCATGCGACGCATTCGTAACCGTGCCGCCAAGGAGGATGTTCAGAGTGGCCGTCCCTCCCGTCGAGGAACCTATATCAAACCCACTCGGAAAGCCGCTGGCTTTGGTGTTCGCCCATACCGCAGAGGGCCCCACCACGTTCACCGTGCCGCCACCTCCTGACAGACCATCTCCTAAGATAAAGTTACTCGTGAAAGCAGCACCAGTAATAACGGCCGTACCTTGGCTTACGCGCGTGTCCGTGTTTGTGTCAGGCACAACCCCATTTGACCACCTGGTGGGATCCGACCAGAGAGCGGTGACGTTATCCTTCCAGTAGACCCCGAATATGAGTTGTTGAGCGGAAGCCTGGGTGGAGGTCAATAACAGCAAGAGGAACCCAACGCTGAACACCGAGGACAGACGGCTCCGGAAAAGAATCCGCCAAATGGAATGCATTGGAGCAAAAGGCGAATGGCATGGATTCATAAGCATAAGGAGCCTGCTTTTCCTCTCCACCAAAGAGCTTGGAGAAGATGTATCTAAAAATCATCACAAACATAAAATCGTGCAAAAAGTCAATTTTTATACTTTGTCGCGCAATTGGATAAATAATGATTTGTCGATGCATCTGCCCTAAGCGCCAACAACCCCTACATCCAGCATGTGCTCCACCTGTTCATTCCTGAACTGCTGCGTGTACAGGGCATGGTAGTGCCCGTGGGCGGTCATCAGTTCGCCATGCGTGCCGCTTTCCACAATGCGGCCTTTCTCGATAACTAGAATGCGATCCGCTCCGCGAATCGTGGAGAGACGGTGGGCGATGACGAAGCTGATACGGCCCTCGAAGATGGCCTTGAGCCCCTGCTGGATGAGCTGCTCCGTCTCCGTGTCGATGGAGGAGGTGGCCTCGTCCATGATGAAAATACGCGGATCCGCCAGCAGCGCCCTGGCGAAGGATACGAGCTGCTTCTGCCCGGTAGAGAGTCGGTTTCCTCCCTCACCCACGTCGGTGTCATAGCCCTTCTCCAGGGCACGGATGAAGCTGTCCGCATTCACGCTTCGGGCAGCTGCCTCCACCTCGGCATCGGTCGCATCCAGCCTGCCATAGCGGATGTTCTCCCGCACGGTGCCACTGAAGAGGTGAGGCCCCTGGAGCACGATACCGAGATTGGAATGGTACCACTCCAGGCTGCGGTCGCGGAGATCCCGTCCATTCACCAGGATACGCCCGCCCGTGGGCTCGTAGAATCGCGCGGCGAGGTTCACGATGGTGCTCTTCCCTCCGCCACTCGCCCCTACCAGAGCAATGGTCTGGCCAGCCTCCACCGTGAGGTTAAAGTCCTGCAACACCGGCTCTCCCGTCTGGTAGGAGAAGTCCACGTGATCAAAGGTCACGCTGCGGATCTCCCGTTCGTATCCGTCCGGCGCCACATCTACAGGCCGGTCAGGACGATCCCACTCGCGCAGTCGCACCTGCACCTCCTCGTGATCGCGGATCTCCGGCATGGTGGCCAGCAGGCTCAGCACGCGCTCACCCGCAGCCTGCGCACCCTGCATCTGCACCAGCGTCTGCGCGATCTGGTTGATGGGGTTGAAGAACTGACCGGCATAGAAGATGAACGCCACCAGCGTCCCCAGACTCAGGGAGCCGCTCAACACATCCGCACCGCCACGCCACAGGGCAATGCCCGCGGCCACGCTACCCAGGGTGAGCACGATGGGAATGTACACCGCGGACTGCAGGGCGTTCTGGATGGAGACGCCATACATCTGGGTGGACAGCACCTCGAACTCCCGCTGGTTCTCGCTTTCCCGTACGAGCGACTTCGTGGTGCGCAGGCCCTGCAGTTCCTCGGCGTAAGAGGCGGTGATCATGGAGTTGTACTTCCTCGTCTCACGTGAACTGAGGAGCAGCTTCTTCTGAAACACCGCACTCACCCACACCAGCGGCGGCACGACCGAGAGCACCAGCAGGCCCAGCAGCGGCTGCATGATCACCATCACCACAGCGATGATGAACACGAGACACACGGCCCAGAGCACATCCAGCGTGCCCCACGCGATGATGCGGGCCAGCTTGTCACAGTCGGAGGTCAGCCTGGAAATCAACCAGCCGGTGGGCCGATGGTCAAAATAGGCAAACTCCAGCTCCTGGAGCTTCTTGAAGCACTCCTGCCGGATGTCGTGGCTCATGTTGTTGGAGAGCCCGCCTGCCGCGTTGATGAACATCCATACCCCGATGGAAAGCGCGAGGGCCACCACGAAGTACACGGTCGCATAGGGCCACAGGTTTACCTGCTGTTGCTGCTGCTGGGCCACGGCATCTACTGTCCAGCGGGTCACCAGGGCGAAGCTGGCATCGCAGATGGCGATGCCCACCGCAGCGATGGCCAGAGGAGTCAACAGCCGCTTGTAGGGCAGCGCATGGCGGAACACGCGGCCCCAAAGCTTGAGATCAAGCTTCTCACTGAAGACATCTTCCTGAGGTTCGTTTTTCATCGGCTGGCAGGGAAAGGAGTTGAGGTCGGGGCAGTAGTGGCTGCGGGGGCGGCTGTGGCGAGTCGCTCGTCTTCGAGGATCTCTTCCTGGGCCGCGTTTTGAATGGTCCAGAGGCGTCGATAGAGCCCCTCTTGTTTCAGAAGGTCCTCGGGGCGGCCTTCCTGGATGATGCGGCCCTTGTCGAGCACGATGACGCGGTCAGCATGGGCCAGGGTGGAGAGCCTGTGGGCGATCACCAGCGTGGTGCGCTGGCCGTGGCGGCTGAGCAGCGCGTGCAGGATATTGGCCTCCGTCTCCGCATCCACCGCGCTCAGCGCATCGTCCAGCAGCAGCACCGGCGTTTCCCGCAAGAGAGCGCGAGCCAGGGCCACACGCTGACGCTGACCACCAGAGAGCGTGACTCCGCGCTCACCTACCAGGGTTCCATAGTCGGCGGAGAAGGTGTTGATGGTATCGTGGATGTCCGCCAGTCTCGCCGCCTCCTGGATTTCCTCCTTGGCCGCGCCATCGCGTCCCAGGCGGATGTTCTCGCCGATCGTCTTGGAGAACAGGAAGGGCTCCTGCATCACCACGCTGAACTGCGAACGCACCCACTGGCGATCCAGCGTGGTGAGTTCCTGACCATCGAGGTGGATGGAGCCGGAGCGATAGTCATAGAGCCGCAGCAGCAGGTGCATGATGGTGGATTTCCCGGAACCCGAGGGTCCCAGGATCGCCAGCGTTTCACCCGGCCGCACCGTGAAGCTGATACCGTTCAGCGCCGCGCTCTTGCCATCGTGGTCGAACACCAGATCCCGCGCCTCGATCCCGCCCCGGAAGGGCTCGGGATGCACTCCGGCGGGCTCCGGCTTGCTTTCCTCCGGCTCGCTGAGGATCTCGCCCATGCGGTTCAGTGCCACGGTGGCCTTGCCCAGATCCGTGAGCGTGCGTCCCATCTGGCGCACCGGCCAGAGGAGCATGTTCAGGAACATGATGAAGGCGAACAACGTGCCCACGGTCAGCGTCCCCTGGGAGATGAACCACGCCCCGGCAATGAGGACGATGCCCTGCTGGATGAGCACAATGAGATCGGAGGTGGACCAGTACCACGCCATGAGGCGCAACAGGCGCAGGCTCCGATCCCGATAGAGCTTGTTGGGTGCTGCAAACTTGTCGATCTCAAAGCTCTGTCGCGCAAAAGCCCGCACCACGCGCAGGCCGGTCAGGTTCTCCTGCACCACGCGAGTCACCTGGCCTTCTGCCTCATCCACTTCGCGGAAAAGGTGTTTCACCCGCCCTACATAGATGTAGCCGAAGAGCACGATCGGCACCACAAGGACGAGGGAGAGCGCTGTCATGCGGCCATCCAGCAGCAGCATCACCGGCAGGGCCGTGAGCAGCAGCAGGATGGCATTGCTGATGTCCACCACCTGGGTGGAGAGTGCCAGGCGCAGGGTTTCCACATCCGAGGTGCAGCGCTGGATCAGATCGCCTGTCTCGGCGTGGTCATGGTACCGCGTGGGCAAGCGCTGCAGATGGTCATACAGCCGGTCCTTCAGCCGCCGGACAATGCCATCCGAGGCCTGCGCGGCAAACCTGCCCTTCAGGTAGCTGAAGATGCCAGCAAGCACCGTCAGCCCCACCATGACGAGCGCCGGCAACCACAGATGGGCGCGCACGAGTTCCGGCCCACCCATCCAGGAGACCAACAGGCCCGAGAGCTCCGCCTCCGGCGCCGCCTTGGCCGCCGTCACTCCGGGCAGCACCCCGGAAGTCAGGGCAAAGTCGATCGTCGCACTGCCCACGAGCGGGATGAGGTAGTTGATAGCCGTGAAGACCAGCAACGCAGCAATGGCCAGCGCATACTGGCTGCGGAAACCTTGCATGAGGCTCCAGAGCAGAGCCGCAGGTGCCAGCTTGGGAGTTCCTTGCGTTTTCGGTTGGACAGGCTTCGTGGCCGGGCCACTGGATGAATTTTCCATTTCCTTGGGAGTGAAAGGTTTCTAGGCGGGACTGGGGCAAAAATAACGAACCAGCAGGAAGGATGAATGGAGGGCAGGCGAACGAATGAATGAACGGACGAAGAGGCGACGGAAGGACAAGGAGCGAGGGCGAGAGCGGGAGAGGAAGGGCGGGAACAATCGTTCCACGGGGAGTCTGCGAGCCGGGCAGAAGAAGGCATTCCTTCCAAGACGAGAGTCTGATTCTTTCGAGGTCGACTCGGTTTACTGGTCCTTCAGTCCGCCGCCCGCATTGGGTTTTGGGGTGGAGCAGCCCGGTCTGAAACCGGAACCGAATCTGAGTCTGGCTGGACGAATCTCGAAAAGGGACTCAGGTCAAATCAGCGAGAAGGACGCTCTCCACCCCTGGATTGTTCCAGGAGACGCCGAAGTACGGGAAGAGCATCGCGTTCATAACGCTCCCAGAGTGCCACGGGGAAGTGAGACTGGCAAGAGTTTTTCGAGACCGCCATCTACGACCGCTCGCTCGATGGGCGCTCTGGAGCCGAAGGGACGCTCACGACTCCGTCGCTGCGCACATCAGGGCAAAATGCCCGAATCGGCCCCCTGCCGAGCCGACTTTCTTGCAATGGACGCCGGTTTCAGGCCGATTACTCTTACCCCCTGAATTCCCCTTCATGAATCGCCGTCGTTTCATTCTCCAATCCCTCGGTGCCACGCTCGCACTGCCAGGTCTCACTTCGCTCAAAGCCGAAGCTGTGGGGGGCACTGCTGCCGTCCAGATGGCCAAGGGCGCAGGCATGGGAGCCCGTCGGTTTGTGGCGATTGGCAACCTGCTCGGGTTTCAGGTGAAACAGCTGTTCCCGACCACCGCGGGCGCGGCGTACGAGAAGACGACCCTGTTGGAGCCCATCTGGGACAACCGCAGTCAGATGACGGTCTATCGTGGACTGGACCACGGCGTGAAGGGCGGGCACTTCGCAGTGCACTCCTTCCTGTCCGGCGTGTTGAATTCGGAGGCGCAGAATCGCCCCGATGGCAATGTGACCATCGACCAGTACCTCGCGGAAGAGGTAGGATTTGAGACGCGCTTCCCCTCGCTAACCGTGGGTTCCGAAGGCGGCATCCATGGTGGCTGCCAGATCGCGTGGACGAAGTCTGGCGTACGCGTACCGCCCACTACGAACCCGGCGGAACTGTTTGAGAAACTCTTCATCAGCGACTCGACGGAACGTCAAAACCGCCGTGTGCAGGAGAATCAAGTGCAGTCCTCCATTCTGGACTCCGTGAGAGAAGAGGCGAATCGCCTCTCCCGACAGGTGAACAAGGAGGACAAGGACAAGCTCGACGAGTACCTCACCTCCGTGCGTGATGTGGAGAAGCGCCTTGAACTCCGGAAGCGCTGGACCACGCAGCCCAAGCCAGCCGCGCCTTTTGACAAGCCGGCGAACCGCAACGCCGTGGAAGACCTACCGCTGCTGTATGAGCTGATCGCGCTCGCCCTGCAGTCCGACAGCACGCGCATCGCCACGCTGGAGATCGGCGGCGACTTCATGCCGCAGCACCTGGGCATCAAGAAGGACTACCACGGTCTGTCGCACCACGGCAACGACCCCGAGTCGATCGCGGCCCTCATCACGCTGGAGAAGTACCAGCTCGAGCACTTCGGCAAATTTGTCACCCGCCTGTCCAAGTTGAACGACGGCGACCGCACCCTGCTGGACTCCACCACGGTACTCTTCGGCAGCGGCATGGGAGACGGCAACTCGCACAAGAACTCGGACCTTCCCATCATCCTCGCAGGTGGTGGCTACAAGCATGGCGAGTACCGCCAGGTGTCGCGTGAAGGCCCCAACAAGGTGCCGCTTTGCAATCTCTTCGTGGATATCGCGCAGAAGATGGGCGTGGAAACCGATCACTTCGGCAGCAGCACCGGTCGTTTCGCCTGATGCGCGTCGTTCATCATCTCTGCATCATCGCCGGAGTGTCGGCGATGTCGTTCGGTGCCGCGAGTGCTCAAGGTGACACGAAGCCACCAGCTCCGTCACCCGCCCCACAGTCGAAGGCGCAAGCGAAACCGGAAGCGCCTGCGTCCACACCTGCGCCTGCTCCCAAGCCCGCAGCCCCGCCCCAGACTCCCACTGCCACCGCGCCCGCTCCTGCTGCGGTGGCTGCACCTGCGCCCAAACCTCCAACTCCGCCGAGCCCGGCTCCCAGTCCGCTGGTCGCCCTTCCGGCACCGCAACTGGTGAATCAGTTCCTGGGCAAGTACTGCCTGGAGTGCCATGACTCCAGCCTTCAGAAGGGCGACCGGGATTTCGAATCCTTCGGCCTGCCCCTGAAGTCTGTTGCCGATCTCATCGCGACCAAGGACATCATCGATCAGATCACGCTGAAGGAGATGCCGCCGAAGAAGGCGGACCAGCCGACCGATGAGGAGCGGCTGGCCATCTTGCGGACGCTGCGTGAAGGCGTCGTGGCAGCGCGCACCAAACTGGAGAGTTCCGGTTCACGCACCGTGATGCGGCGGCTTTCGAGCCGCGAGTATGAGAATACCCTCGCGACGCTCTTCGGTCGCAGGGTGGATACGCTGGGGCTCACGGCCGATTTCCCGAAGGAGAAAACCAGCCAGCACATCGATACCATTGGCAAGACCCTGGTGACCTCAGGCTTCCTCGTGGACCAGTACTTCCAGGCGGCGAACCGTCTGGTGGAGACACGCCTTGGCAAGCCCGTGATGGAGCCGCAGCAGTGGCGCTTCAACGGCCACTTCGTCCAGTACGAGGAACTCCAGGGCTCGCACAAGGACGCCTTCAACTTTGGCTTCCTGAATCTCTACGAACAGCCCAACACCGACACTCGCCAGGGCGGCTACGGCCACATCGAGGACTTCCTGAACGGCGTGCCCGTGGCCGGGATGTACGATATCGAAGTGGAGGCGCAGGCGAAGCACCGGGACACGCACTATGATCCCGCGATCTTTGGCATCGACCTCTCGGAGCCCTTCATTCTGGGCATCGTGCCGGGAGATGTGACTAAGGGACACATCCACTACCCGCAGGCCATCGAGCCCGTGCTCGCGACGAAGACCGTGCCTGATGACAAGCCGACGCGGCTCTATTTCCGCGTGTGGCTGGAAGCGGGTCAGACACCGCGGTTCATCTTCCCAAACGGCCCGTATGAATCGCGCGCTTCGGTGATCACGATCAACCAGAAGTACAAAGACGAGTTCAAGGAACAGATTCCGACCTCTCTGGTGGGCCGCGCACACATCTTGAGAGAAGGCCAGCTGCCGCACATCCGCATCAGCGAGATTAAGATCAAAGGACCGGTGACAGAGAAAGCCGGTAGTGTGGAGGAAGTCGCGGTCTTCGGCAGTGAAGGTTTCAAGGAAGAGCGTGCGGTGGATCAGCTCTTTGCCTTCGCGGAAAAGGCCTATCGCCGGCCGCTGACCGACAGCGACCGCCAGCCGCTCCGCGCCCTCTACGAAAAGCGCCTGGTTGAAAAGGCCACGCCTCGACAGGCTGCAAGGGATGTAGTGAAGCTCATCCTGTGCTCGCCATCCTTCCTCTATCTCAGCGAGATCACCGATGAATCCTCGAAGACGCTGAAGCCCTACGATCTCGCCTCGCGCCTTTCTTATGCCCTCTGGGCAGCGCCCCCGGATCGCGCCTTGCTCGATGCTGCCAAGTCCGGTCAATTGACCCAGGATGCCGAGCTGAACAAGCAGGTGCAGCGCATGATGTCCGATGAAAAGGTCACTGCGTTCGTGAACGGTTTCCTCGATAGCTGGCTGAACATGCGCGACCTGGGCAGCCAGCCTCCGCCGCGCGAGACGAATCGCGCCTACTACGCGGAGGATCTGCCGGCATCCATGAAGGCGGAAGTAAGTCTCTTCTTCCGCGACCTCCTCAAGAACAATGGTTCCGCGGCGCAGTTCCTCAGTGCGGACTACACCTTCGTGGACAAGAAGCTCGCCAAGCTCTACGAACTGCCCGAAGCAAAGTCGCTGCGCCTGGCTGATGGCTTCAAGAAGGTGAGCCTGCAGGGCAATACGCGTCGAGGTGGTCTGATGGGCATGGCGGGCATCCTCACGGTCAGTGCCAACGGGGTGGAGACCTCGCCCGTCACTCGTGGCGTATGGGTCAGTTCGAACATCCTCGGCATCCATCCGCCCCCACCTCCGGACGAAGTTCCCGCCATCGAACCCGATGTCTCAGGTGCCACCACCATCCGCGAGCGCCTTGCCAAGCACAGCGTCGACAAGACCTGCGCGGAGTGTCATCACAAGATCGATCCTCTCGGTTTCAGCCTGGAGGCCTTTGACCCCATTGGTCACTGGCGCAGCAACTATCCCCAACCCAAGAAGAAGGATGCCAAGGCACCCGTGATCGATACCACCGGCGAGTTCCCTTCCGGGGAGACTTATAAGGACTTTGCTGGCTTCAAGCAGATCATCAAAGACACCCGCGAAGACCTCTTCATCCGCCACCTCATCGGTGAGATCCTCGCCTACAGCACCGGTCGTCTTATGGAGTCCACGGATGACTTCGTGATTCAGGACATCCATGAGAAGGCAAAGAAGCAGGGCCTGGGCCTGCGCACCATCCTCGTTGAGTGCCTGACGAGTGAGATCTTCCGCTCGAGGTAGACGACCCTGACTCTCCATCTTCTCGCCAGGCTTTATTCAAAGCGGGCCTCGATGATGGAGAAGTCATCCTCGAGTTGCTCAGAACCGCGGAGAGTTCGGGCTCGTGTCAGGAGCTCATCCATGAGCAGTCCGGCCCGGTCGCTGATGGTGGACAGATAGCTGATACAGGCAGGCAAATCCCAAACGAGGGTTTGGTCACGCATGATTTCGAAAGCGCCATCGCTGAAGATCAGCAGGCGTGAACCGGACGGAACCCGGAAGGATCTGGTGGGGAAAACGGCGTCCAGCATCAAGCCCATCATCGGACCGGTCGAAGGAAATTGAATCGGTTCCGGCAAGCCTTGCACGAACAGAAGCGACGGATGATGGCCTCCACCGGACCAGTGCAGGACGTGGGTCGACACCTCATAAACGCCATACCAAATCGTGAAGAACCTGCCGCCGTGAAGGTGCCCCTGGAATTTTTCATTCAGCCGGGCAAGCACCTCGTCGGAACGGAGCATGTTCACACCGGGCAGCGAACCCGAACGGATCACATTGCTGATACTGATGGAAAGCAGTGCCGAATCAAGCCCATGTCCGGTCACGTCGATGAGATAGAGCGCGAGGTGATCGTCATCTATCCAATGATAACCGATGGAATCTCCACCAAGCTCCGAGGACGGAATGTAACGCCAGTCGACCGTCACCGGTCCCTTCATCGGCGGCGGAATGCACTGGCGCACATATTGGGCACCGGCGGCGAAATCGCCACGCATGCGCTCATTGCTCAGGTCATTCAGCAACGCCCTGGCCGCCGCGAGGTCTGGCAAGGTCGTACCTTCGGTGATTTTGTCGCAGGCCGTCGTCAGCGCTGCGTAAGCCTGCTCGATGCGATTCCGCTGGCGCATCACACGCGCCAGACTGGTTGTGGCTCTCAATTCCCACGCGCGGCTCTGTTGTCGGCGGGCGGTCTCAATCGCGCGGTCAAAGCACTCCTCGGCGCCTCGCTCATCTCCCGATTGGGCCAGAAGCAACTCTCCCTGCAGACGCAGCAACTCGGCCTCCTGGAACCGCTCGTCATTTTTCTCCACGAGTGCAAAAGCCTCATCCAGCGCCCGCCGGGCATCATCGAGCCGGCCTACTTGAGTAAGCGCATCGGCATGCACACTGAGATAAAAGGTGAGCGCGATCCCGGCACCCGTTGCCCGATAAGCTTCGAGACCTCTTTCGATCAGCGCCAGCGCCTCCTCCGGCCGTCCCTGGAGCAACATGCCCGCGCCCCGGTAGAGGGTGCCTGTAGCATGCCAGAAAGGATAGCCTTGTTCGGTTGAGATCTCCATCTCCTCCTCTCCGGCCGCCCGCACGGCAGCGCCCATCCGGCAATGCTGAAACAGCCATCCGGTGTGATGCAGGGCGTAGACAATACTGAAGGGTTGGCGGATATCCCGTGCCAAAGCGAGCGTCTCGCGATTGAGGGCGAGCGCGCTGTCCGCCTGGCCGAGGTGCCACTGCGCGAGGGCGAGGTAACAGCGCGTGGTCACGCCGCCATCCTCACCAATGAGCGTGGCCCAGTAGGCGGTACGCGCCCGGTCGTCGTACTCGGCAATCGCCCGGGAACACGCCTCATGCGCTCCGGCAAAGTCACCACGATAGAGCATGGTGATGCCTCGCAGGAACAGAGCCTCCATCAAGATTCCCGCGTCGTTCATCCGCGTCCCAAATTCAATCGCCTCCTCAGCCAGTTCCGCGCACAGGCGGAAGTCGCCGCGTACGACATGGAATGCGAAGTTTCCCCACATCATCGCGAAGAGCTGCGGTGTCTGCCCGACGCGATCACACAACTCTCGCGCACGATCAAATAACGGACCGACTTCCGGAGCCGCATAACCGCGCGATGCGATGTACGTGGTGCCCAGCGGTCCGAGCAGATCGAGTTCACGCGCATCGCGTGCGGACGATGGCGGCAGTGACTCCAGCAAACCCAGCCCCTTGGTCAGATGCGCGATCGCTTCGACATTCGCAAATCGCTCCCGCGACCGGAGCCCGGCGAGTGCCCAGTAACTCACCGCCTTGTCGAAGACGCCTGCCTCTGTGAAATGCTGCGCGAGCAGCTCCGGCTGCCGTTCGGCGATTTCGGGGAACCGGGTCTCCATGGCTTCGGCAACCCGGCGATGGAAGCTCTGCCTCTCCATCGGATGAAGAGTTCCATGCAACGCCTCTTCCAGCAGCGCATGCTTGAAGACGTACGCGCCATGCGGCGGCTGACCTTTCGTATTAAGGATCCCCGCACCGACGAGCTTCTCCAGTTCTGAGCGCAGCGCCTCCTCGTCCACATGCACGACCGCGGCCAGAATATCGTAGTTGAATTCACGGCCCAATGTCGCCGCCAATTGCGCCACTTCGCGATTTGCCGACAGCCCATCCAGCCGAGCGAGGATCAGATCCTGCAAGGTGGCGGGAATGTCGCGCGATGGCACTGCCGTTCCCTTGCGCCGTGCATCAACGCCTGATTCGGGCACGACCGTTTCCCGAATGATTCGAGCAAACTCCTCGACGAGGAATGGCACGCCGCCCGTACGCTCATAGAGCTGCGCCACCAGCGCCTCCGGCGGAGCACTCCCCGCCGTCTTGCGCATCAGTTCCCCCACCTGACGACGTGTCAGGCGATTAAGCGCGAGACTCGTCTGGTGGGCGAAGGCTGGCCACGAAGTCTTGAACTCCGGGCGGAAGGTGAGCACGGTGAGAATGCGATCATGCAGCCCCTCGCTGATGAATTGGCCAAGAAATTCCAGTGTCGAAGCATCGATCCAGTGCAGGTCCTCGATGACAAAGAGCAGCGGGTGCCTGTCGGAACAGGCCTTCAGCCACTGGCGCAGCGCACGAAAGGTCTCCTCACGCTCGCGCACCGGCGTCAGGCCAGCGACCGGATAACGTTCGTCCGGAGGGAGCAACATCAGCCTGGCAAAAAGCGCCACCAGTTCCGGTCGCCCAAGCCCATAGTCGTCGAGGTGCCGCGCGAGCCGATCGAACCGAGCGGTCGTCGATTCATCGCTGCGAAAATCGAGGAAGCGCGCAAACTGATCCGTGACCGGAAAAAGGCCCGTGTTCTGAAACTGTTGCGCGCAGCGCCACTCGACGATGCATGGCGCGCGCGATCCTGGCGCGCTATCAGCCCCCCCCACCGGCGCCGCCTCCTCCATTTGTTCGACGACGACTTGCTTGATGGTGTGCACGAGGCGGGACTTGCCGAGGCCTGCCTCACCAACCAGCAGGACCACCTGTCCCATGCCCTCCTGCGCCTGTTCCCAGCGATCCTTGAGCAAGCTGACTTCCGTGTCCCGGCCAATCAGAGGGGTCAATGCGACCGCTCCAGCCTCAACAGCTCCAGTGCGAGCGCTAGCTAGGAGAGCCTCGTCGGACATGGTATTCGAAAGTTGAGCAGTCACGGTTTCTTTTGGCAAGGTCTCTTCACTCCCTCGAATTCAGCAGACTCGTGGCCCTGCCGCTATTGAACCTTCGTCCTACGCCCCCCGGGCGCGCGCCTTGGGCGTAAAGGTCGGCTCACGCTCGCCCCGTCCTGACTGCCCTGTGAAAGTCGCAGTCCTGTCCGTGATGGACGCGTGAGGGAAATTCCTTTTCAATCGTCTCTGCAATTTGGGCCGACTCCGTGCGTTGACCTCCCACCTGCCCTGCCTTCACCCACGCGGTTTGCTCCATGCTCTCGTCCCGCCTGTCTGTACCCTTCGCCCTTGCTGTGACGGCAATCGCCTGTCCCGCCGCGCCCACGCCCGCATCTACGACGGGTGCTTTCAATACCCAGGTGAAGACACTGCTGGATGCGCACTGCATTGACTGCCACGGTGAAGATGTGCAAAAAGCCGGACTGCGGCTCGATACTCTTCCCGTGGACTTCGCGAGCGCCAGGACTTCCGCCAGCTGGGTGAAGGTGCTCGACAAGATGGCCTCCGGCGAGATGCCGCCAAAGAAGGAGGAGCGCCCGCCCCAGCCTGCGCTGCAGGCCGCCACGGCCTATTTGCGTGGCGAACTGCACAACGCCTCACTCGCCCATCAGCAGAAACAGGGACGCGTGATGATCCGCCGGCTGAACGGCACGGAATATGAGAACACGGTCAATGATCTCCTGGGCACCAAGACCTCGCTGAAGGAGATGCTGCCTGAGGACAGCACCACGGCGGGATTCGACAATGTGAGCAGTGGCCTCGACCTCTCGGCCACGCACTTCCTCCTCTATCAGGATGCCGCGACAAAGGCCATCACCGCCGCCATCCCGGTACAGCCGCCCATGACCTTCAGCAACACGCGCACGGGGCTGGAGATGACCCAGAAGGGACCCAACTTCAAACAAGGCCTGGGACGCAACTCGAAGCTCCAGGGAGACGCCCTCATCATCTACAGCAAGCTGCCACGCTACGGTCTCTGCTCCACCGTGCCAGCGCCGGTGGCGGGCCGTTACAAGATCCAGATCAAGGCCTGCGCCGTGGGCGCTGACACGAAACCTGTCTCGGTGGGCTTCATGACCGTGATGGAGAGTGGACGCGAAGGCCCCGTGCTGCGGGACGTGCGCGACATCCCCCACGGCGAGCCGCAGATCATCGAATACGAGATCGACCTCGCGCGGAAGCAGGCGTTTGTGCTGAATTTCCTCACCACCTGGGACATTCGCGGGTTCAAGAAACCCCTCGAGGAATACACCGGTCCTGGGGTGCTGGTGGAGTCTCTGAAAATCGAAGGGCCCATCGATGCCTTTCCACCGCCCAGCTACAACACGCTGTTCTCCGGTGTGCCACTCAAGGCACGCTCCGTGGTGAAGGCGGAACAAACCGGTGGTCGTGTGCCGAAGATCCCGGAGAATCGCAATGAGTTCCAATGGAACGCCGATCCGCTGGTACCGGACTCCGCGAACCCGAAAGAAGATGCCGCGCGACTCATCCGCGCCTTCCTGCCACGTGCATTCCGTCGCGCTGTGAGTGAGGAAGTGCAGCAGCACTACGTGCAGAAGGTGCAGGGCAAGCTCGATGAGAAGTACACCTTCTTCGATGCCATGATGTATGGCTACAAGCTCATCCTTTCCTCCCCGGACTTCCTCTTCTTGAGCAACGCACCCGGTGCTCCCGCAGCAGCCGGTGGCGAACTGGCCACGACCAGGCTCGATGACTTCTCCCTCGCAGAGCGCCTCTCCTACTTCCTCTGGTCGACACTGCCTGATAACGAGCTGCTGTCGCTCGCGTACCGGGGCGAACTGCACAAGCCCGCCACCCTGCGTGCCCAGGTGGAGCGCATGCTGAATTCGCCGAAGGCACACAACTTCACGAAGAACTTCGCGGGGCAATGGCTGGACTTGAGGAAGATTGACTTCACCATCCCCGACCCTCAGCTCTACAGCGACTTCGACAATCTCCTGCTCTGGGCCATGCCGCTTGAGACGGAGTTATTCTTTGAAGAAGTGCTGAAGAACAACCTGAGCCTGCTCACCTTCGTAGACTCCGACTGGACCATGCTCAACGAACGCCTCGCCATGCTCTATGGCATTCCCGGAGTGACTGGCAGTGAGTTCAAGAAAGTGAAACTGCCCGCGGACAGCCGACGCGGTGGCGTGATGACGCACGCCTCTGTGCTGAAGGTTACCGCCGATGGGACCCACACCTCGCCCATCCTCCGCGGGAAGTGGGTACTGGAAAAGATCATTGGCAAGCCACCGTCACCGCCCCCGCCGGATGTCGCCGCCATCGAGCCGGACATCCGCGGAGCCACCACCATCCGGCAGCAGCTCGACATGCATCGCAACACGCCAGCATGCAATTCCTGCCACGCGCATATCGATCCACCCGGATTCGCACTGGAGAACTACGATCCTATTGGCAACTGGCGTGAGTTCTACCGCGTCACCACCCGCACGAAGGCTGGCACCGTAAACCTGCCCTACACCGGCCGTGGCGTGTACCGAGGACCTGATGTCGAGCAAGGCGCAGTCACGCCCGAGGGGAAACCCTTCAAGGACTTGAGCGACTACAAGAAGCTTCTTCTCGAAGACAAAGATCAAATCGCCCGCAGCCTCACCAAGAAGCTGCTCATCTACTCGACCGGTGCAGACATCCAGTTCGCGGATCGCGAAGTGGTGGAGCAGATCGTCGCGAAGCTGAAGGCGAACAACTACGGATTTCGCACCCTGGTGCATGAGGTGGTGCAGAGCAGAGTATTCCTGAACAAGTAAACGAGCGTCATCCAACCATTCCCATTTCAACTGCCATGAAATCATCTTCCCGCATGGATCGCCGCACGTTTCTCCGCGCTTCGGGTGTGGCCATTGGACTTCCCTTTCTCGATGCCATGATGCCACTTCGAGCGTCAGAAGCACAGAAGACCGCCCTGAAGTCTCCGCGACGCATGGTGTTGGTCGGCCAGCCGTTGGGCATGTATGGGCCGAACTTCTTCCCGGAGAAGGCAGGCAAAGACTATGTCGCCAGCAGGTACCTGAAGAATCTGGAAGGCTTGCGCGATCGGTTCACGGTGTTCTCCGGCATGTCGCATCGCTATGCCGCAGGCCACTTCGCGGAGGTCGGCATCTTTACAGGTGTGGCTCCAGAGTTCATCCGGGACAAAGACATCAAAAACGGCATCTCGCTGGATCAGGAAGTCGCTTCGCACATCGGCAATCAGACGCGCTTCCGTTGCCTGAATCTCGGTGGTGGCGATGTGACGTGGAACAAGCGCGGCGTGCGCCTTCCGGCAGAACAGCGTGCCACGCAGGTATTCCGCAAGCTTTTCATCGCAGGCACTCCGGAAGAAGAGGCCCGCGAACTGCAACGCGTGAAGGACGGCCAGAGCATTCTAGATGATGTGGGTGACCAAATCCGCTCACTAAATCGCAAGGTCGGCAGCAATGACCGCGAGCGTCTTGATCTCTTCCTCACCTCAGTACGCGAGGCCGAGCAGTCACTCCAGCAGGATGAGCACTGGAGCACCACGCCGAAGCCGAAGGTGGAATATCAAACGCCCAACAACGACTTCGGTGGACCTCAGTTGCTTGAGCGCTCGCGCCAGTGGTATGACATTGTGCATCTTGCCCTGCAGACGGACTCGACCCGAGTGATGACGTTGTGGCTTGGCTCGCAGGAGCGCCCGGAAATCGATGGCGTGAACCTAGGCCACCACGATGCCTCGCACCACGGTCAAGACCCCGGAAAGCTGGAGCAGCTTGCGCTGATTGAAGAAGCCGAGGTCAAAGTCTTCGGTGAGTTCATCGAGAAGATGAAAGCCACCAAGGAGGGCGATCAATCGTTGCTGGATCACACGGGCGTGATCTACACCAGCAACCTCGGAAACTCATCCTCCCACGACAACAACAACCTGCCCATCATCCTCGCTGGCGGCACCTTCAAGCATCAAGGCCACCTCGCCTACGACACGAAGAACAACATGCTGATGTCCAATCTCTTCGTCCGTATGCTGCACCACATGAACATCGAAGCGCAGACCTTCGGAGCGAGTAGTGGGATTATCAGTGAGGTGTAGCGGATATCCCCGGACAAGCGCTGCTGCGAGATAGTGGCCGACTTTCTCCGAAAGTCGCTGCACTTCAAACGTTCCAAGGTGTGGCCATCTGAGTGAAGTCTGAGAGAGCGACTGGAATCACTCTCTCAGCCTGCAGGCCAAATCAAGCATGTGGGTAGTATCGTCCGCAGCGACTTTCGGAGAAAGTCGGCCACTATCTCGCTGCAAGCTTTTATAGCTGCTACCCCTCCAACTCCGCGCGCAGCACATCCATCATGCGCTTCATGCGGTCATCTGCCACGGCTTTGCCTTTGGCGGCCTTCGCTTTGGCGGCAGCTTGATCGTTCACGATGGCCAGCACCGCAGGCGTGAGGCCTTTCTCCGCCTCATCGAAGTCATGATCGAATAGCCACTCGCTCAGACCAATGTCCTTCCACATGAATCCCTTGCTGGTCTGCTCCTTGTAGCGGCACACAATCGCCGGAATGCCGTGGCCGATGCACATGATGGGGCTGTGCTGTTCGTTGCCGAAGAGGCCCGCGCTGCGGTTGTACACGCTCTGCGCGAAATCGGTGAGCCAGTAGTCCTGCCTCCACACGACCTTCTTTTTCACGTCCTCGGGAAGCTTGTCGTAGATCATCTCCTTGTTCAGCTTCATCTGGCTGGCGTCTTCAGGGCAGAGCAGCACTTTCATCGGCGTCTGCTGCGCCACCGCGATGACCGCATTGCGTAGCGGCGCGATGTCATGCTCCTTCATCTCCTCATTCCGGGCGTTCTTCTTCTCGTCGAACTTCACGCCCTTCTTGATTTCCCAGTAGGGCGTGTTGCGCAGCTTCGGGATGCAGCAGACGAACTTTCCATCTTCAAGACCCACTTCCTTGAGCCACGCAGCAGCAGGCTCGTCATTCACGAGGTCGCATGCAAAGGTCGCGTCGGGCCCGAACTCCATGATGGGACTGGTGGCGCCTTTGGACTTGGCCAACTCCAGGGAAACAGAATCGCGGAAGAAGGCGAACTTCGCGCCGCTGATCACCTTCACGCCTTCGCCCTTGTCCGCACCACCACCGCTCCACGTCACGCCGCCGATGCCATACGGTTTGCCGGTCTTCTCGGTCCACTCGAGGATCGACTTCTGCCCGACGATGCCTGGGCCTGAGCCGTGCAGCAGGAAGTCATGTGTCTCGAAGGCCTCCTTCTTGGCCTCTGCGGTCGTCCCCATGATCTTCAGCTTGGGGAAGCGCTTCGTCAGCATCTCGGCGACGCCGTTCTCCACGCTGCTGGGCCAGAGGGTCACTTCATACTCTGGCAGATGCTTCTCCAGCAGATGTAGCATGCCGGGCGTATGCGCGATGTCGCCAATGTTCACTGTCTGCCACGAGGAACGCAGCAGGATGCGCTTCCCGGCCTTCGCTTTCACTTCTTGAGCGGTGGCAAGAGACGGCAGGGCAGCAGAAGCGATGGCAGTATGAAGAAAGCGGCGACGGTTCATGAGACTTGTATGGCTGGATGCTTGTGAAAGGCTGATGCGTGGCACTGGAAATCACCAGTACTATTTCTCGGGAGTGGCGAGGACCTGTCCATCCTTCAGCAGGCGATCGCGCAGTTTCGTGTACTCCACCTTCTGCACGGGCACACCATCTTCTATGGCTAAGACAGCAGCCGTGGCGGCGGATTGCCCGGCAACCATGAAGGTGAACTCAATGCGGTACGCACCATACGACACATAGCTGGAAGAAGGGCAGGTGGGCGTGAGCAGGTTAGTGCACTCGGCAAGCTTGGGAACGAGTGAGCGATAGGGGATTCCGCAGGGAATCCAGTCCGCAGTCTTCGAGGCATCAAACACCGCGCCTTCATTCCACACGGCTCCATCCTTCACAAGGCGACGCGCGTGGTGCAGATCCGGTGGCCACCAGATGAGGCCCACGGAGTCTTCCACTGGTGCGGGATTCTCTTTGCGCACATGCGCCGCGGTGAGCACAAAGTCGCTCACCATGCGGCGCCCATTGCGCACGTAGAAGATGCGAGGCCAGCCACCGTTGTCGGCAAATTCATCACGGCACAGGCCCCAGCCTTCCCACAACTTCCGGATGCGCTCTGGCACCGCAGGGTCATTCACCATGAACCAGTACACACCCTGGATGTAGTCGCGGCTGTTCTTGACCATCTTCTCGCGCTCCGCATAGCTGGCGGTGGGGTAGTGATGATTCCATCCCGTGAAGTTGCCGGCGAGCGAGTGCCACGAACCCGGGTCGGTCTTGCCATTGGGCACTGAGGGGCTTGGTCCCGGAATGCCACCACCTGCAGCGAGGTAGCGACGCTGCAATTCATAGTGCGCCGGATCGTAGTTGTTCGGCTTCGTGATGGAGATGCGGTTCGCGGGATCCTTTGTCAGACACAGGCGGAAAGCGTAGCCCTGGATGGCATCATCCGGGGCTCCTTGCTCACCGAGAGGTTCATCCTGCACGCCGAAAAGTACACCACTCTTTGAGTCACCCGGCGTCTTGTACGGATCGATGCGCCGGTCCATCTGCCCATGCTTCGTATCGGTGCGGATGCCGTTCTTCGTCTCGTTGTACATCGCATTCCCCTCGCGACCGACGACGAAGCTGACTCCGGCGAAATCCATCAGGTCACCCTCATACGTCGCATCGATGAATACCTTCGCCGCGATCTCCGCACCATTCTCGGCTCGGATGCTCACGATGCGCGCACCCTCCTTCTTCACGCCATTCTTCTCCGCCAGACGGTGTCCCTTCAACACACGCACCCCGGCCTCTTTCATCCACGCGTCGAACACCGCCTCCGCCACATGCGGCTCGAACCTCCACAGGCCCGTCTTCTTTTCCCGGGCGCGCAGCATTTGCTCAAATGCGTCCTGCCGTCCGTAGCTCGCGCTGATGCGCCGATAGAACTCCAATGCCAAACCACCGACGGCCGGGCTGTTCTGGAAGCCCGCGTGGTTGTCGATATCCGTGCCGCCCAGCCCTTCCACGCTCATCCCACCGATGTGCTGGCCAGCCTCCACGAGCACCACGGACTTGCCCATCTTAGCCGCCTGCACCGCCGCAACCGCGCCGGCGCTGGTACCGCCATAGATGCAGATATCTGCTTCAACACGGCCAGACTCCGCACGCGCATCATTCGCAGCCGGAAAACCAAGAAGAACCAATGCAGCGAGGAGGAATCGAGGAAGTTTCACAGGGGTGAGGATAGCAAAGCATAACGCAGGACACCACAGGCCAAAGTGCCCACTGTGCCGCACAGATACCTAAGTACCGTCCCGCGCCATCTGGACGAAAAAAATGCGCCACCCCTCATCGGAGTAGCGCATCTCAAAACAATCTCCTATCCCAAGCCTAGCTCGCCGGGATGGCTTCGGGCTTGATGTTCTTGTGGAAATCGTCGCCCTGCACGGTGGCATTTACATACCCGGTGCGGATGACGAAGTCACCGAAGTGTTCACCTTCATCGGCCTCCTTCGCATAGCGCTTCAGGATGGGGGACAGCAGATCGATGATCTCGCCCGCTGCCACGTCCTGACGGTAGAGTTTGCTCAGGCGCTGGCCGGCATGGCCACCACCAAGGTAAACGTTGTACCGGTCCGGACCACGACCCACGAAGCCGATCTCCGAGATGAAGGGGCGGCCGCAACCGTTCGGGCAGCCCGTCATACGGACGGTGATGGCGTCATGACGCAGGCCATACTCCTCGAGCTTCTCTTCGAGGTTGGTGATGACTTCCGGCAGATAACGTTCCGCTTCCGCGAGGGCCAGACCGCAAGTGGGCAGGGCCACGCAAGCGATGGTAGCCAGACGCATGGCACTCTGCTCATGGGCGCGGTGCATGCCGTACTTCTCAAGGAGCGCCTCCACCTCCGCGCGCTTCTTCGCGGAGACATTGGCAATCATGAGATTCTGGTTCGCAGTCAGGCGGAAGTCGCCGTCATGAATCTTGGCGATCTCACGCAGGCCCGTGAGCATGGGATAGGTCGGTGTATCCAGCACGCGACCGCCGGAGACGAAGAGCGTGAAGTGGAAATTGCCCGCTTCATCCTCCACCCAGCCGTAGCGGTCGCCATTGTCCTCGAAGTGATAAGGACGCGTCGGCTCCAGATCATAGCCGAGGTAGGTGTTCACCTGCTTGAGGAACCAATCCACGCCGTAGTCCTGCACCGTGTACTTCAGGCGGGAGTGCTTGCGATCGGTGCGGTCACCGTAGTCGCGCTGCACCAGGAGCACCTTCTCGGCGACATCCACGACCTTCTCCGCCGGGCAGTAGCCGATGACGTCGGCAATGCGCGGATAGGTGGCTTCATTGCCATGAGTCATGCCCATGCCGCCACCGATGGCGACATTGTAACCGACGACCTTGCCGTTCTCGACGATGGCGATGAAGGACAGGTCGTTGGCGAAGATGTCCACGTCGTTGCTCGGAGGCACGGCGATGGTGATCTTGAACTTACGCGGGAGATAGGTCTTGCCGTAGATGGGCTCCTGCTCCTCCTCAGTCGTCTTCACCTTCTCGCCATCGAGCCAGATTTCATGGTAGGCACGAGTCTGGGGAGTGAGGTGCGCGGAGATATCGCGAGCCGCCTGGATCACCTCCGCATGCACGGAGGAGAGGAAGGGGTTCGGATTGCACATCACGTTGCGGTTCACGTCGCCGCACGCCGCGATGGTATCCATGGCGCAGTCATTGATTTCCTTGATGGTGCGCTTCAAGTTCGACTTGATCACCCCGTGAAGCTGGAAGGCCTGGCGCGTGGTCAGCTTGATGGTCTCATTCGCATACTGCATGGCCATGCGGTCCGTCTCCAGCCACTGGTGCGGCGTGGCCACACCCCCGGGCAGGCGGATGCGCAGCATGAAGGAGAATGCCTTCTCCAGGCGGTGCTTGCGGCGGTCCGGACGCAGGTCACGGTCATCCTGCTGGTAGCTGCCGTGGAACTTCAGCAACTGCTGGTCATCCTCCGAAAGCGAACCCGTGGAGAGATCCGCCAGACCTTCTGCGATGGTACCACGCAGGTAGTTGGAGCGGGTCTTGATGCCTTCGTTGGCGGAGAGTTTCTTTTCTGACATTGCGGTGAGGCCGCGATAGGTGAGCTGCGGCGTTGTTCGTTGTTTGCTTATTAAAGGGGTCGGGCGGGCAGGCGGTGGGTGAGCGGACCGGAGTTAGTACACGTCGCGCTGGTAGCGTTTGGCCTTCTTGAGATCCTCGACGTAGGCTTCCGCAGCCTCCTTGGACTTGCCGCCCTGCTTGGCGACGATGTCCAGAAGTGCTTCGTTCACGTCATGGGCCATGCGGGAGGCGTCACCGCACACATAGAGGTGCGCGCCCTCCTGCAGCCAGGCATACAATTCTGCGGCGCGGTCATGCATGCGGTGCTGCACATACACTTTCTCCGGCTGGTCACGGGAGAAGGCGACATCCAGCTTCGAGAGGGCACCGTTCTTCAGATGCTCCTGCCACTCGACCTGGTAGAGGAAGTCGTACATGTAGCGCTGGTCGCCAAAGAAGAGCCAGGATTTGCCCGCGTGACCGAGGGCCGCACGATGCTCCACAAAGGCGCGGAAAGGTGCCACGCCCGTACCGGGTCCAATCATGATCACCGGCGTATCTCCGGAGGCAGGCAGGCGGAAGTTCTTGTTCTCATTCGCATACACACCCACGCGGTCACCGGCGCCCACGAGATCCGCGAGGTAGGTGGAAGCCACACCCTTGCGCGGTTGGCCATGGGCGTTGTAGCGCACGGAGGACACCGTGAGGTGCACCTCGCCGGGATGCGCCAGCGGGCTGGAGGCGATGGAATACAAACGGGAGGGAAGCTTGCGCAGCGCGGAGACGAGGTCCGCCGCCGAGAGGCCCTTCGGCAGGAAGTCCGCAATCGCATCGGCGATCCAGCGGCCCCAGAGGTAATCCTTGAGCTGGTCCTTGGAACCTTCCGCGAGCAGCTTGGTGAGGTTCTTGGACTTGGTGAAGGCCTGCAGCTTCGTCAGCACCTGCTTGGAAAGGGCCGTGATGTCCAGATCATCGCGCAGCGCTTCCGCCAGCGACTTGCTGCCGCTGCCATTGAGCTCCACGGCTTCCGTACCGGTCAGCTTGGCGGCCTTCAGGATGCCCTCCACGACATCCGGGGCATTCTGCGGAATGATGGCCAGCGAATCACCCGGCTCATACGAAATGCCGGAGCCTTCCAGCGAGATTTCATAGTGCCACGTTTCCTTGGCCGTGCCCCTGCCATTCAGCAGCACGCGCTCGGAGAGCTCAGCTGCGAAAGGATTCTTGCGGTCGTAGACCGTTGCTGCGGGAGCAAAGGAGAACCCACCAAACGCAGGCGCTGCGGCAGCACCACCCGTCGCACCAGCCACTGGGCCAAAGGCCTCCAGCGCAGCCGTGAGCCAGCTACGATGTGAGTCTTCATAATCCACGTCGCAATCCTGACGCGGGGAGAGGCGGGTCGCGCCGAGGGATTCCAGGCGTGCATCCACGTCCTTGCCCGTCTGGCAGAAGCGTTCGTAGGAGGTGTCTCCCAAGGCGCACACGGAGAAGCGCAGCTTCGGGAATGTGAGCGAGGTGCTCATCAGGTCCTTGTGGAAAGCCACGGCCGTCTCGGGTGGGTCGCCATCGCCCCAGGTGCTGACAATCACGAGCAGGTTCTCCACCTTGCCGAGGTCTGCCACCGCGAGGTCGGACATGTTCTTGGCCGTCGCGGAGAAGCCACGCTTCTTCGCTTCCTTGACCGTGAGATCCGCGAGTTTCTCTGAGTTTCCGGATTCCGTGCCGTACAGCACCGTCAGCTTCGGACCCGCCGCAGGGGCTGCGGGAGCCGAGCCAGCGGGATCGCCGGCGGAGAGGTAACCACCCAGCCAGAAGCGTTGCGCAGGGGAGAAACCGGCCAGGAGATCCTGCAGGATGCGGCGCTGGTCGGGAGAGAACGGTGAGTGCTCAGGAAGCATTGTCTGTCGGGTTGGCTCTGGGAGGTGGGGACGAGTGAGGATGGACTGGCAATGAGCAAAAAAGCGTCACAGCATGGCCGGCTTGCTGGCTGGGAGCATGTCTGCAACACTCCGCATCCGTTCGGTGTTCCGATTCGGTCGAGCAGAGGTCAGGCAGGTCAGCATTTAGGGCGCACTTTTGACGAGGAGCGGGGACCCGGCTTTGCCGGTCCTAGCGTCCATCCCTACACTGGGGCCTAAACCCGAAAAAACAATCTGTAATTCAAGGCGGCAGGGCGGGACGGCCGCCCTTCGCCAGAGTGACTGATGAGGTGTTCAAACCATCAGTGCAAGCATGGCGAAGAGCTTCAGGGCAATCAGCCAACAGATGACCATCTGCGCCTTGGAATAGGTGCGCTCCCCGCTCGTCTCCGCCGGCTTGTCCGGGTCCACCGCGAACCACACGTTCATGTTCTTGAACATCCACACACCGACAAGGATCGTGACAAAAAAACCGCCCCAGAAGAAGATCTTCAGCGGCATCATCGATAGAGGTTCCATAGATGTGCCCAAGGTCCGCCAAACCGGGAAATCAGCCAGATACAGGAGGGACCTTTCTGTACATGTACAGATTTTCTCCAAAACCAGTACAGTCGTCGACCCAAATAGCCTTCACTTGAGCCGGCGATTCAGCCATCGCCGGCTCTTCCAAGCAGCTTCCAAAGATGGATAAAGGTCTCGACCTCATCCCGGAAACCGGTGACCCACAGGTATCTGGTACCATCAATGTCGAATGTTTTGACTGTCTCAAACCTGCTCACATCCAAGTGGCGTTTTGCCAGCGCATCAAGCAAGCCTGCAGCTGTCACGTCAGCAGGCACCTTGAGTGCCCGCTGTACGTTTGGAGTGAGTGGCATCACCCGGGTGGTGTCCGTGTAGTACGGCTCACCGTATGGAAAGAAGGCCACGCTCCGGCCATGAAGCGTGTACAGCCAGCCTGATGCGAGAGCGACACTATGGCAGGCCTCGCCAAAAGGCACGTCCTTGAGCGACATAGTAACCTTCACGAAGGAGGAAACGGGGCCGACAAGTATGTAGCCGGAGAGCCTGTCGTCCTCAGGATACTGCCGCCGATACAGCTTGATCAGTTGGTCGACGGCGGAACTCACGGAAAGCTCTTTGAACTCTACGCTTGGCAGGGGCTTCTCCCAAATCGAGCGCTCCCCACTTTTGTTTTCAGGCGTGCCTTGAGAAAGACAGTCCGAAGCGAATACCATGGCTATCGACAGGAATAACGCGAATCGCATGCTCATGAGAGAAGCCGATGCCTGGATGAGAGATCAAGAACATTGTGGTGTGCCTACCATTCACATGAGCCGCTTCACCAGCGCACCCAGCCTGATCAGCGCCTTCTCGATTTTCGGCGTCCAGGCATTGGCGCAGGAGATGCGGATGAAGTTCCGGAAGCCCTGCTTGGCGGAGAACATGGGGCCGGGGGCGATGCTGATTTTCTCCTCCAGCGCGAGGTCATCGAGCTTCAGCGCATCAACGGTGGGAGGAAGTTCCACCCACAGGAGGAAACCGCCCTTGGGTTGGGTGATTTTCACCGGCTGGGGGAAGTGGGTGGCAATGGTATTGCTCACGCGTTCCACCAAGCCCTGGTAGGTGCGCCGGGCGGTGCGCAGGTAGTGGTCATACCCGCCCGTGGCGAGGAATTCCGCGATGGCCAGTTCCGGCAGGGTGGCGGTGGCCAGGGTGCTGATGAGCTTCAGCGTTTGTATTTTCTCGTGATAGCGACCCGGTGCGACCCAGCCGACGCGATAGCCAGGAGCCAGTGTCTTGGAGAAGGACCCATAGAGAATCACATTCTGGTGCTCATCATAGGACTGCGCCACCCGGGGGCGGTGCTCGCCATAGTAGAGCTCGCCGAAGATATCGTCCTCGATGAGGGGCACGTCCCGCTGGGCCAGCATGCGCACCAGGCGTTCCTTGTTCGCATCCGGCATGAGTGAGCCGAGTGGATTGTTGAAGTTCGGCACGGCGACGCAGGCCGCGATTTTCTGCTTCTGCAGCACCTTCTCCAGGGCATCCAGATCCATGCCTGTGTCCGGGTGCATGGGGATCTCCACGGCACGCAGCTTCAGAGCCTCGAACACATGGAGCACGCCAAAGTAGGTAGGGGACTCCACAGCGACAATATCGCCGGGTGACGTGAGGGCGCGCAGGCAGAGAATGAGCGCTTCCGTGCCGCCGGAGGTGGTGATGATGTCATTGGGCGAGAGCCGGCTCCCGGCATCCATGAGACGTCGCGCAATCTCCCGCCGCAGGGACAGGGCTCCCGGCGGCATGGCATAGCTCACACCGCGATTCCCCGCACGACGGCTGACGGAGGCGAGAATGCGGTTCAGCTTCTCCGCAGGCAGGAGCTCGGGAGCGGGCGCGGCATTGCCAAAGGAGATGACCCCCGGCAGCCGTGTGGCCTGGAAGAGGCGCGACTGCAATCCCCCTACGCTCACTGCGGTGACGGCGCTGGGTGGTCGTGAGATTTCCGGCGCCGGCACGGGATGGTGCATCTGCGCCCGCACGTAGAAGCCGGACTTGGGCCGGGCCTCGATGAGCCCGCGATCCTCCAGCAACAGGTAGGCCTGCACCACGGTGGTGACGCTCACGCCGTGCTGCTCACTCGCGCGACGCACGGAGGGCACCTTGTCCCCGGCACGCAGAGTGCCGGAGTGGATCATCTGCTCCACACTCCGGGCCACCTGTTCGTAAAGGGCGGTGTCAGAATCCTCTGCCACAAGACTTTTCAACGATGAGGATACGTTTCGTGGCAAGGAGTTTCACGCCTTTCGACGAGGCATCATCGCGAGCACGCCTCACGCGCATGGTTGCAGGTGATTCTGCCGGTAGCTCTGGGGCGCGATGCCGAACTGCTTCTTGAAGATGCGTGAGAGGTAGAAGGGGCAGTTGAACCCGCAAGCTTCCGCGACCTCTGCCACGGTCTTGCGCGTGTTTCCCAGCAACTGTGCCGCCATCTGCAGGCGGCGTTCATTGAGCCAGGCCATGGGCCGCCGACCGGTCTCGCGTTTGAAGATGCGGGCGAAGTAATCCGGATTGAGAGCCACGGCACGCGACCATGCCGTGATGGTGATGTCCTGCTTCAGACGGTTCATGGCCCAAGCCTCCGCGGCGAGGATGCGATCCACCGCGGTGCGTGCTTCAAGATTCGTGCGCGCCATGGGCGGTCGCAGGTTCTGCAAGACAAACGTGAGCCACTGCAAGATGGCTCCCGTGATGGCGAGATCACGGTACGGGCCTTCGCTGCCCATGACGAAAAGCACCTTTTCAAACTCGGCTACAAACGCCTGTGGTTCCTTCAGCGAATAGCGCCGCTTGAAGTCGCGATGCAGCAGCTCATTCACCACGCCGCCATATTCCACAGCGAGCGACACCGCGAGACTCACGTGCGGCCGCTTCGGGTCATGCCCATAGGCGAACTCATCTCCGCCGCGCACCACCAGCAGATCGCCGGCTTGCAACACCATGCGTACCCCATTGATCACCACCCAGCAACTCTCCGACTCCACGTAGAAGAAGCAGAGCATGTCCCCCATGAGCCGTGACTTCTCGATCGACCACTCCGGGAAGCCCGCATAGCGACCGAACCAGTGCACGCGCAGGCCAATGCGGGCCTCCATGGCGAGCGGCCAGTCGTGATGGTAGGGCAGATAGCTCATGGTCGGAAAAGTACAGGGATTGAGACGGTGTCGTCCATTCTCTGAAACGGTCCATCTCGCTAGTTTTTCGCCGCCATGCACCCGATACGCGCTTCTCACACCCTCACGCCCATGAATACCGCGACTGCCCCCACCCCCGGCTCCGCCATGAAGATTTCCGACGGCCTGACACGGCGCGATTTTGTGAGCCGGAGCGCCGTGGCCGCGGCAGGTGGACTGCTCGCCATCCCGGGCTGGGTGGGCGCCCAAGCGCCCGCGAAGAAAATCCGCGTGGGCATTGTCGGTGGACGCTTCGGTCTCGGCTTCCAGTTTCACGAGCACCCGGACTGCATCGTGGAAGCCGTGAGCGATCTGGTCCCAGAGAGACGCGCCGCCCTGCAAAAGACCTACAAGTGCGCGAAAGCTTATGACTCACTCGAGGAACTGGTGAAGGACCCCAAGGTGGAAGCCGTTGCGCTTTTCACGCCCGTACCGGATCACGCACGCCATGTGTTGCTCTGCCTCGCTGCCGGAAAGCATGTGCTCTGCGCCGTGCCCGTGGCCATGACCCTGGATGAATGCCAGCAACTCGCCGATGCCGTGAAGAAGACCGGGCTGACCTACATGATGGCGGAGACCAGTCACTGGCAGCAGCTCACCATCTCCGCGCGCAAGTTCCACCAGGAAGGTGCCTTCGGGAATCTGTACTACACCGAGTCCGAGTATCACCATCCCGGTCTGGAGGAGCTCTATTTCAACAAGGATGGCTCACGCACCTGGCGACACGGCATCGCCCCCATGCAGTATCCCACGCACTGCACGTCGCATTTGATCAGCGTCACCGGCGAGCGGCTCACCGAAGTCACCTGCCACGGCTGGGGAGACAATGACCCCATTGTGAAGGACAATGTGTACAAGAATCCCTTCTGGAATGAGACCGCGCTCTTCAAGACCAACAAGGGCAATGCCATGCGCGTGGCCGTGTGGTGGCGCGGCGCCCAGACAGGCGGAGAGCGTGCCCGCTTCTACGGCGACAAGATGAGCTTCTACTACAATGGGCCCAACGGCGCACCCACCTGCACCGTACGTTCCCAGGCGAAGACGGAGAAGGACTCTGGCGGATTCGTCCGCAGCGCGCAGGTCATGGAGAAATTTGAAGAGGTGCAGTGGTGGAAGACCGACCTGCTGCCGGAGCCGATGCGCCACAACAGCGGCCACGAAGGCTCGCACTGCTTCATCACGCACGAGTTCATCGACGCCCTCGTCAAGCAACGCAAGCCCGCGGTGGATATCTACGAAGCGATTGCCTATACCGCGCCGGGCATCGTGGCCCATCAGTCCGCACTCAAGGGAGGCGAGTCGATGAAGATTCCGCAGTTCGATCCGACGTAAGGGCTCACCCCACCGGCGTGCCCCAGTGGTCACGATATTCGCGCGTGAGCATCTTGTTCGCCTCGGCATCGTTCGTGATACGCTCGGCTTTCGGATCAAACTCAATCACTTTGCCGGTGCGCGTGGCGATGTTCGCGAGGTGACAGAGGCTCGCGGAGAGATGTCCTTCCCGGATATCCGCCGCGGGTGTGGCACCACTGCGAATGCACTCGATGAAATTGCGATGGTGTGCGAGCAGGTCGGGGGTTCCCTTTGCCTCCTCGCGCAGCTTGTCCTTCTTGTCGTAGATCTTCCAGCCGCCGTTCTTGCCGAGGATCATGTAGCCATTGGTTCCGTAAAAGGCATCGCCGTTCTCGAAACCCTCCTGGTGATAGTCACTCCACAGGCGCTGCTCAAAGGAAAGCAGGCGTTTCTTTCCACCGCCAAGGTCATACTCAAAGAGCACCGACTGCGTGTCCGGCCACTGCTGATCGTCATCGTGGAAATACTTTCCACCCAGCGCCGCGATGCGCGTGGGATGCGTGTCCATGCCGAGGCCCCAGCGCCCCAGGTCGAGATCATGCACGCCGTCATTGCCAATGTCCCCTTCCCCAAACGCATGGAACCAGCGCCACGCCCCGGGAAGCATGTTGCTCTGATACAGCACTTTCGGCGCGGGTCCGAGCCAAGTATCAAAATCCAGCTCTGCCGGTGGGTCCGAGGGCTGCACGTGGCCGATGTTCCTTCGAAACTGGCTGTTCCACACCTTCGCGGAAATCACTTCGCCAATCGCGCCGCCATGCAGCTTGGCCATCGCCTGCTGCACATGCTCCGTGCTGCGGCTTTGCGTGCCCACCTGCACGACTTTCTTCGCCTTCTGCGCCGCTTCGATCATGAGCCGGCCTTCGCGAAGGGTATGTGAACAGGGCTTCTCCACATACACATGTTTGCCAGCACCCAGGGCAAGGATGGTCGCCGGTGCATGCCAGTGATCCGGAGTCGCGATGAGCACTGCATCCACCGTAGAGTCCTCCAGTACTTTGCGCATATCCGCCGTCGTCCGCGGTGGTTTTGCAGCATCTCCCTGCGCGAGCTTCGCTGCCGTATCCAGGCGCTTGGCATCCACATCACATAGCCAGGTGATCTCCACGTCGGGATTGCGCACCAGACTCTTCAGGTGATTCGTGCCCATGCCGCCCGGGCCGATGATGCCAAGGCGAATGCGGTTGTTTGCTCCCTGAGCGTGCAATGATGGCAGGGCCAGGGCGGTGGATGCGAGAGCGGTCGCGTGGAGGAAGTCACGGCGGGTAGGTGTGCTCATGGCGAGAATACCTCGCAGGCAGACCAATCTTGCATCTCAGTACGCAAGTGCTCCTCTCTTGCGATATCGTTTCCTGCCAGTCACGCCCTCGATTCCAGCTTTTCGCGTTCATGAAGCTCTCGCTCTTCGTCCCAGCAATCCTATTGGCAGCCGGCTGCATTATCCTTCCTTCCTGCTCCAAGGACAAAAAATCCACATCATCCCAAACTGCAGGCACCAGCACCGTCCCACCAAAACCCACGAAACTCACGGATGTACCTCAGGGCGTGCGCAACGACCTCGATGCCTTCGGAAGGCAACTGGAAGCAGATCTTCTCGCTAAAAACACTTCCGGCATCAGGACCTCCTTTCTTGTCCTGGAGATTGTAGAACGGGTCATGGCGGGCATCAGCGTCTCCGGCCCGAACTTCAACATGTTCAAACAGGGGCTCGAAAAAGGGATGCCCGACAAAGTGGGTGCCATCGTCCAGGAGTGGTCACAGCAAGATGCCAAATACAAGGGCCTTGTCCTGGAAGACGGCGAGGTGAGGCTGCGGTTCCGGTTGCTATCAGATGCCGGTATCATCTTCATGGACATTCTGGTGACCAAGCGTCCCAGCGGCAGACTTGGAATCATCGACTACTACAATCGAGTGACTGGCGGCAGCATGACTGAGCAGATGCGGCAAGTGATGCTCCCCACGCTAATGGAGCTGGACAGGCAGGTCGAACAGAAGTCGGTCAGCAACGCCTCGAGCATGGCACAGGATGACCTCAATCAGCTCACCGCCATAGGCCGTCATTACAAGGACAAGAACTTCCGGGGGATCATTGACGCCTATCAACTGCTCTCTCCGGAAATGAAGAGAAGTCACATGGCCATGTCCTTTCGTCTGGATGCGCTGGAGCATCTTCAAGACCAAGAAGGCTACAAGGCAGCCCTCCAGGAGGCCGCCCAAACGAGCAAGTCGGCCAACTTCCAGTTTCTCCTGGTGGATGTGTATGCCATCGAGAAGGACTACGACAAGGCCATCGAATGTCTTGAGTTGTTCATGACCGCCATGGGGAAAGATGCCGCTTTGCTAACGGTCAAAGGCACGCTGCAACTGGACAAGGGTGCCCATGACGCAGCCAGGGCCACGATTCACGAGGCCCTCGCTCTCGAGCCGGACTCCAGTTCCATCCACCTCAGAGCCCTCGAGGTTTTGCTGGCGACCAAGGACCACCCGGCCACGGCAACAAGCGTACGTTTCCTACAGGAGCGCGGCGGCGTGAAGATCAACCTGACGGCCCCTGGTTTTGCCGACTTCATGAAAAGCCCCGAGTCTGCTCCCTGGCGTTGAACTCCCGCGATATGCCCTATGGCATGCTGAATCCAACTGGCATCGGTGCGGAGTCGTTCAGTCCCCCGTTGACACTCGTTGCTGAATTGATTTCGCGGAACACCTGCGCCGCCAGTTCGAACGAACGCAGTCGCGCCGCGTGATCATAGAACTGCGCTGTCGCGACGACCTCATCAGCACCCGTTTCTTCAAGGAAGCCCTCGATCTGCTGCTTCACCGTCGTCGGCGAACCCACGGCGGTACAGCGCATCATGCGGCGCACGTGCAGTTCCTCGGCAGGACTCCACCGTCCCTGCATGCTCTCCACGGGCGGCGGCATCTCGTTCGGTACACCGCGGATGAGATTAAGGAACTGCTGCTGCACGGAGGTGTGCAGATAGCGGGCTTCTTCATCCGTATCCGCCGCAAAGACATTCAGCCCAATCATCACATACGGCTTCTCACATGCCGCGGAAGGCTGGAACTCGCGGCGGTACAGCTTCAACGCCTCACCGAGATATCCGGGTGCGAAGTGCGAGGCAAAGGCAAAAGGCAATCCCAACGCAGCAGCCAGTCGCGCGCTGAAGTCACTGGAACCAAGCAGGTAGATGGGCACGTTCAACCCCACACCAGGGATGGCTTTCACGGTGCGATGTGATGCAGCCGGCTTGAAGTACGACTGCAGCTCCATCAAGTCCTGCGGAAAGGTGTCGCCATTGCTGCCCAGGCTTCGACGGAGGGCGGCTGCCGTGAGTTGATCCCCGCCGGGTGCGCGACCCAGGCCGAGATCGATGCGGCCCGGATACAGCGATGCCAGTGTGCCGAACTGCTCCGCGATCACCAGCGGTGCATGGTTCGGCAGCATGATGCCACCCGAACCCACACGGATGGTCGAGGTGCCACCTGCAACGTGACCGATAATGACCGAAGTCGCCGAGCTGGCCACGCCGGGAATGTTATGATGCTCCGCGAGCCAGTACCGGTGATACCCCCACCGCTCTGCATGCTGCGCGAGGTCCAGCGTGTTGCGAAAAGAGGATGCCGCATCACCGCCCTGGATGATGGGACACAGATCGAGAACGGAATAGACAGGCATCTGGGGTAGCGCCGGTGAAGTGAAAGTGAGTCCGAAAGGTATGAGAAGATACGACCAGTGACTCCCCTTGGGCGTACCCTTGTGTTACACGCACGGCTCCAATCCTTTTCAGATTCACACCCGCTGTCTCATGGCCTCTGACCTCTTTTCTCCGCTCAAGCTTCGCGACGTTACCTTTCGCAATCGCATCGGCGTCTCGCCCATGTGTCAGTACTCGAGCGAGGACGGCTTTGCCAATGACTGGCATCTGGTGCACCTGGGCAGTCGCGCCGTCGGTGGCGCGGCACTCGTCATGACAGAGGCGGCCGCCGTGCTGCCGGAAGGACGCATCAGTCCGCAGGACCTCGGCATCTGGAAGGATGCGCACATCGAGATGCTCCAGCGTATCTTCCGTTTCGTGGAGTCTCACGGCGGCGTGCCAGCCATGCAGCTCGCGCATGCGGGGAGAAAAGCGAGCACCTCGGTGCCGTGGAAAGGCCGCGAATATGTCCCCGAAGAGGAAGGTGGATGGAGGCCCATCTACGCGCCCAGCGCGATTCCCTTCGACCCACAGGCCATCGTGCCCACCGAGCTGGATCTCGCCGGCATCCAGCGGGTGGTGCAGGCCTATGCCGATGCCGCACGTCGCGCACTTGATGCAGGCGCACGCGTTGTGGAAGTGCACTCCGCGCATGGATATCTGCTCCATGAGTTTCTCTCGCCCCTGACCAACCAGCGCACGGACGGCTACGGCGGCTCGTTTGAAAATCGCACCCGTGCCCTGCTGGAAGTCGTCACCGCCGTGCGCGAAGTGTGGCCGGAGCGCCTGCCCCTCCTCGTGCGCATCTCTGCCACCGACTGGGTCGAGGGCGGATGGGACGGTGATCACTCCGTGGAACTGGCAAGGATGCTGAAGCCCCTCGGCGTCGACCTGATCGACTGCTCCACCGGCGGCACCGTGCCGGATGCGAAGGTCCCCGTCGCCCCTAGTTATCAGGTACCCTTCGCCGAGCGCATCCGCCATGAGGCCGGCATGCCCACCGCTGCCGTCGGCATGATCACCGAGGCCCAGCAGGCGGATGAAATCGTCCGCACAGGCAAGGCCGACATGGTCTTCCTCGCCCGCCAGCTTCTGCGCGATCCCTACTGGCCCCTGCATGCCGCACGTGAGCTGGGTCACAACTTCCCCGCACCAGAGCAGTATCAGCGGGCGTTCTGATTCGCCGGCCAGACCCTCAAGGCGGGTTCATATCCTGATGCATCATCAGAAGCCGTGGAGTGAGGCTTCCCGATGTATGCTGCCGCAACATGCACGAGTGCAGCACAAGAAGTGCGGATTCTTCCCTAGGATTAAGCGATTGATTTTTATGGAAAATGAAGCCACCCGTGGCTATTAAGCCAACATTTAGCCGGTCTATTCCGGTGCCACCTTATAAATGACCAGCGCCGCCCGTACTTCCCTTATTGCATGACGAATGAACTGCTCATTCTCATTGCTGAAGCTGTCACGGTGTACTTCCTGGTGCTGTGGGCGCATTCACTGCGGGGCCGCATTGGCCTGGCGCATTTCTATGCCCTGATTGGCGGGCTCACGGCGGTGATGGTGTGGGTCACGGACGCCGGAGTGCGTGTGAAGGTATCGGGCATCTCGTTCATGGTGGGCTCCACGGTCTTCTACACCGCGTTGCTGCTGGGAGTCTTCGTCGTCTATGTGTTCGATGGGCCGCGAGCCACGCGCATTGCCATCTCCACCATCATCGGGTTGGGCATCATGGTGCCCGTGGTCACCGCGGTGTTGCACTGGCAGATCCGGATCTCAGACGACGCCGTGGGCGCCTACTTCCCGCCGCAGAGCCTGCGCATCTATACAGCGTCCATCGTTGCGGCGTTTGCCGACCTGATCTTCCTGGCGATGGCATGGGAGTTTCTGGGCAAGCCGCGGCTGAACATGCCGCTGTGGGTGCGGTCCTATCTCACGCTGCTGGGGGTGCTGTGGCTGGACGTGGTGCTCTTTGCCACGGGAGCATTCGCGGGTACTCCGGGCTATCTCTCCATCATGACCGGCACGTTCCTCAGCCGGTTCGTGATCAGCATTTGCGTGTTTCCATTCTTGTACTGGTACATCACCTGGCAGAACCGGGTGCACGGCATGGAAATCGAAAACCGCCCGGTGCTCGCAATCCTCAAGGAGGTGACCGAGGTGCGGCTGGAACTGAGCCTGGCGCAGCAGGAAATCGAGCATCGCAAGAAGGTGGAGCGTGAGAAGGAGGAACTCATCGGCAGCCTGCAGGCCGCCCTGCATGAGGTGAAGCGCCTCCGCGGCATCCTGCCCACCTGTGCCTACTGCAAGAACATCCGCGACGAACAGGGGAACTGGCACCAGCTCGAGTACTACATCCAGAACCACAGCGAGGCGAAATTCAGCCACGGCATCTGCCCGGACTGCGCCAAGGCGCACTTCCCCGAGGCCAGCATCAACCCCTCACGCGAGCGTCCCCGCACCGACGCCTAGACCATTTTAAGTTAAACTATAGCCGCCGAATGGAGCAGGCGCGGTGGCTTTCATGCCGGAGGCATGGCAGCTTGTAGCCGGTGGTTGAGCGTAGCGATACCACCGGATAAGAGAGAAGAATCATCGCATCCCGAAGGCGATGCCAGCGTCGTAGCAAGTGGGATGCCCGTAGCGTCCTACCACCTCGCTTGCACCCCTGCCGGGGTGCGAAGGGAGAAATACGCCCTTCCGGTGGTGTCGCTACGCTCAACCACCGGCTACATGCTTTCATCCCTCTGGGATGGGTTGAGTAAATGGCTATAGTATTAGTGAAGATGCTCTAGGTGTCTGTACCGGCACCTGCAGCGCTGGCCGTGCGATGGCGGTAGCCCATGCTGCGCACGGTCTCAATGATCCGCGGGTGCTCCACATCCCGCTCCACCTTCCGTCTCAGCTTGGCAATGTGCTGATCCAGGGTGCGCGACTCCGGCAGATACTGCAGGCCCCAGCAGCGATCGAGGAGCTCATCTCGAGTGACCACCTCTCCGATGCGCTCATGCAAGAGCTGCAGAATGCTGACCTCGCGTGGGGTGAGCCCGATTTCTCCCCCCTCCCTCGTGGCGCGGAGTTCGTGCGGATACACCATGATATCCTGCATGACGAAGACCTTCCCGCGACCGTTGCCAACGGAGGATTTCTGTGAACGCCTCAGTGCCGCGTGAATGCGCGCGAGGAGTTCCTGCCTGCCAAAGGGCTTCCGGATGAAATCATCCGCACCAAGCCGGAGTCCGACCACCACATCGACTTCCTCGCTCTTGGCGCTGAGGAAGAGCACCGGCACCAGGGGATCCCGCTCGCGGATGCGGCGGCAGACTTCGTAACCATCCATGCGCGGCATCATGATATCCAAGCACACGAGCGCGGGCTGCTGCTGCTGCCAGAGCGCGAACGCCTCCTCTCCGTCCCGCGCCAGCACATTGACAAACCCCTCCGGCTCCAGGCAGGCCGCCAAGGAATCAAGCGTAATGGGATCGTCATCTGCGATCAAAACCTTCATGATGGTGCTGATTGAGATTGCGAGGGTGATGGAACTGAAGAGGTGGATTCGACCATGGCCACGTTTCCGGGTCCAGAGTCGCCTTTCTTGGGAGGGTCTACGACAGGAACACGCAGGACAAAGCAGGCACCCTTCGCGTCGTTGTTACCGTCGGACGGAAGCCCCAACTCCAGCGAGCCTCCCATGCGCTGCGCCAGCTCGCGAGCGATGCTGAGTCCCAGCCCGGTGCCGGTGACTCCAGCAGCCACACGATCATCCAGCCGTACGAAGGGCTCGAACACACGAGTCGCATCTGCAGCGGAGACCCCGGGGCCACCATCATGCACCGTGAGCACGAAGTCATTCCCTTCGCGCTGCGTGGAGATCTGCACGGGTGCCCCAGGCGCGTATTTCTCCACGTTGGAAAGCAGGTTCGCCGTGATCTGCGATAGCGCATCCGGATCCAGGCCACAGGGTGTGTCATCTGCCCCGTCCTCCCGAATGACAGTGATGCCATGCCTGGCGAAACTGGGAGCAAACTGGTCCACCACCGCATCCACCACTTGTGCGGGACAGCACGCCACCGGGCGAAGCTTCAGCGATCCCTGCTCACGGCGGGAGAAAGTGAGAACATTGGCAATGAGCCGCGCCAGCCTTCCCGCCTCCTCCCGCACCAGTGCCAGACGTGAAGCCGCACGTCCTTCGTGGGGCAGCGAGTCCTCGATGATATCAAGGTTCAGCAGCATGTTCGTGAGCGGGGTGCGCAGCTCATGTGAGACACGGTTCACAAAAGACACACGTTGCATGGCAAGCCGGTGCGCGCGGCGCTGCTGGACGAAGACGGCGACGCCCAACAGTGCGACGAGGATCGACAACAGTCCCGCCACCACAAGTGTTGGAAGGTGATACACCACGCTTGTTTCCATCCGGTCCCAGGACGCGAGCTGCCAGCTGCCATAGCGTGTGACCAGTGACTGGGACCAGTGGGGTGATTCATCCCCCGAGGGTGTGGCGGCACCGCCCAGCCGGGTGCCCGAAGGGGTCACCAGCTCCATCTGCCCTTCCAGCACCTCATGGAATTCCGGATGCCTCAGCAGCCACTCCTTGATCCAGCCATCCACCGCAGTCTGTACCTCCTTTGGTTCAATGGTGACGAAAACGATCCAATTGCCCGGCCCACGGCTCCAGTACATCAGAGGCCACGCCGGATCCTCCAGCCATCCCTCTTGCGGGGCATCGTCTTTGGTAAAGGCGGCCTTATCCAGCAGGCGGAGGTCGGAACGATTCAACGAAGGTGATTCGAAAGTGGGCAAGGCGTACTTGCCTGCCGGGATCCTCGCGAGGCGCACATGTTCTTCGCGCGGTGTCGAGCGCAGGAGGAAGGAGCACGCCACCACCCCGGCGATTTCCCCGCACGCCTGCTGCGTACCGAACGTGTCCGACATCGTCACTCGAGTGACCATGCCCTCCAGGTGCTTTTCATGAAGCGCCTCCAGTCGCAAGAGTTCCTTCTGCAGAGCCGTCGCGAGCTGTTTGAGCGGCGCGCGATCCTGCGGGACACGCACCACTTCCTCCCGGCGGGACAGCGCGGCGCCTCCCGCCATGATGCATGCTGCCGTGAAGAGCAGCAGCATCAGGGTCAGGCGTGGCGCACCGGGTGTCATGGTTCCATTCAAAGCATGGACTCAGTGAAACAGCGAGCCTGCTCGCTACTCCACGGTCACTTTCACGAAGGCAAACCAGGTCCGGCCATCATCCTGCCGGCCATTCGCGCCGGTATCATGAGGGCGGCTCATGGTGCCAAGAAAGCATTGGCGACCCACCACGGCGGTCACGGCGGTGGTCACCTTCTGCGCGGCGAACATGGGCTGCTCCGGATAACGTGCCAGGAGGGGATGCCCCTGAACAATGCCCCGGTACTCCACCAGTTCTGGAGCAAGGTTGAGATCCACGACATTGGCTTTGATGCTGAGCACAGGATCAACCTCAATACGCCAGCCGGTCGGTCGGGTCTCGAACCTGGAAAACCCTGCGGGCAGCAATGGCGCTCCCTTCTTGAATACGGGCTGGGTCGGGGTCGCCGCAGGCTTCGCTGCCTGGTCTTTAGGATCGGCCGGGCCTGCGGGCTTGGCGACCTTTGCATCGACTTTTGGCGGTGCAGAGGGAACCATTTCCGTGCCGTACATCCACTCCCCGCTCTCTGCTGTGAGGCTTCGCTGCCCGGAGCGGGTGATAACGGTGACCACCCGTTCCAGCTTTGCTTCATCCTTGGGCAGAGACGTCGTTTTTTGCAAAAGGATGTCCGCATCCACGGTTTCTGCGATGAGGTCACGCGCTTTCTCCCGGGGAAGAGAATAGAAGCGGAAGACCATGCGGATGTTCTTGGAAATGTCAGCGGCATCGTCAGCCACAGCAGGCACATCAGCCGGCACCGGACTGGAGTGCCCATAGCGCACAAAAGTGATGCTGACAGACCCATCTCCATCCGCTCCGGTGACCCCTGTGCCCTTGGGACTACTCGTGGTCCCCATCAAGGTGGGAACGCCAATGCGGCAGCTCATTGCACTGTTGATCATTCTTGATGCAATCACGGGAAGCACCTCGCCATCCGCGTTCGGATCTGCCTTGGCGGCGGTGAATCCTGCCAGGCGGGTAAAAGAAAGGGCGGCGTTCAGATCTACGATCGCGCCATCTGGCCCCTCCACCGGATCGAGTTCGATGCGCTCGCCCAGGGGACGCATCTCATACGCGGTGGGGAAATGGAAGGGTCTGCCGGGCACGGCAGGATCAAACTCTGTGGGATAGATGAGTTCATCCACGCTCTCCACGGTGGAGCGCTGTCCGCTCCTGGTGGGTACGACCAGGAGCGACTCCAAGGCTGCCTGACCTGCAGTGACCATCTGACGTACGCGGTCAAAGAAGGGCTGGGGTGCCAGTGCTTCCTCGTGAAGCGCATCCAGGGCGCTCTGCGGCATCTTGTAAGTCTCGAAGGTGAACACGAGGTGATGCGGTGGTGCCTCTGGGGCAGCCGGGGGCTTGGCAGGCGTGGGTTTGCCCTTCACGAAGGGGTCTCCGGGAGGCTTGGTCGCTTCACCCTGGGACGGTTTGGCTTCGGCGGGGGTGGCTTTCTGGGCATGCAGTCCGCCCGCCGACGGGGCGAGCCAGAGCGCCACAGAGGCGAATAAACAGAGAATACGATGAGTTTTCATGGGCATCATGATGAGGAGTGAAGCAGTCGTCAGCGGTGCTCGATGCTGGCGTTGAAAAGACTCTGGCCCATTCCACACCGTTCTGTGTCAACGCGCCGTGAATGGATTGTAAAAGTTCTGTGAACGCATGCTCCATCCCCGGACCACCTGAGGTCTTGCCCCCCGACATGGGGACTGAGAAACTATGGGGTCCCCGGACGTATTTGTCCTCTTGCCCGCACTATGATCTCCGCTCCGCGATTCCACGCGTCCGCCACCTGCACGGTGGCTCTCCTCAGCATGGCCGGTTTTGGTCCGGTCCTGCGCGCGGAGGAAAATCCACATGGGGATGTCTTCAAGAACAGGCCCGTGCCTGCCATCGTGGACTACAACCGCGATGTGCGGCCCATCATCTCGGAGAAATGCTTCCACTGTCACGGGGCGGATGAAAGCTCGCGCAAGGCCAAGCTGCGCCTCGATCTGCGCGACGAGGCGGTGAAGGTTCACAAGGGTACCTTCGCCGTGAAGCCGAAGGACCCGGACAACAGCGAGGTGATGAAGCGCATCCTCACCAAGGATCCGGATGAGGTCATGCCGCCACCGGAGCATGGGCACGCGCTGAGCACGCGGGAAATCGAGATCATGCGGAAGTGGATCGCGCAGGGCGCGGAATACTTGGAGCACTGGGCCTTCATCCCGCCGGTGAAACGGAAGCCGGAGGGCAAGATGGATCCCATTGATGGCTGGATCGCTCAAAAGCAACAGGAGCACGGCCTCGCCCTGTCTCCCGAGGCGGACAGATACACCCTGATACGCCGTGTGGCCTTGGATCTCACGGGCCTGCCGCCGAGTCCGGAGGAAGTGAAAGCCTATCTGCAAGACACCAGCGACACGGCGTACGCCAGCATGGTGGATCGTTATCTTGCGAAGCCCGCCTATGGTGAACGCTGGGCTCGCGTGTGGCTGGACATCGCGCGCTATGCGGACTCCGCAGGCTACGGCAGCGACCCGTTGCGCCTCAATATCTGGCCATATCGCGATTGGGTCATCCAGGCCTTCAATCGCAACCTGCCCTACGACCAGTTCACCACGGAGCAGATTGCGGGTGACCTCCTGCCGAATGCGACGGAGGAGCAACTCGTGGCCACCGCCTTCCATCGCAACACGATGACGAACACCGAAGGCGGCACAGATGACGAGGAGTTTCGAGTCGCTGCTGTGAAGGACCGCATCGCCACCACCATGCAGACGTGGATGGGCCTCACGCTCGGCTGCGCGCAGTGCCACTCGCACAAGTTCGACCCCATCACGCAGCAGGAATACTACGAGTTCTTCGCCATCTTCAACCAGACGGAGGACAGCGACAAAGGAGATGAGTCCCCGACCCTGCCCAAGCCGACAGAAGAACAGAAGCAGAAGACGCAGGTGCTACAGGGCGAGATCGCCACGCTGGAAAAGCGCATGAATGAAACGGCCTCGCCTGAACTGCAGAAGGAACTGGCCGCATGGGAAAGCACCATCAAACAACCCACCAGGTGGGAGCCGCTCGCCGTCACTTCGTTGAAATCCCAGAAGGGCGTGAAATTGCAGCAGGCCGAGGACCTCTCCATCCTGGCGGACGCAGCCGAATCCGATGTGCACACCGTGGAAGCCACGGCGCAGGGCAAGCGCATCACCGGCGTACTGGTGGAGGCCCTCGCGAGCGACAGCCTGCCCGGCAAAGGACCCGGTCGCTCAGGTGGCGGGAACTTTGTGCTGAGCGAGTTCAAGCTCAGCACGGTGCCTGTGGATGCCAAAGCTGAGGCGAAACGTGCGCGCTACGTGCGTGTGTCGCTCCCTGGAAAGGCCCGCCTGCTTCACCTCGCCGAGGTGCAGGTGTTCTCCGGCGGTAAGAACGTGGCCCTGCAAGGCGCGGCCAGCCAGTCCTCCACGGGATACGATGGTCCCGCCAAACTCGCGAACGACGGCAATACGGACGGCAACTACGCAAAGAAGTCTGTCAGTCATTGTGCCCAGCAGGATGATCCGTGGTGGGAGATCGATTTGAAGAGCGAGATGCCCATCGACTCCGTGACCGTGTGGAATCGCACGGACGGTGACACCAGCAAACGCACCGAGAATTTTGTCGTGACCGCATTGGGAGGGAACCGCGAAGAGCTCTTCCGCACGCAACAAGCAGCCGAGCCGAAGCCGAGCGCTAGCTTCACACTGGGTGGGCCCACGCTAGTCGCGTTCCGCGATGTTACTGCTGACTTCGAGCAGCAGGACTATCCAGCGAAGAACGCCATCGATGGTAAGGATGACACCGGCTGGGCAGTGGGGCCGAGCTTTGGTGTGGATCATCGCGCCGTGTTTGTCGCCTCACGTCCGTTTGGCGAGGCGGGCAAGGACACGAAGCTCACGTTCACGCTCGCGCAGCACTACGGATCGAACCACACGCTGGGACGCTATCGCATTTCCATCACCACGGATGCCGCACCGCAGCCGGCGCTTCCGGAGAATATCCGGAACATCCTCGCCACGCCCGCGAAGGATCGCACGCCTGCTGATGCTGCGACGCTCCTCGCCTATTACAAGCCCACGTCGAAAGCCTTCGCTGACACGCGCAAGGAGCTTGAGGCAAAACAAAAGGCGCTCGTGGGCATCAAGCCGCTCGCCGTGCCCGTGATGAAGGAACTCGTGAAGGACAAGCAGCGTGAGAGCCACTTCCTCGTGAAAGGCAACTTCCTCATGCCCGGCGACAAGGTGCAGCCTGCTCTATTGAAGTCCTTCCACAAATCACCCGAGGCCGGACCTGCATCACGCCTCACCGTGGCGCACTGGCTGATGTCGCGTGACAATCCGCTCACCGCACGCGTGGCCGTGAACCGCTTCTGGGCACAGTTGTTTGGACGCGGACTCGTGGAGACGGAGGAGGACTTCGGCACGCAGGGCACCTTGCCCACGAACGCGGAGCTGCTCGACTACCTCGCGGTGCAGTTCATGGATCTGAAGTGGGACACGAAGGCCCTGCTACGCGAGATCGTGATGAGCCAGACGTACCGGCAGGTGAGCCGTCCCTCTGCGGACTCGGTGAAGAAGGACCCGCGCAACGAATGGCTCAGTCACTACCCGCGCCGTCGTCTTGATGCGGAACAGGTGCGCGATCAGGCGCTCGCCTTGAGCAATCTCCTTTCTCCCAAGATGGGTGGTCCGAGTGTGTATCCTCCGCAGCCGGATGGCCTGTGGCGTGCTGCCTTCAATGGCCAGCGCTCGTGGGACACCAGCAAAGGTGAGGATCGTTATCGCCGCGGCCTCTACACCTTCTGGCGCCGCACTGTGCCCTATCCCAGCATGGCCACCTTCGATGCCCCGAGCCGTGAGAACTCCACCATGCGCCGCCTGCCTACGAACACACCCCTGCAGGCCTTCGTGACGTTGAACGATCCCGCTTATGTGGAAATGGCCCAGGCACTCGGCGCACGCATCCTGCGTGAAGGCGGCGCGACGGTAGAGGAACGTGTGGAGTTCGGCATGGAGCTGTGCCTCGCACGTCCGGTAACCGCAGAGCAAGTCGCCACCCTGGTGCAGCTCTACCAGCAGGAACTCGCGAACTACCAGGCGAATGCCGAGGACGCGAAGAAGCTCTCCACCAGCACCACCCTGCCCGCTGAGAAAGGCTTCGCTCCGAACACCCCGCCCGCCGAAGCCGCCGCCTGGACCGCCGTGGCGAACGTGCTGCTGAACCTCGATGGTGTGCTCACCAAAGGCTGACCTTATCTTCATGAACGCTCACCTCGAACTTCAACGCCTGCAGGCGCAGACACGCCGCACGTTCCTCACGCGCGGTGGCGTGGGATTGGGCGCGATTGCCTTGCAGAGCCTGCTGCATCACGGCGCACAGGCCTCCGCGCTTCCTGCGGGTGGCGCGAATCCCCTTGCGATCAAAGAACCGCCGATGCCCGCCAAGGCGCGCGCGGTGATCTACCTGCACATGAGCGGCGCACCGCCGACACTCGACCTCTTCGACTACAAGCCGAAGCTCAATGAGCTGAACATGCAGGACTGTCCGGAGTCGCTCATCAAGGGCAAGCGCTTCGCCTTCATCAAGGGCCTGCCGAAGATGCTGGGCCATCCGCACAAGTTCGAGCAAGCAGGCGGTAACGGCCTGTCCGTATGCGAGCTGATGCCGAACTTCATGCAGATTGTGGACGAGGTGGCGGTCATCCGTTCCATGACCACGGATCAATTCAACCACGCGCCGGCGGAACTGTTTGTGCACACAGGAAACATGCGTGCCGGCAGCGCAGCCATCGGTTCCTGGGCCACCTATGGTCTCGGCAGCGAGAACTCCGACCTGCCGGGCTTCGTGGTGCTGCTGAGCGGTGGTACGGATCCCACGGGCGGGAAGAGCCTGTGGAGCAGCGGCTTCCTCCCCAGCGTGTATCAAGGTGTGCAGTGCCGCACCACGGGCGAGCCCATCCTCTTCTCCAGCAATCCCGAAGGCATGAGCCGCGACTCACGCCGCCGTACGCTGGATGCCCTCGCAAAGCTCAACCAGATCGAAGCCAAAGAATACGGCGACCCGGAAACGGTCACACGCATCGCGCAGTACGAGCTGGCCTACCGCATGCAGGCGGCCGTGCCGGAGGCGTTCGATATCACGCGCGAGCCCAAGCACATCCTCGACATGTACGGCGCGAAGCCGGGTGAAGGCTCCTTCGCCAACAACTGCCTCCTCGCCCGTCGTCTCGTCGAGAATGGCGTGCGCTACATCCAGCTCTTCGACTGGGGCTGGGATATTCACGGCACCGGCAAAGGCGATGACCTCGTGAACAAATTCCCCGAGAAGTGCAGAGACGTCGACCAGGCCTGCGCTGCCCTCGTGAAGGATCTCAAGCAGCGCGGCATGCTGGAAAGCACGCTCGTGGTGTGGGGCGGCGAGTTCGGCCGCACACCCATGAATGAAGCCCGCGGCGGCAGCAAGTTCCTCGGCCGCGACCACCACCCCAACTGCTTCGGCATGTGGATGGCCGGCGGTGGCGTGAAAGGCGGCGTGGTTCACGGCGCCACCGATGAACTCGGCTATGACGTCGTCGAAGGCAAAGTCACCATCCGCGATCTTCAGACCACCATCCTCCACCAACTCGGCTTCGACGCGAAGCGCCTGAGCTACCGCTACCAAGGCCTCAACCAGCGGCTCATCGGGCCCGCGGATGAGGGGCGGGTGGTGCGGGAGATATTGGGATGAGAAACCGCTATCGGCGTTCAGCTTTTGTGAACAATCTCCGCGATTAATGCATTAATCCTGCTGCTCTTTGCGAAATATTTTATCAGTTGATTTCTTGCGGCTTTTTTCTCCGTGCGAGCTCCCACAGCTGAGCTCCAACTCAACCAATCTGAGCCTCCATTCCGAAGAATTTGTTCCCTGTACTCACGAAGACCAAAACGCGGGTCTGGAATCTCTAGAAGCTTTGCTTTTGAAACCTTTGAGGCCTTGGGATGCTCCATTAGCGTTGCTACAAGCGCCTCGGATCCCTTTGTGCCAAGAAGATAGTCCTCCAGGATACAAGTTGCCCAGAACAGCGAATAATCGGAAACAACTTCGCTTTGGCCTAAAAAGTCCTGCACCGCATTCAGCAGCCCAGACTTGTCGTTGATGAACTTTGAGAAAAGGAAGACATTCTTTGAAAGGTAGGGAAAGCTCCAAAGGATCTTACTTATGTGCTCAAGCAGATTTTCTGCCTTATTGCTTAGGTAGGCCAAAACCAGATCTGCGTCCTCTTCCTCTAGCTTCGGAGAATCTAGAAGATTTAACAGATAGCTCTCCTCACCGGGATTTAAAAAATCTGACTGTTCCTCTTCATCCTCGTCTTCATCCCAATAGAGGCTTCTAAAGGCAAGTTGTCTCTTCCTCAGTAGTCCTTCGCGTACAGAATCGATTTTTTCTTCCAACGACTGCTCAGGCCTCTGCCGGAAAACGGTTTTCGACGGATTGACTGACAAACCTTTTTGTCCCAGGAGCTGCTGTATGAGGATGAAATCTCTCTGGAGTTGATTGAGGTCATTTGAGAACAGCACAAAATCGTCCATGAACCTGAGCAGCATTGGACTCTCGATACCAGGGAAATTGTCGACGAATTTTAAAAAGTGGCCGCCAATCATTTTTGCCGGATACAAGCCATGCGGCAGGCAATCAACAGACCTTCCTCCGTTAATTTGTCGAAAAAATTTCCCGAAAATCTGAAAATCCGACTCTTGATCTGCCATTTGTGCAAACCAACCCGCAATATCATGATGGTAAACCGAGTTGAAGTAGGTCGAGATGTCAAAAGTGCAGCTATATTTGTAAGCGTGGTGATTTGTTGCAGTCCAAACCCGATAAGCCTTATAGCTCTCTGCCGATGGAATAGGATTGCCCGACTCGAATCGGTACCCGAAGTTCATTCTGTTTGAGAGAACATCTTTCCTGAACTTGCTCCGGTGTCTATACACTATTTCATAGAGAAAGAACTCCGCTACAGGGTCCAGCTTGTGTGTCCGACGTAGGTGATGGCCATGCTTCGCAGCAAACACCTTTTCCTGCTGCTGAAAATCTCCAGCTGCCTCGGACTCGTCCGCCTTGATCTCTTGATAGATGTACTTCAGGATTTCGTCGGAGCCGTTTTCCACCAGCCACAGATTTGTTTTGAGTGGAAACAGAGTCTTCGGAAAGTCGTCCCGAAAGAATTGTACTGAGGGATCTATCGTAGGCATGTTTCGGCTTGAAATGATTATCGCCTGCGCAGTTAATTCGTCAATTAATGCGCACAAATTACATTCTTTTACTCTAAGGTGGTAAAAAGTTGTGGTCGCGTGGAAAGCATACCAGAATGAATCATGGATCTGTCTGAGATTAATAAGATTCGGCAACAGTTTCTCGCCGCCCAGTGGCCTCAGTTTCTCGAATCAGTTGAGATCGATGGTTTGCGGGGCTGGTCTAAACAAGCAATTCAGTTCCAATTCCCAATTTGTGCTGTGATTGGCGAAAACGGGACCGGAAAGAGCACCGTGCTGAAGGCCGCAGCCTCTGCGTACGAACAACCAGAGAAAAAGAACACATACTATCCATCAACCTTCTTCCCTGTGACACACTGGGACAAGGTTGAGAATGTAGCTCTTCAATATCGAATCAAACTCGGGAACGAGGTCAAGACTTTTCGCATTTCAAAGCCAGCAGTAAGATGGAGCTTTCCCGAGAAAAGATATACTCGAAATGTTTTCCTCTTTGATATTTCGCGGACCCTTCCGCTCGATGCATCAGCAGGGTACGCCAAAATTGCAAAACAGGCCGCCGCCGAGGTTTCAACGGAAGACCTTGACCCTGCTTTTACCGAGCGTTTCTCGCACGTTCTTGGGAGGGACTATAGGCAAGCGCGGTTCGCTGTTTCGGACATCGATCAGAAGAAACTCGTCGGCGTCGTTCGGAGGGAATTTGGTGAAATTTCGCAGTTCCATCAAGGCGCAGGCGAGGATGCCACCCTAGATCTATTTCGGGCGCTCCAGTCGTTGCCAAACTACTCAATGTTGGTAATTGACGAGATTGAGGCTTCACTGCACCCACGCGCACAAAGAAGGCTTGTTCGATTTCTTCTTTGGTTGTGTAGGCAAAAACGCATCCAAGTGATACTTAGTACGCACAGCCCTTTTGTGTTAGAAGAACTCCCGCAAGAAGCCAGAGTGATGCTCCTGCCAGGTCCTCAAGGTATAAACGTAATTTACGGTGTGAGTTCGGAATTCGCAATGAGCCGTATAGATGATAACGCCCACCCCGAGCTAGTCGTCTTTGTGGAAGATGATGAGTCCGGTGTGTTTCTCAGGGAGATTTTGGCTAGTCATCAAAGTGGAGCAGACGTCTTGGGAAGGATCGCAATCACCCCCGTAGGTCCTGCAAACGTCGTTCAAATGCTTGGGAGGCTCGGGGACGAAAGACGACTCCCATATCGCTCAGTTTCTTGCCTGGACGGCGATTCGGAAGTCGTACAGGGGTGCTTTGTTCTACCGGGCGATGAAGCTCCTGAGCCCACAGTATTCGCTGGACTTCGGAGTCAAAACTGGCCCAATCTAACCGAACGGTTTGGAATCGGGGCGGGGTCCCTTTATGGGTATCTAGAAGATGCCATGAGAGAGCCGGATCATCACAACTGGACTACGCTTGTAGGTGATCGCGTTCTAAAGAGCGCCGCGAGTGTTTGGGAAATTATTGCTCATGAATGGGCTAAAACCATACTATCTGCAGCTGATAGGGAGAGGATATTCACAGTGCTGAAGAGTGCGCTTGATCCCACCAATTGATAGCTCTCCTTTTATTGGACTTTGACCTTCTATCTAGCAACCGACGCCCTACCGAACCCCGCCCACACCCTTTTTCAGAGGTGTATCGATCACATTTCCCATGCCCTGCTGTTGGGCTTTCTCGATCTTATCCAGGTGGCCCGTCTTGCGTAGAGAGTCGCGCACGGACGTTCCTTCCTTCTTGATCTGATCCACCACATTGTGCCGGTCCTTGAAGGTCTTCTCCATCGCCCCGCTGAGGTCGCTCACGTGTTTGCCGGAGTCGATCCGCTCCTAGCGGTGCTACTGCTCCTCCGGCGTCACCTGAACCTGGAGAAACTCCCTGGCCATGCCACCACCAATCACCGCACCACCTCGCCCTTCGTCACATCTCCCGGCACATCCAGCGCCATGATCTGATTCACCGTCTTGAACTTCGCGTCGTCGCGGAACTCCCACACGAGCTTCTTGTCCTTCGTGATCTCGAAGAACACAGGCTGCTCACCAATGTGTCCGTGCCCGAGGTAGTTGCAGAAGATGGTGTTGCCATTTGGTAGGCGCTGGCAGCCAGCCATGAGGCGCAGGGTGTTCCCGGGGACGTCATTCTCATTGAGTTCCCACACGACTTTGTCTGAGGCATCGAGCTCAATGACCTTATGCGCATCGCCACAGGTCACAAGAAGGTGGCCATCCGGAAGTGCATAGGCGCCATGCGGGTCTCCGGGGACGGCGATGCTGCGCAGCACTTTGCCATCGCCATCCAGTTCCACGATCTTTCCTTCGCCCTTGAAGCACACGATGTAGTGGCCGTTCGCCAGCTTGCGGGTGCCGCGGAACTGGTTGTGCAACTTCACCTCCGGCTTCGTCACCAGGGCGATCTCCTTGGCAATCTTTCCCGCGTGATCCACTTCGATGATGCGGCTGGAGCCACATTCCACGATCATCACATTTCCATCCGGCAGCGGCTGGCAGCCATGCACCTCCACCTTGGCGGGTGCCTTGTACTCCCACACCACTTTCTTCTCCGGGGTGAGTTCCAGCGCGCCGCTCACGAAGCAGAAGAGGATGTTCCCATTCGGCAGCTTCCAGCAGTCCTGCGGATTCTTGCAGTCATACTGCCATTCGATCTGACCGTCTTTGGAGACAATGCAAACCTTGCCTCCGTTGTAGTCGCAGCAAAGGAAGGGATGCTGGGCCTGCAATGACGGCGCCAGGAGCACCAGGGCGAGAAGAGACAGTTGGAGAAGGAAGGAGCGGAGCATGGCGCCATGTTCGCCACGCGCTTCCCGTCGTCAACAGACGGCACGGGAATACGCCTGTCGGCGAACCTGACTACCCCACTCCGCCCACACCCTTCTTCGGAGGTGCATCGACCACCTTCCCCATGCCCTCCTGCTGGGCTTTTTCAATCTTATCCAAGTGGCCAGTCTTGCGCAGAGAGTCGCGCACAGATGTTCCTTCCTTCTTGATCTGATCCACCACGTTGTGGCGGTCCTTGAAGGTCTTCTCCATCGTCCCACTGAGGTCGCTCACGCTCTTGCCGGAGTCGATCAGCTCCTGGCGGTGCTGCTGTTCCTCCGGTGTCACCTGACCCTGGAGGAACTCCTTCGCCATGCCCCCAATCCTTTTCTCACCGCGGTCCATGGTGAACTTCACGTTGTCGAGTGAGACGCCCTGATTCTCGATGGCCTCCAGTGTCTGCTTGGTCTGCTCTTCACGGGGCTTGTAGTGACCGCTGCGGTCAGAGACGCCTTTGAGCGTGCCGTCATTGCCAATCTGCAACTCTCCCGCGCCGGCGACATCCTCGCCAGCGGTGAAGCTGGAATGGTGCACGTGCGCCTTCCTCCCACGATGGTCCATCTGACTGGTCAATTCGGTGTCCTTCGCCGTGTAGATCTGGCCTTTGCCATCCATCACAAAAATGTGGTCACCTTGCTTCATCCTTTCCGTGCCTGAGCCCTGCCGCAGCTTGCCATGCTTCACATGCACCTCGTGGGAGGAGCGCTGCTCGTCATTAAAGTACTGCGTGGTGGCCTGCTTGCGTGCCCAGTCCAGATCCCACTCCTCCCGGGTGAACTCAAGCTCTCCCTTCTCGCGCTTCTGTTTGTTGGCCATGTTGAAGAGCCACTCCTTTTCCTGCACCGTAACTTCCTGGCCGCCGACTTTCACCTTGGTGGAGCGCGCGTTTTTCTCCCCTTCGGCAAACTCCTTTTCGAGGGACTTCATTTTGAAGTTTGGGTCACCCTTGAGCTTGGGACCTTTTACTCCAAGACTTGGTTCACCGCTCAGATCATCCACCTCCTGCTTTGAGGAGCCAAGCTCCACCTCGGCATAGGACTTCTGCGCCTCGGTCGGAGTGATATACTGCTCGAGGTCCGCGTTCTTGGAGTTCTCATTGGTCGCCGCGTAGGTATCCACGTGGACAGGCTCAAGAGAGTCCCCCCGAACCGTGGGCGTGTCGGTGTCCGTGTCGTTGCCATCGATATAGCCCGTCCGGCTTTCGGAGCGCAGTGGATTCTCCTTCTGCGTGACAGTGGTTGAACCGGATGGCTGTTCGACATCGACATAACCCTTCGAGACCCTGGATGGTGAGTTCAGGGTATTCTCCTCACGGGAAATGGTGGTGGTCCCGGAACTCATGTTCACCTCATCGTTGCCTTCCGACTGCAATTGCTCGTCCGGGAGATACCCCCTGGACACATCCTGTCGCAGGGGGCTCTCATCCTGCTGTTGCGAAGGGGTGAAACGGCGCGTGCGCGATTCCGGCTTGTATCCATCCGACACATCCTGCCGCAAGGGATCCCCGGTCTGTGAAAGACTGGGAGCGGAGGAGCGCAGCTCGATCTCCTCGTAGGCCTGGGAAATCTTCGGCTTCTCCTGGTCTTCGCCCGAGAGGCTGTCTCTGCGGGAGAGTCCATCGATCGGCTTGGGAGGCTCCATCTGACTTGGCACCGTGTTCTTCGGGCCCAACGTCTGTACCTCTTCTGCAAATGTCACCTTCGGCTGGGGAGCCAGCCTGCCAGCAACTACTTCCTGTTGTTTCCGGTTTTCGCCAAGGGCCTGCATGAGCTGATCCCGCTCCGTGGCGAGCTTGGTCAGCGGATCGTTCTTCCCGGAGAGCAGTGCTGCTTTGAGCTTGTCACCGAGTGTGGGGCGCTTCGTGATGCGGCCCATCTTTGCCTCCACCGCCTTGAGCCGGGCGCTCATCGTTTCGTTTTCACGGGCAAGTTTGTCCGCCTCAGCCTGGAGCTTCGCACGCTCCGTATCGCCGGACGTGGGGTCTTTTGAGGAACCAGCCATAAAAGATGCATTTGGAATTCACATGAACTCCGTTTCTCAGGTCATGGGAGCACCTGAGCCGGGGGGATTAAATGGCACATGAGTACCATTCGGAGCATCTGTTCCGAGGTTACACTCCTGTGAGAAAGTTTTCCCACACGATCACGATTTCGCCATCGCGGGATCCTTCCACGATGGCGCAACGGAAAATCAGAACTCGGAAGTCAACATCACTTCCAGCCGCCGCCGCTCTCACTCGGATTGGCGGCGTCGGCCTCTCTCTTGGCGAGGTACTTGCGAATCAGCGACCATACCCCGAGGCACACGAGAGAACCGACGAACGCTGCCACGAGATCCTCTCCCGTCACCTTGATCTCACCGAGCCCCAGATCGATGCGGAGCGCCCCAAAAAGAAGGCCTCCCACCAGGGCTCCCAGCATGCCGAGGCCCACATGTGTCCAGAAGCCGAGGCCTTTCTTGCTGAAGGTCACGAGCCGCCCGGCCAGGGTGCCTGCGAGCGTTCCAACAATGAGCCATACGAGGATTTTGCCGATGGTCATAGCGATATAGGGTTTCCCCATTATGGCCGGAAGAGGACCATTTTGTCCAGCCGACAATCGGCGGGCAAGGCGGAATGAAGGTTCGTGCAGTCGGGCGGGCGGGCGCGCAAAGTCACGCGACGTTTCGCTTCCCGTGCGATTCCTCACGCGTAGATCTCCACAAGGAACGCGCATCCTCTTCTCTTGCATCCGCGCGCGAATCACCGCACCATTCATTTCCCATGCCCCTCTCCACCTCCTCCTACGATCAGCTTTGCCAGGCCGCGCGTGACATCAATCTCCTCCAGAGCGCTTCGGCGGTGCTCGGCTGGGACCAGGAGACCTTCATGCCTCCCAAGGGCATCGAGCACCGCTCGCGCATCCTGGCCCACCTCAGTGGTGAGGCGCATGAGCGGCTGACCTCAAAACGCTTCGGCAAGCTGCTGGAGCAAGCGGAAGTGGAAACGAAACGCGCTGCGGAGACCTCGGTGGCCAAGTCGAATGTCACCCAGTGGCGCCGCGAGTTTGACCGCGCCACGAAGCTCTCCAAGAAACTCGTGGAGGAGAACAGCAAGGCCATCTCGCTCGGCCAGGCCGCCTGGGCCAAGGCACGCAGCGAGTCGAACTTCGCCGGATTCGCCCCGCACCTGGAAAAGCTCGTCGGCCTTTCGCAGGAAATCGCGGAGCGCTGGGGTGGCAAGAACGAGCCGTATGATGCGCTGCTGGACCAGCACGAGCGCGACTGCACGGCGGAGGAAATCGACAAGCTCTTCACCGCGCTGCGCCCGCACGTGGCGAAGATTGCGCAGGAGGCCGTGGCCAAGTCCAAGGCCGAAGCTCCCCCCGAGAAAGCCATGCTGGGGAACTGCCCCGTGGAGAAGCAGCAGACGCTGAACCGCGAGGTGGCGGAGTCACTCGGCTTCGATTTTGAAGCGGGCCGCATCGATACCACGGCGCATCCCTTTTGCTCCGGCTTCGGTCCCGGCGATGTGCGCCTGACCACGCGTTATGATGAGCGCGATTTCCTCTCCTCCCTCTTCGGTGTGATGCATGAGGCGGGTCACGGCCTATATGAGCAGGGCCTGCAGGAGAAGGAATGGGGCCTGCCCTCCGGCGCCGCCGTCTCGCTCGGCATCCACGAATCGCAGTCGCGCCTGTGGGAAAATCATGTGGGCCGCTCGCGCGCCTTCTGGGAGAAGTGGTATCCGCGTGCCACCTCGCTCTTTCCGCATTTGAAGAAGCTGACGCTGGATCAATTCCTCCTCGGCGTGAACCGCGCCGAGTTCTCCTTCATCCGCGTGGAGGCCGACGAGGCCACCTATGACCTGCACATCATGCTGCGCTTCGCCTTAGAGCGTCGTCTCTTCAGCGGTGCGCTGAAGGTCTCTGAGCTGCCCGACGCCTGGAATGCCGAGTTCGAGAAATCGTTTGGTCGCACACCTCCAGATGATCGTCGCGGCTGCTTGCAGGACATCCACTGGTCCATGGGTGGCTTTGGTTACTTCCCCACCTACACCTTGGGCAATCTGAATGCTGCGCAGCTCTTCAGCGCGGCGATCAAGAAAGCGTCGATTCGCAAAGGCGCGGACAAGGGCGAGTACGCCCCGCTGCTCGGCTGGCTGCGTGAGAATGTGCACGCTCCCGGCTCCACGCTCTCTCCCGCCCAGCTCATGGAGCACGCCACCGGGAAGACCACCAGCACCGCGCCGTATCTGAAGCATCTGAAGACGCGGTTTTTGTAGGCGCCTGGAGTGTTGAGAACGCCGCTTCGTTCACGCGAAGCGGCCTTTGGAAGGTGGCTTCGGCTTCAGCCGAACTCAGGGGACGTTTCAATTCGGCTGAAGCCGAAAACTACTTTGTAGGGCTCGTCGGCGCTTCCATGCGTGAGGCATTGGCGTTCCGTATGCCCACAGTGGCATTGAATATCTTTCCACCATCCTCGTCCATGCAGGTCGTGACAAGAGTGCCGTTTTGCTCATGATAGCGTGAATCTCTAATCCACCTCCACCGACATGAAGTCATTTGCTCTCCTCTTCCTTGGCATTCTTGCATGCGCGCAGGACTTATCGGGAGCCGATATCCTCATTGAACCCCTCCCACCGGTGGGCAGTGAGATTTCCGTCTCAAACGAAGGCGTGGTCGATGTGAAGATGGACAAGGCCGGCACGGTGATTCTTGGTCGGTGCAAGGTCGAGGCTTTGCCGGAGAACTACATCATTATCTTCACCGCGGAGGGCATGGCGACGGAGTTGAATGGTGGGGGGATTGCGCTGGTCCTCTATGCTCTGGACGGCAAAGACATCGCTGGCAGAGCCTATGGTGGCACCAATATGATTTCTTCTTCAGCCAAGTGGTCCGGTCTGAGAACAAGTTACCTCGCCAAAGCCACCAAACAGTATGACCAAATCATGTTGGGAGTGAACTGTGAGGTTCCTTGCAACATCCGCCTGCGGAACTTCAAGGTCGAAGCCATGACCAGGCTGGAGTTTGAAAGACGGGTGGACGAGCGACGCAAGAAAGCGACCACGCCGAAGTAAAGGTCGACGAACGGAGCTGGATCCGCAGGCTGCCTCTCCATGGACTAAGTGCGCACCTCGCAATCCCGGGAAAGGACGGCCTGATGTTGCGCGTAGGAGGCACGTTAAACAGAATCCTGCCCAAGTGCCACGTCGCATTCTCACCGCGCCGTGCATCTTGCCAGCCATCTTCGCTTTCCCATGCACTCGCCTTGCATCTGCTCCGTGCGACGACTCTTTTGCTTCGCGCAAGCGCTGCCAGTGCTGATCACATTCGCAGGCTTGAACATCACCACGGCAGCTGAAGATCCCGCCGAACACCGCGACCCTGCGTGTGTGGGTATGGATCCGTATTTCCTGAACGAGGTCTGGGCCAAGGTGGGTGCGCAATCCTGTCTGAAATGCCACAAGGCGGGTGGCGATGCAGAGGACAGCAAGTTCATCCTGCAGGATCCCACGCGTGATACCTCAGACGAACGACTCGTTTCCTCCCAGCACAACTGGGCCGCCTTCCGCAGCATGGCGCTCTCGCGTGAAGGCGAAGGGAAGGATGCGGACAAGGCCCAAACGAAGCTCAATGATTCCCGCCTCCTGCTAAAAGCCCTCGGCAAGCTGGATCACGGTGGCGATGATGTGTTGAAACCCGGCTCGCCACGCTACCTCGTACTGGAGCAGTTCGTACGCTCCACGGAAGCCGCGCATGAGGGCAAACCTCTGCCGAAGCCAGCCATCACCGCCGCGAATGACCCGCCCTTCTTCGATGGCATCGTGATGGTGGACAATCGCAAGCTGCTGCGCCGTCTCACGCTCTCGCTGGCTGCGCGTCTGCCTACACCACAAGAGATGGCCGCCGTCGAGAAGGAGGGGCTGAAGGCAATCGCCCCCATCCTGGATGCGGTGATGAAGGAGGATGCCTTCTACGACCGGCTCGCGGAGGCCTTCAATGACATCTTCCTCGTGCGTGGTTATGACAATGGCGCGGAGAGCGCGCTGTCATATGATCACTTCAGCACCACACGCCACTGGACGCAGAAGTTCGACCTCACCAAGGTGGGCGATGAGAAGGCGCAGACGAAGGCGCGCTACAAGCTGGCGGATGATTATCGCGAAGCCCTGATACGCGAACCGCTGGAGTTGGTGAAGTACATCGTGCGCCACGATCATCCCTTCACTGAGATTGTCACGGCGGACTACATCATGATGTCACCCTATACCTCGCGCGGGTACGGCATGTTTGAAGAACTGAAGGACAAGTTCAAGAACGTCGAAGACCCGTATGAATACATCCCGGTGCGGCTGCATGCGCTGAAGAACCGCACGGGTCGCGACCATCAGCAGTCCGAGACAGGCTATTATCCGCACGCTGGCATGCTGAGCATCTTCCAGTACCTGCGTCGCTATCCCACCACGGAGACGAACCGCAACCGCCTGCGTGCGCGCATGTATTATGAGCACTTCCTCGGTATCGATGTGCTGGAACTCGCCGCACGCGTGGCCGATGCCGCCGCGGTCACCGCGAAGTATGAAATCCCCACCATGCAGGCCTCTGAGTGCGTGGTGTGCCATAGGACCATCGACCCCGTGGCCGGCCTCTTCCAGGACTACTACAGCTTCGAAGGGGTATTCGGCCCGCGCAAGGATGGGTGGTTCAAGGATATCTTTCCTGCAGGGTTCGAGGGTGAGGACATGCCGGTGGATCAACGCTGGCGCGCCTTGCAGTGGCTGGGCGAGCACACGGTGAAGGATCCACGCTTTGCCACCACGATGGTCGAGCATGTCTATCGCACCCTCACGGGTCGCAAAGTGCTATTGCCTCCGAAGGTGCTCGATGACCCCCTATATGAAGCGAAGATGCGTGCCTACCGCGCCCAGCGACAGGAGGTGGAGGAAATCGTGGATGTGTTCGTGAAGGCAAACTTCAATCTCAAGACCGCATTCAAAGCCTGGGCCGTGTCTCCTTTCTACCGCGCAGATGGTATTGCGACCAGCACCGCCAATCCAATGCGTGAGACGGAACTCGCCGACATCGGCCTCGCGCGCATGCTCACGCCGGAGCAGGTGGAGCGGAAGGTTGCCGCCATCTTTGGCAAGAGCTGGGGCAGGCTGATGGACAAGCAGTACTCCATCCTCTACGGCGGCATCGATTCGAAGGAAGTCACCGAGCGCGCCGTGGATCCCAGTGGAGCCATGGGCGCGATTCAGCGTACCATGTCGAACGACATCGCGTGCAAGAACGTCGCCTTGGACTTCTCCAAACCCGCGGATCAGCGTCGCCTCTTTCCAAAGATGGAACCCGATGTGCTGCCCGGCGAATCCGCGGAGAAGGACAAGCAGATCCGCGAGGCCATCGTGCACCTGCATGAAGTGGTGCTGGGACGTTTTGATGCTCTCGACAGCGCAGAGGTGACGCGCACCTTTGATTTGTTCGCAGGCATCGTCAGCGATGCGAAGGCGCGCAAGGGACTGGAACCGCTGGAGAACTACTCCTGCCGTGCTGAGGGCGAAGCGCGTACCAAAGACCCGGACTACACCGTGCGCGCCTGGCGCGGGGTGGTGACCTACCTGCTGCGTCAGTCCGACTTCCTATACGAGTAATGCCACTGCCATGAGACGCGACTTCCTGAAACTCTGCGGCCTTGCCGGACTCGGCGTGGCAGCGCCCATCACCTTTCCGCGGCTCGCACGTGCGGCGGAGAAGGATCTCGCTGCCTACGAGGGACCGTACTACGTGGTCTTCAATGCCTCCGGTGGATGGGACACCACCTATCTCATGGACCCGAAGGGCATCAATGAGATCAACCGCTTCTACAAGGACGGAGACATCCTCACGCAGGGAGCGCACAAGTATGCACCCACGGCCAAGCAGATGAAGGAAGGGTCCGGCATGAGCAACGAGGACTTCTACAAGGAGTTCGGCAGTGAGCTGCTGGTGCTCAATGGGCTCGACTACTCGGTGAACAATCACTCACCCGGCGCGCGCTACATGGCCACGGGGCATCTCGACAGTCTCGCTTATCCCACGTTCGCCGCACTCATCGCTGCATCACGCGGACCTCACTGCCCACTCGCGTATCTCACGTTCGGCAATTACTCAAACACGGGAAACCTCGTCGCCATGTCGCGCATCCCGTATCTGCCCTCGCTGCAGCGTGTGGCGAATGCCGACGGCATCGAGGGCAATGCGAAGAAACCCTATCACGATGACTTCGTGATGGACCGCATCGAGCGCACGCTGAAGGAGCATACCGATGCGCGCATCTCAAAGGAACTGCTGCCCCGCGTGGAACGCGCCGAAAGCATGCTCTACGCCGCACAACTCAACTCGAAAGCACTCGAGCGCGTGACTCCGTACATCCCTGCGAGCATTCCCAAGGAGCGACTCTCGCAACAGGCGGAAATCGCGCTGGCTTCCTTCAAGGCCGGCGTGTGTGTCTCCGCAAATCTCACCATCGGCCAGTTCGACAGCCATGCGAACAATGACCCGGATCAGATGAAGTTGATTCCGGAATTCCTGGCTGGCATCGCCTATCTCATGCGCCGCGCGGAGGATCTGAAGATCCGCGAGAAGATTGTCGTCATCATCCAGAGTGAGATGGGCCGCACGCCCACCTACAACAAGGGCAATGGCAAGGACCACTGGTCCATCGGCTCCATCATGTTCATGGGACCCGGCATCAAGGGCAACCGCGTCGTCGGCGCGACCGATGAGAAGCAGTTCGCCGCACCTCTGAATCCTGCCACGCTGGCGCTGGAGAAAGAAAAGGAGAAGGGCATCCGCGTGCGCCCCGAGCATATTCACATCGCCTTGCGCGAGTATGCCGGCATCGCCACGCACGCCATGAGCAAGCAGTATCCACTCGTGGTGCCGGAGAAAGACCGGCTGAAGGGTCTGTGGGGGTGAGGGGAAGGCTCAGTAGAAAGTAGCTTCGGGAGCGCGCTCATCCGTATCCGGCTACTTTCTCTCGTGCTTGTATCCCACCGCACTTTCACCTGCTTTCCGATTGAATCCCTCTCCATTCTCAAACCCCTTCTCCGGATTCACGAAAAGGTTCTTCAAACCTTCCGCATCACTCGGCACCACTTCACTGTCAGACACGCTCACCCCTTCCGACGGAAACGCATCTCGCTCGCCGTCCGCCTTCGGCAAGGTCACGACATAACAGCTCTTCAACATCACACGCCCACCGTCCTCAGCCTCCACGGGACATGAGCCCACCAGTGTGCAGTTCTTCATCTGCACTTCTCCCTTGCTCCATACACACGCGCCATCAGCGCTCTTCGGATACTGCGCATACGCGGCGAGGCAATTCTCCAGCGTTGCCGCGCCCCATACGCGGATGTTCCGCTTGTTGCGCAGGGCGATGCAATCCACGAACACCGACAGCTTGGCCTTCGTGTCCCAGCCACCATCCGTGTTGTCGAACGCACGGCACCGTGTCCAGCGCACCGTGCCTGCCATCTCCACGCAGAAGCCATCGCCGTTCCAATACTTATCGCCCGCGTCGTTGTAGCTGCCGCGCGCTTCGCAGTCGGTGAAATTGATTTCATCACAATCCTGCTCCACGGCAAAGCCCATCTGAAAGGGCTCCGTGGCCCAGGCCTTGCCACCCGCATCGGCGCTGCAGCGCTCTATCGTGATGTCCTTGTGTCCCGGCAGCAATCGCAAGCCGCGCTTGGTAAAATGCTTAAACACACAATCACGTACGGTGATGTTTTGCGTCACTCCATTCGTCTTCGCGTTCTCCTTGCTGCCGCGCCCCTTGCCTTCCGAGCGGATGCCCTCGCGTGCGCCGTACACGCGCACTCCGGAGATGACGCCCTCCGTGTTACGACCCAACAGATGGACGGCGGTATTCACCTGGCGGAAGTCGAGGTCCTTCAGCGTCCAATGTGAAGCCCCCTCCATCACCGTGATGATGTGCCCCCCAGTCTTCTCAGGCCGGGCCTTGTCAAAGTCTCCCACAAAGACCACACGCTTCCCGCCTTCGACCACACCCGCCAGGGTTCGCGCCTTGTCATCGGAGCGCGCGGCGATATCCAGACTCACTTCCTTGTATTCACCCGGCAGGAGCCAGAGCGTGTCGTCAGCCGACAGGGTGTCCCAGGCCTTTTGCAGTCCATCATTAGCCGCAGAGGCTGCATGCTCCTTGGAGGAGCCGTCTTTCGCGCCGCCTCCCTGCGGGCTCACGTACACGTCCGCATGCACCGCGAGTGTGACGATGAACAACCACACAGCAGACAGTGTGAACTTGCTGGGGAAAAGCATCATGACGGAAGAAGAGAACCCGCTCCGAAGGCTAAAACGAACGGACACGAACGACCAGACAATTCGAAGCCTTCACAAGCTGGAGACTGGACATCTGAAAGGAGCTTGCCGGTTGGTCTGTATGCGGAAGACCCTACATGTCGCTTCCTTCCCATTTGAAATCCTCCCGTCCGCAGGCTGCACGCATCATCGCCGCCCTGGGTGTCATGGCGGCAGCATGGTTCTTCGCTGCGGAGTCGCCCCAGGAGGTGCGCATCCTGGAACCCAAGGCACAGCACCTCGGTAAATCCGGCCAATATGAGTGGGATGAGTATAAGGACATGCCGGTGCATGGGGAAACGCTGACGCTGAAATTCAGCGCCACACCGAACGCCATCGAGCACACGCTCATCCTCCGGCAGAAGAATGTGAAGCTCACCTGGCCGGTGCTGCTGAATGGCAAGAAGCTCGGCGCCCTCACCACGGCAGAGCCTGCGCAGGATGTGGTCTTTGCTGTTGCACCGGGTTCATTGAAAGAGGGTGAGAATGTGCTGGAGGTCACCGCGCCACAGAACCTTGATGACATTGAAGTCGGGCCCGTGCGGCTTATGCCTATCCCAAAGGCCCAGGCTATCGGGGGAGCCACCCTTCCCATCACCGTGACCGAAGCGAGTACCGGCAAGGCCATTCCCTGCCGCCTCACGCTCACGCATGCGGACGGCACGCTGGCAGCCCTTGCGGCCCAACCTGCGAACGAGGTCGCCGTGCGCATCGGCGTGGTCTATACGCAACATGGAAAGACCCAGCTCGCGCTGCCTCCCGGCGAGTACATCCTCTATTCGAGCCGCGGCTTCGAATGGAGCGTGGCGGAGGCAAAGCTGCGCGTGAAGGCCGGTGAAAACCCCGAGGTGAAACTCCAGCTCACCCGCGAAGTCCCCACGGAGGGCTGGGTTGCCGCAGACAGCCACATCCACACCCTCACGTATAGCGGGCACGGTGACGCCACGATGGAAGAGCGCATGCTCACCATCGCAGGTGAGGGCATTGAATTGGCCATTGCGACGGATCACAATCACCACACGGACTACGCGCCCGTCGCCACGAGCATGGGCATCAGCGATCGCTTCACGTCCGTGGTGGGAAATGAGGTCACCACGAAGCACGGCCACTTCAATGCCTTCCCCATCGCACCCAATGCCCCTGTAGTGGATCACAACAAGGACGACTGGTCCACGCTCATCCCCGCCATGCGCGCCAGAGGCGGTGTGGAGGTCATCACGCTGAATCATCCGCGCGATCTGCACAGCGGTTTCGTTCCATTTGGTGGATTGCAGTTCTCACCGGTGACGGGCAAACATCGGGATGCACAAGCGCTGAGCGGGGTCGATGCCATGGAAGTCATCACCTCTGGCGCCATGCAGTCAGACATTCACCTGCTCTATCGTGACTGGTTTGCACTGTTGAACCGGGGCCATCGCATCGCCGCCGTGGGCTCCAGCGACAGTCATGATGTGAGCCGTTTCATCCTGGGGCAGGGAAGGACCTACGTCGCTGTACCGGATGCCGACCCCTCGAAGATAAATCTGGAAAAAGCATGGCAGAGCTACAAGCAAGGGCGACTGCTCGTGAGCATGGGATTGCTGGCCCAGATAAGCGTAGGAGACAAATTTGGTGTGGGAGAGCAGTTCGCCAGTTTGGGTGCGATCAACGTGACAGCCCGGGTCTATGGCCCATCCTGGACGAAGGCAGACCGTGTGGAGCTTTACGCCAATGGCATCCTCATCCGCGAACAGAAGATTATCGATGAAGGCAAGCCGGGGGAGAAGGCGAGCGTCACGTGGACGATTCCCAAGCCAAAACATGATGTGTATTTCGTGGTCATTGCCACCGGCCCGGGTGTCACCGCCCCTTACTGGGAGATTCCGAGTCCTTACCAACCGAGCAGCAAGACCTTCGCGCCGCGTGTCATCGGCTCCACCAATCCCGTGTGGGTTGATGCGGATGGCGATGGGAAATTCAAATCCGCATTTGCCTACGCTGAGTCTCTGGTGAAACAACACGGGGCCGATGATGCAAAGCTCAAAGCCGCGCTCAGCGACTACGACCAGAGTGTGGCCACACAGGTCGCTTCCCTGACGGGAACCTCAGTCAATCCCTAGGCATCCGGTTTCCGGGTTGCGAATGACCGCACGCATCGATACGATGGTTAATATGTTCGCGCGTCTTCCCCTGCTACTGCTGGCGAATCTGCTTCTCTGCGGCCTCTCCCTTTCACAAGACGCTTATCCGGAAGTCACCAAGTTTGCGAAGGGCATCGAGAACATCACCTGGAACCTGCGGGGCACCTCCGGGCTGAAGCATCTTAAGTACGACGGGAAGAGCGTGTTTGAAATCAAGCCGGGCGGTCGCCAGGGTAGTCCCTACGAGCATGCCTTTGTGGATGCCGGTGTACTGCGGCTGAACTTCCGGGGCGCCAATACGGGCTGGTACTTCTTCAGCGATGACCTCAAGTATGTGACACCGACGACGGTGGCGGGCGAAATCAACTTCAAGGCGTCTGGTGGCTCCGGCAAGCGCATCGCCAGCTTCCCCAGGGACATCGAAGGCGTGACATGGGAATCCATCCCAGATGAGCGCAAGATCAAGCCCGGAACCTTGCGCTGGAATGGCAGGGAACTCGAAATCGGTGCCAAGAATGGCGAGACCTGGGTCGTGGACAAGGTGGTGCCTGTGATTGCCAATCGCCGCGTACTTGAAGTCATCGCTCCAGATGGCTCGGTGATCTGGTGCGCTTTTTCAGAAGACGGCAAGGAAGCGTGGCTGCTCCAGCTTGAGAACATCTTCGGCGGCTATGCCGAGTCCACGCCCTCCAAGGCAGCCCTCACTGCACAGGAGACAGGACTCACTCCGCAGCTCAATGACCTGGCAAACCACGCCGAGGACCTCAAGAACGCTGGCGAACGCGGACGGCTCGATACGCTGCGCCGGCAGTTCCAGCGGAAGTTGAAGGACAATGCGGCACTCTCACAAAAAGTGACCCAGCGTCTGGCCACGCCGTAGTCGGTAGTAGCTCGTGCTTGTCACCTGTTTGCTGCGGGCAGCACCGTCCAGCAGGAGGGGCCAAGGCGCGGAGTGCAGGCACAGATGCATGGCGCAGAAACGGAAGAACGGTCGCGCTTGCTCCATGAGTTTCCATGCATCCTTTCGCGAAGCCAGTCCTACTTTGTCTCAGGAACTTCGGGTCTCAAAACCCGCGGGCGGTACTTCCCGTGAAGAATCAACACCTCGGGTGGCCCACCATCGAGGTTCGTGACCATGGGATCCTCTTGCACGGGTACCTGCTGGCCCCATCGACGTACCAGGGTGCCAGCCTTCTCATCCAGCGTCCACAGCTCGGCCATCACATCTTCCTTTTTCATGTCGGCGTAGCCACGCATGCCACGCACGGCCATCATCTCCTCCGTGCCATCGCCATTCACGTCCACACCACAGACACAGTAGGCGAGCCGTCCGGCCATGGTTGTGCCCAGCACGCGTATCGACCCATCGGTGTTCACGGCGCACGCATAGATATTGCCCCCATTGGTGCCCACCAGCATCTCGGGTCTGCCGTCACCATTCAAGTCGCCACTGCCCAGATTACACGCACCGCCTTGAGGCACCCGCCATGCATTGCCCACCTGCGTGAGCATGCCATCTCGTATTTCCAGCACCCATACGCTACCATTGTCATTGGCCACCAGGATTTCCATTTGCTTGTCTCCATCAAAATCACCAACGAGGAGGGAAGAGGTGGAGTGCGAGCCGTGCGAATCCGTCAGCAGGATGTCTGTCTTGCGTTGCACCTGCCACTTTTGCGATTCCGGCTTGATGCTGTAGATCAGAAGGGAATTCCACTCGTACTCTGGTTGAGGTTTGCGTGCGCTTAGATAGTTGAGGAGCATCACTTCAGGCTTGCCATCGCCATCCAGATCCTGCGCGGCCAAATTCTTCCGGTCCGATGAGAATCGCTCCGGGCTTTCCCACACGCGTGAAAATCCGCCCTCCGCCGTTCCCTCTAGCAGCCACAGCCGCTCGTCTGCAACCACGAGATCCAGGATGGCATCGCCATTGAGATCGGCAAAGAGCATCTTCGGCTTGAATGCCTTCCTGGTGACGACGTTTCCGGCGCCTGCCATGTCCATCTGATACTCGGGATCGTACACGCGCCGCGCCTTGATGAGTGCCTTCTCCCACCAGTTCTTGGGACGGGATTCATCTCTGGGCACATTCACAAAGAAATCACGTGTCCGCTTGGGAAAGGCATCCCTCCATATCTCCCGCCAGCCGCTGGATTCCTCGCGGAAGACCTGGAGCGTCCCATCTTCACTCGCCATGGCCAGCAGGCGCTGATGTGGATCCCCGAGTGACACGGCCCACCCGGAGAGTTGCTCCGACTTCGCTGAGTTCCATGTGCCTATCAGCGCGTCGTACGGGTTCCGGGTGAACCACCATCCGGCGCCCCCAAGGATTGCGATCCCGGCGAGGAACCCCACGGACTTCGCGAACCGTCTTCTCCTGGTGGGTGTCCCTTTCATGCGTGTGATTCCGGAGTGTTTGGGCCACTCCACAGTTGCCTTGCCTGGCAGTATCGTCTGGAATGTGCACCCATGGCCCAGTACAGTCTGAGTCACCTGCACCATTTTTTTTAAATCAGATCTCAACGACATGCACAAAAGAAATCTGCTCCTCCCTGCCCTGCTTCCATTCTTTGTCCTCGTCGTTTGCGCCTCCTTCTGCCGCGCCGAGCAGTTCGTGCTCTTCGACACGACCTTCACCTTCACGAAGGAACAGGCCGACAACGCCAAGCCCAGTCCCTCCCACTACTACGTGCGCGGGCCGATGATGAATGAAGCGCGTCCCAAGGACTGGACCGCTCCTGTGGACTACCGCAATGGCACTGCACACGTGCGCCTGGAGGTCATCGAGAAACCTGCCGGCAGCGAGGCCACCACGTGGAGCGTGTGCTACATCCCCAACAAGGGGCAAAATCACGGCTACGGCTGCTTCAACACGGACGTGTACAAGGAGAAGGGCGTGTATGAAAAGGACGTGCCCATGACCCAGTTCTGGCAGAATGGCGACATCGTCTGGAGCGAAGGCGTCAAGGAGATGCACCTCGTCATCAAGGACAACAGCGGCGGCAAGGGCCACGCCCACAAGCGCCCGGACCACGAAAAATTCTTCCCCACCAAGGTGCGCATGACCGTCGTTCAGGTCTCAGCCGGAGCGAAATACGACCCGAAACTGGTGCCGAACCTGTCACCGGCTGTGGAGAAAAAGTAAGCGCAGGAAAGCGGAAGGGGCGTAACTTTCCCGGTGGTCTGCCGAATCCTTCCACAGAGACCCTATTCACCCTGTCACTCCTACTGTCATGGCCAGCACCTCGAAACCCACCACTCCTCCGCCCCAGCAGCCCAAGCCCGACATGAGCCGGGACCTGGACCACAACGGCATCGTGGACTCCCTGGATGACCGCAGCCGTGACCTGGATCGCGATGGTGTCATCGACACCGCCGACCGCCAGGAGAAGGATCTCAATCGCGACAACAAGATTGATGGTTCAGACCAGACCAAACAATCGGTCCCCAAAGTCGGCACCGTGCTGGGCTATACCAAAGATGGCGATTCCTGGACGCCCCCGGAACAGAACAACAAGATCCAGCAACAGCAGACGCTCAGGCCGAAGCTCTAACCACGCCACTCTGGCGTGGCGATGGTGATTGTTGCCTATCGCATCTTCTCCAGCCACTCGATGCGTAGCTGCAGTTTGCGCTGCCGCTCCGCGTTGGGGTTGGGATAGAGCACGGGATACCACGCCGTCATCACCGCCGCACGGGCGATGAGACTTTGGTGGAGCACATTCTCATCGATGCGCCCACCGGCATCGCGATAGGCTGCGAGGATGCCATTCACGGTGTCGTGGTCTTCCTCGAGGAGTTTCGCATTCCAGATGATGGAGGCCACGTCCCACTCCACCGGCCCGGCAAAGGTATCTTCCCAGTCGGCCCATAAGAGGCCCACGGTGGTGTTCATGAGGTTGCCCATGTGCGCATCTCCGTGAAGCACTTGATGCGGGCAATCGCCCAGCACCTGCAGCGAACTCAAGAGATGAGCACGCAGGAGTTCCAGCGTGGATGTGGGAAAGGCGTTCTTCTCCTCGAGCGCATCCAGCAGCGCGGCACTCTCGGTGATGATGGCCAGCTTGGGCAGCGGTTGGGTGCAGGTGCGCAACACCTCATGACACTGGTACAACGTGCTGCCGATATCCTCCGGCTTTGGCTCTTCCTTGATGGCCGTGACGAACTTCCAGAAGTTCATCGGATAGCCAAGATGTTCATGCGGTCCCGGCGGCAGCGCAGCATGCAGCGGTATCACGGGCGCTCCCTGCTCCGTGAGATGCTGCGCAATCGCATTCTCCCGCGCGAACCATTCAGTCCCCTGCCGTGGGCCATCCACATCCTGCACCACGCGTGCCACCAGATCCTCCGTGAGTCGCAGCACCAGCGTGTGACCATTCTGCAAAATCTCACACCGGTCCGGCACGATGCCATGTGCTGCCAGCACTTCCGTGGCCGCACGGATGGGGAGGGTCGTATCACGTTCGCTCATCTGCGCATGTGCATGTTCTATTCACATGACCGGCGCAAGAACATTCCTGGCATCTCCATCCACCCCTGACTCAACCTTTGTGCCTTTTGCGTCTCTTTGCGGCCAACCTTTCAGTCCACTTTCTCACAGCTCTTCACGCACACGCCTTCTTCCGCCATGACCCAGCGCACCCGCCATCCGGATATCTCGGTGGCATACTCACGCGCGGTATCCTCGTGATACGCCGGCTGCGGCTGCAGAGCGAGTGACTGCGAGATCACCTCACGCACCTCATCCGGCACGGCGCTCTCACACTCCCATCGCACCGGCACGGTGGGCGGCGGCGTATCCGCAAAGCTACTGCGCGCTTCGGGAATCGAGTCCGCATACCGCACATACGGCTTGATGTCGAAGACCGGCGTGCCGTCCACGAGATCCACACCGGACACAAACAACCTCGGTGCGCCTTCTCCTTCCCGCTCCACCCGTTCCAGCTTCACCACCGTCAAGGCAAGGCGGTTCGGGCGGAAAGGCGAGCGTGTGGCAAACACCCCCTTGCGTTCATTCCCACCCAGCTTCGGTGGCCGCACCATGAGGGACTTCGGTTCTTCCTCCACCAGGTGAAACATCGTGATGAGCCACAGATGGCTGAACTCCTCAATGCCACGCACGGCCTCCTCACGCCGATACGCCGGCTCAAACTCAATTACACCCCACGCGCTCGACGCGAGCCCGGATTGACGCGGCACACCGAACTTGCCCGTGTAGCACGTGCGCAGGGTGGCGATGGTGTTGAGCGAATGCATGAGGAAGTCTGACGCTACTACCGCGTTTGCTTGAAGGTAAGTCAAGGCAAGGCGCGCAACGGCAAGGATCACCTTGTATCTGGTGATCACGGATCGTGATAGAGAGTCGGGCCATGGCACCGTTTATGAGCAGCCCCAGCCGCACACCTCAAAGCAAAACATCATGCGCAGACTTCTCCCTCTCCTTTCGCTCCTCGCTTTCACACTTCCCCTCGCTGCGGAAGACAAGGCGCCATCCCCGCCGGAGGGATTCACCGCCATCTTCAATGGGAAGAACCTGGACGGCTGGAGTGGCAGTGACAAATACTGGTCCGTGGAAGACGGCTGCCTGACCGGCGTGACTGATGGCAAGCTGGACTACAACCGCTTCATCACGTGGAAAGGCGGGCAGGTGAAGAACTTCGAACTGCGCGTGAAGGTCAAGGTCACCAAGGGTGGCAACAGCGGCCTGCAGTACCGCGGCAAGGAGCGGCCCGACCTGGGCGAGTGGGTGGTCACAGGGTATCAGTGCGATGTCGTCCCGGCCCGCGAAGACTACAACGGCATGCTCTATGAGGAACGTGGTCGTCGCATCCTTGCGCACACCGGGGAGAAGGTGGTCATCGACCCGCAGGGCCAGCCGTGGGTCGTGGGGAAGCTGCCCACCCAGGTCTTCCCACCGGACGAGTGGCATGACTACCGCGTCCTCGTGGAAGGCAATCACCACCAGCACTGGATCGATGGCGTGCAGACCGTGGATGTCATCGACCTGGATGAGACCGGCCGTGCCTTGGAGGGTGTCATCGCCGTGCAGGTGCACGTGGGCCCGGTGATGAAGATTCAGTACAAAGATTTCTTTGTGAAGCACCTTCCCGCGGACCTGCCCCTGCTCACTCCCGCTCAAGCTCCCGTCCCCGCTGACGCCGTGAAAGTGGTGCCGCAGGGTGGGGGAAAGCCCAAGAAGCAAGAGTCAAAGTGACCTCACTTTTTCCATTGCATGATGCACGCCTTGATGCGTGAAGGAGATTTGTGAGCAGAAGTGTCAGCCCCATCTTCGACGACGCCCCGCAGGTAGGAAATACCGGGGGTAAGAAACTCGATCCACTCAACCTCTTCCTCCAGTTCTTTGCCCTGCTCGTCTGCCTCGGCATTCCGGCACTGGTCACGGCACTCGCTCCGGTATCGTGGGTCAGGTTTGAGCGGCACGGTGAGCGGGTCACCGCTCATGCCAGAACCTGCCTGTACTTCGTCATCCCTTTCAAGACGGCCACGATTGATCCTGTGGTCGGGGTGGGCAGGGACTTCAAGGGTGGGTCCACCAGGACCGAGAGGCGCAACGGTCGCAACGAGAAGGTCACGTCCGAGGACCAGGGCTTCCTGGTCATCAAGGGTGAAAATCAGGAGTTCGCGGTGCCTGTGACGCCCTTCAATCTCGACTCCGTGCTGGAGAGGTCCAACGCCTTCCTGAAGGACCCGAAGGCGACAGAGCTGAGCATGTTCGTGGTCGCCAACTGGAAGTTCAGCGTCTTCTGCGGAGGGCTGGCAATGCTGCTGCCTTTGATTTTGCTGGGATGCACCGTGTATGCCTTGGGGCAGAAGGTGTTTGGTGGTCCAGGGCGTGGCAAGCGGGCCTGAACCTGAGCTAGACACGCGAGGAGCTGCCCGCCTCACCCCACGATCCGCCACGTCAGCTCAATCCCCATCCCCACAGGAAGCGGTGTCACGGGACCGGCTGCAGTCTCAAGCAGGGCAATCTGTGAGGGAGCCTTCTCCAGATGGAACTGCTGCGAGGAAGCTGCGAAGCCGTAGAACGCAGGACCGTTGAGGCTCAAGAAGCGCTCGAACAGCGTCCGTCCCTCTTCAGTTCCGAGGTCCACACCTGCCTCCTCAAATGCCATCGCATAAAGCTGCGGCGCGCACCCCCCGGTGAAGCAACCTGCCGCACAGCCACAGGCGGTGGCCTTCGTTGTATGCGGCGCGCTGTCCGTGCCCGCAAAGAACTTCACCTGCCCGACAGTCGTCGCCGCCTGCCGCAGCGCCGCTCGGTCATCCTGGAACTTCACCACCGGCAGGCAGTAGAGGTGATATTTCAGTCCCTGAATGAGATGCCCCAGCGTGTAGAGCAGGTGCTGTGGAGTAATCGTTGCACCCACGTGCTCCGGCGCTCCCGCCACGAACTCTGCTGCCGTGCGCGTCGTGATATGCTCGCACACAATCCGCAGCTTCGGATGCGCCTCCACAAGTCGTGGCATGCGCTCGCGATAGAAGCGCGTCTCCGCATTCTGCTGGGCATCGATGTAATCCGGGCCGCTCAGCGCATGCTGTTCCCCGTGGATGCAGAGCACCACGCCCGCCTCTTCCATGGCCCGGAAGACATCACTGCCGATGAGCTCATCCATCGGCATCCCATGCTCGGCGTTCGTCGTGCCGTGCGGTGGGTAGTACTTGCACGCCCTCAGCACGCCCGAGGCCGAGCCCTCGCGAATCATCTCCGCCGTGGTCTGGCGGGTGAGGTACAGCGGCACGATGAGCTGCTCAAACGCCTCCGCACCGGCGGCACGCAGATCCGCGGCATAGCTCTCAATCGACCATCCATCGCCCTGCGCCGGTCCCGCCACCCGGCTCACCGGTGGCTGGGTATTCGGCATCGCCAGCGCCCCGGCACAGCCCATGTCCCTGTGCGCCTGCACATAGGCAGCCATCGCTGGCCCCTGGCGGAAGTGGGTGTGGAGGTCGAACCATTTGGGAAGAGTGAGGCGCATGCTCTCCCGTTACCGTGGGACCGCCCGGGATCAATCCCGAGGTGACGAACGCGTCACGCCTTCGCCGGGGCCGTGGGCTGCGGGGTGAATACGGCCATGGACGGTAGGATGCCACGCGCGTTGACCACACCCACCTGGCGCAGTGGGATGTGCACCGGGATTTCGCCGGCGGTTTCACGACTGAGAAGGATGGAGCACCGGTTCTCTTCCGTGGCTGCTTCCAGTCGCGCAGCGATTTTCACGGTCTCGCCAATGGCCGTGTACTCCATGCGGTCTTTGGAGCCGAGGTTGCCCACCAGCGCGTCCCCCGTGTGCAGACCGATGCCCATGCCCATGGAAAAATGACCGGAGGGATCGGGCATCCACTTCTGTTGAACCTTTGCAAAGCGAACCTGCATGTCCATCGCCGCCTTGAGTGCGTGCAATGCATGATGCGGGTCCTCTTCAGGCGTGCCGAAGAGCGCCATGAGTCCATCCCCCAGCATCTTGTCCAAAGTGCCATGATGCTGGAACACGGCCCCGACCATTTCCTCGAAAAACTCATTCAAAAATCCGACTGCCTTCTCGGGCTCCAAGGCGCTGGAAAGGCGCGTGAAGTTGTGGATGTTGCAAACCATCACGGTGATGCGCCGCCGTGATCCAGTGAGCGCAGGAAGATCCCGCAAAGATGCGATGCGTTCCGCCACATGTCCCGGCACCGAGCGGGACATCGCGTCTTTCAGTGTCGCACGCTCCTGCAGCGAAAGAGCCATCCGGTTCACAGCGCGCCCCACCTCGCCAAACTCGTCGTCGTGATCCAGGTTGATCCGCGCTTCGAGATTGCCGGAGCTGATTTCGTTGAGGGTGGCCTTGACCAGGGTCAGCGGGGAACTGGCCCACTTCGCCAGCTTGAGGGAGGCCAGCAGCGAGAGCACGCTGGCCATGGCCACGGCCCCCATGGTGATGTACAGCATGCGGTGCATCTCCGCGCGCACCGAGTCCGCCGCCACATCCACACCCATCAGCGCCACCGCCTTGCCGGAGGCATCCCGCAGCGGGACATTGGCCGTGAGCCAGACACCGAAATCGTCCGTAGTGTAGTCCGGATTCACCTTGGGCCGGTCCAGTTCCAGCTCGGTGCCCGCGACACCTTCGAATTCGACCGGATCCCCAACGTGTGACTTGTCCTTGGTGCCCTGCTCCTCGCCATCCGAGATGTACTCCCACTTCCCGGGCTTCGTCGCCGAGGGTCGCATGGTGTAGACGAAGATGACCTTCATCTCCGGGTCCTGGTTGGCATCACGGATGTCGCGCAGGTACTTCTCCACCTTCAGGTAGTCCGCGCCCGTCTCATCCGCGCGGGTGCGGAGCCGCTCATGCGCCTCGATGGGGAAATTCAGCGCGCCCGTGGATGCGATGGCCAGCACACGTCCTTGCACCTGGCGGAACAGCAGATTGCTCGCGCCACGGTACACCAGCCACACCAGCAGCCCGCACGACAGCGCCGTCAATCCCACAAGGGCGATGGAGAGCTTGGTGCGGTAGCGCATGAGACGGCGGCGTAGAGCGAGAGAGCGAGTGGGAGCGACTCCCCTACACAAAGCACACGCAGGCCGCCGAGGCAATGGATGCTGGAAGGAGGTCCGCTCTCCCCAGCTGTAAACAAACAAACAAACGCTTACACATCGTCCACCTTTGACCTGCATCGACCTGTCTTGTCTTTCGCACGACCGACCGGTGAATAGGGAGGTGCAGGGAACTGGAAACGTCTTGTGATGCGATGAGCCACCCCCGCGGCGGAACACCACCCTGGCACGCTCCCGCTTGCGTGCAGCGCCTGGGAGATTCGAACCGTGGACATGCAGGCACCGGGCGGCAGCGCCGAGAAAAGCTACGGCATCCAGGTCGCAAGACTCGCTGGCTTGCCCGAGAGCGTCCTGCAACGCGCGCGACAAATCTTGGAGAGATTGGAAGCAGGACATCCTCCGAATGAAGTGGCCGTGAAACCCCTGCCCATTCTGGAGGAAATCGAAACGCCTGTGGTGAAGAAGCCGACAAGGCGGAAGGGGAAGGCGGTGGGTGGTGGTGCGAGCGCAGGTGGCGCAGGTGCTAACGTGAATGCGAATGTCGATGGCGCGAGTGCCTCTGTCGCAGAGGAGGGTGAGGATGATGACAACGATGTTGCCGATGACGCTAATGGAAGCGCGCCCGTGAAAAAGAAACTGCGCATCGAAAAGATCTCAGTGGCCTCCGAGGCGCAGATGAGTTTGTTTGGGTGAAGCATCCAACCATGAAAGACGAAGCTCATTGGCGTGACGAATTGATGAAGGCCATTGCAGCCAAAGAGGCCATCATGGAAGGAAGGCAAGTTCTTGTAAGGATGAAAGACGATGGGATGACTTGGCAGGCGGCCTATGAGATTTTGTTAAAGATGCTGAGGGAGGGGGACGGTATCCTCACAGAGGAAGAAGATGACCTCCTTCGAGATTTGGCCGATGTCCCATACGGGCACTGTGCGCCTTCATTTCGAGTTTGGCCATGATAGACAGAGTGAGGTGATGGCCGAACAATCACTCACCGCGCCCTTACCAGCACTTCCCCACCGTTGTTCTTTGTCGGCTGCACTTCAATGCGCGGCGCGAGTTCCTTCAGCAGTTGCTCCAGTTCGCCGGATCGGAGGTTGCGGCTGAAGAGGGTGTGAATGTCGGTGAAGGTTAGGGGGCGATGCTGGAGAGCGTTCCACAGGCGCTGGCCCTTGGCGCTGTAACAGACGTCGGCGAAGATGTGCTTGGTACAGGCCTCGATGTATTGCCAGAGGGTGAGGGCGGCGTTGAGGTGGTCGCAGTGGATGTGCTTGGATTCATCCAGCAGGGCGAAGAGGAGGGCGAGTCGCATGACCTGGGCCTCACCGCGACACAGCAGGTCGCCGAGACGGCCTGCAGGCGGCTCGCTGAGTTCGGCGTAGATGTTTGCCCAGAGGCGGGTGGCATCGCGATCGCGCTTCACTTCATTGCGGACGCGGGCGCTCTGCACGGCGGTGCGTATGCGCTCCAGGGGAGAACGATACTCGGGGGTACCGCCGCCTTCCGGGAGGAGCTTGGAGCGGTCGGCATGCAGCCAGAGGCAGCGGTTCGCGAGGCCGTTGCTCATGTCCACCTGGGCGAGCAGGCGATGCAACTCGGGCACGGTGATGTGGCCAATCATGGAGAGATGCGCGCCTTCCACTTCAATCGGGTCGGTGCGTCGCAGCACGGCGATGCGTTGTCCATCCCATGCCTGGCGCAGCAGGACGGAGACGGTGTTTCCTTCGCGCTTGAGCACTTGCAGTACCTGGGCGAACTCACCTTCCACGAGCAGCAGGCGACGGTCGCCGCCTTCCTCAAACACTTGCGTGATGCCCTCGCCGGAGACCGTGCCGGATTTCACGCGTCGGCGTGCCCAGTCCTCATCCACTTCCTCCAGCACCATGCGGGCCTGCTGCCATGAGGTGCCCTTGCGGGCCTTCGCCGTGCGACCGCAGACGACGGCAAACAGGTTGGGGCGATGCTGCGAACCATCCGCGATGAAGTAGGGAGAGGGGCCGATAAGACTGCCCAGCCCGACGAGCAGCTGCACGTAGACAGCGACCGCATCTGACTCCGTATGCGGAAGAATCGCCCGGACAATTTCACCCACAGGGCCATACAACGCCGCCTCATCGAACTTGGGCGGTTCGTCAGAGGAATTGTTATTCGTGCTTTTCGTTTCTTCGTCTCCTGTTTTCGTCTGCCCTTCCTCGGGAAGTGGTGGCTCGGAGGTCGCCGTCGCCTCTTGCGAGTGTTCCTGATGCTTCTGGTATCCGGCGGTGGCGGTGAGGTCGAGTGCGTGGAAGACGGTGGCTTCACTCTCGCTGCCGTCGCTGGTGTCTGTGTTCACGTGCATCATGCTGCTGGTCCGGTTGCTCATGCGGTTTCAGGTTGGAGAAGTGAGGATGTGCGTTTGGTGAATCAGGAAAAGAGCCCGCGCAGGAAGGCGCCGTAGCGCTTGGGTTGGGCCACGGCATCGCCGAGGTCGTGGCAGCCGGGAGGGAGGCCAGCGGCATCCACGAGGACGCCGGCGTTTCGCAGTTCGCTGAGCCACACGCCTGCGGCATTGAGGCCGGTCTCATCCGCATCGGGCAGGATGCGCACCTGGCGACCGCGCAGGGCAGCGAGTAGCTCCGGGCAACGCTCGAAGCGTGAACTCGCACTCGTGGCGGCCAGTACTATCCAATCGGGTCGCTCCACCAGCCATGCGGCGGCGATGCCTTCCACCAGGGCGAGTGATCCTTCCGCCAGCAGGATGCGCGCGCGGTTCCAGCGCTGCACCATGCGTTGGCCCAGGAAGGCGCCACGGCTGCCGGGGAGATTGAGCGCCTTCACCGTGCTGCCATCTTTGCGCAGGAAGGCTTCGCCGCTGAACTTCCGCACCTGGGCAAAGGTGTCCTCACCCACGGCATAGCAGTGGTGACCCTGATACACCGTGTGGCCCAGATACCCGAGCCGCGCCGTGAGCTGCACGGCAGCGGGTGGGAGATGACGCAGCTTCGCGAGAGACTCGATGCGAACCGGGTCCGCCGTGAGTGGCGTGAAGCGCGGCCATGCTTTGCGGAGACGTGCGGCGCGGTGGTGGTCGTCTTCGTGTGCGTGCGAGTGAGGCTTCTCGTCGTGAAGAGAATGGTTGGCAGGGTGGACCTCCGCCTCACCACGTAGACACCCTTCCCGCATCGTGCTGCTCCTCGCCGCGCTGCGCAGCTTTTGCCGCAACTCGCGCTCGGTCCATGGTGGATCACACAGCACATTCCAACCTTGGAGTATCGGCAGCGCCTCCGCTTCGCTCAGCGCAAATCCCTTCACCAGCACCACCGCTGCCTTGAACGTGGCCACATGCCCGCCCTGGCCGGAGATGGCTGGTGGCATCTTCGCGAGATAGGCAATGGCGCGGTCGAGGAGGGAGAGCATTGCGGTGGGACCTGGTGTAATTTGTTTCACAACCCTCCATTTTCTCCCGTGCTCCCGGGACGGAAGGCGCGCTGCGGACGTTGCGGTTAGAAGCTGACGCGAAGCGTCCTTGGACTGCGTGCAGCCTGCTGCCGCTTTGAAGAGTCCACAGCCTGCTGTGGCGATGGTGACACTCGCTGGTGATCTCACTCCACCGGGAAACGATAGGCGACTTCGTCGCGGCACAGCGTGCAGCAGGCTGCACTTTAGGAAAGCGGCAGCAGGCTGCACGCAGTCCAAGGCCTTCGGCACAGCTTCGATAATCTAGCCCTGACGTTCATGTGCCAGGTGAGGCTGCCCCTCCTTGGTGGACGCCACGTGTATCCCCGTCCTCCACCCCGCCTCCAGTTTCTCGATATCCGCCAGCATGAACCGGATATGACTCCCCACTGTGTGCGCCGGGAGCGTCCATGCCTTGCGCATCCTCCGCAGCTTCACCACACTGCACTGCCAGCGTGCGGCGAGCTGCTGGGGCGTGAGGAAGGGGGAGGGAGTGGGAGTGGGTGGTGGAACAGGCACCGAGCTCGGAGCTGCAGTGTTCTCAGAAGCACGCACGTTCTTGTTCTTCATGCGTGCCAGTGTCCCTCGAAGCGAAGAAATGTCGCCCGGTGTCTTGTCACCAGTTGCAGCTGTAAGTGGAGAGATTGTTGGGGCACAAAAAAAGGGAGCGGACGTTAGCCCGCTCCCTTCTTTTGGAAATCTGTTGCTCACTGTGCCCAAGTCTTCCTGGACAGGAGGGCACGCCGGAGGCGCTCTTCCTTGCCTTCGCGCTGGCGGCGCAGCTCTTCGTCATTTTGTTTCACAAACTTGGAGAACCCCATGGGGTTGAGTCCAAATTCGGCTGCCAGTGTGTGCCCTTTCAGTGGCTTTTGCTTGTTCATGATACTTACGAGGGATTGGAAGTGTAAGAGCGATACGTGTCTGAGTCAATAAATTGCACTTCAGAATCTTCGGGTTGTTTGAGTGCAATAATCGGTTGGTTTTCAGGGGTATCCAAATCAATTGAGTTCTCAAGAATGTAGAGAAAGTCGAAGGGATAACGCACATACTGGTCCAAATTGGACCAGAATTTTCGGTGCGAACCCTCGAGGTATCCAGGATGCGCAAACCGGCCCGTATCGCAGGCCCGCTTCATGGCGCGTCGCTTTGCTACCTCCAGATCTGTCAATACGCCGAACATGCCTACTTGGTATTCGTTCTTCTTGGCATAATCGAGTTTAGGAAGAGTCTTCTCGTAATCAGACATGGATGAGTCCCAGACAAAACTTCGCTTCTCGGAGATTAGTGTGGCAAACAAAGTGTCGGAGATGAGACGCGATTCGTTCTGGCATATTTCGCTTGCTCGTCCATCGGACACTGATTTTACGAGATTGAACTCTGGAAGCACCTGCTTGCAATAGTCTACGCCGTGCAGGGCGCATTGGGGGAGGCGACCTGGCAATACTCCTGAACTGCTTAAGTACTTGATGGTGGAAGTCTTACCGGCTCCGTACCCACCGCCCATAAAAATTACAAGGGGCTCCGGTAGTTGGGGCGCGAGCCCACAGAGGTAGTCAACCACGGCGCTGCGATATGCTGTGCGCGATATCGCACGGCCACGGGGAAGTATCCCGTCGCTGAGGAGTTTCTGGAACACGTCGTCGAAGTGATCGTAGTCGCCATTTGTGTCGATGGTCTCCTTCGAATCCGTGGGCCTAAGTATTGGGTCACTGTCTGAAATTGTGTAGGGCCTGTCCAGAACGCCCATATCGCGACCCTCCCACCACCAGTCCCAATAGCCGACAACAGACTCCCGTTCGCATTTCAGCATGTCGAACGGAAATTTCGAACCACCCTTGAGGGCTTCTAGCACCACCATCGAGCCCTTATAGCCGGACGCTTACTGAATGCCAAGATTTTTTCTATTCGCCATCAAGTGAATGCACCTCACCCCTTCATCCCACTCCTCAAGTTCCTCCACGCCGCATAAAACTGCGTATGCGTCACCACCTGCCGGCGCTGCAAGGCGGCGGCTTGTATCAGGCGCGACCATGCTTCCTCGCCATCGGCGGGGCATTCCCAGAGGTGCAGGGGGAACCACATCCGCAGGAGCCAGTCCTTGCAGTTGCGGGTGAACTTCTCCGGGCGGCGCTGGGCTTCATCCAGGAGCTTGCCGAGGGCGATGGTGAAGTCGATGCGGCCCAAGCGCACGCGCTGCGCACACTGTGCCTGATGTACGCTGAAGGCCTCGGCGAGGCTCCATCCGTCCCGCAAGGTTTCGCGGAGGCGGTCCAGGAGGAGTTTGTCCGTGGCGGTCTCGCGGTCGCCACGTTGCAGGGCGGCGCGGAAGGGCTTGTCCCCGCGGGTGTGACCGCACACCTGCTGCCAGGCGCGCCAGTAGAGGGAGTGCAGGGCCTCCGGCGCATCAAAGCCATCGGCGTTCTCCAGGTAGATGGGGCGCAGACCCAGATGCACGCGCTGGGCATCCAATGCCTCGCAGTCGCGCACGGCCTGCCGTAGATCGATTTCTGCGTACCAGAGCATCCAGCTCGCCACCGCTTCCTCATGGAGCTTCGGCCATTCTGCATGGATGAACCGGAACGCCCGCTGCCGGGACTCCCGGTAGCGCCGCAACGCATCCCCTTCCAGGCCTGCGATGTCCTCCTCACCGGGGTCGGCATCAACGTCCGGGACCTCGACCACAGCAGGGGTCGAGGGGAGGGGGAAGGTCGGGGCCATACGCGAGGACATGGGGTAGGGAAGAGGGACGATTGAGAGCGACGGGTTCTCCCAAGGAGCGGCTGCTTTAGCTGCCGTTGCCTCGCGCTTCGGGCGCGAGAAGTGGGCGACTAAAGTCGCCCCTCCTTGGGGCTGGGGGGTACGAACGATGGTACGAAAAGCACGAATAACGAATGCTCAACAGTTGCGCATTCATCTCAGAAACAAGGCTTTATGGATTTAGCCCCAATTCGGGCTGTTTGTCCCCGGCAGCACCCTCGCGCCACGACTCCTCCAGCCCCTGCCACCGGACGGGTTGGATACAGCGCCCTCGGGCACGGTCCCACCACACCGCGCTGAAGATGGCCGTGGTCTCCGTCCCGTCCTCCAGCCACACCCGCACCGCATCCCCACTCTGGGGCGTGCGCTCGACGACATCATGAATGGGTGATTTCATAAGTGTTCTTATGAACACTTAAATTGACGGAAGTCAAGGTGGAATGGTCGTGTCGCCGCGCCCAGTGGCGGCCTTGTGGGTAGCCGACTTTCTCCGAAAGTCGCAGCCAGATGCCGCAGGCATCGTGAGATGTGAGGGCAGCGACTTTCGGAGAAAGTCGGCTACTTTGAAATGGGCTGCTTTGCGCGTTGCTAGCGGAGGTATCGCCAGTCTTCGCGTCGGAAGTGGGTAAACGTCCCCGGACCCAGACCGGCCTTGGCGGGATTGTTGGCAATATAGTTCTGAATGGTCATCAGGGCTTCCGGGGTCCGCACGATGTGGTCGTAGCTTTCCGGCTGCCAGAAGGTGCCGCTTCTCCCCAGTAGTTCATTGATTCTCCCGGCAGAGAATCGCTTCCATGAGAAGCACTGCTTGGTGATGGATTGCGCTGGTTCCAACGAGACAAGCAGATGCACGTGATTCGGCATCAGCACGAAGTCGCCGAGCTGGTAGCGGTCATTGTCAAAATGACGGATGGCTTGCTCCACGAGGGTCCGCACCGCAGGCTTGGCGAGGTGGCAGGCACCGTGGCCCCGGTCCAGATGGTCATGCCAGACATGCGTGAAGCGTTCGTGGTATTCTCGCTGCGTTTCCGGTGGCAGGGTGAAGAGATTCTCCAACGTGATGCCTTTGGCATGAAGCCATGCATCGCGTGCACGATTCCATGTCCGGCTGAGCTCTGCAGGGATGGAGTCGTCGGTACGCCAGGTGACAAAGTAGGTGCGTCTTTCCTGCTGCCAGTGTGGCAGGTTGCCTTCGGTGACTTCAATGGGTTCCCAAGGATTGTATGGGATAAAATCCATGCAGAGCACTACGAGGTCGGCCCCGACGATGCGAGTGAAAAGTAGCCGACTTTCTCCGAAAGTCGCAGCCTATGCCGCAGGCATCGATGTGAGAGTTTGATGAGAGCGACTTTCGGAGAAAGTCGGCTACTTTGATGTCGGCTACTTACTACCCCAGCATCGCCTCCAGCCGCTTCTCACTCACCGGCTGCGCGGTGCCGAGTTCAGGCGCAAACACCTGCACGCGGAATTCTTCCAGCATCCAGCGGTAGGTTTCGTGTTGGGACTTGGGCACGTGGGTGGGCCAGGCGTCGAAGGCGAAGTCGGCGATGAGGTCGGCTTTGGCGTCGTCCTTGGCGGGGTTGGCGATCCAGCGGTCGTTGCGGACCTGGATGGCCTTGAGATAGCGGGCGAGGTGGGTGAGTTGCGCGTGCGGGGTCACGGCGAGCACATCGGGGGGCACGAGGCGCTGCACGTCTTTCTCCAGGCCGGGATAGCGCTTGGAGAGCGTGAGCAGCTTGCCCTTCTGCTCCTGCACCTGGGTGACGAGGGACTTCACACGATGCGTGAGCGCGGGCAGCTCGCGGCGCACCTGGTCGCACAGCGCGAGGAAACGTTTCTCCGTGAGTGGGAACACGGGGTCGAGCCGCAGCGCATGCGCGAGGATGTGCTCATAGGCGCTCTGTTGGAGTTGCTCAGCGGAGGTCTTCACCAGGCTGCTGGAGCTTGGGCTCGCGCTATTCCCAAGGAGGGGCGACTTTAGTCGCCCACTATCCCGCGCTTCGAGCGCGAGCGAAACGGCAGCTAAAGCAGCCGCTCCTTGGAGTCCGCGCCCGCTGTTGCTGCTGCTGTTACTACCGCCAATGCCGAGACCGATGCCGCGCAGCTCCTTCATGAGCCACACAAGGTCCTTGCCCAGGGCTATCTCCGCCAGCTTGCGCACGCCACCCACGGAGACACGTGCGGCTTCTTCACGCGTGCGGTAAAGGCGCACATCCACCTCATGCTCGCGCGCGGCGAGGCCGAACCAACCGCGCACCTCCACGCCGGCGACGTGCTCCACCACGAGGCTCTCGGGCAGGTCGCCAAAGGACCAGGCCTTCAGCGCGTGCCGCTCCACGCGGGCCACGGTCTTCTCCCACGCATCGGATTTCACGTCCTGCTTCTTCACCGTCTTCTGGATCTCGCTGAGGTCGCGGCCCACCATGAGGGTGTTCTTCTTCTGGTCCAGCACCTCCACGCGCGGATGCAGGTGGCCCGGCAGGCTGTTCGGCGGCCAGTCCTCCGGCTTCACGTCGATGCCATAGCGCCGCGTGAGATGATTAGCGAAGGTGGCGAAGAAATCGCCCGTGCCCGGGTCGAACTCGTGCGCCACCTCACGCGCCTTGGCCTCGATGGGCATGAAGCTGCGACGCAAGGCACGAGGCAGCGCGCGCATGAGCACGGTGGCAATCTCCTCGCGCAGGCCGGGCACCATCCACTGCACCTGGGCACTGGTGAGATGCGCGGCGATTTGCATCGGCACACGCACAGTCACGCCATCGTCCTCCTCACCGGGACGGTATTGATAGGTCACGGGCAGCACGCTGTTCCCCACGGAGACCTGATCCGGGAAAAGCTTCGGGTCACACGCGAAGTCCTCGCCACGTGTCAGCTCCTCCTCCGTCACGCAGAGGAAGGAAGGCTGCTCCGCCGCGCGCTCATTCACGAACTGGTTCAGGTCATGGATGGAGGAAATGTTCGCGCCGTGCAGGTGCCGCTGGTAGAAGGCGAAGAGCCGCTCATCGATGGCATACACGCGATTGTCCCGCACGCGCGTGAGCATGGTCTCTATCTTCTCACGCAAAGTGTGGTTGTGCTTGTAGAAGCGCAGCGTGATGGGTGTATCGCGGTTATCGATAAGCGCGCCACGGATAAACAAATCCGTCGCCGCCACGGCATCCACTTTGCCGAAGTCGATGCTCTGCCGCTTCACCTCCAGCCCGTGCAGCAGCGTGCGCTGCGTGACGAGCACACGTCCCGCCTTCGCATTCCACTGCGGCTCGCTGTATTTGTACTGCACCAGGTGCGCGCCCAGCTCGGCAATCCAGTCGGGCTGTATCTTCGCCACGGTGCGGGCGAAGAGCTGCGAGGTATGCACTATCTCACCGGCCACAATCCACGCGGGCTGCTTGCTCTTCTCCTGCTGGCCCGGCTTGGCATGCGGCGCATTCTTCTCGCGACGCTCATACAGGTTCGAGCCCGGGAAGAGCATCACCTCGCGATTGCCGCCCGCCTTGTAGATATTCTTCCCTTCCTTCAGCGCGATGTGGCTGAGCTGTCCCGCGAGGATGCAGCGATGCACGCGGTCCTCCACGGTGAGTGTGGTCTTCAGCTCGCCTGCCGCAGCGGCCTCACGCAGGTCGCGGTCGAAGGTCTCTGTGAGCTGCTTCCAGATATCGCGCCACTCCGTCATGCGCGTGAAGGAGAGGAAGCTCGATTTGCAAAACTTGCCCAGCGCATTGCGCGAGCGCTGGCCGGGTTCTGGAGACGCGCTCCAGATTTTCCACAGCGTCATGAAGTCCGAGTCCGGCGCGGCGAAGGCCTTGTGCGCGGCATTGGCCTGCTCCTTCTTCTCCTCCGGTCGTTCACGCGGGTCGGGAATGCTCAGCCCCGCGGCGATGACGAGCATCTCAGGCAGCACCCGCTCCTCGCGTGCCTGCAGTAGCATACGGCCCAGCGTGGGGTCCAGTGGCAGCTTCGCAAGTTCATGCCCCAGCGAGGTGAGATCATGCGTGTCACTCAGCGAGCCGAGCTCGCGCAGCAATTCATAACCACCGCGCACCGCCGCATGCGAGGGCGGATTGATGAACGGGAAGCTCTCGATATCACCCAGCTTGAAGGCCTTCATGCGCAGGATGACCTCCGCGAGATTCGCCCGCTGGATTTCCGGCATGGTGAAGCGTTCGCGCTTCAGGTAGTCCTCCTGTGAAAAGAGGCGGATGCATATGCCATCCTGCACACGACCCGCGCGACCGGCACGCTGGTTCGCGCTGCTCTGCGACACGGCCTCCACCGGCAGGCGCTTCGTGCGCGTGCGGGAGTTGTACCGGCTCACACGCGCGAGGCCGCTGTCGATCACATAACGGATGCGCGGGATGGTGATGGATGTCTCCGCCACGTTCGTCGCGATGACCACGCGGCGTTTCCTTCCCGGGGAGAAGATGCGTTGCTGCTCTGCGGAGGCCATGCGACCAAAGAGCGGCAGCACCTCATAGCCATTGCCGATGCGTCCCTCAATGAGATCACGTGCATCACGAATGTCCCGCTCCGTCGGCATGAAGACGAGGATGTCGCCCTCATTGCTCTCGATGAGTGAGTCCTCCACCGCCGCCACCGCCGCATCGATGACGCCCATGTCTTCATCCTCTTCCTCGAAGGGGCGGTAGCGAATCTCGACGGGATACAATCGGCCGGACACCTCGATGATGGGCGCATTGCCAAAGGCCTTGGAGAACGCCTCCGTATCGATGGTCGCAGACGTGACCAGCAGCTTCAGGTCCGGGCGCTTCTTCAGCAGGCCCACGAGGTAGCCCAGCAGGAAGTCGATATTCAGCGAGCGCTCATGCGCCTCATCCAGGATGAGCACCGAGTAGCCGCGCAGCATCGGGTCGCTCTGGATTTCCGCGAGCAGGATGCCGTCCGTCATGAACTTCACCCGCGTGTCGCGGCTCGTGTCATCCGCGAAGCGCATCTTGCACCCCACGAGACCGCCCCAGGGCACATTGAGTTCCTCCGCCACGCGCTTGGAGACACTCATCGCCGCCACGCGTCGCGGCTGGGTGCAGCCAATTTTTCCCCGAGCGTCCGGCAGCGCCTCCAGGCACATCTTCGGAAGCTGCGTCGTCTTCCCCGAGCCCGTCTCCCCCGCGAGAATCACGACCTGGTGCTGCCGTATCGCCGCCACAATCTCCTCCCGCCGCGCCGTGATGGGCAGGTCTGCGGGATAGCGGATGTTGAGGGTGGGGGACACGGGGGATGGGAGCGTGGGAGATTGAGGGCCGGGAATATGCCTCAAGTCGCGGGAAGAGCAGGTGATTTTGAGAACGCTGGGGCGTGGTGGCAATCCAGCAGGATGCATGGGCGCCAGGGTAAGAAAACGAGGTGAAATACGCGCCTGATTCGGAAGCAGTGACGCGAAGCGTCCTTGGACTGCGCGCAGCCCTGCCGCCGCTTTCCAGAGTCCACAGCCTGCTGTGGCGATGGCGACACTCGCTCGTGGCGTGATGCGTCCAGAAGAGTTTGGCGACTTCGTCGCAGTGAAGCGTGCAGCAGGCTGCACTTGAGGAAAGCGGCAGCAGGGCTGCACGCAGTCCAAGGTGGCTTCGCCACACAAGTTACCCTATGGGCGAGATTGTGGTGTCATGAGCATATGATGTGGCCGAGCGTGATGGCACAGAGATTCCTCCCTACATCATGGTCATGCATGTCACGCCGTCGCACCGAGATCACGCCGCCCTCGCCGTCTCACTGGCGCCGATGCTGGCACTCTCCCCATTCCCAACGCTCACATAGCCCAGCAGGCGCACGAGCGTCTCGCGCATCTTCTCGCGCGGCACAATCATGTCCACCAGGCCATGCTCCAGCATGAACTCGGCGGTCTGGAAGCCAGGGGGCAGGTCGCTGTGGGTCGTTTCCTTCACCACGCGCGGACCGGCGAAACCAATCATGCACTTCGGTTCCGCAAGGATGATGTCACCCACGGTCGCGAAGCTCGCCGTCACGCCACCCGTGGTCGGGTGGGTGAGCACGGAGATGTAGGGCAGCTTTGCCTCGCCATGACGCGCCAGAGCGCCGCAGGTCTTGGCCATCTGCATGAGGCTCAGGATACCCTCATGCATGCGTGCGCCGCCGGAAGCGCTGAAGATGATGACCGCACAACCATCCGCCGTCGCGGCCTCGATGGCGCGGGTGATTTTCTCACCGACCACGCTGCCCATGCTCGCGCCCAGGAAGCGGAAGTCCATAATCGCCAGCACCACGGGGATGCCATCCATTTTCGCGCGACCCGTGACCACCGCTTCGGTCAGGCCGGTCTTGGCCTGGTAGGCCTTCACCTTGCCGAGGTAGTCCTTGAAGCCGAGGGCGTCCACGGAGTCCAGGTTCGCATCCATTTCCTGGAAGGAGCCTTCATCCACGAGGCTGGCGATGCGTTCCGCCGAGGTCAGGGTGAAATGATGGTCGCAATGCGTGCAGACCTTCATGTTCTTGGCCAGGGCGACTTCGTAGAGGCTTTCGCCGCAGGAGGGACACTTGATCCAGAGTCCCTCTGGCATGTCCTTTTTCTTCTCGCCGAGGTTGGAGACGTTGCGCTTGGAAAAGATTCCCATGGAGGTGGTCGTAGGGGAAAGGGGTGAAAGTCGGGCTGTGGGCTGCCGCGTGTGCCGGGGGATGAACTCAGTTCAGATCCAGCGGCGGGCGCGGGCAGGTGGGTGGGTCTATGGCAATCGGTTGAACCGGAATGCTAACCGCGGGCGACCGTGATCACAACTACCTTTTGGGGAACTATGCACTTCACAAAAGTGGGTGCAGTTGGGTGTGTGGATTGACGGTTTTTAGGGGATGAGCTGGGATAACAGAGTATGCCTAATATCGCGCCCTTCCCGTTCATGGATGACACCGATTACGATCACCTGTTCGGTATCGCCACTGATGGCCATATTCCGTATGAGGAGTGGGTGCAGAAGCTTCATAAGCAGGAGTCGGAGGCTGCATCAGAGGGTTGGACTCCATACCGCACATACATCAATCCCTCCTTCTTCGAGGAATGGTGCAAAAAGAACCAACAGCCTCTTTCTACTGAGTCCGTCTTTCTCTACTCCCAAATCCTTTTCAAGGGCATGGCGAGCCTCCTCTGGCCGGGGGATCTTCGGGAAGAGGGCTGAACACTCTGTTCCTTCGAGGAAGGACTGTAGCGCTGAGCTTGTCTCAAGCTGCATCTGTACATCTTAACTCAGATCACGCTTAGTGTACAGATCAAAGATGCCTCTGAGGGAAGCCCAAAGGGCCTTCGACTACGCTTTGTCTGAATAGCTACGCGCTGACTCTGACGGTTTACCTGCAACCGTGGTTCAGCATCTGTACATGCTACTCCAGATTGAGGGAGGAGTACAGATTATTCGTTACCGTTGCTCCGCGAGGCAATTGCGGAAGGGAAAAAGGCCAGACAGATAGCCTCGAACATTCCAATTAGAGCTTCTCTTGTCTGGTGTGGGCTCTGACTTAGATAGTATACTTGAGATTCCACCCAACCTGGGAACATTGGATTAGACATGAGTTTCTGCCATGCTTCCGGCTGGCCTTCCGCACATATGGACAATCCAAGGGTAATTGCCATTCGTTCATTATGGCGACAATGGCAATGTTCAGGGCGAGGGGAGGGCTTAAGTTTAAGCGATGGATACCTCAAGATTGCGTCAACCAGTAAGCCAGCGATCTTAGGCTTCTGGATTCGATCCGCGTCGTTAATCTGGAATCGCTGCACTAGCTCGCGGCGACTGATTAAGTACTCCTCTACACATCGGCCTGCCGTAATGGGGCAGAAATCCCAACTCTCCTCTATTTCAGGCGTGTGGTACTTTATCAAATGCCACGCCCCAATGAGTTGGACGAGCCGCTTTTTTCTCAGCGAGTCCGTATTAGGTCCAACCCAAACTGAACCACTTCCAGTATCCATATGTGCGCGATGGAGATTGTAGTCACGGCCTCTCCACTTGGAGAGGCTCGCAACCTTCCTGTGTCCATTAAGTGAACTTGAACCTATTTCCTACTTGGCAGGAAATGGATATCTTTGGAGCAAAGAACGCATCGCGTCCAGCACTCCTTCACTTGTGGATTCATCTGACGAATTCGGTCTTCCCGAGTACAGTTTCCCCCTCATTTCCTCCGTATCGGAAATGATTCTCTCGGCTTGTACTTCGGATTCACGAAGCAGGTCAGCGATACTAATCTGGGCAGAATTCATACAGTGGCGCGTTGCGAGGGCAACCACCATGGCGTTTGGTCACTAAGAAAGCAAGACAATAATACACTATTTCCCTATGGTACACAAGTCCAAACTACTACATTTGGAGGTTTAAGACGCCGGTTTAACCTCGGCTAACAGCACATCACGCGCCCATGTAGTCGCGCCTTTCCCGTCCTTCTGGGCAGCCTGCTCTATCAGCTTAAGCTCTGCCTGAGTCACCCGCACAGCTATGTGCTTGTTGCGGCGATCCTCTGGCTCTTTGGTTGGTCTTCCTCGTGGCATAATAAATGTGACACATTTAGTTGTTGACTGTCTCAACTTAATGTGACACAATTAATCACCATGAGCAAGCTAGGAACTCAAAAAGGCCAGCAATTGGTGGATATGACGGAGGATGAAGCACGGGATTACCTCGAAAAGCTTCTCTGCCTAATGGCCCCGTTTGCTCCCATTGCCATAGCCAGGATGTGTACAGGATGCAAGGAACGTCCTTCCGTGCTGGCCTTCTCCGTTGCCGTGCTTGTGAGAAGCAATTCAGCGTCACCATTGGGACTATCTTTGAAGACTCCCACGTGCCTCTTGCCAAGTGGATTAGGGCCTTTCACCTCATGTGCTCCAGCAAGAAGGGAATTAGCTCCCTCCAGTTGCAGCGTAACCTTGGTCTAGGCAGCTATCGGACGGCATGGCACATGACCCACCGCATCCGCCTTGCGATGAAATGTGAGCCATTTGCGGGCCTTCTGAAGGGCACGGTGCAGGCGGATGAGACTTACGTGGGCGGGAAGTCCTACGGGCAGGGAAAGGGCAAGGGAATGGAAAACAAGACGATTGTGGTTTCCTTGCTCCAGAATGACGGCCCCAAGCGCTCCTACATCATTCACAAGGCCAATGCCCATACGATTAAGGCCCTGATCACAGAGAACGTGGAGAAGGGCTCCAACATCCACACGGATGAATTCAACAGCTACAAGAACCTGAAGAGCGACTACAAGCACATGAGCGTTAACCACGCCATTGGCCAGTATGTCCGCAACTTCAAGGACGGTTCCAAGGTCACAACCAACACCGTCGAAGGCAGCTTCTCCCTGCTAAAGAGGGGCATCTATGGCACCTTCCATAGCCTTTCTAAGCACCACCTCCATCGCTATCTGGCAGAGTTCGATTTCCGTTGGAATGAGAGGAAGGCAACGGATGTGGAACGCACTACAAAGGCCCTGCTTGGCACTAAGGGCGTTCGCCTGAGCTACAAGCCATTGATTGACAGGACGGTAAGCAACGTGTTCCAACCCGAACCTCCCGTCATCAAGCACGGCAAGCCACGGCTCCCCTAAATTGAACTTATGTAGTAAGTAATTTTAATTGAACTTTTCCCTTGGGGAGGTACCAACTAAGGTATGAACCTTCCGCTTGTCCTAGGAGTGATAGACTCGTCAGGCGGCGAATCCATGGGCTCAAGTGGTGGATGGAGCGCCGTTTTTGCGGTAGCGCTCTTCTTCTTGGCTTCTCTGCTCCTCGCTTGCCTATTCATGGCTCCCGACCTGCTCCGATTACGCAAAAGCTCGCGGCGAGCCTCGAAGCTAATACGATGATTTTGGGCGTTGGGCCTTTCAATTTCTGGCGCAATTGTCTTAGTCTTAGGCGTATGCGTCACGAAGGCCCCGCAATAGATGATGCCTATGCCAAACATGCATTGGCAGGCATAGGCAACTTGAAAGGCCACCCGGAACGATCCGAGAGGTCTCAAGCCTCCTTTGGTTAGAGCACTATCAATAGACGAAAGCCGCAACGGAATGGGCCAAGCGGCCTTGGACTCCACGTAATGCACCCCGGCACGCGCCACCCCTAGAAGGTGGATGTTCCGTCTTTCTACAGCCAAGAAAAGCAATGACACAAGCACATGGTAAGCCCCACATATTAAGTAGCTTATCAAGTTAAATGGCTTGTCCACCAGAGCAAGTGTGGCTGCCACCGAAGCTGCAAGAAGGATGGCGTAGAACTGGAAAATGCGGAGTCGCTGGTCAGCCAAGAAGCTAAAATGCTTCATGGCATAATCCATTTGGTCCTTTAGAGGCATCTCTTCCGTCCCATCAGGCGGGGAGAGAGAATCTTTCAACTCTGAGAGCTTTTGAGCGTCACCGCCCTGCTCGTGACATGCCGTCAAAAGCCTCCTATTGGAAAGATCATTAAGAGGCTGGAAACTCATTGTCGGCAACCCTTTCTTCAGAACCAATAACTCTTGCAATTTCCAAAAAGAGGCCTACGGTGGGAGTCGAGCCCACAATCCTCCGATCCAAACGAAGAGTTTTGCGCTTAAACTACGTAGGCATTTGCATAGGATGCCCCATCCCAGCCTAGAGGAGGTTTCCACCCCTCAGAAAAGTAGAACTCCTCTAGGCTAGTTGGTATAGCCCAGCCCCGACAGGGCTAGTGAACTGGGCCGTTTAGGTATTGGTGGCGGATCTTCCATGATGGACCTCCTTGTTGAGTTTGATTCTGAGGGAAATTATACGGGACAAACTAGCTGCCATTCGCGCCCAGCATTCTCGACCTCCTTCTCATCCCGAAGGGCGTGCAAGGCACGATAAATAGAACTGGAACTTGCTCCGGTGCGTTCACACAATTCCGTCACCCCCAAAGTTCCAGAGGACCGCAACTGATCGTAAACCGCCTGCTTAAGCTTCTCCAAGCTGATTCTCTGGGATTGAGCCAACTTGTTCACTGCCTCTTTCCACCCTCCCCGCTCTGGAGACGTAGTGACATGCCCCTTCAATTGCTCAATCTGAGACAGAATCGATCCAGCCCTATCCTTCATACCTTCCAACTTCACCTCCATTTCATGGATCTCCTTTGCCAGCGATTCATAATCCGCTTGCAGTATTTGCGCAAAGCGTGAAACTTGCCCTTGCTCAATCTGTAGTGTGATAGTGGCCATTCTAATCCTCCAATTTCGCCCATTGTGCCGCACTTTGGAGGATTTGCAATTGGAGAATTGAGTCTTTTTTCAGACCTGCTAACCTTTCTCCATGAAGAAAGCCCCAGCCACGACCCGGCCAGATAAGGCGATCTCCCTCCATCCACTGACCGCTGAGCAAGCCATCGCTGCTGCTCTAAGAGTCAAACCCGCTGACCTCAAAAAGGCCGCGCAGAAGGAGAGGGAGGCTAAGAAAAAGTAGGCTGTATGAATCCCAACCAACCAAAAGCAATTTGGGTCTCCAGTGTGTGGAAACGGGAGGAACTGGACGGGAAAACCATCAGTTTCCGTCTCGACAGTGGCACGGAGATCCTCAGTGGCGTAGGGACTCTATCCGCGTCTGGTAGATACCCTAAGACGGACAACAGGCTGTTGGTACACCTTTCCTCCGAGAACTACGTTTACCCGAATGGGTCAAAAACCATGGTGGAATTCAATCAAGGGCTCATGGATGCCCTTAAGAAGCTTCCGGAGGGGGCAGAGACGGATTTCTCCCTGAACGTCGTCTATCGAACCACAACGCCGGATTCACCTCCCTCTTCTGTCCAGTAAAAGGGCATAGGTAGAAGGTCTTCCGGTCTTCTTGGAATGACTCAAATGAAGCGGTTCGGATCATGGGCCATTCCGAAACTTCATCGGGACTGTCCAGAGGGCTGAAACCGCCCCCTTCTGGTTTGGGGGTCAGTTCATCCTTTTGATCTGGCACTGGCGTTTACACCCTCTTCCGGTGTTCGCCCTGTTGTTGACCGCAATCGACACCATGCGGCAGGATTCTCCCTGCCTGTTGTTTCCATGGTGAGGAATGGAAGGGATTGCCTTCCTAGGCGCGGGAGCGTTCCCATTTGGGATGAACTCTACACCTGAGTATGTCCTTCCTGAGAGGTGTCTTTTACCTCTTGGGGGATGGGCTTTTCTCAAGTGCATAGTTCCCACCTTTTGGACCCCCGCCTCCCGCCTCAGGACCCGGGCGCACTCGCTGGTGGTGGACCCCGTGGTCAGCACATCGTCCACCAGCAGGAGGGCTCGGTCCTTGAGCGTGCCCCGCTGGACCAGGGAGCTGCGGACTTGGAACGCACCCCGCAGATTCTCAATGCGTTGGTGCCGTGAAAGGGACGCCTGGGCGGTGGTCGAGCGGGTGCGGCGCAGGGCATCCATCACCGGGATGCTGGAGATGCGGGATAGCTCGCGGCAGAGTTCCATGGACTGGTTGTAGTCGCGTTCCCGCTGCCGGGCATGGTGCAGCGGCACGGGGACCAAGGCCCATTCGGCGGGGTTCAGTGCGGCCAGCCGGGTGTCCTCCATGGTCCGGCCCAGCAAACACCCCAGCACCCCGCGCAGGTGCAGCCGGCGGTTGTATTTGAACTTGTGAATCAGCTCCCGCACCACCCCCTCCGCCTGACAGGCCGCGACCGCGAAGTCGAAGTGCAGCTTCAGCCCCGTGCAATTCCCGCAGCGGAAGGTGCCGGAGATGGCGCCGTCGTACGCCTCCCCGCAGACCTCGCAAAACGGCGGCTCAATGCGCTGCACCGTGTTCAGGCAAGAATCACACAGCCAGCGTGCCTCGTCCTGCCGCTGGGCAGGCAGGAAGACCTCACAGCCCTCGCACTTGCGCGTGTAGACCAGGTCCAGAAACGCCTCCGTGTACCCGCGCCACCATGGGGTGGGTTTCGCGAGTGGGCCGGAGGTTGCCATGGTGCTGGCATTGTGAGGATGCGTGGCGGAAACGCAAGCGCGTAGAGCGGGGATAAACCACTCTCATGATGCGAGTGCTGGTGCCGAAGGCCTTGGACTGCGGCAGCCTGCTGCCGCTTTCAAGAGTCTACAGCCTGCTGTAGCGATGGTGGCCATCCCTTGAGGTTTGGCCCTACAAGGGAATCCATAGGCGGCTTCGCCGCAGTGGAACGTGCAGCAGGCTGCACTGAGAGAAAGCGGCAGCAGGCTGCACGCAGTCCAAGGCCTTCGGCTCGGCTGCCAGGGCTCATGGGCGTTTTCCAACCCCCAAAAAAACTCCGTGTCTCCGTGCCTCTGCGTCTCCGTGTTGAAATCCCTGACGCACCATCCTCTTAGACAGCACCGAACTGCCACCCCCTCAGCTTCTCCGGAAACGGACACTCCGCGCACCCCGAGTCATCCTCCAGGCAGTAGTCTTCATAGATCTGCAGCAACCCCTGCTGATGATACAACCGCTTCTGATAGCTCCCCGCCTCGGGATGCTCGCCAAACAGCCGCAGCGCCGCCCGCCGCACCTTCTGGTTGTCCAGCATCGCAGGCAGTTCCAGGTAGTCCGCCCACAGTTTTCCATTCTCCGGTACTAGCAGCGGGTAGCAGACATTCGCCAGAATCTCCTGCACCCGCGTACCGCCAACCAGCGCCAGTGGCTTCGTCGCCGGATTCGCCAGCAGCGTGTAGTGCCCGCTCCAGTAGTCGTGCTCCAGTTCCAGCAATGCCTCCGAAAAGCCCTCGCGGCTCCATGTCTTCGCGTCCTTCAGAAAGGCGTACACCCCTTTCCACTTCCCCAGCATCGCACACAGCGCACCGAGCCGACGCTGCGGATGATTTCCCGGCCTCGCTCCACCGATGCGCCACACAGGTCGCTGCACTTCCGTGAGCCAGTTCGTGTACTGCTCCCGCTGCTTCCACCACTCGGACCACAGTTCGCGCAAATAGGCCCGCGTGTCCGGCTGCGTGTCCTCATAGCGTACCGACTCCAGAAAGCCCGAGACCCCAAAGAGCAGCGCCTCACGCTCCAGCGCGCCGAGCTTCAGCAGCTTCTTCACCGGCAAACGCTGCGCCAGAATCGTGAAGGGGCGCTGGTTGTTGCGATAGCCCATCGCGGCTGACAGAGCCTGATACACTGCCTGCTCCCGGCCATGCAGCTTCACCAGCGCCTGCAGCTTGGCCGATTTCCGCTGCAACCGGTACTGCGCCGCCGCCTCCAGCAACGAACGCACCCGTGCAGGCTCCATCTCACGGAGTGGCGTCGCGCATCGCCCCAGCCGGGCCTCGGCGAGAAGCTGGGGCCTTGCCCCATCGCGCAGCATGTCCCTGCTCAGGCGCACCTGCATCACCTCGCGATGCCCCGCCGTGCGGGTGAAGGCCCGTGCTTCCGGCCCCTCTAGATATAGATGCAGCGCCACCCGCTCGTAGGCCGGATTCGTCGCATGCCCGTGCCGCTCCCAGTCGCGCACATCCGGGTCCAGCTCGATTTCCCCCTTCAGCACGCCACCCTCCGTCTGCACCGCACAGCCGGTGAAATCCGGCCCCGCCGCATGATTCCACACGCCGAAGTCCCTCACCGCCACCCGCTTCCCGCAGGTCGTGGTGAACTCACTGCCCAACTCCCCGGCAAACCACAGGCTCTGCAGTTCCAGTTCCGTCAGCGCGCTCTCGCCGTGCAGCGGCAGCTCCGCCACGCCTTCGTACATCGAATCGCGGAAGAGCGCGTACTGCTGGGCCAGGACCGGATAACTCATGGGCAGAGGTAGGTGAATAGTGGTATAATGAACACTATATAAGAATGGGTTTCGCCATCCGGCTACCAGAAAATGGCGGGTTTTTGGAAGCAGCGAGGAGGTCATCTCCCCAAAAGCGGGCAGTTCCGCATGGCGCAAGTGTGTTGGGTAGAGAGAACTGTGTGGTACCTGGGGGTGAAGAGAGCATTCACGACAGATCCGGATGCGGTGACGCGCAGCGTCCTTGGACTGCGTGCAGCCCTGCTGCCGCTTTCTAGCCACAGCCTGCTGTGGCGATGGTGACATGCGCTGGTAGGGTGACCGGTCCAGAAACGGCTTGGCGACTTCGTCGCGATGAAGCGTGCAGCAGGCTGCACTTTAGGAAAGCGGCAGCAGGGCTGCACGCAGTCCAAGGCCTTCGGCACCGTTTCCATATCTTGACCTAACGTTCATATGCACAGCGGGACTGACCTTTGTCCCACGAGATGCGGGCGACTGAAGTCGCCCCTCCTTGGAGTCACTCCCACATTCCCCACCCCCATGGCACGGCAGGTGCATACACCCCCTGCGTGCTCCGCCTGCCTTCCTGCCTTTCGGTTTTCCCGAGCTTCGCCGCTGCTCTCCTTCTGAGCGCCAGTGCTGCATTCGCGAATTCCAACGTCAACACCCCCGACCCCGGCATCCCCATCGAAGTCCGCGATGGCCTCATCTGGGTGAAGGTCCAAGCCGCTGGTCAGACCCGCCCCCTCAATTTCCTTCTCGACTCCGGCGCCGGTTGCAGTGTCCTCAGCGCGAACGTCGCAGAGAAGCTCGGCGTGAAGTATGGTCGCGCCGAAAAGGTGCAGCGCGTGGATGCCGCCACCACCGCCCGCCGCGTGCGTGATTTCCAGGCCAATGTGGGTGGCATCCCCGTCAGCGCGACCCCCTTGGCGCTCGACCTCTCGGATGTCAGCGACCTTTGCAGCCGCCCAGTGGATGGCCTGCTGGGCCACGATTTCTTCAAAGGCCGCATCGTCCAGCTGGACTTCCAAGCCAGCCGCTTACGCCTCCTCGACGAAGCCACCCCTTCCAATGCCACCACCGTGCTCCGCATGAAGGTCGGCCAGGGTGCCATGCTCATCCCCGTCTCGGTCAATGGCTCCGAGCCCAAGTGGACCCGCCTCGACACCGGATGCGAAGACGGCCTGCACTGGGTGGCCGGGCGCGACGAGAGCTATGTTTCCAGCTCCGTGCAACTCGGTTCCCAGCAGCTCACCGGCGTGAAAACCGCCCTCCACGCCGGGGAAATCTTTCCCCGGGAAGCTGGTATGCTCGGCGTGGGTGTCCTCCGCAATTTCCGCGTCACCATCGACGCCGTGAAAAGCCAGCTCCTTCTCGAAAAGCGCTCATCCTGAGGGCCGACTCACTCCCTCACCTTTGTCCGAACTTTGCCACCCGCCTGCTGCCCTTCGGGGTCAGAAAGGACGGGCTGACAAAGGCACTCTCATCCGGCAGTCTTACCTGCCAGTCGTGGTCTTCTTGCTCTTGTACACCGCGATGTTCGTGGTGCCTTCCGCATTGCTGGGTGCGGGGCGGGGGTTTGCCTTGGCATCATTTTCAGACACGTAGGTGGTCACTTCCACCCGGCGGGCCTCCACGGCGGCACGGTCGGCGATGTCCTTGCGCTGGTTCAGTGTGTGCATGTCCGGACCCGCAAAAGCGAGGGGAGCGGCCAGGACAGTGAGGAGAAGCGTGAGTTTCGTTTTCATTGGTTTCCGTTTGGTTGGATTTGAAACTGTCGTTGGGGGACGCCAGTAAAACAGGATATGAGACAGCGCCGGGGTTTGGATGCGCTTAACAATCCTGCTGGACCTCCAATAGTTGAATCCGATTTCAGCCCCCGGGCGAAGGCATGCCCGCGAAAATTCACGTTCGAAATCGCCCGCGCGCACACGCATCTCCCCGCATTCATCTTGCCTGCACCCGCACCCGCTGCTAAAACTTCCCCGTTATGCCAAAATTCCAAGTCACTACGCCAGACGGAGCCACGCATGAGTTTGAGCTTGCCAGCCGCGCCCGGTTTGGCCGCGCTGAAGACAATGATCTTGTCATTCCGGATGGTTCTGTGTCCAGCTACCATGGCGAGTACGAGCTGACGGATGAAGGCGTGCAGCTTACCGACCGTGGATCCACCAATGGCACGCATGTGAATGGCCAGCGCGTGGAGTCGGCAGTCATCCCCTGGGGTGGTCGTTTCAAGCTCGGCAGCTGCGATGTCATCCTCATCGGTGACGGTGGCGAAGAAGCTGCCGCCGAGGCCGCTTATGAACCCGAAGCGTCCTACGAAGAGCCAGTGGAAGAAGTCGCCGCTGCACCTGCAGCACGTGGAGGCTACTCCGGCGGCTACGGCAGTGCGCCCGCCAGCGCCGCAGTCATCACCGGTCTTGGTTCCACGCCCTGCCCCTCCCAGATGCGTCGCGGCTTCGGCCCGAAGGTGAAGGAGAAGGACTCCGGCGGTGGCATGCTCATGATGCTTGCCGTGCTCGGCATGCTGGCCTGTGGCGGCGCAGCATTCATGATCTTCTCCATGAGCGCCTAGACCCTCTCTCAGTGGGCTTGGACGCCTCCCTCAGCGCTGTCGGCAGTGAGCCGTGCGCTGGGCACGGAAACGACTGCGCCCGCCTGATTCCCTTTTTTTCTTCAGTGACCTCTAACGTTTTATCATGAGCAATACCATCATCGTCGGCCTCCAGTGGGGGGACGAAGGCAAAGGCAAGATCGTCGACTATCTCACGGAACGCAGCGACGTCGTAGCCCGCGCGCAGGGCGGCAGCAATGCAGGACACACGGTCATCAGTGGCGGCACGAAGTATGTGCTGCACCTCATCCCCAGCGGCATCCTCTGGCCCGAGAAGAAGAATGTCATCGGCAACGGCGTGGTCATCGACCCCCTAGGTCTCCTGCAGGAAATTGCCAAGCTCCGTGGCCAGGGTGTCAGCATCACCCCGGAGAATCTCTTCATCAGCGAGCACGCCCACCTCACGCTCTCCTATCACCGTGCGCTGGACAAGGCCCGCGAAAAGCAGCGTGGTGAGAACGCCATCGGCACCACCGGCCGCGGCATCGGCCCCACGTACGCGGACAAAATCGAGCGCCAGGGCCTTCGTGTCACCGACCTGCGTGACCCCGCCAAGCTCGCCCACGAAATCAAGTGGCGCGCCGAGCTCCACAACCTCGAACTTGAAGCCGCCGGTTATCCCAAGGTGGATGTAGACGCCGTCGTCGCGGAAACCACCGAAGCGGCCGAGCAACTCCGCCCGCACATCGTGAACACGGTGGTGTACCTCAATGAAGCCCTCGCCGCAGGCAAGCGCGTGCTCTTCGAAGGCGCGCAGGGCAGCTATCTGGACATCGACCACGGCACCTATCCCTTCGTCACTTCGTCGAACACTACCGCCGGCGGTGCTTGCACCGGCAGCGGCGTTTCACCACGTCGTATCGACCAGGTGGTGGGTGTGGCCAAGGCCTACACCACCCGCGTGGGCGGCGGTCCTTTCGTCACCGAGGACGAAGGCATCTCCGACATGCTCCACGACATGGGCCGCGAGTTCGGCGCCACCACCGGTCGCGCTCGTCGCTGCGGCTGGCTGGATGCGGTGCTGCTGCACTATTCCGTCATGGTGAATGGCTGCGACTCCCTGGCCATCACCAACCTCGATGGTCTCGATGGCCTCGACACCATCAAGATTTGTACTGCCTACACGCTGGATGGAAAAACCATCAACCATCCTCCGGCCACCATCGCTGAGATTGAGCGTTGCGTGCCGGTGTATGAGGAGCATCCCGGCTGGAAGCAGGACATCAGTGGCGCCACGAAGTATGACGATCTGCCTCCGCTTGCGAAAGCCTATCTTTCGCGCCTTGCGGAGCTTGCAGGAGCGCCGGTCTCGCTGTTGGGTGTAGGACCCGCCCGCGAGCAGACGCTCGTGGTCAGCTAGATGACTGCCCGTTCCGATAATCTAAAAATTCCCCGTCACGTCGCCATCATCATGGATGGCAATGGCCGCTGGGCCGCTGAGCGCGGCCTTCCACGCACGGAGGGCCACCGCCGCGGGGCGGACTCCGTGCAGATTATTGTGGAGACGTGCGCCGACATGGGCATCGAGTTCCTCACGCTCTACGCCTTCTCCACGGAGAACTGGAAGCGGCCGAAGACCGAAGTCGCCGCGCTCATGAAAATGCTCGAGCGTTTCCTCAAAACGAAGACGGAGGAAATGCAGAAGCAGAACGTGCGCCTGCAGGCCATCGGCCGTCTGCATGACCTCCCGGATGCCGTGCAGAAACAGCTGCACAAGAGCATCGAGCAGACCTCGCAGAATACAGGTCTCACCCTCATCCTCGCGCTCAGCTACGGCGCACGGGAGGAGATTCTGGATGGCATTCGCAGCCTGCTCGACAGCGTGGAGAAAGGCCACCTCGACAAGGCCATGATCGACGCAGATGTCTTCAGCAAGCATCTGTACACCCGCTATTATCCAGACCCGGATCTCCTCATCCGCACCAGCGGCGAGATGCGCCTCTCGAACTTCCTCTTGTGGCAACTCAGCTACACCGAGTTCTACATCACGCAGACCCTCTGGCCGGACTTCCGCAAGGAACAGTTCCACGAAGCCATCCGCGAATACACCCGCCGCGACCGCCGCTTCGGCGGCGTGAAGTAGGAGGTTAGGCGTCCTCGCCTGACAGTGGATGTTAGGCCTCCGGCCTGACCAGCAACTTTCACTTCGCTTTCGCACCTGCACAATCACGCGCAATGAAGATGTGCGCCATGGGCAGCTTCCAGTTAACCGCAGAGGGGCAGAGGACGCAGAGAGCGCGAAGGGGGGCTCAGGAGTGACCCCACCGCGGAGAAGACACGCGACCGATTCAGATACTGTGACGCGAAGCGTCCTTGGACTGCGTGCAGCCCTGCTGCCGCTTTCCAGAGTCCACAGCCTGCTGTGGCGATGGTTACACTCGCTCGCAGGGTGATGCGTCCCGAGAAGCTTGGCGACTCCGTCGCGGTGAAGCGTGCAGCAGGCTACACTTGAGGAAAGCGGCAGCAGGCTGCACGCAGTCCAAGGCCTTCGGCACCGCTTCTATATCTTTACCCTGACGTTCCTGCGCACACCGTGATGCCACCCCATACCTCGCGCACCCCTGACCCAAACCCTTTGCGCCTTTTGCGTTTTTTTGCGGCCATTCATTCCCGCATTCCATCCCCCTGATCCCGATCCCGCGCTACTCATTCACCACTCCCTTGCACCCCGCCGCTTACCCTGCATCTTGCGCGCCATCATGTTCACGTGCGGATGGTGTAACAAACATTACAGAAACTGGGTCAGCCGGTGCGACAGTTGTGGCGGTCCCATGCCGCCGCCGCCCGGCGCGGACATCGGCCCTGAGCCGCCTGAGGCGCCTCGCAAGCTGCCCTCGGGTTTCGCCATGCGCATGAGGCTCACGGGAAATGTGACCACCATCATTGGCCTCGTCATCACGGGCTTCGGAGCGTTGTTCACCCTGTCCATGATCAAGGCACCCAGTTGGGCATTGCTCTTCCCCGCCTTCTTTCTCCTGGCTGGTTTGCTCATGCTGAAGGCCGGGCTGGGCTCGGCGAATCGCATCCTCGATGCCTTCAAGAATGGTCGCGCGGTGCGTGGCAAGGTCTCCACCGTGCGTGAAGATCCCAGCACTAAGGTGAACGGCCGGAGCCCCTGGGACATTGTGTACACCTTCGAATCCGAGGGTCATCAATACGAAGGCAAGATGCAGACCTTTGAAACGGCCACCGCCCATCGCTACCAGGGCTGGCCACCCGTCTGGGTGCTGGTGGTGGACGGCGACCCCGAGCGAAACACCCTCTATCCTCCCGTGAAGTAGAGCAGAGTAGAGAAGTGACGAAACGATTAAGCGGCGCCCATCATCATCACCATGCTGAAGCAACCCCTCTCCCGCGACAGCGCACCCGTCACGCAATACACCTGCGGCTGGTGCAATACCCACTTCAAGGAATGGCAGAGCAAGTGCATCTCCTGCGGCGGTCCCATGCCGCCCCTGCCTGGCATGACGCTCTCCGAAGAGCCTCCTCCCGCGCCTCGTGTTTTGCCAAAGGGCTTTGAGACCAAGCAGAAGTGGGTGGGCAATGTGCCAGCCATGGTCGGCGGCATCTTCCTGCTGGTGGGTCTGATTATCTTCACCGTGTTCATCTTCGTGCTCCCACTCGCCGCGCCCTTTCCCATGCTCTTCATCGGCCTCGGCTGGTTCTTCATGCGCATCGGTCGCAAGCAAGCCCAGCGCATGATCAGCGCGTTTCAAAACGGACGCGCCGTGAAGGGCACGATCACCGAGGTGTATCACGATGCTTCTATGCAGGTGAATGGCCGGCACCCCTGGCGCATCAATTACAACTTCCAGGCGGCCGATGGACAAACCCACGACGGCTACGCCAGCACCTTCGACCACACCGCTCAGCAGCGTCAACCCGGTCAGCCCATCTGGGTTTTGGTGAATGATGACAAGCCCGAGGAGAACACGATTTATCCGCCGGTGAAGTAGGAAGTTGCGTCAAAGCAAGGTGCGTGAAAGTGGGCCTTTGAGACAGAGACGAGGCTTTGCCAATGTGGCTCACGCTGCCCTCAGCGTGAACTGTGGCAGTATCCCTGAGGTAGCCATGCCTCCGCATCCATGCCAGGGGAAGGATGCAGTCTTGGGATGTGGTCGGCCGCCTTGAGAATAGGCGCTTCGCGCTCGGGTTTTCGATTCACGCTGAGGGCAGCGTGAGCCACTTTGGCTGGCGCCTTGTTTCCCACGCAAAACTGTCTTTTGCTCTCGGGGTGCTATTTCCCCAACGTCGCCGACACAATCCCCCGAATCGCCCGCTTCTCCGCGGCGGACAGATACGCAAACTCCCGCGACGGTGCGGTGTCATTCAGCGCCACACTCAGCCGCGCATATACGCGCTCCTTGAACTCCTTCGGCAGCGTGGTGAAGGCACGCGAATAGATCATGTAGCTGCAGCGATGCTTGAAGATGCGCGTGCGCAAATCGAAGTCCTTCAGTGAGGTCCCATCCGGTGCGGCCTTGCGAGTACTCAGGAATTCTTCCTTGAACTTCGCATCACCAGCAATGCCCTCCTTCGGAAACGGCGCTTCGTCAGCAAAGAGGATGTAGCGCACAAACTCCGCTGCTTTCGCATCCAGCACCTTCGCGTCCTCAGTGCCGATGCGGCCCTTGCCAGCGGCGAGAGCGGCGCGGGTGAGATAACGTGCCTCGGTGACGCGGTTGGTGAATCCGACCTGATGCTCGAAAATCAAATGCGGCAGCACGTCGCTGGTACTCACCGGATAGCGTTCCATGTCGAATGCCCTTCCCGGAATGACTTCGGACAGGTCAATCTTCCCGGCCCGTGATTGCCCAGTGACGTTGCCATGATGTTTCAGGCTCGCTGGAGCTCCGGTGACGTGCCAGCCACCCCAGCGCTGCTCCAGCGGAATGTCATGGCCACTCTTGCCACGGCGGAAGGCATCCAGGCTGCCGGCATTCGGCCCGGAGATCACCGACTCCACGGCGAGACCCGGCACACGATATTGGGCATCGCCGGCATGGCAGTTCATGCAGCGCTCGGACCGCTGGAAGCGCACGGGGGCATTGGCCACCGGCATGTCGAAAATGTAGAAGATGGTCCCCTTCTCCGAGTCGAGCGAGGCCACCTCAAGCTGCCCTCCCGGCACATAGCCGAGATACATGTCTTCGTTGAAGTAGATCGCACGGGGATTGCGGGTGGAGATGCGACCGCTCTGGAGACTGGTGGCGGAAAAAATCCAGAGCTGCGAACTGGCGGGAATGCCGAGCTGGCCGAGCAGCTTCGTCACGAACTCCTTCTCACCTCCGGTGGCATCCAGCTTCACCTCACCCTTCTCCACGCGCTCGGTGAACTTGGTGAAGGGGTCGTCCTTCGGCTGGGTCCAATAGTTGTGCGGCTCGTCGCCAAAGGGGCCCACCGGGGTTGCCGCCATGGCAGGCGCAGCTACCCCGCACCACAGGCATGCTGCGGCCATGGCGGGGAGGAGGCTGGAGCGGAGGATACGCACGACAGGTCTATAACGAACAAAACCGCGACACCTTCACAGGGTCGCGGTGATTGTCTGCAAACTAGGAATTGGCCATTGCGACACTGGCGGTCATTTCGCCTTCCCAAGCACTTCCTTGAGCTTTGCGGCAAACGCATCTGGAGGCATGCCGCCGACCTGCTTGTCGATCTCCTTGCCATTCTTGCTGAGAAACTGGATGTGGGGAATGCCGGTCACGCCTGCCTTTTGTGCGTCCGCGGCGTTCTCCTTGAGATCTGTGTCGATGTAGGCCCAGACGAATTTGTCGTGAAATTCCTTCACTTCGCTGCTTGGGTAGACCTTCTTCTTCATGGCCTGGCAGGGCGGGCACCACACGGCGGAATAAACGGCGATGATCGGCTTGCCCTCAGCCTTGGCCTTGGTCTTGGCTTCCGCCAGCGAGGAGACGAATGCAGGGCTTCCTTCAGGAAATTCGGAAGCGAGGGAGAAGGAAGCAACCGCGAGGGCGGCCACGGCAAGAAATTTACTCAATGCTTTCATGGTGCGAATGCGTGGTGAATTAATCTGATGAACTGAGGGGGAAAGGGGAATGCGGGAGACGTGGACGACTCTTACTTGCTCTTGTCGAGCGCCACGACCGTGTAGGTCTCAGCGTCCTTGCCCAGGGCCTTGACGACATCGTCCTTGGCGAGGGTGGCGGAGGAGGACTTGAAAATGGCCTTCTGGGTTTCTTCCTTGTCGCCCTTTTCGAAGGTCACGCTTTCCACGCCGGGCAGCTTCTTCAGCGCGGACTCCACATGGCCTTTGCAGGCGCTGCATACCACTCCGGTCACCGTGGCGGTGTAGGCGGACTTCTCAGTGTCTTCCGCGTGCAGAGAGGCGGTCATGAAAACGGCGGCAACGGCGGTGAGAACAAGGCGGAACATCGGGGGAAGAAACTTGGGGTGGAGCGAACTGGTACTGCGGATGCTTTTCTTTCTTTTTTGTCGGAGGAGCCAGGCGGCGGGGTTTGCCCGCCGCCCGGTTCACACGAATCACTCAGTGAGAAGGAACTTACTTCTTCTCGGTCGTTTCACCAGCCTGGAGCCATCCGGAGATGCCGGCGGAGAGGTGCTTCACATTGGTGTAGCCCAGTTCCTTGGCAGCATTGGCGGCCTTCTTGTAGGCGCTGCAGGTAGGACCACCGCAATAAGCGACCACAAGGGCGCCCTTGTCGGAGGGAAGCTGCTTGGCGAGCTCATCCTTGGAGGCGGCGAAGTCGATCGCGGACGGCACGTGGCCCTTCGCATAGGAAGCGCTGCCATTCACATCGATGACGGTGACCTTCTTCTCGGCGATGGCCGTCTTCAGCTCATTGATGCTGATATCAGGAAACTCGCTGTCCGCCATGGCAGGAATCGCGATGAAAGCGGCAGCAAGGAATGCGAGTAGTTTCTTCATGATGTCGTATGGTTTGTGTTGTCTATGTTTATGGCACATACCGGGCCCCGAAGGATTCTCCGCCGGGGTCCGGCAGAACTGTTAAGACGGGAACAGTCGTTCTTTTATTTCGTTGCCCCGGAGGCCGGATTTCTTTTTTTCAATTTCCGGATCTCCGTTGGACCGGACGTCATCACAGCGCATATGCAGGGTGTGTGGATCGCGGGCCATCATTTGTAAAAACGAATGTGTCTCGGACATGTTAGGTCTCAAAACACCATCCGGATTCACAAAAGTTTTCACGTGGGGGAGATTTCACCCGGCTCATCCTCGAGGTGGTCGTGGGTGCCTCGCAGCTTCTTGCGCAGGGTGGCACGATTCATCTGCAGTTCCCGGGCGAGAATGGTGGGCTTGTGCTGGTAGCGGGGCAGCAGGGCGGCCAGCAGCCGGCTCTCCAGTTCGTCGTGGAGCGTGTCGTAGTTCACCTCCGTATCGCGCATACGGGCATCCAGCCACTCGTGGAGAGCCGCATCCAGCGTGACGGAGGGGGGAAAAGCCTCCCCTGAGGACCCATCGCGGACCTCGCGGGGCAGATGGGTGGGCAGGATGGAGTCGCCCGGGCATACCGCCAGGGCATGCTCCAGGGTATTGCGCAGTTCGCGCACATTGCCCGGCCAGGCATAGCCTTGCATCACCTGCAGCGCTTCGCCGGAGAGGGCGACACGACGGCCAGGGGCAATCGTGGCCAGCAGGCAGCCGCAGAGGGCGGGCAGGTCGCTCATGCGCTCCCAGAGCGCCGGGAGCCGCACCTCCAGCACGCGCAGCCGGTAGTACAGGTCTTCGCGGAAACGCTTCTCCGCCACCGCCTTGGCCAGGTCCTGGTGGGTGGAGGCAATGATGCGCAGATCTGCCTGCAAATCTTCATTCCCGCCCACGCGGTTGAAGGTCTTGTCCTCCATGAAGCGCAGCAGCTTCACCTGCATGGCGGGTGGCAGCTCCGAAATCTCATCCAAAAACAGGACACCCCCATTGGCCCGCTCAAGGCATCCCACCAAGGGTCCGGCGGCACCCGCAGTGTCTCCCTTCTCATGCCCGAAGATTTCTCCCTCCAGCACGGCCTCCGGCAGGCCTGCGCAGGAAAGTGATACAAACGGCGCGGCGTGCCGGGTGCTGTGGCGGTGGATGACTTTTGCCGCCAGTGATTTCCCGATGCCCGTGGGTCCGCCGATCAACACCGGCGCATCCGAGGCGCAGGCATGGGCGATGGCGGCGAATGCCGGCTGCATGGCCGGGGCGCTGCCGATGAGGAATGGGGCGTCCGTAGGTTCCGGTGTGGCGCCTACAGACGGCTCACGAGAGGGGCGCAGCAGTGAGCGGAGCACCTGCTCCAGCTCACGCAGATCCAGCGGCTTCACCAGGTAACCGGAGGCCCCGCGTTTTTTCGCCTCGAGCGCGTTCTGCAAATGCCCATGCGCAGTGATGATGAGCACCGGCAGCACACTGCTGTGCTCCCGCAGCCGTGCCAGCACATCCAGCCCGCTCATGTCAGGCAGGCCGATGTCCAGAATCACCAGCGAAGGCGACGTGGGCTTCAGCTTCTGCAATCCCATGGTGCCTGAGGCGCAGGTCACGGGCTCATAGCCCAGGCGCTTCGTCAGCATGGCCAGCGCGGTGGCCACGGAGACTTCATCTTCAATAATCAGGATGCGATGCATGATAGCGATGGAACAAAAATGGCAGGGGAATCACCAAACCTGTAAACGGCCTCTGAAGGCAAGACTATTGTTTCAACTGCGGCAGCAACACCGAGACATTGGCCCCGCCTTGCGCGCGATTCTCCACGCGGAGTTCTCCTTCGTGGGCCTTCACGATTTCCGCCGCCACGCTGAGTCCGATGCCCATGCCGCCCTCCCTCTCGCTGAAGAAGAACTCGGAGAAACGCGCCAGTGCGTCAGTGGAAAAACCATTTCCCGTATCCATGAAGGAGACCGTGATCACTTTTCCATCGGAAGTCGCCTTCACCGTCAAGGCGCCTCCTATAGGCATCGCCTGGATGGCATTCACCAGCAGATTGCTGAAGACCTGTGCCAGCCGCCGGGAGTCCCCACGGACAGGAAGTGGTTCGGAAGCGTCCAGCGTAGTGTGGATTTGCGCGTGCTCGATCTGCGGCTGGTGCACCTGCATCACCCGCGTGAGCACGGCCACCAGCTCCACCCGGCGCATGGTGGGCGGCTGCGGTTTGCTCAAGTACATCCACTGGCTGACCAGGCTTTCGATGCGAGCAGCCTCGTGTTCGATGGTTTGTGCGGTGATGCGGCCTTCCACCTCTCCCCCCGGCCAGAGCTGCGCATGCATCTTGATGGCAGATACGGGATTCTGAATTTCATGCGCCAGCGCCGCGGTCATGCGTCCCAGCACGGCGAGCTTCTCCGCCTGCGCGCGCTGATCACGCTCATTGTGCAGGGCTTCTCGCGTGTGAAGGAAAGCGCGTGCGACATCGCCGATTTCATCGTTGCGCGAAGCTTCGGGCAGGTTGAGCGGGCCCGGAGAATCGATGTCTGGAAGGCGGCGAGCAAGATGGCGCAGCGGCATCACTAGGCCGCGCGCCAGCACCCAGCCGAAGGCCAGCGCAAAAAACCAGAAGGTCGCCAGCAGTGCCAGTGTCCGGGGGTGGCGCAGTGTGGCGTAGAGTGGGGGACTGGGCTTGGCCAGCACAAGATCGCGCATGTCATCCAGGGGCACCGCCACCGCGTCGAACCGTCCGATTTCATGAGACATGCCATCGGGTGCGAGCTGCTTTGCCAGTGCTTCTCGTAGCATCGGGTCTGGCATGGCGGGAGTGGTCAGCCCAGTGTCCCGATGCCTGAAGTACACCTCCACCCCGAGCACCTCGCCCAACTGGGAGGCCATGCGCTCGCTGGAGGGCAGCGTCATGCGCCGGAGGAATTCCGCATTCGTCTGTGCCAGCCGCGCAAAATCCTGCCGCTCATCCTGCTGGATGTTCCACCACTGGAGCGCCACGAGCAGGATCGACCCCGCCAGCACGAATGCGGCGAAGGGCAGCGAGATGCGCCAGGAAAGACGATTGGGTGACACTGGCCGGAGTGTGGAACGCACGCCCCATATGCGCGAGAATTTTCGCCGTGTCCCTGCGCGTAGCAGACATGGCTTGTCCCTGGGAAAATGAGAGGTGGCTAGAGCATTTTCTATTTAATTTGTCGCATAATTGGCATGGCGGAAGAAATTGGCGCAGTGTTCTGGTGAGAACATGTCCAGAGCTTGCGCGACGGCGGCTTCCAAGCCCTCAAAGGTGCGCTGTGCTGCATGGCGCACATGTGCTTTGAGTTTGGCAAAAGCCATTTCAATGGGATTGAGGTCGGGGCTGTACGCAGGCAGGTAAATCAAGCGTGCGCCTCGTGCTTCGATCGCCTGTGCCACGCCGCTGACCTTGTGACTGGCAAGATTGTCGCAGATGACAATGTCACCGGGTGTGAGTTGCGGAGCCAAGAACTGTTCGATGTAGGCTAGGAATGCAGACCCGTTCATGGGTCCATCCAGCACACACGGAGCACAAAGGCGATCCTGACGCAGCGCCACCACCAAAGTCGCCGTGTGCCAATGTCCAAAGGGCACCGCACAACGGCAGCGCTGCCCACTGGCCGAACGTCCATACAACCGGCTCATTTTGGTATTGAGTCCCGTCTCGTCCAAGAAGACCAAGTGACGGCCTTCCCATTGGCTTTGCTGCTCACGCCAGAGCTGGCGAGCCGCTTGCAAGTCAGGCCGCTCTTGCTCGGCGGCGTGCAGCGTTTTTTTTATAGCTCAAGCCCAGCTTCTCCAGCCGATGCCACAGGGCGGTGGTGCCGATGTTGATGTCCAACTGCTTGTTCAAACGCTCGCTCATCTCCTCCAGGCTCAAATCAGGTTGCTGGGAGATCCATTGATGCAACAGCTCATCATGTCCTTCCAGGCGGGAGCGGCGGTAACCACCTCGTTGCTTGGGTTCCACCGTGCCCTCCTCCAAGTGACGCTTCCAGAAGCGTTCGACGCTGCGTTTGGAAACCCCAAAGAGTCGCGCGAGTTCCTCGGCGCTTTGTCCCCGTCGCCGACCGGCCACCAGTCGCTTACGCAGATCCATGCTGAAGCTCTTCATGAGCTACTCTAGCATCATTCTCAGTTTGCGACAAATTAAACAGAAAACGCTCTAAATCTACATGGTCAATTTGTGTCCATGCACTCCGATTGGAGGGTCAAATTTGCTCCGAAGGCGAATTTGCCCGGAATGAATTGCGCGTAAACTATTCATCATGAGATTAATGTGATTGGAAGGCATGTCGGGGCGTGATCCGCAATTGGAGATCATTGTGATCGCAAAAGACGGTCTTCTTCCGCCATCATCGGCGCGCTCAACGCACAACCTATCAACCAAACATGACAAACCGACTCTTCACCTGGCTGCCCGCCGCTCTGCTGGCTGCCACCACCCTGCCGACTGCATTCGCTGCTGACGCTGCTCCTGCCGCCGACGCCGCTGCCACGAAGAAGGAACTCCCACCTATCTACGTGCATGCGAATGACTCCGCGGTTGTTTCTGAGAACGACCGCGTGGGCCCCTACAACCAGCCCGAGTGGACCACCGCCCGCCGCTTCCCCACGACTCGCGTGTACATCCAGCGCGCTCCTGGCGAGGTCGCCTTTGAGCAGTGGTGGCGTGCCCGCACGTATGATGACGCCCCAACCAAGCACCTCTTCATCGAAGAGCTTGAGTTCGGCCTGCCGAATCGCATGCAGCTCGACCTGTACTACGAGTGGGTGCATGAAGAAGGCGAGACCTCCTTCAAGGACTTCGCCGTGGAACTGCGCTATGCCCTCGCTGACTGGGGTGTGATTCCTCTCAACCCCACGCTGTACGCTGAGTACAAGTTCGTCGATCCCGACCACGGTGATGACGTCGTGGAATTCAAGATCCTCCTCGGTGACGAAATCACGCCGAAGCTGCACTACGGCCTGAACTTTGTGTACGAGCGTGAAATCGGCGGTGCCCTCACCAATGAGTTCGTGGTCGCCCAGGGTCTCGGTTACACCGTCATTGACCGCCTCCTCTCCGTCGGCCTTGAAATGCGCTATGTGTACGAGGACGAAGCCTCCAACCGCGGCTCTGGTGAGCAGAAGTTCAACATCGGACCTTCCGTCCAGTGGCGCCTCTCCAACCAGGCTCACCTCGATCTCGTGTGCCTCTTCGGCTGCACGAACGAATCGCCTGAAACCGAATCCTACGTGGTGTTCGGCTGGGACTTCGGCGGCCCCTCCAAGGAGAGCCACTACAAGCCCACCAGCGGCACCCGTCTGTAAGGCATTCTCAAGTTAGTAGTTAATCCATCCATTTCTGTTCCGGCTGTAGAGGGCTGGAGAAGGGGCTTCCGGGCATGCAGTGTTGTCCGGAGGCTCCGCAGAATGGAAATCAGAGAAATTCTCCGCCATTGAAGGTCGGAGATGGCGCGACCACCCGAGGTGGGTGAATAGCTGGCGTTCATTGCCGCCTTTTCCCGGGGATAAAAATTGCCCAGAGAGGTGGTAATCCCGCAATGCGGGATCGGTGAGTTTTTTCCACTGCCATTTTCACTTTCGACGTCCGGAATCGGCGTTGCTCAGGATGACAGCGGTGTGATGCACCCTGCAAGGGGATGCGTGACACCAGCTCACTCATCCCATGAAACTCACGACCTCACTCCCAACGTTGCTCGGAGGCTTGCTCGCCTCCGGTGCACTCTACCCCCAAGCGCCACCACCCGCATCCACGCAAACTCTGGAACCCGTGATCGTCACGGCCACGCTCTCGGAGGAAGCCGCGGATAACGTGCCCTACTCCGTCACCGTCATTGACGAGAAGCGCATCCAGGAACTCAACGTCGCCAGCTTTCCCGAAGTCTTCAAGGAAACGCCGGGCGTGTTGTTCCAACAAACGGCGAACGGACAAGGCTCCCCTTTCATCCGTGGCTTCACCGGCTTCCGCAACCTTGCGCTCATCGACGGCATCCGCCTGAACAACTCGGTCTTCCGCGAGGGCCCCAACCAGTACTGGAGTACGATCGATCTGCTCAGCCTTTCGAGTGTGGAACTCGTGAAGGGCCAGGGCTCGGTGCTGTATGGCAGCGACTCCATCGGTGGCACCGTGAATGCTCTTACCAAAGGCCCGGCCTATCGCCCGTCACCCTCACCGGCCACCATATCCGGCAAGCAGGGCAAAGGCGCCAAGCTCGTGCAGCCGGTGTCCCAACCCGTGGGTCTCGGCCCGTATGTGACCGGTATGGGCTATGTGCGCTACGCCACCGGTGAAGACTCCTGGACGGGTCGTCTCGAAGGCAGCGTCAGCGAGTGGGAAAAATACGGCGTCTTCGTCGGCATCACGGGGCGCAGCTTTGGCAACATCGAGGCCGCTGACCTCGGCGAGCTTCTCTTCACGGGTTATGATGATCTGGGCATCGACGGAAAGGTGGAGATCTTCCTCGACCCGGATACGAAGCTCACCATCGCGCACAACCAGATGCACCAGTACGATGTGTGGCGCACGCACCGCACGGTGCACGCGGTTCCCTTCGCTGGCAGCAGCGTGGGCACGGACCTGCAGCATTACTTCGACCAGGATCGCTACCTGAGCTACATCCGACTGGAGGGCAATCCTACCGGTGGTTTTGTGGACCGCTACGACTTCACCTTCTCCCATCACTTCCAGGGTGAAGACCGCTACCGTCTGCGCACTGGCGATCGGTATGACGAAGAAGGCTTCGATGTACACACGTGGGGTTTCGCGCTCAACATGCAGAGCGAAACGTCCATCGGTCTGCTGAGCTATGGCGCGAACTATTACCTCGACCAGGTGGACTCCTATCGCCGCAGCTATCAAGGTGGTGACCTCGACAGCGTGGGTCTCCAGGGCCCGGTGGGTGATGATGCGAACTATCACCTCGCCGGTGTGTACCTGCAGGATGAAGTCGACCTGAGCGATCGCTTCAAGGTGATCCTTGGGGTGCGCTACACTTATGCGGATGCCGACATCGGCCGTGCGCAGGATCCGGACACCGGCAACGCCATCTCCATCAATGACCACTGGCACAACGTCAGCGGCAGCGCCCGCGTCCTCTACAGCGTGGATGATGACAAGAAGCTCAAGCTCTTCACCGGCATCTCCCAAGGCTTCCGCGCACCGAACCTGAGTGACTTGTCTCGATTCGATATCGCCCGCTCGGGTGAACTCGAAGTGCCCTCACCTGGCCTCGATCCGGAGGAGTTCATCCTCACGGAAGCCGGTGTGCGCTGGGATTCGGACACGCTCTCCACGAGCCTCGCGTATTTCTACACAGACATCTCCGACATGATCGTGCGCGCTCCGACGGGCCGCATCATCGATGGCAGCGCCGAAGTGGAAAAGAAGAACGCGGGTGACGGTTATGTGCAGGGCATCGAGTTCGCGCTGAACTGGCAGTTCACGCCCGACTGGAGTGTCTATGGCAATGTGGCCTGGCAGGACGGCGAAGTGGATGGCTTCCCCACCTCTTCTCCGAAGTCCGTCAAGGAACCCGTCAGCCGCCTGCTTCCCTTCACCGGTCTCGTGGGTGTACGCTATGACAATCCCTCCCGCCGCTGGTGGGCAGAGGCGAATGTGCAGATCACCGATCGGGCCGACCGTCTCAGCGCGGGCGACAAGGCAGACACCCAGCGTATTCCTCCTGGTGGTACCCCCGGCTATACCCTCGCCACGGTGCGTGGCGGCTGGCGTGCCACGGATAACCTCACGCTCACCATGGCGGTGGAGAATGTCTTCGATGAAGACTACCGCATTCACGGCTCCGGCCAGAATGAGCCCGGCGTGAATTTCGTTTTCGGTGCAGAGATGCGCTTCTAGCACCGGTTTCGTTCAGAAGCAGTAGTTAGTGTCGGTTGGTCGTCACCGCGCGTTGGAGAGGGAAACCCTCCGGCGCGCGGTGATTTTTGTTGGGTGTCGAGCAAGGGGGGCGTCGCTACCGTGGTGAGCCGGGTGATCGTGGGCGAGTTTGAGTGCAGGGTGTTCAACGCAGAGACACAGAGACGCAGAGAAACTTCGGAGACTGAGGGATTCCGCATGAGAACCATGGAACCTGCAGCCCGGCAGGAAAGGTCTGTGGCATGCCCTGAGAGAACCCGCATTCCTGCTGCCGGTGTATTTGTATTCTCCGAAGTTCATCTGCGTCTCTGTGTCTCTGCGTTGAATCCAATGCAGGTGACTACACCCAGGTCCCTTCTGCCAGAACTCACCTCGCTTGTGTGTGGGAACTGCTACCGCTTCCTTAGCACCAGCACGATGTCGCTGTAGCTGTCATCCAGTTTGCGCTCTTCATCGACTTCATACAGGAAGTCATGACACGCGACCAATTCGAACTGCGGCGCGGTCGCGAGCAGTTTCTTCATCTGTGCGGCATTGTACGTGCGGAACTGCCACTTGGTCTCCTGCGTCCACGTGCGTCGTTCCCGCGTGATGCGCAGTTCCGTGCGGAGATCCTCCGTGCGAGCACGGCGATTCGGCGGGTCCGTGTGGGTGTTGCACGTGACCCTGATGCCATCACGCTTGCCTTCCCAACTTTCGTGCTGGGGGCTGGCATCGGCATAATCCGTGAGATGCACGCCAAGCACATAGAGGCCACCTTGATACAGGCTGTCCGCCACGCGTTGCAGATGTGACTGCGCGCCCTCCTCTTCCCGCACATACTTGAAGGTGCTCACCAGACAATGCGCGAGATCGAAGCGCTTGCGCCCAGGGACACGGAAATCCTCCAGACGATCCTGCCAGAGCTTCACATCCAGGTCGGTTCCATTGAGACGCTCACGGGAGTAGTCGAGCATGTTCTCATTCAAGTCGAAGCCGCTCACTTGGTGGCCGCGCTTCGCCAAAGCAGCGACCAGTCTGCCTGACCCGCATGCAGGCTCCAGGATTCTAAGCGGGCCACTGCGCGTCTTCTTCACCTGCCCGTGACGGACCATCATCATCTCCAGAAAGTCCGCCTCCTTCTCCGTGTCCGCGTCAAAGATGATGTCGTAGTAAAGCGGCGTGTCGTACCAGTCGCGGGATTCGGAAGCGGAGTGGGGCATGATGGGAGGGAAATTTTGGACCGCTAATGGGCGCTAACAAACGCTAATAGAAAATCCGAACAGCGGCGAAACACACAAAGGCGGAAATAATTAGCGTTCATTAGCGCCTGTTAGCGGTCCCGTCGATGCTCTTCACACAATCAGCATGCAGTCCCCATAGCTGTAGAACCGGTACCGCTCGCGAATCGCCTCTTCATACGCTCGCAGCATCAGCTCACGTCCCGCAAAGGCGCTCACGAGCATGAGCAGGGTGGACTTGGGCAGGTGGAAATTCGTGAGCAAGGCGCCCACCACACGGAGCTGATACGGCGGATGAATGAAGATGCTTGTCTCGCCGCTTTCCGCGACGACCTTGCCATGCTTCGCGGCGATGCTCTCCAGCACTCGCGTGGCCGTGGTGCCCACCGCAAGCACGCGCTTCGCTTCCGCAATCTTCGACGCAGTGTCCTCACTCAGGGAATAGCGCTCCGCGTGCATCACGTGATCCTTCACATCATCCACCTTCACCGGCTGGAACGTGCCCACGCCTACGTGCAACGTGACAAACGCATGTGGCAGCTTCGCCAGCACCTCCGGAGTGAAATGCAGTCCCGCCGTCGGCGCGGCGATGGAACCTTCTTCGCGGGCGAACACAGTCTGGTAGCGCTCCTTGTCGTCCTCGCGATCCTGCCGGTGCATGTAGGGCGGCAGGGCGAGGTGTCCGTGGGACTTCTCGTCCACCACACGATCAAACTCAATCAAGCGGTCGCCATTCTCATAAATCTCCCGCACCGTGCCTGTGGCTTCGCCGATGGCAATCGTATTGCCCAGGCGCAGCTTGCGCCCTGGCTTCACCATGCAGCGCCACTTCGTGGGTGAGAAAGCCTGTAGGCGTAGCAGCTCCTTCGATCCATCATCCGAGAAGAACCTCGCTGGTACTACCCGCGTGTCATTGAGCACCACGAGGTCCCCTTCGCGCAGGTACTCCGGCAGGTCACGAAAGCTGCGATGCTCAATGCGTCCTTCCTCCCGATGCACCACCATCATGCGCGACGCCGCCCGGTCCGCGAGCGGTTCGCTGGCGATGAGCTCTTCAGGAAGATGGTAATCGAAGTCGGCGGTGAGCATGGAAAGGGGTTTAATGGATGGCCTTCTCCTCCTGGCCAAGGTCATCTTGAAGGATCACGTTCAGACAGTTTTCGCAACGCCCCGTCGTGGCAGTCAGGCGGAGCAGACCCTCAGGGTCACGTTTGCAGACAGGACACGTTTTCAGAAGAGGATCAGAGGCAGTGGTGCCTTCCTTCGGTGGTTTCCGACGCTTGATCACAAAACTCTCCAAAAGGATGATTCCAGCAACATACCAAACCAACGGCACAACCAGAACGGCACGACCTTTTAAGAGCAGGATCGAGCCAACCAGGACCGCAAGAGAGCTGCTAAGCCAGAAGACTATCCATTTGCGATCCCTGGGCAAAGCTGCCTGCTTCGCGTCTTTTCCCGCACGACTGAGTTCCATGAACCGGGAGCGTGGCCAGGGCGGGGCTCCAGAAGGCTGTGTGTTCAGCTGCACGGAGGAGGGAGTTCCACCATAAGAACTGGATCTGGTGACGTGGGGTGAATCTCCACGCGTTTCAAGCACCTGCACTGCGCAATGACCGCATCTGCCCGTTACGGTGACGGTCATGTGGTCCCAGAAGTGTTGCCATGTGGCATGGCAGTGGGGACAGCTTGGGAACGGATTGCCTCCAAACAACCAACGCGACAACTTGAGCCAAAGTGCTGGCGACAGACATGACCATGCGACAAGCAGCGCAACAAACTGTCTGCTCGGAAGGATGGATTGGTGTGCTGCCGAATAAAGGTGCCACAGAAAAGGAGATAACCCTGCGAGGTAAAGAACCGCGAAGGTCACAATGCGCCACCCATCCCGCTTGCGCGCTGGGCGCGACCTGGCGATGAAATCTTCCGGTGCAAGCTTCTTGAACTCCTTCGATGGAGGCATGGCGCTGATAGCAGGTTCCAGGCATTCCTCGCGTTCCAGAACCTCGTGTCCGCACCAGCCACATCTCCCTGTGGCGAGAATGCAGGTGGCATTGGAGCCCTTGATCGCTTCGCTACGGCAGTTGGGACATTTGCTGAGGGCTCGGTGGGGTCTCTCAAAGTAATACAAGAGCGCCAGGATTGGCCCCATGATGAACACGAAGCTGCCGGCTTGGAATGTGTATTCGATCCATCCTTTGCCCTCGACTAGCTTCACCAACCTCACATACAGCGCAAAGCTGCCGATGCCCCAGGCGGAAGCCGCGGTCGTGACCATGAGGAGAGACAGCAGGCTCCTCTCCCTCTTTGTCTTTTTGGCGACAACCGCGCTGAACTCAGCGCGGCTGAATTTTGCAGGTACAGCAGCAGGCATTTAGATCCTAGACTTCACCATAGGGGAAGCCAACGGCGCGTCAAATCGTCGTCGCCGCGCACCGACTGGTGGGCCTTAAATCGTCATCGCCGAATACCCGCCATCCACCACGAGCTCGTGTCCCGTGATGAAAGAGCCGGCGCCATTCGCAGCGAGGAGGAGGGCGGCACCCACGAGTTCCTTGGCTTCGCCGAAGCGGGCCATGGGGGTGTGGGCCATGATCTTGGCCACGCGCTCGGGCACGAGCACTTTCTTGTTCTGCTCGGCGGGGAAGAAGCCGGGCACGAGGGTATTCACGCGGATGCCCAGAGGCGCCCACTCGCGGGCGAGGTTGCGGCTCAGGTTGTGCACCGCACCCTTGCTCATGGAGTAGGTGAAGACGCGGCTCAGCGGGATGAGGCCTGACATGGAGCCGAGATTGATGATGCTCGCGGCAATCTTGTTGTCCACGAAGTAGCGGCCGAACACCTGGCACGCGAGGAAGGTGGCCTTCGTGTTGATGTTCATGATGCGGTCGTACTCCTCCTCTGTGATGTCGAGGAAGGGGGTGGGGGAGTTCACGCCCGCGCCGTTCACCAGGACGTCGACCTTGCCGCTGCGCTCAATGACTTCGTTCAGCAGGGATTCCAGGCCAGCCTTCTGTCCCACGTCGCAGGCTACGAAGTAGCCCTTGCCGCCCGCATCCTTGATGCGGTCCAGCCGGGTCTGCGCCTTGGTCGCGTCACGACCCACCAGCACCACTTCGGCGCCGGCAGCGGCGTAACCTTCGGCAATGGCGCCGCACAATTCCCCGGTACCGCCAATGACCACGGCGGTCTGGCCCTTCAATGAAAACAACTCCTGGCTCATGTGCCGCTCTTCTTAGCAGCAGCGCCGGGAAGGAGCAAGGCGATCCACCAGACCACGGCCGCTCCTAGCATGAACCATGGGGCCAGCCAGCCGAAGCGGGTGTAGAAGGTCATGCGCGTGCTGCGCTGGAGCACGCCGGTGAGCACCCCCTCCTTCAAGGGGGGCAGGCTGGCGTGTACGTGCCCATTCGGGTCGATGATCTGGGTGATCCCTGAGCTGGAGGCCACAAGCATCCAGCGTGCGTTCTCCGCGGCGCGGATGCGGAAGAGCTCCGCATGCTGGAGGCGCTGCCAGGCACCCCAGCGGGCGGCATCCATGGAGGGTACCATGAAGGTCTCCGCGCTGGCTCCGGTCATGCGCCGCACCACACTGGCGAAGTCGCAGTCAAAGCACACTGGCGTGCCCACATTTCCCTTCCGTGTGGGTACTGGCAGCGAGGTATCGCCCGGGGTGCCGTCGTCGAAGAAATGGACGGGATGCACCTTGTGGTGCTCGCCACGCACGCCCAGGCCATCCAGCGTGAGCGCGGTATTGAACCAGCCTTCCTTGTCTTTGAACTGGGTATGCGTGCCCAGGGTGAGGGTGATGTCCTCCTCCTTGCAGAAATTGGTGAGCAGGTTCCACTCGGCGGCGTGCGCCCGCACATCATAGGGGAGGGCATGCTCGGGCCACACGACATGCTGGATTTCCTTGGGCAATTCGCGTGTGGCTTGAATCAGGTCGGAGAGGGAGGCACCTTCGCGCTGGATGGCAGCGACACGGATGGATTGCGGTCCATTTTTGTCCGGCATGGGTACGGGTCCCTGCACAAAGGTGAGCGCCGCCAGCGCGCCCAACGTCGTGAGCCCGGGGAACCAGCGGCGTCCTACCAGCAGGGAGGCTCCTAGCACCAGGGCCGCGCCAGCTCCATACACGCCCACGCGGGGGAGCAGGGCATTCGGACCCAGGGCCAGACCCGCGGTCATCCACGGGAAACGCAGCGGGAACAACTCCGCGCGAATGAACTCCCACGCGGCCCAGTTCACCATGGTGAAGAGAGCCAGCTGCCATCCGCGCAATCCCATGGCCATCGCGCGGCCCTGCGCCACGGCGAACGCACCGGGGAAGAGGGCCAGTATCCCCCATAAGGCAATCGCGCTTACGCCGAAGAGATGCCACAGCCAGGTAAGGCCCAGGCCGAAGGCCACCATGCCATGCAGGAAGCCCACGTAAAATGCCGGACGCCCGCGCAGGCCGCGCACGGCCAGCAGCAGCCCCATGATGCCGGGAAGAATCAACCAGCTCCCCTTTACCGGTGGGAAGGACAGCGCATAAAACACCCCGGAGAGCGCTGCGAGGAAGCAGCGGGGCATGAGTGGGGGGGATTCACGCATGGGCGGGGACGCCATTATGCCAAGCCACGCCCGTGGCAAGGGGCGGATGGCGAAAATAATTCATGGGTATCTCAGTATGGGCTCATTCACTGGCTTACATGCAGGTCACGTGCCGGGAATGGAAGGCTACGGAGAAAACTTTGCCCTAGGTTTGCACTGCCGTCGAGGGGTAGATTCCCATGGCTTGCCTGAGAGAGCTGCCCCAGTTCCCCCAGCGGCTGGAGTACGGGCGCGCCGGGCGCAGGACCTGCCAGCGGTGCTCCTTCCCGATGGCTTCCAGGGCTGGGCTCGGGTGGATGAGCATGGCGTTTCCCGCGAACTTGAGGAGGGGCAGGTCGGCGGAACTGTCAGAGTAGGACCAGGAGTCTTCCAGTTCCTCCTTCGTGGCGGCGGCCACCTCGGGCACGGCCTGTTTCATGTGCACGAGCTTGGCCTCGCGCTTGTTGTTCAAGCCCACCACCTCGGGCATCACGTTCACCTTCTCCGGGATGATCACCTTGGTGGCGATGCTGTAGTCAAAGCCCAGCACCTCGCCAATCATCGGGGCGTAGTAGTCCGGGCTGGCGGTATTCAGGATGAGCATGCGCCCGGCACGCCGGTGCTCGGCCATGATCTCCATCAGTTCCGGATACACCCAGCGTCTGACCTCGGTCTCGGCGAACTCCTTCGCGTAGGCGAAGAGGGTCTCCCGCTTCATGCCTGCATAGAGGCTCATGAAGGCACGCTTCGTCGTCACCGTCTTCGCCAGACCCACGGCCCGCATGACGGCCACGGGGGCAATGCCTGCCAGCAGACCCGTGCGCCAGCGCTCACGACGCAGCACGAAGTTCGCAAACAGCGTCTGCGTGTCGAAGGGCAGCAGGGTGTGATCGAGGTCAAAAAACGCGAAGCTGGGCATGCCGCCACAGGGTGCGGCATTCACGCGGCGAGTCAAAAGCTACTGTGCTGCAAAATGGTGGGCGCGTTCGCTTGCCTGCCTAGCTGCCGGCCTTTTTCTCGTGCCGGAGGATGCCTTCATAGGTGCAGCGCACGAACATCTCCGGCGTCATGAAGCCCTTGCCCAGCTTCTCGTCATAGGACTTGCTGGGCAGGGTGGATACCGCCTCCTCCAGCGTGTGGCCGTCGGAATGCAGATTGTGCAGGCGCTCGTACATGGCTTCGAGGAAGGCGAGGTAGTCCTTCAGGTTCTGCTGGGTCGCGAGCGCGCCGTGACCGGGGATGATGCGCGTTTTTTCATCCGTGTACTCCAGCGCCGTGCGCACCGCGGCGGCCACACCACCGAGCCAGCCGTTGCTGGAGTAGTCGATGAAGGGATAGGTCTCGTGGAAGAACACGTCGCCCAGGTGCAGCACATTGGCCTTCTCCAGATGCACCAGCACATCGCCATCCGTGTGCGCGGGGGCCACGGGGACGAGGCGGATGACTTCTCCGTTGAGGTGGAGTTGCGTCTCGTCCTGGATGGCGATGACCGGTCGTGCCTTCGGCGGCAGCGCGGGCATGTCCTTTTTGAAGAATTCGTTCACCTGATCCTTGGACACACGGGCGAGACAGTTCAGGGAGGCGATGATGCGTGCGCCACCTTTCGCCAGGCTGCCATTGCCGCCCACGTGATCGAAATGCCAGTGCGTGTTCACCAGCAGGCTCGCGGGGCCACCTGCCGCACGAATGATTTCCGCAGTCACGCCGAGGGCGGCGTTTTCGAGACCGCTGTCGACCACCACGACACCGTCCTCACCACCGAAGGCGAGGATATTTCCACCGGCGCCGGAGATCATGGCGAGCTTATCGCCGAGGGATTCTGCTTTGATCGGCTGGGCGGGAGCGGCGGTGGGGTCCGGCTGTTTCTTTTCCTCAGCAGACACCTGCGATCCGAAGGCCGCGCCTCCCAGGGCAAGCGCCAGAGAGCGCAAGGAATCACGACGGGAAAGCAGGGACGTGAGCGGCAGCGACGGGTTCTTCATGGTGGCAGTGTTTGTGCGGGTGCTGGATTTGCCAAGTGTAAAAAGGTGGCGATGCAGTGATGTGCAACGAACGCAGGCATAGAAAGGAGCGCGGACACTCTTGTCCGCTATCCCTGACATACGATCTCCACCCGTCATCGCATGCGCGGTCGTGTGCCATCAGCAGCACTTCGCAGATCCCTTGCACGTGCTACGTCGGCGAGGCATGGCGTGCCATAGAACGGCGGACAGGAGTGTCCACGCTCCTTTCATGAGCCCGCTTCCGCGGCTCCGAGATCTGAGGCAACAAAAACGCGGACCAGTTTCCCGGTCCGCGTGGATGATTGATTGTCTCGCGATGTGAGAAAGAGCAAGGCTTCTGGAGAAGCCTTCTACTCCACTTATCTCACTCGTAGCTCGCCTGGGAGCCGCCGATTTCGCGCTTCTTCACCCAGCTCATGAGGCTGCGGAGGCGGCTGCCGACTTCTTCAATCGGGTGCGCCTTGCTCTCTTCACGGAGGCGGTTGAAGTTGGGCTGGCCGTTGTTGAACTCATCGGTCCACTCCTTCGCGAACTCGCCGCTCTGGATGCGCTTGAGCTGGGCCTGCATGTTCTTCTTCACGTGGTCGTCGATGATCTTCGGACCCACGCTCACGTCGCCGTACTCAGCGGTCTCGGAGATGGAGAAGCGCATGCCAGCGATGCCGGCTTCGAACATGAGGTCCACGATGAGCTTGAGCTCATGGAGGCACTCGAAGTAGGCCATCTCGGGCTGATAGCCGGCTTCCACCAGCGTCTCGAAGCCAGCCTTCACCAGGGCGGTGGTACCGCCGCAAAGCACAACCTGCTCACCGAAGAGGTCGGTTTCAGTTTCTTCCTTGAAGGTGGTCTCGAACACACCGCCGCGGGTGCCGCCGATGCCCTTGGCCCAGGCGAGAGCGATGTCCTTGGCGTTGCCGCTCTTGTCCTGATAGATGGCGATGAGCGTAGGAACGCCCTTGCCTTCGGTGTACTGACGGCGCACGAGGTGGCCAGGTCCCTTGGGGGCGACCATGATCACGTTCACGTTTTCCGGGGGCGTGATGGTCTTGAAGTGGACGGCGAAACCGTGGCTGAAGAGCAGGGTCTTGCCTTCGGTCAGGTTGGGGGCGATGTCGGCGTTGTACACCTTGGGGATCACGGTGTCAGGCACGGCGACCATGATCACATCTGCTTCCTTCACAGCTTCGGCGGTGTCCACCACCTTGAAGCCGCGTTCTTCAGCCACCTTGCGGGACTTGGAGGTGGGATAGAGACCCACGATGACATTCACGCCGCTTTCCTTGAGGTTGAGGGCGTGGGCGTGGCCTTGCGAGCCGAAGCCGATGACCGCGCAGGTCTTGCCGCGCAAGGGTTCGAGGCTGGCGTCGTTTTCCGTATAAATAGTGGCTGCCATGAGAGGGTCGTGGGTTTGGGTTAGAAGGGCGGGCAGTTTGGGGCAGGGGGCAGGGGGCGTCAAGGAAAACGCGGAACTCGCCGGGCCGCCTGCGTGGGCGGCTCCGCGAAATGGGAGACTGGTGAAGTCGTTAGGTGCTGAGGCTCAGGGGACTGAGAGGGACTTACCATTGTCATTCTTCCCTAACTTCATGAGGTAGGGGACCGCTCTTTTGGCCCATTCGCCGGCCTTGGGATAGCCCGAGGCGTCTCCGCCGAAACAACTTTGGAGCATCTCGGTGTCGATGATGCCGGGGTTCAGGGCCACCACGGCGACGTCTCCGCCGGTCTCCTGCGCCACTGCCTGGCTCAGGCCTTCCACGGCATACTTCGTGGCGCAGTAGGGGGCGACTTCCGGGGACGTGCTGCGGCCCCAGCCTGACGAGAAATTCACAATCACGCCCGAGCCGCGCTTCATCATTGGCTGGATGAGATGGCGCATCATGGAGGCGGTGCCTTTGATGTTCACATCGATCACGTCGCTGAATTCTTTTGCGGACACCTGCCAGATGGGGTTGCTGTGATTGATGAGCGCCGCGTTGTTCAACAAGAGATCCGGCGGACCAAGGCGCTTCAGCACTTCCGCGCAGAAGTTCATCACGTCCTCCTCGTCCGCGACATTGGCGCTTTGGAAATAGTGAGGCGCAGGAAAGGCAGCGCGCAGCGCGCTGATGGCTTCCGTGCTGCGTCCACATCCCGCCACGGTCCAACCTGCGGCGGCAAATTCAGCGACCATGCCGCGACCGAGACCGCGCGTGCAACCCGTGATGACAACGTATTTCGACATGGCAGTGAGCAGCGGGTTTAAACGCAAAGCAGCGGAGCAGCAAAGGGGAAAAATGTAATCGCATGCTCGTGGCGATTCGGTCTTATCGACCCGTCTGCGCTGGATCTTTGACGAGCAGAAGTTTCTCAATCCAGTCCGATGGGTCTGGCGTAAAACCATTTACACCCAAACCATTTGCTCCCACCATGTCCTCCATGACCACTGTGCAGACCGCCGCCACCGGACGCAAGTTCCCGAAGTTTGACCTCGCCCGCCTCCTTGGGACGGTGTTTGAGCCCACCTTCGGCCGCCGTGTGTGCATCCTGATTGATCTTCCCGACCTCGCTGAGGCGAAAGGCATGGCCTTCCTGAAAAATCCGGAGCGCAAGGTGCAGCGCAAGGCCCATGAGGCCTTCTATCAGGGACTGCACGGCGGCGTCATGGAAGAGCTGGCGATGAAGGGTGGTGAGATTTTTGCCTATGAGCAAACTGGCGGCAGTAATCTGGATTTGCCCGACCGATGTGTGGACATGGAAGGCAATGAGCTGAGCCTGGAAAAAGACATTTATTCCAAGTACGACATCATCCTGTGCATCTCCACCTTCAGCGCCACGGCCCCGCTCACGGCCTTCGCGAAGCAGTACGGATTCCGCGGTGCGACGCTGCACGGCTTGAATGATGTGATTCTCAGCACCGGTCTCGCGGTGGATTACAATGATGTGAGCCGCGATGCAGAAAAGCTCCGCCTCGCCATGACGAAGTCGGATTGGGTGGAAATCGATTTCACGGTGGAAGGCCACGAAGAAATGACCGTGCGCCTCGAACTGAACCGCCAGGAGGCGCAGAAGAGCCACGGCCTCTGCCAGGGCGATGCGCCGGATGTGGCAAACCTCCCCGCGGGTGAAGTGTACTTCGTGCCCACGGGCGCGGAAGGCCAGTTCCCGCTGAAGTATGAAGACGGCACGCTGGGCCGACTGACCGTCACCGGTGGCCGCATCATCAAGGCGGAACTCATCGAAGGCGAACAGGCCACCATTGATGCGCACAATCAGAAGCTGCAGGACGATCCCATGACGGGCGTGCTCGGTGAGCTCGGCTTCGGTACGCAGGTGCTTCCTGTTTCGGGCGCGGACATCCAGGATGAAAAGGTCCTCGGCACCTGCCACCTCGCTACCGGTCGTGACGATCATCTGGGTGGCCACATCACGCCGGATCAATTCAAGCGCCGCCAGAATGCGACGCATGATGACATCCTCTTTGCCCCGCACAAGACGCCGAACTTCGACATCAAGCAGGCGCGCATGCACCGCGATGGCAAGACCACCGTGTTGATTGAGCACTTCCAGCCCGCAGCCTATCTGGTGGCGGCATTGGAGGGTTGAACTGGAAAGCGAGAGGTGGCGGAAATGGCCGGGATCGTGCATTTCGAAGGCACGATCCGGCGAATTCGCCTTTTCGGTTTCAGGGAAATGAGCAATTCTGGGCAGTCATGTCTTTCGTGTCCCGTGTGACGGATTACCTGCTTTGGCCGGCGCTCTTCATTGGTGCCCTCATTCCCACTGGCTACGGCATGGCACGTGGGCACGGTCCCCTGGCCTTCAACGTGACCTACCTGACGCTCGCGACGGTCCTGTTTGTATTGGAGAAGGTCCGGCCGCATGAGGATGCCTGGCTGGAGTCCGATGGGCAGGCAGTGCCTGACCTGGCCCATACGCTCTTCACCAAGATTGCCGTGCAGGTGGCGGTGGTTTCTCTGACCAACCTCGGCATTTCGGAGGGCATGGGTGATCGGGGCAGCAGCGGCATTTGGCCGTCGCACTGGCCGATGTTCCTACAGGTGGCGCTGGGGCTTGTCGTGGCAGAGTTCGGCCTGTACTGGGCACACCGGCTGGCCCACGAATGGATGCCTCTGTGGAGATTCCACGCGGTGCATCACAGCTCGAAGAAGCTCTGGTTCTTCAACACGGGCAGGTTCCACTTCGTGGACACCATCAAGAGCATGGTCTTCGCCACGCCGTTCATCGCCCTGACAGGCGCGCCGGGAGCAGTCTTCATCTGGGGCAGCGCCATCACGGCGTATATCGGCATCCTGACGCACTGCAATGTGCGGATGCGTTTCGGCTGGCTGAACTACATCTTCAACACCCCGGGCCTGCATCGCTGGCACCACAGCATGGACCTGCGCGAGGGGAACAAAAACTACGGGGAGAATCTCGTGCTGTGGGACCTTCTCTTTGGCACCTACTTCGACGATGCCACACGCCGGCCTCCCCAGAAAATTGGCATCAAGGAAGCGATGCCCAAAGGCTTCTTCGGACAGCTCGCAGCGCCTTTCGTGTGGAAGCGGTATCAGGCGCGGATGAAAGCCGAGCGGCTGGCGGAGGAGGCGGCAGTGCAGGAAACGCCACTCCAAACTGTGGAGCGGGCCTGACTCCGCACTACCTCCTCAACTGAACTGCCTGTTGCCATGCAGCGGGTTCACGTTCTACGCTTTGCGTGATGAACATATACGAGACGGATCGCCTCCTCAATGAGTACCTCCTCTTCCACTACGGAAGCGCTGCGGAAGTGCTGCCGTGGGATTTTGGCCCTGCGGAGGCGCTGGGATTTGCCGAGCGCAGTGTGACCGTCCTCCTGGACCTTCCTCTCGTGCCCTCGGAAGGCGCCACCGCGCTGGATCTGGGATGTGCCGTGGGGCGCTCCTGCTATGAACTGGCCCATGGGTGCGAACGCGTGATCGGCATCGATTACTCCCAGTCCTTTGTGAATGCCGCAGAGAAGGTGCGCGATTCCGGCGAGATGCCCTATCGGCAACACATCGAAGGGCGCGACATCCGCGACCTCATCGCGAAGCGCCCTGAGAATGCAGATGCTTCGCGCATCTCCTTCGAGCAGGGAGATGCCATGAATCTCCGTGCCGACCTCGGCAGCTTTGAGGTCGTGCACGCTGCCAATCTCCTCTGCCGTCTCCCGGAGCCGCAGAAGCTGATCCAGCGTTTGCCCGACTTGGTGAAGTCCGGAGGCCAACTCCTGCTTACTACGCCGTGCACCTGGCTGGAGGAATTCACTCCGGCGCAGAACTGGCCGCAGGGCAGCACGTTTGAGTGGCTGAAGGAAAGCCTCTCCGGCAGCTTCGAACTCGCCGAGCAGGTGGATCTGCCTTTCCTCATTCGCGAGCACGCGCGGAAATATCAGTGGAGCGTGGCGCTCGGCACGCGATGGATACGGTTGTGAGCCATGGGCTCCGTTGCATGAGAAGTCTGCTGTTTGTTTTCCTCTGGGTTGTCGGTTTCACCGGGACGCATCTGCACGCCCAGTGGCGCGTTGCCGGGCAGTCGGAGTCGGTGGCTCTCGCGGGCGGGGCAACTCATGTGCGGCGTGAGGTGAGTGGTCCGGCGGAGGTGGAACTGAAGCTGGTGTTCTTCGACGCGACGAAAAGCGATCTCCGCATCATCGACCAGCCGCAACGTTCCAGTGCCGGCTCGCTCGGTGACGCCATGCGCTCGGACAATTTCATTGCGGGATGCAATGCAGGTTACTTCAGCCCCGACTTTGCTCCGTTGGGGCTGGTTATTTCCAATGGCACGCGTGTGGGGAGCTTTCAGAAATCCTCGCTGCTCGGCGGGGTGGTGCTGGTGCGTAAAGGCCGGCCTATGCTGCTGTGGCGTGATGAGTTTACGGAACAGAAGGGTATCACGGAACTCGTGCAGGCGGGGCCGCGCCTGGTGAATGGCGGCAGGCCGGTGGCAGGACTGGAGTCGACGAAGCGGCGTGCGCGCACTTTCATCCTCACCGACTGCGCCGGGAAGTGGGCCATCGGCATCTGTGACCGGGCCAGCCTGCGGGAGCTTTCGGACATCCTGGCGACGCCCGCGCTCTTCCCGGAGATGGAAGTGGAGCGCGCCCTGAACTTTGATGGCGGCAGCTCCACTGGGCTCTGGTTCCGCCGCGCCGATGGCACGGAGAGCTACAGCCGGGAGTTTGCCACCGTGCGGAACTTTCTGGCTGTCCTGCCCCGGAAATGATATTTCACACAAAACCCGTCCCTCGGGCGTAGTCCCTTTCATCTCACCTCCTGCCAGCCATGCTTGACCCCAACGCCAAGAATTTCCTCATCGATCTCCTCAGCACCCCGAGCCCGACCGGATTTGAATGGCGCGGCCAGAAGAAGTGGGCCGACTACACCCGGCAGTACGCGGACAAGGTGGAGAACGACGCCTACGGGACCGCTTGGGCTACGCTGGAAGGCTCGGGCAAAAAGCCCCGCCGCATCATGCTTGAGTCCCATGCGGATGAGATCGGCTTCATGATCAAGCAGATCAATGGCGAGGGCTTCCTGCGCCTGGATCGGGTGGGTGGCTCGGATGTGGCCACCGCACGTGGTCGGCGCCTCGATATCCTCGGAGACAAAGGCGTGGTGCGCGGCATCATCGGGAACACCGCGATTCACATCCGTGATCGTGAAAACGAAAAGGTGCCGAAGGTGCACGAATTGTATGTGGACGTTGGCGCGAAGAATCCCAAGGAAGTCGCCGCACTGGGCCTCCGTGTGGGGCACGTAGCCGTGTACGCGGACCTGCCTGAGTTCATCGGCGACAAATACATCGTAGGCCGTGCGCTCGACAACCGCCTCGGTGGCTTCATCATCGCGCAGGTCATGCGTCGCCTGAAGGAGCGGAAGAAGCGCGTCAGCGCCACGGTGCTCGCGGTGAATGCCGTGCAGGAAGAGGTGGGCGGTCACGGGGCCAAGATGGTCACGCACCGCCTCATGCCCGATGTGGCCATCTGCCTGGACGTTACCCACGCCACGGACACGCCGAGCATCGATCGTGCGCAACACGGTGAGGTGAAACTCGGGGATGGCCCCAGCGTCACCCATGGCACCTGCAATCACCCCAAGGTCGTCGAGCGCCTGCTCAAGGCCGCGGACAAGGTGAAGGTGAAAATCCAGCACGAGTCCTCCTCCCGCTACAGCGGCACGGACACGGATGAAATCTTCCGCGTGCAGGATGGCGTGCCCAGCGGTCTCATTTCCCTGCCCCTGCGCTACATGCACTCCGTGGTGGAAATGGCGAATCTCAAGGACGTGGAGCAGGTCATCCAGACCCTCGTGGCCTTTGTCGAGAGCGTGGAGGACAAGGATGAGTTTGGGATCAAGTTGTGAGGAAACCGCCTCTCGGAGATGGAGCGAGAGTACGCAGTAGGTCAGTATACGGCAGTCAGAAATGACAGGCTGGCGGAGTCGTGGGCGCCATTTTCCCAAGACAAAGATCTTCCTCGATAGCCCACTGATTACGGACCTACTGAATACTGTTTACTGGTATTCCCATGCAACCCCTCGCCCGCCTCACCAACGGCCAATCTGTCTTGCTGCGTATATTCACGCCGGCGGATCGGGAGGCGGTGCGGGAGGCGTTCCGCAGGCTTTCGTCGGAGTCGCGTTATCATCGCTTCTGGGACACCCAGAAGGAGATTCCCGACTCGGTGCTCAACCGGTTCCTGAATCCCAAGCCGGGGCTGCACGAGACCTGGGCGGCACAGCATCCGGATGCGCCGGACGAGCCCGGCTATGGGGGTGCCTCTTTCTGGAGGAATGAGGATGAGCCGTGGCGGGCGGAAATTTCCGTGACCGTGGCAGACGAGGCGCACCACACCGGGGTGGGCACCGTGCTCATGGCGGCGCTGTGGACTCGTGCGAAACGCGCGGGCATCACGGAGTTTTTCGGGCACGTGCTGCCGGACAACTACGCCATGCTGGACTGGGTGCGCTCCCTTGGAGCCACGCCCCGCCTGGAGCGCGGGCAGTATGTCTTCCGGCTGGAGCTGGACGAGGCCAAACTCCGGGCCACCCCCACGGGAGACCGGCTGAAAGCCCGGCTGCGCGAGGCGGAGCAGTGGGGTTTGTAGGAGGCCTGGCAAAATCGGGTGCCCGGACCGGCTTTCATTCCGCTTGCGGGCGGGGTCGCGCGCGGCATGGTAGACGGCTCCCCCGGTACGATCGATGTCCGAAGAAGAACGCCAACCCGATGAACTGAGTTTTGAAGATGCGATGGAATCGCTCGAATCCATCGTGTCCTCCCTTGAGGGTGAACGCCTGCCTCTTGAGGAGATGCTGCAGAGCTATGAGCGGGGAGTGAAGCTCCTCCGCGTGTGCCGCAGCCGCATTGAGACCGCCCGTCAGCGGGTGGAAATCATCACCGCGGATCTTGAAGGGCGAGGCAAGGCGACGTTGAGCGATTTCAGCGCTCTTGAGGTGCCTGAAGCCGCTTCCTCCTCCGGAGGGGAAGAGTCCTCTGCGAAGCGCCCCGTTCGCAAAAAGCCTGCTGCACCGGAACCGCCGTCCGGAAATGGCAGCCCAGACGAAGATATTCGTCTCTTCTAGTCTCGCCATCGACAGATCGCCCTTTCCCCGCGCACGCTTTTCCGTTTTTCCAATGCCTGATCTTCCTGCCATTAAATCCGCTGCCGATCTCAAGAATCTGCCCCCGGAGCAGCTTCCCGAGCTTGCGGAAAAGATTCGTGAAATTCTCATCAAGACGCTGGCGGAAACAGGTGGCCACCTGGGCCCCAATCTGGGCGTGGTGGAGCTGAGCATTGCCCTGCATTCGGTTTTTGACACGCCGAAGGACAAGTTTGTCTGGGATGTGGCGCACCAGGCCTATGTGCACAAGATGCTCACCGGTCGCTGGGATCGCATCCACACCATCCGCCAGTATGAGGGACTGAATGGCTTCGCCCTGCGCTCGGAGAGCGAGCACGATTGCTACGGCGCAGGCCATGCCGGCACAGCGGTGTCTGCCGCATTGGGTTTCGCCGTCGGACGCGATCTGAAGGGCAGTGACGAGCACGTGGTATGCGTGGCTGGTGATGCCGCCTTCACCTGTGGGGTGACCTTTGAGGCTCTCAACAACGCCGCTGCCCAGACGAAGCGCCTCATTCTGGTGCTCAATGACAACGAGTGGAGCATCGACCGCAACGTCGGCGCCATCGCGAAATACTTCAATCACATCGCCACCCATCCCACCTACGCCACGCTGCACCAGACTGCGGCGGGCCTTCTGGAGAAGATTGGAGGCAAGACCATCCGCCGCCTCGCCGGCAAGGTGGAGGAGAGTGCCAAGGGCCTCTTCCTCACCACCTCCGCCCAGCCGAGCCCGACGACCTCGGTGATTTTCGAGGAGTTCGGCTTCCGCTACTACGGCCCCATCGATGGCCATGACATCCCGCTGCTCATCAAGACCTTTGAGTTCCTGAAGACGCAGAATGAGCCCGTCATCCTCCACATCATCACGGAGAAGGGCCGCGGCTACAAACCCGCGCTGGAAGACCCCGGCAAGTTCCACGGACTGGGCAAGTACAGCATCGAGACCGGTGAAACTCCTTCGACCGGTACGCCCACGTACTCCGCCATCTTTGCCCGCAGCGTCACGGACTTTGCCAAGACCGACGAGAAGATTGTGGCCATCACCGGCGCGATGCCTGGCGGCACGGGATTGAGCGTCTTCAAGAAGGAGATCCCTGAGCGCTACTATGATGTGGGCATCGCGGAGGAGCATGCTGCGCTCTTCGCGTGCGGCCTGGCGGCGCAGGGTTTGAAGCCCTTCCTCACCATCTATTCCACCTTCATGCAACGCGCCTATGACATGATCATTCATGACATGGCGATTCAGAACCTGCCTGTGCGCCTGTGCATGGACCGAGGTGGCCTGAGCGGGGATGACGGCCCCACGCACCACGGCCTCTTTGACATCGGCTACCTCCGTCCCGTGCCCAATCTGGTGCACATGCAGCCCAAGGACGAAGACGAGCACGTGGACATGCTGTGGACCATGGCCAACTACGACAAGGGCCCGATCGCGATTCGTTACCCGCGTGGTTCCGGCACCGGTGTGAAGCCCAAGGACAAGCCCGTGCTCCTGGAGATCGGCAAGGCCGAGGTCGTGGAGCCGAATGGTGAAGTGGCCCTCGTCGGCCTCGGCTCCATGTTCGAGATGGCCGTGGAGACGCGCGACCTTCTTGCCAAGCGGGGCATCACCGCCGCGCTGATCAATCCGCGCTGGATCAAGCCGCTCGACGGCGAGGTCCTGGAGCGTTTTGCGAAGCAGTGCAAGGTGGTCTGCACCTTTGAAGACCACGTGCTGCACAACGGCTTCGGCTGCGGCGTGATTGAGCACCTGAACGACGCGGGTCTCAAGACCCCGGTGGTGCGCATTGGCTGGCCGGATGAATTCATCGAGCATGGCAACGTACCTGCTCTCCGCAAGAAGCACGGCCTCACGGCGGAGGCCGCGGTCGAGAAGATTCTCGCGGCTTTGAAGTAGCCAGCTCGCCAATTCTCCCTCGCAACGATGTCAGACGGCACCTCTCCCACAGGAACCCCGCGTCCGGATCTCAATGGGCGGAGGATCAAGCATCCTGACAAGGGAGCGGTGTTTCTGGTGGATACAGGTTTCAAGCGTCTTGTCTCCACCCCGCAGATCTACAATCGCCTGTTCGTGGATTGGAAGTCCATCGAGCCGGTGAAGGATATCGAATCCATTCCCAACGGCCCGCCGCTGAGCGATGGCGCGGTGCTTGTGTTCGCCGAAGGCGGAGACAAGCTGTACCTGGTGGACCGCGGGGTGCGCCGACTCATCGGCTCCGATGAGCTGTTCGAGAAGTACGGCTTCAGCCGCAAAAAGGTCGCCGTGGTGCCTCCGCTGGTGCTGGAGAGCGTGCCGGCGGGTAGACCGCTTTCACCTTGAGTGTTGTTGTCGCTACTTCGCCGCCTTCGAGGCGTGCGTGAAGGTGATCTGAAAAACAGGCAGGCCCAGAAGGCGGCTGTCTTTCTTTTCTTCCGAAGCTGCTGCTGGAGCGCAGGTGATGGAGAGAATCTGGCCTTGCTTGTCCTTGAAGAGGCTCTTCTTCAGGCGGAAGGCGAGCCGCCCATGCCCGGCGTTGCCAGAGACGCGTTTGAGCGGACGACCATTCCAGAATAGCTGGACGCTTTCACGGCGAGGATGGAGCAATCCGCCTACGTCGAGCGAGACTGTCATGTCATTCCGTGGAAGGTCGACACGGATGGAAGCGGCGACCGACGTCCAGCGGAAGCGCCGTGTCTCCCATGCTTCGGCAGGATAGAATCCGTCCAACAGGTGGCGTGGCAAATCTGCGGGAAGCAGGATGCCATCCGCACCTAGAGGAGCAGCCGATTGGGAGGATGGACTGCCGGAGTTCTCAGCGAGGAGTTCTTCGAGGGCGAGGTCGCTGAAGCGCTGCCAGGATACTTGGAAGCGCTGGTACATTGTCTCCACATTGTTGCCGGAAAGCGCGAGTTGCAATCGCGAGAGGTAATAGCGCCATCGCGTCTTCGTGAGAGGTGATGGACCTGGCAGGATGCTCTTCAGCAACGGAAAGGCAGCTTGCCCGCTTCCTGGGCGCCATGTTCGCAAGGACTTCCAGGCAGCGCGCCGTGTGGCCTTCTGAAGTGCTGCATCGGGATGTGCTTCCGCAAGTACGCCTTCGACATCGATGTCCGGATGATTGCGCAGGTGGAGTTGCTCATTCCGCCGATACTCCCTGGCGTAGTCAAAGGTCTCCTCGAGATCTTTTGCATTGTGATGGGTGACCACGGCGTCGGCAGTATGCCCCAGGCGAAATCCACCATCGCGCAATCGTGCGCCCACGGGAATCACGGAGTAGCGATGGTAACGCGCGTCCAGGCCGCCGACGGTTTCATAGGCACTGCGGCGTAGAAGAAAGCCTCGCTTCGTGAACTTCCGCCAGTCACACTCGTCACTCAGGATCTTGAAGTCATCCTCGTACATACGGGCCTCGATTCTCTGAGCCCACTGTGTGTCCGTACTCGGAAGCGTCTTCACGCAGGAGCCGTCCAGGCCGCGTGCTTGCACATCGTTCAACAGTTTCTCCACTGTGTCGGGAGCGGCAATCACGTGGGCCTCGGTGAAGAGGAGCCAGGTGCCGCGGGCATGCTGGGCTGAGTGCGCATACATGGCGGCCTCGTTGTCCGTGGCCACATGCAGGAACTGATCACGCTCGCCCAAGGCCTGCTTCACCTGCTGCTCCAGCACGGGGTCTTTACCATTGCCCGTGATGATGAGTTCGATCTGCTCCCGCGGAAGTGTCTGCTGATTGCCCCAGCTTTCGATGCACGTCAGGACCTGGCCACGCGGGAACATCAGCGTGAACACTACGGAGACGAGGGGCTCGGGCGTCGCTGTAGCAGGCATGGGGGTGCCGCAAGACAGCACGGATCCCGATGATGACAACCCTCAAGAAAATGCCGGGCCACACTGTCACCTTGACCTGGGTGGCATCACGATCGATCACAGCCTCATGGATGCGGAGACTCCCGGACAAAATTTTGAGATCACCATCTCAGAGAAGGAGCGCGAGCAGGGCGCCCTTTTTCCGGAAACACTTCGCCTGGCCACGCTGCTGGTGCACACGCGTGGCTATGTCATCCTTCGTGGAGGCATGCCGATTGGGGTGGCGCATGAGGCGGCAGAGCGGTTTCGCCAGATCCATGCGGACTGTATGGCCAGTCGTGAAGGTGATGGCTGGTGGCAGGTGGCGCGGGATACCAGGGCCGTCTTCTGGGAGCGCAATCATCGCTGGCGCATCTTCCCCAAGCTGGCCGAAGTCTTTGCGAATCCCTGGGTGATTGCGAATCCCCTCGCCATGGAGGTGCTGGGGGAGCTTTTGGGTTCTGAAATCCACTGCAAGTTTGTCTCCAGCGACACCTGCATGAAAGGCACCACGCTTCAGTCACCGCATCGCGAGATGGGCGGGGGCAACACGTGGGAGGCGCAGTCATTCATCGTGAATGTACCGCTGGGTGTGTGTGGCTTGCACAATGGCCCCCTTGAAGTGTGGCCGGGTGGCAGCCATCTCTGGCGCAATGAACTACTGCGTCGCCTGCAGGTGAATGACGATGTGCAGGACGGCCGCAATGCGGAGTTCGAATGGTTCGCCACGCTCTTCCCCTCGCGCAAGGTGGAGTTGCATCCTGGGGACGTGCTGATTCGGGATCCCGGTCTCATGCACCGGGGCACCGTCAATGAAAGCGATGATCCCAGAAGCATGCTCACCGTTTGCTATTTCCGCGACGGCTTCGTGCATGACTATGGAAGCCCGGAGCACAATCTTGATCGTGCATTGTGGGTGAAGCTGGAACCTTCCGTGAAGCGACTGTTCTCTTATGTGTTCGAAGGCAGCAACGCAGCGAAGCCTGCGCCGGCAGCAGCAGCCACACCTCAAAACGTCAACACGCCGGCAGTCAGTCCCTTGTGGGAGGACTGACTAGATGGCTGGCTCGCGCTCCGCATCCTTTCCTTTGAGGAGACGTAGTGCTCCCTCAATGAAGCCGAGGGCATGATGATAGCGGATGAGCCACGCGGGACGCGTGGCGGAGCCGAAGAGGTATTCCTGCGGCATGCGGGCCAGCACGCGTGCCATTTCTTGAAGTGCCCACTTCAAGCTGCGCTTGCGGTTCTGTGGAGTAAGGGGATCATGGTGGGACAGCAGCCGCAGGTAGCCCTCCACCAGGCCGAAGCCGTGATGCAGGCAGCACTGGTAACTCAGGGTCGTGCGCGCCTTCGAGATCACATGGAGCAGTCGGAGGCCCGGGCAATACCAAACCTCCCAACCAGCATTGCGCACAAAGAACACCATCTCAGAATCCTCCCCTGCATGCACATCGCGGGGTCCCCTGCCGACGAGGCGCCCCTTGCTCAGGAAGCCGCTGCCAATCAAAGCAGCCCGGTTGAGCACGAGACCCGCACCGCAGGGTGCGGGCCGTCCCTGATCAGGCAGGCGCCGGACCTCTTCGCCAAAGTCCTGCGCCGCGAGGCTGGCCGCGTGATCCAGACACCAGCCAGGTGTGCCGGAAGGCCAGGCGAGCTCATTGCGTCCCGCGAAAGCTCCGGCATAGGGCTGTAGCTCGGCGAAGCTACAGGCCTGCTGTACCCAATCAGGTGCCAGCAGGCAGTCATCATCCACCATGGCCACCCACGTGGCATCGCTGTGGCTCACACCGGTGCAGCGCGCGTACGCGACACCCGGACGGGGCTCGTCGATGATGCGCAGATTGGGAATGCGCGGGTCATTCGCGTAGCGTGTGGCGACTGCCGAGGTCTCATCCGTGCAGGCATTGGCGACCACCAGAACGTCCCAATAAATGCCGGGTGCTTGCTGGAGCGCGATGGCTTCCAGCGTCGCTGCCAGGGGCTCGGCGCGGTTGTGCGTGCAGATGATCAGCGTGAGCTGTGTAACGTGCCCCTCGGCCATGCTGAAGGCAGCATGGCATTGTCACTGGGGGTGTGCGAGAAAATCTGTGGCAGAAGAGGATGGGGATTGAGCTTCGAGGGGGCGTGACCGTGACGGGTTCATAACAAAGCCGCGCCAGTTCATAGGACAGGATCGGGGCTTACGCGATGGGCGCTCTATGGACGAACTTCACCACGTCGCGCTCTTGAGGCAGGGAGGTTGACTATCCTCCCTCGCGGATATCCAACGAACGGGAACACGATTCTGAAGCGCCATTCATGCAAACGTTGCCAAGCCAAAGGGATTGAAGCGACAGGCTGGCCATGTTCCTGCTTTCCAGATGACCATGAGAGAGGACATGGACGCGTGTTTGGAGAAAAGCACCCCCGACCCCCAGTCCCGGGATCTATTTGCTTGCGGAGGACGTTCGGCCACGGAAACGATGGCTGCCCGTAGATTCTCGGGCTGACCTCTTCATGATGAAGCTGCATTACTATCTTGGCATCCTTCCTCTGCTCTACTTTTTGTTCTTGCTGGTACTCGGCAGGGCCTTCTTTGCAGTGACCAAAGTGCGCATGAAGGGGATGGCCCTGTGGTACCTCTCGCCTGCCATGGGCCTCGCGGTATTTGGCTTCATCATTGGCTGGCAGAATCAAATCGGCACGCCCATCAAATCCTTTGGCATGGAAACGGTGGTGGTGCTGTCACTGGCGTCGATTGGAGTTTTGATATGGAAAAAATGCCGGGTGCCGTGGAAAAAGCTGACTATCCCGGTGATTCTGGCGGTGCTGTTTCTTGGAGTGGCCGGTTATCCCTCGTTTCGTTATGGGACTGATTGGGTCTCCTATTTGAACAACGACTATGCGAACTACTGCGTGGGTGCAACGAGGTTGCTGAACCATGGCTTTTTTGACTTGCCCTCACAGGAGCAACTGCTGAGCGGTGATCCGTCCCACGTCTATTGGGTGATGCATGTGGGTTTTGGGGCCAGGCCTGTGACAGATTTCGTCCTGGCGGCGTTCAGTGACGTCAGTCGCATCTCGCCGAGAGAGGCGTACATGCCTGTCATTCTCATGTTTGCCCTGCTGCAGGCTTGGGCTTTGGCCGGAGTAGTGTCGATTCGTTCACGCTCACAGCATCTGGCGATTCCGGCGATGGTTTTTCTCTTCCTTACACCGCTTTTCGTCCTTGGCGTGTACTCCCAGCTACTGGCACAAGTGGCGGGACTGGCGTTGATGTTGCTGGCCTATGCCCTGTTGGTGAAGCCTACGCGCGACCGTCCCTGGAAGGAGAGCCTGCTTCGATTGCTTCCATGCGCTGCTGCTGTGGGAGGACTGCTGTGGTTTTATCCTGAAAGTGCGCCCTTTGGATTGCTGGCGGCGGGTCTCGTCCTGCTGTGGCGGTGGGCTAAGCGTCCTGCTGAGAGGCGCGCGAGCATGACGGCTCTCGGGATTGCGGCATGCATCACGCTCCTGCTTCTGAACATCAACCTCGCCATGATCTTCAAGTTCCTGCTGATGCAGGCGACTCACCAAGGTGCGGCAGATGTGTTTCCTTACTTTACCGGAGCAAGCGGATGGCCGCGGTTGCTGGGATGGGTCCCCTTCTTTGGCAAACCGATGTGGTGGATGCCTTGGGGAGCTCTGGCGGTGGCGCTGTTGCTTCTGGCAGCGCCCATCAGGAAGCACCGCATCATCGTTCCCATCGCAGTGGTGATGGTACTGGTCGCTCTACGCTTGTATACCAGCCACGGCGAGTTTGGCCTGTTCAAGTTGGCGATGTTCGCCCAGCCCGTTCTGGCGGTAGGTGCGGCTGTTATCTGGTGCTGGCCCTGGCCTTCGATCATGAAGCCAGTTTTGCTGGCGGGATGGCTCGCGGTGACGCTCCCTACGACCTGGGTCTACTACAAATTCGCGATCGGGCAGCCCGGAGGCCCCTGTGAAGGGCCCTATGTCACGGAACTGGGTTTCCCCAGAAAGCCAAAAGACAAAGGCGCGTGTGACCTGATAAACATGGGACCTGGGATGGAGAAGCTGGTGATGCTCCACGTGCCCCACCTGTCGACTGAAACACTGCCAGTGTCCTTTTCAGGAATGTATTGGGGCAAAGAGCGCTTCCGCAATGCTGCAACGGAGTTCCTTCCTTATATCCAACCCGTAGAGAAGTCCTTTCAGAATCGCTATGTGTACTGGGAGTTCCCCCGCAATCCGAAGGCCTCGAAAGTGAAGTATGTGGTCGAGCCACATCCCTTGCTCAGTCCTTTGAACCGGATGTACAGACCTGTGTCATCCAAGGACTGGTTTTCCATGGACCGGCGGGACAAGGTGGTTAACCGGCTGGCTCTTTGCCCGTCTGCCCTGCCAGACAGTGAGAACCCCATGGGCGAAGCGATGGTTGAGCATTTCAATGGTCTCCCCGCAGAACAAGACCCCAGCGCTACAGCAGGCGAAAAGCGGGGAATGACGGGTATGGAGCGTCATCTCCTCTTTGAGGTGATCAATCCGACCGAGGAAATTTGGGTGAGAATCAGCTTCACCCGCTCTTCCATACCCAAGGGCAAGAACCAGTTGTCTCGAAATGCGGTGATCATTGGAGCTGAAGAGACGCCTGTGGGCTTTGTAGGCAATGGAAGCGCGAATGTCATTGTTGGACCGTTGAAGCCTTTGATGGTCGACGGCAGAGCCATGATTGCCTTTGATTGGGTAGATCCTGTCTTCAAAGTCGCAGACAATGATAAACGGAAGCTCTCAGGCTGGATCCGGGACATCTCAGTGCTCTCCACAGAGCAACGCCGTGCGCTGCGACCACCGCAACTGCTTCTGTTGGACACTCCCCAGGGACTGGTTGGCAATCCCTCACTGGAGTACTCGGGCATCGCTGAAGACAGCATTCTGGCCAAGGATTCCTGGGCGGTATTCGAATCCAAGCCAGGGGTACGAAATGCGTTGCGAATCGAGGGCATCATCCCTGGATTGCCGGGCCTCGATAAAGGCAATACGGTCACTGTGTCACTGAACGGAGTGGAGTTTCGCACAGCCGAGGTGGAACCTGGAGCCTTCGAAATGTTGTTCGAGCTGCCACCTCAGGAGACAGCCAAGCCGATCAAGGTGTCCCTTTCGTGGAAGAACTCGGCCATCCTACCGGGTGCCGATGGCAGAGAAGCGTCTGCCATGCTGAAGAAATTGGGCATCATCACCATTCATTGAAGAGTTACTTGCCTTGATGCACCGCAAAACCCGCGAAAGATGACAGCAATGGAGCGAACCGTAAGCCTTATCAGTGTCGTCGTGCCAGTCTACAAAGAGGAGGGCAACATAGGGCCCTTCCTCGAGCGTGTGGTGTCGGTACTGGAACGCGTGGCCTCCGACTACGAAATCATTTTCTGTCTGGATCCCTGCCCTGATCGAACCGAGGAAATCATCCTGGAGCATCGCGAAAAGAATCAACGCGTGAAGCTGTTGCGCTTCTCACGGCGCGTGGGCCAGCCGATGGCCACGCTGGCAGGACTTTCCTATTCATGCGGTGATGTGGTGGTTCCTATTGATGTGGATCTGCAGGATCCACCGGAACTGATCGAGCAGATGGTGGCGAAGTGGAGTGAAGGCTATGATGTGGTGATTCCCCAGAGGGTGAGCCGCACCGGTGAGACAGTGGTAAAGAAGGTGGTGTCCCATGTGGGCTACCGCGTGATCAATCGCATCGCGGATGTGGAGATTCCTCCGAATACCGGTGACTTCCGGCTTTTGAGCCGCCGAGTTGTGAAGGAACTGGTCAGGCTGCGGGAATGCCATGGCTTCCTGCGGGGCATGGTGGCGCTCGTGGGATTCAAGCAGATCACCATTCCCTTTGAGCGTCCGCCACGGCATGCAGGCATGGGCAACTACAACCGGTTCCTTGGATCGTTGCGGATTGGGTTCAATGGCATCTTCTGCTTTTCCAACTATGCTCTCGGGTTGAGCACGTGGCTGGGATTCCTCACAGCTGGATTTTCCCTATTGCTCACCGCCATCTATTTCGTTCTGAAATTGCTGGGCCGCGAGATCCTCTGGGGCAATCCCACCACAGTGATCCTCATCACTTTCCTGGGTGGGGTGCAGCTGATCACCACCGGAATCTTGGGTGAGTATATCGGTCGAATCTATGAAGAGGTGAAGCAGCGTCCCAAGTTCATTGTGGATCGCGCGGAAGGGGTGCAGCAACAAACGATGGATCCTCAATGACCTCCAGCCTGCTCCAGAATTTTCCCTGGCCCAAGCCAGCCCGCAGCCAGTCCGCTTCCTCTTGGACGGGCTGCGGCTTCGACGACGGGAGTGGAAAGCTGGAACCGATTTTGTACTTCTATCCTCCGAGCAGCGGCTGGAGTGACGAGCTCACTCATTTCCACGAGGAGAACGCTGGCGAGGCTCATCCCATTGACCTCGCCTCAAGGCGATACGCGCTGGATAGCTTGCGGCGGTTGCCAGATGCTGAACCGGGGCCTGTGGTGCTCGACGCAGGATGTTCCTCGGGACATTTGATTGATGACGTGGTGCGCGAGCTGCCTCGGGTGCAGGTCATCGGATCCGACTTCATTGCCTCGCCTCTCCACTCTCTCGCGAAGCGGCATCCGACCGTCCCCCTGCTGCAGTTCGATCTCCGTGCGTGTCCGCTGCAGGACGCCTCCATGGATGCAGTCGTGTTGCTCAATGTGCTGGAGCACATCGATGACGATGAGCAGGCGCTTCGCGAGGTGGCCCGAATTCTGAAGCCGGGTGGTCTGGCGCACATCGAGGTGCCCGCAAATCCGGACTGCTATGACATCTACGATGAGCATCTGATGCATTATCGCCGTTACCGGATGACGGAGCTATTGGACAAGGCGTCGAAGGCGGGGCTGGAAAAGATATCTGCCACGCATCTGGGATTTTTCCTCTATCCGCCATTCCTTGTGGCAAAGAGGAGGGGGAGGAAAATGCTGTCTCTCCCTCCGGAAGAAAAGGCGAAAATCGTGGCTGGCCAGATTCAGCAGACTCGCGGCAACGTGATCTTCAAGTGGGCCGTGGGTTTAGAAACCGTCTTGGGCAACTTTTTCTCCTATCCATGCGGCATTCGGTGTGTAGTTCGTTTTCGAAAGCCGTGAATGATTTTAGCGAATCCGCCCGGACCGCATTGCCCATACTCCCTCAAGCCTGTTCCCTGTAGTCCTCTATGCCTGCTCTATCCTCCCAAGAAAAGTGGCCCAAAGTACTTCCACCCCTTACGGAAGAACAGCAACGCATCAGCCATGCTTTTATGAAGCTGTGGCACGAGGAATTGCCCAAGAAGTACTCGTCGATCGAACGGTTCAACCACCAGTTTCCAGTCAAGTTCTCCGAGCCTGGCTTTGGAGCTACTCTGGAAATTGGTGCAGGACTGGGAGAGCATATTGAGTATGAAAAGCTGTCGGCAGAGCAGCGACGCAATTACCACGCGTTGGAACTGCGCTCAAACATGGCAGACGTCATCCGTGAGAAGTTCCCGGATATACAGGTGATTGAAGGTGATTGCCAGGCCCGCTTGGACTTCCCCGATGGGGCGTTCGATCGCGTGCTGGCGGTGCATGTGCTGGAGCACCTGCCTAATCTTCCCGCGTGCATCCGGGAGATGCACCGGCTGTTGAACAAGGAAACCGGCCAGTTCCTAGTAGTCATTCCCACGGAAGGCAGTCCGGCTTATTCACTCGCGAGGAAAATTTCCGCAGAGCGCATCTACAAGAAGCGTTTCGGCGGGGACTATTCGTGGTTCTACAAAAGAGAGCACATCAACCTCCCGCATGAAATCCGGGAAGAGCTGGATGTCTATTTCGAGACGACCGAGGTTCAGTGGTTTCCATTCAACGTTGTGCCGTTCCTGTTCTGCAATCTCTGTATCGGGCTCTCGCTCCGTCCACGAAAGGACGTAATCCGTGACTGACCCCAGTGAAGTGACTCGTCGAAAAGACCTTGCCCAATGCTGAATTTGAGTCCTTGGATGTCCCGCCCATGAGAAAAATATTTGTTACAGGAGTCGCAGGTTTTATCGGCAGCAGTCTGGCGGATCGGTTGCTGGCGGACGGGTTGCAGGTGGTGGGGTGGGATGATTTCTCTACTGGTCAGGAGCGGTTTCTTGAGGGTGCCCGCAAACATTCGAACTTCGAACTGAAGCGCGGGGACAACCTGGACCTGGAGGCACTCACCACCGCGATGCATGGCTGCGATATGGTGGTGCACCTGGCGGCGAATGCGGATGTGCGATTTGGACTGCAACATCCCCGGAAGGATCTGGAGCAGAATACGATTGCCACCTTCAATGTGCTTGAGGCGATGCGGACGAATGGCATCAAGAAAATCGCGTTCTCGTCCACGGGGTCTGTCTACGGTGAGGCGGTGGTGATCCCTACGCCTGAGGACGCAGCGTTTCCTGTGCAAACGTCGCTGTATGGAGCGTCGAAGGTGGCGGGGGAGAACTTGATCCAGGCGTACTGCGAAGGATTCGGGTTCGAAGGTTACATCTTCCGCTTCGTCTCGATTCTGGGAGAGCGCTACACACACGGGCATGTGTTTGACTTTTACGGCCAGTTGCTGGACCACCCGGAGAGACTTCGGGTGCTCGGAGATGGCACTCAGCGCAAATCATACCTGCACGTGCAGGACTGCATTGATGCCATCCTTCACGTGACGCGGGCGGACCTGGCGCAGAACGAGAAGCATCGTGTGTGCGTCTTCAATCTGGGCGCGCCGGAGTACTGCCGGGTGACAGACTCCATCGGATGGATTTGCCGGCATTTGGGACTGGAGCCCAAGTTTGAGTTCACGGGCGGCGATCGCGGATGGGTGGGGGACAATCCCTTCATCTTTCTGGATACGGTCAAGATTCAGGCCACCGGATGGCGCGCGAAGTACACCATCGAGCAGGGCATTGTCTCGACGTTGAAGTGGCTGCAGGCGAATCAGTGGGTGCTGGAAGCGCGCGCCGTCCATGACGCGAAGGGGGGCAAGGCGTGAAGATTGCCGTTCTCGGGTTGTGGCATTTGGGAAGTGTCACTGCAGCGTGCTGCGCTGAGCACTTTTCCGTGACGGGCCTGGATTTTGATGAGGATCTGATTGCGGGACTGAAGGCGGGCCGTGCTCCCATCATGGAGCCGGGCCTGGACGCCCTTCTGCAGGAAGGTATTCGCGAGGGGCGGCTTGCATTCACCACGGATGAACGACAGGCCTGCCAGGACGCGGACATCTTGTGGATATGTGATGATACACCCGTGGACGCCGATGACGTCGCGGATACGCAGTATGTGTTGACGCGTGTGCGGCGTGCCGCACAGCATCTGCCGTCAGGTGCGGTGTTGATCGTGTCCTCACAGATGCCGGTGGGGACATGTGGCAAGTTGCAGGAGGAGTTTCCCGAATTGCACGTCGTATGCTGTCCTGAGAACCTGCGTCTGGGAAAGGCGCTGGAGGTATTCCGCAGCCCGGAGAGAATCGTGCTCGGTGTGCGTGATGCGGAGACAAAGGCGAGACTGGAACCGGTGTTCGGCAAGTGGAGCCAGAACCTTCTATGGATGAGTCCCGAGTCCGCGGAGATGACGAAGCATGGCATCAATACCTTCCTCGCCATGTCCGTGACGTTCATGAATGAACTCGCGAAGCTGTGCGAAAAGACAGGAGCGAATGCCCGGGAGGTGGAGCTGGGGCTGAAGAGCGAGAGCCGCATCGGTCCACGCGCTTTCTTGCGCGCCGGTGGAGCCTTCGCCGGCGGCACGCTGGCCCGCGATGTGGTGGCGCTGACCCGGATCGCCGCAGAGAAATCCGAACCGCTGCGACTCATTCCCTGCATCAAGGAGAGCAACGATCAGCACAAGCTTTGGGCGTTGCAACGCTTGAAGGAAGAACTGGGTGACTTGAAGGGTAGGCCCGTTGCTATCTTGGGCCTCACGTACAAGCCGGGTACGGACACGCTGAGACGGAGCCTCGCAGTGGAGCTGTGTCACGCGCTCTTGAATGAAGGTGTGGACGTGCGCGCCTATGACCCTGTCATTCACTCACAACCCGCGGAGATCGGCAGTGCGGTGTGGCATGCCAGCATGGCAGACGCGGTCGCTGGGACGGATGCTGTCGTGGTCTGCACGGGGTGGCCTGAGATTCGCGATGCGGACTGGGGAATGCTTCTTGGCAAGATGCACCGTCCGCTTATTCTCGATGCGGACGGCTTCATCTCATCCCCGCCGAGTGGCGCCAGGCACCTGAGTGTCGGCCGGCCTGCTCAAAGCCCGTCTGTTCATTGATTTGTAAGAGAAGAGATTTTTCATGAAGCTTCACCAGCAGAACGCAGTCATCACCGGAGGTACGCAGGGGCTTGGTCAGGCCATCGTGCGTGAGTTTCTTGCAGAGGGAGCGAATGTGCTTCTTTGCTCCCGCAACGGAGCGGAAGCTGCCTCACTCGCCGCAGAATTGAGCAAGGACTTGCCTCCCGGCCAAAAGGTCGTTGGCGTGGCTGCGGATGTTTCCTCCGAAGAAGAGGTGAAGCACCTGTTTGATACAGCAACCAAGGAATTTGGCGAGCTTCACATCCTGGTGAACAACGCGGGCATCTATGGACCCAAGGGTCCTAGCGAAGAAGTGGATTGGGAGGAGTGGAAGCGGGCCATGGAAATCAATCTCTACGGCACCATGCTGCCATGCCGTGCGGTCATCCCGCTGTTCAGGGCCTCGGGCCGTGGCAAAATCGTGAATCTCTCCGGGGGTGGTGCGACGAATCCGCTGCCGCGTTTCTCCGCCTATGCCGCAAGCAAAGCCGCGGTGGTCCGCCTCACAGAGACCCTGGCTGTGGAACTCGCGCCTGACCACATTGACGTGAATGCAGTTGCTCCCGGTGCGCTCAACACGCGTCTGCTGGATGAAGTGCTGGAAGCCGGACCGGAGGTGGTGGGAGCCTCATTTTTTGAGAAGGCGCAGCAGCAGGCCCAAAAAGGAGGCGTGCCACTGGAAAAGGGAGCTCGCCTCTGTGTCTACCTCGCCTCACGCGACAGCGATGGCGTGACGGGCAAGCTGATCAGTGCTCAATGGGATCCGTGGGACACCCTGCATGACCGGCTTGGAGAGATTTCAGGCAATGACATCTATACATTGCGGCGCATCGTGCCCGCGGATCGTGGACTTTCCTGGGGCGGCTGAGGAGAAATGGCGATGAAGAAAGACATTCGATATGCCATCATCGGCTGCGGTTTGATTGGCCGGAAACGCCTGGCTTGCCTGCAGAAAGGCCAGCTCGCCGTGGCGTGTGACGTGCAGCGTGAGCGTGCCGAGCAACTCGTGGCACAAGCAGGTGCCGGTGTGACGATGACGGACTACCGTGAAGCCGTGACTTCACCCGATGTGGATGCGGTGATTGTGTGCACCCTGAATTCCCAACTGGCGCCGATCACACTCGAAGCGATTCGCGCTGGCAAGCATGTGCTTGTGGAGAAACCCGGCGCGATTTCACTGCAGGAGATGGATGCGCTCATCGCGGCGCAGAACGAGAAAAAGGTGGCGGTTCGTGTGGGCTTCAATCATCGATACCATCCCGCGCTGCAGCGAGCCCGGGAGCTGGTGAATGCAGGTGAGTGTGGTCCGCTCATGTTTATTCGCGCCCGTTACGGCCACGGTGGACGAGTGGGCTATGACCGGGAATGGCGTGCCGATCCGGCACAGTCTGGCGGTGGTGAACTTATCGATCAGGGAGTCCATCTGATCGATCTGTCCCGTTGGTTCCTGGGCGAATTCACCTCCGTGGAAGGTCATGCCGTCACCAGCTTTTGGGACATGCCCGTAGATGACAATGCGTTCCTCAATCTCCGCACGGAACAAGGACAGACGGCGTTCCTGCATGTGAGCTGCACGGAGTGGAAAAATCTCTTCTCCTTCGAGATATACGGACGCAATGCAAAGCTGCACATCGAAGGGCTCGGCGGCTCCTACGGCATGGAGAAGCTGCACTTCTACAAAATGCTTCCGGAAATGGGGCCTCCCGAAACTACCGCGTGGGAGTATCCGCGGGGGGACCAGTCCTGGGCTATGGAGTTGCGCCTCTTCGAAGAGGATATCCGCCAGGGCAGAACTCCGGATGCCGGACTCGCGGAAGCCCGCGCCGCCCTGGATGTGGTGAACACAATCTATCGCAAAAGCGGCTATCCCACTCTCTGAATTTTCATGATCATCACACGTTCTCCATTGCGCGTATCTCTGGGAGGTGGCGGCACCGATTTGCCCTCCTACTACCGTGAGCATGGCGGCTTCCTGATTGCCGGAGCGATCGACAAGTATGTCTACATCGCGCTGCACCGTACGTTCGTGCATGATCTCATCATCAAGTACTCCAAGATGGAGCGGGTCACCGAGGTGGATGCCATTGAGCATCCCATCATTCGCGAGGCGTTCCGGCTTCTTGGTGTGCCTGCAAGCGGGCTCGAGATGGCTTCCATGGCAGATATTCCGGCGGGTACCGGACTGGGTTCGTCGGGCAGCTTCACCACGGCTCTGCTAAAGGCGTTGCATGCCTATAAGAAGCATCACATCCACCCGCATGATCTGGCCGCACAGGCCTGCCACATCGAACTGGAACTCCTGGGCGAGCCCATTGGCAAGCAGGACCAATACATCGCGGCTTTCGGTGGGCTTACCTGTTTTGAGTTCGGGAAAGATGACAGCGTGAGAGCCTGGCCACTTAAGGTCAGTGAGGAGACGATTTTTAATCTCGAGGACAACCTGCTGCTGTTTTTCACCGGTTACTCAAGGTCGGCCTCCAGCATTCTCAAGGAGCAGGACGACAAGAGCCGCAAGAGCGATACGGCGATGGTGGACAACCTCCACTTTGTCAAAGACCTCGGGTTCCAGAATCAGCGTGCTCTGGAAAGCGGGCGGCTTGATGAGTTCGGGCGTCTCATGGACGTGCACTGGAAGCACAAGAAGCAGCGCTCCAGTGGCATGAGCAATCCCCGGATAGATGCGTGGTATGAGTGCGCCATGAAGAATGGAGCGCTGGGTGGGAAGATCATCGGCGCCGGCGGTGGGGGATTCCTCATGTTCTACGCGGAAGACAAGGCGCGGCTGCGTCATGCCCTGCACGAAGAGGGATTGAAGGAGGTGCGCTTCCGTTTTGACTTCGAAGGCACGCGCATGGTGACCCATGACTGAGTTTCCTCCATCGTTCCCCGTCGCGATTCTCGCGGGGGGATTGGCCACCCGCCTGAAGCCGGTCACGGAGCGCATCCCAAAGGCTCTCGTGGAGGTGGCCGGGCGGCCGTTCCTGGAGCACCAGATCGAGTTGCTGAAGCGCAATGGGATCACGAAGCTGGTGCTGTGTGTCGGACACCTCGGCCACATGATCCGTGAGATGTATGGAGATGGCAGTGGCCTGGGTGTGGAGATCCTTTACAGCGAAGACGGAGACCGGCTCCTGGGAACCGGTGGTGCGCTGCGCAAGGCGCTGCCGCTCCTCGGTGAATCTTTCTTTGTGCTGTATGGAGACTCTTACCTCCCCATTCCTTATCAGCCGGTGGCACAGGCCTTCATCAACTCAGGCAAGGAAGGTCTCATGACGGTGTATCAAAACGAAGGCCAGTGGGACACCAGCAATGTGATTTATGCGGATGACCACATCGTGCTCTACGACAAGCACACGCGGGATCCGCGGATGCGGCACATCGACTATGGATTGAGTGTACTCTCTGCTCGTGCCGTAAGCCGGTTGCCGGAGAATGAACCCTCGGATCTCGCGAATTTACTGATCGAGCTGGTTGCTAAAAATGAACTGGCCGGATATGAAGTGACACAGCGGTTCTACGAAATCGGTTCCCATGCAGGGCTGGCCGAGTTGAACGCATTGCTGAGCTGAGCATCGACAGCTTTTTTCTCCATGAGCACCTACGCCGAACAGCACCTCCGCGAAACCCAGGAAATCATCTCACGTCTCCAGCCTGAAGTACTCGAGGATGTCGTGGACAAGCTGGCGGCATTGCGCGCCAGAAATGGAAGACTCTTCATCCTGGGAGTCGGCGGCAGCGCGGCGAATGCATCGCATGCGGTGAATGACTTCCGCAAGATCACGGGCATGGAATGCTATGCTCCCACAGACAATGTTTCTGAGCTCACGGCGCGCACCAATGATGAAGGCTGGGCGACCGTGTTCTCCACGTGGCTGCAAGGCAGCAGGCTGAACAGCAATGATGGTCTGCTGGTATTCTCCGTGGGAGGCGGCAATCTGGAAAAGAATGTGAGTCCCAATCTGGTCGAGGCGCTCAAGGTCGCGCAGCAGGTGGGGGCGATGGTCTTGGGCATTGTCGGCCGGGACGGTGGCTACACCGCTCAGGTGGCGGACGCATGTGTCATCGTGCCCACGGTGAATCCAGAAAATGTGACTCCGCATTCGGAGGCGTTTCAGGCGGTTTTGTGGCATCTTTTTGTCTCCCATCCCAAACTGAAATCTGCGCAGACGAAATGGGAGAGCACCAAGTAGCGGAATCGGCGCCACACCGGGCTGTGTTCCTGGACCGCGACGGCGTGCTGAACCGCTCGCTGATGCGCAACGGCAGGCCCCATCCACCGGACACGGTGGAGGAATTCGAGCTGCTGCCCGGGGTTGCGGAGGCGTGCGCCCTGCTGAAGGATGCAGGGTTCCTGCTGGTGGTGGTGACCAACCAGCCGGATGTAGGTCGCGGAACGCAATCGCTTGAGGTCGTGGAAGCCATGCACCGGAAGTTGGAGAGTCTTCTTCCTCTCGATAGGATCGAGACTTGCTACGATCCGGGAGGTGCACCTTCCGAAAGGCGCAAGCCCGCGCCCGGTATGCTTCTGTCCGCCAGTCGGGAACTAAACATTAATCTTAGAGAATCTTACCTCGTCGGGGACCGCTGGCGCGATATTGATGCGGGCGCGGCGGCCGGGTGCGCGGCCACGTTTTTCATTGATTATGGCTATGAAGAGGAACTTAGGACCTTGCCCGACTATAAGGTTGCCAGCCTGCTGCAAGCAGCCAAGATGATCGTGAATATTGAAGAGGCATAACTCAATCGCCCCTTACTCCCCGCATGACCGACTTGAACAATCTCCGGGTGAAAATATACGCGGATGGCGCTGATGTGGCAGGCATGCTGAGGCTGAACGCCGATCCTCTCATCAAAGGAATGACCACCAATCCCACCTTGATGAACAAGGCAGGTATCCGGGATTATTCAGCCTTTGCAGAGGAGGTGCTTCAGACCATCCGTGAGAAGCCCATCTCCTTTGAAGTGTTCTCAGACGACTTTCCCTCGATGAGGCGTGAGGCCCTGAAGATTCACCGCTGGCAGGAGAATGTTTATGTGAAGATTCCCGTGACCAACTCGCACGGTGACTCGTCCATTCCTCTGGTGCGGGAGCTGGCCCAGGAGGGCGTGAAGTTGAACGTCACCGCTCTGTTGAGCTTGTCCCAGGTGGAGAAGGTCGTCGAGGCATTGCACCCTGAGACCGCCTCGGTGGTTTCCGTCTTTGCCGGCCGCATTGCTGACACCGGGCGAGATCCCGTTCCCATCATGCAGGAAAGCCTGAAGATGATGGCCAACCTGCCCCGCGCCGAGTTGCTGTGGGCCAGTGTCCGGGAAGTACTGAACATCTGGCAGGCGGATGCGAGCGGCTGTGGCATCGTCACGGTGCAGCATGACATCCTGGCGAAGGCGCTGAAACTTTGCGCCATGGATTTGGAAGCGCTTTCCCTGGACACCGTGAAAATGTTCCGGAACGACGCCGTGTCCGCTGGATTTGTTCTTTAAGTCAACCGCACCTTCCATGACTCCCACGACCTGCCCTCAAGGCGCACACACGCAGACTGAAGGCCCATAGCGTCATCAGTCTCGTACAACACCAGTGAACATTCTTTTTGCCAACTACGGCCAGTCTGACAACAACAGCGCATATCATATCGCCGGTTTTGCGGGCGGTCTGGCAGCACGTGGGCATGATGTTTGTGTGGCAGTAGCGAAGTCCGTCCCCGACGGGAAGTTTGAGTCCGTGGACGGGTTCCGCATGGCATCACATCGCACGGCCCTGAAGACGGGCGTATCCTTTGCAGATGGCCGCCCTGCAGATGTGCTGCACGTGTGGACCCCGCGGGAGACCATGAGGCAGTTCGCCATGTCGCACGCCGCGGCATGGGGGCATGCCGCACTGCTGGTGCATCTGGAGGACAACGAGGAGGCCATCTTTGAGAGATTTACCGGCTGCTCGCTGGAGAAGGCCTGCACCTTGGATCAGCCCTGGCCCAAGGGATTGATTCATCCCGTGCATTTCAAGCCGTTCCTTCAGTCGGCGAAGGGCGTCACCATGGTGCACCGGTGCCTGGAGCCGCTGGTGCCGGTGGGTCTTCCCCGGCAGGAGATCGTGCCGGTGATGAACTTCCGTTTCTTTGCGAGTGGACCGCAGAATCAAAACCTTCGTAGCGAGTTGGGCCTTGCCCCCACCACGCGTGTCGTGGTCTTCAATGGCAATGATCATGCGGCGGCCGCCATGGATATCCGCCAGCTTTATGAAGCGGTGGACACCTTGATTGAGAGGGGCATGGATGTTGCATTCGTGCGGACGGGACATGTTCTTCCAGCCAACTACGATGGGCTGCACTTCCGTCCGGGGCATCGCTGCATCGAGCTGGGTTATGTCGAGCGAAGCAGCATTCCCGACATCATGCGGCTCGCTGATGTGGTGGTCCAACCTGGAGATGGCGACTACTTCAACGCGCACCGCCTTCCTGCCAAGGTCCCGGAATACCTCACCATGGGCAAACCTCTCATCATGGGCGAGACAAACATCGGTCGTGAACTCGCCATGGCAGATGCGGCACTGGTACTCCCAGGGATGTCACCTGCGCACATGGCGGAGGCCATCGCCAGCCTGCTGAATGCGCCTGATGAAGCCGCGGCCATGGCAGCGCGAGGCCGCGAGTTTGCCCGGAGCCGGTTCTCGGGTGAGGTGGTCATCCCTCTGCTGGAATCTTTTTATCGCAGTTGTATTCCGGCGGCCGTGTCACGGCCACCGGCCAAGTCCTGCGAACTCCGCCACTGAGTGGCCGCCCGGCCAGCCTTCCTCACTCAGTTCATCTGGAATTTTACGAAAGCACCGCCCGACATGTCCCGGCCTCGCTTCAGTGTTCTAGTGCCCACGCGCAATGCGGAGGGCACTTTGGGAGCCACGTTACGCACCTGTTTGGAGCAGGAGTTCGACGATTATGAGATCGTTGTTTCCGACAACAGCTCCACGAAAGCAACCGAGGAACTGATCGCCAGCATTCACTCGCCCAGGATTCGGAGGCTACGCCCGGAGAAGACGCTCGCCATGCAGGAGAACTGGGAGTTCGCCGTGGCGCACAGCCAGGGGGAGTATATTTTGGTGCTGGGCAGTGATGATGGTCTCCTGCTCCATTCCCTCAAGGAACTGGATCGGCTGCTGCGCATGCTGGACACCAAGCTCCTGCGCTGGGATCCGGTATGCTACAACTGGCCCAACATGCCTGTGCAGGCGCATGCTGTTTCCAATACGCTGCTGCTGCCTCTCAAGCAGGAGGACTACTATCATCCCATCCACTGGAGGGACTCGCGGCACATGATCCTGGAAGTGGTGCGCGGTCGGCGCAGCTATGCAGAGCTGCCCTCGGTCTACCAGTCCGCCGTGCACCGCAGCCTGCTTGAGACATTGAAGCAGCGCACCGGAAGGGTGTTCCACGGTGATTGTCCGGATGTGTACAGCGGCTTTGCGCTGGCCCATCTGACGAAGCGCTACTGCTCGCTGGATGCACCCCTGTCCATCAGCGGACTTTCCGGCGCGAGCAATGGCGTGGCCACGATTTTTTTGAAGGACCGCTCACCTGTCGCCGAGGACTTCAAAACACTGAACCAAAGCTGTGCTGGCCGCCATTGGCCGTCGTGGATTCCGGAGCTGTCCTTGCTTACCACGTGCACGGCTCATTCCTTCCAATGTGCCAGGGAGGCGCTGTTCCCAGATGATGCGGAACTCGTGGTGGATCGCCGTCAACTCACCCGCAGTGTGATGAGCGAGTACCACTCTGCGGACGAGCAGGAGTGGCAGAAGTTGCGGGATACCGTGCGCAGCACCCTGGTTGATGATCGTGCGCTCCTTGAATGGTTCGATGCGGAGTATGGCGGCAAATCACTGGCCACCTGTCCTCCAGCGGTCGCGCCCAAGTTGAAGAAGTATGGCGGGCCGTACATGCAACTCGATGCTGCGGAGTTCGGAGTGACGGATGTCTGGGAAGCGGCGCTCCTCTGCGAAAAACTGCTGGGTTACAAGCGGGATGGACTGAATGCACACCTGCAGCGTCCCCATGACATGTCCCACACGCCGTCGATGGCGGCGAGCAATGGCCATGGTGCGCTTGCAGAAAAGACGGCCGCCCCGCGTGAAGGTCTCTACCAGCAGGAGACCGAGGTGGCCATGCTGAAGATCCTGGCGGGCAAGGTAAAGAGGAAGACTTTTCTGGATGTGGGCGCGGAGAAAGGGTCGTTCGCCAGGGAGTTGATGGCGCTGGGATTTTCGGGCGTGTTGTTTGAGCCCTTTGCCGAGCATCTGCCAGCGCTGAACAAACTGGTGGAAGGCACCGGTTCACGAGTGCTGTCCTGTGCCGTGGATGCAACAGATCACGAGGGGCGGCTGCACATCGCCAAGGATGAAGAAGGCCGGCCGCTGGAGTATTTTCATTCGCTGCAGGCAGCGCCCTCGGCAACGAACTTTCAGCATGATGAAGAAGGCGTGCCGGTGGCGTGCCGTTCTCTGGACAGCCTCGCCAGGGAAGGCGCGATAGAGGCGCGAGTGGGCATCCTCAAGGTCGATACCGAGGGCAACGATCTGCGTGTGCTGGAAGGGATGGGGCCGGTGAGAGCGGAGGTCCTGATGTGTGAGTTTGTAACGCCCCGTTTGTATCCAGACTGGATTTGCTCGTTCCCGGAAGGCTTGATGGCAGCGGCCAAGGCGATGGGCTATGAGCACTGCCTCGCGGTAAGCCGCTTTGATGAGCACGAAATCGTGGAGGTGGATCCCATCCATTTTGTGGACGGAGAGTGGGGTAATCTCATCTTCACGTCGAAGGAACTACTGGACGCCGCGTACGGCGAGATGGGGGGGCTTAAGCAGCATGTTCATCGCAGGCACGTGGAGGCCTGCATGAAGGATCACCAGATGCTTCTGGAAAAGGAGGCAAGAATCCAGGAGCAGGCGGTGGTGTGTCTGGACCAGCAAAGGCGCCTCGACGAACGGAGAACCAAGATCGAGGAGCTAAAGGAAAAAGTGTCCGTGCTGAGGGAGAAAAACGAGAAACTCCGAGCGCGACACTGATGATGAAATTCGCCGGGGTGTTTCCAGCGGAGTGAACTTCATGTTTGCGGACCTGCCCACATCACGTATCTGAACTTCGAGTTACGTATTTCCAAAAGATCCGCCGCACATGAGCCGACCGCGTTTCAGCGTGGTGATTCCCACACGCAATGCTGAGAAGACCCTGAAGGCCACGCTGCGCACCTGTGTGGAACAGGAGTTTGAGGATTACGAGATTGTCGTTTCGGACAACAGTTCCACTCCGGCCACAGAGGCATTGCTCGCAGACATGGGTTCGCCCAGGATCCGGCGGGTGCGTCCAGAGAGGACCCTGCCCATGCAGGAGAACTGGGAGTTCGCCGTGGAGCAGGCGCAGGGCGAATACATCCTGGTGGTGGGCAGTGACGATGGCCTCCTGCCGCATGCACTGAAGGAACTGGATCGGATCCTGCGCATGCTGAACGTGAAGCTGCTGCGCTGGACTCAAGTGTGCTACAACTGGCCGGACATGCCGGTGCAGGAGCAGCTTGCTCCCAACACGCTGCTGCTGCCGCTCAAGCAGACTCATTTTTACCATCCCATCCGCTGGCAAGACTCGCGGCACATGATGCTGGAGGTGGTGAATGGCGCAGTTAATTATGCTGAGCTTCCCATGGTGTATGCGTCCGCAGTGCATCGTGATTTGTTCGCGGCCTTGAGACGGAGTACCGGAAGGGTCTTCCACAGTGATTGTCCGGATATCTACAGCGGCTTTGCCCTCGCCCACTTGTTGAAGCGTTATTGCACGCTGGATGCACCGATATCCATCAGCGGCCTTTCCGGGGTGAGCAATGGTGTGGCCACGATATTTTTGAAGGAGCGCTCGCCCATTGCAGAGGACTTCAAGAAACTGAACCTGCAACAACGTTCTGGCAGGGATTGGCCGGAGTGGATTCCGGATGTGCCATTGCTTTCCACCTGTACCGCCCATTCCTTTCAATGTGCCAGGGCGGCGCTCTTTCCTGATGACACGGAGCTCGTGGTGGATCGCCGGCATCTCACGCGTGCGGTGATGAGTGAGTACCGCTCTGAAGACGAGCCGGAGTGGCAGAGGCTGCGGGATCGTGTGCGCCGCACTTTGATGGATGATCTTGCGCTTCTGGAGTGGTTCGATGCGGAGTATGGTGACAAGTCGCTGGCCACATGCCCTCCGGCGCCGGTGCCCCAGATGAGGCGTTATGGCGGGCCCTACATGCAGCTTGATGCCGCGGAGTTTGGTGTGGCGGACGTGTGGGGAGCGGCTTTGCTGTGTGAAAAGCTGCTGGGTTACAAACGGGATGGGCTCAACGCGCACCTGCAGCCTGGACAGTCAGCATTGACGGCGGCTGGCAGCACAGTTCCCCACGAATCTGCATCTACCACCGTGATGGCTGCACCGCGCGACGGTCTCTACCAGCAGGAGACCGAGGTGGCCGTGCTGAAGATCCTGGCGGGCAAGGTGAAGAGGAAGACCTTTCTGGATGTGGGCGCGGAGAAGGGGTCGTTCGCCAGGGAGTTGATGGTGCTGGGATTTTCGGGCGTGTTGTTTGAGCCCTTTACCGGGCATCTGCCAGCACTGAATAAACTGGTGGAAGGCACCGATTCACGGGTGCTTTCCTGTGCCGTGGATGCGACGGACCACGAGGGACGGCTGCACATCGCCAAGGATGAAGAGGGCCAGCCGCTGGAGTATTTCCATTCGCTGCAGGCGGCACCCTCAGCGACGAACTTCCGGCATGATGCAGAGGGTGTGCCAGTGGCGTGCCGCTCCCTGGAGAGCCTCGCCAGGGAAGGCACGATAGAAGCGCAAGTGGGCATCCTCAAGGTCGATACCGAGGGCAACGACCTGCGTGTGCTGGAAGGGATGGGGCCGGTGAGAGCGGAGGTCTTGATGTGTGAGTTTGTAACGCCCCGTTTGTATCCGGACTGGATATGCTCGTTCCCGGAAGGCTTGATGGCAGCAGCCAAGGCGATGGGCTATGGGCATTGCCTGGCAGTGAGCCGCTTTGATGAACACGAGATCGTGGAGGTGGATCCGGTCCACTTTGTGGACGGAGAGTGGGGCAACCTCATCTTCACTTCCAAAGGGCTTCTCGACGATGCTCGCGCTGAACTGGACGCTCTTCGCGCAAAGGTGCAGGCCCAGCACGTGCGGACCTGTCTGAAAGGACACCGGGAGCTCCTTGAGAAGGAGGCTATGATCCAGCAGCAGGCCGTTCAACTGTTGGAAAAGGAAGCGATGATCCAGCAGCAGGCGCGTACTGGTGAGGCGATGCGTACGATACTCGATAAGAACGCATCCAATGTTCAAGCGCTTCAGAACAAGATCACCGCGCTCAAAGAGAAGGTGGAGGGCCTCAAAGGAAAGCTGGAAGAGCAGAAGGAAAAGAACCTCAAGCTACGCGGGCGTTCCAAGCAGGTGAGCTCTTGAAGACCTGCAGGCCTTCAACCCATCACCAGCGGATGCCCCACCGCAGGAGACGGTCGCACCACGCGGCATTCGCCTGGAAAAGCACGACGTGGTGGCCGAGCCGTTCCTCACTGAAGGAGGCACCCAGTTCACGCAAACGCAGCCTCGCCATTTCCGCAAAGCCCGTGGTGGTAATTTCCGCGCTGGACTTCTGAAGGTCATGCACGCGGAAGCAGCCAAGGAACCACGGAAGGCGCTTGATGTTTGCGCCAGCCTTCTGGAAGCGGAGCAGCAGATCCCAGTCGAAGGCGAACTTGAAGCTCTCATCGAGATGGCCCCCGCACTTTTCCCACAGGCTGCGCCGCCAGAAGAGTGTTTCCTGGGGGATGTAGTCACCCCATAGTAACATCTCGCCATTGTGGCGCGGCAGCACCCAGCGGCCCACCTGCCAGTCCTGTTCGTTGATGATGAGACGGTGACCGTAGACGGCATCCACCTCGGGGTGGGTGGCGAAATAGTGCGCCACATAGTGCAGGGTTCCCGGAGTGATCAGGTCATCCGAGTTCAGCCACGCCATGATCTCGCCGTTGGAGCGTGCAAACCCCTTGTTGATGGCATTGGCGGGACCGGTGTCGCGTTCACTTCCCCAAGAGGTCAGCTTTTCGGCATGCTTCTGGATGATGTCCGCTGAGCCATCCGTGCTGCCTCCATCCCAGACATGATAATCAAGCCGGGGGTAGCCTTGACCCAGGATGCTGGACAGGGTCCGCGGAAGAAACGACGCCTGCTGATAGGATGGCGTCACGATGCTGATCAGCGGCCACGACTCCTGAGGTCCGGGTGGCGATACCTTGGGGAGACGGTCCAGGTCGAGAGGTTTGGGATCATGCTGGCGTAGCACGCCCAGGCGCATTTGCGTCCTCCACACCTTGTCCTTCAGGCGCATGAATTTGGTGACCCGGCTGGGATCCTCCAGGACCGGGGCCACGATGCATCCACGACGGGTGAGACCACGGTGGATGACCTCCTCGTAGGAACGGAGGTCGGAGCGCATCAAGCGGTAGCGTGTCTCCCAGTTCCAGGCCTCATGTCTGTCATGCCGCGCTTGTACCTTCGTCTGCTTGAGTTCGCGTTTGAGCTGGACGACGCGTTTGCGGAGTTCCTTGTGGCGGACATTCCGCTTCTCCGTCGTCTCTTTGATGCGCTGCATCAGTTCCGTCTGCTGCGCGGCATGGGTTTGCAGGGCCTGGAGTTCGATCGGGCTCAGCGAAGCGGCGCTGCTGTTGCCATTGTCATGCCCATTGGCGCCGTTGCTCCGACTGGCGGCGCGTCGCAGCAGCCACCGTGCAAGGAGATCATCAAGGCGTGCCATTGGGGGGGAACCTGTTCCTAGCGGCGACGACGAAGCACCGCAAGGTGCTTGTCCACGAACTTGCCAGGAGTCAGCAATTTGCGGGAATCTTCATTGTGATGGGTGAGCACAAGCTCGGCACCGAGCTTCTCCAGCGCTTCCAGGGCCAGCTGGTGCTCCTTGTCGAAATAGCTCGTGATCACCAGAAGCCCATCGTCACCTGTCTTGGTCAGGCCTTCTTCAAAGATGCGCTTCCAGAGTTCAGGTCCGTGCCAGTAGTTCTGGTGGCGCAGCAGCACCATGTCGAAGTTCTCACCCAGTTCCTTGTGCTGAGAAAGTTTGGTCGCGTCCTCCAGCAGAAACTCCGCGGGAAGATGGGCGTGATTTTCGCGCGCTTGCAGAATCTCGCGGATGCGGATGTCCGCGCCGATCAACTTCACATCCCCTTCGGTCTGCGCTTTGGCGAAGTTCACCAGGGTCTCCGCTTCATCGCACTGACCGCAGGCGATGTTCAGAAGGCGCAGATCCTTTCCCGCAGCTCCCACCAGATGTGGTGACACCTTTTCGCGCAGCAGCGCGTCCAGCGTCCGCATGTCCTTGGCGATGGGATGACTGGCAGGCATGAGCGTCGCGCATTAGAAGTTCATGCTTTCGCCGAAGACATGGCGCGCGGCGGAGGCCACGTCCTTGTCTCCACGACCGCTGAGATTCGCGAGGATGATTTCGTCCTTCTTCATTGTCGGAGCGATCTTCTTCACATGGGCCATGGCATGCGCGCTTTCGAGCGCAGGGATGATACCCTCGAATTTGGACAGCGCCTGGAAGGCATCGAGAGTCTCGTCATCCGTGGCATACGCATATTCCACACGGCCTTGGTCATGGAGATAAGCATGCTCCGGGCCGATGGCGGGATAGTCCAGTCCGGCGCTCACGGAGTGGGTGAGCTGGATCTGGCCGTCCTCATTGGCCAGCAGCCAGGTCTTCGTGCCTTGCAGCACGCCGAGACGTCCACCTTGGAAACGCGCGGCATGCTTCTCCGGCTTGATGCCTTCACCGCCGGCTTCCACGCCGACCATGCGGACATCCTTGTCATCCAGGAAGGGATGGAAGAGGCCGATGCTGTTGCTGCCACCGCCCACGCAGGCGACCAGAAGATCCGGCAGGCGTTCTTCACGCTCCAGAATCTGACGACGTGCCTCAACGCCAATCACGCGATGAAAATCACGCACGATCATGGGGAAGGGATGCGAGCCCAGCGCGCTGCCGAGGATGTAGTGCGTGGTGCGCACATTGGTCACCCAGTCGCGCATCGCCTCGTTCACGGCTTCTTTCAACGTGGCCTGGCCGGCAGTCACCGGCACGACCTTCGCGCCGAGGAAACGCATGCGCGCGACATTCAGCGCCTGGCGCTCCATGTCCACGCTGCCCATGTAGATGACGCACTCGAGATTGAACTTGGCACAGACGGTGGCCGTGGCCACGCCATGCTGGCCGGCGCCGGTCTCCGCGATGATGCGCTTCTTGCCCAGACGGATGGCGAGCAGGGCCTGGCCGAGAGCATTGTTGATCTTGTGAGCGCCGGTGTGCAGCAGGTCTTCGCGCTTCAGGTAGATCTTGGCGCCGCCGAGTTCCTTGGTCCAGCGCTCCGCAAAGTACAGCGGCGTCGGACGGCCCACGTACTCGCCCAGCAGGCGGTCGAGCTCGGCCTGGAAGGCGGGGTCCTTCCGGGCGCGCTCGTATTCGTGGGTCAGTTCCGTCAGAGCCGCCATGAGAGTTTCCGGGACGAACATGCCTCCATACTGGCCGAAGTGGCCGTGGGCATCTGGCAGGGCGGAAGTTGCGGGGGCGCTCATGGGGGCGATAGCAAAGCACAAAGGACCGCTGGCTCAAAGGACTTCTGCATCCCCCGATGCCGCTTCACGCCTCCAGCCGGAAGGCGGTCTCCGCGAGGAGGGCATTCAGGGCGCGGCGGTAGGGGCTGGGCATGGGCAGATTCGCCAAATCATCGTGCGGAATGACCCTGGCGGCCTTCTCTTGCTGAAGGGGTTTGCCCTTTCGGGCGGGGGGAGCCTCGTGCACCCAAAGGGTGACCCGGTAGCGGGTGATGGTGTATCGGGATTTGTGAAGCACCGCAGGCAGCTGCTCAACCTCCGGAAGCGCCGGCAGCTTCCACAAGCCGGTGCGGCGGGCGCCGGTCTCCTGTTGCAGGAGCACGCCCTCCTCCGTCCGCTGGAAGAACACCCGCTCCGTCACCTCGGTCACCGTGGCGCGCGCGCCTTTCACCGGCAGGGACGCTGGCTCCTTGGCGAGGCAATATTCCTGCACCGGGCACTGCCCGCAGGTGGGGGATGAGACACGGCAGACCGTCTGGCCCAGCTCCATGAGCGCACTGTTGTGAGCACGGGCGCTCGGGGCAGCCTGCACGAGCAGCTCCGCCCTTTCCCAGAGCTTCGCCTGGCCTTCCGTGGAGTCCACCGGCGTGGCGTCATCGCAGAGTCGCGCGAGCACCCGGGCCACATTGCCATCCACGATGGGCGCGGCCCTGTCATACGCGAAACTCATCACAGCGCCTGCCGTGTAGCGTCCCACGCCCGGCAGGGCATGGATGTCCTCCAGCTTCTCTGGAAACGCACCACCGTGCCTCTCCATCACCGTGCGGGCCATCTGCTGCAGGAACCGGGCGCGGCGATAGTAGCCCAGGCCCTCCCACGTGCGCAGCACCTCGGCTTCCTCTGCTTGCGCCAGCGTCTGCACATTGGGGAAACGCTCCATCCACCGCGTGTAGTAGCCGCGCCCCAGCACCGTGGGGATCTGCGTCTGCTGCAGCATCATCTCAGACACCAGGATGGCATACGGGTCCGTGGTGCGCCGCCAGGGATAGTCCTTCGCATGGGTCGCGAACCACGCGCCCAGGGTCGTGGCAAAAGCCTCAGGGCGCTGCAGCGGCGATTGTTTTGGCATGACGGGAAGTGACAGATGACGATTTCCAGTGGACTGATAAACGTCCGACGAGCGCCTTCAGCTTGCAAGCGCCAACCTCCTCATGCCAGCACCCGCACTCACCACCTATACCAAGGTCATCACCGAATTGCAGGCCGCGAAACTTCGCTCCATTTTGGAGGACAAGGGCTGGCTGTTCGAAGCCAAGCCCTACACCCTCTACGCAGCGGCCGGTCCCAAAGTGAATGTCGCGGTGTATGAAAAAGGTCCCAAGGTGGTGCTGCAGGGGAAGGGGATTGAGGACTTCATCAAGTTCACCCTTGAGCCTGAAGTGCTGGGTACCGCGGAACTGGGCTATGAGGAAGTGACCAATCCCGCCATGTTCACCCCTCACATCGGGGTGGATGAGAGCGGAAAGGGTGACTTCTTTGGCCCGCTGGTCGTTGCTGGTGCCTATGTGGATCCAGACATGGCCCGTACCCTGCGCGACCTCGGCGCGGTGGACAGCAAACGCATCGGCTCAGATGCGCGCATCTATGAACTGGCGCGGGACATGCGGAAGGCGCAGGTGATCCACGAGACGATCGTGATCAGTCCGCAGCGTTACAATGAGCTGTACGCCAAATTTGGAAACCTCAACAAGCTCCTCGCCTGGGGGCATGCCAAGGTGATCGAGAACATGCTTGAGCGCGTGCCCGATTGCCCACGCGCTCTGTCTGACCAGTTTGCCAATCCTCGCGTGCTCCAACAGGCGCTTCAAGAAAAGGGGCGCAGCATCATTTTGGAACAGCGTACCAAGGCCGAAAGTGACCCTGCCGTGGCGGCCGCTTCCATCTTCGCACGGGAGAAATTCGTGCAATGGCTCGACCAAAACGGGCCTAAAGCGGGATTCATTCTTGGAAAGGGCGTTTCGGCCACGGTAAAAGCCACGGCGGTGAAAATTGTGCAAAAGCTTGGAAACGAAGGGCTTGCGAAGTTTGCAAAAATGCACTTCAAAACCGCACAAGAGGTATCTGCCGCATCCTCAAGCACATAGAGATAACTTTAGACGATCTTTTTGTACACGGGGCGCGTTGTTTGCTACATTGAGGTGCATTATTCGGTTGGGAAATAGTCCCTTAGCGGCAACCTCATCCTCCCTCTCATCTCATGGCTACGATCACGAAGCGCGACCTCGTTGTCGAATTGAGCAACCGGACAGGCCTGACGCAAAATCAGGTTTTTGACATGCTTCAGCATGTTCTGGATCTCATCACCGAGGAACTCTCGAAGGGGAATGAAGTGACCTTGCGTCGCTTCGGCACGTTTGAAGTGCGCGTGGCGAAACCGAAAATTGGGCGAAATCCCAACAAGCCCGGTTCCGAGATGCAGATCCCGCCGCGCTCCGTGGTGCGCTTCAAGCCGGGTAATGAAATGAAGGCTCAAGTCGCCTCCGTGCTCCCCAAGCTGGTGAGCCACGACGGCGACGGCGACGGCTCGGCTCCTCCGACCGCTGCAGCACTCTAGCACTGGTCTCTAGTCTCGTGCTGAGGCCGAGTGCCCGGAGCCTGCGGTATTCCCCGCAGTAGCCACATAGACGAACGCTGGAGGGAGATTCCCCCACACGGTGGACGTCGTCGTGAGCTGATAGCAACGGCTTGCCAGCAAGTCGCGGAAATGCCTGCCCTTGGGCAGGAGGTGGAAGCCCGTGTAGGCAAAGGTGACAAAGATGCCACCCGGCCTGAGGTGCGGCATGACATGATCGAGAATGGCTGTCTGCAGACTCTCTGGGAAGGCCGTCCAGGGCAGGCCGCTCACGATGGCGTCCACCGTAGTTCCTTCGCCGGGCCAGTGATTGAAGTCGAACTCCTGGGCTGGTACCGCCTCAAAGCGCAGCTTGGGAAAGCGCGTTCCCAAGCGCGTCACGAACGTTTCATTGAGCTCCAGCCCCAGATATTCGCTGTCCTCAGGCAAAGCAGCTGCCACGGCCTCCGTGAGTGCGCCCGTGCCAGGGCCGAGTTCCAGGACTCTCTTGGCGTCATGAATTTTGGCCGCTTCCGCGATGCGGCGCGCCAAAGCTGGAGAGGAAGGCGCGACAGCCCCCGTAGTCTCCCAGTTGCGTACAAATTCTTTCAAAAACATCCATGACATTGATGTGACGCTATCCGCGGTTGCGGGTGCGCGCGAACAGTTTTATGGGAGCGATTCGGGATACGATATGATTCAACGTTTTTGCTTTGCCCTGGCCGCGCTGGCAATGCTGGCCTGCACCAGCTGCAGCTCTTCGCACTACAAAATCACGCTGCGCGACGGACGTGAATTCATGACCGCGAGCAAGCCCGAGTACAACTCGAAGACGGGGTACTACAAGTTCCGCGCGCTCAATGACAAGGATGCGCTCATTCGCTCGGACGAGATCCTCATGATGAATGAGCTCTAAGGACAGAGATATGAGCACGGAGCACGAAGGAAACGGCAGTGGAAATTTGAAACACGGAGCGACCTCCTTGCCACTAGTGCTGGCCTCGGCCTCACCCCGTCGCGTGGAACTCATGCAGGAGGCGGGTTACACCTTCGAAGTGCTCGTTCCCCAAGTGGAAGAGGCCCATGATGAGTCCCTCACCTGCGAAGCGCTGACGATCGAGAACGCCCGGCTGAAGGCCATGGCCATCGCAACCCAGCGCCCGGACGCCGTGATCGTGGCTGCGGACACCCTGGTCTATCTCGATGACAAGCCCATCGGCAAGCCGGCCGATCTGGAAGACGCCGCCGGAATGCTGCGTCGCTTGAGCGGCCGCATCCACAAGGTGTGCACGGGGGTCGCGCTCGTGAGTCGTGGCGGGGCGGAAGAGAAGACCTTCCCCGTCATCAGCGAAGTCACCTTCAAGCCCCTCACGGAAGAAGTGATTCGCGATTACCATTCCCGCATCCAACCTCTCGACAAGGCCGGCGCCTATGCCGTGCAGGACGAGAGCGCGATGATCATCGAACGCGTGGAAGGCTCATGGTCCAATGTGAAGGGCCTGCCGATGGAGCGGTTGAATGAGGAACTGAGTCGGTTTTTGAGTGTGAGCTGAGCTGGGTAGCTTGAGAACTTGAAGTTCCTGCCTCCTCACGATGAAAAAGATCTACATCTTGGAGCCGGAGGTGCCTGGAGGACTTGGGCCACGCACTCAAATGGACCGTAGTGTTCATCCACCGAGGGTTGAGCTCTTGCATTTCATTTTCGATGGCTGGCTTGGCGACCAACTCGTCGAGAGCTTCCCCTGTTATTTGATCACGCCGGGCCTGGCCGAATTGCTTGCCGCTGCTGGAGTGACTGGATTCGAACTGGCAGAGGCTGAAATCGAGACGAGTGAGCAGTTTAGAGAACTGTATCCAGAACGCGTGCTCCCCCCTTTCAAATGGCTTCAAATCGTGGGCACACCTGCCAAAAGCGACATCTACCTTACCTCGGACAATCGCTTGGCCGGTTCTCAAAAGACACTGGATGTGGTCTTGGCTACGAATCCAAAGGGTTTTGAATTTCGCGAAGCATAGAGCGCTGCTTAGGAGTTTGGTGCGGAGTCCTCCTCCCCCAGCGCCTCCCTCCTCAGTGACTCCGTGTCCCACGCCTCATCCGTGGGACGTTCCCGCACCTCCGCATCCACCGCGAAGAGCTTCTCCATTTCCGCGATCTGGTCGCGTGCGGCATTCACATATTCATCGCCGTCCTTGTGTTCGAACCACACCTCGGCCATGCAACGAATGTTGCCCTCATCAAAATCACGGAACTTCTTCGCAGCATGGTGGGCCTCATGTGCGGGGATGCCCAGGAGGCGCAGTGCCTCGGTGCCGAGGTCCAGCGAACTGCCCAAGGTCTCGCGGTAAATGTAGTGCGCGCCGCGACGTACCATCTCATACGCGTGAAGGCGCCCCGAAGCCCGCGCGAGGATCGTGAGGTGCGGGAACTGATGCTTCACGGTCTCAATGATCTTCAGGCTCTTTTCTTCGTCATCAATGGCGAGGATGAAGAGCTTGGCCTTCGCAGCACCGGCACTGTGCAGCAGGTCCAGGCGACTGGCATCGCCGTAGAAGAGCTTCATGCCCATACGGCGCAGAAAGTCCACCTGCTCCGAATCCAGGTCCAGGACGGTGGATTCGATGCCATTCACCGCAAGAAGGCGGCCCACGATGTGGCCAAACCTGCCATAGCCTGCGATGAGCACCGGGTTGTCAGTCTCGGGAATCGCATCCGCCTCACGTTCGTTCTCGCGCTTCTGCAGGCGTGGATGCAGCAACTTCTCGTAAATCAAAAGCAGGATGGGTGTGACTGCCATGCTGAGTGCCACCACGGCGGTGAGCTTGTTAGCGAGCGCACCGGGAAGCGCGCCACCTGACTGCGCGACGGAGAAAAGCACAAAGCAGAATTCGCCACCCTGCGAGAGCGCACAGGCCATGAGCAGGCTTTCTGGAAGACACAGCCCACTGAAACGCGCCACGAGGAAAAGCACGATTCCCTTCAGCAGGACCATGCCGGCAATCCACAGCGCAATCTCACCTGGTTGCGATGCGACAAGCGCGAAGTCGATGCTCGCGCCCACAGCGATGAAGAAGATGCCCAGCAGCAGTCCTTTGAACGGCTCAAGGTCGGACTCCAGTTCATGGCGGAATTCACTTTCTGCCAGCACCACGCCCGCGAGGAAGGTGCCCAGAGCCGCGCTGAGTCCCACGGCCTGCATCAGCAATGCCGTGCCCACCACCAGAAGCAGCGCGGTGGCCGTGAACATTTCCCGCAACTGCGTCTTCGCGATGTAGCGGAAGATGGGACGGATGAGATAACGCCCCCCTCCGACAATCAGTGCCACCGCTCCAAACGTCAGCAGGGCCTGTTGCCATCCCGGGAGATTCTCAGCGAACCCATGGCCGTGCGCGTGTTCGGCCTCAGGCTTGGCCGCATGACTGGAAAGCAGTGGCAGCACCGCAAGCAACGGAATGACCGCGAGATCCTGGAAGAGCAGGATGGCGAAGCTGGACTGCCCCGCGTTGGTCTTCATGAGCCCCTTCTCTGCCAGGCTCTGCAGCGCGATGGCGGTGGAGGACATCGCCAGGATGAGGCCGGCGGCGATGGCCTGTTTGCCGGGATACTGCATGGCCCATCCTGCGAGAGCGATCACAGCACCAGTACCCAGCACCTGCGCGCCTCCCATGCCAAGCACGGGGCCACGCAGACGCCACAGCAACTTTGGTTGCAACTCCAGACCCACGAGGAAGAGCATCATCACCACGCCGAACTCGGCGAAGTGCATCACGTCCTGCCCTTCCTTCCCAATGAAACCCATGGCGAAGGGGCCAATCAAGGCGCCGGCAATCAGGTAGCCGAGCACCGAGCCCATGCCCAGACGCTTGGCCACGGGCACGGACACCACAGCGGCTAGCAGGTAGATGAAAGCTTGGGCGAGGAAGGACTCGAGATGCATGGTCGCTTGGCGGGTGGCTACAGCTTACAGCTCAAGGTTTAAGGTGTCTGCTCCCAGCAGATCCGCGGCGGTCAGTTGGCCATCACGCAGCTTCTGCAGGAGTAACCGATATTGTCGCGCATGCTCGTGCAATTCCAGATCACTGATGCGAAACGAGCTGTGCACCACGAGTGGTGGCAGGAAAGTCATGCCGCACAGCATGGCCGTCTGCTCCAGCGGAGCGAGAAGCTGGCGGATGGTGTAGCGATTCTGCCCCGCGCAGCAATACGTCTCAGCGCTGCCGCCGGTGCTCATCACATGCATCCACCATTTGTCACACAAGGCGGTACCGCCTTGTCCGTAAGCCCAGCCATGTTCGAGCACCAGGTCCTCCCACTGCTTCAGTATCGCAGGCGTGGAGTACCAGTAGAAGGGATGCTGGCAGATGATGATGTCATGCTGCGCGAGGAGTTCCTGTTCCCGTGGCACGTTGATGTAGAAGTCGGGATACGCCTCGTAGAGATCGTGGAAGGTCACGCCCTCCATATCACGCACGGCATCCGCCAGCGCCCGCTGGATGCGCGAGCGGCGCAGGCGCGGGTGTGCGAAGAGGACGAGGATGCGTTTCATGATGCTGAAGGGACGGGTTACGCGGACGTTTGATGCGTCCAAAACACCGGTGGTGGCCGATCTTCTTGGGCGTTCTTGTCTCTTGTCAAAGACAAGGCCAATGAGCAAGCTCTGAACCATGAAAACTCGCCACTTCCTCTTCGGGTGCGCCCTTACCGCTGCCCTGTCCGTTTCTGGTATGATGAAAGCCCAAGCGGAGATCAAGGAGGGACCGGTGGAATACAAGGCTGGCGATGTCGTCTGTGAAGGCTGGCAGGCCTATGACACGGAGAAGGAGGGCAAGCGCCCGGCCGTGCTCGTCATCCACCAGTGGACTGGCGTGAGTGATTACGAAAAGATGCGCGCCCGCATGCTGGCGGAACTGGGATACAACGTCTTGGTGGCGGACATCTATGGCAAGGGCGTGCGTCCGCAGAAGCCGGATGCGGCCAAGGAGGCTGGCAAGTACAAGCAGGACCGCGCGCTCTACCGTGAACGCATCAGCGCCGCGCTCGATGTGCTCTTCAAGGATCCCCGCACGGATGACACGCGCGTGGCGGCCATGGGTTACTGCTTCGGCGGCACTGGCGCGCTGGAGGCTGCCCGCAGCGGCGCTGCCCTGAAAGGTGTCGTGAGTTTCCATGGCAATCTCAACACCCCGACTCCGGATGATGCGAAGAACATCAAGGGCCAGGTGCTCGTGCTGCACGGCGCGGATGATCCCGTGGTGCCTCCGGCGGAAGTGGAAGGCTTCGAAAAGGAGATGAAGGGCCACAGCGTGAAATACTGGTTCGTCTCCTATCCCGGAGCGGTGCACAGCTTCACCCAAAAGGGTGCCGGCAACGACAACTCCAAGGGCTCCGCGTACAATGCGGATGCGGATGAGAAGTCGTGGAAGGAGATGAAGGACTTCCTCGAGAAGATCCTGAAGTAGCCAATTGTCACGTCAACCCACCGTGGGCGGCGGTGGCGGTGGCGGCTGCATGGGTGGTGGCAGTGTCTTCCATCCATGCGAGAGAAAATACAACCGCGTGGGTGTCTGACACCAAAAGATCAGCAGGACGACGGAAGGTACCAGGCAGCAGGGTAGCCCAAGAATCAGCACTGCCAGTCCCACGCCCCAGCTGGACGGCTTGGCTTGAATAAAAGCACAGGCGAGCATGAAAATGCCGACCGCTAACAAGAAAACTACGACCCCCCAGTCACTCTCGTCCACTGGCTCCGTGTCGCCCTCCGGTCTCAGTCCCAGTTTGTAGTCCCAGCCCGTCACTTTGATTAGACCAAACAGGGCCATGAAAAGGGCGAAGGCGGCGCAAAATCCGGTGAAAATCCTGAAGGCGGTGACGACCCCTGGAGTCCCGTAGGACAGAGGTTGCGGTGGGGCAGGCTGCATCGGCGGCGGCCAGGAGGACGGTTGCATGCGCGACTATGAATCACGTCGTTCGCCCGCAACAATAGAAAATGCCTCAAGGAAGGGCGGTGGCCCCATGTTCAATGACATGCGGCATGCTCTATTTTCCTTTTTCCTTGAAGGCTCCCGATTCCCAGTCCTTCTCCGAGATTTTATCGTCGAATGGGTAGGGAAGCTTGGCCCCATCGACGAGCCAGCCCCGGTAGCGCGTCAAAGGCTCCTTGCTCGCGAAGTCGGTGATGGATTCACCATCGCGCTTCAACTCGTCGCCACTCAGGTAGTAGTTACCCCGTTCTATCCGGGCGTAGCTGGCGACCTTGTCCTTGGTGTCCAGGATCAAGATGAAACAGTGGCCTCTTGCAGGCGGATATTCCGAGCCCTTGGCTGATGATCGCAGGAAGAACGCCGTGGCCAGCACATAGCGTTTCCCAAATCGCTCGAGTGAGCCCAGGTAATCGACTGTCTTGAGATGGTAGGAGTATTCCTTTCCATCTTGGACGCTCTTGTGGGAGGTGAGTTCGTCGATCTCTGACTTCTCAAGCGCTGCTACGATACGGGAAAGCACGCGGGGTTCGTCGAGCATGGTGCCGGCATCCTCAGCGTGGAGAGGTAGGAGCGGCAGGAGCAGCAGCAAAACAGTGAGGCGGAGGTGCATGGATTCGGTGAGTCATGCCGGCACCGGGTTCCGTTCACACTTTCCTCAATGTCACGGCGAAAAAACGCCCGCGCTTAGCACGGGCATTCAAGAGCCGGATTCCGGGGAGACTAGACCTGGTTAGATCAGCTTTCTTGAATTCCTCAGCCCATCCGCCGTCACCACGCTGCTGCGTGAGGCGACGAGGAATTCCGCATAATTCTGCCACTGCATCGGGCGCAAGGCAGCCATGCCGAAGGAGCGCTGGGTGTGGGTGTTGTCCGCGATGTCCCAGCCGAATTCGGTGTTCCGGTTGCGGTAGGCCATGCGGTGAATCCAGGCGCCACGCTCGTCCTTGCGCCACACAGCGGGGTCGTTGCCAGGAATGACCTGGGCGCCCTGCCATACGCGCTCGACGATGTCGCGCTCGTAGCTTCGTTCCAATGCATTGCTCGGAGGGGTTTCGAGCTGGGAGGTCATGAGAAAAAGGGAACGGTGGGACATGGCGGGAACAGAAACAGCATAGGTCGTGCCGATCTGCCCCCGCAGATTTTGTGCAGGGGTTGATGGTCAGGCGAGATTCCAGAACTTCTCCCAATCCGGGGGCGTTTCCGGCGTCTCGATGCCGTGTTCAATGCGGCCTTCATTCTCTGGGAGGAAGACCGTGCTGGTGCCATACACCATGATGAGATCCTGGGAGCTGGCGCTGCGGATGGCATGGGCCACACCGGCAGGAATGACCACGCCCACGTTGTTTTCGCCGCGCAGGTCATCGCCTTCGATGATGAAGCGCATCTTCTTGCGCGGCATGCCGGCGCGTTCGTCGATGAGGAACATCTCGCAGATGCCCTGGATGAAGAACATCACATCCCACTGCTCCTTGTCATAGGGACGCAGCGAGTAGTTCAGCGGGTCCTGCACGAAGAGCCTCTGGAACCAGGCCTCCGGCGTGGTGCCCTCCGGGATAAAGGGGGGGTGGATGTGAAAGCCCTTGCTGGTACCCGCAGACATCTTGGCCGTGGCCCATTGCTTGGGCCAGAGTTCGATGTCACCTACACGGCCCTGCCCCTCACGGGCGAACTCGCTGAAGTAGCCACGGTAGCGCTGATGGAAGACCCTGCGGTGAAAGACTTCCACCCCAGGGATGCCCACTTCCGGCGGAATGCCGCCCACGAGTTCCTTCGCTTCCACGCGTCCGGTTTGCTGCAGGCGCTCGCCGAGAGAGCCGCCGGAGTAGTCACGCGTTTGCAGGGCGGCGCGGGCGATGCTGCTGAGGCCGCGCCAGAGGTCTTGGGGAGTGTCTGCCATGAGTGTGGGTGAAATGAGGAGGTCGGTGGGATGGATACTTTCCGTGGCGATCCCGGGGCCTGCAAGCCCGTGTTTATGTGAATCTGGATACGGTCGGAACGCCCATGAAAAAGGCAGGATGCATGCACATCCTGCCTTTTGAGATTTGGTTTCCGGGCGCTGCCCGTGGGCGACTTAGGCCGTGGGAGGATTTTCCTTCACCAGCTCCAGGGAGGCGGGGGTGAAGTCCTTCTTGTTATCGAGAACCTTGTCCACGAGGCCGTAGGCGGCAGCTTCCTCGCCGGTCATGTAGTTGTCGCGGTCGGCATCACGATCCACCTGCTCCACCGGCTTGCCGGTGTGCTTGGAGAGGATCAGGTTGAGCCGCTTCTTGAGACGGTACATGAACTCGACGGTGCGCTCCACGTCGCTGGCGGTACCCTGGGCGCCGCCGCTCACCTGGTGAATCATCACGTGGGAGTTCGGCAGGGCGTAGCGTTTGCCCTTGGTACCTGCGGTGAGGAGCACCGCGCCCATGCTGGCGGCGATGCCCATGCAGTACGTGTTCACGTCACAGGTCACGAACTGCATCGTGTCATAGATCGCGAGGCCGGCCGTCACGGAGCCGCCGGGGGAATTGATGTACAGGTTGATGTCCTTCTTCGGGTCCTGCATCTGCAGGAAAAGAAGCTGGGCGATCACGATGTTGGCCACCTGGTCATCGATCGGCGTGCCGATGAAGATGATCCGGTCCTTGAGGAGGCGCGAGTAGATGTCGTACGAGCGCTCCACACGGCCCTCGTTTTCAACCACCATCGGGATGACGTAGTTGTTCGGGGTGCGGCTCATCTGGGGAAGCTGGGGAAAGGGACTGGATAGGGACATAGGGGAAATGAAGTGCGGGGTGTCGGATTGTCCAGAGGGATCGTTACTCTTTCCCGTAATACGCTTTTACTTCAGGTTTCAGCCAGAAAATTAAGAGAGGGACGCACGCCACCACCGCGCAGCTGGACAGGCCGAGGCAGATGATGACAAGGCTGTAGACCCACGACCAGGGACGGGGCGCTGAAACCAGGGGAGGAACGTGCGCCACCGCAAAGATCACCCCCATGGCCAGCAAGATGGAGCCCAGTACAACCGCTTCCCCCCGCGTCATATCCAGATCCTCCGGAGACATCAAAAAGAAAACGAGGGAGAGTGCGGCGATCCCAAGGGAATAGGCCACCATGAACCAGCCGTATACCCTGAACCACAGCACAACGCGCGGAAATACAGTCGTTCTCGCAGGCATCATAGGCGCGCATGTTTCTCCACGGGTCTCAATCCGGCAAGCAAAGAACGTGGCCTGCAATTTCAGGATCATAGCGTGCGATTCACGCACCGCTTTCTTTTCGCAAATCCCCCTGCTAGTGGTGCCGGGTGAAACAGCTCCTCATCTCCACCGGCAACCGCCACAAGACTGAAGAAATCCGCTCCATGCTGGGCGAAGGCTGGACGGTCACCGATCTCACTGCGTACCCCGAAATCGCGCCCGCGGAGGAGACGGGTGATACCTTCGATGCCAATGCGAGGCTCAAGGCCCTGCACCTCAGCGAGGCTCTGCCGGATCTGCTGGTGCTCTCCGACGACTCCGGACTTGAGGTTGATGCGCTTGGCGGTGCGCCCGGAGTCATCTCTGCGCGCTATGCGGGAGTCGGTGCCACGGATGCGGACAATCGCGAAAAGCTGAAGCAGGCCCTGCGTGAGAGGATGGTGACAGGTGAAGGACCGCCCTTCACCGGGCGCTTCCGCTGCTGCATGGTGCTCGCTAGCGGTGGAAAAGAATTGGGCATCTTCAATGGCGCCGTGGAAGGCACGCTTCTACTGGAAGAGGAAGGAGAGGGGGGCTTCGGTTACGATTCGCTCTTTGTGCCGGAAGGACATGTGCAGAGTTTTGGCGTGCTGCCTTCTGAAGTGAAAAATGGCCTCAGTCACCGGGCACGCGCGCTGGCACAGGTGAAGGAGTGGCTGCAGAGCCATGATTGACATTGGCGAAATTGTTACCTGTTCCCGGAGGACGCAAGAACGTGAGGGTCATGATATAGAAACGGTGCCGAATGCCTTGGACTGCGCGCAGCCCTGCTGCCGCTTTCCTCAAGTGCAGCCTGCTGCACGCTACACTGCGACGAAGTCGCCAAGCCTTTTTAGACACGCCATCTCACGAGCGAGTGTCACCATCGCCACAGCAGGCTGTGGACTCTCAAAGCGGCAGCAGGGCTGCACGCAGTCCAAGGACGCTGCGCGTCACAGCATCTGGATCTATCGTGGACGTCGCCTTCTCGATAGATTCACTCGGTTCTCTTAACCTGGCGCTCGTGCGCAGAGCATGATGCTGCGCTCCTTCAGGGCCCGGCTGCAGATTCATGACGCCTTCACAAATACACGTCAGGCTAATTTACAGGCCTCAATAGTATAACGCGCCCTTGCCATCCCCGACAAAGTCCGCACTCTGTCAGTGCACTCGATTCCATGCCCGCGTCCTCCAACGATTTTGAATGGCTCACGCTCCGTCAACTCAAGGGCGTGGCCAGTGCCACCCCAGAGCCGTGGTGCATTCGTGTGCAGATTGAGAACCTGTCCGTGCGCGAGGCTTCGAACGGCAAGCCGTACTACGAACTGAAGCTTAATGACGGCACCGAGTCGCTCGTGTGGCGTGTGTTCGACAGCAGCCAGGCCTATCTTGAAGTGACCACCTGCAAACGCGGCGGATGGATCGAAGTCGCCGCGCACTGGGCGGATGGGAAGTTTGGCCTGGAGCCGCGCAATGCCTCCCTGCGCCCCCTCGCGGAGAATGAAATCCAGATGCTGCTGGCTGGCGATGATGAAACGCGTGACCGGCAGAAGCTGGACTACGAGACTATCACAAATCTGACCTCGCAGCTCGCGGACCCAAGGTTGCGGATGTTGTGCGGCATGTTCCTGCAGCAGCACGGCACCCGCTTCCAACGCGCGGCGGCTGCCCGTGACTATCACCACGCCCGACGCGGCGGCCTCGTGGAGCACGTGGCGCAGATGATGCGCACCGCAGTTCAGATCTGCGTCGCCTATCCCGCGCTCAATCGTGATCTCCTCGTTTCCGGCGTGCTCTTTCACGACTGCGGAAAGCTCTGGGAGAACAACTACTCCGAGGACGGCTTCACCATGCCGTACACGCTCACGGGCGAAATGATTGGCCACATCGCCATGGGTCTTGAAGTGGTGAACAAACTCTGGCGCACGGTCATGGATTCTCCCGAGTCCGCTTCATGGACCTTGCTGGAGCCGCCGAACGAGCTCGTGCGCCTGCACTTGCTGCATCTCATCGGCTCGCATCACGGTGAAATGCAGTTCGGTTCGCCAGTGCTGCCCAAGACACCGGAAGCCATCGCGCTGCACTACATCGACAATCTCGATGCGAAGATGGAAATGTTCCGCCGGGGTTATGAGACCAGCGCGGAACTAGCGGATGGCATCTATGAGCGGGTTCGACCGCTGCCGGCAAATCTCATCCGACCGCTGGCGAGTGTGCCGCCACCTGTGCCCGCTGCTTCTTCTGTGAAGGAGGAAAACGAAGAGGGCGACAGCACGATCGCGCGCTGACGCCCTCTCCAAGTTACATTCCCAATCTAGGCAGCGCTTACTTCGCCGCTTCCACACGCAGGATCTTGCCGCCCCAGTCGAGCACCAGGATTTCCTTGTTCTGATCTTCGCAGAAGGCGTTGGGCTTCATCAGGCCCTTGCCCTTGGTATCACGAGCAGCTTCGTAGATGAGGTCGTTGCTGATCACCTTCTTCGCTGCCTTGTCATACTTCAGCGCCCAGATGCGGCCAAAGCCCCAGTCGCCGTAGATGTAGGCGCCCTTCAGCGCGGGCACTTTCTCGCCACGGTACACAAAGCCACCGGTGATGCTGATACCATCCGAGTGTGCATATTCATGGATGGGGTCAATGGAGGTGAAGCCGGCTGGCGGAGCATCCGTGCGCAGCGGGAAGGGGCGCGCGCCTTCGCGGAAGCTCCAGCCGTAGTTGCCGCCCTTTTCGATCAGGTTGACCTCTTCCCACACGTCCTGGCCCACGTCCGCCAGCCAGAAGGTGCCTTCTTCATCAAAGGAGATGCCCCACGGATTGCGCAGGCCGTAGGCCCAGATTTCGTCGCGGGTGCCCTCCTTGCCCACGAAGGGATTGTCCTGTGGCACGGTGTAGCCGCGGCTGCCGCTGGGCTTGCTGGGGTCGATGCGCAGGACCTTGCCGAGCAGCATGAAAAGATTCTGCGCGGAGCGGGTCGCGTCGTCGCGCTTGCCGCCATCACCGAAGGACAGGTAGAGATAACCATCCGGGCCGAAGACCATGTTGCCGGAGTTGTGATTCCAGAAGGGCTGCGGCACTTCCAGGAGGATGCGCTCGGAAGCCATGTCCGCCTTGTTCGGGTCATCCTTGCTCACCTTGAACTCGCTGTACACACTGCGTTTGATGTCCTGCTGCGAGTAGGAGACGTAGAACTTGCCGGACTTCGCAAAGTCTGGAGCGAAGGCGAGACCGAGCAGACCCTCTTCGAACTTTGCCTGGTCATTGGCCTCCATCTTACGGTCGGTGAAATCCAGGAACACCTTCGCATCCGCGCTGGATTCATCCTTCGGCAGCACGAGGATCTTGCCGCGCTGCTGCACCAGGAAGAGACGATTCGAGCCATCCGGCGGGACCACCACACTGATGGGCCGCTCGACGGTCATCTGCACCTTTTCAAAGACGGGGGTGAGCTGGATCTTGGGGGCTTCGGCTGCAGCGCAAATCGTGGGCAATGCTACCGCGGCCAAGCCGAGCGCAAGCGAACAGAAATGAGAGCGGGAAATATACATGGGTTGGAGGCTACGCAGGACGGCGTGGAAATGCATCAAGGAAGTTTTGTCCAGAAAGGGACTGTGTATGAGGCAGTGCGAATGAGGGATCCGAAGTTGCAGCCTGAAGGGCTGCGGGAGCCGAGCCCAGGGTTATGGGAGCCTTAGCGACCGACACCCTGGGTGTGAATAGTAACGAGTGACCGCCCTGAAGGGGCGGAGGAGCGGGCTCTATTCACTTGGCAATGTGGTACGAACTTGGAACGTCCTCCTCCACCCCTTCAGGGTGGAAGCGTTTTGTGTTTCTGACCCAAGGTGTCGGTCGCTAAGGCTCCCTAACCTTGGGCTGGGCTCCTGCGCTCTTTCAGAGCACGGCTGCGTTTTGCGACATCCGCCGAAGCTACATCGACGTTGCTTTTCAAAGTTGTTCCAAAGTCCGTTCGTCAATCACCCCACATCACACAGCCCCACCGCCTCGCGCAGACCCACCATGGGATCAATCGTGGGGATGAACTCGTGCCCCACATAGCCGGTGTAGCCAATCTCGAGCAGCTTCTTCATGAGCGGCGGGTAATTGATCTCCTGGTCCTTGCCGATTTCGCAGCGTCCCGGATTTCCGGCCGTGTGAATGTGGCCGATGACGTCCTTGCACTGCTCGATGCGGCGCGTCACATCGCCGTGCATGATCTGCACATGGTAGATATCGAAGAGCAGCTTCATGTTCGGTGAGCCGACCTCGCGGATGATTTCCGCACAGTAGTCCACGTCATCGCCTTGGTAGCCGGGGTGGCCCTTCATCTCCGCGGAGTCGCGCGTGTTCAGGTGCTCCAGCAGCAGGACGACGTTCTTCTTCTCTGCTTCACCGATGATCTTCTTATAGGCCTCGATGCAATTCTTCTTCCCCTGTTCGCGGCTGATGGCGCTGCCGCCTTCGTTTGTGGTGTCTGCGAAACCGGTAAAGCTCAACACATTCGGGTTACCGTATTCAGCGCACTTGTCGATGCGTTCCTGGATGGCCTTGAAGTTCGCGTCCCAGAAGATGGGATTGTTCATGCCCTTGATGAAGCCGTGCGCACCCACGTAGGCACATTTCAGGTCAGCGGCCTTCAGCTTGTCCCACTCCTGGGGCGCTACGCCCTCCACGGACACGCAGCCGAGTTCCTTGGCCGCCTTGATGGTGTCTTCAATCTTCCACTTGGCGCCGCGGGCGAAGCACCAGTGAACAATGCTTTGCTTGATCTTCCCATTTTTCACCAAAGTTTCCGCCGCAGCGGGCTTGGGAGAGGAAAGCGCGGCAAGTCCGGTACTTGCGGCGAACCAGCGGAGGGCGGTGCGGCGGGAGGGCATGGCAGAAAAAGGGGTGGAAGTGATTTATAGTAGTCGGTGGATTTGCCGTGAATCAATCACGGACTGCCATCATTCCGTGGAGGGACTTGTCACAGGCAGTCACGCTCTCTAAGGTTCTGACAAACAAAGAACCCCATGCCCTGGAACCGGTGGATCATCTATGCCCTCCCGCTGGCGCTCGCGCTGCTGACCATCTGGTCCGCGGTGCAGGCGAGGGCGTCGCGTGCCATCAAAGGCACCGCGGAAATCGTCGTGGCTTCCAGTGAGAGCACGCGTCCTTCCCTGAATCCCTATCTGGCCACGGGGGAGGCGGGGCGCGAGATGCAGGCCCTGCTGCATGAGCCGCTGCTCAAGATGGATGCCCAGGGAGGCATCGCCACAGGGCTGATCCAGAGCTGGTCGTGGTCCCAGACCGTGTCCTTCTGGTTCGCGCAGGAGAAGTTTGCACAGCAGGCCGCGGAAGCGCTGCGCAAGGCCGACGCCGTACAAGGCTCACGCTGGCGTCTGGGACTGGTGGATGCGGTGGGCAATGAACTCCGCCTCATTTTCACCGAGCCCGAACCCAGCGCTGGCAAGCGGGTCATGGACAGCATCGCCAGCTTCGGACCGCTGCCGGTGGAAACCGTGCGTGTGGAACTGCAGGAGCCCGCCGAGCCACACCACACTTTCTTCATGCAGAACGCGGTCGAGCGCGATCAAATCAAGGACGTGTGGTTCGATGGGTCCAATGCCTACGAAGTGAAGGTCAGCGGCGAGGCACTGCGCCTCTTTGAGGAACTCAGCATCTATTACCAGAATCGCCCCGCATTGGGAGCCAAGGTGCGGCTCGTGAACAAACAACCCTTCCTCGCGCATCCCATGCTGGAGTTGCAGATTCGTGAGGGTGCGACGTTTCATGATGGGACACCGGTCACCTCCGCGGATGTGGCGCGCACGCTGCGTTTGCTTGCCGAGCAACCGTGGCCGGTGCCGGGGCGCGATGCCTTCCGTCGCATTCATTCCATGGACGCCAGCCAGCCAGCGGCCCTCCGCTTGGGTTTCCGGGAAACTTATGGCCCGTTCCCCGTGACACTCGTGGATGTGCCAGTGTTCCCCGCTGACTGGATTCAGAAACACGCGCGCGCCTTTGAGGAGGAGTCGCCATTTGAAAAGGATCCTCCACCGGCCACCGGCCTGTATAAGGTGGCCTCGAAGGCGGACACCGGCATTCAGCTCACGCGCCAACAGGCAAAGCCGGACGAGCCCCGTGGGCGGTTGCAGTTCGTCTTCGGACGTTCACCGGGAAACATCCGCACCGGGTTTGCCATGAATGCCGTGGATGTCTTCTGGCCTGCCACCGCCAGCACAGCCACGCTGGCGCGCGACCCGCAGTTGCGTATTCAAACCACAGCTCCACGGAACCGGCTCATGGTCCTGTGGAACTGTCGCCGCGCTCCGCTGGATCAATGGGAGGTCCGGCAGGCCCTGGGGTCCATGATTGACCGCGAAACCCTGGTGAAGGAACTGCTGCGTGGCGAGGGCAGCCTGCATGAAGGCATGTACCGTCCGGATTTGTGGTTCTCCCCAAGGCGTCCGGTGATACCGGCGGATCCGCTTCAGGCAAGGCAGACGCTTGAGGGCTTGGGCTGGTCCCCGGACCTACAGGGTCGTCTGGTAAAGGGCGGGGAAGTTTTTCGTCTTGAGCTGATGACAGTGTCGGGAAATGCGGAGCGCATGGCGCTGGCGCGGCGGCTGGCGCAGACCTGGAGCGAGCACGGTATAGAGGTAGTCATCACCGCAGTGTCTTGGGATGAAATGCTGCGTGATCGCCTGCCGCAGCATCGGTTCGATGCGGTACTGCTCGGCCTCGACTACGACATCACCTGGGATCAGTCCCCTTTCTGGCACAGCTCACAAGGACCTCACGGTCTGAACTATTCCGGCCTCGCCGATGCTCCGCTCGATGGCCTGCTGGACGCACTACGCATCGAAACGGATCTCGCTCGCGTTCCTGCGCTGGCGAGGCAGGTGGAGGATCGTCTGCTATCCCTGCATCCCTTCCTGCCGCTCTTTTCCGGCACGAATGTCATCGCCGTGCGGCGCAATGTGGTGGCCACTGACGCGGGGAAGTCCGCAGAGCTGCGGGATCTTTTGAATGCGCCTGTGGGGAATGTTTCGCAGAGCGGAGGTGGGGTTGAAAAATAGACACATGCGACGTCCGGGCCTCCATCCATCTTCCCTCCCTTTGCGCGCGTGGCTCCTCACGACCGCCGCTGCCCTCTTCCTCCTGCTGTTGCTGGGTGGTTCCTTCGGAGATGTGTTTCCACTCGTGCTGGGATTCATGCCGCTGGAAAAGGGAGGGCAGGGCTACCTGCACATCCTGCTGGGGCGTGCCACAGCCACATTTTTCTGCATCAGTGTTGCTGCCATTCTTGGCTGGAGCACGGCGCTGGCCTTGACCCTGCTCGCGGGCTTCACGGGCAAGGGTGGATTGAAGGTGGTGGTCTGGGCCGGTCGATTCCTCTCCGTGGTGCCGCCCATGGCGTGGGCGTTGGGATTGTTGGTGGTGCTCATCCAGCGCTGGGGTATTCCTGCGGAGACACTCTTCCCCTATGCGCCGCCAGAGGGAACGGACTCGCTGTTTCTGCGTGCCGGCCGGGAGGTCTGGGCATGGATGTTCCCCGTGGTGACGCTCGCCATTCCCGCCTGTGCCATGATGCTCGCCGCTCTGGCGCACCGGCTGGAGATGCTGATGGCGAGTGAGCAGTTTTGCCACTTGAAGGCACGCGGCCTCGGCATGGTGACCATTCTCCACTGCCACTTCCTTCCCTCCCTCCTGCTGGATCTGGTGCGTACCGGGCGTGCCACCTTGCCGCTGTTGCTCGGCTTCAGTGTTCCGGTGGAGCATATCCTCGGCTTCGATGGTTTGGGCGGATTCTCCGGACAGATGCTTTCCACCCAGGAGTACCCGAAGGCCCTGCCTGCTGCGTTGTATCTGGGAGGCTGGATGCTGTTGTTGTGGTTCTTCCTGATGGGTCAGGTGGAGCGTCGCGCTCCCGCTTCGCGCATTCTACCGACCTATCCTGAAGGCGAGGCCCGCGCCTGGATCTGCGCCATCGGCGGTGCAGTGATGGTCTTGGGGTTGTTGGTCCTGCCTTACTGGATGCCCGGCGAGGCCATGGCTGCGGCGCGGAGCGTGTGGTGGAGGGAGCTTTGGTTTGTGTTCCAGGTCGTGCTCGTGGCCGTGGTGGTGGTGCTTATCAGCATGCCGCTCTGGCAGGGCTGGGATCGCATCAAGCCGAAGTGGAACTTCGGGCTCGTCTCGCCAGCGGTGAATGAGGCGGTGCTTCTCCCCACGCTGTTGTTTGGCGCCCTCGGGTGGCTGGATGTGCCTCTGGCGGCGGTCGGTGCGGGCATGGTGCTTTCCCTGGGAGGCATGGCCCTGCTGCGCGCCCAGGCCCGCGAGCTCTCCACACGGCGCATGGTGGAGGCATCCCGCATGTTGGGGGAGAACACGCCCGGCATTCTCAAGCATCACCTGCTGCGCTTCCTGCTCCCGTCCCTGGGAAATTGGGCGCTCCGCATGATGTCCGCGCTCCTGCTCTGGATGTGCATCATCCACTGGTTCTTCTCCGGGTCCGGTGATGGAGGCGCAATTCCCTCGTGGGGCGCGCAGATGCGTCTTGCCTCGGAGGAGGTTTTCGATGATCCAAGGGGTGTCATGGTGCCCGCCCTGCTGGTGGCGCTGTGGTGCCTCAGTCTTCAATTGCTCAGCCGCGCCTTCCGAGCCGATCTGCCTCCGCAGGAATCCCAACCCGTTGATCCGCGATGAACCCCTCTGCCGCACCCCAGTCCCTGCTCAAGATCCGTGACCTGAAGATCTCCTTCCGCCGCCACGGCGCAGAGCCCTTCGAAGCAGTGAAGGGCATCGACCTCGATCTCCAGCCCGGCGAGAGCATGGCCATCGTGGGAGAAAGCGGCAGCGGCAAGAGTGTGACCGCACTCTCCTTTGCCCGACTGCTGCCCGAGCCACCGGCGAAAATCGAGGCCGCGGAATTTTCCGTCGCAGGTCGCGATGTCTTGAATCTTAAAGGCAAGGAACTGCGCAAGATGCGCGGCAAGGACGTGGCTTATGTCTTCCAGGAGCCCAGCACCTCCCTCAATCCCGTGCTCACCGTGCGCACGCAGATGGCTGAGGCGCTTGAGTTGCACCGCCCCGAGGTGAAGAACCGCGACGAGGAAATTGTGAAGTGGCTCTATCAAGTCGGCATCGTGGAGCCGGAGAAGCGCCTGCGCGCGTATCCGCACGAACTGAGCGGCGGCATGCAGCAGCGTGTGATGATTGCCATGGCCCTCTGCTGCCAGCCGAAGCTCCTCATTGCGGACGAGCCCACTACCGCGCTGGATGTCACCATCCAGAAGCAGATCATCGATCTGCTGGTGAATCTCAAGGCCAGCCTCGGCATGAGCATCATCCTCATCACGCACAACTTCGCCATCATCCGCGGCATCGCGGACAAGGTGGCGGTGATGTTCCGCGGGAAGATTGTGGAAAGCGGCCCCACCGAAGAAGTACTCGGCAATCCACAGCATCGCTACACCCAGGCGCTATTGGATTGCGTGCCGCGTCTCGGCGTGAAGCAGAGCCGCCTGCGCGCCATCGACTACACGGCGCTGGACAAGATTGTTGGGAGCTAACGAGGCTGGGCGAGATGGGCGTCAGGGTGCTCAACACAAAGACACGGAGACACAAAGGCACAGAGAATTTATTAAAACCTCTGTGTTTTCGTGTCTCTGTGTTGAATCCCAGTAGACCGCCACGCCCATCTACGCTATCCACGCCGGGATGATCTTCCCACCCACATCCGTGAGCCGGAAATCGCGGCCCTGGAAACGGTGCGTGAGCTTCAGGTGATCCAACCCGAAGAGGTGCAGCATGGTCGCGTGGAAGTCATTCATGTGCACCGGATCCTTCGTGATGCCCCAACCGATTTCATCCGTCTCACCATACACCTGGCCACCTTTGATGCCGCCGCCCGCCATCAGCATCGTGAAGGCAAAGGGATGGTGGTCACGCCCCGTCGCATTTGGATTGCCACCACGATTCTCGCCCAGTGGCGTGCGGCCGAATTCGCTGCACCAGATGACCATGGTGTCCTCCAGCATGCCGCGATCCTTCAGGTCCTTGATGAGCGCAGCGATGGGCTGGTCCGCCATGCCCGCGTTGAAGGCGAGTTCGTTGTTCAGATTGCTGTGGTGATCCCAGCTCGCGTGCATGATGCTCACAAATCGCACCCCGCGCTCCACGAGTCTGCGTGCGAGAAGGCAGTTGGTGGCATAGGACTTGTACTGCCCCGGACCACCAGCGCGATCTGCTTTCACCTTCAGGTCCTCGCGATTCACGCCATACATCTCCAGCGTCTTGTCGGATTCCGTGCTCAGATCAATCAACTCCGGCGCCGCGCTCTGCATGCGGAACGCGAGTTCATAGGCACTGATGCGGCTGGAGATTTCCGGGTCGCGCATCTGGTCGAAGCGCTGCTGGTTCAACTCGGCGAGTGCATCCAGTCCACGACGCTGGAGTGCCACAGGCAGGCCCTCGGGGTTCTTCAGGTTCAGCACCGGCTCACCCTGATTGCGGAAGAGCACGCCTGCATACGAACTGGGCAGGAAACCACTTTGCCACAAAGATGCGCCACCGCTCGTGCCGCGACCCGCGCTGAGCACCACATACCCCGGAAGATTCTTTGATTCGCTACCGAGTCCATAATTCAGCCATGCGCCCATGGTCGGCAGGCCGAAGGTTGCGCGACCGGTATGCAGCAGAAGCTGTCCGGGGTGGTGGTTGAACTGGTCCGTGTGCATGGACCGCACCATCAGCAGGTCATCTGCACAGGTGGCGAGGTGCGGCAGCAGATCGCTGAAGTCCATGCCGCACTGCCCGTGTTTTGCAAAGGTGCGCGGGCTGCCCATGATGCGCGCGGTTTCCTTCTTGATGAAGGCAAAGCGCACATTCTTCGTCATGCTCTCCGGCAGCGCCTGCCCATTCAGATCATTGAGCTTCGGCTTCGGGTCGAAGAGATCCATCTGCGAGGGCGCACCCTCCATGAAGATGCAGATGCAGTTCTTCGCCTTCGCCGGAAAGTGCGGCTTGCGCGGCGCCAGCGGATCCTGCATGTGATCCAGCGCTGCCGCGGAGGCTGGTGTCATGAGTCCCTCCTGCGTCAGGATGGAACCCAGCGCCATCATGCCAATGCCATTCGCCGTGGTCGTGAGAAAATCACGGCGCGTGAACTGCTCGAGTGCGGAGATGGGGTGCATGGTGGTGGGGCGAAATGTTGATGCGCACTACTCCCTCGTCACAAACTCATCCAGGTTCAGCACGATGCGCGCGGTGGCGGTCCAGGCGGCGAGTTCGTCGGTGGAGATGTCAGTACTCTCGTAGCCTTTGGTGAGTGCCTTCGCTTCGTCGGCATGGCTTGTGTACCAGGTGCGGGAATCATAGAGCAGCGCGCGCAGGGATTTGATTTCCTTTTCGGTGGGGACGCGTGAGACGCAGAGGCGGAAGGAGCGGATGAGACGTTCGTCGTCATTTGCGAGGGCCTTGTCTTCCAGCACGCGTTTGGCGAGGGCCTTGGCGGCTTCGGCGTAGGACTCGGCATTGAGCGTGGTGAGGGCCTGCAGCGGCGTGTTGCTCACGGTGCGCTTCACGTTGGTGGTGTTCGCATCTGGGCAGTCGAAGGTCATCAGGTCCGGATGCGGCGCGGTTCGCTTGAAGAAGGTGTACATGCCGCGGCGGTTGCGATCTTCACCGGTGCTGGTGGCCCACTTGAAGTTGTTCGCATAACTCAGCGCCGCGATGTCTGGCGGCATGGGCGGATACACGCTGGGTCCGCCAATCTTCCGGCTTAGCAAACCAGACGAGGTGAGATACAGATCGCGCACCACTTCACCTTCCACACGCATGCGGTTCTGACGCGCGAGCAGTTTGTTCTGCGGATCCACCTCGACGAGATCCGCGCGATGTGCGCTGCTCTGACGGTAGGTGGCAGACATCATGATGCGCTTGATGAGCTTCTTCCGGCTCCAGCCATCTTCATCCATGAAGGTGGCGGCCAGCCAGTCGAGCAGCGCGGGATGGGAGGGCTGATCTCCACGCACGCCGAAGTCATTCACCGTGCGCACGATGCCCTCACCAAAGAGACGGGCCCAGATGTGATTCACCGTCACGCGTGCGGTGAGCGGGTTCTCTCGGCTCACCAGCCAGCGCGCAAAGTCGAGGCGGTCCGCTTCTGCGCCGCGGGTCTTGATGGGCGGGAGCACCGCGAGCGCGGCAGGCTTCACTTCTTCCGCCGGGCTGAGGAAGTCACCACGATGCAGCACCTTCGTGGTGCGTACGTCGCGATTGCGTTGCGCGATCACACGCACATCCATGAGCGGCGCCTTGGGTAGTTTCGCCTGCGCCGTGTCCAGTGCGGTGGTGGCCATCATCACATCCACATCCAGCTTGGCCATCCATTCATAGAGCGCTTTGATGACGACGGGATTCCTGCGCTTGGGTTCTTCGTTGAGAATCTTCACCACGTCAGCCGGTGCGATGGATGCCTCCGTCTCTTCTGCAGCGGCGAGCACACGGAAGCGACCAAGGTTGTGCTCGCTCTTCGCGTAGTTCTGGTCGAACTGGAGTCGAAGCGCGCTACCGGCGGCGAGTGGCGTGGCGAGTTGCAGCGTGAGCACATGGCGCTTGCCCACGAATCCAGAAATGGCCCAGCCGGTGTCCGGTTTGCCATCGATGGCGTCCACCGCCTTGAAACCTTTCTGCTCCACATCGGCCTTCGCGGAGTGCAGCAGCACGGGAAGCTGTCCTGTGGTGGCCTTCACTTCGCTGAGCACGAAGTTGCCCCCCGTGGCGCGTCCTGGACCGCTCTTGGGCAGTGACTCATCTGGCAGCACTTCAATCTGCAGCGCGGTGATGGACTTGGCGGAAGGCGCGAGCTCGATGGTGTACGCATCCACCTTCGACTGCTTGCCGCTGGCGAGTTGTGAGCCATCCGGAAGTGTCTTGAAGGTGCTGCCGGACTTGCTGGAAATGCTCGCGATTTCGAGCGGCGCAAAGTTTTGTGTGAGCTTTGCTTCACGGGCTTTCGTCAGGCGTGCCTGCACCTCCTTCTCCCACTCAGGCAGTTTCACCGGCAGCGCGGCGGTGGCTTCATCCAGTTCCTTCTGCAGCGGCACGAGCTTCTTCACCTCGCCGCCGTTCTTTTGCACATACGCAGCCCACTCGGTGGGGGAAGTGGGTACCTGACGGCTGACTTCGTCGCCGTTGTTGTAGAAGGCGTAGATCTGGAAGTATTCCTTCTGCGTGATTTGGTCGTACTTGTGCGTGTGGCAGCGCGCGCAGCCCACGGAAAGGCCCATCCACACAGTGCCGGTGGTCTCCGTGCGGTCGAAGGTGGCTTCCACCCGGAACTGCTCCTGGTCGGTGCCGCCTTCGGTATTCGTCAGCGTCTGGCGATGGAATGCCGTGGCCACCATCTGCTCCTGTGTCGCCTCCGGCAACAGGTCACCAGCGAGTTGCTCGATGGTGAATTCATCAAACGGCATGTCCTCATTCACCGCACGAATCACCCAATCGCGATAGCGCCAGGCATCCGGACGCGGACGGTCTTTCTCATAGCCATCGCTGTCAGCATACCGCGCCATGTCCAGCCAGTGGCGTCCCCAGCGCTCGCCGAAATGCTGCGATGCCAGTGCCGCATCAACCATCTTCTCATAGGCATTCGGCGCCGTGTCCTTCACAAACGCATCCACCTCCTCCGGCGTGGGGGGCAGGCCCAGGAGGTCATAAGATACCCGGCGAATGAGCGTGGTCTTGTCCGCCTCAGGCGAGGGCGCAATCTTCGCCGCCGCCAGCTTCTCCCTCACAAAGTCATCAATCGGGCTCTCCCCACCCTGTTGACTTTTCACCTTTGACTTTTCACTTCCCCCCACTGGCCGATACGCCCAATGCGCGGGCCACTCCGCGCCACTCGCGATCCACTGCTTGAGCGTCTCAATCTGCTTTGCCGTCAGGTGCTTCTTTTCCTTGGGCGGCATGATCTCATCCTCATGGGTGGAGACCACGCGCTTGATGAGTTCACTTTCCTCCGGTTTCCCGGGGATGAGGGCGGGCACGCCGCTTTTCAAAACCTTCAACGCATCCTGCAGCGATACCAGGGAAAGCCCACCTTTCGCCTTGTCGAGGCTGTGGCACTCCAGGCAGCTCTCCGCGAAGATGGGGCGCACATCCTTGTCGAAGTCCGGCACTGGGGCCGCAGCATGGGTAATCGGCGCAATAACAGCGGCAGCGACCCAAGTCATCCCAGAGGACAGGGAGGCCAAGCGGAGGGGATGGAGACGGGACATGGCGGCGGCAGTGCTGTGCAGTGGTGACTCTGGCTCCAGTCGATCTAACGCAGGGCCATGACAGGGTATTGCGCCCCAGTGACAAACCCACCACTGCACGTCATTTTCGTGCAGGATGGGTGAGCAGATATGCCAGCAGTTGCGGATGCTCTGCTAGGGAGCTGCGGCACCTTTTCGGGGCGGGAAGGCGGCTCCGAACTTCGAGTTCCGCAGACCCGAGAACCACATCTCATATTCGGGGTGAGCCGCTCGCACCTGTTTGAGCTTCTCAAGGGGAAAAGCCTTCTCAAATTGGGCTTTGGCCTCGGTTGTCGCCGTTTGCTCGACCATGATGACGAGCATGGCCATGCACCAGATGCTGGTCTTCACTCGCGCAGGTTCCGATGAGTCGAGTTCCGAGGTGAAGAAAGCGAGGGACTTCTCCCAAGTTCGAGCCCACTGAAGCGCATACTCGATGGGCTTGTGTGGATGAGAGGTGATATCAGGTTTTTCGCCGCCGTTTTGCTGGACCATCCAGTCATAGCCAACCGGGATCTGAGATGCTTGAGCATTACCGGCGAGCGGGCATCCCAGGCAGAGTGCGAGCATCAGGAAGATTAGGAACGGTTTGGCATTCATCCGTGGAACTTGCGAAGTGTGCGGCTGGACACATCTAGGTCCGGTTTTTGCCGCTGCAAGCATGGAGTCCCAGGCTTGCGCCTCCGTGGGTCAAAGAATGCTCACCGATCATCCGAGGGCTTCACCACGGGATCGCCGGACTCTGTCAGCTTGAGCCATCCATGGCTCAAGTGCTGGGCCACTTCAGCAGGTGACGCGGGTGGCAGGCGCCTTGCAGCGAAATAGGAGGCAAAACACTCCGTGCAGATCGCATAGGTCCCCCAGGAGGCGCCATCGGCGCGGATGTCATGCTGGCACGCCGCGCAGGTCTTCCAGAAGTGCCCGTGGGAGTGGTGCTCTCGCGTGGAGGAAGACACCGGCGCATCATGCGAGGATTCATAAATGAACTCGTGACACGTGGGGTCCAAACAGATGACACCGTGGAGGTTTCCCATCCCGCAGATGATGCATTCGGGGAACCAGCCTTCGATGCCTGGGTGCGACATGATTTATTCCTCCGATGCTCAGTGCTCAAGTTTCCCGCAGCAGTTCCATGCTGTAGTTGATGAGTTCGACACCCTTGATGGCCACAATGTTCTGACGAATCACACGAAATCCCAGCTTCTCGAACAGTGGCCTCGCGGAGATCGAAGCCTCCACGTACACACGAAGTATATTCATGGCGAAGCTGGTCTCGATCGCATGCTGTACCAATCGGGTCATGATGCCGCGCCGCTGATATTTGGGATGGATGTAAGCACAGTCGATGTGGCCATCCGGATCCAACTCAAGGAATCCCGCGATTTCGGAATCGACCACCGCGACAAACGGGCGCTTCAACTCGCACCGCTTGCCCCAGTGTTCGTGATTGGGCTCGCGATCCGACCAAGCGAGGCATTGCTCCTCGGTGTAGTCCTTCGAGGCGATTTCGTGGATGGCTGATGTGAAGATTTCCGCGATGGCTGTGTGATCGCCTTGATGGTAGTGACGGATTTCCATTCCACTGCTCTGTAATAAGAGACGATCACTCGCCTTCGCTATGTGCCATGCTGAATTCATGGCCGCACTCAGAGCAGAAGCGGGCAGTTGGGGCGGCTGTATGTCCCAGCGGGCATCTGCGTTCCACATAGAGATGCGGTGCGCGCACCCTTGAATAGAGGGTACAGAATGCAGCCGCATAAAAGATCATCCAGTGTCCGGAAAACCCGCGAACGACGGAGGGGGGCGCATCGCCGGTTGATCGCTTGCGCTCGCCAGCAGTGGTGGCGAAAACGAACACGAAGTTGAGGACGGCGTATCCGCACAAGATGTAGAACCCACGCCGCATCCATGTCGGGCATCCGGCAAAAGCGACCTTCCAGATGTCGTTCCGGTTGACGTGGGGCATTGAGTTCAATGCGATAACGGTCGGCAGCCAGACGACAAAAATGCCGATGTGCAGAGCCCAGACGAACTTGCCGCTTGGCAATGCAAGCCCGGCCAAGGCCATGCCGTGGGCTGTCATGCTGAGCACGAGGCCACAGCCAGCAACCCACATGAGAGCTCGGTATACGTGTATCATGAAATGACAGGCGTTGAGCCCAGCTCCTTGGGGAGCGTGCTCCGTGGGTGAACCATGCGTGCTCCGACCCAAGTCACCACCACGCAAAGGATCGCGATGACAAATCGAAGCCATTCTTCAACAAAGCTGGTCGCAGAGATCCCAATCGGGAGCAGCATCGGCAGGGAGTACACTGCCGGAGCAACCACCCAGCTCAGATCACACCAACGTGAAAGGAGTACGGTGGCAACTGCAACACTGGCGGGAAGGGCAATCGCCGTCGGGGTGAGCGGCACAAAACCACACATGCCGATGCCACACAGGTGAGCCGCCCCGATGAATCCCAAAATTCCGGGAAAGAGAACAATGCAGAGAATGGCCCATGGCCGTGGGATGAAGGGTGTCATGTTCCGGCTCAGGGGAGTTTGCGTTGGTTGTGGAAATTAACAACGGTCGGCGTTCCCCCTATTTGCGACCGCGACGCACCGACTGCGGTCGTATCTCTGTAATTTGAGCCGTTCACCTTGAGGAGTACCTGTACCGTTACTTCACACGCTTTGACATCTCGAGGAAATCTCCTTCCTTTGAGCCTGGTTGGGAAACCGCATAACCTTCCGGCCTATTGGCAGTAAGCGTTTTAGCGTCACTGGAATTTAAATAGATCTCATGCTCAGTTCCATCAATGTCCGCGACTAGATCGCCCCGTACTGTCGCTCCAATGCCGTAGTGGCCGGCAAGTTTTTTAGGCTCCAATACTTCGTAGAGGAGCGCATAATGCGTACTTCCAATGGGGCGGTGCTCGACGATTCGCGCTTTGACTTTGGTCGAGCTAAACTCATCACATCCCGTCGAGAGAATGAGGGATGCGGCAATCGTGAGGACAGTTAGAATCTTCACTTGGAAGGGGGTGGAAAATGGGTCCAACTTTGGAGGGGTGCAATGCGACCGTGCAGTGCCGTCGTCAAGGTCGTGCATACTACATGGCGCCTCCCTGCATCCGCCAACCCCCGGCGCTCGAAATTTATCTTGATCCCCAAGCAGGGCCGCCTATCGTCTCTGCCCTTTGCTTGCCGCCCCTCCGGGAGGCAGGCACCCGAATGCCCAATAACATTCGACCCCTCAGTTGCCGTTATGAAGAAGGAAGCTCATCCCACTACTTTCGAAACGACCATTACCTGCACCTGCGGTAAGGTCTACAACACCATTTCCACGGTCAAGAACCTGAAGATTGGTATCTGCGCCGCCTGCCACCCCTACTTTACTGGTGAGCAGCGCTTCATCGACACCGCCGGCCGCGTGGACAAGTTCGCGCAGCGTTACGGTTCCACCAGCGCGACCCGCCGCACCAAGCCCAAGGTCACGGCTGCTGCTCCCGCCGCCGCCGAAGTCTCGGCCTAGCTCCTCCATCTTTGATTTTCAGCAGAACGGTGCTCGTGCCTCCGGCGCGACACCGTTCTTTCTTTGTGCCATACTGTTAGTGCTCCCCCGTTCCATTTTCCCGTCCTCCTCACTCCATGGACTACTCCTCCATCATCGATAAGAAGAAAGCGCGACTCGCTGAGATTGAGGTCCTCATGGGCCAGCCCGACTTTTACGATGACAATCGGAAGGCCGGCGAATTCCTCCGCGAGCACCGGGGCTTGGAGACCCTCATCAAGTCCTGGGACGAGTATCAGCGCGTGACGCAGCAGATCGCGGACAACACGGATCTCATCAAGTCCGGCGACGTTGAACTGGCTGCCATGGCAGAGGAGGAAATGCCCGCCCTGCAGAATCGACTGAAGGAGCTGGAGGCCGCCGTGCAGCGCTTCATTCTGCCCCCAGACCCGCTGGAGGGCCGCGACGTCATCATGGAAATCCGCGCTGGTACCGGTGGGGATGAAGCCGCGATTTTCGCGGGCGACCTCTTCCGCATGTACTCCCGCTACGCGGAAGAACGCGGATGGAAGACCGAGCCGCTGGAAGCCAACCCGTCCGGCATTGGCGGGTACAAGGAAGTCGTGTTCAAGGTCAGCGGGGACGATGTCTTCAGTTCGCTGAAATATGAAAGCGGCGTGCACCGCGTGCAGCGTGTGCCCGCCACAGAGGCGCAGGGACGCATCCACACCTCCGCCGCGACGGTGGCGGTACTGCCTGAGGCTGAGGAAGTTGATGTGCAGCTCAAGCCGGACGAGGTCCGCATTGAAGTCTGCCGCGCCAGCGGTAACGGCGGTCAGGGCGTGAATACGACCGACTCCGCCGTGCAGGTCCTGCACATCCCCACGGGGGTGATCGTGCGCTGCCAGGACGGCCGCAGCCAGCTCAAGAACAAGGAAAAGGCCCTCACCATCCTGCGCTCCCGCCTTCTGGAGAAGAAGCAGCAGGAGGAAGCCGCGAAATACTCCGCCCACCGGCGAGCCCTCATCGGCAGCGGCGGTCGCGAGGAGAAGATTCGCACCTACAACTACCCGCAGAACCGCATCACGGACCACCGGATTGAGTTCACCCTCTACAACCTTGACCAGTTCGTGGAAGGCCGTCTCGATGAAATGGTGGGCAAGTTGCAGACCGCCGAGGTGAATGACCGTCTGGCGGAGGCGGGCTTGGAGTAAGCGAGCAGGGAAAAGCTGCACGCTCGTGGCAGCATGAACGTGGAGAAAGCGCCCGGGTCAGACCGGGTGCTATGAAAACAACATGCGTGCGCGCCGTGGCGCGTCTTCTTTTGGTCGTGGTGTCTTCTGCGACGCTGATGAGTTGTATGGATCAACCCACGCCCGGCAGCCGCCGCGCTGCCCAGGATGTGGTGGATCCGTGGCGTTTGCACAAGACGCGAAGTCACGCACCCAAGGTGTAGTGGTGGTCCACACATCGCATAGGATCCATGTCATGTTCCACGTGTATGTGACGGGGCTATCTTGCCTGCATATCAATAGTTTCAACGTGTCTCTTGGGCCCGACGAATACGTCATCCTCGCGTTGTCATTCGCGCGCAAATGTGACGTTCCGCAGAGCAACTTTTGTCGATTGTTTGGAAGAGATTGGAAGTGAATAAGCGACATGCCATCGCTCCACCTACGCAGCGTCGGACGCCCACCTCCTCTTGAACGTCCCTGATGCGTTCGCGTCAGACTCGTCGCTATGAAAACACATCTCGTGCGTCCTATCGCACGTCTCATCCTCCTGGCCTTTGCGGCCACCCTCATCAGTTGTGCGAACCAGTCGGGCACCGGCAAACGCTACGCGTCGAATACCAGCAGTAGCAACAGCGCCTTCGCAGATCCCTGGCACTTCAACCGGCACTGCTTCCACAACGGTCATCACTGCAAGACGAAGATGTAGTGGTGTGAGCGCTAACTTCGAGCAAAGCAAAACATAGAACGGGGGCACACGAGTGCCTCCGTTTTTCCGCAAAGGAGGTTGGGCTTTCCAGCCCGACAGCGGACGTTGGACTTTCCAGTCCGACGGGTATGCGGAACAAGGCTGTAGAGGTGATGTGTGGTTTGCTGGTTCCAGTAGCTGTCAGGGCAGAAGCCCTAACGCCCACTGTCGGGCTGGAAAGCCCAACCTCCGGTTTGAGCGGCGCATTGAGGTAAATTCCTCCATCTCACTCCGTATAGGACGCATGCTGCCGCGCTGTTTCTTTGCCATCGCCCTGCTGTTTCTCACGTTGCTGCCTGCGCGTCTCACGCACGCGTCAGACTCCTTCGAACTCGCCATCTTCACGGTGGATGTGACCATCCCGGTTGGTCATCCTTGCATGGGCGGTGGCATCGCCCCGGCGAGCAAGGTGGCGCAGCCGCTGCTCGCGAAAGGATTCGTACTCACGGGTGGTGAGAAGCCTTTCGTGGTGGTGTGCTTCGACTGGTGTGAGATTCGCGGCTCGGCGTTTGAAGACTGGCGCAAAGGACTCGCGGAGGAGTGCGGCACGGATCCGCAGCGCGTGCTCATCACCAGCACGCATGTGCATGATGCACCGGTGATGGATCCGGAGGCAGAGCAACTGCTGCGCGACGCAGAGAAGTCAGGCGCGTGGAAGAACCTCGCGGCACCCGACCCGAAGGCGCGCATCCAGCTCGCCAGTGTGTGCTGGCCGGATTTCAACCGCATCTGCATCCAGCGCGTGCGTGCGGCGGTGAAGGAAGCACTCGCGAAGAAGAAGCGCGTCACCCACTTCGGCATGGGGCGTGCGGAGGTAAAGGAGGTGGCGAGTAATCGCCGCTACCTCACACCGGATGGCAAGGTGATGTACAATCGCATGAGCCGCACGGCAGATCCGGTCACGCGCGATGCGGATGTAGGAACCATCGACCCCTGGTTGCGCACCCTGAGCTTCTGGGACGGAGAGACCCCGTGTGTGCGTTGCACAGTTATGCGGTGCATCCCATGAGCTTTTATGGCGGCGGTGAGATCTCCATCGACTTCGTGGGCCTCGCTCGGGAGCGCATGCAGCAGGATCATCCCACGGTGCATCAGATGTATGCCTCAGGCTGCTCGGGCAATGTCACCGCGGGAAAATGGAATGACGGCACGCCGGCAAACCGTAATGTGCTCGCCGGCAAGATCCATGCCGCCATGCAGGAGGCGTGGAAGCAGACGAAGAAACTCCCGTTGGAGCAGGTGGGGCTCAAGCTGGCGAAGATCACACTCGGCGCTCGCAACAGCATCGGCTTCACGGAGGAGGCGCTGCGCCATCGCATCGCGAATGACCCCGGCCCCTTTGCCCGGGCAGAGGCGGCGATGGGCTTGGCGTGGTATGAGCGCGTGAAGGCCGGGCACCAGATTGATTTGCCCATGCTGGACTTCGGCGGCGCCGCGCAGTTGCTGCTGCTGCCGGCGGAGTCGTATGTGGAGTTCCAGCTTTATGCGCAGGAGCAGCGGCCGGATGGCATTGTGATGGTCATGGGCTACGGCGAGTGCGGGCCTGGGTACATTCCCATCGAGCGCGCTTGGCAGGAGCGGGACAGCAACCTGCGCGACTGGGCCTGGGTGCCACCGGGTTCAGAGGAAGCGATGAAGGCGGCGATCCGGCAGGTGATGCAGCGATAGGGAAACTCCTTTTCCGCTTGCAACGCGGGATCATTCTTGCTGGGATAAGCGCCTTCGAAAATATCCCATGCAAATCATCGGCATTGAAAATATGACGGGCCAGGAACTGGCGAACGAACTCGACCGCGGAGGCCGGTTCGTGATCTTCAAGTACACCCTCTCCGTCATCGTCATGACCTTCAACCGGGGCAGCGATATCTACTTTGTCCGCGGCGGCGAAGGCACGTTTGGCAAGGGCGCCAAATACACGCTTTTGACGATGCTCTGCGGCTGGTGGGGCATCCCTTGGGGTCCTATCTTTTCCATCGGCAGCCTCTTTACCAACCTCACGGGCGGCAAGGACGTGACCCACGAGGTACTGGCCGTGCTGCAGGCGCCTTCGCATCAAAGCTACGGCGTACCCCCGCCCGTCCCGGGCGCCATCATGCCTCCGCCCGTGCCGAGGCAGTGAGGTGAAAGAGCTGAAAACAGGTCTTGGTACAAGGTTTGCGGGAGCATTCCCTCGCGAAATAAAGAGCCGGGCATTCAAAGGAGCGTGGACACTCTTGTCCGCCGCCCCTGACGTACTGCCTTCATTCATGTGGCAGGCAAGGCCACGTTCCTCCAGCAACTCCGGAGGCATCACAAGCAGCTTCCACATGATGGAAGTCGCTGTGCAACAGAACGGCGGACAAGAGTGTCCACGCTCCTGTGCCCATGCCTTCGCTCGCCAAGCGAAGACTCATTTTCAAACTGGTGATGGTGTCACGCGAAGCAGGGCGCCTCAGGATTTGGCGGGCGCCTTGTTGCCGTAGATCTTGAGATTGCGGACCTTGACCGACTTGCCTGCGGCAAGCCAGCTCCGGACTTTGGGGGTGGCGAGGAATTCGTGCTGGGCTTCGAGTTCCTTGCCATCGAGCCGGGCCGCCATGTGGTCGCCCTTCCACTCCACGTGAAGTTTGTGCCACTCGCCGGGCTTCACGGTCAGCGGCAGCTTGGCGATGGTGTGGGAAGGTTTCACGGAGTCTTCCGCGATGCTCAGCGCCGTGGTGGTGACGACCACGCGGCCTACGTGCTTGGCCGAATCACAGCCCACGAGGAAGGTTCCCGGGCCATCCAACAGAAACTCCACGTCGATCGCCGCATCTGACAAACCAGCCTGATGATGCAGCACGGGGATGTGCTTTTCCTCGGGAAGATCCAGCACCTCCAGCACGCCATCATGGGGCGTCCACTTGCCTTTCGCGATGCTGAAGGAAGCGTCGAGAGGCTCTGCAAACGTGGGGGAAGCCAGCAGCGGAAGTGCGTGCTCGTGGAGCAGAGGCTTTTCTTCCTGAGCAAAAGTCAGCGATGCGGCGGAGGTGAGCAGGGTAGCAGCGAGCAATAGAGCTTTCATGCGGATAGTGGCAGGCGGAATCAACGATGAGATTCCGCGTTTCCATCGGGGTTTCTTCGCCGAGATAGCTGCTTGTTGACCTCCTGAACGCAGGTCGGGCCGGTACGCCTGTGAAGCGCTACCGGCCCGCTGCATCTGACCGCCGAAGGCTCGGCAGACTACGTTCAGGGAGTCGTCACCACCTTCGCGGGACCGTCCACAATCTCCACCTTGAACCCCGGTAGCTCGCCAGCGGCGCGGGTGAGGATGAAGGTGACGGTGCTCTTGCCGGCGGGAAGGTCGAGGGGCAGTTCTTCGGTCACTTCCTGGATCACCTTTTCACCCACGGTGACGACGATGCCGTTGGTGGCGCTGAGCTTCAGCTTCACCTGACCGGCGGCGGGCATCTCCAGATCGCACTGGGCGATGCGGGGGAACCACGGATACATCTTCACGGGCACGGGCATCTCGGCGAGGGGCAGGTCACCGCTCACGAGGCTGGTCTTGAATTCCCACGGGTACTTGTACTCGCGGTCGTTCAGGGCGAAGAGGCCCACGTGGCGCACGTGGTCCACGTCCGGCTGCTCCATCACGCCCATGGTGCGCCACTTGCGGATGTAGTTATTGGCCGCGGTCTTGTAGGCGCCTTCGCGACCCAGCTCGCTGAGGAAGCGCACGAGATCGAGGAACTCATCTTCACGCAGGCTCGCGGTGAGACCGGGCGGCATCATGGACACCGGGCTGATGGTCTTCTGCGCGATGTTTGCCTTGGCAATCTTGTGCATCTGGTTGGCAGCATCGCGAATCACCAGCTCGTCGCTGCTGTCCTGCGCCACACCTCCCGCAAAGACACCGCCATCCTTCGTGGTGACCATGGTCATGTGGTAGCCTTCCTTGATCTTCGCGGTCGGATTGAGGATGGACTCGATGAGGTAGTCCACCTGCGCGCTGGCGCCGATGCTCACCATATCAGGTCCAATCACACCACCGGTGCCACCAATCGAGTGGCAGGTGATGCACAGGAGCTGCTGGCGGCGGTAGACTTTCTCACCGCGTGCGGGGTCACCGAGTTCCTTCACCTTGGCCACCATGGCGGTCATCTCCTCGGGTGTGAGGGGCTTGTCCATCTGCTTGATCTGGCCGGACTTGCGCAGGGCGTCTTCGATGAGTGAGGCGAGGCCCTTGGTGCTGGCGAGACGGATGCCTTCGATGGCGGCGGCTTCGGGAATGGTCTTGCCTTCGAGTTCCTTGGCCAGCACGGCGGGAAGCTTCTTGTTGCGGAGGAAGGCTTCCAACACCGGTTTCGCTTCTTCAGGAGACTTCACCGTGCCGAGGAATTCCACGGCGCGCTTCGCAGCGAGTGAGGGCGCGAGGTCTGAAAGCGGGATGATGCCGAGCTGCGTACGCACCTCCGCGGACGAATCCTGGGAGAGCTTGTCGAGCAGGTTGCGGGAAGGTTCACCGCCCAGCGATACGAGGCCACGCACAGAGGACACACGCACGCCCATGTCGGCATCAGCGCCTTCTGCCCATTTGGTGAGGAGTTCACGTGCCTGCTCCTGTTTCCACAGGCCCGCGAGCTGCGCGCCCTGGGCACGGAAGCCGGGATTCGCGGAGTCGAGGAGCTTCTTCGTCTGCTCAAAGGAGGCACCTTCGGGCACACCTCCACGCAAGGCGGCGCGCTGCAGGGAGGCGAGGAGAGGTGACACGGGAGTGCCCTGATCCAGGCGTTCCAGCGCCACCTTGAAGATGGCCGCGAGCTGCTTGGGTGAGCCGAAGTCACCCACCATGGTGAGCACGGTTTCCGCATCTTCCGGAGCGAGCTTGTTCGCCAGGTAGGCGGTGAGCAGAGGCTCCAGCGCTTCCGGTTTGCCGGTGGACTTCAGCGCGTAGACCAGGTGCTTGGGATTCTCATCGAGCTTCAGCTTGCCGGCGAGGAACACAGGCAGCCAGATGTCCGCCTGCTCACGCGCGGTGAGTTCCAGGAGGAAGTCGATGTTGTTGTCCACCGGAGTCTGCTTGTCGAGCGCGCGGAGGGCCACGGCGAAGGCCTCGGGCTTGGACATGAGGCGCAGGCAGGCCACGGCCCACAGGCGTACTTGAGCGTGCTCATCTGCCACGGCCTTTTCCAGCAGCTTCAGAGCGTCCGGCACCTTGTCGAGGTGATGCGAGAGGATGCGCAGACCGGCGGCGCGGATGCGGGGGTCGGGAGAGGTGAGCAGGAGGCGCGTCCACTTCGCTGAGTGTACATTGAGCGCTTCGCGGGCCCAGGCCATGCGGAGGAGCAGCTCGCCTTGCTGCGGGGGCACGGTCGAAAGGTCGGCGGGCAGGGCTTCTTCCTTGATCTTGTTCAGCACGGCCACGGATTCCTCCGGCAGGCGCTCACGCATTTCCAGCGTGGCGAACTGGCGGTTCCAGCGGCGCGGGCTTGCGAGTTGCTTCATCAGCTCCTCGATCGACATCTTGGCGAAATCGACCTTCTCAGTCAGCGGACGGCCCTTGGCGGTGAGGCGCCAGATGCGGCCATGCACGCGGTCGCGGCGCGGGTCGCGGAAGTCCACTTCGCCGTGCTGGATGATGGGGTTGAACCAGTCCGCGATGTACAGCGCGCCATCCGGACCGGTGCGTGCGTCGATGGGACGGAAACCGCGATGCGTGCTCGCCAGCACGTCGGGCATTTGCTTGCTCACATAGCTGCTGCCGCTTTCAGAAAGCTTGAAGCGGTTGATGCGGTTGCCACGGAAGTCACAAGTGATGAGCGTGTCCTGCCAGTCATCCGGGAAGTGCGGGTCCTCCACGATTTCCAGGCCGCTCTGCTTGGGCTGGCCGGGGTTCATGCCTTCCAGCACGCGCTTGGCTCCTGGAGACGTTTCAAACACCGCGCCGGGGAAGATGAAGTTGATGCCCTTGCTGCCGGCGCCGTCTGTGGCGAAGCTCTGGCCCCAGCGGTCGAACTCATGACCCCAGGGATTGATGAGACCTTTGGCGATGATTTCCAGGCGCTGCGTCTCCGGCCGGTATTCCCAGATGCCGCCACCCATCAAGCGGCGTACGCCATACGGCGTCTCAATATGGCTGTGGATGTAGATGCTCTGGTTGAAATGAATCTGCCCGTCAGGACCGTGGCGCAGGGTGTGCACGAGGTGGTGGGTATCCTCCGTACCGAAGCCGCTCAGCACCACGCGGCGCTGGTCTGCCTTGCCGTCGCCATCCGTGTCCTTGAGGAAGAGAATCTCCGTGGAGTTCGCCACGTAGCAGCCGCCATCTGCCGGAAGCACCGCGGTGGGGATGTGGAGGTTGTCGGCGAAGAGCGTGCTCTTGTCCGCCTTGCCGTCGTTGTCCGTGTCTTCGAGAACGACCACCTGGTCGATGGCGTCTTCACCCGGTTTGATCTGCGGATACGTGGTGCTGCATACCACCCAGAGGCGGCCCTTGGCGTCCCAGTTCATCTGCACCGGCTTGCGCAGCAGGGGCTCTGCGGCCCAGAGATTGATCTCAAAACCTTCCGGCACCACGAAGGCCTTTTGTTCGGCTTCCACCGAGGGGTCCGGCAGGTCTGCCAGGCCCTTGGGCTGGGAGGCGTGGGCGGATGTCAGCGAACCCGCCAGGAGCGTGAGGGCCGCGGACAGGGTTGTGAGGGAATGAGCAGGTCGCATAGGGAAGGAGAAAAACAAAACGGGCGCAGCACCCAATCGAAATCACATCAATCAATCAATCAATCAATCAGGACAGCGTCTGTTGCGGGGTGAGGTGGGGACTCCGTGCGCGTGACACCGCCAGCGTGATGAGCCACGGGACATTCACCAGGAATATGAAACAGAGAATCTGGTGGTTCGTAAAAGACAATCTCATCAGCCACGCGATGGAGAGATGCAGGATGATGATGGAAATGCCCATGAAGCTGGACCACTTCCGGTCACGCAGTCCCACCCAGGCGAAGAGTTCGATGAAGAAGCCCACGTCAAAGAGCAGCAAGGCCAGATAGGGGTGGTGGAGCATCAGTGTGGCAGAGGATGGGTCCCCGGCGAACTCCACCTCCAGGTCCTTGTAGAAAGAGAGGCGGTGGGTCTTGATGATCTCCACGCTGAGGTACTGTGAGTTCCACAGCCACATGCCTTTGGAGTTGATGATCTTCGTCACCACGGAGGTGATGTACCCTGCCAGGATGATGCCGCGGCTGTAGTACCAGAGCTGCGCGCGCTGCTCCGCATCCGGCTTCTTCCACTTCCACCAGGCCACGGCTGCCTGGCCGAAGAGCATGATGCTGATCATCTGGTGACCGTGGTACGTGTAGCCCTGCGAATCGTGATACGTCCACACGAGCATGTGCAGGATTGCCAGCACTGGCAGCACAAAGCGGATGCCGTAGCCGAGGATGTAGATCGCGACGAGGAAGCAGGCGATGACGAGGAACTCCTCATAGAGACCCGCTCGCGGCACCCAGGTCAGGGGGCCTGCGCCGCGGGCGCTCACCCGCGACTTTTCGCCGGCCTCATTGACGGCCATCTGCCCCTCGCCTTCATCGCGGGCCCCATAGTGCAGCCAGGTGAGGTCTACGAAATTCGCGATGCCCTTCGGCTTGTCCTGTGACACATGGCGGAAGGGGTGCCAGTCTGTGAAAATCCACACCAGCATGGCGCCGAAGAGCAGGCGCATGATGAACCATTCCCACCGGCTGATGGGCTCCGGCACGAAGCCGCCTTTCACCCAGGAGACAAAACCTGCCTTCCACCGTTGCAGGCGGGTGGGCGGAGTAGTGGCGGCACGGGTGCTGGTGTTGGTCATGTGCATGCTCAGCGCTTCTGCTTCTCCTTCCTGGGCGGCTGCACATGCTCCGCAACCACGGTGTTCGTTTCGATGAAGTGGCCGTCGCCGAAGCCAATCTTCGTTTCAATCAACTGGATGCGCTCAGGCAGCGGGCGTTTGGGACGCTGGGCGTTCTTCTGGCGGAGGTACTTCAGCACTGCGAGTCCGGCCTCTTCTTCCGTGGGAAAGTCATGCTTGTACGAGCCGAACATCTTCCCCACCTGGGAGGGGCTGATGCCAGTGTGGTACACATGCGCCAGCGGCTTGCTGTCGCCATCGGCCAGGTACTGCCACTTCAGCGGGCGCGAAGTGGGCATGGAGTACATGGGGTAGTGGGAAAAGGGAAACTGGTCGCGCGTGAGCTGCGTGACGAACACCAGCACCATCAGTGGGAAGATGGGATGGCGCACCAGACGCTTCCACCACGGCGCCGTAGGAGCGGCGGGCGTTGGGGTTTGGTCATTAGGGGCGCTTTCCATGGATGGGTGCATCTGTGGCAATTCGACGTGGGTACTCCAGCGTCAGTGTGCTGGAGCGCCGGCATCCCGGCTGCCCTGGCGAGTCCGTTCCGCGATCACCAGGAACTGCTTGCCCTTGAAACGCCAGGCAAGAGGGAGCTTGAGATAGAGTGATACCATCCAGAGTGGGGGATTGGAACCTTGGGACATGGTGTAGGGCAGGAAGCGGCCTATCTTCTTCTTGATTTCAAATCCCGTGAGTTCGAGTCCTTCGGCAAGGGACTCTTCCGTGAGTGCGAGATGATGATCCCAAAAGTCCCAGTAGTGTCCTCCCAAGTGGCGGATGTTCGGCCCCAGACAGATGATGCGGCCGCCCGGTTTGAGGGCATTCCATGCATGGGTGAGCGTGCTGCGGAGCGCGTCTTTGGTGAAGAGATGCTCAAAGAAGTTGCTGGTGAAGACCACGTCGAGTGAGCCATCCGCAATCGGCCACCGGGTCGAGCAATCGTGCTCATGGAATTGCACGTCTTTGGAGAGTTTCTCCCGGGACTGGGGATTGAGGTCCATGCCATGCTTGGTGGCAGCCGCAATCTGGTTGATGAATTCCCCCCAGCCACAACCCAGATCTAGAACGGTAGAAGATGCAGGTATCCACCGGGAGAAAAAATCCCGTGTGAGAATGGTCCAAACCTTCCGACGGTAGGCTTCGATGGCGCTGAATCGAAGGTAGTATCCCCGTTGAAGATCGTCTTGCATGAGGGGGCCTTCACTAGGGGAGCTGCGGCTGAGTCTGCAGGATCTGGAGCTTCAGGTCCTGAATCTTCTTGTCCTCAGCGGCCACGAGCGCGTCGAACTGCTCCACCTCGGCGGCGTTCTGACCCTGCTCATGCTTGCGGAAGCCGTAGAGGTAGGTCTCGTTCGCGGGACGCCAGCGGTTGAAGAAGAGGTTGTCCTTCTTGATGACGTTTTCCCGCAGGGGCTTGGCAGCCGGGCTGGCCGGGTCTTGCTTGGGCAGGCCCAGGCCTTCCAGCATCTTCGCGGCCCACTGCTGGTAGCCGGCCTCAGCGTAGTGGATGCCATTTTCCGTGATGGGGTTGGCAGGGCGCTCCTTGTGCGCGCCACCCATGAGTTCGAAGCCATCCACGAAGAACGCGCCCTGCTTGCCGGCGAATTCCTTCAGCGCATTGCGCACGTCTTCTAGCTTGGCATTGGCTTCGGTCTGGTCCGGGAGTGGAGCACCCAGGTTCTCCAGCGGTGGCGGAGAGACCACGATGACGCGCACGTGCGGGTTCTTCGAGCGCACGAGTTCCAGCAGGTTGCGGTAGCCGGAGATGAATTCCGGCATCTTGATGAGTCCCTCAAAAGGCAGGTCCGCACCGTAGCAGGCGATGAGCACGGTGGGCTTCAGTGTTTCCAGATGCTTGCCCAGGCGCTCCAGACCCTCTGCCGGAGGGCCGAAGTAGGAGCGTGCGTGCCCGAAGACGGTGTCCCCGCTCCAGCCGAGATTGCGCACGCTGATTTGTTTCTTCCCCACGGCGAGCGTCAGGGCCGTTTCCAGGAAGCCGTAGCGCTGCTCACGCTCCACGATGGTGCCGCCCAGAATCACGACCCGGTCGCCATCCTTGAGCTCAAAGGCGCGTGTGGGCGGGGTGATTTGAGTTGGTGTCTGAGTTTGAGTTTGCGCGGTGGCCGCCGCTGCAGTCACGAGCAGGGCAGCGGCTGAGGCGAGGCAGAGGATGGCGGATTTCATGCGCACGAGGACGAAAAAACAAGGAACAGTGGGTGGTGAGGCCGGGAGGGTTGACTGAAACGGGGGCGACTACGAACTCTTTTCTTTCGATATGGGCTGAATCTGACGCCGATAGTCACCCCGGCTGAAGAATTTCTCCAGCCAGACATACAAAACGATGAAAATGTAACGGCTGCCCATTTCCTTGATCTTCAATTTGGGCACTCCCGCACGCCGGTTCCGCCAGGTGATGGGCATGGTGGTCCAGGTGTACCCGCGGACGATGGCCTTGAGCGGGATTTCCACCGTGAGGTTGAAATGCGGGGCAATCAGGGGCCGGCAGCCTTCGATGACCTCCCGCCGGTAAGCCTTGAACGCGTTGGTGGTATCATTCAGCGGGATACGGAAAAGTATCCTGATGCCCCAGTTTACAATGCGATTTAGGATGAGCTTGTGTGTGGGGTAGTCATGGACCCCGCCCCCCTTGATGAAGCGGCTGCCAAAGACGCACTCGTACCCCTGATTGAGCAGTTCCCAATACTTGACCACCTCGGCGGGGCTGTCTGAGCAGTCCGCCATCATGATCACCACGGCGTCCCCGCTCATGTGGTCCAGACCGTGGATGATGGCGCGGCCGAAGCCGTGGGGGCCGGTGTTATTGACCGGGCGGAGGCTGGGGATGCGCTGGCTGAGGTCCTGCAGGACGGCCCAGGTGCCGTCCTGGCTGCCGTCATTCACCACCACTATCTCGTGGGAGATCTCCCGGGCGGACAGGGCCTGGTGGAGTTCTTCCACCGTATAGGTCACGCTACCTTCCTCATCACGAGCCGGAATGACCACGCTAAGAAGCTGCACCGGCTTTGAATTGAGGGATTCAGGCATCAGAAAAGAGGTTCAGCCATGGAGAATTTTCTTTGCGGCGTCAATCGCAAATCGTAGCTTCGCGACGCATGAAGATTGCCTTGGTAACCGGTTCAGGCGGCTTGATTGGCTCGGAGACGTGCAAACGGTTGCACGCGGAAGGCTATGCCATCGTGGGTGTGGACAACGATATGCGGGCCTACTTCTTTGGGGAGGAGGCCTCTACGAAGGGAACGCGGCAGCTTCTGCGGAAGCAACTGCAGGTGTACCATGATGAACCCGCTGACATCCGCGATTGGGATGCGGTGGAGTTCCTGTTCAAAAAATTTGGATTCGCCATAGCCGCTGTCGTCCACACCGCTGCCCAGCCGTCCCACGACTGGGCCGCCAAGGAGCCGCTCACGGACTTCGCGGTGAATGCCCAGGGCACGATGTACCTGCTGGAGGCCACCCGGAAGTACTGCCCGGAGGCCGTCTTCATCTTCACCAGCACGAACAAGGTGTACGGCGACACGCCCAACCGCCTGCCGCTCGTGGAAAAGGAGACACGCTGGGAGGTGGATGAGTCCCACCCCTACTTCGCAAAAGGCATCGATGAGTCGATGAGCATCGACAGCAGCAAGCACTCCATCTTTGGCGCGAACAAGGTGGCGGCGGACATTATGGTGCAGGAGTACGGGAGATATTTTGGCATGAAGACCGGCGTCTTCCGCGGCGGCTGCCTCACCGGCCCGGCGCATGCCGGTGCGGAGTTGCATGGATTCCTCGCCTATCTCATGAAATGCACGGTCACTGGCCGCCCGTACAACATCTACGGTTACAAGGGCAAGCAGGTGCGGGACAACATCCACAGCCATGATCTCGTGGATGCTTTTGTGAAGTTCATCAAGAACCCGCGCCCCGGCGAGGTGTACAACATCGGTGGCTCACGCCATTCGAACTGCTCCATGCTGGAAGCCATCAAGATGTGTGAGGACATCAGCGGCAACAAGCTCGACTGGAACCTCCTGGATGACAACCGCATCGGCGACCACATCTGGTATGTGAGCGATGTCTCCAAGTTCCAGAGCCACTACCCGGACTGGGAGTACAAGTACGACCTCAAGACCACGCTGGAGGAAATCTACAAGGCGTGCGCGCTGACGAAGTAGGAGAGTGGTGAGGATGTCGAAACGCTGCAACGCCTGGTCAGGCCTTGGCGTTGCTTCTATCCTGTTGCCAGGGCTTGGCGGACTCGGTTGAGAAACAAGTCTCGTTGTGGCGCTGGTCCCGGTCCCATGTTGGCATTTGCCCCTGATGCTGTGACGGTACGAAAGGTGGTTCCGCCGCCCAAGGGAGCTTGACCCAGTACAAAATAGCGAAGGTCCTGCGAAGTGCGATGCCGAAGTATGATGGAGAAGTACGGGGCCAGAACAATCCCCGCTCCCTGCTGCATAAGGGTGACAGGGTCTGTGCCACTCATGTCAACGGGAGGGGGTGTAGGGAACTCCATCAAATAGTAGTCGTAATCGCCAAGCACACCGGAAACAGCCGAATAAAGACGCGCATCCTCAGGCACCGGTTCAAGCTCCGCCATCTGACAGGCAATCAAATAGTAGTACGGGCCCGCCGAAGTGGGGGCCTTCGTCCACGTGTCGATGGCTTTCTCCACGGCTTGGAATGCATAGTGGGGGAGAACGTGGTAGGCGACCCAATAGGAAATCTGAGGCAGGTTGTAAGCGTGGCTCATTGAATGTTGTGTGGATAGCGGCCTGACGGCTCAAACTCAGCGAACGTGGAACGCGGGACGCGTCGGAGGCAACCGGAGCGCGTTGGTCAGATCCACTGCAGCCCAAGGTTAGGCGTCTTGGTTGTTTGCATTCAGTGCCGTGACGTAGTTCACCGTTTGTGAGATTGGCCGTCTTCTCCGATGTAATCAGAGAAGTCCGGTTTGCTGGAGAGGCTGATTGGCAATTGATGCTCTATTACAGCGGCGATCACTTTCATGGCATTGGGATGAGGTTCCTCCTGACCAGATTCACGGTAGTAGTACACGGTGCCTTTGGCGGCGGCGAGTTCCTTGAGTTTGGGAGCCAGATCGTCAGCGCTGCCAGGAGCGCCGTCGATTGTTACCGTCCCGTCGCGCATCACCGCGATTCTTAGTATTGGCGCTGTCGATTGCCCGGTTGTGGTGGAGTTGGTTTCCGCCGGCTTGGAGCATCCGAGGAGTCCGCACGTAGCAAGAAGGACTGCAATTGTGACCGCCGGTTTCATAAGATAGGTAGCGCACCCGACACAAAGATATGTCTGGAATGAAGAGACGCCAAGACTAACGCGAGGAGCCTCAATTGAGAGATCATTGTATCTCCTCAGGTAGAAGATGGAACTGACGCATCATGTCGAGCCACTGCCTGTGTGCCGCAGCGCACTCCGCACGCTGGTCGCGCGAGTATGCTGCCTCTTGCTCAAGATAGGAAGCAATGTCACTGAACTGAGCGAAATCAGACACTGCCATGGGTAAACCGGCCGCAGCACAGCTCCGTCGCAAAGTATCGAGCCAGAGGAGAAGTGCCTCGAAGCGTTCTCGATCAAAAACGTTTGCGCAGGCCAGTCGGTCCAGAAAGCGGGAGCGAATGTCATAGAACTCTGCGCGGACATGACTCCTGACATCGTCCTCTCCCAGAGTGGACTCAGGCGGCGGTCGGAAGAACGAATTCTGCGGTTCTGTAGTCATCGTGAGGGCGCAACATTCGGCGATCTGAAGCTCGATGACGGCGGCAGGCTGGTTGCGAGAGCGCCGTTGGTGGCGAGTTGCGGCTGTGATAGTTTGGTGCTGTTCACGGCAGCGCAGCAATCGGTCGACTGCCTTACTTGAACAAGTTCACCAACGAACCATCCGACGTGATGATCACACAGGCGGCAAAAAAATCTGCGGGCGGCTTCGAGACATAAAGGGCAACGCTGTGGCCAGACGGCAGGTCGTAAATCAAGAAGTCGTGCTCGCGATCCCGTTTCGTGGTGAGGTAACGGGAAGGAGGGCCATACCGGCCGATAAAGTTCCGAATCGAAAATCCCTCTTTCTGTTGCGAGAAACTCTCGAAGGCGCTCACGTCCGAGGTCATCTCCGGAATCTTCACGGGCAACCAGGCCGTTGGGAGCGAATTGGACGTGTAGTGGGGTGAAGCCCAAATCTTGCGAAGCGTGGTTTTGTCCGAACCGGCAACTGCTGTGGTGAGGCACAGCATAAGCAGGGCGAGAATACGAGGTATGCTCATACGATTAAGGTTCAAGGTGCGCTGCCGTTTTCGGATTCATCATCTTCGGGCCACCCGTCGAGGGCGCCGACTCCGAACGTGTCTTGAATCGGGTAGCCCTGGAGCTTGGCAGCGGCGGCAAGGTGATTGGGAGCATGGACGAGAAACTCTTCGATGCCCTCACGAATCTCTTCTGGAGTGAAACGCTCTGGGAAGAGTAGAAGTGCCGCGACGAATGCCGCATCCGAGTTCCAGTCTGTCATGTGGAATGCGATGTCGAACGCAGTCTTGTCGTTAAAGTCGCCGGTCAGTGCTGACTGTGCTGCTTGCTGGGCATCGGGAATAGGGACTGCAAACTGATCGGCTCGATCGCCAACCAGCTCGCGAAAGATCGCGATGGCTTTGTCTTGGACAGATGGTTCGGCGTTGCTCATGGATGAGTGGTGATGGTCTGGTGGTACTCGTTGCAGTTCATGGCCACGGCAAGCTCCTCATCGTCGGAATCCCCACGATGATGGGCTTGTCGGACCTGAGTCAATCCGTGTCCGAGGCCATCAAAATTGTTAGCTGCCGAGATCGGTGGTCTTGAATGATCCAAGTGTGATCCCAGGCGATGTCATGGAATCGATTGCCCCATGGTTTGTGACAAACGCGAAGGTCCAATCCATCGTAACGCCGCTGGAAGGAGGTGAAAACGTTGTCAGCCAAGGTGATGGCCGATTCGATGGGGGATGCCGATGGGTGAATGCTTGGGTAGGCGCCGCCGTACGCGAGAGTTTGTGCCAAGAATCCACTGAACAAGTAGGGGGAATAGTGCTGCCAGTTGGAGCGGTCGATCAAGCAATCCTGGTCAGTGATGGAGATGTCGAAGTCCGCTAGGACAGTTGGGTGTCTCAAGATTTCCAGAAATTGAGTGGGTGTCCAGGGATGGGACTTGGTTGCGAGAACGGTGTCGCTGATGTGATTTGAGTCGATGTGGTAAGTCTGAGCTTCGACGAATCCATTGAGGTATTTGAACCCCAAAGCCTCCACATAAGCTGCCAAGGCCTCAGTCACCGCAACGCGAGTCAAGCTGACTTCTTCCCAACGAAAGGCAGGTGGAGGCACGGGTTTGAGGACATGCTGCAGTCCGCCGGTGGAGACCAGGCGCGCAACGATATCGAAGAGGCCTGTGATGTGAGGATTGCTCGTGCGGATTCCTTCCGGAGTAACCAAGAAGCGATCTGGCGAGCGGCAACCTTGTTTGGATACCAGGCGCGCCTGCGCATCAAAGTCTGGTGAAGAGCGATCGTAGAGTCCCGGTGTGGGCAGAAAATTGAAGGTATAGGCTTCCTTTGAGAGCGGCCAGTAGACCACAACGGGTCCTGCAATCGGCGCGCGACTGCCGGTCGCGGAGCAATATTGGATCTCATACGGCCCACACCACTCGATGCCGATGCTGCTGCCAGGTCCCATGTCCTATTTCACGATGACAAAATTCTGTGCGGAACGACCAGGCCGAGTTGCGTGAGAGAAGAGTTCTGAACGGCGAAAGGCCCTTTCATGAGCAATCCATTTCAACTTTGGTTTCACCACACTGGCGGCACATGAAAACATAGATCATGCCCACGTCACCAAAGCAAAACTGATCTCCAATGGAATCGATTTGAGCGAGGAAAGCCATGGGTTCCCAGCAGAATTCACACGAAGGGATCTCGTTCGTATCGTTTATCCAGTCGGGCTTCCCGCCAATTTTGTGATTTGGGGTGTGGTCACACCACTGAAACTTGGCGAAGCTTTTGGCCTCGTCTGTGTTCAGCAACATCTTGAGGGGAATCTCGGGGATGGGGTCACCTATGGACGACATATCTTTTCAAAAATATAGAGTTCAACCGGACGATGGGCGAGGTGAAAGAGTGCGAATCAGTCCACCGCCTTGCCGCCGCGCTCCACCACCTTGTCACCCGCTGCAAATTCGGCCAGCACCTTTTCCAAATTCGCGGCTTCCTCGGGATGCTCCGCAATCACGTTCCGTGACTCTCCGGGGTCCGTGTCGAGATTGTAGAGTTCCCTCACATCGGCTTTGGCTTTGTTGTTATCCTTGTCCTTGCTGGTGGTGCCTTTGGTGATGATGAGCTTCCATTTGCCAACACGGACCATGCGGGCGCGGTAGCCAGGACTGGCGGAGTAGACGGGCAACGGCTCAAGCGGGCTTTTCTTGGCGTGACTCGCCAGCATAGGATTGAGGTACTCACCGTCACCCTGGGAAGTGCGTGGCAGTTCCACTCCACCCAAGTAGCAGAAGGTGGTGAACCAGCCGGTGACGCTGACTGGCGCGTTCTGGACACCATTCTCCCAATGTCCCGGCCAGTGCGCGATGGCCGGGGTGCGGATGCCGCCTTCATAGACGCTACCTTTCCAGCCGCGGAAGGGGGCATTGCTGCCGCGAATGGTGAGGTGCGGGCGGGTGTCGATGCCGGGATATTTGTCCTGCTTGTTATCCACATCATCATGCGCGCCGTTGTCGCTGAGGAAGAGGACCACGGTGTTTTGGCGCAGGTTCTTCTTCTCCAGGGCGGCGAGGATTTGGCCCACGCCATCGTCCAGGTGGGAGACATCTGCGGCATGGAGGCGCTTCGCGGGGTCGGTGATGTGCTCATTCATCTTCAGCCACTGCTCGGGCTCGTTGATGGGCACGTGCACGGCGGTGTAGGGGACATAGAGGAAGAAGGGCTTGTCGGTTCGTTCATCAATCCATTTCACCGCGTCCTTCGTGATGAGGTCGGTGATGTGACCCTCTTCGTCCAGCAGCGTGCCGTTGCGATGCCACGTTCGCTGGTGTGGTCCCATCTTGTATTCATGCGTGTCCGGTGTGGCACCGCCGGCGAGCAGGCCATAGCTGTAGCCGAAGCCGAATTTGTTCGGCGGGGTGTCGAGTCCGGAGCCGAGGTGCCACTTCCCGATGAGCGCGGTGTCATAACCCGCACCGGAGAGCACACTCGCGATCGTAGGTGTGCCGAAGGGGAATGCCTGCTCATTCTGCGCGCCGGTCACACCGAAGCGGCTCGCATACTGTCCCGTGAGCAGTGCCGCCCGCGTGGGGCTGCACATGGGATGCACGTAGTGCGCCGTGAGACGGATGCCTTCAGCAGCGAGCTTGTCCAGATGCGGCGTCTTCGCCTGACCACCCTGGAAACCGACATCGCCATAGCCGAGGTCATCCGCGAGGATGATGACGAAGTTGGGCTTGTCTTGGGCGGCGGCTGCTACGGGCAATGCGATGCCACAAGCAAAGGTGACGATGGCGATGAGGAGACGTCGCACGGACATATAGCGTGGGAACGTAGCGCTGCGCAGAAACTTCCATGCATTGATATGGAAGCTGCGAGGCGAAGCCTCCTTGGACTGCGGCAGCCTGCTGCCGCTTTGAAGAGTCCGCAGCCTGCTGCGGCGATGATGATTCTCGCTGGTGGTGTCACACTACGAGAAGATGTTTGGCGGCTTCGCCGCAGTGAAGCGCGCAGCAGGCTGCGCTGAGAGAAAGCGGCAGCAGGCTGCACGCAGTCCAGGGAGGCTTCGCCTCGGAATAATACCTCTGCCTTCGAACTCCAGCCTACCGATTCACTCGAATCATCCCTCTCCCGCCACCCGCTGAGAACGAACCCCGGACCATGGGCCTCACAAACGAGGAACCGGAGGAGTGGTGATACGACGGCGGACAGAAGCTGCCGCCGCCACCACTGAAGACGGGCACGAAGGGAAACCCATAGAAGCCGGAGTCGAAATAGCTGTACCGGTCACGTCCGAACTGCCGGTAGGTACCGGCACCAGGCGTGTACACCTGCGTGATGGGCGAAAGCGAAGGCACGATTTCCTCCACCGCATCACTGCCACTCGCTCCGAGGTTCGGTGTGGCATCTCCAGGCAGTGGCGCAGGCGCGAGGGGCGGGCCGAGTTCTGCCAGGGCCTTCTCCGCAGCGAGGCGCTGGCGCTCACGCGCCATCAGGATGTCCATCTTCTCCTCTTCACGCATCTGTTGTTTCTTCAGTGCGGTCTGGCGTTTCTCCGCCTCGTCCTTGGCGCGTTGCCCTTCTGCTTTGGCATACTCCTCCGCCTTCGCAGCGTCATAGCGGAACTTCGTGCGCCATTCGTCACTGAGATTCTCGAAGCTGATCTTCGTGACACCGGCATCATGCATCACGGTCATGGCCTCCGGCGTGACCTTCATGATGCGGCAGTTCTTGTACTTGTCACCCGTGAGGGTGGTGATCTGCAGGGGCTTCGACTCCTCATCAGAGGCCGCCGGAGCTGGAGCCGGTGTCTGTGCCAATGTCTGCACCCCGGACGCGAGCATTGCGCCAAGTGCCAGCGCGAGCATGAGCACACTCTTCATACTACAAGCCAACCACACCCCGTGCCTATGGTCAAGCCCTCACGGGTTACAGTCGGAACGGCCTGTGCGTGAACCACCGGTAAAACGCGGGGAGCCATGGCAGGTCGCGGGGCATGGAGGGTGTTGTGTAAAAAACATTCACCCGTGTCACAGGGTGGCCTGTGCTGACATGAATTCTCCGCTTCATCGGCGTGTGCCGTGCCAGACATCGCCATGCGTTTTTCCAAGGTTCACCAACGCTGCACGTCATGCCCGCTGGGTGGTGTTCACCATTCATCCGTCTCCATTGCCCGCGCCACGTCTTTCCTTCGCCATGCCATGAAAACGAAAACGCTTTTCCGTGCCGCGCTCGCCGCACTGCTCCTGCTCTCCGCTGCTGACTCCGTGTGCGGTCAGTCAAACCGTGGACTCACCATTCGTCCGCCACAGTCATCGCCGCCATTGAGGGAAGATAGACGTCCGCCCGTCCTCTGGATTAATCCGGAGTTGGGCAAGTTCAAGCCGATGAAGGTGCAGTCCGTGGATGTGGACATCAAGGTGCGCGGACACCTCGCGACCACGACCATGGAGATGACCTTCTTCAATCCCAACGGGCGCGTGCTCGAAGGGGAATTGATTTTCCCACTCGGTGAAGGGCAGACCATTTCCGGCTATGCGCTGGAAGTGGAAGGCAAGCTGCGCCAGGCGGTGGTGGTGGAGAAGGAGAAGGGCCGTGAGATTTTCGAAGAGATAGTGCGGCGCGGCGTGGACCCCGGACTGGCGGAGCTCACGAAGGGCAATGTCTTTCGCACGCGGGTGTATCCCATTCCCGCGAATGGCACCAAGCGGCTCTCGGTGACCTTTGAGCAGGAGCTCGCAGATGGTGAAAAGGGATTTCGCTACCTGCTGCCGCTCGCCTTTTCAGAAAAGGTGGGGAAGTTCCACGCACGCGTGGAGGTGGTGAAACAAGAAACTGCTCCCATGCCGGAGGCAGAGCAGACGGAGGGGCTCACGTTTGAGAAATGGCGCGACAGTTTTGTGGCGGAGCTCACCACGGAGAACGTGGCGCACGAGAAACCTCTCGCCTTCATCGTGCCGAAAATGGCGGAGCGCCCTCAAGTATTCCTGGTGTCAGACAAGCTGGAGCCTGCGCAGATGTTCTTCCACGCCCGGGTGGAACCTGAAGTGCCACCCGCTCCGGCGATGCAGCAGCCGGACCGCATCGTCTTGTATTATGATGCCTCCGGCAGCGCGGAGAAGCGTGACCGCAAGCGCGAATTCGCCTTCCTGAAGGAGTGGATGAAAGCACTTGGCCACGTGACCGTGGAGGTCATCGCGTTCCGCAATGATGCGGATAAACCTGTCACGGTGGAGGTGAAGGACGGGGACGCAAGCACACTCATCGGCCTCCTCGAGAACCTGCCGGTGGATGGTGGCACTTCCCTGGGCGCGGTGCAGTCCGGAGGCGCGCCACTCACGGTGCTCATGTCGGATGGATTCTCGAACTTTGGCGACGCCGAACCGAAGGTGCCTTTGAAGGACGGTGCCGGACTGCCGCTGGTGGTGATCCACGCGGCTCCTATGGCGGACAGCGCCAGACTGGAAAGCATCGCACGCCGCACCGGCGGCCATGTGGTGAATCTGCTCACCACCAGCACGGAGGACGCACTGGCGGCGATGCGGCAGTCGCCGTTTCAGTTCCTGTCTGCCAAGGTGATCTCGGGCAAGGTGACCGACCTCGCGCCCGGCCTTCCAGAGACGGTGACGCGGGGCTTCTCCATTGCGGGTAGGTGTGAGGGGAAAGGCGAGATTGAGCTGGCCTTCGGCTATGCGGGCAAGGTGATGGCCACGCGCCGTGTCACCTTGAACCCGGATGACGCACTCGAAGCGGAGCGTGGGGACTTTGTGCGCCGCGCGTGGGCGCAGCGGAAGATTGCGGAACTGGCGCTGGATCCCCAGGCGAATGAATCCGCCATCACCGCCCTGGGGAAGGAGCATCGCATTGTGACCGCCGGGACCTCGCTGCTGGTGCTGGAGCGCATGGAGGACTATGTGCGCCATCGCATCCAGCCACCGGAGGCAGACTTGCAGGAGAAGTATGCCGCGATGTTGAAGAGCCAGCCGAAAGGTGGCGCGACACGCGATGAGAGCCAGCACCTCGATGAAGTGGCGAAGCGGTGGAGTGACTTCAAGGAATGGCACGGCAAGCGTCACCCGTGGCTGGAAAGCGTGCTCAAACCCACAGCCGAGCGTGAGGCCGCGCTGTACACGGCACTCGCAGGAGCCAACACTTCGAAGAACAACAGCCAGCGCGGCACCTTGAGTCCTGAAGACGCTGCTGCAGCACGTGCCCTGGCGGACAAGGCCAGTGATCTCGCGAGCCGCTGGCAGAAGGAAGGCCGGAATGAAGACACGCGTGCGGCGTGGATTGAGGAGGCGTCCAACGTGCTGCTCGCCGTGGATGTCCTGCGCCAGCGCCGGCTGGAACTCATGCCGCAGTCCGAGCCGCCGCAGGCGGACAACGGTCGGCCCGGCTCCGGCACAGGGAGTGGTGGCGGCCTCGGCGCGGGCGGAGTGCCCATGGCGCCTGCTGCTGCGGCTGCACAGCCGATGCCTGTGCTGGCTCCGGCTCCAGCTTCACCGGCAGAGGGAACGCCTCGTCGGTCCGGCGCCGGCTACATGCTGGACAGCGCTGGTTCATCGTTTTCGGGCGGAGGAGTGAGAGTGGCCGATGCCGAAGGGCGCTCCTCCACCATGTCTGGCAGCATCGAGGTGAAGGCGTGGGATCCTGATACACCCTATTTGAAAAAGATACGGAAGGCGGAAGACGCCTACGCGGCCTACCTGAAGGAGCGCAAGGACAATGCGGGCAGCTCCGCGTTCTACCTGGATTGCGCGGACTATTTCCGCGAGGAGAAGAAGGATGACCGGCTCGCGCTTCGCGTGCTCTCCAACCTGGCCGAGATGGAACTGGAGAATGCACCACTGCTCCGCATCCTGGCGTACCGTCTGCAACAGCTCGGACGCTATGACCTGGCCGTGCCGTTGTTTGAAGAGGTGCTGAAGACGCGTGGAGAGGAACCGCAAAGCCGCCGCGACCTCGCCCTGTGCCTCTCGCGCCGGGAAAATCCCGACCTCGCCCGCGCCGCCACCCTGCTGTGGGAGGTGGTGAAGCGGAAATGGGATGGCCGCTTCCAGGGCATCGACGTGATCGTGCTGCACGAGCTCAATGATTTGCTGCAGCGCGCACCCAAGGAGGGACCGAAGGACCTGAGGCCTGATGTGGAAGCCATCGGCATCCAGAAGCGCTTCCTTGATGATGTGCCGGTGGACCTGCGCGTGGCCCTCACGTGGGATGCGGACAGCACGGACATCGACCTCTGGGTCATCGACCCCACGGGCGAGGTGTGCATTTACAATCACAACCAGACCCGCACGGGAGGCGCGATGAGCAACGACTTCACGGGTGGTTACGGTCCTGAAGTCTTCACCATCCGCCGTGCGCTGCCAGGCACGTACACGGTGAAGGTGAACTACTACGGCAATCGCCAGCAGAAGCTCGCCGGTGCGACCACGGTGCAGGTGGAATTCCAAACCTCCTTCGACAGGGCCGGTACCAAGTACCAGTCCGTCACCCGTCGTTTGAAGGACAACAAGGAGGTGATTGAGGTAGGCAAGTTTGTCTTCAAGCCGGAGCTGGAGGCGGAATAGGACCGAGACGCATGGCAAAGCACTTGTGACATGAAGTGCCGACAGTCCAAGGAGCGGCACTAGCCTAGTGCCGTCGTGTGGCATCACCGAAGCGATGCATCAGGATGCGTTCGTGTGCCGTTGCTGCCCGCGTGAACGAAGGAAGAAGAGGCTCCGCACCCACATGGCCCACCACCGGCACTAAGGCTAGTGCCGCTCCCTGCGAGCGAAGCTTCCTTTGCGCTCCGTGCGAGTGGTGCGTGCGTGATTCGTTTGTTACTTCACTTCATTCCCCGGCACTCACCTCACGGAATGAACCCGCCGCCCGTGACTTCCTCGCCGCCGAGCGTGGCGCTACGGGGAGTGCTGCCGCTTCCGCCAATATCGCTGAAGGAGCCTCCGGCCTCGCGAAGTTCCAGGGAGCCGAGGCGTCGCTTCAGTTCGGCGACCTCGTCACGCAGGTTGGCGATTTCATTTTCCAGACGTTCGCGCCAGGCGATGTCGGTATTCGCCTGCACGGCGGCTTCACCGGCGCTGCTGGTGGCCACGCCGGAAGTTTCCACCGGACCGCCGAGCAGATGCACATACGTGATGGTCTTGCGCCCACCACCTGCAGGGATGCTCTCCACCAGCGGCGTCTCGGGATAGGTCATGAGCTCGCGAATGGCGGACTCAGTCGCGGGGATGTCTGCGAAGGCATGCATGCGCTCGGCGCGCTGGCGCAGCTCACCGGCGGTCTGCGGGCCACGCAGCAGGAGCACGCAGAGCAGGGCGAGCGTGGGCTTCTCCAGGCGGGGCAGCTTGTGACCGAGGTTGTGCTTGTACTTCTGCACCCGGGCACCGGCCAGCGTCACCTGCAGGGCGTAGCCGCGGGACTTCAGGCCCTCCAGCGCCTCGCGCACGGTGTCCTCATCCAGCTTCAGCACGGGCTCGCGGTTGGTGGTCTGATTGCACGCAGCGACGAGCGCATTCAGCGTGAGTGGGTAGTACTCGGGCGTGGTCATCTCCTTCTCCACTAGACAGCCGAGCACACGCACTTCCTGGTAGGTGAGCGGTTGGAGTGTGGAGGAGGCGGAGGGTGTCGTTGCCCCTTCGGCGGGCTCGTCGATGCTGTCGAGTTCGGGGGTGTCGTCCGCGTTCATGGCGTGCAGAAAAAAATAAGGGTAAGCGTGGAAGGTGGTGATCATAGCGAATCGCGCGATGAAGACTGCGCAACCTGAAAATCCACCACCATGGCACGAATCCTGTTTTGCCATCTTTTCACCGGAAATCTTTTGATGACGGCTTCGGAGTGCCTCATGTACGATTCGGCGGATGTGGAATCGGTGCTTCAGCTCTCCGGTTTCACCCACCAGTTCCAATCCCCTACCAGAACCAGAAACGAACCCCAGTGACCGCTGCCTTCCCGTGGCGGCTAGGGACCATTTTCCATGCGCACTTTTGCCATCGGTGACATCCACGGCTGCCTCATGGCGTTTGAGACGCTCCTCTCCATCGTACCCTTCCAGCCGGGGGATACCCTGGTGACGTTGGGTGACTATGTGGATCGAGGTCCGGATTCCTGCGGGGTCATCGAGCGTCTGGTGAAATGGCACGGCGAGACGAACCTCATCACCCTGCAGGGCAATCACGAGATCATGATGCTCATGGCGCATGAGGACAAGGACGTCATCCGCGACTGGTGTGATGCCGGCGGGGATGCGACCATGGCCTCCTACCTGGAGCGGAAGTACCCCGAGATCCCCTCCGCACATTGGGACTTCCTGGAAAAGACGCTGCCGTATTACGAATCGGCCACTCACATCTTTGTACACGCCACGGTGGACCCGGACCGGCCCATGAACCAGCAGCCCGACCACATGCTCTACTGGGAGCGCTTCTGGAATTCCTCACGCCACGTCTCCGGCAAGATGGTCATCTGCGGCCATACCCCGCAGCGCAACGGGCAGCCACGTGACTTCGGCCACGGCATCTGCATTGACACCTTTGCCTACGGCGGCGGGTGGCTCACGTGCCTGGAGCCAGGAAGTGGCTGCTACTGGCAGGCGAACCAGAAGGGCGAGACGCGTGAAGGCAGGGTGGGCGTGGAGGACGAGGCGGAGGCCAAGCGCTTCGCCAGGGAGGCGTGATTTTTATAGGGAGCTGAAGCGTGGAGACCGGTCTGACGACGGCGTCGTTTAGGCGTCGTTTTTGCCATCGCAAGGATGCGTCCGCCCTTGCATCCGCCAGGGAACCACGTCCGTTTTTCGTTGCGATTGTGAAGAGTCATCCTATCCTTCGCGTAGACAGATGAGCTTTCTCTCGGAACTCCTGGGCCTTTTCCTCGGCCTCCTGCCTACGCGCGGTGGCCCTGAAGAGGGCAGTGTCATGGGCGAGTCCGAGATGGATCGCGAGGCACGCCGCCTCAAGCAGTGGCTCGGCTGGGGCGCCGTTGTCGTGGCGGTGGTGCTCGTCTGGGTTTTGTGACGGTGGCCCCAGCGCGCCGCATGTCAGTGGATGCGGCTTACTCCCTCCAGTATCTCCTTACAGCCCTTCACATTGAGCAGCAGATACAGGGCGAATACCGTCCAGAGCACATAGACACCCGGACTCCGCCTGATGAGGGCGAAGAGGACAAAGAACACGAAGTGCATGCCATAAGCGACGGACATCATAGCCGTGGACTGTGTTCCCACGAAAAATAGAATTCCGATAGGAAACAGGTACACGATCTCAATCGCCCGGAGATCCGGCACGGTGAGCCACAAGGCCCCGAGCAGCAGGCCGAAGTACATGAGATAGTTCACCCAAATGGGCACATGGCGGGGTGACGGGCTCATGTCTTCGTTCATGGTGGACTCAACATGGAGCCGCACCTGGCCGCCCACCACTTTGCACTTTTCATTTCTCGATTTTCATTTTGCATTCGTGAAATCACCAGAGGCTTTCGGACGCGTACTGCCTCCCACCACATTCCTTTCTTAATTCCGCTTTCCGTCCTCCGAACTCGCACGCCATGACCTTCCAGCCTGCCATCCCCGTCTTCCGTATCTTCGATTACGAGCAGGCCATGGCATTCTACCGGGACTGGCTCGGGTTTACGGTGGACTGGGAGCATCAGTACACGCCGGACTATCCGCGTTACCTGCAAGTCAGCCGCGCCGGAACGCTGCTCCACCTCACCGAGCACCATGGTGATTGCACCCCTGGCTCGAAGGCGGTGATTCATATTGATGACGCGGATGCCCTGCATCAGGAAATCACCGTCACCCGCCGTCATCCTCGCATGAACCCCTCTGTACAAACCATGCCTTGGAACGCCAAGGTCGTGGAGGTGATGGACCCCTTTGGGAACAAACTGTGGTTTCACCAGAGCTTGGAGAGCTAGGGCGGTTTACCGGGTGGTGCATTTTTTGGAGGGGTTCTGGAGGGTCGGATGGCCGCATTCGGGTTTGCTTGACGTTGCAGAGATTCAAGGCGTCATTTCCCGCATGCAATGCCCCGCTCTTGAGCATGGTGAACTCGCGTTCAACGCTACACGGGCATTTTACCGACCGCGTGGGATCATCAGTCCCTGCCTGCTGGTGGACTTGCTCTGCTATGTGTTGCAGGACGTCCGGGCAAGGGGGCGCAAGGAAGTGCTGCTCAACTTGACCGGCATCAGCGGCTTCGATTCCCCGGACGCCGAATTCCGACGCTGGGCGGTGAAGCGTTGGGCCCGGGCTGCCAACGGCGAGATGCGCGTGGCCCTGGTGTTGAATCCAGAATACATCTGCCCGGAACGCAGCGGCATGGTCACCGCCGCTCAGGAGGGGCTCCATGCCCATGTCACCTCGGACGAACACGAGGCCCTGGAATGGCTCGACGTGTGGCGCAGCATGCTCTGACCTGGAGGTTAGGCCTCCCGGCCTGACAGCGGACGATAGGCCTCTGGCCTGTCGAGTGTTATGTGCCAAGTGTCATCGTTATCTTCGACATGCTCGAAAGTAGCCTCCCGCAGACATCCCAACCCATGCAGCCCCACCTTCCCGAGTTCCGCAGCAATCCTCCGATGGAGCCCCCACTCCGAGTGCGACTGCGTGGCCTGGCGCGATTGGTGTTCTCCCTCCTGGGCATGTGCGCCGTCGGCCTCCTCATCTGGTTCTTCGCGGGAGAGCGCCCGAGTGTGCGCCCCAATGTCATGTCCATGATGCTGGCCGCGATGCCCGGCTGCTATGCGTTGATTGGCATCGCGGAAATCGCGAGCGGCGTGCCTTATTCCGAGATGAAGCGCCGCTGGGATCGCCTGCCCCGCCCGCAGTATATCGCCGTGAGCATCGTTCTCATGCTGGTGACCATCTTCACCATCATCCCCTTCTTCGTGGGCATCGTGCTCCCCCTGGTGCGACCGTATCCATCTGGAGGTTAGGCCTCTGGCCTGACAGTGGGCGATGGGCCTCCGGCCTGTCGAGCACCGACACACCACACAGCATCGCCTTTTTGACGTGATGTTGTGTGGAACGCATGCGAAGACTCCCTGGATGTCGGACAAACTCCCCAATCCGTTTCAGCAAATCGACGCTAACCTGGCCTCTCAGAGCCACACCGGAGCACGGCGCACGGGCCTGGTGCGGCTGCTCTTCGGAGGTGCAGGCACCTTGGTAGTGGCAGCAGTGCTGTGGTTCCTCGCGAGAGAAGGGTACCAGCCCAATCCTATAGCCTTGATGATGGCTGCCATCCCAGGAGCTTATGCGTTGCTTGGTGTGATGGAAGCCATCACCGGCATCCCCTATGGTCAGCTCGCCCGCCGGTGGGACAATCTCAAGGGCTGGCAGCGTGGTATCTACGGCACCGGCATTGTGCTGGTGGCCATGGTGTTCATCTTTCTCATCATGGTCGGAGTGGTAGTACCACTACTGCATCCGTCTTGAGGCATGAGAGTGCCTTGGCCAAGGAAAGGTCCTGTGTCGAAATGTCGAAGTGTGATCCCGTTTTGAAAGTGTTTTATGTGAGCGTTGATATAGGGAACTTTATTTTGAGTTCGCCACCTCAACACTTCGTCACTCCTCCTCAGAAGAAAGGACGGCATCGAGTTCCGACTTGAGGCGCAACTTCTGGATGACCTGTCCACGGTTTGTGCGCTGGGACGTGTAGCCCCGCTCCTCCAGGCGCATGCGCAGCGTCTGGCGACTGAGGGGGTGCTTCCTTCCACTCTCCGCGCACCAGGTCCCGTATTTTTGGTAGAGTTCGTTCAGCAGTACCCGCTCGGAGCTCTCTTCCATGCGCTGGGTGGACTCCTCTAGAAATTCACCCAATGGGTCGGAGTCTTCGCGATAGGTCTCCGTGGCGTGATGTACCGCTGGAGGCGTGGGCAGGCCATGCGTGTGGTAGTGGGCGAGGCCGCGCAGACACCAGTTCAGGATGCCGGGGAACTCCGCGAGCAGCTCATGCGGCAGACGCGGATTGCGCTGCTCCTCCGGAATGACCTGCGTGAAGGGAACAAGGCGCACGCGCCGCCACATGCCGCCATCCGTACCGGAGATGGTGGGCCGGTGATTGCCGAACATGACCATCTTCGCCACCGGGCGGAAGGTGATGGTGTCCTTGTACATGCCGCGACCGGTGATCGTATCGCCGCCGGTGAGGTCTTTCACCAGGGACTCATTGAGCCGCATGCCATCGGAGACTTCTGAGCCCACCACGAGGCGCTTGCCGGGCACGGAAGACAGCTCGATGCCGGCTTCACGGCTGTTCAGGGAGAGCGTGAGCATGGCATTCGCCCGCTGGCTGTACTCTCCCCAGAGCCGGAAGAGCGTTTCCAGGAAGGTGCTCTTCCCATTCGCACCAGACCCATACAGGAACCAGAAGCACTGGGCGCTGGTGTCGCCCGTGAGCCAGTAGCCCGCACTCACCTGCAGGAAGTGTCGCACCTCCGGGTCCGGCAGGACCTGCTCCAGGAACGCATCCCACTTCGGACACGGTGCACCTTCGACATAACTGGTGGCGATGGTCTTGGTCACCATCATCTCGCGTTGCGGGGGAACGAACTGGCACGTGCGCAGGTCCACCACTCCATTCTTCACGCCAAGGAGGTGGGGATTTGCATCCCACACGGAAGTGTCCGGAATAGTCACCCGCGGGTCGGAGCGCGCGATGTTCAGCATGGCCCGGAGGCGGGGGTAGTTTCCCAGAACATTCCCCCGGTGGGCCATCATCTTCGCCTCGCTGAGGGTGGGCATCTCCTGCGCGCGCTCACAGAGCTCGCGGGAGAACTCACACGCGCGCTGCATCATCAGGCACTCATGCACGTCGCATTCCCAGCGCAGCCTCTCCCACACGTACCAATCTTTCGTGCTCACGCAGTGTCGCACGTCCTTCTCGCAGGTATCGATGAAGTCCTGAGCGTTGCACTCGTCATTGAGGCGCTGCACCGACTTGCCGCCGCTGCCCTGATTCCCCCGGCGTTTGATGCCAGCCGCCTCTTCACGGCGCGCCAGCTCCGCCAGTGTCTGCTCCAATTCCTTCCGCTGAAAGCGTGCCTTCGTGCGCCAGTAGCTGGGCTGGTCCTGCAGGTTGAGCCTTGGAAGGGTGGCTCCGGAAGCAGGCTCGGGGTTGGGCGTGGCCGCGGGTGGAGTGTCGTTGGGATTCGGTGGTGTCATCATAGTCTGTCTCGTGAAAGCCGTGTGACGTGGCTGCCCCAACAAGGAGCGGCTGCTTTAGCTGCCGAAGTGTGCGTGCCTGTTGGTGTCAATGATTGCTAGGACACACATCCCGTGGCCCCGCTGTTCCCAAACGGCAGCTAAAGCAGCCGCTCCCTGGGGCATTCATCCACGTCTTATATCATAATATGATGAAACGGGATATACCAATACGGCCAAGCTCCGCCATCGGGCTGCCTTGTCCCGTGTTCCTTGTCTCCTATTCCCTGTCCCTGAGCCGCACCACCGGTCGCAGTGCCGGCACCTCGGATTCACGCAGCACCCGCTCCACCTCCTCCGCTGCAAACAGCACCCGCCCGCCGCGCTTGAGGTAGCCAATCTTCCGCGTGGCCCGCATCCGCGTGAGTTGGTGGTCACTCAGTCCCAGCCGCTGCCGTGTCTGCGCGGAGTCCAGGAGTTCCCTCTCTTGCGATTGCTCCGGTGCACTGCTTGCCTTCATATTCTTAAGCTTCCTCTTCGAACTCGAGCTTCAGGTGACTATACACCTTAGTTCGAATGTGGCCAAGATCCAGCGGAAATGTGTCCTTCTGCGGAAAAAACAACCTCATCTTGTGCGGCCAGCGATGAGTTGCTCTCATCGGAGTACACCATTGGTAGACAGCTTCGCCTCCGTCAGGCAGGGGCTTGCTCAGGCAGATTGCATGGAGGCGTGGTAAGCGCTAGGAACAGATTGGTCGCTGGTCACCTCCATGCTTGCAAGCATCTTGTCCATGTCTGTAACAGCTTCAGCGAGAACGCCAAGAGCCTCCGACAATCTTTCCAGATGCTCTTGTGCCTCGGCAGTGGGCAGGGCGAGTACCGCCTGCTTCACTGATTCACGTTGAGCGTGATCCAGAGGAAGCTGTGGCAAAATCTCAGCTACTGCGCTTCCAGGATGGAACGCTGTCTTCATAAGACGAGGCATGTTCAATATAGTACGATTGAAACTAGGGGGGAGCAAGAGCAAGTATCTTATCGAGGATCGAAGCAGAGTTCTTGCCAGGCTTGGTGGCCGCCAGAGCGTGGCCGAATTTCCTCAGTTTTTCCTGCAAGGCCAGCTGTGGATCTTGAGCTGAATAACCAATCAGTTCGTCTGCCAGCTCCTGGGCTTCGATACGCAATCGCTCCAACAGTCGGCCGAGGGCAGGATGGACGTTCTCTATCTTCAAATACTCTGTCAGAAGTTCGAACTTGGAGAGTGCCGCGGCGCAATCCGCTGCCCGGTGGTTGCGGACGATGGAGAGAAGTTCATCCAGCAAATCGCCTGCACCATAGAGGCGTAGCCATGGCACTGCACGTTTCACCGCTTTTACTGGATTGACCTCCGCATATCGCTCGATCTCATTACGCAAGAAATTCAAGTACGTCGCCAGGGCTTCCAGGGTGTGCAGCGGGCGTTTGCTGTAAAGTCCCAAGCCTGCCTCCTGGTGCGCAAAACTGAGGCGTGAGGCAGGGTCTCTTTCCACCCGCTCCTGAAGAATGATAACCCAGTTCGTTACCTCGGTCACTCCGGAGAACTGGGTTGCCATGAGGTGGGTCGTCTTCGCATTTCGCGCAGCGGCAAACAATCGCACGGCACACTTCTGCTCGTATTCCGACGACACATCCTTGGGTTTGTATCTCCAGAATTTCAGTTCTCCAAACGTCTCGCCGGTTTGGGCGTTGGTGCGAACGCCCAGCACATAATGCTTGCTGGGGGCGGACTTGATTTGCTTCTGGAATGATTTCGCCAAGGTCTCTGCGTCAACTTCTGGAGGAATGTATTCGCAGAAATCGATGTCGCCATTGCGGCACACATCCCCCAGGAGCAGCGTGCTTCCACTGAGACAGATCATTGCTTTGTTCTTTCCAACAGCACCCAGGCAAATCTGTTCCGAAAGCTGGATGGCTTCCTCCAAGATGGGAAGGTCCGGGAGAGCTGGAACCAGATGAAATGGCACATGGATTTTGCGGCGATGTGTCCCAACGCAGACGTAGCCGGCATTTTCTGCGTCAGCCGTCCATGACGCATCATGCTCAGCGCGCAACGATGCCATGGCCTTCCACAGGAGCTCGATGCCGTGTTCCAATCTGTCTGCCCTTTCTGCCACGACGAGCGGGCCCCACTGCTGCTCCAGCTTTTCACGCTGGCCATGAAAGGCAATCACTTGATTCAGTGCACGCCGCAACAAGTCATGTGGGAGGTCCCTCATGCACTATGTATGGTGCAAAGAATTTTTCGATGCAACATTGATTCTCTGCGACTACGGAAGCATGATCCGGAGCAAGCGCGCTGCCCGGCTTGCGAAGAATGGCATGTGGGAGCGCGGACTTCCTGCTCAGCGCGTGTCCTACGCCAGCCCCGCCCTGGCCAGCAGTGCGTTCGGGTCCGGGTCGCGTCCCATGAAATCGCGGAACAACTTCGCGGGGTCCTCGCTGTTGCCCTTGCTGAGAATATTGTCGCGGAGGGCGCGTCCCACTTTGGGATTGAGTACGCCTTCGTGCTGGAAGCGGGTGAAGGCATCGGCATCGAGCACCTCGGCCCACTTGTAGCTGTAGTAGCTGGCGGCGTAGCCCACGGGGCTGCTGAAGAGGTGGCCGAAACGGCGCGCCATGCTCGGTGGCTCGGTGTTCGTGGGGAAGATGTAGTCCTTCAGCAGGGTGCGGCCAAGGCGGTCGAGGTCCGCGTTCTCATCCACGGAGTGGTTGATGTGTAGCTCCAGGTCCAGCTTGCCAAAGCTGAGCTGGCGCATCATGGCCACGGCGCTCATGTAGTTGCGCGCATTGATGAGCTTCTTGAAGAGGTCATCCGGGATGGGCGCGCCGGTCTCGTGATGCTTCGCAAAGAAGTCGAGGCTCTCGCGCTCCCAGCAGAAGTTCTCCATGAGCTGGCTGGGCAGTTCCACGAAGTCCCATGCCACATTCACACCATTGAGCGAGGGCACGGGCACATTGCCGAAAAGTTGGTGGATGAGATGTCCGAACTCATGGAAGATGGTGCACACCTCGTCATGCGTGAGCAGGGCGGGCTTGCCATCCACGGGGGGCGTCATATTGCCGCAGATGAGGCCCAGGTGCGCGCGGCGATCGCGCTCGCCATTGGGCGGCCAGCCACCCTTCAGGTAGTTCATCCATGCGCCACTGCGCTTCGAGTCGCGCGGGTGCCAGTCGGCATAGAAGCCGCCGATGAGCACGCCGTCCGCATTGCGCATGTCGAAGAATTTTACCTCAGGATGCCACACTTCCACGGCACCGGACTCGGCGGGTACAGCAGGCGCTTCACTGCCATCGCCCACGGCGGAGAAGGTGGTCTGACGCTCGGCGATGCGCACATCGAAGAGCTTTTCCGCGATGCGGAACATGCCACTGAGCACGCCATCCACGGGGAAGTAGGGGCGCAGTTCCTCGTGGTCGAAATCGTAGCGCTCATGCCGGCGCTTCTCGCTCCAGTAGGCGACCTCCCACGGCTCCAGCAGACGCACATCCGTGTGCGTCTTGTCCGCGCGATACTCCTGCAGGTCCACGATTTCACGGTCGAAGGCGGACTTCACCTTGCGATGCAGGTCCTCGGTGAAGGTGAGTGCGGTGCGGCCGTTCTTCGCCATGCGGCGCTCCAGGATGTAGTCGGCGAATTGCGGCTTGCCCAGCAGCGTGGCCTTCTCATGACGCAGGCGCAGGATTTGCCACACAAGCGCGGTGTTGTCGTATTTATCGCCGCGGCCCACGGTGCCATTGCCCTCCCACACACGCTTGCGCAGGGAGTCGTCCTCGGCGTGCTCCATCACAGGAATGAGCGAGGGGGCCTTCAGGGTGAAACGGTACTTCGGAGCCTCGGGTGTGCCGACTCCCTTCGCGGCGGCATCGGCTTTGGCGGCATCGATGGCGCTCTGCGGCAGGCCCTTGAGCTGTGCCACGTCGTCGATGACCATGTCCCACGCGTTCGTGGAATCGAGCACGTTCTCGGAGTACTTCTGCGTGGCCTGGGAGAGCTCGGCCTCGATTTCCTCCAGGCGCTTCTTCTTGGCGGGCAGGAGCTCCGCGCCATGCTGGCGGAACCAGGCGAGCAATTCATCCACCGCGCGGCGTTGCGTGCCGGTGAGGGCCTTTGCTTCGTCCGTCTTGCTGTAGGTGAGTATGAGGTCCCACAGATGCTCATCGAGCGGGATCTTCGCGAAGAAGGCGCTCACCTTGGGCAGCATCTTGTTGTGCGCCTCGCGGAGTTCAGGGCCGTTGCACACAGAGTCTAGGTGCGTGACGAGACCCCACGACTCATTCAGCTCACGAAGGGCGTCTTCATACCCCATGATCACGCTTTCAAAAGAGAGGCGGCCACGGTCCTGATTCACCACGTCAGCCAGCTTCTGCTCCGCACGCTCCAGCGCGAGGGTGATATCCGCCTCCACCGTCGCCGGTGCGAGGGTGGACCAGCGGACATGGAAGGACTCGTCGAGGTAGGGATGGGACATGGCTGAAGTAGACAAAAAGAACTACGAGCGTGCAGGATTTGGGGAAGCGAAGGAAGAAAAATGAAGGGAAAACGAATGATGTAAACTACTTGGTCGCAAGCCCAAGTTTAGCGTGCGACATTGTGCATGCACGGACTGAATGCGGAGCGCTTGGGAAGGCTTTGCTGCAGAGGTAGGTTACATTTCGGCACATTTGACTCCTCTCAACGTCAACGCTCTGCATACGGTGTCTAATAAAGAATCCCTGTCCGACTCTGCGACGAAGTATCGTTCACGACGTATCGCGGCGAGCCCTGACTCAAATGCGTAAATCGGGCAATCGAAGCTCCGGACAGAACCCTCAAGGTAGTAGTCGTAGGGATTGCCTGCGTTGCCGTGGGTAAAAATGCACTCGTGAGATGACAACCAACCTGCAAACTTCCTGCTAATCTTGTGAAGTTCGGGAAACAATTGACGCAAGGGCGTGGCTAGAAAATGCAATTCACCAACCGTCCACAATACGCCTCTCTTGATTTGAGGTAAAAACAGGTTTGCGACCGGGGACTTTCTAAATTCAAGCCTCCCGTTGTCGTCATGCACCAACGGACCCATCTCGCGGAAATATAGGACAACGCCATGAGGTGCGGCATGCTCCTCAGGCGGCTGCGGAAGCGAGCGAAACCATTTCACAACCTCTGAAGGCTGATTTGGCTCCTCAATAAAACGGTAAGTTGTGCCCATTCGCCTGAAGTCCAGTCATGGGTTAGTGAGTGGTGAATCCAAGTCGTCTCGGTAGAGGGCCTCATATTTCGCGCAAGGTGGTACGCGGTGAGGTGTTTCCCGGCGTCACTGCGCGGGGCAGGTCACGAGACGTGCTGGGAATGTGGGGGCAGTCCTGCCCCCACTCCTTGAAGTGGCGTGCGGCATCTTGGGATGGTCGCATCGCTATGGCTTTCAAAATGGCCTCCGGATCTACTCCAGCTCCATGCAGTACACTCGCTTCACGCCGGGGAGCTTCTCCAGTTCCTGGATGACTTCCTGCGGAGGTGTGGAGTCGAGGGTGAGCAGGGTCAGGGCGGTGCCGCCTTCCACGTTGCGGCTCAGGGACATGTTCGCGATGTTCACCTGATGCCTGCCCAGGATGGTGCCGTACGAGCCAATCATGCCGGGGCGGTCGTCATTCTCCAGGAGGAGGAGCGTACCCTCCGGCGTGGCTTCCACACGGCGGCCGTTGATCTTCACGATGCGGGGGTCACCACCGAAGAAGGAGCCGCTGATCACGGCGGTATTGTCACCCGTGCCTACTTCCACCTCGATGAGGTCGCTGAATTCCGTGGGCTCCGGCACGCGGCTTTCAGTGAAGCGCAGGCCGAGGTTTTCGGCGGTACCGATGGCGTTGATGAGGTTCACCTGGTCAGGGCCGATGGGGCGCTCAAGATAACCCTTCAGCACGCCGCGCGAGACGAGCGTGGTGTCCATCTTGCCCAGATTGCCGCTGTAGTTCACGCGCAGGAACTCGGCGCGCTGCGGGGCGATTTGGGAAATGAGGCGGCCGAGGATTTCACCGAAGCGCAGGAAGGGTCCGATTTCCGCGAGGGTCTTCGGGTCCACGTTCGGCATGTTCACCGCGTTCACCACCGTGCCATGCAGGAGGTTTTCCTTCACCTGCTCCGCGATTTCGATGCCCACGCTTTCCTGCGCTTCTTCGGTCGAAGCACCGAGGTGCGGGGTGAAGACCACGTTCGGGGCCTTCAGCAGTGCGTAGTCGGCGGGCGGAGGCTCCACTTCATACACGTCGAGGGCAGCACCCCCCACGTGGCCTTCTTCCAGCAGCTTGGCCAGGGCGTTGTCGTCTACGAGACCACCACGGGCGCAGTTGATGACGCGCACGCCCTTCTTGCACAGACGGAGACGGGTCTCATTGAGCATATGCTTCGTCTCAGGTGTGAGCGGCATGTGCATGGTGATGAAGTCGGCGTCCTTCACCGCGTCATCGAGATTGTCACGCAGCTCGACCTTCAGCATCTCGGCGCGATTGGCGCTGAGGTAGGGGTCGTAGGCGACCACGCTCATGCCGAACGCCTGGGCGCGCTTGGCGAACTCGGTGCCGATGCGGCCCATGCCGAGTACGGCGAGGGTCTTCTTGTTGAGCTCAGCGCCCTGGAAGTTTTTGCGCTCCCACTTGCCGCCGATGACCGAGGCGTGCGCCTGGGGCACCTTGCGCGAGAGGGACATCATGAGGCCGAAGGCATGCTCGGCGGTCGATACGGTATTGCCGCCGGGGGTGTTCATCACCACCACGCCACGCTTCGAGGCATACGGGATGTCGATGTTGTCCACACCCACGCCGGCGCGGCCCACGACCTTCAGGTTCTTGGCGGCATCGAGCACCTTGGCGGTCACCTTCGCACCGCTGCGCACGATGATGGCGTGTGCCTCGCGGGAAGCCTCAATCATGGCATCCTCCGCCTTGAGGTTCATGTTCACCGTCACGTCAAAGGAGGGCTCCGCTTTGAGGAGGTCAATGCCGATGCTCGAGATGGGGTCGTTGTTTCCAGCGATGAGGATGTTGAACTTGGCCATGGGGACGCGCAGGCTAGCACGGTGCGGCTGGGGCTCAAGCAGGGAAAGCAACGAGGGAGAGTTCGGGGGAGGGAGGGAAAAATTGCTGTAAATCGAAACTCCTCCGCAAGGTGCTGTAATCGAAGCGTTTATATCAACTTTTAGCGTGTGCGGTTAGCGGGCCACTGAGAGATGGGCGGGTTCACGTTCAGGGTGTTCAACGCAGAGACACAGAGACGCAGAGGAACTACGGAGACTGAGGGCTACCAGACTTCTGGGCTTGGAGGAGCAACCTGAGCAAATGAGGGCTGAAATTGCACTCCCAGCACCACGGACGTTCAGGCGCTCGTCTGGCCGGCCAGCGCTCTCAGTTTCAGTCTCCGAAGTTCCTCTGCGTCTCCGTGTCTCTGTGTTGAATCCCATGCAGGTGACTCCACCCATGACTAGGGGCGGGGTCACTCCACCTTCCGCTCGGTCACCGCCACCCCATCCTTCACCGTGTCCGGCGGGTGCAGCAGCACCTGCGTCCCCAGTTCCAGCCCCTTGATCACCTCGGTCATCCGGCCATCACTCCGGCCAGCCTCCAGGCCCACCTTCTTCGCCTTGCCGTTCTCGTAGACAAAGGTCTTCCAGTCCACCCCTTCGCGGAAAAGCGCGCCGGAGGGTACCAGCAGCACGTCATCCTTGTGCCACACGGCCACGCGCACTTCCACGCGGTAGCGGTCGCCCAGCGATTTGGCCTTGTCCGGGGGATTCTTCAGGTCGCTGAGCACATACACGCGCTGCTCCTCCACACCCAGAGCGGAGACCTTCGTAAACGCGGCGGGCTCCACGAGTCGCACAATCGCATCCAGCGGCTGGTCATCGCCCCACTGCTCCACCTGGACCTTGGCTCCCTTCGTGATGGCCACGGCATCGCGGGAGAGAATCTCGGCCTCGATCTCGATGTCTGCCGGGTCGCCCACTTCCAGAATGGCCAGCCCGGGAGTCACCACCATGGCGCTCTCCTGCATGACCTTCAGGACGCGACCTCCCACTGGGGAGAACACGGGCAGCTCGGCTGCCTTGCCCGCGCCAGGGTCATCAAGCTGCAGGAGTGCGGCCTTCGCCTGCTCCAGTTCGAACTCGGCCACCTTCAGCGCGAAGTCCGCCGCGCGCACCTCGCGCTGCTTCAGCTCAAAGTCACGCTCCGAATTGTCGCGGTCCGTCTCCGAGATGCTGCCGGAAGTCTTCAGCTTCTGCGTGCGTTCCCAGTGCGCCACGGCGAATTTCTCCGCCGTCTTCGCCATGTCGAGTGACTCCACGGCGCGCGCACGGGCGGCCTCCGAGGTCTTGATGCGCGCTTCCGCCTGGATGCGGGTGCGCGGATCCAGCAGCGAGGCCATCACCGGCTCAATCGTGGCAATGACCGTCTTGCCCGCGATGACCTCGTCGCCCGCCTTCAGCGGCACGCGGCGCATCTGGCCCGCGATGGGCGCGGAGACCACATAACGATTGCGGATGCGTGTCTTCCCTTCCTCCACCACATGCACGGTGAGGGGACCGCGTACCACCTTGCCCAGTTCCACTTCAATCGGCTTCGGCATGAGCCCCATGGCGACGAGTGCTACCACACCGAGGATGCCGGCCCAGGTGATGAGCTTGCGGAAGAAGGCGCCTTTCGGTTTGTTGCGCTTCGCATCCCACGGCGGGCTGTCGCCCTGGGGTTCGCTGAGTTGGTTCTGGGTCGGGGGGGTATTTTCTGGCATGTACTTGGGGGGATTTTTGGCTCACCAGATGGCAAAACGGTAGCGGCAGATGGCACACCTGCCAAGCAGGACTCAATCACGCGCCTTCAGCACGCCCACGAGGTCGAGCTTCTTCAGCATACGGCTCACCACCAGGAACGACAGGGCGGCAGCGGTGGTCACCACCATGATGGCGATGGTATAACTCGTGGCATTGATGACCAGCGGCATGCGGACAGTTTCGGTGCTGAAGGAGCTGATGATGAAAGTCGTGAGCCCCTTGCCGAAAAGCAGGCCCAGCGGCAGTGCCGTCACGACCAGCAGCGTGAGCTCTCCCAGCAACACACTGGCCACCTCGCGCTGGGTGAAGCCCACCACGCGCAGCGTCGCGAGATCGCGCTGTCGCTCGGAGAGGGCGATGCGTGCGCTGTTGTACACCACGCCGAACGCCACAATCACCGCGAGGGTGAAGTAGAGCTTCCGCAGAATGCCGATGCTCTGTCCGGTGGTTTCACGGAAGGCCTGGAGTTGGTCCTGCTTCACCAGCACGATGGAAGCACGAGGAGTCTCCTTCACCTCGCGCATGAAATCCTCCCACTTCGCCTTGTCCACCGTGAGGTAGGCGCCATTGATGGTGTCCCCCTCGCGCATGAGACTGCGCAAGGCATCGAGGTCCATGTACGCGGCCACACCGGCGAAGTCCTCGATGAGTCCGCGAATTGGCGCCGTTCGCTTCGGACGCTGGCCCTCGAGCACCTCGATCTGCACTTCATCGCCAATCTTCGCGCCGATGACTTCCGCGAGCGCCTTGGACATCACGATGCCATCCTCCGGCAGGTGAATGGTGCGCCCGTTTGCATCCAGCAGCCTGTTCAGGTCAGAGCCCTTGGGCATGCCGGTGACGGCGAGCTTGCGGTAGTGGTGGCCGTAGCGCAGGCGGGATTGCACACTGCGAATGGGCTCGGCGCGCAGCACGCCGGGCAGATGCTCCAGGTCGTGGAAGGCCTTGCCACCACCGGGCTCCGTGAGGAAGACGACGACATCCTGTCGCTGCACTTCATTCCACTGATAGGTGAGCAGGTAGTCGATGCTGTCACTCATCGCCCCCGGCAGCACCATGAGCCCTGTGGCTAGCGAGAGACCGCAAATGGTGAAGACGGCCTGCCATGGCTTGCGCTCGATGTTGCGCAAAGCCATGCGGAAGCCCGGGCTGAAGTGTTTCGTGAGCCCCAGGCGCTCGGCGAGCGAGGGCTTGAAATCCGCCGGCGGCTCGGGACGCATGGCCTCTGCCGGTGGCAGCTTCACCGCTGCACGCACGACCTTCAATACACCCGCCGAGGCCGCACCCGCGCTGATGAGCAACGCCGTGGCAAGCGCCCCCGTGTCCATGTGGAAAGTCAGCTCCGGAAAGCGGAAAAACATGGTGTACAAGTTCACCAGGCCACCGCCCATCTTGCTGCCCGCCACACCGCCGAGGATGGTGCCCAGCACCACAATCACCAGGGCATACTTCATGTAATGCATACCCACCTGCGCGGAGGAGTATCCCAGTGCCTTGAGCTGCGCGATCTGCTCACGCTGCAGTCGCACCAGTCGTGCCAGCACGGCATTCACCATGAAGGCCGCCACGCTCAGGAAGATGACGGGATAGGCTACCGACAACGCCTGCAGCACTCGGATTTCATCATCGAGCCGTTTCGCGGAGGGATGGTCCGCGCGCGTGTACGCACCAAAGGCTCCGTAGTTCGCCAGCAGCCGGTCCATCTCGGCAATCACTGGCCCTGGCGCCGCGTTGGGTGCGAGGTCCGCAGCAAAGTCATTGAAGGCGCCATCCAGATTGTACGCCACCGCCACGGCCTCGTAGTTCATCCAGAAGACACCGTAGCGCTTGTTGTCCGGCAGTGTTTCACCGGCGCGCGCTTCAAAGACAAACTCCGGGGACAAACCCACACCCACGATGACGAGGGAGTCACGCCGCCCATTGATGATGGCCACCACGCTGTCGCCGGGCTTCAGGAAGTTGGCATCGGCAAAGGCCTCACTCACTACCACCTCACGTCGCTCGCCAAGCTGTGGCAGGCGACCCTTGCGCATGAAGATGCGATTGAGCACCTGTGGCTTTCCATCATCAGGCAGGGAAACAATGTGGCCTGTCGCAGGCTCAGGGATGCCTGGCAGGTCGAGCGTCACATCCACCACCACACGAGGCTCCACCGCCGCCACCCCGGGGATCTGCGCCAGCCGGTCCGCCATGGCCAGCGGTGCGCGCTTCAGCGTGCCGAAGATGTCCGCCATGCCGTAGCGCTGGTAGTAGGCATTCCGCGTGGAATCGAGCGTGAGGATCAATGACCTTGTCATGATCATCATCGCCAGCCCGCACGCCATCACCAGACTGACCGCGACCAATTGGCCCTTCATACGGCCCAGGTCCCGGAACAGTTTGCGATCGAGTGGGGAGAGCATGGACTAGAAAATAAGAAACATGCCGACGCATGTGTCGGCATCTGCTGGCCCTGGGAGCGATGGCCTCTGGCCGGCGTATTGGCGCTGCAACTTCACGCGACACAAATACGCCGACGGGACGTCAGCGCTCCCAGGGCAGTGTCCGGCATTTGTCATCGAAGACCACAGAACATTCATACAACTCCGTTGCTCCTCCTCTCATCACCACTCAAGGCTGCTCACCGGCATGCGTGTCTCGTTATGCCGTTGTTTGACGATTTGTCCGTCGGAAAGGTGCAGCACGCGGTCCGCCATCTCGGCCATGGCCGCGTTGTGCGTGATGACCACGGTCAGGGTGCCGAGCTCGCGATTGATGCGCTCCACCGCTTCCAGCACCTGGATGCCGGTGTGCACGTCCAGCGCGCCGGTGGGTTCGTCGCACAGCAGCACCTCGGGCTTCTTGGCAATCGCACGTGCAATGGCCACGCGCTGCTGCTCACCGCCGGAGAGCTGGGAGGGGAAGTGATCCATGCGCGCCTTCAAGCCCACGAGTTCCAGTGCTTCCTCGGGCTTCATGGGATCGCGGGCGATGTCCGTGATGAGCGCGACATTCTCCCGCGCGGTGAGACTTGGGATGAGGTTGTAAAATTGGAAGACGAACCCCACGCAGTTGCGGCGGAAGAGGGTGAGCGTCTTCTCCTCCGCATCCGTGAGTGGCCAGCCCTTGTAGTTCAGGTGGCCGGACGTGGGCACGTCCAAACCGCCAAGGATGTTCAGCAGGGTGGACTTGCCGCTGCCGGAAGCGCCCAGCAGCACGACGAGCTCGCCGGAGTAGAAGTCGAGGTCCACACCATGCAGCGCCACCACATCCAACTCGCCGGTGTGGTAGACCTTGCGTACTTTGCGGGCCTCAAATACAAGAGTGCCCTTGGCCGGGGTGGTGGTCGGCGCGGAGGATAACGTGTCAGATGGAGGCACGGTGACGGGGGCTGTCACGGGGAGCATGGACGAAAACAGCGCGTTGCGCCAATGGGAAATCTTGTTCTCAAGCGACAGTTCAGGTTGCACTGGCAACCTATCGCAATCGCGCCACATTCATTTCGTGCAGCAAGAAATCGACAGCTTCATCCTTCACCTCGCCACGGAGCGCGGGCTGTCGACGAACTATCAGCTGCTCGTCTCCCAGGTGCTCACGCGCTTCGCCTCATGGATGCAAATGAAGCACCAGAAGGCCGCAGTCGCAGAGGTGGTGACGGATGACATCACGGACTATCTTGGCATGCGCAAGGGCGATGGCATTGTCGCCTCCAGCCTGCGCATTGAGCTGGTCGCCTTGAAAATCTTCTTCCGCTGGCTCGCGGTCCGTGGCTTTCGCAAAGGCGACCCTGCGGAGCCTGTGCTGCCTCCGCGTGTGGAGGCGCGCCTGCCCGATACTTTGAATGAACAGGACGTCGGCCATCTCCTGGAGTCCGTGCAGGGTCATGAGCCGCTCGATCTACGCGACCGCGCCATGCTGGAACTCACCTACGCCAGCGGACTGCGAGTGAGCGAGGTCACCGGTACCAAGCTGGAAAACCTCAATCTCGACGAAGGCTGGATCCGCGTCACTGGAAAAGGGAACAAGACCCGCCTAGTCCCCGTCGGGCAGGAAGCGCGAGCGTCAGTTCAGCGTTATCTGAATTCTGCACGACCCGCCTTGGTGAAGCCCAAGACGCAGAGCTGGATCTTCATCAATCGCAACGGCGGCAAGCTCACCACCGCGCGCATCTGGCAAATCTTCCGCGAACGCGCGGAGCAGGCAGGCATCGACCCCGAGCGCATTCATCCGCACCTGCTGCGCCACAGCTTCGCCACGCATCTGCTGGGAAATGGAGCGGACCTGCGAGTCATCCAGGAAATGCTGGGCCATGCGGATATCGCCACCACGCAGATCTATACACATGTGGACCAGAATCGCCTGAAGGACACGCATCGTCGCTTCCATCCGCGAAGATAGCCGGTTCGTTTGATTGCGTTTCTGTTTCTTGCAGACTCGCCTCAGCCGTTCTGGTATTCTCCCGCCCATGCGCCGCTTCCTTTCCTTCCTGCCGTTGTTCGTCGCTGCCACCACTGCTGTCACTGCCTTGCAGGCTGGTGAAGTCATTGCCTCCAAAGCTCCTGCTCAAGTCACCGCCAGCAAGGGCACGGATGAAGCCCTGCTGAAGGAGTTCCTCGCCCCGGAGCTGGCCTTCCGCTACGACTACGATTTCCCCATGTCCCTGGAGAATGCCGCCGGCGAATACTCCATGCACGAGTTCCGCGCCAGCGTGCCGCTGCCTCCGGTGATGACGGATACCTTCATCCTTCTCGCGAAGCTGAACTACCGTCTCTTCCTCGCGGATGTGGATACCTCGGTGCTGCATGAGGACCTCGACCTCCACACGCTGCGCCTGCCTATCCAGGCCGCCTGGCTTTCACCCACCAGCCCCTGGCTTGCCGCTGCGTATGTGGAGCCTGGTATCTCCAGCGACTTCAATCGCATCAACAGCGACGCCTTCGACCTCTCCGCCGGCTTTGGCATTGGCTACCGCTTCTCGCCCAACTTCATGGCCGCCGTCGGCGCGGGCTATTCGCGCAACTATGGCGATGACGACGTATTCCCCGTGCTCGCCCTGCTCTGGCGTGTGAGTGATCGCTTCACTGTCACCTTCTCGCCTGATGGACTCATCCCCTCCTACAAAGTAAGTGATGACCTCTACATCAAGCTGCGTGCCGAGCTCATCGGTGGCCGCTGGCTCATTGAGGACGAAGAAGGCCGCGGGCGCATCCTCCGCCTGCAAGGCGCCAGCGCCACCCTCCAAGCCGAGCAACGTCTCTTCAAAGATTGCTGGCTCACCCTCGGTGTTGGTATCAATGCCTTCTCCGAGTTGCGTATCGAAGACAGCAACAAAAGAGAACTGCTGGACGAAGACCTCGAAGATGGCGTGGTCATCCGCACGGGATTGAAGTGGGTCTTCTAACTGGTGGACATCCTCGTGCTCGACTTTGAGGTGCTTTCCTCTCACACGACCCAAGATACTCCGCGTTCAAGAAGCGGCTCTTGTTCGCTGCTCAACCTCCTTCGGTGGCGGTGTATCCTCATAGTGAGCTGTGAGACCCATGTAGCCCAATGCCCCGGCTAAGATGAACGCCAAGGTCAGGTCTGCGGCCACGGTCCAGATGGCTCTGCGTTTGCGAAGAAGATATTGGAGGATGCAGCCCGCCACGAAATAGCACACTGCCGCCCCCAGACCAATCAGGGCGAAAATCACCACCACGCCAAATGCATCCTGTCCATCGCCCGGATAGGGCTCGCCCCACCGTATGTGCACGTAGGGCATGGCTCGGGCCACGAGAACAGCCAGTGCGAGGCGTAGGCAGATTGGCAGGATGTGCCTCCACCCACTTCGATAGAGATCGTCGATATTCCTGGTGTCGGAAGGGGCCAGCATCGTTCGCGTTTTGGGAAGTGACAGCGCGGATGCTATCCAAGGTCGCCGCTGTAGTAAAGTAAAGGTAACGGCCGTCACTGGAAGCGCACAGTTCACGTGCACGATGCGCCTCTGCAAACCTCTTCGGGAGAGGCGGGATACACCGGATTCTTTTTTTGCATTCCGTGGCAAAATCGTTTTGACGGATATGATAATGCATACTACCGGCCAGCCGTTTTGCGTGGCATGAAAAAAATCGCATTCTCCCTGGCTGTCAGTCTGGCTCTATCCCTTCCTCTTGCGGCGCAAAAAGCCCCGGCTACGCCGCCCGGCATGACCTTTGCGACCAACTGGCTCGCGACCCAGCTCATTACCCGGCGTGAATTGTTGGAGTGTCTGGATCTCTATTCCAAGGCAGCGGCCGGTGGCAAAACGGATCCCGTCACCATCTGGGGCCCGGTGAAGTGGCTCATGCCGGTGCAGGAGGCCATCAAGGCGCTTCCCAAGGGAGTCCGCAAGCAGAGGGAGTTCAGGGTCACGAACCTGGCCTTTCCACAGAACTCACTCATGGTCACCATCATGGCGATCACCGGGTCAGAATTTGTCGATGGAGGTGAGAAGTTCAATCTCATCTACTTCATCAGCGATGCGAAACAACAGGTGATAAGCGTCCAGCTTGTACAGACGAATCCCAAAATTGTACTCTGGCAGCCCAGGCCGGAGGGGGTGAGGGAGCCTTACTACAATTTCATTGATGACAAATGGAATGGAAGCACCCGGCAGTGCGTGCCATTTCAGACCAAAACCACCAGCGACGGTGTCACCCTTATCAAGACTGCCCTTCTCAAGCTCCCGAACTTGCCGCAGCCTCCTACCGGTGCAGCGCCTCCGCCCAATTTTTACGCGTTCATTCCGTACCTTGAAAGCGTTCACTGGTACCTCCCGGCACCGTTCGCGGCCAAGTTCCAGGAAATCGTGGAGCACAATCGCAAGTCAGGAGTTCCGTGACTGAACCTGGACGGTTGATGGCAAGGAGCGGCGACTTCAGTCGCCGTTGCTTCGCGCCCGAAGCGCGAGTCGTCGGCGGCTAAAGCCGCGGCTCTTTGGGGGCGCATCGTGTGAAGGATACCTTCACCCGTGTGAGAGTCTTGCCTGTTGTGAGACGTTTGAATACGAGATTCCTCTGGCAGGAAAATCAACCACTGTTCACACTCACTTCATGCACGCATCCTCCCGCTTCACCGCCGCGCTTCTGGCTGGCAGCCTCGCGATGGTATCCACGTCACTCCGCACGCATGCGCAGGAGCGCCCCGGCATCAATTACGATGAATCCAAAGCCGGTGGCCTGCCCAATCTGGATCCACTCACGGCATCCGATGGCACGAAGATCACCACCAAGGAGCAGTGGCTGGAGAAGCGGAAGCCGGAGCTCATGAAGCTCTTCGCGAGTGAGGTGTATGGGAAGACACCCGGTGGCGCGACCAAAGCCACTAAAGTGGAAGTGTTATCTGAAGATAAGAACGCCCTCGGTGGCAAGGCCACGATGCGACGCGTCCGGCTGTCCTTCAGCAACGGCGCCGTGCTCACGGAGGGTGGCAAGGATCAGCCCAGTCAGAAAGGCGATGGCTACACGAGCCACGCCGACCTGCTGCTTTTCACGCCCAACGGCCTCACCAAGCCGGCACCCGCCTTTGTACAGCTGAACTTCGGTGGCAATCACTACACGACCACGGACCCCAGCATTCCCATTTCCGATGCCTGGTTCCGCAATGATAAGGACGGCAACTATGTGAACAACAAGGCCACGGAGAAGAGCCGTGGCAGTGGCGAACGACGCTGGCCGTACAAGGAAATCATCGAGCGTGGATATGCCGTGTGTACCGCCTACTACGGCGACTTCGATCCTGATTTTGATGATGGATTCCAGAACGGCGTGCAGCCGCTCTTCTACAAGGACGGTCAGACCAAGCCCGCAGCAGATGAGTGGGGCAGCATCGGCGCGTGGGCCTGGGGCATGAGCCGCATGGCGGACTACCTGCAAGGCGTCCCGGAAGTCGATGGCAAGAAGCTCATCTCCGTGGGCCACTCCCGCCTGGGCAAGACCTCCCTCTGGGCCGGCGCGCAGGATGAGCGCTTCGGTATTGTTGTCAGCAACGACTCCGGCGCGGGTGGCGCGGCCCTGAGCAAGCGCATCTATGGCGAGACTGTGGCCGTGCTGAACAAGAGCTTCCCTCACTGGTTCTGCGACAACTTCAACAAGTACTCCGACAACGAAAAGGATCTACCCGTGGACCAGCACGAACTCATCGCTCTCATGGCCCCACGACCGGTCTACATCGCCAGCGCCACCGAGGATAACTGGGCTGACCAAAAAGGCGAGTTCCTCGGCGGAAAGCTTGCCGAACCCGTGTACGCCCTCTTCGGCCTGAAAGGTCTCGGCGTGGATGAACCCCCAGCCCCCGACAAGAGTGTGGGCGATGCCATTGGTTATCACAACCGCACCGGCAAGCACGACATCCTGCTGTTTGACTGGGAGCAGTACATGAACTTCGCCGACAAGCACTGGGGCAAGCCGCAGTGATAACCCGTCTGGCATCTGGATGGCAGCTTTCCTCAAGGAGCCGCGGCTTGCCCGGCTCCCACGATAAAGCTGCCCTTTTCCATTCGCTGATGTTGTTGATAACCAGGAATGAAGTCCCCCAAGGCCTTGGGAAGCGCCTGCTTCAGCCGGAAGGTTTTTCCGGCAAGCCATGACCTGCTTTCGGGAGCCCAGTAATAGACTACGGTGAGGCCGCTGAGTGTCGCCAGTGACAGGGGTTCGCCACTAATTTCGCTGCTGGCCATGATGAGCTTAACACGCTCCGTGCCATGCCCCTTGATTGTTACCACCGGATTGCCCGGTTTCACTCCGTGTATTAGCGCGGGGTGATATCCACCAGGCTTGAGGGGGATGCCAGGAGTGCTGGTGGCATATGCTCCATAAAAGGCCGCAGGATACGCTGATGTATTCTGCACCTCGACTTCATATACAGGTCCATAGCCGGGTACCGTGGTAACCGGGCCTATCTTGAAGAGAAGTGGCGTGCGGACACGTGATTCCGGAATGAGATAGACTGCGCCCGCGATGGCAATGCAAGCGACGACCAAGAGAGTCCAAAACAAAAAGCGGCGTGGCATGCCGGATGAAACGCCAGCCCGTCACTCTATGAATCAAAAAAATCTGTTACCCAACCGGTCGCGGAGGGAGGGAACCGCTGAAGGGTTGCTTCGCCCCGGACATCAGACGCCCGGCACCTCAACGCTTTGCGTCTTTTGCGTTTTTTTGCGGCTAATAAAACAGCTTACTACCTCCCATGACGCGGCCTTCCTCCGCCCCAAAAAAACAGGAGACAACCTCGCGGTCGTCTCCTGTTAGTTCACCTCTTACCCGGGTCCTGCGGACGTTGGGGGCGTCGCCCGCTTTACCGGGTGGGGGATTTGGGGTGATTTTTTCTTACGTTATGGTGATGGGTTCGGATGCAGAAGTGGCTGCGTTCAGGCGGACGCGGAAGCCATCCTGGACATCTCCTGCTCGATGTTGATGCCAAGGGCTCTTGCCGCACCGACGCCGTAGTTCACATCCGCGCGGTAGAAGTGGCAGATGGCGCGCATCTGGGTTTCGCGGGGCACCGAGCCCATGACGCGAGCGACGTTGCCAAAGAGCCGCTGCCTTGCCTCCGAAGTCATGCGGCGGAAAAGACTCCCCGCCTGGGCGTAGATGCTCTCCCGGGCGAAGTCCGCCATCTTCTCGATGAGTCCGAAGTTCTGCATGAGGACAGGTCCTTGCGGGCTGAGGGCGAGTTCCGTTGAAGGTTCTTCAGGCAATCGAGTGCTCATAGCGAATACAGTGAGGGTTCGTGCGAACGTCTCTATTGTTGGCCCGGTGTTGCTGTGGCGGAAATACTTCTTACCAAGGGTTACCATAGGATGGGCCTATGACGTTTCCTGTCAGGGAAAGAAAATAACCGCCACAGCGTGAACAGTTTGCGCAAGGATGCTTAGAGCGTTCTGAGGAATGCCGTTAGGTCTGCTTTCTCCTCGGTGGTCAGCTTGAGGGTGAGCACCAGGTTGAAGAATTCCACGGTGTCATCCAGCGTCATGAGACGGTCGTCATGCAGGTAAGGAGGCGAGTCCTTGATGCCGCGCAGCGGGAAGGTCTTGATGGGACCATCCGCGCTGGCCTTGCGACCGTTGATCATCTTCTCCTTGAAGAAGCGCTCCACCTGCAGGTCATGCATGAGGCCATCGGTGAAGTAGGGACCGGTGTGGCACACGGAGCACTGGGCTTTGCCAAAGAAGAGTTCCTGACCGCGCAGTTCCTGCTTCGTGGCCTTGTTGGGATCCAGCTTGCCCAGAGGCGTGAGCTTTGGCGCGGGCGGGAAGCCGAGGATGTTTTCAAACTCCGCCATGAAGTGCACCTGGCTGCCTCGCTCGAGGATGTTCACCCCCTTGCGTGTGGCCTGTTCCGGATCACCATCGAAGTACGCCGCGCGTTGTTCGAACTCGGTGAAGTCTTCCACCGTCTTCATGGCGCGCTGTGAGCCAAAGGTATTGGTGATATTCATCCCGCGCAGCGTCGGCGTACCGATGCGGTGGCGATGTTCATTGGGGCGAATGTCACCCACGGTGTGCGTCGCGGCATTCGTGTGGCCATTGGAGTGGCAGTCGAAGCAGGCGACACCTTGATGCGCGAGCAGAGCCTTGCGATCGTGCGTCGCATTGAACTGCGCCTGCGGGAAGGGCGTGACAAGCAATCGCAGACCTTCGAGCTGCTTGGGATTAAGGACGTTTTTGAAGACGTCGTAGAAATTTCCCAGCGTGATCAGTTTTCCTTGGGACACATCGCCGAGGTCCGGTCGTGTGTTCAGGTAGATGGGCGCGGGGAACTCCGGCAGCATGTGGTCCGGCAGATCAAAGTCGAGGTCGAAGCGTGTGAGGTCACGCCCCGTCTGCTCCTTCACACCGTCGATTTGCTTCTTGGGGAAGATCATGCCGCCCGCTTCGTGGTGCGGGTGGGGCAGGGGATAGAAGCCGGCAGGCCAGAGGTCCTTCGACTTGATCTCCTCGGGAGTCATCCCGGCGAGCTTGTCCCAAGTGGTGTCCTTGGGCAGATTCACGCGCACGCCGCCTTGCACGGCTTTGCCGCGGGGCATGGTGAGGCCTTCCACGGGTTTGTCGGAAAGGTCATAGCGTTCCTTGAGCAGGTCCTGCTGGCGTTTCGCGAACTGGGGCTTTTCGCCCTGCAGTTTTTTTACCATGGCATCGAAGTCGTCATCCGCGCGAGCGGCTGACGGCACCAGGGAAGAGGCGGTGAGCACGGCGAAAAGCGCGGCCCTCCGCAGGAATGCGGGTGGAGTGTTCATGATCGGGTGAGGTGTAGGTGAGCGTGTTTTTTTGCTCCTGGGGGAGAGCGTATGATTTTAGGGCGGAATGGTAATATCATTGAAATACTTAGTGCCGCTGGTAACCATAGGTACCGCCTATGGAACTCCACCAGCTCCGCTACCTCACCGCTGTCGCGCGCACGGGAAATTTCAGCCGCGCCGCGGAGCAGTGCCACGTATCCCAGCCTTCGCTGAGCCAGCAGATACAAAAGCTGGAGGAGGAACTCGGCTGCCGTCTGTTTACGCGCCTCAAGCGTGAGGCGGTGCCCACGGAGGCGGGCAGGGCGCTCATCCAGCGCGCGCTGCGTATCCTTGCCGAGGTGGACGCCGCACAGCGTGAGGCGGATGATGCCGCGGTGGGTCAGGTGCGCGGCACGGTGAATGTGGGCGTGCTGCCTACTATCGCCCCGCATCTGCTGCCCTCCGTGATGAAGCGGGTGCGTGCGGAACTGCCCGCCGTGCAGGTCATCGTCCATGAGACCACCACGACCAATCTCCTCGCCCAGGCCGGCGCGTGTGAGCTGGACTTCGCCATCGTAAGCCTGCCCATCACGGATGAGCGGTTTGTGATCGAGACCTTGTTCTCAGAAGAGTTGCTGCTCGCCGTGCCGAAGGATCACGAACTCGCCACACGCCGCGAAGTGCGATTGGAAGATGTGGAACAGGAGCCTTTCATCCTGCTGCAAGAGGGACACTGCCTTGGCGACCAGGCCCTGCGTTTCTGTGACCGGCATAGCTGCCACCCGCCCGTGATTTTCCGCACGGCGCAGTTGGAGACGATTCAGGCCCTCGTCGCGGCAGGTGTAGGTGTGTCACTCATTCCAAACATGGCCTGCGGAAGCGGTCGTGTGTCCGAGCCCACCTATCGCTCTCTCACAGGAAAGCGCCCCGAGCGCGCCATCGCCGTCATCTGGCGAAAGGAGCAACACCTCAGCCGTGCCGCGGAGAGCTTGCTCAATGTGTTGAGAAAAACGTACGGAGGACGCATTGCAAGTGCGGGTGCAGGGAAGGCAACGGCGTTGTCCCGCCCCAGTCAGAAGGCCAGCTCAGGCAAGGCGAAGAAGAGGTAATTGGGAGATCTCCCAATGGCATGGGTGAGATCCTATCCCGACTCAAGGTGATCCCGGATTGCCCGGAATTGATTTTGTGTCAGACGCAAACAGACCGGGGGGTGCGATTCGAAGAAGACTTCCCCTGTTCTTCCATGCGCAAAAGTGTTCTGCCCAGATCGCCTCGAATCCTGTCCTTCTCGCGAGCATCCCGCTGCCCTCGTCGATAGTCGTCTTCCTCAAGTATTGGAACACCATGGAAGGCTCGCTCGATATCCGACCGCGTGGGAGTGCTCGCAAGCCTGAGGCATCCCCGGCGGGCGGCTTGCCGTTTGAGATGCTCATCCAGAATTCCCCGTTGGGCATGTTTCTGGTCGATGCGGATTTTAAGATTCAGCAGATCAATCCCGCGGCGTTGCCCGCCTTCGGTTCCATTCCCCACCTGATTGGCCGCGACTTGGTGGAGGTCACGTACCTCATGTGGCCCCAGGAATACGCAGCGGAAATCGTGGACCGGTTCCGCCGTACGCTGGAAACTGGGGAGCCGTATACCGCGCCCCGCATCGCTGAAGAGCGGCGTGATCGCGCAGTCACGGAGTTCTACGAGTGGAGCATTCATCGCGTGCCGCTTCTGGATGGACAGTCGGGAGTGGTCTGCTACTTCCGGGACATCTCCGCCAGCGTCACCGCGGAGCAGCGATTGAGGGATACCCAGGCGGACAATGAACGTCAGCGCCGCCTGTATGAGACCATTCTCTCAAACACCCCGGACCTCACCTACGTCTTCGACCTCAATCACCGCTTCACCTATGCGAATGCCGTGCTTCTGCGCATGTGGGGCAAGACCTGGGACGAGGCGATCGGAAAGACTTGTCTGGAGCTGGGATACGAGCCCTGGCACGCGGAGATGCATGACCGCGAGATTGAGCAGGTGATTGCCACGAAGGCTCCCATTCGTGGTGAAGTGCCCTTTGCCGGCACCTTTGGCCGCCGCATTTACGACTACATCTTCGTGCCCGTGTTCGATGCAGACGGGAATGTGGAGGCCATCGCAGGCACCACACGCGATGTCACCGAGCGCAAGGCTACCGAACTCCGCCACAGCTTCCTGGTAAGTCTTGACGACGCCTTGCGCCCCCTCATTGACCCGCAGGAGATCACGCTCACCGCGGCACGCTTGCTCGGGGAACACTTTCACGTGGACCGCTGTGCCTACGCCGATATCGAGGCGGACGAGGATACCATGAACCTGACGGGCAACTACATGCGCCGCCCGGACATCAGGAGCATCGTGGGCAGGCTCAGGTTTGCGGACTTCGGTCAGGAGGTCCTGCAACTTATGCGCGAAGACAAAGCCTACGTCGTGCATGACGTGGACACGCATCAGCCGCCGGTGGAAAATCTGGCTGCCTACCGCGCCACGCAGATTCAGGCCGTCATCTGTGTGCCTCTGCACAAGGCGGGACGCTTCGTGGCCGCCATGGCCGTGCACATGGCGACGCCTCGAGTGTGGTCCCCGGATGAGGTGGAGTTGCTCAGAGCCGTGGCGGCCCGCTGCTGGGAGTCCATCGAGCGCGCGCGACTGGAGCGTGGACTTCGCGAGAGTGAGGGGCGGTTCCGCGCCTTCGTGACGGCCAGCTCGGATGTGGTCTATCGCATGAATGCCGATTGGACCGTGATGCAGCAGCTCGCCGGCCGGGACTTCATCGAGAATACCCCTGAGCCGGAGCACAACTGGATGGAAAAGTACATCCACCCGGCAGACCGGCGCATGGTCGAGGCGGCGGTTGAGACAGCCATCCGTACCAAGGGTGAGTTCCAATTGGAACACCGTGTCTTTCGTGTGGACGGCAGTCTGGGCTGGACGTTCTCGCGCGCCATTCCCCTGCTGGATTCGGAGGGACGGATCACCGAGTGGTTCGGCACGGCCAGCGATGTCACGGAGAACAGACACGCGGAAGAAGCCCTGCGGGAAAGTGAAGCGCGCTATCGCTCCCTGTTCGAATCCATCGACGAAGGATTCTGTGTGATCGAGATGCTGTATGATGATCAGCAGCGCCCTGTGGACTACCGCTTTATCGAAGTGAATCCCGCCTTCGAAAAGCAGGCAGGCATGCAAGATGTCGTCGGGAAGCGCATGCTGGAGTTTGTCTCGAGCATCGAAGAACACTGGCTGGAGAACTACGACCGGGTGGTCAAGACAGGCCAGTCCAATCGCTTTGCGGCGGAATACAAGGGACTCGACCGGTGGTTCGACGTGTATGCCTTCCGCATCGGCGACACCGGGGATACTCGCCTGGCGGTTCTGTTCAACGACATCACCGAACGCAAGATGGCGGAAGACGTCCTGCGCGCCAGTGAGGAGCGCGCCCGTGCGGCCTCCGCGGCGAAGGACGCCTTCCTCGCCCAGCTGTCGCATGAGCTCCGCACGCCATTGACTCCGGTGCTGATGACCGCCGCCACGTTGCGCGACGATCCCAGCATCAATGACCACGGTCGTGAGGCCTTCGCCATGATTGAGCGCTTCATCAATCTCGAGGCCCGTTTGATTGATGACTTGCTGGACATCACCCGAGTAACCCAGGGCAAGCTGGCACTCCGCTTTGAAGTCTGCGACATTCATCACATCCTCACCCAGGCCATCGAAATCATCCGCGATGGCGCGCGGGAAAAAGGCATCACGCTTCAAGCCGACCTCAAGGCCCGGCGCACCGCTTTCCTGGGAGATGCCGCCAGACTCCAGCAGGTCTTCTGGAACATCCTGCAGAATGCGGTGAAGTACTCCTCCGGCGGCACCGTTGTTCACATCACGACGCGGGACACGTCTGCATCCCATGCCGATGCGGCCCCGCGAGGGATAGTCATCGAAGTCAGCGACACCGGCATGGGATTCGATCCGGCGGAGGGTGAGAAGCTCTTCCAGCCGTTCCATCAGGCGGACGCCGCGAAGGGGGCAGGCCTCGGCCTGGGTCTCGCCATCGCCAGGGCCATTGTGGAGCAGCACTCCGGCAGCATTGTGGGAACGAGTGAAGGTGAGGGATGCGGGGCGAAGTTTGTTGTCGAGTTGCCCACCATCGCTCCGCCCACTGGCAAACCCCGCTCAGAACCAAAGGACCAGATCATTCACCGCTCGCTGCCGACTCGTTCCTTGCGCCTGCTGCTGGTGGAGGATCACGAGGCAACCCTGCAGGTGCTCTCGCGTTTCCTGACGCACGCCGGCCATGTGGTCACCGTGGCCAGATCCATCCGTGAAGGGCGCGAGATCGCCGGGCAGCAGGCCTTCGACTTTGTCGTTTCCGACCTGGGACTTCCCGATGGCGTGGGGACCGAATTGATGAAGGAACTCCGGGACACCCATGGACTGACCGGTGTGGCGCTCAGTGGCTACGGCATGGAAGAAGATGTCCGCCGTTCCCGGGCCGCAGGGTTCGCCGCGCATCTCGTGAAGCCGGTGAAGTTCGAGGAACTGCAAAGCGCCCTCAGAGCTCTCGCGATGGAGAAGGACGAGAGTAACGGAGCGTGAGTGGAGGTTGCGCGAGTTACCTCTGCAGCATGTTGAGCGGATCGGCTGCTGCTACAGCAGCAGCAGCAGCCTTCACCTGGTACGCCGCGAGTATTTCCGCCGCGCATTCTTCAGGACTGCGCGTGCTGGTATCCACCTCCAGATCATAGCTGCGATTTTCGTGAACAATCGGTAGCTGGTACGCCGCGAGGCCAATGCGCCGGTCCCCACGCGACACCTCGCGATGCTGCACCACTTCCAGCGGGCAACGCACGCCCACCACGAGCACAGGATGATCTGCGAGTGCAGCCAGGCAATCGACATACCAGGAGTCCTGCTCGAAAACGTGGTCAATCACGCCTGGAAACGGCCCTGAGAGAAGCAAGCGCATGGACTGGTGCAGACTCGCGATGCTGTGCTTGTGGCAGGCCCGGCGCATCTCCGCATTCTCGATGGCATCCCAGCGGAACATCTCCGTGAAATCATCCAGCGCGATGCGGATGAACGGCTCCGGCGACAGCTTCTGAATGGCCTTCGCGATGCTGGTCTTGCCGGCGCTCGAAGTGCCGTTGAGGAGGATGGCGGGCATGCAGGGAACCTTTCGTTGGAGGGGTAGGATGTTCTTCGACGAAAATGCAAAATCAATGCCAGCTTTCCACTGTCGAGTCGTGTGAAAGGATGCATCGTCCAAGGAGCGGCACTAGCCTTAGTGCCGGTGGTGGGCAACCCTGGGTGCGGAGCCATTTCCAGATGTTATATCGGCAGTTCACATTTGCCTCGCTCCGTTCACCTCGTTGACGGCACTAGGCTAGTGCCGCTCCTTGGACTGTCGGTGTTTCAGGTGCCTGGGCGATGGCTAGATTGAGGCCAGTCGTTGTCGCGCCTACATGAACTGAACCGCCACGGAGACAATTCTGCCGTCCACGGAGCCAATTTTCACTTCGTGCACACCGTCGCAGTCACCCGCCGAGACGAGAAACCCCACCCGGTTTCCGGTTTCATCCGCAAGCCAGAGGCGCAGGGGGGAACGGCCGGCTTCTACAAGTCCGTCCACGATGTGTCTTTCAAAACGTCTTTCATTCCAGCTTGCCCTGCCGTTTTCGGTCAAGAAGCACAGCCATCCCGTATCCATCACCATGGCGTTCTCCTTGCGTTGGACCCGCCCTTCGGGACCTCCTTCGAGACGGATGAGGAGCTGGCTGACGAGGCAGAAATCGTCGGTGAACTTCTCTTCCAGCTCGATGGTATAGGTGCCATCCATCTTACCGACTTCGGAGTATTCGCCTTTGTCATCAGCGGAGAAGACGTTGCTGACCCACAGAGGCGTACTGGGTGCCTCCATCGTCCCCATGGATGTCTTCCGGGTGGACAACCCGGTTCTCCAGGACCGTGCGGGCTTTGGCGAAAGTTTTTCGCATAGCAAGGCCAGCAGCAGAAACAGAAATCCCAGCCCACAAACCACGCCGCCTGCCAGTTCGTGGATCCAGGCGATGATGAGCCCAAGGACCGTCGTCACCAAGGAGAGTCTCAGGAAGTGTTTGGCAGCGCGTTCCACGGTAGGAAGTAGGATTGGCTTCCACCATATCTGATCTCATCAACCGGCAGCAAAACAAAAAGGCACCACCATTGGATTGGCGATGCCTTTCTGAAAACCTGGGTGCAGCCGAAGCTTTAGTCCACCAGTGCGGCTTCCTTCTTCTTCTTGCGGCCCTTCTTGCCACCGGCATTGCGGAGCGCCTTGGGAATCGGGTCTTCCTTCTTCTGCAGGGCGCGGCGCAGTTTGCGCAGGGCGATGTTCTGCAGCTGGCGGATACGTTCGCGGGTCACGCCGAACTCCTGGCCCACTTCTTCAAGGGTGCGCGCCTTCTGGCCGTTGAGGCCGAAGCGGGCATCGATGATCTTGCGCTCGCGCTCATCCAGAACCGTCAGCAAGCCGTCGAGCTGGCTGTGCATGTTCTTGTGGCTGAGAAGCTCGAAGGGGTTGTGCGCATTTTCGTCGCCCACGATTTCACCGAACTCGGTGCTGTCGTCGTCGCTGATGGGGGCGTCGAGGGACGCGGGACGCATGGACGCGGTTTTGAGCTGGCTCAGCTTGGACCGGTCGATACCGATTTCCTCGGAGAGTTCGTCATCGGTGGGCTCGCGGCCGAGTTCCTCGGACATGGCCATGGCCACGCGGCGCATCTTGGAGATCTTGTCCACCATGTGCACGGGCAGGCGAATCGTCTTGGACTGGTTCGCCAGGGCGCGCTTGATGGACTGCTTGATCCACCACGCGGCATACGTGGAAAGCTTGCCGCCCTTGTTCGGGTCGAAGCGTTCCACCGCCTTCATGAGGCCGATGTTGCCCTCGGAAATGAGGTCGAGGAGGGGAAGACCGTAATTCGCGTAATCTTGGGCAATCTTGACTACGAGACGCAGATTTGCCTTGATCATGTGGGCGCGCGCTTCAGGGTCGCCCTTCTTGATGCGGTCAGCCAGCTCAACCTCCTGTTGGGGCGTAAGCAAATCGGTCTTTCCGATCTCGCGGAGGTAGATCTTGATGCCGCCGTCTAGTTCCATATTGGCCATAAAGTGAGGGAGGGAGAAATTTGGGGGGTGGTCAATCTAACTTACGTCTGGCGCTTTTCTTCCACTTTTTTAAGCAAAATGTTGGCCAGACTCTGGACGTTTTAAGACCGGGTTCCGGTCACTGGAAGATGACGCCCCTCGTGGCGCCTTGGATACCTTTCTCGTTCAACCAAAAACACCATGATCGGTCAATCCTAAACTTCATAATTGTAAAGGTTTCGAAATATTTGGTTCAGTAAGAAACACGGTCCGTTTTCGCCAACCACTCGGTGAACGCTTCCCTTGCCTCGTTTTGTAGCAATTGCCGGGCCGGAAGTGCCCGTTCCGTGTGCTTTTTCGGGATTTCCAGGTAGAGGTATTCGTCGTCGAAGCCGCTCGCGGCGGCATCCTCACGGGAGGCGGCGAAAACCAGCCGGTCCACCCGGGCCCAGTACGCCGCCGCCAGGCACATGGGGCAGGGCTCGCAGCTCGCGTAGAGGACGCACCCCTCAAGGGTGAACCTTCCCAGCCGCTGACCGGCATCCCGGATGGCCACGATTTCCGCGTGGGCCGTGGGGTCGTTGGTGGAGAGGACTTGGTTCCAGCCTTCGCCTACCACCTGCCCCTCCTGCACCACCACCGAGCCGAACGGCCCACCATCCCCCTTCACCATATGCTCCCGGGAGAGGCGAATGGCCTCTCGCAGGAACGGGATGTCGGGGTCGGCGGATGGGCTCATGCGGATTTGGAGGGGTCACGCCCGTGAGAAAACGGGCGGGCGCACGATGGATGTCGAAATGTCGCGACTTGTGACAACAGGAGTGATTTTTTGCTGATTTAAAGATTCGATTTTTTTTACTGCTGGGGCGGGTCCACTTCCCGGGTGGTCGCGCCATGGGTGTCGCTCAGGATGAGCAGGGCCAGCTTTTGCACCTGGCCCAGTTCGGAGGGTTTTAACATCTGGCGGTCCAGTCCGTTGCTTGAAGAATTTGCCGCGGAGACCGGCAGAGGCACTGGAGGCGGGACGGGGGCGTTCTCCCCGCTGCTGTTCAGGCTCGCGTAGTCGAAGCGTCCGCGCAGGTCGGTGTAGCCGTCCTTGAAGAAGCGTACGGTGCCGTCGTTCAGACGGGCGTACACTTTGACATACGCCTTCGGCACCGGCTTGTCCGTGCTGGAGTCGCGGGCCTCGAGACGACCATAGTTCTCGGTGATGGCGAGTTTCAGGGTGTTTGCGTGGTGGGGCTTGGCCCGGCGCTGACCGGCGCCTACGATTTCTACGAGCACGTTTGCCTTGGCGAACTGGGCGGGCAGAGGGACATCCAGCGTGGTGGCGCCGGCGGGCAGGGCCTGGGTGGTGGTGAGGTTCGGCTTGATGATGCTGAACCGGCTCGCATCCTGGCTCACGAACGGGCTGCTGCTGAAGCTGAACTCGGGGTCCATGAGGTAGTAGTTCACGGTCACCTCGCCCAGGTTCTGCCAGTTCAGGGAGATGGTGCGGTTCTCCACCTTGAAGTCGAATCCAGGCTCCGTGGCGGCCAGTTCGCTCTGCTGCTTCTCGCGGTTCGGCTTGTCCTTGTCACCGGGCTTCGCGTCGTGGCCTTCGATTTCATCGAGCTGCGAGGTGACCTCGGCGAAGAGGTTCCGCCAGCGGTTCACGGAGTGGTCGGTGTACTTCGCGGCCAGCGTGCGTGCTTCGCCCGTGTTGCCCTCGTAGAAGGCAGCGTAGCAGCGGAAGTAATCATGCTGCAGCTTCGTGGGCAGGGCATTGGCATCGATGGTCTTGAAGCGGGCGAGTGCCTCCTCCACGCGATCCTGCAGGAAGAGGTAATACACCACACTCATGGAGTCGATGGCATCGAGCTGCGCCTTGTGCGCGAGCACGGCCAGCAGGGACTGGTACTGCTCCAGCACAGCGGGGTTCGCGATGCGCCATTCATTGCCCACGCGGTGGGCGCGCTGGTTCACCAGCGGGCTGTACTCCAGGTGCTCATACTCGTGGCGCTCGATGGGCTCCAGCGTCACCAGCTTTGTGGCGAGGTAGGGGCCGCATTGCGAGGTAAAGTCATCACGATGCTTCAGCCACTCGCGCAGGGAGGGTGTATCATTGTGTAGCAGGGCGTAGGTGCCGATGGTTTCATTCCACATGTGACGCTGGTTCAGCACCTTCACGAGCTGGCGGTAGAAGTCCGGCTTCTTGCAGCGCCACGCGATGCGCTCCAGCGGTAGGGTCTCGATGTTGTTCTGCGCAATGAAGGCCAGGGTGTCGGCATCGCTCGCTTCCTGCGAGACATAATCCCACGAGGCCTTGTCCACCTGGGTGAGCCTTGCCACCACGGGGAATTCAAAGGCCTTCGCCGTGCCCGCCACATTGCCACTCACAGCTACGCTCACCGGGAAGTGGGCGAACTTCGTGCCCGCAGCAGGAATTGCCGGGAAGTAGAAGTAGTACTCAAAGGTCTGCGTGGTGTACGGGGCCAGCTGCACACGGCGGGAGTTGGTGGCCTTGCTGCCCGCCACAGGCAGTGAGCCCTGGGGAATTTGCAGCAGCACCTCCGCCTTGGCGGGAGAACTGGTGGGATTCGTCACCACGACGTTTGCGCCATACACGGCACCCGTGAGGAACTCGGCGGTCACGTACTTCTCGAACTGCTCATTCCCCACCTGGCGATAGCGATCCCCATGACGGAAGAACACCTGGGACACAAGCAGGTCTGGGGTGAACGCGGTGCCAGGAGCGATGCCTTCCGGTCCGGGTGCCACGGCAGGCACGGCCTTGCGGTTCTCCGTCGCGGGCTTGATCTCCTTGTGATACACAATCACCGGACCCGCCGCAGTCAGGGTGAACTGGCCATTCTCCGCCTTCGTCAGGTGCTTGGGTGCCTCGAAAGGAAGGTCCAGCACGGCGAGCGCGAGCATCATCTCCGTGAAGTTGCGATGGGATTCCGCGACCTCGGAGGAAACGAAAGGACCCTTCGAACCTGCGGCGACCCAGGCGGCATAGTCACGCCAGAAGGCATTCACCGGCACGAGGTCGGCAATCTGCTCATGGATGCGCAGCTTGTAGTAGTTGTTCTCAGCCCATTCCTTCGTAGGTCCGAGCGCGCGGTACATGGCGCGGAACTGCAGGCGCACTCTCTCGGACGCATCGTCGCCGAAGTATGCGAGCGTACCTGCCGAGATGGTGGTGGCTCCGGTGTAGGTGTTTGCACTATCCAGAGTCATGTAGCCACCGCCGTTCTTTGCCACTGCCCCGCTAATGGAAAGCTGACCCAGTGCAGCCTGTCGCTTCAGCGCTTCCTCGCGCGGTGCTTGCAGAGCGGGCAGTTCCTTCACGTCTTTGTCCGTTGCCTCGGCCAGCGCGACCATGTCACTTTGGGTCATGGACCGCTGCATCTCACCGCCTGCGATGGCGCTCAGTTTTCTTCGCGCACCGGGCGATTCTGCTATGCTATAGCTGTCCGCAATCATGGGCGCTGGAGCAGGTGCCGCCGTGGCAGGAGCAGACATGACCATGGCCTTGGGAGGACTCTTCGCAGCCTCTTGATCGGCTTTCTCCTTCTCCAACTCCAATCCGTATGCCACCGCACCCCTGCCTGCGGCATCTTCCAGCACACGACCGCGCAACGCTGTTTCAAACAAACGATCCTGTTCCTCGGGATTCGGCGGAATCATTTCCCACAGCTCCTTGAGATGGCGTGCGGTGTTGAGGCCTTCGCCTTCGATGCGCTGTGCCAGCAGACTGCGCTCCACGGCATTGAGGCGACCGAAGGCCCAGGGCTCCAGGTACTTTTTGAGGTCCAGTCCCAGCAGGAAGTCATCCATGAAGGTCTTGTCCTTCTTGCTGGCCAGGTAGGGCTTGATGACCGTGTTGAAGAACGCCGGGTCCTTCTTCGCCAGGAAGAAGCTCAGCTCATGGCAGGCGAACTCACTGTACTTCGCACGCTTCTCCTCGTCCTTCATCTTGGGCCAGTCGAGGATCCAGGCGAACTCAGCGAGATTGCCGTCACCGCTCAGTGTGGTGAAGAGCGAGTACACCCCACCGAGCGTGTCATACGTTTCCAGCTCGCTGGTGAGGATGTCACCAAGCGTGAGTGCCTTTCCATCCTGTAGCACGGTGATTTCACGACGCTGGGTGAAAGGCTTTGCGGGATCCAGATTCCGCACCAGGCGCTGATCGGCGAACTTCGTGCCCGCCTCTGGAAGCGAGAGCTTCTGCCAAACGGCATTCTCGAGGTCTTCCGCGTACACCTGGATCTGTTGGCGATCGCCCAACTCCTTGCGGGCGATGCGTACCACGCCGTCCTTGTCCGGCAGCAGGTTGTAGATCACCGGAGCGGTGGCTGCGAGGAAATCGAGGTTTGTGGAATCAGTGCCGCCGGCGGGAGGTGGTGGTGCGGGTGGGGATTCAGGCTTCGCCGCACTCATGGCCCCTGCCGCGCCGCCGCGAGTCTGACCCGCGGCTTCACCACCGCGCTGTGCGAGGTCTTCCAGGCTCGCATCCTGAATGGCCCAGGGATTCAGCAGCAGACCGGGACGCGTGAGCATGTTTCCCGGGAAGAGCTTCGCATAGCGGCGCTCCAGGATGTAGCGGTACTCATCGCCAATCTCACGTCCGGCGGCGTAGAGATTGGGAAGCTTTGCAGGGCGTCCCTCCGAGGCGCCGAAGCGGGAGAACTTGCCCAACTCATTAAAGATGCTGCGACCCGACTCGAATCGCGCCGCGCCGATGTGCACGCGGGTGAAGGGCGAGTAGTTGGCCAGCTTCACGGTGACGAATTCATTGTCCGTCTGCAGCGAAGTGATCTGCAGTGGAGCGGTGCCACGCGCTTCCAGCAGGCGGTTCTTGCCGAGGAGCCAGCCGCCCATGGGCTTGCCATCGGTGATCTTGATGGAGATATCCTTGTTCTCCGCACGCAGGCGCAGCGAGTAGTCGCCGGGGGCAAGTCCTTCGATGACCAGGAAGCCATCGCGCAGCGTCATCTTCGCCGTTTCATTGGAGACGAAAGTGCCTGCGCGTGTCGCCAGCAGCGAAGCGCTGCCTTCTGCCAGGCCCGCGGGCGCGGGGATACGCACGGTGTCACCGGACTTCGCATGCACCGCGGAAGACCACGTGCGCTCCGCGTCATCCAGCGGCCAGGAACTCTGGCGGCCGTTGGGCGACGTTGCTCCCACGGAAGTGATGTCATCCAATGTGCCGAGAGCCACGCGCCCTTTTTCATCCGTGCGCAGCGCGATGGTAACGGGGCGGTTGAATCCCTTGCGACGGAATGTGAAGACAATCTGCTGGTCCGTGATTACCTCACCGTTCTTGCCGAGAAGCTCGTAAACATAGGCATCACCGAACTTCGAGAGGTGCCCGTCGTTTGTAGCATCGGTCGTATCCATGCCGTTGAGGTCCCAGGAGTGGCTGGCGGAGTAGGGGCGCTTCTCGCCACCGTTGCTCAGGATTTCAATCTCGCCTGCGAGGGTGACATTCAACCTCGCGAGGCGCTCCGGCACACTGATGTTGTGCAGCAGCACACTGCCAGCGCTGAGCTTGAGGTCCTTCACCTCACGCGTGGTGGAGATGCCATCCAGCGTGGTGGAGGTGACGAGCAGCCTGGGCTTCTTCAGCAACTCGGGCGCGAGGTGCGTGTTGCCGAGCATCAGCGCCACACGCACCGCTAGTGTAGCTTCACGACGAGCGAGAAGCTGCTCACGCTCGATGTGGAACTGCGCGTCGAGGTGGTAGTTCTCCGCCTGGTGGGTGAACTGCGTGAAGGTGGCAAAGGTGCCGGCAGGATCGCTGATGATTAGATTCTTTCGCTGCGGCTGGTTCGTGAAGGGCACGATGATGCGCTCCAGCTTTTCATCGCGGGTGAGTTTGCGACCATCCACCCAGGCCACGGCATCCTTCACGGGATTGCCATCTTCATCCAGCACCTGCAGAAGCGTGCCCGTGGGACCCGGCTGCTCCAGCACCTGCCACTGGCCCACACGCACAAGAGCGCGGCTGCTGCGGCCACCACCGATGAACTCAATCACCCACGCGCCGCGCTTCCCGCGCAACTCATCGAAGGTGAAGGTCTGACGCGTGCGCTTGAAGGGACCGCTTTCGTAGGTGTGCGTCTGCTCCTTGTTCGCCACCAGTCCATCGAGATTCAGATCCGTGTTGAGCTGGCGACCCTGTGTCTGGAAGAAGTTCAGCGTATTCAGCTCATAGATTTTCACGATGAGCTGGGGCGTGTTCTTCAGAGTCACGTCGAACTTCACCTCGTCTCCCGGGCGGAAGAAGACAGTGTTCGTGCTGGGGAAGAGGATGTCCACGCGATCCTTCAGCGCCTGGAAAGCCTGAGGCGAAAGCAGCGATGCCCAGCGCTCGGGAGTACCCTGACCGGCAAGCACCATGGCCTCGGCGAAGACGGGCTTCAACCACGATGCCCGCACATATTCCGTATAGGGCGCGAAGGCGGCATCCATATCACTCGCCGTCGCTGCATTGCGCATGAAGAGTTCCAGGAAAAACTCACGCACCAGCGGTTCATCTTCCGCGATAGGCGGGCGTCCCAGCAGGGCGTCCGCATAGTTCGCATGCAGATTCACCATGGGCACCTGCGCCTCCGCAGCGCGCTCCAGCATCTCCTCCCTCACATAGTGCTGCTGGCGGGGCAGCTTGAGGTATTCAATGAAGCGCTCGCGATCGTACACGCCCTTCTTCCGGTCGTGGTCGAGGCGTTGGTAGAGGACTTGTGCCTTCAGGCTGTTGAAGGCCGGCGGCAGGGTCTTCACATAGGCCCATACGCGGTCGAGCCACGCTTCGCGTTCGGCATCATCATAGGTGAGGTCTACATCCGCGGAAGGCGCGAGCTTCCGGATCATGGCGCGCACATAGGCATCATTCGAGGTGAGCTTGGGCACCTGCTGGGCGAGCTGCGTAAGCTGTTCCGGAAGAAGCTGGCGATGGATATTGAAAGCACCGAAGCCGCTGGAGTTTTGGGAGCGCAGCTCGCGGGCGATGAACTCCACGAGGTTCGCCACATCCGGGCGCTGGAGCTTGGCAAGGATCGCCCGCGCTTGGGCAGGGGAGAGCGTGACGTTGTCGCGGATCAGCGTCTCCAGTTCAAGCTGCGAGAGACCTTGCAGCCCGTTGTCATTGACCAGCGCATCCGTGAGGAAGACTTTCCGCGCGATGAATTGCGGATCCAGCACCGTAGGCAGGTCGGGCTTCCGGTCGCGCACCTCCTGCTGGTGATCGTGACGGATGTCGAGCTTCCGCTTGATGTAGGCAATGGTGGCCTGCGGGTTTGCATCGTAACTGAGCAGGGCCTCGCGATTCTCAATCATCGCGCGGGCGTCCGTGTCATCCGGGAAGCGCTTCTTCCACTGCGCCATGATGTCGGAGAATTTCGCGGCATTGCGCGAGTTCTGAAAATGCAGCGCGTGGTAGAAATAGAAGTCCTCCGTGCCGGGCACGAGTTCGGAGAGGATCTTCTCCCGATCCGCCGCCAGGGCGAAGCGCTCGATGAATCCAATTTCATTCGCATTCTCGGCAGTGACGGGAATGGCAAAACCAAGGGCGCTGGAAAGGGCAAGCAGTCGGAGGAGGCGCGGTTTCATGGCGGGATGGGGTGACCAATCGATGGGCAGGGGGTTCCGTTCGATGCCAAATGGCATCATCTCCGAGCATCACGGAGGAGTCCGGTGAACATTTGTAAAGACTTCGTCAAGGAATGGGAAGGCGTGTCACCCTCTCATTGTCGGTCAGTCAGCGTGAGTGACATGAATCGGGAGCATTTTGCCCGAAACGGCAAGGATGTGTCGAGGCGATTCCTGATGACACTTTTCCCGGGACTATGGTACACGGTAATAAGGACAAATCAAAGTGCCGCGTCGGCAGTGCTGTCCTTTCGCGCGGCTGGCGTGTGCTCATCTGTCAAAGGGTTGTTATTTTTGAATCCATTGCCCCTCGCGAAAATTCACTGACGGGAGGATCCTTGCGGGGCCTTCCGCTTCAGAACTCCTGAACTCCCAATCGCCATGAAGTCGATGCTACGTGTTTCATTGTCCGTGGGTTTGACACTGCTGCTGGCGGCCTGCGGCGGCAAGGATGCCCCGCCACCTGCCGCTCCGCCGGAGGTGCTCGTACTGACCGCTGCCACGCAGGACGTGCCCGTTTTTCGCGAGTGGGTCGGCACGCTGGATGGCTCGGAGAATGCCGAGATTCGGGCCCGTGTCACCGGTTACCTCGTGAAGCGCAACTACCAGGAAGGCGCTGTCGTGAAGAAGGGAGATGTGCTCTTCGAGATTGACCCCCGGCCATTCGAAGCTGCGCTCGCGGAGGCGCGAAGCCAACTCGCCCAGGTGAAGGCAATGCAGGTGGCCGCCGCAGCCGAAGTCGAGCGCGATACGAAGCTCTTCAAGGATCGCGCCGTGTCTGAGCGTGACCTCTTCAACTCAACACAAGCCAATGAAAGCCAACTGGCGAAAATCAAAGCGCTCGAAGCCGCCGTGGAGCAGGCGCAACTCAATCTCCAGTTCTGCAAGATCGAAGCGCCGGTGGATGGTATCGCGGGCATCTCGCAGGCACAGGTGGGCGATCTCGTGGGCACCGGCAGCAATGTGGTGCTGACGTCGGTATCCACGCTCGACCCAATTAAACTGGTCTTCCCCATCAGTGAGACAGAATACCTCATCGCCGCGGACTATCTCCAGAAGGCGCTGACGAAACCGCTCGAGCAACGGGAGGAGTTCATTGAATTGATTCTTGCAGATGGGAAGCCGTTTCCGCACAAGGGGCGGCTGCTGGCGGTGGACCTCAGTGTGAAAGGGGCTACCGGGACCATCGTCATCACGGCGCTGGCGGCGAATCCCGGTAACGTCTTGCGGCCTGGTCTCTTCGCACGAGCGCGTATCAAGACAAAGGTGCTGGAGAATGCCGTGGTGATCCCCCAGCGTGCAGTGAATGAAGTGCAGGGCACCTACCAGTTGGGCGTGGTGGGCGCGGATGGGAAGGCGGAAATCCGCCCGGTGAAAGTGGGTCCGCGCACGGGCAGCAATTGGGTCATCGCCGAGGGCTTGAAGGCGGGCGAGACGGTGATCGTCGAGGGATTTCAGAAGGTCAGGGCGGGCGCGCCGGTGACGGCCAAGCCGTGGACGCCGCCGGCCTCGCATGCTGAAGCATCCACTCCAGAATCCGCCCCGACCTCCCAACCCGCCGCCAAGTAACACAATGGCCAGATTCTTCGTTAATCGTCCCATTGTCGCGATGGTCATCTCGATCATCCTGACCATTGTCGGGCTGGCCTCGTACTTCAGCCTGCCGGTGGCGCAGTTTCCCAACATCGTGCCGCCGGAAATCCAGGTGAAGGCCACCTACACCGGCGCGGATGCGCTCACGATCGAGCAATCGGTGGCCACACCCATCGAGCAGCAGATGAGCGGCGTGGACAACATGAACTACATGTACTCCACGAACTCGAACGACGGCAGCATGAAGCTGACGGTGAACTTCGACGTGGCCACGGATGCGAACACCGACCAGATCCTTGCACAGATGCGGAGCAATCAGGCGAATGCGCAGCTCCCCTCGGATGTGATCGCGGCGGGGGTGACGGTGCAGAAGTCCACCTCTTCGCCCCTCATCATGTTCTCCCTCTATTCGCCGAAGGGCACGTATGACGGAACCTTCCTGGCGAACTACGCCTACATCAATCTGAATGACGAGTTCACCCGGGTGCCGGGCATCGCGAGTGTGACTGTCTTTGGAGCGGGCCAGTATGCCATGCGCATCTGGGTGAAGCCGGACACGCTGGCCAAACTGGGACTCACCATTCCGGAAATCCTCTCAGCGATCAAAACCCAGAACACGGTGAACCCGGCCGGAAAGATTGGCGCTGAGCCCGCCCCACCCGGCCAGGAGTACACGTATGCGGTGCGCGCGCAGGGAAGGTTGCAGAGTCCGGATGAGTTTGGCGACGTCGTGGTGCGCGCCAATCCCGATGGTTCCATGCTGCGCGTGAAGGACGTGGCGCGCATTGAACTAGGGGCGCAGACCTACAGTGTCAGCAGCCGCCTCAATGGTCAGCCTGCGGCCTCCATCGCCCTATACCAATTGCCGGGCTCGAATGCCATCGCTGCCGCTGAAGGAGCGAAGAAGCGGATGCAGGAACTCTCGGAGAAGTTTCCCAACGATCTGGAGTACACCGTCTCGCTCGATACCACATTGGCCGTCACGGAGGGCATGGTGGAAATCCAGCACACGCTGTTTGAAGCGCTGGTGCTGGTCATCATTGTGGTCTTCATCTTCCTGCAGGGGTGGCGTGCCACGCTCATTCCGCTGCTGGCGGTGCCGGTGTCCTTGATCGCGACGTTCGCGTTCTTCCCGCTTTTCGGTTTCACGGTGAATACGCTCTCGCTTTTCGGCCTCGTGCTGGCCATCGGCCTGGTGGTGGATGATGCAATTGTGGTGGTGGAGGCCGTGGAGCATCACATCGAGCAGGGAATGTCTCCCAAGGAAGCCACGCTGAAAGCGATGGAGGAGGTGACGGGGCCGGTCATCGCCATTGCGCTAATTCTTGCGGCAGTGTTCGTTCCCACGGCCTTCATTCCTGGCATCACGGGGCGATTGTACCAGCAGTTTGCGGTGACCATTGCGGTGTCCGTGCTCATTTCCGCCTTCAATGCGCTCACGCTTTCTCCCGCGCTCTCCGCACTGCTTCTGAAGCCGAAGAAGAAGAGCACGGGTCCGTTGCAGAAGTTCTTCAACCTGTTCAATCGTGGATTCGGCGCGGCTACCAACGGGTATGTGGCAGCGTGCCGCTTTCTGATTCGTAGAATTGTCATCGCCATGGTGTTGCTCGCGGTCATCGCAGGAGCAGCGGGTTTCTTTGGGAAGAAGGTGCCGGGAAGCTTCCTGCCCGAGGAGGACCAGGGCTACTTCTTTGCACAGGTGGTGCTGCCCGATGCTGCTTCCCTGCAGCGCACGGATGAGGCGATGAAAGTGGCAGAGAAGCTCCTCATGGACACGCCGGGTGTGAAATACGTCACGGCCATCAACGGATACAACTTCCTCAGCGGCGTGAATGTCACCTACAGCGGCGTGTTCTTCGTCACGCTGAAGGAATGGTCGGACCGGAAGGAGCCATCCGAAAAGTACGGCGCTATCCTGCGGCATGTGAATGGCGCCTTGTCCAAACTACCTGCGGCGCGTGCATTTGCTTTCTCTCCGCCGGCCATTCCGGGGATTGGTACGAGTGGAGGGGTGACCTTCATCCTGCAAGATCGCTCGGGCAAGGACATCGCATTTTTGGATGAACAGGTTCGCAAACTCGTCGCCGCAGCACGCGAACGGAAGGAGCTCACTTCGGTGAGCACCACTTTTGCCCCGGGTGTGCCGCAGGTGTTCATGAATGTGGATCGCGAGAAGGTGCTGAAGCAGGGTATCGAACTCTCCACGGTCTACCAGACGCTTCAGACCTTCATGGGCGGCTATTTCGTGAACTACTTCAACCGCTTCGGCCGCCAGTGGCAGGTATTCGTGCAGGCGGAGGGTGACTACCGTGCCAATGCGGAGCAGGTGAAGCAGTTCTTCGTGCGGAACAAGGACGGCGCCATGGTGCCTCTGAGTGCCATCACCAATGCGGAATTCATCAGCGGGCCGGAGTTCACCATGCGGTACAACCTCTATCGCAGCGCACAGATCAACGCGTCGGCGGCACCTGGGTTCAGTTCCGGACAGGCCATGCAGGCCATGGAGGAGGCGTTCGCCGCGTCGATGCCGAATGAAATGGGCTTCGCCTATCTCGGCATGAGCTTCCAGGAGAAGCAGGCGAGCGAGGGTGTCTCGCCCATGGCCATCTTTGCGCTGTCCTTCCTCTTTGTATTCCTCATCCTCGCGGCGCAGTACGAGAGCTGGAGCCTGCCTTTCAGCGTGCTGCTGAGCACTCCGGTCGCCGTCTTCGGAGCGTTCGCGGCGTTGATGGTTGGTCGTTACGAGAACAACATCTATGCGCAGATCGGTCTGGTGATGCTCATCGGTCTCGCGGCGAAGAATGCCATCCTCATCGTGGAGTTTGCCAAGATGAAGCACGAGGAGGGGTTGTCACTCACGGAGGCTGCGCTGGAGGGAGCGAGGCTTCGCTTGCGTCCCATCCTGATGACCAGCTTCGCGTTCATTCTTGGCTGTGTGCCTTTGGCCATGGCCAGTGGTGCGGGTGGTTTGTCTCGTCAGGTCATGGGCTTCGTCGTGATCGGTGGCATGCTCGCCGCAAGTTTCGTGGCGATCTTCCTCATCCCGGTGACCTTCCATCTCGTGGGGAGACTCAGCGGGAAGAAGCAGGGTACGACTGCCGTCGATAAAGCTCATTCCGGGCCACCTGCGCACAAGGCGTGATTGATAGGAGAGAGGCCGCAGAAGAGTCGCTCACGCCTGTCGTCTCCTACGGCGCAGAATCATCACTGCGAGTGCTCCAGCGAGCAGCAGCGCCCGCCCGGGTTCCGGTACCACCGCAACTCCGACACTGATGATGCCTGTGCTGTACAATTGACTGACATCCCAATCGTACTCGTCGGAGAGTTCTGGCAAATCGAAATACGTGAAGGTTCCGGTGCGTGTGGTGCTGCCCAGGGACGTCCAATCGATGATCTGCCACGCATCCCCCAGCGCCCAGTCTACGACATTATACAGGCTGTCCACACGCAGGGTGCTGCCAGTCTGGAGCACCACGCTTCCGCTGAGGTAGAGCATGTCCGCTTCCTCCGGCGCGTTGAGCATGCCGGAACCTGCGCCACTGGTGATATCAAAGACCAGCACGCCCCCTGTTTCCACGAGGAAGGACCCACCTCCTGAAGTCTCAACATGGAAATCCTCAGCAAAGGTCGACACCTGCCCGATGCTGAAAGTGCCACGCACCACCACGGAATTCCCCGCGCTGGTGGTGATGTAGCCATTGCCCGCGAGTTTGCCTGCGGTTTCCACGGTCACACTTCCGGTGCCTGTGCCGGTGCCGTAGGAATTGAGCAGCATCAGTGTGCCGGAGTTCACACGAGTGCCGCCGGAGTACGTGTTGCCAACACTGTCGATGATGACCGTGCCGGTGGGCGCATTGTTGATCGCCAGTGCGCCCGATCCCTTGATGTGATTGAGAAGGGTGTACTGATCACTGCGATTGATGGCCAGCGTGCCTTGTGCGCCGATGTCGATGTCTGCCGCACCGACGGACCCGGTGGTTCCGCCATTGCCCAATTGGAGCGTGCCTTCGGTGATAGTAGTAGCGCCGGTGTAGGTGTTGTTGGCCGTGAGCACCTGGGTGCCCGCGCCCGTCTTGGTCAGAGCCAGCGTGCCATCAATGCCCGTGCCATCGCCGTTGCGAATGATGCCGGTGAAAGTCTTCGTTCCTGAGGTGACATTGATCGTGAGGGTGCCTTCACCTGCGACTCCGGATTCGTTTTCCACAATGCCCGCGCCGCCGGTGCTGCTGAGTCCTCCGACGGTATCGCTGCGATTATTCAGCCGGAAGACGCCGGCATTCGTGCCTGTTCCATTGAAGGTGATGGCGCTCGTGTCCGAGATTTGGTTGCTGTTGATGAGCTTCAGAATCGCGGAGCCACTGCCAGTGCCCACGGTGATGTCTCCTGCGACTGCTGTAATGCCATCGGTCTTGGAGAGATGCAGTTCCCCGGCATTCACATTCGTCATGCCGGTATACGTATTGGCCTCTGCACCGGAGAGGATGAGTGTGCCGGTGCCCAGCTTGGTGAGGCCGCCGGATGTATTCTCCGCCGTGCTTACAGTCCCTACGATGGCTCCCGCGCCACCGCCGCCTTTGAGAGTAATCGTCGGCGTGGAGGTGTAGTCGCGTCCCGGATTGGTAACCACGATGCCGGTGACCTGGCCATACGTGGGACTGGCTGGATCGAGATCCACCGTGGCATACGCGGTGGCTCCCGTGCCCCCGCCGCCGGAGATTTCCACATAGGGAGCGCCAATGTACCCACTGCCCCCACCAGTGACAGTAATGCTCGTGACTCCATTGCCCGTGGGTGCGAGGAGGGCAGTGGAGAGGGTGGGAGTAAAACCATTCGAGTCGATCACCGCTCCGCCCGCAAAGGTTCCGAACGCACCGTTCACATATGTTTTGATGGAACCTGTGCCACCCGTGCTCACTGTCGCGAAGAGCGCCGTGGATTGCGTCGCGCGCCAGAGACCACCGTTGAAATTTACGATGGCCTGCAGTGCCATGCCCGTGTTGTTGTAGAAGTTGATGCGATTGTTGATGAAGGTGCCTGCATTGAGGTTCAGGTACGCAGTGCCTTGGGCGCTGGCATCATTCTGCTGGCCAAAGGTGAGAGTGAGGATGCCATTGTCCACCACGCCGCCGGCGACGGTCATCACCCCCTGTGCCGTAGTGGTGGCGGTGGCAACCGTGGCACCGCTGCGGAAAGCGAGCGCAATGGCTTCGCCGGTTCGTACGACTTGCCCGCCAGTGACCGTGAATTCCCAACGCTCATTGCGAGTCATGATGTACCGCGAAGTATTCAGCGTGCCTCCGTCGACCCGCAGGATGGAGATGGCGGCATCTGTGGTGCCGTCGCCGGAGTCCACCCGCTTGGTGTTGATGGTGCCACCGGAGAGGAACAAGCCACCGTATCCTGTGGATCCAAGCAAGACGCCCGACTGCGTGCTGGTGGGGTTCATGGTGATCACACCGCCCGACACTACGAGAGATGCCCCCTTGAGTGTGGGGCCGACTCCAAGATTGAGCGCCCCGGTGGTGTAGTCCCCTCCGTTCACTATGCGCAGCACGGCAGGTGCGGTGGCAGAACCGACGGTGGTGCTGAAGGTGGCTGCCGGATGGCTCGTGGTTCCGGCAATCTCCAGCACCCCCGCGCTCAGCGTAATGGATCCGTTGAGAGCGACTGTCCCACTCAGACGCAGGGTGCCGGCTCCCGTTTTGATAAGACCAATGCTTCCCGCGCCGGTGATGATGTCAGATTCAATCGTAAGGTCGGCGATGGCGTTGCTACTGTCCGCGATGGCAAAGGTGCGCGTGGTCGTGCCGAAGTCGATGGTGCCTCCGGTGATCGTAGCTCCCAGCGGGTTGTTGTCATTGTTCACGGTCAAGGTGGCCGCACCGAGGGTAAGCAGGCCATTCTCTCCAAGGTCAATCACCGCCTGACTGGTACTGGTGGAGGTGGCGTTGTAGATCGTGATGCCTCCAGTGGCCCAGGAGTGTCCATCGAGAGACAGCGTGGCCTGCCCACCGGCGGCGGCGAGCACCAGGGGAGTGGTGGCGTTCAGCGCATTGTTCACGCCGAACTTCAACGTGCCTGCGTTGATCGTGGTGATGCCGGTGTAGGTGGTGGCGCTGGCGAGGATCTGCGTGCCGGTGCCGGCTTTGATCAGTGAGAGGACACCGCTGAGTGATCCATTCCGCAGGATGCCGCTGTAGCTCTGCGTGCCGGTGTTGTTCAAGGTGAGCACTGCGTTTGTGGTACTCTCGTTCTCCACAATGCCCTCACCGTTCACGCTCACGAGACCGCCGACGGTTTCGTTTCTACCGTTGAGACGGAACACGCCGGCATTCGCATCCAGTCCCTGTAAGGTGATGACGCTGGTATTGGCAATCTGGTCCGCATTGACCAAACGCAACAGTGCCGTGGCAGTGCCATCGCCAATGGTGATGTCTCCAGCGATGGCATTCACACCCGCTGTCTTGGAAAGGGCCAATTCTCCTCCATACACACGGGTGACGCCGGTATACGTATTCGCCTCCGTACCGCCGAAGGTGAGCACGCCGGCACCGCTTTTGGTGATGCCTCCGTCCGTGGCGGCATCTCCTCCAATCGAGGAATGGGTGAGGCCCTTTAAAATGGAGACATTGAACGTGTTGGTATCAATGATGCCGCCACCATCACGCACATTGACCGTGGTGAGGCTTGTGGCCAGTGTCATCGTGGTGCCTGTGGCCTTCAGCGTGCCACCGTTGAAGTTGAAAATGGAAGCGCCCACCGTGCCTCCCATGATGGTCCGCAGGGTGGAGAGCGTGCCGCCATTGAGATGAATGGTGCCGGTGCTGTTGGTGTTTCCTGCGAGACCCGAGCCGAGTTGAATGGTGCCGGTGGTCGTGCCGGCATTGAAGTGTCCTGTGCCGGAAATGGTCAGCACGCTTGCACCGCTGTTCTCGGCATTAGTGTATCCTGCGCCGATGCGGACGAGGTTCCCATTTCCGGAGAGCACGAGTGAGCCGCCGGAGATATTCATGAATCCCTGTGCCGTGGCAGCGCTGCGACCCAGCACGAGCCCCCCGGAAGAAGCTCCCAAGGTGACCGTGCCGGCCGTGATATTCACCGTTGCATTGGTTGCTTCACCCACGCGGAAGGTGGAAGACGCCCCGGAGATGTAGGCCGTGCCGGAGAAGTTCGTGACGCTGTTGCCGGAAAATGCGGACTGGCCCAGGGCCACGGATGCACTGCCCAAGGTGCCGCTGACGTTGAAGGTGCCACCACTGACGGTTAGACCTGCGCCATAGGTGTTGAGCGTGTAGCTGCCCGAGAGATTCATCACGCCGCCGCTCACGGTCAGGCCACCGCCGTTCGTGAGATTGGAGGCCATCGTAAGCGTACCTGTGCCGGATTTGCCAAAGCTGAAGCCACCGCCGTTGATGTCGTAGTCAGCAGCAAGAGTCGTGTTCCCTGCGCCAGCGACGCCCGAGGCCAGCGTGAAGGCCATGTCCGATGCAATGGTCGCGGAGTGGCCCGCTGTGGTCACGTTGATCAAGCCACCCAAGCTCAGTATGTAGGGGTTCGCCTCCTCCGTGGTGATGGTGTAGCCCGAGGAGGTGAACGTCAATCCCGTGGTCGTGATTGGCCCTCCCAGAGTCACGGCGCCTGCCGTACCGCCGAAGGAGGCGATGTTGCCGGCCGCGTTGTCCCATGCGGTCATGGTGCCGGTATTGTTCCAGAGCTGGGCTGAGGTATTCCAGGTGCCCGCGCCACCGGTGGTGCCGCCTGCAGTGCCGTCCGAATCCCAGACGAGTGTGGCAGCCGGCAGAAGCGCCGTGTGAAGATGCAGGAGCAGTGCCAGCGCCAGGGACGAACGCACCGGCACACGCCGCAGGGCGTGGAAGATGAGGGGCATTAGGGGGATGTTTTTTGAAGTCCATCTGTCCACCAAGCATGCAACGGGCCACCTTTGAGCAACGTCTGACTCCAAATCGGCAAACACGACGCCTTTTGTGCTTTTGGGGGAGAGTGGCCATCGCAACCGCCTGTTCAACGCCTGTTCTTCCGCTTCACATAAAGCTGCCGCAGATGACTTCGCCGCGCGTACATTGATGTATCGGTTTCACCGCGAACCACCTTGAGGCATGACCATTGACGACATCATCTCCGACGAATCCCTGCGCACTTCCGAATTCCCCGTGGCGCGCGACACCATCTTCATGGCGCACGGGGGCGTGTGCATCCTGCCGCAGCGCTCGGTGAAGGCCATGCAGGATTATCTTGAGGTCTGTGCCGTGCGCGGGCAGGAGAATCTCGATATCTGGAGGCACCTCAATGAGACGCGCGTGGTGGCGGCGAAGCTCATCGGCGCGCAGGCCAGTGAGATTGCTCTGCTGGGGCCGACGTCCCTCGGACTCAGCCTCGTGGCCAATGGGTTGCCGTGGGAGGCCGGTGACGAGATCGTGTGTTATCACGATGATTATCCCGCGAATGTGTACCCCTGGATGGATCTGCAACGTCGTGGCGTCGTGCTGAAGTTCATCGAGCCGGAAGTGCCCGGGCATATCACCCCGGAAGTGGTGGAGCGAGCGTTGACACCGAAGACCAAGATGGTGGCGCTGGCCTCGTGTCACTTTTTCACCGGGTATCGCATCGATGTGGATGCCATCGGCAAGATGGTGCGCAGCCGCGGCATCTACTTCTGCCTGGATGCCATCCAGACCGTGGGCGCCTTTCCCACCAGTGTGGAGCACGTGGACTTCCTCAGCGCGGATGCGCACAAGTGGATGCTCGGCCCCATGGCGGCGGGCATCTTCTATGTGCGTGAGTCGCTGCATGACGTGCTGCGACCCTCGCTCATCGGCGCGTGGAATGTGAAGTCACCGAACTTCATCACACAGGATCAGGTGGAATTTGAGAAAGGTGGTCGGCGCTATGAACCCGGTGTGCCGAATGCGATTGGCATCTACGGCATGCGCGGAGCCCTGGACCTGCTGGTGGAACTGGGCATCGAAAATGTCGCGGCGCGCCTGCTGAAGCTGAAGGCCCATCTCGTATCGAAGCTGAAAGCGCTCGGTTTCCAGGTGCTGCCGCCCACGGGAGGAGAACATGCCAGCAGCATTACCACCGCGACACGTGACGGTGGCGCCTCGCTGGAGCAGGTCTTCGACCACCTCGCAAAGCACCACGTGACTATCTCCCTACGGCACAATCGGGCCTGCAGAGCTCACCTGCGCTTCAGCCCGCACTTCTACAATACCGAGGCAGAAGTGGACCGCGTGTGTGCCCTGATAGCCGAGGTGAAATAACAGTCCTCAATATTAGTGTTGATCTGACACGAAGCATGGTGTTAAAGTGACACCATGTCCTTCGCCTATAAATACGCGCGCCCTGCCCTCACGGTGGACTGCGTGATCTTCGGGTTCGCATCCGAGGAGCATGAGCTGCGCGTGCTGCTCATCCAGCGCGGGTTGCCACCTTTCGAAGGGCGGTGGGCGCTGCCGGGTGGCTTTGTGAAGGTGGGCGAGAGCACGGATGTGGCCGCGCGTCGCGAACTGGAGGAGGAGACCGGACTGAAACAGGTGTACCTGGAGCAGTTCAAGACCTTCAGCGATCCGAAGCGCGACCCGCGTGAGCATGTGGTGAGCGTGGCGTACTACGCCCTGGTGCCCTTCCTGAGCCACCCTCCGAAGGCGGATACGGATGCGAAGGATGCCGCGTGGTTCTCCGTGGAAGATGTGCCTTCCCTGGCCTTCGACCACAAGCTCATCCTCGAAACGGCCCTGCACCGTCTCCGCCTGAAGATGCAGCATGAACCGGTGGGCTTCGAACTGCTGCCACCGCAATTCACCCTCACCCAACTGCAACAGGTCTATGAGGCCGTCCTTGGCCAGACCCTCGATAAACGCAACTTCCGGAAAAAGATCCTGAGCATGAACCTGCTCATCGACACCGGTGAAGTGCAGCAGGATGTCGCGCATCGCGCCGCGGCCCTGTGGAAGTTCGATGCGCGACGGTATGAAAAACTCAAGAAGGGCGGCTTCCATTTCGCCCTGTAGAAACAGGCTTGCATGAGCGGGAACGTGATCCAGTTTTACAGCACGAAGGGCGAGTATGGTCCCTTCTCCAACTTCTCCGCGCATCGTCTTTTCTTGAAGGGGAAGACGTGGCGCACCTCGGAGCACTATTTCCAGGCCCAGAAGTTTGCCGGAACAGAGCACGAGGAGGAATTGCGTATGGTGGAGTCGCCCATGGTAGTGGCCCGCATGGGACGTTCCCGGAAACGGCCGCTCCGCAAGGACTGGGATGCCGTGAAGGACGACATCATGCGCGAGGCGGTGATGACCAAGTTCACCCAGAACAAGGAACTCAAAGCCCTGCTGCTCAGTACGTGTGATGCAGCGCTCGTGGAACACACCGCGAACGACTCCTGCTGGGCGGATGGTGGCGATGGCACCGGAAAGAACATGCTCGGCATCATCCTCATGGAGGTGCGTGAGAAGTTGAAGGAAGAACAAGAATCGGGGAGTGCCTGATGAATAGTCACAACGAGAAGCTCCAGCGCGCATGCCTTGCATTAGAAGGGCTTTCCGTGGGAGATGGATTTGGCGAGCAGTGCTTCACCTCTGATGAGGTGATGTCTTTGCGCCTGGAGACGCGTCAGATTCCGCCGCCGCCGTGGTTTTTCACGGATGACACGATCATGTCCATCTCCATCGTGGAGGTACTGCAGCAATACGGCATCATTCAACAGGATGCGCTCGCCGCGGCCTTCGCGCACCGCTATGCCGCGGATCCGTTTCGCGGTTATGGCGGCACTGCGCATCGCATTCTCCGCGCCATTGGCGAAGGTGTTCCCTGGGAGCAGGCGGCAGGTGAAGCCTTCGATGGCATGGGCTCCATGGGCAATGGCGGCGCCATGCGCGCCGCACCGGTGGGAGCCTATTTCGCAAAGGAAGGCGTGGCAGCGGTGGTCGAACAGGCGAAACGCTCGGCCGCGGTAACGCATGCTCATGAAGAAGGGCAGGCGGGTGCGGTGGCCGTGGCACTTGCGGCGATGTATGCGGTCCAGCATGGGGCCCGGGCGGAATCTCGCGGACTGCTGGAGTTCGTTCTCGAACACCTCACACCCGGAGATACGCACACAGCCTTGCGACGTGCACTGAACATCCCATTCAGTCGCTCGCCTGCGGTGATTGCCCAGATGCTCGGCAGTGGTGAGAAGGTCATCTCACAGGATACTGTTCCCTTCTCCCTTTGGTGTGCCGCGAGGCATCTCGACAGTTTCCCATCGGCACTATGGTCCACCGTCAGTGGACTGGGTGATCGAGACACAACCTGCGCCATCGTTGCCCTTGCGGTCGGGCGTGAAGGCATCCCGGCAGACTGGGTCGCAAGTCGAGAGCCGCTGCCACTACTCAACTAATTCTCAAACTTCATTGTCATGATTACCAAACGGTCAGCGAGGGCTTCGCTGGCAGAAGAAACACTCCGCCTCATTGAACAAGGTGGATATACCAGTAGCAGCGGGAAGAGCGTGGACCTTGCCGTGTCCGTCAGCAGATCGGTGCGCGATACGGTGGGCATTGCCCCGGAGGAAACTCTGGAAGTCGCGCGAACGAGCGAAGTGAAAGGCGTCATCGAGGTGACTTCGGAGTCCACGCTGCAGGCGCTCATCCGCCTGCAGGGTGAGGACGCGCCTGGCCTGGCGTGCCTGAACTTCGCCAGCGCGAAGAATGCCGGTGGTGGCTTCCTGGGCGGGTCCCAGGCACAAGAAGAGTCGCTCGCGCGATCTTCCGCGCTGTATCCCAGCCTGACTTCGGTGCCGCAGTACTATGAGGCTAATCGTGCCTGCCGATCGAGCCTCTACACGGACTGGATGATCTGGTCCCCTGAGGTGCCCTTCTTCCGTGATGATGAAGGCTCGCTCCTCGATGTGCCGGTGCTGGCTTCGGTCATCACTGCTCCTGCACCGAACGCGGGCGCCGTAGCCAAGAACCGGCCGGATGAACTGCCGCTGGTGGAACCCACCCTGCAGCGGCGGGCGGAACGCGTGCTACAGCTCGCGGCCTCGCGTGGTGTGAAGACTTTTGTGCTCGGGGCGTGGGGCTGTGGCGTGTTCCGCAACGACCCGAGCATGGTGGCCAGCGTTTTTGCAGATCTCGTCCGCGAAGGTGCAGCCTTCGCAAATGTCTTCCCGCGCCTCGTGTTCGCCATCTATGACACCACCTCCACTGGTGAGGTGCTCACCGCCTTCAAGACAACCCTTTTGCAGACATCGTCATGACCTCTTCCACCATTACCCTCTACCGACCCGTCGGGCCGGAGGAGTTGAAGCTGATTGCTTACAGCGGTTGGCGGCGCTTTCCGCCACGGTTGCCAGATCAGCCCATCTTCTATCCCGTGTGCAACGAGGCCTATGCGCGGCAGATTGCGCGTGATTGGAATGTGCCCGCGAGCGGTGCTGGGCACGTGCTGCGCTTTGCTGTGGATGAAGGCTACGGCTCACGCTTCCCCAGGCAGATTGTCGGTGGCGCAGAGCATGAGGAACTCTGGGTGCCGGCGGAGGATCTGGAGGAGTTCAATGATCACATCATTGGCAAGATTGAGCTGATTGCGTCCTATGGCCGTGAGGGATGACAGCAGCATGGGTGACCGCATCACCGGCCTGATTCTCGGTGCTGCAGTGGGAGATGCACTGGGCCTGCCAGCCGAGGGCATGTCGGCGAATCGCATTGCGCGTCGCTGGCCAGGTGCCTTGCAACATCGCTTTCTCTTTGGTCGCGGCATGGTCAGTGATGACACGGAGCATGTCTTCTTCACCGCGCAGTCACTCCTGGAGGCTGGCAATGACGTTGCAGTCTTTCGCCGCGCCCTCGCGAGGCGACTGCGTTGGTGGCTTCTCGCGTTGCCTGCCGGCGTGGGCCTGGCCACGGCGCGATCCATCGTGAAGCTCTGGTTGGGATGGAATCCTGCGAAGAGTGGTGTGTGGTCTGCGGGAAACGGCCCAGCAATGCGAAGCGCTGTCATTGGAGCGCGCTTTGCGGAGGATGAAACAAAGATCCGCGCGTTCGTGGAAGCATCCACGTGCATGACACATCGAGATCCCAAGGCCAACACAGGCGCGCTGGCAGTCGCATTGGGCGCCGCTGCGGTGATTCGTGGTGCCGCCAGCGATGACGCTCTGATCCATACCTGGCAGACGCTTTCCTCTGATGAAGAATGGCAACGCGCCATGGCCTTGCTGCGCGCAGAGCTGGCACGTGGCTCTTCAGTGGTCGCTTTTTCAGAAGTGCTCAGCGGCAAACGCAAACGTGAGGTGAGTGGATACATCTACCGGACGGTGCCCGTGGCGCTCTACGCGTGGCTGCGGCATCGCGGTGATTTTCGTGCGACGCTTCAAGAAGTGATCGCATGTGGTGGTGATACAGACACCGTTGCTACGATCGCTGGAGCTCTTGCCGGATCGGAGTGTGGTGAGAAGGGCATTCCTGCGGAATGGATCTCGGGTATTTGCGAATGGCCACGAAGCACTCGTGTGCTGCGTGAAATAGCTTCACGTGCCGCGGATCAGAATTGCCGCACCCCAGTGAGCTATGTGGTGGCAGGCGTCATTCCGAGAAACGTTTTCTTCCTCGGTGTGGTGTTAACTCACGGCTTCCGCAGGTTGATTCCTGGATAACAATAAAAGGCCTCCGAAGAGGCCTTTCGCAGCGCTTGTTCGCTTGATTGAAAATAGGCGCCGGGCGGGAGAACTTCGGCATGGGAAGGGTGGGTCCATGCAGATAGAAGTCTCCCGCCCGGCTTGCGCGCGCCCTGCGTAACCGGGGCGTCGGCGCGATGAACGCGGGCGAGTCGCGGCATCAACGCCACGAAAATCGTGGTGGACTGGACTCGCGAGGGGCGTTCAAACTGCTCACCAGGCTGGCACCTGAGGTCAGGGTGCCGCTCTGCACCAAACGCACCGAGAGAGGTACGCGGGTGAAGTCGCCTTTTGGGAGCTTGAGGATGGGGTTGTTGGTGGAGGTGATGACGGGGGAGTTCATGGCAGTGCTCCGTTCTTTGTCGGGGTTCCAGCGAGGGAAGCCCGCTGGTGCGCCGCTATCAGGTGCAGGGCGCGTGCCATGTGGGAGGTGTTGCGGTTGAGGGGAAAATCAGGAAATCTGAATTAACAGTGTAATACCCTCAAATCGTGAAGCATGTTACAGCGCGTCCATTTCACAGTGGGCTCAGGAGGGCCATACCGTGATGTAAACTTTTTGCCTAGCCCGTGTGCATCCTGCACACCGCAGGGCGGCAGGATGGGCGGAATGCACTGTAGGCACCAGAAACTCAGCCGGCTGGTTTCACCACCATCAGGGTGAAGGGCCACACATATGCCTGGAGGAATACGAGCACACCGACGAGCGATGCGAGAATGATGCTGTGCCAGAACACGCGGCGAAGGATCGCGCTCTCCTGACCAAACACGTTCGCTGCGGTACTGGCAACCACGATGCTCTGCGCGTCCACCATCTTGCCCATCACGCCGCCCACGCTGTTCGCACTGGCCATGAGCACGGGACTCACGCCTACCTGTTGCGCAGTGAGTGTTTGGAGAGAACCGAAGAGTACATTCGATGCGGTATCCGAACCGGTGAGCGCCACGCCGAGCCAACCCAGAAGTGTGCCGAAGAAGGGATAGAGCCATCCCGTCTTTGCCAGAGCCAGGCCGAGGGTGGCATCGGCGCCGGAATACTTCGTCACGAATCCGAGTGCAAGCATGGCGGCGATGGTGATCAAGGAGAGTCGGATCTTCACCAGCGTGCGCAACCAGATCTGAAACATGCGTCCGGGTCCAAAGCCCATGACCGCGCCGGCGATGATTGCTGCGAGCAGAATGCCGGTACCGGTGGTGGAGAGCAGGTTGAGCGTATAGATGGCCTTCTCCGGCTTGGCCACCACATCCGGGGGAATCACGGGTGGCGTGCGCACCACCGCTTCATGCAGGCCTGCCACAGGGAAGTCGCGTGTGAAGACGCCGTCGAGCCAAGTCTTTGTCCCCTTCTGGCTCCATACAAAGACGATGCTCACGAGAATGATCCACGGCAGCCACGCGCGCTTCAAAGGGCGCTCGTGAGGCTGGGTGGAGGTGTCAGGATCTGCGGTGATGGAGTCGTTGGGCATTCCTGCCCCAGCGGTGGCGAGCGCGGGTTGGGCGCTGATCTTGGGCTTCCAGATTCTCAGCAGCACCACCATTGCCAGCGTGGCAAAGAGGGCCGAGCCGATGTCCACGAGCATGGGACCGTGGAAGTTCGAAATGAGGAACTGCATCACCGCAAAGCTCAGGCCCGCAGTGACTGCCGCGGGCCAGACTTCCTTCATGCCGCGCCATCCGGAATACGCCACAATGATCCAGGTGGGAATGATGGCGGAGAAGAAGGGAAGTTGCCGGCCTGCCATCTGGGACAGCGTCAGCTCACCGAGACCCGTGACCTGATTCAGCGTGATGATGGGAATGCCCAGTGAACCGAAGGCGACCGGTGCGGTGTTTGCAATGAGGGAGAGGCAGCACGCTTCGAGTGGCTTGAACCCAAGCTGGATGAGCAACGCAGCGGTTACCGCGACTGGCGCGCCAAAGCCCGCGATGCCCTCAAAAAAAGAGCCGAAGCAAAACGCCACCAGCAAGAGTTGGATGCGGGGATCCGGTGCGAGCTGGGTGAAGCTGTGGCGCAGCGCATCGAACCATCCTTTCTCCACCGTCATGTTGTAGAGGAAAAGGAGATTCAGAATCATCCACCCCACCGGCAGCAGGCCGAAGGCCACGCCATAACCTGCCGCGCCGAAGGCTGCAGAGGCTGGCATGTGAAATGCGAAGGTGGCAATTGCGAGGGCGATCACCAGAGCCAGACACGCGGCGAGATGCACGCGGAGTTTCCCGGATGCAATGAGCCCCATGAGCACGCCGACCGGTATGGCCGCCACGAGGGTAGAGATGGCGGCGTTGTTGAAGGGGTCGTAATTCTGTGGCCAGGGCATGGGAGAGAGCGGCGTGACGTTGTTGGTGAGGCTGAAGCTAAACCCCGGCTGGCGGCAGCATTTATCAGAGGATGGGTGAAAATGTGCGTGCTCAGGGCTGCGACTTCACGTGCAGGTCCATCCACTTCACCGTGCGCTCCCACATCTCCGGCAGGTACACGTGCCCCACACCGGGATAGATGACGTTTTCAAAGTGGCCTGGCGCTCCGTGGAGTTGGTAGATTGGTTTTACCCTTTCCACGATGGCCTTGATCCCACTCACTGGTGAACCTGTATCTTGATCGCCTGTCATGAAGAGCATGGGACGCGGTGCAGCGAGTGCAATGACCGCTTCGCTGTCGAAGTGCTGGAGCATGCCCGGCACGAAGTAGTAGATGCCGTGGGCTTTTAGATTTTGTGCCTGTATGAGGTCTTGATAGCGGGTCATGCACGCCACGTTCACTGCGGCGCGCGGGCGATCGTCGAGCGCCATGATCCACCAGCTCCGCGTGCTGCCCATGCTGATGCCGGTGACACCCATGCGTGAGGCATCCACCTCCGGGCGGGAGCAGAGGTAGTCCAGCGCCATGAGATCATCGCGAACCATGACGCCCCACAGCGTGCGTCCCGCCCAGAGCTGGAATTTGGCTGCCGTCATTTCTCCAGCAGAGCCCTTCTCCGTCGGGCCACCGGGACCTTCGCCATTGCGTTCACCAAAGCAGCAGGCGTCGATCCCCAGCACCACATACCCGAGTGTTGCCAGAGCAGGACCCGCAGCCACAGGCGTGGCATTCGTCTGGAGCAGCTCCTCCTTCCCGATGTCGTACTGCCCACCATGCCAGTGGCAGTAGAGGATGGCGGGTGATTTCTTCCCGGAGGCTGCGGGAGCGGAGGGAAGAAAGAGATAGCCCGGTACCGTCATGCCGAGTCCATTTTCGAAGCGGAACTTCTCCAGGACGTAGCCATCCTTTTCCTCGCGCGAGATCGTGGTGACTTCGGGAACAGCGGGCCGGGGAGGGAAGGTGCCCAGCAGCGATTGCAGCGTCGCACGTATCTCCGTTCGCTGCTTGTCCCAGTCTTCCTTGGTGGCTGGCGCGGTGAACTCAGGAGTTTTCACGGCACTCAGCCAGCGCTCGGCATTGGTGATGGGGACGGGCGATTGGGCGGGCAACATGGTGGCGGGGAATGTCACGCCCAAGGCGATAGTGATGACACGGAACGGAATCAGGCCGCTGGGCATGACATGGCATGCAAGCAAAGTTCCGGGCAGATGGACAGGGGAAAGTCGTGAATTGACCTTCTCAGGCGATCGGCCATCGTAGGGTATGGTCTTGCCGCAGACGTCTCCCTATGTCACCCCGCAGGAATACTATGCGCGGGAGCGTGCTGCCGACCACAAGAGTGAATACTACCAAGGCGAGATCTTTGCCATGGCCGGGAGTACCACGCGTCACGCACGGATTGGCACCAATTTGCAAGGGGAGCTATACGGGCGCCTCAAGGGCGGTCACCGCTCTCCCTATAACAGCGACCAGAGGATCAAGATTGCTGCGACGGGCCTCCGCACTTACCCAGATGCCAGTGTATTTTGTAGCAAGATGGAGTACGACCCGGATGATCAACAGCGGGAAACGGCAGTAAATCCCACCATGCTCTTCGAGGTTCTTTCCGATTCCACTGAGGCCTACGATCGCGGGACCAAGGCGGAACAGTACCGTCGTATCGCTTCGCTACAGGCCTATCTGTTGATCAATCAAGGCACAGCGCATGTGGAACACTTCGAACGCCAGGAGGATGGCACGTGGCGGCTCACGGAAGCGTCTGGCCTTGACTCCACAGTGCGGCTCTCCGCGCTTGGCATCGATCTTCCACTCGCGGATTTGTACTCTGGAGCTGAACTGGATGAGCCGCCGCATCTAAACGTGGTTCGGGAAAGATAGAACCGTGTGTGATGGGCAGTTCTCTGGCATGCCCGCAAAGTTCATTGCTTGCCTCGCTGTTTTCGGCGCGTGTCTTTCTCCTGCCTACGCCCAGGTCGAGCGCGTGTGGCTCACGCATCAGACGAATGATCCCTCGAGCATCGTGGTGAATTGGGAAACGGCGAAGCCGACTCCATCCGTGGTGAACTATGGACTCAGTGCGAAGTATGATCGCGTGGCCACGGCAGAAGGTCTGGCGACGTGGCATCACGTGGAGATCGCGATTCCGGAGAAGGATGTCGTGTGGCACTACTCCGTGGGCAGTGGTGAGCACGCGACCAAGGATGCCACTTTCAAGGGATTTCCGGTGGAGGAGTTGCGAGTGGCCATCGTCGGTGACTGGGGGTATGCACCGGGAAGGGACCTCAGTGCCTTGAAGAAGGATGATGTGCACCTGCTTATTACTGCGGGAGACAATGTGCCCAGCTTGCACGAGAAGGGGAGGGAGGGGGTAAAGGCCTTCGCCGCGCTCATCGACAGCGAGCCGGAGCTTTTTCGAAGCACGCCCTTTATGCCCATCCTGGGGAATCATGACAAGGAGGCAAAACCTCGCGGCCCCAAGCCACCGCCTGAGCCGGTCTATGATGTGTCTGCCTCCGCGTATCGTGAGTTCTTTGTGCTGCCGAGCGACGAATGGAAGTGGCACTTCGATATTCCCGAGTTCGACGCACGCTTCATCGCCACGGACATCCAGCACATCTCAGACATTGGGAATACCTGGCAGACCTGCCATCCCATTGATGCGCAGTCGGAGCAGTTTGTCTGGTTCCGCGATTTGATAGGCAAGAGCACGCAAGGATATGTGTTCAGCCTCATCAATGAGAAGCAGTCCTCGCTGGCTGGTGCGACGAAAGGCATCTGGCACGAGCAGTTTCGCAAAGGCAGTGCTCTCATCACCGGCTTCGGCTATTTCGCCGAGCGTGCCGAACTGGATGGCGGATTACCCTGTTTCAACACCTGCCTGAAAGGCGATGGTTCACCCTACAAGGATGCGAAGGCACAGTTCTTCAAAAGTGAGGACAACTACCTGCTGCTCACCTTCAAGAAGGGGGCGTCCAGCATGACCGCGCAGTTCAAGAACCTGCGCGGCGAGGTGCTGGATACGCGGGTGATTGAGAAGCGGAAGCTGTGAGTGACCCGCACAGACCCTTGTACAGTCGCGGCGCGGCGCGGACGAGTTGAGCACGGCGGCTATTTTGCTGCCAGCGCTTCTTCAATCGCCTTCAGCAGTCCGGCATCCGTGGGCTCCACATCCGGCTCGAAGCGCTGCAGGGGCTTGCCGTCCTTGCCGATGAGAAACTTGCCGAAGTTCCAGCCTACATCACCGGGGAATGCGCCATCCTTGCCGGTCAGCGCGGTATAGAGCGGGTGCTGCTCGGACCCCTTCACATGGATCTTGTCGAACATGGGAAAGGTCACCTTGTAGTTTGTGCTGCAGAAGGATTTGATCTCTTCATTGGAACCCGGCTCCTGTGCACCGAAGTCGTTGCAGGGGAAGCCGAGCACCACCAGGCCCTTGTCCTTGTATTGTTCGTAGAGTCCTTGCAGCCCCTGATACTGCGGTGTCAGGCCGCACTGCGAGGCCACGTTCACCACCAGCAGCACCTTGCCTTGGTGGGCCTTCAGCGAAGTGTCCTTGCCGTCGATGTCTTTGAGCGGGATGTCGAGAATGGTTTTGGAATCAGCAGCGAGCATGGTGGTGACGGCAAAAAGGGAGACAAGGGCGAGAAAGCGTTTCATAGGAAGAACGTGGCAATCGTGCCAGCAGGACACGTAAAAGGCAGACGGAACTTTCAAAAACTCCCGTAGGCTACGGCGTGTCGACCAGAAGAGAGGCTGTTTGTTTTCGATTGAATGCACGCACGATTTTGTCGCGAGTGTCCCTTACTTGCGCGCCGGATAATGCAAAGGCGGGGGCAGCGAATTGCATGTCCACAATGAACTCGATGACATACTCGTCGCTGTCGGCAAGCAGTCCGAACCGGATCATGCTTTGGGCGCCAGCGTCAGTTGCTTGAACGATGCGCATGCTCTTGTTAAGTATCTCGACATTCTTTTCGTCCGGTCGCGCAGTCTGCAGCGCGCGCACCGCTGCTTTATCGAGTTCGGGTGCGAACTCGCTCGCCGTGAATCTGCGTCCGTCAGGAGCGAGTGCCCAAAGAGTGCAGTCAAAAAACTTTCCCTGGTTGGTGATGGCTATCAGCGCCTTTCGACCGGGACCCCATGCGAAGATATGGCTATTTTTTGCAATGGGATAGGACGAGGTGGCGATGGAGGGTGAGACCGACTTTGCACCCTCCGTTTCGATGATGCGGAATTCCCACGCCTCCGACACGATCTTGCGCTGAATGGCATATCTGCCAGGCGGGCCAGACTCCTCAACGAGGGGCGGCATTTCCTCCGCAAGCAGATGGCTGCTCCAGACGCCCATCAGTGCCGCCAGGAAGGTCCAGGCGGCAAATGACTTTCGCTGGAGGGTGGTCTCCATAAGCTGTGGTGTTTGCATTTCCGTCCGGGAAGTTCAAAGTCAAGAAGATGCTCGGCCGCGACTTTTTCCAACGTGATGTGCTCACCGTGGCGCGAGAGCTGGTGGGTGTGGAGCTCGTGTGGCACGGGTGCAGCGGCATCATCGTGGAGACGGAGGCGTATGGTGTGGAGCATGATGAAGCCAGTCACGTCGTAAGCCGTCCAAGCGCGCGGCAGTTTGTGCTGAGTAACCCCCCGGGCGCGGCTTATGTGTACTTCAACTATGGCATGTACTGGCTCTTCAACCTGCTGGTCAAGGGAGGTCCACGCGATGGACTCATTCTCATCCGCGCCCTGGAGCCGGTGAGCGGGATTAAGGAAATGCAGAAGCGTCGTGGTCGTGAGAAAGTCATTGAACTGTGCAGTGGCCCCGGGAAACTTGCTCTCGCAATGGGCATCACCGGTGCTGACCATTGTACCCCCATGGCAGGACGAGGTCGGCCACCGGGCGTGGGGTTGCGCATTCCCAAGACCGGTCATGCGCACGATGTGGCGGAGGATATTCGTGTAGGCATCAGCAAGGCGGTGAATCATCCCTGGCGCTATCTAGCGCGCGGCAACCCGAACGTGAGCGTGCCGCATGGGAAGGTAAAACTTCCAGCGAGTCACACCGCGCCCAAATCAAAATGAAACAAGATGTCCCCCGAGCAGTACCCCGATAGCGAATTTCCGTGGACGATGTACTTCAATGGACATGAGATGCCGAGGTGGGCAAACTGCTGGCACCTTGTCCCGATCCTGGGTCGCGCGGAGGAACGCATGCGAGAATGGTCGTGCACAGCTGACCACAAGCGGCTGTGGAGGCTCAGCTGCAGGATCGATCACTGCGGTGGCGCCGAAAGTGAGGAGCCTGAAATCTTCCGTGTTTGCTGCACCACACTCATCTATCTCATGCTCAAAGACGAGCAGGCTATCCTTGAAGAAATGTCCTCCGAAGAACGATCCCTGAGTGTTGCTCCGAAGGAAATCTTTGCCGGCGTGCTGGATGGACTCTTCGCAATGAACCATCGCTGCCACCAGGATGGCTTTGCCTTCTGGACAAGTGGGTATGAATCGGATCGGCAATCCTTGTGCAAGTATATCAACCGTCACCAGCTCCCCATGGGGCACCCTGACCGTTTTGAAGCGCCACATGTCGGGACGTTCCGCCGGGAGAATCTGCACCATGCTGACTTCATGCGCCGTGACATCGTGGCTCTCCTTGGTAAACGACCGATACCGAAGGAGATTCGGCGGGCGATTCACGAGTTGCCCAAGGAAAGTTAGCAACTGGCTCTTTGTATCATTTGCCGAGTTGAGTTGAACCCCGTCCCAGCCCGAGTATGGAAGGCGGGTGCAGGATGCCTCTCTCAGCGAACGACTCGCGCGCACGGTGTCGGCGGACTTTTTCCGGCCGCTGACCCGTCCCTCAGCGCCGGTGTCGGTGGACTGTGCCCAGCGCTTGATCGAGGAGGCCGGATTGGCGGGCAGATTGCCTTTCAATGAGGCGCGACAGATCATCCGTGAAGTGCTGGTGAGCCATCCACAGGTCTCGCTTGCGGATGACGAGGGTGCCCTCCTCCGAGATGTGGGCCAGAGGGCCGGCATGTTCATGAACCGCCTGCTCGCGGCCGGCTGGCTGGAGGAGCAGACACTGGGCCTGCAGGATCGCCGCATCATCGTGACGCCCGGCCTGCGCTTGCTCATGGGTATGCTGCGGGCGCTGGCGGAGGATGAAATCGCCGAGTTGCGTACCTTTGCGGATACCTTGCGTGGGGTTTGCGAAACACTCGAGCGACCCCAGGTGCTGGATGCGGATGCGCATACCGGCGACTCACTGCGCGCGACAATTAATGATCTCAGTCAACGGCTCGACCTCGCGGTGAATCAGCTCTACTCGGTGGAGAAGCTGATTGCAGGATTCGAAGCCCAGCAACGCCAGTCGGATTCCCCCGCGCAAACGTTGAAGCTCTTCTACCTCGACTTTGCCCAGGGGCAGCACATGGTTTGTTACGATGTGTTGAGCAAGGGTGGTTTGCTTTCACGATTGCGTTCTGCAAGAGCCCTCGTGGCGGCGCAGCAGGATGATCCTCTCGTGCGTGAGCGGCTTGCAGAGGGGATACGCGAGCATTTTGGATACGATGCGCCGGAGTCCGTGTTGCGTGCCCGGCAGGTATTGGCCACACTGGAGCGCAGTCTTGGTGGTCTGGGCGACATCGCGCGCGCCATCGATGAGCGGATGGCGGCTTTCAATCGCCTGTCCCAGCAGCGCTACCGTTACCAGACCGAAGTACGCGGCAGGCGGCCGGAACTGGTGAAGGCTTATTGCGAAGCGATCAATGCTGCCCACAATGGCACGCATTTCCGCGACCTGTCGAACATGCCCGCGGACTTCAAGCCGCTGTGTCCGGAGGTGAAGCTCTTCTTCGGCACTGGCGCCTTGTGGAAAGGAAGAAACCGCCGTCCACCGGTGGATCTCAAATTCAACGCTGGCCGCGCCACTCCCGAAGATGAAGCCTCCGCGCTGGAAGCCATGCGCCAGCGGCAACGTCTTGCTCTCACACCCATGCGAGCGGCGCGTCTGGTATCGAAGATGCTGCCGGGCAAGAAGGCTTCTGCCGGCACCGATGCCTTCCGCGTCAGCAGCACGGATGAACTGCTGGACCTGCTGGCGACGGTGGCCTACGACCACGCGCAGGATGAGCAAGGGCGCATGGTGCGCTGGAAGATCGCGAGCGAGCGTCAGAAGTCCGGCATGCAACCCGAGAAGGTGGTGCGCGATGAACAACTCGAGTGGAAGGTGGACCGCTTTACCCTGACAAGAACTTCATGACGATTGAGCGAACGGATCCCCTGTGGCCCAGCTTCTGGCACGATGTGCCCGTGGATGATCGTGCACCCATGCGTGATATCCTTGCCGACCTGCTGAGTCACGGGGTGCTGCTGGGAGATACCGGCAGCGGACGCGAACTTCTCCTGGTGGCGCGTGAGCATCAGCATCGGCTTGCCGATTACCTTGCGCCGTTGGGATTGGAACTGGTGCTTGATGAAGAAGTGCCACTGCTGCAGGCACGGCCACGCATGGAGTCTTGCCAGCTTCTTGGTTCCTTCAGCAAATATGAAACCCTCATGCTGCTCACCCTCTGGCGTGTGTGGGATGAGGCGCAGACGGGTGGACTCAGCTCCGCAGTCACGCTCACGCTGGATGAGTTGTACGAGAAGCTTCGTGTGTATTTTGAAGACATCGAACGTCCCGAGCGCACACAGCTGGAGGATGCGCTGGGCAAATTGAAGCGGCACCGGCTTATCCGCACTCGTCGCCCGGATGATTCCGAGGCTCCTGGTGAAACCATCATCGAGGTCCTGCCTTCGCTCGCGCGTGTGATACCTTTTGATTCCATCGAACAGTGGGGTGAGCGCGCTCAACTGGTCTCGCCAACCGCGGCCACAAGTGAGGAAGCTTCGACTGGAGGTGCGTCCGCAGTATGAATTCACCCCGTCGCATCACCCTGAGCCGCATCGTGGCGGTGAACTGGTATGGGTATCGTCAGTTCATTGATGTGAATGGCCTTTCGCTAATCACTGGAGCGAATGGTTCCGGCAAGAGCGCGCTGTTGGACCTCATCCAGTTCGTCATGCTTGGGGAACAGCTCAGCCGCTTCAACAAAGCGGCGGCCGGCGCGGGCAGCGGGCGTACGCTGCGTGGTTACTGTCTCTGTGATACCAATACCCTCAGCCGCGATGGCAACGAGCGTTTCCTGAGGTCGAGCGGCGTGACGTTTGCGGGACTGGAGTTTGCGGCGCCCCCGAATGCCAAAGGCGAAATTCCACGGCAGACCTGGGGAGCGCGTATTGAGTATGATAGCCCCACGGCGAAAGGCAGTGTTCGCTGGTTCCGCGCGCCATGCCGATTGGAGAAGGCTGATTTCCTTCGCGTGGATTTGCATGGCGAGGAGGAGTTCCTGTCTGACGAAGAATTCCGCGTGCATCTGAAGCGCGACCTGGAAGGGGATTGCTGGGAGCACCAGCGCACCTACTTGGAGGAGATGCGGCAGCGCACCGGCCTGCACTTTGACCGGGAGCAGATGAACAAGACGCTGCCGAAGGCCATGGCATTCCAGCCGGAGAGCAACTTTGAGGCATTCATTCGCGACTACCTCTTGGAAGTTTCCCTCCCTGATGTGCGGGCTGTGAAGGCAAGCGTGGAAGCGCACAATCGCGCAAAGCTCCACCTGGAGAAGATGCATGATCAGCATCAGCGTCTGGGGCGCATCTGCCAGCTTCATGACGCAGCAGCATCACATCGCCGGGAGTCTTCCTTGTGGTATCACCTTGCGGATGCCCTGCAGCATGAAGAGGCGCTGGAGAAGCTGGAGGGTGCCCGCCAGACCTTGCGGAAGATCACGGAAGACAGCGCGCAGCAGGTGCGCGATCGCGAGGATGCCATCGCCGAGCGCAATGAACTGGAAGACCAGCTTGCGGAAGTGCGCCTCGTGGTGGGCAACGACTCTCAACTCGCCCGACTCAGTGAGAACCGTGAGAAGCTGCGCAAGCTGAAGGAGGAACTGACTGAGCTGCGAGAGGCACGTAAGACGGCCTCGCAGTTCCTGCAGACGCATGGCATGCACTGGAAGAACTGGCTGCGCCTTGCGGAGTCTCTGCATGTGGATGTCCCGCGCGAGGTGAATGAGCTGCTGGGCGTGATTCGTGGTAATGATGAATCAAAGGGGCTTGATGCCGTGGCACGTCTTGGCAGGCAGGGAGATGCGCTGCTGGAGACTGCACGGGAACGCCTTCGCGAATTGCGTGCCGAGGTCGAAAGGCTGGAGTCACGTGAGCGTGAACTGCAGCGCGATCTGGAACATTATCGCGAGGGCCGGTCAGCGCCTTCGCCACTGCTGGATGCCCTGCGTGCGCGTGGTCAGAAAGTGTCGGCCTTGGGGCGCGTGGTGGAGGTGAAAGCCGAGGCGGAGGCCTGGTGGCCACTGCTGGAGAGCCTGCTTGCGCAGGACAGGCAGGCCATCCTGCCGGAAGACTTCGCCGCCGCCTGGGAAGAAGCGCAACGCACGCCCAGCCCGGGCGAGCCGCTCATTCATCCGGAAGAGGTCCGCGCGAAGGCGGCCAAGAATGCCGTGCAGACAGGCAGTGTGCGCGAGTTTCTGGAGACGAAGCATGCGGGCGCTGCTGTTTATCTGGATGGCCTCCTGGGTGATCTCATGCCTGTGGATCACACGCATGGCCTCACCCAGCATACGCGGGCCTTGAGCCGCGATGGCTGGCTGAAGGATCCGCCGCGCCGTGTTCGCCTCGTTCCTGCGAAGGAACTCACCTTGGGTGAGGAAGGTCTGCGTCGCATGCGTGAGGTGCGCGAGACGGAACTGCGCACCGTGCGTGAGCAGCTCTCCGTGGCGCGCCGCCAGCATTCCGACTGGCAGGGCTGGGCCAATCAGGCGGAAACTCATGGTCTGATACACCCCACACCACCGGATGTGGGTTCCGCTCTGCGCCGCCTGCCTGAGGTGGAGAAGGAAAGTCATACGCTGGATGAGACCATCCGCCTGCTGGCCACACCAGAGCGCGAGGCGACGGTGGAGAAGCTGCGCAAACTTGAGTCTGCTTTCAAGGGGGCCTCCGAGCGGGCCATCCGTCTGGAAGAGCGTCTTGGGCATCTGGATTTGCAGCAACGGGAACTGCGGGAGCGCATTGCCACGCTGGAGGAGGAGGAGAATTCACTTCACCTCAGCAGGCATGCCAGCCGCGCCAAGCTTACGGGCGTGCTGGAGACAGACATCGCCTCTCGCCTCACCGCCGCCAAGTCCGAGAAGGGCTCCTGGACGAAGCGTCGCGAGACCGCCATGGTCGTGGCCAATCACGAGGCGAATCGCGCCGCGGAATCCACACGGCAGCGGGATGCCGAGCGTCAGCAGTTTGCCGTGGCGCATCCGGATATCGCGGAGGCGTTCGATGCGCAGGAAGAAGACAACGAGCGCTACGCCTCACGTCTACGCCAGCTTGCCGAGCAGGAGCTGGATCGTTACAAGGCAGAAGCCGCGCAGGCGCAGAAGGAGTGGGAGGAGCGTCTGCAGCATCAGGTGCTGGACGTGCTGAAGGAAAAGCTGGATGAGGCCGACCGCACCAAGCGCGAGCTGAACAAGGCGATGGCCCATGACATCGGCGGCATGCGCTACCAGATCACCAGCCAGAAGGATCGCACGCACACGGCCATCTGGGAACTCGTGGACGGTGGCATCCCGACGGGTGAGCAGCTCGCCCTCTTCAACCATTCCAAGCGGGAGGAACTGGAGAAGGCCAAGTTGGAGCTCATGGCTGCCATCGAAGCGGCGGATAATCCCGAGGACAAGCGTGGTCAGCGTGCCCTGGACTACCGCTATTACCATCACTGGGACATCGAAGCCCGGCCTACGGGCAAGGGCGATGGCGCGGCCATCTCGCTGAACAAGAGTGCGAAGAAGCAAAGCGGTGGTGAAAATCAGGCGCCCTTCTTCGTGGCCACCCTTGCGGCGTTCCATCGCGTGTATGACGTGAGCACGCCCAACGGCCCGCCGACCTTGGGCCTCGTGGTCATGGATGAAGCCTTCAGCAAGCTCTCTGGCGACCGCATCGATGACTGTCTGGAACTCGCCCAGAACTTCGGTCTGCAACTCGTCATGGCCTTCCCGGAAGACCGCCTTCCCACCATGATTGAGCATGCGGATACCGTCGTGCAGTGCCGCGTGGAGCGCACTTATGATGATGCCACCGGATCTGTAAGCGACATTCAGAACTGGGTGGTGCGTGTGGATCGTGATCGTCTGCGGGAGGCCTTTGCATGAAGCCCCCGGCCTGGCTGCGCGAACTGCATCGCCAGTGGCAGTCCGCCCGCGGTGCGCGGGCGCAGCAGGCCAGTCGGACATTTACGCGTGGTTGGGAAGACCTGCTGGACGCCGCAGGGATCATGTCCGCAGACGAGCGTCTCGTTGCGGAGCGGGAGGCAATCGCACTGGAGCGGGAAGGCAGGCTCAAGCTGGTGCGCCATCGTTATCGAAAGTATCGCGTCGAGAAGGTTGCGTTGCCACTTGAGTCCGAGGCATGGCTTGTTGGTTTGTTTGGCGAGCAGACGGGAGGTGAGAAGCTGGAGCAGTGTGTCGCGATGCTCAAGCATTGGAACGTGCAGACGCATCCGCGTTTTCCCGAGTCGTGGGGCGACCTGTGTCACAGGGTTTCGGAGGCGATGCACGCTGGCAAATCAGTGCGACCATTCTCGTGGCGTCATCCCAGACTGTTTGGCGAACTGCTGGGTTCGTTGTACGCACTGACTTCGAGGGAATGGCCTCCAGGCACCCATATGCGCGTTGCGAGTGAAGAGCTTGGTTGGGGATCGAAAGCCTTGGAAGAACATCGCGCAGCGTTGGAAGCAGGCCTTGGAGTGCTGTTCGGAGAGCCTTCGCCACTGGAATCCCTTGGTCTCGTCTGCACGCGCAGCCATGCGCGAGTTCAGGGTCCACTCACCCTTCATTTCGAAGATGGCACTGCGCATACCATCTCCAATCTCCAAGGTGAGACGACCATCACGCATGCGGATCTCCAGCGGGCGACCCATATCACCACCACCGCAGCGCGACTACTCAGCATCGAGAATAGCAAAAGCACCTTTGCAGACGCCTGCGCGGTGAACCGGAGTGGCGATACCCTGCTTCTCGCTACGTCCTATCCCAATGCCGCCACGCTCCGCCTGCTGGAGCTGCTGCCTGAGGAGCTTCCCCATGTTCACTTCGGCGATACCGACGTTTCCGGCTATGCCATCCTCCGTGCGCTTCGGCAGCAGAGCGCGCGTCCGGTGCAACCCTTCTTGATGGCGTGGGAAGATGATTTGGCCTCCAAGGCGCTCAGTGAGCATGATCTTCGTTTGTTGCCCATGTTGTTGGAGGGAGAGGTATTGGCGGATTGTCGCGAGCATCTTGAGCGCATGAAATCCGTCGGGCGCAAAGGCCGGTTTGAGCAGGAGCGCTATGGTATGCCGAGGCTGTTGGAATGGCCGTTTTGGAACCCTTGATGCCCGGAGCTTGCCTCAATCCGGTCGATTGGTGCTCTTTCGAGCCATCGGAATTCCACCCCGGCCTCTTGGTCCGTTGGTATTGATGAGAAGTTCGTTCTTATCATGCTCCTGTACGAAGACCTGCATGGAATGATTGTTCCCCATCTTGAGAACCACAAGGAAAGCCCGTGCTGTGCCCCAGTGGCTCCACATCGGTTCGTCGCAGGAGCCATCAGGAAAACCTATGTCAGCGAAGCCCCACATCGTAATGCGCATGTCGGCATCAATGACGACGCGTTCGCTTCCATTTTTCGAGATCCACTCCCCTGGCAGGTGGCGCTTTTGGCGATATTCACCGAGCCAGTACTCCATGTCCCGAGCGGGGATAAACAGCTTCCCTTTCGCGCGTTGCAACCACTCCGGTGCTTTCTGCCAGAGGCCCTCTCCGCTGCTGAAGAACTCGTTCCCCATGTCACTCTTTCTCGCAACCCAGTAGGCGCCGATGTAGGCAGCGAACAGGCCGAAGACTATGACTACGGCTAGACAGAGTTTTTGAACGAGGCGCACATCGATCAAGGAGTGTGCGCCTTTTGTTGTTTGCGCAGGATCAACATGCTTGGCCGCTTGTCGATAGTGATGTTCAGAAGCGAGGGTTCGTCCCCATTGACGTACACACGTGCGTAGACTGTGCTGCCTGTGTGTTCTCCAAACATCAAATATGCTTTGGCCACGCCACAGTGCTGGAAGGTGGTGGCATGCGACGAGCCATCGGGAATGCCATCTTTGGCAAGGCCCCAAAGGGTCACGTGATAGTTTTCATCGATCACCGCGCGGCATTTCGGATTTTCAGATAGCCATTCCCCAACGATATGACGGCGTTGCTTCTCCTCTCCAGCCCAGTGTTCCAGCCGTTTTGCCGGGGCGAGTAGTTTGTTCTGGGCATCATGCAGCCACTCAGGGTACCACTTGTAGACTCCTTCCTCGGAATTGTAGAACTCCATGCCCCACTTGCTGTGGTTCACCATCCAGTAGAAAGCCAAATAAGCGGTCAGCAGAGCTGCCAGAATGGCGAGAGCAATGCCGATGCGCTTGAAGGCTTTCATGCCGCCTTCCTCTGACCCGGCTTGCTCAACATCCCCACAAGGAACCGCTCTAGAACCAGTTGCGGATCAATGCTCGTGGTCACCAGCTTGAGATTCGCATCCAGGCACGCTTGCAAAGCCGCACGCAGTTCAGCAGCAGTGTATTTGGAGCTCTCTCCGAGAGCGAGGAACACGGGATACACATTCAGCCCGCTACCGTCCTTCTTCTTGGGAAGATGTGAGGTTTCAGAAGCAGGCAGTTTGTCCAATGCAGAAGCGAAGGCAGGGTAGGCGGTGCGTGGCAAACGGGGATGACGGGCCACCAGATCCGCGGCGAGCAGCATGCTTTTCACACGAGGTACAATCGCGGCGAGCAGGATGCCGATGGGGCTCTGCCCCTGATAGACCAGCGTGCGCACCAGCTCCAAGGCACGACGCAGGTCGCGCTTGCCCATCGCATTGCCGAGTTCGAAGATCACGCCGGCGCGGTTGAGCGGCACCAGGAGGCGTACATCGTCCACGGTAACGCGTGTGCGTTCGCCGAGGTAGAGACTGAGCTTTTCCACCTCGCTGTCGAGCTGGCGGGTGTCTTCACCGGCCAGATGCACGAGCATCTCGATGGCGTCATTGTCGAAGGTGATGCCGAGGTCGCGGGCGCGACGCTCCACCAGCGGGATGACTTCATCCTCCCAGCCCGTTTTGCTCGTGTCCGGCTTGTCGAAGGTGCGTAGGTCCGCGAGCTTCTGGATGCGCTTGTACGCACTGCGGCGCTTGTCCACGGCGGAGGCGCTGAGAAGGAACTTCACCTCAGGCGGAAGCTGCTGCTCCACGTAATCCAGAATGTACTCCATGCCCTCGCTCGCGGCATTGGTCTTGCCCACCTGGCTATCGGCGAGGAAGTTCACATTCTTCAGCCACACCAGCTTCCCACCGCCAAAGAAGGGCAGAGTCTGCAGCGCATCCAAGGTTCGGCGCACAATCTGCCCGCAGTGCTCCGCGCTCTCCGCGATGCCTTCGATGACGTCCACGCCGAAGTCGCCCGCATCTGGCGGCGAGAGCTCGCGCGAAAGCCGGATCGCAGCCTCCTTCATGAGCGCTTCATCCGTACCCAGCACGGCGATGAAGTTCGAGGAAGCGGCAGAGGCGGATTTCTTGGGTGGCATGGAAGACGGGGAGAGGAATACGGGAAAAGGGGCGAGGGGTCAACGGTCAAGGAACGGGCAGGTCAGGACCGCGACGGGAAGTCGATTCAGAGCCCAGTTGACTCCCGGTCCTGTTGCCCGTTGACTCGCCCCACCATGTCTTCCCCAATTTCCCAGCTTCTCTCCGCTTCCCCCATCGACTGGCAGGCCGTGCTTGATGCCGTGGTGGCTGATTTTTCTGGAGCCACAGGCACCCTGCATAGGGTGGATCCCACGGACGGCCTCCTGAAGATCGTGGCGCATCGCGGCATCCCGCCGCAGCTCATCCCGGTAATCGGCACCATCCCCGTGGGCAAAGGCATCGCCGGTGTGGCGGCGGAGCGCCGTGAGCCGGTGGAGCTTTGCAACCTGCAGCAGGATCTCGGCGGCGTGGCCAAGGAAGGCGCTCGAGCCACGAATGTACAGGGGTCTCTTGCGGTGCCGTGCCTGGACGGTGAAGAGCTGCGAGGCACGTTGGGTGTGGGACTCTCCGTGCCGCATGATTTCACGGAAGAGGAGAAGGAGCGACTGCTGGCACTGGGGCGCGAGGTGGCGGGAAAGCTCGATGCTGAAGCGTGACGACGGAAATAGTTAGAATTTTTCCATAAAACATCCTTTTTGTGCGTTGAGATATGCATGAGTGCTTGCTTCCGCCTTTTGCTATTCCTCCTGATTTCGCTGTCCCTTCCGACTCCCGGTCATAGTGCGGTACAGACTTTCACGTTGAACACCGGGAAGAAGATTAGGGCGAACTTGGTTGCGGTCACAGGCGATAGTGTGATCTTGAGCCTAGAGGCAGGTGGGATAATGACCGTCAAGCTGGACAGCCTGTCTCCCGCAGACCGTCTTGATGTGCAGAACAGTCCCGCTGGCCGGGCTACAGGAGCACCAGCGACACCTCCCCCGTTCGTGCAGCCCGCCTCTCCTACGCCACTGAAGGTTGCCTGGACGCAAAACCGTGTCGGAAACAAACTCCAGCCCACTGATAAGAATGTTCTGGACGGCGGCAATTTTGAAACCTTCACGTGCCGCTTCGAAATCACGAATGCAGGCCGGGCCCGCCTCGAGGGTCTCGAGCTGTATTACGAACTTCACTGTCGTTTCAAGTCGCGCACGGGAGGGAAGGACGGAAGCATGCGCACCGTGAAGGGAGTGCTTCCAGTCACCGCGCTTGAGGGGCTCCGCTCTGTTAAAGTGGACACGCTTCCAATGCGGATGAGTGCCATGGCCTCCCAAGACCTGCGAGTAGTCCAAGGTCGCACGTACGATTCGGGCCGCCGAAATCTCTCCGTGGAGGAAATTGAAGGGGTGGTCGTGACCATAGCCCAGAACGGATCCTCAGTGTTCCGGTATGTGTCACCCGGAATTAAGGATACTGTCAAACCATGAATGAGACGGCTGAGGAGCCGACGACGCCTCAGCCCTTGTCCTTCATCCCCTCCTGACGGAGGAAATTCTCCACCCAGGTGATGTCATACTTCCCTTGTTGGAAGTCGGCAGTGGTGATGATCTTGCTCTGGAGCGGGATCGTGGTCTTGATGCCCTGAATCATGAACTCACCCAGCGCGCGGCGCATGCGGCGGATGGCGGCATCACGCGTGGCAGCGGTGACGATGAGCTTGGCGATCATCGAGTCATAGTGCGGAGGCACGCTGTAGCCGGAGTACACGTGGGTATCCACGCGCACGCCGCGGCCACCGGGAGCGTACCACAGGTCGATGCGACCGGGGCTCGGGGCGAAATTGCGAGAGGGGTCTTCCGCATTGATACGGCACTCGATGGAGTGGTGGCGCGGGGTGCTCTTCAGAATGTGCTGGGAGAGCGGCAGACCGGCGGCGATCTGGATCTGCTCCTTGATGAGGTCGCAGCCGTACACCTCTTCCGTGATGGGATGCTCCACCTGGATACGGGTGTTCATCTCCATGAAGTAGAAATTCTTCCCGTCGTTGTCCACAAGGTACTCAATCGTGCCGCAGTTCTCGTAGCCGATTTCCTTGCAGAGCTTCACCGTCGCATCGCCCATCGCCTTGCGCATCTCGTCCGAAATCTTCGGGGAGGGGCACTCTTCGATGATCTTCTGGTTGCGGCGCTGCATGGAGCAGTCGCGCTCGCCGAGGTGAATCACATTGCCGTGGCTGTCCGCCACCACCTGGAACTCGATGTGGTGCGGGCGCTCCACGAGCTTTTCCATGTACACGCTGCCGTCGCCGAAGCACTTCAGCGCTTCCATGCTGGCCTGCTGGTAGCTGGAGCGGAGGGTCGCCTCATTGAGCACCGGGCGCATGCCGCGACCACCACCACCGGCGGTGGCCTTGATCATGACCGGATAGCCAATCTTGCGGGCGATTTCGAAAGCCTGATCTTCGCTCTCGATGATGCCGTCCGACCCGGGAGTGATCGGCACACCGAATTTCAGGGCCGTGGCGCGGGCGGTGTTCTTGTCGCCCATCATGCTGATGACTTCAGCTGAGGGTCCGATGAACTTGATTTTGCACTGCTTGCAGATTTCCGCGAACTCGGCCTTCTCAGAAAGGAAGCCGTAGCCGGGGTGGATGGCGTCCACATTGGCAATCTCCGCCGCGGCGATGATGCGGGGGATCTTCAGGTAGCTCTCCGAGCTCGGTCCGGGTCCGATGCAGATGGCTTCATCCGCGAGATGGACGTGCATGGAGTCCACGTCCGCCTCGGAATACACGGCGACCGTTTTGACATCCAATTCTTTGCAGGCGCGGATGACGCGGAGGGCGATTTCGCCACGGTTGGCGACGAGGACTTTGCGGAACATGAAGGAGATTGGCCGGGTAAACGAACTGAACTGGGGACCGGTGGGTCTGGGCTGCCGGGGGGAGGGGAGTCCGTCAGCAGCCCGGGTGAAAGGAGGACAGGGTCTTACTTCAGCTCGAAGAGGGGCTGTCCGTACTGCACGGGCTTCGCGTCATCCACGAGGATGCGTACAACGGTACCGCGGGCTTCGGCCTTGATTTCATTCATCACCTTCATGGCCTCGATGATGCAGACCGTCGTGTTCTCATCGACCGTATCACCCACATTGACGAAGGGCTTGTCGGTGGGACTGGCGGAGCGGTAGAAGGTGCCGACCATGGGGGAGTTGATGGTCGGACCGGCAGGTTCCGCAGCTGCGGGGGCCGGAGCAGCGGATGGGGCTGCGGCCGGAGCAGGAGCCGAAGCGGCAGGGGCGGCGATCATGGGGGCTGCCATGGTGGCGCCCACGGGAATCTTGGAAAGGAGGTCCTTGGCGGCCTCTACATCCGAGCCGCGACGCAGTTTGATCTTAAAAGACCCATGTTCCAGGTGGAAGAAAGACAGGTCGTTCTTGCTCATCAAATCTACGATCTGCCGGATCTCCTTGAGGTCCAGCCCTTGGGGGTCTTTCGGATGGTTGGTGTCGTTCTCCATGGATTGGAAAAGAATGGAGGGGACTGGAAGCTAGGATGCCCAAAATGGCAAGAAGGAAGTCACAAGGTCGGTTTCTCCAACTCCCTGTGTACTATGGGGTTTTCGCCTTGAAATGGGGCCTATTTCGGCTCCGCGCGCGCCTCTCCGGACCTCAGGCCGAGGTTCCCGTACCGGTGGTAGTCGAAGCTTAGGCTCTGCTCCTGCACGTACCAGAGCAACTCAGCCCGGCCCTCCATGAGCACGGGGGCATCGGCGAGGAAAACATTCGCTTCCGCCGCCGCCCGCCGGATTTCGAGCGGCACCCGGTCCGCAGCCGCGTAGCGCACCCGGTCTGTCTGCCCACTCGAGATGGCTTGGGCCAGCTCAGCATCCGACTCCTCCACGAACTCGATCGCCCCTGCCCAGTCATCGGTGGCCGTTTGCAGACGGGTGAGGGCTCTCCATTCCAGATGGAGCGGGCTGCTCACCGTGATGCGGCAACCTGCCGACCGTGCCGCTGCCACCCGGGCAAAAAGGTCAAACGAGGTGTCATCCGGATGCAGGCGAATGCGCAGATCGGACATGGGCAGGTAGCGCCGGAGATTGTCCTGGCCGGGCAGTCGGAAATCATCGTGCTCCACCCCAAATTCCTCCGCCCATGCCCGCTCGTAGCTGGCGAAGGCGGCGATGAGGCGGGAATTTTCCGTGAGATTCAGCGTGTCCCAATCCTGCAGGGCGGCCAGCAGCCGGGCCATCTCGCCATCAGGTCGCGGGGTGGAGGGTGTGGCAGGGATGGTCTCGCTGAACTCCATGAACTGCGCCACGTAGTTCGGTCCGCCCGCCTTGATGCCGGGGCCGAAGGCGCTCTTTCCCATGCCGCCAAAGGGCTGGCGCAGGACAATGGCGCCCACCGTGGTGCGGTTGATATACAGATTCCCCGCTCGAATGTCGGCGCGCCACTCAGCCTGCTCCCGGTCGTCCAGGCTCTCCAGCCCGCTCGTGAGGCCGTACCCGGTCTGGTTCACCAGGGCGATGGCTTCGTGCAGTTTTTCATAGCGCATCACGCCCAGCACTGGGCCGAAGAATTCCGTGAGGTGCGTGTAGCTGCCAGGCTGCAACCCCCACTTGATGCCGGGAGACCAGAGATGGGGATTTCCCTCCAGCCGCTGTGGCATGAGTGCCCAGGATTCACCCGGCTCCAGGGTCTGCAGGGCATTTTCCAAATCTCCCGAGGGTGGACGGATGAGTGGCCCCATCTTGGAGGTGAGGTCCCAGGCGGAACCCACTGTAAGGCTCTCCGTCGCTTCGACCAGAGCGCGCTTGAACTGGGGATCATCATACACCTCCGCCTCCAACAGCAGGACGGAGGTGGCTGAGCACTTCTGCCCCGCATGGCTGAAGGCCGAGTGCAGCACGTCTTTGATCGCCAGATCGCGATCCGAGAGCGCCGTGATGATAGTGGCATTCTTCCCGCCCGTCTCCGCGCTGAGGGGCAGGGCGGGATTTTCGCGCAGCATGTGCAGCGCCGTCTCCGTGCCTCCTGTGAGGATGACGGCATTCACCTTGGGGTGTTGCACCAGCGCGCGTCCCTCGGAGCCACCGCTGCACGGCAGGAACTGCAGGGTGCGGCGCGAGACTCCAGCGCGCCAGAAGCACTTGCAGAACTCCCATGCCACCAGCACCGCGTCGGAGGCGGGCTTGAGGATTACCGTGTTTCCCGCCGCGAGGGCAGCTGCGACACCGCCACAGGGGATGGCGATGGGGAAGTTCCACGGCGAGACCACGACCACCACGCCTTTACCTCTGGCGGTGAGATGAGGTGATACACCCTCCATCCACATCTTCGCGGTGGCAGCGTAGAATTCCGCGAAGTCGATGGCTTCGCTCACCTCGGGGTCGGATTCGGTGAGGACTTTGCCTCCGTTCGCCATGGCGGCGCCCATAAGGTCGGCGCGTGCTCGGCGCAGTTCCTGGGCGACCCGCTTGAGGATGGTCTGTCGCTCGGTGGGAGTCAGGGCGCGCCATCCATCGGGATCCTTCGCTGCGCATTCCACGGCACGTGCCACGTCTTCCGCACTGGCCTGACGATAGCGACCTACCACCACGCCCGGTCGTGAGGGATCCGCGCACTCGCGGACTTTGCGGTCCGTGAGCAGTTCTTCGCCATCGAGTACCAAGGGAATCTCAGTGGCTTGATTGCCGGAGAGAGGCTCCCATTTCTCAACAATAGACGCTGCCCACTCGGCGTGATGGGGAAGGGACCAGTCTGTGTCGGGTTCATTCCGGAAGGGACCTGCCGGTGGCGCCTCGGCGGGCAGGCGGCGATCCTGCGTGCGCCGTGGCGCGTCGTTGAGATCCGGCAGCAAGGCGAAGGACTCGCGGAATCCCTTTTCCAATTCATGCCACTCGGCGCTGCCCGAGGAGAGCTTGAAGGCGTGCCGCAGGAAGTTTTCCTCACCTGTGTTCTCATCGAGCCGGCGAATGAGGTAACCAATCGCGCTCAGGAAATGTTCCTTCCGGCAGACAGGTGCGTACAGCAGGAGGTTGGGCGCTTTCTCAAACAGGGCACGGCGTTGATGGTTTGCCATGCCCTCCAGCATTTCGAACTGCACACGGTCAAAGGCGTTGCGCTCATGTACCAGCGTCCACGCATAGGCGACATCGAAGAGATTGTGGGAGGCGATGCCCAGTCGCACGGCAGCGAGATTCTCCGGTGTGAGCCCCTCATGCAGCATGCGCTTGTAGTTCGCATCCGTCTCCCGCTTCGTCTTGTAGGGTGCCTGAGGCCAGTCCTTCAGAGCCGCCTCGAAGCGCTCCATCTCCATGTTCGCGCCTTTCACGAGGCGGATGGTCACGGACGCCCCACCGGCGGCAACTCGCTTCCGTGCCCAATCATTGATCGCGCGCTGCCATCGCGCGCTGTCCGGCACATAAGCCTGCAGCGCGATGCCGGCGCTCACCTTCTCCAGGCCCGGACGATCCAGCGTGCGCATGAAGACTTCACACGTGAGGCTGAGGTCCCGGTACTCCTCCATGTCGAGGTAGATGAACTTCGGCACGCGTGAGCCATCGGCGCGCCTGAAGATGGAACGCGCTGCGCTGCGGTAGAGCCGCTCCAGCCGATCGCAGACGGTCACGATGGTGTGCTCACGTGCCAGGGGGGACATTTGCGAGTACAGCGTGGAGATCTTCGCGGAGAACACCTCCGTATCCGGCGCCTGCAAGGCCTCCAGGTACTGTTCCATCCTTCGCTCCGCTTCCGCCTCGCTGAGGATGGCTTCGCCGAGGAAGTTCACATTCATGCGCACGCCCTGTTCACGGCGCTGGCGCAGGTGTTCGGCCAGGAGCTCGGGCTCTGCGGGCAGGATCACGTTGGCCGTTTCCTGCTGCATGTGATCCTTCACCATCGGCACGGAGACGCCGGGCAGCCAGCCGCCGAAGGTCTGGAAGCCGCGCAACATGGCGCGATCCAGGGGGCTGAAAAAGCGTGGGATACCCTGCACATCCAGGATGTGGGTGAACTGATCCACCACACGGGCGGACGACTTCGCGCGAAATGCCTGATCCGTGAGCTGCACCAGCGTCGCCTTGTCCGTGGCCGTTTGCAGCATGCGATCCAGTTCCGCCTGCTGGCGACGCTCTGCGGAGGTCTGCAACTCTGTGGCGCGCTGCTGGAGCTCTCGAGCGACATCAAGGGCACGTTGGATGGAGGCGGCTTGTTCAGACATCTGGATGATGGGCGTCTAGCCCGATGCTCAGGAGTGATGCCTTGTTATTGGAACAAAGCTGTTCTTTCGAACCTGATGGGTGTACATGGAGACCAGCCTCCCCGTGCTTTTGTGGTCTTGACCACGATCGCGTTGGGAATCATCCTCCTCTCGCATAGCATCCATGAAGAACCATACGGTCTCCCAAAGGTTTTGGTTAGTCCTCATCCTCGGCAGTGTCTGTGCTTGGGGGTCTGTCTTTGCACAGTCAGGTCCGGTGATTGAAGTGTCCGCTGCGCATGGTGTGCGGGTCAATGGCATGCTGCTTACGCCCGGCCCGTGGGCTGAAGGGCTGGCAAAACGTCTCAGTGATGAGCCAAAGTTTTTCGAACTCAGGGGCACGTTCATTGAGTTTAATAAGAGCGGTATCATCATTCCCAGATATGGCAGGGCCGTACAGTTTGTGCTTCCGTTCAATGATGTGGGGCTGGACAAGAAAACACCCATTAGTTTTACGGGAACAGTGGCTATTGAAGGCGTTACCCTGAGAAATATGGAAAAGAGTTCCGTGGACGACGTCCTGAAGTTGCTTGAGGCCAAAGGTATGATTCCTCAGAAGGGTGATTCCGAACCTGCGTCCAGTTATCGGTTCGTCATGGGGAAGGCAATCGTCACGTTTGCTCCAGGTAAACAACGGCAAATGAGCAAAGTATGGATTCAGTGGAATGATTCTGAGCCTGACCCAAAGGAGTATCTGCGATAGGTTAAGACAGCAGGTGCAAGTTCATGGGAGAACTTCCATTGATCGTTATTTGGGTTGGGTGGTGAGGAACTCCTTCCAAAGCGTCTCCGCATCCGCGCCGCACAGTTCTTTGAACTTCTCCGGGCTGTAAGTGCCGTCGTGAGAGGCGGTATTCAGCTTGCGCACCAGATCCTTGTCCCTGGTCTTCTTTTCTTCCAGCCAGATGAGGAAAGCGGCGGCAATGCCATAGCCCTGCTTGTAGCTGTGCTTCACACGGTCGATCCGATGCGTGCGCTTGCCGGGCTCGAAATGCCGGTCGCGCGTGTAGTCCGCGATGCCCTCCGTGAGCCACCAGTCACCCTTGCCCTTGTAGTTCTGCACCACATGCGTGAGCTCATGGATGACCATGCCGTAGTCATCTGGCGCTTTCTTGGTGACCCATTCCTCTGAGATGGTGATCTCGTTGTTCACCGTGCCGGCCACGCCTTTCATCGGTTTGAAGACAAGTTTCACCTCGGGATAGGGCAGCGGATGACTCTCTCCGAAGAGGATGTTGTTGAGCTTCGGGTACCATTCCTCCACGAGTGTCTTCGACTTCTCCGCGAAAGCCTGGCACTGCGGCGCCTGGCTGTAGTCCACGGTGACGGTGAACTTCTGCTGTGCAGATGCGACGCCGCACAGGGATGAGGCAAGAAGAGCGATCAAAAGTCGGAAGCGGTGGCTGCGAGTTTGCATGGGGACGGAGGAGGAAGGATCAGGTGCGTGAGTCGAAGACAGGAAGGCGCCATTTCCACACGATGGCTGCGAGCCGCAGCAGCAGGATCACGATCATGCCCACCAAGCCGGGCATGGGAAAGGTGGGGACGAACCGGTACAGCAGCACATAAGCGACAGACCCAATCGTGGCGGCGGTGGCGTACAGAAAAGTTTCCTGGCGGAACACGAGCGGCAGCTCGCGGCAGAGCACATCGCGAATGATTCCCCCGGCCACGCCGGTGATGACACCCAGGATCACGGCGATGATGCCGGACTCCTGGTATTGCAGCGACTTCTCTGCGCCCACGATGGTAAACATCGCCAGGCCGATTGCATCGGCAACCAGCAATGCCCGCAGCGGCATGCGCCAGAAGCGCGCGACCACGAAGGTGGCCAGCGCCGTGAGCAAGGCGGTGACAGTGACGGAAGGGTTTTGAATCCAGAACACAGGCTCCGCACCCAGGCACAGATCGCGGATGGTGCCCCCTCCCACCGCCGTCACGAGTGCCAGCACCAGCACGCCAAACAGATCGACACCGCGCCCTGCGGCGGCGAGCACACCGGAAATGGCGCACACGGCGACGGCGAAATGTTCAAGCCAGGGAGGCATGGGATGGGGCGCACATGAGCAAAGACACTAAGACGTCTTCAGCGGAGCAAACTCCTGCTGCTGGAGTACTTCGCCCTGGAGATTACGCATGGTGAACTGGAGTCGGGTTCCATTCGCATGCCCTTCCATGAACGTGGCCGCGTCCGGTTTTGGACCTCCGCCCACGAGTTGCGCGTACGGTCGCTCTGGTGAAGGTGGCAGCCAGGCGTGCTCGTGGGTATGTCCGGACACCACGACCTGCGCCTTCCACTCCACGAGAGCATCATGCCACAGATCGCGGCTTCTCCGGCTGAAGGCATCGTAGCTGCGGCCCTCTTCACTTTCATTGAGCCACCGGAGTGGGATGTGGCAGAAGACAACACGGTAGGGGGCATCGCGCAGCTCCGGTGTTGTCAGCACGTGGGAGCGCAGCCATGCGACCTGTTCCTTGCGGAGAGGTTCACACGCCACCCGGCCCTTGAAGCTGGGGTGGTCGTCATCTTTGTCTTCTCCGGTGTTCAGGCAGACCACGGCGACGGGGCCAGAGCGGAAGGCATAGTAGGAACGTCCTTCTGGTGCGGCGACATGATCGGCGAGTTGGTAGCCATACTGCCCGCGCAAATCATGATTTCCCCAAACGAGGAAGAGGGGGCGCTCTGCGGTGAAGTCTGTGCCGGCGGGATGCAGCAGCGTGGGGATGATCTGCTCCTCCTTGTGCCAGTCGTTGCAGATGTCTCCATTCCACAGGAGGAAGTTGGCAGAGTCCGGGGAGGCGGCATGCAGACGCGCGATGGTCTCATTGTTCTGGTGCGTGTCGTTCCACACCAGGAACTGCGTCTCCTCCGTCGTGGGGGCCAGGGTCCGCAGGGTGCGCCAGGCGCTCTCCTCACGTGCCGCGGGGTCGGTCATGGCCTCCGTGACGGTGCGGTAGGCATACGTCGTGCCGGGAGCGAGGTCGTGTAGGCGCACGCGTAGCGCTTTGGTGCTTTGGGTGGAGTAGCCGAAGGGATTTCCTCCGAAGTGCTTCACCTCATTGCCCTCCTTCACCTCAACCCAGCCACGCGCATGCCGTGAGACCCCCCACACAATTTCCGCACCATCCGCACGCGGCGCCATGACCACGGGTGGGGTGGTGGCGAGCGCGGGTGATGCTGGGGCTGCGGATGCGGAAGGAGGTGGCGTTGCCGGGGCCTGACCGGCGGCATGTGAGAGCGCAGCCACTCCAGTGGCGGCTTGGGTGAGGAAAAGGCGGCGTTTCATGATGAGAGTAAAACGACGTGGCGGACCCTGCTTGTCCAATGATGCCGCATTTTACGCATGGAATTCAATGGTAGATCACGGGAACAGGAACTGGGAGCGGAGTTACACGCCCAGCTCTAGCTTTACCTCAACAAACGCGGCTACCGCTTGTTCCAACTCCGCTTTCGTGTGTGCGGCACTGATCTGCGTGCGGATGCGCGCCTTGCCCACGGGTACCACCGGGTAGCTGAAGCCAATCACGTACACGCCGCGCTTCAGCATCGCATCGGCGAACTTCGTGGCCAGCGCGGCGTCTCCCAGCATGATGGGAACGATGGGATGCTCACCGGGCACGATGTTGAACCCGACCTTCGTCATCGCCTCGCGGAAATAACGCGTATTCGACTCCAGCTGGTCTCGCAGCTTGGTGGATTCTTCCAGGAGCCGTAGCGCTTCGAGTGAACCGCCGGCGATGCACGGGGCCAGGGTATTGGAGAACAGATAGGGCCGTGAGCGCTGGCGCAGCAGGGCGATGATGTCCTTTCGCCCGCTCGTATAGCCACCGGAAGCGCCGCCCAGCGCCTTGCCAAGCGTGCCCGTGAGAATATCGATGCGTCCCATGACATCACGATGCTCATGCGTGCCGCGACCATGCTTGCCCATGAAGCCCACGGCGTGCGAGTCATCCACCATGGTCAGCGCGCCGTACTTGTCCGCGAGATCGCAGATGTCTTTCAGGGGAGCGATGGTGCCATCCATCGAGAAGACCCCGTCCGTGGCGATGAGCTTGAACCGTGCTCCGGCTGCATCTGCGTCTTTCAGGCAGGCCTCCAACTCTGCCATATCGCTGTTCTTGTAGCGGTAGCGCTTCGCTTTGCAGAGGCGGATGCCATCGATGATACTCGCATGATTCAGTTCATCGCTGATCACCGCATCTTCCGGGCCGAGCAGCGTTTCGAAGAGCCCGCCGTTCGCATCAAAACAGGAAGAGTAGAGGATGGTGTCCTCCGTGCCGAGGAAGTGGCTGAGCGCCTCCTCCAGCTCCTTGTGCACCTGCTGCGTGCCGCAGATGAAGCGCACGCTGGCGAGACCGTAGCCCCAGTGCTCCAGCGCTTCATGTGCCGCACGCCGCACGGAGGGGTGCTGCGCGAGGCCGAGGTAGTTGTTCGCGCAAAGGTTGAGCACGGCGTCGCCGCCATTGGCGCGCACGAGGGAGCCTTGGGGAGTGGTGAGGATGCGCTCGCGTTTTATCGTGCCCGCTTCGCGGATGCCCTCAAGCTGCGCAGTGAGGTGTTGCTGAAACTTGGTATAGCTCATGACAAGTCGATGGGTTGTTCATGCCCAGTCCAGGATCACCTTGCCGCTTTGGCCGCTCTCCATGACCTCGAATCCCTTTTCGAACTCGGTGTAGTGATAGCGGTGGGTGATGACCGGCTTGATATCCAGGCCTGTCTCCAGCATCACCGTCATCTGGTACCAGGTCTCATACATTTCACGTCCATAGATGCCATGGATGGTGAGCATGTTGAATACGACCTTGGTCCAGTCGATCGCGATTTGCTCCGAGGGAATGCCAAGCATAGCGATTCGTCCGCCATGGCACATGTTGTCGATCATATCGCGGAAGGCCTGTGGATTACCACTCATCTCCAGGCCCACGTCGAAGCCCTCGCGCATGCCGAGTTTCTTCTGCACATCGGCCAGACTGCCACGAGTGACATTGTGAGCCACGGTCGCGCCCATCTTCTTCGCGAGGTCGAGGCGGTAGTCATTCACATCCGTCACCACCACGTGGCGGGCACCCGCATGCTTCACGACTGCGGCCGCCATGATGCCGATGGGGCCTGCGCCGGTGATGAGGACGTCTTCACCCAGTACTTCAAATGCGAGCGCGGTGTGGACTGCATTGCCGAAGGGGTCGAAGATCGCGGCAACCTCCTTGTCCACATCATTGCGATGATGCCAGACATTGGTCATCGGCACGCTGATGTATTCCGCGAAGGCCCCAGTGCGATTGACACCGATACCCACGGTGTCCTTGCACAGATGACGGCGGCCCGCGAGACAGTTGCGACAGCGGCCGCACACCACGTGCCCTTCGGCGCTGACGATTTCGCCGGGATGGAAGTCGCTCACATTCGAGCCCACTTCCACCACCTCACCCACGAACTCATGGCCCACGACCATGGGCACAGGAATGGTTCGCTGGGCCCACGCGTCCCATTTGTAGATATGCAAATCTGTTCCGCAGATGCCAGTCTTGTGCACCCGAATCAGGACATCATTGATGCCGATGGTGGGCTCTGGCACGTCTTGCAGCCAGAGGCCGCGTTCCGACTTTGCTTTGACGAGGGCTTTCATGGGTAAAGCATGTATATCCGGCATGCCGGATGAGAATTCCAATATTTTGGATTGCCATTTCCGGCATGCAAGACAAAAATCCGGTTTATTGTATGCCAAAGAAATCCGCCAAGACTGTTGCCCGACCCACCGCCGAACCTGCAGAGGCCATCAGCCGCCATCTCGGGAATCGGGTGAAACAACTGCGCGCGGAGCGTGGTTGGTCGCTGGAAGCACTGGCGGGGGCGAGTGGCGTGAGCAAGTCGATGCTGAGTGAAATCGAGCGTGAGCAGGCGAATCCCACGCTGGCCGTGACGCTTCGTATTGCCCAGGCCTTCGAGTTGAGCCTTGGGGAATTGATTGGCACCCCGGGCGCTACGTCCGGCATCCGGGTCATACGAAATGCGGATCGTGCCTATCATTATCGTTCCGATGATCATTGTCGGATTCGCACGCTGAGCCCGCTGAATCTGGAAAAGGATGTGGAGTTTTATGAGGTGACCCTCCAGCCCGAAGGGGCCTTGCGCAGCCAGGCGCACTATGAGGGCACACGCGAATTCCTCACCGTGGTGAAGGGGCAGGTGAAGGTGGAGTCCGGAGGGGACAGCGAACTTTTGCATCACGGGGACTCTTCGAACTACCGGGCTGATGTGCCGCACGCGATTGTGAATGCCGGACGAGGCGAGGCTGTGGTGTTCCTGGTGGTGATCTATCGATAGTTTCGCTGAATGCCGCGCTGGCCGCGCCCGTAGGCTTCACACTCATTTTCACGCTCCTCCTCACACCTATGAAACTGATGCTAACTCAGCACCTCATCGCTGCTGCATGTCTTTTGGGTGCCACGGCATCCGCACAGATGCCGGCGGATCTTGTCAAAGCGGAACGCACCAAAATCCTGGAAGGCGTGGGCTCGGTGCCCAAGACGGGTGCCCCGGGTCCGATTGCCATCTGGGGGACGATGGCATTTCCCATTCTCTCTGCACCTGACCGCCAGGGAGCGGAGTTGGCCGTGGCGGCAGCAGCGGGTTATGGCAAGGGACGAGTCATCCTCTTTGGTCACAACAGTTACCTCACCGGCAGTGAAGGTGGGGAACACGCGAGGCTCATGGAGAACTGCGTGAAGTGGGCCGGCAACAAGCCCAACCCACGCGTGGGTCTCAAGCAGGTGAATGCACTCAACTTCTACAGGGAGCGCGGCTTCAATTCCGCGAAGACCTTCACCGGCCCATTGGAACGCAAGACGCTGAATGACTTTGATGTCGTCATCATCAACATCCAAACCGTGACTGATCCCGCAGAAGGAGATGCGCTGGCGGCGTGGGTGAAAGAGGGCGGTGGTGTCGTCGCCGGCATGACGGGCTGGGCCTTTGAGCAAACCAGCGGTGGAAAGAACCTCGCTGTGGCCCATGGGGTGAATCGAGCGCTGATGCCAGCAGGTATTGCTATCACGGACATGAGTGCCTTTGATCAATTGCCATCCTTCCAAGCGCGCGTGGATTTGCCTGCGATGATGAATGCCTCGACGGCCATCGCTGCCATCAAGAAGCAGGGTGGCGGTGGTACTGCGCCTTCTGCGGAAGAGATGAAGCAGGGTATGAGTGCCATCCAGGTGGCGCTGGCTTCCCAACCGCCGGATCGCAACAATCTGCGTGATGCCGTGGTTGCCGCGATTGGAGGCATGGGAAGTGCCACGCCCGTGCCTACGAAAGCGGAGCCACTCACCGAAGTGAAGAATCCTGCCGACCGTCTCCGCCTCGGCATGGAGACGCGTGTGTTGCGCCTGGCGCCCGGTAGCGCGGCGGCCGCGCACCCAGCGCATGTGGCCTTCCCGGGGAAGGCGCCGGCGGATGCTCCGCGCATCACCCAGGAGGTGAAGGTGAATCCGGCAATCCCCGGATGGACCAGCACGGGGCTCTACGCGGTCGCAGGTGAACCCATCACCGTGACGCTGCCTGCCAATCTGGTGGGCAAGGGTTACGCGGTGCGCATCGGCTGTCACTCGGACACGCTGTACCATCTGGAGAGCTGGTCGCGTGCGCCGGACATCACCAAGTCTGTTGCGCTCGAATCCGCGGAGACCAAGGCTGCGAGCGCGTTCGGTGGATTGATCTACATCGAAGTGCCGGGACGTGCTGCGAGTGATGCGCCGTTCGCCGTGAGCATCAGGGGCGGCATCGCCGCTCCCTTGTTTGTGCTGGGGCAGGACGATGACGCAAAGTGGAACAACGAGATCAAAAACCGCCCGGCTCCCTGGGCGGAACTGGCCTGCGACAAGGTGATTCTCTCAGTGCCCACGGAAGCGGCGCGCGCCGTGAAGAACCCCACGGAGCTCATGGCATTCTGGAAGAGGGTTGTGGAAGCACAGGACGATGTGAGCAACCAGACCGCCGAACGCAAACGCCCCGAGCGCATGGTGGCGGACGTGCAGATCAGCGCGGGCTTCATGCACTCGGGCTATCCCATCATGATCCACGTGCCAGAAGCCATGGAGATGGTGACGTACGGTCGCATCAAGTTCCCCGGTTGGGGCTTCTACCACGAGATTGGGCACAACCATCAGCGGGATACCTTCACCTTCGCCGGCACAGGGGAAGTGACGAACAACGTCATCGGCATGTACTGCTACCATGCCGTGCTGCAAAAGGACTGGCTCATCGGCCATTCCGCCATCAGCGAGGAGGCGCGAAAGAAGAGCGTGCAGAAGATCAAAACGGCCTCAGACAAGTGGGCCGCGTGGAAGGCGGATCCTTTCCTGGCACTCACCACGTACATCCAGCTCGTGCAGGCGTTTGGCTGGGATAGCTGGAAGAAATACCTGCACAGCTTTGCCGACAGCAGCTACGGTCCTGCACCAAAGAACGACGAAGAGCGCCGCGACCAGTTCCTTGTCCGCTATTCGAAAATCGTGAACAAGAACCTCGGACCCTTTTTCGATGCATGGGGCATTCCGGTGAGCTCCAGCGCGAAGGCCGAGGTGTCGAAACTGGAGGCGTGGATGCCGAAAGAGATGTGAATGACTTTTGGCGGTGTCATCGTAGTGCTGTCAATTGTTGATGACACACGACACTGCCAGACTTGCCGCCTTCTATCGCGAAGCATTGCTGCGCGACTGTGTGCCTTTCTGGTTTCCTCGCTGTGTGGACACGCAGCATGGAGGCTTCCTGCATTGTCTGGACGCGGATGGTTCACTGCTCGACACGGACAAGTCCGTGTGGGCTCAGGGACGCATGAGCTGGATGCTGCTCACGCTTTTCAACACGGTTGAACAGCGCCCGGAGTGGCTGGCGTGGGGCGAGAGTGGTTTGCGTTTCCTGGAGCAGCATGGCGTGGACAAGACGGATCCGCTCGGGCGCATGTACTTCCACCTCACGCGTGAAGGCCACCCGATTCGCAAGCGTCGTTACGCCTACAGCGAGAGCTTTGCTGCGATTGCCTATGCCGCGCATGCACGAGCGACCGGCCATGCTGTCTCGGCAGAGCGGGCACGTGCGTTGTTTGATCTGTTTGTGAAGTGGAACTTCACCCCCGGCCTTATGCCGCCGAAATACACGGATGTGCGAACGATGATCAGCATGGCGCCGCGCATGATCACACTGGTCACGGCGCAGGAGCTTGCCACCAATCTCGGGGACGATGCAACCCTGCGAGGTTGGAGGGATCGCTGCATTGAGGAGATTGAGAAGTACTTCGTGAGGCCTGAGCTACAGTGCGTGATGGAGAACGTCTCGCCGGATGGCAGCCTCATGGATCACTTCGATGGACGCCTGCTGAATCCTGGACACGCCATGGAGGCGGCGTGGTTCATCATGCAGGAGGGTGCGTTTCGGAGGGAATCACGTTTCGTCGAGCTGGGCTGCAAGATGCTGGACTGGATGTGGGCCCGCGGCTGGGATCCCGAACATGGTGGCATCTTCTACTACCGGGATGCTGCAGGGAAGCCGGTGCAGGAGTACTGGCACGACATGAAATTCTGGTGGCCGCATGATGAGGCGCTCATCGCCACGCTGATGGCCTGGAGACTGACCGGTGAGACGCGCTATGCCGCGATGCATGAACAGGCGCGTCTCTGGAGCTTTCAGCACTTCGCGGATCCACAGCACGGTGAATGGTTCGGCTATCTGAATCGCGACGGCTCCCGATCCACCACGACCAAGGGGAACCTTTGGAAGAGCTTCTTCCACCATCCGCGTGCCCTGTGGATGTGCCACGGCATGCTGGCGGCAGAGACGCCGCCAGCGTAGTCGATGGATACACTTACTTGGTCGCTATCATGAACCCGCGATCCGCTGCGGTATCCAGATATGCACCCGGCTTGAACCCTGCCTCGCTGCACAGGTCCGCATACTCCTGCACGGAGTAGCATTTACCCTGCGTGGAGTGCATCAGCAGTGAGGAATACTCCGCCACCGGGAGAGGACCGGTCTTGTCGGCATTGATGAAGGCATCATGGATGATGAGCAATCCACCCGCAGGCAGCGCCTTGTAGGAGATGGCGAGAAGCTCCTTCACCTCGGTGGTGCCCCAGTCGTGCAGCACGTTGGAGAAGAGGTGCACATCGCAATCGGCGGGCAGCGCATCCTTGAACATGTTCCCCGTAGCCACGGAGACGCGATCATGGAAGCCGCGCTCATCGATGCAGCGTTGGGCGATGCGATCCACCGGAGCCTGATCGAGCACGGTCGCTTGCAGATGCGGATGATGCGCGCAGAAGGAGCACGCGTAGATGCCGCTGCCACCACCGATATCCAGCAACCTCTTGCGCCCGGTGAGATCCACTTTCTTTGCCATCGCCTGCGCGAGGTAGATGCCGCGGCAGTCCATGGCTGCGGTGAAGCTGCGGGAGAACTCATCCGTCTCCATGGCCTTGTGCCAGTCCAGTGCTGCCTTGTCCCCGCCCCAGTTGGCGGGCTTGTCGGTCTTCAGCACCTGAAGGTAGTCCTTCACAATGGGCCTGTCCTTCAGGGACGCATAGTAGGGCTTCAGATTCCACGGCGAGTCACTCGTGAGGTGTTCCACCGCCGTGGGCGTGGCGTGATAAGTGCCCTCTCGATTCTCCACGAAGCCATTCGCCGCGCAGAGGGTGAGCAGCACATCCAGCGGGCGCTCCGTGAAGCCGAAGTGCGCAGCGATGCCATCTTTCGTGGACGGGTTCGCGTGCAGCCATGTGAAGAAGTCCAGATGCACCACCGCGGTGGTGATGAAGTCAGCGGCATACAGCCCGTCGCGATAGCGATAGGCGCGGATGGGATCCGTGGAGGGAACGGCGGTGAGGTCTAGCGGCATGCCTCGCATGGAAGCGCGAAGTTGCCCGGAGGAAAGCGGGAAGTACGTGCCTGCCGCTATTCCGCCGTCCGCACCTCGCAAATCATGAGCTGCCAGGAGACCTGCCCGCGCCACGAGTGGCGCTGCACCTTGATGGCCACATCCCAGGGAGAGGGAGGGGCGTCCTTCACTGGAGCATTGAACCACATCGCTGGCCGCACTTCCTTCCCCTGCCGCAGCATAAGCTTCCAGTGCTTCTCCTTCAGCACCTGGCCGGGGAGATTGGGCTCCACCCCGCGGCACAGAAAGACTGGCTCGGGATTGCCCATGCCAAAGGGTTCCATGCGAGCGTAGCCATCGAAGAAAGGCGGTGCCAGATCAGCGAGGCGAATCTCCGCATCGAGATGCAGACGCGGCGCCAGTTCATCTGCGCGAATTTGCGCGCGCACACCTTCGATCATCGCCGAGCGGAAGGCGGCGAGATTCCCTTCTTGCAGGGCCACGCCCACGGCCATGGGGTGACCGCCACCCTTGTCCAGCAAATGACGGCAGCTATCCAGCGCAGCCACGAGCGAGATGCCCGCCACGCTGCGTCCACTGCCCTTGCCCATGCCATTCTCATCAAAGGCCAGCATCAGGACAGGGCGATGATATTCCCGCATGAGGCGGGAGGCGACAATACCTACCACACCCGGGTGCCAGCCGCGTGAGCCGAGCACGATGCACTCGCCCTGTGCGAGTGTCGGATCAGAGGCGAGCATGGCTTGCGCCTCGCGCTGCACGGTGTTTTCCACTTCCTGCCGCTCACGATTGTGCAGATCCAGCAGGCTGGCGAATTCGTTCGCTTCCTGCGGATCCGTGCAGAGCAAGAGATCGAGCGCTGTCTGGGCGGTGTCGAGTCGTCCCGCTGCATTCAAGCGCGGGCCAAGGCGAAAGCCGATATGATGCGCCTGCACGAAGCCGTCCAGGCCGGTGATATCCTTCAGCGCTTTCAGTCCCACGCAGCGGGTCGCGCCCAGGACATCAAGTCCCTTGCGCACCAGAGCACGATTTTCCTCCTTCAGTGGCACGAGGTCCGCCACGGTGCCCATGGCGACGAGATCCAGATGGTCCTTGAGGTCGAAATGCTCCAGCCGGCGCGTCTTCAGCAGCGCATGCGCCAGCTTGAAGACGAGGCCCACGGTGCACAGGTAGGTAAAGGGACCGCCCTCGCCCTGCAGTTTCGGATTCACCAGCGCCGCGCATTCGGGTAGTCGGGGGGTGGGCTCGTGATGATCCACGATGATGCACTCCACGCCCTGTGCCTTCAGCCAATCCGCCTCTGCAACCGACCCGGTGCCGCAGTCGAGCGCGATGAGCAGGTCCGGCTTGCCATGCCGCTCAAAGCAGCGCGCGAGGCCATCAAGGCTGAGCCCATAGCCCTCCTCCATGCGTAGTGGGAGGAAGGCACGCGGATCCAAGCCATAGGCTCGCAGCGTGTGCGTGAGCAGGGTGATGGAGGTCACACCATCCACATCGTAGTCGCCGTAGAGCACCACGCTTTCCTTTTTGTCCACCGCCTGGAAAATGCGCTCCACTGCAGCCTGCATATTCGGCAGTACAAAGGGATCGCCCAGGTCGGAGAGGCGCGGGTTGAGGAAGGTCCGCGCTAGTGCCTCCACTTCATGACCACGCAGGGCCAGCAGGTGCAGCAGCAGGGGATTTAGCTCTCTTCCCAGCGGCCCTTGGGCAAGCGCCTGCACGACGGCGGCGTCTGGAGATTGCAATGACCAAAGGGGGGCAGGGGCAGATGACATCTAAAGGGACGTGACAGCGTGAAACTCAATTTGCACGGATGCTAGCGGACCCATGGGCGTCGTCCATGGGTTTTGTCTCGGAGGGATGCGATTGTGATATTTTGACGACGATGGAGGAAATGTGGCCCTGCCTGCCGAGGTGTGGACGTCGTTTGAGGCGCTGAGTCTGCTGATGCCTCCACTTGTAGCCCGCCGACTTGTCGCTAATCATGAGGCATGTCCAACGGCCCGCTTTCCACCAGCCTCTTCGCCCTCGCCAAGAAATACATCCCCGGCGGGGTGAACTCCCCCGTACGCGCGTTCCGCAACGTCGGCGGCGAGCCGTTCTTCGTGCGCCGCGCCAAGGGCTGCCGCATCTGGGACGTGGATGGCAAGGAGCTCATCGACTACGTGGGCACTTGGGGCCCGGCCATTCTGGGCCATGCACCGCTGCCGGTCATTGAAGCCATCCACAACGCGGCTAAGGACGGTGTGAGCTTCGGCATTCCCAATCCCTACGAAGTGGAGATGGCCAAGCTCATCTGCGAGTGGGTGCCCAGCGTGGAGAAGGTGCGCATGGTGAACAGCGGCACGGAGGCCACCATGAGTTGCATCCGCCTCGCACGTGGCTTCACCGGGCGCGACCGCATTGTAAAGTTCGACGGTTGCTATCACGGTCATTCTGATGGCTTGCTTGTCGCCGCAGGCAGTGGCGCTCTCACGCATGGCCGCCCGGACAGCGCCGGTGTGCCTGCCGCTTATGCCGACCTCACCACCGTGCTGCCGTACAATGATGTGGCCGCGCTGGAAGAGTGCTTCGATAAGATGGGCCACGAAATCGCCGGCGTCATCGTGGAGAGCTATCCTGCCAATGCCGGTCTCATCCTGCCGCAGCCCGGCTACCTGGCGAAGCTACGCGAGATCACGCAGAAGCACGGCGCTGTGCTCATCTTCGATGAAGTGATGACCGGCTTCCGCGTTGCCAAGGGCGGCGTGCAGGAACTCGAGAACTACTCACCGGACCTCACCGCCATGGGCAAGGTCATCGGCGGCGGCATGCCCGTGGGTGCCTTCGGTGGTCGTGCGGACATCATGGACATGCTCGCTCCGGAAGGTCCCGTGTATCAGGCCGGAACCCTGAGTGGCAATCCCGTGGCCATGGCTGCCGGTCTCGCCCAGCTCCGCGAAATGGAAAAGCAGCAGGGCTGGAAGCGACTCGATGAACTCGGTGCCATCATGGAGGAAGCCGTGCTCGACACGCTGAAGCAGACGGGCCGCAACTACCAGTGGTACCGCGTCGGCAGCATGTTCTGCCTCTTCTTCACCGAGACCCCCGTCCGCAACCTCACCGACGCCAAGACGAGCGACCTCGCCTCCTTCCGCAAGTTCTTCCACTACTGCCTCGACAAGGGCGTGTACTTCGCGCCTTCCCAGTTCGAGACCGGTTTCATCAGCACCGCGCATGCGCCGGAAGATCTGGCGCGCACGGCGGAGGTGGTGAGGGAGGCGTTGTTGGCGCTGTAGGAGACTGGACGTCCCCAAGCACGTAGCGATTCCGCGAAATGGTCTGGATGATATTCACCGGCTTGGTGGCGGCACTTGCTGTCGTGACGTGGTACCGCCTTCCTGTCGGCACGGTTTTTGGAAGAACAGTGAGGCTGCGCGAACTTCTGAATGCCAATACTAGGCTGCAACTTCGCATGGGAGACGCGAACCGGCGGCTGGCTCCCATCAAAGCGCTGCCAGCCAAGCAGCGTTTGGACGCGCTCCTCAGACTCGAAGAGAGCCACGGTAACGTATTTTTGACGGGCGACACAATCCGCATGGAAATAGTCGCTACAGGCATCAGCGAAGCAGTGCCCCATATCAAAGCTCTCCTATCCCTGCCTATGGAGGGGCGTCGCGCTATTTGTAGTGGCGTGACGATGGCGCTGGAACGCCTGGCTGCTGAGGAGGACTACAGGGTGAAGGTATTCGCGTTGCTTGTTCCATATCTGGACTACAAAGGAGAATACTCTCATTCTCCCGTGGCAGTGGAGCAGCTTCCGGAATTGCTGTTGCGATTGGACGTTCAGTGGGCGGACCGAGTGCTGCGCATGCCTGAGTATCTGAGTCCTGATTTCGAACATTTCATCAATGTGCTTGAGGCCCTCAATGATCATCGTAGAACGGTGGACAAGGACAAGCTGGAGCAATGGCTCCGCGAATTAGACTCGGATAACTTCGGGTATGGAGAGGGAAGAACATACATCGAACTCGCCAGAGCAATGTCTGTTCACGACTGCGACGTAGCGGACGAGACTCTTGGCAGAATGGTAGCTCAAGGTGTTGAGGTTTCCGTCCTGGCAGCTGAAAACTTGCTAAGCTTGCGCAATCTTCCCCATCCGCGATTTACTTTGAGCGATCGTGTCGACAAGTCAGGCCTTGAGAGCTTAAGCCACGAGGAGCGAACCGTCTGGCTGGTGGATCGCTATAACTATGCCATGAGCGTGGGGGTGACAACCCAACTGGATGATGACGACTTCGTTCCCTTGATATCCTCCATCATTACGGCCCTCAGGGAAGTCGACGCACCCAAAGCTGCCATACGGCTCACGCGTCTGGCTGAACTCTACTGGCCGGAAGGACCAAGTCCAGGTCGTGACCCCGTTAGCCGCCTCATCGAGGCTCACGGTGATGACTGGCATGAACTCGTCGATGCCATTGTAGAAGAACATCAGCCCCTTGAAGACACCAGTTTGTTGGCGCTGACTTACGAGCTGAAGCACGCAGATTGTTTCCAGAAAAAGTCAGCAATTCCTGACTGACTTTTGGTGCTTATCAATGGCGCTGTATCGCAGACACCCTACTGCCCCGCCTTCACCGTAAGCCAGATCGTCGGCCCTGAATCTCGCAGTGACGTCCCACGAAGGGCCTCACCACGCAGCGGCCCTTCCACACGCTGAAACTTCGGCGGGTCAGACTTGTCCCAGATCGTCACGTTGATGGGTTGATTGGCGGCAGCGGCATTGGCCGCCGCTTGAATTTTCAGTTCCACCTCTCCGCCCTTCTCCGGCACAGGTGTTTCCGGGCAGAAGACGCCGATGGGCAGATTGCCCAGGCGCACGGCGAGTGGGCCTTTGAAGCCATTGCGGAACTTGAAGGTCGCCTTGAGGCTCACGGTCTTGCCTGCGGTGAGGACAAGGGGCTTCGCATCCGCCAGCGCCACAGTGTAGTCAGGTTGCGGGGTGGCAAGCTCCAGCACATAAGACGCATCCTCGCTGCCCTTGTGGAAGAGATCGGATACGATGACCTGATACACCCCATCCACCGCGGCGGTCCATTGCGCCTGGGGATCGGCGGAAGCGCCCGCATCATCCACGGTCGAGGTAATCTTGCCATCGGGCGCTTCGATTTTGATCAAGGAGTCGAGTGGTAGACCCAGTTCCTTGGACCACACGCGCGCTTCCATGCGATCGCCCTTCTTCAAGGTGATGGCATAACGGTCCACATCCTCCTTGCCCGAGATCCGGCCACCCACACATCCGACTTCTACGGGTGTCGCCTGTTCCTTCGTGTCATTTGGTTCCTTCTCGGTGGTGGGAGCCTTGTCACAGAGCACCACCTGGAGTGGCACGAGGGTATTGGGCAGGGACACTTGGGCGATCCCGTCTTCGATGCTGCGGAGTTGCGCGCTCTCGACGGTCGTCTTCAGCTTGCTCTGGTCGAGATTGTGTCCGTATAGCGTTAACTCGGTCTTACCAGTCTTCATCACCGCAGCGGGGAAGAGCTGCGTCACCACCGGACCGCTGCTGAGATGCAGGCGATACACAATGGTCGGTCCGCCGAAGAAGCGTTCATCCGCCGTGGGAGGATGCGCGAAGCCGGCGATCTGCACCGTGTAGCGGCCATCTTTGGGGGCCTTGAAGACAATGTCCGGATCCAGATTGCGCCCGTCACTCGCGGTGAGCACGCGTTCGCCGGCTTCATTCACCACGTGCGCGATCACATCGACACCGGAGCCGAGGCTGTAGGCCTCCACCATGCCGACGAGCGTCTGGCCTTCGCGGAGTTTGAGGGAGTAACCATCAACATCGCCGCTCTTGTCGAGCTTGCCATTGATGCACACCGGCATCTGCTGCAGCACCTGCGGCTTCTCCCAAGCGTCGTTTGGTTCGGCCTCTGTGATCTCCGGCAGCGTGCCGATGCTGAACCAGCGTGGCTCCGAAGCACCTTCCGCATTCACGGCATGAATCAGGTAGAGCCCCGGCTTTGCCTCTTTGCTAAGGGTGGCGTTCCACTCCCGTTTCTTGCCCGAGGGCGTGAGAGTCAGTCCGGGAGTCTCTGTCCAGAGCGTGACCTTGTCATCCAGCTTGCCAATGGCGGCCATGGTGAAGGTTGAACCCACCTGGCCCCCAGCGGGGAACAGGGCCTGAAGGACAGGGATTTCTGCTCGCAACGAAGCGCCAGCCGAGAGAGCCAGCGCTCCAAGTCCCAACAAGCAACGATGCACCACACGCACTCCCACGCAGATACTCACACTCACGCAAAGAGCTCCTTGATCGGCTTGCCGCCATTCACGAGGTGCACCGGACGCCCCGTGCTGGTGTGCAGCATCTGGTGCGGATCGATGCCCAGCTTCGTGTAGAGCGAAACGGCGAAGTCCTCGGGCGAGTAGATGTTCTCGGAGGCGTAGTACCCTTTCGGATCCGTGGCACCGATGATCTGTCCGCCGGGGATTCCCGCACCTGCCATGAGCACGCTCATCGCTCCTGGCCAGTGATCCCGTCCGGCATCCTTGTTCACCTTTGGCGTGCGACCGAATTCACCAAGGCAAATCACCAGCGTGCTGTCCAGCATGCCGCGTTGATCGAGGTCCGTGATGAGTCCACTCAATCCGCGATCCAGCCTGTCCGCGTAGCTGTCCTTATAGCCTTTGAAGAGGGCACGGTGATGGTCCCAGCCGCCCCAGTAGGCCACGGTGAAGGAAACTCCCACCTCTGCCAGACGGCGCGCGAGAAGCAGGCGCTGGCCAAACTCATTCTTCCCGTAGAGCTCGCGGGTTTTCTCCGGCTCCTTGCTCAAGTCAAAAGCCGCCTGCGCCGTGGGCGAAGTCACGAGTTCCATGCCCTGCTGGTAGAACTGGTCAAAGCCCACCGTTGGGTCCTCGGCGACCTGCTCATGGATGCGCTGCATGCGATCCAGCGAGGCGCGCAGGTCATTGCGATTCATCGCGCGGCCTTCGCTGATGCCTTCGGGAATGGCCACGTCGCGCACGCGGAAGGACTTGTCGCTCGGGTCGCCGCCAATCACGAAGGGCGCATGCTGCGCACCGAGGAAGTTCGGACCACCCGAGCGCGAGACGCTGGGCAGGCTCATGTACGAGGGCAATCCACCGCGCACGCCACGCTCATAGGAGACCATCGACCCGAAGGAGGGATGGAAACTCACAAACGCCCCGCAACCCACGGGCACCGGGGTGGGGGAGCCCGTCATCAGGTAGTGATTGCCACCACCGTGATTCGGATCTTTGTGGCAGATGGAGCGGACGACGGAGAATTTGTTGAAGGTCTTCGCCAGCAGCGGGACGCTCTCGCTGAAGTGCACCCCGGGCACACAGGTGGGGATGGACTTGAAGTCCCCGCGGATGTCCTGCGGTGCGTCCGGCTTCGGGTCGAAGGTCTCGTAATGCGAGGGACCACCGTCCAGCCACACGAGGATGCAATTGATCTGGTCCGGGCTCGCCTTGCCCCGTGCCTGTGCCGCCTGGGCTCTGAGCGCCAGCACATCCGTGAAGGCAAGGCCACCCAACGCGCCGAAGCCGACCTGCAGGAAGTCGCGGCGGCCGAAGCCATTGCAGTTGGTGTTGAAGGGACTCATGAGGGGGCTGGAGGCAGGTAGGAATACGGCCCGGCGAGCGGGCTTCTTTTCAGTGGTTGAAGACGAACTCGGCGGAATTGATGAGCGCCCAGGCGAGGTCGCCGATGGCATTTTGCCGATTGGCCTGGGGCTGGCTCAAAAAGCGGACGGACACGCGCAGCTCCTCCTCGTCCGGGAGGCGGCTGTACAGCGTGAGGTACAGCTCGGAAACGAGGTCGATGTCCGACACCTCACGCTTCGCAAGCTGGCCAATGCGGCTGTCCTCATTGTTGAGCTTCTTCTGGATATCTGAGGAATTCATCAGGTGCAGCGCCTGGATCACACTGGACTTCCGCTCGCGTTCGCAGGGGCACTCTTGGCTCGCGTTGGGGCGGCCAAAGGCATCCAGGAAGTCCGAATCAATCTTGTAGTTCCAGGTCTGCACCGCGCGGGAATGCGGCGGTAGTCCGCTGTACTTGTCCTTCATCCCGGTGGCATCGCACACGGCATCCAGCAGCACTTCCGCACTCATGCGGCGCTTGATGCCGCGCGCGTAGTTCTTCGTGTCCGCCACATTGTGCTCATTGGGTTGGGTGCTGAGCTGATAGGTGCGCGAGTTCACGATGGTGCGCATGAGGTGCTTCATGTCGAAGCCATGTGCGACGAAGTCCTGCGCCAGCCAGTCCAGCAGCGCCGCATTCGTCGGCGGATTGGAAACGCGGAAGTCATCCACCGGATCCACGATGCCGCGCCCGAGGAAGTCCGACCAGATGCGGTTCACAATCGCGCGGGCGAAGAAAGGATTGTCGCTGCCGGACATCCAATCCGTGAGCCCCTTGCGCGGGTCTTGCCCAGCTACATATGGCATCTCGGGACCATCAGGCACCTTGGGAGTCATCACCGCGTCGGTGATGGGATGCGTAACCTTGCCACCGCTGCCGTACCACACATACTCCGGCTCTCCAGAGATGGGAGCGGAAATGCCCTGGCCCTTGCGCTTCATCTGGCCAAAGAAGGCCGCGAGCTGGAAGTAGTCTTCCTGCGTCCACTTCTCACTCGGGTGGTGATGGCACTTTGCGCAATCGAGGCGCACGCCGAGGAAAATCTGCCCCACGAAGGAAGTCGCATCGACCGGGTCACGCTTGTCACGGAACACGGCTACGGGCCCATACTCATGGCTGCTGCCCTCCGCGGTGAGCAGCTCCTTCACCATGGTGTTGTAGGGCTTGTTCGCGCGGAAGCTTTCGCGCAGCCACTGGTCGAGCAGGTACACCGGTTTCACGCCCACGCGGGAGGGATTGGGCCGGATGAGGTCGCCCCACTTCACCGCCCAGTGGTCGGCATAGTTGCGATGCTCCAGCAGTTCATCCACGATGTGCTTGCGCTTGTCAGCACGGGTATCAGCCAGGAACTTCCGCGCCATCTCCGGCGTGGGCAGCATACCGATGAGATCCAGCGAGACCCGGCGTAGGAACTCCGCATCCGTGCACGTTTCGGAGGGCAGCAGGCCCAGCTTGCGATGGCGCTCATACACCAGCCGGTCGATTTCATTATTCACCGGCAGCTTCGTGTAAAGCTCCTCGGGCAGGACCTTGTCCGATGGAACGGTGATGCGCGCGATATCCACCAGTCCCATGTAGCGCACCACGATCACGCCCTCGCCGCTGACCTTGCCCACAGTGACCAGTCCCTGCTCATCTACCGAGGCCATCTCCTTGTCCTGGGAGAGGTACTCTGTAAGGCGGGTGACATCGCGTGTCTTCCCATCGGAATAGGTCGCGGTGACCTTGAGCGGTTGATTCGCCGCCTTTGCGTAGGTCTTCTCACGCGGTTCCACCGCCACAGAAGTGAGCTTGGCCTCATTCTCGGAAGAGAAAGGCACGCCCTGCTGCATCCACTCGATGAGAATGCGATAAGCCTCGCTGTCCGTCTTGATGCGCTCGCCACCCTCGTGAGCCACGGCGCCCGTGGCTTTCTTCAGCAGCAGGCTTTCCTCGGGCGCGGCCAGGAGCAGTCGGCGACCACGATCATCGCTCACGATCTCATCATAGTCGTGCTTCGGATCATAGCCGAAGACAGAAAGCTTGAAGTTGTTCTGCCCTTCCGGCTTCGCGTGGCAAGTGCCCGCCGCGCATCCCGCCTTCATGAGCTGGGGCATCACATCATTGGTAAAGCTAATCGGGTCCGCGGCATGTGCCATCATCCCCGGCGACAGGGTCGCCAGGAGCATGGGAAGCAGCGGGTTGCGGGGCATTTGGAAGTTACGGAATAAGGGGTGTATTCTTGCGATGGCTACTTGGGCTCCAGCTCGCCCTTGGGCTGGCCGGTGGCAGCATCCCAAATGTAAACCTTACCGTTAAAGGCGCCTGCGAAAACGCTCTTGGCATCAGCCGTGATGGCCACGCTGGTGAGGTTCTCGTTCACCGTCGTGAGCTTGCGTTCCTTGCCGGTGTCGCTGCGCTGTTCGCCGGTGTGTTTCGTGAGTTGGGTGTATACGCTGCCGTTGCCCTTCTCCGTGACCACGGCGAGGGCCTTGCCGTCGGGCGTCCAGGCCAGTGCGGTGTAGACGGTCTTCTTGTCGCCCAGGGACACATCCTGCTCCTTGCTCTTCACATCCCACACCTTCACTTCACGGTCGGCGCCGGCAGTGGCGATCTGAGTGGCATCCTTGTTGAAGGCGACCGCGAGCACGTGATTCGTGTGGCCCTCGTAGGTCGCGACGAGTTTCAGCGTCGCGAGGTCCCAAAGTTTCGCGAGCTTGTCCGCGCTGCCGCTGAGCAAGCGGTCGCCGGAAGGCGAGAGGCGCAGGGCATAGATGGTGTCTTCATGGGCCTTCCACGTAGTGGCGAGAGTGCCGTCCTTGAGGTTGAACTTCCGCAGGAAGCCCGCGCCGCCTGATTCACCATCCCCGGCAAAGAGAGTGTCACCCGTCTTGTCCACCGCCAGTGCTGTGATGCCACCGAGCAGAGGTCCATTCAGCGTGCGCACCTGCTGGTGGGTGAGGGTATCCCATACGATGATGCGCTGAAATCCGCCCGTGATGAGTTGCTTGCCATCGGGTGTCCAGGCCAGTGATTGCACCGGCTCGGTATGTCCGCCTTCGAGCTTTCCTGCGATAGGACGCTCGGGCTTGGTCATGTCGACTATGACCACGCTGCTGCCACGGCTGTATGCCAGCAGCTTCTCATCCGGCGAAAAGGCCACGGCCAGTACGGGCTGGTAGCTCTGCGGTGCGGGAGCCAGCTTCACCGGCTTGGCCACAGGTGCTTCATCGAAGACCGTGGCATCCCAGACCGCACCCTCATCGATCCACGCTTTCAACGCCGCCACTTCAGCCTCGCCAAGCTGTTTCTTCGGCGGCATGTGTGGGTCACCTTCCTCCAGGACAACTTGGTAGAGCAGGCTGTCCGCGCCTTTGCCGGGAACGATGGGCGTGCCGTTGTCACCACCCACCATCATCTTCTCATGGGTGGTGAGCAGGAGGCCGCCCTTGGCCTTGCCCGGCTTGTGGCAGCTCACGCACTGATCGCGCAGCACCCGCATGGCCGCCTTGGTGTCCGCACGCACCTCAGTGCCAAACAGCATCATTCCCATCGAAGCCAGCAGGCCGATGCGAAGGAGGGTGAGTCGGGGGTGGGGGAGCATCTCAGGGGAACGTCCGAGGGGGAGCCTTCGACAACACTACGCCGGATTCGTTATTTCAGTTCCAACCGTGCGCCATACATGTTCGTCCCGCCAGCGTCGCCTTCGTAGGTCTTGGACCCAAAGGTGCCGGGCAATGTGCACGAGCCGCCGAAGACCAGTCCGCGCTCGGGATGCCAGACCATGGTGTAGGCATTGTCGCCCTTCGGCCCACCCGCTTGCACGAGCCATTGCAGGGCTCCCTTGGAATCCAATGCGGCAACATAGATATCCGTGGCTCCCTTCGAAACCAGCGTCTGGCCAGCGAAGGTCGATGTGGCGCTGAATTCACCTGTGACGAAGATGGTACCCTTGTTGTCCGTGGCCACGCCGAGGCAGTAGTCGACCGCCGGACCTTGAATCACGCGGCTCCACTGCAGGTCACCGGAAGCGCTGTAGTGCGCGAGCAGGCCATCGTTATCCTTATCACCCGTGGTGTGATAGACCGTATCACCCACCGTGGCTTCTCCCTTGAACATGCCTGCAATCCACGCGCGGCCAGAGCTGTCCACCGTGAGTTCATGAGCCCCGGCCCCTGCACAGGTGCGCACCCACTGTGCCTTGCCATCGCTATCGAGCTTGATGAGTAGTGTGGATTGACCCTTCGCCGTGCTGAGCGGCAGGCCTCCGAAAGTGCCTGCGCCACTCGTGGAGCCGCCGAGGTAGATGTTGTCAGAGCCATCCAGTGCCACGCCATGCCCGCTACTGGAGTCCTTGCCCTCGGAGGCCTTCACCCACTTGAGAGTGCCGTTCGCATCGTACTTGGCGCAGAAGATGGGACGTCCCGCGCCGGGCACCGTGATCTCGCCAAACTTGCTTTCGCCCAATACCGCGCCCGTGACAATCACATCACCGTGGCTGTCCAGGGCGATGCCGTGGCCGTAGTCATATCCTTTGCCGCCGGCAGTGCGCACCCACAGCAGATCGCCCTTGGGGGAGTACTTCGCCACGAAGATGTCGTAGTCGCCCGCATTCGGCAGGGCCTTGCCCTCGACCATGGCATCGGTGCTCTGGTAGTGGCCGGTCACGTAGGCATTGCCGACCTTGTCTGCGACCACACCATAGGCGCGATCCACGAGGCTGCCGCCCAGATTGCGCGCCCACTGGAAGTGTCCATCCTTGTCGACCTTGACCAGCACGAAGTCCATGGCGCCCTTACTCTTCACCTGGAGTTCACCAAACGAGGCGTCGCCCGTCATCTCACCAGCAAGGAAGACATTCCCCTCGCGGTCGAAGCAGATGGCCCGGGTCTTCCCATTCTTCGCGCCGGTGCCGTGACTCATCCACGCAAATGCCGGTGCTTCGGCAGCGAAGCTGGAGAGTGGAGCAGTGGCGAGGAGGAGCGCGGCAGCGAGAAACTTCATGGGGAGAGAAGTCATACGCTGCCAGGGCTTTAGACACTGACACGATTGTCGGCGATCATGGTACAATACTCTCCAGCAGCCTCTGGATGTCTGCGAAGAGCGGTCTTTCAGAGGGCGTTCCTTGGCACTGTGCTTGCAAGGTTCGCATCGTATTCACGGCTCTTGATTCGGCAGTGTCCCCGGTGCAGCGATCTAACAGTTCCTCCAACAGAATGCCGAAAGCGCGAACCTCCAGGCGCTCTAGTGCCTGCTTTAACCCGAGGTCACCCTGAGGCACAAAGGTGGCCCCGCCGAAGTCCGTGATGCGGCATCGGCCATCGTCGTGATGCAGGATGTTGTGGGCATACATGTCTCCCAGCATCAGGCCGCGCGCATGCAGATGAACCCCGACGGAAGCGGCACTCAGGGCGATGCCGTGCGCGGTTCCCAGGGAGAAGGTCTGACCGCCTGTATAGATATCCCGCGTGCAGCTCTCGAAGTCCGGCGGCCCGGCGAGGTTCATGAAGCCCTCGTCGAGCAGGGACATCACCAACCCATGCGCGCCGTGCGGGTGCTGCGTGATGCGGCCCAGCACATCCACAAAGTTCTCGTGACGACCTGCCGCCAGCGCCGCGGCCATTTCATTCTCCGGAAGGCCGTCGCTAGTCATGGCGCCTTTGAAGACTTTCACCGCTACTGCACGGGGCGCGCTCCCATTCCCGGAGTGCCATTGGGCCTTTGAGATGCGGCCGGAGGCGCCTTCGCCCAGCAGGTTCTCCAACTGCAGCGCGCTCCACGGGATGTCCGTCATGGGGATGTCATCCGAGGAAGGTGCGGGTGCGACGGGATTCCCCGCGAAGGCCAGCCATGCCAGACGCGGCAGCGAGGTCAGCCACGAAGGCAGGTGTGCGAACTCATTGGCCGCGAGGCGCAGCAGTTCCAGATTCGCGAACTGCGCAAAGCTCTCCGGCAGGCTGCGCAGTTGATTGCCGGAGAGCATCAGCTTCTGCATCTGCGTGCATTGTCCCAGCGACTCTGGCAGCGTCTTGATGCGATTGTCCGTGAGGATGAGCCAGCGCAGTTCCTCTGGAAACTCCATGTCCGGCACCTGCTCGATCTGGTTCGACTTGAAGCCCACCATCTGCAGGCTGGAGCATTCACCGACGACCTCAGGGAAGGTGGTAAACTGATTCGAAGAGCAGAACAGAATGCGCAGCTTATGCAGTCGCGGCAGGTCCTCTGGCAGCGAGGACAGGGCGTTGCCGGTGAGGTTCAGGACTTCCAGCGTTTCCGAGTGCTCGAAGACCTCCCTGGGTACTTCCGTGAGGCCGCAGCTCAGATCCAGCCGCTTGGCGTTGACGAGATTGCCGGATTGAAGGATTTGAAGATTCTCCTGGGACATGCGCGGGTAGCCGATGCCCTTCCGTGGAATGGGTTTCGTTCCGCGTCAATCAATGGCTTGAAGACAAACTGCACCCGGCGCCGTGCAGAATGCCGCCGCCCACTATTTCTGTGTCGCAGACTTCACGTACAGCGCACTGAAGCGGATGTCTTTCCGTTTGGCTCCTTCGAAGACTACACGGACGCGAATGCGCTCAGGAAGGTCCGAGATGCCAGCCTTGTCTGCCCAAGAGATGGGAGTCTGGAAACCGCTCTGGCGCACGACGACCACATTCTTGCCGGAGTACTTTTCCAGCGGCCGCATTTGTGCATCCAGTAGTTCCACCCGCAGTCCTGCTTCCTCGCTGAGGCCCTCTGCGTTCACAAAGAACTCGTGAGGCACTCCTGCCTTGATGGATACGGATGCGGTGATGAATTCACTCTGAACCTCGGGAAGCTGATAGTCTCCCGGGCCTTGGCCTGCGTCTTCAAACACCAGGTCACCGAAGCGATCACGCGGCAGCAGCGCGAGGCCCACGCCGCCGCGCGGGGGCTCCTCCTCCCAGTGACGCGGGTCCCACGTGCCGTAGTACACATAGGTCTGCTCGCCCACGTTCTCGAACCCTTGTCCCTGAATCAGTCCGCCCTGGTCCCACGCGCCATCTTCGCCTCGCTTCAGAAAGGTCCACTCATGGGCAGGCTCGCGGAAGGCCACGCCATCATTGCTCACGGCGAAGCCGAGGTCGATGGTCACATCCTTCCATTCCTTGGCCCCATGCCAGATGCCGAAGATGCCCAGCAGCACGTTGCCGCGATTCCACACGCTGATACCCTCGTGCACCTGCTCTCCCTCGCGGCTGCGTCCGGCACCGAGCAGGGTATGCTGCTGCAGGCGGACAAGACTGATGGCGCTGGTCTGTGACCAATTTTTGAAATCAGGGGACTGGTACACCCGCGCGACACGGCCGTGATAGGGTCGCGCGGCATCCATGGAGTTCTGGCCCGAGGCGAAGAACATGCCGTCCCACTTGTACAGGCCACCGCTGGGCTCGAAGTGAATCTTGGGCAGAACGAGCGCGTCCTCCGGCAGTTCCGCCTTGGTGGACTTCACTGGCTTCTCCATCTTCCAAGTCAGGCCATCCGCGCTCACAAAAGGTGCCAGTGTGCCCAGGCGCCGCTCCTGCCGGAAATACACGTGCGAGGATATCTTATAGCGTCTTGCTGGATCGGGATCTTCATCATCCTTGAGCACCTTCACATTTACAAAGCCCAGTGGGTAAGGATCCGTGGAGATGATGTTGTTGTCCTTGTTCCCACGAAACTCCACGAGCCCGAGATTCGGCTTCACCCACTTCACGCCATCATCGCTCTCCGCATAGGCGGCACGCCAGCGAGCGGAGGCAACCTTGTTCTCCTTGTCATCGTCGAAGGCCACATACCACAGGCGGAACTTCCCGTTCTCGCGAATCACTGATCCATAGAACTGCACCCCGCGAGCATCCGGAGTTCCAGGCGCACCACGTGGCACCACCGGATTTGCCGGATGTTTGGTGGGAGTCCGCATCTCCACCCGCAGATTCTGGATGTGCGGAATGGAGACACTGTCGAACGCGAAGATGGTCGTGGCCCTGGTCTCATCGAAATACTCCGCGGCGTGGGTTGCATTGATGAAGGCTATCGTGCAGACGACGGCCAGGGCTCCCTGACGGCACATTGAAGGGAAGGTCATGATCATGGTGGCGGGAAGGATTCGCTTTTCCAGGTGTCGTCGTGATGTGAGCCAAAGAGATCGGTCTGTGGCAGAAGCAGCTCGGGCAGGTTCCCTTTGCCCATACCTTCTGGAAGCGGTTGGTGACGCGCCGGGACTCCCACAGCCAGCGTGTATGGCGGCACGTCCTTGTTCACCACTGCTCCTGCCGCGATGAATGAACCGCGGCCGATGGTGATTCCTGGGCAGATGGTGACACCTCCTCCAATGGTCACATGATCCTCAATGTGCGCACCCTCCACCGGCGCTGCGCGACGCATGGGCAGCCGGTCGTTCAAAAAAGTGGTGCCTGGTCCGATGAATACCATGTTTCCAATCACGGTGGTGCTGGGAAGATAGACATGCGCCATGATCTTCACCCCGTCGCCAATGCGTAGGCGACCTTCCAGCGTGCACTTGTGATGGACGACACATCGATGACCGATGGTGATCTCTGCCCGGATCAATACCTGATGTCCACACTGGAAGCGGTCACCTATGGTGGTATTGGCATAGATGATGGAACCTGAGCGGATGATCGCGTGGTCTCCAATTCGGGTGGGCGCGGAATCACCGGGGTAGCGGTATCCCAGCACCACTCCCGGATCCACCTGGGCATGCGCGCCCAGCACGTAGTAGGCATCAGCGGGAGGCTCCATCCTTGGCGAAGCGGTTGAGGATTTCCACGCCCTTGATGGCAAGCACGTCGCCAGCGGGCTTTTGATAAGGAGCGCGAAAACGGCTGTAGCGATAGTGAGCACTCATGTATTCGCCGTCACCGGTGTTGGGACCATCGGTGAGATAGCCGTAGGACACATTGGTATAGCCGCAGGGAATGGTGAGCGGCAGCGTGGAACCTGCCCGCATCTGCCGGCCAATGCCCTGGAACGGCTCGAAGGGCATGCCGACAATCCCCACATCTCCGATGCGAATGGCACACAGCTCCACTTCAAGGTGCTGCGCGACGCTGTCGGCCTTGCCGAGTTGGTGCATCTCCAGCGCCCAGCGGCTCCAGGGCAGGACACCTTCGATCAACTTGCCACGGTACACGGGTGAGAGTTCCCTTGGGAAATTCAAGCCGGCGCAGCCCAGTGTGTTTTCATCGCCCGCATTGGCGCGCTTGATGAAGTCTTCCATCTCGGTGATTTCGGCCCTGAGTGTTTCTTGTGAAGGCAGGGGGCCGAGGGGAATCTTCACCTTTGCCACTTCATAGTTGAACCCGTCGCGTGAGGATGGCTGTATCTTCTCCAGCGCCTTCACGTAACTCTCACCCAGCATTCTTCCGTACTTGGTGGAAAGCTCGACACTGCCGCGGAACATTCCTTTGGAATTCACATCACCCGCGCAGCCCTGAAGGAAACTCACCGGCACTGGATTCGCGGGAGCGAGATGTGCCGCCACTACATCGCCAGCCACCTGGGGCCAGTCACCGAAGACGATGGGCTTTTCCGGATGATAGCAGGTGCAGGGATGCCCGGTGAACTGCACCAGGGCCGTCACCACCTGTCCTTGCTCGTTCTTCAGCACCACGATGGGCGCCTGGCGATCAATGTCTCCATTGTAGTCCACACCCACGAGGTCGCGATCTTTTTCACGCATCAGATAGGCGGTCCCATCCGCGCGCCGCCCTTTGCGGTTGTAGGTGATGCGTCCTTCGGATCCTTCCGCCCACCACACTGTGACCGGTTGCAGCAGTGCGGGCAGACGTTTCGCGTGGTGGAGGAGTTGCTCCAGCAGTTCCTTTCCCGTGGGCAACAGCTCGGGTTCCGGGATCTCATTCGGGGACGTTGATAGCACTTCATAGGCTTCCGTCTGATTGGAGGCCATCTTCATGTCCGTGTGATTGTGCGAGACAAAGATCAGCACGCGGTCCGTGGGAAGGTTCAATTCCCTGGCAATCTCGCGGCGGAACATCGCACTGACGTTCACGGCCTTTGGTGAGTTGAAGTGGGTTGTCACCAGGCACAGCTGTTCACCACCGTCGTCGAGCAGTGTGATGGTGGATTTCAACGGGCCTGCCACATGCAGCACCACCGCGCCTGTCTTGCCCACGGTCGCTCCACCCGCGGCGGGAGTGATGCCAAACTCAAGCGCCGCCGCCTTGAGCCTGGGCTTTGCTACGGGCCCGGTGGACCATAACGGAGAGGACATCATCACCAGCAGTATTGATGAAAAGCAAACGAGGCGACGGCGTAGCAGCGAGACCGCGTGGGCCTTTGCAGGGGAAAGACAGGAGGGCGCGTGCATGAGAAGGAATCAAACTCGTAGCGGTGGCTGCCAGACCGAGGTGCATACGACAGGCAATGGTGAATCCTTCATGGCATCATCCACGTGGCGTGTGTTTCCCCTGATCACCCACACGCACGGCGAAGACCAGAAGCGCCGTCATGGCAGCGGATGCCGCGAGCACGAGCAGGCCCGCGGTATAACCTGTAGTTTCCTCCTTTAGCCAGCCCATGCCATACGGACCGGCAAAGCTGCCGAGATTCCCCACGGCATTGATCAAACCTATGGCGGCGGCATTCGCAGTACCAGCCAGGAAGCTCGTCGCATACGCCCAGAAGCTGGAGGTGTAGCCCATGAGTCCAATCACGGCGATACAGAGGCAGAAGATGGCCAGCGGGAGATAGCCCTGCGATGCCGCGAGCGCTGCCAAACCGAGGCTGCCTACGCCCATGAGCGCAATGGTGTGCCAGCGACGTTCCCCCGTGCGGTCAGATGACCATCCGGCCACAATCTTTGCCACCACACCCAGAGAGTAGGGGAGGGAGACGAGCAGCGACACCTCCATGTTTGAGAAGCCAGACATCGATTTGATCATCTTGGGCAGCCAGTAGCCGAGACCGTTGGAGGCGATGAGCCCAAAGAAATAGGCAGCGCAGAAGAGGAGGACCTGGGGATTCTTCAAGGCCTGCGTGATGGATGTCGCGTGCTGCTTGCCTTCCAACTCACGTGCTGCTCGTTCCCTCTCCAGTTCATCCACCAGCCATGCCTTTTCATCAGGAGGCAGCCACTTCGCTTGCTCCGGTCGCTCTGTCAGAAAGAACCAGGTGGTGAACCCCAGCACAATCGCAGGTATCCCTTCGAGGATGAAGAGCCACCGCCAGCCTTCCATGCCAAGCCACTGAAGCTTCAGCAGCGCGCCCGAAATGGGGCCGCCAATCACCATGGCCAGCGAGATGGCGGACATGAACAGCGCCACCGCCTTCGCCCGGTCCGCGCCACGGAACCAATGGCCCAGATACACGATGATGGCTGGGAAGAAGCCCGCCTCAGCGGCGCCGATAAGAAAGCGCAGCCAGTAAAACTGCTGCGCATTCTGAATGAAACCCATGGCCACCGCGAAGATGCCCCACGTCAGCATGATGCGGCAGATCCATTTTCGCACACCCCACCGGACGGCGATCACGGCGCCCGGCACCTCCAGAAGGAAGTAGCCAATGAAGAAGATCCCCGCCCCCAGCCCATACGTCTTGTCCGTAAAGCCGAGGTCTGCCGTCATCTCCAGCGCGGCATAGCTCACATTTACCCGGTCCAGATAGGCGATGACATACAGAAGAATCAGATAAGGCATGAGCCGCCACATCACCCGCTTCCGGACTCGTGAGCTGATGTCGGGGTCAGTGGCAGTCACGATGTTGTTGGTTGCGGAGGGTAACTGCTGGGCGTTGTCCAATAATCAACTCACGGCACAAACTGGAGAGCGAAAAGGTCCGCTTGTCGGAGGACGAGTCGAAGGCGGATGGGCTTGCCTTGGAGTTCTGCGAGGGAGCCACCTTTCCATGCGATGGTGTGATCGGTGAAGTCGCCGCGAATGGGAGTACAATCTTCCAGGGAAAATCCGGGAATCGCCTTGCCGTGGGCATCCTGCACCTCCACACGTGTGTCACCTTTGCTCACGATATTCAGGGAGAGTTTCTCCCCCACGAAGGTGAGCGGCTTGGTGATGAGTTCGCCGCCCTCCTGCGCCGAGGCGGAGACAAAACCGTCCACACGGAACGTGAAGCGGCGGATGCGGCTGCCCGGTCCCTTGTAGTAGGCTTCGGACGCGAAGACGGAGACTTCCTTGTCGTTGCCGGGCAATTGCAGGATACCCAGTGTCATGTAGTTGCTGCGGTTCCCATCGCGATCCTTTGGCGCGGTGATGGGAATGAGCGGATCGGGCCATCGCTGGAAATTCACTCCGTCGCGGCTGGTCATGAGCACGGGCTCCACCTGGGAGAGCTTGGGCTGGTATCGTGTCGGGAATCCAAGCAGCAGGTGGGGAGCGCGTGCATAGGGCCGCACGGCATTGGTGTAGAGCTGTGCCACGGGTGCCTCGCCATATTGCAGGTCTGCCTGACTCTCCCAGTGCAGGAAGTCCTTTGAAGTCGCGGTACGGATGGCGCGCACACCTTTGGGCTTCCAGCCCCGCTCATCCGTGTATCCTCCGGTAAAATAGCGCCAGTAGGCACGGTAGGCGCCAAGCACCGGATCGTAAAAGGCGGTGTTCTGTGAATCAAACGAGCCCGCGGTAATCACCGGCTCCTCCCGTATGCGTGTCCACCGGATGCCATCCGCAGACTGGTAGGCCTGGAGGCTGGGGCGCTTTTTACGCGTGCGTTCATCGCCGGTACTGGCCAGGGCCTTGTAGCGGGATTCGGGCGGGCAATTCGGACTGGTGTCCTTGAACGGAGAGAAGTTGGAGCAGCCCTCGCCCATCAGGATGATATTGTTCTCCTTGGAACCATCGAACTCCACCAATCCGAGTTTTGGTTTGGTCCACGTGATGCCATCGCGGCTCTCGGCATAGCAGGTGGTGAGCTCGTGGGCTGGTTTTCCTTCATCTCCGGCATGATGGGAGCCCCGATAGTAAACGCGATAAAGATCGCCGTCCTGGAACAACGTGAAATAGCCGGACGTGTTCCCCTCCCACGGTGCGTCGCACACCAGAGCCACATCTTGGGCCTTCGGCTGGTGCATGCGCAGCTCGACTCCCTCCATGGTGGCGATGACCTGCTTGTCTACCAGCAGCTCTCTTTTCGAGCCCATGTCGCAGGGCGCATCTGCGGCGTGAAGGATGCAGGGCAGCAGCACGAGAGGTGACAGCCAGTGAAGGTGCCTGATGTGTTTCCAGTCGGTTCGCATAGAGCGTGGCGGGTTAACAACGCCACAACAACGAAGTGCCAGCGGCAGATCCTTCGCCCGGTTTGGCACTCCAGCCTTGGTTCATTCAACCAAGCGTCTCGTCTTCGATAAGCCGGGGCATCGTGCGGATGACACGTGATGCCAGCGTGCCGGTCTCTGCGAGTTCCCGCATGGCTTTGGCAGCGCGTCGCGCGAATTGTTCCGCATCCACCGTGTAGCGAGCCAAGGAGGGGCTGGCGTGCCAGAGGAAACTTTCATCGTCGCGGGAGAGTACCACGGCATCCTGTGGCAGGCGGATACCACGACGCATGAGATGCATGGTGACCGTGAGTGCATGTACCGCGCGAGCCACCAGGTAGGCAGTAGGTCGGGGGCGGGACTTGAGTGCCTCGTCGAGCAGGGTGCACAGGTGGGCTTTGTTCCGGTGACGCAGTATCGTGAGCGTGGCACCGTCATGTCCCTCCATGGACTCCCGCATGCCGCGTTCGCTGTCGAGGTCTCCTCCGGTACTGCTCACGGGAAGCACCATCGCGAGGTGACGATGACCTCTGCGGAGTAGAAGTGTTCCCGCGTGGCGGCAGACGGCCCGGTAGTCGGCATCGATGGACGGAAGAGGGATCTCCTCAGGGCAGGTGCCAAGCACCAGACAGGGGATGGAGGTCTTGAGGAACCACTTCTGCATGGGCGCACTGGAGCTCATGAGCAGCCATGCAGACGCGGGAACTTTGCGCATGAGCTTCTCCAGCGCTTTCGCGGGCGTCTTCGAGTAGCAGGCTGGGTCTACGACGAGTTCCATTCTCCAGCGGTTGTGCGCCAGTTGCTCCCGCAGGATGTCGATCACCAGCAGAGAAGCTGGAGGCATGGTCCTCAATGGAGCAAAGGCAATGGCTCCCACGACGCGTTCTCCTGTCTTGAGCGAGCTGCGTCCGGCTTTCTTTTTGATCACGCGCCTCCGACGCTCGGCCACTTCGATCCATCCTTTGATCTGTAGTTCCTTCAGTGCGGCGCGGATGGTCGGGCGGCTGACTTGCAGTGCGGCGCAGAGGTCCCGCTCGCCGGGCAGGTGTGTCTTCCATCGTCCCGTCCGGATGCCATTGCACAAGCTGTTCACCGTCTGCGCCACCAGGGTGATGCGCCTTGGCAGGGGCAGGGGATCTGTGCTGCGCTGGTGTGACATCTGGTCAGGTGATGTGACCAAGAGCATGCGATTGGCCGCACTGCCGGGCAAGTTCATACTGTCACCCTTCGCGTTTTTCCAATCGTCCCATGTCTTGGAAGCTTGTCACCGCACTTACCGATGCCGATCGCAGACTGCTCACGCGTGCGGTGGAGGGGTTTGTGCCTGAAAAGGTCTATGACATCCACACGCACCTGTTCCACACCCGTCATTTCGCCGAAGGCAAGCGCCCGGTGTTTCTGGATGAGAATCGTGGTTATGGGCTGACCGATTTTAACGAAGCCTGCGCTCGCTGGCTGCCGTGGCGACAGGTGGAGGGGTTGTTCTTTGGTTATCCCTCTGTGGGGAATGACCGTGATGGAGAGAATGCATGGATGCAGGAGCAGGTTGCCCCAGTGGTGAAGAGCAGTAACAGCCGCGCCCTCGTCCTTGCCGCGCCGGATGACGATCCCGCAGCGGTGCGTCGTCTGCTCGAAGGCGGTGTTTTCGTTGGCATCAAGTGCTACCGGCTCTATGCGAACGTGGAAGACACCCGTCAGGCGACCATTGAGTCATTCACCCCGGAGTGGATGTGGCAGCTCTGCGATGAGTTTGAGGGTGTGCTGATGCTGCACATCATGAGGGATGATGGCATCACGGATCCACACAACATTGAAACGCTCCGCCGCTTGTGCCGCCGCTATCCCAAGTGTCGACTGGTGCTGGCGCATGTGGCGCGTTCCTTCAACTATCGCCACGCACGCGAGGGACTGCGGGCCATCGTGGATCTGGACAATGTGGTGGTGGATACCTCCGCTGTGACGCAGACGGGCGCGTTTCGCGCGGCGCTGGAAGTGTTGGGGCCACAGCGCGTCCTTTGGGGCAGTGACTACATGGTGAGCGAACTGCGCGGCGCCTGCTTCACACAGGGAGATGGCTTCACCTGGGTCTATGCGGATGATGCCGCGTCCAAGGACCTGACGGTGTTCGGTCACTACACACTGGTTGGCATCGAGTCGCTGCTGTGCTTGAGAGAAGCCTGTGAAGATACCGGCATGTCGGCTGGAGATATTCAAGACATCTTCCGGGATAACGCACTGCGACTGCTCGCTCCGCATCTGCCCCAGTCTTCGGCGCCTGCGGCGATCACCGGCCCACAGAAGTGGCAGGAAGCTCGCGAGAAGATTTCCTGTGGCACCGGCTTGATGTCGAAAAGGGCGGAGAGCTTCGATCCCATCAGCTGGCCTGCGTATTTCTCGCGGTGCTCCGGGCCCTACATCTGGGATTTGAATGGCCGCAGACTCACCGACTTCACCGGCGGTGTGGGAGCCATCCTTCTTGGCCACAGTGATCCTGAGGTGAATGCCGCCGTGCATCGGCGGGTGAATCTCGGCACCTATTGCACGCTCAATCCACCGGATGAAGTTGAACTGGCGGACGTGCTCCTGGAGCTTCATCCGTGGGCACAGCGCGTGCGCTACGCACGTGGCGGTGGGGAGGCGCTGTCCCTTGCGGTGCGTATCGCGCGTGCTGCCACCGGACGCAGTGGCGTGGCGTTTTGCGGTTATCACGGCTGGAGCGACTGGTATCTGGCCGCCAATCTCGCCAGCAATTCCGCACTGGACGGCCATCTGATTCCCGGACTCGAGCCGCACGGCGTGCCACGTGAACTCGCGGGCACCTCGGTTCCCTTCAAGTACAATGACCTCGGCGCGTTTGAATCCGCCATGGCTCAACTGGATGGGCGTCTCGCCGCCGTGGTCATGGAGCCTTTCCGTTCTGAACTGCCGCGCGATGGTTTTGTAGAAAAGGTCGCCGCAAAATGCCGTGCTGCAGGCGCGGTGTTTGTGGTGGACGAGGTGACCGCTGGTTGGCGCTTTGGCATGCCGGGAGGCAGCGCGAAGCTTGGCATCGAACCTGACCTTGCGGTCTATGCCAAGGCCACGAGCAATGGCATCCCCTGTGGCGCCGTGGTTGGTCGTGGCGCTGTCATGGACGCTGCCAATACCAGTTTCATCTCCAGCAGCTACTGGACAGATGGCATTGGCCCCGCGGCTGCGCTTGCTTGCATTCGCAAGATGCTGCGCACCGGCACACAGCCCTATGTGGAATCTCTGGGTGAGAAGTTGCACACCCTGTTGAGCGACCTTCGTGCGAGGCACCCCTCGCTGAAGCTCACCATTGGCAACCGCCCCTGCGCTCCCTCCCTGACCTTTGCCTTGGGTGAGGCGTCACTTCCCGCCAAGGCGCTGATGATTCGCAAGATGCTCGCGCGCGGTTTCCTGATGTCCAGCCAGCTCTATGTGATGCATGCGCACGACGAGACGCACGTCGCCGCCATGATTGAGGCATTGGATGAAGTGCTGGCTGAACTCTCCGCGCTGCATGACTCGGGCCGCCTCCTCACCGAGGCAGGTCGTGTGGCGCCCGCGCAAGGATTCACGCGTCTTGCTTGAGACCTTCTCGTTTTCGCTCCTCTACTGAGGAGCTTGATGCGTGCGCATCAGCGTATTGACCTCTTGATGCGACAGCGCCGCATCGAAGACGAACACTTCATCAAGGTCGCCCTTGAAGAATCGGGGGCCCGGGTCGCCTTTGCGTACGGGGTCAGGGAAGGCCACATTGCGACCCAGCCACACACCGTGGCCGGCGTTGAGTACGTCGGTGTTGATCTCCGTGCGTGTCTCGCGTGTGACGATCTCCGGTTTGCCGTCCACATAGAGCATCACGTTGGTGGCGATGGTCGCGCGGGAGCCGCCATACATCACCACCGCAATGTGGTGCCACTGGTTGTCTCGCAGATCAGTGGTGCCGATGATGCGGCCGTTGTCATACGTGCCGAGGCGCAGGCGTCCTACAGGTCCTTCGGTGGAGATGGTATTGGCCGAGAGCTGCCATGCGGTGGCGCCGGTGAGCGAGCCCCAGGAGATGATGCCGTGACCGGTCCAGGAATCCTTGTTCAGTTCCTTGGGCACGCGTACCCACAGCGCCACGGTGCGGGAGGCATTCCCACCAATGCCGGGGAAGGGCGATTCGGCGTACACCCCTTTGCCATCGAACGACAGCGCTTTGCCGGACACACCCTCGATGGACTGCGGCCCTTTGCCCGCTGTCGGTGCTTTGTCCGGATAGGCGAGTAGATCCAGCCGCGCCTGGCCGTCCACCCCGAGTTCCTTGCCTTTGTTGGGGGCGATGCCGCCGCTGATGTCATCGAAGCTCCAGTGAATGTAACCGGGCACACGGCCCGCAGAGACCGGCATGGCTGTTACAAAGGTGTTCGCATCCGCGTCGATACGTTCGACGGAAGCACCATGCACACGCAGGCCTTCATTGTCGAAGAGCTTGGTGGTAGTGCCCACCTGCCTTGCAGTGACATCCACCACGCCGGCGAGCACGTGCACTTCCATGGCCGCGCCCTGGATCATGTGCACACAGAATTCCGTGCCACGGTCCACCGCGGAGCCTTCGGTGGTCTCCACGGAGAACCCATGGGCCGAGGGCGGGCAGCGCACGGAAAGCCGGCCCTGGTGCAGATAGGCGTGCATCTCATCCTTCAGTTCCACGTCGAAGGGGCCCTCCAGCACCATGCGGGCGCCGCTGCCGAAGGCCAGTTCCACCAGACCCGCCTCCGCACGCAGGCGCGTGTTTTTTGCCAGGTCAGAGGTCTTCAGCGAGGAAGACTCGCCTGACCAGAGAATACCTTCTGAGCGTGAGAGAGTCGCCGCCGGAGTGTGAACATGGTCCAGCCACCAGGCACCACCAGCCAGCATCAACACGACAGCGGCAGCAGCGGCCACCCAGCGCAGATGTTTCTGCCAGAGCCAGCGTCGAGCTTTCTCCGCGGAGCGCCAGGCTGCCTGGATGGAGACTGTGTCCGGCTGCTTCAGGCGCATGGCTACCTCACGAGCGGCGAACTGGCCGCTGGGATCGCTCAGCGCCAGCGGCAGGAGACGCTCCACTGTCAACACGCGCATCAGAGCCACGCGGGCTTCTTCGCTCTCACGGCAAAGGGCAAGCAGTTGCACCCCTTCCTCCACGGACAGGGTGCCTTCCGCAGCGCGGGCCGCGAGAGTCTGCCATTGCATCGTGTTCATGAGGGAGTTGTGGTCGGGGGAGTTCCACGCAGAGTGGCCTCTACGCAGTCACCGATGACAACACGCAGGCGGTGCAGTTGCATGGATACAGCAGATGTTTTCCTTTGCAATCGTTGAGCAAGTTCGTCGAGGGACATTCCTTCCGAGTATCGTGCCTGCAGAAGCAGGCGTGAAGGCCCCTCCAGGTGTTCCAGACAGTCACGCAGCGCTTCGAGAGCGGCACTCTCGCGCTCGGCAGGCAGATGTGAGGGCAGGCCGCTGTCGATGAGCGTCTGTAGTTCCTCGTTCAACCCGATGGGAAGGGCGCGGAACTTGCGCCGATGGTTGGCCAGCAGGTTCATCGCGATTCCGCGCAGCCAGGGACCCATGGGACGGTCCGGGTCACAATCCGACAGCTTCCGAAACGCGGTCACGAATGCCTCCTGCGCCAGATCCTCGGCATCGTGAGAGTTCGACAGGCGAACAGCCAGGCATGCGCGCACGCCAGCGTGGTGCCGCTGCACCAGCGTCGCAAAGGCACTGATGTCTCCGTTCTGGGCGGCACGGATGAGGCGTGATTCTTCGTCAGCGGGGGACACGGGGAAATGAAGGGGACATGAATAGATTGTTTCCTACCCGGCGGAACAGCACCTTCGCCTAAAGATATCCGTTACGCACCCCAACAAGGTCCGCGAAACCGAATAGGATTTCATCTTTGTCAAAAAAAATCAGGGGTGATGTGCTGAACGTAACGAAGCAAGACAATGTACACACAAGGGACCGTCTTCTCGGGACATCCCTTACCCCCAGGAAAAGCCTGCGTGGTGTGCAGGCAATCAAAAACCCACGCTTCAAAATGATGCCTCTCTCAGAACACAAGTCGCATGGCGGACGGGCCCACGCACGTTCGTATCGCACAGGTTTCACCTTGGTGGAGATGATGGTGGTGATCACCATCATCGGCCTTCTCATCGCGGTGGCCTCCACGGGTCTCACCGGTGCCATTCAGGCCATGAGCCTCACGAACAGCGGGGGGAAGGTCACGCAAATCATGGAGGCCGCCAGGCAGCGTGCCATGACGGGAAACGTGATGACGGCAGTCATTCTCGTCACCAGAACCGGTCAAGAGGGAGATGGACGCGCCTTCACCATCGCGGAGTGCCCTCCCGGTGGACCATGGGTGCAGACCCGCGAATGGGAAATGCTGCCAGATGGCATCGTGGTGGATCTGGATGCGAGCCAGGACAATGCCTCCTTCCTGACACACTCGCCCCAACCGTTTCCGTTCAACAACGGCCAGGCTTCTGCTCCCGTGAAGTACAACGGGTCGAGCCTGGGCAACGGGACGTTCGCCGCGCGCATTTTCCTGCCGGGCGGTGGTTTGTTGAATCCCAATGACGCAGCTGTCCTGCAGGTCGTGCAGGGCACGGTCGACGGAGGCCAGGTGACTTACAACCGCCGCAATGCCGCCGGTGGCCCCGCCAACTACTACCGGGTGGCACTGCTGGGCGCCACGGGGAAAACGAAAGTGGAGCGTCCTTAACCTGATGATGTGATGCCATGAACTACCGTCCGCCAGCCAGCGAGCGAAGCCGCCCGGGATTTTCCCTCCCGGAGGTAGCCATTGCCATCGCAGTGGCTGGCGTGGCGTTGATGGCGGTCGTGGGTTTGTTGCCGGGATTGTTAAATGTGGATCGGGGCAGCGGGATCAATTCGGTCATTTCATCCCTGTCGACCCAGGTGTTGGGCCAGCTCCAGTCGGAGCCCTATCAGAATCCGCAGTCCTCACCTCCTGCGAGGAATTTTTTGTTTTCCGAAAATGGCCAGCTTGTGCAGAACCCGGCCGAAGCGCAGTACGATTGCCGGGTAAGCTTTGGGGCGATACCCGTCTCAGCAGGAGCGGGGCCCGAAGGCACGATCGCGAATCCCGGGCCTAATTGCAGCCTGGTAACCATGGAGTTCACATGGCCTGTGGGCAGCAGGTCCAGGCTCAACCGACGTGTCGTTCATGCAACCTTGGCGAACAACTAGCAAGACCTCCCCAAGCGGTATCTGCAGCGGCTTCACCCTGGTTGAGCTGCTTGTCTCCACCGCTGTCTTGGGTCTCTTGCTGGTATTCCTGGCGCAGGTGTCCAATGTCGTGGCCAAAACCTGGACGGACAGCCAGGGGCGCGCCGAGCGTCGGCAGAACGGTCGTGCACTTGTGGATTTTATTGCCAGGGATCTACGTGGCGCGGCTCTTCCCGTAAACTCAGGCACGCCGCGGACAGTACCGAATCTGCAGTTTGTCTTGAATCCTCCGACCGTGGAGCCACAGGATCGGAATCCCAGCGCTCTTTTCTGGCAGGCTCCCGTGGGAACTGCCACCGCCATGGGAGACATGGCCGTGCTGGGCTACCTGGTACGGTGGGATGGCTCGGGTCCCTATCCACGTGCTGCTCTCTGCAGGGTGTTCCTCAATCCCGGCGACCCCAATCATCGCATCTATCTGCCAGGTCACGTGGATAGCTGGATCGACTCCGCAGTGCTGGATGCTGCGGCACCCGGCACACGGGTGAGCGGCTATCGTGGACTCTTCGCGGAGAATGTCATCGGCTTCTGGGCGAAGTGCCTTGATGTGAAGGGAAACGTGGTGACGAATGTCACTGGCGGCGGATTCAGCTCCAGACAGGACTATACTGGTCGGGATGGCAGCAGTGCCGTGGTGACCTACAAGGCACCCGTGCTGCCCACCAGTGTGGAGGTTTCCATCGTGCTTTTGGACAGCCGTTCCGCATCCAGGATCACCCCACCCATGCAGGACGCCCTGATGCGGGTGGTGCGGGATTCGGACGATGCAGACAGTTGCGTCAAGAGCCTGCAATCCAGTGCTTCTTTCAAGCCCATCATTCAGGGCGCCACGGCACATACACTCCGTGTTTACCTCGAGAACGGACCATGAAGATCTCCCTTCCCTACTTCGTTCGCGGCAGCATGAGCACCTCGGGTGCCGCCCTGATCATGACCGTCATTATCCTGGCGATGATCACCATCATGGTTTTGGGCCTGGCGGATCTCGTGCGCTACGAGACGGCGTCTTCCTCCGCGCATCAAGAGCGGGCTCGGGCGCAGCTCTTCGCCCGCATGGGAGTAGATATCGTGACCGGGGTTTTGCGGAAGGAAACGGCTGACCCCGCAAGGACCTGGGCTAGCAAACCCGGTGCCCTGATTGTGCCCGATTCTGATGGCAATCCACCGCAGCTCACGCGCCTTGGCAAACAGGTGAATCTCCACTCCGGTCTTCCATCTCCCAGTCTGCTGGATCCTGGGTTCAAGCCCATCGTCCTGCGCCCGGCCGACCTCAATATCCAGACTTTTGCGGATCAGAATCCACCGACCCATCTCATCACCGATCAGCCGCAGGACCCGGCGAATCCTGCCAGTCCGGTGGTGAAGCTTCCGGTTCGGTGGATCTATGTGCGCGCCGATGGCACGCTGGACTATGCGGAGTCCCCGGACCTGACCAGGGCAAGCAATCCGCTGGTGGGTCGCTTTGCCTACTGGACGGATGATGAGTCCAGCAAGATCAATCTCAATACGGCCTGGAAGCGCAATCCCGCAGGCTCGGCTCCGGCAGGGCTGGTGGTTAATACTTTCTCTGCGAGCCATCCCACCAGTGTGAATGTGGCCAGCCTGAAAGGAATGACCGCCCAGATGGCGGATGTCCTGCACGGCACGATTACGCCCAACCATTTGTATACTGACCTAGACAACCCCGAGAAGCCGGGCCGCTTCTTCAATTCTCCACGCGAGGTGCGCGCGCTGGGGGCGGAGTTCACTTCGGTTTTCAACGCCGCCAAGTTTGAGGTGACGCACTACAATCACGATCCGGATACCACCTTCTTCAATGAACCGCGCATCGTGCTCACCACCCAGAAGAAGCACGCCAAGGGAAGGCCCTTCCTGGACATCCTCAAGAATCCCGGAACGGATACGACGTTGGGAGACGATCCCGGCTACGTGCGCAAACCGACCTCTCCCTACAACACGGCCACTTCCGCTGAAGTCATTGACCGTACCAAGTTCAACGATGTGATCAAAAAGCTGGTCACCTATCTCAAGAGGGAGGATTGGCCCATGGTGGACAAAACACCGGCCGGTACCGCGCGCATCTCCCTGCAGAGCAAGTATTTCAACAACAACTCCAGCCGGCTGGCCCAGCTCGCCCTGGGAATCGTGGAATACGTGCGCTCCGCGGAGTCTTCCAAGACACTGGTGGAGCCCATCCGGGTTTTCAACACTGGAACTGACAGTGCACCTTTCTATTATCTGGTGACCACCGGTGATCACACGGGAAAGGATGACACCTACAAAGGGAATCCTCGCGGCCCGCACATCACCGAAATGGCAATCTGGCGCTCCAATACTGCCACGAGCGGGCGTTACCGCGTGCGGTATTATATCGAAATATACCTGCCTGAAAATTACGGGATCGATTCCATCGATCTGCTCGCACCTGAGACTGGAAAGCAGATGTATCTCTATCAGCACTTCTCGGATCAGCTTTATGCCAGTGCGACCGCGACCACGAATGCCTACGAGCAGAACGGGAAGAGCAAGTGGTTCAAAATTACGAATGCGCCCACCGCCGCCGGAACGACTGTCCCCACGATGATCCTCGGGGGGGGATCCGTGATGAATCCAGGTGATTACCGCACCATCGTGATGGAGTTTTACAGGAGCGGCACAACCACGACCTTCCCCATGCGCCATGCTCTTGCAATGGGTGATTCTCCAACCAATGCGAACAACGCGATCCGACTCGACATTGCTCCGCTGGGTGACGTGGGAAATGACAAGGCGATCACTCTGAACTTTGTCGCCCAGACCAACGTGTCTGCCGAGGCACTGGAGACCATTCCCTCGAATCTGAGTTCCATTGAATCGGACGATCCTCGAGTCAATGCGGTCGCTCAAGATTGGAAGCTTCAATCGGGAACGAACACACTCGCAGGCGGAATCGTCAATGCAGGTGGCAGATTGAAAAATAACAATAACAAGGTCGGCCAGGGCTCTTCCGTTCCGACGGACCAACCCGAGCAGGACCTTGACATTAACGGGAAGATCTCGAGTGCCAGCTTGCGTATGCCCTATCCCAGAGGGCACACCAAAAATCCCGCCGGTGTGGTTTATTCACCCGGTGAGCTGGGTCTCATCCAGACGGGATTGGAGGGCAAGAGCCGTACTGGCGGCGCTGGAACCCCCGCTGCTGCCACCGGTGGGATTCCGTGGAGAACTCTTCGTCTGCAGCCAAACCGCTATCGAGATTCCAATGTCGTGCCGGACTGGGCATTCATGGATCTTTTCACTGTCCCGGTGGAGGTGCCTGCGCTGGCGAAGGGAATTTTCTCGCCTCACGACACGACCACGGCTGGCCGCATCAACATGAATGCGCAGACCCAGCCTTTTGGGAATCCTGAGTTATTCGCGACACCCCTGGAGCGGAGAATGCCTCTGGTAGCGCTCCTGGCGGGAGTTCCCAAGGATGGGAGTGGCACCCTGCTCAAGGTGGAAGAAGCGGAGGCCATCGCTCGCAACATTTACTTTCGCACGCTGTCTCTTGCCCAGGGCAAGGTCTACGGCCATGCGAGCACTTATGACTCCCCTGGCGAAGTCGTGGAGATAGAAGGAGTCGCCGACAAGGGAGAGGAGAGCGAGGCCGTGGTGCGCGGCATTGCCAATCTCATCTGCGCACGCGGCAGTGTGTTCAACGTGTATACCATCGGCCAGTCCCTGAAGCAGACTCGCAATGGAGAGTTGCTGGTCACCGCCGAACAAAGGCAGCAAACCTTGATCGAACGGTATGACCGCAACACGAACCCGAACATCACGGACATCTATTTCCGAAAGGCCGGATTCCAGCATCTCAATCCCTAGTAAGCAACGGCAATAGTCGCCGGTCTCATCCGGTGACGGTGGCGTTTTATTCCGGGCTACCAGCCATACGTCTTCCCGCCAGGCACGTGCTGTTTCAGGTCATTCAGGACAAACTTTGACACTTCTTCTCTCCCTTCTTTCGCCGCCCATGCGCTTCCTCATTTCTAGAAGACTTGCACGCTCCATTTTTTATTTGGTCCTCGTCGCCGGTGCAATCACCGCCAGCTGTTTGCGAGCTGACATTCTGCAATGGGACACCGGTGTGGGGACCGCTGGTGTGCAGGATGGTGGAGGCAACTGGCAGGTCGGCAGCGGCAACTGGTTGAATCAAACAACGGCCACGCCGGATGTGGTTTGGGCGGATGGCAATGACGCGGTATTCGGCGGGGGCACGGGAGCCGCGGGAACAGTAACTCTGCTGGGCCCTATTTCCGCGAAATCGCTCACGTTTGATCCGCCGGGAAGCGGCACGTATACCATCACGGGCAATGTGCTGACCATCGTGGACGGGCTCATCACTGCAAATGCCAGTGCCAGCATCACGTCCGTTATCAACGGAAGCGCGGGTCTCACAAAAGCAGGTGCGGGCACGCTGACCTTGGGAGGCGCCAACGCCAACACTTACGGCGGCACGGCTACCGTCAGCAATGGAGTCCTTCTCCTGAGCAAAACCGCGGGACAGAACGCCATCACTGGAAATCTGAATATCACAGGTGGTGGTAAGTTGCGCTTTGGTGCGAACAACCAGGTTGCTGATTCCTCCGCAGTCACGGTGTCTGGTTCAGGGAGTGTCTTCAATGGTGATGGGGTCAATACGGGAGTAGCCAACCTCAACGAAACGATTGGCAGCCTCACCGTGGTGGGTGGAACCGTGAACTCCGGCACAGGTACCACGGGCCTGGTTGTTACCGGTGTCGCGAGCTTCACTGGAGGTGCCTCCACCGCCATCTTCGTAGGGAACAGCGGTGCCCAGGTGTCCGTGAACGAACTGCGCATCACCGGGATGAACGCCGTCGCCGGCGGCACCGTGGGGACGGCAAACAGCTTCACTCTCTATGGCAACTCCACCACGGTGCGCAGTACCTTGACCGTGGGAAGCGGGGGTCTTTCTCTGGATGGCAGTACGCTGAACCTGCGGCAGGGAGGCGCGGGCGCCCAGGGCAGCAGGTTGATCCTGAATGGGGACGTGACCACGCTGGGAGCGTCCGCCTCTCGCATCAATCTTGATACAATAGGGGGCACGACAGGTGCCGTGGGAGTGGAGTTGAGCAGCAGCGCGGCAGTCGTGAGCAGGACCTTCAACACCGGCGCGAATCTCACCATCAACGTCGGACTGGGGAATGGTGCGGCTACCACCGCCTCCATCGTGAAGACGGGCGCGGGCACCTTGACCCTCTCCTCGTTGAACACGTTTAATGGCACCACGACCGTGCAGCAGGGCGGCATGATTCTGGATGGTGCGAATGGCAGGCTCTCCAACACGACCGCACTCATGCTCACCGGAGGCTCCTCTCTTCTGAACGGCAGTGCCACCGCAGCTACGAACAGCGGCGTCATCGACCGCATCAACAGCGCAGCGACCCTCACTCTCGGGGGAAGCACATTCACCCACGCTGTCACCACGGATGGAAACTCCCACAGCCAGACGCTTGCCAGCCTGACCATTGCGCAGGGCGCCAGTACCATCAATGCCAATGGCACGACCGGGACGAACACACTCACCTTTACAGGTGCGGGTGGCGGCGGCTACGTCCGTCAGGCGCGTGGCACGGTGAATTTCAACAATACGGGACTCACGATCGCCTTCACCAATGCCCCCACCGCTGGTGGAGGTAGCAGCGTGTCAGGTGGAGCAAATGCAATCCTGGTAGGCGCAACGCTCAATGGCAGGGACTTTATCGCAGCCCAGGCGGGAACGCTCACGGCCGCGACCTATGTGCCCACAGGCACCACAGATTGGTTTACAGGTGCGAACATGGATGTGACAGGCACCAACCCCGCGCCCTATGCCGCCACTTCCATCAACAGCCTGCGATACAACACCGCAGGTGCATTTACCGTAACCCTGACTGGCACACACACCATTGATAGTGGGATGATCCTGGTGACGGATCAGGTCGGTGCGAATGCGTCCACGCTCACCGGAGGTGTTCTTCGTGGCTCGCTGAACGGTGAACTGGTTGTATTCCAGAACAACCTGGGTGTGGCCGGAATGTTCACCATTGGATCGAACATTGAGAACAACGGAGGCGCCACGGGCCTGACCAAGGCGGGCCTGGGGATTCTCTCTCTCATTGGCGCGAATACTTATACGGGGCAGACATATGTCTCTGCAGGAGTGCTCCGCGCCGTGGAAGGAGTGGGACTTTCCAGCGGCAGCAATCTCAACGTCGTGGGTGGGGTCTTCGCCCCGGGCTCTGTGGCGGAATTCACCAGGGCGCTCGGCGCTGGCGCCGGTGAGATCCAGTTGAGCGGCCCGGCCGTGGGGTTCACTGCCGTGGGAAATGCGGCCACCATCAATCTTGGGGGTGCGTCTGGCACGCTGCAATGGGGCTCCGCCTTCTTCAACCCCACGGTCCTGGTATTGAATGACGCAAATGCCGACAACGCGATCGAGTTCAAGAACGGCCTCGATCTGAATGGAGCGGTGCGCACTATCACCACCACCTCGGCTGCTGCCAATGCCGCCACCATCTCGGGCATCATCAGCAACAGCACCGGAACTGCGGGGATGATCAAGACTGGCGCAGGCACGTTGATCCTTTCGGGAGCGAATACCTATGGCGGCGCCACCACTCTTACCCAGGGGGTTCTTGCCGCTGGTCATAACAGTGCGTTTGGCACCAGCACCGTGGTGCTGAACGGAGGCACTCTCCAGGCGGCGGGTGGCTCACGGTCGGTGGCGAACAACGTGGTGCTTGCTGCCAATTCCACCGTGTCGGGCACGAATTCACTGACTGTCACCGGCTCATTTACCTTTGGAGCGGATGGCAATGACATCACCAATGCCATGACGGGTGGCGCTGTCTTTGAGCTCGCGGGGAATGTCTATCTTTCCAACTCGGAAACTTCCAGCTTTGTTGGGGAGTTCTTTGGGGGCGGCACAACTTTGGTGAGCGGAGTCATCGCCAACAACAGCGGAAACAATACCCTGGCCAGTCATGTGTTTTTCAATAACGCCACCGGCACCCTTCGCCTCACGGGCGTGAACACGTTCACAGGCAGAACGTTGTCCGCTGGCGGCGGTGCGATCGCCATCTCCCAGGATCGGAACCTGGGCCTCGCGCCTACTTCGCCGGTGGTGGACTCCATCATCCTGGCAGGCTCCGGACGGCTTCGCATTGAGGAGAGCTTTGCACTCGATGTGAATCGCAGCATCGGTATCGGCAACAGTGGTGGTGGCGCTGCGACCGGGAGCATCGAAGTGATCACCGATAAGGTATTTACGGTGAACGGCACCATCACAAATCGCACGGTGAATTCGAACGGCTCTCCCACGACGGGCTCTCCCAACGTGGGATCGCTGACGAAAACGGGGAACGGCGTGCTGGTGCTCGGTGGGACCAATACCTACGGTGGTACTACCACAGTAAGTGCCGGTATTCTGAGAGTGACTTCTGCCAATGCCCTGGGGACAACCTCGACGGGAACGACCGTGAGTGCCGGGGCCCATTTGGAACTTGCCAACGGCGTCACCGTCACGGGAGAGACGCTGACCATCAGTGGCAGCGGTCGTTCCGTCGCTTCCCCAGATTCACCGGGGGTAAATCGCGGCGCGCTGCAAGTGGTTGCCGGAGGCACCGCGACCTGGGCAGGAGATATCATACTCAACAATGCAGTCAGCCGCATCGGCACACAGGCAGGTGGCACCCTGCTCGTGACCGGGGTGATTTCCGACGGGGCGAATAACTTTGCCCTTCAGATCGGTGCGGATAACACGAATGGGACGGTAGTTCTCAGTGGGGCCAACAACTACGGTGATGGTCTCACGGCCAGCACCCAGATCATTCGCGGCACGCTCAAACTGGGTGCGCACAATACGCTGCCCACGGTGACGGTGTTGGACGTGCATTCGCCCACGACCATTCCCTCGGAAGTGTCCACGGTGGATCTGAACGGGTTCAACCAGGCCATCGCTGTGCTTCAGGGTACCGGAGCATCTGCCACGAATGCTTTTGTCACCAATACAAACACGGTCACGGCAAGCACGCTCACCATCAATCAGGACTCCTCCTCGACATTCGCTGGAACCCTCACAGGAAATCTCTTTGTCGTGAAGAACGGCACGGGAACTCTGACCCTCAGCGGGCCGAACTCCTTCCGTGGAAATCTAACGGTGAACAACGGCTCGCTGATCCTTTCCGGCAACAATACATATCTGGGCGACACCATCATCAACGGCGGCACCGTGCTCCTCAGCGGAGGGAATGCGATTCCGGACGGTGCGAGCAAGGGGGATGTCTACGTGAACGGCGGGGCCACGACTGCAGGATCGCTGGACCTCAACAACTCGGCAGAAACCATCAACGGGCTCAACGGCTCCTCCGGCGCGGTGCAGGGCCGCATCTTCAACAATGCGACCAACACCACCGCACGAGTGCTCACCATTGGCGCAGACGGAAGTAACGGCAGCTACGCGGGCCAGATCCTCGACAACTCCGGAGGTGCGGCCCTGGGTGTGGTGGCGATTACCAAAATCGGCCGGGGCACCCAGACATTCTCGGGAGCCAACACCTCCACGGGAGCCATCACCATTTACAATGGGACATTGGAGTTCGACTACTCCGCAGGGGCTGACGTGTTGAACGGCCAGAACTTCGCGCTGCGCAATGGCACCATCTCCTTCAAGGGGAATGGAACCGGCACCACCGATGAAACGATCGGCACCCTCTCCACCCTGGCCATCAGTGCCAATCGCATTGTGATCTCAAACAATGGTGGGACGGGTACCACAGTCACGACAGGCGCGTGGAACTCAGGCGGAGGCACCTCGGGGATTTTTGTGGACGTGTCTGCAGGTGGTGTGCTCAAAACGACCACGGCGTTCGGCACGGCAGATGGCACCAGCTTTGCCATCAAGAACGGCATCCTCATGGCTGGAACCAGCGCAGGCGGTGCTAACGGCTATCGTGGCATGGTACTCGTGAAGGATGCTACCGGCGTGGGCTTTGCCACGCAGAATGCCAGCAATGAAATCGTGCGGTACACCGGCGCGACGGCATTGGTGGCCGCGTCCAATTCCGTGACGACAAACTACATCATGTCCGCGGACCTGACCAAGACGGGCACGGCCTTCCAATTCTCCACGCTCCAGATTGACACAGGTTCGACCTTCACCGCGGGGGAAAGCATCGACCTCAACATTGGCGGCAGCACCATGCTTACATCTGGATCCGGGAATGGCCACGCCATCCTGGTTACGGGTGCCAATGACGCGAGCATTACCGGCACACATGCCAACGCCGTGCTGAACTCCCTGTTCGTGGCCAATCACGGCACGGGAACCTTCACCCTCGGCGTGAGCATGAATGGCCAGGCACTCGTGAACTTCGGATCCGGTCTCACGATTTACAACCGGGCGGAGCTTCCCGGTGATGTGTATGCCGCTGGAGGCACCCTGCGCTTCACCCAGAACATGACGCACACCGGCGGCCTGATGCGCATTCTCGGCGATGGCATCTTCGAGATCGGCGCGGACCTGAACGGAGCAAATACAGGCGACTTTGACCGCACCATGGGTTCCGGGTTGGTGATGATTGGCAATGGGGGATTCAGCGCCTTCAGTGCCAATCGCCTGGTGAGCATCGGCGGGGCTTCCCCGACTGCCCTGACCTGGGGCGCTGGTAATTTCATGGCGTCCTCTGATGGAACAGACGGGAACTACGTCCTCATGTTGGGCTCCAGCACGTCCAACGCCATGCTGGACTTCGCCAACAGCATCAACCTTGGTACTCGCACCCGGACGGTTGATGTCGGCAATGGTGTGAATCTCAACGACGTGGATGCGCGCCTCTCGGGTGCCCTCAGTGGCGCCAATGGTGCACTTGAAAAGATCGGTGCCGGTACTCTCGAGGTCACGGGAGCGAACACCTACGGCATGGGCACGACCATTGCCGCAGGAACCTTCCTGGCAAACAATACGACGGGATCTGCCACGGGCACAGGGGAGGTGGTGGTGCAGTCGGGTGCGAAGCTTGGTGGCACGGGTACTGTCACGGCCTCCACCGGCACGCGGAACATCACGGTGGGCAGTGGCGCAACATTGATGGTGGGAAATACACACACCGTATCCACCGGCAGTGGCGGAGTGGCCTCGGCCCTGAGTCTGCAGACCAGTGCTGGCGGCGTGATTACTCTGGGTGGCACGGTACAGCTCGATTTGTTCGGAAACACCAACAACGGCTCAGGCACGAACCCCGCCTCAGACAATGACGTGCTTCGCCTCACCAGCGAAACTTCGGTGGTGGTGGATGGCATTCTGGCGATCGTCGATACCACGAATACCTCGCTGACTTGGGGACTGGGAGCCACGTGGCAGCTCATCGACTGGTCCATGGTTACCGCAGCCGTGCATAACTCTGGCACTTTTGATGATATCCTGCTGCCTACCCTAAATACGGGCCTGACCTGGGATACTTCGAAACTCTATATCGATGGCACCATCTCTGTCGCGGGCGTCGTGCCTGAGCCGAGCCGCGCGCTTCTGCTGCTGGCCGGTGGGATGGCGCTGATCATGCGCCGTCGTCGGTCACGGGAACAGGCTGTGGCGTGAGTGCCTGTATCAACCAAGCGCGCTGCGGCGGAACTGCTGCCGGTACGCACGTGGAGAGGCACCCATGAGGCGCTGGAACTGGCGGTTGAAATTCGCGAGATTTTCAAAGCCACAGTCCAGCGCGATGTCTGCCACCTTGTCATCCGTTTCGGCGAGGCGCGAGCAGGCGCGGCCCACACGGAGTTCATTCACGTACTGTGGCAGGGTTTTGCCCGTGCGTGTTTTAAAGAAGCGGCTGAAGGCACCGGCGCTCAGGCTCGCCTTGGCGGCCACGGCCTCGCGGGAGATGGGCTCCGTGAGATGCTCATGGATGTAGCCGAACACGCGGCCCATGCGACCCTGGTCCGTCTCGTGGAGTTCGGGCCGGAATCCAGCACTCGCGAGTGGCTTCAGATCGCGTGACTGGGAAAGGTCCTGCAGGATGTGGAGCAACTCAATGACCTTCGGCAGGCCTGCGGCCTTTGCCATGCTCTGCATGCGCTGGGCGATTTTCACCCGCGTGCTGCCGCCGACTTGCAGTCCACGATTGGCACGCTTCAAAAGCGCGCGCACCGGTTCCATCTCCGGCTTGCGCATGAATTCTTCTCCCAGGAAGTCATCGCGGAAACGGGTGACGATGGCGTGGACCGCATCCGTCGCCAGAGGTTTCTCCATGTCATCCTGATGCCAGACGTGAGGCACATTCCCGCCCACCAGCACGAGATCGCCTCCGATAAGGGGTGCGATGCTGTCGCCCACGACGCGGTGGCCACGGCTCTTGAGAACGAGCGTGAGCTGGTGTTCCGGATGAAAGTGCCATTGCGCGCCGTAGCCGCTGCCCTGGACAACTTCGCAATGGAAGGACTCCCACTCGCGCTGTGGAGTGTTCTCGAGCACTGGCCGTGCCTTGGTGGTGTGTCTCATGGTGAGAAATACAAAAGTATCAGTTTCCCGGCGGAGGGCAATGGCCTTGTTTTTTCCGCGTGCACAAAATCCGGGAGCCATAAGGCAGTGAAAAATGCACTACAATTGTAGTTGACTGGTGCACTACAACTGTAGCATCATCGGTCCCATGTCTCTGCCTGCTGTTTCAAATTCAGAATGGACGGTCATGGAACTGCTGTGGGAAAAGTCCCCTCAGACAGCCGCCGAGGTCATCGCCGCGCTCCGGGAATCCACCGGTTGGGCGCCGAATACGATCCGCACCTTGCTGGCCCGGCTTGTCGAGAAAGGCGCTCTCAAGGCGAAGGATAACGATGCCGGCGTGCGTGAGTTTGCCCCCGCAGTGAGGCGGGATGCCGTGGTGCGGGCCGAGAGCAAAACCTTCCTGCAGCGTGTCTTCCGAGGCGCAGAGAAGACGCTGCTGGCCCACTTTGCCTCCAACGCGAAGCTCACTCCAGAAGAGGTGAAGGAACTGAAAAAGCTGCTCGACGAAAACGTGAAGTCTAAGTCATGAACATGCCTGCTCTCCATAAGCTCACCGTGGCGTTCGATTTCGCCCTGCATGCCTCCCTGCTTGGTGCCGTGGGGGTGATCCTGGTTCTGACCATCCGCGGGACCCTGGGGCGATACATCGCGCCAGTCGCCCGTGGCTGGCTCTGGCTGCCCGTGGCCTTGCTCTGCCTGAGTCCACGGCTTCCCAGTGTGGTTGGTCGGAGTGTGTCTCCTGAGGTGATTCCAGCAACGGTCCGTGAGGCGCTAGCTCCAGTGAATACGCCCGTGGTGGTACGCGGTGAACCCCAGTTGCTATCCAACCATCCGATGCCTGCGCCGCAAGCTCCCGGCACAACGCTCACGTTGCGGGAGAAGCTGGCGATTGGCTGGGGAGCAGGGAGCATTGCCATCTTCGGCTTCTGGTTCGTGGCCTATGCGAGCTTGTGGAAGCGCATCCATCGCGAGAAGGGAACGGTGAGCCAGCGCCTGGCGGAAGAGTTTCGCGACTGTGTACGCACGTCGGGTCTCAGGCGTGCTCCGGGATTGATTGTCACCAGAGCCGTGGACAATCCAGCCGTCGCAGGTTTGTGGCGTCCTGTCGTGCTGATGCCGCCCGGCCTCGCGGACTCCATGCAGCGTGAATCACTGCGTCATGTGCTGCTGCATGAGCTGGGTCACATTCGCCGTGGGGATCTGTGGCTGCATTGGCTCTCGGCCATCATGGTGGCGCTGCATTGGTTCAATCCACTTCTCTGGCTGGCATCGCGAAAGTTCCGAGCTGACCGCGAGGCCGCGTGTGATGCCGAAGTGATTGGCGCCTCTGGAAATGCTGCACATGCTTATGGTGAAACCCTGCTGGCTCTCGGCGCACGGGTGCCGCGAATGCTGTCACCCCGTCTGATGGCAGGTATTCTGGGTAGCGCAGATCTGGTGAAACAGCGCATCGTCGATATTGCACGTCTGGGGAAGACGTCGCGGCTCGCAGGGTGGCTGGCATTTCTCGTGGTGATGAGCGGCACGGCCGCCATTGCCCTTGCCGCGGCTGAGCCAGGCAGTGCAACGACCATCGGAGATCCCCCCGTAAAGACTGAGACTTCGCAAGCGGCAGCGGAACTGTACACGCGTACCTACAAGGTCCCCCCGGACTTTCTCCAGTGGGCGCAGGAGCAGAATTCGCAACCATCGACGGAGAAGGGCTCAGGGAAGAAACTCACAGCAGTCCAGATACTGACGAATGTCGGCGTGCCCTTTCCCGAGGGAGCGAGCGCAGTCTTTGTGGCGAGCACGTCGCAGATGATCGTGAGGAACACCGCGGCCAACCACGACATCATCAAGGCGCTTGTGGAGGTAAATGCGGCGAACCCGATCCGGCAGGTTTACGTCACCTGTCAGCTGGTGGTCTTCAAGGAGGGGAGTAAGCCGGAATTACTCGGCATTTCCTTCACTGAGCCGAACCAGGCCATCAAAGTGGAGTCGACCACGGGAGATGAGAAGCCTGTGATGGTGCAGCATCCTTCACCGTCACCGTTTGCTGTGTCGGGTGTCTTCACCAATCCCCAGTTTGCAGTCATCTGGAGAACGCTGGCGGGCAAGGATAAATCATCATCCAGTGTTCCTTCCAGCGGAGGGGCGGATGTTCCCTTCAAGAATCTCTCGTCTGAGGTGCAGGCGGTCATCCAGATGCCTTCCGTCACCACGCGTAGTGGGCAGAGGGCCACCCTGGAAACGATACGGGAGTTCATCTATCCCACCGAGTATGACAAGAAGCCTTCAGAGAAGTCGGGAGGGAAAGTCGAGTACACGCCGAAGGCCTTCGAAATGCAGCCCCTCGGTTTCGTAATGGAAATGGAGCCAGTGATTGGGCCGGATGGGTACACGATTGATCTTGCGATGACACCGCAGTTGCGAACGTTCACAGGGTGGGTGGATCATGCTCTCGCAGATGGCGCGAAGGTCAAACAGCCCACCTTCAGCACTCACAAGGCGACCACTTCGGTGACCATCTGGGATGGGCAGACGGTGGCTTTTGCCGGGGAGGCTCACATCGCGCCATTCCTCATGGATCCGTCCTTGAAGAGCGAAGCCGCCGTGCTGGGGAAGGTGCATCCCATGCTGCTCTTTGTGACAACGCAGATGATCGATCCCTCAGGCCATCGGGTGAAGCCGAGAGAGGGATTGGAGGGGAAGACAAACGCTTCTGACCCAGTCCCGCCTGTTTCAGATTCCAAGACGGCGGGCGCTTCACATGGAAAGGGGACCAGCCGGGCACGTATTGACGTGGGCACCGATTATAGGCCACCCAATCCAAATCAGACCGAGGAACAAACCACTACAGACTTCGTGGGACTACAAATCGAATTTCTCAAGAGCCCACAGTTGCGCAAACGGGCTGAGGAGCGCATGAAGATCTGGAACCCTGACGTGGAGACAGCGCCGGTGGTCTTGACAGCTGAGAGGGTGCGGGACACGACTCAGGTGGAAGTCTTCGCTTCCGCGACTGGAAGTACCGCCTATGCCAGGCTCTTTCTGGATTGCCTCCTGGATGAAATGGCGGCGTTCCGCCAGGAAAGAATTCGGGACCAGCTGAATAGTGGGGCTCGCAGCCGTGTAGTTGATAGACTCTATGAGAAAGAAACTGAGGTGAAAGAACTCATGGAAAAGTTCGCGCGAGCAACCCGGGAAAATGCAGCCCAACAAAAGCTGGATGAAATAAAAGCAGATCTAGCTCGCGTGCGAGGCGACCTGCAAGCTTGGGAAGAGAAGCGTAAACAAGTGGAAACCGCCATGTTACCCGAGAGAAGGGCAGTTGAACGGGCAAAACCTTTTCAAATCATCGAACATCCCACTACGATTGAGACTGGAGAAAAGTAGCAATGCTGCTGCTCTCCGAAGGGGCATTTCAAACTGCCCAAATCACAATTGTATCACAAGGCATTGCCCGCAGAGTAGCGGCTTCCTCATGTAGGAGTTAGCCTGCTTACATGGGCAAAGAGTACAGCATTACCCCCGTCTCCGTTCCTCACGTGGAGACGAAGCATCGTCGCATTCAAACCGCGCTGCCGCATCCGGATTCCGTGCCGGTACTGGAGAAGCTGCGTTCCCTTGAGCCCATCTCCATGCGTGGCATGCCGCCCATCGTCTGGGACAAGGCCGAGGACTACTATGTCTATGACCGCCACGGCAACAAGTGGCTCGACTGGAGCAGCGGCGTGCTGGTGACGAATGCCGGCCACGGCGTGAAAGAAGTGCGCGAGGCCATCATCGCCCAGGTCCAGAGCGGCCTGCTGCACAACTACGTTTTCCCCAGCGAAGAGCGCGCCGAACTCACCGAACTCCTCATCTCGCTCGCCCCGGCGGACCTGAAGAAGGTCTTCCTCCTAACCACCGGTTCGGAGGCCACGGAGTGCGCCATCAAGCTCTCGCGCTCCCACGGCATCAAGGTCGGCGGACGCGGGAAGATAGGCATCATTGGCTTCGAGCGTGGTTTCCATGGTCGTACGCTGGGATCCCAGCAGGCGGGCGGCATGGCGGGACAGAAGAACTGGATCGTGAACGAAGACCCCGCGATCTTCACCGTGCCCTTCCCGGATGGCTACTGGCAGCCGGACGTGAGCTTCGAGTGTTTCCTCAAGGCGATTGACCAGCGTGGCCTCAAGCCGGAGAACATCGCCGGCGTCATGATGGAGACCTACCAGGGCGTGGGTCCCGACTTCGCCCCGACCGAGTACGTGCGCCAGCTCGCTGCGTGGTGCAAGAAGCACCAGATCGTGCTCACCTTTGACGAAGTGCAGGCTGGCTTCGGTCGCACGGGCAAGTTCTGGGCGTTTGAGCACTACGGCCTGACGCCGGACATCATCTGCTGTGGCAAGGGCATCAGCAGCTCGCTGCCGCTCTCGGCGGTGATTGGCCGTGCGGAGATCATGGACCAGTTCCCTCCTGGCTCCATGACCAGCACGCACACGGGTAATCCCGTCTGCTGCGCAGCCGCCATGGCAGCCATCCGCAAGATTCTGCGCGAGAAGATGACGGAAAACGCCGCCGCGCTGGAGCCCGTGCTCCTTGCAGGGCTGCAGAAAATCCAGGCGCAGTATCCCGAGGTCATCGGCCACGTTACGGCCAAGGGACTCGTGGCTGGCATGCAGACCGTGAAGCCGGGCACGAAAGACCCCGATCACGACCTCGCCCACCGCATCATTGAGCTGTGCTACCAGAGGGGGCTTCTCCTTTTCGCGCCAGTCGGAGCCTGGGGACAGACGGTGAAAATCGCACCTCCCCTTAGCATCCCGAAAGACGCGTTGCAGGAAGGACTCACGGTACTGGAAGAAGCTACCGCCCAAGCGATTTCCGAACTGGTCGCAGAGGAAGTGTTGCAGGCTGCCTGAGTCGAGACACTGGTGGATCTGGGCGTTGGGGTATTGCATTCCGGTGATTAATCCGGTGTGCTGGGGGCGTTATGTCCCGCCCTAACGCCATGAATCCACCCGACTCTCCCGTTTCCTCCCGTCGCGATTTTCTGAAAGCCACGACCCGGACTGCCGCCGGCGTCTCCGTCCTGTCCGGCATCACCATCCCGTACGTCCACGCCTCGGTGAATGACGAGGTGAAGGTGGCGCTCATCGGCTGCGGCGGCCGTGGATCCGGTGCGGCGAGCAATGCGCTTTCCGTGGGCAATGCCCCCACCCGTCTCGTTGCCATGGCGGACGTGCAGCAGGACCGCATGAACGCCAGCCACGATGCGCTGAGCAAGAAGCACCCGGACCGCATGAGCGTTTCCGAGGACGCGAAGTTCATCGGGTTCGATGCCTACAAGAAGGCCGTGGACGTGCTCAAGCCGGGCGATATCGCTGTCTTCGCCACGCCTCCTGCCTTCCGCTGGGTGCACTACAAGTACGCCATTGAGCGTGGCGTGAACATCTTCATGGAAAAGCCGCTGGCGGTGGACGGTCCCACCTCCAAGCGCATGCTGGAGCTGAATGAAGAGGCGAAGAAGAAGGGCCTCAAGGTGGCCGTGGGTCTCATGTGCCGCCACTGCCGCGTCCGTGGAGATCTTTACAATCGCATCCAGGACGGCGCGATTGGTGACCTCATCCTGGCCCGCGCGTACCGCATGCAGGCCCCGGTGGCCTCCTGCTTCTCCAAGCGTCGTCCGGAAGAAACGCCCGAGCTCATCTGGCAGATCCAGCGCTTCCATTCCTTCCTCTGGGCGAGCGGTGGCGCGTACAGCGACTTCTTCATCCACAACATCGATGAAGCCTGCTGGATGAAGAACGACTGGCCGGTGGAAGCCCAGGCCAGCGGTGGCCGCACGGATCGCGGCGACTATGTGGACCAGAACTTCGACCACTACTCCGTGGAATACACCTGGAAGGATGGCAGCAAGTTCTTCTTTGAAGGCCGCAACATCACCGGCTGCCGCAATGAGTTCTCCACCACGGTGCATGGCTCGAAGGGCATGGCCATCGTTTCCTCGGCAGGTCACCTCCCGGCGAAGAGCGCCATCTTCAAGGGCCAGACACGCGATGCCGCCTCCACCGTGTGGCGTGCACCGTCTACCGAGCCGAACCCCTACCAGATGGAGTGGGATGACTTCCTCGACGCCATCCGCAACAACAAGCCCTACAACGAAATGGAGCGCGGCGTGAAGGCGAGCCTCGTCACCTGCATGGGCCGCATGGCGGCGCACACTGGCCAGATCATCACCTATGATCAGATGCTGAACTGCCCGTATGAATTCGCCCCCGGCGTGGACAAGCTGACCCTCGATGGCCCAGCTCCGATCCACGAAGACGCCAACGGCCGCTATCCCGTGCCGCTTCCCGGTGTGAATCGTGACCGCGAGTACGCCATGGCGGATGTGGTGGTGCCAGCAGCCCCGGCTCCGGCTCCGGCACCCGCGGCGGGAGCACAGAAGTCCTAAGCTCAAACCTCACAAGCGAGGGGCCGCCCGAAAAGGCGGCCCCTTTTCGTTTTGAAAGAACCAGTACTATTACCAGCGTTCAGGGCTCAAAGCCCGCAACCTCTGAGCCCTGAACGCCATGAAACAGATCATCCCCGTTCTCGCCCTGTTGCTGCTCATAGCGCTGGGCACACCCCGTGTTGGAGCTGAGAATCCCGACCAGCCCCACATGAGGGCAGCGCTCGAATTGCTGCAAACCGCGAAGAAGTCCGATACGCCTCTGCCGATGCTGACGTCCGCCAGGAAGCATCTCAAGAACGCAGCCAAGAACAAGGGTGGTGCCAGGGTGGAAGCGCTGGAACTGGTCGATGAAGCTATCGCTCAAGCGAAGGCTGGGGACAAAAAGAAGACCGAGCAGAAAATCAACGCGGCGATCGCGAACATTCACTCTGGCATGGGAAACGCCAAGTAAGCGCGTGGGCGGTTGGCTATTTTTCCGTCGCTCCTCAATCATGGCGCACGCAATTCTGGTGACACCCGGGGTACTCCTGCGGTAGCCTCCATGGCATGACGAACAAGCTTGTCGCAGGAGCGTGCGTGTTCCTTTGCCTGGCAGCCGCATGCCCGCTGCTTGCCGCTCCCATTCACACTGCAGCTGCCGGGGGAAATCTCACCCAAATCGAGAGACTTCTCTCAAAGGGCGCGGATGTGAATGCGCCGCATGAAGTCAGCGGCCTCACCCCGTGGCAGATGGCCCGTATGCATGGCCGTGATGAGGCAGCTGAACTCCTGGCAAAGAAAGGCGCGGATACGAAGCGTGAGTTTCCGACGCCGGAGGAGATTATGGACCGGGCCTTGAAGAACTCCGTTAAGTCGGACGGCCCTGGTTTTGCCATCCTCGTCTCGCGCGATGGCAAGGTGCTCTATGAGCGCGGCTTCGGCATGGAGGACATGGAGGCGAAGAAACCGATCACGCTGGAGACGACCTTTCGCATCGGTTCCGTGACGAAGCAATTCACCGCCACAGCCGTCTTGCTTTCAGAAGAAGATGGCAAACTCAAGGTCACGGATACCGTGGCGAAGTTTTACCCCGGCTTCCCTCGTGGGGACAAGATGACGCTGCACCAGCTCCTCACACACACCTCCGGCATCTACAATTTCACTGCGCTTCCCGATTTCATGAAGGACGTCACGAAGCCCATGACGTCGGCACAGGTCATCGCCTCCTTCCGCGATGTGTTTCCAAACTTCGAGCCAGGCAGCGCTCACATGTATAGCAATTCGGGCTATTTCTTGCTCGGTGACATCGTGGAGAAGACGCAGGGCCGCACGTATGTGGCGCTGCTGAAGGAGCGTGTGTTCGACAAGGAAGGCATGAAGTCCACCGGTGCGCATCGCCCTGACTTGGGCCTCGCGCACGAGGCCAGGGGTTACGCGCCTAAGGATGAGAAGGACGGGAAAGCCGGTTGGAAGCCTGCGGTCAACTGGCACATGAGCCAGGCCGGTGGGGCAGGAGAGCTGTACTCCACGGTGGGTGATCTCTACCGGTGGAACGAAGCCATCTACCACGGTCGCGTGCTGCGTCCCGAGTCCCAGAAGAAGGCTTTCACACCGCTGAAGGACTATCCTGATGCGCCCAAAAAGCTGGAGGCCTCCGATGGCAACTATGCCTACGGATGGGTCGTCGGAGACGTGCGTGGGTTGAATAGCATCTGGCACAATGGTGGCCTCAATGGATTCACGAGTGAGCTGCGGCGTTTCCCGGATCAAAACGTCACCGTGGTAGTGCTGTCCAACTCCGCTTCCCCCATCGGCGGCTTCACCGCTGCCAGCGTGGCGGAGCTTGCGGCCAGGCAGTTCCTCTGGCGCGAGATGCAGCCGCAGCCGTGTTTCAGCGAGCAGACTCTCGCAGAGGGCACCAAGCTCGAAGACTATGTGGGCACGTTTGATTTCTCCGTGCTCGGAGTGATGCGCTTCCGTGTGGAACGTGGACGCCTGCAGGCCAAGCTCGCCGATCAACGCTGGGGAGATGTCGGTCCCGCAGGCAAGGACATCTTTCGCGAACCGGATGTGGACGCGAATTTCGAATTCAAACGCGATGAAAAAGGAGGCGTATCTTCCGTCACTCTCAAGCAACGTGGCACGGTGATCTCAGGGAATCGCTTTGCCGAGCCCAAGGAAGGCGAGATGACACGGGCTGCGCTGAATGAGCTGACGGGGAGATATCAGCTCGCTTCCCAGACCTTCGAAATGAAACTCTCTCCTCGCGGAAGCTTCCTGCTTGGAAAACTGGGCGAGCAGCCTGACTTCGCCTACTACCCGATGGCGGAAAAGAAAGACCACGTCTTCTGCAAGGCGATCCGCGTGGAGTTGGAATTTAAGCGGGAGAAGGATGGCAAGGTCCAGACTCTGGTTCTTCACCAGAATGGTATCGCGATGCCGTTTGCAAGGGCGGGGGAGGTCGACCCTAAGAAATGAAGGACTATCGTCGAATAAGTGAGCCTGGTTGAGCGACAATCCCTTACTGATGGAAACCATGAAATTCGATCTTTCCCGTACTGCTGAGTCTAAAGGACGCGAGGGGAACTGTGCGAAGCTACCCCGAAGACGCACGCTCCTCGGTCTCGTAGTGGCCGGGCTATTTCCTTTCGCGGCCGCTGTCCTTCCAGCGGAGGAATCCGTGGTTGAGCTCCCTGAGGGCAAATCTCCGGATGGGGCGGTGCTGCTCCGGATAAAGGGAGAACCCAAATCAGAGGATCCCAACGTGTTGGAATTGGTGACGGTGGCCACCGGCAAGGTGGCAGGCACTGTTCCTGCGGGCGGATACACTTCGACAGCACAGGCCGAGGTGGATAATGCCGTAGTCCTATGGTCGCCCGATTCCAAGAGGTGCGCGTTGATGTTCCGCGATTCCAAACGTACCACCAAGCTCCAGGTGTTTCAGGTGGACCCATCCGGACTGCGTGAAATCGAACTGCCATCTCCCACCGATGCAGCCTTTCAATTGCTGGGTGCCAAGGAGTGTTTTCGCAGCCTGCGTCAACTTCCGGTGCGTTGGCTGGATGCGGACAGCCTGCTGGTCAAAGCAAGCGGGGATGTCGTCAAGGAGACCGGGGATAAGGTCCCGATCTATTATGAGGCAGATGTCCGGTACAAGGTGAGCGAAAGGAAAATCGTCAAAGCGACTCTGACACATACTGAGCCCAGAGAGGGCTGACAGCGGTCTATTGAGTCTTGCACAAAAGACTGACGTGTTGGAACTCGTGCCCTGAAGGGGCACAGGAGCCCAGCCCAGGGTTAGGGAGCCCTGGCGACCGACACCCTGGGTCGCATTGGAATTGGTGGCCGCCCTGAAGGGGCGGAGGAGAGTTGACCATTCAGGTGTTCTATCGCCTACGGTGGGAAAGTGCCACGTTGCACAGGCTGCCACGTGCTCCTCCACCCCTTCAGGGTGGGATACATTATCGTACACCACCCAGGGTGTCGGTCGCTTAGGCTCCCTAACCCTGGGCTGGGCTCCTGCAGCCCTTCAGGCTGCAACTTCGGGTGCTGACCAAGACAATAAGTTGGAGAAAATTGTCAGTCTATTGCGCAATGTTCAATAGTTCCAGTTTGGTGGTTCTACAAAGACACTCTGCCCGCTTCGACAGACAGTGAGGTGACGGGCTGCCTAGTCCAGCTTGATGGGAGACAGGTACCGGCGTTCTTCTTCAAACATCTCCGCCGCGACGACGTCCCTGGCCATGGCGGCGGCTTCTTCGCGTTTGCCTGCTTTCCACAAGAGTCCCGCCAGCACGGCCTTGGGGCCGGGTTCCAATTTCATGGCATGGCTCGCAGCGATTTCCAAGCTGCGCTTCATGCTCTGGAAGTCGCCCGCGTGAAACTCGGCGAGGGCTTTTGACAGGAGCGCGATGGGCTCTTGTTCCGATGCATCGTCCTTTGCATATAGAAAGTGCCCCAAAGGCCGGTCCATCTCGATGCCGGAGAGCAACCTCAGATAATCCAGTTCGCTGCTGGAGGAGTGCCAGCCCGGTTCGAGCTTCAGCATGGCATTCGCTGCCTTCAACATGCCAGCGGCATCGCGACGGCGTTCGCTGAGTTCATAGATCCGTCGAAGAGTGGGTAGTTTCGCAGGGCTGTCCATCCCGGCCAGCTCCCAGTAGGCCGTGAGGGCCACCTCTACCTGGCCCAGGGATTCCGCGCCTGCTCCGACCTGGGCCAGCTCCGATGCCTTGTTGTTTCCTGAGGCATACAAGATGGCGCCGTTCAGGTGCCCAACCATGGTATCACCTTCCTTTAGATTACGCGCGAGGAATGCCCGGATGAGTTCCAGATCCACCTTGGAGACAGGAAGCGGTCGGTTATCGAGCATGCGCTCCAGGGATTCCCATTGGCCTCTGCGCATGAGAGCATTGGCGCGTGCAAGAAAGAGTCCGCGAGAGCCCATTGCGTCGGACTCTGAAATCTCGCTGAGTACGGTGTCGCTTTTACTGTGCCGTGAGATCCACTGGTAAAAGAGATCCCTCGTTTCCTTCTTTTCCGGTGAAATGAGTTTTTTGGCGAGGGGGATGATGGTGTCGATCAGCTCCGGCGACTTCGCCACGCACTGCTCAAAGACCCAATAGCGCTGCATGTCATTGAAGGCGGGTGCCTTGCTGGCGAGCTCAGCGAGCTCGCCCAGTTTCGAGGAATCGAGCGAGTTGGAAAGTGCGAGTGCAGACAGACCAATGACGGTCAACTTTCCTTCTCCGCGTGCAGCCTCCCACAAGATGTCGGTTGCCGCATCACGGGTTGCCTTGTCGTGTGAATGGATTTCTTCCGCGGCGAGTTTCACACGGCACTCGGGATCGTCGCGGTGTTCGCGCCAGATTGCGAGCCGCATCTCTTTGGCTTCGGCGACCTTGCCGCCCTTTTGAAGAACGGCGGCGCGGAATTCGCGTGTCAGTCGTTCCTGACGGCAGGTTTCGGGAAGAGAAGCTTCGATTTGGAGGGCGCGCGCGAGATCGTTGCAGCGGAGGGCAGCCTGTCCCATCGCCACCGTGTCCTCCCATGTTGCAGCACCCAAATGCTGAAGTTGGTTCCAGGCGCGGAAGGCACTTCTCTCAGCACCGGGCAGCTCATCCAGGCACCTGGCAATGGACCTCGTCACGAGGGGATCGTTTGGAGCCTTGCGAACTGCTTGCGCGAGCAACTCAAAAGCCTTCTGCGGTTGCCCGGCATCCAGAAGGGCGATGCCTTCCTTCGAGAGTTTCCTGGCCTCCCAGGTGTGCCAGATTTGTTTTGCCCTAGGTAGCAGGAGCCAGGTTCCTCCCGCCATGGCGAGCAGCACGAAGGAAGCGACGATGAATATCCGGGCCCTTCTCTTCGAGGGTGACAAGCGGCGCGGCGATGGTGAAGGTGCCGAGGGAGATCCTGGGATGCTCATTTTGAAGCCGGGATTTCCGCGGGTGTGGGGGCTGGGCCGTTTGGTTGGCTGTCTTCAGTGTCCTGCCTTCGTCTCAGCAGGCTTCGTTTTGCCTCGTCGAGTTCCTTTTGATCAATAACCGGGGTCTCCATCAGTTTGCGCCTGGCTTCATCGACTTCTTTCTGGTCAACCGTCGGGTTCTTCATGAACTCGCGCTTTGCCTCATCGATCGCCTTCTCGTCCATGGTCCTGCGTCCCATGAGTTTGCGTTTTTCCTCTTCGATTTCCTCCTGTCCCACCACCGGCTTTTCCATCAACTTTGAAGCCATTTTTTTCTGCTCAAGTTCCATTCGTTCGGCGGCAGCGCTGTCTTCAAGCACGCAGCGGAATCCAACACCAGGCGAGCGAGTGCTCGCAGACACATGATAGGCGTACTGCGTTTCCAGGCACTCCTGGCGCCAGTACATCCATGAACCTCCGCGCAGGGTCACGGCGAGTTCACCGGTTTGCAGGTGGTCTGAAGTCCATTCCCAGACGTTCCCCCCGAGATCATAACAACCGCTGCGGGACGGGAGAAATTGACCCACTGGCGCTGTGAAGGCATATCCATCTTCGGAAACTTCAGCGATGGGTTGATGGCCGTAGTTTCCTGATTGCTGAGGCGGTGGCCAGGCGTCGCCCCAAGGATAGAGGCTGTCGGACGCATTAGACTCGGTGGCAATACCCGATGCGGCGTCCCATTCGGCCTTGCTGGGAAGGCGATAGGACTGCCCTGCTTTCAGCACTCCAGCCTTCCTTTCATGCGCCGTCAGCCAAGTGCAAAACTCCTGCGCCTCTGAAAATGTCACGTTCACCACAGGATCCTGTGTGGTTTGCGTGAATGCTGGCTTATATGTCCAGGGAATGCCTTTCTCCTTGATGTAGGCATCCCAATCCGACACGCGTGTCTCCCAGATGGACACAAACACCGGCGTGCCCGGCAGTTCCACCAACTTCATGCCCACGCTGTTGATGATTTCTTTTCGATCTGGAGCATCACTATCTTCGCCTGGTCCACTCTCGCTGAACGCTGCGGTGGACAAGCTGGATAGGGATAGGGCAATAACACAAGAACGTAACATGGATTCAACGGGGCGCGACAATAGTCTCTTGTTCGCGAGACCCAAGTAAGAAAGGACGCAATGCAACAGCGTCAATTTCGTCACAGCACTTGCAGTTGCAAACCAGGGCTCTTGGAATGCAACAGCGGCATATCTCAATGCATGAGAATAGTGCCGTCGCTCAATCTGGTCATGTGCATGCACGTTCGTGAGCATGGCAGCCAGAGGCATGCCAGCGTCGTAGCCTCGCTGAGATACTTTGCACGTTAGAGGGACACGCCACGCTTCCACGGCAGGAAGTCATCTTGTCCCAATGCCACCGCCTTCGGCATGTATGCACCACTCGCGGTGGCGATCGTCAGATCCAGCAGTTCTTCACCAGCCTGTTCCACCGTTTTCTTTCCGGTGATGATGGGGCCGGCATCATAATCAATGACGTCACCCATGCGGAGGGCGAGTTCGGTGTTCGTGGAGATCTTGAGCGTGGGGCAGATGGGATTGCCGGTGGGGGTGCCCAGGCCGGTGGTGAAGAGCATCACCGTGCAGCCGGCACCTGCGAGGGCGGTGGTGCTTTCCACGTCATTGCCCGGAGTGCATACGAGTGCGAGGCCGGACTTTGTGATGGGCTCGGGATAGTCCAGCACATCAGTCACCGGTGAGGTGCCGCCTTTCTTTGCGGCGCCGGCGGACTTGATGGCATCGGTGATCAGGCCATCGCGGATGTTGCCGGGTGAAGGATTCGCATCGAATCCGCTGCCACAGGCTTCCGCAGCTTTCTGGTAGGAGCGCATGAGTTGCACAAAGCGATCTGCGAGAGATGCGGTCACGCAGCGATTGCTGAGTTCCTGCTCGATGCCGCAAAGTTCGGGGAATTCCGAAAGCGCTGCGGTGCCGCCGAGAGCGACCAAGAGATCCGCCGTGTGGCCAATCGCAGGATTCGCGGAGATCCCCGAGAAGCCATCGCTGCCGCCACACTCCACGCCCACGATGAGATCGCTGATGGCGCATGGCTCGCGCCGCAGTTCGTTGGCCTCGGCGACTCCCAGAAAGGTGGTCCTGATGGCGCGGCTCATCATGTCCTGCTCCGAAGCGGACTTCTGCTGCTCAAAGATGTGCAGCGGCTTGGAGAAATGCGGATGCCGATCCGCGAGTGCCTTCTCCAGCACGCTGACCTGCGCATGCTGGCAACCGAGGCTCAGCACCGTGGCGCCGGCGACATTCGGATGCGCGATGTATCCCGCGAGCAGCGCGCAGAGCGCTTCCGCATCCTGCCGTGTGCCGCCGCATCCCAAGCCATGCTCCAGAAACTTCACACCATCCACATGCGGGAACAGCGGCTGTGGCAGCGCAGTCTTCTCAAAGGCTGCCGTGAGTGATTCGAGTTCCGACTTCGACGCACCCTTCTGATGCATCGTGGCAAGTTGTCGTGCGAACTGCTGGTACGGCCCGGTCTTCTTGTACCCGAGTTCCGTCAGCAAGGCCTCGCGCATGAAGCCGAGATTGCGGTTCTCACAAAACACCAGCGGGATCACCACCCAGTAGTTTGCAGAACCAGCGCGCCCGGTGGGACGCTTGTAGCCTGCGAAGGTGCGCGACTTCCAGCGCGAGACATCCGGTCCGCTCCACGCGAAGTCCTGCTGCTTGCCGCCGAAGGCGTCCGAGTCGTGCTTGAGATTGTGCGTGTGCACAAGCGCTCCAGCCGTAATGGCCTGCGTGGTGCGGCCCACCGTGACGCCATACATCGTCACCCGATCTCCAGCGGCGAAGTCGTGCGCGGCAAACTTCTGTTTCGCGCCCACATCTCCCGGAAGACTCCAGGATTCGTGATCGAGCTGATAAGTCTGACCCGCTTTCAATGGCTGGAGTGCCACAATGAGATCATCGGCGGGATGGATGCGGAGGATGGAGCGCATGAGCGGGTGGGTGAAACGCAAGATCGGCATTGAGCCGCTGATAATCAAGTGGTGCCGTAAGCCACATCACGGCGGGATCTGGGGATTTGACCTTCGGGCGAGAGAACGGAAAATCCCGAACGTTTACATTGCATCTGCGACCCATTCTCAATACCTTCGGACCCGCATCATGCCCACTGCCACCACCCTCTGCCAGCTCCCTCCCGGCGCCTCCGCGGTCATCGAAGACATCCCCGTTGGGCATGATGAACATATCACGCGGCTGCGTGAGCTTGGCCTGGTGCCAGGCACCCGTGTCCGCCTTGTGCGTCGCGCCCCCCTGGGAGATCCCATTGAGATCTCGGTCCGCGGTTCCCGCCTCGCCATGCGCCGCAGCGAAGCGCAGCACATCAAGATTCTCCCCCAGTAGTTCATTTTCATGCCTGGAGCTGTAGCTGATGCATTGCCGGAGCAGCCGGCGAGTGTTGCCACTCGCGAGACGCTGTTTGCCATCGTGGGCAATCCGAATTGTGGGAAGAGCACGATTTTCAACGCGCTCACCGGCCTGAAGCAGAAGGTGGCGAACTATCCCGGCGTGACCGTGGAGAAGCGCGAGGGCTCCTGCATGTCCCTGCACGGGAAGCGGATGAAGCTCATCGACCTTCCCGGTGCCTACAGCCTGAACGCACGCTCGCCCGATGAGGCCGTGGTGCGTGATGTGCTCTTTGGCCGACGTCGGGATGTCCCGCGCCCGGACGCCGTCGTGATCGTGGTGGATGCGTCGAACCTCGAACGCAATCTCTACCTTGCTACCCAGGTGCTGGAACTGGGATTGCCGACCATTGTGGTGCTGAACATGATGGACGTGGCCGAGGCCAAGCAGTGGCGCATCGACCTTGCCCAACTCAGTCAGCATCTCGGGGTGCCCATCATCCCCATGCAGGCCAGCATTGGCAAAGGCCTGGTGGAACTGAAGGCGGCCATGAGCCGCAAGCTCGAAGCGCCCCCGAAACATGAGGCTCCCATGCCAGCGGACATCACACGCGCGCTGATTGAGGTGCGCGGTGATCTGGTGAATGCCGGTGCCCTGCACAATGAGGCTTCGCTGCTGGAGCCGCTCTATTTGATTTCGGATCACGATCCTGAGCATTACGGGATCAAGGACGAGCACGTGAACCGCATCGCCGCGGCACACGATGCGCTGGAGAAGAAGTTTCCCGGCTGGGAGGACACGCTGGCTGGCGCGCGCTATGAAGCCATTGAAAAGTTGCTGGGTGGCGTCCTCCGCCGTCCTGAGCGCGAGGAGAGCACCTTCACGGACAAGCTGGACCGCGTCCTGCTGCATCCCGTGTGGGGCATTCTCTCGCTCGCAGGCATGATGTTCGTCATGTTCTACGCGGTGTTCAGCCTCTCGGAGGGTGCCACCACCTGGATCGAAGACACGTTCGGCGCGCTGGGCTCTTGGGTGGAATCCACCATGCCCGCCGGCGATCTGCGGGACCTGATTGTTCAGGGAGTTATTGCCGGGGTCCAGGGTGTCGTGGTCTTTCTTCCGCAGATTCTCATTCTCTTCCTCTTCCTCGGGCTCATGGAAGACACAGGTTACATGGCTCGTGTGGCTTTCATTCTGGATCGCTTGATGGGTGTGGTGGGATTGAGTGGAAAGTCATTCATTCCATTTCTGAGCTCCTTCGGCTGCGCGGTACCGGGAATCATGGCTACCCGTACGATTCCCGGATTGAAGGATCGCATCGTCACCATCTTGGTGGCGCCATTGGCGAGCTGCTCCGCGCGCATCCCGGTCTACACGCTGATGATTGCAGCCATGCTGCCGTCTGATCGGGCTTCCACCATGACCAAGGCGCTCATCATGCTCTCCATGTATGCTCTGGGCACCTCCGGCGCGTTTGCTCTCGCATGGTTGTTCAAGCGTACGCTGATGAAAGGACAGAGCAGCCTGATGGTGCTGGAAATGCCCAGCTACAAGCGTCCTGCATTCAAGCACGTCCTGCTCTTCATCCTTGAGCGTGCCCGCATCTTCGTGCGCCGTGCGGGTACCGTAATCCTTGGTCTCTCCATCCTCCTGTGGGCGGCGATGACCTATCCCAAAACAAACACTGAGGACAAGTCCGTGCAGCTCGCCAACAGCTTTGCCGGACAGGCGGGCCACTTCGTGGAGCCAGTCATCAAGCCGCTGGGCTTTGACTGGCAGATTGGCATCGGCCTCATCGCCAGCTTCGCGGCGCGTGAAGTCTTCAACAGCACCATGGGCATCGTCTACGCGGTGCAGGCAGAGGATGATGAGGAGAATATCCAGCTTCGTGAGCACATGGCTGCTGAGAAGTGGCCTGACGGCTCCCCCGTCTTTACCCCACTGGTGTGCGTGAGCATCATGGTCTTCTTTGTGTTCGCCATGCAGTGCCTCAGCACGGTCGCCGTGGTGAAGCGCGAGACGAACGGCTGGAAATGGCCGCTCTTCCAGATTGGCTACATGACCGCCGCGGCTTGGCTGGCCAGTTTTGTTGTCTATCAAGGAGGGCGCCTGCTGGGCTTCTGACGTCATGCCTGCATCGAACGACTGGCAATCCTGGGCCGCACTCCTTGTGGTGCTCGGCACGCTGGTCATCTTCGTTCGCAGGATCTTCCGACCCAAGAAAAAAACCGCAGGATGTTCGTCCTGCGGTTCGGCGCCTAAAGCGAAGATTCCGGGTGGAAAGAAAGCCTGACTTCAGCTTCCCGGGAAGGCGCGTGCGTCGTCGCGTGTCATGCCTTCTTTGATGCGGGCCATCTTCGCGGCAGCTTCGTCTTCCACGTACACGGCCACGCCGATGACGCCGACGTTGCGTGCGCCTTTTTCGCCGCCGGACTTGGCTGCCTGGGAGTCGCGTACGGAACCGAATTCGAAGCGACGCATCTTGCCATTGTATTTCATGCCATCGATACGGATTTCGCTCTTCGGGGGAATGACATAGCCGCGCCGGCTTGCAGAGGCGGGTGTGCCACTCAGCGTATCAAGGCCATCCACAGACACCACGACTTCCACCTTTTCCTTGCCGGGGTTTTCCAGCACGATGAAGTAGCTCCTGCCTGCTTCGCCGATCACGAAGATCTTTCCGTTGGACTCGTACCACGGGAGTTTGCCGCCATACCATCCCGTATCCAGAAGAGCCCTCACCCTGCCGCCTGCCAGCTTGAAGCTGCCGGTGTGCTTCGACGAGTCGCCTAGGAACTCCGACATGGCTTTGGCGCCTTCTTCGTCGTTATAGTAGAAGGAGCCCACGGCATCCGGCGTGGACTGGCTGCGGCGGTAGAACATGGTGGCAACGGAGTTATCGGTGTATTCGCTGCCCAGTGTGGTGCCCAGACCAGGTCTACTCTCCAAGGCTTTTGATTTTTGTGGAGAAGTGGAAGGAACGGCTCCCGAGGCGGTGCGACCACCGATATAACCCTCGCTGTAGGCGACCGAGCTGCTTGAGGAGGACGAGGCGCAGGCGCCCAGCAGAAGTGCGAGACCGCCTGTCACGAGCGCGGTGCAAAGGACATGAAGACGGCGTATGGAATCGGATTCGGCTTTCATGTGCAGATTTTTCTGCATTAACCCCCGGATCGTCAAACGAAAAAGTGCAGATTTTTCTGCACTAAGTTTGAGCCGGTTCCATCTTTCCCCTTGCGCCGGGTTCAAAGTGCGGAAAATTCTGCACATGCCCGCCCCCGCTGACGAACCCCTCCCGCGCCGCGAGCGCGAAGCCATGGACATCCTCCATCGAACGGGAGAGTCCGGGGTGGGGCAGGTGCAGGAGCAGATGTCCGGTGAGCCCAGCTACTCCGCTGTGCGCGCCCTGCTGGGGCTTCTGGTGGAGAAAGGCCTCGCCCGGGTGCGGAAGGATCCTGCTTCGCGCCAGTACCTCTATGCGCCCGCCGTTCCGCTTACCCGTGCGCGCAAAGGCGCCCTGGGCCGCATGCTGGATACTTTCTTCGGCGGCTCGCCCAGCGAACTCGTTGCCACGCTGCTTGCTGAAAACGAACGCCAGCTTCCCGCGGAGGAACTCAAGAAAATCCGCGACATGCTGGAGGAGCATGCGCGCAAGAAGAAATCCTCCAACCGCTGAGGCACCAACACCATGATCTCTCTGCTGCTTTCCATGACCCTCGCGCTTCTGGGTGTGTTGGCGGTTGCTGGTGTTTTGCCAGCACACGCGCATGCGTTGCGCAGGAGGGTGCTGCTGGTTGGGCTCATGATTTTGATTGGCCTACCGCTGGTTCGCTGGGGTGCTTCCGTTACCGGTCTTGTTTTGGACTTCCATGTTGAAGCGAGTGGAGTGCCCGTGCCCTCAGGAGAACCACAAGTGCCCGCAGTCGGGTGGATGACGATCGTCGCAGGATGCTGGCTGCTGGGAACGGGTGCGCTGTTGTTGCGCTTGTTCGTCCGCTGGCGCGGCATGCATGCCCTCGTGGAAGCTTCGGAAGAGGCCTCGGAATCTTTGCCACATTCCATGGCCATGCATCGAATCGTTGCCGAGATGGGCCGGCCCCGGGTGCGTGTTTCGTCTCGTGTAGCCACGGCCTGTGTCGCTCTTTGGAAATGGAATCCGGTGGTGCTGCTCCCTGAGCAGGCCCTGGCATGGCGGACATCCACGCTTCGTGCCGTGCTACGCCATGAAATGGAACACGCGCGCCGCGGCGATCTCTGGTGGCGTCTTGCGGGTGAGGTGGCGCTCGCCCTCTGGTGGTGGCATCCTCTCGCTCATGTCGCTCTCCGTCGCTGGACCGAAGCGTGCGAGCAGGTGTGCGATGATGCAGTGCTGAAGTCAGGTGTGCGGCCGGAGAGTTATGCGCGTTCCTTGCTGACGCTCGCGGGTGGTGCCCTGGTGCCTACTCCGGCTCCTGCGATGGCCTTCCTCGGACGGTCGCCGTCGCGTCTGCGTCGACGTGTGGCCTCGATACTCAATCATCACGGGGCAGGGCATGCCAATCCCTCGTGGGTTGCCTGCGTGGCGATTGGAATCCTGGCGCTCGTGGTGGTGTTCGCGACCACAATGCACCTGCAGCGCGAAGATGCGGCTCACTATGCGCAGCTTCAGTCCGAGGCCCAACTCCGACTGGATGCGAATCCGTTTCCGGCGGATCCGTGAGGGGTTTCTCAGAAGCCGTAGGCCCTGGACTGCGGCAGCCTGCTGCCGCTTTGAAGAGTCCACAGCCTGCTGTGGCGATGGTGACAATCACTCGCAGCACGACACCCCCCGGGAAAGCTTGGCGACTTCGTCGCGGTACGGCGTGCAGCAGGCTGCACTGAGGGAAAGCGGCTGCAGGCATCCGCAGTCCAAGGCCTTCGGCACAAGTCACCTCAGGGGCGTGGAAACTTGATGACTCACGGATTCAAGAACGCCCCGAGCGGACTCGTCGCGGAAGCGCGCTCACTGGCATCAGCTAGGCCGATTTCATACGCGGCCCTGCCAGCTTCCACGGCCATCTTGAAGGCCTGGGCCATGCGTACGGGGTCACCGGCCACGGCAATCGCCGTATTCACCAGCACTGCATCCGCACCCATCTCCAAGGCTTCGGCGGCGTGGCTTGGAGCGCCGATGCCGGCATCCACCACCACGGGCACGGAGGCTTGTTCGATGATGATTTCGATCTGCTTCCGTGTCGTGATTCCCTGGTGCGAGCCAATCGGCGAACCGAGCGGCATCACGGTCGCGGTCCCCACATCCTGCAGGCGCTTGGCGAGCACGGGGTCAGCGTTGATATAGGGCAGCACTACGAAGCCTTCCTTCACGAGCACCTCAGCCGCCTTCAGTGTTTCCACCGGATCGGGCAGCAAGTAGCGGGGGTCGGGATGAATCTCCAGTTTCACCCAATTCGGCAATCCCGCAGCCACGGCCAGTCTTGCGAGGCGCACGGCTTCCTCGGCATTCATCGCGCCGCTGGTATTGGGCAGGAGCAGGTACTTGTCCGCAGGGATGAACTCGAGGATGTTCGCAAAGGGATCCTTCTTCCCAGTCAGGTCGGCGCGGCGCAGGGCCACCGTTACGATCTCACCTCCGCTGGCATCCAGGGCGGCGCGCATCTTTTCTCCTGAGCTGAACTTGCCCGTGCCCAGCATCAGGCGTGACCGGATCTGGCGTCCGGCGATGGTGAATGGAGTCCCTTGCGTCACGAAGTCGGTAATGAGTGAGTGCGGTGCTTCTGGTTTTGACCTTCGTCTCTTCTTAGAGCTGCACACGGCGCAGCAGTTCATCCAGCGGCATCTGCAGGCCGATGTAGAAGTCCCCGAATTCGGCGTACTTCGAGCTGACTTCGTCGAAGCGCATCTGGTACACGATGCCCTTGATGTGGTAGGTGTCGTGGGCCAGCAGCGTCACGCCCCACTCCATGAGGTCCAGGCCGGTCGAGCCGGTGATGAGCTGGCGCACCTTGCCGTGCCACTGGCGGCCCACTCGGGCGTGGCCCTGCATCAGCTCGCGGCGTGCTTCAAACTCGGTCGCGTACCAGTTGTTCCCGTCCGAGCGGCGCTTGCTCATGGGGTAGAAGCAAAGGACCGGCCAGTCAGCCATGTTCGGGTAGAGGCGGTCCTGATTGTACTTCTTCATGCGCTCGCGCCATTCATTCAGGCGCAGTTCGAAGGTGTCGCTGCCGTCCAGATCATTGGGGCTCAGGACGATTTCGGTGCCGTGCTCCTCCTGATTCTGCAGCTCGGCGCGGAGCTGTTTCTTGTACTCCTCTTCGGAGGTGGAGTACTCGCTGAGCTCCGTCATGGAGTAGTAGCTGTACACCGGCTCCAGGATGTCAGGACCGAGGCCGAGCGTAAGCTGCTTTTCGAAGAGGTTCGCATCCTGCAAATCCGGCGTCATCAGCATGAAGCCGAGGTCCGCCTTGGGGGTGATCACGCTGAAGGTCAGCAGTTGGGTGCGGGGATGCGAGCGGATGGTCTGGACCAGCTTCGCAAGGCGTGTCTTGGCCTCCTGCTGCTCTTCGGTGGTGAGTGTCTGCCACAGACCGTGATCCACCGTGTAATACAGGTGCACTACGTGCAGGCCTTCCACCGGGACGAGAGGTTTCAGGGCCGTGGCGGGCTGAGCCGAGGCCGAGGTGGAGGGGAAGGGGATGGTCGAGGACATGGGAGGCAGGGGGGAGCGAGTGGGTAAGGAAGAGGGAGGGGAATGGAGCATTGGGGGAGGCGGAAGACAAGCACCGAGGAAAAATCCCGCCGCCGTGGCCCGCATCCTGCACCAGAGACGAATACGAAAGCTGAAGACCTGTGCTGCCGGGGAAGTTTGACTGGCCAAAAAACCGTTTGAATCCCCGCCACCAGACATTACCCTGCGATCCAACTTTTACCAAAACTCGAAAAATGGCAGACGTCGAAAATAAGTATCCGCAGAATACCGCTGGCAAGTTCTACGTGGACGACCAGTGCATCGACTGTGACCTTTGCCGTGAAACTGCCCCGGCCAACTTCACCCGCGACGACGACGGTGGCCACAGCTACGTCTACAAGCAGGCGGAGAACGACGAAGAGCAGCGCCTCTGCGAGGAAGCCATGGCGGGATGCCCGGTGGAAGCCATTGGCGCGGACGGCGAGTAAGCCTCCTTTTCGCCTCTCATACCCTTTCGAAAAGCCGCGCCCGGCAGGGTGCGGTTTTTCTTTTTTTGGCAGGCCAGCTGGAGACACCGTTGCCTTCCCGGTTGCCCGTTGACTCCCACCCCTTTTCCCCTGAATCTCCCCCATGCGCTGGGCCACCCGACGAGACCGACTCCGCCACCAGGCCATCACGGACTGGCGCGGCGTGGAGGACGGCCCGCTCATGGACAGCCATGCGCAGAGTCTCGAGTCCATCATCCCCCAGATCCTGAAGACCTGGAAGCTGGATGAGCGCCTGCGCGAGGACGACGTCGCCGCTGCCTGGGAGGGCATCGTGGGCTCGTTCAATGCCCGCCACACGGCCCCCGACGGCCTGAAGCGTGGCGTGCTCACCGTGCGTGTCCTGCAGCCGGCGCTGCACCACACCCTGATGATGCAGAAGGCCTCCCTGCTGAAGCGGCTTCAGGAGCGGTTCGGTGAGAAGGAGATCAAGGATTTGCGCTTCCGGCACGGGTGACGGTCACTGGGAAGTGGACGTCGTATCAAGATAGACCTCGGTACCGATGGGAATGTCGAATACGTGAATGTCCTTCGGAAACGAGATTGGAGTGGCCTCAAGCCTCTTCGCGTCGGGTTGATAGTGGATCATCTCAAGCTCTTGAATCTTTGTTCGGATAGCCTCTCCGAGTGGTGTCCGAAGGAGCAGCGGGTCGCCTTTCCGTACGGTGGGTATCCCCTCGGTCCAAGGAATGCCCGGCACGACTACGACACCGCGACCCTGAATATGAAATCGATCGGTGACGGTGAACAGGTAAGCAAGAGTTTCCATCCTCATCCAATACTCGCCATGTCGTCCGGTGAGAGCAATTCGAATCCAGCCTGCCGCGGAACTCACAAATTGGCCCTTCCCGCCCGGTGGAATTGCGTCTAGAAATCTGGCCCCATGTCCAAGCCCACCTCCAAAAAGTCCGCCGCTGAGAGCTCGTCCGCTCCTGACGTGTCTCCGAGTGCCTCGCCTTCGGACGCCCGCGTCACCCACTGGCTGCTGGCCATCATCTGCTTTCTTTCGGGTGCCTCCGTCATGGTCATCGAGATCAGCGCGAACCGCCTCCTTGCGCCTTACTTTGGGAACAGCATCTACACGTGGACGGCGCTCATCGGCGTGGTGCTCATCGCCCTGAGCGGTGGCGCCTGGTTGGGCGGGGTGCTGGCGGACAAGATTGGCCGCGTGGATCTTCTGGCCAAGCTGCTGGCGGGTGCCGCCGTGCTTACCATGCTCATCCCCGCGTTCGCCACCTGGTTCTCACCGGAAATCTCCACCAAGGGGCTCATTGCAGGGCCCGTGTTTATCTCGCTGTTTCTGTTCGCCCTGCCCGCCATCCTTCTTGGGGCGGTGTCTCCGGCGAGCGTGCGTTTCTACAGCATGGTGAATCAGGATCGTCAGGTGGGCCATGCGGCTGGGGTCATCAGCATGCTGGGCTCACTGGGCAGTTTCGTGGGGACTTTCCTCTCGGGCTTCTTCCTGTTATCCGCCTTTGGTGTGAAGGCCATTTTCATCGGCACGGGTGCACTGCTGCTCGTGCTTGCCCTCATTGCCTTCTGGATGGCGCGCAAGCCAGCTCTCCACCAAGCGGGGGCGAGCGCAGTCATTGCGGTTGCTGGCTTGATCGGATTCTTCGTGGAGGCGCCGGTGTCTGCCGAAGTCGTTCACCGCGAAACCTCCTTCTACCACCAGATCACCGTGGAGGAGCCGAAGAACTTCCCCGGAGCGCGCCTGCTCAAGCTGGATAACACCATGGAGGGCGGCATGCGCGTCTCCGATGGCTCGCTCATCCTCGACTACCAGCACTTCTGGAGGCTCGCTCTTTTGAATGAGGACCTCAAAATCCATCGCGCGCTCTTCATCGGCGCCGGAGCCTTTGGCATGCCGGAAGAAGTGTCACGCGTGGTGCCTGGTTCCCATGTGGATGTCGTGGAAATCGATCCCGCCGTCATCAGTGTGGGGCGCCGGTTCTTCAAGCTCGACGAGCATCCCAATGTCCACGCGCACGCCAGCGATGCGCGCCGCTACCTGCGCGCAAGCGAGGGGAACTATGACCTCATCTTTGGTGATGCCTATAGCGGGCGGCAGCACATTCCTTCCCACCTCGTGACACGTGAGTTCTTCGAAGAGGTGAAATCGAACCTGAGCCCCAACGGTGTATTTCTCATGAACGTCATCTCGGCATCCCAGGGCGAGAAAGCTGAGCTGCTCTCGGCCATCATGGGCACACTGCGAAAAGTATTCCCGCACGTGGAGGTTTTCGCTGTGGGCGGCGGTACGGACATGCAAAACCTCATCCTGCTGGGCTCGAAGCAAAGCTGGAAGCCGTGGCTGGAGGACAAGTATCGCACCCCAGGCAGTATTGAGTCGCGCATGGTCGTCCGGAGACTGCTTGAGCGCCAGCTTCCGATTGAGGGGCCGATTCTTACCGATGATCTGAATCCGGTGGAAGCAATCGTTGCACGGCAGTTGCTCCGCTGGAGCAACGCCGAGTGACAGCTGTGATTCGTTCTACTCAAAAAGAAAAGCGCCTGCTGGATCCTCTCTTTACCATGGCATGAGGATCGCTGAGAAAGGCGCATGATCCCCGCCACCACTACCGCGGTCAGGAGAGTTGTTGGAGTCGGCTGGTTCGCCGCCCTGATGTTGGGTGCCACCGCAGTGGTGACGGCGAATCCGATTCCTGGGGAGGATGCGGAAGTGCCAGTCGAGATTCCGCTGACGGACGCGGCGAGGCACTACCGCCTGCAGCGACTGTACGTGAAGCAGCGTTTTGATTCACCGGTGGCCATGACAGTGGCGCCCCTGCCTGAGCCACGGCATGTGATCATGCAGCAGCGCGGCGAGGTCTGGGTGCTCCCGCAGGATGAGATCCTGGGCACGCCGGAGCGGTTCCTGGATTTCCGCGAGCAGTTGAAAAACGTCATCCTCTTCGAGGAAGGTTTTCATGGCATGGCCTTCCATCCGGACTTCGCGCAGAATGGGAAGTTCTACATCTCGTACTCCGCCGTGGAGCCGCGTCGCACGGTCATCAGCGAGATGCGCGTGATGGAGGGGAATCCCCTGCAGGCGGATCCTGGCACCGAGCGTGTGCTGCTGGAGCTGCCACACATCATGGCGAATCACTTCGCCGGCGGGCTGGCCTTTGGTCCCGACGATAAACTCTACATCGCCATCGGCGATGGTGGCATGCGTGACGAACCCTATCGCCTCGCGCAGAATCCATTTTCACTGAATGGCAAGCTGCTCCGCATCGATGTGGATGAGCGCACCGGCAATCTCCCGTATGGCATCCCGAAGGACAATCCCTTTGCGGACAAGCAGGAGTGGCGTCCTGAAATCTGGGCACTGGGTCTGCGCAACCCGTGGGGCTTCGCCTTTGACCGCGTCACGGGTCATCTCTGGCTGGCGGACGTGGGACAGGACATCTGGGAAGAGGTGAACCTGATCAAGAAAGGCCGGAACTACGGCTGGAGCGATCGCGAGGGCCCGAAGCAGGCAAACTTCCACGCCACGCCTTTCCTGCCGGATCGCAAGTATGAGGAGCCTGTCTACGCGTACATGCACTCCGAAGGCGTGAGCATCACCGGTGGATTCGTGTACCGTGGTGAGCGGCTCCCCAAGCTGGAAGGGTGCTACATCTACGGTGACTGGGGATTCGGCACACTGTCCGCACTGCGTTACGAACCGGACTCGGGGACGGTGCAGGAGCGTTTCGCGCTGTACCGCAGACCGGAAAATGCTGAGACTCCCTTCAATCCGACCATGATTTCCGAAGATGTGAGCGGTGAAATCATCATCATGTCCCAGGAGGGGAATGTGTACACGCTCATTCCCGCGGCGGGGGAGTAGGGCATACGCACAGTATAGGATTCGTGGTTTCCCTATCCGCGGCATGCGGTAGCATGAGGGCTGCATTCGTTTTGCCCGCATCTCCTCTGTCCATGCTTCAGCGCTTCCAACTCATCATCCACGCGAGCGGATTCCACGTGCCTGAAAAAGGCCAGGATCCCATCATTGGCTTTCTCACCGTGAAGCGCGTGATGGCGCACGATGAGGAGGAAGCGGGCAACGTCGCCAAAGAGGAGATGATGAATGATCCAAAGATCCTCGGGATGATGGAGCAGACCAGGGAGCACACGGGGACGGACGCCACCTGCAAGCTGGAAGTGGGCGAGTGCTTCCGCATTGGTTGGCTGCGCTGGACCCTTTCCCCACTGCCCACGCGACTGCTGGTGTATTCGGCGGAGAAGGATGCAGATCAGGAAGCGAAGTAACGCGCGGGGGCTATGACGCGGACAACGTTTTATATCATCTGGTTTGGAGGGTTTGCTTTCATCGCTGCGGTGTTGGCATCCGGACCTCTCCTCATCAGATACGCGGCACGGAAAGCAGGAGGGGTCATCCGCAAGCTTCCGCCGGACTTCCTCCGCAGCGTGGATGAGGTCTGGTCCGTGAGCGTGGGCTGGATCAATATCAGCTGTGAAGAGATCAGGTTCTATCCGGATGGCATCGGCGTTCCACTCAGGCGGGGGAACGAACTCTTCTTCCGGTTTGACGGGCTCGCCATCGCACCCAACGAACGCATGGGAGACAAGTGCATGCTCAAAATCATGTCCCGGCACAGTGGACGCGAAGTGTACGTGCCTCCCCACGTGCGTCCGGAAGTCCTGGCGTACTTGGTCGAGAACGGAGTGAAAATGCCGGAGTCGGCGGAGTGAGTGGCCCCTGATGATGGCGATGGAGACGAGGCGAGCATTCAGCGTTGCGATTCCGCAGTTTCTTTCAGCTAGAGTTCTCCTCCGGGAGACATCGCCATCTTGACAATCACCGCTCCCGGTGGTGCTCTTCTGGCCCATGAAATTATCGCCACGTCTCCTTTCGTTCGCCGCGCTGGGCTCGCTCGCCCTGGCTGTTGGTGTCTTCGCCGCCAACCCCGTCCCCGACACCGTCAAGCAGGGCGGCTTCGCCATCGGACCGCAGGCCTACTCCTTCAACCGCTTCACCGCGTTTGAGGCTGTGGAAAAGGCCGCCGCTGCCGGCGCGAAGTGCATTGAGTTCTATCCCGGCCAGAAGCTGAGCAAGGACAAGCCCGACTCCAAGCTGCATCACACCATGAGTGATGAAGACTTCGCCGCTCTCCAGGCCAAGCTGAAGCAGCATGATGTGACCGCCGTGAACTACGGCGTGGTCGGCGGCAAGGACGAAGCCGAGTGGCGCAAGATCTTCGAATTCGCGAAGAAGCTGAACCTCTACGCGATCACCACCGAAGACGTGAAGAACATCGACGTCATCGAGAAGCTGGTGAAGGAGTTCGACATCAAGGTGGGCTACCATGAGCACGCCAAGCGTCCGCTGGATCGCAGCTATGAACTCTGGGACCCGAACTTTGTGGCCAAGCTCGTGAAGGATCGCGACCCCCGCATCGGCGCCTGCGCGGACACCGGCCACTGGCAGACCAGCGGCCTCAAGCCGATTGAGTGCCTGAAGATCCTCAAGGGCCGCATCATCAGCAGCCACCTCAAGGATCGTGAAGCCATCGGTGAGAAGAAGCCGGACATCGTGTACGGCACCGGTGTGAGCGACATCGCGGGCTGCCTTGCCGAACTCAAGGCCCAGGGCTTCGATGGCAACATCTCCGTGGAGTATGAGAACAAGTGGGAAGACAACGTCCCCGACATCAAGACCTGCATCGAGTTCGTGAAGAACTGGGGCGAGAAGAACAAGTAGTCTCCTCTCCAGGCCTTTCCCCAAGGACTGATTTCAAATTGAAAACGCCGTGGCGCCTCGCGTCACGGCGTTTTGTTTTTCAGGCTTGGAGAATAGGCTGACAGATATCGTCGCTGTCTTACTGCTTCGACCGCATACCGAAGTTGCTGCCTGAAGGGCAGCAGGAGCCCAGCTCAGAGCTAGGGAGCCTTAGCGACCGACACTCTGGGTAGGATGTGAAATCCATGCCACCCTGAAAGGGTGGAGGAACGGGCACCATGGTTTCAGACGACAAACTGGATAGATTGCTCTCCTCCGCCCCTTCAGGGCGGTATCTCTTTCCATGCCCACCCAGGGTGTCGGTCGCCAAGGCTCCCTAACCCTGGGCTTGGCTCCTTCGCCCCTTCAGGGCGCAATGCGGAAGCTCATGAGCGTATCGTAGCAGTAGTCGCCAAAGCAGCTCATTGCACATGCCTCAATGAGGCACCGTCTTCCTGCGCTCGCTCTGACGTGATGGACTGTCCGCATCGCCCGCCAAGTTTCCATGGCGAAAAGTTTTTGTCATTTGCGTCACAATCGCCTGCCACTTCAAATGCAATCAGTCCAAACCATGAAGCATTCCCTCCTCAAAACCCTCGCCATCCTCATCCTTGCTGGAAGCAGCATCGGTACCGCCGCCGCTGAAGGCCCGCTGCCCTTTGAAGTGAAGGTTGGCGATCAAGCCGCGACCCACAAAGCCGGTGAACCCTTCGCGCAGATCGAAAAGCCTGTGGCTGCAGATGCTGGCATCTCCATTGGCAACAAGGCGGAGATGACCATCATCAATGTGCACAAGACCGCTGCCGACGGCGTAACCCCGGACCAGTCCGCCCAGACTGCCATCATCATTCTCCAGGGTACGAATGCTGGAAAACTTGACCAGACCATGGACAAACAGAAACTGTCCCCGGGCAAGTACCTCCTGAGCATCTCCTCCGGCGAGAACACCGCCACCATCAAATTTGAAGTGAAGTAACTCTCATTTCACCTTCCAAGAAACAAATCACATCCACATCCCAAATCAGAACAGACATGAAAGCTCTTACCATCCTCGCCCTCATGACCACCCTCGCTGCCTCTGCCGTTGCCGAAGACAAGATTGGTTTCACCCCCTCCGACACGCCCGCCACGGTGCTCAAGCGCAATGAAGGCCAGAAGGCGGAAATCCGACTGAAGTCCGGCGAGAAGCTCTCCGGCAAGGTCGCTGCCGTCGGTGAGAAGGCGGTGCACATCTCCGAGCTGACCGGCCAGGAATTCTATGACGCGGTCATCAGCTTGGATGACGTGAGCGCGGTCATCATCCGCGTAAAGTAAGTCTCCCGGTTTTCCATCAGCAGTGTGTGTAGCGGCAGCCCTGAACGGCTGCCGCTCTTTTTGCGCAGCAATTGCAGGTCAGACTCAATCTCATTTATGTATTGCAGGTGAGACACAGTCGCACTAAAACGAACGCCCCGTGCGGTACTCCCTTTAGCCCTGTCTTCAGGGCAGCCGCTGGGCTGGCATCCAACCAACAACAACACACCCTCCAATGACCCTCAGACGTCGAAGCTGCGCTGCTGCGTCCCTGCTTGTGCTCGGGACCACCGCCGCCTTCTCCCAGACCACCGCTCCCGCTCCTGCACCTGCTCCCACGGGTGGCGGAGTTACCCTCGCCCCTGTGACCGTCACAGCGGACGCGGTCACCCCCTACAGCGCGCCTGTTTCCAACACTGGCGGCCTGAAGATGGACGTGCCTCTTCTGCAGACTCCCCAGGCGATTTCCGTCATTTCCGAGGCTGCCATCAAAGATCAGGGCGTGCCCAAGCTGGAAAAGATCCTGCGCAACGTGGCCGGTGTGACACCCGGTGGCTACTACCAGGACTGGGACTACTACCGCCTGCGTGGCTTTGACGCCTCCTTCGAGACCTATCGCGACGGATTGAAGGGCGACTACGGCCTGAACTCCGAGCTCTACGGCGTGGAGCGCGTGGAAGTGGTGAAAGGCCCGGCCTCCACCCTGTACGGACAAGGCCCTCTGGGTGGTCTGATCAACCTGGTCAGCAAGAAACCCTCCCGTGACCGTGGTTTCTCCGGTGAAGTCGGCGTGGCCGGCGGCATGTGGGATCACTACGAGGGTTTCTTCGATGTGAACATCCCCCTCGTCACTCCCGTGGCGCCTGTGCAGGCTTCCGGTAAGGGTGCCAAGAACGTCGTGGTCGGCAGCCCCGGCTCGGACACCGGCGTGTATGCACGCCTGGTCGGCCTCTATCGCAACCAGGGCTCCTTCGTGGACTACGCGGATGCCGAGCGCGTCTACGTGGCTCCCTCGCTGACGTGGGACATCAGCCCGGACACCTCCATCACCTTCCTGGCTGACTACACCCATGACAATAACATCGTGGGCATGCCGCTGCCGGCCTCCGGCACGGTGCGTAGCAATCCGAACGGGAACATCGACATCAGCCGCTTCATTGGCTACCCCGGCCACTCGAATGAAATCGAGCAGTCGATCTATCGCATCGGTTACCAGTTCCGCCACAACTTCAACGATGCGGTGACTCTGCGCCAGAACTTGGCTTACACCTACATCGACCAGAAGTGGAACTCGATCATGTATCCCAGCTCACTGAGCGGGGACGGCCGCACGCTCTACGTGTATCCCTACATCTACGATGACCAGAACAACCGCTTCGCGGTGGACACCGCGCTCGACATCAAGTTCGAGACCGGTCCTATCGAGCACACGCTCATGGTGGGTGTGGATTACTTCCGCGAAGCCTATGAGAACTCGGCGACGCAGATCAACTACGATGACTTCCCCGGTTCGTACGTCGCCATCGACCTGTTCCGTCCCTCGTATCACAACCTCGTGAAGCCCTCCTTCAAGTCGTATGACGAGGATGACACGGACTCCCTCGGCTTCTACTTCCAGGATCACGCGAAGCTCACGGATCAGCTGACCCTGACCTTTGGTGGTCGCTATGACTTGCACTGGGCGGTGGATGATCGCCAGGAAGCCTTCACTCCGAAGGTGGGCGTGACGTATGAGTTCGTTCCCGGCGTCGCCGCCTATGCGAATTACAGCCGTTCCTTCCAGCCGCAGTCCTTCAGCACGGACTCCTCCGGCAGGCCGGTGGATCCCGAAGAAGGCGAAAACTGGGAAGCCGGTGTGAAGTACAACCTGGCTGAAGGCCGCATCACCGGCATGATCTCCGTGTTCCAACTGACGCGTGAGAACGTCGCCACCTCGAATCTCTCGACGCCTGATCCGTTCGACTCGACGGTTGCCGGTGAGCAGCGCTCCCGTGGCGTGGAATTCGAAATCGGCGCCGAGCTCGCTCCTGGTCTCGACTTCATCGCCGCCTACACCTACCTCGATACCGAGGTGACGGAGGACAACGACATTCCCGTGGGCACGCGCCTGCAGGGTGTGCCGGAACACGCCGCCAGCGCCTGGCTGAAGTACACTGTGCAGGACGGCCCGCTCAAGGGCTTCGGCGTCGGTGTCGGTGGCACTTACGTTGGGGACAAGGCGGGTGACGTCAATGACACCTTCACCATCCCTTCCTATGCCCTGCTCGACGCGGCTCTCTTCTATGAGCGCGAGAACTACCGCATTCAGGTGAACTTCAACAACATCACAGACAAGCGCCACTTCACTGGCTCCTACGACGATCTCTACGTCCTCCCCGGTGAGCCCTTCAACGTGAGCGCCAGCGTGACCTGGAAGTTTTGATGCTCTTAAACATGCAGTGCATCAATTGGTAGGTGGCACGTGGCAGGCGGAAACGTCTGCCACGTGTTTTTTCTACGGGTGCCCAATTCGTTTTCCCACTCCCCACGACAACCATGAAACTAACACCACTCGGCTGCGCCAGCCTTCTCTTGATGGGAAGTGTCGTACACGCCCAGAACACCGCTGCCCCCGCTCCTGCAGGCGGGCAGATTCTCCCACCCGTCACTGTGACGGCAGATGCAGAAGCCGCCACTTACAGTGCTCCCGTCAGCACGGTGAGCGGTCTCAAGACGGACACCCCGTTGCTGGAAACGCCCCAGGCCATCTCCGTGGTGACGGGTGCCGTCATCAAGGACCAGGCAGCGCGCGACCTGGGTGATATCATCAAGAACGTCGCAGGCGTGACCCCGGGCGGCTACTACTCCGAGTGGGACTACTACCGTATCCGTGGCTTTGATGCGGCCTTCACCACCTATCAGGATGGCCTGCGCGGTGACTACGATGGCATTGGCGCGGAAACGTTCGGCCTCGAGCGTGTGGAAGTGATCAAGGGACCTGCCTCCACCTTGTACGGCCAGGGGCCTCTCGGTGGCATCGTGAACATGGTGAGCAAGCGTCCGCGCCGTGAGTTCGGCGGCGAAGTAGGGTTCACCGGCGGCATGTGGGATTATTATGAAGGCACCATCGACATCAATGTGCCGTTGCTCACTCCCGGGCCTGCCCTCACGCCGACTCCCGCTGGAAAAGGTGCGAAGGCGGTGCAGCCCATCGCCGTTTCTACCAGCGATGATCTCGGCATCTACTTCCGCCTCGCCGCGCTCTATCGCGACAAGGGTTCCTTCGTCGACTACTACGACTACGAGCGCATCTTCATCGCTCCGTCGCTGACGTTTGAATGGGGTGATGACACTTCGCTCACTTTCCTCACGAGCTACTTGAGGGACGATGGCTTGTTCTCCATGCCGCTTCCGGCGCGTGGCACGGTGCTGCCGAATCCCCATGGAGAGATTCCCGTGAGCCGTTTCATCGGCGTTCCCGGAAAATCCGGCCAGATCAACCTCGATACCCTGCGTCTCGGGTATGAGTTCAAGCATCGCTTCAATGACTCGCTCTCGATGCGTCAGAACCTCGCGTACTACCGCGTGGAGCAGCATTGGAATGACATCCTGTACAATGCCGTGCTCGATGATGACCTGCGCACGCTCTATGCGAATCCCTACGACTACAATCGCGGCCTGTACCAGCGCTTCATGGTGGACACCGCGGTGGACTTCCTCTTCGACACGGGATCCATCAAGCACTCCGTGACCCTCGGCACGGACTACTACTACTCGAACCAGAAGGCCCGCTACACCGAGATCGACTACGACGATTTCCCCGGTTCGTACGTGGCCCTCGATCTCTTCAGGCCGAACTACAACATTTCCATCCCGCAGCCGACCATCCCCGGTTCCTTCGAGGCGAATGAGCACAACGTGGGCATCTACCTGCAGGACCACATGAAGCTCACGGACAAGCTGACCCTCACCGTCGGCGGCCGTTATGAGTATCTTTGGTTGAAGGACTCCGGTTCCTACGGCAGCACGCCGGTGGATGCCACGGATGATGCCTTCACACCCAAGGCGGGCATCACGTATGAGTTCGTTCCCGGCGTCGCCGCCTATGCGAACTACAGCCGTTCCTACCGCCCACAGTGGTCCTCCCGTGATGAAACCGGCGCACCCATCGCTCCGGAAGAAGGCGTGAACTGGGAAGGTGGCGTGAAGTATGATCTGCTGGATGGTCGCCTTACCGGCATGATCTCCGTGTTCCACCTCACGCGTGAGAACGTGGCCACCAGCAACCTCTCCACGGCGGATCCGTTTGACGCGACCGTGAGCGGTGAACAGCGCAGCCGTGGCTTCGAATTCGAAACCGCCGCCGAGCTGCTGCCCGGCCTGCAGTTGATCGCGGCGTATTCGTACATCGATGCGGAAGTGACCGAGGACAACGACATCCCCGTGGGAACCCCGCTGCTCGGCGTGCCGGATCACACCGTCACCGCGTGGCTGAAGTACACCGTGCAGGATGGTCCGCTCAAGGGCTTCGGCGTGGGCGTGGGCGGCCGCTACTACAGCGCCCAGTCCGGCGACACGTACAACACGTTCAACCTTCCCAGCTATGGCCTGGTGGACACCGCCCTCTTCTATGAGCGCGAGAACTACCGCGTCCAGGTGAACTTCAACAACGTGTTCGACAAGCGCCACTTCGTCGGTTCTTACGACGAACTCTACGTGCTCCCCGGCGAGCCCTTCAACGTGAGCGCCAGTGTGACCTGGAAGTTCTAGGTCAGGATAGTTTCATTTCAGTGTCAGTGTATCCCAGTCGGTTGGTGACCTGGGGCAGGTGGAAACACCTGCCCCAGGCTTGTTATTTGGGAAGGAGACTTGTGAAGCTGAAAAGGTTCTTGCTCCTTTGAAATGGCTTTGGCAGTCTCTGGAGCAATCTCAAGTGAGGACTTTCGGATGATTGCCGGTACCAAGACCACGTGCACCTACCTGATTGCGATCGGATTCAGCATCATCGTTCTCAGCACGTGGCCGACTGATACGGGCAACTGGTCAGACCTGCCTCCATGGCGCATGGCGGGCCACCTTGTCGGACTGACCGTGTATTTAGTCGGCTGGTGCCGGTATTGCCGGGGCATGGGTTATGCGTGGCCATGGGGATTGCTTGGATTCTTCTGCCCGATAGGAGTCGTGATCCTGCTGTGGCTGCCAGATCGGCATCCGGAGAAGGATGACTGGTGGAAGGAGAAGTGACTGCTCGCGCGTGCGACTGCGGCGGGCTTGGGATTCACAGCTCTCTGCAGGCCCGGCAAAGCTGATCCACCTTCGTGATCAATGTGGGAATCCGATGGGGGCCGTGCATGTGTTTCACCAACTCCGCAGCGATCATTGGGTCCATGCCGGCGGCGGTGACATACAGCGGGCGCTGACTCGTGCCGCGCAATACTGGCTGGGCGTTTGTCGAGCCACGATAGGCCGTCTTGGCAATGCCGATGACGGGCACTTCCTTTTTCAGGGCTTCATACAGATAGGCACCGAGGCCTGGCTTGTTGTCGTCCAGCCAGACGTTTCCATCGATGATGATGTGGGTAGGCTGGGGGATAGCCTGAATCACCGCCAGCAGGCAAGGCAGTTCCCGTTTGTAGAAGTTCCCTGATTCGTAGGCCGCAACCTGTCCCACACAGACCGCCTTCTCCGCGGTGGGCTGATCAGCATCCCAACTGTCGCACAGCACCGTGGCTGCGAATGCGGTATCATCCTGATAATGAACGTCGAGGAAGGCGATCATGGTTTCGGAACGAGGAGCGGGTCGACAAGCACAGAATTGCTCAATCCCACGAGCCGTGAACGCTCAGAATGAAGCCCTGGCTCCATTTTGCGAACGAAATTAGAATGATTCTTGATCTCATTCCAATCGAGCGTACCCTGTGATCCCAACCACCTTCCTCACCCTGGTTGCCCATGAAAGCTCCTCTGCCCGACCACGAAGAACCCACCATGCCGACCGACCTGCGCATGACGCCGCAGCGAAGCATTGTGCATGAGGTATTACGTGCCTCCCACGACCATCCCACGGCCACGGATGTCTTCATCCGCGCGAAGGATCGCATGCCGGGAATCTCGCTGGCCACGGTCTATAACTGCCTGGATACGTTGGTAGAACACAAGCTGGTACGGCAGGTGAACCTGGAACGCAGCTCCACCCGGTTCTGCGCCAATCTGAATGATCACGTGCATTTTCACTGCGAACAATGTGGTGCCGTCGCCGACGCCCAGCCCATCGACATGATCGAGGCGCCCAAGCTCTGGAGACTGCCGAAGGGCAGCCGCGTTACCAAGCTGGACGTCGCCATCCGCGGCCTGTGCCCCGAATGCGCCAAGAAGAAGCCACAGGCCTGACCACCGGGCCCCAGCCACCAATTTCAAATCTGTAATCTCAAATTCTCAATGAGCCTGAACATCCAAGACCTCCACGCCAGCATTCCTGACCGCCAGATTCTCCAAGGATTCACCCTCGAAGTGAAACCCGGCGAAGTGCACGCGATCATGGGACCCAACGGCTCGGGGAAAAGCACGCTCAGCAAGGTGCTGTGTGGCCACGAGGAGTACACGGTGGACAGCGGCAGCGTCATGATGGACGGCAAGGACCTGCTGGCCATGCCGGTGGATGAGAGGGCGCGCGCAGGATTGTTCCTCGCCTTCCAGTATCCCTTTGAGATTCCCGGCGTGAGCAACGCCAACTTCATCCGCGCCGCGCTGCAGGCCCGCCTGCCCAAGGGCGAAGAGCTCGACGCGGTGGCCTTCTACAAGAGGCTCTACTCCCGCATGGACCAGCTCGAGATGAGCCGTACCTTCACCTCCCGCAGCGTGAATGAAGGCTTCTCCGGCGGTGAGAAGAAGCGCAATGAAATCCTGCAGCTCATGATGCTGGAGCCGAGGTATGCCGTGCTCGATGAGACGGACAGCGGCCTGGACATCGATGCGCTCAAGATCGTTTCTCGTGGCGTGAACGCCATGCGCTCGGCGGAGCGTGGCTTCCTCGTCATCACCCACTACCAGCGCCTGCTGGACTACATCAAGCCCGACATCGTCCATGTGATGAAGGAGGGCCGTATCATCCGCAGCGGCGGCCCCGAACTTGCTCTCGAGCTTGAAGAGCATGGCTACGACACCGTGGCGAACGAACTGCAGGCGGTCTGAGCAGAACCCCCAACTTTTCCCTCATCATGAGTACTGAGACCGAGGACATTGCCGACATCAAAGTCGACAGCATTGGGGACTTCACGTTCCCCGAGCGTAACAAGTTCGATGCAGGCTTTGGCCTTTCCGAGAAGACCGTCGACTACATTTGCGATGTGAAGGGCGACCCCGATTGGGTGCGCGAGTTCCGCAAGAAGGCGCTTCAGGTCTTCAATGAAAAACCCATGCCTACGCACTGGGCGACGAAGGATCTGGAGAACATCCACTTCGACGAGTTCCGCTATTACCTCTCGGACGGGCAGAAGCCCAAGCGCACGTGGGACGATGTGCCCGAAGACGTGAAAAGGACGTTCGATCGTCTGGGCATTCCCGAGCAGGAGCGCAAGTACCTCGCTGGCGTGGAGGCCCAGTATGATTCCGAGGCGGCCTATTCCAATATCAAGGCCGCGGTGGAGGAGCAGGGCGTGATCTTTGTGAACAGCGCCGAGGGCCTGAAGAAGTACCCGGAAATCTTCCGCAAGTGGTTCGGCAAGGTCATCCCGACCGGTGACAACAAATTCAGCGCGCTGAACAGCGCCGTCTTCAGCGGTGGCTCCTTCATCTACATCCCCCCAGGTGTGAAGGTGAAGCATCCCTTGCAGGCTTACTTCCGCATCAACAGCGAGCAGTTCGGCCAGTTCGAGCGCACGCTCATCATCGCGGATGAAGGCGCCGAGGTCATGTACATGGAAGGCTGTACCGCGCCGAAGTTCGAAACGGCCACGCTGCACAGCGCGGTGGTGGAACTCGTGGCCATGAAGGACGCGAAGATCCAGTACGTGACCGTGCAGAACTGGAGCAGCAACGTCTTCAACCTCGTGACGAAGCGCGGCCTCGCCCATGAGAACGCGGAGATCCGCTGGATCGACTGCAACATCGGGAGCCGTCTCACCATGAAGTATCCCGGCGTGGTGATGAAGGGTCGCAAGGCGCGTGGCGAAGTGATCAGCATCGCCCTGGCCAACACCGGCCAGCATCAGGACACCGGCGCGAAGATGATTCACGCCGCGGATGAGACCACGAGCAACGTGATCTCCAAGTCCATCTCCATCGGCCAGGGTCGCTCGACCTATCGCGGTCTGGTGCACATCCCCAGACATCTCAAGGGCTGCAAGAACAACACCGAGTGCGATGCGCTGCTCATCAACAGCCGCAGCCGTACCGACACCTATCCCGCCATCAGCGTGCGCGGCAACCAGCATGCCACCCAGCATGAGGCCAGCGTGAGCCAGGTGAGCGCGGAGCAGCTCTTCTACATGCAGCAGCGCGGTCTCTCCGAGGCGGAGGCGATGAGCCTTTCCGTGAACGGCTTCATCAATGACCTCGTGCGTGAATTCCCCATGGAATACAGCGTCGAGCTGAAGCGCCTCATTGACCTGGAAATGGAAGGCAGCGTGGGCTGACCACGCGGACCTGCAACCCTACTGACTCGCGATTCCCGACACGACTCTCTTCAATGTCCACAGTTCTCATGTCCGCCCCTGCCACTGTCGCCACCTGGTTCAGCAAACTTCAATACCAGGCGGGCGAACGGTTCGCTGCCATGCCTTCGCCGATCCGCACGGATGAGCACTGGCGCTATGGCTCCGTGAAGCAGGCGGAAGTCATGCTCGCCATCGAGCCCGTCTCTTCCCTGAAGGATGAGGACAAGGCGCGTGCACTCAGCGAGTCCACCTCCACGCTGGACGCGGCGGTGCGTCTGGTCTTTGCCAATGACGAACTGCTGAATCCTGAAGCGCTGGGCTCGCTGCCGGAAGGCGTGACCCTCGTGCCGCTGGTCGAGGCAGCCTCCCGCATGCCGGAACTGATGCAGGAGCACTTCATGGCCCGCGAGACCACGCTGGGCGGCATCAAGTTCTCCCAGATGCACCAGGCCCGCACGCGTGCCGGTATCGTGGTGCATGTGGCGAAGGGCGTACAGATGGAGAAGCCCATCGAGGTCTTCCACTGGATTGGTGGACGCGGCGCGGTCTTCCCGCACACGCTCATTGTGGGCGAGCCGAATTCGCAAATCACCGTGCTGGAGCATCAGCGCTCGCTCGATGACGAGGAGCAGGGTGTGGTGGGCGTGACGGACCTCCATGCGCGCGATGGCGCGAAGATCATCTATGGCGTCGTACAGGACCTGAACCTCAAGAGCCGCGCGGTGCACCTCACCAGCGCCAGCGTGCACAAGGCTGCCACCGCGACCGCCCTGCTCATGAACCTGGGTGCCGCTTGGGTGCGCAATGAGAGCGTCTCCCGCATGGAAGGCGCCGGTGCCGAGAGCTACATGCTCGGCGTCTCCTCTCCGCATGACACGCAGGAGGTGGACCAGCGCACCTTCCAGCATCACGCCGCCCCGCGTGCGAAGTCGGACCTGCTGTACAAGAACGTGCTGGATGACCAGGCTCGCACCGTCTTCTCCGGCCTCATCTTCGTGGATGAAGGCGCGCACTACACGGATGCCTACCAGACCTGCCGCAACCTGCTCAACAGCGACACCTGCGAGGCGAACTCCATGCCCGGCCTGGAGATCAATGCGGACCAGGTGAAGTGCAGCCACGGCTCCACCAGCTCCCCGGTGGACAAGGACGAGCTTTTCTACCTCATGGCGCGCGGCATTCCCACCCAGGAAGCCCGCACGCTCATCACGCTTGGTTTCCTGGAAGACGTCTTCACCCGCCTGAATCACGAGGCGCTCCAGACGGCTGTGTGCCAGCGACTTGAAGAAAAATTCGCGGTGCCCTTCTGAGGCGCGATTAGGGGTATGAAGAAATCCGTGTGCTGGTGGGAAACTGCCAGCTTGCACGGCACGCGCCTTGCGCTCTTTTGAGGCCATGCTTTCCATCCCGCGCTGCTCCGGCATTCTCCTTCATCCCACGTCCTTGCCGGGGCGCTTCGGCATCGGGGAGATTGGGCGGGGTGCGGAACTGTGGCTGGAGGCGTTGCATCGTATGGGCCAGCGTGCCTGGCAGGTGCTGCCACTGGGACCCACGGGCTACGGGAACTCACCGTACCAGAGTCTTTCCAGCTTCGCGGGGAATCCGCTGCTCATCAGTCTGGATTCGCTGGTGAAGGACGGCATTGTCCGCCCCTCGGACCTGGCGATTCTGCCGGAATTTCCCGATGACCATGTCGACTTCGGCTCGGTGCTGGAGATCCGCACGGCCTTCCTCAAGAACGCCGCGCACAAGTTCATCCGGCAGTGCAGCGCGAGCCCGCTGCTGCAGCGCGCCTTCGAGACCTTCTGCCAGCGTGAATCGGAATGGCTGGATGACTGGGCCATGTTCATCGCGCTGAAGGGTGAATACGACCTCCGTCCGTGGACGGAATGGCCCAAGGGCATCGCGCTCCGTGATGAAGTGGCCATGGCCGAGGTGATGGCCGGGCTGGAGGAGGAGATCGAAGCGGCGAAGGTGCTGCAGTTCTTCTTCCACCGTCAGTGGAACAAGCTCCGCCTCCGCGCGAAGGAACTCGACATCAGCATCATCGGGGACATCCCCATCTTCGCCGCGCACGACAGCGCGGATGTGTGGGCCAATCGGCACCTCTTCCACCTGGATGAGCATGGCAATCCCACTGTGGTCGCCGGTGTGCCGCCTGATTATTTTGCCGCCACCGGCCAGCGCTGGGGCAATCCGCTCTACGATTGGGAAGTCCACCAGAAGACCAATTTCGCATGGTGGAAGTCCCGCCTGCGCAAGACGCTCTCGCAGGTGGATATTGTGCGCATCGACCACTTCCGCGGGTTCGCCGCTTACTGGGAGATTCCCGCGTCTGAAGCCACGGCGGTGAATGGCCAGTGGGTGGAAGCCCCTGGAGATGCGCTTTTCGAGGCGTTCAAGGAAGACCTCGGCGAGGTGCCCATCATTGCGGAAGACCTGGGCCTCATCACGCCAGACGTGGTGGCCCTGCGTGATCGCCATGACCTGCCTGGCATGCGCGTGATGCAGTTCGCCTTCGGCGCGGATACGCTGGCGGAAGACTACATTCCGGAAAACTACCCGGACAACAGCGTGGCCTACACCGGCACCCACGACAACGACACCATGGTGGGGTATTTCAACAGTGGTGAGGACGAGCACACCACCCGCACCGCCGAGATGGTGGAGAAAGAGCGGGCCAACATTCTCGGCTACACCAAGACGGACGGCACGCAGATCCACTGGGACTTTATCGAGCACGTCTGGGAGAGCAAGGCGCGGCTGGCCATCTGCCCGTTGCAGGATGTTCTGGGGCTCGGCAGCGAGGCCCGCATGAATATTCCGGGCAAGACCGGCGAGTTCTGGACCTGGCGGTTTGAGTGGAAGGACCTCACGACGGAGCTCGAGTGGCGGCTGAAGCGCGTGACGCTACGGCATGGCCGGGCGGCGGCAGCGAGCTGAGGCTGAGTCTGTGTTTTAGTAAGACGGGTTTTAAGCATCCACCGTCCGTTTTCAGGCGCATCTTTTCGAGACCCATCCCAAGAAAGGGCGGTGGCGAACGTTTCTTCCTGACAAGTTGTCTCCCGTTTTCCCCACCATGAAACTCAAGGTACTGCTCGCACTCTTTATGTCCGCCATCGTTTCTGCAACGGCTGTCGCTGCCGATGAAAAATCCGCTCCTGCCAAGATGGAGGAAGCCATCCTCGGGGGTGGCTGCTTCTGGTGCACGGAAGGCTGCTATCTTCCCGTCAAAGGTGTGGTGAAGGTCATCAGTGGCTACTCTGGTGGCCACGTGGAGAACCCCACGTACGAACAGGTCTGCACCAAGACGACTGGCCACGCGGAAGTCATCAAGGTGATCTTCGACCCCACGGTGGTGAGCTATAAGGACCTCGTGGAGCTCTTCTGGTATGCGCATGATCCCACCACGCTGAACCGCCAGGGCAATGACTCGGGGCCGCAGTATCGCTCCGTGATCTATTACACGAATGACGCGCAGAAGAAGATCGCCGAGGAGTCTGTGAAGGAACACCAGAAGGAGTTCAAGGACCCCATCGTGACCGAGATCGCGCCGCTGAAGAACTTCTACCCTGCCGAAGATTATCACCAGGACTTCGCCAACAAGAACCCGAACCAGGGTTATGTGTGCGCTGTGGTGAAGCCCAAGGTGGAGAAGTTTTCCAAGAAGCTGAAGGAGCTCTCCAAGGGCAAGTAAGCCCGCCATGAGACATGGCTGATACGGAGGGCGGGACGCCAAATTCATCATCCGGGCAAACACCGGACCCGCCCTCAGCCGTGCTGAGCGCCGTCGTGGCGTTCGGCATGTGGGGCACGCTTCCCATCTACTGGAAGCTCGTGCAGCGCTTCGGCTCGGATGTCGTGGTGCTGCAACGCCTCGTGTGGACCGTGGTGTGGGTGCTGCCACTGCTGCTCGTCACGAAGAACTGGCGGGCCTGGGTGGAGGCGATGAAAAAGCCGTCCCAGCTGCGGGCGCACGGCCTGTCCGCCCTGCTGCTCACCGTGAACTGGTCGCTCTTCATCTGGGCAAATCAGCACGGGCACATCGTGGAAGCCAGCCTCGGCTACTTCCTCAACCCGCTGCTCAATGTCGCCATCGGCCGCATGTTGCTGGGCGAAACCATGTCACGCTGGCGTCTGGTGAGCATCGCACTGGCCGCAGCGGGGGTGGTTCTGCAGGTGATTCTGGTGGGGCGTCTGCCGTGGATTGCGTTGGCGCTGGCGCTCACGTTTGCCGCTTATGGCCTGGCGAGAAGGAAGTCACCACTGGGCTCGCTGACTGGCCTCGCGATGGAGTCCGTGCTCGTGCTGCCCCTAGCTCTCGGTGGCTTGGTGTGGATATCCTCACATGGCCGCCCGCTCGCCGATACGGGCAGTACCGGTGATTGGTTCCTGATGTTCCTCGCCGGCGCCTGCACCGCCGCGCCACTGCTGACCTTTGCCCATGCGGCGCGGCACTTGCGTTTCAGCACGCTGGGCCTGCTGCAATTCATTGCGCCCACCGGCCAGTTCTTGATTGGCGCACTGATGTACAAAGAACCCGTAACGCTCGGCGTGATGGTGTCCTTCGCCTGCATCTGGGCGGGTGTGGCCGTGTTTTGTGCGGAGGCGTTTCTCAGCCGCACACGCGAGCCGGGGAAGGAGTAAGGTCGACATGGCCGCACCCGTCCTGAAGATCCAAAGGGAAAGGTTGCCACAGGCCCAAGGAGAGGGAACGCCCCGTTCCCTTCACGCCTGCACGTCCCATGATTCTCCACCTCTCGCGATCAAGCTGGCTTTCTCAAGGAGTGGAGACATTCCGGTCTGCATTTTGGCGCGTTAGAGAAGCTATTGAGGTGAATACTTCCCACAGCAGAAGACGGTTCGCAGGGAGCGGCACTAGCCTAGTGCCGCATATATGGCATGGCAGTGTCGAACCGCAAAGAAGCCTCCTTTAAGCTTCCGGAAAAGGCTCCGCCCCCAATTTGCCCACCACCGGCACTAAGGCTAGTGCCGCTCCCTGCGGAAGAGTCACTCCGTTCGCATCACGCCGCATCTGGTCGCAGATACACCCACGTCGCGCCCCAACCACCGCTCTGCTCTCCGGCAGGCCATTGCCACGATTCCACCTCCGGCAGTTGATTCAAAAGGCGGTGCACGCCTGCCCGCAACGTCCCGGTACCCTTCCCATGCACCACCCGCACAGCGAGGATGCCGTGGCGAATGCATTCCCCGAAATAGTCCGGCAGCAAATCGCCGATTTCATTCGGGCGGAAGGTGTGCAAATCCAGCGTGTCCGTGATCGGGATCTTCACCGGTTCATCCGGATTGGGCTCGGGCGGGTCTTGATCGGCGGGATGCATGACCGTTCGGTACGATGCCTTGGATGCGTGAGGTCTATTGTCTGAATCGCGTCACAAAGTGCAACCTTAAAGGTATTGCCTGCGGACCGCGACACGGAATGATACGCCGCTTGAACACGCTCGCTCCACGCCTCTTCTGCCTCGCTCTAGGTCTGGCTCTCTGTCATTTCGAAATGACATCCGCTGCTGCCGCTGAGCCCGCAGCAAAAGCACAAGCAGTGGCTCTACAAGGCCCTGCTGGCACCTACACCGTCGCCCAGTGGAAGAAGGACTGGCCGGGCTGCGAATTCGAAGGCGGTATCAAGGACGGCCGTGTTTCCATAGTCGAGCACGATCGTGCCAAAGCACTCCGCATCACGTACGCCCTTGGCCAGATTGGCCCCGAGAAAGGCGGTACTGGCTGGCGCTGGCCCATCGGCACGCATGAGAGCGCCGAACTGCGCTACACCGTCCGCTTCAGCAAGGATTTCGACTGGGTGAAAGGCGGCAAACTCCCCGGCCTCTGCGGTGGCCCGGAGAACGTCAGCGGCGGTCGCCCCGCCACCGGCACCAACGGCTTCTCCGCCCGCCTCATGTGGCGTCGTGATGGCCGAGGTGAAGCCTACATCTATCACAAGAACCAGCCCGAGAACTACGGCCACAGCTTTCCCTTCCCCGAAGACTTCCGCTTTCCCACAGATACTCCTATTCACGTCCGCCTCGCCGTCACCATGAACACCGTGGGCAAACGCGATGGCATCTTGCGGGTGTGGATTGCTCTCGATGAAGGCTCAGAAAAACTCATGGTCGAGCGCACCGACATGGAATGGCGCACGGTGGGCACCTTTGGCGTGGACTCGATCTACTTCGAAACTTTCCACGGCGGAAGTGACGCGACATGGGCACCGAAGAAGCCATGTTGGGCGGAGTTTGGCGGGGTGAAGGTCGTGAGCGAGCGTTAGATGAATCGCGCCGCTTGAACTTGTAGTCTCCGCGTGTACCGGACGCCACGTTATCATGTCCAGTCTGTTGAATGAAGAGGCAAGGACTGCAGCCAGTGAGTGGTTGCAGAGGTTGGAGTCTCAAATCGCCACACGGGGAAGCAAGCTGGCAGATTCCGGGGCAGTGGAGGATTGGAGTTGGGACGATGATGGTCTTGGGGTCAGTGCGGTTGTCCAGGGCGGGTCGGAGTATGGAGTGACCATTCCCTTCAAGAACGGAAGATTCCTGCGTTCCGTCTGCACTTGCCCGTATGCCTCCAATTGCAAACACGCTGCCGCTGCCATGTATGTAGCGCTGAGTGCTTCCGGGGGGCCCGTTAAGAAAAGGACGAAAGCCACTTCCAAGTCCCAGAAATCCGCTGGAGCCTCCCAGTCATCGGCAGCACAAAGTGCAATTGTCACACATGCCGGGGAACGGACCGGGAAGACATTATCAGCAAAGGCCGCGACGGCCCTTGATAGAGTCGAGCAATGGTGGCTTGCAAAGACTCGCACCTTGACCATGAGCGATCTCCTTTCGCTCACAAACTCGCCGAACTACTGGTCGAGAGAGCAGATGGTGTTGCATGGCAAGCATGCCGTGCCTCAGAGTGTTTGGGACTACCTCGCCTGCGTGGACGCGAAGCTGTCGGAGCGGGGGCACAACCTGCCAGAACCTCTGCCTGAACTCATCGACCGCGAGCGTCAGGCGGCACTGATGGCGGCACAGCGTGCCGAGATTGCGGAAAAGGAATGGAAGAGCAGAATCAAGCATTGGGCTTCCAGCCTGCCGGGTGAAAGCGCGGGAGCCGATGTGTCGCCATGGCTCCGTCTCAGACTCGTAGACAATGGGGCAATCATTGAACTGCGGAAACCCGGCCAGTTGGAGTTCTCGAAGGCGAGCACGGCACAATTGAAGAATCTCCCAAACAGTGGAAACAGGACTGCGGGTGACACAATCCTCTCCTTCGCCAAAGGCCAGTGGGGGATGGTGAAAAACGAATTTCACAAGGTAGGGGACGACCTCCCTGGACTGTTGCTGCAGTTCATTTCCATGCCTCAACTGAGAAATGCTCTCGTGGGGTCTGACGGACAGCCGGTCACTTTTCACGAAGAGCCACTCGTCTGGGCAATCGATGAGGCTTCGTCTCATGCCTACACGCTGCATCTGCGCGATGTGCATGGGGCGACACCCCCGGAGCCGTTAGTGGTTGTCCTGAGCCATCCCTCATGGTTCGTGACCTCCAAGGAAATCTGGCCGCTGGAGCGCTGGCCCTTCACGCATCGGGATGCTGGCGCTCGCATGGACATTCCAGCATCCGCACTGGAAACGGGTGAAGGGGTGACAGTCCTTCGCAAGCTTGGGCTGTCACTTCCGGAACGCATCCAAGCCAAGGTAAGAACCGTCAAGGCCACAGTCACCGTTCGGGCCGGCATCGACCAGCAGGGCGAGGGTGCGAGTTCCTATCTCAAGGTGACAGCACAGTCGGATTATGACGACGGTAGTCCCGGTGAGCTCTTGAGTCTTAGCGGCTGGTTATCCATCAAAGGAGAGAAAGGTGCAACCCCTATGCAGGGCATCGTGACCTACGAACGGTCAGCACTTCTGCGTGCTACCGCATGGTTGAATACCATGGACCTGAAGCATCAGATATCCTGGAGAAATTCGGAAACCTGGTGGCAGCGACGCATCACCAAGGAGTTTCCGGATGAGTTTCTCCAATGGATGGCGGCCCGACCTGAAGATGTCGTGGTGGAGTTGGACAAGGAACTCGCCAGTTTGCGTGACGGCATGGTTTCAGCTTCGGTCCGGCTTGATGTCGAGGAGAGCGAGATGGACTGGTTTGATCTGCGCGTGGCGCTGAATGTTACGGACACCACACTCACACAGGAGGAGATCCAACTGCTGCTCAAAGCGCAGGGACGCTGGGTCCGCATCACTGGGAAGGGCTGGAGGAAGCTGCACTTCGAAATGACGCCTGAGCAGGAGGCCGAGCTTGCCGCGATGGGCCTCACGGTGGCGGACTTCGATGGGGCACCGCAGCGTCTGCATGCCCTGCAACTCGCCGGTGGTGCCGGGAAAGAGAAGAGCTTGCTGCCGGCCGAGCGTGTGGAGGCGGTACGTCGGCGCGCCGAGGAGATTCGCACGCGTGTGCAGCCGGTGATACCGGCCACCATCACGGCCCAGTTGCGTCCATATCAACTCGAAGGCTTTCATTTCCTCGCGTACCTGAGCACCAATCGCTTTGGCGGCGTTCTGGCGGATGACATGGGGCTTGGCAAAACCTTGCAGTCACTGACGTGGCTGGCGTGGTTACGGGAAACGGAACTGAACCGTGAACCCGCGGGCACCCTTCCTCCCGTGCTGGTCGTCTGCCCCAAATCCGTACAGGACAACTGGCGCAGTGAGACAGCTCGTTTCTGCCCGGACCTCCGTGTCGTGGTATGGTCCAGGGATGATGCGGGTAAGTCCGGACTGGATGGTGAGGCTGATCTTGTGGTGATCCATTACCAACAGCTCCGGCAGCATGAGGAGGCGCTTTCACGGCAGCGCTGGCTCGCGGTGATCCTGGATGAGGCTCAGGCCATCAAGAATCCATCGTCGTTGAGCGCTAAGGCCGCGTGTGCTTTGCAAGCGGGTCACCGTCTCGCGCTCTCCGGAACGCCGGTGGAAAACCGACTGCTGGATCTGTGGAGCATTCTGGGATTTGCCATGCCTGGTATTCTCGGGAACCGCACCCATTTTGCGAAGCACTTCGATGCCAAGGAGGATCCTCTCGCGCGTCGCAGGCTTGCAGCGCGAGTGCGTCCTTTCCTCCTGCGTCGCACCAAGAAGGAGGTCGCAAAGGATCTGCCTGACCGCGTGGAAGAGGACCTCGTGTGCGAGTTGGAGGGGAGCCAGCGCACGTTGTATCAAGCAGAGCTAAAAAGAGCCCGCGCCGCACTACTCAACATCAAGACCACGAAGCAGCTCGACAAGGCCCGCTTCAACATCCTCACCAGCCTGCTGCGGCTCAGGCAGATTTGCTGCCATCCGGCATTGGTCCTAAAGGAGGATGTCAGTACCAGCAAAACAAAGAAACGCCGCGGCAAAGCAAGTACGGCTGATGCAGCGACCGCAGCCACCGGGAGCGCCAAGCTCGATGCCCTGCTTGAGTTGCTGGAGCCCATCATGGAAGAGGGTGGGAAGGTGCTGGTGTTCTCACAGTTCGTGGAAATGCTGAGCCTTGTCCGAGGCCAGCTGGAGGCGCGTGAATGGCCGCATTTCTTACTCACCGGTCAGACGGAGGACCGCGGCGCTCTCGTGAAGCAGTTCCAGGAATGCTCCGGTCCCGCCATCTTCCTCATCAGCCTGAAGGCAGGTGGCTTTGGTTTGAATCTCACTGCCGCGAGCTATGTGGTGCTTTGCGACCCATGGTGGAATCCCGCCGTGGAAGCCCAGGCCATCGACCGCACCCATCGCATCGGCCAGACGCAGAAGGTGAATGCCTACCGCCTCATCGTGAAGGACAGCATCGAGGAGAAAATCCGCCTCCTGCAAAAGCAGAAGAGCGCGCTGGCTCAGGATATCCTCGGCGAAGAGAATTTCGCTTCCGCGCTGTCGCTGGATGATTTCCGGTTTTTGCTGGGGGAGGGGTGAGAAGGTATCCCTACGCGAGCACATACTCACCGTTCTGCTTTGAGCCGATGCGTTTGATGAGGTTGTACTTCATCAGCGGATATCATGAGTTCCGCGTGACGTGTAAACTGAAAGTCAACCTGTTGGTAAACCGAAAGTAAACCAACAGCAGGAGTTTTTACTGCGCTGTTCCTCAACGAAGTATAAAAAAGGCCGCTCCCTTCTCAGGAGCGGCCTTGATTCAAAAGCAACTTGGTCAACCAGCCTTACGCATTCGCCCGCAGGATCTGCGCGAGCACATAAGGCAGGATGCCGCCGGCGCGGTAGTAGTCGATTTCCACGGGGGTATCCAGGCGGACGACCACGGGGATGTCGAGGGTGCTGCCGTCGGCCTTGTGGACGCGGAGGGTGGCTTCGCTCTGGGGCTTGATGCTGTTGCTCACGTCGAGGAGGTCGAAGGTGGCGTCGGACAGGTCCTTCACCTTATCGTAGTCCTCCTTGTTCACGAAGTTGCAGGGAAGCACGCCCATGCCCACGAGGTTGGAGCGGTGGATGCGCTCAAAGGACTTCGTGATCACGGCCTTCACGCCGAGGAGGCGGGTGCCCTTGGCGGCCCAGTCGCGGCTGGAGCCCATGCCGTAGTCTTCAGCGCCGATGACGATGGTCGGGGTGCCAGCGGCCTTGTACTTCTCCGCGGCGTCGAAGATGGACATCTCCGTGCCTTCGGGCTGCAGGATGGTATCGCCACCTTCCTTGCCGCCGAGCATCAGGTTCTTGATGCGGACGTTGGCGAAGGTGCCGCGGGTCATGATGCGGTCATTGCCGCGGCGTGAACCGTAGCTGTTGAAGTCGGACTGCTCCACGCCGTGCTCCAGGAGGAAGCGGCCTGCGGGGCTGTTCTTCTTGATGGCACCGGCAGGGCTGATGTGGTCCGTGGTGACGGAGTCGCCGAAGATGCCGAGCGGACGAGCGCCCTTGATCTCCACGATGTCGCTGGGATCCATCGAGAAGTCCTCGAAGAAGGGCGGGTGCTGGATGTAGGTGCTGTCCGCATCCCAGCCGTAGACGAGGCCGGTGGTACCGGCGATTTCGTTCCACTTGGGATTCTGGCTGGCGAAGTCGGTGTAGAGCTTGCGGAAGACGTCCGGGGAAAGCGCGGACTGCATGGCGTCGCGGATCTCCGCGAGGGAGGGCCAGATGTCCTTGAGGAACACTTCCTTGCCATCCGTGCCCTTGCCGAGCGGATCCTTGCTCAAGTCGATGTCCACCGTGCCGGCGATGGCGTAGGCCACGACGAGGGGAGGGGACATGAGGAAGTTCGCCTTGATGCTCTGGTGCACGCGGGCTTCGAAGTTACGGTTGCCGCTCAGCACGCTGGCAGCCACTACGTCCTGTGCCTTCACCACATCTTCGATACCGGCGTCGAGCGGGCCGGAGTTGCCGATGCACGTCGTGCAGCCGTAGCCCACGGTCTGGAAGCCGAGCTTGTCGAGTTCCACCTGCAGGCCGGTCTTGGTAAGGTAATCGGTCACCACGCGGCTGCCGGGTCCGAGCGAGGTCTTCACGCTGGGCTTGATGGTCAGGCCGAGGGCGTTCGCCTTCTTCGCGAGGAGACCCGCGCCGAGCATCACGCTCGGGTTGCTGGTGTTCGTGCAGCTTGTGATGGCGGCGATGAGCACGGAGCCATCCTGGATGGTGTCCTTGATGCCGTCCTTGCTGTCGACGACGACTTCGGCCTCCTTGAAGGCATTGCCGTTCTTGCCGTAGCCGCCAGCCTTCACGTCGCTCTTGAGGAGGTCGCGGAACTTCGACTTCACGTTCGGCAGCTCGATGCGGTCCTGCGGGCGCTTCGGTCCGGCCACGCTGGGCTGCACGGTGCTGAGGTCGAGCTCAAGCTCGCTGGTGAATTCCACCTCGCCCTTGTCCGGGATGCCGAACATGCCCTGGGCGGTGTAGTAGTTCTTGTAGGTGGTGCAGAGTTCCTCGCTGCGGCCAGTGCCACGGAGATAGTTCACGCACTCTTCGTCGACGGGGAAGAAGCCCATGGTCGCGCCGTATTCGGGGGCCATGTTGGCAATCGTCGCACGGTCAGGCAGCGGCAGGCTCACGGCGCCGGGGCCGTAGAACTCGACGAACTTGCCCACCACACCGTGCTTGCGCAGCATCTGGGTGCAGTGCAGGGCCAGGTCGGTGGCGGTCACGCCTTCGCGCAGCGCGCCGGTGAGGTACACGCCCACCACTTCAGGCACGAGGAAGGTCACCGGCTGGCCGAGCATGCCGGCTTCTGCTTCAATACCACCTACGCCCCAGGCCACGACGCCGAGGCCGTTGATCATGGTCGTGTGGGAGTCAGTACCCACGAGAGTATCAGGATAATACACCCCATCCTTTTCAAGTACACCCTTGGCGAGGTACTCGAGGTTCACCTGGTGCACGATGCCGATGCCGGGAGGCACGACCTTGAAGGTGTCAAAGGCCTGCTCACCCCACTTGAGGAACTGATAACGCTCACGGTTGCGCTCGAACTCGAGGGCCAGGTTGCGATCCAGTGCGGCCTGCGTGCCTGCGAAGTCCACCTGCACGGAGTGGTCCACCACGAGATCCACCGGCACGAGCGGCTCGATCATCTTGGGATTCTTCTTCATGCCATCCACCGCGGAGCGCATGGCGGCGAGGTCCACAAGAAGAGGCACGCCAGTGAAGTCCTGCAGCACGATGCGCGCGACAGTGAAGGGGATTTCGTAATCGCCGGGAGCCTTGGCATTCCAGTTCGCAAGGTTCTGCACATCCTTCTCCATCACCTTCTTGCCGTCGAGATTGCGCACCAGCGACTCGAGCACGATGCGGATGCTGACGGGCAGGCGGGAGATCTTGCCGATGCCTTGTGCCTCCAGTTCGGGGAGTGAGAAATATTTTCCGTCCGTGCCGGACCCGGTCTTGAAAGTACGCTGAACGTTGAGAGCCATGGAAATGAAGCAGGTGAGGGTCTGCACTGTAAGCAGGAGCCGGGCCGAGGCAAGGGCGGGCGCGAACAATGCAAGGCCTGCTACTCGGCCCGGGGCTCAGCAGAGGTTGCGAGGCCCCATAAAGGCTACGTCTGAGGGGCCCGGGAAGGGGCAGCCGAACTCGATGAAAGCACCCAGACAAGCGCCCGTCCTGAGCCCTTGCGCCGGACCAGGCCAATCTCCTCTTCCAGCCTGCGGGTCCACTCCGGGCACGCCCGGTCATAGGGCAGCGCCAGAGCCTCCCGCAACTCCACCCACGTGGCACCCTGGCGGTTCTTCCGCAGGTGGTGCTGGATGGCTGATTTGAACTCGGCGTAGCTCATGGCAGAGGTAAATAAATATAACACTGTCTGCGGGCACATTGCCACGCCACATCGCCCAGAACCCAGCAAGAGATAGGACCTTCTGACCATTGCCGAACGCAAGCAATGCCAGTACAAAAAGAGGCAATCCCCATCCATGTCCTCCGCCCCCAGCATTGTCATCCTCACCGGCGCCGGCATTTCCGCGGAGTCTGGGGTCCCGACGTTTCGTGATGCCAACGGCCTGTGGGAGAACCACCGCATCGAGGAGGTGGCCAGTCCGAATGGATTTTCGCGCAATCCCGCGCTGGTGCATCGCTTTTACAATATGCGCCGCGCCGCGCTGAGCACGGTCCATCCGAATCCGGCACACCAGGCCATCGCCCGCCTGCAGAGGGAGCATCCCGGCTGGGTGACGCTGATCACGCAGAATGTGGATGACCTCCACGAGCGCGCCGGCAGTCCCGAGGTGATTCACATGCACGGGGAACTGCTCAAGGCCCGCTGCGCCCAGTGTGACGAGGTGCGGACCTGGAGAAAGGACCTGGATGCACTCATGCGCTGCGACTACTGCCGCAGCGTGGGGAAGATGCGCCCGCACATCGTCTGGTTCGGCGAGACGCCTTTTTACATGGAGGACATCGCCACCGCGCTGAACCGGGCGGAGATCTTCATTGCCATCGGCACTTCCGGGCATGTGTACCCGGCGGCAGGTTTTGTGGAGGTGGCGAGGCAGGCTGGCGCCCGCACGATTGAGGTGAACATGGACGTGACCGCGATGTCCGATGTGTTCCAAGAGCACCGCGTCGGCAAGGCGGGAGAAAAAGTTCCCGCCCTTGTGGAGGAATTGTTAGGGAGCACTCGCGGTTGAGGCGACCCTTGCATTTGCTTTGCCTGCCGTCCGGTGCATGATGCCGAACGTATTGAGTAGCCCGATCCCGATGGATGCCCTTCGATTGCCAGGCCGTGCCTTTTTGAATTTTCTGACCTACATGGGTCAATTGATGGCCCTATTGATCGACTTGGGGGGGGCGGTGCGGACGGGAGTGTGGCGCATGAAGCTGGTGGCGCACCAGATTGTGTCCATCGGCTTCGGATCCCAAGTGGTGGTCATCGTGACCGGGGCGTTCACCGGTGCGGTGTTCACCGCACAGACGTACTTCAAATTCAAGGACTTCGGTGTGGAGTCCGGCGTGGGGGCGATTGTTTCCATCGCCATGTGCCGTGAGCTGGGGCCGGTGCTGGCGGGGCTCATGGTCACGGGCCGTGTGGGCGCGGCGATGGCGGCGGAAATCGGCACGATGAAGGTCACGGAGCAAATCGATGCCCTGCGCGCCATGGCGGTGCATCCAGTTGACTACCTCGTGCTGCCGCGGTTCATCGCCATGATGGTCTCCATGCCGCTGCTCATTGCAGAAAGCATCGTGTTCGGCCTCGTCGCCTCCTATCTGGTCACTGTGATGGGTTTTGGAGTGCCCAATGCGTGGTTCATCACGCACATCACGGAGCACACGAACATGGAGGACGTGACCTGCGGCATGATCAAGGGCTTCATCTTTGGCATTCTCATCACCGTCATTTCCTGTCACCAGGGACTCATGGCGGAGAATGGCGCCGTCGGCGTGGGACGAGGCACCACGAGTGCGGTGGTGTATTCGTCACTTGCGATTCTCATTGTGAACTTTTTCATGAGCATCCTGCTGAACTATTTCTTCCCTCTCGGCACACCGATGTAGTTGGTCCGTCTCATGGCTCTTCCCCCAAGCTCCAACTCCAAACCCTTCATCGAAGTCCGAGGCCTTAAGAAAAAGATAGGCAAGCAGGAGATTCTTCGTGGCGTGAACCTCGATATCTATCGGGGGGAGACACTGGTGCTCATCGGTCCCAGCGGTGAGGGCAAGAGCGTGCTGCTGAAGCACCTCATCGGCCTGATGAAACCTGACGAGGGCTCTATCAAGATCGATGGCACGAGCCTCACGGGTCTGCGTGAACGGCAGCTCGCGCCTCTGCGCAAACAGATTGGCATCCTCTTCCAGAACGCCGCCCTCTTCGATAGCATGACGCTGGAGCAGAATGTGGCCTTCCCCCTTCAGGAGGCGGGTGTGAGGGATCACAAGGAACTCGTGGACCGGGTACACGAGGCGCTGGATGTGGTGGAACTCGCCGACCACAAGCAGAAGATGCCGGTCAATCTCTCCGGGGGCATGCGCAAGCGCGCCGGCATTGCGCGGGCCATCATTTCGCGGCCCGCCTGTGTGCTCTACGATGAGCCAACATCGGGTCTAGATCCCATTGTCTCGGACGTCATCGACCAGATGATTATGCGTCTGCAGAAGCGGTACCAGATGACGGCCGTCGTGGTCACGCATGACATGAAGAGCGTTTTCAAGATCTCCAACCGCGTCGCGATGCTCAAAGGCGGGGTGATTCACTTCCTCGGGACACCGGAGGAACTGCGCACTTGTCCGGAGCAGGACGTGCAGGATTTTATCGAGGGAAAATCGGACATCGAGGGATGAAACAGGGTACACTTCAAAAATCGGCTTTCCGGATTCAGCAGAAGCGCTTGCCCGTTGTCTTCCCCTCGGGCACGCTTTCCCCACGCTGACCTCATCGTCGTCCCGGCATCTAGCAATTCAGGACAAACAACATGGAAGAACGCGACAAGAAAACCGAGCTGCTGGTGGGATTGTTCCTCACCATCGGCCTGATGCTGATCGCCCTTCTGGTACTGCAGTTCGGCAGTGTGAGGGAGCTCTTCAAGACCTCCTATGAAATCACCGTGCCCTTTCCAGATGGTACCGGTATCCGTGACGGCACACCTGTGCGCCTGGGAGGTTCCAAGGTGGGCAAGGTCCCCCGTCAGCCGGTGCTGGACGCTGATTTCAAGGGCGTGCTCATTACGCTGGAGATCTATGACCACGTGAAGATTCCGAAGGACGCGATGTTCGGCATCGGTACGGCTGGTCTGTTGGGCGACTCATTCATAGAAATCCGGACCACGGGTTCGCAAGCGCAGACGTTCTTTGAGGCTGGCACCCAGATTCCCAAGACGAATGTGGTAGGAGCGACGGGACTCCAGGGGCTGCAGGATTCCGCCAAGGACCTGAGCAAGCAGGCGGAGGATGCACTTAAAGAAATCAAGGGTGCTGCCGCAGATCTGCGGGTTTCTTTGAGCAAGATCAATGAGAAGGCGCTGGGTGATGACAACATGAAGGAGCTCAAGGAGTCCTTCGCGCACCTCAACAGCGTGCTGAAACGCCTGGATGAAAAGACGCTGGGCGAAGATACCAGCAAAGAAGTGAAGGAGGCCGTGGCGTCATTCAAGGCGGCTGCGAAGTCCATGGAAGATGCGGCCAAAAAGTTTGATCCCATCGTGACCAAAATCGACAGCGCCTCGGGCAAAATCGAATCGGCGGCCGGTAAGGCGGACACGGTGATGGGAAATGCGGACAAGGCCATCAAGTCGATTGATGAAGCGGCAGTGTCGCTCGGGAAGGTGGGAACGGATTTGAGGAAAGGAGAGGGTCTGCTGCCAGCGCTCATTCATGACAAGACCCTGAAAAATGAATTCTCCATGTTGGTCAGCAACCTGCGGCAGAAGGGCATCCTTTGGTACAAGGACAAGGCGGGTGAGCAGCAGTCGAGGGAACCCCAACCCGCGCCGCAGAAGAAGCAGCAACAACAGCAACAGCCGCAGCAGAAGCCGGAGAAGCGAGGGCTTTTCAGCCGGTAGGGGCAGGGGAGCGACCGCATTCGCAAGCCGTGAGCCATCGGGCCGTGCCGGCTTGATTTTGTTTCCCCATATCATCACTTGAAACTTGCGGGCGACCCCGGCACATTCGGTCGTGCAAGTACCATGGTCCATCAAGCTCGCGCGGGCGCTCTTTCTGACGCTCGCCGTCGTGCTTGGCGGTGCCGTCGCCGCAGGCTTTCATGCGGAGATCTGGATTGGCACCCTGATTGGCCTCGTTGTGGGTGGTTTCTTCGTGCTGGTGGATGCGCTGCTGGCCCAGTTCACCTTCCGTGAATTTTCCTTTGGGACCTTTGGACTTCTGGTGGGGTTGTTCTGCGCGTGGCTGGTGACGAAGATCGGCATCATGGACCTTCCGTGGTTCCGCAGTCTGGAAGATCCAGACTCCATCCGTAGCGTGGTGGAGATCTGCATGTATCTGATCTTTGGCTTTCTCGGCATCACCCTCGCGCTCCGGAGTGACCGGGATCAGTTTTCCTTCATCATCCCCTACGTGCGCTTCCGCAGGGACGCCTCCGAAGGTGAGCCCATGTTGCTTGATACCAATGTGATCATCGACGGGCGCATCCCCCAGGTTTATGAGACGGGCTTCCTCTCGGGAAATCTGGTCATCCCCCGGTTTGTTCTCGATGAACTGCAGCGCATGGCGGATTCACGAGATCCCCTCAAGAGCTCGCGTGGGAAGCGAGGCTTGGATGCTGTGCAGAAGCTCCGAGACACGAAAGGGATTGAACTCACGGTGCATGAAGCTCCCGGCAATCATGAGGGCGCAGCGGTGGACACACTGCTGGTTACGCTGGCTCATGAGCTGAATGCCCGACTCCTCACCAACGACGTGAATCTCGGGAAGGTCGCCCGGGTGAAAAACGTGACCGTGCTGAACTTCAATGATCTTGCCAGGGCGCTTCAGCCGGAAGTCGGAGCCGGGGACGAACTGGACATCAGTCTCGTGAAGTCAGGCAAGGAGAAGCATCAGGCGGTTGGCTACCTGCCGGACGGAGCCATGATTGTGGTGAACTACGCCTCCCAATTCATCGGGGACACCGTCGCCATTGTGGTGAGTGGCGTGACGCACACCTCCGCTGGCCGGCTTATTTTCGCCGACTTGAAACAGGCGCGGGCTCAGTAGGCGGAGTCGGCACACCCGCCTTGTGGGAGCGCACGGTGATTTCGCGTTGGGTCAGGTCGCGTAGGATGGAAATCACTTGAGGGCGCAGACGGTTGAACTCCTCGCGCTGTTCCGGGTTGAGTTCACGGGCGATTTCCTCGTGGGTTTCCTGTGCCACGTTGACGATGCGCTCATAGGATTCGCCCCCGATGTCGCGGATGTGCATGTCAGCGCTTTCCACGATGGGGCGGATGCGCTGCTTCTGCTCGGGAGTGATTTTGAGGCGGCGCTCCAAGTCGGCGAGCCGGGCGTTCACCCACTTTTCTTGGGGTGGGGTACGGGAGAAGATACGCTGCAGCGCCACCACGGTGCCGATGGCACCGGTGCCCACGCCCGCGCCGAAGATGGCCATGAGGCCGAGTACCATTTTCCAATGACGGAAGAGTCTCATAGCGTCAGCAGCGAATCAATCCAACCTCCCGCAAGTGCCGTCTCGCCCGTGAAGATGCCGAACAGCGTGTCATAGCTGAGTGCAGCGCTTCCCAGCAGGATGACTACCGCCACGGCTACTCCGCGAAGGGCCAGCCATTCCAGCAGGGCGAACGAAGCCTCGCGTGGATGGGATTTCCACTGGGCCACCACCCGTGTGGCAAATCCGAGCGGAGCTTCCGCAGCTGGCTGGACAGCAGGCGAGGTACTCGCACGGGCCGCGAGGCGCGGCCAGGCACGGTCAGCAGGATCGTGAGGGTGGCGGTTCATGTGGCGGGAGAGGGGGAATAGGTAGCATCGAGTGCGGCGAAGGCCTTGCGCAGTTTACGCCGTGCCCGGAAGGCGCGCACCTTTACAAGCGTGGCACTCCATCCGGTGGCGGCCTGGACGTCGGCGACGGAGCGGCCTTCCATGTCCATCATGGTTAGTACGAGACGATCGGCGGGTTTCAGCGTTTCGAGAAGTTTGCTGGCCAGTTCGCGTGCACCCACGGCATCAGCGGCACCGCTGTCCGTTTCATCATGCAGGACGTGATCGAGCATCTCCGCCTCGTTTTCGCTCAGGTCGGCCCAGCGCAGTTCGGGCCGCCGTTTTTGGTGGCGCAGGGCGTCCAGGCACGTGGTGACTGCCACACGGGAAACCCAGTGCTCAAAGGGCATTTGTGCGCGCCATTGCTCAATGCGGGCAAACATTTTCATGAACACCTCCTGCGCGAGATCCTCTTCGCTGCTGCGCCGGGGGAGGTGGGCCCGCACGATGCGCAGCACCAGCGGGTAGAGACGCTCCACGAGCGTGGTGGCCGAGCGTTCACAACGGTCATCGCGCACCCTTGCCACCAGGTCGGTAAGATCGGGGCTGGAGGCGGGAGGGACGGACATGGACTCGGCAGGGGCACAGGATCAACGACGTCCCGCCCGTGTCCGCGGTTACACACACTCTGCCTCCTTGTCTTGGGCGAAAAAGAAAAATGCTGTACCAGTGCGTGAGGTTACTCCTCCGCCTCACGATGCACCTGGAGGATGCGCTGGAGGGCGTCGAGAAACTCCTCTGCGTTCTCCATGGGAAGCATGATCGTGTCCCTGCGGCCACGCACATCCTCTGTGATCTTGATGAAGCGTCCCCGATCGTTCTCCTTCAGGTCGAGAAAGAAGATCTTTCTTTCTCCAACGATTTTCTCGCTGTGCAGCGGCGGCGCGCCGCGCGGGTGCTGTTGATCATCACCACCGAATCCAAACATGCTCATCGTTCCTCCTGTTGCTGCTGCTGCGGGCTCCTGATATGCCGGGTTTGGAGGGAGTTTAGGGGGCGTGTGCTCCCATTGTCAACTTTTTCGGCACAATCCCGTCAGACAGGAAATGCCTTACCCAGTGGTCCCGCAGCTTTTTGGAGCAGCAATCAGCGGTCGAAAAGCTCGTCCGCCTTGAAGAAGCGCTTAAGCTCGGCCTCGGCGTTCTCCGGAGAGTCGGAGGCGTGGGCCACATTCACCATCATGTCGCCGCCGTAGTCGCCGCGGATGGTACCTTTGTCCGCCTTGCGGGAATCGGTAGGTCCAAGGAGGGTGCGCACGCGATCGATGACGTTGTCACCACGAAGTGCGAGGGCGATCACCGGGACGCTCTTCATGAAATTCGCCACTTCGGGGAAGAAGGGCTTGTCCGCGATGTGCGAGTAGTGATCCTTCAGCACTTCATCCGTGAGCTGGATCATCTTCAGGCCGCGAATGACAAAGCCGGCGTTTTCGAAACGCTTGAGCACTTCGCCGCAGAGGCCTTTGGAGACGCAGTCGGGCTTGAGAAGGATGAGGGTCGTTTGCGCGGACATGGGGCGAGGTGTTTAGGTCAGCCGCGCGGGGTAGTCAAGAGGGCGCATGGGATTCCTGCGAAGAGTTCGCAATGCCGGATTCCACGCGCTGTTCAGTGCGCATAGGCTGCACAACGATTGCTCCAGCCGGGTAGCCAGCGCTTTTCACCACGCTCGGGCGGGCTGTTCGTCACGCGGCGGGCCAGTACCTGCTGGGAAGAGGTGGCAAAGGCGGCCGGTGCGCTGGCGGCATCTGCAGGGCGCATGTTCATCAATACCTGCAACAGGCCCCAGCCCTCACCCTTGTAGCGTTCCTTCGGATTCAACCCCTCGCCTTTGAAGTTTACATAGTCGATGAGCGCAAAGTTTCCCGCCGCCGTCTGGCGGAGCAGCGCGATGTTGCGCTCGACCAGGGTGCCGCTTTTCCCAGCGGCTTTCACCAGACGCGGAGCGGCCTGATCCAGGCGGGCGATGATGAACAGGGTCTGTTCGCCGATGGTGGAGGACAGCAGCCTCCGCAGATCCTTCTGTCTGCTGCCATCGTGCTCCCTGGTAAATGAAGCCTTGTCAGGCCATGGGCAGTCCTTGGTGGTGAGCAACCATTCAGGCACAGCCACGCCGCGTTGGCGGTACCACTGGATGAGTTTTGGGAAGCTTTCTTCAAAGGGCCCCTCTACTCCCGCCGGGTACCAGATGAAGTGACCGATGCCCAGCGAGGCAAAATCCTCTCCCGAGTTCCAGCTCGTCAGCCCGTCCACGGAGCCGGCGCATTCATTCTGCCAGATGCGCTTCCCGATACGCTGCAGGTCGGCCTCGTTCAGAGCGTGAACGCGTCCTCCACAGAAGGCGAGACCGATCAGGAGTAGAGATAGGGTAAATTGAAACCTGCTAAGATGGCGGGGGTTCATGCGTCGTGATGGTGTGGCATTCCAAATCAGGGCGCAAACGCGGAATTCGGCCCAAACCGATCGCTTCCCGGCATCTTTCCGGCTGTCGTGCAACCAGCAAACTAAGTCTTAATTGAGGCAGGTTTGCGTTGCCTCCGAAAAAAACCGTACCTAAATTTAATAAATACCGCGATTTTGCGACTCTAAACCATGCCTTACCTGGCCTTCAACCTCAACAACGGCAATGAGTTCATCTTCGATCTCGAGGATGCGCGTCTTTCGCTGGGTCGGAACAGTCGTAACGAAATCGTCATCGACAGTTCCCAAATCTCCAGTTTCCACGCGGAATTGTTGCGACGTCCCGACGGAAATTACGAGGTGGTCGACCTGAAATCGTCCAACGGGACCTTTGTGAACGGCAAGCGTGTCGAGCGCGCGGTGCTGCGCCAGGGAGACAAAGTCCGCTTTGGCGGACTTGAAGCCAAGTTCAAGGATTCCGCCGACACGGAGCCCAGCAACGGCCATCCCAAGAGCAGCGGCAAGTCGGTCGAGGAAAAGAAGCGCGAGGCGGAACGGAGCGGTACCCCCGAGTCCAAGACGGAAGCGGTACAGCTCAAGGAACGTGTGGCCCCGCAGATGAGGAATGGCGGCGGCAGGCCTGCACAGCACATGGCTTCGACGGCTACCAGCGCGGTGCCAGTGCTGCGTGACAGCAAGGCGCCTTTCCCCGCACCCACTCCCTCGCCTGCGCCGCGGTCGGGCCCTTCCGGCAGCTCGCGTGGCAGAAGTGATGATGAACCGATTGTCACTGCTCCCATTGCCTTTGGACCGAGCGATTCATCTCTCGCCATGGCGCCGCCCAGCGGCCTGAGCGATGCGCCCCTGACGTTTGCCGCACCGCAAGGGCTGTCCATGATGCCGCCGCCGGCATCGATTTCCGCAACTCCACCCCCCGCAGCCCCTGTAGAGCCGCCACGCCCTGAGCTGGCGCCACCGGCACGCGGAAGAGCGCCGTCTTATGGGAACGGCAACGGCACGGAAGTGCCGCCGCAGCAACAACCGGCCTCTTTCAAGTCCGCAGGTGGACGGCAGGCAGCACCTTCCACTGCTACCAGTGCCGTGCCCACACTCAAATCCACGCGCTCGGTGCGTGTGGGTCCCGGGGCTATGGGCTTCAAGCCGCCGCAGCTTCAGTCGCTGGATCGGAGCACCGAGCCGGGCGCCCCTGAGGCTCCCCCTTCTGCTTCTCTTCCGCCTCCTCCCGCCGCGGCTCGAGGTGGTAATAAGAATGGTGGCAGGCCCGCGCACTCCATGATGGAGACCAGTGCCGTGCCGACCCTGAAGGCTACCCGTGGTGTTCGCGTCGGAATGGCGGCGATGCCATCGGCCTTTGCCAGTCCCCCCGTGCAGGGCATGCCTCCCGTGGCGCCCGTCGAGATGCCGCCACCGGCACCTGCTCCAGCTCCGGCTCCGCCGCCCGTTCAGCAGGCTCCCCTGCCTCCGGGACCGGTGCCCATGCCTCCGCCTGCGCCTGCGCCAGCAGCTCCGGCCGTGGACAATCCGGCTGGGGTGAATGTCCAGCCGCTCATGCTGGATGCGCCCCAAAGCCTCATGGCACCGCCGCTCCCTCCGGGCTCGCTGGCCTCAGGCTCGGGCTTGGAAAGCCCTGAGATTTCGCAAGCCGGGACTGATGAGTTTTCTCGTGGCAGGATGCAGCAGGCCGTGGCAGAGCTGTCTGCCGTGCAGGCCCAGATCGCCGAGAACCGGGCGGCGGAAATGCGCACGCGCGAACGTGCGGGCCGTGAAGGCCAGGAAGCGGAGGAGTATCTCGCCAAGCTGAGCCGTGACATTCGTGAGGCGGAAGAACGGCTCGCCGCGTTGACGCGCGATGCCTCTTCGCGCGAGAGCAACGATGCCGCACTGGCCGCTGCCGCGTCCACTCGAGTGGACGAGCTCAACAGATCGCTGGGTACGATGCAGACGCGCCAGAAGGATCTGGAGTCGAACATTGCCGGTCTCTTCACCGAGCGCACTTCGCGCGAAAAGGATCTGGAAGAGGTCAATGCCCGCCTGGCTGCTGCCCGCGAGGAAGTGGAAGCTGCGAAGAGACTGCAGCAGGCCGTTGCCGATCAGACTCGTGAAGCCGAGGCCCGCCTGCGCGAAGCGGCGAGCAAGGCGGACCAGTCGCAGGAAGCCCACGGCATGACCGCGGAGCGCGTGCGCACCTTGCAGGCCGAACTGACGGCTGCCCAGGAACGCATGCAAACCATGCGCAGCGAGGCGGAGCAGGCATCCAGAGCTTTGGACGATCGCAAGGCGGCCACGGAGGCAGTCATCGCCCAGCGCGAAGAGCATCTGCGCGCGCTGGACATGCGTGTGGCCGAGCATGAGGCCAAGCGGAACGCCGCAGAGACGCGACTTGTGGAACTCGCCGGTACCGACAACCGGCTTGCTTCTGCCAATGAAGCTCTCAAGCTGATTCAGGAGCAGCAGACCGCCACGGAAGTGGCTCTCGCGCGCCTGCGGACCCAGCAGGAGCAGGAACGCTTGGAAATGACCCAGACGGCCGAGAAGCTGGCTTCTGTAGTCGCCCAGTACACGAACGCCACTGCGCAGGCCGAGGAAGCGCAAAAGCAACTTGCCGAGCACGAGGCGAAGCTGGCTGGCGCCAGGGATGCGATTGCTCAAGTGGAAGCTGCGGCCGCAGCCCGGCAGGCGGAGTTGGATAGAGCGTTTGCCGAAAGGCAGGCTGCGATGGAAAAGGCCAGCGCGGAACGTCAGCAGCAGGTCAGTGAAGCGGAAGAGCGCACCCGGTCGTTGGAGGGCGTGTTTGCCGGACTCACCGGACGCATCAACGAACTTCGCGAACTGGAAAAGGTACTGGTGGAAACCAGGCCGCGGCTTGAGGCAGTGGAAGCCCGCCGCAACGAAGCCGAGGCCTCGCTGACTGCACTCTCCGCACAGGTGCACGACCGCACTCGCGAACTCAGCGAGGTGGCGGCCCGTGTGGGCGCGCAGGAAAACGCGCTGAAGGAGATGGCGGCCAGCGAACAGCAAATGCAGGCAAACCTGCAGGCCATTCGCAAGGAAAGCGATGCCGAGCGGGCTCGTTTCGAAGAGTTGCGCGCCACGACTGCGGCCGGGGAAAAGGCCCTGGGCGGACGTCGCGCCGAACTGGAGCGCATGGTGGCGGACATGGAGAGCTCCGCACTGTCCTCCAAGGAGCGACTGGAGCAGCTGCGTCGGCAGGAGGAGGAAGTCATGCGGAAGCTTGGCGATCTCTCCACCACAGACTCGAAACTTCAGGATGCAGCCAAGGCGCTTCAAGTGGTCGAGGAACAACGCACACGCATCCAGGAGCAGATTATCGCTTTGGGAGCGCAGCGTGAGGAGCGCGAGCAGGAGATCTCCGCCACTGCGGAAAAGGGCGCCGCCCAGCACTTGCTGGTGCTGACGCTTTCCCGTCAGCGTGCCGGTCTCGAAGAGAACGTGACCGAGCTCACCGGTGCCGCTGAAAAAGCCCGCAAGCTGCTTGCGGATACGGAAGCCAAGAGAACCGAGATGGAGGCCAAGCTCACCGCCCGCACGGGTGAAGCTGAAAAGGCACTCGCCGAGATGGAGAAGAAGGTGGCTTCGGAGAAGAAGGCCTTCGAAGAATTCAAGACCAAGCGCGAGGAGATCGACAAGCAGCTTGCTTCGCTGAAGGACACAGAGAGCAAGATCGCTTCTGCGCGCGACATGCTCACTGCGACCAACAAGGGCCAGCAGGAAGCCGAGGCGAAACTCAAGCAAACGCTGGAAAACGTCACCGCGGAGCAGGCTCGCTTGGAATCACTGGCAGGCAAGGGCGCAGAGATGCAGCGCTCGATTGATGCTCACAAGCAGCAGCAGGATTTCCTTCAGGAGAACATCACCAAACTCTCGAACGATTCCAACGCGCAGCTGGCAATCATCGCGAAGAACCAGGCTGCGGCAGCAGAGTCGGCCCGTGTGCTCGGACTCAAGCAGACCGAACTCTCGAACGTGGAAGATCAGCTCGCCATCGCTTCTCGGAAGCGTTTGGATCTTGAGAACCAGATTGCTGAGTTCCGGGATCTTGAGCAGAAAATCGCCGCCGCGCGCGAAGGCTTTGCCGCACTGGAGCGCCAGACGGGAGAAGAACAGCAGAAACTGGCTGCCGCCGCGCATGAAAAGACCCAGACCGAACAGGCGCTCGCCGCGGTGAGGCTGGAGATGGAAGGCCAGCGGACGCAACTGGACGCCCTACGCCAGCAGCAGGAACAGGCGAAGCGCGAGATCGAAGTCGCGAAGCAGCTTGCCGAGGCGGAGAACAATCGTGCTGTCGGTATCCGCGACGAGATGGCGCAGGTGGGCGCTGCAATCGCTGCGCGTCAGGCAGAGGTGGTTGCCACGGAAAAGAAACTGGAGGCGGTGCAGGCCAAGCTCGTGCCGGCGGAGAAGCGTTTCGCCGACCTGCAAGATTTGGAAAACCGGGTGCGCGAAGCCCAGGCGGCTTTGAAGGCGACCGAGAAGCTGCGTGGCAACGAGGAAAAGAACATCGCAGAACTCGAGAAGCAGCGTGAAAAGCTGCGTCGCGACATCGCCGGGCTTACCACGCAGGAGAAAGCAGACCGCGCCAAGGCGGACGAGCAGGCCAATCGTGCCAAGTTGGAAGAGGCCCGGGCGGTGGAAGCGGAGAAGAAGCGCGAGCAGGTCATCGTTGCCATCCAGCAGGTGGATGCGAAGCGCGCCGAGATCGAAAGCCGGATTCTCGCTGCGCAGGAAGAGGAAAAGGCCGTGCGCTCCGGCATCCCCGCCGTCACTGCGGAAATGGCAAAGTTGCGCGAGGAACTTCAGGCATTGCAGACCGAGCGTGTCCGCGAGGAGTCGAAGGTCAAGATGCTTACCGACGAGTCCAACGCTGCGGCGATGCGATTCGAAGCAGCAGCCGCGAAGTGCGCCGCAGTGGACAAGGATCGCATTGCCATCGAGCAGGCCATCGCGGGACTGCGCGAGCAACAGGAGCAGGGCGCTGTACGACTTGCCTCCCTCAAGGTGGAGGAGGAGGAATTGCAGACCAGCACTGCCGCGGCCCGCGCCCGCCACGACGAGCGGGAGGCTGCTTTTGCTGCCCGTCTTGGCGAGATGGAGAAGGCGCACGAACATCTTCGCCAGCAGGAGGAGGCCGTGGTCAATTCCATGAACGCCACCCGCCAGCAGCTGCAGGAAGAGGAAGCTGCGGGCGAAACCCTGCGGCAGAAGTTCGCTGCCGCTGAGGCGCGCTACTCAGAACTGGTTCGCTCGGGTGAGAAGATTATCTCCATCAATGAGGCCCTGGAGCTTGCGGACGAACGCAGGCGTGAGATGAATCGTAACCTGGCCAGCCTGGCTGAACAGGAACTCGCGCTGCAAGTCCGTTTCAACGCCCTGGATGAGAACATCAAGCGTGACACGCGCCGTGAGGAAGAAGTCCGCCGCGAACGCGAACAGGCCGAGGAACAGAACCGCCAGACGATGGAACGCCTTCGCGGTGAGTTCGAAGGGATGAAGCAGATGTTCGGCGACCAGCTCAAGCGTGAAGAGACTGCGCTGGCTTCCCGGATGAAGGAGCGCATCGCGGACATGCAGCAGAAGCATGACATCCTTTCGCGAGGCCTTTCTGCCGCCACCGACGAGCAGACAGTCATCCTGTTTGCCAACGATCTTATCAAACGGCTGGACCTTCTCGACATCCTCATCCAGCGCTACACTGGCTCTGGGCAGGATGGCGTGGAGCAGCAGCTCCGCACGTTGAGGGCTTCCTTTGAAGATATTCTTTCCCAGCATGGCATCGCCGAGTTCCGCGTGGATACGGGAACAGAGGTCGATGTGGCTCTGCGTCAGCGCATTGCCGTGGTGGAGAACGTAACCGGTGAGCAGCGGCCCCGTGTCGTGGAGAGCTACCGCCCCGGTTTCGTCTATTCTCCTGATGGTTCAAGGGAGATGATACTTCGCAAGGTAGAGGTTAAGACTTCGAGCGAATAATGGCTCATACTGCTTCGGTCGCTTGTCTTGATCTGCGAATCCTGCTAAGGATCTTCAGTTCAACCCTCGAATCATGGCAGAATTTGTCGGCATCGACCTCGGCACCACTCTGTCCGGTCTGGCTTATCTAAAGCCGGATGGACATCCTGAAATCGTCCCCAATGCGGATGGAGAACGACTGACACCGTCAGTCGTCTACTTCGACGCGCATGAAGACGTGAAGTTAGTGGGCAGTGCCGCGCGCGATGGCGGCGATCCCGACCGCACGATCTACCAGATCAAGCGGCACATGGACGATCCTGAACACTTCGTGGAGATTGACGGCAAGAAGTGGACGCCGGCTGAGATTTCCGCGCTCATCCTGAGCAAGCTCAAGCGGGAATGCTCGCGCATCGTGGGTGACATCAAGGAAGCCGTGATCACCGTGCCTGCGAACTTCAATGAGCTGGCGCGCAAGAGCACCATCGCCGCCAGTGAGATGGCCGGCATGAAGGTGCGTCGCCTGGTGAATGAACCCACGGCTGCGGCGGTGTATTATGCCCACGGCCAGGGCGTGCGCGGAAAAGTGCTCGTGTTTGACATGGGCGGTGGCACGCTGGACGTGACCATCCTTGAGGTGGACGGCGAGAGCTTCCGCATCATGACGAGTGAAGGCGCCCGCCACCTTGGGGGTTCAAATATCGATGAGCAACTTCTGGATCTCTACGCGGATCAGTATCGCGAGCAGACCAATTCAGAGCTCTTCTCGGATGAACGCCAGCGCCGCCGTGTGCTGCACGCTGCCGAGGATGCGAAGAAGATGCTGAGCAAGCTGCAGCGCGTGAATGACACCATCGGCAACGATGTGAATGGCATTGCACGCATCGACTTCACCCGGGATCAGTTTGAGAAGCTCGTGGCGAAGCTGCTCACGCGCGCCATCATGCTGGTGGAGCAGGCGCTGGCTGGCGTGAATCTCACGCCCAAGGATATTGATCACGTGGTGCTCGTGGGTGGTTCCACCCGCATTCCGAAAGTGAAAGTCGCGCTGGAGCGATTCTTCGGCAAGGCGCCCAAGTCTTGCGGCAACGTGGATGAAGCTGTGGCCCTCGGTGCAGCGCTCTTTGCGAGGAAGTCCGCGCGTGTGCGTGAAGTTTGCAATGCCAGCTATGGCACGCTTGCCTACGTCGTGAATCAGACGACGGGCGAGGAAGGGGTGCGTAACTCCATCGTCATTCCGAAGAATACGCCGATTCCCTGCTCCCACACGCAGGTCTACATCACCTCTGATCCGAATGAGCGCTTCATCGAGGTGGATATCACGCAGGGTGAAGATGATGATCCCCGCTTCGTGGACGTCATCGGCAAGATCACCCTGGAAGTGCCGGCGAACCGCCCTGCCGGATGCGAGGTGGCCGTGACCTACAGCTACGATGAAAACCAGCGCGTGCGCGCCCTCGTGGTGGACAAGGAGAGCGGACGTTCCCAGGAAATCGCCGTGACCTACAAGGGCGCCGGCATCCTCACGGATGAGGAACTGGAAAACCGCGGTACCATGCTCCGCAAACTGCGCATTGAGTAGCGAGACCTTTCTGAAACCCCCGTCGTCATCGCCATCATGTTCGAGAAGCTCAAGACCATCTTCAAAACCAAGGATGCTCCCGCAGGCAAGCCGCCACAGTCACGTGGCAGCAGCAACGGAGACAGCGTCCTTTCGAAAGTGACCAGCGTGGGCCGTGAGAAAGAGGCCCGTGGTCCCGTGCCTCTGGCTCCAACAGAAGGCGCAGCGAAACCAGCTCCCGCCGCAGCCGCTACGCCTGCCCCTGCACCCGCAGCGGCCCCAGCGCCGGCGCAGCGCCAGCCGATTCAACCCAAAGCGCCTGCCCAACCACAGGGTCCGAGCCCGGAAGAGATCTGCGGTGTCACCGCGAAGATGAGCAAGGACGAAGTCCGCACACGCCTCGCCTTCCTCTACAAGCGCTACAACCGCGCCACCAGCAGCCTCAACGCCAAGCTCCGTGCCGAGGCGAATGAAATGCTGGATGCCGTGGTCGCCGTGCGGGAGAAGGTGTTCGGGCCGATTTGACGTCCTTCTGCGGGGAAAGTGCGGAACTTTATTGATTAGACCATGAATGCGATCTGGGTGGAAATCCGTGAGCACGTGGAGCAATCGGATGTTCCGCAAACTCACAGAGACCTGCTTGATGCGCGTCGCCATGGGCAAAGTTGTCATCCATGACTGGGATGACGTGAAGGAGAAGCTCGGAAAACGCGTCACGCAATCTGCCAAAGCGGAATCGGCTGACGGCTGACATTTCGGCAATGCTGGGCGCGTACGGAACGCATGCCACGTTTTCTGCTCTTCGCGCTCCTGAGCGCTGTCGCAAGCCTCTCTTTTGGCCAGGCGCCACAAGAGAAGCTCGCGGGATATGTTCTCCCGCTAGATCCCTTCTGGCCCGACCGTGATTCTCCCAAGCTCACCACGCCGGAGTGGATTGGCGAAGCAGGCGTGGACGCTGCGATCACGATCTCCATCGATGACATGCGGGACACGGCGAAGTACGAGGCCTTCATCCGCCCCATTTTGGAGAAGCTGAAGGAGGTCAGTGGAGGACGTGCGCCTTTTAGCATCTTCACGTGTGAGGTGCCGCCGGATGATCCGCAGCTTCAGGCGTGGCTGAAGGAAGGGGTGAGCATGGAGGTGCACACGCTGAAGCATCCCTGCCCGCTGCTGCAGAAGGGTGACTTTGCGGCAGCGAAGGCGACGGTGGATGGCTGCATTGACCTGCTCAGTCAGATTCCCGGGGGCAAGCCGGTGTGTTATCGCATGCCGTGCTGCGACTCCATGAACAGCCCGAGTCCGCGGTTCTACGCAGAGATCTTCCACAAGATGACGCCTGCGGGGAATGCGCTGTCCCTGGACTCCTCCGTGGCATGCATCCTGACCAGCAAGGACAAGTCCATGCCACGTGAGTTGACGATGGATGCGCAGGGTCGTGAGCGCTTCTGGAAGTATTACAATCCCCAGCCCGCGAATGCGGTGAAGTCCATGCAGAACTTCGGGACCTATATCGAGGACTACCCCTACCCGTATGTGATTGGCGAGCGCTGCTGGGAACTGCCCATCGCCATGCCGAGTGACTGGCTGGCGCAGAATTTCCAGGGGAAGAACAACGACGCGACCGTGGGCGATTGGAAGGCCGCGCTCGATATCATTGTGCTCAAGAAGGGCACGATGAACCTGTGCATTCATCCGCACGGCTGGATCCAGGCGTCGCAGATGGTGGAGTTCATCCAGTACGCGCACGAGAAGTATGGGAAGAAAGTCCGCTTCCTCAGCCTGAAGGAGGCGGCGCACAAGCTCGCGAAGCTGGACATCAACAAGCATCGGCCTCAGCCGCCCAAAATTCCGGAGGCTCCGCTTCCGGACGGGGTGAAGCTCATGGATGCCCAGGGACGCGACAACGGAGTGCGCTTCGTGGACCTCAACGGAGATGGTCACGACGACATCGTCTTCTCCAATGCCGAGCGCTATGGCGTGTACATCTACAATCCCACGGAGAAGAAGAACGTGGACTGGCGCGTGGGGTGGACGTTCACCATGCGCGAAGGCAAGGCGGGCGATGCCAACTCCATCCCGCAGATCGTGCGTGCGGATGGCACGAACAACGGCGTGTGGTTCAAGCACGGGTCCATGTGGGTGCAGAACGAAGACACAGACAAGCTGCCGGGAGTCGTGCGGCGCATCACGTACGAGCAACTCCTCAAACAACCAGGGCCACCGACGCGCAGTCCGGAGGAATCACTGAGTTCGCTTCGGGTGAAGAAGGGTTTCGTGGCGGAGTTGGTGGCGAAGGAGCCGATGGTACAGGATCCCATCTTCATCGATTGGGACGAGCGGGGCCGCATGTGGGTGGTGGAGATGGCGGACTATCCGCTGGGCATGGATGGCCAGGGCAAGCCGGGTGGCCGTATCAAGATCCTGGAGGACACGAATCGTGATGGTGTGTATGACAAGGTCTCGCTGTTCCTTGATGAACTGCAGCATCCCACGGGACTGGCCCCGTGGAAGAATGGCATCTTTGCCCTCGCAGGTGGTGAAATCTTCTTTGCTGCGGACACGAATGGGGATGGCAAAGCGGATGTGCGCGAGACGTGGTACATCGGCTTCAACAAGGGAAACTCGCAGCACCTGGCGAATGGACTCTGCTGGGGACTGGACGGTTGGTTCTACGGAGCGAATGGAGACAGCGGTGGCAAGATTCAATCCGTGAAAGGTGGCGGAGTGTTTGATTTGAGCGGCCGCGACTTCCGGTTCAATCCCGTCACGCGCGAATTCCAGCTTCAGCCGGGCAAAACTCAATGTGGCCGCTGGCGCGATGACTACGGCAACTGGTTCGGCTCCAACAACAGCTCCATGGGCTGGCACTATTTCATGGATGAGGGTTACCTCGCGCGGAATCCGAAGCTGGCGGTGCCGACCTTGCGTCGTGTGATGAACACACGGGAGGACAATAAGCGCGTATTCCCCGTGGCCGCGCAGATGCGCCGCTACAACTGGCCGGATGCGGTGAACACGCTGACCTCGGCGTGCAATGCCATGCCGTATCGCGACACCGTGTTCGGTGAAGTCTATCGTGGCTCCATCTTCGTCTGCGAGCCGGCGAACAATCTCGTGCATCGCGAAGTGCTGGAGCCGGAGGGTATCAGCTTCACCGGCCATCGTGCGGATGATGAGAAAGACGCGGAATTCCTCGCCAGTGAGGATCCGTGGTTCCGTCCTACGATGGCGCGCACCGGTCCGGATGGCTGCCTCTACGTGGTGGACATGTATCGTCTGGTGCTGGAGCACCCGGAATGGATTCCCAAGGAGATGCAGGCGCACATGGATCTGCGCGCAGGTGAGGACAAGGGGAGGATCTACCGCATCCGTCCAGAGAGCTTGGAGAAGGAAAGGGTCTCTTTTCCGTGGAGAGGGGAGGACGGGCTGGAGTGGGACCCAAGCAGCAATGTCACCCTGATCTACCATCTGGGTGGCAGCAGTGGCTGGAAGGCGGACACGGCGCAGCGATTGCTGATCGAGCGCGGCGCCAGCGAAGCTGCTCCCATCGCTTCCGGCATGGTGGAGGGCTCTGCGGAAGACCCCCCTCCCTTTCCAGACGTGGTGAACGTGCGCGCGCTCTGGACGCTTCATACCTTGAAGGAGCTCAAGCCCGAGGATCTGGAGTTTGCGCTGAAGTCCTCCCAGCCGCTCACGCGTGCGCACGCGGTGAAGCTGAGCGAGGGACATCTCGGTGAGGAGGCGGTGCTGGCACAAGTCATCAAGCTCGCCGAGGATGCGGATATTCGCGTGCGTGTGCAGGTGGCGCTCACGCTGGGCGAATCTTCCAATGCCCGTGTTCCGGCAGTGCTGCGGGCACTCGCCAAGCGTGACGAAGGGAACAAGGACATGCTCACGGCCCTCCTGACCGCCGTGCCCAAGCATGAAAAGGCACTCGAAGCGGATATCAAAACCTGGCAGGCAGCACTCAAGGCGGATGTGAAACGAGCGGCCGCACCGGCGCCCATCATCCTCACCAATGCCAACCCGGATCGTGAGAAGGTGGTGAAACACTATGCCGGTGCCGCGCAACTCACTGGCAACCCGACCACCGGGCATGCGCTGTACACGAATGTCTGTTCAGGATGCCACCGCTTGAAGAATGAAGGCACCGAGATTGGACCGGATCTGGGCGCAGTGGCGGCAAAGCCGATGGAGCAACTCATCGAGGCCATCATGGATCCGAACCGAGCTGTGGAGGCACGCTTCACCACGCAGACCATCACCACGAAGCAGGGGCGCGAGGTTATCGGTCTCGTGACGGAGGAAACGCCCAATAGCATCACCGTGCGCACGGCTGGAGGTCTGGAGACGATCCTGCGTGCGGATATCACCCGGCAGAACGGCAACACCAAGTCCCTGATGCCCGATGGTCTCGAAATGTTGCTGACTCCGCAACATGTGGCTGACATCCTGTCCTACATCCGGCAAAAGTAGCGGGCCCGTTCATTGTGCATCGCGTAACCTTCTTCCCATGAATCGTTCTCTCTTCTCCTGCATGCTTGGCCTCTGCGCCTTGCTTCTGAGTCCGGCAGCGCACAGCCAGGAGAAGAGTGTGGATGCCTGGTTTGAGGAGGGCGTGAAGGCATTCTTTGATGCGAAGCCCAAGGAATCCGTCGCCGCGTTCGACAAGGTGATTTCCCTCCAGCCCGCAGCCGCTCCGCAGCTCTGGCAGCGTGGGCTTTCGCTGTACTACACCGAGGACTACAAGGAGGGGCGCAAGCAGTTTGAACTGCACCAGACGGTGAACAGCAATGACGTGGAAAATGCGGCGTGGCATTTCATCTGCGTGGCAAAGGCCGACGGAGTAGAGGCGGCGAGGAAGGTGCTGATTCCCATTTCCGGAGATGCTCGTGTGCCGATGAAGGAGGTGCACGATCTCTTCGCAGGGAAGGGGAGCGAGGAAGCGGTGCTCAAGGCGGCGTCTGCCGAAACTGCCAGTGAAGAGGCGCGGAGGAATCACCTGTGCTATGCGCACCTGTACCTCGGGCTGTACTACGAAGCTCTTGGGGAGAAGGAGAAGGCGAAGGCGCACATGGTGAAGTCAGCGACGGAGTACAAGATGGACCACTACATGGGCAAGGTGTCGCAGGTGCATGTGAAGCTGCGGAGATGGTGATGGGTGATATTCACCTGAGGTGCGCTAATTTCTTGGACCACGGGATAAGAGACAAGCCGTATGAGTACCGTGACCCGAAAAAAGCGTTACAGCAGTGATTTTAAAACCCATGCCGTGGAGTTGGTCCGCATGGGCAAGAGTGTGTCCGAGGTGGCTGAAGAACTCGGCATTGGCACTGGCATCCTTTACCGTTGGACCCGGTCCCAAAGGCAGCCGGTGCAGCTCGTAGGCGCAGACCTCCGAGCCGGAGGCGAGGAGGGCGAAGCCAACGAGCTGCACCGGCTGCGGCGTGAAATCGCCAACCTGCGTCTGGAGAACGACATTTTAAAAAAGGCCGCTGTCATCCTGGGCACGCCACAACCGTCCAAACCCGCGAAATGATCCTGCAACTCCAGCGCCAGACCGGTGGGAGTGTACGCAAGATCTGCGACGTCCTGGAGCTGCCCCGCAGCAGCTTTTACCATGTGGCGAAGTCTGCCTCCAGCCATGAGCAAGACGCTCGTCTGGGTGAACTCATCGAGGAGATCTTCAAACGCAACCGGCACCGCTATGGCTACCGCAGGATCCATGAGGAACTGCGCGACCATGGCATCGTGTGTGCACCCTCCAAGCTGCGCCGCATCCTCAAAACACGGGGCCTCAAGGCCATCCAACCCAAGAACTACCTGCCCAAAACCAGCGATGGCCGGGCAGACCGTCCCTCTGCCAATCTGTTGGCCCAGCAGCCTGTGCCGCAGAAGCCCGGCGAGGCCTGGGTCGCAGACATCACCTTCATTCCCACTACGGCAAACTGGCTCTATCTGGCCGTGGTCATGGATTTGGGCTCGCGTCGCATTGTGGGCTGGAGTCTGGCGTCACACATGCGTGCAGAACTCGTCGTCCACGCCTTGGAACAAGCCCTGCAAACCCATCCCAAAGCCAGCGGCATTGTCTTCCACAGCGACCGGGGCAGCCAGTATGGCAGCACGGCCTTCCGTTCCGTGCTCACGCGTGCCGGCCTGCGCCAGAGCATGTCGGGGCGAGCCAACCCCTATGACAATGCGTGGACAGAGTCCTTCATGGGTACCCTCAAGCGCGAGATGCTTCAAGGAGGCCGCTTTGAAGACCTCACCGATGCACGACTGGAACTCTTTGAGTACATCGAGGGCTACTACAACAACCAGCGCAAGCACTCCGCCATCGGTTACCTCACCCCCAATCAGTTTGAGACCCAATCCAGAAACCTAAACTAAGACACTCGCTGGTCCAAAAATGCGTTGCACCTCAACCTGCTTGGGATTCAACGCAGAGACACAGAGACACAGAGACGCAGAGGAACTTCGGAGACTGAAACTGAAGTACGTAACCCGATAGTGTGAGGGCTATGACTGCGATCAGGAGGTTGGGCTTCCGGCCTGACGACGGCCGGAAAACTCGCGTGATATGATTGAGCCACCCTCGGCCCTCAACCTCCGAAGTTCCTCTGCGTTGAACTCACTGCACGTGAACACATCCAAACATCTGTGTGCAGCCAATCTCGAGCGCTCGCGTAGTAAAAACAAAAAAGCCCTCCGGTTTGCACCGGAGGGCTTGGTAACTTTGAACTCTTACGAGTTCAGAGAATGATGTTCCAATCGAAGAATTAGAACGAGACGGAGAGGCTCACGCCACCGTACACGCGGCTTTCTTCACCATTGTCATCGAGGTCTGCCACGGGCAGGTTGCCAGCGATGTAGGGGGTGAGGGTAGCGGTGCTGGTAAGCTTGATCGGAGCGGCAAGACCCACTTTGACGTGGTTGAAGCTGCTCACGCCGTAGTAGTCATCGCCCAGGGACACGAGGACTCCGGGAACGAGGCTGATGCGGTCGGTGATCGCGAAGGTGTGGGAAGCGCCGACTTCGAAGTAGAAGCCTTCGGTGGTCCAGTCGTAGTAAGCACCGCCGCTAAGGTCCACAGGACCGACGGCTGCGGTTGCCACGATGCCAAGCTCATTCACGTCTTCCACGCCGGATTCAGCGTCACCGAAGTAGAAGTAGTGGGTGTACTTGAGGCCCACGTTCACTGCGCCGAGGTCAGCCATGACCGCGCCGTAGAGGTCGAGTTCCTGGAAGGATCCGGGAGGATTGCCGAACACGCCGGAGTCATCCACGGAGGAGCCGTACCAGGCGCCAGCGTTGATGGAGATCACGTCGGTCACCGGGACGGTGGCGTCGAGGGAGCCGGAGACCAGGTTCTCAGCGAACAGCACGCCACGGAACACGTAGTGCGAGTCGTAGGCGAGGGAGGCCGTGATACCGAGAGGTTCTTCAGCGGGGGGAGCCTGAACCGGCACGGGAGCCTTGCCAGGGGAGCCGGCGAAAGCCGACGCGGCCAGCAGCGAGAGTGCCGGGGTAAGCAGGGAGCGGAGTTTCATGCAGTGTGTTTTGGTTTGGTTGGTGTTAGTCGGTTGAGACACATCCAACTGCCGACTTGTGGACGAATCCTTAGGCGCGGCAAAAGGTGTATTTCGAGCGCCGAAACTAGCGAGCTTTTTCAGGGAGGGAAGCTTTTTTCGCACGATTGGGCACGAAAAATGCCCAAATATTGAACATTTTGTCGTCTTCGGGTGTCGTCGACACGCCGTGGGAACAAATTCACCTCAAAAACGGGGCAATTATCGCCCTTCAAAAAGCGGAAATGCGGGGGCGTAAAGGCGCCACCGCATCATGGCACGGTCTGGCTTCTGGGTGTAGCGGGCGTCGCGCCTCGGAGGGCGCCAATTCTTCCACGTGGTTCCCGTTCACGCCATGTCGGAGGACAGGACGGAATTGGCCTTCCGCTTGGCGAGCAAATGCGCCTGCGCGGTCACGCGCTCGGCCGTCTCATCGAAGCGGTAGCCGTGGCAGCTCGGGCAGTGGAAAGTACGCACGGTGACGATGGAGCCGCAGCCCTCGCACACCTTATAATCGGACGGTTGTTCGAGGATCTTGGCCGCTTGCTTCAACCGTTCTTTGGAATCGCTCATGCTTGGTGGGGGATGTCTAACTGAATACGCATGGTGTCAAGCGTGGGACTCACTGGCAGCACGTAGGAAAAAGAGAAGGCGCGGTGGTATACCGCGCCTTTGCCCGCAGGGATGTGTGAGTGGGGGTTAGGCCTTGGCAGCCTTGCCCAGTTTCTGAGCGATACGGCTCTTGAGACGGGATGCGGTGTTCTTGTGCAGCGTGCTCGTCTTGGCGGCCTTGTCGGCGGCGGAAGCGAAGTTGTTGTAGGCTTCCTGAGCGGCCTTCGAGTCACCGCTCGCGATCGCGGCGATGACCTTCTTCCGGAGGGTGCGAACACGGCTCTTGGTGGCCTTGTTGCGCGCGGTGCGTGCCTTGATTCGGCGGACGTCTTTCTCGGAAGAGCGGATGTTCGGCATAAAGCGGGTGTGAAATGCGGGGCGGGGTGTTTAAGGCACGGCCGGCCCTTTGTCAAACGGATGAGGAAAGTAATTTGAGAGGAATCATTTGTACCCGGAAATCATGGCCACCAGGGCCTTCTTCTGGGTTCCTCCGGCATGTCGCACGGTCACCATGTACACGCCTGTGCGTTTGGGGGTTACGTGCAGGGTCACCCCCCAACCGCCGGGAGTCTTTTCCACTTTGGATTCGATGGGTTTACCCTCGGAGTCGAGCACTTGGGAGGAAATTTGAACACCACTCTTGGGAGAGACGGCCACGGCCACGCGATATTCGTTGCCCTTGAAGAGCTGGATGCGGACGGCCTTGCCCATTTCAGGGGAAAGCTCCCGCTCCCAAATGTCCGCACGAAAGTCGAAGCCCTGGGCCTCCTGGGCCTTGGCCAGTTCGACGAGTGCTTCCTCCACCTGCGAGGCTTCATCTGCGCGGAGGGAGGCGGGGGCGAGAGGGAGCAAGGCAGAGGCGAGAAGTACGCCCAAAAAACGGCGCAACGATAGGCAAGAATTTGCCTTCGGAGAGAGGCGTGAGGAAGGGGGAATATCGTTCACACTCATGGATACGCTGACGGATTCCAGTTGGCCAGTCCGCCACTATAACGATCGCGTCTCAGTTTGCACCCGATAGTTCAAACGAAAACTTGCTGACGGCAAAAACCCGTCTTTCATCGCACGCAACATGGCGCGCATAGTATTTACGCTGGAGGACGGCACGGAGATTGAAGCGGAGCTCGACTCCGATGTCATCACGATTGGCAGACATGCAGATAGCATTGTCGTACTGCCCAGTGGGTCGGTGTCCAGCCATCATGCCACCGTGAAGCGCCGCGGAGACAGCTTCTATGTGCAGGATCTCGGCACGACCAATGGCACGAAGCTCAATGGTGTGGAAGTCGAAGAGGCCAAACTTGAGGATGGTGACCAGCTTGCCTTTGGCGACGTGCCGGCGGTGGTACACCTGACAGATCCTGCGCGGAGCATTCCTTCGGCTGTGCCTATTCCGAGTTTCTCCGGCCTCCCTGCAGGAGCTCCTGCTCTGCCTGGCAAGGGGGCGCTTCCGCCTCCCGTGGCTGCCGGCGGTGGGGGCAGGACACCCCAGCAAGTGGCGGCGATGGCGCGCACTTCCGGCGTGCGTGGACGCTCTCCGGCCCACTCCCGTCCAGTGCAATACAAGGAGTCCACGGGTTGCGCCGGGTTCCTGACCTTCCTGTTTTTCCTCGTGCTGGCGTTCCTCATTGGTCTGCACGTGAGGCACGGCGTGGTCACCGGTGGATTTTTGCTGAAGGACGTGTTGATAAAGGTGCGGGAGAAGACTGAAAAGGGTGTCGAGAAGGATGCGGAACCGGAAAAGCCCGCTGAGAGCGCTGCTCCGGCAAATGGTGCTCCCGCTCCTGCGGCTCCTGCCACTCCTCCTGCGACGCCCGCACCTGGTGCCGCCAATGCACCTGCACCGGCGGCTCCCGCGCCTGCGATGGGTGGCGGTGGTGCGATGATGGATGCGACCAACTAGTGGTTCGGCGGCCGACTCGCGCGCGATTCCGATTTCAAGACAACCAACTCTCAAGCAGTGGGGACATTCGTGTCCCCACTTTTTTTGTCTGCGATGCGCTACGAGAGAAGGGTGTAGACCCCGGGTGCGGTGACCTCATGAATGGGGCGCAAGAGTGCTCATACGCATTAACCCAAATGAGAGCGTGCTGAAGACTCCGTTGGGCGAGCACGCCTGTCACAGTGGGCTATGAGGCACAGTCGAAGCAGTTTTGCGGACTACGCCCTTCAAGGCAAACGTCCTTCCACCAAAGAGGCGGTAGGGATGCGCTCCTGCGCGTCCGACTTCAGGCGGGCGGAGGTGGTGTGGAACTGGGCGTGAAACGGCCTCGCCACGTGGCATCCCCCTCCGCCTCCGCCCACTATCTACGGACGCGCAGGAGCGCATCCCTACCGTCCCTTTGGTGTGGAGGGACGCTCAAGTGCAACGCGAATAGTGGCTCGGGGGCTCGAGGACGTATTCGTTTCGACGACGAACTCGCAGGCTATTGTCCCTCCGGCACAAATGCCCCACTCTTTGATGGAGGACGCACCTTCGGTCACGCAGGGCTGGCCGCAGGCATGAGGGTGGGAGTGGTCGGAGATTCCTCTTCAAGATTATCCGTGTCGAGTTCCGGCTGGTGGTGTGCGGCAATGAGTGAGTAGAACACGGGCACGACGAAAAGGGTGAAGACGGTGCCCACGATCATGCCGGTGACGAGCACGATGCCGATGCTGTTGCGCGCTTCCGCGCCGGGACCGGCGACGAGCACGAGTGGGAAGTGGCCGAACACAGTCGCGGCGGAGGTCATGAGCACCGGACGCAAACGTGTGAGGGAGGCTTCGCGCAGCGCAGCCATCTTCTCAAGACCGCGTGCCTGGAGTTCATTGGCGAACTGCACAATGAGGATGCCGTTCTTCGCAAGCAGACCCACCAGGGTGATGAGGCCCACTTGCGAGTAGATGTTGATCGTGGTGAAGTCGAGGAAGGTGAACATCAGCGCACCGGAGATGGCGAGCGGCACGGAACCGAGCAAGACGATGAGCGGATCGCGGAAGCTGCGGAACTGCGCGGCGAGCACGAGGTAGATGAGCACCACGGCAAAGCCCAGTGTCACCGTGAGCGCGGAGCCTTCCTTGCGAATCTGGCGGGATTCACCGGCGTAGTCGAGGGTGATGCCTGGACCACCGGCTTTGCGTGCGGCATCTTCCAGCACGCGCAGGCCTTCCTCCTTGGTCACGCCGGGCTGCACACCACCGAAGATGCGCACGGCGTTGCGTTGCTGGAAGCGATTGAGCGTGCGAGGCGCGGTGTGTGCTTCAATGCTGGTGAAGGTGGACACCGGTACGAGTTCGCCTTCCGGTGTCTTCACCTTGAGATCGAGCAGTGGGCCCACGGCAGCGCGATCATCATCGCCAATCTGTGGGATGACCTTGTAGCTGCGGTCGAAGTAGTTGAAGCGATTGACATACGCGCCGCCGAGCAGCGTGCCGAGTTCCTGGCCCACACCGGCGAGGTCGAGTCCGAGGTCCGCGAGACGTTCGCGATCAATCATGACGCGCGCTTCGGGACGGTCGATTTTCAGGTCGGTGTCCACATAGAGGAACTTGCCGCTCTGGAATCCGGCGCCGATGATCTCGCCCGCGGTCTGCAGCATGTTCTCGAGTGGCTCGTTCGTTTGCAGCACCAGTTCTACATCGTACTGGCCCGGAGTCGGCAGCGGAGGATCGAGACGTGGGAAGATGCGCAGTCCGGGCACGGTGGACACGGCGCCGTACACCTCTCCGTACATTTCCGCCGTGGTACGTCCGCGACCTTTCCAATCTTTTGCCACCATGCCGCCGAAGCCGCCCCAGCCAGCGGTGAGTGACCACATGTATTCTGCTTCGGGGAAGGCGGTCACGGCATCCACGAGCTTGAGAGACTCGCGATTGGCAGCCTCGATGGTGGAGTCTGGAGGCGTATCCAGGAACAGGCTGATGTGGCTCTGGTCTTCCACCGGGGCGAGTTCCTTGGCGGAGAACATGTAGAACGGCCATGCGGCGAACATCACGACGATGGCTACGAGCACGATCACCGTGCGCATCTGCAGGGCCACATCCAGCATGCCTGCGTAGACATGCTTCACGCGTTCAAAGGTGCGGTTCACCAGGCGCGTGAGCCAGCCTTCCTTGCCACGTGCATGCACGAAGTGCGCGCTCATGACCGGAGACAGTGTGAGGGCGACGAAACCGGATACCACGACTGCCGCGGCGAGAGTGATGGCAAACTCCAGGAAGAGCGAACCAGTGAGCCCCCCCTGAAAACCAATTGGCGCATACACTGCGGCGAGCGTGATGGTCATCGCGATGATGGGGCCGAACAATTCTCGTGCGCCGATGATGGCGGCCTGCATGCGGGTCTTCCCCTCATGCACGTGGCGTTCCACGTTTTCGACGACCACAATCGCGTCATCCACGACAAGACCCACGGAAAGCACAATCGCCAGGATGGTGAGCAGGTTCAGGCTGAATCCGCACGCGTACATGATCGCGACGGCGCCGATGAGCGAGATGGGCATCGCAATGAGCGGCACCATCGCAGTGCGAATCGAGCCCATGAAGAGGAACACCGCGAGCCCCACGATGAGCACGGTCTCCACGAGGGTCTTGCTGATTTCCTTCAGCGCATCACGCATGAACATGGTGCCGTCCCACACCAGGCTCATCTCAATGTCCTTCGGCAGATTGGGACGGATGCGCTCCATCTCGGCTTCGAGATTCTTTGCCACATCGATTTCGTTGGAGCCGATTAGCGGCCACACGCCGAGGTACACGCCCTCGACCTTGTCGTGCTTCGCAATCATGTCCGGCTCCTCCGCGCCGAGCTCCACGCGGGCCACATCGCTGAGACGGACGATGGCGCCATCACGATCCGTCACGATGAGATTGGCGAACTCCTCCGTGGAGCGCAGGTCCGTGTTCGCGAGAAGATTGATCTCCACCATGTTGCCCTTCGTGCGGCCCACGGCGGCGAGGAAGTTGTTGCGACGCAGTGCGGCCTGCACATCGCCGGGAGAGAGATTGAGTGCGGCGAGGCGGTCCGGATCAATCCACACGCGCATCGCGATCTGGCGTCCACCTTCAATGGTCACGCGCTGCACGCCGGGGAGCGTGGCGAGCTGGGGCTGCAGCGTGCGCAGGAGCCAGTCTGTCACCGCAGGCACGCTGCGTTCCTTGGAACTGAAGCTCAGGTAGAAGGTGGCGTACGGTCGGTCTGCACGCTGCACCTCCACGGCGGGCGGCTCTGCCTCTGTAGGAAGTTCTGCGCGGACTTGCTGCAATCGTGCTGTGACCTCCGCGAGACCGGCGGTGATGTCATGATTGAGCTTCAACCGTACCGTCACCGTGCTGATGCCTGCACGGCTGGTGGATTCCACATGGTCCACGCCACCGATTTGCGAGACCACACGCTCAATCGGAGTCGTGAGGAAGCCGCGCACCGTCTCCGCACTTGCGCCGTAATATAGCGTGGTGATGATGATCGAGGAGCTCTCGATCTTCGGATACTGCTGCACCGGCAGCGAGCTGATCGAGCGCCAGCCAACGAGGACGATCACCAGGTTGACGACGATCGCGAGCACAGGGTGCTTGATGAAGATGTCGGTAAATGAGCGCATGAGATTCCGGCCCTCGGTTGAGTGGAGGATGAAATGAGGTTGGGGGGGAACTGGAGCTGGCCGGCTTGCTTAGTTGGCCTGACCTGCGTCCTTGGGAGCTTCATTGGCAGCCGCGACGAGCACAGCTTCGCGCAGCTTGAAGGAGCCAGAGGCAGCCACGCGATCGCCCGGCTTGAGACCGGACTCAATCAGCACTTCATCGCCATTCACCGCGCTGCTTTGCACGAGGCGAAGGTGAGCCCGGCTGGTGCCATTGGCTTCGGATGAAATTACAAAGACGTGGTCACCCTCCGGTCCGCGGCGCAAAGCGCTGATGGGAATGGCCACGGCCGTGCGAGCCGGACCGACCGGCACGCGTACACGCACGGAAGCACCGGGTGCAGGAGCGAGATCGGCGTCTTCAATCTTCGCACGTATATCGGTATTGCGCGTCTTGGGATCGACTCGCGCATCGAGGGCGACGATCTTCGCCATGATGGGCTTCTCGTCGCTGATGGTGATGATTTCGACGGGATGTCCTTCTTTCAGCGTGCTGGCGACCGCTTGAGTCACCGTGAAGTCCACATGCACGGCGCCATCGACGCCCTGCAGCGTGGAGAGCTCGGTGCCCTCTTCGAGGTACTGCCCCGGATGCAGGTCGGCCATGCCCACGCGGGCACGGAAGGGCGCGCGGATGATCTTGCGTGCGATGACCGCTTTGGTGCGTGCCACCTGGGCGAGGGCGACGTCGCGTTCGGCCAGCGCGCGATCGAGTTCCATTTCTGGAGCCGCCTTGTTTTCTGAGAGCTGCTTCATGCGCTTCAACGTGGCTTCGGCGAGGGAAGCCTGTGCCTCCTGCGCTTTCAGTTCCGCCTGCTCCACGGAAATGTCCTGGGCCACAAGCACGGTTCCAGCTTCCACGATTTGGCCGGGCACGAGTGAGGCTTTTTCCACGGTGCCGGCGAGTTCATTGCGCAGGGTGATGGAACGCAGTGCCAGCACGGTCCCGATGGACGTGGTGGTCCGGCGGTGTTCCCGCTGTTCGGCGACCGCGACGATCACGGATTCCATGGGCTCGGGCTGGCTGGCAGCAGCGGCGGCAGCCTGCTCAAGGGAGCTGCGTTTCCACGCGGCAAGGGCGTAGCCACCAGAGGCCACGGTTCCAATCAACACAACGGATGCGATCCAACGTGCAGCACTCATGATTTTGGCTTGGGGGGTTATTTGAGAGCGCCGTCGGCGTTCTTTGCCTGCTCAGCGACGGCGTTGTTCAGCATGGTTTCCAGGGAGGCGCGGAGGCGATCCATGACGGACTGATCCACGGGACGAAGTCGAAGCACCCAGTGCAGCCAGAGGCCATCGATGGCCGTGACCACGGTCTCGCTCACATTGGGGGGGAGGTTGTCCTCCGCCACGAGGCGGTAGAGTTCCGTGTAGGCGTCGCGCATCGGCTGGATGAGCGCCGGGTCGTGGGCGAGTGCGGCGAAGACGGCGGCGTAGCTGCGCCGGAGCTGCTCGGTCCAGGTTTGTGCATCGGTGAGGCAGCACTTCAGAATGGCACGCGCCATGCGACCGGGGCCCTCGGGGACGCTTTGGTAGGATTCGGTGAAATGCTTGCGCCAGCCATCGGCGGTGCGCTTCACCATGGCCTCGATGAGGTGATCCTTGCTGGAGAAATGGTGGAGCAGTCCACCCTTGCTCACGCCTGCCTCGGCCGCCACCGCGTCAAACGTCAGGCGGGAAACCCCTTGTCTGGCGGCCACGGTTTCCGCTGCATCGAGCAGCACGTCCTTGAGGGGATGAGGAGGGCGAATCATGCAGTCTGCTTGATGCATACCGTCCAGACGGTCGGAAATCAAGCCGTCTGGACGGTTTTTTTCGTAGGTGAGGGTAAGCAGCAGCATCTCACCGGTAGTGACGAATACGCGTGGGCGGATGAGACAGGAGGCGGGGGGATTCGTAGTTTTTTGTTGGCAAGCGAGGTTGTCGAGAGATGAGGAGATTTCTCGTCCGCTCACGGCCAGGGTCACTTCACCAGCACATGACAGTTCAGTCTGAGGTGTAAAACGACTGGGAGGGTAGTAAAAGCAGAGCGATGGGGAAGACGGTGTCGAAAGTCGTCTGATAAAGAATTCCCAAGGAATTGAGACCGCCAAGAATCGCCTCTGCTGGCTTCCACAAAAAGGGCCGGGCCCTGTTCCACTATTCTATCTCCCTGGAGCCAGTCGTTCTTCAAATGGCAAGGGTGAGAGCAGGTTCTCTAAGGCGCCCTGCTGAGATAAGCCAACCAACCAAAAATGAAAGATGGTTTTGCGATGACATGTAAAATGAAGGACCTGGCGCGCGGGAAAATCGAAAGGAACACAACCTCGCGTTTTTTTAAAATAGATTATTGCTGTTCCAATGGTGGATGGTGTAAAAAATGCGTCGCCGGAGGCAGGTGCCATTTTCCCTGAACCGCCAACTTTGCAGCCGACTACGATGCCAGAGCAACGAGCCACTTCTCCAACTGTCACCTTGCTCAGACCCAATATCATAGGTCTCAGGCAACTCTTTCTCGATTGTACGGAGTCGAAAAATGCGAGGCATCCCAAGCACACGATTCTGGAGTTTCCATTGCCTGGGAGCGAGCCCAGCCAGACCGCAACGCCGGGAAGCCACCCGGAGTATTGTGCGGCGGGTGACAAGTGGGGATTTCCGGCGGAGAGTTCTATCGTGATCAGTGGCCCGCCAGGAGCTGGAAAGACCACCTTTGCCCTATCGCTTGTGAGGTCACTCCTTCCGGCAAAGAAGCAGAAAATTGAGGAGTTGCCCAATCCAGGGCCGCCACCTGACACGGGAACGGGTGAAGTTCCCAAACGAACGAAAGCGAATCATCTGCTCTATTTCATAAGCACAGAAGTAAACCAGCCGCGATTGAAGCGCATGTACGGAGGGCGTGGCTGGTTCGACAAGGATGATTGCATCTTCTCAAGCAACCCATCCCCTTCAAAGCTCACTTCCGGTCTCCATGTCATCTCTGCGCCGCTTGAGATGGAGAGACCCGTAAAATCCACCGATGAAGTCATCAACTACATTGCAGGCCAGCTTTCTCTGCAGCCTCTCCCCAATGAAGACCAACTGGTATTCATTGTGGTTGATAGCCTGACTGCGCTACTGAAAGACTGCAAGAGCCCTGGGGAGGAGAGGCGTCTCACCTACGAACTCATCCAGCGACTTCGGTCTATTTTCAATCAGCAGAATCTTGGGCTCATGATTCTCCTGGCAGAGCAGCCGGAGCCGGAGAGCGCCCTTGCCCCACTTTCTTCAGGAGTGGAGAATTTCGTGGCGGACTTTGTCTTCCGCCTCGGAGCTCCCAGCCTCCCTCTAGGCATGAAACTCCGAACCTTGGAGGTTACCAAGTCCCAAGGCGCCAATATCATGATCGGGGTGCACTCTTGGGCGATCGTCACCGATGATAATTTCGAACCCACCATTGTGGGGAAAGCTCTTCGACGTTCCTTGGTGAAATCAATTCTCGAGACAGAGTTTGATAGTGATTTCACGCCAGAGAAGCTTAAGGGCGCTTCCCTTCCAGAGGGGCTTGATCGGCTTCAGTTCGGGACAGTCATGATCTTTCCCCGCCCGCACCTACGTCATCTCAATGAAAGCGGAGATAAGTCCCCTTCAGCTCTTCGCGAGTTGGTGAACAGCGGCATCGCCGGTCTCGACGAGATGCTGAAATATAGGCCTGACTATTGGTTCTTGGAGCATGACTTCACCAATCTTGACCCAACAAGATATCGCGAACCAAGCGAGGAGGGGAACTCAGCCCTACAGGAAGGTTCTACCACACTTATCGTAGGCGACGCGGGGACTGGGAAAACAAGCTTGTGTCTGGAATACCTATTTGCTCGATGGACCGGCAAGGAGCGGGGGCAATCAAAGTGTGCTTCACTAATGGTAAGCTTCGAAGCAGATCCTTCTTCCGCGATCGAGGAGATGACCCGCGATGCAGTGGGGAGAAAGGCCGCTGAACAGGGAGTCGATATCGTCGATTGTATCTATCGGCCGCGGGCTGGTCTGCATTTCTATCTTCTCCTTCTGGAGATTCAGCAATGGATCGAAGACAACGCAGACAGACCCAAGCGGATCGCAATCGATGGATTATCAAACTTGGTCAAATCTCATGAAAAGCATGAGTTTGCATTAATTTTTGATTCATTGTTGAATTTCATTACTGCGGAATCCAAGCGTTCGCTGGAACAGGGTAGCTCTTCCACGTCGAATCTGGTAACATTGCTTGTTACCTACGAGACGCCCTTCAATGCGAGCATGCTCGATTCGGAAGCCTTTGGCATTCACGCTGACAACGTGGTGGTGGTGGCTCAACGCGCCGTGCAGGACGAAAAACGCAACGCTGTGATGGTCATCAAGTCCGCACAAACGCGGTTTGACCGTCTTGTGCGCGAGCTCGTTTTCAAGCAGAGGTCCGATAGTCCGCAAAAATTGATCTCAATCCAGTCGGGATTTGATGCCTACACTGGACTGCTTCTGAACCGTCTGTCCAGAGCAGAAGTGGTCATGCAACTGTTCCATGAGAATGGACGTGAGAAAATTTTTCACGAATTGTTGCAAAAACGGCTGTCCAAGCTGCTGCCCTATAAATTTACGCTTTCGTGGTTTTCGAGGAATGAAATCGAGAAAACTCTGGAGCATGATTCTTCGTTCCCACGAAACCTCCGGGGAGAAGTCCACATCATCAGTGTCGATGAATGGTGGATCTCCCACCGGGTGCAAAAGCTGCAAAAAGACATCGAAGGCAGCGTAAAGAATGCAGGCGTGGATCTAGGAGAGGAAAAGGCAAGCGTTGCCAGAGCGGCGCACTTTGCATCGATGCCAATAGCGCCACTCCTCTCGATTAGCTCACCATCGCTGTGTGTGGAGCCCGAGGAAAGAATACAGGCCCAAGGTATTCGGCCATCGGATTTTTGGTGTTTTGAACTTGAGAAAAGCCGCCTGCTGTTGCCGTCTTCTAAGGCAGTCTCCAGCAAAGAGATGCATGGCTACCGACTTTATGCGGTTCCGACCTATTTGGACTTTGGCATGTTCTGTGTTCACCAGAGTGCCTTGAAAGAATTGAATATCCCAGGAGCCCCCCCGGAATCCAGTGCGCGACTTACTGAATTCTGGCAGTCTAGAGATCTTCACAAGAAACTTGCACTTGATGACAACATAAAACTGCCTTGGGATCCACCAATCAAAGAAGCTCGAGAAATTGGAGCCAATCTGGCCACCTACTTTGCTTTGCCTTGGTGCGTTGCGATCGAGCCCGAGGTCCTTGAATGTTCGAATGGCAACGATTCTGCTCGCGACTCGTCAACCAAGCTTCCGCCTCAGTCCATTCTGGGTGTGTTCCGCATGGTAAAGGAGAAGCTAGACGAGAAAGCCTCAGACAGTCCAGACCGGCAGCCACTCATCTCGCATGTGTTCTCCTGGGACAGTCGATCAACAGAGACGACATCCTGCTTTTTCTTCGAGCTTGCTTGGGCATTTGGTGGTGATGAGAAATTGCTGGACGGTGGCGATGGTAAGTTCGATGCCAAGCCCCTGAATGAGCAGGCCATGGTCAAGGCGCTGATATTCCTGATGTACTTGGTGCAAAAGGGCTACATGTCGCGTCGCCCGTCTCTCAGTGACACGGCAAGCTCGGCCTTCAGTCGCCATTTCTATTCTACAGTTGTGGATGTCAATACAAGGTTGAGCCAGCGAGGCAGGGAAGCTGAACAATATCTGATTCCGCTTCCATTCATGCCATCAGGACCCTTAACACATGACGCATCCCAAGCCGCGATGCGAGACGCTGTCAGCAGATTGAACAGGCTTTGCGAGAGAATGGAGCAGATGTGTTGCCGCAGCGCAAAGTCGAGGGAGAAGTTGGTGGAAATCGAAGGTGATGTAAAGAACCTTGCCCCTTCCGAAGACATCGCGGCATTTTGTGAGGCCCATCGCCAAGTGTGTGAAAAGTTTGCGAAACTGGCGGATGACAATCCCAGGGCGCATCCTGCGAGACATTTGTATGGCGTAGATCATCGAGACATCCAGGAATTGCTATCCTGGCAACAATGCACACGGGAATTTCTCGAGGGGAGGCATCCCTTTGTGGCGCGAAATTCACCAGAGAAAAAAGGACCCCGGTTTACCGGGCATCCCTGTACCGGTGCGTGGATGTATGCGGTGGATGCGAATACCTCCAGTCCTCGCCTGGCGCAGACGATCATTGATGAGATGTCCACGCTCGACATGGCAAAGCTTCGCGCGCAACTCGGCGCAGGCATTCCTGCCAGAAAAGACTTTTATGAGTTCCACGGCCATCGAGCAGTGACTGGCATGCCTTATCTGAGCTGGCAAGAATTGCTCAAATACTCCGGGTGTCGCGCACGAAGACGTGATCGCGTCCATCAACACGATGGACATGACCCAAGTCAGCTATATCATCGTATTCACACCGCGGTCCTTCACGTAATGGATTGCGCGGCGTCCATGGGGGAATGGCAACAAGACGATGCCAGAACAAGGGCCGCGGCCGCTGTGCAGAATATCATCTTATTAAAGGAAGAAAACCAAGGGGAAGGCACCTGCAAGCTCTGACACAGTGCGGAACTGCAATAAGAGAGGCTGAACCCATTCTGGAAACCCATGATCTCCATATTGATGCCCCGCTATCAAGGTCTCTTCGTCCTCGAGGGGAAAGAGAAGCGCCTTCACCTGCAGCAGTTCGACATCGGCCTTGGACTCGCCGAGAAAGTGCTGTCAAGCGAACTGAAGGTCCAACCCAAAGCTGCGAGTGTCGCAAAACGTGAAGGGGGAGCAGCTCGCGCTGTCATCACGCTGGGGAATTTCAATCGGATTACGAAGCCCTTGAAAGACGACAAAGGCAAGTCCCTGCAGGTCGTCCGCTTTCGCGGTTATCAGAATTCGATTCTCGAACCTGTGGAACACGAAATGGAACAATTTGGAGACACTCAGGAATCTCCGAGTGTTCTGATTGTCCACGAGATTGACAAGAATCTCGCGAGTAGTCCAGGTTGGAAAGAACTTGGAGGTGCGAACTTTGATGCCGTGATTCTCGAGGGTAGCAATATTGAGTTGCTCATAGAAACTGCAAAGCTCGTCAAAGAAAGAGCCTGTGCGTGCGCACCTGTCAGTGTCGGTGTCATCAGTGGCCGCGCCCTCGCACGAAGTGACGGAAGCGAGGGGGGCAAGTCATGGCCAATCCGCGGTGATAGTTCGTACGAAGCCAGTGTCGCCAGTATTTGCGCATTTGCAAATGTGCTGGATCCAACCCTGAGAGAGGCAGGGGAATGGCTGGACTTTCTCATTATCAGACTGACAAATGCGGCCACATTGCGCATAGAGTTCGCAGCCAAAACCGGCGGAGGAGATACTTCCCCGCCCACGATGACGCTCTTCCACCATCAGGAACGGCCTGCAGCTTTTAATTTTTATGGCAGGGGAATAATGCAGGGATACAATTCCATCCTTGCCTGGAGCCTGGCGCTGGCATTGCAACAGTGTGGAAAAATAGATGGAGGAGGGGTAAGGCGCTGTCTCAATGAGGAGGCGACTTTGAAAGCGGCCACAATCGCTACATTCAATTGGTTCGCGGATGGGATTTTCTCTTCTGAAAAATCTGATTTAAACTGCACTTTAAAAATCGAAGACGAGGTGATCCGCAGTCTGGTCAAACTCATTGCTCCGGCACCTGCGGGCGGCAACAAGCTAGGGCTCTGTATTGCCACCGAAGTGGATTGGGCTCTGGCCTCTTCTCCCAACGATTATTGGCGTATCGCGATTCCAAGAAACTGCAAGCCGTCGAGGGAGGTGTGTCTCGAGCTCGCGTTGAGACATCTTGGGTTTAACCCAAGCCCAACAAAGTCCTCGGGCAACACCGATTCTGAAATGCCCGCGGAATTTAGATCACCCATCATCAGTTTGGGCAAACAGCTTAAGTTGGTGGACCGCTTGGAGCTTGAGGACTACCTGTTTCTCCAGCGGCTTTTATCCTCTTACATGGAGGACCAGAAACAAACCAAGCCGATTTCCATTGGTGTTTTTGGTCCTCCTGGGTCCGGTAAGTCCATGGGTGTAAAAAATTTGGTGGCATCCATACAAGATGATGGTGAGGGCGTGAGCCATCCGCCGATTGAAGTGAATCTCTCCCAATTGCAGTCTCTTTCGGAGGTGGCCTCCTATTTCCACCAGATACGTGACGTGTGCCTGCAATCCCGCGTGCCGCTTGTTTTCTTCGATGAGTTTGATTCCACATTCGAAAGACGAGCGTTTGGCTGGCTGAGATACTTCCTTGCCCCGATGCAGGACGGTACGTTCTCTGACGAGGGCCGGATCTATCATATTGGCAGGGCGATTTTCGTATTCGCAGGCGGCGTGAATCAAAGTTTCGATGAGATGAACGGTCGTGTTCGCAACGCCGACTTCTGTGAGGCCAAGGGGCCTGACTTTATCAGCAGGCTGAGGGGAGTCTTGAATATCCGGGGTATCAATCCCATGGAATCTGTTCCGGATGATTTCATGTATATCTTGCGACGCGCTGTGATGCTAAAGCATCAGATCGGGGCTCAGATTGGCGACAACGAAAAAAAACCGCTCATTTCCAAGGAACTGGCCAATGCCCTGCTTTCGCTCAAACGATTTAAGCATGGTGCACGATCACTAGAAGCGGTTCTCCGCATGTGCAATCCGCGGAAAGAGACGGAGCTTTCCGTGAGTGACCTGCCAAGCACCGAACAGCTCAATCTGCACATTGACGCGAGGGAGCTGCAACACTTTGTGCGGGATGAACAAGGTCGCAGGAAAGCGCAGGGGTAGGAAATCAACGCCTCGTAGTCGCACGCAGTCATGCATACGTCGCCCATCCCCTGAAGGTGAAGGCAGCGTAGAAGAGGCTGACGTTGGTGAAGCCGGCTTCGCGGAGGAGGGCTTCGTCGTGCTCGGGGGAGAGGACGGGGAGTTTTTCGCTGATGGCGGTGCGGGCGGATTCTGCGTGGGGCGCTCGACGCCGGAGGAGATGGCGAAGGCGGCGTAGCGGGAGAGCCAGAGGTCGCGTTGGTCCTTGCCTTCGGAAATGCTATGATGAGCAACGACGAAGGGTGCGCCGGGCTTCAGTCGGCGGCGAATTTCCTGGAGGGTGTGGAGACGTTCCCTTTCGGGGACGAAGTGGAGCGTCAGCAGGCAGGAGGCGGCATCGAAGGGGCCATCGGGTGCGGCATGGATGTAGCCTTCGTGAAGGTGTACGCGAGTGCTGAGGGTGGGGCCAAGGGTGGCGGTCGCGAGCTTCAGCATTTCCGCAGAAGGGTCGATGCCATCGAAGGTCCAGTGCGGGTGGGCTTCGGCGAAGACCTTGAGTTCAAGACCGCCACCGGCGCCGAGGACCAGCACGCGGGCATCGTCGGGAGCGTGCTCGGCAAGGAGCAGCGAGGTCATGCGCTGGAGATCCGCAAAGCCCGGGACGAGACGGGGTGGGTTTTCAGCGTAGCGTGAGACGGCTTGGGGATCGTCGAAGTGGTTCATGTGTTCGTGGTACGATTACGAGTCATACCGGGAAGAGCTGAAAACGGACTTGGTGAGAAGATGGTGAGGTGTCATTCACTCACAGGGTGAAGCGTCGGGTCTTTCAAAGGAGCGTGGACACTCTTGTCCGCCATCCCTGACGCACCATTCTCTTTCATTCGGCAGGTGAGGCCACGCTCTACTAGCTGCTCCAAAGGCGTCAGCAGTAGCTTCCGCATGCTGGAGGTCGTTACGCAACAGAACGGCGGACAAGAGTGTCCACGCTCCTTTGCTCCGCCCTTCGCTCCCTGCACAAAGACCCTTTTGCACCTGAGGATAGTATTGCTGCCATGGCACACGCACCTCTACGCATGACAGCTTGCGATGGGCTCACTCTCGATCCTGAAGCCCCTTGCCTTTGAGAATAAGCGGTGCGCATTTCTCGATGCGGGACTCGCGGGTCTTGGATTGTTTGGCGGCGGCGAAGTGGAGGAGGTAGCCGCGCTGTCTTCCGGGGGTGAGTGCTTCGAAGGCGGCTTTTAGTTTGGAGTTTTTCGCCAGCGCCTTCGTCAGTTCGTCGGGCACGGGGAACTCGGAGGTCTCCTTGTATTGCACTTCCAGACCGGCCTCATGGGCGTCCATGGCTTCACGGATGTAGGACTTGATCGTGGGCGCGAGTTTGGTGATTTCGCGGGCGCTGGTGAAGCGCATCTGACGTGCGGCCTGGGTGTTCTCCCCAGGTTTGATGAGGAGTCCCTTGGTGTCCTTCAGAAGAGCGCCTCTGCAGAACATGAGGGCGCAGTATTCTTTGAAGCCCTGAATGATGAGGACGTTGCTGTCTTGAAACGTGTAGCAAGGTTTGCCCCACTTGAGTTCTTCGGTCAGCGGAAGGGTGAGGATGATCTCCCGCATCGCCTCAAATTCCTCCCGCCACGTTTTGGCTTTCTTCAAGAAGGCATCGACCTTGGGATTCATGCGTGCGGTGTGGTGCGTCGGTGGGAGGGAAGTGGAGATGAAGGCTTGCGTTCAGATCCTTAGCGATCCGCGGAAGGCACGGGCGGCGTAGTAGGATTGCGCGCCGTTGTGATAGGTGAAGACGTGATCATAGCGACGATCACAGAAGAGGGCGCCGCCGAGTTTCCGAATCTCGGGAGGAGTCTGCACCCAGCTCGATGTTTTCAGGTCGAACTTCCCGAGTTTTTGCAGCTCGCGGTATTGCTCCTCTGTGAGGAGCTCAATGCCCATCTCGGTGGCCATGTCCATGGCGGTGTTTTCCGGTCTGGCTTCTTTCCTGGATTCCCAGCCTTCGCGATCGAAGCAGGTGCTGCGGCGACCGGTGGGGCTTTCGGCGGAGCAGTCGAAGAAGATGAACTCGCCGGTTTTCTTGTCACGACCCACGACGTCGGGCTCGCCACCGGTGCGTTCCATTTCGCTGAGGGACCACAGCTTGTCGGAGCTGGCTTCGAGTTTTGCCTGCACCTCGGACCATGTGATGCCCTTGTGGCGGTTCGGGTGCTTGTCGAAGCGGGCTCGTAGAGTGCTGAGCAGGGCTTCGCGTTGGTCGGGGGACAGTTTCTTTTTGGTTCCAGTTCCTGCCATATGGGTGGGTCCTTTGGTTGCCGGGCTGGGGTAACGAGGTGACCGGAGGATTTTGAAACGGTCTGAAATCGTCCGGCAAGCACGAAGATGTGCGACGTGAACAGCAAGAGCTGCAGGTGTGGGCCAAGTCTCCGAGATGCTGGAGGGAGAAATGGTGCGCGGTACAGGGTTCGAACCTGTGGCCCCTACCATGTCAAGGTAATGCTCTACCACTGAGCTAACCGCGCGGGGATGGCTTTTTGGAAGCCGGGGGAGTGGATACACGAGCGCCTAGGGGGGCGCAAATGCTTTTTCGGGAGTAGGGTGAGGTGGAGTGGGTAGGTGAGAGTTGCTTGGGTGGCCCTGGGAGCGCTGGCCTCTGGCCGGCGTATTGGCAGCTTGGACATTGCATACCTTGCGACGCAAATACGCCGACGGGACGTCAGCGCTCCCAGGGCCGCGTCCGACTTGGGGTACGTAGGGCGCAGTTACAATTCCTCGTGGGTGCCTTCGACCATGATCTTCTCAAGAGCGGCACGCTGGGCCTCGCATTCCTCTTCGGTCATGCGGCGGGGGACGGTGAAGGGTTTAGCAAACTCCACCTCCACGCCGCTGAAGGGCAGGGGGAGGAGGAAGCCGTCCCAGGTGCGGAAGCGGATGGCGCGGTCGAAGCGGATGTGCACGGGCATGAGCTTGCCGCCGGTGAGCTGGGCGAGCTTGATGACGCCCAGGTTCATCTGGTACTTCGGGCCGCGCGGACCATCCGGGGTGATGCCGATGTCGTGTCCGCTCTTCACGTAGTTCGCCAGTTCGACCATGGCCTGGGCGCCACGTCGGGAGCTGCTGCCGCGCACGGGTTTGAGTTTGAAATCCGAGCAGGCATCCGCAATCACCTGGCCATCGCCGCTGGGGCTGGTGAGGAAGGCGCCCTCCTGTCCGGGGATGAGGGTCTCCCGCAGGTACGGGATGAGGAACATGCGGTTGTGCCAGAAGACCCAGATGTGCCGCTCATCCGTGGGGTACGCCATGCCGGCGTGATTGATGAAACGGAAACGCAGGGTGTTGCCCAATACGCGGATGAGCCAGGCGACAGCCTTGCCGGGACGTTTGAGACGGAATTTTTTGGGGAGTTTGATGCGGAGCTTCACTTCGGGATAGCAAGATAACCAGAGCGCTGTGGCGCCCATTGCCAATAATACGAGCCAACCAACAAGTGAAAAGGTGCCGTATCCTCTCAACAGCTCCTCAAGGAATTCAGTGCTGAGACTGAAGCACAAGATGGCTGCGAAGAAACGCACATACCAATTTCGGATAAATACGGCCAGCCCCAGCAGAACGAAACCAATGCCCAAATAAACGAACGCTAAGTCCCAAGTGATCATGCTTTGGCCGCAGCAAATCAAAGATACTCCACCTCGCGCAGACGCTGCGTGAGCTGGCTGAACTGCTCCAGCTTCTCGGCATAGAGTGCGACCCGGGCGGGGTCCGGACGGCAGCGGGTGCTTTCGTCGAGTGTCACGAGGCGCGAGGTGAGTTCCTCGATGTTCGTGGCTTTGCCGTCGCGCTTCAGCAGGGCGAAGGCGGCCTGGATGGCGGAGCCGAGAGCAGCGCCTTCGGCGGTGGCGAGGGTGACGACTTCGGCGTTGAAGATATCCGCGGCAAGCTGGCGCCATGCTTTGCTCTGCGAGCCGCCGCCGGTGAGACGGATTTCGGCGGGATTCATGCCGAGTTCGCGGAAGCGCTGCAGGCCATACGCGAGGCCCAGCGTGGCGCCTTCCATGGCGGCGCGAGCGAGATTGCGCGGGGTCATGTTTCCGGGGCGCAGGCCGTGGATCACGCCGGTGCCATTGGGCAGGTTCGGCGTGCGCTCGCCGTTGAGATAGGGGAGGAAGAGAATGCCTTCCGCGCCGGGAAGGGCCTCGGCGGCGGCGGCTTCGAGCTGGGGGATGGTCCAGCCGAACATCTCGCGCACCTGCTCGGTCACGACGGTCACGTTCATGGTGCACACGAGCGGGAGCCAGAGATCGTTGCTGTCGCAGAAAGCGGCGACTTCAGCCTGGCCGTCCACCACGGGGGCATCCGCCACACCGTAGAGGGTGCCGCTGGTGCCGAAGCTGGCGGTGATGATGCCGGGCTTCACGTTCCCGGTGCCGATGGCGCCCATCATGTTGTCGCCACCGCCGGCGCTGACGATCACGTTGTCATTGAGACCCCACTTCTTCGCGAGCTCAGGGCGGATGGTGCCGTGCACTTCCTGGGAGGAGCCGAGGGGAGGCAGCATGCTGAGCACGCGCTCATCCACGAAGTCACAGATCTCGCGGTTCCAGGTGCGCTGGCGGACATCGAGGATGCCGGTGCCGCTGGCGTCGCCGTACTCCATGCGCTTCACGCCGGAGAGCCAGAAGTTGATGTAGTCATGCGGCAGCAGGATGGAGGTGACCTTGGCGAAGTTCTGCGGCTCGTTTTGTTTCAGCCAAAGGAGTTTCGGGATGGTGTAGCCGGGGAGGATGGCATTTCCCGCGAGGGCGATGCAGCCGGGCTGGCCGCCGAACTCATGCGCGATCTGCTCGCACTGCGGCGCGGTGGAGGTATCGCACCAGAGCTTGGCGGGGCGGACGATCTGGTCCTCCTTGTCCAGCACGACGAGGCCGTGCTGCTGGCCGCTCACGCCGATGCCGGCGATGTCCTTCCGTCTGTCGCCGAGGTGCTCGACGCACTCGCTGATGCAGCCTTCCACGGCGGTAATCCACTCGGAGGGGTGCTGCTCAAGGTGGCCTGCGGGTAGGCCCTCGATGAGGTCATACTTGCGATGGGCGTGGGCGACGATCTGGCCGGACTCAAGGTCGAGCACAATGGCCTTGGTGCTCTGTGTGCCGCTGTCGATGCCGAGGAAAAGGGAGGACATGGGTTGAGGAAGGTGGTTGGCGACGGTCCATCGAATCGACGAGCCGTCTCAGGCTATAGCGCGGTGGTGCGGGCTTGCCAGCCATCTTTTGCCCTTCAAAGGGCCACGGGCCGTGGGAAATATCGCCCTTCCGCGGGCTCGATATCAATGCTGGGCCAGCGGTTTCCCGACAGCGATGGCCATGATGAGGAAACTTTTATGAAAGGCTGCGTGCTTTTCCGGCTGGATGTACTACGGACAAGTTGAGCGCGCCTTCGGGCGCAGTGGATTCCACCCCCTTTTCATCAGCCATGGTTTCAAAACTTCTACATACCCGGTATCGAGTGACCGACCTGGAGAAGACCATTTCCTTCTACAAGGACGTGCTCGGGCTCGAAGAGGTGAAGCGGCACAAGTCCCCGCGCGGGTCTGAGCTGGTCTTCCTGAAGGCTCCGGAGAGCGAGGAGCTCATCGAAATCTGCAGCTACCCGGCGAGCGGCCCGGTGGTGGTGGGGCCTGACCTCACCCACCTGGCCTTTGAAGTGAAGGACCTGGAGTCTTTCGCCAAGCACGCGGCCTCCAAGGGCTACCCTCTCTCCGACGGTCCCACGAAGAGCAGCAGCGGAGTTTTTGCATTCATTGATGCCCCGGAAGGATACGAGGTTGAACTCATTGAGTATCAATCCTAGAATGCTCTGAAATTCACGTATATACACATGCCTCACTGAAGCACGCATGGAATTTGACTGGCTAGACGTCCCATTTGACCTCTCCCAATTGCCCCCCAAGGACATTGAGGAGACGTTCGAGGACCCTTTTGCCCTCAAATTTTTGCCGGATGGTGAAAGTGACAGGCCGCGTGAGGCACGGTATTTCTCCCTCGGCAAATCCCTCGCCGGAAAGGGCATTTTCAGCATCTTCTGGACGGACGGGAAACGCTACCGTGTCATCCTGTCGCGTCCCATGACTCCTGAGGAGGAGCATTTCTACGAGCGGAAGAAATCTGAGGACCTCTAACTCGCCGCGATCGCCTAGCCCAGCCCACGCAAACGCCATGAAATCCATCCGGTCCTGGAGCGACCTCCCGCACTTCGATTCCGAGGAGGATGAGGCGAAATACTGGTCAGAGCACCAGCTGGATGCCCGGCTCATGCAGAGCTCCATGCACCGCCCGGATGTCAGGGAGAGCACGACGATCACCCTGCGCTTTGATCCGCGCATGCTCAGCCGCATCAAGCGTATCGCCCGCCGCCGTTATCTGAACTACCAGAGCATGATCAAGCAGTGGCTCAGTGAGCGGATGGAAGAGGAAATGAAGGACTAGGGAGGAGGTTAGACCTTCCGGTCTGACTGTGGGCGTTGGGTCTTCTGACCCGACAGCGGTGCTGGACGGCACGAAAAAGCCTCTCCCCTGCAATGCAGAAGAGAGGCTGGGAAAATAACGAAGGCGGGCTTACTTGCCGGCCTTGAAGGACTTGAGGATCTTCACCGCTTCGGCAATGATCTTCTTGTCCGTGTCGGAGGATTCGAACCAGAGTTCGGCGATGTGTTTATCGTCGATGAAGACCCAGGCGAAGCCGAATTCCGTGTCCACGCCGTCTTCATCCTTGCCATTGCCGGAGGCGGCGAGAGCGGGCTTGCCGTCGATCTTTGTTTCTTCCGGCTTGGGGAGCTTGGCCTTGGGATAAGTCTCCTTCACGTACTCATAGGTTCCCTCAATGGCTGCCGTGATGCCGTCTTCCGTGCCTTCCACGGTCTGGAAGTAGAGGACGGTGTCCCCCTTGGTGAGCTTGCAGTAGGGATCATCTTCCGTACCCGGTTCGAATTCCCAGTCATCCGGTGAGGTGATGGTGAAGACGGCCTCCTTCTCATTGGGATAGTGGATGGTGGTGTCGGCCGAGGCGACTGAGGTGAAGGCGAGGCAGGCTGCCAAGCAGAGGAGGGAAGTCAGTTTCATGGAGTTGGATTGACGGAGCCCGACTTTAAGCGTGTGGTTTAGGCGACAACAATCAGAATTCCTAGAAAGATTGTTCACGTGCACGCGTGCAGGGCGTAACCCCGAAGGGCGGTGAATTTGGCTCCGTGAGGGGGAAAAAGCGTCAAAATTCGGTGCCCCGCTTGCGTGGGGGCCGCTCTGCTACGAGATTTTTGGTCTCTCATGCTTCGCCGCCCCGGTCTTTGGTTCACAGCTGTCGCCATTTGGTTTGTCGCGCTGTTCTTGCTGTCCAACCAGTCCGCGTTGCAGCCGCCGGGCCCCGAGTTCGAGAACCGCGACAAGGTCTATCATGTCGGGTATTTCGCGCTGGGGTCGCTCTGTCTCTTCGTGGGATTGCGACTGAAAAATCCTGCCCGGAGTGTGCTGAAGACTGCGCTGCTGGTGCTGCTTTTCGCGGCATTCGTGGGGGCGTTTGATGAATTTCACCAGAGTTTCATTCCGAACCGGAGTGGCAATGATTTGGGAGACTGGCTGGCAGATGCGTCGGGTGGGATCATCGGCTCGCTGGCAGGCATGGTGCTTCTGTGCATGCCGGGCATCCGGTTGAAACAAAAGCAGCCTTGCGAACCCTGACCTGCCCCTGCTAATCCTGTCCGTATGGACAAGGATAAGGACAAGACCTCCGCAGCCAAGCGTGCCGAACACCTGCGCTCTGAACTTGAGCGCCACAACCGCCTCTACTACCAGCAGGCGGCGCCGGAGATCAGCGACCGTGAGTTTGACCAGCTCCTGCGTGAGCTGCAGGACATCGAGAAGGAACATCCGGAACTCATCACGCCGGACTCGCCTACCCAGCGTGTGGGTGGTGCCCCGCTGGAAGGGTTTGCTCAGATCACGCATCGAGTGCCGATGATGAGCCTGGATAACACGTACTCCGAGGAGGAGCTGAGTGAGTTCTACGCACGACTACAAAAGGGACTGGGGCGGGAGAAAATCAAGTGCACCATCGAGCCGAAGGTGGATGGCGTGGCGGTTTCCGTAAGGTATGAAAACGGCGTGCTGAAACACGGCGTGACGCGCGGTGATGGTCGCGTGGGGGATGACATCACGCAAAACCTCAAGACCATCCGCTCGCTGCCCCTGCGCCTGCCGAAGCATGTGCCGCAGACCTTTGAAGTGCGTGGCGAGGTGTACATGAACCGCGCGGAGTTTGAGAAGATGAACCAGGAACGTGAAGAGGCGGGTGAGCCGCGCTTTGCGAATCCACGCAATTCCACCGCAGGCTCGCTGAAGCAGCTCGACCCCCGTGATGCGGCAAAGCGACCGCTGAGCGTGATCTTCTACGGCATGGGTGACCATGGTGAGGCGAAGCTGCAATCGCAGAGCCAGATCTATGACCTCCTGAAAGAGGCGGGCTTGCCCAAGGCGGAACTGCTCTGGGACTGCGACAGCATCGAGCAGATGCTGGGCGTGATTCATGAACTGGACGAGCGTCGCCGGAAGCTGCCGTATGACACGGACGGCGCGGTCATCAAGGTGGATTCCTTTGCGGAGCAGCGGGACCTCGGCTCCACGAGCAAGGCGCCGCGCTGGGCGATTGCCTACAAGTACGCGGCGGAGCAGGCAGAGACGAAGCTGCTCGCCGTGGACATCCAGGTGGGGCGCACGGGTGCGCTTACGCCGGTGGCGAGGCTGGAGCCGGTTTTCCTCAGCGGCAGCACGGTGAGCAACGCGACGCTGCACAACTTCGAGGAGATTGAGCGCAAGGACATCCGTGTGGGTGACTTCGTGACCATCGAGAAGGCGGGTGAAATCATCCCGGCCGTGGTGGCGGTGAGCAAGGACAAGCGCACGGGCGACGAAACGCCGGTGCCGGTGCCCACGGAGTGCCCGGTGTGTGGCACGCCGGTGCGCAAGGATGAGGGACAGGTGGCCATCCGCTGCCCCAACAGTGACTGCCCGGAGCAGGTGAAGCGGCGCGTGGAGCACTTCACGCATCGTGGCGCGATGGACATTCGTGGGCTCGGTGAGCAGGTGGTGGGGCAGCTCGTGGACATCGGCCTGGTGCATCACATCCCGGACCTGTATGACTTGAATGAGGAGGCGCTCGGCAAGCTGGAGCGTCAGGGGAAGAAGAGCATCGAGAACCTGCTGAAGGGCATTGCCGAGAGCAAGGCCCAGCCGCCGTGGCGGTTGCTGTTTGGCTTGGGAGTACCGCAGGTGGGCGCGTCCTCAGCTCGCTCGCTGGTCGAACATTTCGGCTCCATCGATGCACTGGCAGCGGCTTCCATGGAGGACCTGCTGAAGGTGCAGGACATCGGAGGCATCGTGGCGCAGAGCATCCATGACTGGTTCCGCGAGGAGAAGAATGTAGAGCGTCTTGACCGCCTGCGCGCGGCAGGATTGCAGTTTGCCAATCCCAAGGAAGACCGCGCCAGTGACAAGCTGGCAGGCACTACGTGGGTGATCACGGGCACCTTGAGCCAGGGGCGCGATGAGGTGGCGGATATCATCCGCTCCCACGGAGGGAAGGTCTCCTCCAGTGTGAGCAGCAAGACCAGCTATCTGCTGGCGGGAGAGGAGGCGGGCAGCAAACTGGAGAAGGCGACGAAGCTTGGTGTAAAAGTGCTGACCGAAGCGGAGTTTCAAGAATTGATTCAATGATCGTGCGGAGCAGCGGCACTCTTTGCCAGCTCGCACGCATCCTGCTTTCATCTTCCCTCGCATGGCCGCCTCAGTCTCCTCATCCACTCCCAGTCTCCTCCGCGTCACCAAGGGTGACTTCGACGGGTTCTTTGGGCTCTTCGTCGACAACCTGCTGCAGCTCCTACTGATTTATCATCTGTGTCCCGTGCTGTGCGGGATGACGCATGGGGAGGTGACTTCGAAGATTCTGCCGGGTGCGGCGGTGTCCATCCTGGTGGGGAATTTCTTCTACGCATGGCAGGCGTGGCGGCTCGCGAAACGCGAAGGACGAGATGATGTGACAGCGATGCCGTACGGCATCAATACGGTCAGCCTCTTCGCCTACATTGTCTTCATCATGGCGCCCATCTACCGTCAGACAGGGGATGCGTCGCTCGCATGGAAGGCGGGCCTGTTCGCGTGCTTCATCAGCGGGGTGATGGAATTCATCGGTGCGGCGTTTGGCCGGGCGCTGAGGGCGCATGCGCCGCGTGCGGCGCTGCTGTCCTCGCTGGCGGGGATTGCGGTGACGTTCATCGCGATGGGGTTTGTGTTCCAGCTTTTTGCCATGCCTGCGGTGGGCGTGCTGCCCATGTTGCTGATTTTGTTTTGTTATGCCGCGAGGCTGAAGCTACCTCTGGGATTGCCGGCGGGATTTGTTGCGGTGTTGCTGGGCACGGCATTGGCGTGGGTGTTGCGCTCGCTGGGATTGGCGCCGGACTGGGCGTCGGGAAAGGTGGAGCCGATTGGACTTCATCTGCCGCATTGGTCGGGCGGCGATTTGTTTGGATTCCTCACTTCGGAGGTGGGCTGGAGCTACATGGCGGTGATTTTCCCCATGGGGCTGTTCAACATCATCGGCTCGCTGCAATGCCTGGAGAGCGCGGAGGCGGCGGGAGACAAGTATGATACCGCGCCCTCATTGGTGGCGAATGGCATTGGCAGCATCGTATCCGCGTGCTTGGGCAGTCCCTTCGCTACGACGTTATATATCGGGCATCCGGGTTGGAAGGCGATGGGGGCACGCTGGGCGTACTCGTGGATGAATGGTGTCGTGATCTGCGCGCTCGCGCTGCTGGGTGCGGCGGGACACGTGCTACAGGTGGTGCCGCTGGAGGCCACGCTGGGCATCCTGCTGTGGATTGGGATTGTGATGACGGCACAGGCATTTCAGGCAAGCCCGAGACCGCACGCACTGGCCGTGGCCATGGGGCTCATTCCCTCGCTGGCAGCGTGGTTGCTGGTGCAGGTGGAGACGACATTGCGGGTGGCGGGCACCGACCTCGCGAGCACAGCAGACAAGTTTGCGCCGAATCTCTATGTGTACGGTGTGATCGCGCTGAGTCAGGGATTCCTCATCACCTCCGTGATCTATCCGGCGGTGATGGCGTTTGTGATTGATCGCAAGTTCAAGGCAGCGGCGATGTGGCTCGCGGCGGCGGCGCTGTTTTCCGCCGTGGGGTTGATTCACTCCTACAAGCTCACGCCTGCCGGAGTGGAAAATCACTTTGCCTGGTTCACTGCTGCACCGGCATTTGCGATTGCCTATCTGGCAGGCGCGGTGCTGCTCATGGTGATGGCGCTGATGAAGGTGAAGGGGGCGGAGGAAGTGGAGACGAGGGGGGAGTAGAGACAGTCAGTCGGAGTGAACGGTCTGGAGCAGAATGAAGAAAATGAATGCCACGATGCCCAGTCCGAGGATTGGAATGAGGCGCGCTATACCGCGAGACCGGATGGCCGAGATGAGAAGGAAAATAGCGCCCACCATGGCGGGAGCAATCCTGACGTAGAACAAGCCTGAACCGCTCACTTTGTCGGAAGGTGGGATGGAGAGTGAAACGAGCGTGGCCAAAAGCATGAGCCAGCTGAGGAAATTGGAGATGGTGGACCATTTCTCAGCACGGGGAGCGGAAGGCTCTTCTTCGCGCGTTGATGGATTGTCCGAAGTCACGAAGTGGATGGTGTGAAGGTGTGCGGCCCAGGCTGGGAATGGCTGGCCTCGCCTGTGCGGTATCTGGCTCCGGGTATATGTGCTGGTGGCAGAAAGGGGCTGCGATGAGAGGGAATGTCAGACACGTCGATTTCGCCCCGACGGAGCTTTTCGCCATCGACGCATCCATAGGCATAGGCCGATTCTATTATGTGGAAGCGTCTCTTGGGAGATGCCTCCCAGTATCCGTCGATCACGCCCTTCAGGTAGCATCGGCCATCATTGTCGTTGGGGTGGACGTGTTGGATAGCGGCCAGGAGTGAAGGCCGGTCGAAGGGGAATCGTCGCGTTCGAATGGCTTTCTGGATGGAAAGCCACGCCAGCATGAACGGCAGGGAGAGAAGGAAAAAGACGAGTAGGATCATCGCACCGATGAACTGCCCGATTTTCACCAGCCAGGCGCGCAGGCCATGGGAGCGGTAGCAGTTGGCGCAGTATCCCCGGTATCTGGAGGCGGTGGCTTCCAGAATCATGGCTGGGCACTTCCGGCATGGCACCCGATGGGAGTGATGGTTGCCGGCTGATGGATTCTCAGTGCTCATCTGCTGTGCCACGAGAATACCGGAAACGGCATCCGGTGGGAATCTCTGAAGGCGAAATCTCACCGCGCCGGAGCCGGCCACCGTCATTCATGCCGCAAGAGTACGGGCTTGGGTCCATGACGGACATATCCGGCGCGGATGACCAGTAGCCATGAATCACGCCTCTCAAGAAGGAGCGAGCTTCTTTGCGATTCGGAATCCGATGCTGGATTTTCAGAAGCATGGCACTCCTATCGAAAGGAAAACGCCAGGTTCTCCACATCCATTGAAGTCCCATGAATAGCAAAAGAAAGGGAGTGCCGATGACAAGGAATGGAAACAAGAGGCACACCTGGGCGAATGACACGAACTGCTTCAGCCTGTTTCGGTATCCCTTGGTGCGGGCACATTTGCGACATGTCCCGTGGTACTCTGCTGCGGTGGCTTCCAGAATCATGGCCGGGCACTTGCGGCACTGGATCCGGGAGGTGGGGCGCGGCGCGTGGCGTTGCTCTTCGAGACTTGGATATGGTCTGGCGCATCCTTCCTTATCCAGAGCCTCGTGAAGTGCTTGGACAGCGTCGTTCTGACATCTGAACAGGACTTCTTCGGGAGTGGTGTCGCATGGGTCGTGGGCAATCAATGAGGTGAAGCCCTCGCGATTGCGGTCTGTCACGATGTAGGCGACTGGAAAGGGGCGTAACGATTTGAAGTCGACGGACGCATACTCCTCCGAATCGAGTGCGGGAACCTCGGGATGAAAACTCAGGGGCCGAAGCAGGTCGTCACCCCAAGTGTAGGTGAGACCGGAGAAATCCATGAGAAGGCCTTCGGCTGGTCTCTTGCGGAGCGCGGCGAGGATTTCCCGCTCCATCTGTTCCACGGATTCCGCGGTGTAGTCGCCGGAATAGCGGGCAAGAAGAAAGTATCTTCCACCGCGAAACAGGTAGCGAATGTAGCTGTCCAGTGGCTTCGCACCACGGCGGAACAGCTTGGTCGCGAGCTGTCTCAGGGACGTCATGTCATGTCGTTCGCCGGTGATTCTTCCTGCCTTGGATCAACAGGTAGACCATGTACACCAGCACGATGACATTGACCACGAGGATAGTCACCTTGGGCCAGGTGATGCCGTGGGCGAGTTCAGCGAGTTCGAGGGGGATGTAGATGCCGCTGCTGATGGCGGCGAACCACTCGGCCCAGCGGCGGGCCTTCCAGAGGCCGTAGGCTTCGATGAAACGCACGGTGGCATAGGCGGCAGCGCAACCAGCGAGGAACCAGATGCGGGAGTCATTCACGGTGCCGGCGGCCTGGATGAAGACCTTGGGAATCTCGTGCGCGGGATTGAGGTGGAAGCGGTGCACGAGGGACTCGGCGGCGGCATGCACATCGTGGTGGATGAGAGCCAGCAGGCCGAAGCCTGCCAGCAGGACGAGCGCTCCCTTGAGGGCTTCGATCGTAGCGATGACGCTGAGTCCTTTGGTAGGGGGCATGGGCAGGTGTTCTTACTCCTCGGAGGCGACGAAAGTGGACGAACTGTTTGGGGAAATCCAGATGGAAGAATGTGAGGAAGCAGTCTGCGTAGTTACGCGGGGGATGGCCACTTGGGGTTGTGGAGCTTGAGGCAGATGTTCGGTCAGGCTGGAAAGCCTAACGCCCACTGTCAGGCGAGGACGCCTAACCTCCTTGGGGTGATGGCGGCCAGTTCACGCCTTCCAGTTCCCTGGGCAGTTGCTTGGGGTCCTCGGGCCAGAAGCGTTTGATGTCGAACTTCTCGCCGGGGGCGAGTTCATTGTCCGGGGCACCGAGGATGAGCCAGAGGGTTTCGGTATCGGTGTCGTTGAAGACCTGGCGCATCATTTCGGGGCCGACATGAACGGCACCGTACTTGGGCACGGTGACAGTGTCTTCACCGATGCGGATGCGGCCGGTGCCTTCGAGGACAAAGTAGAACTCCTCCGCGCAGATGTGCTTGTGCCAGGTGTTGGCGCTTTTCGGCGGCAGACGCCAGAGGCGTGCCCCGAGGAGTTGGCTGCCCGTGCGTTCCAGGTAGTCCGCATTGGGAATGAGCATCTGGTTGGAGGGCCGCCACGAGAGGTCTTCCGGGGTGATGAGGTGGTAGCCGGTGATGGGCGTCATGGCGCAGGAAAGATTTGGGGTCAACGAGCAGTCGTATTGGCGGCTATCACGCGTATGACGTTTCCGCGAACCTGCTGGAGTGAAGGGCTCAATGCGTTCCATGCGTCCTGCAGGTCTGGATGGGACGAGAGGGAGTTCATGATGTTCTCCGCGGCGCTCGCGGGGTTTTGCTGGATGAAGTGTTGCCACATTCGGATCAGCAGGCCTCGTTTTTCGTCAGAGAGTCGGTCCCAACAAGGGCCAATGACCACCGTGGATTGGAACATGCCTCCGATTACTCTCGCGGCAGATTCGGTGGGGTGCATAGGAAACCAGTGACCAACGCACCGTAAACGGTGAAGCGGTTGTGGACAATGACGATGATGAGCGTCGCGTCTTGAGAAGACGCAAGGGGCTCGGCAAGGAGCGGCGGCTTTAGCCGCCATTGGGTTCGCGCTTCAGGCGCGAAAAGTCAGCGACTAAAGTCGCCGCTCCTTGGGGTAGGCCATTCGTGGCGTGCCGCCGCTTGATGCTATTGTGAGGGCGGATCTTTTTGGATAAACGCAGCCCCCTTCTTGAATCGAGCGCCTCCTTCATCAACAAGCTCGCAGCCTTCCTTGAAATCCAAGATGCGGATCGATTGCATGAAGGACTCTCCCAGTTCCGGTTTTAGAAAGCGGTCGATGTAATAGTGCACATCCTCCTGCTTGAACCACGTTACGGCAACAAGCTTGGGAGGGGAGGTGTCTGCTCGGATGATGGCGAAGCGGCTAGGGGTGTTTCGCCCAAAGCCCGGCGGAATGGTGACACCGTGTGCGTCGCAGTAAGCGGTGATGAGGCGACGATAGGTTGAGGGCATGACTATGGCGGGCTGGTACTAGGTGAGAGGCTCATCCACTGCGCACATCACGTCTCCGCGACCCCTTCAGGGTCGAGCATCTTTTTGGTGCATACCCAGGGTGTCAGTCGCTAAGGCTCCTTAACCCTGGGCTGGGCTCCTGCTGCCCTTCAGGCAGCGGCTTCAAGAAGAACATCCCTCGACGAGCGAAGTTGCTTGGAGGTAGCGGCCATCGCCACAACAGGCTGTGGACTCTTCAAAGCGGCAGCAGGCTGCCGCAGTCCAGGGCCTTCGGCTTCTGACAGGAACGTGTTACGGTAGCACCGGTGTCTTTGCGCCAATCGCATACAACGAGTCCTGCGTGCGCACGTAGATGCGGCCGTGGCCGATGGCGGGGGTGGCGTTGATGGGGCTGTCGAGCTTGTTGGCGGCGAGGATTTCGAATTTGTCGCCGGTTTTCACGACGACGACTTCACCGGTCTGGGAGCAGCAGAAGATTTTTCCATCGGCTGCCACGGGGCTGGCGAAGTACTTGGTGCTGCCGCCGCTGCCGCCGACCACGCGCTCGCTATACACTTCTTCACCGGAGGGCCACTTCAGGCAGGTGAGGATGCCGCCGTCTTTCAGCATGTAGAGACGGTCGCCGATGAGGAGGGGCGTGGGCACATAAGGGATGTTCTTGATGATGGAGCCGGCTTCCTCGGCTTTGCCGTTGCCGAGCTTCAGCAGGGCGCTTTCTTTGCCGCCATCGCCGGAGCCGAAGGCCGCGAAGAGCATGTTGTCCGCGAGGACGAAGGAACCGACGCTGCGCTGGCGCAGGCCGGGGTTGTGCTGCCAGTTGATCTTGCCGGTCTTGGTATCCAATCCCATCACACCACTGGTCGTGTTGGCCACGATGAATTCCTTCTTGCCGCCGGGAACGTCGCGCACCACGGGGGTGCTGTAGGGATTGAGGGTGTGGGGCAGGTCAATTTTCCACAAGGTCTTGCCAGTGGCGGTGTCGAGGCCCAGCAGGCTGGGCTTCCAGTCGACCTGCTCGGGAGTGGCGAGGCTCTTGCCGTTCTTCTCCAGGGAGAATTCGGAGCGCACGAGCATCACGCCATCCGCCACAATCGCGGAGCAGCCGGAGCCGTGCTCATGCACATAGGGGGAGAGATTGTCGCGGCGCCAGAGGAGCTTGCCGTTGTGATCCAGCGCGAGTGCGGCCACGGAGTCGCCGCTGGTCCAGTTGATGTAGATGCGGTCCGCATCGACGAACGGAGAGCTGGAGGCGAAGGAGTTGAACTTGTGCTGCTGGTGGCTCTGGAAGGTCTCTTCGTGCTTCCACAATTCCTTGCCATCCGCGGCGCTGAGGCAGACCACGGCGCGGTGGCCGCCATCGGTCTCCACGGTGGCGATGACCTTGTCCTGCCATAGCACGGGAGAGGACCAGCCTTTGCCGAGTTTCACGGACCAGGCGGTGTTTTCGTCGGTGAAGGTGGCGGGGAGATTCTTGGCATCACCCACCCCGTTGCCATTGGGGCCACGGAACCGGGACCATTCCTCCGCATGCAGCAGGGAAGTGGAGGCAAGAGCGAGCAGGGTGGTGGTGGTGAGCAGCGACCGGATCATAGCAGGGTTTGGGTAACGCGTGTGTGACGCGGGTCTTTTCGGAGAGTGCGACTTTGAACGAGAAAGAAACAAATGTGCAGGCTGCGCGCTCGGCGCGGCCTCTTCGGATGAGCTCAACCTTCGGTGGGCGGCGGAGTGGGTTTCTTCTCGTCCTTGGGCGGCGTGGCAGTGGGGGAAGGCGCAGAGCTGGGAGCAGGTGCCGGCGTCGGCGCCGCAGCGGGCGCAGGACTGGAAAGACCGGGCGTGGGCGCCGGTGTGGCGGCGGGTGGCGGAATCTTGTCGGGTACTGTCACGGGCTTGGGTTTGGGGGCAGGAGCGGCCTTCGGGGTGGCAGGCTTGGGCTCGCCCGGCTTCCCGGGAGCAGGTGGAGTGGGGGTGGTGGTTGCCGCAGCGGCGGGTGCTGCGCCTTTCTCAAACTGCTGGTACACGAGCACGCCCTTCAGCACGTCCGTGGCACGCTCAAGCTGGCGGTCGCCGAGCTTTGCCAGGTCCAGTCCGCGAGCCTCACCGCTGGAGGTATCGGCGCGCCACTGCATGATCTTGCCCTCCTCTTCGCTGGTGAGGGAGGAGACGATGTTCGGCTCCACGCCGTTCTCGTGAATGGTGCGGTGCGCGGGGGTGTAGTACTTCGCGGTGGTGAGGCGCATGGCGGCGCCGTTCTTCATGGGCAGGATGGTCTGCACGGAGCCCTTGCCGAAGCTGGTGGTGCCCACGATGATGGCGCGCTTCAGGTCCTGCAGGGCGCCGGCCACGAGTTCGGAGCCGCTCGCGCTGCCCTGATTGATGAGGATGGCCATGGGATACTTGCGCAGCGCCTTGCCCTCGCGCGGTGGCGTGCGGTAGGGCGGGGGATTCTGCGAGGCCACACGGCCCTCCGTGGTGACCACGACGGTGTTGGGCGGGAGGAACTCACCACACACACCCACAGCAGAATCGATGAGGCCGCCGGGGTTGTTGCGCAGGTCGAGGATGAAAGCCTGCATGCCCTCCTTCTCCAGTTTGTCCAGCTCGTTGCTGAGGTCCTTGGGTGTGTTCTGAGTGAACTCGGTGATGCGTGCGTAGCCAATCTTCCAAGGCGAGGCAAGGCGGTCATGCAGCAGCATGGCATCCCGCACGGAGCTCTCATGCAGCGCCTGGCGCACGAGGTTGAAATCGAGGAACTGCTTCGTGCCCGGGCGGCGCACGGTGATGCGGATGGCTTCGCCGGCTTTTCCCTTCAGGTGCTGCACGGCCTCCATGGTGCTCATGCTGTCCGTAAGCACTTCGCCGATGCGGATGATCTGGTCATTGGGCTGCACACCGGCTTTCGCGGCAGGACCATTCTCCTGCACGGTGATGATGGTCAGGGTGCCTTCCCGCAGGGCGATGGTGATGCCCACGCCCTCCGAGGTGTCGCGCTGCTCCTGCTGCATCTCCTCAAAGAGGGAGCGCCCCATGTATTCGCAGTGCGGGTCCAGCTTGCGCAGCATGCCCTCCAGCGCGCCTTCCACCAGCTTCTCGTAGCTCACTTCCTTCTCGTTCACGTAGTTCTGCCGGATGATTTCCATGGCGCGCGTGAGCAGCTCCAGCTGGGCATAGGCCGGGTCGTCAGCGGGTTTGGCGGCGGCGGCAGGCGGCGGCTCCTGCGCAGTGAGGGGAGCAGGCAGCAGGCCCACGGAAGCGAGGCCGGAAGAAAACGTGAGCAGAAAAGCGAGCCGCAACGGGGCAGGGGTCATGCGGAAAGTATGGCGGGACCGCGCGCCGGTGGCACCTGAAAAGTGCAACGACGAGAGGCACCTTTCTCATTCGGGCAGGTGCGACAACGAATCCAGCCTCTCAGCGCCGCGAGGCTTTCAAGTACTCAGCGCGCTGGTCGAGGACTTCTTGCGCCTTCGCGGCTACGACGGCTGTGACATCCAAGGTGTTCCGTAGCGTGCCGCGATGTTTGGTCAGGTCACGCAGGAGGTCGTCATCCTCCGCATTGCTGAACCTGTCCAGAAACTGGACAGCGAGGGTGAGAAGCTCTGCCTGTTGCGGGTCCAGGGGGAAATCCGCCCCTGCAGCCATCCCTCGTTTTGCCTCCTTGATGAGAAACTCGCGCAAAGGAAGGCGGGCTGCGTCTCCCGCAAAAAACGCTCCCCGCGGCAATGCGGCGACAGATTCCAGGGGCTGGGTGCTGAAGCAATGGGTCCAGTACCGCTCCTCTTCACTCGGAAATTGCAGAGCAACGGGAACAAATCTGATACTCTCCTTTTCCCGCTCCAGGGCGACAAGCACGGATATCTGGGCTTGGGGCGGGAGATCCTGCGCGAGTTGCAAGAGCTGTAGTTTCTGGCCACGTCTGAGCAATGCCTGAGCGCCGGGAATCTGAAGTTCCTTGTGCGGTGACTTGACCCACGCGAGCACCGTGGTGTCCGACACCAATGGTTCCACCACTCCGCCGGAAGCGAGGATGTTCAGGAGGACCTTTCTCATCGCCGGTGCGGTCTCCGGTTGCCCCAGCAACTGCTCCGCCCTCGTCAGCACGGGCTGCCATCTCTTGAGATCATCCGGCAGCTCTCCTGGGACTTGCGTGGGAGAAATGGCGGTGGCGGTATCCATGAGAATGTTCCACGCCAGGGTCTCTGGAATGTCGCGGATTCCCGGGTGAGCATCCGGGGCATTCAGAACGCGCTGGATGCACAGTTCAGTGATGGGCACTGAAGGGTCTGAGGACCACGGGTGGGACAGCACCTTGTCAATGCTCTGGAGAGCTGCCTCTGTCTCCGCGGTCGCTGGCTGAACAGCGGAAACGGCACGTCGGAAATCCCTCACCTCCTCGAGGAGTACTGCGTTGCGCTCAAACAGCGGCAGGATGCGGAGCACCGGCATGCACTCGTTCAAGGCCGAGGGACTTCTGTCTCCGCGTGAATAAGTCCAGAAGGTGCCGATGATGGTATGGGGAATCTTTAGCATGGTGAGGATGTCCCTTTCCACCACTTCGATGTCGTCGGGTGAGACCAGGCCTTCCCCAGTGTTGGAAGTGAGCTTCAGGCCTCGATAGATGGAATAGCGCACTGCGTGCTGCTGGCCCTTCGCCGCCCGGTATCCACGCAGCGCGAAGAACTGGTTCGCCGGCAACTGAACCGTGACGTAACTGTTTCCGCACCAGCTGTGGATGTGAGACTGCGCCCGAGTCCACGCACCGTTCTCCTTTTTGAACTCCAGCTTGATGCGCAAGTCGCCTTCCTGCGCTTCGAGTTCGAGGTCCTTACCGGTGCGGTTCACGAGGTAGAGGGGCGCCGACGTCTGGTCTGCAGAGGCGTAGTCCGCCCAGAGCGTCAGCTTGCCTTCCGCAGCCTGCACCTGTGTGGGCAGTGCTGAAATGGGGAGTGGATCACCTGCCATGGAAAAAAATTTTGCAGACGGGTTTTCGAAGATCGGTTTTGGCTCCGCTGGCTCGGCGGAGACGAAAAAGCAGAGTGCCAGGGTGGTTGCTGTTGCCAGACTCAAGAATGATCCTTTGCGATCGGATGTACGAAATGTTGTCATGGGCTTGAGGATGCTCATCGTTTTCAGCATCACGAGTCTGCCAGCTATTCCTTGGGATGAGGATTGCAACTCGCGTAGCCCCTGCACATTTTTACAATGCCGTTTACAATACATACGAGGTCGTTTTGCTGGTCGCGCGTTTGGAATGGTTTGTAACCGTAGGGATGCTTTGCTGAGGAGGTGTCATCCGCCGGCGGAGAGTACAGCGGGACCGCGCGCGGGTGGCACCTGAAAAGTAGGGTGGAGACAAACGTGGAGTGCATTCCATCCAGAGCTGGCTGGATGCAGGATGCGTCAGCGCCCTGCCTGCTGCGTGACTTCGGTGCGCCGCTTCAAGATATGGGTCGCTGTCTGCGCGACGATGGAAACGTCCTGGTCAAACCCTCCGCCTGTCATCAAGTTGACGCGCTCGGAGACAAGGCCGCGATGCTTCGTCAATTTCTGGAAGAGGGCATTGTCTTCCACCTGCTGGAATTCATCCAGGACTTGCAGGGCACGCCGAAGCGTTTGTGCTCGTTTCTTGTCGAGGTGAAAGTCCTTCGGTGCTGAGGCGCCAGTCTTTGCTTCCTGTACGAGGAGTTCTTTCAGAGGCAGGCGAACGGCGTCTCCCATGAGGAAGACGCGATCGTTGTAACTCGCCTGAAGGAGGAAATCCCAAGGTTGGGTCTCGAAACAGTGGGCCCAGAATTGTCTTTCCGCCTCCGAGATTGGAACAGTTTCCGTGCCTTTATGGCCTATGGCCCGGATAGTGCCGGTAGCTCCCAGAACCCTCAAAACGTCGAGCTGCGCCTGGGGGCTGAGGCCTCGGGCGATGTAGAGCAATAGCGCGTGCTGCTCCCGTCTTGCCAGGGCTTGGACACCGAGTTTTTGCAGTTCCTGATGCGGGGACTGCAACCAGGCAATGACGGTGGCGTCTCCGACCAGCGGGTCCACCACACCGGGCGAGCCCAGGATAAGCGAAGCGGCATGGGCGATGGGTTTGGGAGTGGAGGCATCTTCCAGCGCTCGCTGCGCTTGAGCGAGTAGGGGTCTCCACTGGCTCAGGTCGCTTTGCTCCAACCCTGCATGGGGCGAAGGCAGTGCCCGAGCCTCGATGGAGAGGACTCGCCAGGCCGCGTACTCGGAAATGGTGTTGCTGCCTCCGGTGGTGTTTGCAGGGTCGTAGAGTCGCTGAAAGCAGAGCTGTGCGAGTGGTGGGGATGCAGGAGAGCCCGAGGGCCACTGGTGGGCCTGTACCTTGTCGATTTCCTGAAGGACAGCCTGCGTGTCGGGTGTGGCAGGCACAGCAGCAAGGGTCTCTCTCGCGCGCGCGACCACAGCGAGGAGGCGCTCATCTCGCGCCATCAGCGGCAGCAGATGGAGAGTATCGAGAAACAGCGAGTAGTTCGTCCTCACCTCGGGAGGTGCGTGAGGAGCATAGGTCCAGACTGGCTTGTAGATGGGAAAAAACACGGAGTTGGGCACGGCCCATGTGCGCTCTGCCATGGAGTCCTCCCTGGCGGCCCTGAGGTCGTCTGGAGAGATGAGTCCCTCGCCGGTGTTTGAGATGATGTTTCGCCTGCCATAGCAGGCGTACCTCACCGGTCGTTTCGTGCCGTTTGGCGAGCGATACCCCCGGAACTCAAAGTAATGGCCCGCCGGAAGTGCCACGGGGAAGTAGCTGTTGCCGCACCAGCTAAAAAGGGCGCCCTGTGCTCGTGTCCAGGTCCCGTCCTCCTTTGTGGTTTCCAGTTTGATGTAGAGGTCGTTGTCCTGCGAATCGAGTACGAGATCTTCTCCGGAGCGATTGACCAGGTAGAGGGGCACTGCGTCCGTGCTGGTGTTCTGATAGTCGGCCCACAGGGTTACTTTTCCATCCGCAGCCTGTATGCGTGGCGGAAGGAGAGCAAGGGGGCGGGCCTCACCCACGGCGGATTGGAATTGGGCGGAGGAGTTCTCTCGCACAAAGTCTGGAGTCTGTGCTCGAGTCGCCTGGGCGCAGTAGAAGAACGCCAGCGTGAGTGCGGACCAGGGAAGGACTCGTCTCATAGCGGGAAGCAAAGGGATGGCGGTGAGAAAAGCGAATGCGTGATGTTTTGGGCATCACGTGGCAGGAGAACTTTTCTTTGGTAGATGATGTCGGTTGGAGAACGGTCGGCACCTCTCGCTGGGCAAACTTCACTTCCCAGCCGCGCTCGTAGCATGGCGATGGCTGCCATCACTGGCACCGTCGTCAGAGCCATCACCGGTGCCGCCGTGGTTGCCATTCCCGCTGCGTTTGCGCTTGTGGTTGCTTCTCGGCGCTGTGTTGCCTTCCGCCAGCGGAGAGTACAGCGGGCCCAGCTTGGCGACTTCCTCCTTCACGATGTCCATGAAGGTATCCCGCAGGTCAGACGGGTACTTCTCGTTGTACATCATGTGGAGTTCGTAATCGAGGCCGGGGTCCAGCAGGGGGATGACCACGACGCCGGGGGTCTCCGGGCGTTGTGCCACGATGGGGATGAGCATCACGCCGGCGCCGGCGGATACGAGGCTCATCAGATTATCCACGGTGCTGGCGCTCGAGCCGATGCGGGCAACGAAGCCCATGCTCTCGCAGATTTCCTCGGTCCACATGCGTTGGGCATCCGAGCCGAACATGGTGATGTGGATGAAGGTGCTGTCCGCGAGCTCGAGCAGGTGGAGGCCGGACTGCTTGGCCAGCGGGTGCGCGGCGGACATCATGACGGCGAGCGGGCAGCGGATGATGTTCACCTTTCCCAAGCCGCGACCGGCCGCGAGCCGCGCAAAGTGCATGGGCACGAAGCCTACGTGAAGCTTGCCCGCCTGCAGCAGGGGAAGCTGCTCGGAGGGCGCGCGCTCCTGCACGTGCACCCGAGCCGTGGGTGTGGAGACATGCAGGCGCGTGAGGCTGACGGGAAGGAACTTGATGGTGAGCGAATCGACCGTGGCGATGCGCAACTCGCCGGTGATGCCGGCGGCTGCTTCACGCGCGCGGGCCACCGCCTTGTCCGCCCGGGAGAGCACGCTGCGAGCTTCCTTCAGGAAGACGGTGCCCGCATCAGTGAGGGAGACATTGCTGCGGTCACGCTCAAGAAGTTTGACGTGAAGTTCGGTTTCCAAATCACGTATCTGGGTGCTGAGTGAAGGCTGCGAGAGGCGCAGACGTGTGGCGGCCCGGCTGAAGCTCAGCGCCTCCGCCACGGCTATGAAGTAGCGAAGGTGGCGCAGTTCCATGATAAGATAGCTTATAAGTTTTTCTTATAAGGCGCAAAGGAAACAAGTCCTATCGTAAAAACTATTTAGGCGGAGGTTTAGTCAAACCCCAAACCAAGCAGTCCCGTGCGGTGTGCTTGATTTCACAGAGACCAAGACTGTGAGATTGCCGCCGCACGGGCAGCTGCCTCCCCTGAACCAGGAGGCCAAGCACTCTGCCCACCGGGGGGCATGTGATCCTTTCAGGCAGTGATATCTCCGGACCCGGCAGCTCGCAAAGCACACGAGCGGCCATTCACCAGGGTGCCCCGGAGGTGAGGCTGCAGCAGGAATCCCAAGCACCCGGTGGGCAGCTTCTTTTTCGGAAACCGGAGAGGCACTGTTCGCGATTCTCTGTAAGGTTCTGCTTACGTGAAGCTTTTTCGTAAATCCGTCTTCAAATCGGGGGCATCCTGTGTGGATTCGTTGCGTCTGACACGAATACACCGGGAGTAGTTGTTCAAGTGGATGCCAAGGGGTTCTCGTTGAAGGAAATGAATGCCACACTAGAGAGGGATGCTTCCGAGCTCCAGCGCCTGAATGAGGCGCTGCAAGAGAGCCAGCGGAGACTGCAGGAGGCCCAGCGCATGGCGCGCATCGGGCACTGGGACCTCGACCTGACGACGAACGAGGCGGTGTGGTCGGAGGAGATTTTCAGGATTTTTGGACTCCGCCCAAACCACAGCATGAAGCTGGCGGATCTGGTGTCCCTCGTTCACGAGGAGGATCGCGAACGTTGCCTGAAGCACTACGCCGAGGCTCTCGCGGGGCTGCGGCCCTACGATATTGAGTACCGCATCGTCCGCCCGAATGGTGAGGTGCGCTGGGTGCACAGTCGTGGTGCGGTCGAATATGATGCGACGGGCAGGCCCGTGAAGGTGCTGGGCACCGGTCAGGATGTGACCGACCGCAAGCAAGCTGAGGCGGCGCTGCGTGACAGTGAGCAGCGCTTCCGCCAGGTGACGGAAGCGATCGGTGAGGTTTTCTGGCTGACCGACCTCGCGAAGAGCCAGATGATCTATGTGAGCCCCGCTTATGAGAAGGTGTGGGGTCGGCCCTGCGCGGAGCTGTACCAGTCCCCACACACATGGATGGAGGCCATCCACCAGGAGGATCGTTCGGTGGTGCAGGAGGCGGCGCAGACCATGCAGGCCACGGGTGAATATGATGTGATATACCGTATCACACGACCGGATGGCGCGGTGCGGTGGATTCACGACCGTGCCTTTCCCATTCGTGATACAGACGGCAGGGTCTATCGCGTGGCCGGCGTGGCGGATGACATCACCACGCATCGCGAGATGGAAATGCAGCTCCGGCATTCCCAGAAGATGGAAGCCGTGGGCCTGCTGGCGGGTGGCATTGCCCATGACTTTAACAACCTGCTGGCCGTGATCCAGCTCCAGACCTCCCTGCTGATGGCCACGAAGGGCCTGCCGGAGCGCGTGACGAAGGGCATGCGAGACATCATGGACGCCTCCGAACGCGCCGCCACATTGACGCGACAGCTGCTGACCTTCAGCCGTCGCGAGGTGAAGAAGGCCCGCAATCTGGACCTGGCTGAGACGGTGGAGAGCACCATCCGCCTGCTACGGCGACTCCTGGGCGAGGACGTGGCGCTGGAGACCCACTTCGACCCGGCGCTGCCGCTCATCCTCGCGGACCCGGGGATGATGGAGCAGGTGCTGATGAACCTGGCCATCAATGCGCGTGATGCGATGCCTTCAGGAGGGTTGCTGGCCGTATCCCTGGAGCAGGTGCAGGTGACTGCGGAACGTGCCGCCCTGCATCCCGGGGTGCAGCCCGGCAGGTATGTGTGCCTTTCCGTGCGTGACACAGGCATGGGCATCGCGCCGGAGGACCTGCCGCGTATCTTCGAGCCCTTCTTCACCACGAAAGAGAGCGGGCAGGGCACGGGGCTGGGCCTGGCGACGGTGTTTGGCATTGTGGAGCAGCACGGCGGATGGATTGAAGCTCTCAGCGAGGTGAATCGCGGCACGATGTTCCGAGTGTACCTCCCGGCGGTGGAGCCGAATTCGCCAGCCGAGGTCAGTGCACCGGAGGCTCCACCCATCCGCGGTGGCACGGAGTGCATCCTCATGGTGGAGGATGACCAGGCGCTACTGCATGTGGCGCAGCTCACGCTGGAGCATCACGGCTACCGGGTGCTCACTGCGGTGACTGCGGTGAAGGCGTTGGAAATCTGGAAGGAAGAGCGAGCCAACATCGAGCTGCTCCTCACGGACCTCGTCCTGCCGGGGGGGCTTTCCGGCCAGGAGCTGGCAGACCTGCTCGTGCGGGAGAAGCCCATGCTCAAAGTCATTCACACCAGCGGCTACAATGATGAGGTGGTCACGCGCCGTCTACGCGAGGCAGCGAACAGCACCTTCCTGCGCAAGCCCTACTCGGCCCGGCAACTGGCCGAGGTGGTGCGGACATCCTTGGATAGGATGGGGTGATACACCACGTGGCGTTATCAAGGTTCGAGGATGTTTCCATCAAGGAGGGGCTGCTTTAGCTGCCCGCTTCTCGCGCTCGAAGCGCGAGGCAATCAGCGACTGAAGTCGCCGCTCCTGGGAACGCTGCGAGCATCGCATTTCGCCTGATTCATTCTTTTCGATAGAAAAGGGTTCTTGGGGCAGTTCGGGGATGGGTCATGGCTTGTTGTGCCCGTCGTGCCTCATCTTCCCGCGTTTGCCGCAAACTTCCGTCCGCCCTTTTCATGGCGGCAGGGATAATCGTCTGTGCCGCCGGAATGCTGGTGCCACCGCTCTGTGCGGAGACCTTCACCTGGAACCAGACGGCGGCGGGCACGACGTACAACTGGAACGTGAACGGCAACTGGACAGGGGCGGTCGCCGGTTTCCCCAATGTGGCCGGGGATGTGGCGAATGTGAACAACGACATCGCCGGAGCGCAGACCATCCGCCTCCGGCAGGACATCACGGTGGGAGTGCTGAATATCGGCGACGCGAACGCGACCACTCCCAGCAACATCACCATTTCGAACAACGGCGCGGAAACCTTCCGCCTCATCTTTAACAATGGAGCCCAGCCTGCCCAGCTCAACACCACGGGGGCAGGTGCACCGACGAATACCGTCAGTGCACTGATGGCGCTGAACTCGGATCTGTTGGTGCGCCTTGGTGGTGCGGATTTCCTGACGCTGAGTGGCGCCATCACCACGAATGACAACGACATCACCTTCAGTGGTGGTGCGAGCGGAGTGAATGGCGTCACCCTCAGTGGAAACATCACGGGCAGTGGTGTGATCACCAACAACGGACTCATGGCGGTGAACATCACGGGCACGAAGACCTTCACCGGCACGCTTGTGGCGAATCGTGGCATCGGTGCATCCAACACGGGCAGCTTCACCCTCACGAGTGGAACGATGCAGGATGCTGCAGAGATCATCATCAATGGCTCGCTCTCCAGTGCCAACCAGTCCGGAGGCAGTGTGCACGTGGGCAACGGCTCAGGTGTTGCTGCCAATCCGGGCCAGCGGCTCACGCGGAATACCATCACCTTCAACGGAGGCACTCTGCGCCACTTCGGGCAGACTTCCAATGGGACCTGGAACACGGTGGTGCAGGATGATGTGAATGTGGTGCGCTTCAGCAGTGGCTACAGCCATGTGTTTCTCTCGAGTGCGGGAGGCACGGCGGGCACCACGCTGAATGTCACTACGCTGCAGCGCAGCGCGGGCGCCTCCGTTTACGTGAGCAGCAGTACCCTGGCTGTCACGGCGAAGTTTCTGGCGGGGAATGGAAGCTCGCTGCTCCTCGGTGGTGGAGGCGGAGCAGATTCCTCGGAAATCAGCATTCTGCCCTGGATGACTGCGACGAATACCAACGGGTTCGGCCCGTCCTCCAACACCTTCGCCACCTACACGGCGAATGGTATCCGGGGTCTCAATATCACGACGGAGTATGCCTCTTCCATCACCGCTGGCGCTACGCACAACGTGAACACCAGCACGCTCACCATCGCCGGACCCACGACGGTGAATGCGCTGCGCCACTCCAGCGGCGGCACTTCCAATATCGGGGCCGGACAGATTCTTACCGTGGCCAGCGGTGGGGTCATGTTTTCCACAAACAATGGCGCCATCGGCGGCACCAGCAACGCGAGCGCGGGTACGCTCAACTTTGGCAGTGCGGAAGGTGTGGTGTGGTCCAACGATGCAAACAACAATACCATCGGCGCGGTGATCGCTGGCAGCAACGGCCTCACGAAAGCGGGCAGTGGTACGCTGATTATCTCCGGAGCGAACACGTACAGTGGGAACACCTATGTGGGAGGCGGCACGCTGCAGGTCGGCATTGGCGGCGTAGGCAGGACCGGCACGGGAGATGTGCTGATGAATGCGCGCGGCACCACGCTGGCGGGGACGGGTACGGTGCAGGCTTCCACCATCCTCACGTATGGGAAGATTTCACCGGGCGATACGGCGGGCACGGGTGTGGGCACGCTGAGCATCAATGGCGGGCTGTCCCTCACGCCTCTGGATGATTCGCAAGGACCGCTGGTCACGGTGACGGAACTCACCATTTTGAACAGCACCACCTCGGACAAGATTGTCATTGGCCAGGATCTCACCTTGAATGCCGCCGCGCGCATCGTGGTGACGTTTGATGCGGGCTATACGGCGACGGTGGGAGACACATGGGACCTGCTGGACTGGGCGGGTGTGCTCGCGCTGAATGGCTACTCGACAGGCGCGAACCTGCGGACCGGTGCGGATGATGCGAGTACGAATCTCGACCTGCCAACGCTGACGGGTGGATTGGTGTGGAACATCTCCAACGTGGCGGATGGCGGTTCGCTGAGGCTCACCATCGAGGGCGTGCCGGAGCCTTCGCGTGCCATGCTGCTGATGGCAGGTGTAAGTGCGATGGTGCTGCGGAGGAGGAGGTAGGAAACGTACTTCGCGTTAGCGAAGCCCGACGAAGGAGGAATCCCTTCGCGAGCGAAGCTCCTCCTCAAGGAGGGGCAGCTAAAGCAGCCGCTCCTTGGAGGGCTGCTGCCGCAATAGCATTCGGAGTTTCACTCAATCCAGCAACCTCTCCACCCGCATCCGCTCTGCCAGCAGCAACCCACGAAAGCGATCGAGGTCCAGTTCACGCGTGTCACTCACGAGGGCGTACCTGTACTCATGCCAGTGCTCGATTTCCGTGAGTGCATTCTGCAGGCGCAGGGAGAGCTTTTCCTCGCTCTCGGTGCCGCGTCCGGCGAGACGCTCGCGCAGGGCTTCCACATTGGGCGGCATGATGAAGACATCCACCAGGCAGCGCTGTACCAGCTCATCGGCACACGCGCGCACCTGGGCCGCGCCTTGCACATCGATGTCCATGACCACGTCGATGCCGCGCTCCAGGTTCTGCTTCACATAGGTCTTCAGCGTGCCGTAGAGATTCCCGTGCACTCGCGCGTGCTCGAAGAACTCGCCGCGCTGCACATTGTCCAGGAACTCCTCCTCGGAGAAGAAGTAGTAGTCGCGCCCGTGGGCCTCACCGGGGCGTGGAGCGCGCGTGGTCGCTGAGATGGAGTACACCACCTCGCCGAGATCCGCGAGCTTGCGGCAAAGCGTCGTCTTGCCCGAGCCGGAAGGGCCGGACACCACCATGAGCACACCGAGACGTTTGGCAGGGAATTGACGGGACATGCAAGGACGAGAAAAAGGGAATGAGGAGCGTGCTAGATGCACGCGGATGGGGTGTGTGGCAAGTGAGGTTGGAGGGGTTTGGTCGGCTGCCGCGGAAAACAGGGGTAAAATGACCTATTGTAGCAAGAAGCTGGATTAGAGAGAGTTGTGTAACTGTTAGGCATTCGTTATTCGTGCTTTTCGTACCATCGTACGTGCCCCCTGCGCTTCCCGCTCCTCAACGTGATCTCTCATGTCGCTTGATGAGCGTGGGTCATTCGCAGGTGCCACTCCTACGGTGCACGCCAAGGATGGAGAACCGTAGGCATGTCGAACCAATGACTTCGGTCCGCTTTCATCTAGCATGTAAAAGGAGTGCGTGCGGCAAGTCTCGCCTGGGGTGTGTGCGTCAGGTTAGCAAAGAATTGTAGCAAACCTCGATCGTCTCGTGACTAGAATGGCGCTGCGCGGCTGGAGGAGACCCCTTCACCAACCACCTTGCGCGAAGCGCTTTTGAGTGCGGTGAGAATCACCGCTTTGGGGTGGCGGCCACCAATGAGACAGGCATGCTGCGCACTCCTGTCTCATGTATGGGAGCGACTTCGGAGGCCGCTGCATGAGGTGGAGTGGCACATGCAATGCTCCGCACCCGGAGTTCCCCATCCAAAGCGGCGATTCTCGCACGCACTCAAAAGCGCTTCGCGCAAGGTGGCACCCGTTTGCGAAATTCTTCGCAATCCGCGCCTGATAGAATCACGAAACGCGCCAATACAGACAGACGCTAATCTGACACTCATACGCCATGTGGGGCAACAGCTCCTTGAAAGGCCGTATGCCATGCGATGGCATAGGTGGCGGGCATGCCATCATCATTCTATACAATTTTTGTCTATATAATATTATAATATAGTGTGACTTTCACCTGCCTGAGTGAGGTGGGGGGACACCGTACGATGGTACGAAAAGCACGAATAACGAATACCTAACAGTTGCACAACACTCTCTAATCCAGTGATTTGCGCTGACGGTCATTTTATGTCCACTTTTGGCGGCTGCGCATAGTCAATCCACAAGCGCTCCAGCTCCGCGGCATCTGCCTTTCCGTCCATGAGGACGATGCGGTATTTCAGCACGAGGGGCTTGCCGGGCTCGATGGCCCAGTCGCCATCGGCAGAGGGAGCGATGCAAATCTGCGGGTTCTTCGGATTCAGGCGCAGGGGCTGGGGGAAGCGGAAATTGTCCGGGTGGATGAGCACGGTGATGCCGGTAGGTGTGCCCTCCACGTCGCCGCCAAGCCAGACCCAGCGTGCCTTCGTGGCATCGCCGGTCTTGCGGTCGTGGCCGCTGCTGGTGAGCATGGTTACCTGGTCCACCGCATCCCACAAGGCGCTGCCGCGCACGCCGAGGCCGCCGTAGTGATACTTCGGCAGCTTCAGCGGTTCATTGCCGCTGACTGCCTGGGTGGAAGTCAGGTCCAGCAGGAAGATGCCAGGCGGCTTTCCTTTTCCAGTCGCGTCGGGAGAGGCGATGGTGGCGGCGGTGTTCGCTGGAGTGGCTTCCGGGCTATCAGGATGTCCCATGGTGTGATAGGCCTTGAGATCCCACGTTTCCAATAACACGTCACGCTCAGCGCCCGTGGTGTGGTCCAGCCAGCGGTGGGTGCTGGTGAAGCCGCCGTGCACGGGACCGCCCCAGTGGTTCAGCAGTTTGTCGAATCGGATTTCACCGGTGAGTTCGCCAGACTTGTCCTTGCCCATGTTCCAGAAATCGGGATACCCCGCGCCGAACTCGGTCTTCGTCCATGACATCCAGATGCCGCGCTGGTGTGGGTGGTCGGGCGGATGATTCGCGGTGAGCAGCTTGCCACTGGGCGAGTACACCGGGTGCAGATGCGCGCCATGTGCAAAGGCCTCGGATGTGCCGGCGGGCACGGGGCCGGGGGTCATTTGATACGTGGCGATGAGGGAGCTGACCTGCGGGGAGGTATTTGTAGCGGGCTTTGCGATGAGATTGAGCGAGCCATCGCCAGGTACGACGTCGATGCCTGCGCCAGGTCCACTGACAGGACTGGCAGGCGTGAGGGTGAGCGTGCGGCTGGTGCCCTTCGCCAGCGCGGGGAGAATCAGTGTGGCGCGACCCTCGGAATCCACCTGCACCGGGATGTCTGCTTCCTTCGCGGTGAGGGTGCTGTCATGCCACTTGTCGCCGAGGGGGAAGGTGACAATCGTATTCGTGCGGTCATACTCACCCGCCTCGATGGTGATGGCCGGGTCGGCGGCGAGAGCGGGGGTGATGGGAATGACGAGCGCCGCCGCAACAAGGGCGGTGAGAAAGCGGTGTTTCAGGTGCATGGACGCGAACGTGAAGGCGGTGGGTGGGTGGGGAAGGGGCAATGCGGGATCGTGGCAGGTAACGCAGATGGGTGGGGAAACCTTCGTGCTGCAGACTACTACTTGCGATGTAGAACTGAAAGTCCTGCATTTCGACGCGCAGCGTCCCTGGACTGCGGCAGCCTGCTGCCGCTTTGAAGAGTCCGCAGCCTGCTGCGGCGATGGTGAGACTCGCCCGTGGGGTGATATACCAAGAGGGGCTTGGCGACTTCGTCGCGGTGAAGCGTGCAGCGGGCTGCACTGAGGGAAAGCGGCAGCAGGCTGCACGCAGTCCAAGGACGCTGCGCGTCAGCATCCAGAGCCCTTGCGTTCGTTTCAGTATTATCTCAATACAAATCCCCCACGCCGCCCTTGAGTTGCATCAATTCCTTCACCTCTGCCGCACTCAGTGGACGGTTAAACACAGCCAAGTCATCCAGATGCCCCACATAGGCCGCGCCGAGTACGAGCAGGACTTTCGTGGGGTCCCAGCCGAAGGTGAGGTCCCAGCCTTCGATGGAGCCTTGCAACTCACCATTGAGGTACAGTTTGCCCGTGGGCTTGCCGTCCTTTTCATTCACACGTTCCAAGGTAAAGACCGCATGCGTCCATTTGTCCCGTGAGAAAGGCGCCTTCGCCACCTGCACCATGGGACGTTTCTCCATGGTGGCCCAGTCCTTGTTGTCCGGGTTCCAGAGATGCACCAGCGGGCGGATGGCGTAGCGGAAGAAGCGCGGGCGTTCATCGCGCGACCATTCCAAGAAGATGAAGCCCTTCTTCGTATCATCTCCCACAATCTGCACCGGGTCGCAGTAGCCGGGCTCAAGGTCCTCGTCCGGCGTGAGGCGCAGCCAGACGGAAACAGTCGCGCTCCAACTCTTGTCATTGTAGCCCAGCACGCCGCCTTCGCCGCTGTACTGCGGACGGATGGCGCCCTTCTTCGTGAAGTGCAGCGCCTTGCCATACTTCCCGCCTTCGCTCGTGAGTTTCACCTCTGCATTCTCCGTGGCTGGTACGGTTTCCTTGCCCTGCTTCACCGTACACGCCTTGCTGCCCTTGGAGAAGTCCGCGTCGAAGCCGTTGTCGAAGGAGGCATGGAAGGTGAGTGCCTCGTTGAGCGATGCGGGCGGGGTGTTCTGTGCGGGTAGTGAGGTGGAAAGGACGGTCAGTGCCGCGATGAGAATGGGCAGTGCGGTGGGTTGCATGGTGTGAGGTGGTTCCGGTGCGACAGTAGGACGGTGTATCAGCATCTATCAGGCGCGGCGCAGGATTGTTTCGGCGGCATTCAAGGGGATGCGCCAGTCCTGTGTTCCTACGCAGTGCGGGCACCAGCTCTTTTCCTATGGTGTAGAAATGCAACACAATGACACCTGCTCCAGGCAGAAAAGGAGGATTTCTGGAGGGGAATGATCCCGCATTGCGTGTGAGTGTGTGAGTTCACTGAAAATGCCGCAGAACATTTTCAAGAGACGTCTCGTGAGGTTGGTGACGCTTGAAACGGTAGAGTGTCCCTATGGTTAAACTACCTTGCGCGAAGCGCTTTGGAGTGCGTGTGCGAAGCACCGCTTTTTGCGGCCCAACACCACTTACAATACACGGTTGCACCTGCAGCGCCCGCATCTTCAGACCCTTTTCCAGGACACACGCACCAGACTGCGTTCCTACATCCCCTCCGCACCCAGAACTCCCCACCAAAGCGGTGCTTCGCACACGCACTCCAAAGCGCTTCGCGCAAGGTGGTACACGCTCACTCGATACCCAGTCAGTCGCGCCTGGGTGGTCACGAGACGCGTTAGCAGCCTGGTTCTCATCCCCGTTTTACCCCCTCTTTACAGACAAGATTCCTTCCGCATTGAACAAATTCCCACACCCGCCCGTCATACAAGCGCGTTGACTTTTGCCCGACTCCCCGCGTAACTTCCCCGACTCATGAGCCGCACGGTCAGATCCTACATCGCCCTCTTCGCGCTGCTGGCGCTGGCGGGTGCGCAGGTATTTGGGCTGCAGCGAGGCTTCCTCTGCGAATGCACGGGCGAGACGGTCGAGACCAGCAAGGAATACTGCCATCACGTGGAAGGAAACGTTCCTGCATCCTGCGCGGAAGACCATCAGGGACATGAGCACCATGTCTCCAACACCGCATCGCGGGGGCACGAGCATAAGAATCATGGCCAGGGTGGCTCGCATGAGCACGCCCCGCTGAAGGTCACGCTGACCGCCGCTTCCCAGGGAAAGGACACCAGTGCCGCTGTGGTGGTGCCAGTACCGGTCCTCTTCGCCCTCGCGGAGCTTCCTGATTTCCTCTCTTTCCTGCTGGCTTTCCCGGGCGATACCGCCACGGAGACGACTCCAGCACCACCGTCACTGCATGGTGGTGGGCCGCCCGGCATCCGGGCCACGGCCAAGTGCATGGTTCTGCTGATTTGAGGCAGGACATCGCAGCGGCACGATCCGCTGCTTCGCGTTGATAAACCCTGCGCGGCTTCGTCATGCCTGCGTGGGAGTGATTCCACTCACGAACCCTGCACTGTCAGTTTTCCCTTTTTCGACTTCGATCTGCTCTCAACCAGCAAGCCTTGCCTCGCCATGCGCTCATCATCTTCTTTTTTCTTCACCCTTGTCACGCTCTGTGCCGTGCATCTGCCTGCGGATCTCTCCGCCAGGGAGGTGCGCGTGCCGTATGCCAGCGTCTCCTCCTACACCATCAAGAACAACCCCGCCCTCGCCGCCGCGCGACTGCGCATCGAGGAGGCGAAAGGCCGACTCATCGGCGCAGGCCGTCGCGCGAATCCCGAGCTCGGTCTTGAGTTCAAGCGGGACAACCACTTCCGCGAGGGCACCTTCGGTGTCTCCTTCGACCAGAAGTTCCCCGTCACCGCGCGCCTCCTCCTGGAGAAAGTGGTCGCGCAGAAGGACGTGACCGCCGCTGAGTTGGAGGTGCACGAGGCCGAGCGGAAGATGATTGCCGAGGTGAAACCGCTCGCCGTGAAGCTGCTCTCTCTGGACCAACAGCGCGACCTGCGCCAGAAGCAGGCCGACCTCGCGATGAAGCTCTCCGAGTTCGCCGCAGGACGTGCCAAAGCCGGGGAAATCTCCGCACTGGATGCGGCGCAGGCCCAGGTGGATGCCCAGCGCATCCTACTGGAGGGACGCCAGCTGGAGACAGAACGCATCACGTTGCTCGGCCAGCTCAAGCCCATGCTCGGCGTGCGGGACACGGACAGCCTTGCCATCACCGGCGTACTGCCCGCCATGACCTCCAGCCCCTCGAAAGGGAACTGGGAATCCCGCCCGGACTACCAGCTCTCCAAGGTACAGGAGGACGCGGCCCGCTCGCAGATTGACCTCGCGAGGTCGAAGAAGTGGGAGGACTGGACCGTGGGGGCGTTGTTCGAGCACGAGCGTGCGGAAGATGCGCCGGAGGGGTTGGATAAGACGCCCTTCTTCGGCGTGCGCGTTTCCATCCCGCTGCCGTTCTGGAACAAGAACGAGGGCGAGGTCGTGGAGAAGACGGCCGCCGCCAGCCGTGCGGCGCTGGAGACAAAGGCACTGGCCTTCCTCATCCGCAATGAAGTCGCGGCCGCTCGCTCCGAGATGAGCGCGTATGCAAACCTGGCGAGTGACACGAAGGACAAGCTCCTGCCGTTGGTGCTGGAGCAGACAGACAAGCTGGAGAAGGCCTACCAGAGTGGGCAGACGGACCTTCTCACCGTGCTGCGCGCGCGCGAGCAGCGCCTGCAACTGGAGGCCGCCGTGCTGAATGCCACGCGGGACTACCATCTGGCCCGCATCCGCTACGAGGCCGCCACGAACAACGGTCGCTGAAAACATTTCATATCCATTTCTGATATACCATGAAACTTGAGAAGAAGATTTCTGCGAGCCTGCTGGTGCTCATGTGCACCCTGGCAGCACCATTTGGCCTGCACGCACATGAAGGGCCTCCGGGAGTGCCCCACAGCCATGGCGACAAACAGCCAGCCAAGGAAGCGGCACCTGCCAAGGAGCAGGAGAAAGAACATGAGCACGAGCAAGGGAAGGAGCACAAGCACGAGGAAGGTGAGAAGGCCGACCATGACCACGATCACGGGGAAGGCGAAAAAGCAAAAGCCGACCCGAATCGCGCGACGAACACCGTGGTGCTCGATGAACAGGGCGTGAAGAACCTCGGCATCGAGACTGCCGAAGCAGAGGAGGGTGACTTTGAGGAAACGATCTTCGCGCTCGGTCGTGTGGAAGTGCTCCCGGGGAAGAAGGCCATCGTCAGCAGCCGCATTCCTGGTCGCGCCTTCTCCGTATTGGCTCTGCCAGACCAGGAGGTGGACCAGGATGAAGAGCTCATGTGGGTGGAGAGTCGCCAGCCCGGCGACCCGCCGCCAACTGTCATGCTCGGTGCGCCCATCGCAGGCACCATTGCCAAGGTGAACATCGCCCAGGGGCAGCCGATTGAGCCGAATGATTCGCTCATCGAAATCGTGAACCTCGAAACCGTCGAGGCAGCCGCGCAGGTGCCGGAGCACCTCGCGGGCAAGCTGAAGAAGGGGCAGAAGGCGCGCATCAAGATTGCGGGCTATCCGGACAAGGTATTCGAGGCGGAGCTGGCTCACCTCGGTGTGCATGCCGATGAAGAGAGCGCGACGGTCGAGGCTGCCTTCCATGTGCAAAATCCCGACAAGGTCCTGCGCCCCGGCATGCGTGCCGAGTTCGCCATCGTGGTGAATACGCGGGAGAATGTGCTCTCCATTCCGAAGGAAGCGGTGCAGGGCGATGCCTCCGGACGCTACGTCTTCATCAAGGACTACGAGCTCAAGAACGCGTTTGTGAAGACGCCGGTGGATCTCGGAATCAGCAATGACCAGTCCATTGAAGTCATCAGTGGTCTCTTCGCTGGAGATGAAGTGGTGACGAAGGGTGCGTACACCCTCACGTATGCCGGCAAGGGAAGCGTGAGCCTGAAGGACGCGCTCGATGCCGCGCACGGGCATCCGCACAACGAGGATGGCACCGAGATGACAAAGGAGCAGATTGCTGCCAAGAAGGGCGCTGGAGGTGGAGGCGACCACGATCATGACCACAGCCAGTGGACCATGGTGGCGACCTTCTTCGCCGCGACGACCGGGCTGCTGCTGGCTCTGCTGGTGGTGAGCATGTTCCTGAAGCGCCCATCCGCTTCCGCCTAATCACACCCGGGATCCGATCATGCTGAACAAGCTCATACGCTTTTCGCTGCACCATCGACCTTTGGTGCTCATGGCTTCCGTGCTGTTGATGGTCTTTGGCTATCAGACACTCACGAAGCTGCCGGTGGAAGTGCTGCCGGACATGACAAAGCCAACGGTGACACTGCTCACCGAGTGCCCCGGCCTCGCGCCGGAGGAGGTAGAGATGCTCGTCACCCAGCCGCTGGAGAGCGCCATTCAGGGCGTCGCCAGCCTGGACCGCGTGCGGTCAAACTCAGACGTGGGCCTTTCATTGGTCTTCGCGGAGTTTGCCTGGGGCACAGACATCTATCGCGCGCGCCAGCTCGTGCAGGAGCGCGTGCAGGCCGTGCTGGGGAACCTGCCCAAGGACGTGACGCCCGGCATGACGCCGGTGTCCTCGCTCATGGGTGAGATCCTTCTCGTGGGCGTGAAGAGCAACAAGAAGCCCGGTGAAAAGGGCTACATGGCTCCTCGCGACCTGCGCACCCTCGCGGACTGGAACCTTCGCCGGCGCTTGCAGAGCATCAACGGCGTCGCAGATGTGTTGAACATCGGCGGCGGCGTGAAGCAGGTGCAGGTGCAGCCCGACCCGAATCGCATGCTCGCGTACAACGTGAGCCTGGAGGAAATCAACCTTGCCACCGCGAAGGCCGCGGGAAATGCGACTAGTGGTTTCCTACAAGCTGGGCCGAAAGAAATCATGGTGCGCAACCTGGGCATGAGCACCAGCCTGGAGGAGCTCGGCAAGACCGTGGTGAAGATGGTGAAGGATCGTCCCATCCTGCTGCAGGATGTCGCGAAACTGGACTACGGCGTGCAAATCATGCGCGGTGACGCCAGCGTGAATGGGCAGATGGGTGTGATCCTCAGCATCGACAAGTCGCCCGGATTCGACACGCTGCGTCTCACGCATCAAATCGAGAAGGCGCTGGAGGAGTTGAAGCCCACCCTGCCGGAAGGCGTGGAACTGGAGTTGCTCTTCCGCCAGGGAGACTTCATCACGCATGCCATTGATAACCTGAAGGAGGCCATTCGCGATGGCGCCATCATGGTGACCATCGTGCTGTTCCTCTTCCTCCTGAGTGTGCGCACGACCTTCATCACGGTGATGGCGATGCCGCTCTCGTTTGCCATCACGCTGCTCACGTTCCGCCTCTTTGACGTGAGCGTGAACTCCATGACCCTCGGCGGTCTCGCCGTGGCCATCGGCATGGTGGTGGATGATGCGATTGTGGATGTGGAGAACGTGTTCCGGCGATTGCGGGAGAATGCGTCCTCGGCGAATCCCAAGCCGCGCATGGAGGTCATCGCCACGGCGTCGGGTGAAGTGCGAAACTCCATCCTCTACGCCACGGTGCTCATCATCCTGGTGTTCCTCCCGCTGCTGGGACTTGAGGGCTTGGAAGGACGCCTCTTCACACCCATCGCCATCGCGACCATGGTGAGCATGGCGGGTTCGTTCGTGGTGTCACTCACGGTCATTCCCGTGATGTGCTCGCTGCTGCTTCGTCCGAAGGAGGGCAAGGATCACGGCGATGGCTTCGTGGTGCGCGCGATGAAGAGTCTTGTGCGCCATACGTTCCTGCGTGCTGCGCTTGGGGCGCCACTCGTGGTGCTCGCCATCGTGGGCGCCATGCTCGTGGCGGCCTTCATGCTCTATCCCGCGATGGGCAAAGAGTTCCTGCCGTCCTTCAACGAAGGCAGCGCCACCATCTCCCTGGCGAATGCCCCGGGCACCTCGCTCGCACAGACGAATGAGGTGGGTGAAGTGGGCGTGCGTCTCCTGCAATCCATCCCTGAGGTGAAGAGTGTGGGCCGCCGTGCCGGACGCGCCGAGCGTGATGACCACGTGGTTCCTGTGAGCGTGAATGAGTTCGACGTGGAGTTCCACGAAGGCGGACGTTCGCGTGATGTGGTGTTCAAGGAAGTGCGCGACAAACTCGCCACCATCCCCGGTACCGCGGTGAACGTGGGCCAGCCCATTGGTCACCGGCTCAGCCACATGCTCAGCGGGGTGAGTGCGAAAGTCGCGGTGAAACTCTTCGGACCGAACCTCGATGTGCTGCGTGAGAAAGGCGCGCAGATACGTGAGATAGGCCAGAAGATTCCGGGTCTCACGGATGTGTACCTGGAAGCACAGGTGCCCATTCCACAGTTGAAGATTGAAGTGAACCGTGAGCGTGCCATGGCGTATGGCATCCAGCCTGGAGCGCTTAATGAGCAGATGAGCGCGCTCATCGGTGGCACTGCCCTCACTGAGTTGCGTGAAGGTGAGCGTACCGTGGACCTCGTGCTGCGCCTGCCTCCCGAGTGGCGTGATTCGCCGGAGAAGCTGGGTGATGTGCTAGTGGAGGCGCCGGGTGGACGACGCATTCCCTTGCGCCTTGTCGCGGACATCCGCGAAAGCAAGGGGCCGAACGTCATCAACCGCGAGAACACGCAGCGACGCATCGTCATCAGTGCGAATACGAGTGAGCGCGACCTGCAATCGCTCGTGCTGCGCTGGGAAAAGGAGGTGCGCGAGAAGCTGGACCTGCCACAGGGCTACTACGTCAGCTTCGAGGGCGAGTTCCGCGCGCAGCAGGAGGCAGCGCGTACGATTGCGTTCTACTTCGTGCTGGTGCTCTTCGCGATTGTCATCCTGCTCTACGGCTACTTCCGCAGCCTGTCACTGGCGCTTCAGGTGATGCTGAATATACCGCTCGCCCTCATCGGCGGCCTCGCGCTGACGTGGTTCATGATTAACAACATCAGCATCGCCACCATCGTGGGCTTTATTGCCGTCGGTGGGGTGGCAGCGCGCAATGGCATCATGATGATCAGCCACTACCTGCATCTCATGAAGCATGAGGGTGAAAGCTTCGGTCCGCCGATGATCATCCGCGGCACGCTGGAGCGACTTGTCCCCGTGGTGATGACGGCCTTGAGCGCCGGCATTGCGCTCATCCCGCTGCTGCTTTCCGCGCATGAGCCGGGGAAGGAGATCCTGCACCCCGTGGCGGTGGTCATCGTGGGCGGTCTCGTGTCCTCCACGCTGCTGGACCTCGTGGTCACGCCCGCGGTCTTCTACCTCTTTGGCCGCAGGGCCGCTGAATCTGCCGTCCGGAATGAAGCTCCTGCGGCACACTGAGAAACAAACCGACAAGAACTGAACAAACCAAACACGGAAATCATTTCTGACTTGAATCAGAGAACTCAAGCCAACGTCAAACCAACCCAAAGCCAAACCCACAATATGCAATCCATGAAAACGAAATTGATGACTCTCGCGCTGGCCCTCATCGCTGGTGTGGCCTTCGGCCACGGCGGCGTGGAACTCGGACCGAAGGGCGGACGCCTGCTGGAACTCAGCAAGGATGAGAGCATGCACGCCGAGGTCCTCGTGAAAGATGGCAAGTTCCATCTCACCCTCCTCGACAAGGATCTCAAGCCCGTGAAGGTGACTGAGCAAACCATCACCGCCACCACCGGTGACCGCAAGAGCCCTGAGAAACTCGAAGTGGCCAAGACCGACACCGGTTTTACGGTGCCCGTAGTAAAGGACGGCGCCTGGCTCATCGTACAGTTCAAGGCCACGCCCAAGGCCAAGCCCATCACGGCCCGCATGGAGTACGACACTGGCGAATGCAGCGAGTGCAAGAGCCCCGAGTGGCTCTGCAAGTGCAAAGAGGAGAAGAAGTAAAGCCTGAATAGGTTTCTGCCCTGGAACGCCCGCTGCCTGGAGAGGTGGCGGGCGTTTTCTTATTTATGATTGATGATTTGTGATTTTTGATTGGGAGGAACGCGCCCGCGTTGTGCTGCACCCTATCTTTTCATCCCATGTTCTACTACCTCATCAAACTCTTCTTGAGCGCCGGCATCATCGTGGTGGTGTCGGAGACGGCGAAGCGGAACAACTTTGCCGCGAGCATCATCCACTCCCTGCCGCTCACGTCATTGCTGGCCTTCATCTGGCTCTACATGGAGAAGAAGGACACCGCATTGATTGCGAATCACGCGTTCGGCACCTTCTGGTTTGTGCTGCCCACGCTTCCCATGTTCCTCGTGTTGCCGTGGCTCCTGCGTCAGGGCTGGGGCTTCTGGGCAGCCCTGGGCGTGTGCATTGCCGGGACAGTGGGATTGTATTTCGCAACGATTAAATTGCTGAAGATGGCGGGGGTGGAGTTATGAGGGCGCTGCGCTCACCTGCCAAGGAGCGGCTGCTTTAGCTGCCGTTGTATCCACAAGGAGATGTTCACGACAGATCCGGATGCTGTGACGGGAAGCGTCCTTGGACTGCGCGGAGCCCTGCTGCCGCTTTCCAGAGTCCACAGCCTGCTGTGGCGATGGTGACACCCGCTCGTGGGGTGATATCTCCGGAAGACTTGGCGACTTCGTCGCGGTGTAGCGTGCAGCAGGCTGCACTTCAGGAAAGCGGCAGCAGGGCTGCACGCAGCCCAAGGCCTTCGGCACTGCTTCTGGCTCGCAGGCCTTACGTTCACGTCAGATGTGATAGGAAAGCAAAGGTTTTGCCCGCTTCGCTTATCCTTCAACGGCAGCTAAAGCAGCCGCTCCTTGGGATGAGGGCATGGGCCCATCTCTCCCCCCTTCACTCCACATTCTGCACCTGCTCGCGAATCTTCTCCAGCTCTGTCTTCGCGCGCACGACGAGTTGCGCGAGTTGGGCGTGGTTCGCCTTGCTGCCCATGGTGTTGAACTCGCGGAACAACTCCTGCGAAAGGAAATCGAGTGAGCGTCCCACGGGCTCACCGCTTTCCATATACGTGCGGAACTGAGCGATGTGGCTCTCCGCGCGGGTCTGTTCCTCGGTGGTATCAATGCGGTCGGCGAAGAGGGCGATCTCTTTCACGAGGCGTTCGTCATCCAGGGGAAGTGGCAGACCGGCTTCCTCCAGGCGCTGGCGAAGGACTTCGCGCTGGCGCTGCACAATCTGCGGTGAAATCTCACGCGCCTCCTTCAGCATCACTTGCAGCGCATCGAGTCGCGCGGAGATGTCCTGCTTGAGGTTGAGCCCCTCGGTTTTCCGCATCGCAATCATCTGCGTCACTGCGGCATCCACGGCCTTCTCCAGATGAGGCAGGGCTTCTTCCGCGGTCCATGAGGATTGCTCAATCGTGAACACGCCGGGCCAGCGCGGCATTTCGGAGAGGGAGAGATTCTGGATGAGATGCAGCTTCTGTGCGAGGTGCTGGAGCGACTCTGCATACTGCTGCGCGAGGCCTTCATCCACACGCAGCTTTGACCCGGAGGCAGACCCCTGGTCCATGGAAATGCTCACCTGCACACGCCCCCGGGAGAGTTTTGCGGCACAGCGATTGCGCAGGGGAATCTCCAGCTCAGAAAGCTCGCGTGGCAGGCTGATCACCAGCTCCAGTTGTTTGCGATTGATGGAGGAGGCCTCCGCGCGCCAGACAATGCCATTCTCGATGGCTTCGCCCCGGCCAAATCCTGTCATGCTATGCATCGTAAAAAATGTTGAATGGTTCTCAGTTCCCGGTTCCCGGTTTTAGCTCAGGGGACTGAGCATCGCAAAATTGGATTTGTTTTGCAACGGTACGCAGCAATCACTCCTTAGGGGGCAGGGGTTGGTTCCAAAATCTTTTCAGCCTCCGGAGTCGCCATGAGCCACGTCGCTTTGGTCATGTCCGGGATGGTTGCATGGCCCTTTGAATTCACCTTCACGGGGACAAAGCCGAGCACCTCAATCATCTCCACATCGTGGCCCAGATGCGCCATGAGATCGATATTGCGCACACCGATGATGAGCAGCGGTTGCTCGCGGGGGATGTGTTCGGGTATGGCACGCAGTTGCAGCGTGGCGCGTCCGGCGTTCGTGAGCTCCAGCCGCCTGACAAAGGCCACCGAGCGCGCATACGGCCGGATCTCAAAACTGCGAGCCCAGTGGTTCTGGTTCTCGGAGGCGGTGAGCTCACACACATATTCGCCGAATTCGACGAGGGAGATGTGGAGTCGTGGATCGCCGGGTTTCACATCCCGGAGCACGGGCAGTTCCTTCTTTGCCGCTTCCAACAGTTGTGTCCGCACGTCCTCAGACACGGTGACGGCGGGTTTAGGCTTCTGGTCTTCCTGGTGATTGAAGAGGTAGTACCCGCCCGCCGCCACACTGGCGAGACCGGCGTGCACCACCAGCAGGGTGCCCACGAACGTGGCAAAGGAGCTGACGCCGCGCGCCGGATAGCCGGCACTGCGACGCTTCTGTTTGTTTGCGCCCCGCGGCTCTGGTGTCACGCGCACCACGGTCGGCACGAAGGTGGGGCCTTGCCGCTGACGCTGGGCAAGGCGCAACAGGAGCGCGGCCAGCTTGCGCATGGCTCCGGCACCGCCGGCTACCAGCATGAGCGGCATGCCCCACTCACAGCAGGTCCACATGCGGCGTCCCAGGCTGCCACCCGTCATGCCCGTAAGCAGGGCGACAAATGGAATGCCGACCGCGACCAGAGCCCACAGGGGGCGTCGTTCAGAAGGACTGACGTACATCACCAGCACGGTCACCAGGGGCCACATCCATATGGCGGAGATGCCATGAAGCGCCAGCGTGGCTATGAGCACCAGCAGAGAAGCGACGACCGCCGCCCACGGCTCCGTCTGACGAAAGAGGAGCAGCGCCGCACCAATCAACCCGATGAGCACGACACCGAAGTGATCCGGTCCGTGGAATTCCCACCACGTGAAGAAGGTCTTGATGCCACGCCAGATGGTCTGCACGTAGCGGCCGGGGTGGTCCTTCACCGCCTCCCGGTATTTTTTCATGTAGTAGTTGTAGCGTTCACCGTGCGTATCGGTCACGCCCTCCTGCTGCCACTCCGCGGCGACGTCCGTATTCCAGCGACCGTCCTCCGTGGCCGTGGCGTACATGAGGTTGGCACTGCTGGTGGAGAGATTGTTCACGCCATGCACCATGTGCTGGCGTACGAGCCAAGGCGCCCACGTCACCGCCACCATGCCCGCGAGGAAGATGGTTCTTCCCACGGCGCTGAAGAAACCGTTGCGGATATTCCATGTCGCAAAGGCCACGAGGCCATAGCCGATGAGGGCAAAGAATCCGAAGCCCGAGGCGAGATTTGCGCATGCCAGCAGGATGGCGGCGAGAGCGACACGCCACACCTCCGGTTTTGCCAGGGCTACCGCGAGCGCGAGGACCGCCGCCGCGCCGAAGAGCACGCCGAGTGTCTCCGTGAGCAGGAGCTGGGAGAAGGAGATGTAGTCCTCACCAAAAGCGATCTCCATGGCCCCAGCGAGACCGGCGAGGCGTGAGCCACCCTTGATGCCGATGGCGCACACCGTGGCCGCCGCCAGTGCGAGCCAGAAGGCATTCAGCGCCTTCGCCGCCAGCAGTGATGGCCCGGTGAGCATGTAGAGCAGGCTCACCATCGCCGGGTACAGCGGGCGTTGCGCCGCGAAGCCGCCCTCAAATCCCCGGCCGGCTGCCATGTTCACCGCCAGTTCATCCCAGCCGGAGGCATCGGTATACGGCACGCCTTTCACCGAGAAACAGCCCTCTGAATACTCCAGCGCCGCAGGCAGACGCCAGAAGGTGGTGATGAGGGCGATGGCGAATACGATTCCGACCACGCGAAGAGCCGGCACCGCATTCAGTTTGTCCGCGGCATCCCCAGCCATCTTTCTGGCGAGGGGTTGCATGGCCGTGCCAGCGCCGCCTGCGACCAGCAGGATGATGGAGAGGACCCACAGGGCCGGGCTCACGGGACGCGGCAGCAGCAGCGCCAGATTCCGTACATAGGGGCCAGGATCCTCGTTTCCCGGCAGGGAGAAGTAGATGTAGTCGCGCTGGATTTTGTACGTGCCCTGTCCCTTCTCCACGATGGTGGCGGCGTGCGGCACACGGAGGCCGATGGGCACGCCGTCCTTCAGGAGTTGCACCTCGTGCGCCGCTACGGACCCGCGCGCCCACTCGGGGAGTTTTGCCTTCCAGGCAAAGCCGTCCTGCTTGAGTTTCTCCGCCGCGGGCATCTGCCAGAAGCGGGACGAGAGCGTGCCGAACTGGTCCTGCACCACTGCGCCCAGCAGGAGCAGCAGGCCCAGGGCCGCAGTCGTCAGCGCGGTGTACGCGGCCGCACGTGTCTCCCACCATGAGGTCAGCGAGGGCGGCAGGGAAGGGAGGGGAAACACTTTTCCTTCATAGAGGGGCAAAGTTTGCGACGCAAGATCGCATTCTTTCAGAAGCATTGTATGCTCCCGGTCCCTTCCCCACCATGCTTTCTGCCCGCCTGCTCGCTCTGGAAACCTCTTGCGATGAGACTGCTGCCGCTGTGCTTACGGCGGAGGGCACCGTGCTCAGCAGCGTGGTGGCCTCGCAAATCGAGGCTCATCGCATTTACGGTGGGGTGGTGCCGGAGGTGGCCTCGCGAAATCATATCCTGCACATGCGCGGTTTGGTGGAGCAGGCGGTAGCAGATGCCGGTGTCTCGCTGAAGGACATCGGCGCCTTTGCCGCCACGAGCGGTCCGGGTCTGGTGAGCTCGCTCCTGATTGGCAGCACCACGGCCAAGGCACTCGCGCTGGCGGAGGGCAGGCCGTTTCTGGCTATCAATCATCTGGAAGGCCATCTCCTCTCGCCCTTCATGCCTGCGGGTGAGACTGCGCCCGAGACCCTGCCGGAGATTCCCTCCCACGTGGCGCTCATCGTGAGCGGGGGGCATACCATGCTCCTGCACGTGCGTGGAGTGGGGGACTACAAGCTGCTGGGTCGCACGCGTGATGATGCTGCTGGTGAAGCCTTCGACAAGGTGGCGAAGATGCTCGGCCTGCCCTATCCCGGCGGACCCGAGATCGACCGTCGTGCGAAGTCTGGGAAACGCGATGCTTATGACTTTCCGCGCAGCATGATGGAGCGCGGCAGCAACGAATTCTCCTTCAGCGGCCTGAAGACCTCCGTGCTCTACCTCCTGCCGAAAGTGGACCTCACGTCCGAGCAGGTCATGGCGGATGTGTGCGCCTCCTTCCAGGAAGCCGTGGTGGAAGTGCTGGTGGAAAAGACCGTGCGCGCCGCGCGTGCCTGTGGTGAGAAACTGGTCGCCGTGAGCGGTGGGGTGAGCTGCAACACCCGCGTGCGCGAGCTCTTTGCCAAACGCGCGAAGGACTTCGGCCTCACCCTCCAGCTCGCGCACCCAAGCTACAGCACGGACAACGCCGCCATGATCGGCTTCGCCGCCGTGCAGCGGTGGAAAGCCGGATACTCCTCACCGCTGGAGGTGGATGTGAATCCGAACTTGCCGCTGGTGGGTTGACGACCGTGTGTGGTACTCTGTGATGCCATGAGGAAAAATCACATCAGGCGGAATGTCTCATGGGCCGTGCTGGCCTTGGCTGTGACTGTCTGGTCTGCGATGACGCTTGCCCAGGCACCGCAACCGCCTGCGCAAGGGAAGACAGTCCTGCTGGTGGACGCATCAGATAAGGTGTCAGAAATCGCATGGGATCCTGGCCTGAGTTTTGGAGGGGCGGTGTTACGGAGCCAAAACCCTGGATGGCGACTCATCGTCCGCCTGTGGCGGGGGGACAAAAGCACGCGTTACAACGAGAGAGAGCTGAGGGAAAAATCGGTACAGAATCAACCATTGCAGGAGAATGATGTGGTCGTGATTGGGGTGGTGGATGAAGAACGCCTCCGTCGCCTTGAGAGTATCCCTGCCATTGCGCGTGCCTTGGGATTGCCGGCCACGAAGTCTCCTGGAGACAAGCCATCATCGGAGCGCCGGGCTGATCGCATCCTTAACTTTTGAGTTTTCCCATTGAGCCAGTGGTTGGCCTGTGCCTACGATGCCACCATGAAATCCGGCAGTGCTCCGAAGGATGCAGCCTCCCTCATGGAGTGGCTCATGGACAAGTCCGTGAATGGCACCGCGCCGCTCTCCTCTGCGGAGGACCTGGCGCAGGAGTATCTCATTGATGAATCCTATGCGGATGACGGCGAGCGCATCGATGCGCTCATCCAGTGGGAGACGACGAAGAACTTCACTGCGGGATTCATCACCGGACTGGGTGGCATTCTTACGATGCCCGTGAGTGTGCCGGCGGACATGCTGGCTTCCTGGCTCATCCAGGCACGCATGTCAGCGGCGATTGCTCGTATCTGTGGTTTTGATTTGAGCTCGGATCGTGTGCAGACTTTCATCCTCGCCTGCCTTGCAGGAGATGCAGTGAAGGACGTGGGCAAAGCCGCCGGGATCGACCTCACCCAGGGAGTGACCAAGACCATGATGAAGAAGGTCTCCGCCGAAGTCGTGGAGGAACTGCACGAGCAAGTGGGCAAGCGTCTCATGACTGCCGCTGCGAAGAAAGGTGCCACCAGCCTTGCACGTGGCATCCCGTTGTTGGGTGGAGTCGTGGGTGGGGTATTTGATGCGACGGCTTGCAACGTCGTGGGCCGCACGGCGAAGGCGTTGTTTTATCCACGCAGGAAGAGCAGGGCGGCTTGATCACCGAGGAACGGCGACTTTAGTCGCTGACTCACTCGCGCTTCGAGCGCGAGTGCAACGGCAGCTAAAGCAGCCGCTCCTTGAAGGCTTCTTGACACCCGTGCACCGCCCATCGCAACATCACTGTCATGACGATGACGCGCTCCCATTTCTCCACCTCGCTGTGCGCCGCGCTCCTGGCGGCCACATGCTGTAGCAGCTTCACCACCTCCTCGTGGGCGCGAGACGATCGCAAGCCCACCGTGCTCGCGCCGGCGCTGCAGAAGTTTGTGGATGACAACACCATCTCCGGTGCCGTGCTCATGGTCACGTCTCCGGACAAGGTGCTCGCGCTGGAAACCGTGGGCTCTGCCAATCTGGAGAGCAAGGCGCCGATGAAGGATGATGCGATGTTCTGGATTGCCTCCATGACCAAGCCCATGACGGCGATGGGACTCATGATGCTGGTGGAGGAGGGCAAGCTGAGCATTGATGACCCGGTGGAAAAACATCTGCCTGAGTTCAAGGGGCAGATGCTCATCGAGGAGAAGACTCCCGAGCGCGTGGTGCTGAAGAAGCCCCAGCGTCCCATTACAGTGAAGGACCTGCTCACGCACACGAGCGGCCTCATCAGCGACCTCCCCGGTGGCGGTTCGGCGTTGGACATGCTCACCCTCCAGGGTGCCGTGGTGGGCTATGCCGTCTCGCCCCTGCAGTTCGAACCGGGCAGCAAGTGGCAGTACTGCAACCCCGGCATCAATACCCTCGGTCGTCTCATTGAGGTGAAGAGTGGCCAGCCCTTCGCGCAATTCATGCAGGAACGTTTCTTTGAGCCGCTTGGCATGAAGGACACCACCTTCTGGCCCACGGAAGAACAGCTCAAGCGCATCGCCACCTCCTACAAGCCGGGACCTGAAGGCAAGGGTCTGGAAGCCACCACGGTGAAATACCTGAGCCCGAATCTGAAGGACCGTCAGCGCATGCCGCTTGCTGCAGGTGGTCTCTTCTCCACCGCGTCCGACCTGGCCAGGATGTACCAGATGGTGCTGAACGGCGGCAAGCTCGGCAAGAAGCGTTACCTCAAGGAGGACACGCTCAAGCTGATGACCACCAACCAGACCGGTGACCTGAAGGTGAGCTTCAGCGACGGCATGCACATGGGCCTGGGTTTCCACATCGTGAATACTCCCATGGGTGTGACGGAAGCGCTCAGCCCGGGCAGCTTCGGCCATGGTGGCGCTTATGGCACCCAGGCCTGGATCGATCCTACGAAGAAGCTCGCCATCGTGCTGCTCATTCAGCGCGCCGGCCTGCCGAACTCCGACAAGAGCGACATGCGCGCCGCCCTGCAGCGCGCCGCGGTGGATGCGTTTGGGAAAGAAGCTGCAGCGGCGGCGCAGTGAGTGAGTGGCGCCGGGCTTGTGCCTTACTTTTTGAAGTTTGTGTCGAACTGAGCCCCGCCTTTGTATCCCAGGCTCTTGTCGCGAGTCTCCGGGTTTGAAGAAGCAAACTTCTCCAGTGCGGGGCAGTTCGTCTCGAAATGCAGCAGTTGCTTGGTATCCGCATCGCGCAGGCCGAAGATGTACCATTTGTAAACCAGCCCGCCTACATTGGAGGCGTCCTTGTAGGCGTCGAACCTGGTCTTCGACGGCTTGAATTCAAATTCCCGTTTGGTGGCCTTGTCCACCGCGGGGATGGGAAGGGTTTCCGAACTCAGCACCTTGTAGACTTCACGGCGCTCCTTGTATTTCGCTTCGGTATCCATGGCGATGACGATCATGGTCGCCTCCATGGCTCCTTGGGCCTGGGTGGCTGCGCCTTCCACCACCACGGACGGAGAAATGTGCATGGTCTGCTCGTAGTAGGAACCCTTCACCGTGTCACGTTTGGTGCCCACCTTGGGCTGCACGCGCAGCGCCGGAAACTTCTGCTGCAGGGAGGCGGGCACACTTGTTTGAGCGGAGGCCACGCCGGTGAGCAGCAGGGCAGCCGTGGCCATGAGGAGAACGGAAAGGCGTTTCATAAGGTAGGGATGTTGAAGCATGTGGGCGGGCGGGCATGCATTCTGCCACAGACCCAACGCAACAATAAGGAAATGTTGTCAGTTGTTTGTGAAAATTCTCATGCCGTGTCAGGTGGGTCCTCATGTCGCCCGCCGTCTTCATGCATCACCACTTGTGCCTCAGGCAACTCCGTGACAGCATGCGGCCATGAGTATTGCCTTCTACCATATTGCTCACCTGGTTGGATTGATTCTCCTCTTCGCCGGCTTCGGCGCGCTTGCCTCTGGCAACCGGAAGGGAATGATGTATCACGGCATCGGTCTGCTGATCCTGCTGGTCGCGGGATTCGGACTGATTGCGAAGCTGCAAGTTTCGTACGCGTCCCATTTTGTCATTGGGAAGGGTCTGATCTTCCTCATTCTCGGCTTCCTGCCGGTGTTGGTGAAAAAGAACGTCCTGTCCGCCACTGCCGTGCTTTGGATAGCCATCGCGCTGGGCGGATTGGCTGCCTATATGGGCTACCTGAAGAGGCTGCCGTTCGTATCTTGAACTGTGTCTTCAGTTTCAATCGTTAACACCCTCAGAACGGGGAAGTCTGTGCTGATGCGGCGAGTGTGCCTGCTGCCACTCCGCCGCGCCGCACGTATCCTTGGTGCCATGTTGTTCATGCCATCGACGCTCCTTCCCCAAGGCCTTGCCTATCCCGAGACGAAAAAGCAGTCCGTAGAGGATGACTACTTCGGCACGAAGGTACAGGACCCGTATCGCTGGCTGGAGGATGACAACAGTGACGAGACCAAGGCCTGGGTGGAAGAGCAGAACAAGGTGACCCTTGGCTGGCTGGAAAAAATCCCCCAGCGGGACCAGATTCGCAATCGCCTCCAGGAGCTCTTCAACTTCGAGCGGTTTGGCGTTCCTTTCAAAAAAGGTGGGCAGTACTTCTACACGCGCAACACCGGTCTGCAGAACCAGAGCGTGCTGTATGTGACGCCTTCTCTGGAGCAGGAGGGGCGCGAACTGCTGGATCCCAACAAGCTCTCCGAAGACGGCACCGTCTCTCTCACGGAAACCGCGGTGAGTGAGGATGGGAAACTCATGGTGGTAGGCACCTCCAGCGCGGGCAGTGACTGGCAGGAATTCCGCATCAAAGACATCGCCACCGGCAAGGACCTGCCGGAAGTGCTGCAGTGGATCAAGTTCAGCGGCGCGACCTGGATGCGCGATGACAGTGGCTTCTTCTACTGCCGCTACCCCAAGCCGGAAGGCGGCGCGGCTCTCACCGAGCGCAATGAGAACCAGAGTGTGTGGTTTCACGTTCCCGGAAAAAAGCAGTCCGAGGACAAGCTCATCTACGCCCGCACGGACCAGCCCGGCTGGAGCTACAGCCCCTATGTCACCGAGGATGGGCGCTACCTGATTCTCAGCATCAGCAAGGACACGAGTTCGAAAACGCAGGTCTTCTACAAGGATCTCACCCAGGAGCGTTCGGGCTTTGTGGAGTTGCTCACGGGATTCGACGCCGCGTACAACTTCATCGAAAACCAGGGCTCCGTGTTCTACTTCCACACGGACTTCAATGCGCCGCGTTATCGTGTCGTCGCCATTGATGTCACCAAGCCGGAGAAGAAGCACTGGCGTGAAATCATCCCGCAGACGGAGCACAAGCTGGAAGGCGTGGCTATGTTGGGTGGCCAGCTCATCGGCGAGTATCTGCAGGATGCGAAATCCGCCGTACGCACGTTCGACCTGGAAGGCAAACTCATTCGGGATGTGGCCCTGCCCGGCATCGGCAGCGTTGGTGGATTCAGTGGGGAGAACTCAGAGACGGAGAGCTTCTATGCCTTCTCCGGCTTCACCGCGCCGACTACCATCTTCCGCTATGATGTGCCCACCGGCGTGAGCACTGTCTGGCGCCAGCCGAAGCTGAATTATGACGGCACACAGCTCGAAGCGAAGCAGGTCTTCTACAACAGCAAGGACGGCACGCGCGTGCCCATGTTCATTGTGCACAAGAAGGGCCTGAAGCTGGATGGCAATAATCCGTGCCTGCTTTACGGTTATGGCGGCTTCGATATCAGTCTTACCCCAAGCTTCTCCGTAAGCCGTGCGGTGTGGATGGAAAAGGGTGGCGTCTTCGCCATGCCCAACCTTCGTGGCGGTGGCGAGTACGGCTCCGAGTGGCACGAAGCTGGCACCAAGCTGCGCAAACAAAACACCTTCGATGACTTCATCGCCGCTGCAGAGTGGCTCATCAAGGAAGGCTATACCCAGCCCTCGAAGCTCGCGATTCAAGGTGGCAGCAACGGCGGCCTGCTCGTGGGCGCCTGCATGCTTCAGCGCCCCGATTTGTTTGGCGCGGCGCTGCCGGGTGTGGGTGTCATGGACATGCTGCGCTTTCACAAGTTCACCATCGGCTGGGCATGGAAGAGCGACTACGGCAGCAGCGAGAAGCCGGATGAGTTCAAGGCACTGCTCAAGTACTCCCCGCTGCATAATCTCAAGGAAGGCACGCGCTATCCCGCCACCCTCGTCACCACGGCGGATCATGATGACCGCGTGGTGCCCGCGCACAGCTTCAAGTTCGCTGCGCGGCTGCAGGAATGTCAGGCCAAGGATGGCCCGCCCGTACTCATCCGCATCGAGACCAGCGCCGGCCACGGTGGCGGCACCGCGCTGAGCAAGATCATTGAAGAGACCGCGGACGAGTGGGCCTTTCTGCTGAAGGTGCTCGGGGTGGAGTAGCGGCCAGCCAGCGATGCGCCAGAAGGGTTAGCTGTTTCCTGAATCCAGGGTCTCCGATTCTCTTTTTGGAGGTTCAATCACTGGGATCATACCTCCGTTTGCATCAAGTCGGACTCCTGCTTCGTTCAACCACCTCAGGCAATCGCAGCTTACTCCCGACCAGATGAAGACGGAAAAAAGCCCGACGGATTGTCCATTGTCGATTTTTATTCTCCCCACCTTTGAGAATCCCAATTTCTTGTAAAATGCCGCTGAAGTTGGGAGGGCTGTGATCCCGAGGATTGCATTTCTGTTTTCCCCGGAAAGCATGGCGATAGTCGCGAAGATCATCGTGGTGCCAACGCCACTGCGATGATGGACAGGATCCACCAGCACGTAGGCTAGCGAGATTTGGTTGCCCCGGGCATAGCGTGCGAGGGTGAATGTGGCCAGGAGCTTGTCCCCATCCTCCACGAGCAGGACAAGCTGCTTTCCGCCGTAAATCACATCAGCGTATTCCTCCAAGTGATCGGCAGGAAGTCCGTGAGGGATGTTCCGCTCGTAAAGTCCCAGGCACTCTGGTAACCGCTCCGCTGGACAAACTGAAATCTTGAGGGCCCGGAGTTTCCTCAGGGCGGACTTGGGCCAGGGGTATCCAAGATACCACCAAAGGTCTTTGAAGAATTGGAGCATGGGAGGGTCAAGCCAAGGCAATCAACCCGTGAAGCGCTGGGAAATCACCTCACCTCAAACGGCCTGCTGTCGATCACCTTGCCATTCTGCAACAGGTCCACACGATACCTCCCCACAGGCGCAGGCTCGTCCAGCTTCAGGCTCGTCCGCAGTCTCCGGTAGATGCCGTCCGGCAGATCGGCACGGCCGATGGGCACATCCTTAACCTTGCCGGCATCCACCTGTGTCCATTTGTATTGCACGCCGGTTCCTTTCACGGGTGTCTTCAGGCTCCATTCCGCAGTCAGCACGGTATCGGTATTGTCAAAGGCGGATACTTCGGTGTTTTTTTCGCCCTTGGCATCTGTCCGGAGCAATGCAAATCCTGCCAGCTCGATCGGCATCACTGGAACTACCGTCCGTGGAGGTAAAACACTTTTTACGGTGAACGGCTGGCGGGTCACCTCCTTGCCATTGATCACCAGACTCACCTCATGCTTGCCTGCCGGCCAGCCATTGTCCGGCCGGAAGGTGAAGGAGAAACCGCAGTCCTGCTTGTTCTCTTCCATCGTGTGGCTGTTCGTGCCCTTGGGGTCGGCCTTGCCATTGACCAGCCAGGTGATGCGCAGCCAGGTGCTCACGCCAACGTCCGCCATGCCTTTGAAGATGACACTGTCCTCCGGAGCGAGCTCCACCTCGGGCTCCAGGGGCTGCCGCTGACCCATGACCTCCTTCTCAAAGGCGGTGGACTTCAGCTTGGTCTCGATGGCGCCCTTGGGTGGAGAGATGTGAAAGGGGAATGAGCCCTGCACTTTTTCATCCAGCGTGAGTTCGGCCCGGTACATGCTGCCGATGGGCAGCGGATTGCCGGGCGCCAGGTGGAAGCCTGCAAAGGTGCTCTGACCTACGACGGCAAGTGCTCCCTTGCTCGTGGACGCCAGGTCCACCTTGGCTTCGCCGATAGCCGTGCTCTCCATCAGAAAGCGACAACTGAGCACGCCGCTCTTTGGCCGGCTTTTCAATTCCACCGAGAGGTACACCGGTTCATCAGGCAGGAAGGTGTCCGTCTTCTCTCCAGGCGTTTGATTGTCCGCCAGACTACGGCTGAAGACGGCCTGCTTCACGATGCTCTCCTTTTCCTGTCCAGGGGCGGGCAGCGAAAATGCGATAGCAAGCGTAAGCAAGCTTAGGGAGGCAAATCTCATCACGCCATAGCAAAGCAGAATGGAAGCGGCACGCAAATGGCTGTTGATTCGCGTTTGGAGTGCTGGGGCAACCGTGCTTCCTTCATTCACGCTGGATATGGGATTGGTTTCACCCCTCTTCTGAAACAACGCATGAACGCAAACGCAGAGAATTCAGAATCGCGTCCCCGGGTGGTGATTGTTGGGGCAGGTTTCGGCGGACTGTCCGCCGCCAAGGCTCTGGGAAACAAGGACGTGCAGGTCACCGTGCTCGACCGTGAGAATCACCACCTCTTCCAGCCGCTGCTCTACCAGGTGGCCACAGCCGGACTCTCCCCGGCAAATATCGCCCAGCCCGTGCGAGCCATCTTGAGGAGCAAGGAGAACATCGAGATCCTCATGGCGGATGTCACCGGTTTCGATGTGGAGAAGAAACTCGTGCTGGCTGGTGATCGCAGCATCCCCTACGACCATCTTATCGTAGCGACCGGAGCGCGGCATTCTTATTTTGGCCATCCGGAGTGGGAAGCCTACGCGCCCGGGTTGAAGACACTGGACGATGCCCTCGGCATCCGTCGCCGGCTGCTGCTGGCCTTTGAGAAAGCAGAAGCGGAGAAGGACCCCGTGGAGCGCGAGCACTTGATGACCTTTGTTATCGTGGGCGCAGGTCCCACGGGCGTGGAGATGGCGGGCGCCATTTCGGAGATTGCTCGTGAGACGATGTTGCGTGACTTCCACCACATCGACCCCTCGGAGGCGAGGGTGATCCTCTTGGATGCGTCAGATCGCGTGCTGCAGGCCTTTGACCCGAAGCTCTCGGAGCAGGCACAAGGACAGCTCCGCAATCTGAAGGTGGATGTGCGGCTGAAGGTCGCTGTGCAGGATGTGAATGAGTCGGGCGTGAGCACCGCCAGTGGATTCATTTATGCGCGCACCGTCATCTGGGCGGCGGGCAATGCTGCTTCACCGCTGATGAAGGCACTTCCCGGCACACTGGATCGCGCCGGGCGCATCCAGGTCACGCCAGAGCTGAATCTTCCGGATCATCCTGAGATCTACGTGATCGGTGATACCGCCCTCTGCTTGGGGAAAGATGGTAAACCGCTGCCCGGCGTTTCACCCGTGGCCATGCAGCAGGGAAAGTGCGCCGCGAAGAACATCCTGGCGCGCATCAAAGGGAACGTGACAAAGCCTTTCTCCTATTGGGACCGCGGCAGCATGGCCACCATCGGGCGGAATCGCGCCGTGGCGGATTTGCATTTCGTGAAGTTCAGCGGCCTGCCCGCCTGGCTCACGTGGGTCTTCGTGCACCTCATCTTCCTCATGAACATGAGCAGCCGTGTGTCCGTGTTCCTCATCTGGGTGTGGTCCTACTTTACCCGGGCGCAGGGAGCGAGGTTGATCACGAGTGTCGGGCAGGTGAAGAAGGATTGAACTGCCGGATTCCTGATGCAGTGGCGTGACTTTGGAGTAACATCCCATTCATGCTGCTGCTGAGACTGGCACTTTTATCCACGTGCACGCTGCTGGTGGTCAGCGGATCGGTGGCGCAGGACGCATCCCTGGTAAAAGTCCCCAACTACACCTCCGCTTCTCCGACGGGGCGATTCCTCATCGAGCAGTATCACACCACCACGGGAGATATCTGGGATTGGGAGTTTTGGATTTCACGCAAGGGTGGCGGATCCGCAGTGAAGCTGCAGACAGGAAAGCGCGATCCCGCCATGTACGGCGCTTTATTTTCGTTTCATCCGTCAGAGAAATGGCTCATCCGTGTACAAAAGACCGGCAGTGGAGACAGCGTTGCCGTGCTGTATCGCATCACCAAGGAGGGCGCTGTGGTGAAGGATGGGCCCGGGGAAGCCTTCGACGAGTTGGCTTGGACAGAGTTTGATCGCGTGTACTCGCTCTCGGGTGATGGTACGCAGCGTTACCACACTGGGTGTCACTTTCTTGGATGGGAGGCTGACGGCGAAACACTGCGACTACAACTCACCGCGGCGCATTGCTATGGGGACTACTGGGCAGACTGGACCGTGCACTACCACTTGGGCACAAGGAGGTTCTTTTTTGCCAGTGACGACCGTGAACACAACAAGAGGAACGGGTTGGTGTGGAAGAAGAAGCGAGACAATCTCTCCGTTCGTAACCGTGCCAGGCCCGAGCATGATGAACTTCGTGTCCTCCGTGCCGGAGACGTGATCTCCGTCCAAATTCCTGCAGCAGGCCGCGACAAGCATATGCTGACGGTGATGCAGGACGGTTTTGTGGAAGTGCCATACATCGGAGAAGTCAGAGCCGCAGGGCGGACGTGCAGGCAACTGGCTCTCTTCATCCAATGCGAAATTGAGAAGCAGTATTTTGGCTGACTTACGCGGGGATGGGCATCCATGCATCATTCCGTCTCAGTATGCGGTGCCAGGAAGGTCAGCCCCAACGCAGAAGCGCGAAGATGGAGAGCCATCTTCGCGCGTTGCTCGGTCTTTAGGTCAGCACGGATTATTCCACCTCCTGGGTGATGATAAGGGGCTCGCTCACATTATTGAGTTCACTGGACTCCACGATGGCTCCGTGTTCCGGAGTGCCTCCGAGATACTTGAAGTATTTGTCTGCAATGAAGACGACTTCAGCCTTGGTGACGCAACGTGGAAGGTAGAAGCCGTTCCATCCGCAGTAGGTGGCGAAGACCGTGTCGAGGGCGTCGATGCCACTCAGGAAGGCGGCATTCCCGCAGTAGGCCGAGGACCCGACTCCCCAGTTCACCGGGTCTGCGGTCTCAAGGACCTTGAACTTGAAGTAACCGTAGAACCAGGGTGCGTCAGCTTCGCCAAGGTTGGTTACGGCCACGTCAGTCTCGTAGTAATTGACGGGTCCATCCCAGTGCAGTTCTTCATCGCTATAGTCAGAGCGCCAACCGGTGAAGTACACGGGCACCAGATCGGGAAGTTTCTCAGGGAGTCCGCGCGGATTTTCTTGATCTGTCACCCTGGGCGTGTCGGCACCGGTGGGGCGGACGGTCAGGATGCTCTCGGCGCCGGTGCGCGGCAGCCTGGTTTCGGTGGCAGGAGTGGATTCACCGGCCAGGGCACTACCTCCGGAAAGGAGGGCTGCAATGCAGAGGTTCAGGAGGGTGTTCTTCTTTGATGATATCGATGTGATGTTCATGGAGGTTCTAAGCATGGAATAGATGCTTGCATCGATTGTATGTATGGACGGTTAACCGGGTGACGTGTGCGCAGACAGCTTTGCTTTGTAAAATGTAGAGAAACATTGTCACAAACCCCACTCGAGTGATTTGGGCTGGAAACGAAAAACCGGATGACCTCCAGTGAAGGAAGTCATCCGGCAACGGGATAGCTTGGTGTATCAGGTAATGATGGCGCTAAGCGGCGCCCGCTCATAGCGCGCAGGCTTCATGGTGTAGCTCGCACGGCCCTTGCTCAGGCTGCGAATGGCATCCGCATACCCGAACAGTTCCGCGAGGGGCACCTCAGCACGCACGACGGTGACGCCGTTCTGGGCAGGCATGCCCAGACCCAGCACCTGACCGCGTCGACGACTGAGGTCACCAAGGATGTCTCCTTGGTGCGCTTCCGGCACGGTGCATTCCACCGCCATGAGCGGCTCCAACAGCACCGGACGTGCCGCACGCAACGCCTCGCGTGTGGCCTCAATGGCGGCCAGGCGGAAGGCCAGGTCGTTCGAGTCTTTCGCATGCGAGTGACCATCGAGGATGGTGACCAGCACGTCCACCACAGGGCTGTCACGCAGTACACCGGCTTCGAGTGCGGACTCAATGCCCGCATGCACCGGGCGCATGAACTGTGAGGGGATGGCGCCGCCTTGAACACGGTTCTCCACACGGTTGCCACTGCCCGCAGGCAGGGGCTCTACGCGCAAAGACACGCGGGCATAGCTGCCCTGTCCACCGTTCTGCTTTTTCAGAAGGTGGTCAGCCTCGGCACTGCGCTCGATGGTTTCACGCCAGGCCACTTGCGGAGCGCCGGAGTTCAACTCCACGCGATGGTCGCGTGCCAGTTTGGTAAGCAGCACCTCAAGATGCAACTCACCCATGCCGGCCATGATGGTCTGGCCGGTCTCGGCATCGGTGTAGGTGCGGAAAGTCGGGTCCTCCTCGGCAAGGCGTTGCAGTGCCACGCTCATGCGTTCGCGGTCAGCGCTGGTGCGCGGTTCCACAGCGAAGGAGACGACCGGTTGCGGGAACTGCGGGGGCTCCAGAGACACGATGGCATCGAGATCGGACAACGTGTCTCCGGTGAGGAAGCCACGCAGACCGACTACGGCGCAGATGTCACCCGCCTCAGCACGCGACAGCTCTTCGCGACGATCCGCCACGACACGAACCATGCGGCCGATGCGTTCGCGTTGACCTGTACGGGGATTGATCACCGTCATGCCGCGCTCCAGTACGCCACGATAGACGCGCACGTACACGAGACGTCCTGACTGGCCATCGTGCACCAGCTTGAAGGCAAGCGCGGCCAGCGGCGCGTCCACACCGTTGTCCACGGAGATGGATTCACCTTCGTCATTGAGGGCTTCCGTTGTTCCGCGATCGAGTGGGGAGGGGAGAAAATCCACCACGGCATCCAACAGGGGCTCGATGCCGACATAGCGGTACGCGCTTCCGCCAATCACTGGCACGAACTTGCCGGCGAGGGTCTGGCGTCGCACCGCAGCTCGAAGCACCTCGTCGGGCACGGTCTGATCACTCAGCCACAGCTCCGCCACCACATCGTCGAGCTCCGCGATGCGATTCACGAGTTCTGAGCGCAGTGCGGCAGCAGGGCCATCATCATCGGATGGTCCTTCCTCCACCGTGCAGCTCTGCTGGGATTCCCTGGAGAAGATGTAGCGACGCTGGCTGATGACATCGACCTGACCACGCAGCTCGTCTTCCGCACCGATGGGTGCGAGTACGGGCCACGCATTCGTGCCGAGTTGGGTTTGCAGTTGCTTCACCACGCGCATGAAGTCCGCGCCAGTGCGGTCCATCTTGTTGACGAACGCAAGGCGTGGCACGCCATAGCGGTCGGCCTGGCGCCACACAGTCTCAGACTGTGGCTGCACGCCATCCACGCCGCTGAAGACAGCGATGGCGCCATCCAGCACGCGCATGGAGCGCTCCACCTCGGCCGTGAAATCCACGTGGCCGGGTGTGTCGATGATGTTGAGGGCATGACGCTGCCCCGCGAAGAGCTTGGCGACGCCAGTCTCTTCACGTGGTGTCCACGCACACGGAATCGCCGCCGCCGAAATGGTAATGCCTTTGGCACGTTCCAGCGGATCGAAGTCAGTGGTGGTGTTGCCCTCATGCACGTCTCCCGCGTGGTGGATCGCGCCGGACGCGAGCAGGATGCGCTCGGTAAGCGTGGTCTTGCCCGCATCGATGTGGGCGGCAATGCCGATGTTGCGGATGCGTTCACGCTGGGTCGCAGGGGTGGTGTTTGTCGTTGTCGTTCTCATAGCAATGCTCTGTTTCTTGTTCTGGGTCCTGCCACGTGTGCGTCCTCACGTTGGCGGTGGTCTTCGGCACATCCCCGGAACGCAAAAAAGCCCTGGAGAAGGTCTCCAGGGCTCTCGGGGAAAGTGGCAGTGAATCAGGCGGCCGGGTTGCGGCACATCAAGTCATGTCTTTTCACGGGACATGACGAAGCCCCATCAAAGGGCCTCGGCCTGACTGCACGCAAAAGCATCCCTGCCCTGGCGACAGCCAGAGTGGTGAATGCAGTTACGTGCAACGGGGAACATATGGTGAAAAGAAGATGCGGGTATTCCCGCAAAAGTCAATTACGTGCGTCGGGCGAGCTGGGATGAGGTGTCGGGTTTTCAGGTGGCCTCCTCAGCTCTGAACAACCGACGCCACTACCACGTCAGAAGGAATCTGCGGCTGACCGTGCACCATGTTCTGCAGCCGCTCATACTTGCTGCCGGTCGGCTCCAAAGTGATGACATCAATGGCATGCGTCACGCCAGCTCGGGTGCGGATGAAGTTCTTCGGCACGGCGTCGCTGGCAGCGAGGTCCCGTGTCTTGTGCAGGTAGGCGCCGTCGTACGCCTTGTGAAAGCCCTTGGCACGCATGTAGACGTCGATTTCGTCCTGCGTGGGGTGAGGTCGCTCATGGTCGGCGTCGTACCATGGCTGGGTGATGACCAAGCGCTCAGCCTGTTCTCCCGCTAACGTCACGAGGCCCTCCACGAAGAAGGCTTCCTCAAAGAGTTCGTTGCACCAGACGAGGCGCTGCAGGTATTTTTCAAGACCACCCTCCCAGCCATATTCTCCGGGACCAGTGAGCTTGATGGCCAGATTGGAGTCGATATCAAAGCGGACATCATGCTCTGCCCCATGAAGACGGGGCAGTTCCAGCAGGCCTAGCTCGAGGGTTTCTGCATGGAGGCACGGTAGGCCACGGCGGCCGCGATGGGATCCGGTGCCGTTGGCTGACCGTGCTGCACCGCGAGAGCCGCGAGCTTCTGTTCCTTGGGCACTTGCACGGACGCACGCCAGCGCGCGTCCAGGCTCACGATCTTGATCACGGGAGGAGTCTTCATGGAGGGAGGCAGGGGAGATCAACTCGTCAGGACGATCCGGAGAGCAGAATCGGACGCAGGCGGGACGGGGGTGTTGCTGTGGAGACAGATTTGCTGCTTCACTGACTGGGGCGCAGCATGCGTCACGCCTTTCGGCTGGTTCTTGTGAAGCATCCTTCTCGCGCCGCTTGGTGAGGCGCTGCCAGAGAGATTGAAGGATACGCTTCATCGCAAAGCACCGTCACATAACGACGATGGCGGGAGACAGGCACATGATAGCGCCTTGTCTCCCGCATGCAATGGGATCACCTCCTTTCCGAAATCTGGTCTGCTCTCAGCTAGCTCACGCGCCCAGGTGCAGGTACTCGCGCAACGTGTAGTTCATGGCGCGGCGCACGGGTGGGAAGGCCTCGGAGAGCTTCATGAGCACGTCATGCAGCGCGAACTCTGAGGCCAGGATGTGGCGTCCCGCGGCGGAGAGGTGGTTCATCACCACGCCGTCGTAGAATTTCACATCCGGAGCGCCCTTTCTCTCCGCACGATGGTGCAGGAAGGAGGGGTAAAGGCAGGTGAGCACCAGGAACTGGTTTGCACATTGCACATGAATGAAGAAGCGCTCGTGGCTTCCTGCACTCTCCAGAGCCTGGAGATAGTCCACGCTGTACAGGCTGGCCTTCTCCTGCTCGCGGTCGGCGGCCGGATTCGTGGGTACGCCGAAGTCCGCGCAGACCACGGCCATGTAGTCCGCCACCTCGAGATCCTGCACGCCAATGCGTTTCAGTGTCTGTCGCACCACCACGAAAAAGAAGAGCTCGGGAGAGACCAGCGCCGCTCGCTGGCTCATGAGCAGTGCCTCGAACAATCGCGGTTCGTCCGCGATGGATCGCACCGCGTCCGGGTCGTCGCCAAGCTTGGCGAGGCTTTCACGATTGCGCTCGGAGAGCGCGAGAATATCGCCGATAAACTGCCAGTCGGCAGGAGTGAAGCGATACCAGCAGCCGGGTTGAGGGACTCGCATCATAGGGATGAAACGATCTCTAGCATTGGGTATGCCAGATGGTTTTACAGGATTCGACGTTGGATGGGAAGTCTTTGTTCGAAGTCCTGTGAATATCTTTCCAGCACCCTTATTCGAGATAGATTCTTCGACCCGGCACGGGGTTTGTCTGCCTCCATTTGTTCGTCCTGCTTGCGCACAGGTGCGTGGGGTCTACGATGCCCCAGCATGAGTTCAGAAATCGAGAAGCCCCCGCAGACCACCGGCTCACAGTTGCAGCCTTTGAGCACCACCCTCCAGGCAAGCCTGGATGCGCTGCGTGCCTGGAGTGAGGGTGAATTGCCCAAGGAAGCCTTTGCCGCCTGTGCCAGTGCATGGCCCGAGGTACGCGAATACTTCCTGGAAGAATGGCGGTTGGAGCTTTCGAATCCAGACCGGGGGGTCATTACTGGTGCGATTCCTGTGGTCGGACTTCATCTTGCCGCGGCGAATTCAGACGTTGCGTTTGTGGATGTTCTGCTTCTGGGCATGCACCTGGAGACGATGGACCAGGATGTGTTGTTTGGGGAATTGCTCTTTGATTTCGGACCAGCGCTCATGGCCATGATGGCCCGCAACAGTCCGGATGCGATTGCCAAGCTGGAGAAGGCCTCCATGCCTACTCCCGAAGTAGAACCGGAATGCAACGCTCTCCCGCTGGATGCACTTGCCCTTCTTGTGGATAAGGGCTCGTATGAACGAGCGCGGCTGGATGACCTGATTCGCAGCATCGACGTTGCGCTACGAGATGAGCAATTCTTGCCTCAGCTGACCGTGCGCCGCGAATGGATCGCTACCGTACTGGCCAATTGTGGACCCGGCGATCTCATTGAATTGCTGAGAGGTTGGTTTGCTGAGATGCCCGAATCCGAGGCGCCTTTCGTAAGAATGATCTCCTTGGAGGATATTGAAGAGTCCGCCAGCGAAGAACGCGAGGAGCGCGTCAGGATGTGGTACAATTTGCAGACATGGGATGATGTAGAGAAAGACGCCTACGAATCCCTGCGCTGGATGATGGAGGAGTCGGAGGGCGAGTTTGAGGAGGACTTCGTCGACGAACCCATGCTCGCCGCGGATCCGATTTTAGGAGACGATGACGGGCCCACCATGCCCTTGGTGCGGATTGAGCCGAAAGTCGGCCGCAATGATCCCTGCCCCTGCGGCTCGGGAAAGAAGTACAAGAAGTGCTGCGGAGCGAACTGAGCTCCTGGCTTCCATCTTCCAGGCTGCCCTACGATTTCTGTCCAGATTTCAGGGAAGAAGCAGTCTGCTTCGCCTGTTGATCACCATTCTCCCGCCATGTCCTCCTCGCTGTTCATTCCACTTCGTCCGTTCCTTGCCGTCCTCTCTTCCGTCGCCTTGTGCATCGCTCCGGTGATAGCGGCGGCGGACAATTATTTCCCCCCGCCGGACAGTGAAGGCGGATGGCGCACGCCCAAGGATGCGAAGGAAGCCCGCGACCTGGCGGGCGTCGATCTCTCCAAGCTCGAACCCGCCTATGAAGTGACGCAGCGCTCTACTGCACACGGCGGCCTGCTCGTGGTGCACAAGGGTTATCTCTGCTTTGAGCGCTATTTCGGACGCGCCAGCCGCAATGCGAATCCGGACATGGCCTCCACCGGCAAGGCCTTTACCAGCATCGCCTGCGGGATCATGCTGGAGGAGTTCAAGGACAAGATTCCGGATGGGCTGGACACGAAGGTCTTCACGGAAAAGTACCTGCCGGAGGCCTTTCCCCTCAATGACCCACGCAAGGCTGACATCACGCTTGGCCAACTCCTGTGCATGACCGGTGGCTACTGGGGAGAGGGACAAGCGCCCACGGGTTACAAGAAAGGTGTTGCAAAGCCTGAGCCTCTGAAGCCGGTGAAGGGACAGGACATCCGCGACCTGGACAAGTCCTCGCTCAATGTCCCTCTGTGGTGTGACCCCGGCGCGAGCTATTCCTATTCCTCGCCCTCACCTCACATCGCCAGCATCGTGCTGCGCCATGTGACCGGCATGGAGCTTCCCGACTATTTGCAAGCCAAGCTGGGCAAACCGCAAGGCTGGGGCCCGTGGGGCTATTGCCTGCATCGCGGTGACTTCCTCATGCCCCATGCCAATGGCGCTGGCAGCACCGCGCTGCATGCCACGGATGCCGTGCGCTTCGGCTACTGCCTTGCCCAAGGCGGCAAGTGGAAAGGTGAGCAGCTCGTGCCGGCGGACTACATCAAGAAGTGCCAGACTTGGAGCCCGTACAATCCGCACACGCCTTTCAGCCTCCAGTGGGAGCACAATGCGGATGGCCACGTGGCTGGCGCGCCGAAGGATGCCTTCTGGAAATCCGGCGCGGGTGGCTTCTGCCTTTTTGTAGTGCCGTCACTCGACCTGGTCATCTACAAGCTGGGTGGCAAGGATGGCCAGTACGACCCCGCCCTCACTGGCTTGCCCCAGCCTCCGCTCAACCTCGACCGCGACAACTGGCAACCCATCCCCGCCACCGGATTCCATGAAGGAACCCTCGGCGGGCAGGCCCTATGGCGTGTGTTGGAGATGGTGTGTGCGGCGGTGCGCATCGACTAGGCCGCAGCTCCTGTGTATCTAGTCGCCCTCCTCGAAGGTGATGCCGTGGCATTCGGTGATGTCCGGCACCTCCATCTTCGCGGCCAGCTTGTGAATCACGCTTGAAGGCACCGGGTCTGGCCGCTTGGCATTCTGTCGCAAGACGGTGGCGAGCGGCGGCTCGATGTGGACAAGCTCGATGCGCGCGCTGTAGTCAGCGAACAGATCGATCCAGCGCTTTCGCAGGCTCATGGTGACATTGGTCGCGTTGAAGGCGAAGTCCTCGCCCGCGCGCAGGTGCTGGCGGCAGCGTTCGCGGGCTTCCTGGATCACCGTTCCCTGATTGTCCGTGGCATCGACATCCAGGTCTTCGCGAATGGCATCGAGAGAGACCACGGGAAGACGCGGTTGATGTTTTGCCAGCCATGTATCTTTCCCTGCGCCGGGCAGGCCACACATCATCGTGACCGTGCAGCGGTATTGCTCATGCGGTGTGTAGTGGAGATTGCCTTCCGCCTGGCGGTAGAAGAGAAACCGCGCCTGATCATTGGCGAAGAAGTAGGGCACATTCAGACAATGGTGTTCCCTGGCCAGGTCCTGCCATAGGTGCAGGGTTTCCTCCGGGCGGCTCATCTCACGCGTATCGCGTCCTCGGGTATCCGCCAGGGCGAAGAGGTACAGCAGACGGTTTTGCAGCAGCCAGGAGAGGCGAATCACCTCGTGCTCGGGCGCGGATCGCTCCAGCAGATACGGAGGCCTGCCGTGGTAGCGGACGAGGTGGACAATCTCCTCCCGCAGGGGAAGGGGACAGCCAAGCTCACGCAAGACCTGCCGCGCCAGCGCCGCTCCTACGATGGAGTGCCTCGGAGAGCGCAGCCGGCCTGACTCTGGATCTCGTGCCGTGGTAGCGGGTTTCCCCGCATCATGCAGGAGCGCGGTGAAGAGAAGCTTGAGCTGCTCGATGCGGCCGAGACTTGCGTAGTCGTCCAGCAACTCCACCTGATGCCACACCATGGTGGTGTGTGTCCACACATCCCCCTCGGCGTGCCATTCCGCATCCTGCTGGCATTCACGCATGGCTCCTGCCCACGAGGTCTGCCCGGCCCAGGCCAGCAGCTCGGCATTGGTTGATTTCAAGATGTCCTGCCAGTTCCTCATGATGTGATGGTGTATCAGCTCCAGATATCCGAGCCTGGCGCGAGTTCATTCGGCACCATCTGCTGGTGCTGCCAGTGGGTGCTCTCCTTGATCTTTTCCACAAATTCCGGACGCACGATCTTGGCGCGTCCCGTGACGACGCCATCCGCTTCGGTGCGCAGGTAGAGACCCTCCATGCGGCTGTCTGTGCCGCCACCGTCGCCAGGATGTACGAACTCGGCATCGTAGGCAGAGGTGCCAATCAGCGCCTGCAGTTGCTTCTCCGTCGCAGGTCCCTGATGCACCACCGGCACGGTGTGGATCCCGGTGCCCTCCAGCATGGCCAGCCGCTGTTCCAGCGAGAGGAATACCTCAGCCTCCTTGTCATAGATGTCGAACTCGAAGAAGTAGTGCGGCAGCGCGTGGTAGTGCACGCTGTGCCGGGCATAAAGCCACTCACCGAAAAGGATGAATCGGTCCTGCAGCAGATCCTCCAGCAGGGGTTGCTTCACAGCAGTCCATTGCTTGAAGAGGTCATACTGCGGATGCATACCCTCCGTGACCTCGTGGCCGCGACATTGCAGGAAGAGACGGCCACTGGTCAGGAAGTGGATGCCCACATTTGTACCATCGAGCTTTTCCTCCACGATGAGCGAAGCGTCCTTCACGAACGTAGCAGATTCCTTGGGGCCCAGATGACGATCGTCGTCCGTCCCCTTCGAGCCGAAGAGATGCGGGGTGCGTGGATACTTGGTGAAATGGTCACGGGAAGCGCCCATGGCGTGCAAAGGGTTGGGGGATTTCGGAATGGATGTGTAATCCAGCCGGAATGTGAAACAGGTGCAGCCTGCTTGAAGATTTGTGCAGGCGGTGAAAGCGGCTTTCTCTGAAGCGCGCGACTAGGACAGTTACCTGTTCATGATAGGGACAAGTATGCCACAGAAGTTTTGTCACGCAAGCGTGTCGTTCGGCGATGCAGGTTGATAGCGAAGTCCTGCTCCGGCAGAATAGAATTGCTCCATCCCGTATATCCCATGAGCCTGAAGTTTCTCCCTCATCTCCTGCTGGCCTTGCTCGTTTGCACTTCGCCCGCTCAAACTGCGGAACCTTCCCGCAAACTGATGCCTGTGGATGAAGCGGTGAAGAATCCATCGTTCTTCCTTTTCCGCGCCAAGCTGCAGGAAGCCGTGGCGAAGAAGGATGCGGCGTATGTGCTGGGCGTGATCGCGCCGGACATCCAGACAGGATTCGATGGCGAAAATGGCAGCGCTGCCTTCAAGAAGAAGTGGAACCTGGAAAAGCCAGATGAAGCTTCCGAACTCTGGCCGCTGCTGGCACGCACGCTGGCCATGGGTGGGAAGTTCGACAAGGACGGTTCCTTCCAAGCGCCTTACACCAGCGCGGCATGGCCGGAGGAGTTTGACTCCTTTGAACACACTGCCGTCGTCGGTGAGAATGTGCGTGTCCGCGAGAAGGCTGACGCTCAAAGCGCGGTGGTGGCCACACTCTCGTTCGAAGTAGTGGCACTTGCCCAGAGCGACGCCCCTCAAGAGGAAAGGCAGCCGTGGGTAAAGGTGAAGCTTCCCAATGGCCGCGAAGGCTACATCCGTCAAGAGTACGTCAGCATGGCCATCGGCTTCCGCGCCTACTTTGAGAAGAAGAATGGAAGCTGGGTGATGACGGCGTTCTTGGCGGGCGACTAAAGAGCATTCCATCCTCACACCATGTGACGTAACGGCAGCGGCCAAGGAGCGGCACTAGCCTTAGTGCCGGTGGTGAGCCAGGTGGGCGCGGAGCCTCTCCCTTCGTTCCCGCTCCCTGCGCATATCAAAACATCGTCTCCGCCTGCGTCAGCACATCCGCAAAAGGCACCTTGTCCAGCATGCCAAAGGCATCATGCTTGGTCATCTTCTCCCGCGTCGTGGCCGGGCTGGTGATGCCACACAGGAAACGCGTGAGCTGCCGTGGTGTGCGCAACGAGACAGGACGCTCCTTCAACAGACCACGGATGATGGCCACATGCTCCGTGGTGATGGAGGGCTTGGTCGACAGCGGAATTTCACGAGGCTCAATCTCCGAGACTCCTCCGGCCTTCTCCTTGCAGCTCGTGCACGTTCCGCAGTCTGCGTCCAGCTCCTCGCCAAAGTACTTCAACAACCACCGCACGAGGCATCCACGATGCCCGGCAAGTTCCAGCACCTGCCGCAGACGCGCAATGTCGCGCGTTTCACGATTGGCAAAGAGCTCCTGCATCTGCTGGGCGATGACATTCGGGTCGCGCTGGGTGGCATCGGCACACAGGCGGTAGCGCTGCCTTGAACCGCTTGGCTTCAGCGTGATGTCGCCGGACTCCTGCAGCCATGTCAGCGCCTTCAGGATGCGCTCGCGTGGCTCACCCATGTCCACCGCTGCTTCATCCGGATTCACCGTCGTCCACGTACGGCCACGCTTGCCGAAGGAGAAGAACCGACGCAAGAACTCCTGCCGGTCTGGCTTGTGACCTGCGAGGATGCGCGACTCTGGCTGCACGAACTGGTATTGATACGTGGAGTAGAAGGAACCCAGCGGTCGCATGATGCCTCGCAGTTCCAGATTCGTGAGCACCGTCTCGATTACGAGCGGGCGGATGTCGGTGGAGCCGGAAAGCTCGTACAGGGAGAAGTCGAATTCCTCGCCCTGCCGCAGCAGGTGGTCGATGAGCTGTCGCAGTGCCTGCGGTGTGGGTGTATCGCCAAAGGTGAAGTTCTCCAGCACGATGCAGTCATCGCCACACGCCAGCAGCTCGCACACGGAGACCTTGCCGTCGCGTCCTGCACGACCGGTCTCCTGCATGTAGTTCTCCAGTGTCTTCGGCAGGTTGTAGTGGTACACCGCGCGGATGTCCGCCTTGTCGATGCCCATGCCGAAAGCGATGGTTGCCACAATCACATCCACCTCGCCGGACATGAACCGATCCTGCGCTTCATGCCGTTGCTCGTCCGGCAGGCCTGCGTGGTAGGCGAGTGCGTTCACGCCACTCTTCTGCAGATGCGTCGCCACCTCTTCAGCGGTGTTCTGCAGCGTGACGTACACGATAGAGGGCACCTTGCGCTTTAGCAATACCTTCGTGAGATACGCCTTCCGCTTGTCCGCCGCACACGGTGTGATGCGGTAGTGCAGGTTCGCGCGATGAAACGAGGTCTGCACATGATCACGCTGCTCGATACCAAACGCGTTGCGGATGTCCTTCGCCACGGAAGGTGTCGCGGTGGCCGTAAGTGCCAGCACCGGGTGGATGTTCAGCTCCTTCGCGACATGCGCCAGTCGCAGGTACTCCGGGCGGAAGTTGTGCCCCCACTCCGAGATGCAGTGTGCCTCATCCACCGCCATCATGGCGATGCGCAGGCGCTTGAGCCGCTCCACGAAGGCCTCGTTCATGAGCCGCTCCGGCGCGATGTAGAGCAGCTTCAGTGTACCGGTGCGCAGGTCGTCATATACCTGCCGTGCCTCATCCGCGCTCAGAGAGGAGTCCAGCCGCGCCGCGGCAATGCCACGCGCCTGCAGGGCTTGCACTTGGTCCTTCATCAACGCGATGAGTGGCGAGATCACCAGTGTCACCCCCTCCATGAGCACAGCGGGAAGCTGGTAGCACAGCGATTTCCCCGCGCTCGTGGGGAAGAGCGCCAGCGCGCTCCGCCCCTCCAGCAGCGTTTGCATCACCTGCTCCTGCCCGGCGCGGAACGCCGGGTGACCGAACTGGGTGCGTAGGGTGTCGTGCAGGGATTCCGTCGTGGCAGGCATGGCGTACTGACTCATGCCGGTATCCGGTTCCCATGCAAGCATTTTGTGTTCATGCGAACATTAAACGTGGAATGTATACCTAACAAAATGTCATGCTGTCTTGACATGAATTTCGTGTCAGGTTAACCTGACACCGTTAACAGCTATCACTGCCGCCACCATGAATGCCGTCGCCCTCTCATCTCCCCAGCGTGTGAATCGCCAGTACATCATCCGCACCCTCCTGTTCATGGGAGGCTACGTGGCGGTGAATCTCGCTGCCATTTTCGGTGCGTTTGATGATGTTCGCGGAGGTGGAGCAGCGGCGCTGGCGCTGGTGGTGACGGCTCCCTTGATCGGGCACACTTGGGCGGCGCTCGTCTATTGGCGCGACTCGGATGAGTTCGTGCGCGGCCTCATGGCCAAGCGTTTCATCCTCGCTGCCGGCATCGCCTTCTGCTTCGCCTCCGCTTGGGGATTCATGGAGACCTACGCTGGCGCGTGGCATGCTCCGGGCTTCCTCATCTTCCCACTCTTCTGGTTCACCTACGGCGTCATCAGCCCCTTCATCCGCACCTCGCACTAGGCAAACGCAACTCTGACCCGGATGAAGAACCGCCTCAAAGTACTCCGCGCCGAACGCGGCTGGACCCAGGAAGACCTCAGCAAGCAACTCGGCGTCTCCCGCCAGGCCGTGAATGCCCTGGAGACAGAGAAACACTCCCCCTCCTTGGATCTCGCCTACCGCATCTCCGCTCTCTTTGACCTGAGCACCGAGCAAATCTTCGAGAACGAGCATCGCTCCCAAGACTCCTCCAAAGATATAGCCCAACCTATCGGCTAGCCATCTCCCAGCATGCGAATGGACCCACGTCCAAGGAGCGACACTAGCCTAGTGCCGGTGGTAGGCAAACTTGGGTGCGGAGCCTCCTCTTCCGAAGCTTCTCGGACGCCTCCAAACCCCTCGCGCGGCCCCGCTGCAGATGACGGCACTAAGCTAGTGCCGCTCCCTGCGAAGAGAGCCTCACGCCGCCTGCCGCAGCTCGCTGACCGTATTGTACCGCGGCCTCCAAGCCAGTGCGGTCGTGGCCTCGACCTGTTCGGCAGCACGACCACCAGCACTAGACACGCTCTCCAACGGCACTCCCGGCTCGAACACCATCACCGGCGCACCGCGATACACTTCCTTCGCCGTGCGTGCCAGTTCCCGGTCCCGCGCCACCAACACGCCAGACACCTCACCAAAGCTCGGCATCCGGTCGGTATGCAGCGGCATGAAGCGGATGTTGTCCCGGTCCTCCATTGTCTTCACATGCGCACTGGCGAGATACACATATCCTTCTTCAGCAAGCTTGCTGGCGGCCTGCACCACTTCATGTTGCTCATCCAGCGTGATCGCCGCAGACAGGATGAAGAGGTAGTGCTTGGGGAAGGTGGAGAAGGAGGGGGTGGAAGTATTCATGGCAGTTGGGGGTGAAGGATGCGTTCCTTGTGCAGACCCTGTGCCAGCAGTGGAATTTGTGAGTTCACTGGGAGAACGGCGGTATCGGGCGGGAATCCGCAGCATCAAGGCTGTGCGTTTTGCACTGAAGAACAAATCATTTGGGGCAAGATGCAAAGGCGGTGACCGCCTCTGTATCAAGCCATGATATACCAACGCTGGGCGAGCTTCGAGTTCAAGCCACGCGGTCCGGCCTGGAAGCGGTACTCCTATTTCTTTTTCGTACCCGGCGAGCCAGGGCTTGGAATGTACATCTCGGTGGCAACCATCTCCGCGCCGGCGAGCTTCTTCAGGGTGGATTCCGTTTCCTTTCCAGGGGCGAGGCGGCGGAGACTTGTGGTGATGAAAGGATGATCCTCCGGTATATATCGTCCCCGTTTGTGGATGAGTATCTGTCGGGCGGCGAGCGCCAGATCATCGATTTCTGCCTCCTGCAGTGCGTTTGCAAAGGCTTCCAGTTCAGCATCGGTCATCTGGTAGTCCAATGACTTGAGGGATTTCTCCCACGGCCCCATGATGTGCTCGTAATAACCTTCGAAGCCTGGTATTTCGCTCTTCTTTCCCTGCCAGGCAGCCATCTGCATCGGTTGGAAGCGGCGAGCGCGGGCAAATGCTTGCGCCACGCTGGCTTCATTTTGTGTCACCGTCTTGTTTTTCGTCCGGAGGGTGTGGCCTACCTCATAGTGTGCCCAGCCGTTGCGAGGCCAGAGATCCAGCGCCTGCCGATAAGAGGCCAATGCGGCATCATATTCACCCGCATCGTGTTGTTTGACACCCTTTTGCACCAGCGCGTGGGAAGGCTCCTGGAACTGTTGCGAATACTGGTAGATGGATATGAGGTAGCGGCGAGTTTGCTCATCCACATTGCCGGAGTGGAAAAACAGGCGGAGCACGTAACCGCACCGGTTGGCATCACCTGCCGCGAGCAATGCCCCGGCATGCAACATGAAGAGACCCGGATCTGCAGGGACGACTTCATAATACATCTGCCAGAATTCCGGGTTCCCTGTGACAAGGTTGTCGGCATCAAGCCGCCGCCAGTCATTCGATGGGTGTTCCCTGTTGAGGTCGTTGTAGGTCTTGCCGGCACCCTTCAACCAAGCAGCGATTCCAGGAAAGTTCGCCGGGTCACGTCCGCTGACGTTGTCATTCATCAACTGTACGATGGTCACCCCCATCTTTCGTCCCTCTGCCATGCTGGGTGAGTCGGCCACGAAGGGCTCGGCAGACCAAGCGGCACTCGCAAAAAGCGAAGCGAGCAAGCAAATGACAACCTTCTGTCGGAATATTTGCGTGGGCTCCATGAGAGCGAAGATATTGCCAAGCGGGATCCTGGGAAGAGAAATATGATTCAGTGGCGGAGCGGAAGCGTGGAGCTCAGGCTGGGCTCTAGGCACCCAGAAAAAAAGCGACCCGGTTTCCCGGGCCGCTTTCGAAGCGTTGTGTGAGGGTTTGGCTTACCCAATCACCTCAGGCCACTCGGTGTGGAAGAACTTGCCTTCTTCCTTGTCGAGGCGCTCATACGTGTGGGCACCGAAGAAGTCGCGCTGGGCCTGCAGGAGGTTGGCGGGGAGACGTTCGGCGCGGTAGCTGTCGTAGTAGCCAAGGGAGGCGGAGAAGGCGGGGACGGGGATGCCGTTCAGGGTGGCGAGGGACACGACTTCGCGCCAGTTCTGCTGGGTCTGGCTGAGCAGATCCTTGAAGAACGGGTCGAGCATGAGGTTGCTCAGGCTCGCGTTGTTGCGGTACGCATCGGTGATGCGGTTGAGGAAGCGGGCGCGGATGATGCAACCGCCACGCCAGATGGCGGCGATGCGGCCGAGGTCGAGGCCCCAGTTCTTCTTCTCGCCCATGGTCTTGATGAGGTCGAGACCCTGAGCGTAGGAGATGATCTTGGAGGCGTAGAGGGCGTCGTGCACCTTCTTGACGAGGGCGGCCTTGTCGAGGGTGATGTTCGCCGTGGGGCCGGTGAGCTCCTTGCTGGCGGCGACGCGGGCCTTCTTCTGGCTGGAGAGGATGCGGGCCTCAACAGCGGCGTTGATGGTGGAGATCACGACCGCGTTCTCAGCGGCGTTCAGGAGCGTCCACTGGCCGGTGCCCTTCTGGCCTGCCTTGTCGACGATGAGCTCGACGATGGGCTTGCCGGTTTCGGGGTCTTTCTGTTCAAGAGCCTTGCCGGTGATCTGGATGAGGTAGCTCTGCATCGCACCGTCATTCCACTCGTTGAAGATGGCGGCCATCTCGTCGGTGGTGAAGCCGGCGTGCTTGAAGATGTTGTAGGCTTCGCAGATGAGCTGCATGTCGCCGTACTCGATGCCGTTGTGAATCATCTTCACATAGTGGCCGGCGCCGCCGGGTCCGATGTGAATCACGCAGGGCTCGCCGTCCACCTTGGCGGAAATGCTTTCGAAGATGGGCTTCATCACTTCCCAGGTGCTGGCAGGGCCGCCAGGCATGATGGAGGGACCCTTGCGGGCGCCTTCTTCACCACCGGAAACACCAGCGCCGATGAAGCGCAGGCCTTTTTCCGCGAGGTAGGCGTCGCGACGCTCGGTGGTCTGGTAGAAGCTGTTGCCGCCGTCGATGACGATGTCGCCCTTGTCGAGGAGGGGGATGAGCTGCTCGATCACGGCGTCCACGGCGTCGCGGTCGGTGTCCTTGACCGCGGTGGATTTCACCATGATCTGGATCTTGCGGGGAGTGGCCAGGCTCTGGACGAACTCTTCCAGCGTGTGGCTGCCCACGAGCTTCTTGCCGGGGTGCTTGGCGATGAACTCATCTGTGGTCGCAGTGGTGCGGTTGAACACAGAAACCTGGAAGCCGCGGCTCTCCACGTTCAGCACGAGGTTCTGGCCCATCACGGCGAGGCCAATCAATCCGAAGTCGCTCTTTGACATAGTATCAGCAGGGTGTTTGCAGTGGAACAAAGCCCGCCAAAATTGGGATTGGCGGGCAGGGAGTTAACCGCAGGAGGGCAGATCGCAACCGGGAATTCGTTCATGGAAACCATGACGAGAATTGGGGTGCAGGGCCGCGCACCGTGGGCCGCAAGGCGAGGTGACGTCAGCACCGGGTCGGGCCAATTGCAAGAGACCGGGAAGAAGCCGAACTAAGTGAGCGCTTTAGTGTGAAGTAGGGGGATTAGCTGCGAGTGGAATGAAAGATTCTTTGGGGTACGGGGTTAGGTTTTCGCCCCCCATGAAAGCTTCCTCACCTCGCTTCCTTTCCTTCCTGGCAGCCCCACCAGCGGCTGCCCCGGCGCACCTGCGGCACACGATGCCACGACGCTGATTCGCTGAACGCGAAACTCCTTCGAACTGAGTTGACGGCGCATCCCGCCAGAGGGCGGAAACCGGCATTCTTCCGTCGTCGATTCTCTTCCTCCTTGATCCTGCTTTTCTCTCGCTGTCCATCCATGGTCCATTCGTTCTCTCGTCACATCCTCGTTCGCACCGCCGTTTTGACGGGGCTGTTTTCGCTCCTGTCGTTGGGGAGCCTGCCGGCTGCGGATGTCACCTGGCAAGGTGTCGACAATGCTTGGGCGACAACTACCAACTGGTCTTCCGGGGCTTTGCCCACTGCGGCTGACCGGGCAGTCTTTGGCGCGGCAGGGTCCACCCTGACCATCAACAACGGCAGCGACAGGAACGTCGGCGGCATTCTTTTCAGCGGCAACGCCAACTACACCATCAACATCAACGTCGGTGTGGTTTATGTGGCGAATCAGGGCATCACGGTGAACAGCGGCATCCAGACGTTCCAATCAGGGAACCTGCGGCTCAATGAAGGTGGGAACACCACGATTCTGAACAATGGAACCCTGAACATCAACAGCGGCCTCATGTACCACCGCACGGTGGGCACTGGAAACAAGGTGCTGACCTTCGACGGTACTGGCACGACCACCGTCGCCAATCTCCAGCGCCGGAACAACACCTTTGACATGAGCATCGTGAAGACCGGCACGGGTACGCTCACGATTACTGCCGCGTCAGGAGCGGCCACGGGATCGGTAGCGGGTTCCATTACCGGCACCACGACCATCAACGGCGGAAAAATCCGCATCAACAGCGAAGGCAGCCTCGGCGGCGATGCGGCACTGTTCAATGCAGCGCAGTTGACGCTGAATGGCGGTATCCTTGGCATCTTTGGGACGACCACCATTGATGACACCAATCGCGGCATCACCCTGGGCAGCAGTGGCGGGACCTTTGATGTGGAGACGGGTTTCTCGCTGACCGTAGCCAATGTGATCACCGGCACCGGCAGTCTGACGAAGACTGGTGCGGGTACGCTCGTCCTTTCAGCGGTGAATACCTACACCGGACTCACCACGGTGAGCGCGGGCATTTTGAATGTGCAGAGCAACAACGCGCTCGGCACCGCAGACGCGGGCACGGTGGTGGCCAGTGGCACGACCTTGCAGGTGCAGGGGAACATCGACCTCGGCGCGGAGGCATTGACGCTCAGCGGCACCGGCGTGGCAGGACAGGCGGGAGCTCTGGTGAATGTCAGCGGGACGAATACCATCAGCGGTCAGCTCACGCTGGGCGCGAACGCGACCATCGCCTCGTTGAGCGGTGAGCTGAATCTCACGAGCACGGCGGCCGTGGTGGGCGGCAGTAGAACCCTCACCCTGACCGGTGCTGGAAATGGCAGTCTGTCGGGCGGCATGGATGCAAGTGTCACCAGCCTCACCAAATCCGGTACGGGCACCTGGACGTTGAACGGAGCGAATACCTACACGGGCGCCACCACGATCAGCGGCGGCACCCTGACGGTCGGCAGCGCCGGCAGCTTGGGGAATACGGCGGTGACTGTGCAGAATACTGGCACGTACAATGTGCTCGGCACCACAGGCACGGGTGCCGTGTCGGTACAGACCGGTGGCACGCTCTCAGGGACGGGTACGGTGGGGGGCGCCGTGACTATGGCCAATGCGTCCACACTTTCGGCCGGCGACTCTTCAGTGGTGGGCAGTACCGGTGTACTCAGCATCGGAGGCGGACTGACCTTGGCCAACGACACGGTGCTGAACTTCAATCTCGGCACGGCCAGCGATCAAATCGCCGTGACGGGAAACCTGATGCTGAATGGTGTGCTGCGCATCACCCCTGACGCTGGCTTTGGCTCTTCTTCCACCTACACCCTGCTCACGTACACGGGCACGCTCACGGATGTGAATCTCGTGATTGGTGGCACCCTCTCCGGGTACAACTACGCCATCAACACCGCTGCCGCTGGCCAGGTGTATTTGCAGACGAATCAGCTTGGCCTGATGTTCTGGGATGGTGGAAACATGAGCGCGAATGGCTCTGTGGATGGCGGTTCAGGCATCTGGACCAACGCCCCTGCGTCTACCAACTGGACCAGCAGCACGGGAGATCTGAACAAGCAGTGGATCACCGGAGAGACCGCTGTCTTCGTGGGGGCGGCGGGAGAAGTGCAACTGGCAGGTACCATCACCCCGGGCGCGTTGCAGTTCGGCAGTGGTTACAGCCTGGTGGATCTCGGTGGCAATGTAGGAAAGCTCAACTTCGTGAACGCAGCGACTGAAGTGCGCGTGGATCCGTCCGTCACGGCCACGATTGGCGTTGCCATCACGGGCAATGGTGGCCTCAGCAAGACGAGCAATGGCACCCTCGTGCTCACGGCGAACAGCACCTACACCGGTGCCACCGTTGTCAAAGAAGGGACCCTGAAGATCGGCGTGGATAATGCCCTGCCCATGGGCACGGCATTGACGGTCGGCTCGGATGGACTTGCGGCGAATCTGGATGCGAGCGCCGCCAGCCTCACGGTGGGGAGTATGCATGTGGCTTCGAACACAACGACCACCAGCACGGTGACCATCGGTGCGGGAGAAACGCTTTCAGTGACCGGCACAGGGGGATTCCGCGTGGGCGTGGTAAATGGTGTCAAGGCGCGCACAAATGCCACCTTCACTGGGGGTGGTTCCCTGGTGGTGGATAACACCGCGGCCATCTTCGAGGCGGGCCTCCAGACCGCCACGACACTGGTGCCGGGTTCGGAGGGCGCGGCGGACGGGGCGGCGAATGCCAACACCACCGTGGTGGACATGACCGGACTCTCCTCTGTGTCTGCGAACGTGAACTTCTTCCGAGTGGGCTACGGGTTGAACAACGGGACCACCTTGAGCCTGTCCAATACGGCGAATACGATCACCGCCAATACCATCCAGATCTCGCACAGTAATGGGTGGAATGCCCAGGCGAGCACCATGATCCTGGGCTCCGGCACCAACGTGCTGGTGACGGACAGCCTTGAGATCGGGATTTCGAAGGGAGCGGGCACGGTGAAGTTCCTGTCCCAGACGGCAGGCAGCGCTGGCACCGTGGAGATTCGCGGTAAGACTGGCCTCGCGACGAATGTCACCGTGGGCAGCACGGCAGGTACCGTCACGGGAGCATCTCCCGGCGGGACCCTGGATCTGCGCGGTCATGTGGCCAATGTGACGGCGAACAACCTCGTGGTCGGCCGGCGTGACACCACGAGTGGCGGCGTGACTGGCATCGTCTATTTCGGAGGAGGCAACTTCACGGTGAACAACGTGGACCTGGGCATCATGGTCGGAGACAGCACGGGCACCGCAAACGCCACGCTGAGCATCTCCGGGGGGCTCTTCACGGTCAATGCAGGCGGCGCCTTCCGAATGGGGACCTTCTCCAACACCCTCACGACGGGCAAGGTCAATGCCGTGCTGGAGATCCTTGGTGGCACGTTGATTTCCAATGCGGACATCCAGGAAGTGGGCGGGGGGAGTTCCAATACCACCAACACCACGACCAGCATCAAGCTCGCCGGCGGTACACTCGACATGACCGGGCACAACATCGGCTCCGCCGCGAACACGATCAATACCTTCACCCTCGAGTCCGGCACACTGAAGGATACCGGTGAAATCAACGGCGGTGCAGCCCTCACCAAGACAACCACCGGAACCCTGGTCATGCAGGGGAACAATGCCTACAGCGGCGCCACCACCGTGAGTGCGGGCACCCTGCTGGTGAACAACACCTATGCCGGCAGCAGTTCCGCGACTGGCAGCAACACCGTGACCGTGAACAGCGGCACCACCTTCGGCGGCAATGGCCACGTGGCAGGACCGGTGACACTCAACACGGGCGCCACACTCGCCCCTGGTGGCAATGCCACCACCATCGCGAACGCCGTGAGCGGGCTGAGTACCGACATCGGCACGTTGAAGATCGACGGCACGCTTACGGTCAGCAGCGGAGCCAATCTTGCCCTGCAGCTCAAGACGAGCGGCACCCACGGGCTGAATGCCACCTTCAATCCCTCCACAGGCATGCTCACCACGGTGTCGGGTGTCTCTGAAGATGGCGGAAACGACCGCATCCTCATCGCGGGCAACCTCTCGCTGGATTCGAATTCGAAGATCACCGTCACGCTGGGGTCGGGCTTCGGTCTTACGTCGGGCAGTGTGTTTGATTTGTTGGACTGGCTGACCGTCAATGGTGGTGCCACGATCAATTCGTCGTTCTACGACTTCGCAGGAACCGGCAAGCGCACCGGAGCGGATAACCTGACCGTTGGCCTCATCCTCCCGGACATCACGTACTTGGGGAGCGACCACTTCTGGGATGTGAGCAAGTTCGGCAGCACCGGGGTGATCTCCATTGTGCCCGAGCCGGGGAGGGCGCTGCTGCTCATGCTGGGCATGGGTGCGCTGGTGCTGCGCCGCCGCCGTCGTTGAGATCGAGCAGTTCAGACCGGGGCTTGCCGAAGGGGAATGCGTGTCTACGTTTCCCCGTGCCCACGTTCGCCATCATCCTTTCGGAAAATCCCATCGCCTGTACCTCCACGACGTTTGCCGATGGCGAGGGGGCCGAGGTGCAGTTTTTGGGGACCGTACGTGGTGAGGAGGACGGACGTGCCATCTCGGGAATCGAGTACAGCGCGTACCGGCCCATGGCGGACCGTGAGCTGGACCGCCTCTGCCATCGCGCACAGGCGGAGCTTCCCCCTCATCGGGTGGAAATTCAGCACAGGCTGGGTTTCGTGCCGGCCCGGGAGCCGAGCATTGTGATCCGCGTGAAGACAAGACACAGCGCGGAAGGCTTCGATCTCTGCCGCTGGTACCTGCGGGAGATCAAGACCAGCGTGCCCATCTGGAAGAAGCCGGTGTGGGTGGAATCCGAAGGGAAAAGCGAGGACGTGAAACCAAAGGCGTAGGAAAGGCGGAGAGCACCAAGCCATCTTCACGTGGCAGGAATGTTGCATGGCGAGTGGGGGAAGCGTTTTGCACGAGGCGTTACACGAAGGACGATTTTCCCCCCAACGGCCCCCGAAGATTGGGATGGCCATATATTCCGAAGAGTGAAACGACCATCCCGAGGAGTAAAAGCAGGTGCAGACGGAATGAATGTTGCTTCGGTTTTTTTATGGTTGCATGTTTCGCGTCCGGGCGGATAGCTGCCGCAACAAGGAGGCCCATCATGACAACCGTGGAATGCTCACCGAAAGAAATCGGAAAGCGCTGGTTTGAAGAAGTGTGGAATCAGCGGAACGTCGGTGTCATCACCGAGTTGCTTGACCCCGACGCTCGTGGACACATGGAAGGTGGTCAGGAAGTGGTGGGGGCGAAGGACTTCATTGTCTTTCACCAGAACCTCCTGAAGGCCATGCCCGATCTCCGCATCTCGGTGCGCAATCTGCTCTCAGACGGCGATGACGTCTGTGTGCACTGGGAGGCGAGCGCCACGCACACGGGCATGGCCTTTGGTATTCCCTCATCCGGCAGGAAGCTTTACTTCAATGGGATGACATGGTTCCGAGTGGACAATGGGCGGATTGTGGAAGGTTGGGACTGCTGGAATCAAGGCGGCTTGTTTGCGCAGATGTCGCAGTCTGTCTGAACTCTTGAGGTTCACGGAATCGTACATTGACAGGGACCTCGTGATGTTCCTATTCAGGAATGAAGACGGCATCACTGTGCAGTCTTCGCATTCCGCACCTCCTGCATGAACCTTCCCAACAAACTCACCGTTGCGCGCTTTATTCTGACGGTGGTGTTTGTGATTCTGTTCTACATCCCGATTGAGAATCGGGTCGGCATTGCGCTTCTCGTATTCATCGCGGCGGCGCTGACCGATCTGGCGGACGGCAAGATCGCCCGGGCTCGTGGCCTGGTGACAAACTTTGGCAAGCTCATGGATCCGCTGGCGGACAAGGTCCTGATGACCGCCGCGCTGGTGTTCCTCACCGTGTCTCCGGTGCATCCGGTGCCGACCTGGATTGTTATTGCCGTCCTGGCGCGCGAGTTTTTTGTCACGGGCATTCGCGTCGTGGCAGCAAACAACGGCGTCATCCTCGCCGCGGAAAAGCTGGGCAAGCACAAGATGGTCTGGCAGGTCATCACCACGATCTATTTCCTCATGGTGCAGGCGAGTCTGGAGCCGGCGTGCCGCTGGCTGGGCCCGGTGTTTGCCTGGAAGCCTCTCTCTCCAGAAATCTTTGGGACGTTCTGCCTCATCATGATGACTGGCCTCACTCTGGTATCGGGATTCAGCTACTTCTGGAAGAATCGGAAGCTGTTTGGGGACGCCTGAGTGGCACCGTCAGGTGGCACCTTCATGCGGCAGGTTCGCCACGATTGGGTGAAAGTGGGGGAAGGGGATGGGAAAAGGTTCGCCTTGGACCCGCCTGCCGGGGTTTATTTGCGAGATGCGCGAGTGCTGCAAGCTGCATGCCCCGCTCATCGTACCCATCCGACCATGAAGCCCACCAACTTCACCACCTGCTCCACCCTGCTCGCGCTCGCTCTGGCGCTTCCCTCCTTGTCGCACGCGCAGTCGCGCTCCAGTCTCCCGCCACGCGGCGCCGCCACGGTTGCCTCGGCGGCGGCTGTGGGTGACTGGCCCACGTTCCGCGGGGCGGACCGCACGGACATTTCCAAGGAAACCGGCCTGCTGAAGCAGTGGCCCGATGCTGGACCCAAGAAGCTGTGGACCTATGAAAACGCGGGCTTTGGCTACTCTGGCTTCGCGTCCGCTGGTGGTACGCTCTACACGCTCGGCGCGCGTGATGCGGTGGAGTACCTGATTGCTATCGATGCGAATACTGGAAAAGAGAAGTGGGTCGCGGAAGTCGGACCTTTCTTGACCAATGGCTGGGGTGACGGCCCACGTGCTACGCCTACGGTGGATGGCGACCGCGTCTACGCCATGGGCGGGAAGGGCGAACTCGTGTGCATCAGCGCCAAGGACGGTAAGAAGCTGTGGAACGCCAGCATGACCGAAGCCGGTGGCAAGGTCCCGGGCTGGGGCTATTGCGAATCTCCGCTCGTGGATGGCAAGCTCGTCATCTGCACCCCTGGTGGTCCGAAGGGCACGCTGATGGCTCTCGACAAGATGACCGGGAAGAAGGTCTGGCAGAGCGAGGAGTGGACGGACGGGGCGCAGTACGCCAGCCCGATCGTCATCGAACATGGTGGCAAACGCCAGTACGTCCAGCTCACCATGCAGAACGTCGCCGGCGTGAATGCGGCGGATGGCAAGCTGGTGTGGAAGTCTGCCTTCCCCGGCAAGACCGCCGTGATCCCAACCCCCATCTACAGCGATGGTCAGGTCTATGTGGCGGCTGGCTACGGCGTGGGCTGCAAGGCAGTGAAACTCACCGGCAGTGCTGAGCCGGACGTGGTGTATGAAAACACCAACATGGTGAATCACCACGGTGGAGTGATCCTCGTGGGTGGCTATCTCTACGGCTACTCGGACAAGGGCGGCTGGACCTGCCAGGACTTCAAGACCGGCGAGGTGAAGTGGGCGGAGCGAGGCAAGCTGGGCAAGGGCGCCGTCCATTGCGCGGATGGCATGCTTTACCTCCTGGACGAGAGCAAGGGCACGGTGGTGCTCATCGAAGCCTCGCCGAACGGTTGGAACGAGCATGGGCGATTCACCTTGGAACCGCAGACCACGAACCGCAATCCGAAGGGGAAAATCTGGGTCCACCCCGTGGTCAGCAACGGCAAGCTGTACCTTCGGGACCAGGAGCTTGTTTCCTGCTATGATCTGAAAAAGTAAGCGCTTCGCCTGTCTGTTTCTCATGCCATCCGGCCACTGTGCGGTTGTTCCGTGCTAGGGCCGGGGAGGCTGATGCGTTTTGCAATTGTGGGCAATGTTTGTGTCCCGCTGGTCCATTCACTTGCCATCCGGCTCCTCACCTGTCTCTGCCATGAAACGTTTTAAGCATCTTTGGACGGCCTGTCTGCTGACGGCCGCGCTTTGCTCCATCGCCTCGCCGCAAGTCTTCGGGGCGAATTGGCCCATGTGGAGAGGCCCCACGAACGACGGTACCACCGAGGAGACGGACCTGCCCGTGAAGTGGAGCACCACGGAGAATGTGAAGTGGAAGGTCTCGCTGCCAGATCGCGGGAATTCCACGCCGGTGGTCTGGGGAGACAAGGTGTTCCTCACCCAGCCCATCGAGCGCGAAGGGAAGCGGCTCTTGATTTGCTTCGACAAGAAGACGGGTAACAAGCTGTGGGAATCCGGCACCACTTACAAGGAGGCGGAACTTACCCACCCCACGAATCCCTACTGCTCCGCATCTCCCGCCACGGATGGAGAGCGCGTGGTGGCCTTCTTCGGCTCTGCGGGCGTGTTTTGCTATGACATGCAGGGCAAGGAACTCTGGAAGCGCACCGACCTCGGCAGGCAGCATCACATCTGGGGGAATGGTACCTCGCCCGTGATCGCCGGGGATCGCATTTTCCTGAACTTCGGTCCCGGAGAGAAGACGGTGTTGTACGCCTTTGACAAGAAGACCGGCAAGACCCTGTGGGAACACAATGAGCCCGGTGGCGCCTCGGGTGAAGGTGCCGGCAAGAAGTGGCTCGGCTCCTGGAGTGATCCCCTTCTGCGTAAGGTGGACAACCGCTATGAACTTTTCATGACTTATCCCGGCCGCGCCTGTGCCTTTGACCCCATGAGCGGCAAGGAACTCTGGACCTGTGATGGGATGACGCAATTGGTTTACAACTCCCCCGTGTATGCGGATGGCCTAATGGTCGCCGTCTCCAGCTATGGCGGGTCCGGCATGGTCGTGAAGGCGGGTGGTGATGGGAACGTGACCAGCACTCATCGCGTGTGGCACCTGCCGAAGGTGCAGCAGCGCATCGGTTCCGGCGTGGTTCACGAAGGTCTTTACTACATCCTCACCGATGGCGGCATCGCGGAGTGCCGTGACTTGAAGACGGGTGAGATGGTGTGGAATGAGCGGCTCAAAGGACCCGGACTCACGGGCCAAAACTGGTCCTCCCTCGTGCGCTCCGGTGACAAGCTGTATGCCGCGAATCAGGGTGGTGATTGCTTCGTCTTCAAGGCGAGTCCGAAGTTCGAACTGCTGGAGACCAACTCCCTGGGCGAGAAAATCATCGGCAGCATCGCTGTGTCTGACGGTTTGCTCTTCATCCGCAGTTACCAGAATCTGTGGTGCATCGGGAAATGAATGAGTGGGGTGGAGTGACCCTGCGGCATTGTTTACGAAACAGTGCCGGGCCCGGTCGCGTAGGTGAGGAGATGAAGCCTCTTTCTCTGTTCATTCTCCTCGCCACTTCCACGCTCGCTTTCGCGGCTGAGCCCGTCTCCCTCTTCAACGGGAAGAACCTCGAAAATTGGAGCTTCAAGGCGGGCAAGGGAACGCCCAAGTGGCAGGTTGGCGAAGTCCAACTCAACCCCGACAACCCGAAAGAGTTTGTCGGAGTGGGGGCCGGCTTTGGGTCCAGTTCGAAAGATTGTCTGTTCAACTTCGCCACCAAGCATGGCGACAGTGTGGACATCTATTCCAAGCAAAAGTTCGGCTCCTGCTTGATCGAGCTCGAAGTCATGGTGCCGAAGGGCTCGAACTCCGGTGTCTACGTGATGGGCGAGTATGAAGTGCAGGTCTTCGATTCCTCCGGCAAAGCGGACGACAAGATGGGCCCTGGCGACATGGGCGCGATCTATGGCGCAGCGGTGCCGAAGGTGAATGCCAGCAAGGCACCCGGCGAGTGGCAGAAGTATGTCATCGATTGGCAGGCGCCGAAGTTCGACGCGAGTGGCAAGAAGATTACCAATGCGAAGTTCATCAAGGTGGAGCTGAATGGGAAGGTGATGCACGAGAACCTTGAGATGCCCGGGCCCACGCCCTCAGGTGTCACCGGCAAGGAGGCTCCGGAAGGCCCCATCATGTTTCAGGGAGACCACGGCCCCGTGGCTTACCGGAATATCAAGATCACACCCCGGTAGGAAAGTAGTCCGCCGAGCCTCGGCGGTCAGGGGAGGGGAGAACCGGGCTTTCACTTCTCGTAAGAAGGAGTGCGATTCCTGCTCTCACCTCCCCATTTTCTTGGAAGCCCTGAGCGCGAAATGACAAACTGACCGCCGAAGCTCGGCGGACTACTTTCCCGCTCGCAGCAAATGCCCAGAACCGGGCACAAGCTGCGAAGAATAAGCGGTGCTGTACTGGCTTGTTGGCTTGCGGTAAAACCGCAGCTAGTCAGCCTTCCCACTTTCTCCTCATGTCCCAAACCATTCAGATCGCCCTCGTCGGCGCCGGCATGTTCGGCGGTGATGTCCACGCCCGCGCGTATGCGGATTTGCAGCGCTTCGGCATCGCCGGCCAGCTTGCCCGTGTGGGGCTGGACATGTGGAACCGCGACTTTGCGGACATCCGTTTCGATCTCGTGGCAGTGGCGACCCGCTCAGAGGCTTCCGCGAGGAAGGCTGCGGCGAATTTCAAGGAACTCACCGGCCACGAGCCGCGTGGGTACCACGGCGATGAACCCTGGAACGACATCCTGCGCGACTTCCCGGATCTGGATGTGCTCGCCGTGGCCACGCCGGACCACCTGCATACCCAGCCCATTCTTGCGGCGCTGGAGCGCGGCGTGCATGTCACCACGGAAAAGCCCATGTGCCTGAGCATTCACGAGGCGGATGAAATCATCGACCTCGCGAAGCGAAAGAACCGTGTGGTCGCGGTGGACATGCACAAGCGCTACGACCCGGATCACCTGCGCATCAAGAATGACATCCAGAACCGCATCGGCGCGCCCCTGTATGGCACGGCCTATCTTGAGGAGCCGCTCGAGGTGAGCACCAGCACCTTCAAGTGGGTGGAGAGCAGCGACCCCTTCAGCTATGTGGGCCCGCACTGGACGGATCTGATTCACAGCTATTACCGGAGCAAGCCCGCTTCGCTCACCGCGATCGGCCAGAAGAAGCGCCTCGTACGGGATGGCATCAATGCCTACGACGCCGTCCAGGTCCGCGTGGACTACGAAAACGGCATGAGCATCAACTACCACAACAACTGGATCACCCCGGCGGATTTCGAAGGGCCGGTGAACCAGGGGCATGAGATTGTGGGTGCCGATGGCAAGGTGGAGAGCGACCAGCAGTATCGCGGTTTCCGTTTCTGGAACAACGGCGGCGGCTCACGAACGAGCAACAACCACTTCACCCGTGACGTGGCGCGTCCCGATGGCACCCGCGGTTATCTTGGTTATGGGGTGGACAGCCTCACTGTGGGCCTGGCAGCCATCTGCCGCATGAAATATCACGGTGCATCACGAGATGATGTGGCCGAGATCTATCCCACCGCGGAGGAGGCACGCATCACCACCGCGATTGTCGATGCCGCGGCTCAAGTGCGTGATTTGAACTTCAAGTACACCCAGGAAGGCAAAGGCGCCCCGGTGACCGCGAGATTCGGCGAGGATGGCATCACCATCGTGGATCCCATGCGTGCGAGCGAAGGTGAGGCGGGTGTGTTCAGGAAGATTTACGAGCGGCCGCTCTAGTGCAACGCAGGTCACTTTGCAGCCGCTGTTCTCCTCAGAGTATAGCGGCTGCAGCGATTATGCATGAAGGTTGCATGTGACGGAGCGCTTTGCGTCTTGGAGTGCGGTGGCAAGCGCTCAAGCGCGACACCGCTTTGAACGAAGGAATATGCGGTCCTATTGCTCTGTTGCCATTCAATCATCCAGGACTTCATGAATGCTCAAAGCTGGGTGTTGGTGCGTTTCTAACCTTTCTTCGTGACTTGGGCTCCGCTCAAAAGCGGTGTCGCGCCTTAGCGCTTGCCACTGCACTCCAAGACGCAAAGCGCAGATCCTCGCCGAAGGAGTGTGGCTATGTCGAATGGAATGACCACGCACCCAAGTCTCTCACTCCGCTCACGTCAACCTCGACACCTTCTCCCGATACTCCGTCGGCGTCATGCCCATGCGTGCTTGGAAGCGCTTGTTGAAGTTGGAGAGGCTTCCATACCCACAGGCGAAAGCCACTTGGGACACACCCATCTCCACCTCTTCCAGCAGCAGGCGGCAGGCGCGGCCCACGCGCAATTCATTGATGTAATCCGGCAGCGTGCGTCCCGTGCGCACGTGGAAATAACGGCTGAAGGCCGCAGGGCTTAGGTGCGCCAGCTTCGCCAGCTTTTGCCGGCTGAGAGGCTCGGCAAGATGGTCGTCAATATGCTGACAGACTCGACCGAGTCGTTCCTTGTCCGTGAGGTCGAGTTGTGGGGCGAATCCGGCGCTGGCCACAGGCTCCAGCTCTTCGGACTTCGCCAGTTCACCAAGGATGGAAAGCAGCTCCATCAAGCGTGCATAGCCGCTGGTATCCGCGAGCTTCTGCATCTTCTTCGCAATGGAGTCACGCGTGCGTCCTTTCACCTGCAGGCCCCGGCCGGCGAGTTGGAAGACGCGGCGGATATCGGAGAGTTCCGGCGCCTGGAGGAAGTTGTTGCCGAGAAAGCCATCCAGAAACTGGACGACCACCGCGTGCACGTTTTCATCAGAGGAGCCGTTGCGCTGCTGCTGATCCTGGTGCCACACATGCGGGAGATTGGAGCCGACGAAGACGAGATCGCCCGGCGTGAGCACGGTGATGTTATCCCCCACCATGCGATAGCCGCTGCTCTTTAGTACGAGGGTCAGCTCATATTCCGGATGAAAGTGCCAGGGAGTGCCGAAGTCATGTGCACGAATGATCTCGCAGTGGAAGGATTCCTGCGCGGTGACCGGTATCTTTTCCAGCAAGGCTTTCATGAGGGGGGAGATCCCTGATTGAGGGATGAGGGGATATGTGAATAAACCCCCGCGAATCGGGATGACAAGGACTCTCGTGCATCCCTCCGGCCACAAAATGGCCAGCCGGGGTGATAAATCGCACAGTTCACCCTCGGAAAGAAGCCTTTGCCGTGAACGGATATGCGATACCAGCTGTGCGGCCACCTTTTTTAACTGGTCCGGGAGCGCTTCGGTTTCTTGCGCGTGATGCGCCAGGACGCCCCATAGGGCTCCGCCAGCATATCCGCGCCAGACCACAGCCGCACGGCTCCACGGAAGGCTGCCCTGTTATCCTGCTGCTTGCAGTTGAGTGGGAGCGGCAGGATGGCGTCCGAGTTTCCTCCGCCCAAGATGATCGTATCGGGATTGAATACCTCGCGCAGAAGTTCGATCGCGGTCAGGGCAGTGCGTCTCCACCGCTTCTTTCCGCGCTTTTGATATTCCTTGTCGGACAGGTGCTTTCCGAAACGCTTCCCATGCGGCAGATGCAGACTGCCCACTTCGAGAGGCACGATCACGTCATCGACAATCAGGGTGGCACCGGTGCTCGTGCCGAATCCGAGATAGAGCAGACGCCCTGACGTGTGTGCCGCCAGTGCCTGCAGGCTGGCGTCGTTGATGAAGCGCACCGGCATGTCGAATGCCTTCTGAAAGTTCACCCGCAGCCAGCCTCCGCCCACATTGGGTGGTTCGCTTGTGGGCTGGCCATTCACCACCACGCCGGGATAACCGATGGTGACGGCTTCATAATCCCAATCCGCGGTGACTTTGATGACTTCCTTGATCATCCGGGAGGCCGTCAGCTTTCTCCCCGATGGGATTTTGACGACACTCCTGCGGCCAGAGGCCATGAGCTTCACATTGGTGCCGCCCACATCAATCATCAGGATCTTCATGACACCACTTGCGCCAGCACGGCGGGGGAGAGTTCACCTTGGATCATCAGATTCAACAATTGCACCACGCCTTCTCCTGCCTGCCCCTGGGTCACGAAGTGCGCCTTCTCCTTGAGCGATGGCAGGGCATTGTCTACTGCGACAGCGCAGCCGCACAGCGTAAGAAAGGCATGGTCATTCTCGGCGTCGCCCACGGCAACCACCTCTCCGGGATTCAGGCCCAGCAGCTTGAGGGCAGCTTTCAATCCAGAGGCTTTGTTGACGCCGGGAGGGAGAATCATCACCGCGCCTTTGTTGAAGGTGATGGTGAGTTCCAATCCCAACACCTTGATGCATTCCACAGCGGTGATCTCATGAGGCACGCAGGTGGCGATGATCGTCTGGCCGACGGAAAGGGAGGTCACGCCGTGTTCTTGAAGCATCTTGACCAAAGGTTCTGAGGGAGCCGGGGCCAGCAGTGTCTGCACGTTGGTTGCGGGATCGAGCAGCACGGCGCCATTCTCCGCCACCACATGATCGAAGACACGCAGATCGACCTTGAGCGCCTCAAAATCCCGCAGCTCACGACCGGTGACGAGAATCACCTTGATGCCACTGTCGCGAGCACGTGATACAGCATCATACACTTCCGGTAGAACCACGCCATCCTCGGCCAGGGTTCCATCGAAGTCGGTGGCGAGAGCTTTCCATGCAGAGGCGGTGTCCATGGGGGCGGGGTCAGGGGTTGCGTTTGTCGGGATGCGACCCGTAGTCGTCTTGCAGCAGTTCGCATGAGCCTATTCCTACGGTTGTTGGAACAGGCGCAAAAGCCATCCGGCATCCGTGGGGTGGATTGCGCGCGATGATCCATGAACCCATTCACGATCATGTCACAACCAACAGCAGAGCTTGATGTTGCCATTGCCAACATGGAAACGGAGGCGGCGGAGGAACGGGCAGGTGAGGTGGTGCGGCGCATTCCCGGAGTGGAAGCGGCCAGGTTGATTCCCGGCGGTATCTGGATGCGCTATCGTCCGAAAGACATCGATGAGAAGAGAATCATGCGAACGCTGTCCGATGAGGGATTCCGGGCCACGTTGTTCCAGGACTCAGCGACTGGGAAGACGGGTCATGTGTCGTACTAACTAAACCTCAAACCTCGCAAAGCCATGCCCAGAGGCGACAAATCCAGCTACACGTCGAAACAGAAGCGCCAGGCGGAGCACATTGAGGAGGGCTACGAAAAGAAGGGCGTTTCCAAAAAGACGGCAGAAGCCCGGGCCTGGGCCACCGTCAACAAATCCACCAAGGGTGGGAAGAAGAGCGGCTCTGGACGCGGCAAGAAGATCGACGCGAGTCCAGCCAAGAAAGGCGGGAAGAAAGCCGGTGCCGCGACGAAGAAGAAATCCACCGCCAAAAAGAAGACTGCTTCCAAGAAGCGGCCTTCAAAGAAGTAAGAGCACAACGCTGAAGCTGAAGCCCAGCGATGTCAGGCGGTCTTCGCCCAGCATCGCAATGCTTCCGCCACGCTCCATGCCTGGGCGATGCAGCCACGCGCGGTGAACGGTTCCTCCGCATCAAAGATCTCGCTGAGCGTGCCGACACCGGCTTCGTTCATGTGCGCCACAAGGCCGCTGAGGCATTCGCGTGCGCCCGCCACATCATTGGGCCGGAGTTTTAGCCAGGCATCAATGAAGGGACCGATCAACCAGCCCCAGACCGTGCCCTGATGGTAGGCGGCATCGCGCGCCCGCAGATCCCCGAAGTAGCGTGCCTTGAAGTCGCGATGATGCGCATCCAGTGAGCGAAGACCCACCGGGGTGAGAAGCTCCTTTTCCACCTTGTTGAACACGGCTTCCCAGTGACTGGCTTCCAGAACCTCGTGGCGTAGCGAGATGGTGAGGATCTGATTTGGCCGGCACGCGGGATCATTGCCTCCTTCGCCATCGACGACGTCGTACAGATAACCGAGTTCGTCCGACCAGAATCGTTGGTTGAAGGAACGATGTACTCGATTGGCTTCGGCTTCATAGCGCCTTGCTTCCTCTTCCTGGTGCTCGCCACGCAGCCAGCCTTCCAACAGACGGAGGGCGTTGTACCAGAGAGCATTGATCTCCACGGCCTTGCCACGGCGCGGTGTCACCACCCAGCCATCCACCTTCGCATCCATCCAGGTGAGCTGGTATCCCTCTTTGCCTTGTCTTAGAAGGCCGTCTTCAGTATCCACGCCAATGCCGAAGTTCGTGCCGCGCAGATGATGCTGTGCGACTTCGACCAGCTTCGGGAGCAAATGGCGGAGCGTGAGCTGGTCGTCCGTCACTTGCACATAACGATCCAGCGCATGGAAGAACCACAGCGTGGCATCTGCCGTGTGGTAGAGGCCTTCGCTTTCCCCTTCGGGAAAGAGGTTTGGAATGAGACCATCCCGGATGTAGTGGCCAAAGGTGCGCAGGATCCATCCGGCCTCGGCATGCCGACCCGTGGTGAGTGTGAGCCCTTCCAGGCTGATCATGGTGTCGCGACCCCAGTCAGTAAACCAGTGGTAGCCCGCAATGATCGTGCGTACTTCATCCCCGGCAGCGCGGGCTCGCGTCATGTCCTCCACACGCCCCGCGGGACGGATGATGAACTGATCCGCCGCGAGCACCAGTTCGGCAGCAGCACCCTCCCGCACACGAGGATCTGCCATGGCGATCAGACGCTGCCTACGTTCGAGTTCGGTGGAGAGCACTTCGTCTGGATTTAGCGCGAGCACACGGCTCCATTCCTCGGTGGAAGCAATGAGGATGGCCGAGGCGCCTGGCGTGGCTGTGAGATGGAAAGCGCCAGGACTCCAGAGTGTGCCAGTCGATTGATAGCCGCGATCAGCCTCTGTCTTGTAGAAGTGTTCCCATATCTTTCCTCCGTCATGAACAAAGGACATCTCAGGTGCCTGGGCGGTCAGCCGCAACGGAACGAACGGTGCGCCCGTGGCAACCTCATAGCGCCGTCCCTGAATCGAGATGGAGTAGGCGTCTTCCAGTGCCCCGGCCACATCGTCTTCATGCCGGCGGAAATGTACCGAGGGGCGCAATTCAATGCGCAGAGCATCCTGGCCGGATTCCAGATGGTAGCCGATGTACACGGTGTTCTGGCCGTTCGCGAGGATCAGGGTTTTGGTGAACTGATATCCCTGCACATCGTAGCGCCACCACGGCATGCCATCGCGCAGGCCGAACTCGAAGGCATGATGCTGGCGTTCGCCGTTGGAATCCTCAGCAGGTTCATCGCCACCGAAGTGTATCTTCCTTCCGTCCGGAAGGCACAGGTGCTCCTCCAGGTGATTGAGCATGACCACGCGTCCCAGCGGCGCCGGCAATGCAGCCACGAGAAGACCATGGTAACGCCGGGTTGCTTTTCCCGAGATAGTGCCTGAGGCATAACCTCCAAGACCATTCGTGACAAGCCACTCCCGCCGGAGCATCTCCCGTGTGTGCAGGCGCTCTACATTGGCCAGACTGATCTGCCGGGTGAGAGAAGAGGTCATGATTTCGAGGGGATGAGGACCACGGCAGACATCGCCGGCACGATCCAGTTTTCTTCAGACTCAAATGCAGGTGTTCCGCCGCCGCCGTAGCTGGGATCTTCGCTGGACCAGTGAAGGTGCCAGGAGCCGCCAGCGACGGGCGCGAGCAAGGGTTCCGGCGCCGGATCGAAATCCATGGCAGGGCCGTAGTTCACAATCAGGAGCCGGTCATTTTGCTCCTTGCCAAAGCATCGTAGCACCAGCGCAGATCGTCCCAGCGGGGCGCCGTCATACTCTCCGCGCCGCACCTTGCCAAAGAGAGGATCGTTCTTGCGCAAGTGGATGAGATCCTGGTGCAGCCGGTACATCTCTTCGTTCTTTTGCCGCTCGCTGAAATCAAGGTGGCACTTTTTGAAGGTGTCATCGCTCTGCGGATCGGACAATACCGCGCGGGCCTTCTCCGTGGCGATGCCGGGGAATTGCTCCAGAAACTTCACCCTACCCTCCCCAATGCAGGCCGCGAGATCGGCGTCATGATCCGTGAAGTAGAGGAAGCGGGATGAGGAGGCAAACTCCTGTCCTTGGAAGAGCATGGGTGTGTTTGGTCCCAGCAGGAGCAGCGCTGTCAGTGCTCGCAAGGCGCCCCGGTTTGCCATGTTGTGAATGCGCTGGCCCCAGAGAGAGTTGGCGACTTGATCGTGGTTCTGCAGGAAGGTCACAAAGTTCCACGGCTCAAGATCCAGGCAGGGAGTGCCCCGCCGTTTCTTTTGCCACTGGTAGTACTGCCCCTGGTAGAGGAATCCCCATTTTGCGGAAGCGATGAACTCCTGTGCCCATCCTCGGTAGTCGGTGAAGTAGGCCTCCCTGCGCCCGGTCAGTGCCACGACGGCGCTATGGTGGAAGTCATCATTCCAGATGGAGTCCAGGCCATATCCATCCTTCGAGGGCGACCGTGCCAGCTTTGAGCTCTGCGTTTCATCTTCTGCCACCAGATAGATGGTGCGCGAGCCCGCTGCTTCACGCGCTCGACGCGCCAGCTCTCTGAGAATGTGCTCCTCAGAGTCGTCGAAAATCTGCTGCGTGGCATCGAGGCGCAGGCCGTCCAGATGAAACTCCCGAATCCAGTACTCGGCGTTTGAGCAGAAAAACTCCCGCACCGGTCCGCAATGTTCTCCATCGAAGTTCAGCGCATCGCCCCACTCAGACACGCGCTTGTGGTGGAAGTAGTACTTTGAGTATTGGCCGAGATAGTTGCCATTTGGGCCAAGGTGATTGTAGACCACATCCAGCATCACTCCGATGCCGAGACGATGGGCCTCATTGACGAAGGCTCGCATGTCATCAGGCTTTCCGTAGAGGCGCGTCGGTGCGAAGAGATCCACTCCATCGTATCCCCAGCCGCGTCTCCCGGGAAAGTCCGCCACCGGCATGATCTCCAAGAGCGTGATGCCCAGGCGCGCAAGCTCTGGCAACTGCGCCGCCGCAGCGGCCCAAGTGCCTTCTGGGGTGAAGGTGCCCAGATGCATTTCATAGATGATCTGGCCTTCTTTGGACACTCCCTTCCAGTCGTGGTCCGTCCATGGGAATGCGAGATTGTCGACCAATTGAGAGGGGCCGTGGGGTCCCTCAGGCTGGAAGCGTGACGCAGGATCAGGGAACGCACCGGTTCCCAGCTCAAATCGATAGGTCATGCCTGCGGCGGCCGCAGGAACGAAGGCGGAGAAATACCCATCTTCCTCTGGGTCCAGAGCATGCCGGATGGAATGGGACGCCTGCGTTGCTTCTTGACCCAGGACCACCGCGACTGCCTTGCATGCCGGAGCCCATACGCGGAAGTGCGCTCCGCCATTGCTGTGGAGTTCTGGCCCCACTGCATAGACGCGTGGCGATGCTGCCGAATGATCCTGAGGGTGACTTTCCTTCGGAAAAGTGGACATGGGTTTATTTACTTCCGGTCACGCAAGCCACTTTCTCCCGCATGTGAGGCGCAGTGAGCACAGCAGTACATGGTGCCGTCCGCCTCCATTCCGTGTCCGATGATGCGGCATCCGCAATGCGCACACTTCGGAGCCAGCGCCGAGATGGCGCATTCAAAGCTATCAAAGGTGTGGCTTTCTCCCGCCATCATCACCTCGAAGGATTTGTCGTAGGTATTGCCACAGGTTTCACAGGTAGCCATGGTTGTTGTTCTCCTTCCTCCCCTTCATCGCACGCAAGGCGCGTTGCGGCTGGAAGGATCCGTGGCGCGGAAGAATGTCCTCGTCCGCAGGCGCGTGTGGGCGCAAGTGTCTTTGTGTGGACAGGCGTGGGAAACAACACCCTGGTAGGGCGCGGAGCCTGCTCGCAATTGCCGCATGCGCTGCTGCAATGCGGCACTCATGGCTTCGCGTGTCTCTGAAGCGACCCAATCGCGCGCCGGACTCTCAGAGCCTCCACGTCCGGCTATCTAGTATCCGCCGTAGACTTCGCGACCATCGTAAAAAATTTCCGATGGCGATACGGAATTCAGTGATGGCGGATCCCCTGCCTGATTCGGAGCAAGACCGGCAGGCCCGGCCGACTCAATAGGGTGTTGTGCGTGGTCGATATTTTCTGATTCCAACGAGTCCGTGTTTTTCATGGGGATGTCGCAAAAGAATGGACAGGCGAAACGAAGATCAGGTCAGGCTCTTATCTGGCCTGATGGTGCTCTCAGGGGGCCTCCCGAGGACCTTCTCCTTTGGGGAGGGGGGAGCCCTCGGGAGCGGCCTTGCAATCCGCACTTCCACACTGGGACGGGGACCGAAAGGTGACGGGAAAGTGGTTGCAACGCCATGCTCCCGAGCTAATTGGCTTTTTGCAAGGCAACTACGATGAACATTGACCTAAAAGGGCGGAGCCTGATCGAGCTGTTTGAGTATACCGATGAAGAGGTTGCATACCTGGTGGACCGCGCGCTGCAGGTGAAGGATGAAAAGAAGAAGCGCATCTTCCCCAAGCGCTTGGCAAACAGGACCATCGGAATGATTTTCCTGAAGCCCTCCTGCCGCACCCGACTGGCCTTTGTCGTTGCCGCCAATGATGAAGGCGCCCATGTGGAAAACCTTCCTAGTGAGGACATCCGTTTTGGCATCAAGGAGTCAGTGAAGGACATCTCCCGCGTTTTCGGTCGCATGCTCGATGGCATTGCCTTCCGCGGCTTTGAGCAGAGTCATGTGGAGATGCTTGCCGAGTACTCCGGCGTGCCGGTGTGGAACGCTCTCTCGAACAAGTTTCACCCCACGCAGACCCTGGCTGACAGCATGACTCTGCGGGAGGAATTCGGAGATTTGTCCAAGGTCACCATGGCTTTCGTGGGAGACGGACGGAACAACATGGTGAACTCCCTGATGATTGCGGCCGTGAAGCAGGGCTTCAAAATCCGCGTCGTCGCTCCGCCGGAGCTGCATCCCACACCGGAGACCATGAGCGAGATCCAATCCCTCGTGGGCAAGGATCTGCGGGCCAATGTCGAGATGTTCACTGATGTGCGCAAAGGCGTGGCCGGCTGCGATGCCGTTTACGGTGACGTCTGGATCTCCATGGGCGAGGAACACCTGATCGAAGAGCGCATCAATCTCCTGAAGCCCTATCGCATTACCAAGGATGTCATGGACATGACTGGCAATTCCCGGGCCATCTACCTGCATTGCCTCCCGGCCCTCCACGACCAGAACACCGAAGTCACCCGCACCTATCCGGAGATTCTGGACGTGACGGACGACGTCTTCGAAGCCAGCTACAGCCGTGTCTTCAATCAGGCAGAAAACCGCATGCACACCATCAAGGCGTTGATGATCGAGACGGTGGGGTGAGGTGCTTTTGCGCACACTGTTGATTGCTGGACTCCCAGTCCATCAAAAGTAATTTGCCGGGTTCTCCTTCACGCCAGGAGAGCCTAGGTCAGTCGAGCTGAGGTGCCGACAGCGGGACTCGAACCCGCACGGTGGTCGCCCACCAACGGATTTTAAGTCCGTTGCGTCTACCGGTTCCGCCATGTCGGCATTTGGCACTCAAATAACTGACGGTGGAGTGATTTGAAGAGACTGCGTGATTGCGCAAGTTCAATTGCTCCACTGTGGCGGGAACATACTCAGTTGGAGATACAAGTCCGGGAATTTTGCATTCATTCTATTCCGGCTTGCTGTGGGGCTCGGCTTCAAGCTCAGGCTCTCCAACTGCGCATGCATTCCAGCCAGGATGTTAAGGCGCTCATTTCCTTGGGAAGCTCATTCCACCCTTTCCAGGTGTAGTTGGTGAGGATGCCGTACAGCAGGAAGTCGGCGTACACCGGGCGCTCACCGAGGAGGAATGTCTTGTGCTGAAGCATGGCGTTGAAGCGCGCGAAATGTTTCGTGGCTCCGGCGCGGAGATCGGCGAGTGATGCTCTCCATTGGTCGATGCAGCCACGGCCAAACTTTCGTTCCTTGTGGCGCAGCGTCATCACCCGGCCCACGGGATCTTCGATGGAGGGCACGTAGAAAACATCCGTGCAGCGAAAGGTGGAGCCTTCGACCTCATCATCGAGGTAGGCGATGAGGATGTCGTGCAAACCCGCGAGGTTCTCAGGGAAAAGAGTCTCTCCGGCAAAGGTCTTGTCCACATAGCGTGCCACGTCATTGCTCTCGGCGGTGCTTTCGCAGATGACCTTGCCGTCATGCACGAGCATGGGCACCTGGTAGTAGGCACCACCGCTGGCTTCGATCACCGCGCGGCGGTCCCAGTTGGGCACGTCGACGATCTCAAGTGGCACCTCATACGCCTGCAGAAGACGCTTGATGGGCAGGCAGTAGGGGCTGTGGGGCAGGTCGTAGAGAGTCAGGCTCGTGCGCGTGCTCATGTCTTGATCAGACGTTCGGGTTGGGACGGAAGAGTCCCACCATTACGCCCTGAATGGACAATTCTCGAACGGGGATGAGGTCCGGATAGGCCGGATTCTCTGCGCGGAGAAACGGACGGCCCTTGTCGATGAGGTAGCGCTTCAGGGTCGTCTCACCATCCATGAGTGCGGCGACGATGTCGCGGGGCTTGGGTTCCTTCTGTTCCAGGATGACGAAATCGCCATGGCAGATATGCGCGCCCACCATCGAGTCGCCACGCACTTTCAGAGCGAAGGGCCTGGCACTGGGGCGCAGGCCCAGAGTGCTCATGTCCATGCTCAGCTTGCCGTCGGAGAATTGCGGATTGTCCGCTGTGAAGCCAGCGGGGATGAGCCCGTAGAAGGGGATGTCCACCGTGTCGCGCTCCATGTCTTCCGGGAAGACGACTGCCCGCGCCTTGCCGGCGAGGCGTCGAATGGCTCCCTTGCGTTCCAGAGCCTTCAGGTGGCTCATGGCTGCCGTCTGGCTGGCGAATCCGAAGTGCTGCTGGATGTCCCGGGTGCTGGGCATCACACCGTGCGTACGCTGGTAAGTGCGCAAGAATCCGATGAGTTCCTGTTGACGTTCGGTAAGCATGAGGCGCATTTGAACACTGTTCAGGATGTCAGGCAAGAGAAATCTGTTTTGCCTGAGCGCTCACCCTGAGGATATTTGCGCCATGCCCGCCCCTGCTCAGTGTCTGATTTTTGCTTTTACGCTCGCTATCTCGCCAGTTTTTTCCCAAGAAACGAAGCCTGCTCCCGCCGCGCCTGCGGCAACACCTGCTCCTGCACCTGAAACTGCCCCATCAAAGGACGCGCCAAAAAATGAGGCGGACAAAGAAAAGGCTCCAGTTCCACAGAAGACCGGTGACGCTGCTACGCTCGGTCTTCCCAATCAGACCAAGACCGGCACCTTGCCAGCTAACAACACCACGATCTCTGAACTCGCTGCCCAGGCCTTTGGTCGCAAGGACTGGGACACGGCGCGGAAATACTATGAGCAGATGCTGCGCGAGGATCCGCTCAATGCGCTCACCCACGCCAACCTCGGTGCGGTGGAGCAGCAGTCCGGCCGCTTGAAAGAAGCGCAGGCACTCTTCAGCAGGGCAGTCGCCATCAATCCAGATCTGCAGCAGACCTGGGTGGCACTCGGTCTGGTGAGCTATGAGAAGGGCGACCTGTACTACGCCCTTCATGCCATCGGACGCGCGATCCACGAGGATCCCACCGATGCCCGTGCGCACAACTACCTTGCGGCAGTATCGAAAAAACTTGGCTGGCTGGATGCAGCCGAAGCTGAGCTTCTCCGCGCCATCGAGCTCGATCCCAAATACGCCAACGCCCACTTCAATCTCTGCATCATGTACCTGGAGCGCAAGCCCCCGGCCTTGGAATTGGCGAAGCGTCACTATGAGAAAGCCGTGGCCCTCGGCGCGGCGCGTGATGAGCTGGTGGAGGAGAAGCTGAAGGAATAGCTCAGCTTCCTCATTCATCGGTAGGCAAATAATGTCTGCCCAAGCAGCTATCGTTAGTTCACTTTAGGCCTAGGGTGAACTACCAGAAGCTTCTTCGTGTCCATCAGGTCGTAGTAAGCCCAAATATGCTGTTCTTGTGCTTGTGCGATCCATCGGGATTCGTCGTCATCGCCTGTGATGTTCTCGTTGATTTGCCCACGCAATTTGAGATCCTCTACAGAATGGAGAAATTCGTAGCCTCCAGCCTTGATCGCTCGTGCCCGCATTCTTTTGATTGTCTTCGCGATCTTCTCGCTATAGTACTCTTGACCGAAGAGGGTAGGAATTTTTTCCATTCCATTCGCTGCGAAATTGTAAGTTGCGGGATCGAAAATATTACGGATCCGCGTGGTCCTTTTTGCGAGGCCAAGCCCGGCATAGTATTGAGTAAACGCGAGATTGCCGGGAGTAGAGGCTCCAGAGATTAGGCACGACACGTCGATCTGATCATTCCTGTCCCAGAATCGCATTTCCTCGTGCAGCCATGATGCAACTACGGGAGCCATGGTTCCACCAAAACTGTGTCCTACTACGGTTACTAGTGATCGGCGATAGATGGTCTTCAAAAACTCCAAAAGCGATCGTCTTTTACTGCGGAGAGTTCTGATGTGGTCTAGTGCGATTTGGGTTCCGTCGGCAATCCGCGGATCGTCTTGCGAATACGGCCATCTTTTCTGTGGATAAATATTGAAAGCAAGAATCAGCCAGTCATAAATGGATGATGGATTGACTGCCGAAAGGGCAACAACATAGTCTGCCCGGTCGCGCCTCCGAGCGACATACACAGCTTGGTCCGCATATTTGGAGAATGGTCGTGCTTGGAAGACAGAAGGCCCCCAAACACGTTCCCATTCGCCAATCTCTTCTTTGAAGAAGAGTAGCCCTTCGTCTAAATTTTTAGACAGGCTCGCCTCCAATGAATTTTTGTCACCCTTTTCATTGATCTGAGCATTGGCAAGAATGCCCAAGGTGAATTTTGTCTGAATGTTGGTGTACATTCTCAAGAGCGATCAGCGTTGTTGAACTTGGATATTCCTGAATTAGGCAGCAGCGAAACTACCAGGGAGGCTCAGCTCCGCGCACTGCCTGTGTGGTCAGGGGAACATTTTTTTCTTAAAAATGTACCCGTCGGCACTGAAGACACCTTGGGTCACAACAAAGTGCACTGTGAGTGTGCACTTTGTGTTTGAGAGAACTTTTTCGTCGTATTGCCAATCCGTCACTGAAACTGTCGTAATGAGCTTATGTCCTTGGGGGGAAAAATAGGTACATTTTCCCTCAGATGCCTTGGGATGAACGGAAAGAATTGCGCTGAACTTTGACGCAACGTCCTTGTTGTCTTCTCCCTTGGCGACAAGGGCTAGCTCGATTAAGAATTGCAGTTGCTGACCCTCATATTGGAATGTTGCGTAGGCATTGTTCACTAACAGTGCTCCGTTTGCCAAGTCGAGGTCATCGCCTTTTGTCTGATTTCCAATGTTTGTAGCCATAGCTTTCTTCTGGTTAGTATTGTTGAATTTAATTAATTGGATTTGTGATCCCTTGGGTGTGAAAGGGTGGAGGTTCTGTTGCCTTGAGTTGGCTAGATCGCTTTTGCGGTGTTTGAAACCGCAGCCACACACGGACAAGCATTCCAGATTTCGACTTGACTGCCATACGCGGAACCGCGTATTGACTACAGATTCAGTTTCTCCGCGAGATGGCTGTGCGTTTCCCAGAGTCTCTTGTCAGGCAAGCGCTTGATTTGCGTGCTGTTTTTCCGCGCAGTCCACGGGAAACGCTGGGGGGTTACGTGCTCGCGGCACGTATCGTGGACAAAGCCAGGGCGGCTTTGGTTGACCAGCTCGGCGAATACACTTTTGCGGGTCCGAATTCACTGGATTGGCTCTTCTTCGAGTTCACGGGACTCGAACCCGAAGATTTGAAGGCTTTTGTTGCTACGGGCGCCACGGACTTAGAAGTTGCGGACTGGATTGCCGCACATGCACAGCCCCGAGAACGACTGGAAATCATCAAGTGGAACAACCGTATCCGGGATCTTCGGTTGAGTGAGGCTCCCGACTTCGCGCAGGAGTACATGGAAGAGTACATTGCGCGACACGTGCCAAAGCACCGGCCTGTATATCACTACCTGGATATTTACGATTTGGAGGAGGGGCGTCTCTGACAGTGTTCTACCCGAATGTATATGAGTGCCGGGGACCTAGGTCGTGTCTGAGAACCTCAAATGAGTCTTAAATAACGTGGCTCAGAGGGCATTTGGTGGCAGCATAGGAACGACATGAAAGTTCGATTTCTCTGGTGGGAGCCGCTGAAAAAGCGGCTCACAAAAATGGTGGTGCCCAGGTAAATCAAGGCGGGCGGCCTCGCACCGACTTGGGCCTGTTATTGGACGCCCTGTTCTATCGCCTGCGCAACGCAGGGCCCTGGCGTGACCTTCCAGAGCGGTTCGGGCCGTACTCCACCATTCACGGCTGGCACAGCCGCTGGGCCAAGGAGGGCCTTTGGTTCAAAATCCTGGAGGTCTTCACGCGCCGAGTCCGCGGTCCGGTGCGCTTGGTGGATGGCACTCACATCCTGGTGCACCAATGTGCGGCCAATCCCGCTGGCGGTGCTGCCGCACAAGCCATGGGAAAGACGCGTGGTGGACGCAACACCAAGCTCATGGCTCTGACCGATGCCCGAGGTCGCTTGGTCAACACAGCTCTCATTGAAGGACAGGCTTACGAAGGACGTCATGTGGTCAATCTAATCAGAGTGGGATGTAATCTGCGCATCGTGGGGGACAAGGGTTTTGATGATGACAAACTTCGCGACACACTACGCGCCTTGGGTCATCAACCGTGCTTCCCCACCAAGAAGAACCGCAAACACCAGGTGCGCATCCCCAAGAAACTCTACCGCACTCGATACCGGGTGGAGAACTTCTTCTGCCGCTTGAAGCGATGGGGCTGCACCGCCACCCGTCGTGACAAGCTCGCTCAGAACTTCCTGTCCCTTATTCACTTCGCCGCAGTGATTGACTGGCTAAGGTCCTAAATACAGGTTTTCAGACACGACCTAGCTCGTTTCTCCAAGGCAGTACTGGCGCTCCAGGAGTGCCGTTACTCAGCGGAATTGGGTTCGGGATTGCTGCGCGCCATGCAGACTCTTTTTAGGGTCGACATCCAAATGGTCAACACGGTGCATGGTGACCAGATGGGTGTCTACACTACAACTTGCCCTGTTCCGGCAGAGCAAATGGAAGTGTTCAACGCGCACATTCATCAGCACCCGCTCATTGAGCTTATTATGCGAAGGCCTGGCGAGCCCATGCGGGCGGCGCGGTGGTCAGATTACACGACTTTGCGGAGATTCAAGCAGACTGGGCTGTACCACGATTACTTCCGCAAGCTCGGGATGCGCCGTCAACTTGCCGCAACTCTCGATGTGAACGGTGAGAATACCATTGCGCTGGCCTTTAGCCGTTCTGGGAGTGATTTCCGTCCTGACGACGCGAGCTTGCTGGAATTGTTTCTGCCGCACGTACAGTGCATGATTCAGAACATGATAGACCGGGAGGTGGTCTTGGCGCTATGTGATGTCGCTATGAATAACGAGGCGGTCATGCTGGTAGATGACAGTGGGGCCTTGGTCTATGCCACCGAGCACGCACGGCGCCTCGCACGTGAGCACTTTTCCGTTCATACTGCTGATGGTCTCCCAGTGGAAATCCGGTCCTGGCTGCAGGGCTCTCCTGCGCTTGGGTTAGTTCGGATTTGGGACCTGCCTGGGTGCCGCCTGTCTTGCACCTGCAGCGGTCTCGTGCGCATCGAAGGCGCTTTGGATGAGATTTGCCAAGGCATGCGCAGCTCGACGCACGTGCGTCGTTTGAGCTTTGTCGAGTCCCGTATGGAGCAGACGGTGAAGGTGCTGCAAGTACTCGGACTGACACTGCGCGAAGCGGAGGTGCTTCACTGGATGGCTGAGGGGAAGCGCAATGGTGAGATAGCAATCATCCTGGGGATGAAGGAGCGTACGGTAGACAAGCATCGTGAACACCTGTTTGCGAAGCTCGGTGTGGAGACCCGCACCGCAGCCGTTGCCGCTGCGCGAAACGCGGCCGTTTTGCAAAATTAGCGTACATTGTGGACTGGATGCTGAAGAAGCCGCTTGTCTTTGAACTCACTGCCTCCGGGCGAGCTTGCAACCCCATCCACAATTCTTGTAACATGACCGCAGCTACCCCGTAACTCCTGCCATGAACACGCCTACGCCTACCCGCCGCGATTTCATTCTCCAAGGACTCACCGCTGCCGGTGGCGCCCTGATTGGTGGTCACGCCTATGCTGAGGCGAGCACCGCCGCTGCTGCTCCGAAGCTGCCCGCTTCCGAAACACTCGTCACCACGCTGTACAAGTCGCTCGATGAGGCACAGCGCAAGGAGCTCTGCTTCCCCTACGAGCACAAGCTGCGCGGCAAGGTGGACAACAACTGGCACATCACACCGAAGCGCATCGATTCGGTGCTGAACAAGGATCAGCAGGCGATGGTGCGCGAGGCTTTCGACAAGCTTCACAGCGACGAATACAAGCAGAAGGTCTGGGAGCAGTTCGACGCGGATAACCAGGGCGACGGTGGCTTCGGCAGCGCGAGCATCGCGCTCTTCGGCGAGCCTGGCACTGGCAAGTTCCAGTTCGTGCTCACGGGCCGGCACTGCACGCGCCGCGCGGATGGCGATAGCTTGGAAGGCACGGCATTCGGCGGACCCATCTTCTACGGCCACGCGGCGAAGTCCTTCAACGAGGAGGCGGATCACGCTGGCAATGTCTATTGGTACCAAGCCAAGCGCGCGAACGAGGTCTTTGCCGCGCTCGATGGAAAGCAGCGGGAGCTCGCCCTGGTGGATAATCTCCGTGGTGAACAGGGGAATAACACGGTGAAACTCTCCGGCAAGAGCAGCGGGTTGGATGGGATCCCGGTCGGCGCTTTGTCCGCGGACCAGAAGGATCTCGTGCGCAAGGTTCTCGCGGATCTCCTGCTGCCTTTCCGCAAGGAGGATGCGGCGGAATCCATGAAGCTCATCGAGAAGAATGGCTTCGATACGTTGCACATGGCCTTCAGCAAAAACCACGACATTGGAAATGACGGTGTGTGGGACATCTGGCAGATCGAGGGGCCTGCCATGATCTGGTACTTCCGGGGCGCACCGCACGTGCATTGCTGGGCACACATCAAGGAGACCGCGTAAAACCCACCAAAGCTTGCCTCGCATTGCGCGTCTGATTGCAATGCGGGGCTGATAAATTTACGTTCACATTTTCGCGACGCGGTTTACATTTCTTTATCTCCCGCGATGTACGCGGGCGGGTGAATCGCAGGCTTATGGATTTCCCAGACGACCTTTCCAGTTTTATTCTCCTCACCTCTGTTGCGGAGAACTATGTCACCATCGGCATCTTGCTCGCCGGTCTGTCCGCGGTTTGTTTTGTCTTTTGCTGGTACCTGCTCAGCACCTCAAAGGTGTTTGATGGCCTGAAGCGGTGGCAGGTCCAGGTCTGCGATTTCGGAAAGCTCCGGCCCATCAGAGAGCACTGCAAGGTAAACGAACTGACCGTGAAGGATAAGCTGTCCTGCTATCAGGATGGACAGCTGCTGTTCCTCTGCCATGAACCGCTTCCCTTCAGTATCGGGAAGCGCTGCTGGCGCATTCCGCTGGCGGAGTTGAAGCCCCGTGGAGATGCCGTGTATGACTTTGCCATCGCCACGCCCCAAGGTCCGCTGCTGTGCTTCTTCGGCCCGAAGTTCCGCAGCCAGTTCATGGTGGTGGATGGAACCCAGCCCAAGGAGAATGCCCCGCTCGGAGGAGTGCGGGCGGCTGTCTCAATCGGGCCGCGCAACCATAAGTGAAGTCGTGGCGGGATCCGTGAGGTAGCCAATGCCAAACTTGATGGGCATTCCAAAGTTTTGGTAGGCCGTGTAGAGATCCGGCTGCTCGTACTTTTGGAAGATGTCGAGCGTGTGCACATAGTTGCCATAAAGGTTCACCTGCCATTGATGCTCGCCGAATGCGTGGTAAGGGATGCCGCTGGGATCCTGCACGATGCCGCGGCAGTGCGTGAGCACATGATTGCGGACATTGCTGAAGTAGGGCTCATGCATCAGGTAGCTGGCGCTTTTTGCGAGCACGGCCGGCTTTCCGAGCGAGGTGGCGAAGCGCAGGAAGGGTCCGTCGGGCTTGCAGGCGCCGTCACCGAGGTCCTGGGAGAAGTAGTACAGGCGCTTCGAGCCGCCCCCGCCGTGATAGCGAATGAGCAGGCCGGGCGGGGTGCCGTTGGATTTGGAAATCACCACGGGATTGCCATCTCCATCGAGTTTCACGGCGTCGATGCTGTCCACCGCGTGACCGGTGCGGGCGAGGAAGACAAGGAAGACCGGTAGCACGCCGCGGAAGCGTGTGGATTGTAGGTCTGACTTCATCTCCTTCGTGATGAAGTAGGAGAACTGCAGGATGTTATCGAGAGAGTTGTAGAGGCCATCGCAACCGGAGGCGATGTCATCCGGCGTGAGCCAGCCCCAATCGGGCAGGGGATCGCAAGGCTCCAGGCCGCAAAGCAGGTAGGTGTCCGCATTGGGATAGAAGAGCTGGGCAAAGAGGAAGTCCGGTCCGCTGAAGGGGTAGAAGACCGCACTTGCGCGCCGCAGGTCGCTGATTTCCGTGCTGGCCCAGGTGCTCACCGGTTGTCCGTGGCGCAGTGTGAAGTCGTGCCACAGGCCATTCATGCGGGTGGCGTGGCTTTGCCATTGGGGCGAGGCCCGCAGTTCGCGGAAGGAATCCTGGCCACCGAGAGGCGGCATGCCTGCCAGAAAGCGTGCCGCATCGTTTAGTGCGACCGCGTCGGTGGGAACATTGAGATTTACCGGGGTGGGATCGGTCTCGGGCTCGCTGCCATCCACCGCCTCCGCCCTGGGCACCTCCACCGGTTCGGAAGTGGTGCTGCAGTGGGTCAGTAAGAGCATCGCGCTGACCGTGCACACCAGGGAAACAGACCGCAGGAGGAAGCGATGACGGCACATGTGACTGCAGGCTAGCAGGAATCCCGATCGCATAAAGCCCGTCTCAATAGGAAGGAGAAAATTCCGGATGCCATCGGCGGATTCTGTGAATTGATGCGCCGTGTCTGAAGCCCGCGCCCCGAGTCTATCTCTCTCAGCCGCCACCTCGATTGTCGTGGCCAGCATGGTGGGCACCGGGGTGTTCACCAGCTTGGGGTTTCAGCTTCCGGGCATCCCCTCCGGGTTTCCCATCCTGGTATTGTGGGCAGCCGGGGGCATCCTTTCGCTGTGCGGTGCGCTTTGTTATGCCGAGCTGGGTGCCATGCTTCCGCGGTCAGGAGGGGAGTACCATCTGCTGGCCACCGCATTTCATCCTCTGCTGGGTTTTCTGGCGGGGTGGGTGAGCATGACGGCGGGATTCGCCGCTCCCATTGCGGCTGCGGCGTTGTTGTTTGGCAGCTACATGCACGGCATCTGGCCCCAGTTGAATCCGCAGGCGCTGGGTGTGGGCTTGGTGCTGGGCATCATGCTGGTGCAGCTCTGCCATCTGCAGCTCATCGAGCGCTTTCAGTTGGGGTTCACCGTCCTGAAATTCGGGCTAATCCTCGCGTTCATCGCCGGCGCTTTCTTCATGGCGGGCAAAGACTGGTCCCTGCTTGCTCCCAAGGCGGGCGACGCCAGGCTGTACGTGAGCGAGTCGTACGCTGTCTCACTGGTGTATGTGATGTATGCCTATGCGGGTTGGAACGCGGCGGCGTATGTCGCCGGCGAAATTCGCGATCCGCATCGCAATGTGCCGCGTGCCTTGGTGTGGGGCACCGTCTCGGTGATGGTGTTGTATGTGCTGCTGAATGCAGTCTTCCTCATCACCACACCCTGGGAGGCGATGAATAATCAGGAGCAGGTGGGGCTCATCTCGGGTCGTGCCATTTTTGGCCAGAGTGGGGGAGACGCAGCAGGAGCGTTGATTGCTTTTGGACTCATCGCCCATGTGAATGCCATGCTCTTCTCCGGCACGCGGGTGCTGCGGGTGATTGGGCAGGATGCGCACTCCCTGCGCGCATTGGATCGGCCCAACAGGCTCGGTGCTCCTTGGCTCGCGGTGGTGCTCATCACCGTGTTCGTCCTGGGGCTCATGCTCACGGGACGGTTTGAGCAGCTCCTCATCTACATCCAGGGGTTGCTGCTGTTGTCTTCCTTCCTCTGTGTGCTGGCCGTGCCCTGGCTGCGCCGACGGATGCCCAAGGCCGAGCGTCCCTTCAGGGTGCCGCTCTATCCGCTGCCCATCATTCTGTATTCTTTGGTCAGCGTGTGGATGCTGGTGGCGCTTGCCATCGACAAGCCGGTGGAGAGCGCGTGGGGGCTTGTGACTTTGCTGATTGGCGTGGTGTTGTACTATTTGACGCGAAACCGTCGGAAGCTGGTCCAGTGAGTCCCAAATCTTCAAACCATTCGAGAAGAAGATACCAGCAGGCCGCGGCCTCTTGGGTCCGGTCAGTTGTGCTGCTGCTGACGGTCATGCTCGTGTCTTGCAAGCGCGAACACCAAATAGCGACTGTATCGCCACCCCAAGTCCCAGGCACGGAAATGGTGGTGACGGTGTGGAAAGTGGAAGGTGATCTTGTCGTGTGGTTGAACGGTGAGCCGTTGGGTATTGTGCGAGGGCCGGTCTCCACGGTTAGAGTTTCGGATACACCCTTGAAAGAGGGGGTTAATGAAATCAGAATTACAGGCCCCTCGGCGCAAGACTTGTCCTTGGACGACCTGTCATGCGCATTGGTGATCAAGGGTCAATCGACTCCGGTGGAATTGAATTTCGAGGAGCCGCGGGAGCGGAGGGGTGGATTCAGGCTTCTTCCTGAGGAATGGAAGGCCGCCATTGAACCGGGAGTATTGAAAAGCGGCTCGGCGGGCAAGTGGAAAGCATGGAGTCTGTCTTTAGTAGAGGCTCTGTGCCGCAAGGACAGTGACCGACTAAAGGCCATGGTGGAAGGTTTCGCAGACATGAGCGACACCGATGTCTCCCCTTTTCTGAGTGCCGCGGTACAGGTAAGTACAAGGGTGACGTCCACGGACCAGCTGGAGGTGCGCGAGGGGCATTCTGTGGCACTTCTGACTGCACGACCCGAGTCGCAAACAGGCGCAGCACGTGCGCTTATCGAGGCGAAGGCCGGAGAGGTGGAGCTGACCATGAAGCAGATACTGGTGCTTCAGGGTAGAGATGGCAGTTTCTATCTTGATACCCCGAAGGGATGGAAGAAAGTCCTGAATCTCGAGCCATGAAGCTCACCCTCAAATGGTCCGCCTTCCGCTGCGCTTTTGTCGGTCTGGCGGACCTGCTGAAGTCCCAGCCGCATGCCCGTTGGCACCTACTGGCTTCGGTGGGGGTGGTGGGGCTGGGACTGGTGGTCGGCCTGGGCCGGGGGGATTGGCTGGCACTAATCTTGGCCATGGCCCTGGTCTGGGTGGCTGAGGCGGTGAATACCGCGATTGAGTTGGCGTGTGACGCGATCACGCTGGAGCGGCACCCCCTCATTGGCCGGGCAAAAGATATGGCTGCAGCGGCAGTTTTATTGGCGGCGGGATTTGCCATGGTGGTCGCCGCGATCGTGTTTTTGCCGAGGTTCGTCGCTTAATCAGGGCTGTATAGAATGATTACTGCCTGAAAATCAGCTGTTTAAGTGCGGTGCACCACCTCGTTTCTCGCGTGGTGAGGCGTTCCGGGCGCATGCCGGGGGTCGTGAATCGTTCGAAATTGAGTCGAAATGGCTCAATTCACCCCTGTTCTGTTAAGATCCGTTAGGAAAAATGCTCAAAAAAATACCAAACTTTTTTTGACAGAGATTGCCAGGCCAGTACCTTGCGGACCTCTTTTTCGGCAAGGACCGGGGGACCTTCCTCTCCACGCGTATGTGTGGAAGGGTCTTTTTGTCTTTGCGGGATAAGGGCGCGTCTCCACAGACGTTGGTGCGCTTGTGTAGCTCAGGGGTAGAGCACGTCCTTGGTAAGGACGAGGTCGTGGGTTCAATTCCCACCACAAGCTCCATTGTCTCTCGGATTTCGCAACTTTTCCCCCAAACACCAAACGAGCACTACTAACCCAAGACAATGGCCAAAGAAACATTCCAGAGGAACAAGCCGCACGTCAACATCGGCACGATTGGCCACGTTGACCACGGCAAAACCACGCTCACCGCTGCGATCACGACGACGCTGTCGGAAAAGGGCTTCGCCCAGGCAAAGAAGTATGATGAAATCGACGCCGCTCCGGAAGAAAAAGAGCGCGGCATCACCATCAATACCGCCCACGTGGAATATGAGACCGACAAGCGCCACTACGCGCACGTCGACTGCCCTGGACACGCTGACTATGTGAAGAACATGATCACCGGTGCTGCCCAGATGGACGGTGGTATTCTTGTGGTTTCCGCCGCTGACGGCCCGATGCCCCAGACCCGTGAGCACATCCTGCTCGCCCGTCAGGTGGGTGTGCCCGCCATCGTGGTGTTCATGAACAAGGTTGACATGGTGGACGACGCCGAGCTTCTCGACCTCGTGGAAATGGAAGTGCGCGACCTGCTCAGCAAGTACAACTTCCCTGGCGACGACATTCCGATCGTGAAGGGCTCCGCCCTCAAGGCTCTTGAAGGTGACGCTGAACAGAAGGCGAACATCTTCAAGCTCATGGACGCGGTTGACAGCTACATCCCGCTTCCCGAGCGTCCGATTGATCAGGACTTCCTCATGCCCGTTGAAGACGTGTTCGCGATTGAAGGTCGTGGCACCGTTTGTACCGGTCGTGTCGAGCGCGGCATCATCAAGAAGATGTCCGAAGTCGAAATCGTCGGCATCCGCCCCACCGTCAAGACCACTGTCACGGACATCGAAATGTTCCGCAAGCTCCTCGATGAAGGTCGTGCGGGTGACAACGTGGGCCTCCTTCTCCGTGGTGTGAAGAAGACCGACGTCGAGCGTGGACAGGTGATTGCAAAGCCCGGCTCCGTGAAGCCTCACAAGAAGTTCAAGGCTGAGGTGTACGTCCTCTCCAAGGATGAAGGTGGTCGTCACACCCCCTTCTTCAGCAACTACCGTCCGCAGTTCTACTTCCGTACGACGGACGTGACCGGCACCGTCAAGCTCCCCGATGGCGTGGAGATGGTGATGCCTGGCGACAATGTTTCGGTTGAAGTCGAACTGATCACCCCGATCGCCATGGAGAAGACGATGCGCTTCGCCATTCGCGAAGGTGGCCGTACCGTTGGTGCCGGCCGCGTGGGCGACATCCTCGACTGATGATCCTTTAGTGCCGTTTGGAACAGCCGTCGCGAGGCTGAAAAGTCTCGCGGCGGTCTTGTCGCCTCAAGGCACTAGCTTGAAATTTTCTCAAACTGCACTAGAAATAACGACTGTCCGTCAAGACGCATACGCCAGTAGCTCAATTGGTAGAGTAGTGGTCTCCAAAACCATTGGTTGGGGGTTCGAGTCCCTCCTGGCGTGCCAATTTTCCCGGAAAGTCGAAGCCTCCTTGACGTTCAAATGACCCGCCTGTCGCGCTATCTTTCCGAAGTTTGGGCTGAGCTCAAGAAGGCCACCTGGCCTTGGGATCCCAAGGAAAAGGGCTTCGCCAAGTACAAGGAGCTCACTGATGCCACCATCGTGGTGTTTGTTGCCATGATCCTGCTTTCCGGTTTCGTGGGTTTCTTCGACTTCGTCCTGCGCATGTTCTTCCGCGCCTTCACGACCTAGTCCCTGCTTAGTCGCCGGTCCTGCTGCCAGCTTCCAGATTTCCATTTTTCGTCTCTCTCATGCCTATCATCCCCTCACCTCGTGATCAGTGGTACGTGCTTCACGTCCGCGCCGGACTGGAGCAGCGGGTGCGTGAGAACATGGAGCGCCGCATCCAGACTGAGGAGATGGGCGACTACATCTACAAAGTCATCGTGCCGACCGAGCGTGTGGCCGAGGTCAAGAAGGGTAAGAAGAGCGAGTCTACCCGCAAGGTGTTCCCTGGTTACATCCTGGCCAACATGTGGCTGCTGGATGAAAACAACAAACCTGTCGTCCAGGCCTGGCATTTCGTAAAGGAAACGGACGGCTTCCTCAATTTCGCCGGTACCAAGGATCATCCGATTCCGCTTCGCCCGAAGGAAGTGGAAACTCTCCTTGGCCAGATCAAGGAGCGCGAAGAAGGCGCCAAGCCCAAGTTCTCCTTCGCCGTTGGTGACAGTGTCCGCGTGGCGGACGGTCCCTTCGAAAGCCAGACTGGCATCATCGAAGAAGTGGATCCCGAGAAGGGCCTGCTTCGCGTCTCGGTCAACATCTTCGGTCGCGCTACGCCGGTGGACCTCGAGTACTGGCAGGTCGAGAAAGCCTAGTGGCTCGTTTCAATGCGCCCCGCGCAATTCAATTTTCTAAACACCTAACGCACAACACGGAGTAATCAGCAATGGCCAAAGAAGTCGTCAAAGTCATCAAGCTTCAGATCAAGGCTGGAGCCGCCAATCCTGCCCCCCCGATCGGACCTGCGCTGGGCCAGGCGGGCGTGAACATCATGGCGTTCTGCAAGGAGTTCAACGCAGCTACACAGAAGGTGGCCGGCGACATCCTGCCGACCGTCATCTCCGTGTACAAGGATAAGAGCTTTACCTTCATCACGAAGCAGCCCCCGGCCTCCATTCTGCTCAAGAAGGCTGCCAACCTGGCTTCCGGCTCCAAGGAGCCGAACAAGACCAAGGTGGCCAAGCTGACCCGCAAGCAGCTTGAAGATGTGGCCAAGGCCAAGATTGCCGACCTCAACACCACTGACCTGGACGCCGCCTGCCGCATTATGGCCGGTACTGCCCGTCAGATGGGCATTGAGATCGCCGGCTAAGTTTTCAGTCGTCATAACATCCAAATCCGCAGGAGAGCCTCGCGGCTCGCTACCACTGCACCCCATCCATGAAACAAAGAAGCAAGCGCTACAACAAGGCCGCCGAAATGGTGCCTGCCGACAAGCTCTTCTCCCTCGAAGAAGCTGCCGAGCTGATCAAGAAGCTCCCGACCGCCAAGTTCTCCGAAACGGTGAGCTTGTCCTTCAAGCTTACCGTCGACCCGAAGAAGTCTGACCAGATGGTCCGCGGCACCTGCCCGCTGCCCAACGGTTCCGGTAAGTCGGTAAAGGTGGCCGTGTTCGCCCAGGGCGACGCCGCTGCTGCCGCGAAGGCCGCTGGCGCTGAAATCGTCGGTTACGAAGACCTCATCGCCAAGGTGAAGGATGGATTCACGGATTTCGATGTCGCCATCGCCACTCCCGCTGCGATGACCGAAGTGCGTAAACTCGGTAAGCAGCTCGGTCCGCGTGGCTTGATGCCCAACCCGAAGACCGGCACCGTGACGGATGACACCGCTGGTGCAGTGAAGGCAGTGAAGGCCGGCCGAGCCGACTTCAAGCTCGACAAGAACGGCAACATCGCCGCCGGCATTGGCAAGGTCAGCTTCGATGCGAAGGCCCTTGTTGAGAACGGCAACGCTCTCATCGAAGCCGTTATGCGCGCCCGCCCCGCCAGTGCGAAGGGTCGCTACGTGGCGAGCATCACGCTCGCTTCCACCATGTCCCCCGGCGTGAAGGTGGACGTCACCAAGTACCTCAAGATCGCCGCTTAACGGGAAGGACCCCAGACCATGAAAGCTGAAAAGACTGTTTTGATTGACCACCTTCTCCAGAAGGTGAACGCCTCCCCGTTCCTGTTCGTCGTGGACTATGCTGGTCTCACCGTCGACAAGTTCGAAGAGCTGCGCAAGCGCCTCCGCGCCACCGGTGCTGAGATGCATGTGTACAAGAACACCCTTGTGAAGCAGGCCACCACGAAGGCCGGACTTCCTGCCGAGCTCGGCGAGTCCCTCACCGGACAGACCGCCATCGTGACTGGTGAGAAGGACGTCTGCGCCGCCGCGAAGGTGATGAAGACCTTCTCGACCGAGTTCCAGAAGCCCCAGCTCAAGGCTGGCGTGCTCGACGGCAAGTTCCTCGGTGTCGACAACATCAACAACCTGGCCGACCTGCCTTCCCGCGAAGTGCTCCTTGGCCAGCTCCTCGGTGTTCTCCAGGCTCCCGCTTCCACGTTGGTTCGCCTCCTCAACGAACCCGCCGCTTCTCTTGCCCGCGTCCTCAAGGCCAAAGGCGAACAAGCAGCGTAATCATTATTTCACCCCTTTGATTAGATGGCGGGGGAGACCCCGCCTGAACGTCCAAACATCCAATGGTTCCTTGCCGGGCTGGAAGCTTCCAGCCTCAAAATACCCGGAGCTCCGGGTGACGGCGACACCGAAATACTACTATGGCAGACCTGAATAACATCGTTGATACCCTCAGCGGCCTTACCGTCCTGGAAGTCGCTGAACTTGTGAAGACCCTTGAAGACAAGTGGGGCGTGAGCGCCGCCGCTCCTGTCGCCGTCGCTGGCCCCGCTACCGGTGGCCCTGCCGCTCCTGCGGCTGTTGAGAAGACCGAGTTCGACGTCATCCTCGTTGATGGTGGCGGCAACAAGATTGCGGTCATTAAGGAAGTGCGCGGACTCGTCGCAGGCCTCGGCCTCGCCGAAGCCAAGGCCCTCGTCGAAAAAGGCGGAGCCAAGGTCAAGGAAGGCGTCAAGAAAGAGGAAGCCGAAGAAGCCAAGAAGAAGCTCGAAGCTGCCGGCGCCAAAGTCGAGATCAAGTAAGTGCTTTTACACCCGTGATTCGCGGCCCCTGTGGTCGCGAATCACACCTCCCCGAAAACAGACACCCGCAATGCCGATTTTTTCCCCTTTCTGCCAGTCACCCCGCACCGTTTCGGTGCGCCGTGCCTGCAGAATGGGTCGCGGTCTGCCTCTCTGTTTTGCGCCCCGGATGCGTTCGCATCCGGCGGCGTTTTTGTCTTCAAATTCAGTGAAATAACATAGGCCCGCTTCCGAGTCCCGGTCGCGTCGCCGCCCTGCCGCCCCCCATTTCACCGGAACGTCCTTCCGGATTTGCTCCAACCCTTGCCAACTCACAGCCACCCCGTCGTATGTCCCAGCGCATTAACTTTGGCAAACTGAAGGAACCTGTTGACCCGCCGAATCTGATCGAGATTCAGTTGAGGTCCTACGAGGAGTTCTTGCAAAAGGACGTCACTCCGAGCAAGCGCAAGGACATCGGCCTGCAGGCAGTTTTCCGTGAAGTCTTCCCGATCGCCAGTTACGACGAGAAGATGACGCTCGATTTCACGCATTACGAAATCGGCGAACCCAAGCTTTCCCCCCTCCAGGCCATCCGCGACGCGGAGACCTTCAGCGCCCCGCTGTATGTCACCTATGAACTGCGTGATGAAGCCGGTGCGAAGCAGGAGCGCGTGTACATGGGCGAACTGCCCATGATGACCACCCGCGGTACCTTCGTCATCAACGGCGCCGAGCGCGTCGTGGTGAGCCAGCTGCACCGCTCCCCTGGCATCTGCTTTGAAACCCAGCAGCACCTGAACGGCCGCTGGTTGTTCGGCTTCCGCATCATCCCTGACCGCGGTACCTGGCTGGAAGTCCAGTTCGACACGAACGACCTTCTCTACGTCTACCTCGACCGCCGCCGCCGCCGCCGCAAGTTCCTTGCGACCACGCTGCTTCGCGTGATCGGCTATCCCGGTGACGAGGACATCCTCAAGCTCTTCTATCCCATTGAGGACCTGAAGCTGAAGGAAACCATGTCCGAAGAAGAACTGGCCGCGAAGGTCATCTTCAAGGACGTGCTTGATGGCGAGCTCATCGTGGCCCGCGCCTATGAGCCCCTCACGCAGGGCATCGTGCGCCAGCTCATCCAGCTTGGCCACAAAGGCCTTCGCTGCGTCACCGCGTCCCAGGACGACCTCATCATCGCCTCCCTCCGCAAGGATGTGGCGCACGATGAAGACGAGGCCCTCAAGGAAATCTACCGCCGCCTCCGCCCTGGAGACCCGCCCACGATCCCGAACGCCCGCGCCCTTGTGAAGCGCTTGTTCTTCGATCCGAAGCGCTATGACCTTACCCGCGTCGGTCGCTACAAGATCAACCAGAAGCTCAGCATCAAGGTCGACTCCGATGAGCGCATCCTCATCTCCGAGGACGTCGTCTCCGCGCTGCGTTACCTCTTCAAGCTGCGCGCTGGTGAAGGCGTGCTTGACGACATTGACCACCTTGGCAGCCGCCGCGTGCGTGCCGTGGGTGAACTCCTTGCCAACCAGTGCCGCGTGGGCCTCGCCCGCACCGAGCGTCTGGTGAAGGAGCGCATGACCCTCTTTGATGTGAACATGGATGTGATGACGCCCCAGAAGCTCATCAATCCGAAGGCGCTCAGCGCCGTGGTGCGCGACTTCTTCGCGCGCTCCCAGCTGAGCCAGTTCATGGACCAGATCAATCCTCTGGCCGAGCTGACCCACAAGCGTCGTCTTTCCGCTCTCGGACCTGGCGGTCTGAATCGTGACCGCGCCGGCTTCGAAGTGCGCGACGTGCATACCTCGCACTACGGCCGCATCTGCCCGATTGAGACCCCGGAAGGTCCGAACATCGGTCTGATCAACTCCCTCTGCTCCTACGCCCGCATCAACGAATTCGGCTTCATCGAGACGCCGTATCGTCGTGTGGAAAACGGCGTGGTGACCGAGAAGATCGACTACCTCACCGCCGACCAGGAAGAGAACCACACGGTCGCCCAGGCGAACAACGTCACGGACGACAAGGGCAAGTTCAAGGAAGAGAAGGTCACCGCGCGTTACCGTGGTGAGTTCCTTGAAGTGCTTCCCGCGCAGGCGACCTACATGGACGTCTCGCCGAAGCAGCTCGTGTCCGTCGCCGCCTCGCTGATTCCGTTCCTCGAGCACGATGACGCCAACCGCGCTCTGATGGGCTCGAACATGCAGCGCCAGGGCGTGCCGCTTCTCGAAGCAGAAGCGCCGTTCGTCGGCACCGGCATGGAATCCAAGGCCGCTCGCGACTCACAAGCCGTGATCGTGTCGGACTCCGCAGGCGTCGTGGCCAGCGCTACCGCCGATTTCATCATCGTGACCAAGGACGGTCAGCTTCCCGTGACCGAGAAGGTCTTCGCGACCGAGCCCTTGAAGGTGGTGACCGACCCTGAGAAGGGCGTGTACTTCTACCCGCTGCGCAAGTTCATGCGCTCCAACGCGGGCACCTGCATCAACCAGCGTCCGCTGGTGAAGCGCGGCCAGAAGATCAAGAAGGGTGACGTCCTTGCCGACGGTCCCTGCACGCACAACGGCGAACTCGCACTGGGCCGCAACATGCTCGTCGCGTTCATGCCGTGGAACGGTTACAACTTCGAAGATGCCATCGTCATCAGCCGCAAGGTGGTGAAGGAAGACATCTACACCTCCATTCACATTGAGGACTTCGAAATCGGCGCCCGCGACACGAAGCTCGGCCCTGAGGAAATCACGCGAGACATCCCGAACGTGGGTGACGAAGCGCTGAAGAACCTCGGTGCAGACGGCGTGGTGCGCATCGGCGCGGAAGTGAAGCCTGGCGACATTCTCGTCGGCAAGATCACTCCGAAGAGCGAAACCGAACTGGCTCCTGAAGAGCGCCTCCTGCGCGCCATCTTCGGTGAAAAGGCCGCGGACGTGAAGGACACCTCCCTGCGTGTTCCCTCCGGCTGCACCGGTATCGTCATGGATGTGCGTGTGTCCTCCCGCACCGGCGCTGACAAGGAGCGCCTCTCGCCTGCTGAGCAGAAGAAGCAGACGAAGCAGATCGTGGAAGACCACAAGCAGAAGACGGAGCAGCTCACCGAGCAGCTCACGGAGAAGCTTTCCGAGATCCTCCTCAACGAGAAGATCCCGCTCGACGTGGTGAACGGCGAGACCGGTGAAGTCATCATCGGCGCGAACAAGAAGATCACCAAGACCCTCCTCCGCACGCTGGCTGAAAACTGGCGCACGATCGAAATCGACCAGTCCCCGGTCCGTAACAAGATCATGGACATCGTCGCCGCCTTCGAGGCGAAGTTCGACGAGGCCGACACCGAGCGTGAACAGTCCCTCGACCGCATCGAGCAGGGCGACGAAATGGAGAGCGGCGTGATCAAGCAGGTCCGCGTGTTCATCGCCAGCAAGCGTAAGCTGAGCGTCGGTGACAAGATGGCCGGACGTCACGGCAACAAGGGCGTGGTGGCCACCATCGTGCCTGAAGAAGACATGCCCTTCCTTGAGGACGGTTCCCCCGTGGACATCTGCCTCAACCCGCTCGGCGTGCCTTCCCGTATGAACGTGGGCCAGGTGCTTGAGACCCACCTTGGCGTCGCAGCCAAGGCCCTCGGCTTCACGGTCGCGACCCCGGTGTTCGACGGTATCAAGGAAGAGCGAATTCTCGAATACCTCAAGGAAGCCAAGGCCAAGCCCGGCTACGAGTGGATCGGCCTGAACGGCAAGAGCAAGCTCTATGATGGCCGCACTGGCGAGCCCTTCGGCCAGGAGGTCGTTGTCGGCTACATCTACATGCTGAAGCTCGGACACCTTGTGGCGGACAAGATTCACGCCCGTGCGGTTGGACCTTACTCCCTCGTGACCCAGCAGCCGCTGGGTGGCAAGGCCCAGTACGGTGGCCAGCGTTTCGGTGAGATGGAAGTGTGGGCCCTCGAAGCCTACGGTGCAGCCTACACGCTGCAGGAACTCCTCACCGTGAAGTCGGATGACGTGCAAGGCCGCACGCGCATCTATGAAAGCATCGTCAAGGGCGACAACGCCCTCGAGGCCGGCACACCTGAATCCTTCAACGTGCTCATCAAGGAAATGCAGAGCCTCGGACTCGACGTGAAAGTCGTGAACCGGAACACCAACGAAGAGGAAATGCTGGGCGGGTTCGCTCCTGCTGTCGGCATGTAATTTCCGAAGAGAAACCACCATCCATACCAAGAACCCATGAGTTTTGATAACCATCTCAAGGAAATCTTCGGGGAGTCGCACAAGACCGGCGGCTTCGACATGGTCTCCATCTCCGTTGCTTCACCGGATCGCATCCGCTCCTGGAGCCACGGCGAAGTAAAGAACCCGGAGACGATCAACTACCGTACCTTCAAGCCTGAAAAGGGCGGTCTTTTCTGCGAGCGCATCTTTGGTCCCACGCGTGACTGGGAGTGCGCCTGCGGCAAGTACAAGCGCATCAAGCACAAGGGCGTCATCTGCGACCGTTGCGGCGTGGAAGTGACCCTGAGCCGCGTGCGTCGTGAGCGCATGGGCCACATCGAGCTGGCCGTGCCCGTCACGCACATCTGGTTCTACAAGTGCATGCCTTCCCGCATCGGCCTCATGCTCGACATGACGGCCCGTTCGCTGGAGCGCGTGATCTACTACGAAGATTACATCGTCGTCTCCCCTGGCAACACCCCGCTGCAGCGCGGCCAGCTCCTCACGGAAATGGAACTGCGCGAAGCTGAGGACCAGTACGGTGCCGAAAGCTTCAAGGTCGGCATGGGTGCCGAGGCCATCCGCGACATTCTCGCCCAGGCGAACCTGGCGGAAATGGTCAAGGAACTCGAGCTGGCCATGACGAAGACCCGCTCCAAGCAGCTTCGCAAGAAGATCGCCAAGCGTCTCAAGCTTTGCCAGGGCTTTGCCACTTCGCACACCCGTCCGGAGTACATGGTCATGGAAGTGCTGCCGGTCATCCCGCCGGACCTCCGTCCGCTGGTGCCCCTCGAAGGCGGCCGCTTCGCGACCTCCGACTTGAACGACCTCTACCGTCGTGTCATCAACCGTAACAATCGTCTCAAGAACCTGCTCTCGCTCAAGACGCCGGATGTCATCATCCGCAACGAAAAGCGCATGCTGCAGGAAGCTGTCGATGCGTTGTTCGACAACGGCCGCCACGGCCGTGCGGTGACCGGTGCGGGCAACCGTCCGCTGAAGTCCCTGTCCGACATGCTCAAGGGCAAGTCCGGTCGTTTCCGCCAGAACCTGCTGGGCAAGCGAGTGGACTACTCCGGTCGTTCCGTCATCGTGATCGGTCCGGACCTCGGTCTGCATCAGTGCGGTCTTCCCAAGAAGATGGCGCTCGTGTTGTTCGAGCCCTTCATCATCCGCCGTCTCAAGGAGCTTGGCCTCGTGCATACCGTGCGCTCCGCCAAGAAGATGATTGAGCGCCGCACCCCGGAAGTGTGGGACATCCTCGATGAGGTGACCCGCGGACACCCGGTGCTGCTCAACCGTGCGCCGACCCTGCACCGCCTCTCGATCCAGGCTTTCGAACCGAAGCTCATCGAAGGTGAAGCCATCCGCGTGCATCCGCTCGTGTGTACCGCTTACAACGCGGACTTCGACGGTGACCAGATGGCTGTGCACGTGCCGCTGTCGATCGAAGCGCAGATGGAGGCCCGCCTCCTCATGCTCGCTCCGAACAACCTGTTCTCCCCTGCGAGCGGCAAGCCCGTGATGACTCCTTCCCAGGACATCCCGCTGGGCTGCTTCGCCCTCACCTACCTGCGCGAAATCCCGCAGCATGATGACGGCAAGAAGAAGAAGGATGCTCCGCGCCTCCCGCTCTTCAACGACCCGTCCGAAGTGGAATTCGCCCTCAGCGAAAACGCTGTGGAAGTGAACCAGAAGGTGCTCTACCGCAACCCGGACTTCCAGAGCAAGGGCCGCACCTATGGCGACCCGACCAAGGCGGTCATCGAGACCACCGCTGGCCGCATTCGTTTCAACGAAATCTGGCCCGACGAGCTCGGTTACTACAACAACACTGTGGGCAAGAAGCAGCTCTCGGACATCATCTGGCGTTGTTTCCAGAAGACCGGTCACCAGGAAACGGTGGCGGCTCTGGACCGTCTGAAGAACCTCGGCTTCCGCGAAGCCATGAAGTCCGGCTGCTCCATCGGCATCACCGACATGGTGATTCCGAAGGCGAAGTACGACAAGGTGGACGCGGCTCGCGCCGAAGTCACCAAGGTCGAGAAGCAGTACAAGAACGGTATCATCACCGCCGGTGAAAAGTACCAGAAGGTCATCGACATCTGGACCGGAGCTGGCGATCAGGTCACCGACGAGGTGTTCCGCACGCTCGAGTTCAACGACGGCAAGAAGTACCACAACCCGCTGTACATCATGGTCACCTCCGGTGCCCGTGGTAACAAGACGCAGATCAAGCAGCTCGCCGGTATGCGCGGCCTTATGGCCAAGCCCGACGGCTCCATCATTGAGCGTCCCATCACCTCGAACTTCCGTGAGGGCCTCACGGTGCTGGAGTACTTCATCTCCACGCACGGTGCTCGTAAGGGTCTTTCCGACACCGCTCTGAAGACGGCGGACTCCGGCTACATGACCCGCAAGCTGGTCGACGTGGCCCAGGACGTCATCGTGACGGAAGATGATTGCGGCACGGTCAACGGCATCCACCTCTCCTCCATCTATCAGGGTGACGAAGAGGTTGTGGATCTCAAGACCCGTATCTATGGACGTGTCTCCTGCGAGACCGTGCATGATCCGGTGGATCGCAAGAACACCATCGTGGAGCACGGCCAGCTCATCACCGAAGACGTGGCGAACAAGCTCGTGAAGATCGGTGTGGAGAAGCTGAAGATCCGCTCCGTGCTCACCTGCGAAAGCAAGCGCGGTTGCTGCTCCAAGTGCTACGGCCTCAGCCTCGCCACCAGCCGTATGGTGAAGGTGGGTGAAGCGGTCGGCATTGTGGCCGCCCAGTCCATCGGTGAACCTGGAACGCAGCTGACCATGCGTACGTTCCACGTCGGTGGTGTGGCGAGCGGTGCGTTCAAGCAGCCCATCATCGTCGCGAAGAACAACGGTTCCCTCCGCTTCAACGACATCCGCGTCGTGCAGACCCCGGAAGGCTGGATCGCTCTCAACAAGAACGGTACCATCAGCATCCTTGATGACGATGGCCGCGAGCTCGAGTCCCACAAGATCGTGCTTGGCGCCGTGATTGCCAAGGAAGAGCATGGCAAGGTGAAGAAGGGCGAGACCATCGTCACCTGGGATCCGTACAACGTGCCGATCATCACGGAGAAGGCGGGTAAGATCGAATTCCGCGACATGATGAGCGGTGTGACCTTCACCAAGGCCGTCAACCAGGCGACCGGCAATGAAGAGACCGTCGTCATCGAGCACAAGGAAGACCTGCACCCGCAGATCGTCGTGGTGGATCCGAAGACGAAGGAAATCCTCGCCAGCTACACCATCCCTGCAGGCGCTCACCTTTCGGTGAAGAACAACGAGAAGATCGAAGCCGGTACCATTCTGGCCAAGACGCCTCGCAAGGCCTCCAAGACGAAGGACATCACCGGCGGTCTGCCGCGTGTGGCCGAACTCTTCGAAGCCCGCAAGCCGAAGGACGCGTGCGAAATCGCGAAGATCGACGGTGTCATCGAAATCGCCGGCCTCGTACGTGGCAAGCGCAAGGTGCTCATCACCGATCCGAAGTCCGGCCAGCAGGAGGAACACCTCATCCCGCGCAGCAAGCACATCTTCGTGCAGAACGGCGATGTGGTCACCAAGGGCGACCAGCTCACGGAAGGCGCGGTCGTGCCGCATGAAATCCTCGAGATCCTCGGACCTCAGGCTCTGCGCGAGCACCTGGTGAACGAAGTGCAGGAAGTGTACCGCGCCCAGGGCGTGGAAATCAACGACAAGCACGTCGAGATCATCATCCGCCAGATGCTGCGCAAGGTGAAGATCACCGAACCGGGCGACACCACGTTCCTCTGGGGCGATCAGGTGGACCGCCTCCAGTTCGAGCGCGAGAACCAGCGCGTCTCCGACGAGGGCGGCAAGCCCGCGAGCGGCGAGCCGGTGCTCCTCGGCATCACCAAGGCCAGCCTCGAAACGGACAGCTTCATCAGCGCCGCGAGCTTCCAGGACACCACCCGTGTTCTTACCGAAGCCGCCACCCTGGCGAAGAACGACCTGCTCCGCGGCTTCAAGGAAAACGTCATCATGGGACACCTCATCCCCGCTGGTACCGGTTTCCAAAGCAACCGCGACTTCCACATCAACGAGACCGTCAAGGTGGCCTACTCCACCGCGGAGACTCAGGAAGAAGTGGCGTAAGCCAGCCAGAGCCTGTTCGCGAAGAACTAAAACTCTTACCGAAAAACCCGCCTGTGAACCAGGCGGGTTTTTTGTGCGTTGGTGGGATGGGGGAAGGGAAGTGGTTCTGTGACGCGATGGCGCCGGCAAAGTAGCTTTCAAGGGTCGGGGACATTCCTGTCCCCGCAGCGCGTACCACCTCCCGCCGCATCGCCATATCGCGGCACCCGCAAGTCCCCCTCATTGACACATCTCCATCACACGCCCAAATGCATCCCATGCATCGCGTTTCCGCTGCTCTCATTTTCACCATCGCGCTCACCTGCGCGCCTTTCATCACGCAGGCTCACGAGATCCATGTCTCACCTGATGGCCCCATCAAATCCCTGATGGAAGCCCGCGACGCCATTCGCGCCTGGCGCTCTGGGGAAGGCAAGGACAAGGCGGAGCCCATCCGCGTCACCATCGCCGACGGCACCTACACCATTACCGAACCTCTCGCCTTTGAGACGCAGGATACCGGCACCAGCACTTCACCCATCACGTACGAAGCTGCTCCCGGAGCAAAGCCCATCCTCAGTGGCGGACGCCGCATCACGGGTTGGAAAAAGGAGCCGGACGGTCTCTGGTCTGCGGAAATTCCCGAAGTGAAATCCGGTCAGTGGTACTTCCAGGAACTTTGGATCAACGGCCGCCGCGCTACTCGTGCGCGCACGCCAAACAAGCGCTACTTGCACGCCTCCAAGCCAGCGCTGGAGTCACGCGCCGGAGCCCCACCCATGAAGGCGCCGGAGAACACCGCCTTCTACGCGATGAGCGAGGACCTCAAGGCGATTGACCCCTTGTCACCCAAAGAACGCGAAGACGTGGAAGTCATCGTTTTCCAGACATGGCAGATTGCGCGCCATCGTGTGGCGTACCTCGAAGCGCCTGCAGGCTATGTGCAGTTCACCGCCCCCTCGCGCTGGCCTTTCCTCGTGTATGAAGCGGGACAGCGCTACATCCTGGAAAACTTCCGCGGCGCATTGGATGAGCCCGGCGAGTGGTACCTCTCACGCGACGACGGCAAGCTGCTCTACAAACCCCTGCCTGATGAGGACATGAGCAAAGTGGAAGCTATCGCGCCCGTTGCCGAGCACTTGCTGGTGGTGAAGGGTGAGCCTGCGAATGGGAAGCTCGTGAAGCACATCGCCTTCAAAGGAATCCGCTTTCACCACACCGGTTACCACATCCCCAAGGAGGGCCACATCGACAGCCAGGCGGACTCGAAGATTCCCGCCGCTGTGATGCTAGATGGTGCGTCGCACATCTCCTTCGACCGCTGCGAAATTGCGCACACCGGCACCTATGCCATCTGGTTCCGCAACGGCTGCACGGACAGCAGCATCACCCACAGCCACCTGTATGACATGGGCGCCGGTGGGGTGCGTATCGGTGAGGGGAGTGTGGACTCGAATCCCGCGGGCCGTACGCATCACATCACCGTGGACAACAGCATCATCCAAAACGGTGGCCGCTACTTCATGGGCAGCGTAGGGGTGTTCATCCAGCAGAGCAGTGACAACGTGATCACGCACAATGACATCGGCGACTTCTTCTACACCGGCGTGTCCGTGGGCTGGGTGTGGGGGTATGGAGAGAGTCTCTCGCACCACAACAAGATCGACTTCAATCACATCCACCACCTCGGGTATGGCGTGCTGAGCGACATGGGCGGGTTTTATGGTCTAGGGCCTGCCTCCGGCACCTCCGTCTCGAACAACCATGTGCATGATGTGCAGGGCTATCGCTACGGGGGTTGGGGTCTGTACACGGATGAAGGCAGCAGCGGCGTGCTGATGGAAAACAACCTGGTGCACAACACCCGGCACGCCACCTTCCACCAGCACTATGGGAGGGACAATGTGATCCGGAACAACATCTTCGCCTTTGGCAATGAGGCGCAGATCCAGCGCTCACGTACCGAGGACCATCTCAGCTTTACGTACGCGAACAACATCGTGCTCTTCGACAGCGGCATCCTCTTCTACGGCCAGTGGAACAAACCCAAGGTGCGCATGGAGAGCAACCTGTATTGGGACCTTCGCAAGCAGCCCATCGATTTCGCAGGCAGTGACTTTGCCGGCTGGCAGAAGCAGGGCTTTGATCGCGGCTCGCGCGTGGCGGATCCGCTGTTCGTGAATGCGAAGGGTGGAGACTACCGTCTCAAGCCGGATTCGCCCGCGCTGGCCATGGGATTCAAGCCCTTCGATTACACCAAAGCCGGAGTGTATGACGCGGATGCCTCGGATGGCTGGCGTGCTCTTGCCGCCGTGCGTACGTATCCTGAGGTGGAGCTGGAGCCTGTGCCGCTCTTCAGCTACGAAGATGACTTCGAGGGCACGCCCATTGGCAAGCCTCTGTGGAACGCCCGCCTCGACGTGCACAACAAGGGCGACAGCATCGCGGTCACCGATGAGAAGGCAAAGAGCGGGAAGCGCAGCGTGAAGGTACAGGACGCACCGGGCCTGCCCAATCCGTGGACACCGCACTTCAATTTTGACTGCAATCACAAGTCGGGCACCAGCCGAGTGTCGTTTGATTTGTGGATGGAGCCGGGAGCGAAGTTCAACCACGAATGGCGGAACAAGCTCGCGAAGTATGAAGTGGGCCCGTCCATCGACGTGCAGGATGGTGCGCTCTTCAGCCGGAAGAAGGAACTCATGAAGCTGCCGGTGGAGCAGTGGGTGCATTTCGAACTGAGCGCGCCGCTTGGGGAAGCCTCGAAAGGCGCCTGGACTCTGAAGGTCACGCTGCCTGATGGAAGCGCGAAGGTCTTCGAGGAATTGCCGAATGGCAGCAAGATGTGGGACACGCTGGAGTGGCTCGTCTTTGTCAGCAATGCCACCGAGAAGAAGGCCTTCTATCTGGACAATCTGGTGATCAAAAATGCTGTGCCATAAGCGAGGAAAGACAACCGCACTCCAAGGGGATCAGGCGGCCTTGTTCTTTGTGCAGGGACTTGATGGAACACTCGCAGCAGCACCCGAAAATTCTCCGCGAATGTCTGCACCAACTGCATTGCCATGCGCGGAAAATCTTGCCACTCTCAGGGCAGATGCGTCCACTGACCTCTTTTTTAGGAACCGGCGTGGTTCTTCTCATGCTGCTGGCGGACACCGCTTGCACATCAGTCCAACATAAACTGCAGGACGTGGAGTGGGAGAAGGACCCGCTTCGCGGGCTCGCCGAGAGCAAGCCGAAGCTGGAGAAGAAGGAGCTGCCGGTGGAAACACGCGCCTTGGCCGCCATGCAAATGATGGTGTACCGGGCGAGGCTTCCGGAAACCAAGGAGGCCGACCTCGTCACCGAGTGGAAGGGGATCGTCAAGAGTTTCACGCCTCTTCCCGGGGAGGTTGAGCCCGGGGATCTTGATCGGGCGGCATTCACCCTCCCGCGCAGCCTGATGAGCATGGGCTACCACGATGCCGGAGAGCGGATGCTGGCAGCGCTGGCGAGTGGCAAGATGGTCGCGCTGGATGACAAATACAAGGAACAGCTTAAAACGATCCGGAAGGCGCTCAGCGAAGCGCGCGCCGTTGCCCCGATACAGGCACGCGTGCGTGAATACCTGCAGAAAAACCCCTGGCCAGATGCGGACAAGGTCGAGCGCGGCGATCATGTGGACGACTATTACGACTGCCAGGAAACCATGATGGGTTACAAGCGGGATTTTCCGCTGCGGTTCCGCTACGCCCTACGCGTCCTGACGCACTACGGGCCGCAGCCCGGGTATGATGCGCGTTTGCGGGATGCTCTCGAGTACGCAGAAGAGTGGCTCGAAGCAAAAAACAAGCCCACGCCGCCTCCGGGGCTGGAGGCCCTGATGGATTTCCTGGTGCAGGCGTGGGCGGACACACCTCGTCGATTCGCGCGCGATGAGGCCGCCATCTTCCAAGGCAAGATGATCAATCGTCGGGCGGGCACTGCGGCTGCGGTGGCTCACTACCGTACGATTGCCGCCAACCCGAAGGCCCACGAAACTGACCGTTTCAACGCGCTTTCCGACGCTTCGTGGATGGTCTTTGAGACGAAGGACTATCCCGGCACGCTGGAAGCGTGGAAGTTGATCCAGGGCATGGAAAACAAGATGCTCGCGCGGCCCTACGCGTTGGATGCGGCGTACCTGGCACTCATCATCAAAGATTACAAGGAAGTGTGGCGCACTCTGGATCTCGTGGCTGACAGCGACTTCGAGGATATGAACGACATCCATTCACATTCACAAGTACTTCACAAAGACATCAAGACGCTCGTGAAGGACCGCGCGGCAGCGGAAGCGTGGTGGAAGGCCAGCGAGGCCTGGTGGCCCGAATGGCAGGCCCTGGCAAGGGCGATCGGCTTGAAATCGCTGAAGCTTCAGCAGGAATTCAGGCCCTGGACCGATTGGGACTACATCGTCGAAAATGCCGACACCCAGCTCGACAACTCGAAGAAGTACGGCGTGAACTGCGCTATCGCGTATGCAGAACTTCTTCAGCGGACAATGGTGATCGCCCGCTGGCATCGGGCGCATGCGGGTGTGTCGGTGAAAGTTTTGCGGGAACACGTGGCCAAGCGGCATCCCAAACACGCTGAAGCGGCCCTTGCGCTCGCTGCGCGGATAGAGAAGGAAGCAGAGAAGCGGTAGCGGTGGTGTGCAGCATCTTGGAAACTGCCTCGCGACCTCGAAGAGCGCGTTCTACATGGATAATCTCGAAATCCGGAACGCGCCGTAGCGCACCTTGCCAACGAAGCAGCACCTACTGCTGCTACTTCGAGCTGGTCGTTTCCACCAAGCTCTTCCGCGGCCGGCAGATGGTGCAGTACTCCTCGCCATCTGAGGTCACGCGGAATTCGAGTTTGGGGTCATCGAGGTCCGTCTTGCCGCAGTTGGCGCACTTGTGGAAGAAGGTGCCTTGAGGCGCCTTGGCTGAGTCGAAGCGCGCGCGACGTTGCACGACCGTACCGCGCTGCTTCAGCATGCGGATGAAGCCGGGGGTGAAGGCGAGGAGGAAATTGAGATGGGCAAAAAAGATGGAGGATCGGCTGTCTGGCTGTCCGATGAATGTCAGCAGAGAAATGCCGCCCGTAATCAAGCCGAGGTATTTCACCTTGATGGGCATGATGAGATACAAGCTGATCTCATAGTCCGGAACGATCACGCAGAAAGCGAGAAAGATGCTCCCGTAAAGAAAAAGCCCCGTGGGGACGGAGCCAAAAAACCAGTGGCCTAGAATGATGAAAAGGATGCCGCTGAAAACATAGAGGTTCACCTTGAAAGCTCCCCAGGCATGGTCAAGAACGGAACTGAACGTCAGCATGAGCATGACCCCAAAAAGCAGCCAGAGGACGCTGAAGGAGTTGGGGATGAAAATCCAGGTAATGAGCCGCCATACCTCACCCTGGTCCACCAGTGCGCGATGAAGCACCAGGATGTCCACGAATCCCGGGAAAAAAAGCACCATCACCCACACAGCCGCCTGGATGATCGCCAGAATTGCCACCAGACCGGGGATGGCAAAGCGGCCGAAGCGGTTTTCCAGGGAGTTCAAGAAGGAATTCATGGGAGGGGTTTGAGTAGCGCAGAAGGGATACGCCTGCCACTGCATTCGCGCACGGTTTGACAACACCCGCCAGCCCTCCACAATGGCCCGGCGTGTCTGATTCCTCGACCTTGCAACGTAGTCCGCTCCACGAAGCTCATGTAGCGATGGGAGCGCGGATGGTGCCCTTTGCGGGCTGGGAAATGCCGGTGCAATACACTGGAATCGTGGAGGAACACAAGGCGGTGCGAGAGCGCGTGGGTATCTTTGACATTTCGCACATGGGCCAGTTTCTCTTTGAAGGTCCGGGAGCCGAGGCCTTCCTGAACCGCGCCTTCACCAACAATGTCAGCACACTGCAGCCCGGTCAGGGGCAGTACACCCTCATGCTGAACGCCCAAGGCGGCGTGATTGATGACCTCATCGTCTACCGGTTGAGCGAGCGGGAGTATTTCGTGGTGGTGAATGCCTCCATGATTGCAGAGGATGAAGCCCACCTCCGCTCCCTCAATTGGGGCGATGACGTGGAATTTGCCAATATCAGTGCCGTGACAGGCGGCGTAGCCGTGCAGGGGCCCAAAAGTCGCGAAGTGTTCGCGAAAGTCTTCGGACCGGACGCGCATTTTCCCGAGCGCAACACCATTGCCCTGAGCGTGACGGAGGAGGGAATTTTGTACCTCTGTGGTACTGGGTACACCGGTGAGGAGGGCTTTGAGTTCTTCGCACCAGCCGTCACCTTCCGTGGGTGGTTCGAGAATCTGGTGGGCGCTGCCCGCGAAGTGGGCGGCCAGGCATGTGGCCTGGGCTCGCGGGACTCGCTACGACTGGAGATGGGCTACCCGCTCAATGGCAATGACCTTGCGCCGGACAAGACGCCACTGGAGGCAGGCCTGGGTTTCTTTGTGGATCTCACCAAGGAGACTTTCACCGGCCAGGATGTGCTGCTGGAGCAAAAGGCTCAGGGCTTGCGCACGAAGCTCACCGGATTCCGCATGACCTCCGCCGGTCCACCTCCGCGACCACACTACACCGTGTGGAGCGAGGGTGCCCAGGTCGGCGAGGTGTGCAGTGGAGGGCTGGGCCCTTCGCTGGGGCAGGGGATTGGCATGGCCTACCTCCCAGCAAACCTGAGCAAGCCCGGCACCGCGATCGAAATCGAAATCCGCGGCAAGCGTTACTCCGCCGAAACGGTGAAGAAGCCCTTCTACCGTCCGGAAAAGCAATCCTGAAAGTCGAATTCAGTCACTCTCACCACCACCCACAGTTACTTCACCGCTATGAGCCAAGTTCCTGACAACCTTCGTTACCGCGAATCGCACGAGTGGATCGATCCTGCCACCGGCACAGTGGGCATCACCGACCACGCGCAGGCTGAACTCTCCGACGTGGTGTATGTGGAACTGCCCAAGGTGGGCGCCCAGGTGAAGGCCGGCGATCAGGTGGCCGTGGTGGAGTCTGTGAAGGCTGCCAGTGACATCTACACGCCGGTGGATGGCGAGATCGTCGAAGTGAACTCTGCCCTGCCGGACAATCCCGCGCTGCTGAACTCCGAGCCGTACAAGGGAGGCTGGATCTTCAAGCTGAAGGTCGCTAACCCCGGCTGCACAGATACTCTCATGGATGCTGCGGCTTATCAGCAGCACATCGCGTAATTACTCTCTAGAAAAAGAACGGGAGGGTTGGGCGATGTCCTGCTGACAGGCGATCTGTCAGGGGGTGGCCAGTGCAAAAAATGGCGCGCCCCTCCTCCGCACATCCGAACATGCCCCAGACTACCGCCTTCTCCCACCGCCATCTCGGACCCGGCTCTGCCGAAGCTCTGGAAATGGCCCGCGCCATCGGCTGCGACAGTGTCGACGAACTGATGAAGAAGGTGGTGCCCGAGGGCATCCGTCTGGGGAAGACGCTCGATCTTCCCGCCCCGCTCACGGAGGAGCAGGCGCTGCGCAAGCTGCGCGGCATCATGGGGAAGAACAAGGTCGTGCGCTCCTTCATCGGCCTCGGCTATCACGACACCTTCACGCCTCCGGTCATCCAGCGGAATATCTTTGAGAACCCCGGCTGGTACACCGCTTACACGCCCTATCAGCCGGAGATTTCGCAAGGTCGCCTGGAAGCGCTGCTGAACTACCAGACGATGATCTGCGATCTCACGGGGCTGGATATTTCCAATGCCTCGCTGCTGGATGAAGGCACCGCCGCTGCCGAGGGTGCCGCTATCTCCCTGAGCGCCTATGGCGACAAGGGCAAGGTGCTCTTTGTAGACGAGCAGGTTTTCCCTCAAACCATCGATGTGCTCTGCACACGCATGGAGCCGCTGGGCGTGAAGGTGAAGGTGGGCGACTGGAAGACGACCGGGCTGAAGAAGGACGACGGAACCTTCGCCGTGGTGGTGCAGTATCCCGCGGCGGATGGCATCATCCATGACTATGCAGATTTTGCAGCAAAGGCTCATGAAGCCGGTGCGCAGGTCATCGTATGCGCGGATCTGCTGGCGCTCACGCTGCTGAAGCCTCCTGGGGAGTTCGGCGCGGACATTTGCGTAGGGAACAGCCAGCGCTTTGGCGTGCCTCTTGGATTTGGCGGACCGCATGCTGCCTTCATGGCAGTGAAGGATGCGATGAAGCGCCGCATGCCTGGCCGCCTTGTGGGTGTGTCGAAGGATGCCCAGGGAAATCCCGGCTTCCGTCTCTCCCTGCAGACGCGTGAGCAGCATATCCGTCGTGAAAAAGCCACGAGCAACATCTGCACTGCGCAGGTACTGCTGGCGGTGATGGCCTCCATGTACGCCGTGTGGCATGGTCCTGAGGGACTGCTCGCCATCGCCAAGCGCGTGCACGATGCAACACAACGGCTCGCCGCAGCGCTGAAGGCGGGTGGCGTCACGTTGATTGGTGAAGACTATTTTGACACCATCACGGTGGAGGTTTCCGATGCGGATGCAGTGATCAAGCGCGCGGCGAAGCGGAACATCAACCTGCGCAAGGCGGACGCCACGCACGTGGGCATCGCGCTCGATGAACGCGTGACGGATGAGGAACTGCAGGGCGTGCTCGAAGCGTTCAGCATCCAGAGTTCCACACTTGCAGCGGAAGGTCAGGAAGCAGGCAACGGCTTCGCGCAGAAGTTTGGCCGCCTTTCGAAGTACCTCACGCACCCCGTCTTCAACACGCATCACAGCGAGACGGAGATGATGCGCTACCTGCGCCGTCTGGAGGCGAAGGACATTGCGTTGAATCGCTCCATGATTCCGCTCGGCTCCTGCACCATGAAACTGAACGCCGCTGCGGAGATGATGCCGCTGAGCTGGCCAGAGGTGCATGGGTTACATCCCTTCGCCCCTGCGGATCAGACCGTGGGCTACCGTGAAATGTTTGCCGAGTTGGAAGCCTGGCTCGCAGAGTGCACCGGCTTCGCGGCCGTGTCCCTCCAGCCGAACGCCGGCTCGCAGGGTGAATACGCAGGCCTGCTCGCGATTCGCCGCTACTTCCAGCAGAAGGGTGAAGGCCATCGCGATGTGTGCCTTATTCCCGTCTCCGCTCATGGTACCAATCCCGCGAGCGCGGTGATGGTGGGCTTCAAGGTGGTGCCCGTTTCCTGCGATGGCGGTGGCGACATCGAGATGGATGACTTGCGCAAGAAGGTGCAGGAGTACTCCGGCCGTCTTGCAGCGTTGATGATCACCTATCCCAGCACGCATGGCGTGTTCGAGGAAGGCATCGTGGAGATCTGCGAGCTTATCCACCGTCACGGTGGGCAGGTGTACATGGATGGTGCGAACATGAATGCGCAGGTGGGTCTGACCTCACCGGGACTCATCGGCGCGGACGTCTGCCACCTGAACCTGCACAAGACCTTCTGCATCCCGCACGGAGGTGGTGGTCCTGGCGTGGGTCCCATCGGCGTGGCGAAGCATCTCATTCCTTTCCTTCCCGGTCACGGCATCCTACCCCCCGGCCAGCGTGACGGCGCTGTGTGTGCTGCTCCCTGGGGCAGCGCCAGCATCTGCACCATCTCCTGGATGTATCTCGCCATGATGGGGCGCGATGTGATCGACAGTACCAAGGTTGCCGTCCTGAATGCGAACTACATCGCGAAGAAGCTCGGCCCGTATTTCCCGGTGCTCTTCTCAGGCCGCACTGGCTACGTGGCGCACGAGTGCATCCTGGACTTCCGCCAGTTCAAGATCGTGACCGTGGAGGATGTGGCCAAGCGCCTCATGGACTTCGGCTACCACGCTCCCACCATGAGCTGGCCGGTCGCGGGCACCTTGATGATCGAGCCCACCGAAAGCGAAAGCCGCGAAGAGCTGGATCGCTTCTGCGAGGCGATGATCGAAATCCACGGTGAGATCGAATCCATCGAGACCGGCCTGAGCGACACCGCGAACAACGTGATGAAGCGCGCCCCGCATACGGCCGACGTGCTCCTCGCCGATGACTGGGACCGCCCCTACACCCGTCAGGAAGCCGCCTTCCCGCTCCCGTGGGTGAAGGCCGACAAGTATTGGCCGCCGGTCGGGCGCATTGACAATGCGTATGGAGACCGCAATCTGGTGTGTACGTGCGAGTCGGTGACCGAATACGCAGAGTGACGCCAGACGCCAGCCACACCCGCCTCAATTCTTTTGCTACCAGCAACCACATATCCTCTTCCTGACTGGACAGCGTGGCAGCCGACCGTGCGTGCCACGTTGATGTTCATCGTCGAGGATGGGAAGGTGCTGCTGATCCAGAAGAAGCGGGGCTTTGGCATGGGAAAAGTAAACGGTCCCGGGGGCAAGCTGGATCCCGGTGAAGAGGAATTGGCCTGCGCGGTGCGTGAGACGGAAGAGGAGCTTCACGTCACCGCGATCGATGCGGTGAAGCGTGGGGAGCTCTGGTTCCAGTTCGTGGATGGCATGGCCATGCATGTGGCGGTGTTCCAGGCGCCAAAGTACACAGGTCATGCCGCGGAGACGGAAGAAGCGGTGCCACTGTGGACGCCGATTGATGCCATTCCATTTGAACGCATGTGGGCGGATGACATCCACTGGCTGCATCGTATGCTCACCGGCACGGAGCAATTCCTTGGCACGTTCCTTTTCGATGGCGACACCATGCTCACCCACGATGTAGTGTGGAGAGATGCCTGAAGAACTGCGCTTGGGAATGATCGGACTCGACACTTCACACAGTGTCGAATTCACCCGGCGGCTGAATGATCCCGCCAACCCGCAACACATCCCAGGTGCACGCGTGGTGCATGGTTTCCCGGAGTTCAGCCCGGACATGTCATGGAGCGTGGAGCGGGTGAAGGAATTTACCCGCGAACTCGAAGAACAGCACGGTGTGCTCATGCTGGGCAGCATCGCGGAAGTAGTGGCCGAGTCGGATGCCATTCTGCTCTGCAGCCTCGATGGCCGGAAGCACCTCGCACAGGTGGAGCCTGTGTTCGCCGCGAAGAAACCCGTATTCGTGGACAAGCCGGTCGCTGCCACGCTTAAGGACGTCGTCTCGCTCTACGAACTGGCTGCGGAGTCCGAGACGCCGTGTTTCAGTGCCTCTGCGATGCGGTGGTATCCCGGCATCATTGGGGTGGCTCAAGCGGACGTGGGCGCAGTGCGTGGCGCCATTTCGTACGGCCCTTCTCCACTGGAGCCAAATCATCCTGATCTCTTTTTCTACGGCATCCATCCCACCGAGGCCCTCTTCACTGTGCTCGGTTCCGGATGCCAGCGTGTACAACGCGTCACCACGCCGCACACTTCCGTGGTGACTGGCATGTGGGAGGATGGGAAGGTCGGCACGCTGCATGCGATTCATCGCTGGCCTGCGGAGTACAAGGTGACGAAGTTCGGCGACACCGGCATCTTCGAGCAGAAAGAAGCTGGTGATTACACGCCCATGCTGCGGGAGATTGTGAAGTTCTTCCAGACGCGGAAAGCTCCCGTGACCATGTCCGAGACGCTGGAGATCTACTGTTTCATGGAAGCCGCGGATGAGAGTCGGAGATGGGGTGGCACGAGTGTGGAACTGAGCGAGGTGCTGGCACGGGCGAGCGAGTGAAGGGGTTCCGGAGAACGGCGCGACATCAGTTGCCGAAGGCTTTGGACTGCGTGCAGCCTGCTGCTGCTTTCTTCAGCGCAGCTTGCTGCGCGCATTCACCGCGACGAAGTCGCCAAGCATTCTCCCAGTACTTCAAACTACGGATGAGTGTCACCATCGCCGCAGCAGGCTGCACGCAGTCCAAGGACGCTTCGCGTCACTTGAGAGGCCACTCCTTTTGTCACCTCCCACTCCGCGGATCCAGCGCATCACGCAGGCCATCACCGAGGAAGTTCAGGGCGAGAAGGGTGAGGGCAAAAAAGAGACCGGGAAAAGTCAACAGCCACCAGGCATTCTCGATCTGTGTGGATCCGTCATTGATCAACACACCCCAAGAAGCGGCAGGTGGTTGAATGCCCAAGCCGAGGAAACTCAGGGTGGCTTCCAGCAGCATGACGCCGGGAACAGTCAGGCTGGCGTAAATGATGACCGGGCCAATCACATTCGGCAAAAGGTGACGACCCAGGATGCTCCAACCGCGGGCACCGAAAGCGCGTGCGGCGGTGATGAACTCCTGCTTTCGCAAAGCCAGTGTCTGTCCACGCACTACGCGTGCCATGGTGAGCCATTCCACCGCACCGATGGCCGCAAACAGGATGATGAAGCTGGCATTGAACCCAATGTCTTCCAACGCCCCCTTTACCCCGGGAATGACTCCGAGCCAATTGAGCACCTTTGCGGTGAAATGCTCGACGGCCTCGTTCTTTCCCAAGACGGCATTGAGCAGGATGACGAATACGATGAAGGGAAACGCATACAGGATATCCACGATGCGCATCATGAAGGCATCGAGCCGGCCACCCACCAGGCCTGAGACCAGTCCGTAGGTAACACCGATCACTGCGGCGACCGCTGTGGCCACCAGCCCCACGAGTAGCGAGACCCGACCGCCATACATCACTCGAGTAGCCACATCACGCCCCAGAGAGTCTGTCCCCATCCAATGTTGCGCGGAAGGGGGCGAAGCTTGCTTCTGCAAATCCTGATCCGACTGCTTGTAGGGAGACCGCATGGGGCCAAAGACGCAGACTGCCCCCAGGATAATCAGAAAAATGAACCCGCCTACCGCGAGCACATTGTGCGTAAGGCGTCGGAAAGCGAGGCGCCACGGCGACTCACCTGCGATGGGTGCGATTGGAGAAACGGCACTCATGTCACGTCACGTCTTGAGGCCAATCTTGGGGTTCACCGCAGCCTGGAGCAGGTCCACGAGGATGTTGAACACGACCACCAGCACCGCGAAAAAGAGCGTGATGCCCATGGCGAGATTGTGATCATTCTCGAAAGCCGAGTTCACGAAGTGCTGCCCGAGACCGGGAATCTGGAAGACTGTCTCAATGACGAAGGATCCCGTAAGCAAACCAGCCACCGCAGGGCCGAGGTAATTCAGCACAGGAAGGCAGGCCAGCTTCATGGCGTGCCGCACCACCACGCCGCGCTCATCCACTCCCTTGGCCCGAGCGGTGCGGATGAAGTCCTGCACCAGGGTCTCCCGCAGTCCTCCACGCGTCAGACGCGCAATGGGGCCACTGTAGATGAAGCCCAGTGTCAACGAAGGCAGGACCCAATCACCCGGGTCCATCCAGCCTGATACATTAAACCAGCCCAGCCAGAGTCCAAAAATCAGCGCGACGATGGGCCCCAGGACCAAGCTTGGCAGGCAGACACCCAGAGTGGCGAGGAACGTAGCCGTCCGATCCTGCCACGTGTGTGGCTTCAGTGCCGCGATGGCTCCCAGGGGAATTCCCAGAAGCAACGCGATCAGAAGCGAGGGAACGGCAATGGCCAGCGACACTGGAAACGCCTGCACAATGATCTCACCGACACCCCGCCCCGGCTTCTTCATGCAGTTGGGAGGGTTCAAGGTGGCGTAGTGCGTGAAGACACGCCAAAGCTGTTCGTCCCACCTCTTGTTGAATCCAAAGTATTCCTCAAAGCGGGCCCGTTGCTCCGGCGGAATCTCCCTTTCATTGTTGAATGGGCTGCTTGGCGAAAGCTTCTGCAGGAAAAACGTGATCACCAGCACCGCCAGCACCACAACGATGCCCTGAAGAATGCGGCTGGCGAGGAATTGAACCATGAGGCGCTTCGTTTTGTTTTCCTTGAATCAGGGGGCAAGTTCAAGCGCCTTGTAAGAACGATGTTCGAGGACGCTGGGTTTCCAACCCTTCACCTCCGGTCGCATCAGGTAGCTGTGCACATACCAGTAAATGGGAATGATGGGGAGATCCTCAAGCAACAGGGCCTCTGCCTGCCCCAGCAGTTCGAGGCGCTTTTTCGCATCGCCTTCTACCGAGGACTTCGCCAGCAACTCGTCATAGGCAGGATTGCTCCATCCCGTCTCGTTGTTGCCGTCGCCTGTCTTCCAGATGCTGAGGAACGTGTACGGATCAGGGTAGTCTCCCACCCAGCCGGCGCGGCACACAGAATAGTCCAACCGGCGTTGTGATTCGAGATAGACGCCCCAGTCTTGATTGTGAATGCCCACCGGAATGTTCAGGTGCTTCTTCCACATTTCCTGGATGGCTTCTGCGATGGTGCGATGGCCTTCGCTGGTATTGATGAGGATGTCGAACTTGGGGAAGCCCTTGCCGTCTGGAAAGCCAGCCTCTGCCAGCAAGCGACGGGCTTCCTCCGGATCAAACTTCAACACCTGTGGCGCATTCGTGTAGCCGAGGTATTCCGGGTGCGGGGTCATACCCACGGCAGGCTTCTGTCCGCCCCTGAGTACATTCTTGATCAAACTCTCGCGATCCACCGCGAGTGCCAGTGCGCGCCGCACGCGCTTGTCGTTGAGCGGCGGCTTGGTGGTGTTGATCCGGTAGAAATAGACGCTCAGCAGCGGATCCTCATGAAATACATCCTGGTGATTTTTGCGGTAGTCCGGAATCTGCGGCAGCGGCATGGTCATGGTGGCATGCAACTGCCCGTCACGAAACGCACGCTCCTCCGTGGCATCACTCTTGATGGGCAGGAAGACAATTTCGTTCAGCTTCACCGCGCCCGCGTCCCAATAGTACGGGTTCCGTTCCACCGTGGTGGAATGGGTGAAGCGCCATTCCTTGAGACGGAAGGGGCCGTTGCCCACCATGTTCCCCGCGCGGGTCCAGCGCGATTCGCGATCTGTCATGCTGCCAAACTTCTCAACCACATGCCGTGGGACAGGGAACCACGAATAGTGCTTCATCATTCCCAGCACATAGGGCATGGGACCCGTGAGCGTGAGCTCGAGTGTGTGGTCGTCCTTCGCCTTGATCCCCACTTCCGAGAAATCCTTGATTTTTCCGGCATTAAACTCCTCCGCATTCTTCAGCGGAAAGAGCATGGACGCATACTGGGCTATCAACTCAGGAGTGAGCATCCGCTGGTAAGACCACACGAAATCATGGGCGGTGAGTGGAGTTCCATCGCTCCACTTGGCCTCCGGCCGGAGGTGGAAGGTCCAGTGGATGAAATCTGTGGTTTCCCAGCTCGAAGCCACTCCGGGAGCGTTGGCATCAGGGTTGTTTGGGTCAGGAGCGACGAGGCCCTCAAAGAGGGCGGAGAAGATCATGTGCTCAGGCTGACCCGTGGCCAGGTGGGGATCGAGCGTGCCGACCTCTGACCCATTGCCAAGAATAAGACGCTGCTCACGCGCCGCCGCAATGACGCGAGGTGGCCGGTTGGTGCGCCACTCATGGAAGGCGTACACTCCCGTGACCAGGAACACCAGAACGGCGAGGCGGATAAGCCAGGATTTCATGGTGGAAACAGTCATTAGGGGCAGGGCAGCGTTCAAATAATCATGAGCAATTGGGCCGCGGTGGGGTCGAAGTACGGTGGCGCATGATGCTAAAAGCGTACCGGAGTCCGGAGCAATCATCTTTTCTCGCAGAAAGCGCTTCTTTGAGCGTAAATTTCAACTTCATGCGTAGATGATGATTGGTAAGTGTGCACCCGGCCCCTGCGGCGGCGGTTGACTTCCGGGTCGGAGTCGCCAAAGCCCTTGTGCCCACGCGCCTGCCGATCCAAGCTTTGCCCGTGACTCTGAACTTGCCTGCTTAGACCTGAACTGATCCCGTTTTGCCAGCCTGCCCATGAGGGACTATTTCATTCGCCGCTTCCTATTGATGATTCCGACGCTGGTCGGAGCGACGATGATCGTCTACTTCATCATCCGCATGGCGCCGGGCGGCCCGGTCGAGGCCATGATGCGACAGCAGCAGGCGCTCAATGCCCAGCGCAGCATGAAGGACCCGGGAGGCAGCCTGAGTGAGGAGCAAAAGGACCAGCTCCTGATGCACTTCAAACTCGATAAGCCGTACCTCATTGGTTACCTCATGTGGCTCGGAGCTCTACCGAGTGAAGAGCAATATCAAATGATTCCCCTGGAGGGCGTGCCCAAAAGCGTCCCGGTGAAGCTGACGGTGGCAGAGCTCGACAAAGGTGGGACCCCCACAGGCAAGATGGTGGAAGTCGAGGCCACGGCTCATACGGATGGAAGTGTGGTAGGTGCCAACGGCCAGGCAATCCCCACGTGGCGGGCGACCCCGGACTGGGACAATGACCGGATGATCGTGTCCCGAGCTGGATGGTCTGGTTGGTTTAGCTCCCTATTCAATGCATCACAGCGCAGCCAGAAGGTGGAGATGAAGAGGGTGGAGCAGAAGGTGGAAGCGAACCTACGCCGGCTGCTGCCGAAGAAGCAATGGACCCCCACCAACGCTTATGAAGTGGTGAAGGCCACGGTGAGCACGGATGGCAGCATCGTGGGAGCGGACAGGAAAAAAATCGACGGATGGAGAGCTCGCACTGACTGGAACAAGGGGCGCATCGTGGCCTACAGGCCGGACTTTGAAGGCGTGCTGCAGGGAACTTTTTACGACTCCCTCCGGTACAATGAACCTGTGGTGAACATGATGGCCGCGCGCATGCCGGTGTCCCTTTTCTACGGCCTGATTTCGACCATCATCACCTATGTCATCTGCCTTCCGCTCGGGATCTTGAAGGCCATTAGACATCGGACCGTTCTCGACAACACTACGTCCCTCCTGATTTTTGCCGGATACGCGGTGCCGGCCTTCGTACTGGGCAGTGTCCTGGCCGTGTTCCTCGCGGCAAGGTTCGGCTGGTTCCCGACATCAGGGTTTGTCAGTGAGAACTTCGAGGATCTTTCCATCGGAGGGAAGGCGTGGGACCTGATCCATCACGGTACCCTTCCGATGATTTGCTACCTCATCGGAAACTTCGCGTTCCTCACGATGCTCATGAAAAACAGCCTGCTGGACAACCTCGCGGCTGATTACGTGAGGACGGCCATTGCCAAGGGCTCCGGCTTCAAGACAGCCGTCTTCCGCCATGCGCTGAGGAATTCGCTCATTCCCATCATGACCACCCTGGGAGGCATCGTGGGTGTGTTCGTCACCGGCTCGATTTTGATTGAGCGCATTTTTGATATCAATGGCTTCGGCATGCTGAGCTATCAGGCGATTCTGGACCGCGACATGTTCCTGATGATGGGAATTCTCACGGTGAATGTGTTCCTCATCATGCTGGGGAATATCCTCTCTGACTACTTCGTGGCCCTGATGGATCCACGCATCCGCTTTGACTAGGAGATGTCCCCGAGAAATTTTGGCCTGCTTCTGACCCTGTATGCAGCCCTCGCGGGAGTGCTCCGCGGGCTGGGACTGAATGTGCCTGTGTTCAAAGTGCCCTTCTTGGGTGGTGAGACCGCCGGGTGGATCTTGAGTGTCCTGTTCTTTTTGGTCGGCCTGTGGTTGCTGATTTCAGGCTCCAGGGATTGGCAGTTGAGCCCCCTTACGCTCAAGCAAATTCGCCGGTTCCGCTCCATCAAGCAGGGCTATTGGTCCTTCCTGATCCTGCTAGCGCTGACGGGCGTGGCAATGCTGGACAACCTCCTCGTGGGCAGGCGTGCGCTCGCTGTGAAGTATGAAGGCCAGCTCTACCTCCCCTTCATCCAGGACGGCATCATTCCGGGCAGCAAGTTCGGCCTCGGCTATGAGGCGGAAACTGACTATCGCGAGCTGCGCAAACTTTTCCAAAAGGAGAACAAGGGCAACTGGGTCGTGCTTCCTTTGATTCCCTTCGCTCCCAGCCAGGATTCGCCCGATGTCATCGAAGTGCTGGAGAAGCGCGGAGATGGAAAGTACTACCGCCAAGGCATCGACGAGCCTTTCAGCGGACGCGCCTATACCTCCTTCAAAGAGAAGCCCACCCAGAAGCGCCGCGAGTACACGCTCCGCTATGGAGTCTTCCAAGGCGAGATGCGCGGATGGGACGCGAAGGGGGAGCAGAACGAGCGCGGCAAATATCAAGACGGCAAGCGCACGACATACACCGACTACCAAAACGGTGCAGGAGAGGCACTGGAGACCCAGGCGAGCCCTGACCTGCAGGCGCAGATCTTCCCACCAGCTGCCCCTTCATGGCACAATGGCCACTTCCTCGGCACGAGCTCCTCTGGGGGTGACATCCTGGCCACGCTATTCGGTGGATGGCAGCAGGCTCTTCTCGCCTCTGTGCTGTACGTCACGTTTGTCTTTGTAGCGGGCGTGGTGGTGGGGGGTGTCTCGGGATACTTCGGCGGGCTGACGGACTTGCTCGGCCAGCGCATCCTGGAAATCTGGGCCGCACTGCCATTCCTCTTTGTGGTGATGATCGTGAGTTCACTCATCGAGCCGCGGTTGCTCATTCTCGTGGGCATCATCGCCTTCTTCGGGTGGAAGGGCGTCGCCAGCTACATCCGTACGGAAACCTTGAGGGAAAAGGCGAGGGACTACGTGGCCGCAGCGAAACTCACTGGCGCCAGCACGGGGCGCATCCTCTTCAAGCATGTGCTGCCAAATACGATCTCTGTGCTGGTGACGCTGGCTCCGTTTGAAGTGACGGGCATCATCACCTCGCTGGCGGCGCTGGACTTCCTTGGCTTCGGTCTGCCGCCGGATGAGCCCAGTTGGGGACGTCTGCTCCAGGAAGGCACGGAGAATTTCAACTACCCATGGATTGTCGCTTCCGCCTTCGCGGCGATGGTCATCGTGCTGGTGCTCGTCACGTTTGTCGGGGAAGCGATCCGTGAGGCCTTTGATCCCAAGAAATTCACGACGTACCGCTGATGAACGCGCGCTTTCTTCACCTCCTGTATGCCGCGGCCATCACCGCATGGATGGCGGTATCCATGCCCGCTTCGGCCGCAGACGATCGGTTTCCTCCTTACGACAACACTTCGGAGGTGCAGGCCTTCTGGAAATCGCAGCCGGAGTTCTTCCAGTGGAAGACACCTGAGGATCTGCCCAAGGATCTGAAATGGGAAAATGGTGGGGACAACCTTCCTGAAATGGGCGACCCTGCTGCCAAGAAGGGCGGCACCTTCCACGACATGGTGGACACCTTTCCCGCCACGCTGCGCAACATTGGCCCCGATGCCAACAACTCCTTCCGCAGCGAGCACCATGACAACATCCTGATCACGCTGGTGCAGCGTCATTTGAACGTGGACGCATGGGTGCCAGCCCTGGCAGATCAATGGGCCATTTCGCCGGACAGGAAGACTGTTTACTACAAGCTCGATCCGAAGGCCACCTACTCAGACGGCAAACCAGTGCGGGTGGAGGATTTCTTCATGACGTTCTACATCATGCGCAGTCCCCATATTCAGGACCCGTGGTACAACGACTTCTACAAAAAGGAATATTCCAATATCACCAAGTATGATGAACACACGCTGTCCATCACCATTCCTGCGGTGAAGCCGGACCCGCTGTGGTTCGCGGACCTTCCACCCTCGCCCATGGAGTTCTACAAGGAGTTCTCGGAGGACTTCCCCAAGCGCTATCAGTGGCGCAAGACACCCACCACCGGCGCCTACGAAATCTACGACGACGATGTGAAGAAGGGGCGCTCCATCACACTGACGCGCGTGAAGGACTGGTGGGCGAAGGACAAGAAGCATTTCCGCTATCGCTTCAATCCGGACTACATCCAGTACACCGTCGTCGGCAGCCTGGACAAGGCGTTCGAAATCTTCCGTCAGGGGAAGCTCGACTGGTTCGCGATGGGTCTGCCTCGCTATTGGTATGACAAGTCCGAGATTCCGGAGGTGTACAAGGGATACATTGAGCGGCAGATCTTCTTCAATGACTATCCGCGCATCTCTCGCGGCATCTATATCAACCAGAGCAAGCCTGAACTGGACAAGCTCGATGTGCGCATTGGCATTGCCCACTCGCTGAACTTCCAGAAGGTCATTGATGTGGACTTTCGCGGTGACTACCAGCGGATGAAAAGCACCTTTGCTGGATTTGGGAGATTCACGAATCCCAACGTCCGCCCCAGGGAGTACGATGTGGTCAAGGCACGCGAACACTTTGCCAAGGCGGGGTACACCAAAGCGGGGCCTGACGGTGTGCTCGTGAATGGCTCAGGTCGCAGGCTGTCGTTCACGTTGTCCATGCCTCAGGGGCCGTTTGTTCCCATGATGCTCCGCTTGAAGGAAGAAGCGCTCAAGGCAGGCCTGGATATTGTGGTGGAAGCGCAGGATTCCACCCAGCTCTTCAAGAAGCTGGATCAAAAGAACCACGAAATGTGCCTCGTGGGTTATGGCGCTTCGCTACCCTATCCGCGCTTTTGGGAGAACTATCATAGCGATAATGCGTGGAAGATCGGTCCTGATGGCACGAAGAAGATCGTGCCGGACACCAACAACATCACCATGACGGCGGATCCCGTGATGGACCCCATCATCGATCGGCAACGCATCGCGGCCACGGAAGATGAGATGCAGGATCTCTCCTGGAAACTCCAGGAAATGGTGGAGGCTTTGAGCGTGTCCATTCCCGCGTGGGAGTCGCCCTCTTACCGCTTCTCCCACTGGCGCTGGATTCGCTGGCCACACGACGGCAACCTCAAGCGCAGCCAGCTTCCCCTGGATACCATGGTCCACTGGATTGACGAGGACGTGGAAAAAGAAACCCGCGAGGCCATGCGTGAAGGCAAGTCCTTTGGCGAGGTCATTCGCATCTTCGACCAATTCCGGATTCAATGAGCAGCGGCGCCTCCATTCTAGAAGTCAGGAATCTCGTCACCGCGTTCGACACGGACGCGGGACGCGTGGTCGCCGTGGACGGCATCAGCTTCGAAGTGCCGCGTGGAAAGACGCTCGGCATCGTCGGGGAGTCAGGATGCGGCAAGAGCGTGACGGCCTTTTCCATCACGCGATTGCTGCCCCAGCCCCATGGCAAGATTCTTGAGGGTGACATCCTCTATGAAGACCGCAATCTTCCCAAGCTCCCCTTGGACGAGATGAAGAAGCTGCGCGGGAAGGAAATCAGCATGATCTTCCAGGAGCCCATGACGGCGCTCAACCCCGTGCAGACGGTGGGCCGACAGCTGGCGGAAGCGATTCTCCTGCACTCGGACTGCGGCAGGCGTGAGGTGCTGGAGCGTTCGCTGGAACTCATGCGGAAGGTGCGCATCCCTTCGCCTGAGGTGCGCCTCGGAGAGTATCCCCACCAGCTCAGCGGTGGCATGCGCCAGCGTGTGATGATCGCCATGGCGCTGATCCACAAGCCGAAGCTGCTCATCGCGGATGAACCTACCACCGCACTGGATGTGACGGTGCAGGCGCAGATTTTGGAGCTCATCTCGGACCTGCAAAAGGAAATGGGCATGAGCGTGGTGCTCATCACGCATGACATGGGCGTCATTGCGGAAGTTTGCGATGAGGTCGTGGTGATGTACGCCGGTCGCATCGTGGAGCGCGCTCCGGTGTTCGAGCTCTTTGCCAATCCGCGTCACGCATACACGCGCGGACTGCTGGCTTCGATTCCCCGCCTGGATGATGTGCCCAAGACCAAGCTGCGCGCCATCCCGGGAAGTGTGCCGGCGATCAATACGCTGAAGCCCGGCTGCCGCTTCGCGGAGCGCTCTGGGAAGCCGCATGAACACGATCATCTGAACGTGCGCCCGCCCTACCACGAAATCTCCCCCGGTCATTGGGTGGAGCATTGCCCCATCTGCGTCTCATGAGTCTGCTGAAGATTGAAAACGTCAAGATGCACTTCCCCGTGCGCGGGGGTGTGCTGCGCCGCGCCGTGGCGCAGTGCAAGGCCGTCGATGGTGTCAGTCTGGAAGTGGCCAAGGGCGAGACGCTGGGTCTGGTGGGCGAGAGCGGTTGCGGCAAGACGACGCTGGGCAAGACCATTGTGCGATTGCTGAGTCCCACGGAGGGGCGCATTGAATTCGACGGCACGGACATCTCTCATGCCAGTCACCGCTCGCTCCGTCCTGTGAGGCGGAACATGCAGATGATTTTCCAGGATCCGGCGGAGTCGCTCAATCCACGCCTCACGGTGCGGGACATTCTGGAGGAGCCGTTCATCGTGCAGAAGCTTGGCACACGCGAGGAGCGCCGGCAGTGGGTGATTGATCTTCTGGAAAAGGTGGGCCTGCAGGCGGCGCATGCGGATCGTTTCCCCTTCGAGTTCTCCGGCGGGCAGCGCCAGCGCATTGGCATTGCCCGTGCCATTGCGCTCAAGCCAAAGCTTGTGGTGTGCGATGAACCCGTGTCCGCGCTGGACGTCAGCGTGCAGAGCCAGGTGCTGAATCTCATGCTGGATCTGCAGCGTGACCTTGGTCTGAGTTACCTCTTCATCGCACATGGTCTGAGTGTGGTGAAGCACATGAGTGACCGCGTGGCGGTGATGTACTTGGGGAAGGTGGTCGAGCTTGCGTCGGCGGAGGCGCTTTATCGTAATCCGCGCCATGCCTATACGAAGGCCCTTCTGGATGCCATTCCCGAGCCTGATCCGGCCAAGCGTCATCCCCGTCGCTTGTTGAGCGGTGATGTGCCCTCTCCCATCAATCCCCCGGAGGGCTGCGCCTTCGGTCACCGCATGAAACATCCGCGCTGGAAGGAAAGTGTGGGCATCGACCTCAAGCTGGAAGAGGTTCAGCCCGGTCATTGGGTGCAGAAGTGCCCCTGCTGCGTGGAGTAGCGCTGTAGAATACAGCAGCAATATCCTCCTGGCCGAAGCGGACGACAGCACTCACTGGCTGCGATGCATTGCCGCAGTGAAGGGCACCTTTGAACGAGACTGTTTGGTATACCGAAGCGGGCGTTGAAGCCGGTCGGTTTTCACGTCGCTTTGCCCGAGTTGACCTGGCTGCCAGGATGATAGCCGCCTTTTCCTGGCAAGACTGAGCGTCGAAAAATTCAGAGGTTACAGGTAAAAATCCTTAGTAAAGACTAGTGCATTTTGCACCGCCAACGCTGCATCCGGTTGGGGTAAGGCAGACGAATCGACAGGCGTAATTACAACGTCGTTTGGCGCATGTGAGTGGGACTTTTTGCTTCTTGCTTCCACGGCGCAAAACGCCCTATGCTCACCTGAATTCCATCATAAATACCTATCATGAACCGCCGTCATTTTATCGCAGCAAGCGGAGCAGCCGCAGCGGGAACAGTCTTCGCTGCTGACAAGGAAAAAGGGAAGGAGCAGGAGACCCACATCATCCCCAATGGAGTGCCTCTTACCCAGGAGCCTCTGGCCTATGAATATGCAGCCCTGGAGCCGCATATAGATGCGAAGACCATGGAGATCCATTACAGCAGGCACCATGTCGCCTACCTGACGAATCTCACCAAGGCGCTTGATGAGGCCAAGTTGAAAGTGGCCAACGCCATCTCTCTCATTCAGGACATCAATGGACTGCCTGATTCCCTCCAGACGGTGGTGCGCAACAATGGTGGCGGTCATGTGAATCACACGCTTTTCTGGCGCTGGCTGCGACCTGAGGGCAAAGGAGTCAAGGAACCCGGCGGCAAGCTGGCGGAAGCGATTCAGAGCGACCTTGGCGGCTTGGATAACCTCAAGAAGGCCATGAACGAAGCGGCCATGAAGCGCTTTGGCTCCGGCTGGGCGTGGTTGATCTATGGTCCAGACAAGAAACTGATGGTCACCTCCACCGCCAATCAGGACAACCCCATGATGAAGGGCATTGTACCCGATGCCGAAGTGGGACGTCCTCTCTTCGGCGTGGACGTGTGGGAGCATGCCTACTACCTCAAGTACCTCAACAAGCGCCAGGACTACCTCACTGCCTGGTGGAATGTGGTGAACTGGGAACGCGCTGAGCGCAACTACGCCCTGGTGACCTCGGCATGAGTCGCGAGAATCTCGCGCGCGGTTTGAGCAAGCGTGAAGTCGAAGGCCTCCGACAGGAGGCCTGGATCGGCGATGCCGTGCTGGAACTCTACGTGCGGGAGTACATCCTCAAACAAGATGCGTCGCGTGATGATGCGCGGCGCATCAGCCTGGTGCGGAATTCGTTTCTTAATCGGATTGGCCAGCCCACCCGCGTCGAGGCGGAGATTGGCCGCCGCTACAACGAAGGCGGGTTGGACGCGGCCTATGCATGGATACGCGAGCAGTTGGAGCCCCTGATAACAGAGGCCCAGAAGGCACTGCCACGTGCTGCTCCCCAGCGAAAGAAAGCCCGGCGCTGAGCAGACTCAAAGTCTCGCACTGGAGCATCACGCATGCGTGCCTGACTGCTGACCCTTAACTGGACTGGGACAACTGGTGGAGGCGCTTCAGTTCCGACTGGTCTTCCGGAGAGAATTTTTCTACAGGCACATCGAATTCCTGGCCGTCTTCACGGCGGAACCGCGCCGTGGCGCCCGTGGAATCATTGAAGCGCACCAACGAGGCCTTCATTGGCCTGCCATCGGCGCTTCTCCACTCCCGCACTTCCGTGGGGAGTGCTGCGGTAGTAGGTGACGCAGCAGATGACGCTGGCATCGCCGGAGGAGACGTCGATGCCGTGGGAGGTGCAACCTCAGGACTTGCAGGCGCTGGTGTCACCGAGTTCGATGCCGATGGTGACGCCTCCGGTTGTGCCTTGGCACTTGCTGCTGCCTTCTCACTTGCTGCGGAAGTGGGCTTCGTTCCCTTCGCCATGGTGCCGGTGTCCTTCGCGGGCTTTGGCGGAGCAAAGAAGGGAAACACCACCTGCTTGTTCATGCCATCGTAACGCCGCTGGATTCCCTTCGCCGGATCTTCCGAGTCGCCCACCGCGGAGCCGATGACGATTTCCTCATAGAACATGGCGCCCCGCACCCCCACGGCAAGCCGCGTGGGCAGTTTCGGCTGGCCCGCGAGCACGAGGTTCGCTGTATGCCACGCTGCGGTGCAGATGAACTTCTTCGCCTCGCCGTTGAACTTCCTAAGGTCAGGCACATGCACCAGGAAGACGCAATCGTCTTCGCGGAGATGGCAGTATGTCAGGAACTGACCGTCCGTGAGAGACAATGAGGACTTCTTCTTGGCCTTCTCGACGCCAGCGTTGCGATACTCCCGGATCACCAGGGAGAACTTTTCGGCCAGTTCCTTTGCTACGGGCGTGTTTCCATGAGCGGCACCATTGCGGTTCGAGGTGATGAGGCTGTTTGCACTGTCGAACTCGGCGTTCCCTGGCCCTGCAAGCGCTTTCCCCTCCGGCAATTTGACGAAGGGGAGGAGGACGGACATCGCGATGGCCAGCAGCACGCTGAGGATCGTCCAGACGTTGGCAGGAATGAAGAAGAAGGTGTGCGGGTGGTACTTATACACCCATGGCTGCCCGGTTTTGGGGTTCACCATCATCTGTTGCACGGGCTTGCCCAGCGTGGCGGCATACAGCCAGACACATAGCGCCGATGTCCAGAATCCGAGGATCATCGACAATGTCGACATCTCGATTTTAGCAAGGGCGCCCAAAACGCCAAAGACTAACGAGCCGCCAATGAGACCGGCCACCGCTGCGACCGGGATAAGAATACCGTGACCTCTCCAAATAAGCATATTCCATCATCACTCCTCAGATTTTATTCTTATGCAAGTAAATAGATGTGCGTGCGGCTATAAGGTCAGTTAACTAGTTGGCGAACGATGAAACATGGGATGCATACCCTGCGTCAAGCATGGGGATGTGTGCTCGCACCCTACTTATTGTCATCACCTTTGCCCTATCCTTCCTGATCGCCGTACGCTCTGCGGAGGCCCAGTCGCCCAACATCATCTACATCCTCGCAGATGACCTCGGTCGTGGCGATTTGGGTTGCTACGGGCAGAAGACTCTGACAACACCGAATATCGATCGCCTGGCAGGGGAGGGGATGAAGTTCACCCGCCACTATGCCGGCAGCACGGTTTGTGCTCCTTCGCGCTGCGTGCTCATGACCGGCCTGCACACCGGGCATTGCCGTGTGCGGGGTAATGGGGAGGGCTTCGTTCCGGACCCCGACCTCACGGTACCCAAGGTCTTGCAGCAGGCAGGTTATCGCACGGCGTGCATCGGCAAGTTTGGCCTGGGCAAGCCACTGCCACTGGACGATCCGAAGGCCAAGGGCTTCGACTATTTCTTTGGCTACGTAGGCACCAGCCATGCGCACAATTTCTACACCGAGGCCCTGGTGCGGAATGGCCAGGTCGTGCCCCTGCAGAACAAGACGATTCCCGGCAGTGGTAAAAATGCCGCTGACTACAAGGACAGCGAACTCGTGGGCACAGGGGTCGCCACTCCGGAGGGCAGGAAGGAGTGGGCGCCGCAGCTCTTCTCCGATGACGTCCAGCGCTACCTCGATGAGCGAGGCAAGGAAAAGGAGCAGGGGAAACCGTTCTTCCTCTACTACGCGCTCAACATCCCCCACACGAACAATGAGGCTGCCAAGGACTCACCCCTTGGGCACGGCATGGAGGGGCCTGGCTATGGCGAGTTCGCCGCCAAGGACTGGCCTGATGCGGAGAAGGGCTTTGCTCAATTCATCCGCTTCCTCGACAACGAAGTGGGAGCGATTCTCGCGAAGCTCAAAGCGCAGGGGCTGGATGAGAATACCATCGTCATGTTCGCCAGTGACAACGGCCCGCACCAGGAAGGCGGTCACAAGTCGGACTTCTTCAACAGCAACGGTGATCTCAACGGCATCAAGCGCGACCTGACGGATGGTGGCATCCGTGTTCCCTTTCTCGTGCGCTGGCCTGGAAAGGTGAAGGCGGGCAGCGTGAGTGACCACGTAAGCGGCTTTCAGGATCTGCTGCCGACGGTGACTGAACTGAGCGGCGCGAAGGCGGAAGCGCAGACGGATGGCATCTCCTTCGTACCCACCTTGCTCGGTAAGGACAGCGGCGAGCAGAAGCAGCATCCGTTTCTCTACTGGAACTTCGATGAGCAAGGCGGCAAGCGCGCCGTGCTGCAATGGCCGTGGAAGCTCATCCACCTGAATACCGGTGGCGCCCGTCCCAATGCCGCAGGCGCAGGGAAGAAGAATCAGAATCCCGGCAAACCCAAGCCGCTGGAGGTGCAACTCTACAATCTGGACACCGACGTGGGTGAGGAAAACAATGTGGCCAAAGACAACGCAGCCAAGGTGGCCGAGCTCGAGAAACTCATGCACGAAGCCTGGCGTGCCCCGGCTCTGTGAGATACTCACCCTGCCTGCGAATGCGGCTACGGCACGACCGTCACCGGCGTGCCCATGGGGGTGGCGTTGTAGAATTTTCTGGCCATGTGCCCGGGCAGGCGGATACAGCCGTGTGAGGCGGCATAGCCGGGCAGGTAGCCCTCGTGCATGCCCACCCCTCCGTAGATGCGCATGAAGTAGTTCATCTTTGCTCCCTCGAATCTCGCGCCCGGCGGTCGCGGGTGCTTGCGGTTGTCGACGTTCTGCACCACGACCCTGCCCCCCTGATCCTCGTAGTCGCCGTAGATGGAGGACTTGTGGTCGATGTCCTTCTCGATGATGCTGTAGCGTCCTGGGCGGGTGTCATACCCCTCGCGCCCGGAGGAAATGGGCGAGGCACCGGCGAGTTTGCCGCCCTTGTAGAAATAGACCATCTGATCCCCTAAATCGATCTTGATGGAGGGTTTTCCATACATCCCATCCGCCTCCCAGAAGGAGCCATCAGCGCGGAACACACTCGCCAGACGGGCTTGGAATTCCCGCATGTCCTGCACTTTCTGCTGGCCGTAGCGGAAGGCATTCTGTCTCCAGGCATCGGTCTGTCGACGAATGCTTTGCGTTTCCACGGTGGTGCAACTCGTTCCTAGCGTGCACAGCAGAGCCAGCAGGCAAAATGCAAAGACACGAAGGCGGAGGCGGACCTGAGACTGGGGGGCGGTACTCATGGCGGGCCTATTCAGCCCGACTGGCGGGGGCAATGCAACCCTTTTGGAGGTCATCGGCGACCTTTGGAGAATGGCCGGCGAAGGAACGATTCTTCGAAAGATGCCCTTGTGCCACACGTCGTTATGCAGTCCGCCGGGCCGGGGGAGGGTGTTTGATATATCCTTGCCTTGGACTGTCGGATTCTATTAATCTTGAATTTCATGGCGCGTCGCACCGCCTTCCTCCATGTCCTCCAGCACTATCGAATCCGCCGGTTCCTCCACGTCGTCCCGCACCCTTCGCAACGCAGTCATCCGGTTTGCCGGTAACTCGCAAGATGGCATCCAGTCCATCGGCGGTTTCCTGGCCCGTCTCGCCGGACGCACTGCCCAGGAGGTGATGACCTACATGACCATCCCCTCCACCATCAGCGGGGGGCCGTCCATCTTCCAGGTGCACATCGGCTCCGGCCAGGTGCTGACCTCGGGTGATGAGGCGGACGTGCTCGTGGCCTTTTACCAGCACAGCTATGATGGCCACATCAGCTCGCTGCGCGACGGTGGTATCTGTTTGTACGATAGCACGCCGACCTCCATGGAACGTGATGCGGTGGTGAACCTGAAGCACGAGCGTGGCATCAAGCACATCGGCATTCCCTTCACCTCCGCCACCGTGGAAGCCGTGGGTGGATCCCCCCGTGACCGTGGCAAGAACATGTTTGTGATGGGCCTCATCTGCGCCGTCTTCAACCTGGACCGCGACAAGCTGGTGGGCATCATCGCCCGCCAGTTCGGCAAGAAGGATGAGCAGGTGCTGCGCAATGCCATGCTGGCCTTCGACGCCGGATACGCCTACCAGGTGGGCGACCTCGACAGGTTCTTCTTCGAGCACGGTGAAGCGGAAGCGGGACACCGCATCAGCACGGATGGCAACCAGATGCTGACCCTCGGCCTGCTGGCCGCTGGGGTGCGTTATGGTGCAGCATACCCTATCACACCATGGTCGACCATCATGGAGACGCTTCGCACGGAGCTGCCGAAGTATGGCGGCATCTATGTGCAGGCGGAAGATGAACTGGCCGCCGTGAGCCTGACCATTGGCGCCGCCTTCGCGGGGCACCTCGCGGTGACGGGAAGCTCCGGCCCCGGTCTCTCGCTGAAGATGGAAGCGCTCAGCTACGCCAGCATGGCGGAACTGCCGCTCATCGTGATCAACGTACAGCGCGGTGGTCCCTCCACCGGTCTGCCCACCAGCGTGGAGCAGAGCGACCTCATGCAGGCCATCTACGGCAGCCATGGCGACTGCCCGCGCATCGTGCTCGCCCCGCAGGATGTGGAAGACTGCTTCTACATTGCACTGGAGGCCGGCAAGCTGGCTCGTAAGTATTCCTGCCCGGTCATCATTCTCAGCGACCAGGCCCTGAGCAGCCGCATTGAGGCCTTCCATGAGCCGGATGTGGACATGCACTGGGTGGAGCCCACGCTGAATCTCACGCCCAAGGATGCCGAGTTCAAACCGTACCCGCTGGAGCGCACGACACACCACGCGGCCCCCGGCACGAAAATGCTCGGTGGGAAGTATCCCGTGGTCACCGGCCTGGAGCATGACGAGTGGGGGCACCCCAGCGGCAGCCCGAAGATGCACAGCGCCATGACCAACAAGCGCCGTCGCAAGTTGCTGGACGCCGCCGCGGAAATCGCCGCGCCGAAGGTGCACGGCGACCTCGAGGGCGATGTCCTCCTCGTGGGCTGGGGCAGCACCTATGGTCCCCTCCGCGAGAGCACCGATCGCCTGCGTGCGGAAGGGTACAAGGCCGGTCACCTGCACCTGCGCCACATCCATCCGCTGCCGAATGGCATCCAGCCCGTGCTGAACCACTACAAACACATCGTCGTGGTGGAGATGAATGATTATGGCGCCTACGGCTACGGCCAGCTTGCCATGCTGCTGCGCGCCCGTTTCTGCAACCCGGCCATCCGCTCGGTGTGCAAGACGGACGGCCTCGCCTTCCGCATCAAGGACATCGTCACCGGTGTGGAAAAACACCTCGCCGGCGTGGATTGATTTTCCGTCGCCCCGTCTCGCACCGCATCTGTCGATTTTTCGCTCCTCTTTAGTCTCACCCTTTCCTCACCTGCCATGTCCAACGAGTCCAACGTGCTCACCACCGCACCAGCAGACGCCACTTCCACGCCAGCACCCGCACCCGTGCCCGCCGCTCCCGTGGCGGACAAGCTGACGAAGAAGGCCCTCACCGCCGACCATCCCACCTGGTGCCCCGGCTGCGGCGACTTCGCCGTGCTGAACATCTTCTACCGTGTGCTGGAGAAGCTCCAGTACCCGCATGAGAACATTGTGTGCGTCGCAGGCATCGGCTGCTCCAGCCGCTTCCCGTACTTCATGAACACGCACGGCATCCACTTCATCCATGGCCGTGCGTTGCCGCTCGCCACGGGTGTGAGCCTCAGCCGTCCGGATGTGCATGTGTTCGTCTTCGGTGGCGACGGCGATGGCTTTTCCATCGGTGGCAACCACCTGAACCACGCTGCGCGCAAGAACGTGAAGTTGACCTACATCATCATGGACAACTTCGTGTACGGCCTCACGAAGAAGCAGACGAGCCCCACCTCGCCCATCGGCTTCAAGTCGAAGACCGACCCGACCGGCTCCATCGACCGCCCCATCAACCCCATGCGCCAGCTTCTCGCCAGCGGCGCCACCTTCATTGCCCGCACGCACGCGGCACAGGTGAAGCACATGGAAGCGATTTTCGAGCGCGCCATCAAGCATGACGGTTTCAGTGTCGTCGAGTGCCTGAGCGAGTGCGTGATGTTCTACGCCAGTGCTTTCGATGACTCCACTCCGCGCAAGGGCGGTGTGTTCGAGACCATTGATGAAACACAGCACGATGTCACTGACGAGAGCGCGGCCTTCAAGATGGCGGAGAATCTCGCGCCCGGAAAATTCGGCGTGTACTACCAGGTGAATCGCCCCACGAAGAATGCCCTTGAGCAGAAGTGGATCGATGACACCCAGTCCAAGATGAACGGGATGACTCCGAAGGATGTGATGAAGAAGAGGCTGGAGTCGATGCGGTAGCCCTGCGAGGATGGTTCATAGATGAACATCGACCAGGCAGCCATGGTAACGGAATGCATTGAGGCCTTCCTGAACCTTGTGCTGCCTGCGCTCTTGATGCTTCATCCTGCCGTCGCGAAGCGGATTCCCAGGATTTTCCTGCGGCTGTGTTTCTCCGTCTGGTTCTGCTGGATGGTGATCATCATCTTTCATCTCTTCATTGAGATTCCCGTGAACCGGGCATTCGATGAAGAGTACCAGCTCGATCCGGAAAGCCGCTCGCGTCGAGTGGACCACTCGCTGACGATTGCGGCTGGCTGGGCAATTCCTCTTGTCGTGTGCGCCATCACTTTGGTTTCTCGCTGGACATGGGTAACGCTACGCCGTCATATGGTCGGGCATGCGCGTCCACACCCTTGATCTCCACTTCCAAGGCCAGACCGAAATCATCGCGGCCTACCTGATTGATACGGGCAAGGAACTCGCGCTCATCGAAACCGGACCGGGCTCCACATTGCCGACCCTGCTGGAAGGAATCCGCGCACTGGGTTTCGCTCCAGAAGCGGTGAAGCATGTCTTCGTCACCCACATTCACCTCGACCACTCGGGTGCTGCGGGCTGGTGGGCGCAGCAGGGTGCCACGGTGTACGCGCACCCGAAAGCGGTGCCGCATCTTGTGGATCCGTCCAAGCTGATTGAGAGCGCCCAGCGCATCTACCAGGACCGCATGCAGACGCTCTGGGGCGACATCCTGCCCGCGCCCGCCGAGCGTGTGGTGACGCTGAAGGACGGAGACACCGTGAAGCTTGGCAAGACCATCATCACTGCCATCGACACCCCCGGCCATGCGCGGCACCACCACGCCTATGCCATCGGTGACGTGTGCTTCACCGGAGATGTCGCCGGCATGAAGTTGCCGCACAGCAGCTACGTCAGCGTGACCGCTGCCCCTCCGCAGTTCGACCCGGTGGCCTACGGTGACTCCCTCCAGCGCCTGCACGCCGCGAACTTTTCCAAGCTGTACCTCACCCACTTCGGCGAAGTCACGGATGTGGCCGGCCATCTCTCGCGCTATGCCGCCCGTGTGGAGCAATGCTACGAGTGTATTGCAGACCTCCTCGCCCAAGGCCTCAAAGGCGATGCTCTCCACGAGGCCTACGGCAAGGCCGAGCGCGCTATTGCCATTAAAGCCGGTGTCAGCGACGCCGACTGGGACAAATACGAAGGCGCCAACAACACCGCCATGTGCGCGGACGGCATTGCGCTCTTCTGCGAGAAGTCCCCCAAGTAAAAGCCTCTCCCCCGGCTCCACCACGGAGGACCTCCTTTGCGTTTTTTGCGTTCTTTTGCGGCCATTCCTTCCGGGTTTTCCCGGATTCCCGCCCCCTGACCGCGAAGGAACTCGCGGACTACGTTGGCTTCGCCCACGGTTGACTCCCGGTCACCCCGCCCCCATCTTGCCGACCCTCTGCCGGGTGCCATGAACATTCTCGACGACCTCAAATTCCGCGGCCTCATCGCTGATTACACCGGCGTGCCTGAGTCGCGCACGGATATCCTCCCCTTGCCGGAGCGCCTGGCGTCCAAGCCCATCACTCTGTATTGCGGATTTGACCCCACCGCTGACTCCCTGCACGTGGGTCACATCGTGCCCCTGCTGGCACTGCGCCGTTTCCAGAAGGCGGGGCACCACCCCATCGCGGTGGCAGGTGGGGCGACGGGCTCTATTGGCGACCCCAGCGGGAAGTCTGCGGAGCGGTCCCTTCTGACCAAGGAGCAGATCCAGGCGAATGTGGACGCGGTGCGCCCGCAACTCGCCAAACTGCTCGACTTCGAGACCAAGACAAATCCGGCCCGCCTCATGGACAACGCGGACTGGTTCGGCCCCATCACCTACCTCGATTTCCTGCGGGACGTGGGCAAGCATTTCACCGTCAACCAGATGGTGGCCAAGGAGAGCGTGCGTGCCCGCATGGAGGACCGCGACGTGGGCATCAGCTACACCGAGTTCAGCTACATGCTGCTCCAGTCCTACGACTACTACCACCTGGCGAAGGAGTGCGACTGCGAACTCCAGATCGGCGGCTCCGACCAGTGGGGAAACATCACCACGGGCATCGACCTCGTGCGCAAGAAGCTCGGGCGCCATGCTTATGGCCTGACCCTTCCGCTCATCACGAAGTCGGACGGCACCAAGTTCGGCAAGACCGAGGGTGGCGCCATCTGGCTCGACCCGAAGCGCACCAGCGTCTACAAGTTCTACCAGTTCTGGATCAACACGGATGACCGCGACGTGGTGAAGTACCTGAAGTTCTTCACCTTCCTGCCGCATGATGAGATCACGGACCTGGAACAGTCTCATGTGGACAACCCCGGTGGACGTCGCGCGCATCAGGCGCTGGCGCAGTCCATCACCACGCTGATCCATGGCGATACTGCCGCGAACGATGCGATCCGCGCGAGCGAGATCCTCTTCGGCGGCTCGGTCGATGGTATCTCGGAGTCCACGCTGGATATCTTGAGCGAGGAAGTCCCCACGGCGAAACTCACGGCGGACCAGCTCGGCGGTGAAGGCTTGACCTTGGTGGATGCGCTGGTGGCTGCCGGACTCTCCACGAGCAAGGGACAGGCCCGCAAGGACATCGAAGCCGGCGGGGTGTATCTCAACGGCGAGCGCGCCGCGTCCGCCACGCAAAAGGTGACCAAGGACTCGACGCTGCACGGACGCTACCTCATGCTGCGCAAGGGCAAGCGTAACTACGCGCTGCTCACCCTCTAGTCTGCATGAGCGAGTCCACTCCCAAGCCCAAGCGCATCGGATTCCTCAGGCCTGCCCGTCTCACCAACGGGTACACGGCTGCCACGCGCTTCGCTGCGCATCACGCCGGACGCATCGATGGCATGGATGCTTTCACGCCGGTGCCCTTCGCTTCGCACGCGGAAGTCATCGCGGCGCAGGCGAGGGGAGACATCGATTTCGGGGTCATTGCCATCGAGAACACCCTCGATGGCATCATCGTGGAGTGTGTGAAGGATCTGGAGCGCCTCTTCGAGGGGAACCAGACGCGTCGCACGTGGGTGGTGTGGGAGGAGCTTCTGCCCATCCAGCATTTCCTCATGACCCAGAGCGGCACGCTCGATGGTGTGGAGGCGATTCGCAGCCACCACAGCGCCGTGCGCCAGTGCTCGAAGGTATTGCAACGTCTCAAGGACCACCTGAACATCCGCGTGGAACAGGCGGAGAGTACGGGAGCTGCGACCGTGGAAGCCGCGAATGATCCCACCATCGGTGCCATCGCCTCCCGTGAAGCGCTGGATGTGTACAGCGATCGCCTGAGGGCCGTGGATCTCGCGGTGCTGGAGCGCGACCACCAGCTTGGCCTGGAGCAGACGGAGCGTCTCTCGGACTATGCCAATGGCTTCACCCGCTTCTGGATTCTGGGTGATGAGCGCCACTTGAAGGAGCTGGGCACGGCAAAGCTCAATGGTGCGGAGCACACGCTGAACAAGACCTGCTTTCTGTTCAACCTGCCCAATGAAACGGGCACCTTGCACGAGGCGCTGGGCATCATCCGTCAGCAGAATATTTTCCTCTCCATCATCTATCCCTTCCCGCGGGTGGAGCGTGATTTCGAATACATGTTCTTCGTGGAGGTGGAGGGTCACATCCATGATGAAGCAGTGCGCGCCGTGCTGGAGGGCATCAATGCCACCTACCCACAGCGACCGGACAGCCCACCCTCGTGTGTGTGGCTGGGTTCCTTCCCGAACACCGAGCTGCTGAAGCAACACCCGGAGCATCAGCGCGCCTTCCGCGATCGTTATTATCCCAAGGAGATGAAGTGGGGCGATTAAGCTGAATCCCCACGCTCTCCGCTCTAGCCAGTCAGTCATCCATGTCCTTTGTCGATACGTTCAATGTCCTGCCCGAGCAGAAGTCACCCCTGCTCCGCAAACTGCTGGCATTGCTGGAACCCAAGACGCCCAAGCAACTTGAAGCCATGGCCGCTGAGGCGGCGGCGCTCACGCGGTCGTACTTTGGCAAGACCATGCGGCTCTTCGCCCCGCTTTACCTCTCCAATGAGTGCGTGAACAATTGCGCCTACTGCGGCTTCTCGCGGGACAATCCCATCTTCCGTGTCACGCTGAATGTGGATCAGGTGATCAAGGAAGCGAAGCACCTGGAGGCTCAAGGCTTCCGGCACATCCTACTGGTAGCGGGTGAGCATCCCAAGTTTGTTTCGAACGGCTACCTTGAGGAATGCATTCGCGCCATCAAGCCCTTCATCCCCACCGTGGGCATTGAGGTCGGTCCCATGGAGCAGCCGGAGTACGAACGCATGGTGCACGCAGGCTCTGAAGGCCTCGTGGTGTATCAGGAAACGTACGACCGCGCTGCTTACAATGAATACCACACCGCCGGACCGAAGAAGGATTTCGACTGGCGTCTGGAGTGTCCCGAGCGCGGCTATCATGGAGGCTTCCGTCGCATCGGTCTCGGTGCTCTGCTGGGGCTCGCCGACTGGCGCACGGAGGCGCTCGGTCTCGCCGCCCATCTGGAGTACATGCAAAACCATGGATGGAAGGCCAGCTACACCATCGCCTTCCCACGCCTCCGTCCCGCGGCAGGCAGCTTTGAGCCGAAGTATCCTGTGGACGACGCGAAGTTCATCCAACTCCTCTGCGCCTTCCGTCTCTGCTTCCCGCAGGTGGGCATCGTGCTGAGCACGCGTGAGTCCCCTGCGCTGCGGGATGCGCTGCTGCCCATCTGCATCACCACCATGAGCGCAGGCAGCCACACCGAACCTGGTGGCTACACGGGTGAAGGCCGCGATGACTTGCACCTCACAGTGAAGGGGCGTCGTGTGGAGCTTCAGCAGAAGTCCTCCTGCGACGAGGCTACGGGCCAGTTCGACATTTCGGACCATCGCAGTCCGCAGGAAATCTCCGATCTCATCACCCGCCGTGGTTTCGACCCCGTGTGGAAGGATTGGGACGAGGCGATCCTGCAGGCGTGAAGAGGCCTGATTTTTTAGCCGCAAAGAAACGCAAAAGGCTCAAGAAGGTGAGCAGAGGGCGTGAGTCACGCCTCGTGATGCTCTTCCCTTTTTGAGCCTTTTGCGTCTTTTTGCGGCTACCCTCAGGCAGTTCGTTACTTCACCGTGATTTCGAGCGCGAGCTTGTTCGCGCCTTCCTTCACCTCATAGGTGAGGTCTTCGGTGGCATCGGGCGTGGCTTTCGTGGTGCTCATCACACCGGTGTTGCTTGCGTCTGCAATGTTGCTGAGGTTCGCCGTGCTGAAGGTCACCTTGAGTTTGTTCTTCCCGATGACTGCGCCGTCACGCTCGGGAAGCTGGAACTTGCCATTCATCAGTCGGGCGGAGGCGACGGGTGTGGCGGGATCTTCCGAGGTGAAGACCACCGTGCCCCAATTTCCTGGAGTGCCATTGATCTTTACGGTGCCTTCCACGGCGGCGCGTTTGGCGGGTTTCAGCCAACCGTTGTTGCGCAGCCAGTCGGTGAGGTGCTGGCTCCAGGTGGAGAGCACGGGATCGCCCAGGTGCAGGCCCACGCCGTGCGGTCCGCGCTGGTAGATGTGCATTTCCGCGGGGACCTTGTTCTTGCGCAGGGCGAGGTAGAACTGCACTGCATTCTCCGCGGGTACCACGGTGTCTTCATCGGTCTGGAAGATGAAGGTGGGGGGCGTGTTGGCCGACACATTGAGGTAGTTGCTCAAACCACGCGCGACCTCCTCATTGTCCTTTTGATCACCGAGCAGGTTGTTGCGTGAACCGCGATGCATGAAGTCATCCGACATGGAGATGACCGGGTAGCAGAGCATCAGGAAGTCTGGACGGGAGCTCTGCTTGTCGATGGGGTCCTTGGCATTCGGATCTCCGCTGTCGAAGAGCGTACCCACCGTGCTGGCCAGGTGACCGCCCGCGCTGAAGCCAATGAGGCCAAGGCGGTTCGCATCGATCTTGTACTTCTCCGCGTTTGCCCGCGCCCAGCGCACGGCACGCTTGGCATCATTCATCTCGATGGGATGGTGATAACCCTGCGAACCCAGCCGGTAGAAACAGACGAACGCCGTGACACCGAGCCGGTTGAAATACTGCGCGATCTGCTTGCCCTCGTGATCCGCCGCCAGCCCGCCATACCCACCACCCGGCAGCACCACCACGCCAGCACCACAGGAAGGAGCCGTGGGCAGGTACACGTCCACGCGCGGGGTATCCTCGGGACGTTCGCCTTTCGATCCAGGCGCGCCTTCCGGCCATAGTTTGATGGTTTCAGGCGCTGCGATCAGTGAACCTGCCGCGAACGAGATGGCGCAAGCTGCGATGAGGAGACGACGAAGAGGTGGGAGATGCATACGAGGTGTTGAACTGGGAAAAGAGAACCGTGGTCCCGCTTAGTACGAGGAGACACGAAGAACACGTGATGAAAGCACCTCATCATACGGCGACTCCGAGTAAGCTCCTCGCGACGTCTCGCGCACATACTTGAAAATTTCCCAGGCCGACGGCCCTTCCCCCGCCGCTCCCTGAGCCCCCAGGCGCGTGGCACCCGCCGCAATACGGTAGGGCGCCGCGTACATGAACTTCACCTCGAGCTGGAAATACGGGTCCAACCGGAATCTCTCCACGCCGGTAAGTGCTGAGTCGTCTCCCGGCCCATGCTCAGGCGTGATACGGCGCATTTTCGGGAAGGCGCGTTCCAGCTGCGCACGGGTCGCGCCTTTCCCCAGCACGCCGAGCGTCTGCTTGTAAGAGGCCTCGCGCTGGTTCACGTCCGCGTGACGTTGCGTGGAGGCGCAGGCCGTGAGGACAGCAGCAAGAGTCAGAAGGACGAGGGCACGCATGCCGCATCTCACCAAAACGCCCCGGCACTGGCAAGCCTGCCGCACAACATCTTCGCTTGGCAGGAGGGCCGGGAGCGCTAGCGTCGCGCGCATGAGCACCCTCCGCCTGTTCCCGGGAATTGGACTTCTCACGGCCGTCTTGTTGTTCACCCAATCTCCGGTGCTACGCGCCGCGGATGCCACGCTGGCGCTGGACCTCGGCAGCGGTGTGAAACTGGACCTCGTGCTCATCCCTACGGGCGGCTTCATGCAAGGCTCACCCGCAAGCGAACCGGAGCGCGGCGCAGACGAAGCCCAGCGTTTCGTCCATCTCTCCAAGGAGTACTACATCGGCAAGACCGCCGTGACGCGTGCCCAGTGGGAGCGCTTCGCTGCGGAAACGGGTTACCGCACCGAGGCAGAAAGCGGGCCGAGCGGTGGCTTTGGCTGGGATGGCAAAGCGCTCACGCAGCGAAAGGAATTCACCTGGCGGAATCCCGGCTTCCCCCAGGATGGCAGCCACCCGGTGACCATCATCACGTACCCGGACGCGGAAGCCTTCTGCAAATGGCTGACGAAGAAAACCGGTCGCAAGATCAGCCTGCCCACCGAGACCCAATGGGAATATGCCTGCCGTGCCGGCGCCACCACGGCATGGCACTCGGAGAGTGATGACCCTGCTGCCAGCAACGAGGTGGCCTGGCACAAAGGGAACGCCGGGAATGCCACGCACCCTGCAGCGTCCACGAAGGCAAACGGCTGGGGACTGCACATCGGCGGGAATGTGGCCGAATGGTGCCAGGACTGGTACGCGCCCTATGAAAATGGTCCGCTGACCGATCCCCTTCAAACCAATCAGAACCTCTCGGACAAACCACGCCGGGTGCTGCGTGGCGGCTCGTGGAATCGCGACGCGAAGAACACCCGCAGCGCCGCACGTTTCCGCGCCGACCCCCAGAGCCGCAATGCGGACATCGGCTTTCGCATCGTAGCTGCGACCGTGGTGACGCCGGTGGCTGCTCCAGCGTCGGACGCTCCTCTGCTGCCGCGTTCGCAACCGAGTGCCTCCACATCTCCCGATTCGAGTCCTGGCACGCCGTCTCCTTCGGCGCCAGATGGAGGTCATGCCGGCTCAGCCCCCGAGAAGCCCGGTACCTGGGTGGACGCCTTGATCGGCTTCGTCTGCTGCCTCGGTTTCCCCCTCGCGATTCTGGGTGGCCTGATCTATTTCATTGTGAAGAAGACCACTGCCAGCGCCAAGTCAGCGGCGGCGTACGGTGCCGCCGGCACCACTGCCAAGGCCATGGCCGATGCGCTGAGCAAACCCTCCGTGATGCGTGGCATGCCCAAGCTGCGCATTGTAGATGACGGCTTCTGGATGCTGCTCGATGTGCTGCCTAATACGGACATTGACTACCTCTTCCGCCCGAGGGGCGGCATGGAAGCTCGCGGTACAATAAGCTACCAGCCGGGACCTGAGGGGCACTTCGTCTATACGGGTGTGCGCCCGGAAAGCGTGCGCGTGGTCAGTGCCGGTGGTGTACCCATGGATGATGTGTTCACCGGAGGCTCTTCATCTTCGTCTCCAGACAACCGCCTGGATGATGACAATCGGCCTCCGCGCTATCCGTCGGCTTACTAGCCTTGCCTTGGATCAAGACTGCACCGCCGTCTTCTGTGATGCGCGCCCTGATTTTCGCCGCTGAACCACGCAGGCCGTGGCTTCTGGAGCGCACTCGACGAAGTCTGCGAGCTGCGGGATTCGAGCATATCTCGCAAGTGGATGGCAGTGCAGGCACGATGCCGCATGATGCGGGGGCTACGTTGCTGATTCGTGCCGGTGCGTGGCTGCGGCATCCGTTGAGGTTTGCACCGCCTCCGGCCAGTGGCACAGGCAAGCCTCTGGTGGCGTTTGGATTTCCTGCCGCAGGCCATCACCGCGAAGCCTGGCAGCCGTTCTTCCGGACGCATGGCGGTGATTTCTCCCATGCGCTGCAGCTTCCACCGTGCCTGTGCGAATGGTACGATGAGCATGCAGTCAGTGCAGGTCTCTTCGCGGAACGCATGGCCGGACTGGAGGGGCTGGCGCGTCCCGCTCCCTCGCGCACACAGCGCCTGATTCCCACCCGCTGGCGGCGCGTGCCACACCGGCTCATTCACTGGAGTGCTCTCGACTGCGGTCATAACGAGCATCTGCGCGCCCTCGAAGTCGTAACCAGCCTGCAGCACGGTGGCGCGGAACGCATCGCGTGGGAGCTGAATCGCCTGTTGCCACATCACGGAGTCTCATCACGCATGGTGATCTTGGGTTCACCTCTGCGTCAGGAGTTGCCGCGTCCTGCATCCTTGGTGGACCTGTCAGGATTGAATCGCGAACGTCGCGCTTCTGCCATGGAGACGGCGGCCTTGGACTTCGGCGCGGATGTCCTGCATGGGCACCTCATCGATGCGGAGGACACACGTCTTTTCTCAAAAGTCCTCCCGGTCGTGCTTACCATTCACAACGCGCGGCAGGCCTGGCCAGAAGGCACGCAAAGTCTACGCAAGGACGACTGCGCTCTGCTCATTGCCTGTGCCCAGATGGTCGAGCGCGAGTTGAAGGAAACGCTGCCACACCTGCGCACACGCACCGTGTGGAATGGCATTGACCCGCAGCGGTTCGCTGTTCGTGATGGAAAGGAGAACGGCAAGGCCACACACAAAACGCTCACCCTGGTATGCGTGGCGAATCCCAGGCACCAGAAGCGGCTCCACCTGCTGCCGGGCATCCTGAAGGCTACGCAAGAGGAACTCGCCCAGCGCGGTTTCGCCAGCAGAGTCAGGCTCATTCTCGCGGGTGAGGCCTCTTCACGCAGTCCTCAGGCGCTGGAGTGCATGGCCAAACTCGAGGAGGAGTCCCTCCGGCATGGTGTATCCGATGCCATCATCTTCACTCGCGGAGAACGCGCGGTGGAGGAGGTATTCACGGAAGGTGATGTGATGATTTCCTGCAGCGCCTATGAGGGCCTGAGTCTCGCCCACTTGGAAGGTCTCGCTGCAGGCCTCCCGTTGGTGACGACAGATGCCGGTGGCACGGCTGAACTGGCCTGGCGCAATCCGGCCGTGACACTGCTCCCTCTGGAAGCCGCCTCACAAGCATATGCCAAGGCTGCCGTAGATGCTTTCCTCCAACCCAAGAGTGGACGTGCCGGGATGGAGCGCGATTTTTCTGCTGCCGCGATGGCTCGACGCACCGCCAGTCTCCTGCATCGTGCAGCTTCCGGCAACCAGCGTGGAGATACAGTGTGGTTCATCACGAACAACCTCTCCACCGGAGGCGCACAGTCCTCACTCAAGCGCCTCACCGCGGCCTTCCACCGGCAGGGCATTTCTGTGCGGGTGGCGCTCCTTCAGGAGTATCCTGAGCACCCTACTCCCGGCAGGCTCGAGCTCCTGCGCGAAGGCGTGCCCGTGCATGTGCCACGTCCGGTGGGGAAGGTGGATACAGCCGAAGTCGTAGCCGACATCCTCGCGGAGATGAATGTCCATTCTCCGCACTGCGTGTGCTTCTGGAATGCCATCCCGGCGTGCAAACTCATGCTGGCCGATGCGCTGTGGCACACGCCCGTGTATGACGTGAGCCCGGGTGAGATGTACTACACCTCGCTGGAGCGTTGTTTCGAGAATCCGCCTGCGGCCTTGCCGTACCGCAGCGCAGAGGGGTACGGCTCCCGGCTCGCCAGGGTGGTGGTGAAATATGCGGCTGAGGCTCCGCGGGCATCTGCCATGCTTGGCACTCCTGTGAAGTCGATTCCGAATGGAATCACCTTCCCGCAGGTCCCCACACGCGACCGGGACCCATCCAAGCCTCTGCGCATCGGCACCGCCGCACGCCTGAGCCCTCAGAAGCGCATTGAGGATCTCATCGAAGCGTTTCGCGTGGCCCTTCCCGACCTGCCCTGCTGCGAACTGCTGATTGCAGGCGAAGCCGAAACCGGCAGCGAGACCTATGCAGATGCCTTGAAAGCCTCCACCACAGACCTGCCCGTGCGCTGGCTAGGAGAGCACCGCGACTTGGGTGACTTCCACGCCTCTCTGGACATCTTTGCCATGATTTCCGAGCCGGCGGGATGCCCGAATGCCTCCCTGGAGGCGATGGCCTCCGGCCTGCCGGTGGTCGCCACGGATGTGGGCGGTGCCTCCGAGCAGGTGCTCGATGGCGTCACGGGCCGCCTCGTTCCGCCCCGGAATGCCGCCGCTTTTGCCGCCGCGCTCGTGGAAGTTTCCCGGGACCTGGCCCTCTGCGCTTCCATGGGCCGCACCGCGCGCCTGCACGTGGAGCAGCACTTTTCCATGGACCGCATGGTGGCCGCCTACCGGGCCCTGCTGTGGGATGGACCGGGATCGCAAGTGGGTGAAAGCGCGCTTGCCGCAGGGGCGTTCCCTGTGTTCTCCTCGTTGCACCCATGAACCGCCGCCATTTCCTTTCCACTGCCGCCGCCACGCTCGGCGCCTCCGCTCTGCCCGCCCTCGAACCCATCAATCGCAAGGGGAAATCGCGCATGATGCTGGGCCTCGCCGCCTACTCCTTCCGCGACAACATGAAGTGGATGAAGGGCAAGGAGAACACCAAGCTGAAGGCTGGCGGTCCGGCCTGGGACATTCTCGACTTCATCGACTACTGCGCGGACCAGGGCTGCCCCGGCGCGGAGCTCACGAGCTACTTCTTCCCGCCGGATTGCGATGAGAAGTACCTGCTGGAAGTGAAGCGCCAAGCCTACCTGCGCGGCGTGAATATTACCGGTACCGCAGTGGGCAATACCTTCACCCACCCCAAGGGCGAAGCTCGCGACAAGGAAATCGCCTACGTGAAGGACTGGATCGAGAAGTCCACCATCATGGGCGCTCCGCACATCCGCGTCTTTGCCGGTACGGTGCAGAAAGGCAGCACGGTGGAAGAGGCCGAGAAGAACTGCCAGGAGTGCTACGACGAATGCCTCGCCTTCGCAGACAAGAAGGGCGTCTTCCTCGGACTGGAAAACCACGGCGGCATCGTCGCCGAGCCTGATCCTCTCATCCGCATGGTAAAAGCCGCGAAGAGCCCCTGGGCCGGCATCAACTTCGACAGTGGCAACTTCCATACCGAAGACCCGTACGGCGACATGGCGAAGATCGCGCCGTACGCCGTGAACGTGCAGCTGAAGACCAAAGTCACCCCGAAGGGAGCGAAGGAAGGCGAACCGAGCGACGTCCCCCGGGTGCTCAAGATCCTCAAGGATGCCAACTATCAAGGCTGGTTCACCCTTGAGTACGAAGACAAGGAAGATCCCTTTGTCGCCGTTCCCCGGATCCTGGCGGAATTGAAGCCGCTTCTCGGGTAAAAGGGCTCCCGCGTTGCCATTGAGCGTCCAAAAAGGCGCGTTCAGGGCTGTACCTATCGATCACTCTCATTCTCCCATGTCCACTACTCCCAAGCTGACCACGACCCACTGGTTGATCATCATCATCGCGAGCATCGGGTTCCTCTTTGATACCTATGAATTGCTGATGACACCGCTGGTGGCGGCTCCAGCGATTGCGGAGTTGCTGAAAATTCCGCAGAACAATCCCATCGTGACAGACTGGGTGGGCCGGCTGTTGTGGATTTCGGCACTGTGCGGTGGGGTTTTTGGACTTCTCGGCGGGTGGCTGGTCGACAGGTTCGGGCGCAAGAAGGTGATGGCTGCGAGTATCTTCCTCTACTCCTTCTCGCCTTTCGCAGCCGCATTCGCCACCTCGCTGCCGGTGTTCGTCTTCTTCAGAAGTACCACCTTCATCGGCGTGTGCGTGGAGTTTGTGGCAGCCATCACCTGGCTGGCGGAAGTCTTCCAGGATCGGAAACAGAGGGAGAAGTGGCTCGGCATCACCCAGGCATTCGCTTCGCTGGGTGGCGTGCTGGTCACGGCCATGAGCATGTGGATCAACAACCATGGTGCAAGCCTGCCTCACATGGGCCTGCCGCTGGGTCTTGGGGCGACGGATCCCTCTTCGTGGCGTTACCTCCTGATGACCGGCATCCTCCCGGCCATCCCCATTGCGCTGCTACTTCCCTTCGTGCCGGAATCCCAGGTGTGGAAGGACAAGCGCGCAGCGGGCACGCTCAAGCGTCCGAGCTTTGGTGCGTTGTTCGCGCCTGAGCTGCGCCGCGTGACTATTGTCACAGCCATCCTTTCCGCCTGCGCCTATGGCATCGCATTCGGCGCGTTGCAGGTCACGGTCGCGCGTGTCACCCCCGGCCTGCCGGAGTTGAAGGAACAATCGAAGCAACTGGCCCCTCTTCGCAAGGAAGCAGAGTCGCTCAATAATCAACTCAACGAAGTTCGTAAGACGGCCGCGGGCTCGCCGCAGGACAAGGAGCTTGTCGCCAAGATCAAAGCCAACTTTGCCCAGCAGAGACCCATCAATGATGTGGTGAAGAAGAAGGCGGACCAGGTGCAGTTCTACCAGGAGATGGGGGGATTGGCCGGCCGAATTCTTCTCGCGCTCCTCTTGATTTGGGGCATCAGCCGCGTCGCCCTTTTGAAGATCTTCCAGGTCCCCGCGCTGATTGTGCTGCCGGTGACCTACTTCGTGCTCTTCCACCAGGGTGGGCCGGCCTTCCTCTGGGCTTATGCTGTCTGCGGTCTTCTTACCGTCGCGCAGTTCAGCTATTTCGGAGAGTATCTGCCCAAGGTCTTCCCCCTGCACCTGCGCGGGACCGGGGGAAGTTTTGCCACGAACGTGGGTGGCCGCATGATTGGCACCAGCATGGCCTTCGTCACCACGAACCTTGTCGCGCCCATGCTGGCAGGCTCCGGCCCCATGCTGCCCATGCACGTGGCCAAGGCGGCGGGTATTGTCGCGGTGAGCATTGCGGTCATCAGCTTTGTGGTGGGCTTCTTCCTTCCGGAGCCGAAGAGCGAAGGCGCGGATTGATTGGCAGCCAGAGGAGAAGGCGGCTCCCCAGTCATTTCTGGGGAGCTCAACCCTTCAGATGGTGACATCCAGGGCAAGGGCTTCGTTCTGAATTGCCCGCGCGCTTCTTCGGGCCACCCCGTTGAAGGGGTATAGCCGTGAGGCTTTGTTCATTTCACATCGCCATTTTTATTGCAGCCCGCCCGGACGCATTGCGGCTTGCGATACATGGGTGATGAACAGCCTGGCCTCACTTCCCCATGGTTCCGCGGACTCGCGGGAGGGCAGGCCGGGCACCTTCCCCACGCTTCCCATGAACGCGATGGCACGCCGGCACTTTTGGAAGGTGATCATTGTGCTGTTCATCGTCTTGGGTGCTCTCTGGGTGGCGCCCCGGCTGTCCCGTCAGGAGTCCATGCCGTTCCGGCCAGAGTCCGCACCGGTGCCCTCCACCAAGCCTCTGCCAACGGATCCACCCGCCCGAACGCTGGACAATGCACCGAGCGCGCCGATTCATCAACAGCAGCCAAATCCCGCGCCGGACGCGAAGCAAGCTGCGGTCAAACTGAAGGCGCAGAAGGGCAAGGCATCTTTCTACGGCGCCATGTTTCACGGTCGTCCTACGGCCAGTGGCGAGCGGTATGATCAGAATTCCCTCACGGCAGCTCATCGCACCCTTCCCATGGGCACCCGCGTGAAGGTGAAAAATATGCGCAACGGCCGCGAGGTTGTGGTGCGCATCAACAATCGCGGACCCTATGTGAAAGGGCGCATCATTGATCTTTCGTCACGAGCCGCCAAGGACCTGCGGATGACCGGCGCTGGTGTGGTGGCCGTGGAGGTGACGGTGCTGCCGAAGGAAACGGTGCAGAAACCCGTCGAAGCGCTGCTCGCGAAAAAATAGGTGTGCCTTGTGCTCGTCCCTGCATTCCGGCTCAAGGGCCAACCTCATTCCGGGTTGCCATCGGGCATCTGCATTACCTGGATGGCGCCCTTCTTTGGCAAGGAGACGATCATTACTTCGGTCTTCGGTTTTTTGGAGTCGTCGTAGCGCGTGCGTTTCAGCCGCACATGCACGGTGTAACCTCCGATATTTTCGTAGCCCGGCTCTCGCGTGATGGCGATGCTGGCGAGCGGGTATCCGTGAAGTTTGGCTAGGTCTGCTTTTCCCAGTGACTCCTCGCGGTCAAAGGCATGAATCCGAAGCGAGGTCAGTTCATCTTTGTCAGCCGTGGCTGTGACTCGGACAGCACCGGTTTCCGGTGTTGCTTCCGCTTCGATCACGACAGACTGCCACGGGACGTGGTCTTCCTCGGAGGCAAGGGAGGAGGCGCCATTCAGAAACAGCAACAGCAACAACAGAATGCAGGTGAATGGCTTCATGGCGTGAAGTATGGCGCTACTGCTTCTTTCCCGTGAAGGGAAGGACTGACTTGCTGATGTCGATGAATGGGCCCAGCTCATACACGTTGGTGTAGCCGTAGCCATAGAGCGTGTTGAAGGTGAAAATGTTCAGCGAGAGCCGCACCCCCTTGCCGGGGAAGGCTTCCGGAGCCTTGTCGAAGTTGTTGTTGCAGTAGATCAGCACGCGAGTGATCTTTGAGGGAATGACCTTCGCCAGGTCAGCCTCGGTCATGTCAGGCAGGCTCAGGTTCTTGGCTCCCTTAATGTGGAGTTTGCCGTATTTTTCTGTGCTGCGGGCGTCGAGGATAATGGTGTCTGGATCCTGCATCATCTCGAGGAATTGCTTCTCGGTGATGCGGCGCTTTTCACGGAGTACGCCCACCTTGTCCGCATCCTTGAGGAAACCGGGATAGTCAATCTGAGGATTCGCGATGGCAGATGCCTTCTGCGCCGGTGACTTCTTTTCCGCTGCCTGGAACGCAGCAGTGAGGATCAGCAGGATGACTACGACGGAGCTGATGGTCTTCATGGTGCCAACCTGCGCCATGAGGCGTCAGGCTACCGTCAAGGCATTGTAAAAAATCGGGACGATAGCAGGGAGGATGTATTGCGGTCGGGCCGGAAGGCCCGCCCACTGTCAGGGCGGAAGCCCTAACCTCCTTGCCTTACTTGGGCCTCTGAGGCAGCGGTTCGGTCGACACGTACTTCGTGGGGTCTGGAACGCCAGCGTTGATGAAGGCCTCACGCCGCTCTACGCAGGTGCCGCAGGTACCACAGTGGATCTCGCCGCCTTTGTAGCAGCTCCACGTTTTTGCGTAATCGATGCCGAGTTTCACGCCACGCCGTACGATCTCGGCCTTGTCGTAATCGATGAACGGGCGCAGCAGATGGATGCCCACATACGTGCCACTGCGCATCGCATCCGACATGGCTTGCATGAAGGGTTCACGGCAATCCGGATAGATGGCGTGGTCCCCGCTGTGCGCGGCGATCACCAGTGCCTCCGCCCCGTGGCTCTCTGCCAGACCGCAGGCGATGGAGAGCATGATGCCATTGCGAAAGGGCACCACGGTGCGCTTCATGCTCGCCTCTTCATAGTGACCATCCGGAATCTCACCCCCGCTCTGCAGCAGGTCCGAGGTGAAGTGGCGGTTGATGAAGTCGAGGTGAATAACGTCGTGCTTCACCCCGAGCTGCGCCGCATGCCACTCCGCCATGGGAATCTCCTTCGCATTGTGCTTCGAGCCGTAGTCGAAACTGACTGCCGCAAGCACACCCTTTTCCTTCGCGGCCCAGTAGAGTGCCGTCACGGAATCCATGCCGCCGGAGAGAAGGACGAGAGTGCTCATATTCAGTAAGCGGTAGGTCAGTGATCAGTAGAACTGTGAACGAGGTGGAGGCTCTCAAATACTGAGTACTGATCCACTGAATACCGTTCACTGATGACTCTCAGTGATGATGACACCCACCTTCACAGATCGCCTCTTCCTCATCCGGCCAGTCTGGGAACTTGGCTTCGCAGGAGAGCGAGATGCCGCCTCGGGCGCCGAAGTCGCCACGGATGTGCATTTGCTTGGGCGCACAGGCTTTCACGAGGTCATCGAGAATGCGGTTCACGATCACTTCGTTGAAGGCGGGGAAGTTGCGGTAGGAGGCCAGGTAGAATTTGAAGGACTTGGTCTCGATGCAGAGCTTGTCAGGCACATACACAATCTCCAGATGTGCCGAGTCCGGCTGGCCGGTTACGGGGCAGAGCGAGGAGAACTCAGGCGCGCTGAGATTGATGCGGTAGTTGCGGCCCGGCGTGCGGTTTGGGAATACTTCCAACGTCGCTTCGTCAGGAGACGTGGGGAGCCGGTTCTCGGAGTGACCGAGCAGGGTCAGCGGGGCAGCTTTGGTCGCCGCTGGGGCGGGAGCCTTGCTCTTGTCCTTCTTCTTGTCTTTGCCTTTGTCTTTAGCCATGGCTCATGATGCCGCAGGGAGGGGAATTCTGCAATGGTACTTAGATTGCATCTGACGGGCGTCGCGCATCGTGGATGGCATCCGAGAGTTTCCGGATGAGCTTGTCGAGTTCTGGACTGTGAGGTTTGGGCAGAATTTTCAGGAGCTGCGTGTGGATGTTCTCTAGGAAGGCGAGGTTCTCGATGTCGAGCGTCGCGTAGGTCCAGAAGTTGGAGTACTGGCTGGCGACGGCCGGACTGTTGTATTGCTTGCTGATGCGGTCCCAGAGGTAGAGCGGAGGTTGGGACTCACAGGTGATGGTGTAGACGCGTGAGCCATCGTCCAACCGGCGCACATGGCTGACGGATTCCAGCCGTCGTGTGCCAAGACCAGCCTTCCAATAGGGGCGCCGCTCGCCGATGGGATAGATGAGGGGAGGGAAGAAGCCGGAGTGGGCGCTTGCTTCCGCATGAGGCGTCGTCGTCGAGCTGCAACTGGATAAGCCCAACATCAAGGCACCCCATGCCACCGCCACCCAGGTGAGGCAGGTAATTGGAAGTTTCATGGCAACCTCCGGGTGTTGTTCTGGCGGCGTGTCCGCCCTTCTGAAGAATATGACAGATCAGCCCCGGGGAATGTTCGGAGGACAGCAGTTGCTTTTGCTTCCGGAAGCCACACTGTCGTCGGCCGTCTTGCTGCTAGCTTCCCGCCTCGAAGCCCCCCTCCGCATGGGCATGCAGCCACTCCAGGGCCGTGCGGAACTCGGGATGAGTCACGGTTTTGATCCAGGCCTTCATTCCTTCAGGATCAACGACAGCCCACAGGCGCAGGCAACCGTAGGTGCGATCATCCATCGAGCCATCCACGGGATTTTCCTTTCCGGTCCAGACTTTCACGACGTGATCGATCGGGAACTGCGCGTCAGGATTGGTGGCGGCTTCCTTGATGAGCCAGTGCACCCCATGTCGCGCTGCCTCCGCGAAGTTGATGTCACCCCACTCTTCCATGTTCATGTAGTCCATTTGGTCATCGACCAAAGTAGGGAATGCCTCGATTGCCTCGATGATGGGTTGGCGGAATTCCGCAAGGGTGGCTACGCGATAAAACGCGTCGCGAGCGGCCTCGCTAAAACCCGACCGGCCACCGTGTTGAAGGGCGAATTCAAAGGCCACCTTTGGTTCCAAGACTATCCAACGTTCCAGGAATGAGGGCAGGGCTTCGTCGTAGTCGCCGGGTTTGTGCTCAGGTCTAGTGATGAGCCAACGTAAAATGGCTTCGCGCTGTTCAATGTTCGCGTAGGGCAGGAATTCACTGACATGGTCGGGGCGTTTTTCCCCCGGCAAAGAAACGAGCCACGTATACGCACCTTTTGGTGCGATGGCAGCCCAGGTATTGACGACCTTGTCCAGGTGGTTCGGCTGCGGTTGCGCCTCTGCCCATTTGATGATCTCCGATATGGCGCCTGGCTGGACCATCACCCAGCGCCGCAATCCGCAGATGACCGCAGCTTCATTGCGACGCGTCACCGCGCCATCCAGTAGAGCCGGGAAGGAAGTCGCAGGTGCCTCGAGCACCTGGCGAACAAAAGGATAGTCGATTTCGGGTGGCGGTGGTGTTGGCTCGGTGGTTGCGCTTGATGGAGCAGGCGTGGTCAGTGCCGAGTAGTCCGGTGGGGAATCCAGGTGAAACGCTTTTGCATAAGCTTGTGCATACTCCTTTTGCAGCGTGTTCTTGAGTTCTGTCGTAGCTCCTGACTGGAATAGGCCCTTTCTGAAGGCTTCAAAATCGCGCTCATCATGAACGATGCTCCCAGCTCTTAGCGAAGTCCGATTAGCTGGTGGAAGAATCTTTTGTGACCAATCGTCTTTGAAGTGATCGGAATCCACAGCTTGGGCAAACCAGTCCTTGATCAGAAGCCAGGCTGCTTGGGGGTCTTTCTTTGCCCAAGCCTCGATAAGCAGAGTACGTTGCAAACTTTTCTGGCGCATTTGCAGGCGGCAAAGCGCCTCAAAGGCGGGGGGAAATTGGTCAGCAGGCAGAGTCGCTAGATATCCTTCCAGCAGTGGATCCTGCAGCTCCCAGTAGTTTCCCGGGCAGAGGATCCATCGCATCGTGACCTCGTGTGAGGCGTCACGAGGTGGCACCTGCAGGTGAAGCGGTAGAGGCGGGGCCGAAGGTGCGTCTGATGAGCTTGCCTGGCCCGCTGCACTCGCCGTCAGTATTCCCATGAGCAGGATGAGCAACATCAAATGCGGATAGGCCCCGGTCTTCATAGGAATGGGTGGAGAGAATTCAGTTCCGCATCGCATTCGCCGGAGACATACGGGAGCCCAGCCAGGCGGGATAGAAACCACCCAGGGCACCTAGCGCAACGGCGACGAGCAGGGAAACTAGGAGCAGGCCCGGCGTGATGTCTGCTTCGATCTTGCCGCGCAGCCACGGGGTGGCCTGGATGAGTTTCGTGCCGACGACTCCGAGCATGCAACCGATGGCGCCACCAACAAAGCCGAGCACCACCGACTCCAGCAGGATCATGCGGCGGATGCGCGAACGTTTCCAGCCAATCGCGAGCAGCACGCCAATCTCATCGATCCGCTCGAAGACACTCATGAGGATGGTGTTCATCACGCCAACGGCTCCGACGATGAGGGCGATGAGTGAGGTGCCGATGCTCATGGCCTTGGCCAGTTGCACGCCCACGCTGTTCTGCGCGAGTGACCCAGCGCTGAAGGCACTGAAGCCGGGCATCATGGTCTTGATTTGGGTCTGCAACTCGGCGAGCTGTGCCTCCGTGGTGCCGGGCTCCAGGAAGACCTCGAAGAAGTTCACCTTGTCTTCGCGGTCGCTGAGTTCCTGCATGGCACGAAGGGGCAGGACAATGGAGCTGTTCTCCGCCATGGCTGGGCTGCTGTAGATGCCGACGACTTTATACTCCTTCGTTTCAATCTGCACCGTGTCACCCACGGTTTTGTGCAGGAGTTCGGCAGCAACTTCTCCGACATACGCGGCATCCATGGAGTCCGGTGCAGGAATGGCACCTTTCACCGTGCGCACCTTCTCCCATGATGGGGCTCCGGGTTCCCATCCAGCCACAATCATCGTGGGCGCGTCTTCGATGCTGTAGATGTCGCAAAGTGTTCCTGCGACGGTCTGCACATGAGGCAATGCACGCAGGGCAGTGATGTAGGTGTCGTCAAACGCCGCCGGCATGGCCCCGCGAATCTTGGACTGCGTGACGATGAGATCCACGCCGCGCGAGCGATACACGTTCGACCAGCTCAGCTCAAAACCCCACGCCAGACTCGTGAGTGCCACCACGGCCGCAATGCCGATGGCGATGCCCAGCAGCGTGAGCAGGCTGCGCGAAGGCCGCCGGAGCAGGTTCTTGAAGATGAGCGTGAGGAAAGCCATGCGCTCTGCTATGCAGCAGGTTTGTGATGCACTATCTCCTCGACGATTTCACCGTCCAGCATGCGCAGGCTGCGCTCGGCACGCGCGGCCACGGTGGGATCATGGGTGACCATGAGGATGGTCATTTTCTGTTTCTGATGCACTTCATCGAGTACCTCCAGAATCATCTGCGCGCTCTTGCTGTCGAGATTGCCGGTGGGTTCATCCGCGAGGAGGAAGCTCGGTTCATTCGCCAGGCTGCGTGCGATGGCCACGCGCTGGCGCTCGCCACCGGAGAGCTTGGCCGGCAGGTGATGCATGCGCGCCTTGAGCCCCATGGATTCCAGCAAGGTCTCCGCTCGTGCCTTGCGCTGCGGCCCTGTAAGCGAAGTCTCGAACATAGGCATCTGCACATTCTCCAAGGCGGAGAGTGTGGGCAGTAGGTGGAAGGATTGGAATACAAAGCCAATCACCTTGGAGCGGAAGCCTTCGGGGTCCTCCAGCTTCCGGAGATCGAAACCATTGATGCTCAACGTGCCCTCAAACTCATCATCGAGTGCGCCGATGAGCCGGAGCAGCGTGGATTTTCCAGAGCCACTTGGGCCGGTGATGGACACGAACTCGCCGCGTGCAATTGAGAAGGTCACTCCGCGCAGGGCCTGCACGGCGTCTTGATCATAGGAGCGCCGGAGGTCCCGCGCTTCGACCATGGGTGATTGCATGTGTAGGGTTCTACCAAAGCCGGGCCGAATCGGAAAGCAACGAAACCGCGAGGTCGGTCCGCTGCTTTCTGAACGGGGCCTGGCTTAGAACCGTCCCGCCAGCAACTCACGCTGGTAGATCAGCTCTTTGGGCAGGTGGTCGTAGAGGTCGAGGTAGAGCTCCTCGCTGGAGAGCAGCTCGGCGCGCAGTTCTTTGTGATCCACCCGCATGAGGTGCTCGAAGGTCTCGCGGGAGATGTGCTCCAGGCCTTTGAGATTGAGCTCCGAGTAGCGTGGCATCCAGCCGAGCTGCGTTTCATGTCCCGCGCCACGGCCGCGGCAGCGGTTCACGATCCACTCCAGCACGCGCATGTTCTCCCCGAAGCCGGGCCAGAGGAAGTTGCCGTCCTTGTCCTTGCGGAACCAGTTCACGTGAAACACGCGGGGCAGCTCGGGGATATGCTTTCGCATGAAGAGCCAGTGCTTGAAGTAGTCGCCCATATTGTACCCGCAGAAGGGCAGCATGGCCATGGGGTCGCGGCGCACCTTGCCAATGGTGCCTGCGGCGGCGGCGGTCATTTCGCTGCCCATGTTCGCGCCGATGAAGACCCCGTGCACCCAGTTGAAGGACTGGAACACGAGCGGCATGGTGGTGGCGCGTCGGCCGCCAAAGATGATGGCGTGAATGGGCACTCCTTCCGGCTTCTCCCAGTCCGGGTCGATGGTCGGGCACTGGCTCGCTGGCGCGGTGAAGCGTGAGTTCGGGTGCGCCGCCTTGCGACCGCAGTCGGGGGTCCAGTCCAGGCCGGTCCAGTCGGTGAGATGCGCGGGCGGATCGCTCAGACCCTCCCACCACACATCGCCGTCATCGGTGAGCGCCACGTTGGTGAAGATGGTGTTCGCCCGCATGGAGGACATCGCGTTCGGGTTGCTCTGCCAGGAGGTGCCGGGCGCCACACCGAAGTAACCGTACTCCGGATTGATGGCGTGCAGGCGTCCCGTGGGACCGGGACGCAGCCAGGCGATGTCATCCCCCACGGTCGTGACCTTCCAGCCTTCATAACCCTTCGGCGGCACGAGCATGGCGAAGTTCGTCTTGCCGCAGGCGGAGGGGAAGGCGGCCGCGACATAGGTCTTCTGGCCATCGGGCGATTCCACGGCGCTGATGAGCATGTGCTCGGCCATCCAGCCGTCATCACGGCCCATCACGCTGGCGATGCGCAGGGCGAGGCATTTTTTACCCAGCAGCGCGTTGCCACCGTAGCCGCTGCCGTAGCTCATGATGCTGCGTTCCTCGGGGAAATGGACGATGTATTTGTCCGGGTTGCACGGCCACTGCACGTCCTTCTCACCTTCCGCGAGTGGCTTGCCCACGCTGTGCAGGCACGGGACGAAGTCGCCATCTTCACCCAGCGCCTCCAGCACGGCGGTGCCCATGCGCGTCATGATACGCATGTTCACGGCGGCATAGGCGGAGTCGGTGAGTTGCACGCCGATGACGCTGAACTTCGAACCAATGGGCCCCATGCAGAAGGGCACCACGTACATGGTTCGGCCCTTCATGGAACCGCGGAAGCGCTCCTTGAGGAGCGCCTTCATTTCGAGTGGCACCATCCAGTTGTTGGTGGGACCGGCGTCTTTCTCCCGATGGGAGCAGATGAAGGTGCGGTCCTCCACGCGCGCCACGTCGTTGGGATCACTCCAGGCGAGATAGCTGTTGGGCCGCTTCTCCGGATTGAGGCGCTTGAAGGTGCCTGCCTGCACGAGCTCCTCACACAAGGTATCCCATTCCTCCTGTGTGCCGGTGCACCAGTGGATGCGGTCCGGCTGGGTGAGGGCGGCAGTCTCATCAATCCATTGCTGCAGACGAAGGTGTGTCATGAGTCGTGAAAGGGTTTGGTGGAAGTGATGCGGAAAAGGAATGGCGTGCAGACCGGTGAGGCTTGAGTGCCATCAAACAAACTTCACTGGCAAAGAACGGCTACACACCTACCGGGGAGAGCACGGCATTTCTTGTGATGGCACATTGCGAAAGCCCAGTTTTTGCCATTGGTCAATCAACGGTTGTCCAACAGCGTGAGACTGAAATTCTTTCCAATCCGGAGGATGTCTAAGATGCCTTGAGTGGGAATGTTTTCTCTACGGGTATAGCCCCCGTAGTTCCTTCGTCTCCGCCACACGCTGCACGCCGAGAGCCATGGCGGCGACGCGCTGAGGCAGGTCTTTCTGCTTCGCGAGTGTTTGCACTTCGCGGAAGCTGGCTGCGAGCATGGACTCGAGCTTTTGCAGCACCTCCTTCTCAGTCCAGGACATGTGCTGCAGCGCCTGCACCCACTCGAAGTAGGAAACGATGACGCCGCCGCTGTTGCACATGATGTCTGGAATCACAAAGATGTCGTCACGTGCCTCCAAGATGGCATCCGCCTCCGTGGTGGTGGGACCGTTGGCGCCTTCCGCGAGAACCTTGCAGCGGAGCTTGCTCGCGTTCTCCGCGGTGATCACCCGTTCCAAGGCAGCAGGAATGAGGATGTCGCACTCCAAGGTGAGGAGGTCTTCGGTGGGAATGGACTCGCCACCGGGGAAGCCGGCCACGCCACGATGCTCAATGGCGTACGGCATGAGCTGGCGGGTATCGAGGCCGTTGGCGTTGTACACCGCGCCGGTGGCATCTCCCACGGCGATGATCTTCGCACCGTTCATCGAGAGATTGCGCGCGGCGTAGCTGCCCACATTGCCGAAGCCTTGTAGTACCACGGTCGCGTCCTTCACCTGCATGCCCAGCTTTTCGATGGCCAGCATGGCGAGGAAGGCGACACCGTGGCCGGTGGCTTCGCGGCGTGCCTTGGAGCCGTAGAGACCCAGCGGCTTGCCGGTCACGATGCCTGGCTCCAGGGAGCCCACATGCACGGAGTAGGTGTCCACGATCCACGCCATCACCTGCTCATTCGTCCCCACGTCGGGGGCCATCACGTCGATCTGGGGGCCGATGAAGGGGATCATCTCCTGGGTGAAGCGCCGGGTCAGGCGCTCCAACTCGGGCAGGCTCATCCCTTGCGGATTGCACGCGATACCGCCCTTTCCGCCGCCGAAAGGCAGACCGGCGAGGGCGCACTTCCAGGTCATCCATGAGGCCAGCGCGGCCACTTCCCCGATGTCCACGGATGGGTGGTACCGCAGGCCGCCCTTCACAGGACCGCGGGAGAGATGGTGCTGCACCCGGTGGGCGAAGAACATCTGCAGCGAGCCGTCATCCATGCGGACGGGCACGGAGACGGAAATCAGCCTCTTGGGCCACTTGCAGCGTTCCCGGGTATCGGCTTTGAGGTTCAGGAAATCGGCAGCGCGGTCAAATTGCGCGGCGGCCTGTTTGAAGACCGGACTGGCCAGGAGCATTTCTTGCATGGCGCGGATGGGGCTGACTTTGGCAGATTATCCCTGCCACCCCACCTCGGGCAAGCGCGCGATCACATTTCGCACCCTCCTGAAGTATCAGACTGCGTTACCTGTCGTGCAAAAAAGCGGGCGTCCCAGTTGCCCAGGACGCCCACCGAAACAATTCCCTCCCCAATACCAAAAAAGCAGGGAATTAATTTCTATGCGCATATTATGTCTTCCATCTCACCAGTGATGGAGCCATGACCAGAGGTTACCCTCTGAATACGGCATGAGGTAAGACGACGATGAATGAACTTTCTTATATAGGTAACTTTGCGTAGGGTGAAAAAGGTTCCGGCTTGCCTTCAAAGACACGGGCAGGCATGATGGCCCGGCACGTGCTTTTCTTTGGAAAATATGGTCAGCCTTCCCTCAGAAACCTGGAAGAGAGTGACAGAAGCCTCGCGCTTGATTCATGCTCACGGGCACGGTGAGCTGTCCGGCAGGCTTTTCGAAGCGGCGGAGATGCTCTTTGAGGGCATCTGCTGTGCCTTTGAAATCTATGGGCCAGATGGGTCTCATCTGATTTGGGAGAATGTCCCTTTCCCGGAAGCGAAGCGTGAGGCCATCCAGCAGCGCGTGGGTGAGCTGGTGCCGTTTGAGCATCCGGCATTCCCATACCTGATGGAAGGCAGCCGCTCCTGCATGCGCATGAGCGACCTCATCAGCCAGCGGGAACTGAAAAAGACCCATCTGTACAATGAAGTCTTCTGCGAAGCGGAGGTGAAGCACCAGATTGTGATTCCCCTTCATGCCAGCAATGGCGTTGGTGGGATGACCCTCAATCGTGGCGGACGCGACTATTCAGAGGAGGATCTCTTCGTTGCGTCCCTGCTGGCTCCCCATGTGATCACGGCCTACGAGTCAAACCTCCTGCTCAAGGAAGTGGCGCCCAAGAAAGAAAAGAAGATGAAGCTGGACTACACCAAGCTGCGGGAGCTGGGACTGACCCGCCGCGAGAGTGAGGTGATGTCCTGGATGGTGGAGGGCAAGCGCGACAGTGAGATCGGTACCATCTTGAGCATCAGCGTACGCACGGCCAATGTGCACGTGCGTAACATCCTGACCAAGCTCGGTGTCGAGACCCGGACCACCGCCGTGGCCCACGTGATGAACGAAGGTCTGCTCTGACCCCGGACGTCGGCAGCGCGGTCTAAGAAACACGCCTGCTTGCACATGGCGGCATAGGGTGGATGGGTATTCTCCCCTCACGTGTCCTCACCGCGCCGCACCCAGTTCTTCCTCATCTTTGCCACCATCCTGCTAAGCACCATCGGCTTTGGTGTGTGCATTCCGGTGCTCCCGCTGTATGCCCAGCAGTTTCAGGCGAGCAATTTTGAGAACGGACTGCTCACGGGCATCTTCTCGCTCATGGTGGTGATCGGTTCGCCGCTGTGGGGAAGGCTGTCTGATCGCGTGGGCAGAAGGCCCGTGCTGCTCATCAGCATCCTCGGCTCGGCGTTGGGCTATTTCATCATGGGCCACGGACACTCGCTGGCCATGCTCTTCGTGGGACGCATCATCGATGGCGCTTCGGGTGGCAATGTCTCCTGCGCCCAGGCGTACATTGCGGACATCACGAAGCCCGAGGAACGCTCTCGAGCCATGGGCATGATTGGCGCGGCCTTCGGCCTTGGCTTTGTGATTGGGCCGGCGCTGGGTGGTTATCTTGCGGGGATTGATCCTAGTGCGCCCTTCTATGCCGTGGGTGTGCTGTGCCTGCTCAACGCGCTGTTTGTGTATACCTCCCTGCCGGAGAGCCTGGGCCCGGAGAAACGAGGACAGCATCGGGAAAAGCAGCCTCTCTCCACCGTGCTGGCCCATGCGGATGCGCCGCTGTATCTCAGCACCGCCTCCTGTTACCTCGTGAATCTCATTGCGTTCGCGATCATGACGCAGGTCTTCTCACTCTTCGCGAATCACCGCTTTGGCATGAATGAACGGCAGGTGGGGCACGTGATGGCGGTGATAGGTCTGGTGGGAGTCTTGATGCAGGGTGTGGTTGTGCGGCGACTGCTGCCCATTTTGGGCGAAGTAAAAATGGCGCGCACCGGCTTTGTCTGCCTGTTGTTTGCGTTCTCCCTCTTTCCCCTGGTGGGACACGACTGGCGGCTCTATGCGCTGAGTTGCTTCGTGGCCATGGGCAATGCGCTGGTGCAGCCCACGCTCAATGGCATTGCCTCCCAGAGTGTCTCTGCCCGATGGCAGGGCAGTGCGATGGGCTTCATGCAATCCGCCGGGAGCATGGGGCGCTTCCTCGGCGCCACCGTCGGCGGTTGGCTGCTGACGTTTGATGAAGGTCTGCCGCACTACGGCCGCACCCCGTTCTGGGTGGCTGCGGCGCTTATGGTGTTCACGCTGGCGATTGGAATAAGACTGCGACAGCCCGTGATGAGAGAGGTGTCAGTGTCCACGGTGCCGCCAGTGGCATGACTCGCGAAGTCGCGTTTCATCGAAACAAAAAGCCCGACCAACGGTGCGCTCTTGGTGCGCTACCACGGGCCGGGCTATTGTTCGGGGGGAAGAATTTTTATCGAAGGGGGAAGCGTGGCGCGTAAGTGCGCTCTTGTTGATTGTTAATTTTTGCCGATCATTTCCAAAACCCGGGAGACCTTCACTCCGAGGCGAATGGCAATGATGTCAGGGGCTTTCCCATTGGCATGAAGGCGTCGCACTTCCTTCACCAAGGGGGACACGGTAACTGATGAGGGGCTCTTGGTTTTCATGTGTGATCCTCGTTCAACAGGGTACGTCTGTGCACTGGTGAACATCATGTAAATACAGACCTCTGGCGAAACGCGGCGTTCAGCCAAAACGATGTATTTGAGAGAGGCGAAGGTGTGCCCACTAATGATTGTGATAAGAAATAACGATAAGGGCAGGTCCTTGGGTGGGAAAGTTCAACTAATGCCCTGAGAACTTGAGTAGGAAAATGCAAGCGACCGAGTGCTGGGAAGGATGCTATTGAATTCTCCATCGAGTTGTTAGACACTTCATTCATGAAGCTCTCGTTTTTCCTGCTCGGGGACTTTGCGGACTTGTTCCAAGACCACCATGCCTCTCTGTGAACAATGCCAGGAAAATGAAGCGCTCGTGTTCATCACGCAGATCATTCATGGACACGTGACGAAGATGGCCTTCTGCACACCGTGCGCTGAAGCCAAAGGGATACTTCCCACTGGGAATCCGCCCACATTCAAACTGCCTCCAGAACTGGAGGCATGGGGACTGCCCACCCTCTCACGGGAAGAGGTGATACGAGCGATGGGCATGGATCCGGAGGCGTTGATGGCGAAGGAATCGGCGGAAATTCTTGATCTCCCGGAGGATGCGCCCACCGAAGTGACACTACCAGAGAACATGACCGTGCGGGAGTTGGCAGAGGCCCTGCATGCCAACTGGCACCAAGTGGTCTACGTCCTGATGCAGCACGGAAAGTTTACCCAGCCACATCACGAGATCGATTTCGCCACCGCCTCGCTGGTGTGCGAGCAGTTTGCGGTGGTAGCACGGAGGGCGTGAACTTGCTACTCACCCTTCCCGGTGTCCGGATCCGCTTCGTTCTCTTCCGCAGGACGTTCCACGTCCTTCTCCAATTCTTCATCTTCGTCGGGGCGGCCGTCGGGTTCGATGTGATGATGGTGGGCATGCATGCTCATGCCTCCTGAATCGCATGCCGCGCGTGAAATGCCGGACGCACCTGCTTGTGTGTACGCGGGACCTGTGAATACTCCGTCGCATGATGCGCTCCCGACTGCTTCCTGTATTTGCCGGTGCCCTGCTCTGTGCTGCTCCGGTTACCACCTTCGCTGCGGACGTTGCGAAGCCTGCCACTACCGAGCCCACGAATGCCAAGGAGTCTGCTGACAAGAAGGCAGAACAGGATGCCAAGCGGGACGCGGACTACGCGGCGTTGGTGGCCAAGCTGCCACCGGAGGAGCAGGCCTGGGAAAAGACACTGCAGGAGAATCTGGGAAACTTCTACCTGCCGATTCACAAGACCGAGCGCACCCAGAACCGCCGCAATGCCTGGGAGTTTGTGAAGGATGACCCGGCGCTGCCCCGCGTGCTGCTCATCGGTGATTCGGTATCACGCGGCTACACGTTGGCAACGCGGGATGCGCTGAAGGGAAAGGCTAACGTCCACCGCGCTCCGGAGAACTGCGGCCCCACGGCCAATGGATTGAAGAAGCTGGACATCTGGCTCGGCACCGGGAAGTGGGATGTGATTCACTTCAACTTCGGCATCCACGACCGAGCCACCCCACCGGCGGACTACGAGAAGCGGCTGGAGGAAATCGTGGCGCGCCTGCAGAAAACCGGGGCCAGGCTCATCTGGGCCAGTACGACTCCCATTCCCGCTGACGCGGCGAAGAAACAGGACCCTGCTTCCATCGTGGAGCGCAATGCCATCGCGGCCCGGGTAATGGAGAAGCACGGCGCGGCAGTGGACGATTTGTTCGGGTATATCACACCTCATCTTGCCACGGCGCAGAATCCCAATGATGTGCACTTCAACGCGAAGGGGTATGACATGCTGGGCGGGCAGGTGGCGGCTTCCATCCAGCAGGCGCTACAGGGAAAGCCCTAGCAGGGATCCGCTCGCAGAGGTCCCCGTCGTCCGCTAGAATTCAGGTGCGCCCATGATTCTGGAAATGCTGACCTCTCCGCAGGAAGACTTGCGCGTGGTCATTGATACCATTCCAGCGTTGGTGTGGAGTGCGTTGCCGGACGGGCAAATTGACTACTTGAACCGGCAATGGCTGGAGTACACCGGCCTCTCCCTGAAAGAGGCCAGTGGCTGGGGCTGGCAGCGGGCCATCCATCCGGAGGACCTCGCCGGCCTCATGGTCTACTGGAAGTCCATTCTCACCGCAGGAGTCATGGGTGAGTATGAGGCGCGGCTGCGCAGGCATGACGGCGCCTACCGGTGCTTCCTCTTCCGCGGAGTGCCGCTGCATGGTGCATCAGGTGCGGTCATCAAATGGTACGGTACCAATACCGATGTGGAGGAACTGCGGTACTCCAAACATCTGGCTCGCGGTCAGACGGAGGCCCTGACCCAGACGCTGGCGGCGCTTGCACGGGAGTCCCATCCGGACCGCCTGCTGGAGCATGTGCTGCGCACCATTGGAGATCGCTTGGGGGCACACAGCATCGGCGTGTGGGAAATGAATCCTTCCACGGAAAAGGTGGAGTTGGTGGGGAATTGTGAGGGCGGCCGGTTGGACATGAATCCCGTGCCGGAAGGGGCCAGTGTCATGCAGCCGCCTTCTGGAAGCGAGGCGCATCCGGTGTGGACGGAATTCTTCACGCGTGGCTGGCATTGTGTGGCGGGGAAGTTCGAGAACGGCGGAGCCAAGGTCCGCACGCTCGATGGCACCAATGGTCCCTGGTATGACTGGAGCGCGGAGGCAGTGGCAAATCCCATGGTGCCGGTGCTCATGGAGCGATTGAAGAGCAAGGGGGTCACGTCCACACTTTCAGTACCCATGTTTGTGGCGGGAGCGGTGAAGGGGTTTTTGAGCATTCGTTTCAGCAAGGAGCCCGACTTTCATTGCGATGAGATTGAGCTGGCGACAGCGCTCGCGAACCAGGCCATGCTGGCCATCCAGCTCATGAAGCTCTCGCGGGAGAGTCGCCGCCTCGCCGTGGTGGCGGAGCGAAATCGCATGGCTCGCGAACTGCATGATACGCTTGCCCAGGGCATCACCGGCGTGCTGGTACAACTGGAGGCGGCAGAGGATGCTTCAGGGCGGCAGCTTACTGAAGCAGTGCAACATCACCTCAAACGGGCGCGCGAACTGGCACGTGAAAGCCTGCGGGAGGCGCGGCGTTCGGTGCACGGCATGCGATCCCAGGCGCTGGAGCAGCAGTCGCTGTGTGATGCCCTGGGCAGTCTGTTCAAGAGCATGACGGAAGGCACCGCACTACGGGCGCGGTTTGAACTGCGTGGCACGCCTTGGGAAATGCGACCGCGCTGGGAGGATAACCTGCTCCGCATGGTGCAGGAGATCCTGACCAACACCCTCCGCCATGCCCAGGCCACCCAGTTCCACGCAAGGCTCACCTACACGCCTGCGCGGTTGCGGCTGCAACTGCATGACAACGGCCGGGGATTCAACACCAGGGAAAGCCATGATGGTTTTGGACTTGTCGGCATCCGCGAGCGGGTGGAGACCATGCATGGTCACATCTCCATCCGCAGCAAGGAGGGGAGGGGCACGGCCATCGGCATTTGCATTCCGGAGGAGAAGCCGGATAGCGAAGCGCAGACGTAGTGAATGATGTCCAATGCACTCCAGCAAGCCCTCTCTCTCCACGAACTCCAAACTTCGTGTGCTCGTGGTGGACGATCATGTGACCGTGCTGGAGGGACTCGCGGCGATCATCGGCCGCCAGGAGGACATGAGCGTGGTGGCAGAGGCTTCCACCGGGCATCATGCGGTGGAGCTGTGGAAGATTCACCGGCCGGACGTAATCCTCGTGGACATTCGCATGCCGCAGATGGACGGCGTGGAGGTCATCGAGGCCATCCGCAGGCTGGACGGGGATGCTCGCATCGTCGTGCTGACCACGGTGGACACGGACAACGAAGTATACCGTGCCGTGCGTGCCGGGGCGAAGGCATATCTCTTGAAGGACTGCCCGCGGGAAGAACTGGTGGAGACCATCCGTCGTGTGCATCGCGGCGAGACATGTCTGGCGCCCTCCGTAGTGGCGAAGCTGGCAGCTGGCGTGAGCAGCGATCCTCTGACACCCCGTGAGCTGGAGGTGCTGCAGCTTCTGGCGCAGGGCTACAGCAACAAGGAAATCGCCACGAAGCTCTTTATCAGCGAGCCCACGGTGAAGACACACCTGCGCAGTGTGTTTTCAAAACTGGATGTGCTAAGTCGGACAGAGGCCATTGCCGTGGCTAGCCAGCGCGGGTTGGTGAAGTTGTAGTCACGCCTCCTCATCCAAAAGGATGAGGCCGGCGTCATTCCTTTGGGCAAAGGGAATACCATTCCCCCGCAACGTGGCGCTGGTGTGAAAATCGTGACACCCTTGAGCACGATGCTGGACAGAGATTCCGGCATTTCACCCACTCATACTCATTCACCCCATCTTCACCTCGAAGTCACAGCCATGAGTCCTTATCACAAGCTTTACACTCCTGAAGACAGTGCGGTCGTGTTCATCGATCACCAGCCGCAGATGACCTTCGGTGTGGCGAACATTGATCGCGCCACGCTCATCAACAATGTCACGCTGCTGGCCAAGGTTGCGAAGGAGTTCAACGTGCCCGCCGTGCTCACCGCGGTGGAGACGGAATCCTTCAGCGGCTATGTCTGGCCACAGCTCCTGGATGTCTTCCCCGGACAGAACGTGGTGGAGCGCACCTCCATGAACTCGTGGGATGATGAAGGCTTCCGCAAGGCAATCGAAGCGACAGGCCGCAAGAACATCCTCATGACCGGTCTCTGGACGGAAGTGTGCGTGACGTGGCCCACGATCGAGATGCTGGGCGCAGGCTACAACATTTACGTGGTGGAAGATTGCTGCGGCGCTACCTCCCCGGCGGCGCATGAAGCAGCGCTCTCCCGCATGGTACAGGCCGGTGCGGTGCGGGTGACGACCATTCCTGCTCTGCTCGAGTGGCAGCGCGACTGGGCGAAGCGCGAGCACTACAACAATCTCATGGGCCTCATCAAGGGTCAGGGCGGCGCATACGGCGTGGGCGTGGAATATGCCTACACGATGGTGCACAAGGCGCCGCAGTCGGCCATCAAGCCCCAGGTGGTGCCGCAGAAGGCGGCTCACTGAACCGAACAACTTCATCCCCAAAACCAGGAAGCCGTACGAGCATGGACGAAGAAACCGTGCATGTCGCCATCACGCGACGGGTCCGGGCGGAACATGTCGGTGCCTTTGAAAAGGCGCTGGCGGAATTCGCCCGTGACTCGCTCGAGGCTCCGGGGACGAGAGGTGTGCAGTTTCTCTACCCAGCACCGGGTTCCGGATCGCTGGAGTACGGCATCCTGCGCACCTTCTCCAACCGCGAGGCACGTGAGGCATTCTATCAGTCGCCGCTCTACCAGCAGTGGCAGGACCGCGTGCGCCACATGGTTGAGGGTGATCCCACGTGCCGTGACCTTCACGGCCTGGAGGCCTGGTTCCGGGATCCCGGCGCTGGGCAGCATCCACCCCGGTGGAAGATGGCCCTGATCACCTGGAGCGCGGTGTGGCCGGTGAGCATGCTCATTCCGGCCATTGTTCTACCGTTCATCAGTTCGCTGCCGCACATCCTGCGCGCAGGTGTGATTTCCGCAGGCATCACCGCCACGCTTACTTGGGTGGCCATGCCGCAACTTGTGAAACTCGCGCACCGCTGGCTGCGACCTGAATGAGCGATGCGTGAGGCCAATGTGCATGTTTCCAAATGACAGTGCACCCAGACACATCATCTTATGAGTGCTTCCATCATTCCGGACCTGATACTTACCAACGGACGCATCACCACGCTGGATGCGGCCAAGCCCGAGGCTCGTGAAGTGGTCATCAAGGATGGCCGCATCGTCGGCTTGGACAATGCAGGCGACTTCGCCACCAGCCATCAGACGAAAGTCATCGACCTGAAGGGCAGGCGTGTCATTCCCGGCCTCAATGACTCTCACTTGCACGTCATCCGTGGCGGCTTGAACTACAACATGGAACTGCGCTGGGACGGCGTGCCCTCCCTCGCGGATGGGCTGCGCATGCTGAAGGCACAGGCGCAACGCACGCCTCCGGGACAGTGGGTGCGCATCGTGGGTGGTTGGAGTGAGTTTCAGTTTGCCGAGCGCCGCATGCCGACGTTGGAGGAGATCAATGCAGCCGCGCCGGATACACCGGTCTTCGTCCTCCATCTCTACTGCCGTGCGTTGTTGAACAAAGCGGCGCTGCGTGCGTGCGGCTACACGAAGGACTCGCCCAATCCGCCCGGCGGTGAAATCCAGCGCGACTCCGCAGGGAATCCCACAGGTCTGCTCATCGCGCGACCGAATGCGACCATCTTGTATGCCACCCTCGCGAAGGGGCCGAAGCTGCCACCGGAGCATCAGGTCAACTCCACGCGCCACTTCATGCGCGAGCTGAACCGCCTGGGCCTCACCAGTATCATCGACGCCGGTGGCGGTTATCAGAACTATCCGGAAGACTACGCGGTCATCGACGAACTGCACAAGCGCGGCGAGATGACGCTCCGCATCGCCTACAATCTCTTCACGCAAAAGCCCAAGGAGGAGAAGGCCGACTTTGCCCGCTGGATCAAGATGACCGGCCCCGGCGTGGGGGATGACTATTTCCGGTGCAATGGCGCGGGAGAGATGCTGGTGTTCTCCGCCGCAGACTTCGAGGACTTCCTGGAGCCAAGGCCAGACCTTGTTTCATCGCTTGAGAGTGAGTTGAAGGAGGTGGTGTCGCTACTCGCGGCAAACAAGTGGCCCTTCCGTCTGCATGCCACCTATGACGAAAGCATCACGCGCTTCCTGAATGTGTTCGAGGAAGTGAATCGCGAAACACCCTTCGATGGGGTGCACTGGTTCTTCGACCACTGCGAAACCATCACCGACAAAAACCTGGAACGAGTGAAGGCGCTTGGCGGCGGTGTGGCCATCCAGCATCGCATGGCGTATCAGGGTGAGTACTTCATCGGGCGCTATGGGAAGCAGGCGGCGGAGCGCACCCCACCCGTGCGGCGCATGCTGGAGATGGGCATCCCCGTGGGTGCAGGCACGGATGCGACTCGTGTAGCGAGCTACAATCCCTGGGTCTCGCTCTACTGGCTCACGACCGGAAAGACCGTGGGAGGCATGTCCATGTATCCGGAGAAGAACTGCCTCACGCGTGAGGAGGCGCTGAGGCTTTACACGCAGGGCAGCAGTTGGTTCTCCACGGAGAATGGCAAGAAGGGCAGCCTTGCGAAGGGGCAACTCGCGGATCTCGCCGTGCTCACGGACGATTATTTCAGCGTGCCCGAAGAAGCCATCAAAGGCATCGAGTCCGTGATGACGGTGCTTGGTGGGAAGGTGGTGCATGCCACCGGTGATTTCTCAGGTCATGCACCGGAGGCCCTGCCGGTGCTGCCGGAGTGGTCTCCGATCTCGGTATTCGGCGGCTATGGCGCACCGCTGGATGTGAAGAAGGCCGTGCGTGCCGGTGTGCCCCTGCCGGAAGGGCATGCAGCGAAGACAAGCCTTCGTGGCGTGAGAAGGGCGCCGGCGACACAGCGTGATGATGCGTCGGGCGCGTTTGACTCCTTCTGGGGCTCGGGCTGTGACTGTTTTGCGTTCTAGTGACAAGCGCCGTGAGCTGGAGAAGTATGCGCTTCATGGCGGAGGTTGGACTTTCCAGTCCGACGGTGGGTGTTAGGCCTTCCGGCCTGACGGATGCGGTGGTAAAGTTCTTGCTGTCGGGCCGGAAGGCCCAACGCCCACTGTCAGGGCAGAAGCCCTAACCTCCGTAGTGTATGCAGAGAGCGCTGTGGTATGCAGGAGTGTTCTTGGCCTTTGGCATGTCTCAGACATCTGCACAGGTGCAAGACGCTGCAGCCGATGATGATGTATCGAACGCTGTGTCGATGCCGTCGCTGCATGACTGGAAACTCAGCGTGGAAGGTCATGCTCGCACCATGCAGGAGACCTATCGTGGCGTTGACTTTGGGCTGGGTGACATCGACGACGATGCGTGGGTGCATCAGCGGGTGCAGGTGATGCTGCGTGCGGATTACAAGTCCGCTTTCGCGCTGGCCACTGAACTCACGTGGGGACGCATGTGGGGGAAGAAGAACCCGCTGGCGCCGCCGGATGAAGACAAGCCGGACTTCCTGCAGCTCTTCGCAGAATGGAAACATGCCATTGCCATGGCCGGCGAAGCGGAAGATACCCTGCTGGTGCGAGCGGGAAGACAGACGCTCTACTACGGATCCGGACGTCTATTGTCCCTGCGCGAAGGCGCAAATCAGCGGCTCGCACATGATGCATTCCTCATCTCGCTGAGGCGCGAGCAAGGTGCGCGGGTGGATGCCTTCATCGCGTCACCGGTGCAGATTGAAGATGGCGCCTTTGACAACACGTCCCATCCTGATGAAGTTCTCTTCTGGAGCGTGTACGCAGTGCTGCCGTCGCCGCTGGGGGAGGATCACTTTGTGGATCTCTACTACATCGGCCTGCGCAATGAGGACTCCATCTTTGCCGAGGAGGGAGGTCGGGAGCTGCGCCACACGGTCGGGACACGCTGGTGGAGTGAGGTGGAGCCGTGGGTGTACAATACGGAATTCATCCTGCAGTTCGGCGAGGCCGGGGAACGTGATATCCTTGCGGGTGCTGCGAGCCTGGGTGTGGGGTATGTGTTTCGGGATACCCCATGGCACCCGACACTGGCGCTGAGGGCCGACCTTATCTCCGGTGGTGATGCCACAGGAGACCTGCACACTTTCCATCCGCTCTTCCAGGCGAACAATTACTTCAACGAAGGTGGCTTCGTCTCGCCATCGAACCTTTGTAATATCAATCCCCTCGTGAAGCTGAAGCCACATCCGAAGGTGGAACTCACTCTGGGCGTGAATTTCCTCTGGCGCTACAGCGTGGAGGATGATGTGTATGGTCCACCACTACAGAGGCTTGCCGGTCCTGCACCGGGTGGTGAGCGCTATCTTGGCACCGCGTACAATGCGGCGGTGTCATGGCAGGCGGCTTCGAACACGGAGCTGTCCCTGGGCTTCACGCATCATGAGGCTGGGCCTTCCCTCATCCGCGTGGGTGGTGGCGATGAGGATTACTTCCAGGCGAGCGTGCGCGTGGAGTTTTGAGGAGACGGAGATGCAGGACACGGCCCTGGGAGCGCTGGCCTCAGGCCGGCGTGGGCAAGCCGGGACGAGCTTCAATCTGCCTCGAAACGGGATGGCACTCGCGACTTCAGATACTGCTTCACCTGATTGCACCCCAGAAACGCCGGCCAGAGGCCAGCGCTCCCAGGGCTCGGGGGAAATTACTTTCCGGTCTTCGTGGCACCGCCGTTCTGGAACCACGCATCGCGCTGGCGGCGCAGTTCCTGGATGCGCTCGGCTTCGGACTGGCTCACGGCACGCACGCCAGCGCTCGCTGCGACTGAGCTCGTGGGAAGCTTGCCCAGTTCGTTCCGCTGGTAGGCCATGGAGAAGGGATTGTTCGTGCCCCAGGTCTTCCACGGACCATCGGGCACGTCGTCTTCTTCCACGAATTTCCAGTCCACGGCCTGGCCGCTCTTGAATCCAAGGTAGTCACGCACCGCCGGGGCGATATCGAGACCTGCGCCGTTGTTTTTGCTGTTCTTGGGCCGGGCGTTACCAAAGACGTAGTCCGCGTCGTCCGTGACGAAGGGTCCGCAGTCGCCCCACTGGGCATAGCACATGCGGGTGCCAAAGCGGATGGCAATCCAGCGATCTTCCAGCACAGACTTGCCTTCACGGGTGAAGGTGCCCTTGAACCACGGGATGATCTTCTTCGCCTCTTCCTTGTGCGTGTCGTAATCGACTACGTCATTGTACGGCAGCGCAAAGTAGAAGGGATTTTGCTTGGGCGTGAACTTCGCCGGCTTGAAATTCGTGGTGGCCTTGTCTTCATCGGGGCAATCATAACCGCCAAAGGTCTTCATCCATTTCGGGTCCCAGGAGCTTGCAGTGTTTGGCACGGGATTTTTTTCCGTGGCCAGTTCACCGACCCAGAAGATGGTGGTTACGATGTTGGTCTTCCATGCATACTGGGGGCACTCGCCGGGGCGCTGGTTGGCCTGGTAGACACTCGGTTTGGACAGACCTTGGGCGGGCGTGGTGAGCGAGGAGAGACCCTCGGGTGTGTTGAAGTTCCCATTGCGGTTGGAAATACTCACCCCGGAAGGTGCGAGCATTTGAGCGGCAAGAGAACCAGCGAGGAGCAGGGGAGCGAGAAACGCAGTGCGGGAAAGCAGGGTTCTAATCATTCGTTGGTGGCAGCTGAATGGAGGAATTTTTTCTGAACCGGCGGTGTTAGGCATCCTTGCGCGGCGTGTGTTCAATATTTTGATGCTGTTCACTTGCCATGGGCGCAGTTCATGCAAGTTGCACCTTGGTTGTATGGATTTTGCCTCGCCACATGCGAAGGCGCGCATGTATCATCGCAAAACGCACGCCGCCTCACTCCGCATTTCTTGCTTTCCATTCCTTCTCATGAAGCCCGCCCCGACCCTTTGGCCAGTCCTTGCCCTCCTCGCGTGCTTCACCCTCAGCAGTTGCGCGCGCTATGCGACCGTCACCGAGAGGCGCCCCCAATTCCGCCCGGTGCGCACGGCAGTCGGAGCACTGCTCTCCGTGGAGAAGGACCTCATCGATGTGACGAGAAACAGCCGCCGGGAGCCCATGGAGGCATTGGGCCGCTCCCTCTCCGCGGCACGGGTCGCCCAGGCAGAATTGGACCGCGATCCCACGAATGAAGAGGCTCGCAATGCCTACAACTTTGCCCTGTCCCGTGTCTTCATGATCATTCGGGATGCGAAGCTGGACCCGTGGACAAAGCCCCTGGCCGTACCCACGGCGAACGGCACGCTGGAGCTGACGCACCGGCCCGATTCCCGGGCCAAGTGGAATCCTGCACTGTATGACTTCAAACCCTCCGACCAGTTTGATGTGGGCGGAGTGTTTGTGAAGGAGCACATCACCAAGGACGGCCTCGGTGCCCCGCTGGTGGCCATTGGCAAGGAACAGAACGAAGACGAACGTGAAGAGTTTTTCCTGCCCCGCACTTACTACGGGGTGACAGCGGTGGTGAGATTCCAGGGCGCTCGTGCAGAGATTGCCTTCTACGACCCGCTGGCCACGGAAGACGTGCACGCCGGCAAACACACGTTCCCGCTTGCTGCGGACTTCTCCACGCCCGTGGCGGTGCTGCTCGCCAGCACGAGGCCGGAGAAGATGGGTCTCGCCCGGCTCATCAACCCGGAGAAGTATGCAGACACCGCCCGCATCGCCCGCCTGCAGCCCTATGACCCAAACAAGAAGGTGGTGCTCGTGATTCACGGCCTGAACTCCTCACCGCCCACCTACACGCCGATGATCAATGCGTTGCGTGGCGATGCGAACATCCGCCAGAACTACCAGTTCTGGTTTTTCAGCTATCCCAGCGGCTATCCGTATCCGCATTCCGCGGCCATCCTGAGACATGAGCTGGATGCGATCCAGAAGCGGTTCCCGCTCAAGAAGAAGATGGTCGTCATCGGCCACAGCATGGGTGGTTGCATCAGCCGGCTGCTAATTACCGATGTGGGTGACAAGCTGTGGCTGCAGATGTTTGGCAAGCCACCGGAACAGGTGGACATCTCCGAAGACACCAAGAAGCTGCTCACGGATGCGCTCATCTTCAATCATCGGCCGGAAGTGGGTCGTGTGATTTTCATCTGCGCGCCGCTGAAGGGAGCAGACCTGGCCAAGGGCCCGATAGGCCGCATCGGATCGAGTCTGGTAAGGGCGCCGTTGAGACTGCTGAAAGCCGGCAAGGAGGTGATGCATGTGGTTGTGCTGCACGACGATGCGATGCCCCTCCGGCGCATTCCCAACAGTGTAGACACGCTCGCACCCAACAATGGCTTCGTGCTGGCCATCAATCAGTTTCCCCTGACGCCTGGCATCCCGCACAACACCATCATTGGGGACCGCGGGAGAGGTGGGAACAAGGACAAGACCAGGCCGGTGAGTTCTGATGGCATTGTGCCCTACTGGAGCAGCCACATGCCGACTGCTGAGAGCGAGCTTATCGTGCCAACTCATCACGGCGCACACCAGCATCCCGCTGCCATCGAGGAAGTTCGCCGCATCCTGCTGAAGCATGCGGGTGTGAAGGAGTGAGGATGTGTGTGTACAATGGAGGGGTGATTCGCAGCCAGAGCGACACCTCTCCTGGATCCGGATTGACAGTACGCGTCCGGCTACGGTAGTTTCTCTTCACAGATGATAATGAGTCACCTGCGCACGAGGCTGGGAGTGCCGCTTCTGGCATTTCTTTTCTCTCTGGTACTGCCGGTGCTTGCGGAGGGGAAGCCGTCGTATCCTACGAAGTATGCCTTCAAGATACGGCAGGCCACCGCCACCCTGCAGTTCGAGTTGAAGGAAGGATCCCTGGTGGATCATCTGCGTCTCGAATTCTCGAACCCACGCATCCCGACGCAACGCATTCCCTGCCTTGACGTGATTGAGCTCAATCCTTCGGAAGTCAATCCGGGCTTTGAAGCCGATGATTACGATGGCGACGGTTACTGCGACTTCAGTTTGTGTGATGTCTCGGGAACTCCGTCATATGTGATCCGCATCTATTTTCTCTATTCTCCCACGCTCAGGAGGTTCGAGCGCTGTCGTATGCTGGACGATGCGGGCGTGGGACACTTCGATCCCAAGACCCGCACCTTTGTCGGCTATCGTCGGTCCGGCCCCAGCAAATTCGCGGCAGAGTATCGCCTGGAGGGTGGCAAACTCCGTCTCCTGCGCACCGTGCAGGAAGACTGTGCCCGTCAGTTTCGCGATATTCTGCCAAAGGCGGACGAATTTGACCCCTATCGTGTGACTACCATCTACAGGGCAGATGGCACGGTGCGTCGCTTCTACCGGCGGGTGGGCCAGTAGAGCATTTTAACGCACTCGCCCTTTGGTGACAAAGGTGGCACGCCACCGCGCAAAAGTGATGCAGGCGCGAATCCACTGCATGAGCACGACTCTTAAAGAACTCCAGCAGACCCTCGCGGATGGCGTCGAGGGATTCACCAAGGCTGCCGAATCCGTCAAGGATCCCGGCCTGAAAACCCTCTTCTCCGGCTTTGCCGCGGAGCGGGAGGAAATGGCGCATGAACTCAAAGAGTATGCCCATGCAGAGTCCGAAGAGGACTCCTCCATCACCGGTGCGCTGCATCGCGGATGGATCAATCTCAAAGGCACACTTACCTCCGGAGATGACCACGCCATCCTCGCCGAGTGTGAGCGGGGCGAGGACCATGCACTGGAGGTCTTCCGCGAAGACCTGGACGACGATGTCCCACCGGAAGCCCTGTCCACCATCAGTTCCATCTCCACGCGCATCCTCGCCGTGCACAACAAGGTGAAGGAACTGCGCGACAGTTCGAAGGCGGCATAAGCCCGCATTGCACCAGCCTGCGACGCATCGATTTCTGCCGCCTCACTTCACGAGGTGCTTCGGAAAGTCTGTCACGCGCTCACAGGCGATTTGTTCCATCACCTGCTGGATCTGGCGTTTCAGCATGGTGATGGTATGCGCGCCGCCCTTCTTCCCGAGGGCGCCCACGCCATACATGAAGGTGCGGCCCATGAAGGCAAACTTCGCGCCGCAGGCTAGGGCGCAGGCCACATCCGGGCCGGAGCGCAGGCCGCTGTCGATCATGAGTGTGGTGCGGTGGCCGAATTTCTCCGCAAGTTCCTGCAGGGGCTTGATGGTGGACTGTCCGGCATCAAGCTGGCGGCCGCCGTGGTTCGAGACGATGAGTCCATCCACGCCCAGGCTCAGCGCCTTCTCGGCATCTTCTTCGTTTACGATGCCCTTCACCACGAGCTTGCCCTTCCACTTGTCGCGGATGGCCGCAATGCGTGAGGGACTGAGCCTGCCGGAGAAGGTCTTGTTCATGAAGATGCCCAGGTGCTTCATGTTCGTCCCCTTGGGGATGTACGGAGTCAGCGTCTTGAACTGTGGTGCGCCCGCGCGGAGCTGGCTGAAGGACCACGTGGGGTGCAGCATCATCTGGAAAATATTCCGCAGCGTCATCTTCGGCGGGATGGAGAGGCCATTGCGAATCTCCTTCGGCCGGTAGGCAAAGGTGGGGGTGTCTGCGAGGATGACCAGCACGGAGATGCCGGCCTCCTCAGCGCGCTTCAGCAGTTTGTCCCGCAGGCTCTCCTTCGTGGGGTGGTAGAGCTGGTACCACGCCTGCCCCTGGGTGATCTCTCCCACGGTCTCGATGCTCGCCGTGGCCACCGTGCTGAGGATGAAGGGCACGTTCGCCTTGTAGGCCGCGCTGGAAAGAATCTCCGTGGCCTTCGGCCAGATGAGTCCCTGCAATCCGATGGGCGCGATGCCGAAGGGGGCATCGTAAGTCTTGCCGAAGAGTTCCGTCTTCAGGTCACTGCCCCCATATTCACGCAGGTAGTAGGGGCGGAGCTGCACCTCGCGAATCTCATCCGTGTTCCTCCGTAGATTGATCTCTGAGAAGCAGCCGCCTTCCAAATACTCCAGGACGAAGCGTGGCAACCGTTGCCGTGTGCGGTTGCGCAGATGCTCAACGGACGGATACAGGGAGCTGAAGTAATTGGGGTCCATGAAGAGGAGGGAAAGTGCACTGAGTGGCGACAGAATAAGGTTCCCATCAGGCAATCCTTTCTTCTTCGCCACTGTGGATTTGGCGCGTGTGGTGCCCGCCTTGCAGATTTTTGGGGCATCCCCGGACTCTGTCACCCATTTCCTTCTCGACTCCCGGGCCTGAGGTCTTTAGGATTTTCTCCATGCGCGTTCTCTTTCACCTCACAGAATCCAGCGGAGAGGCCAGTACGGCAGCGGATATGGAGTTGCCGGCAGCACCTCGTGTCGGGGACATGGTCCAGGTCCTGCTCCCGGATGGCAGCCCCTTGCAGCTCACCGTGAACAATGTTCTGTGGGACCTGCGAGACGCGGAAGCGCCCACGGTCTATGTCTGGGGGCTTGAGGACAGGCCTTAGGCATACGCCGTTGCGTAACAGCAGAGAGAGAGAGGTTCGGCGCTGTTTTGCTGCGCCCTCTTGTGCCGTGTGCCGGCCGTCAGCACATCGCGGTCACGGCTCACGAAATGCTGTTCCAGTTCTTCGACAGGGGTATCACCCTAAATTCCTTCCGGCTTCGCCTGCGTTTTCTACGGCGGGTTTATCCTCCTGCCGCTGGCTTCCTCCACCGCTGGGGAAAGTGAGGGTCATCGTGGTGCCGGAGCCCACGTTGCTGATCACGGTGATGGTGCCGCCATGCAGATGTACCACAGTCTTCACCAGGGCGAGTCCCAAACCGGTGCCGCCGTCTTCCTGCGAGACGGTGCGTGCCGCATCCACGCGGTAGAATCGATCGAATAACTTCGGCAGGTGCTCCGCGGGGATGCCGGTACCGGTATCGCTCACATCGATGCGGCAGAACTCGCGCGATTCGCCAATGGTGACCTGCACGCTGCCGCCGGAGGGTGTGTGCCGCAGCGCATTGGAGACAAGATTGGAAAGCGCCAGTCTCAGCAGCGTCACATCGCCATAGGCCGTGCCCTGGCCGACGACCCGCAGAGTGACGTGGCGCTCCTCCGCCAGTGCGGAAAAGAAGTCCAGTACCTCTGCGCCCAGAGTGGCCATGTTTACATTGGATCTCTTGAGCACAGCCTCTGCATTGTCCGCACGCGCGATGAAGAGCAGGCTGTCCACCATGCGCTTGAGCCGTTCATACTCCTCCAGATTGGTGGCGAGGGCGTGACGGTATTCCTCGCTATCACGGTCCTGGGCGAGCATGAGGCTGGTGGAAATCATGAGCCCATTCAGCGGGGTACGCAGTTCATGGGCGGCATCCGCGGAGAACTGGGTGAGCCGGTGGAAGGCCTCACGCAGACGCTCCAGCATGAGGTCGAACTCGCCTGCCGTGTCCGCCAGTTCTCTGGGCCATGGGTTGTGCCCCAGGCGCTCATCCAGGCCGCTCGCACCCACGCGTTTCATGGCCGCAGTGATCTGGTGCAGGGGGCGCAGGCCCCGACGCGTGATCAACCACGCCAGAATGCCCGAGAGCGTGGTTCCCGCCAGCACCACCCAGATGAGCTCATTGCGGAACTCGCGCATCCAGTCATCGATATGGCTCACATCCAGCGCGACGCGGTAGATCAGCAGGACATTCGTCTGCTCTCGCCTCACCTCCGCAGAGGCAAGAAGCAGCATAGGGGAGGAGGGCGACGTCCGGTAGCGCACCGCATTGGTGAGTTCCTCATCCTTTCTAATGGGGGGCGGGAAAGCACTGTCGTCCGGTACCAGTTCGTTGAAGCCGGGCGCTTCCACAATCACCTTGCCCCCAATAGTTCGGATCTGGCCGAACAGCGCATCCATCGTGCGATACGTGTGCGACTTGGCAATCAGTTCCTTCGCGGCGGGTATGTTCGTGGGCACCTTGGCCATTTCAGCGCGCAGGGTGTTGATGTGCGCATCCAGAAACTCGGTATCCTCCTCCTCGAAACTTTCATACAGCCGGTGGTACAGGAAGGCGGCCCCTGAGGACAACGTAATGAGTGCCACCAGCACGTAGCCTGCGACCAGGCGCGTGGTGAGTGCCGTCGCGTGGGTGTGCCACGCTGATGCCGGCGGGGGCATGGAAGCTGCTGCTGGCGATGGAGCGTCAGCCATCTCCACGGTCCTCCAGGCTGTAACCGAGACCACGGTGGGTGTGGATGAGTCGGTTCTTGAAGGGCTCGTCCACCTTGCGCCGCAGACGTCCCATGGCCATGTCCACCGCGTTGGAATCGGCGCTGAAATTGATGTCCCACACCATCTCCGCGATGGTACTGCGGGAGACCACCTCACCCGTGCGCCGTGCCAGCAGGCTGAGCAGTTGAAATTCCTTCGCCGTGAGATCGATCATCCTGCCCTCGCGTCGCGCCTTCATGCCGGGCAGGTCCAGTTCGAGGTTCGCCACCTTGATGACTTCCTTGAGCGCAGCGGGCGTCTGGGCCGCCGTCACCGCCGTCGTTGTGACGCGACGCAGTGCCGTGCGCACCCGCGCGAGGAACTCCGCCCACGCGAAGGGCTTCACGAGGTAATCATCCGCGCCGAGCTCCAATCCACGCACGCGATCCTGCACCGCATCCCGCGCCGTGAGGAAGAGCACAGGCACCTGCACGCCCGCGGCGCGTGCGCGCTCCAGCACCTGCCACCCATCAAGGCCGGGCAGCATGATATCCAGCACAATCAGGTCATGCGTACGCTCCAGGGCCGCCTGCAGGCCAGTTTCCCCATTGTCCGCAGTGGTCACCTCATAGCCGGACTCGCGCAGTCCCCTCGCGAGGGAGTCGCGGCTGCGTCGGTCGTCTTCGACAATGAGGATATTCATGGGTGCTGCAACAGGGCGCCGGCGACGGTCTGCCAGCGAATCCCGGCAACCCTAGCACAAGCGGCCCGGAGCCCGGAAGCGCTGTTTTTGCTTGTTACCTCCGATGATGGAGGAACGCAACGGGGACGACGATGCCCATGGCGGCAGAGGCGCCGTTCTCAAAGGGTGGGACGTTCTTGTCCCTTTTGCGAGGTGACACCCCTCCAAACAAAATCAGGTCCTACCACCCTGCTCAGCTTACGCAGCAAAACCGCCGGTCAGAGCCGCGGCACGACGCTCGCGCAGCTGGTCTGAGGGGTCACGTCGCATGTCGCTCGGCAACTTTCCCTTTTCTCGAAAGAAGGCCCGGCAGAAGGCGGAAATGCTCATGTAGCCCACCTCCGTAGCCACCTGTCCGATGGCGCGGTTTGTGGTGCGCAGCAGTTCCTCAGCCCGGTCAGTTCTCAGTTTGCGGATGTAGTGGGGAATCGTGATTTGATTCACCCGGTAGAACAGGCGGCTCATCTGATACGGGCTGATGCCGGACGCGTTCGCGAGGTCGGTCAGGCTCGGAGGGTTGACGAAGTCAGCCTCGATCATCTGTTGGGCCTGCAGGCCTGCCTGCTTCTCAAAATCCTGCTGCATGTGGAGATTATTAACAAATTTGTTAATTTTGCAATGCAAAGGTTAGGACATCGGAAAAAACCTTTAGTCCTCAGGCAATTCCGGCACAGTAGTTGTGCTGATATTGCAGGATTGCCCCCATACAAGGGGTGGAAAGATGGGCTATATCGAGCACCGCCTGGCGCATTTGCCACCCGTGGAGGGAGGGGGAGCGTGTGCTCTGCGGGTCCGAGGTGCCTGCAGCTACACCGGAGCCGGGCATGCCTAGGTATATCTGTTTATATTATACCATCCTATACCGTGGCTGGCGATGCCCCGGTGAAGGTCATGTTCACCAAAGTACCTGAGACAGGACTCGAACCTGCACTAGTTTCCCAACCAGATCCTAAGTCTGGCGCGTCTACCAATTCCGCCACTCAGGCATGAGTGAGTATGTCGTGAGGCGGAAGGTGGCGGTGGGGCGGCGCAGTGGCAACGAATTTTTGAGGAGGGATGCATCTGCACGTGGGCATACGCTCTCCCACTGCCGGCCTGCCTACTTCCCGCCTTCCGTCCTTCCGCCCTTCCCCCAGTGCACGATCACCAGCACCACGACGCCGGTGAGCAGCACGGCGATGAGGGGCACGATGCCGACGATGGGACTCACGATGGCGCGGCAGGTGTTTGGCGTCATCCAGGGGACAAACTCCCCCTCACGCAAGGCTTTGGAGGTGAAGACCACGCCGCCGAAGTACTTCATGCCGGAGACCCACCCGGCGTGCAAGCCGATGGAGAGCCACAGGCCGCCGGTGGAGAGTCGCGCGCGGCCCAGCACCCAGCCCACGGCGGCGAGCAGCAGGAACTCGCTCACAAAATTCTCCCAGCGACCGAAGCCGCGGAAGAGTTGCGTGATCACCCAGAAGCCGCTCGTCCACGTGACGGATGCATCGGGAAGCGCGCCATCGATCGGGGGCTTCAGGAAATGCACAAAGGCGAAGATGCCGGTGGTCCACCACAGCCCGGCACGAGTGCCCAGCGAGCGGCACAGGATGCCCAGAACCGCGCCGCGAAACAGGAACTCCTCAATGATGCTCACGCTGAATCCAGAGAGGAGGGGTTTGAAAAGGTTGCCCCACTTCGCGGTGGGGTGGATGCGGCATGCCTCTACCCACCAGCAAAACCCGCCCATGAGGGCGATGAAGATGAGCGCCGTGAAAAATCCGAGGGCCGTCTCACCGGCGCCGCGCGACAGTTGTGTCTCGCCCACAATCTCGTGCCACTTCATGCGCAGCGCCTTCAGCAGCGGCCACAGGCCCAGTACGGCGGCGAGGAGGACGGCGCGATTGAAGTAGCCAGGGAATTCCTTCCCTTCCAGGATGCCTGCGAGGAAGCTGTTTGGTGAGTTCTGGACTACACTCTTCGCCGCGAAGAAAAGCGGCGGCGCCAGCAGCGCCCCCAACAGCAGCACCCCGGCGACATAGCCGAGAATGAGCAGCAGCGTATTGGAGGACTTGGAAGCCGAAGCGCGGGGGGGCATCGTTTGCGGTAGCGTGGCAGGCAGGGAATGACAAGCGGGGATACGACGGGGAATGGAGCGGTGGAGTAGGGGAATGTTGGAATGGTGGGAACTGACAAAGCCTGTAGGGGTCGACTTCGCTGAAAGCCCTATTGCGGCGCATCCGCCGCCGCGTTTCGCACGATTTTCCTTATAAAGAGTGAACGCCCAAGATAGAGTCCGAGTCACTGCCGAAACCCAAGCCATGCCCCGCGTTACAGACCTTCATGTTGTCACGAATACCGCCTTGCCTGCGCCGCAGGACATGGTGCGGGAGATTCCGCGCACCGAGACGCATGCGGAATTTGTGGCAAAGGCGCGTGGCGAGATCGAGAATATCTTGAGCGGTAAGGATGAACGACTGCTCGTCATCGTGGGTCCCTGCTCCATCCATGAGCTGAAGGCGGGTCGCGAGTATGCCGAGCGCCTGGCCACGCTGGCTCAGGAAGTGAAGGAACGCATGCTGCTGGTGATGCGTGTGTATTTTGAGAAGCCACGCACCTCCCTGGGGTGGAAGGGGCTCATCATGGACCCGCACCTGGATGGCACGAATGACATCCCAGGCGGCCTGCGCCTGGCCCGCACTTTCCTGCGGGATGTGCTGGACTGCGGCGTGGCCACGGCCACGGAGATGTTGGATCCCATCACACCACAATACATCGCGGACCTCACCTGCTGGAGCGCCATCGGCGCGCGCACGGTGGAGTCGCAGACACACCGGCAGATGGCCAGCGGCCTCTCCATGCCGGTGGGGTTCAAGAACGCCACCTCCGGCGCGGTGCTGCCCGCCATCAATGCCATCAAGGCCGCGACCCAGCCGCAGACTTTTTTGGGCATCAGTGAGGATGGACGCGCGAGCGTGGTGAATACCACCGGCAATGCCGCGAGCCATCTCATCCTGCGCGGTGGCGAGGATGGACCGAACTTCGATGCAGACTCCGTATCATCCGCACTCGCTGCCCTGGAGAAGCACAAGCTGCCTCCCGTGGTGATGATCGATGCCAGCCACGCGAACTGCGGCAAGGACTGCACGCGTATGCCGGATACCTTCCGGGAGATTGTGCGCCAGCGTGTCACCGGCACCCGCGGCATCATCGGCGCCATGCTGGAGAGTAATCTCGTGGCCGGCGCGCAGAATCTCGGGTCTTCACGTGAAGGCCTCGTCTATGGTCAGTCCATCACCGACCAGTGCATGGATTGGGAGACCACGCAGGAACTCATTCGGAAGACGGCGGGTCGCCTGCCCGGCGTCACCCTCGGGCAGACGGTGTTTGCTTGAGCCGGGCGCACGCTGCGCTACCACTGGGGCATGGACTGCCGCGCCTCACGTACCCAGGACCCGGACGAGTGGATTGCCACCTGCCCGCCGTACTCGAAGCCGCTGTGTGAGGAGCTGCGCGAGTGGATCTTCCGCTGGGAGCCGGACCTCACCGAGTCCATCAACAGCAACATGCTCTGCTACTCGCGGAAGAAACGCGTGGTCTCCCTCGGCGCCTTCACGGACCATGCCGAGATCTGCTTCTACCGTGGCGGGGAGCTGAACGATGCCGCGAAGCTCTTCAACCACGGTGAGGGCAACATGGGCATCCGCGGCATCAAGGTGAAGTCACTCGATGAATTGGAAAAAGGCGCACTGCGTGCCCTCGTGCACGCCGCCGTGGCACTCGATACCCAGCCCGCACTGCCACCTCCGCCGAAGGTAAAGCGCGAACCCTGGCCCATGCCGCCACTGCTGGAGGAAGGATTGAAGAAGAACAAGAAAGCCGCCGCCTTCTTCACGAGCCTGAAGCCCACCTATCAGCGCGAGTACATGGTGTGGGTGAGCACCGCGAAACGCGAAGAGACGCAACAGGAGCGCCTGAAAGACACACTCAAAGCCCTCGCCGCAGGAAAGAAGTGGGCGCAGCGGAAAGAAGCGTAGAAGAGTTTGCGGTGGTTGAGCGATGGCTGAGCAGTTGTTGAGCCATGGTTTTGGTTGCCACTACTCGATCTGAGCTATCCCTCAATTTCCTCTGCGTCTTTGTGCCTCTGTGTTGAAATCCTTGATCCTGCCACCGCTTTGCATGGAGGCGCATCCTCACTTCTTTTTCTTCTTCACCGTCGGCTTCTCCGGCATCGGCGCTGGCGCGGCGAAGTCACCGGTGATCAGTTCCACCAATCTCGCGCCGCCCGAAGTCAGCGTGCCGGTGTTGCCACTGCCTGACACATAGCCGCGGCAGTGGTACGCATGGGGAATGCCCACATCCCGCACCCAGGTCACGGTGGGTTTATTTACCGTCAGGGAGCTCGGCTTCACGCTCATGGGTAGGCCGGACTCACTGAGCGTGATTTCCCAGGAGGGCGAGCTCTGTTCCAGCCCCTGACCCAGCCACGGGTACAGCTTCACGATTTCCGGTTCACCCTTGCGCGGCGTCACCACCTTGAACCCTTCAGGGCCGGACTTCACAAAGTCGGCCACCGTCAGTGCGGGATTCTTACGATGCTCCAGGAAGAGACCGGCGACGTTCATGCCGGAGAGGTTCAGCCCGTTGTACACGCCGTGGTGATTCGGGCTGGGACGGAAGTTCTTTGAATGCCACTCCTCGAAGCGGCTGCTGAGGAACATGTTCACCTCCACGTGCACATGCGAGCGGCGACGGTCGATGCCCGCGCCAGTGTGGCCCATCACGCCGATCACACTCCCCGGTTCCACCTTCGCGCCCACGGTCGTGAGGCAACCGCTCAGGTGCGCATACAGCGAATAGAAAGGCCCCTGCCCCCAGTCATGTCGGATGACGATGTAGCGACCGTAGTTGCTCGCGCCGGGCGAGTCTGACACATGCACCACCTCGCCAGCCGAGATGCTGTAAATTTTGTCCTGCGGTTCGCCTGAGGCATCGCGATGCACCGGAGCGATGTCGATGCCTTCATGAAAGTGCATCTGCACCACCTGCGGGCCGAAGCGGACGGGGCCCCGCACAAAGCCGAACTGCCCTCCCTCCCACGGTGTGGACTTCTCCTTCTCGAAATCGCGGTCTACGAACATGTAGAATCCCGGGCCGTCATTGCGGAAGAGCGCGTCATTATCCGTGGGCAGCCGCAGTGTCATGCTGGCACCCGGGGCCGTAGCCGAAGCTGCGCCGGGAGTCTGGGCATCCACGCGCATCGTCACCGTGAGCGTGACGGTGGCCGTGGCGAGAAGGAGAGTCAGCAGGAGGGGAAGAGGCGTGAAGCGCATGAGATGTCAGAGAAAGGGAAAACGCAGGACGGCGTGGAAAGCTGGCAGCGGGAATGATGCCGGACCGCAACGTATCGAAGCGATAGCGGATTTTGGCCGTCCACACATGCGTGGTGGACCCCAGCGGGTTGCCATTTCCCGCCAGTCGGCACGTCTGCACGGTCGTGCCGTGTGCAGCGCGCATGCGTGCCGGTGCCTTGGGTTGACTGGTCCGCTTACCGTGGCAGTGGCGGCAGCGAGGCAGGGGGCGCGGGCCGGGTGGGCATGGCGGGTGCCGCGGGTTGCTGTTGCTGCGGGGGCACGCCGGGCGTCGTGGGGGCTCCGGGAGGTGCTCCCCCTTCCACCGGCATCTGGCTGCTGACATTGCCAGCGGGCAGGCTGGGGATTTCAGTCTCCACGGGCTTGCCGGCCTTGCGCGCCTTCTCCGCTTCTTTTTCCAGGCGGTCAGCCTCCTGCTTCGCCCTCTTGCGCTCCTTGCGGGTGGAGGGGACCATTTCCATGTCCGTCGACATGGTCGGAGGTCCGCCCGGCTTGATGCGGCGGATCTTCTTGTCCATCTCGACGATGACTTCCTCCGGGACGCCCTGCCAGATGGTGAACAGTCCATCAGACACCGGGCGTGTGATCTGGGAGTAGTCCACCGGCTTGCCGTTTACCATGGCGATCAGGAGTTCACCCTGCCGCATGCGGGTGGCCATTTCGAGTGTGCCGCGTCCGCGCACCTCGAGCTGGAGCGCCACACCCATGCCATTACCGTTGTCCGCCGGGAAGGGGTGAAAGGCCACCACATTCTCCTGGGTGATTTCAGCCAGCTTTTTGAAGACCATCTGCTTTCCCCCGACGCTCACGGGGAACATCGTCTGGGGCACATCCATCTCTTCCGCCTGGGCATGGATGCTGATGGTGAACTTCGGCTTCTTGCTCATGCCCATGAAAAGGGGGGCCAGAGCCAGGAGGAGGAGGGGGACAATGCGACGCATGGGGAGATTGAAACGGGAGTGCGGCCATTTTGCAAGGAAAGGAAGGGCAAGTGTGACCCGCCTTCGCGCTGCCGTACTTATCTCGCGAGGTGTCCTACGAATCTCACTCCACTGGGACGGGATGCTTGACGCGACCATGTCCATTTGATTCGCTTTGCTCCATGCGCCCGCCTCTCACCGCCCTTCTCGTGGCCGCCGTCGCCCTGGCCCAACCCGGGTACACCCAGCCAACGCAACCGCCACAGATACAAGGGCAGGCGCAGGCACAGCTGCCGTCGCTGGCGGGTACTGCACCCCTGGAGCCCGCGACGGGAGATGAGCGCTCCGTCGCCATGGTGGCGGGCATTGACCGCGCGGTGATGCGTGAAATTCAGGAAGCTGCGGGGAAACGCGAGGCCCTCTGGCAGCGGGATTTTTCCTCGCCGGAAGCCTATGACAAATCCGTCGAGCCGAACCGCCAGCACCTGCGCCGCATCCTCGGCGTGCTGGAGGAGGACAAGCGGAAGCCTTTCTCCGGTCTGGAACTGGTGACCACCACGGATCGCGGCTCCCAGGTGGCGGAGGCGCAGACTTATGAGGTGCATGTGGTGCGCTGGCCGGTGCTGGAAGGCGTGAATGGCGAGGGCATCTACCTCAAGCAGCGTGGCGAGCCCAAGGCCCGCATCGTTCTCCTGCCGGATGCTGGACAGACTCCGGAGGAGGTGGCCGGTCTCATCAAGGGACAGGAAGCGCTCGGCCAGTGCGCGCATGAGCTGGCCCTCGCCGGGTGTGACGTGGTCATTCCCGCGCTCATCAATCGCGAGGCGGAGTTCTCGGGAAATGACGCCATCGGAATCAAGGCGGAACTTCCCCACCGCGAGTACATCTACCGCCAGTCGTTTGAAATGGGGCGTCACCTCATCGGGTATGAGCTTCAGAAAGTGCTTGGATTGGTGGAGTGGATGAGCGGCCGGGGGAATGCGCCCGTGGCCGTCGTGGGATATGGTGAAGGCGGATTGCTGGCTCTCTTTGCGGGAGCCATCGACACCCGTGTGGATGCCACCCTCGTGTGCGGCGCGTTTGAGAATCGCGATGACGTGTGGAGCCAGCCCATCTGCCGGAATGTGCAGGGACTGTTGAAGGAATTTGGCGATGCGGAGATCGCTTCCCTTGTGCTGCCACGACAGCTCATCATCGCGCACGGTTTGTATCCAGAAGTGCCCAGTGTCACCGGGACCAAGGTCGCACCCGGCAGCCTGGTCACACCGCTGGTGAATGAGGTGCGCAACGAAGTGAACCGCGCGCGTAAGCTCACCCAGGGGAAGTTCGACCGCAGCCTGCGCTTCGTCGTCGCTGAGGAAGAGGCCGAGGGGAAGGATACACCCTATCCCACCATCGCCACGGGCTGGCTGCTGAAGACCCTGAAACTCACCGCTCGGGCAGCGCCCTCGCCCCTGCGCATGAGCCGCCATCCGCTGCCCGAGGACAAGGACCGGCAGGAGCGCCAGGTGCGCGAGCTGGAGCGGTACACCCAGCGGCTCCTCCAGGTGTGTGAGGACGAGCGCACCGCCACCTTCTGGAAGAAGCTGCCGCTCACTCCCATGGAGAAATATGAGGAGGCCACGAAACCACAACGCGAGCATTTCTGGAATGACGTCATCGGCCGCAATCCAGACCCCTCCGTGCCTGCAAATCCACGCTCACGCTTCTTGTATGCCAATGAGAAATTCACCGCGTACGAAGTCATGCTGGATGTCTGGCCGGACGTCCCGGCCTGGGGCTACCTCCTCGTGCCCAAGGGCATCAAGAAAGGGGAGAAGCGCCCCGTGGTGGTCTGCCAGCATGGCTTGGAAGGACTCCCCGAGGACGTGGTGAATGAAGACCAGAACAGCAAGGCCTGGAAACCCTATAAGGGCTTTGCGGCGAATCTCGCCCGGCAGGGTTACATCACCTTCTCCCCGCATAACTTCTACCGGGGGCAGGACAACTTCCGGGTGGTGCAGCGCAAGCTCAACCTCATGGGCAAGACGCTCTTCACCGTCATCATCGGCCAGCACCAGCGCATTCTCGAGTGGCTCGCCACGCAGCCGAATGTGGACCCCTCACGCATCGCCTTCTACGGCCTCAGCTACGGTGGAAAGAGCGCCATGCGCATTCCCGCTGTGCTGGATGGCTACTGCCTCTCCATCTGCTCCGGCGATTTCAACGAGTGGATCCGCAAGAACATGACCACCGACCATCGCGCGAGTTACCTCTTCAATCGCGAGTACGAGATCTTCGAGTGGAACCTCGGCCGCACCTTCAACTACGCCGAGATGGCCGTCCTCATTGCCCCGCGCCCCTTCATGGTGGAGCGCGGCCACGATGACGGCGTCGCCATCGATGAATGGGTCGCCTGGGAATACGCCAAGGTGCAGCGCCACTACGTCAAACTCGGCATTGGCGACAAGACCGAGATCGAGTACTTCAACGGACCCCACACGATTAACGGCGTGGGCACCTATGCGTTTCTCAAGAAGCATCTCAAGTGGACTCCAACACCCGTGAGCGGGAAGAAGTAAGCCTCCACCTCGAATATCATCACTACAGCCCTGGGAGCGCTGGCCTCCGGCCGGCGTATTCACGTGGCCAGCGAATAACACGCCGGCCAGAGGCCAGCGCTCCCAGGGCCGGTGGACCTAACGCGTTCCGAGGACCATCACACACTGATGTGGTGTGATGCCACGGATAGTAAAAGACGAGATCTTGTGCACGAAACGTGGCTTCGCCAAAGTGGCTCACGCTGCCCTCAGCGTGAACCGTGGCAGGCCCCCTGAGGATGCCGTCCCCCACAACCGCAAACGTGCGAAGTCAGCGGCTTATCCAACGGATGATCTGCCGTTCTTCGATTGCACAACAATTCACAAAATCCCCGCTTCCCTCATCGCTTCCAAAACGACCTGGCGTACCTGACCACGCAACTCCTTATTGACGACCTTGGCTCGCATGGGAGCGGAGAAACGCGGCTCTTTCATGATGGCGCTGATCATCGCAACGGCGGGAGTCCAGTCCTTGCGCCGCAGCGCATCACGAAATCCATCCACATGCGTGCCATGCAGACGAGTCCCAGTGCCGTTGCACCAGGAGAGCCATTGGCATTTCGCGGACGAACCCACTGCGGCGGCCTCCACGGTCAACTCATCCGACTCGTGCCGTACATGAAGCAACCTTGAAGGCTCGGAGGCATGGCACAGGTCTTCATTTTGTGATGCCAGGAACTGCACATAGTCCGCGAGCCCGCCGGGCGCGTGGAATGTCTCATCGCCCAACTGGACCTTCATTCCCGGAAAGAGATGCGCCACATCAAACAACCGGCGCCGCTGCACATGCATGCGGGGCAGTGAGGCTTGGAGAACATCACGATCCGCCGTGAATGTTATCGATGTGCCTTTCGCGGAGGAGACGCTTGTTATGGGAGCGCCGACAATCTCTCCTTTGGCAAAGTGCTGTTCCCACCGTATTCCATTCCGGTGGGACACCACCTTGAGATTGGCGGAAAGGGCGTTCACCAACACCAGACCCACTCCGGTGGCATTCAAGTGTACGTGAGGAGCATGTCCATCTGCCGTCGGCGTGTCGTGCAGGTGGGTGAGCCAGTGCACCGCCTTGGGAACGGAATTCATTTCAACATGATCGAATGGCAGTCCAGGTCCATCATCGCTCACCGAGATGCTGGTCCCGTTGATGGTGACACTGACTTTGGTGGCCTTTCTGGACAGGAAGAGATCGATGCTGTTAGCCACCAACTCGTAGATGAGGTGCTCGATGCCTTGCTCGCACGGATCTCCGATGTACATGCCCGGTCGTTTGCGAATGGCTTCGACTGGGGAAAACCGCGGCGCGCGCTCGGGATCCATGCTGTCATCGTTAGCAAGAACATCGATGCGAACAAGCTCACATTGTGAGGTCCCGTAACTCCCGGAACGCGTGGAATAATCTTGAACGTGAGTCGTGGTTCTGATTGCCTCATCCCCATGGAAGACGAAAGCGCAGCGTGGCTGCAACTGAAACGTGAGATACGTGTGCTCCGGGTTGGCTTGTTTGCGGTGTTGGGCACCCTGATGGCAGGGCTTCTAGTGGCAAATCTTGCCACCGTGCTGTTGCTGTCACCCATGGCGCGTGTTTTCGAGGACATGCTGGGGTCTGCGAGCAAGGCTCCCCAGCTCACGCAGATGGTTTTGTCCTATGGGAGGGTGTCTGCCGGCATGCTTCCTTTTCTGGTACTCACGCTGGTGTCTCTCCCTGCTTGTACCGTGATGGTGATGTATCGGCGTTCCCTCTGGCCGATCACAGTGATGGGTTTGGCCCTGATATTCCTCGCAATTCATGTTGTGGTCGTCTGGCTGGCCATGCTGATTCCCCTGGTGCAAATCATCCAGGGGATGAATGGCCGTCCTTGAGATGTCCATCCTCAGCTTGCAAATCGCGCTCACTGCCCGACCTTCCTTGCCCCCAATGGCTCTACCAGCAGCGAAAGGCGGCGTGCGCGCCCTGATTTTTGATTTCGACGGCCTCATCCTCGATACCGAGGTGGCCATCTTTGATGCCTGGCGGGAGATCTATGAGGATCATGGAATTCCGCTCACCCTTGAAACATGGGCGCAGTACGTGGGCAGTGACTTCGACCCGAAGGTGGAGCTGGAGCAATTCCTCGGGCGCGCGCTGGACTGGGCGACCTTGACCGACAGGCGCCGCAAGAGGGTGAATGACATCCTGATGGACAAGCAACCCATGCCCGGCGTGCGCGAGCGACTGCGGGAGGCGCATGAGCACGGCCTCGTGTGTGCCGTGGCCAGCAGCTCGAGCCACAGTTGGGTGGACGGCTGGGTCGACCGCCTGGAACTGCGGTCGTACTTCAGCCACGTGAGTTGCCTGGAAGACACGGGCAAGGCCAAGCCGGATCCCAGCCTCTTTCTGCACGCGGCCGCCGCTTTGAGCGTGGACCCTGCGGAGGCTATTGTGCTGGAGGATTCGCTCAACGGTCTGCGCGCCGCTCATGCCGCCGGCATGCGCTGTGTGGTGGTGCCCTGTGATGTGACCCGGCACCTCGCCTTTGACGGCGCGTGGAAGCATCATCGCTCGATGGTGGAGTTCACCGTACCGGACCTGTTTGTGTAGCCACGCGGAACGGCGGTTGCATTCGCCCGCCTCCCGTTCACACTGCGCCGCCCCCAAGGCGCTCTTTACCGCGTGACGAAAAACTTCAGCCTCTACCTCGCTCTTCGCTACTTGCGGCCGAAGCGGACCTTCGTGTCTGTCATCACGGTGATCTCCGTCCTCGGCGTGAGCCTCGGCGTCGCCCTGCTCATCGTGGTGATTGCGGTCATGGCCGGGTTCCACGCGCAGATGAAGGAACTCGCCGCCGGGTATGAGACCCACATCGAGGCGCAGGACCGTTACGGCACCTCCATGATGGATTCCAATCATCGCCCAAAGGATGCGACGGACAAACCATGGCGCGAGATTCTGGAGCAAATCAAAAAGACTCCCGGCGTGGCCAGTGCCACGCCCATGGTGCGTGGCCTGCTCCTGGTGGAATCTGAGACCGGCATGTCCATCACTGCCATGTGGGGACTGGACGGCACCGATGGCAATCGTCTTGCGGCCAAGCACAAGGACTTCCTGAGAAAGGAGAAAGGCGCCTCCATGGAGCTTTCCGGAGACAGCATCGTGCTGGATTCCAAGCTGGCCGATCCCTGGGGACTCAAGGTGGGCGACACCATCACCGCATGGGCTCCGACCAATCTCAAGCAGATAGTAAACCTGACTCGGCAAATCGATGAGCTGCCTGAGGACCAAAAGCAAACGGCGTACAAACAGCTCAAGGATCTCACCATTCCCCAGGAGCTCACCATCACCGGCATCATCGAGCCACCACAATTCCAAGATTCGAGCAAGGTGCCGCTGGCCATCGTACCTCTGGGGCGGGCTCAGGAAATGCGTGATCTCGGAGACGGCATTTCCAGCATCGGCATCGAGTTGAACGAGCCCTACCAGGCCGGAGCGATTCGTGACCAGTTGATGAAGTCCGGTGTCATCCCTCCCGGCTGGGATGCCTACACCTGGACAGAGGCCCACCAGGCTCTCTTCAGTGCGGTGCAGACTGAGCTCATGATGATGTATGTGATTCTCTTCTTCATCATGATTGTGGCTGCCTTCTGCGTGATGAACACCATGATCACCGTGACCGTGCAGAAGCGGCGTGAGATTGGCATCGTGGCCGCCCTCGGCTCTCGTGTCGGCCAGACCATGTCGGTATTCATCATCCAAGGCATGATCGTGGGCGCGGCGGGTGCCGTGCTGGGCCTCGGCCTCGGCATCCTGATCGCAAGCAACATCAATACGATCAAAAACAAGCTGGGCGAGTGGATGGGCATGGACATGTTCAATCCAGAAATCTACGGCTTGATCGATCTGCCCGCCAAAATCCTCCCGGGCGACGTGGCCTTCATCTGCGGCAGTGCCTTCCTCCTCAGCTCCCTCGCCTCTGTCATCCCCGCCTGGCTCGCCGCGAAGGTGGAACCGGCGCAGGCGTTGCGGGATTGAAGCCTCGTGTGTCGCTCCTGACGTCAATTCCTCCTTGCACGCAGGGGCAAACCGGGTACTTTGGGCCTCCTTTTTCCCCACCAACTGCCACGTGGTGTAACGGTAGCACAAGAGATTTTGGTTCTCTTTGTTAAGGTTCGAATCCTTACGTGGTAGCCACTTTGATATCGAGGGAGGTATCAGGTGGCGAGACTCTCTTGCGCAAGGACAGCGCCTGTCCACATCTTCCGAGGAGAGGGCAAAAAGCGTTCGGTAACGAGAATTTGTCTCAATAACGCTCATCTTTCGATTGCTGTTGAGATATTGTCGCAATAGAGGTGCAGCCTCTCGAAGCTCTCTGCTCAAGAGTTCTGCTGCTAAAGACCTCAACATCAGTCCAACATGACGCGCTCATTCGAGCATTCGCTGTTTCTCTGACCTGCAACTTACCGTCCCAGCCCCTTCCGGGCTGATTTCCCAAACCTCCACCATTCCAGCACCCACCTCCGGCACCGAAGGTGACCTTCAGTCTTCCTGGTGATTTTCTTCCTGCGTCAGCACTTCCTTGTCCTCATTGGCTGCCTGCTCAGTCTGGAGCATCATCTGCATGCTGAGAGTCCGCGGGTGAAGGCTTTGGATTTGAAGGAAGGTATCGCGCCGCCGGAGCTTGATGGGGTGCTGAATGATCCCTGCTGGGAAAAGGCCGCGGCAGTCACCGCCTTCAGCCAGGTTTTCCCCAAGGAGGGCGCGACCCCGAGCGCGGCCACGGAGGTGAAGTTTGCCCACGATGGGTGCTACTTGTACATCGCCATCCGCGCGGAGGACAAGGAAACCGACCGCATCACCGCGAGGGAGCTGCAGCGTGACTCCTTCGAAGATGAATCCTTCCCCGCCGATGACCACGTGCAGATCGCGCTGGATCCGTTTGGTAGGGAGCGTGACGGCTTTCTCTTCGCCGTGAATCCCCTCGGCGCCATGACAGATGGCCGCATCGAGCACGGCGGCTCCACTGCGAAGGAGTGGGATGGTATCTGGGATGCGCGTGCGCAGCGCGATGCCCAGGGCTGGACCGCCGAGCTGCGCATCCCTTTCACCACATTGAGCTTCGACCCGGCAAAGGATGCATGGGGTGTGAACGTGCAGCGTGTCATTCGCCGAAAGGAGGAGATGATTCGCTGGACCCAGCCCTCCCAATCACGCGAAGGCGACTGGCTGGATGACATCGCCCAGCTCGAAGGCATGAGCGGGCTCAATCAGGGCCTCGGTATCGAACTCAAGCCGTACACCGTCTTCCGCCATCTCGATGAAGTGAATGGTGGAAGCTCCACGGAACTGCGCGCCGGTTTCGATGCGAACTGGCTCATCACTCCCGCGCTCACTGCCACGCTCACCGTGAACACCGACTTCGCCGAGGCGGAGGTGGATGACCGGCAGATCAATCTCACACGCTTCCCACTCTTCTTCCCGGAGAAGCGAGACTTCTTCCTGAGGGATGCTCCTTATTTCAACTTCCCCTACGGCACCGCGCTGATGATGCCCTTCTTCTCGCGCACCATCGGGCGCAGCGAAGACGGCGAGCCGGTGGACATTCTGGTAGGCGCGAAGTTCACCGGTCGCGCAGGGCCATACACCATCGGCATTCTGGACGTGCAGCAGGATGCGCACGACGGTGTCGATGAGAAGAATCTCCTCGTGGCACGTGTCACTCGCGAACTGGCCGCAGACCACACGCTGGGCGCTATCATCACCCATGGCGACCCATATTCGAATGGAGACAATACCGTGCTGGGCCTCGACTACCAGTGGCGTACCTCCACCTTCATGGGGGACAAAAATTTTGACACGCAGCTCTGGGCTATCGGAAGTGACAGCAGCGGTTTTGGTACGGGCGAATCCATCGGTGCTTCCTTTGGCTACACCAATCAGCCATGGTTCTTGTACGGCATCTTCGCCCAGATTGGCGAGGAGTTCTATCCGGCCATGGGGTACCTCGCGCGGCGGGGCGTGCGGGAGTACTACTTCGACGTCACCTATCAGTGGCAAATTAACGAAGGTGGCCTGCGCACCTTTGACCTGCAGGTGCTGCCCTTCATCATCACCCGCTTGGATGGCGAGATCGAGACCGCGGAAGTCATGCTGCCTGGTATGCGCTGGACCTGGGACAGCGGCGGTGAACTGGCCTTCTGGCTGAACTTCAAAGAAGAGCAGTTCTTTGAACCCTTCGAGATTCAACCCGGTGTGATGGTACCCGTGGGCGACTACAAATTCCGCAGCGTGCAGATGGAATACGAAGGCGCACCTTCACGCGTGATTACTCCCAATGTGGAAGTGGAGGTTGGCGAGTTTTTGAATGGAGACATTGTCGCGTGGAATGTGGGCGTAGCGTATCGCCCCTCGCCGTATCTTCACCTCGGTCTATCCTATGCCGAGCAGGCCGTGGATCTGCCGCAGGGGGAATTCACCACACGTCTCGCTTCGGTGAATCTCCGTCTGGCCTTCTCCCCGCGCCTCTCGTGGAACACCCTCGCGCAATACGACAACGAATCAGACAGCTTCGGCGTCAATAGCCGTATCCGCTGGACTGTGCGTCCCGGTACAGACATCTACCTCGTGCTGAACCAGGGTTACGTGGTGGAGGAGCGCAACCGCCTGCGCCGCGTGGGCACGGAAGCCGCGCTTAAGGCGGGAGTGACGTGGAGGTTCTGATCTGCGGCGAACGCCACTACTCCAGCTTCCCAAACATGATGCGTTCTTTCCGCTCATTGGAAGAATCACCTTGCGTGACCGCCACATAGATGGAGCCATTGTATTCGGCGAAGACAGGATACTGGAAGGACTTGGTCGTTTCGAAACGGTACTTCCGTTCCCACTGCTTCCCATCTTTGGAAACCTCCACATTGAAGACAGAGCGGCTCACCCCATCAATGCGGGTGCCTTCCTGCCAGCCCAAGTAGTAGACATCGCCAAACTTGTCGAGCGTGGGCTTGGAACTGGCGCCATTCGTGACGAAGGACCGCTCTTCGTTTTCTGTCCACTTCCTTCCATCCATGCTGGTGGCAAAGGTGTAGTTGCGAGTTCCGCCTTCCTGCCGGCAAATGGCCAGCCACGTGCCACCAGGCAACTGATGCGCTGCTGATTCAGAGAGCTTCAGATCCGTGGGCTCGTGGAAATGTCCGAGCACTTCGAAGGTATCGAGCGAGGGATGCACCAAGGCAAGCGCGTTCTGGCAGATGGGATAGTTGTTCAGCGTGACATAGGTCTTGCCGCCGATGGTCTTGAAGTTGTCGAAGATGTAGAGCCCGAAGTCCTTTGCAGGATGCTTGAAGCCCTGAGCGACTGCGTCCTCGTAGAAATATTGTGGCTGCATGTCATGCGTGCCGCTGGCAGTCTTCAGCTTCACCTTGTGGATGCGATTAGTGAAGCACATGCGGTCCATGTCGAAGTCCGTGTACCACATCTGGGACTGGCGCTCGCCAGGGGATTCACTGGCAAAGTAGCAGCGTAGGGTCTTCTTGTCCTTCTGGATGATGCGGGGCACGAAGCACGCGCCGACGGGCAGCGTCTCATTTTCGAAGACCTGCTCTCCCCGGGCGAAGTCGATGACATTTTCTACCTCTTGCGTCTTCAGGTTCACGATCGAGAGGGTCACGTAGACATAGGGCCACTTCGCTGCCTCGCCGGGCTGCACGTCATTCGCCTCGGCCACAATCCACGCCCGGTCCCGGGCCAGGACCATGCCGGCGTCGTGCGCCCCCTTCACGCGGGGAGCCGTGGTATTGACCAGTCCCTGCATCACCCGGTCGCCCGCCTCCTTGGGGTTCCACCCGGGAGGGAGGAGCGAAGCCGGATTTTCTTGGCCACGGACCGCGGAGGCCCCCAGAAACAGGGCGATCAGCGCGGGAAAACAGGAGCGGATGGAAATCGGAAGCATGCGGGAGGGAAAAGAAAGACGGCGCGACCAAGGGAATTTGCACACCGGAGTTGCCAAGCCCGGCGGATTGGTTATGGTCACCCTCCAGCCGATTGCCGCGTAGTGTAACGGTAGCACGTGGGATTCTGACTCCCCCAGTTAAGGTTCGAATCCTTACGCGGTAGCCACTCTCTGAGAGACAGAGAGTTTTGGCAACGGCAGCGGTGTGTGGCCTCTGCCTTCTGAGGTAGATACTTTGGAACCTCGAAGCCCGCGGCCTACAGCTTCCACCCCGCGCGATACTCGCGTGTGAGCAGCTTGTTGGCACCCTCGTCATCCGTCTTTCCGGCGACGTGATCCCACGTGATTTTCTTCCCGGTACGGTAGGCGACACCGCCGAGGTGGTTGGCGACGGTGAGGAGGCCGCTGTAGCTGAAGTCGCACGAGGATTTCTTCCCGGCCATGGCCGCCTCGACCCACTCCTTCTGGTGCCCAGGCGAGTCGGGGATGAAGGGCTTGGGTGGGGTGAAGCCCTTGAACTTCTCTTCCGGCATCAACGTGTGCTTGCCGTAGTCGGCGAAGAGCATGCCTTTCTCACCGACGAAGAGGACTCCGTTTTTCACGGAGTTCGGCAGGAGGCCGTCCTTGATGGGCTTGGGCACCGCTGTGCCCTGGTACCAGTGCATGGTTACGGGGGCGAGGTCGCCACGTTTCCCGTAAGTCCAGGTGGCGGTCATGTTCGCAGGAGCAATCTCCTTGTGCGGAGGCGGGCCGCTGGCCTCGATGGTCTTTGGGTGGTCGAGTTTCAGCGCCCAGAAGGGAAGATCATTCCAGTGGCTGCCAAGGTCGCTCATGGTGCCGTTGGCAAAGTCCCAATAGCGATACCAGCGCGGGCCGGGCAGGTAGATGTCATGATACTCACGCATGGGCGCGGGCCCGATCCAGAGGTCCCAGTCAATCTGCGGAGGTACAGCCATGCCCTTCTCCGGCATCTTGTCGATGTAGTCCAGCAGGCCTGCCTTCACGAAGAGGTCATCATTCTTCTCCGCCTCAGCACGCGTCTGCATGCCCCACGAACGGCCCACCCACACATGCACTTCACCCACCTGGCCGATGGCGCCGCTTTGAATCAATTCTACCACTCGATGATAGTTCGCGGTGGCATGCATTTGGGTGCCCATCTGCGTGGTCACATCCGCCTTCTTCGCCTCTTCCATCACCACGCGGGCCTCATGCACATCGCGCGTGAGGGGCTTTTCACAATACACGTGCTTCTTCGCGCGGAGCGCCGGCACCACGGCAAAGGCATGCGTGTGCTCCGTGGTACTCACCACCACAGCATCGAGGTCATCCATCTTCGTGTGGAACTCACGGTAGTCGCGATACTTCCGCGCCTGCGGGTGTGAGCCAGCGGCGTATTCGAGATTCTTCTCATTCACATCGCAGAGCGCCACGATGTCGGAAATCTGCGACACCTCCTTGAGGTTGCTCGCGCCACGACCACCGCTGCCGATGACGCCCACATTCAACCGACCATTGGGCGAGCGGCTGGAAACGACCGCCGGGAAGCCCAGCACCGAGGCCCCGGTTGCCAGAACGGACTGCTGCAGGAAACGACGGCGCGAGGAAGTGGGGATGCGTGGGTTCATGGCGAGAAGGCGTGAGTCCAAAGGAACGGAACAACCCAAGGTGTTTGGTCAGCACTTTTGTGATGAACCTCGCTCTATCCGTGCTGCCTGAAAATCCTGCCTTACGGTATCTGCCTTCCCTGCGCCGCCTCCCAAAGCGCATACCAATCCTCACGCTCCAGTGTGATCTCCACCGAAGCCGCCGCACTCTGGATGCGCTCAATCTTGTTCGTGCCGAGGATGGGCAGGGGCCGACTGGGATGCGCGAGAATCCAGGCGTAGGCGAGCTGCTCCAGCGAGGCGCCGTTGTAGCGCGGGGCCATCTTGTCTGCTGCGTCCTTCAGCCGGACAGCCGCCTCATTCTTCGGATCAAAGATACGACCCTGCGCCATCGGACTCCACGCCATGGGGGCGATGCCGAGTTGCTCGCACTGGCTGAAGGTGCCGTCGTAGATCGGATCCATGTGCAGCAGGTGGTATTCGAGCTGGTTCGTCACCAGCGGCTGCTCCATCTGCGAGTTCAGCAGGCTGAACTGGTGCACATTATAGTTGGATACACCCGTGCTGCGTACCTTGCCGGAGCGCGCGAGATCATTGAGACCCTTCGCCGTGTCGTCTGCGCGCGTGAGCCAGTCGGGGCGATGCACCAGCAGCAGCTCCACGTGATCCGTGCCGAGGAAGCGCAGGGACTTCTCCAGGCTCTTCACCATGCGCGCGCCGGTCGCGTTGTAGTGCGCGGTGCGGCGTTCGGGGTGGAATTTGTTTGGCACGTAGATGCCCGCCTTGGTCACGATTTCCAGCTTGTCCCTCAGGCCTGGGGTGAGCGCGAGCGCACGGCCCAGCGCCTCTTCCACTTCATAGCCGCCGTAGATCTCCGCGGTGTCCAGCGTGGTCATGCCGAGCTCCAGGCAGACCTGAATCCGGCGGTTCAGCTCCTGTGGCGTGGGCGTCGGATCATCAATGATGCGCCACGTGCCGTACGCGATGCGGGAGAACTCAGGACTGTGCGGAGCGAGGCGGATGCGGGGAATCATGGGAGGAGTGCAGAGGGTTTGGCTGGGAGATTGAAGAGCAGGAGCGCGAGCGCGGGCAAGAGATTTTCAGCGGGCAAAACCAAAGCCGAGTTCGGTGAAGACACGCTCCGGAGTCCAGCCTTGCTCGCGTAGCGTGCGCAACGCGCGTGCATTGTCACGTTTCGCGAGCCGCTTGCCTTCGCTGTCGGTCACGAGCTTGTGATGTTTCCACTTCGGCACGGGGAGGCCAAGCAGGGCTTGCAGCAGGCGGTGCAGATGCGTGGCCGTGAGGAGATCCTCCCCGCGAGTCACCAGCGTGATGTCCTGTGCCGCGTCATCCACCACCACCGCGAGGTGATAGCTGGTGGGAGTTTCCTTGCGCGCCAGCACCACATCTCCCAGCACCTCCGGCTTTGCGATGAAAGTCCCGTAAGCGAGATCTTGCCACACCAGCTCGCGACCACCGAGCGCGAGAGCCTTCTCAATATCAAGCCGGAGCGCGTAGTCACGCCCCGCAGCCTTGCGTTGCTGGGCCTCCTCCGGCGAAAGACTCCGGCACGTGCCAGGATAGAGCGGTCCCTCCGGTCCATGAGGCGCAGCTCCGGCGCGGGCGATTTCCTCCTGGATCTCCTTTCTGGTGCAAAAGCAGGGATACAACAGACCCATGGTATCAAGCTTGGCGAGAGCCTGCCGATAATCCTCAAAATGCTCACTCTGCCGGCGCACCGGCTCCTCCCAGGTGAGACCGAGCCAGCGCAGATCCTCGTAGATGGCAGCCTCGTATTCCGGACGCGAGCGTGTGGTATCGATGTCCTCCAGACGCAGAAGGAACAGGCCTGCAGTTCCAGCCCGCTGCGCCTCCTCCGCAGCGAAGAGCGCTGCGTACGCATGACCCAGATGCAACCAGCCAGTGGGTGAGGGGGCGAAGCGGGTGGTCACGTCTTGGGGGCCGGTTGGTGCGATTCAGTGCTGTCCTGCGGTTGAGGGTTGAGCGAACGCCCAATCTCACGCAAAATTCTCGCACTCATACAGTCCCGCCGGATTCATTTTTCAACCCGCAACTTTCCGCCATGCCCATCTACGAGTTCTTCTGCCCGGACAACAACCGGATCTACCAGTTCCTGGCTCGCAACAGTTCCGAGGGCGGCAGAACCCCCCGGTGTCCGGATGACGCCAAGTTCCGCATGGAGAAGCGCGTCTCCCGGTTCGCGATGCTCAAGGGACTGCAGGAGGAAGGCGGCGATGACCCCTTCGCGGGCATGGATGAGACCAAGATGGAAGCCATCATGGCGGAGATGGAGCGCGACATGGCGGGCATGGATGAAAACAATCCCGACCCCCGCCAACTCGGCCACGTGATGAAGAAGATGACCGACCTCATGGGTGACAAGGTGCCGCCGGAAATGCGCGAACTGGTGCGCCGCCTCGAATCAGGCGAGGACCCCGAAAAGCTGGAGAGCGAATTCGGCCACCTCGAAGACGGTGGCGAGGGCAGTGATGGCACGGACCTCTTCGCGCAGACAGTGAAGAAGATTAAGGCCAGCTTTGCCGCGCCCGTGCGGGATCCGAAGCTGTATGAAATGAGCCAGTGGTCGTAGCCGAAACGGGGGCGCACTCCCAAGGAGCGGCGTGCTTTAGCCGCCGTGGGAGCGTGAAAGGCATGCTACGTATCCTTGTCGCGGGTTCACCTGACAGGAACTCACAGGTGCTGAATTGGCGTCCATGGTCACGCAGCACTCCATGCCATGGCGACCCTTCCACGGCGGCTAAAGCACGCCGCTCCTTGGGGTGAGGCCTGTGTTTTGCGCTCCATGAAGAAAGCCGCGTCAAATGACGCGGCTCCTCCTGATGCAGATCTGATTCGGCGGAAGCCGAGGTTACTTTCAGGAGCTTACCACGCCCACGTCGCGCCGAGACCCCAGCGCTCGGCCACGCGAAGTTGCCCTTCTTGGATGGGCCACTCGTCGGCGCGCGGATCCTGGCCGGCGTGGCGCTCGCTGGCACCCTTGAGCTTCATGCAGCCGGTGTTGTCGCCGATGGCCGCGATCTCCTTCACCTCTTCCGGCGTGAAGGTGACTTCTGGCAGCGCGGCGAGTTCGTCCACCTTGCTCTCGATGCTCTTCGCGCCCTCGTAGGCTTCCTGAATCAGCGTCGGCACCACGCTCTTCACCGGTTCCTGCGAGAGATCCCAGATGGCGGAGAACTGCAGCATGGTCAGGCCATACTTCTCAGCGATGGGGCGGACCTGCTCCAGCTTCTCGCAGCCGTGCTCCACCCAGCCCTGCGGGCGGAAGGTGCGGTGGTCGCCATCGCGGAATTTGTGCCCGGGCTTCACGTCATCATGGAAGATGCCGCCGAAGTCCACCACGCGGGCGAGCAGGTCGATGTTGTGCTTTTTCGCCGCCGCGAGCACATGCTGCCCGGGCCAGGGTTCGAAGGGATTGAGGATGATCATCGCCCAATCGATGTCCGCCGCGAACTTTTCAAAGCAGCCGATGATGTCCAGCGTGAAGCCATTGGCCGGTCCCGGGGCGATGCCCAGGCGGTCCACCAAGCCACGCTGCTTCAGGGTGCGCAGGCCGTCCCACACTGCCTCGCTGCTGTAGCCGACGGAATCCGGATTGTGCAGCATGAGAAGGTCGAATTTCTCTGCGCCGCAGCGCTCCAGGGACTTCTCCGTCGCCATGGCCAGATAGCTTGCATACTCCTCGGGGCTGCGCAGCCCGGGTTCGGTGAAGCGGGGGTAGCCCTTCGCACCCGCGCGGAGACCACCGTAGAAGTCGTGGCCCACGATGCCGGAGAGGTTGTAGGTGCTGCGGTCGATGCCCTTGAGCGCCTCACCCAGAAGGGTGTCCGCACGACCGCCGCCATACACATCCGCCGTGATGAAGCTGCGGGTGCCCATTTCGTACGAGCGGTGGACGAGGTTGATGTAACGCGCGTCATCCAGCGCTTCGCCAAAGTGCATGAAGCGACCGCCGCTCCAGCTTCCAAATGCAGTACGAGTAAGGTTCATGGGGTAAGGAAGTGAGAAATTGAGTCAAGGGTAGGCCGGAATGCTGCCGGGTCAAAGTGCAGGATTGCGCAAGCAGCGGCATTTCCTGCTGTCCCCGAACAGCTCAGGACTCTCCACAGAAAATACGGCGAGGCAGGAGCATTCTGCTCTGTGTCTTATAGAGAACCACGCCCTCTGCTACTGTGCTGACGAACATCGCGAGGGGAGATTCCAAGGGAAACGTCTCCAAGACAAAGCCCATGAATCAAGCGACTACGCAGGCACCTCTTCTTCGTTCGCCACCTCGCCTTCACCTTCACTGACCTGAGACTGGGGGATGGGTGGTGGCTTCCCGAAGTTATCCACCTCCTCCCGCGTGGGAATCGCGTCCTGTGCGCCCAGGCGGGTGGTGGTGATGGCGCCGGCGATGTTGGCCTTGCGTACGCTGGAGAGCAGATTGTGCGTCTGGGCCCAGTGGACCGCGAAGGCTCCGGCGAAGGCATCCCCCGCTCCCGTGGTATCTTCGACCTCCACTTGGGGTGGCGGCACCTTGTAGGCCTGGTTCGCGCTGAAGGCGAAGGTGTGCTCTTTTCCGCGGGTGATGATCAGGGTGCCTACTCCCAGGTCTGCCATCTGGGCGCGTACCGTGGAGGCTTCATTCGTGCTCTCCACGAAATAGCCCAGCAGCGCGGCCGCTTCGCGTTCGTTCACGATGAGGAAATCAATCGGCACCTGTCCCCAGGGAAACTCCGGGTTGATGGGGGAGGCATTCAGGATCGTAGTTTTCCCCAGCTCTGAGGCGCGCTGGAGGCCTACCACCACGGCTTCGATGGGCACCTCGCACTGGGCCAGTACCACATCCGAGGCTGCCAGCAGCGATTCCTGCGCCAGCACGAGCTCGGCGGAGAGGTACATGTTCGCGCCCTGATTCACCACAATGGTGTTCTGTCCCGCGGAGTCGATGGTGATGTAGGCGCGCCCCGTCTGCATCTGCTGCAGCGGCTGGATGCCACTCACGCCCACCTGCTGCTCAATCAGGCTGTTCACATACGCCGAGCCTACGGGGTCGTCCCCCACGCAGCCGATGATGCTCACCTCGCCACCCTGTCGGGCGGCGGCAATCGCCTGGTTCGCCCCCTTCCCGCCGTAGCGCGCATCCCACCCCGAGCAGATGACTGTGGCCCCGGGTTCGGGCAGGTGGGGGACAGTGAGCAGGGTGTCGAGGTTCAGGGATCCGACGACAGTGACGGTGGGCGTGGCTGCAAGCTCGGGCATGGTTGGGAGGGAAGGACTCAAATGTAGGCGCAGATGGTGTGCCCGCTGCGCCATACATGTGATCAACGCGCCAAAAAACGCGAACTTGAGCCGTTGCGTGCAAATTCCTCGTCAATCAGCAGCTTTCGGGCTGACGAGGCCCTGGCCGGCTACTATCTGGCCAGGAGACGTGCCCAGTTGCTCCTCCAGGATGGAGCGCGAACACAGAATCGGCAGGGAATAGTGACCCTCGCCGTCCATGATGGTGAGCTTGGCATTGGGCATGCGGCTCGTGAATTTCTCCACCAGCGAATGCGGGATGTTCAGATCGAGTGAACCGTGCCAGTAGCGGACGGGGTAGGTGACTTTTTCCAGCTCGATGCCCCAGTCGGAGGTGTAGATGTTGCCATCCAGCGTCATGGCTCGGTGCCCAGACTCCAGGCCCACGCGGCCGCTGCCCATGATGATGCGAGTGTTTTCCACCGAGCGCAGTGCTTCCTGATCACGAGGCCCGAGGCTGGAAATGAACGTCCGCAGCGGCAGCGAGTCGGGAGGGAGGCGCAATACCTTGGCAGAGAGCGCCAGTCCGGGCGCCAGCAGGAGGGGGGTGTGGCGTTGCCCCCACAGAGCGAGTTTGTACGTCCACATCAGCTCGCGCGTGCCCACTTCCTTCAGGGGAGGCGCTCCGCAAATCACCGTGGCACTCAGGACGCGGTCCGGCATGGTGTGCGCCGTGGCCAGCACATACGGTCCGCCACCGGATACGCCCATGACGTGAAATTTCTCCGCGCCCACATGCGCCGCCAGTTCTTCCAGCACCGGCGGCCAGTCGAGCAGCTGCCGGCCTGGCTGAAAATCCGAGAGCCCCAGACCTGGGCGATCCGGCGAGATGATGCGCAGGCCCAAATCCTTGCCGATACCATCGAGCAATTCTCCTTGGGAGCGCGAGCTCGGCCATCCATGATAGTAGAACAGTGGCACTCCCTTCGGGTCCCCATACTCCGCATATCCGAGCCTACGTCCTGAAGAGAGCGTGATGGTGTGATCGTGATCAGTCATCATGGGTGAATCGTGCGTGATGGCTGCGGGTGCGTTCGGGGTGGAGGTGGATGTTCCAGCCTCCGCCACGGGCAATGAAGTGCAGCTTACCGCCATCGTGCAAATGGCGAAACTGATACCTACATGAACTGGCAGGGGCATCGCTGGGTTGAGAAAAAGAAGCTGGGCAGCGCTGGTGTGAAGGGCGCTTGGGAGCCACGAAGTGTGGGCACAGCCTATCGTGACGCGAATTGATAATCCGTTCACTGCCATTGAGGATACCAATAATCGATGGAGCCCGCGCTGCAAAAGCGGGCTAATGCTGACGTCCGCCGTGAAGGAGGGCTGCGATTTTCAGCTAAGCATCCATGCCTGTCTGCAAAACCGACATGTCTGCGCAAACCACCCAAACCAACAACATGAAAACCCTGCTTTGTACCCTTGCCGCTGCCTGTGCAGCCTGCTGCCTAACCTCTTGTGATACTGATGTGAATGTGCCGCCTGGCGAGTCCAAGACCACCATCGTCACCCCCGGCGAGAAAAAGGAGGAGCACAACACAACCATCGTGACCCCGTCCGCCGAAAAGAAGACTGAATCCAGTTCCTCTACCACGACGACCAACAGCGGTGGCGGCTCTACGACCCAGAGCACGCAGACCGAAACCAAGTCGAACTGAGCGAGGCTGACATCGATTCCATTTTGCGCCCCCCAACTCCTGTCCATAAGGTACGCCGAGGTGACAGGAGCGGGGGCGTGTGTGTTGTTTCTTCTATCCCGTTGAGATTGCGGCAGCCTCGGCTATAGCGGGTGAAACCATGCGCTCGGGGCCCCCGGCTACTCTTGTCCGCCTGCGCTTCCTGTGGAGGCTTGGGCCATGGCTGGCGCTTCTCTTCTGCGGACTGGGAATGACAGGCTGCAAATCCGTGCTTGGAGCGCGCGCCGAAGCGATGGCTGAGTCACGCGCGGTCGCTCCCAAGGCGAATGTCGCCTTCACCACGGGGGAATCGGCTTCGACCTCGACAACGCCGCGTCGTGGAGAAAGTCCCATCCGCATCTCCGAGGTCGCACACATGCATGATGGCATGGAGGCCTTCACCGCGCGCGTGGCGCTCGCTCGGTTTGCTCAGCAGTCGCTGGACATGCAGTACTACATCTGGGACGGCGACCAGACGGGCAGCTTTCTTTTGTCGGAACTGATCGCTGCCGCAGATCGAGGCGTGCGTGTGCGCCTGCTGCTGGATGATATCACCTCGCGAGGCATCGTGGACGGGATGCTGCAGCAACTCGCCGCTGCAGCGCGTGCGGCTACGGCAGATCTGGAGGACACCCTGGCGGAAATCACGCCGGATGACTTGGAGCGCAAGGACCGCATCCGTGACCTCATGGATGAGATTCATACGGGCGGACGCGATCTCATTGCAGCAGCGCTGGACACGCATCCAAACATTGAGGTGCGCATGTTCAATCCCTTCAATTCGCGAAAGCGCGGCGGCATGGGACGCGCCTTCCAGTTCCTCGCGGATTTCTCACGCCTGAACCGCCGCATGCACAACAAGGTCTTCGCCGCGGACAATCAGATCGCCATCGTGGGCGGCAGGAACATTGCGGACAACTACTTCGGCCTGCATGAGAAATACGATTTCCGCGATCTCGATCTCATGGTGCGTGGTCCGGTGGTGCAGGATGTGTCAGAAAGCTTCGACCTCTATTGGAATAGTGAGTGGGCCGTACCGGTGCACACCTTTTCCATGAAACACCGGTCGGAGCAGCGCCTCGCCGGATTGCGCAAGGAACTGGCCGAGGCATTCCAGTGGGAGAAACACCCCCGGCTGAAGGAACTGGAAGGCGATGCCGAGACCACGAAAGCACTGCACCGCATCACCGCACGCATGGTAAAGGCGCCGGTGCGTGTGGTGGCAGACCTACCGGGCAAGGTGCAGAAGCCCATGGGTGAGCCACTCGTGGCCGAGGCGCTGGCCGCACAAGCACGTGGATCGGAGAAGGAGATCCTCGTGGAGTCCGCCTACTTCGTGCCGGTAAATGTGACGTTTGAAAACATGCACGAGCGCATCGATCACGGCGTGCACGTCTGCATTCTCACGAACTCACTGGCCTCCACGAACCAGATGCCCGCGTATGCCGGGTATGCCAAACATCGTAAGCGGTTGCTGGAGACCGGGGTGTCGTTGTATGAACTGCGTCCCTATGATTCTGGCACTGTGGCGACAAACGGGAAGCAGCGCGGACCGCGTACGGTGTTGCACACCAAGGCAGTGGTCTTTGACCGCGAGCAAGTCTTCGTAGGTACTTTCAATCTGGATCCACGCTCCGCGGACCTGAATACGGAAATCGGACTGATGGTGAACCACCCCAAGCTGGCTGGTGAGGTGGCGGGCCTAATCGAGAGCGGCATGAAGCCGGATCGCAGTTGGCGGCTTTCGCTGGGAAAACCTGATCAAAAGGAAAAAGAACACATGAAGACACGCGGTCCTGTGTGCTGGTGTGGCGACAACATGGAAAAGCACACGGTCTTGCGACGCGAGCCGGAAACACGCTGGGGTTCACGTTTCTTGATGCGCCTGGTGTCGTGGCTGCCCATTGATGAGATGCTGTGAGATTCCCGCCAGATTTTTGCAGACCGTGCTGATTCCTGAAAACTGTGGCGCTCGTCCGCGTTAGGCGGGGATGTGTTTCCGGAAGCTGTTCTCTCTGCTCGCCCTTGCCAGCGCTCTCACTGCCGGTGAAGCGGCTCGCGCGGCGACTTCACTGCCAAACATCGTGGTCATTCTCTCGGATGACCTGGGCTATGGCAGCATCAATTCTTATGGCGCGGATCCGAAACTCGTGCAGACGCCGAATATCGATCGCCTTGCCAAAGAAGGACGTCGCTTCACGGATGCCAATACGACTTCATCCGTGTGCTCGCCCACGCGCTACTCGCTGCTCACCGGGCGCTATTGTTGGCGCACCACAGAGAAACACGGAGTGCTCAGCACATTCTCGCCGCTGCACATTGAAAGCACCCGGTTGAACATGGCTTCCCTGTTGAAGAAGCACGGTTACACCGCCGCTGCCGTGGGCAAGTGGCACCTGGGCTACGGCACGGCCACAGACAATCCCAACTGGCGCACGGACTACACCGCGGAGCTTTCACCAGGGCCGCTGGACATCGGCTTTGACTATCACTTCGCGGTGCCAGCCAACCACGGTGACCTCACCGGTGTCTTCGTGGAGAACCGCTTTGTGTACGGACTGCGCAGCGGGAAGATGCCCGAGGGGGTGAAGATTGCGGACCTCGGCCCCGACGAAGCGCAAAACTTCCAGGACTCCTACGGTCCGGAAGACACCGAAGGCGGGCGTGGCAACATCCTGCCTCTGGATGCGCCGCGTCGGAAGAACGATCGCGTGATGGCGCAACTCACACTCAAGGCCACACGCTGGATCGAGCAGCAGCCGGAGGACAAGCCGTTCTTCCTGTACTTCACCCCGGTGGCGGCGCATAACCCCATCACTCCGGACAAGGACATCGCCGGCAAGAGTCCCGCGGGTCTCTACGGTGACTGGATCAATGAGCTGGATCGCAGTGTGGGCGCCATCCTTGAGACGCTGGAAAAGAAGGGCGTGGCGCAGAATACCCTGGTGCTCTTCACCAGTGACAACGGTGGCGTTCTCAAGACAGACGGCGATACTCCCCAGACACAGGCTTACAAGGCTGGCCTCAAGGTGAATGGCGCGCTGCGCGGCCGAAAGCATGATGTCTGGGAGGGCGGGTTCAAGGTGCCCTTCATGGTGCGCTGGCCGGGACAGGTGCCTGCGGGTTCCACCTCAAATGAAATGATCAGCCTGGTTGATATCCTGGCGACCACCGCGGAGATCGTAGGGGAGCCCTTGCCGTCGGCGGAGAAGGCCGCGGAAGATAGTCGCAGTTTCCTCGCCGCGTTGAAGGGTGATGCGAAATCACCGGTGCGGAATGACATGATCGTCCATAGCTCGGATGGGGTGTATGCCATTCGCAAAGGACCCTGGAAGTGGGTGGAAGGCGTGCCCGCAGAAGGCATCAAGGCAGCCGCGAAAAAGTTGAATGCATCGCAATTTCGTCCCCAGCTCTTCGATACCAAGGACGATCCCGCTGAGGAAAAGGATGTGAGCGCCGCGCATCCGGAAGTAGTGGAGGAACTGCGCACTCTGCTGGTACGCTATCGGGACGGTGGCTACAGCCGCGAACTGCCTCCAGCCGTAGTGAAGCAAACGGAGAAGACTGTTGCAACGATGGAGAAAGCACCTGGCGGCATCGTGCTGGAAGCCGACTTGCAGGAATTTCCCAAAGCACCCTGGGTGGCACGGAAGGACAACTGGACCGCACGGGATGGCGGCCTGTGGGGATCACAACTGGCGAAGGACAAGAACGGCGCCGTGATGCGTGTCCCTGTATCACTCACGGATGGCGTCATCGATTATGAGATCGCCTTCGATGGCGCGAACCGTCACTCCCTGCGCATCGAGTGGGGAGACAAGAAAGGCAGCTTTCGCGTGGAGGTATCTCCAGAAGCTGTGGGCCTGACCAAGAATCCTTCTCCCGGTGAAGCGAAGGAAGCCATCGGGCGCATCGCGAGGAAGCCGGTGAAGCTTGCGCAGAAGACGTGGTATCCGGTGCGCATCACCTTCAAGGGCGACAAAGCCACCGTGCAGGTGAACGATGCCGTGATCGAAGGCACACACGCCGTGCTCGGTGAACCCAAGAATGCGCTGAACTTCCTCGTGTTCGAATCAAGTGCTGGATTCCGCAACCTGCGGGTGACCAACTGACTGGCAGCGCAGCTCACATCTTCGAGTTCGTTCCCTCACCTTCCATCATCCATTCCCCTATGAAGAGGCTGTTCCTGCTGACCGCAGCACTGTTTTCATTCACCCTTCCCCTGGCATCGCAGAAGCCGGATGTGCTGGTGATTCTCACCGACCAGTGGAGCCCCAGATACACGAGCTGGGACAATCCCCAGGTGAAGACGCCGCACCTCGACCAGATTGCGAAGGAGGGCATGATCTTTGATGCGTGCTACACCACCTCGCCGGTTTGCATGCCGGCGCGCGTGTCGCTCATCACCGGACTGTATCCACACAATCACGGCCACGCGCTGTGGGGCAATGCCTCCGGCTACTATGTGAGGGCGGAGTCGGCTCCGATGTTCCGCGACATGCAGCAGGCGGGCTACACCACGGCGCAGATCGGCAAGCTGCACTGGAACTCAGGTCCGGAGTGGAAGCGTGAGTATCCCACCCCACCGGAGTATTACAAGGCCCTCGGTCTGGATATGGTGAAGGACATCGCAGGCCCTCCTGACAATGCGACGGATCGCGGCGTCTATGGCAAGTACTTGAGTGGACTCGGCCTGCTGGATGCCGTGGCGAAGGATATTCGCCGTCGCTATGTGCTGTGGGAGTTTGAGCCGCGTGCCAGCCTGGCGTCTGTGGAGCAGTACCATGACAGCTTCACCACCGGTCTTGCCGTCGACTTCATCAAGGAGCAGCCGAAGGACAAGCCGCTCTGCCTCGTGGTAAGCCTGCACTCACCGCATCCCCCGCTCGATGCGCCCGGCGAGTATGCCACCATGTACGACCCTGAAAAGCTCACCCTGCCCGCCAATGTGCCGGAGTCCTTCAAGCGGGAGAACCTCACCGTGGATCAGGTGACGATGAAGAAGCTGCTGGCGAACTACCTTGGAAAAATCTCCCTTGTGGATCACTGCGCCGGAAGACTCGTAGGTGCACTCAAGGAGCGCGGCACGTGGGATAATACCATGGTGGTCTTCACCGCTGACCATGGCGAGATGATGGGCGCTCATGGATTCCTGACCAAGGGACGCTTCCATGAAGAGTCTGCGCGCGTGCCGATGGTAGTCCGCTGGCCAACTCAGGTGAAGCCCGGCAGAAGCAAGGCTCCCGTGCAGATGATGGATGCATATCCCACGATTGTCGAAGCAGCGGGTGGCAGCCTGACCCCAGGCCGCTTCGCTCGCTCGCTGATGCCCATTGCGACTGGCAAGAAGGAGCGCGTACGCCCCGTGGCCATCAGTGAGATTGGGGACAGCCCCCCTCTGCGCATCATGGTGCGTGATACCCGCTACAAATACTGGGCGGATGAAGCGAAGGAGTACCTGTACGACCTGGATGCGGATTCGCTGGAGATGACCGACCTCGCAGCAGACCCCGCCCACCAGGGCACGCTCAGCCGCATGCGCGAGCAACTCCTGCTGCAACTGCGTTCCTCACAGGTAAATTTCGCCGAAGGTTATAAAAGCAAGGTGAAGCGCGTACGTGAAGAGGAAGCCTCCCGCCAATCACCCGAGTGACCCTCCATTCCCATGATGCAAACTACACGTAGCCGTTTCCTCTTCTCCCTTCTTGGTTGCAGCCTGTCGCTGTGCCTTTCGTCCCATGGGGCGGATCCTGCGCCATCGTCGAGCACACCGTTGCCCAAGAAGGAATCCCTGCACCTCTACCTGCTCATTGGCCAGTCCAACATGGCGGGCCGTGGCGTGGTGGAGGAAGTGGACAAGAAGCCGCATGATCGCGTGCTCATGTTCACCAAAGAACAGAAGTGGGCCCCAGCGCTCGATCCGCTGCACTTTGACAAACCCATTGCCGGCGTAGGCCTGGGCTCCACCTTTGGCCGCGTGATGGCGGATGCAAATCCCGGTGTGACCATTGGCCTCGTGCCTTGCGCCGTCGGAGGCACACCGCTGGAACGCTGGCAGAAAGGAAAGGACCTGTATGAAGCGGCATTGGTACGCATCAAGGCTGCGATGAAGGACGGCACCTTGAAAGGCATCCTCTGGCACCAGGGTGAGAATGACTCCGGGGATCTGGAGAAATCCCAAACCTATGCCAAGCGCCTGGCGGCGATGGTGAATGACTGGCGCAAGGATCTGGATGCGCCCAATGTCCCCTTCGTTGCGGGTAAGCTGGGTGAATTCCTCTCGGAAACCTCGAAGGACGGCAAGCCTGTGCACTGGAAACTGGTGAATGAACAGATCGCGCAAATTCCCACACTGGTGAAAAACTCCGCCGTGGTGGATTCCTCTGGACTGAAGCACAAGGGAGACGTGGTCCACTTCGACTCCGCCTCACTGCGTGAGTTCGGCAAGCGCTACGCGAAGGCGATGCAGGAGCTGCAGGCGAAGAGCCGCTGAAGTGTTCGCAAGGATAGAGGGTTGGGGTTTTGTGAAAGAATCGTGAGCGGTGAGAGATCGGCGGCGGGCCTTCGTTACCACGCCGAAATCCACCGCCAGCGTTTTTTCACGTCATGAAATCCACCTTGCTCTTCACGGCGCTCCTCGTTCTTGGCTGCGCGTTCTCTGCCTTCGGAGCGGAAACGAAAAAGCCCAACATCCTGATCTTCCTCTGCGACGACACCGGCTGGGGCGAGTTCGGCTTCCAAGGCGCCAAGGACATTCCAACACCCAACATCGATTCGATTGCGAAGAACGGGATCCGCTTCACCCAAGGCTACGTCAGCGGGCCCTACTGCAGCCCCACGCGGGCTGGCCTGATGACAGGACGCTACCAGACGCGTTTCGGGCATGAGTTCAACTCCGCTGCGGCGCAGGACCGTGGACTCTCGCTTGCAGAGACCACCATGCCTTCGCGGTTCAAGGAGATTGGCTACCAGACCTGTGCCATCGGCAAGTGGCACCTCGGCATCGCTCCGCAGTTCCGCCCCATGGCGCGAGGGTTCGATGAGTTCTACGGCACGCTGGCGAACACGCCGTTCCTCAAGCCCAACCAGTTCGTGGATTCCCGGATCTCACCGGAAATCCAGCCGCCTGCCGGTTCCGATTTCTACACCACGGACGCCTATGCGGAGCGCGCAGTGGATTGGCTGGAGAAGAGCAAGGATCGCCCCTGGCTGCTTTATGTGCCCTTCAACGCCCAGCACGCTCCCCTGGAAGCACCGAAGAAGTACATGGACCGCTTCCCCGACATCTCGGAGGAAAAGCGCCGCACCTTCTCCGCCATGATGTCAGCGATGGACGACGCCGTGGGCCGCATCCTTGGCAAGGTACGCGATTTGAAACAGGAGGAGAACACGCTCATCTGGTTCCTTTCCGACAACGGCGGCCCCACGCAGAGCACCACCTCTCGCAACGGTCCACTGCGCGGCTTCAAGGCCACCACATGGGAGGGCGGTGTGCGCATACCTTTCTGCGTGCAGTGGAAGGGCCGCCTGCCCGCGGGCGTCACGTATGAGAATCCGGTGATTCAACTCGACATCCTGCCCACCAGTCTCGCTGCCGCTGGCGTGAAAGCCGATCCTGCATGGAAGTTGGACGGCATTGATATCCTTCCCCACCTGACGGGTGAGAACAAAGGACGCCCGCATGAAACGCTCTACTGGCGCTTCGGCGAGCAGATGGCCATCCGCCACGGTGACCTGAAGTTGGTGAAGGCCAATCTCGGAGGTCCCACGGCGGGTCTGTACGATCTCTCCGCGGACATCGGCGAAAGCAAAGATCTCGCTGCCTCCATGCCTGACAAGGTCACCGAACTGAAGGCACTCTGGGACAAGTGGAATGCCGAGCAGGCGCCGGCTTCTGCACCGAAGGAACCGGGGCAAGCGAGGAAGAAAAATGGCCAGGGAAAGAAAAAGGCCAACCGGCAGCAGCAGTAGGAGGCAAGTCGCCGGGCCGCGCTCAGGGACGAGCGGCTGCAGAAATTGTTTTGTCGCAGGTGTCGATTTCCAACGCTCCCATTCGACCAGATGGTGAACCTAGAAAGAATTACACCATGCGATACTTGATGCTCATCAACATTCACACCGCCCGCTGGGCGGAACTTTCCAGCGCGGAACGGAACCAGATCCACGCCGACTGCGGAGTCTGGAATGAGGAACTCGTCCGTGCGGGGAAATCCGTTGACGGGGTGGCGCTGCAGCCTCCTTCCACCGCTACGACTTTGCGGGAGGAAAATGGAAAAGTGACCATCACCGATGGTCCCTTTGCCGAGACCAAGGAGGTGCTCGGTGGATTTGCAGTCCTGGAGTGCGTGGACCTGGATGAAGTCCTGGCCATTGCGAAGCGCTTTCCCGGGTTGCGGGTCGGCACGGCACTGGAGTTGCGCCCCTTCATGACTGGTCCTTGTGTGGACTGACCAGCGCATTGGAAGAGGCACGCTCGTCTGCGGAGATGCCGCGAAGGCGAGCGTGCGAAGCTCACTTGGAGGCTGGAGATTCGCCGGTTGTCTTGATTGATCCATGCTGGCGAAGTCATGCTTTGGCATGTCTCATGGATCACCGCTCTGTATAACAAATTTGTTATAGATATAACATGCTATAACGTTGCTGCTCCCCTGGAAGGGATTCGCGGTGTGAAGGAATAATTGGTGGAACTTTGCAACCATTGTCCCGGGGACAGGTTTTAGAACGTATATGAAAACCAATTGCTTCTTCACCATCGCGACAGCGCTGGGACTGTCGCTGGCAGTGCACGCGCAGCAGCCCGGACCCGATCAAGATCGTCCCAAGGATCCGCCTGCTCCGCCAGTGTCCCGGCCGGATGCTCGACCAGATGCACCGCGTCGCGACTCTGACCGCGGCCCGGATCGTGGCCCCGGTCAACAGGCGGGACCTGATATGCAAAGGCACCATCAGCACGCAGCATCCACGCCGGATCGTGATGCGCATATTCGTGAAGCGCTCAAGCACCTGCGTGAAGCAGGGTTGGGTGATGTGGCACAGCGTCTTGAACGTGCCATTGGTGAGCGCCGTCTTGGAAATGACCGCCGCGACGGACAGCGGAGAGACGTTGCTGAAGGCCGCCGCGTGAATCCTCCTGGTCCTGCTGCAGGCAGTGATGCTCGCCGCCCAGACGAATTCCAACAACGCCAGCATCGCCGCCATCATAACTGGGCGGAGCAGGGCAGACGTGAAGGCGGCGATACTTTCGCCTCACCCCAGCGCATTCCGAATCCTCGCCCCGATTCAGCGCGCGGCCCTGAGCGTCGTCCCGACGCCGCACGTGGTCCCGAGCAGCGGCGCGATGGAAATGCCGGCACAGAAGAACTTCGTGGCCAGGTGCAGCGCCTCACCCGCGAAGTGGAAGCGCTCAAGAACGCACTGAAGCAACAACAGCAGCAGCGCACCCATGACGGCCCTCGTGAGCAGTTCAGTCGCCCTGATGAGCCCAAGCGCGAAGATCATCGCTCTGATGGCCCACGTGGGGAAGAACGCCGTCCCGACGCTCCGCGTTCGGATGCGCGCCGTGAGGGACCTCCCGTTCCTCCTCGTGATGGCGCTGCTCCCAACGCGCAGCCCGAAGGTCGTCGCATTGACTGACGTTCCGCACCTTTCCCATCAACACTCCTACAAGCGGCATTGCCTAATCGGGTAATGCCGCTTTTGTCTTTGGTGATGCGCAAGGCTTTCACACCCTCACACCGCACTGTGATTTTCGCCAAAACACATCTCTGAGGCAAACCCATAAGAAATGGCATCGGAGCTCGTTGTAACATCCGATGAAGTTTCTCCTCGCGCTCGCTTCGCTGTTGTTCTTCTCCGTCAAGGCCGCCATAGCCCAATCCCAGCCTCTCCTTGTTGATGGCGGTCAGCCGCGCGCGGAGATCGTCATTGCCGAGAATCCGGCTCGCATGGCGCGGCTGGCGGCGCAGGAATTGCAAACGTACGTGCAAAAGGTCAGTGGCGCCACACTCCCGATTGTGACCACGGAGTCCGGCGGCGGACGCATTCCCATTTATGTTGGAAAAAGCGCCGCGACGGAAAAGCTGAAGGTGGGTGGCGATGAACTGCGGCATGGCGCCTTCCGAATGGTCTCGGGGGAGCGGTGGCTGGCCCTCGTTGGACGTGATCGCGATTACACGCCGCGCGAACCCTGGCCGCACACCGCCAGGGATCTGGAACGCGTGCGCAGTGAGTGGGACACACTCACCGGCGAGAAGTGGGAGATGGACCTCAATCTCCGGCAGACCTTCAAGATGGAGAACAAGGAACTGGGCGTGTGGGAGCAGGATGAGCGCGGCTCACTCAATGCGGTGCACGAGTTTTTGCGCGGACTCGGAGTGCGCTGGTACCTGCCGGGAGACATCGGCGAGATCGTGCCGAAGCAGGCCAGCATCGCGCTGCCAAAGGGTGACCGCACGGTGATACCGGACTTCCCTCTGCGTTATCCGTATCAGTATGGGAAACGCTTCGCTGGAAAGACGGAGGAGACCCTGTGGCAGTTGCGACTTGGGTTGAACCAGGCGCCGGATCTCATTGGCCCGGGTTACGTGGCACACGGGACAAATAATGTGCACGCGCGCGAGGAGGTGAAGAAGGCACACCCGGAATACTACACACTCATCGACGGGAAGCGCGACACGGCGGAGTCAGGCAAGCCCTGCCTCTCCTCGCCCGGGTTGCGCGAGCAGAATGTGAAATACGTGCGTGCCATGTTCGACAAGATGGAGATTCCTGTCGTCTCCGTGATGCCCGCAGACGGCTATGTGGGCATGTGCCAGTGCGACCTTTGCAAGGGCAAGGAGACGCCGGAGCGTGGTTCCTTTGGCCGCTTCTCCGACTACGTGTGGGGCTATGTGGACGCGGTTGGCAGGGAACTGCTGAAGACACATCCTGACCGGAAGATTATCTGTGTCGCTTATGGAGCCTCCGTGCTGCCGCCGACGAAGATCGAGAAGTTGAGCCCGAACATCATTGTGTGCATCGCACAGCAGCGTGCCTCCTTCTACGAAAAGGAGCGGCGCGAATGGATGGACGAACTGCGCCGCAATTGGCTCGTGAAGCTGCCAGCGGGCGGGACTTCGCTCTGCAACTATGAATACTACCTGCATCCGCGGCAGGAGCGCGCGTATGCCTTTCTCCCGGTCTATTTCCCGCATGCCATTGCGGAGGATTTACGCTCGCTGAAGGGCATTTCCATGGGCGACTACATGGAATTCTATCGCGAGGCTGACTTGAAGGCCTTCGGCGTGAATGCGCTCAATCTCTACGTGACCTCACGGTTGTGGTGGGACTCCAGCCTGGATGTGGATGCGATGATCAATGAGTACTGCCGCGACCTCTACGGGCCTGCGAGCGAGGAGATGAAAGCCTTCATTGCCTATGGTGAAGCGCACTGGATGGGCATGAATCAATCGTCCGAGCAGATTGCGGAAGCCTTCACCCTTCTCGCCAAGGCGCAACAGAAAGTCGCCGCGGACTCACTGCCCGGTAAGCGCATCGCGTTGGTGGCAGACTACATCCAGCCACTCGTCGCCCGTCGTGAGCAGTTGCTGCGCACCGCTGGTCGCGAGAATGCACGCGTCCTGCGCATCAATGACAAGGATGGTAAAGAGATCTCGCTCGATGGAAAACTCGATGAACCCCTGTGGAAGAAGATGTCCGCCTATCAAACCGGCGAGCTCGTCGACTGCACCACGGGTAAGGTGACAAGAGCAAAGACACGCTTCCACGTCTTCTTCTCGGATAACGCGCTCTACTTCGGCATGCGCTGCGATGACCTGGACATGGCAAATGTACAGAACACCGGCGATAAGAATGATGACCCACGCATCCTTGAGGGCGACAACCTCCAGTTGCTCTTCGAAACACAAAACCACGCCTTCTACCAGATTGCCGTGAATGCAGCAGGCCGCGTGCTCGACGTGGATCATGATGGGGAGCCGAAGCCTGCGTGGTCATCCGGTGCAAAAGTGGCGACCTTCACAGGCGACAAATTCTGGAGCGTGGAAATCCGGCTGCCCTTGGGCGGCGATCTCCAGGACGCCGTGGACCCGCTCAACGGCATCTCTGGTCGTAAACCGGCCGCCACCTATCCTTGGTATTTCAATGTTTGCCGTCAACGCGTGCGCAACGGCACTGTGGAGCGCTTCGCTCTCTCTCCCACCTCGAAGCCGGACTTCCTCGACCCCATGAAGTTTGCCCGCTTGAATGGCTATGCGCCGCCCGCGAACTGGGAAAAGGAAAAGCAGCGCCGCGCCGATGCCAAGGCTGCACCGGACTCCAACTGAAAATCCTGCGCAAGGCCTTATCGTGCGCTGATCCGCTGGTCACGATGCACAGCACCATTCCGACTCTTTGTGGCATGAAGAGTTGAGGAGGGCTATTGCGTGGGATTGTTCCGTCTGCTTTTCCTTCGGAACCCTGCTCAATCGAAAGGATGATGATGCCTCGCGTGCTGACGAGCGTGATGGTCCTTCCGGACCTTCGCGTGAAGAGAGGTAGTAAAGATGGGCGCCAGTTATTTTCAGCGCATTGTCGATAGCTGCGTGGTATCGCTTGCTGCTGCCGAGAAAGAAACATGTTTGTCTGTAGCTCGGTCCCAAGAATCCATGGGAATCGATCCCGTCAGCCCTTCATTTTATTCAGAAGTAATAGATCGATACCAAATCCACCGGAGGTTGGTGAAAATGGCTTTCTGTCTCGGTGTTGGATTTCCATTCCCGCGGCTCCAATGAGTCCTTGGATGCCTGCGGCAGTGTATTTGCGACTGATATACAGTCGGACTGTGTCACCCGCCGTAAAGTTTACAGAGAGGGAATCTGGAAGTCGAAAACTTCTAATGTCCGGACTCTTATTCTCGTAGAACATGGTTAACCGAATGGCTTTACTCTCCTCCGCATCGGCGTGATATTGGACCCACTCTTCGTTGACCGGTAGATCCGTGTACTGAAGCAATGAGCTAGTAACAAATTTGCAAAATCGCTTGCTGCCCGCATATTCCTGAGCCGCTAGCTTAACTGTCGCATCGTTTATTGTTTCTGTTGAAGCAACTTCAAGCAGCAGTTTATCGCCTCCTCGTAGTAAGCGCGATAACCGCTGCAACAGCTCGCCATCGTCTTCAAAATTAGCCAACGTATTTCCCAGTAGAGAGAACAGGATTGGTTCGTTTCCAACAAATTTGTCCAACATTTCGCGAAGCTCCGCGATGTTTTGTTCGTTTGCGAAATCGATTTGAAGAGGTAGCAATCTGGACAACTTGACCAGATCTAGAGCAGCTATACTTTTCACCCCCAAGCGGAGCATTTCAGGGCTCATGTCTACCGGAAAATAGAACATGCGTTTGTTGGTTTCGGCATGATTGCTGAAGTCTTTACGCAAGTCGCTCAAGATAATCTGATCCTTCTTTCCTGTGCCGACTCCTAAGCTCACGTAGTGATAGTTGTGCGATCGTTCCTTGTGTAACTTTCCCCAGCGTTTCGCAAATTGATCATGGCTTTGCTTCATCATGACATATCTGGGATCACTTGAGGCAGTTGCCCAAGCGAGAGTTGGAACAATTCCCCAATATGAGAATCCTGATGCGAATCTCTTGCCGTCTCCTGTTGTTGAGCGCTCTCGCTTCAGATCACTGCACAATGCTTGTAGCATGTCCGATTGATCCTCCCCAATGAAGCAGAGTGTCCAACCAAAACCCGCTGCGTCTATGCCTAGTGTGATTCGTGTTTCTGATTCAAAAGAACCCTGGTGGGCGCTCTCCCCTAAAGAACTTAGAGCAATTTGCGTGACCTGTGAGACTGGATTCGGCTGTGGATTGGAGTTGGCTCCTCCCGTTGGTGAAAGGGGGGTGCCGATGGTTACTCGCGATTGATGCACTATAAAGAAGATGCTCAACGCACAAAGGACAAGGCTGCCGTACGATATATAAAAGAACTCTGTACGATCCTTGATGGCCCCTGCAGCCAGCATTGCGATACTTAGTAAGAAGAAAATTAATAAAACGCCGAAAAGCAATACGTGCTCCCTGGGTAGCTCTTTTATGATCTGCCATATCAACTGGTTTCCCGGAACTTTAATGTCCTCGGGAGTCGGACGACCGGATGGTGGAGCTAGGTCTCCCGTTCCTTTTGTACTAGCGGGAGTTTTGATTTTATCAGATGAAGAAGGCATGGAGGCAATTTGCGTGAATGCTTGTGCAAGCAAAACTGCGTTCTGCGTTCACTAATGCACCGTTATTTTCTCCAATGAAAGGTTGTATTTCCGTGCAGGCAAAATGTTTTTCGATGTTTTGTAAGACTTTCTGAAGATGAGGTGTTCAAAAGTACGTATCCTCATGCGCATACGGCGGAGCGCAGCAGCAGAGGAAGCGAAGGGTGGATCCCGCATTCGCGGTGATTTGGTGCCACGCGGTGCGGGGAATCAGGATGGCATCGCCGGGGCTGACGTTTTGGGTCTCGCCATTGATTTCCATCAGGCCGTGACCTTCGAGGATGAAATAAAACTCCTCGCTTACCTTGTGATAGTGCCGCTGGGTGGCGGTGCCGGAGGGGACGGTGGCTTCCGCGAGGCTTTGCAGTTCCACAGGTGCATTAGTGCGATCCAGGATGCTGCGAATGGTGGAGCCGTCCTTGGTCGTGAAGGGGGCTTGGGCGGAGAGTTGGTTGATGGTCATGCGTCTGCGGGATCGATTCGCCAGTTTGGGAAAGTCGCAAGGAGAATGGGCGGGCGAGGTGAAGCGGGTTGGGGGAGAACACCGTGGTTCCATGCAGAAAGTGCAATGTTTGGCACACTGATGCGGTATGAATGAGCCTGTTCCACGTCCTTCACCGCATCTGCTCTCGTCGTTCATGCAATCGCCCCTTCGCTCCCGCGTATCCCACTGGCTCCTTTCGATAGCCTTCTTTGCTGTCGCCACCAGCACTCTGTCTGCTCAAGTCGCGCCTTACGATACCCCACCGCCCGCGAGCGCTCCGTATTACCGGGTCCGCTACGACGGCTCCACGAAGCCGGGAGAGCTGGTGTATGGGGTGACCTACACGCTCTGGGTGCCGCCGGGCGTGAAGACGCTGCGTGGCGTCATCGTGCATCAGCACGGCTGTGGTGAGGGCTCGTGCAAGTCCGGCCAGACAGCGGCCTATGATCTGCACTGGCAGGCGTTGGCGAAGAAGCATGAGTGCGCCCTGCTTGGGCCTTCCTATGAGCAGCCGGAGAAGGAGAACTGCCAGCTCTGGTGCGATCCCCGCAATGGCTCGGACAAGAAGTTCCAGCAGGCGCTGACAGACCTCGGAAAGCTCGCCGGGCATCCAGAGTTGGACACAGTGCCATGGGCGTTGTGGGGACACTCCGGTGGCGGCACTTGGGCGGGTTCCATGTTGCTCATGCATCCAGACCGGATTGCTGCTGCGTGGCTCCGCTCCGGCGCGCCGAAGCTCACCGCTGCTGATCCCGCGGCCCTGCCTCCACTCACCATTCCAGATGCCTCCCTTGTGGTACCAGCCATGTGCAATCTGGGCACCAAGGAAGGCGTGACGGTGAAGGATGGCCGGTTCGGCGGCGTGTGGAAGGGCGTGGAGGCCTACTTCACCGCGCTGCGCTCCAAAGGCGGACTCATCGGCGTTTCGGTCGATCCGAACAGCAGCCATGATTGCGGGAATCAGCGCTACCTTGCGATTCCGTGGTTCGACGCCTGCCTCACCGCGCGCCTGCCGGAGAACGCCGGTGACAGCAAGCTGCAGGCCATGAAGAATGACGACACGCAGCTCGCCGCCCCGCTGGGGAACGCAGCTGTACCCGCCACGCAATTCAAAGACGACCCCAAGACCGCCGCATGGTTACCCGATGCCCGCGTGGCAAAGGCCTGGATGGAATACACCAAGGACGGCAATGTGAGTGATGCCACACCACCGCCCGCGCCCACCATGGTGAAGTTCGGCGCTGATGGCGTGATTACCTGGGAAGCCGAAGCAGACTTCGAGAGTGGCATTACCGCATTCATCATCGAGCGCGACGGCAAGGAAATCGCCCGCGTGCCGGAGAAACCCTCGAGCGTGACTGGGCGGCCGATCTTCCAGAAGAATGGCTACAGCGATTCGCCCACGCCACCACTCGCGGAGATGCGCTTCAAGGATGCCAGCGCAGAAGCCGGGAAGAAATACTCCTACACGGTGCGCACGGTGAACAGCTCCGGCGTTTCCTCGGCAGCCAGCGCACCCGCTGCTCCGTGAGCTGAGCGAGGGGCGTGCACTTCTCGGAAAGCAGGTTGATTGTCAGCATGGCTGAGCCATCGTTTCGTGACGTGGCTTGGCTTGCATGGCAAGCTGTTGTCTGCTGTCCTTTGCTCCACCTATGGCCCATCCATCCGACTCAAAGTTTTCCGGGAATGTCTCCGCATCCGCAGGGGCGAGTGGGGTGGTGCCTACCGGAGATGCCCGCTCAGGAAAGACAGGTCGCACACGACCCTTCACCCTGCCCGGCTGCAGCGCCATCATCACCGGGGCATCCTCGGGTTTGGGCGCGGAGTTTGCGCGGCAGCTTCGACTCACCGCCTCCACCCTGGTCCTGGCAGCACGCAGCGGCGATGCATTGGAGAAGTTGAAGGCGGAACTCGGCAATGGCCAGCTGCAGGTGCATGTTGTCGCCTGTGACCTTTCCACGGACGCTGGAAGAGCCGCGTTGTGGGAAAAGGTGAGCACGCTCCCCACACCGCCGAACCTTCTGATCAACAATGCCGGTCTCGGCGACTACGGCGAGTTCATGGCGGCACCCGAGGCGCGCATCCACTCGCAGATTGATCTGAACATCACAGCCCTCACGATGCTCACGCATGAGTTCGTGGCCCGCACGCAGGCCACAGAGGACCGTCCCTCGGCCGTCATCAATATCAGCTCGTTGGCCAGTACCACGCCGGTGCCGGATCTCGCCGTGTACGCCGCCACGAAGTCGTATGTGTCGAGCCTCACCGAGGGGCTCGCGATCGAGCTCGAGTCGCGGCACATCCGCCTGCTGGCCGTATGCCCAGGACCCACGCCCACGAACTTCGGCAAAAACGCCCGGCGCGAGGCGGACAAGGACATCGACCGCAGCGGGCAGGACCTGCTGACCGTGCCACCGCAGCGCGTGGTTTCCTCGGCCCTGCACAGCCTGGAGGCCGGTCACCGGCGAATGTTTCCAGGGAAGCGTGTGGCCCTGGCCGCGTTTCTATTTGAGAAGATGCCCCGCTGGATGATGCGCGGCATTCTGACAGCGCGGTACCGTCGCGCGATGTCCAAGAGCTGAACCCCCGTTTTTGCTTTCTCGCTTTATGTCAGACGTCCCCCCCTCTGATCAAACTCCATCTCCCAAGCCGTTGCGTGGCGCGCAGGTGCCACCACCCGAGGATGACTCTGAGCTGCCCGAGCGCTGGGCGAATCATAAACCGCGCATCGGTTTCTTCGGCGGTCTCATCCGCGTCATGGTGCTGGGCATCATCCTGCTGGCGCTCATCCTCCCCTTCACGCCTTATGCGGGGCGGGTGAAGCGCGGGCTGGAGCGTATTGTGGACAAGGCAAAGGAGAGCAAGGTCATCTTCCAGGAAAAGAAGGTCATCGAAGAGAAGACCGTGGTGAAGGACAAGATTGTCGAGAAGGAAAAGATTGTCGAGGTCCCCGCACCGCCGCCGCCGCTGCCTTCCAAGTTCATCCCACGCAAGGAAGTGGACGTAGCTACGCTCTACAACGGCCTCACCATCCAGACGAAGCTGGACGCGCAGGAGGGCAACTTCGCCAGCGTCGAGCGCCTGGACAAGGATGCCTTCACCGTGGAGTTCCAGCTCAAGGTGCGCGTGCCGAAGCCGAATACCACCCTCGCGGAACTTTCACGCATCAATGACCAGCTTCCGAAGGTGTTGCCCGGTCTCGAGCCTATGCTGAAGGATGCGAAGGTCTCCGGCTTCTACCACAAGCTCTATGAGCGCAAGACCTCGCTCGTGCAGCAGAACCTCACCCGGCTGAACAAGATTCTCGACCGGCACAATTTCTTCGACTGCGAGACCATCCTGGAACTCACCCATCCCGAGTCGAAGCGCCGCGTGCTTCTCATCCAGAGTGAAATGGACGTGGTGGCCGATGGCTCGGATGGCGACCGCATGCCGGAGATGAGCGAGAGCATTTACAAGAGCGACTACTACCAGCCCTTCACCAGCTACGAGTGGGCGAAGAAATCCCAGACGCCGAATCCGCTGCTGGCTCGCTGGCAGGCACGACAGGAGTCCGTGAAGAAAGAGTATGGCGCCAAGGGCTTGTCCGCCGCGCGAAATGCGGAGCTGAAGGGCGAACTCCAGCAGATCGAGTCCACCGTCCGCGCGCTTAAGTCCCGCAGCAGCCTCATCGCGGAGAAGGACCCCTTCATCGTGATTTCGCTGATCTTCAAAGATTACCCGAAGACGCATCCCCACGCGCCGTCGATTGGCGACTATGCGGCGGTGCTGCATGGCGGCAAAATCTACCCCGCCATCTGTGGCGACTATGGCCCGACCATGAAGATGGGCGAGGCTTCGCTGCTTATGGCGAAGACCATCAATGACAAGGCCACGCCCTACATTCGCCCCGAGAGCGACCTGAAGGTGACCTACCTCATCTTCCCCGGCACGGCGGACAAACCGTTCGGTCCACCGGACGTGAACAAGTGGCATGAAAAGGTGAGTGCCTACCTGCGCGATTGCGGCGGCCTCGGCGAGGGCTTTGCGCTGCACAAGTGGGAGCCTTTCCCGCCGCCGCCTCCCGCTCCTACTCCACCGGCAACAACAACCACTCCCACGCTGGCTACCGGCACTGAGCCGAAGCTTGGCGAGATGACGCCTGCTCCGGGGACTCCACAGCCTGCTCCAGTGGTCACCGGCTCTGCGCCAGCTACCACTCCGCCGACTGGTACAGTTCCACAAAGCCCGATGCCGACGCCTCCGATTCCCACGCCACCCGGCTCACCTGCCTTGCCCGCCACTCCCTCCGTGATTCCCGCCACGAAGACGCCGTGAACCGGCAATGTAGAAGGCTTCTCCAGAAGCCTTCTACGATGAGCACTGCTTCAACTACACCGTCACCGCCATGAAGCTGGCGGCGTAGGACGGGCAGAACTCCAAACGCTCAAAAATCCAGCGGGACGAGGGCAGGATGGGGACGGCGTTGCCATTGTCGTCGAAGCGGACGGTGATTTCGTGGGTATCTCCGTCGAGACCCATGCCGTTGGCTTTCAGCGCGGCTTCCTTGATGGTCCAGGCTTGGGTGAAGGCCTTGCGTCGCTGGAGGGCGGGAAGGCAGGCCCAGGCACGGAACTCGGCTTCGTTGAAGACGATGTCCAGATTCTCATCAGAGGGTTCTTCGTCGATGATTTCCTCCACATCCACGCCCACGCCGGCGGCCTCTCCGAGGGCGATGATGGCGCAGTCGCCCGCGCGGGAAACGCTGAAGTCCAGATCCTCAGCCGTGGGGTAGGTGCAGCGTGGCTTCCCGTGGCGGTCTGGGGCAATCGGCACCTTGTTCGGCGGCAGCCCGATTTCGCGGGAGAGCATCCAGCGCAGTTCCGCCCGGCTGCGCACTGCCAGGGCCAGGGCGCTCCCGGAGCGGTAGGTCGCGAAGTAGTGCGCGCGCTCCTCCGGGGTCAGCAGCGCAAGGTCCAGGGGGCACACTTCATCGAGTTCCCGTCCATCGAGGATGCGGCACAGCACGGAGTGCGGACGGGGCTGGGGAGGCGTGGTGAACGCGAAGTGGGCCAGCATGAGGCTGAACCTGGCCTCCGGGGTCATACGGCGGGGCGATGAAGAGATCATGCGCGAGCTTTGCCTTGTGTTGGAGGTTAGCAAACCGGCGGAGAAAGCAGACCGCGAGCACCAAGTTGCGGCAGCCAGACCCTCCTACGCCAATTGGCAGAGAATCGCTTAGACAACGGAATTTGGACCGTGTTCTAAGAAATTTGAAAAATTTCAACCACATGAGTCGCAAAACTGTGAAGAAGTTTTTAGAAAAAAGTGAGGCTTGCCGTAATACCGGACCGTTTTGACTGCTGGCATTCGTGACAAATCATGCCATCATGGCACCGCCTTCGGGCACGACCTCCTCTCCATGAACTACTCTGAGCTGCACCGCCTTTATCACCTGCCGTTCTTTGACCTGCTGAAGCAGGCCCGCACCGTGCATGAGGAGCATTGGCCCGAGCGTGAAGTGCAGCTTTGCACCCTGCTTTCCATCAAGACCGGCGGTTGCAGCGAAGACTGCGGCTACTGCGCCCAGAGCGCCCGCTACTCCACCGGCCTTCAGCGTGAGACGTTAATGCAGAAAGAGCAAGTCATGGAGCGTGCCCGCGCTGCCCGGGCGAATGGTTCCACCCGTTTTTGCATGGGTGCTGCTTGGAAGGGCGTGCGCATGGGCACCCAGAAGTTTGACCAGGTGCTGGATATCGTCCGTGATGTCAGCACGCTCGGCATGGAAGTCTGTGTGACCCTCGGCGAACTCGGCAATGAAGAAGCCGTGGCGCTGAAGGAAGCCGGTGTTACCGCGTACAATCACAACATCGACACCTCTCGCGAGCACTACAAAAACATCGTCACCACTCACACGTTTGACGATCGCCTCCGCACCATTCGCAACGCGCAAGACGCGGGCATGAGCGTGTGCTCCGGCGGCATCCTCGGTCTCGGTGAGACCATCGAGGATCGCCTGAAGATGCTCGAGACCCTGAGCGAGTTCAACCCGCAGCCTGAGAGCGTGCCGATCAATTCGCTGATGCCCATCAAAGGCACGCCGATGGAGAACAACGAGCCGGTGGATGTCTTCTCCCTCGTGCGCATGATTGCCATCACCCGCATCGCGATTCCGAAGTCCAAGGTGCGTCTCAGCGCCGGTCGCTATTCCCTGAGCAAGGAAGCCCAGGCGCTGTGCTACTTCGCCGGCGCCAACTCGATTTTCTACGGAGATAAGCTGCTCACCACCGTGAACCCGCGTGCGAATGAGGACATGAAGCTCCTCGCCGAACTCGGCCTCACCCCACAGACTCCGAATCCGGCGATGACTGCTCCCGAGGTGAACTTGGATAGGCCGCTGTCACCGTGCTGTGCTGAAGATCATGAGCATTATGGCCATGATCACGAGCATGCACATGAAGGCGTACCTGCGTGTGAGTCTTCGGGCTGCTGCCCGTAACTTAAGGAGGTTAGGCGTCCCGCCTGACAGTGGTGGTTAGGCCTCTGGCCTGACCAATCCCAGACGCTTCATTTCGCCATCACGATGCGCCAAGGTACCGCGCTCGTATTTTGACACTTGCCCTCAGCAAACGGACGCTTGTTGGAAAGCATCCGAGTTCTTCCTCCTCCCTATGTCTGGGAGGAGTTGTACGTGACAGGGAATGAACGTCAGGCCGGAGGCCTAACCTCCTTCCGCGCTCAGCTCATGCGAAATGCTTCTGCAGCACCCCAAGATCCAGCGTGGGATACACCGGATACTTGGCCAGCAGCTTGTGCACGCGGTCGAGGGCTTCCTTCTCGGCGGCGGGCTCGATGGTGAACTTGGCCTTGCTGGGCGTGCCGACCTGTTCTCCTGACTGCACCGTCTCCGGCTTGGTGTTGGAGAGGATGAGCTTCAGCACGGCGGCGATTTCCTTCATCTCCTCCGGTCCCATGCCGAGGGTGGTGGTGGCAGGAGTGCCCACGCGCAGACCGCTGGTGTACCAGGGGCCGTTCGGGTCGAAGGGCAGGGAATTGCGATTCAGCGTGATGCCGCAGCGGCGCACGGCCGTTTCTGCCTGACGCCCCGTGAGGCCGAAGGAGCGGACGTCGATGAGCAGCAGGTGGTTGTCCGTGCCGCCCGTCGGAATGGTCATGCCCTCGGCGACGCAGGCCTCAGCCAGTGCGCGGGAGTTTTCGAGGATCTTTGCGGCGTAGTCTTTGAATGCGGGTTCGTTGGCCTCGGTGAAGGCCACGGCCTTGGCGGCCATCACGTGCGGCAGCGGACCGCCGAGGACCATGGGGCAGCCCTTGTCGACGAACTCGGCAAATTCCTTGGTGCAGAATACAGCGCCGCCGCGAGGTCCGCGCAGCGTCTTGTGCGTGGTGGTGGTCAGCACGTGGGCAAAGGCGGCGGGATTGTAGTCTCCCTCGAACACGCCACCGGCTACGAGACCGGCGAAGTGGGCCATGTCCACCATGAGCACGGCGCCCACCTTGTCGGCGATTTCGCGCATGCGGCGGAAGTCGATCTTGCGCGGGTAGGCACTGTAGCCGGCCAGCAAGATGAGCGGCTTCAGCTCGGTGGCCTGCTTCTCAATGACATCGTAGTCCAGCAGGCCGGTTTCCTTGCTCACCGTGTACGAGTGCGCCTCGAACATCTGGGCAGAGAGATTGTGGCGATACCCGTGGGTGAGGTGACCGCCGGAGTAGTAATCCAGGCCCAGCAGGCGCTGGTTGCCGCAGATGCCGCGGACCTTGTTCCAGTCTTCCACGGAGAGCTTGGCCGGATTGGTCTCGCCCAGTTCCGCCAGGGCAGGGGTCAGCACACGGGCGCTGAGGATGGCCCAGTAGGCGACCATGTTCGCGTCCGCGCCGCTGTGAGGCTGCACATAGGCGTGCTCCACGCCGAAGAGTTTCCTGGCCTGCTCGCAGGCAGCGGCCTCGATGTCGTCCACGTTGTCGCAGCCGGCGTAGAATCGGGAGAAGGGGAAGCCTTCGGCGTACTTGTCCGTGAGCAGGTTCCCCATGGTGAGCTGCGTGGCGAGCGAGCAGTAGTTCTCGCTGGCGATGAGCTTCAGGTGACTGCGCTGGTCCGCGAGCTCCTTCACAACGGAACGGGCAATGCCCGGGGCGACGCGCGCGGTCTCCGTCAGGTTCGCCAGGTACGCGACCGTGGCATTGTCGAGACGCTCAGCGGGCGTTTCCTTCAGGTAGGCGAGAAGTGGGGAGGAAGTTGCGGACATGGGTCAAAAGGGAAAGGGTGAGATGCCGCACGGTGGCACGGAACGCACTTTCTGCGAATTCATCTTCTTGGGGATCTGCATTCGCAGAATTAATGCATCCCGGCCCAAGTGCCCCAATGTTGCTTTGGCCGGCGAGGTCAGGACATTTTAAGTAGTGGCCTAGCCACTCTCAGGTACTGACGAGATGCCACTGAGAGCACAGCCCATGATGCCGATTCAGGATGGCATGGATGTTTCAGTCGCGGAGCGACGACCGTTTCGTAGCCCGGCCTTTCAAGGCCGGGTCGATGGTCGTTCGTCCCCGTGTCGCAGAGCGACACCCGAATCCGCGACCTCACCCAGGGTTCACCGTTTCGGGCGTCGCTCTGCGACGCAAATGCCACCACAGCCTACCCGGCCTTGAAAGGCCGGGCTACGAAACGGATGTCGCTCCGCGACAATGCTTCGGAAGGCTACAGTATAAATGAAACCGCCCTAGGACCGTGCCGCCGCGAGCTGGCGCATCTTTTCCAGGAGCTCCTGGCGCTTTTTGAGGGTCGCGGTCAGCTCCGCGCGTGCCTTGAGATAGGGTGTGGCCTGCTGTTCCCAGGTTTTGCCCGCCGGGGTGTCGGGCGTCATCTTCTTGTTCCGCTCCTCGATCCATGCTTTCACCGCCGCGTCATCTTTGGGATCGATATTGGCGCCGCGCATGGAGACTTCCATCCGGGCGATGGTGCGCAGGGGCATGCCCAGGGTAAAGCGCTCGGTGCTGAGCATGGCTATTTCTGCGGCTTTCTTGGTGCTGGCATCGGTTCCGACCGCAGGAGTGGTGCTGCCCATCAGTTCAGCGTTGGGCACGATCTTCGCCAGCACGGGGTCATTCACGCCGGTGGCGATGGGCAGCTTGCCGCTCTCATTCAAGGTGAAGCCCTGTGCGCGCAGGAAGAGGCTGGCCATGACCAGATGTCCGGGAAGGCCGGGATGCACGCGGTCGCGACCGACGAGGGCGAACCCGGGATCCAGCTTTTGTCCTTCGGTCATGAGCTTGGTCATCGGGCCGTGGAAGTCGACCACGGCGGTGTTGTATTTCTGAGCGAGTTCACCACAGATCTCTGAGCACTTGGCCAGGGCGCCGTTGGCTCCCTTGCGGGCCGGCTTGCCGTTGATTTCCGCCGTTTCGTCATAAGGCGACGGTTTCACGAGGATGATGGCGGCCTTACTGCGCTTCTGGATGGCTTCCACCAGCGCGGTCATGTTCTTGCGGTAGTCGGTGATGGATTTTTCGCGTCCTGCGAGCATCTCCGGCGTGGGATTTGAGCTGTCGTAGTTCCCGTGACCGATGTCATTCATGCCCAGCATGATCACAATCACGGTGGGCTGATGTACGAGCACGTCCCAGTCGAGGCGCTTCAGTGCGCCGTCCGCGCGGTCGCCGCCGATGCCGCAGTTGATGATGTTGACCTTCTTCTCCGGCTCGCGGCTCACATAGAAGAGTTCGATGTAGCGGTGCCAGCTGCCGCCATGCGTGATGCTGTCCCCGAGGAAACAGACCGTGTCGCCATCTGCGAACGGCTTCGGCGCCGTCTGGGCCGTGACCGTGACGGGTGTCGCGATCGCAAATGCGAAGATGAACGTGAGGGAGAGGAGCAGTCGATGCATGATGGGGTGTGATGGAAGATGACATATAAAACTGAACTCGAATTTGACCGGTGCGTGTGGCCGCTACTTCACCAGCTGCATGACCTTCATCCACGCGGCGAGGCGCTGCGGCCAGTCGGTGGGGCAGGGGACATCCGCGGGACGCAGGCCGAATCCGTGGCCACCCTTGGCATAGAGATGGGCCTCCGTGGGCACTCCCGCAGCTTGAAGCTGGAGGAAGAGGAACAGGCTGCCCTCAATCTTGGCGCCCTTGTCATCCGCCGCATGAGCAATGAAGACAGGAGGCATGGTCTTGTCGACCTTGATGTCCGCACGCAGCTTTGACGCGTCCGCAGCGTCCTGAAGTTTCCAGGGATACACGAGTGCCAGGAAATCCGGACGGCAGGAGGCGGCGTCGATGTTCTCTGTGGTCTTATAGGTGGGACTCGCGTGATTGCTGGTGGCAATCACCGCCACCTGCCCGCCGGCGCTGATACCCAGCAGGCCGATGCGAGCCGGGTCTACGCCAAATTCCGCTGCGCGCTTGCGCACCAGCGCCACCGAGCGTTGGGCATCCATCACGGGACCGAGTTGCGGATCCTTCGAGCCGCCGGGGGAGGTGCGGTACTTCAGCACGAAGGCGGTGACGCCGTTTTCATTGAGATTGGCCGCGACCTCGCCGCCTTCCAGATCCAGAGCCAGCTTGCTGAAGCCACCGCCGGGGCAGATGATCACGGCGGTGCCGTTGGCCTTGTCCTTCGGCGCGGGGTAGACTTGGAGCGTGGGTTCAGTCACGCCCTCCAATCGCACGACCTTCTTCGAGTTCGGCACATCGGGAAGCACGCGCTCTGGGGCCTTGTCATTCACCGGCCCCTGTGCGCCATCCGGCCACACGGGAAGGGTTTGTGCCGGCTCAGGCGCCGTGGCGGCACCCAGGCCGGGGGCAATGCAGCAGCAGAAACCGAGACCGAGGCAGAGGAGGAGGGCGAGGTTGGTTTTCATGAATGCGTGAGGAAGTCACAAGAACACGCCACCGGGGCACCATGTTTCAACGCAGACGCGCATCCCGCCGTCCAACTTTGCCTTGCCACCCGGTGGAACCGGCGGCATCCGTTCGATTCTCCTTTCCCATGCGCCTTTCTGTTTTCTGTACGCTGCTCATCGCGCTGCTCCTGAGTGTGAGGGGCGAACTCGCCGCCCAATCGTTTCGCGAAAAGGCTCTCGAAGCGGCCAAGGCTGGCGACTCAGCCACCGCCATCGATAACTACGAGAAGGCGCTGAACTCCACCCTCAAGGTATTCAAGGAGGATCACGTGGAGGTCATTACGGCCCGGCTTGAGCTCGGCGAGGCCTATCGTGCTGCGGGACGGTGGACGGATGCCATCGGCCAGCTCGACTACGTGTGGCAGCGCGCGCGGTTCGATGCCGAGCAGAACAAGCGGTGGGATGGCGAGGAAGGACACCTCGCCTATGCGGCCGGTGAGAAACTGGGCAGGTCCCTTCAAGGGGCTGCGCGCTATCCGGAAGCCGCCACCGTATTTGCCACCGCCATCAGCGATGGAGAAAAGGGCGGTCGCGAGGTCACTCAACTGCTCACGCTTGATGCGCTGCTGGCAGACACGCTGCTCCTGCTGGACCGCGTGCAGGATGCGGAGAAGGGGCTGGCGCGTGCCCGCGAGCGTATCATGAGCAGTCAGGCGGACCGGCCGGAGGCCCAGGTGCGCATGCTGTCCACCCTGGTCACGCTCTATCATCACCATCGCCAGTACGCACTGGGTCTTCCCGTGGCGCAGCAGGTGGTGGACATTGCCAACAAGAATCTGGAACCCTATAACGAGCTGATTGGCCTGGCGTTTTCGAACCATGGCGCCATCGCCCTGCATGTGGACGGTCAGCTCAACGAAGCCATCAACTCACTCCAGGCCGCGGAGCAGATCTACGTGAAGAAGCTGGGGGCTGATGCGAGGGAATTGACGAATATCCAGGTCAATCTCAGCCAGGCGGAGGCGCTCAAGAAAAATGACAAGGAGGCAGAGCGGCATGGCCTGGAGGCGCTGCGCCTCGCGAGGCTTCACTCCGCTCCAGACTCGCTGGATGTCGCGCTGAGCCTGCACAACCTGGCCAACTGCTACATGACCCTGAAACAGCCTGGGAAAGCCGGTGATCTCCTTGAAAATGCCTTGAGCATCATGGAGAAAAATCTGGGCCACGATCACCCGCAGACGGTGGAAGCCCGCAAGATGCTGGAAGCAGCGAAGAAGGCGGCGTCGGAGGGAGTGTGAGATCTGTCAGAGTCGTGTGGTGCTGGCCTTGGTTTCCATGAAACAAAAGACCACCATTCGCGACTTCCTCATGGTCCTGGCTTTTGGAGCGACCGTGTCGTTGCTGTGGAAGGCGGCGATCCTGATCGTGGCGAGCCTGGTCGCTACTCTGCTCTGGTGGCTGGCTGGAGTGAACTGGCTTGTCGCTCTGCTGTTCTCGTATCTTGGGATCAACCTGGCGATTGAAACCATCGATGTGCTTCTGGGGCTCCGTGGGATTCGATGTCCCAAATGCAAACGGCGCATCAAAACCAGCAGGGCCATCAAATGCACGGACTGTGGAGGAAGGGCCGAATTGACCGTGAAGCGGCTGGAAGAGTGACTGGATAATCAAGCCGTGCGGAGGCGACATGCCGGTGACTTGCATGATGTGACACGCATCGCTGCACTTGACGGCAGGCTGGCCGGGTTGCGTTATTCGAAACCCGCCGTCAGGGAACGCTTCAACAAGCCATCGTCGCCGATGAAAGCGATGGAGTAGGGCAAGGGGTGCCTGAGGCGTCGCATCCACCACAGTTTGTTTTCGTAACTGGTGATGCGGACAGTGCCGTCGCATTCCTGCAAGAGCGGGAAGTTGCGGGTGGAACCGGACTTGTAATGAAGCGTGAGTGCCGTGCCAGCGAAGGAATAGCGGATGAAGGTCAGGTCGCGGGCGCTATCAGGCCAATCCAGTTCCCAGTAGTTTCCGCCTTGGGAATCGAAGTGATAGATCATGGTGTCCGAGGAGCGAGCGACGCTGGCCCGGACGAAGAGCCATGAACCCACAAGACTGCTGATGGTGGGTGCACTCACGGAGGAGGCAACGAATGGGAAACTGAGATGTTGCAAGCGGGGATAACCGCGCAGAATCACGCCGCCACCCTCACCAACTCCCCGCTCTCCAGCGCCTCTGCGGCGGCTTGCACCACGCGCATGTACTTCATGCCTTCCAGGAAATCGGGCTTGGGACGCGGCGCTTTGGGGTTCATGACGGCATGCACAAAGTCGCTCTCGACGGTCCACTCCTTCACTTCGTCGCCGGGAATGGGTACCGACTGCATCTCGCTGCTGCCGCGTTTGCCCAAGTGGATTTCATCCGTGATGAAGTTGTAGGTGAGTGTGCCTTCGTGGCCGTAGATCTCGATGGAGTCCTGCGGGGGATGGGAGGCCACACCGCTGAAGCACAGGTTGCCGCGTGCGCCGTCGCGGAAGGTGCAGAGCACGTTGAGAAAATCGGGCACATCCACGGTGTAGCCGTCGCGCACGGGGGTGATGACCGCGCCATCGGCCTGCACGGAGACGATGTCTCCCAGCCAGCGCTGGATGACCTCCACATAGATGCCGAAGGTGAGCACCTGCAGGCCGCTGATTTCCACCCGCTGGCGCCAGTGGGCGGGAGCGGCGGGGTCCAGCCAGTTGCCGTTCAGGCTGTTCAGCCGCATCTGGTGCACCCGGCCAATCGCCCCCTCCGCCAGCAGTCGGCGCACGGTCCGGTCGCCCCGCATGCCCTGCGGAGGCGGGCAGAGAGCGGCGACGAGCTCGGAATTGCTGATGCTCGCCTCCCACATGAGCTGGGCCTCCGCCAGGCTCCGGGCCATGCGCGCCTGGCAGAAGACATGTTTCCCCGCCTTCAGGGCGTACACGCTGCAGTCGCTGTGCATGTAGGGCGTGGCACCGACCCAGACGACGTTGATGTCATCCCGGCTGGCCAGCTCCCACCATTTCTCCATGGGCTCAGCCTGAGGGACATGCTCCGCGCAGAAGCGGCGGCTGCTTTCCAAGGAGGAGTTGCACACGGCCACGATTTCCACCTCCTCCGGCATGGCCAGGAGGGCGGGAAGATGGCGGGATTTCACGATGCCACCTGCTCCAATAATGCCGATACGCACGGGCTTGCTCATGAGGCCAGTCTGGCGAGCGGGGGAAAGTTTTCAAAAGATTTGACTCAGAGGCCTTGCTGGCTACCCTCTCGGCCCCACGAATTTCCAACCCTCAGTAAGCCATGCCGAAATCCTGCCAAATCACCGGAGCCACCGTCACCACGGGGCATAAGATCCACCGTAGCGGTAAGGCCAAGAAAGAAGGCGGTATCGGTAAGCACATCACGAAGCGTGTGAAGCGCAAGATCTACCCGAACCTGCGTGACAAGCGCATCTGGGTTCCGGAAATCGGCAAGTGGGTGACCGTCCGCCTCACGGCCCGCGCTCTGAAGACCATGAACAAGAACGGCGCCTATCAGGTGCTGAAGAAGGCAGGCATTCTTTCCTAGTCGGTCGTTCGACTTCTTCCTTTCTTTCTAAAAGGCTGCACCTGAATCGGGTGCAGCTTTTTTGTTTGAGCGCGAGCCCTGACAGCGAAAGGGTGCCTGCGTGTTTCTCCATCAGTTGCCTGCGATTTCGCCTTGGATTTTTCGCGCAATTCCGTTTCGCTGTGGTTCTTTTCCGTCCCTCTCCCTCCAAAGCCATGAACGACCCCTGGCAGATCCTGATTCTCGATCGGCACACCGCTACGGAGAAGGACGTGAAGGCAGCCTATGCGCGCCTGCTGAAGCAGCATCGTCCGGACAGCGACCCCGAGGGCTTCCGCCGGGTGCGTGGGGCGTATGAGGCGGCGCTCGACTGGCTGCGGAATCGGGCCACCAATTACAATCTGCCTGAAGTTTCCTACGCAGACGCGGGAACGACCGACCCAAACGCCGCTGCCGGGACCGAGGGGAAAGATGGAAATCAGGGGAACCGCCTGGATCTGCCAGTGGTGTTCGAAGATTTTCCGCTGCCTGCGGATGCAAAGGAGGCGCTGGCCGAAGTCGAGCACGCCGCTCAGACGGGCAATGTGGAACAGCTGGAGGCGGCGCTGAAGACCTTCCAGGAGCGTTGTGAGGCCGGCAGTGTCTCCGGCGCATCCCGCACCACCGCGCTGGAGCGGGCCTTTAACGGACGCATCAATGACCTGGCCTCGGCAGTGACGAACAGTTTCCTCATCCGCTTGGCGGAGCTGGGGCAGACCAACATTTCACATCTGGTGATCTCCGCCTGGCAGGAGAGGGATGATCGGGGACGTCTGGTGCAGTTCAGCCGGGCGCTGATGGACCATGCACGTACCCTGGCCACGCCGGACGGTGCCTTTTTGCTGGCGCGCGTGGGTGTGCTGACCGGGCTGGAGCAGCCGGAAATGGCGAGCACCCTCGCGAATGCCGCCTACCCCCACCTGCCGGTGGATGCGCGCAATCACCTCATGGCGCAGCTCGAGCAGGAGGCGGCTCTGGGAAAAATCTTCGCGGAAGTGTCCCCGTCCATGAAGCCTTTCTGGTTCAGGCGGGTGCGTCAGGCTGGGGAAAAGTTTGACTGGAACAGCCCGGAGGCGCGCAAGGCCCTGAACGACGTCATCGAGCGCAACCGCTATGTGTGGGAAGGCTGGGGCGTGGTGAGGCAGCTCATGCCGCCGGCGAACTGGGCACTGGTCGAGCACCGGCTGAACAATCAAGTGCAGCAGGTGCACCGACAGACCGGACCCAAGAAAGTTCCCGGCTGGGCGCTTGCGATGGGCGTGCTGTTTTTCATCAACATGCTTCGCTTCATGGCGACCGACAGGCCGTCGTCTTCATACTCTAGCCCGGATACATCCCGCCGGCCGGAGCGGGTGCATATAGTGGGGAGCAACGCCACGGACTGGACCCATCGCCAGCCGCTGACGACGACATCGTCGTCTCCCTCAGGTGGCGAGGGGACTCGCATGCCGCTTGGCGGGATGCCCCCCCTTTTGCCAACCACTCCTATGGTGGATCCTCTGCTGCCGCCGCCGAGTAGCGAGACTCAGAAGAAGCAGGAGGTCCGGGATTTGCTGGAGAAAGGGGTGATGCAGGACAGTGTGCTGCAAATGCCACCGGCACCGCAGCCCTCACCGCTTTTCCCAACGCGGTAGGTAGGTAGGCTCCTGCAAAGCAAAGCGAGGCGCAACATGGCGCTGGCTGCTCGCGTTTGTCTCTGCTCCATTGATTCTTCCATGAAGCCACGCCTCTTTGCCATCGCCCTTGTCTCCCTCGCCCTCGGCGGGGGTATGCTGCTCAAATCTGCCGCCGCTCCTGCCGAAGCCCCCAAGCCCCTGCGCGTGCTCCTGGTCACCGGTGGCTGCTGCCATGACTATGCCAAGCAGCGCCTCATCCTCGCAGAAGGATTGGGCAGCCGTGCGAACATCGAGGTGGAATTCGCCCACACGGATGACAAGAAGACCACTGCGGCCTTCCCCATTTACAACAACGCTGACTGGGCCAAGGGCTACGACGTGGTGATTCACGATGAGTGCTCCGCGGACGTGATGGACCAGCCGTACGTGAACAACATCGTCAACGCGCACAAGGACGGCGTGCCCGCGGTGAACCTGCACTGCGCCATGCACTCCTACCGCAAGGGCTTCAAGGTCGGCGAACCCATCGCTCCCGGCTCGGAGCAGGCCATCTGGTTTGACATGCTCGGCCTCCAGTCCAACCGCCACGGCCCGCAGGAGCCCATCGACATCAGCTACACGGACAAGGAGCATCCCATCACGAAGGGCTTTGAGAACTGGACCACCATCAAGGAAGAGCTCTATAACAATGTGCAGGATCCGAAGAACTTCCCTGGCCACCACTCACTGGCGACTGGCAAGCAACTCGTGAAGAACAAGGACGGCACCACCAAGGAAGAGCAGTCCGTCATCATCTGGACCAACAACTACGGCCCCAAGAAGACCCGTATCTTCAGCACCACGATTGGCCACAACAACGACACCGTGGGAGATGCCCGCTACCTTGACCTCGTCACCCGTGGCGTGCTCTGGGCGGCCGGCAAGCTGGGCGATGACGGCAAGCCCGCTCCCGGGTACGGGCCGAAGAGCAAGTAATCATACGTGGAATAAACACCCTGCAGCCCTGGGAGCGCTGGCCTCTGGCCGGCTGCCGGGTGATAAGCACCTTCGGTGCCCCATTTCTATACAAGCCTTTCCCAAGACCAAGTTCACTTCTTCATGAAACGTTTCATCCTCCTCTTCCCCGCCTTCGCGGCGATGGTCACCACCGCACTGCTCGTCGCTGCCGGCGAAGCCAAGCCGGCAGCCGCAGCCGAAGCTGCCAAAGCAAAGCCGCTCAAGGTCTTGATGGTCTGCGGCGGCTGTTGCCACGATTACGAGAACCAGAAGCGCATCCTCGCGGAAGGTCTCAGTGCCCGTGCGAATGTCGAGTTCACCATCGTGCATGAAGAAGGGCCCGAAGGAAAGAAGGACAAGAACCACCGCATCAGCATCTACGAAAAGGAAGACTGGGCGAAGGGTTATGACCTCGTGCTGCACAACGAGTGCTTCGGCGCGATTGAAGATGTGGCCTTCGTGGAGCGCATCGCCAAGCCACACAAGGACGGCGTGCCTGCCGTGGTGCTGCACTGCTCCGCGCACAGCTATCGTGCTGCGAAGACCGACGAGTGGCGCAAGGTGATTGGCCAGAAGAGCATGAGCCACGAGAAAAATCGTGACCTGCTCGTGAAGAACACCGCCCCTGAACATCCCGTGATGAAGGGCTTCCCCACGGAGTGGCTCGACAAGGCAGATGAGCTCTACAAGAACGAAGAGCTCTATCCCGGCTTCGTCCCGCTCGCCAAGGCCTACGGCGAAGACACCAAGAAGGAACACCACGTGATCTGGGTGAACACCTACGGCAAGGGCAAGGTCTTCGGCACCACGCTGGGGCACAACAACTCCACCATGGAATCCCCCGAGTACCTCGACCTCGTCGCCCGCGGCCTCCTCTGGGCCTGCGACAAGCTCGATGACAGCGGCAAGCCGGTGCCGGGATACGGGCCGACGCAGAAGTAATCTCTGCGGGTAGTTCGTTACATTCGATGATGACAAATAGGCGCTGGTTTCAGCGCCTATTTTCGTTCGGTGACCTTTCGTGTGCTCACATCGAGCGTATACTTGTCGCCACGCTCATTCTCAATCAGGAGTGTTCCTCCACTGACCACCAGCGAAGTGATGAAGACATGCTGCACGTCCTCTTCCAAGATAGGATTGATCTGCACCGAGTAAATGCGCACACGCCAGAGCTCCTTGCCGTTATTGGTGTTTGTGGCCACCACGTATCCCATCTTGTCCGAGGGAGCTGAATATTTGACGCCGCCGATGGTGACGGGCGGGACCGGGGTGGGCGCCAGCCTTTTGGCATGGGAGATTGCCGCTGTGAGAAGCACACCGAGCACCAGAAAAGTGCGCAGCCATGCGAGCAAGGGGACGGTGATCTGAGAAGGCTGAGTCATGACTGGAGCATGACGCGCACGCTGGAGTTTTATTTTTTCACTGTCAGCATTTCCGGCCCGTCGATCCAGCACGCGAGGTAAGGCCACTCGGCGCCTTCACGCCAGAAGCTGGCGATGAAGGGGCGGTCAAACACGAAGCGTTTGGGATAGGGCGGCAATTGCTCCACGGGAACGGAGGCACCAGCACTGCCGTCGGCAGCGCTCGAGGCGCTAAGGAAGGTGGCTGGCACCTTGAAGGTGGACTCCACCAGGGCGCCTTCATGGTTCAGCTTCATGCTAAGCAACTGCTGTACCGCGCCCAGTTCCCACCACATTAGTCCGTCTGGGGACTCCAGGTACTTTTTGCGAGAGAGATCTGGATACTCGCAGAGCGTCGTGGTCTGGAAGTATGGAAGCCACAACACGTCATCCGTAGAGAATATATCCTCGTAGCGCCACCTCCTGCCATCCTTCTCCACCGCCCTCGTGGGGACACGCTCTTTGGCGAGTAGCTCGCGAACTTCCTTCAAGGCACTGTCCAGATTCTGGTGGATGCCGGGAGTAGAAAGCACCAGGCACTGGCGGTCATTGGCATCCCCCGTGTAGAAGGTGAAGCGCAGGGCATGCTGGCCCTTCAGATCGTCGGTCAGCACACGCACGTTGTCACCCTGGGAGGCGGCTAGTTTCCCCTGCGCACCGAACCCGAGGGCGAGATAGCTGCCGCCTTTCCTGTCCCGGAATACCTTGGGGGAAGCATCCGGCACGAAGTGGTTGGGAAATCTCGGGCGAGCTGCGATGGAGGTGACAATGAGCGCCTTCTTGATCTCGACGATAGGAGGGTTGGCCTGTCGCACTCGCAATGGCTGGTAGGGCTCGATCAGCTGCGCAGCACGCTCGCCCACCTGCTTGCGAAGGGCGGTGCGGATGCGCTCGCGAAATTCCGGGGAATCATCCTCGGCGAAGATGAGGGTATCGGGTGGAAGCACCTTGCCCTTGTCCAACTGGAAGGCATCGAGGGCTTCTGCGGTCACCGAGCGCGGTCGCATCACAATCTTGTCCACCTTGTGATAAGCCTTCAGCGTATCCCACGCTGCCTGACCATTCGGACTCCACACAAGGCTTACACCATCGCGAAAAGTCTCCGCGACATCGAGGGTGGCCTCGACAGCTCCGCCGGCGAGAGCCTGGGCATGCGCGAATCCCAGCGCCATCTGGAGTGCCAATGCCAACCCCGTCCAAGGAAGAAACGATCGTCCGGCCATTTCCCGGAAGTGTGCCCGAGATCAGGTAGCATCGTCAATCTTTCGGAAGGCGATTGAGCTGCGGCAGAAACTTCGTATGGCTTTGCCCATGCTGAATCGCTGTCTCAAAACCATCCTTCTTGGGGTTGCCCTCGCTGTCTCGGGGCTGGCTTCTTCCCCTGCTGCCGAAATCGCCCCCTACACCATGCGTGGGGGATTGCCGAACTTCTGGAGGAAGGTGGTGGAGAAGGGGCCGGAGCCGGTGCGCATCAGTTACTTTGGTGGGTCCATCACGGCAGGTGCGGGCGCCAGCAAGCCGCAGTTTTGCTATCGCGAACTCCTCACCGAATGGCTGAAGAAGGAAAATCCCGGCGTGCCCTTCCAGCCTTACAATGCGGCGATTGGTGGCACGGGTTCGTGGCTCGGCGCGTTCCGTTGCTGGAATGACGTGGGCTACCAGCGCCCGGACCTCGTGATCGTGGAGTTCGCGGTGAATGATGGCGGCGTGCCGGAGGAGCAAGCCATCGCCAGCATGGAGGGCATCGTGCGCCAGCTCCGCACGAAGACCCCATCGAAGCCGGACATCCTCTTTGTGTACACGATGGTGAAGGACCATCTGGAGAGCTTCAAGGCGGGTAAGCTGCCGCCCACCATGCAGTATCATGAGAAGGTGGCAGAGCACTACGGTATCCCCAGCGTGGTGATGGCGAAGCATGCCGCGGAGCAAATCCTCGGCGGGAAGATGACCATGGAGGAATTCGCGAAGGACAACGTGCACCCCACGGATGCCGGCTATGCCTTGTACCTCGAAGCGTTGAAGCCCTTCTTCGCGGCGGTGAAGAGCGCGCCAGTAGCCAAGGAAGAGGTGAAAGCTTCGGTGCCTGCGCCCCTGTCTCCGAAGGCCATGGAGAATGCGCGCCTCGTACCCTACGATTGGGCGCAGATGGATGACGGTTGGCTCGGCTGGCAGCTCAGCACCGTGGGCAACCTTCCTCACGTGGCGGTGAGCGACAAGGCCGGCGCCACCATCACGCTGAAGTTCAAAGGTTCGCAAATCGGCATCTACGACATCATTGGTCCCGACACGGGCAACCTGGAATACACCCTCGACGGTAGCGAGTGGACGCTGAAGGAGAACTTCGACAAGTACTGCCTCAAATTTGCCCGCGCCGCCTCCACGGTCATTGCCCGCGATCTCGACCCGAAGGTGGAACACGAGCTGAAGCTCCGTATCGCCGCTGAGCCGCCGAAGGACAGCAAGGGGCGCTTCACACGCCTCGGCTGGTTCCTCGTGGATGGCGAGGTGAAGGACCCCATGGCCAGCATGGACCCGCTGGCGCGCATTGATTCCATCTACGCTGGCATGAAGCCTGTGACATGGAAGGCACCCGAGACCCGCTGGAAGAATCTGGAGAAGACCAAGGCCAAGCTGGAGAACGGTCCTGCGCTTACCATGGTGATGCTCGGTGATAGCATCATCGGCGATACCAGCACCTCAAACTTCGAATTGCTGGTGGGCCGTGACTATCCGAAGTGCGCCGTGAAGAAGGTCATGAGCGTGCGCGGTTCCACGGGCTGCTGGTATTACAAGGATGCGGAACCGCTTGAGCAGTACGTGCTGCGTCATTCGCCCGACCTCCTCGTGATTGGCGGTATCAGCCAGCGTGGTGACATCGAGGCCATCCGCTCCGTCATCCAGCAGACACGTGCAAAGTTCCCCAATGTGGAAGTCCTCCTGCTCACGCCGACCTTCGGCGGTCCGCAGTCCGACTACGTGAAGAACTTCACGCCCCAACCGGACAAGAGTAAATACTCCTACCGCGCCGACCTTCAGGAACTCGCCGTGCAGGAGAAGTGCGGCTTCTTCGATATGACCGCACCGTGGTATGACTACATGAAGAACAGCGGCTATGCGCAGGATTCGTTCAAGAGAGATCCCATTCACGCAAATCAGCGTGGCATGCAGATCCTGGGGAGGTTGATGCGGGAGTTTTTGAAGCCGTGAGGGGCCTCACCTATTAGGGTGTATCATTGATCATTCACAAAGGGCGCAGCGCTGAAGGGCATTGCGCCCTGTGTTTTTTTTCAGAGCCGTCTCGGGACAAGATTAACCCAGAGAATCATGTCGAGACACTTGAGGGCACCACCTTGCGCTACGCGCAAGGTGGTGCCTGCATGAGACGATTTTGGGACTGTAGTTTTGGCCAAGTCACGAGACGTTCGTTGTTCCTCGTCTCACTTCCCCGCCTTCAACTCCGCCAGCATCTCCATCAGATGCTTCGTCATGATCTCCGAGGCATCCTTCTGCACATTGTTCGTGCCCAGCCAAGTTTCATAACCTCCGAGTTCATGCTGCGCTGGTGTCGGCAGATAACCGCCAGCACCATTCGCCAGCTCAATCATGAAGGTGCGGGGGAAGGGGCTCTTCTTTTTGATCTCCAGCCCAATCTCCACAAACACCTCGAATGGCATCGTCACGATGGACTGGTCGCCGATGCACAGGGCCTGAAGCAGCACCGGCATGGTCTCCGGGGCTTCGGCGGCACTCAGGGTGCGGTAGGCGTAGTTCTCTGTGCGACCTTCAAGCTTCGCTTTCTCCTCCTTGGTCATGGCGACGATTTTCTTTGCTCGCTCCAGCATCTCCGGTGTGGGCTTGCGGCGTTGCAGGATCACTTCACGCTGTACGATGGCGATGCGCGGATTCTCCTGGCGCTCGGCGCTCTTCGTCGCGCGCCATGAGGCATCGGCGCACTTGGCGGCCACAAGGCGGATCTGCTCAAAGGGTTCACGCGGTGGACGTGTCTGGTCGAAGTCGATGTTATTGATGTCGCCACTGGTACCGTTGGACATCATGGCGACGAATTCCTCCTCGGGCTTGCTCCCCACACGGGAGGGCATGATGCGGGCATACTCACCAAAGTAGTCGGCGGAGACCGTGCCTTCCTTCATGCCGCCCACGTAGTGCAGTGAGTAGTTGGCGAGGAATGCCAGCGGGCGTCTCTTGCGCGTGCGCACATCCAGCACCGCCACTTCCGGGTCCGTGGGACCGGCGGGTTTCAAGATGTCAGCGCGGCCCGCGTTCGTCTTCACCTTGTCATACTCGCCAAAAGGATTCACCGGCATGGTGCCTTCCTTCAGGAAATGGCGGCGATTCTTCACTTCATCTGGTACATTGTCCGAGCCGAAGGCAATCGTCGCGGGCTGGAGCTTTGCCACCGCATCGACAATGGCTTTCACAATGCCGCCTTGAGACTTGTCACGATATGCCGCCTGCGCGCCAATGGCGCTGGTGCTGGAAATGGAAGGCGCGGTATGCGTGTGCGTGGCCGCAATGAGCATTTCTTCCGGCTTCCATCCCGTGGCCTCTGCGGCGCGTTTCTTCACCTCATCGAGTGTCTCACGACCGATGCCGAGGTTGTCCACAATCACGATGACCACCTTGCCCTCACCGTTCTTCAATGCGACGGCGCGCGCGTGAAGAGGGTCATTCACTCCCGCCGAGGAGCGCGGCGAGAAGGAACCTCGTAACGAAAGCGGCCATTGGTCCGGCGTGATGTCCACCGCGGCTGCACCGGCTTGCAGTCCGGTGGCCTCCGCCGCTTTCAGCGGTGCTGCTGCATGGAGCAGGGAGGTGGTGGCGAGGGTAAACGCGGTGCACTTCGAGAGGAGGGAAAAGCGAAGTTTCATGAGGAGGAAGATGAGAAACGCGTGAGTCTCAGAAACGGTGATCGATGGAGAAATCTTCGGTTAGATGACTGTGTGAATGCTTTTCCACGTGTGGATCGCGGATCGATGGGCTGCCCCAAAGTAGTTTCGGCTTCATCCGAAGTGGAAACGTCTCCAGCGTTCGCCACCCCTTCCTGATTCGACTGGAGTCGAAGCTACTTTGGGGCTTCGCTACTTTGGGAAACATCCCCCTTTGCGGCATCGCCCTGCCCGGCTATGCTCGCCCTCGCATGAAACTCGGACTGATTGGTTGCGGTAAGATGGGCGGTGCGCTTCTCAAGGGCGCGCTGAAGGCCTCGCTCGTGAAAGCGAAAGACATCTCCCTGTATGACAAGGTACCCGCTGCTGTGAAAGCCCTGCAATTCGAAGCTCCCACAGCGAAGGCAGCCAAAGACCCCAGCGAACTCGTGGCTGCCTCCCAGGTCATCGTGCTTGCCGTGAAACCACAGGACATGCCGGCGCTGCTTCAAGGCCTGGTAAAAGATACCAAGCTCAAGCTGGAGAAGTGCCTCTTCCTTTCCATCGCCGCCGGCATCACGCTGAAGCAGCTTGAGTCCTGGCTCGGTGGTCAGGCTCGTGTGATTCGCTCTATGCCGAATACACCCGCGCTGGTGCTTTCCGGAGCCGCTGCGTTTGCCCGTGGCCAGCATGCCACGGAGGAAGATGCCGCACTCGCCGCCAAGGTGCTTGGTGCCGTGGGTGTCGCCCAGGAAGTGCCGGAGAAGCTGCTGGATGCCGTGACCGGCTTGAGCGGCAGCGGTCCCGCGTATGTGTATACCGTCATTGAAGCCTTGGCAGACGGCGGCGTGCTGATGGGCCTGCCCCGTGCCACCGCTCTCCAACTTGCCGCACAAACTGTGGCTGGTGCTGCACAGATGGTGCTGGAGACGGGCAAGCATCCCGGTGTGCTGCGGGATGAAGTCACCAGTCCGGGTGGTACTACCATCGCGGGCCTTGAGCAGCTTGAGGCGAATGGATTGCGGAATGCGCTGATTCAAGCCGTGCGGAAGGCGACGGAGCGGAGCAAGGAGTTGGCGGGGTAGGATTCCAATTTGGGGCTGAAGTAGTGGATTGCCGCGTGGTGTAGCAGCTGATCGTAGCCGACTTTCTCCGAAAGTCGCTGCGCGCCGACAGTACCCTATGAGAGTGTTTTCACCCGCTTCGACTTTCGGAGAAAGTCGGCCACGATGTTGCGGACTACGTTGTCACTTCGCCTGAATCGCAAACACGTCCGCATCCTTCATCACGAAGCGCAGCTTCACCGGCTGGCCGACGAGCTTGCTGATGTCGTTGCCACTCTTCCAGGACACGGTGCGCTCGATCTCATCACCGATCTGTTCCACCGCGTCTTCCAGCGCATAGCCAGGCATTGGCTTGCCTTGCGCATCTTGAATCTCCACCTGCACGCCGCCAGTGGCGCCGGTTGCGAAGTTCATGGTGAGCTTGCTGCCGGTGAAGGTAATAGATTTGGTGGTGAACTCACCGCCGCGATAGGGGGCGTTCACACTCGCGAAGCCATCCGTGCGCAGGGTGTAGCGCAGCAGGTGGGTGCTGGGTTGTGCATAGTGGGCCTGCTTGTAGAGGCTCATCTCGGCAGGACCGGTGGGTACCACGCCGCAGGCAGTAAGTCCGGCACGCGAAGCCCAATTGCCCAAGTCAGTGCCGGGGCGAATCCACGCTTCCATGAAGGTGCGGTCGTAGTTGTTCCCGCCACGTGAGGAGATGAAGACAGCCTCCGCGCAGCCGCCTGAGTATCCCTTCTTCACGCCAAGCGCAGCGGCCTGTTCATCCGTGAGCACCTTGCGGCTGGGCATGAAGCGCATGGGCGTGCTGATGTAGAGATGCGGCGCGCGGAAGTAGGCATGCGTGTTGTTCGTGTAGAGATGCTCCGCGGGTGTATCACCAAAACTCATGCGCTCCGGCTCGGTCCAGTTGATGAAATCCTTGGATGTGGTGCGCGCCACAGTACGGAAGCCCTTCGGCTGCCACACCTTTTCATCCACCGTACCGCCGGTGAAGACGCGGAAGTAGAGCAGGTAGCACTGTTCCGCCTCCGACCAGAAGGCGACATTCTGCGAGTCGAAGGCGCCTTTGCGGAACACCGCCTCATCACGCAGTTTCTTCCAGTGGATGCCATCGGGTGATACCCATGCCACGAGTCCCGACTTTGCGGTGCCGGCTACGGCCTTGTACTTTTGATCAGGAGCGCAGGCCGGATTGGTATCGAGGAAGGGCGCAAAGTTGTGGGTGAAGGGCGACTCATCGAGGATGATGTTGTTGTCCTTGCTGCCGCCGGATTCATGGAGACCGAGGTTAGGCTTCGTCCAGGTGATGCCATCCTTGCTCTCGGCCATGCAGGTGACTTCGCCCTTGGTGCCATCCGCGCCAAGGTCAGGTCGAGCGCGGTAGTACAGGCGATACGTGCCGCCATCCTTGAGCGCCGTGAAGTACCCGCAGAAGGAGCCCTCCCAGGGCGCGTTCAGCGTCAGCGCGGTCCCGGCCAGCACGGGCTCATGGAGCTTCAACTCACAGCGATCCAGCTTCTCGATAAGGTAATTGTCCACGAACAATTCGAGCCGTGAACCAAGGGCGATGGGATCGGCGGCAGGTGCCGGCGAAACCATCGCGAGGCTCAAAGCAACGGCGGGAATAGCAAGAAGCGAGGTGAGCGTGCGTGTCATGGCTTGAACCACTACGCAAACAACCTGCGGCTGCTTTCCGCCGTTCGACAATCAGCAGTAGCCTGACGCGAACTCGAACTTCGTGCTGCGCACTATTTCGAGTCGTTCCAGTAGATCTTCACATTCTTCGTGCGACGGCCAGCGGCGATGATGTCCAGCTTCTTGTCGCCATTCAGATCCGCGAGCACGAGGTCTTCACAGGCCATGGTGTTGTCATCCACCACATAAGGGGTCCACTTCTTGCCGGTGGCGTCATCGGGCATGTAGAGACGAATGCCCACCTTAGCGAGCTTGTTGGCATTGGCGCGCCAGCCCACGACGATTTGGTCGCGTCCGAGATTGAGCAAGTCACCGCATGCGAGAGCGTGACCGTCCTGCAGGTCATCCGTGATCACGTTGCGCTCGGGATTGGGATTATTCGGCTTGGTGAGGTCGATAGGATAGGTCGTGAGGTGGGTGCCATGCATAGGCTCGATGCCGGCAACGAAGATAGTCTTCGGATCCAGCCTGCCAAGACGCACTTCGCCGAAGCCGGGCAACGGTTCCTTGTACGTGAGGTGTTCCAGGCTGTGCACGGAGGCGACTTTGCCCTTCTCCCAAAGCGCGGTGGTCAGACCCTCGCGTCCCCCGATGACCAGGGCTTCCTTCTTCCGGTCATCGAGGCGGCGGATCACATCGAAGTTATGGGTGGCGTGCATGTCGTCGCTGATGACTTCCGTCTTCCACTCGTCCTTCGGGTTCTCCGGCATTTGGTAGGCCAGCACTTTCACGCCCTCGCCTTCGCCGTTCTTGTTGCCGCGGCCATGCAGGGGTACCACGACGAGGTCATACTTGTTTGGTTCGCGCTTCACCCACTTCATGCGGTGCACCGTGGGCTCGTGATGCAGCTTCACCGGCTCCCACTTTTGCGTGCGGTCCGCAGGCGGGATGAGGTAGAAGACCGCGCCGCTGTTCACCGTGTCGCCAGGATTCCACTCCGCGCCCACGGCGATTTCGCACTTGCCGTCGCCGTTGATGTCACGCGCTGCGATACAGACGTTGTCCTTCGGCGTGAGGTTCTCCGCGATGATGTGTTTCTTCCACGTCGGGTTCTCGTACCAGACGATTTGCGTCTTGTCCGCGAGCAGGATGTCCAGCTTGCCGTCCCCCTGCACATCCGCGATGGCCAGGCCGTAACCGATCTCGATCTGGGTATCCACATCCTGCGCGGTGAAGGCAGGGGATCGGGGGCTGGGCTTCACCTCCTCGGCGACACAGGCTTCGAAGCACAGAGTCAGCGGCAGGAGCAGGCAGAGAAAGGACGAGCGGTGCATGGGGAATGATTCTTGTAACAAAACGTCACGGGAGCGGGAACGCCTTTCTTTGGGCGGAAACGAAAAAAATCCGCGACGAAAAAGCCTCCGACACCCGCAACATGCACGCTCCCAGCGACGTTGCCGCAGGAACATGTCACGCTTTCTCCTCATCGCAGCCCTCCATCTTGCCGCTTCTGCCGCGTTCCTCAGCGCCGCGGAGACCGCCCGGCCGAACATCGTGCTCATCTACGCAGACGACCTGGGGTATGGGGACATCAGCTGCCAGGGAGCCACGCGCGTGAGCACGCCGAATATCGACCGCCTGGCCAAGGAAGGTCTGCGCTTCACGGATGGCCATTCCTCCTCTGCGACCTGCACTCCCTCGCGCTTCTCCATGCTCACGGGGGAGTATGCCTTCCGGCAGAAGGGCACTGGCGTGCTGCCCGGAGATGCGGGTCTCATCATCAAGCCGGGCCGCACCACGCTGCCCTCCATGCTGCAGAAGGCGGGCTACAAGACTGCGGTGGTGGGCAAGTGGCACCTCGGGCTGGGCGAGGGGAATGTGGACTGGAACACGGATGTAAAGCCCGGGCCGATGGAGGTGGGCTTTGATTCCAGCTACATCATGGCCGCCACCGGAGACCGCGTCCCGTGCGTCTATGTGAAGGATCACAAGGTGGTGGGCCTGGACCCGAACGACCCCATCAAGGTCAGCTACAAGGAGCCGTTCCCCGGTGAGCCCACGGGCAAGGCGAATCCCGACATGCTCAAGCTGCATCCCAGCCACGGTCATGACATGGCGCTCATCAATGGCATCAGCCGCATCGGCTACATGACCGGAGGCAAGTCCGCGCGCTGGGTAGATGAAGACTTCGCCGATGTCATCACGCGTGAGGCGGTGTCCTTCATCGAAGCGAACAAGAACAATGCCCAGCCCTTCTTCCTTTTCTTCGCCACGCATGACATCCACGTGCCTCGTGTGCCGAATTCGCGTTTCGTGGGGAAGACGCCCATGGGTCCGCGTGGCGATGCCATTGCGCAGCTCGACTGGTCCGTGGGCGAGGTTCTCGACGCGCTGGAGCGACTGAAGCTCGCGGAGAATACGCTCATCATCTTCAGCAGCGACAATGGCCCCGTGGTGGATGACGGCTACAAGGATGGCGCCGTGGAAAAGCTCGGCGACCACAAGCCCGCTGGCGAATATCGTGGTGGAAAGTATTCCCGCTTCGAAGGTGCCACCCGCGTGCCATTCATCGTGCGCTGGCCTGCGAAGGTGAAGCCCGGCACCTCCGATGCACTCGTGTGCCAGGTAGACTTGTCTGCAAGCTTTGCCGCATTGACCGGGCAGACCCTTGCCAAGGGCGATGCACCGGACAGCCTCAATGTTCTCCCCGCGTTGCTGGGCGAGAGCAAGGAAGGCCGCAATCACCTTGTGGAGCATGCCGCCGGACTCTCGCTGCGAAAGGGGCCGTGGAAACTCATCACACCCGCGAATGGCCCCAAGGTGAGCAAGTTTACCAATACCGAAACCGGCGCCGATCCTCAGATGCAGCTTTTCGATCTCACCAAGGACCCCGGTGAAAAGACCAATGTCGCGTCTTCGCATCCCGAGATGGTGGCGGAGATGAAGGCACTGCTCGACAAGGTCGCGACCGAGGGCACTCCGCACTGATACTGGAGGCTTGGCAATGGGGTGGGGTTTTGCTAAGCTCCAATATTATGAACGCTAAAAAAAGGCATGCGTGGTGGCTGGCCTTGTTCTTCGGCTGCGTCACTGTCGCGGCACAGGAGCCTCTCTCGACGCCGCTGGCCAGCCTCCCGGCAGATATCCCTGTGCAGAAGGGGAGCGTGAGCCTCCATGCCCACGTTGGGAGCCCGGATGACGAGGCAATTGCCCTGTATCTGATCAATGACACAAATCAGGATGCCGACTTTCCGCTGACTGATAACGACACCCTGCTGAAACGTGAGGCTTTGGTGCCACCCAAAGACTGGCGCCGCACGGAACCCTTCACCCGCACGGATGTGGACTGCATCACGCCGCCGCCAGCGAGTGGTAATCGCATCAAATACTTGCCAGCGAAACACTTTGTGGTGTGGTGGGTAATCTTCAATGACCCCGGAGACTTCCCCAAGCACAAGGTCCGCTACCGGTTTGTGAATGACAGATGGGGAAAACTGAAGTCTAACGAGGTGGAAGCCCGCATCGACCCCTTCTGGTTCGAATGGTGCGCCAGGGATGCGTTGGCCATCATGACTGCGCCCACGGATGTGCTTTGCGACGTGGCGTTGAATGGCATGCCAAAACTGCCGGGTCACATCAGGAAGCGCATCAAGAAGGATGAGTTCTCGCTCTACGGCGGCTGGCCTGAGAATGCTCAACGGAGCGCCTGTGGTGAACTGGCCAGCCGTTCCTGGGAGTCCAGTGCTCCCACCTTGTGGAAAATCGCGCAAACGCATCCCACAGAATCCCGGGTGCGGGAGACCGCCATCCATGCTCTGAGCGCGGAAGGGAATCTCCTGCACACCGCAGAATGGCTCACCGATCCCGCCCGGGGTGCGAGCAAGGGCATGCAGCAAAGCCTGCTGGAAGCCATGAATCGCCCAGCCAGTTTCAAGCAGCAAAAGTGGCCGGAGAGCTTTCGTTCTTTTCTTGAAAGCAGACTCTCTGACCCGAATCACATGCCCACCGCCGCGGAGGTCACTCTCTACGCGGTTGGTTCGCCGATGAAGAAGAGTGTTCAACGTCTGCAGGAGATTTTCAATGCCGACCAGAATCCTGAGCGTCGCAAAGTGTTTGCCATGGTGCTGAAATCCGAGCCGGTGCTCTCGGGATTGAAATGAAGCGTCGTTAAAATGCTAGATGCTCGCAGGAAGCGGCGAGGTAGTCACTGCAAGCTGCCGGTAGATGGAGCGGTGGAACGCGTATTGATGGCATGCTCATTTCCCGGCATCACTTCCTCTCGCTACTCGCGCTGCTGTCTCTGCCTGCCATCGCCACGTCCTTGTATGCGCAGGATCCCGGTCCACCGCCATCATCCATCGCGAAGTTCTTCCAGCCGCCGGCGGAGTTCGCAGGGAAGCTCAGCCCGCACCGTTCACCCTTGCTCTTCAAGGATGGACGTGAGGTGAAGACACCAGAGGACTGGGCGAAGCGACGTGCGGAGATTCGTGAGACATGGGAGTCGGTCATTGGCAAATGGCCGGCGGTGATTGAGCATCCAAAGCTGGAAAAGCTGGAGACGAAGCAGCGGGAGAACTTCATGCAGCATCGCATCCGCCTCGAAATCGGACCGGGGCAAACGGGCATGGGTTATCTCCTCGTACCTGAGGGCAAGGGGCCGTTCCCCGCGGTGTTCGTGCCTTATTATGACCCGGAGACGAGTGCCGGCCTCACGGATAAACCGTTGCGTGACTTTGCTTATCAGCTCACCAAGCGCGGCTTCGTGAGTCTGTGCATTGGATCACCCGGTGGCGATGCGCGCAAGCCGGTGCTCGGTGATGGCGTGGCCTGCCAGCCGTTGCATTACCTCGGCTACATCTGTGCGAATGCATGGCAGGCCCTCGCGGATTTGCCTGAGGTGGACAGCAAGCGCATTGGCGTGGTGGGCCATTCGTATGGCGGGAAGTGGTCCATGTTCGGCTCGTGCTTCTGGGACAAGTATGCCTGCGCCGTGTGGTCGGACGGCGGCGTGGTCTTTGATGAAGCGCGTCCCAGTGTGAACTATTGGGAGCCGTGGTACCTCGGCTTGGATGCGAAGCTCACGCGCAAACCGGGTCTCATCACGAAGGAAAGCCCCCGTACTGGTGCGTACACGAAGCTGGTCGAGCAGGGGATGGACTTGCAGGAACTGCATGCTTTGATGGCTCCGCGCCCGTTCCTTGTGTCCGGTGGTTCGGAAGACTTTCCTGCGCGCTGGATGGCGCTCAATCATGCTGTGGCGGTGAACAAACTGCTCGGTTATGAGAACCGTGTGGCCATGACCAATCGGCCAGACCACAGCCCGAATGAGGAATCGAACGCGCAGGTCTATGCGTTCTTTGAGTGGTGGTTGAAGCCGGGTGGGAAGTAGAAGGTTTCTCCTGAAGCCTTTCAGGGGCGAAACACCTCCCGAAATCAATCGTGCTGAAATAACCTATACAGCTCGACGAAGCGCTTTGCAGCTTGGAGTGCGGTGGCAAGCTTCAAGCGCGACACCGCTTTGAGCGGAGGATTGTGGTGTCTCAATAGCTGGCCGTCACTCCAACACTCTTGGATCATCAAGGGAGCCTGGGGTATTTGTGGCTTCCGTCGATCGAGGGAACTTTGTCGCTTCGGTCAAAGCGGTGTCGTGGCCTCAAGGGAGGCCACTGCCACCGCACTCCACGACGCAAAGCGCAGATCGGGAGCCGGTATGGATGACGACGCTTCCTGGGAGGTCGATTGTGATAGGGCAAGGCTTCTGGAAAAGCCTTCTACCTTCCAACTCAGTTCGACGTCGGCTCCACCTTCACTTCGGCGACGGCGGGAATGCCTGCACCAGCGCCAGTGCCCTTGTCAGGCGCAGGCGTCTTGGCGGCATGCGCAGATTCCTTGCGTGCCTTCCACCATTCGAACACGATCGGCAGGAGGGACACGAAGATGATCAGGATGATGGTCGCTTCGAAGTTCTTTTTGATGACCGGGATATTGCCCAGGAAGTAGCCTGCCAATGTGAGGCTTACCACCCACACGATCGCGCCCATGATGTTGTAGTAGGCGAAGGAGGTGTAGCGCATGCGGCCGATACCGGCCACGAAGGGGGCGAAGGTGCGGACGATGGGAACGAAGCGGGCGAGCACAATGGCCTTGCCACCATGCTTCTCATAGAAGGCCTGCGCCTTCAGGAGGTAGTCCTTGCGAAGGAAGCGACCGCCCTCGCGATTGAAGACAGCAGGACCCAGCCGCCGACCAATGGAATAGTTCACGGCGTCTCCCAAGATGCCTGCCACACACATGAGCGGAATCACGAACCAGAGGTTCAATTCATTGCCAATCGCTTCATTCGCAGCCACGGCGCCCACGGCGAAGAGAAGGGAGTCGCCCGGCAGGAAGGGGGTCACGACCAGGCCGGTCTCACAGAAAATGATGAGGAACAGCAGGCCATAGATCCACACGCCATGCTGACGGATGAAGTCCGGCAGGCTCTCATCGAGATGCATCACGAAGTGGAGGAAGTCCTTAAGCATTTCCATAGGCGGGGCGGACTCTACACCCGGAGTCAGGGGGGGAAACTGAAAATTGCGTCGCTCAAACCCGCTGTTCAAAGGCGGTCAGGGCGGGTTCAAACTCCTCGTGACGGTCCGGGTGGTACTGGTGGCATTGGAACCCAAGACGCCTGCCGGTTGCGATGTTGTCCGGCAGGTCATCGATGTACAGCGTCCGCTCAGGCTCCAGGCCGAAGACGTTGATGGCCTCATGAAAGATGGGCTCGTGCGGCTTCATGCAGCGGGCCTCATGGGAGTAGATGCCTCCTGCAAAAAGCCCGAACACATCAAACTTCTCGAAGAGCCAAGCCTTGTGCAGGCCGCTGGTGTTGGAGAAGAGGTACAGCGGCATTTGGCCGGAGAGCTGTTTCACCCGCGCAATCATCGGATCATTCGCGGTGAAGATGTCCCCCCAGATCTGCACGAAGTCCTCGCGTGTCCCGCGGAAGCCGATGCGCTCCACGCTCTGCGCGATGAAGTCATCATCCGCGATGCGCCCGCTCTCCAGGTCATCCTTGAAGGGGGCCAGCAGGGACAGCACTTCCTGGGCGGTGGCTTTGCTCAGCGTGGCAAACTTCTGGGCGGCAGGCGAGAAGTCGAAGCGCACCAGCACATTTCCAATGTCAAACAGCAGGGCCCGGGACATGTGGTCCTTAGAATTCAGGCAGGCTGGGAATTGTCCAGCACCACTTGCGCGATGCGCATGGCGGCATCCGGCATGCTGTGGGCCAGCATGTTGGCCTTCATGCGGCGGGCCTCGGCACGGTTGTGCTCCAGCATCTTCGCGGCTTCCCGGCCTGTTTCCTCGGCGGACCGGGTGGTCACGCCGCACCCATGGCTGGTGAGCAGTTCGGCATTTCCCTCCTCCTGACCGGGCACCACGTAGTCGATGATGGCCGGGCACGTGGCGGCGAGTGACTCGTGGAGGATCGCGCCGCCCGCCTTGCAGATCACGAAGTCGTGCGTCTGCAGCAGCTTGGGAATCTGATTTGTCCAGCCCAGCACTTCAATGTCCGCCCCCGGCAGGGAGTCGGTGAAGTTGCGCACCACATGATGCAGGCGGGAGGCGTGCTTGCCCACGGGCAGGGTCAGTCGCACCCCGGCGCTCACCAGCGGGCGCAGGGACTCCAGCGTTTTGGCCACGTGGCTGACTCCCGTGGAGGGCAGGTAGAGCATGCGTCCGTGCTTGGAGATGCTCTCCTCCGGCTTTGGAGGTGTCATGAAATCCAGGCTCACCGGGAATCCGGTCACGTGCACCCGCTCGGGCTCTGCGCCCAGCTTCAGCGCGCTGTCCCGGGAGGCATCATCTGCCACGCAGTAGCCTTCACTCGGGGCAATCAACCACAGCGGATGAATGCTGATGGAGTCCGTGATGACCGTGTAGACCGGCGGCACGCGGTGCCCCATGGTGCGGAGCTGGCCCAGCAACTTCGAGTAGATGGGATAGGTGCAGACGATGGCGCGAGGCTGGTGCTTCCTCAGCAGTTCCCCGATGGCATTGCGAAGACCGGCGGTGACGTCCGGCTTGCTGTCGAACTTGAGTCCTCCGCTGTTCCGGTAGAACCACGCCCATGCCTTCGGGACACGCGTGATCATCATCTGGTAGTTCTGCTTCATCAGCGGCGCGAAGACCGGATGCGCCTCATCAAAGACGTCCACCACCAGATGTTCCTCTTGTGGGGAAAGACGTTCCAGCGCGTGGCGCACATTGCGCGCCGCCGTGTTGTGCCCGTCGCCGAAGCCTGCCGTGAGTAGAAGTATCACCGTGAGAAAAGGGAAATAGCCGTGTCGCAAAAGAGTGCGAAGGAAAAATGACAAATTAGACACACCCCCAGTTTTGTATACTGCTCATAAAGAAAGGCGCATCCCGGGGAGCTGGAGAAAGTTGCTCGACTGTGGATTGGAAAAGGCTTGTCAGCGGGTGGCGTTTTAGTTTAGGCGTGATTTGCCGGGAGGCGACTGCTCTCGCTATCATTCCACCCCTATGAAAATCACGGTCGGTATCATCATTGCCCTGTCCCTTGGGGGGATGTTCTGGGTGCTCCGGCCAAAGCAGAGCGTGTTGCCCTCCCCGCCTGCAGCGGCAGCCAGCTCCGCTTCGAAGCCTTCTCCCGTGGATGCGGGCTGGGCAGTCGACCCCTCCCTCTTCCCGACCACGGACACGTTGGTGCTGGATCCGGCGATTGGCCCGTCCCTGGCTGATCCGCTCCCACCGGCGGACCTAGTCATCATCGGTGGTCCTTCCGTGCTCCCAGCGGCCAAGCCGGCTCAGACGCAGCTGGAGGAGTTTGCGGATCCCGTGAAGTTCGTGGAAGACAGGACCAAAGGAGGCATTGGTGTCCTGTTGTTCGACATCGGAGGTAAGGCGAAAGTAGGTGGGATCGCAGTAGGTTCTTCTGCGGAGACTTCGGGAATTCAGGTGGGAGATATCATCCTGTCTGTGGAAGGGCACCCCGTCAGCGGACTTTCCATCAAGGACATCTCCGCCCGCGTCCGTGGACTTGTCGGCACGAAGGTGACTCTGGAGGTCGAAAAGTCAGACAAGAGCGTGGTGAGTTATACCTTGGCGCGCATCGCCCGGCGGGACCTTCAGGCTGCCCCCACCAAAGTGCGATGAATGCGTGTGTGAATCGGTTTTGGCTTGTGTCTTCCCGGCCAGAACCTTGAATCAGGCATGGTCATCGGCATCACGGGAGCATCGGGATTCATTGGCAAGGCACTGGCCCTCGCGGCGAAGGAACGAGGGCACCGCATCGTGGCCTATTCCCGCAAGAAAAACGGGAACGTGCCCCATGCCGATGAGACCCGCCCCATCCAGCCCACGGGGGACAAACCGGCGCTGGATCCCTCTGGTCTGGATGCACTCGTGCACCTCGCCGGGGAGACCGTGTATGGCTACTGGACTGCGGCGAAGAAGCAGCGCATCCGCGACAGCCGCGTGGACCTCACCCGCCGCGTGGTGGATGCGATCCAGAATTGCAAGGAGGATGGTCCCAAGACCCTCCTCTGCGCCAGCGGCACGGGGGCGTATGGCGATCGTGGCGATGAAATCCTCACGGAATCCTCGAAACGTGGCTGGGGATTTCTCGCCGATGTTTGCGCGGAGTGGGAACGTGAAGCGGGCCGCGCGGCCACCTTCGGCGTGCGGGTCGTGTACCTGCGCACCGGCATGGTCGTAGGCCAAGGCGGGGGAGCGTGGCCGCTCCTGCGTCGTGTTTTCAGCCTGCGCTTGGGCTCCCGCATCGGGGATGGGCGGCAGTGGGTGCCCTGGATCCACATCGATGACGAGGTCGGCCTTATTCTCGATGCCATTGAAAATCTTGGCTACAACGGACCCATCAATCTCACCGCACCCAATCCGGTGACGAATGCGGAAATGACCCGCACCATCGCCAATCTGCTGAACACCTCCACCTTCATCCCCGTGCCGGGCTTTGCCCTGAAGCTGGTCCTGGGTGAGTTGGGCAGCATCGCGCTCGAGAGCGCCCGGGCGAAGCCGGAAGTAGCGCTGAGAAACGGCTACGAGTTCAAATACACCGACCTGGAGCACGCCCTTGCCATGTGCGTGTGAGGTGAGCGGTGGGTTCAAGGTTGCCCCAAGCATCATTCTCGTGTTCGATGAGGTTGCAACTCGCCGCCTGACCCAGCCGTCAGCCGATTTCGCTTCCCTCCTCCCTGCATGTCCGCCGCTCAGACCACCATTGGCCTCGTCTACGATTTTGATCAGACACTCAGTCCCGGCTACATGACGGATGACGTCGTGTTCCCGCACTACGGCATCAGCGTGGAGCAATTCTGGAAGCGCAGTCAGTCGCTTGTGGATGACCAGGGGTATGACAATGAGCTGGCCTATCTGAAGACCATGCTGGATCTGCTCACGCCGGACCCGCCCACCAATGCCGAGCTGCGCGCGCTTGGACCGAAGCTGCGCCTTTATCCCGGCCTGCCGGACATGTTCACCGAGCTGGAGTCCCTGCTGGGGCCCGATCATCGTGCGTTGGGCGTGCGGCTTGAGCACTACATCATCAGCTCCGGACTCCGCGAGCTGCTGGAGGGCAGCGTGCTCCGCCCGCATGTGAAGGCCGTGTTCGGTTGCGAATTCGCGGAGGATCGCGAAGGACGCATCAGCTTCCCGAAACGCGTCATCGGACACACCACCAAGACGCAGTTCCTCTTCCGCATCAACAAGGGCATGCTGGAGCCGCATGAGGATGTGAATGATCACATGCCCTCAGACATGCGGCCCATTCCCTTCCAGCACATGGTCTATCTCGGGGACGGTCCCACGGATGTGCCCTGCTTCACCCTCATGCGCCGCTACGGTGGCAATGCCATCGCCGTGTACAGCCCGGATGACGCCACCCGCAAGAGCTTCCGCAAGTGCTGGCAGCTCAGCGCGCACGCGGATCGCGTGAAGCACATCGCCCCCGCGGATTATAGGAAGGGCAGCCACCTCCGCCTCATGCTGGAGGAAATGATTTCCGAAATCGCCGATGGCATCGTGCGCCGGAAACGCGCTGAAGTGGACAACTCCATGGTGAGTGCGCCGGGGTTTTAGGGAGGGCGCAATGAAAATTTTTCGCGTCGACGCCGACTACGACTTCTGGAGCTTGTTGGTGGAGCCGAAGGATCCATTTTGGACAATTCCAAATGCGTTCCAGTTGCAAAGCATGCGAGCAACATGGACGTCTCCGAACTTTTATCCGCGTGATCCGGTCCGCACCGCGCGTGGAGATTTTTTCAACGTAACGCTCGGCGCCTTGGGTTATTCGAAGGATGTTGCGAAGAGCGCTTTGGGTGAAATCATCGGCTACAGTGGGGAAGTGTTGCCCGCAAAGCTGGATGAGACTGGTGAAGATATCTATGTCTTCAATCCCATGGTCTGCTACAATTGCCTGGACCGGAGCGCCACAGAGGCTAGATGGACCCCCGACGGAAAGCTCGCCATTACTGTGAAAAGATACGGCTTCCATGTCGACCGGATCGGCGACTGGAATCTGTTCAAGATACCTGAGACTCACAGAGTCGCCATTTATGCTCTTGCAGGGAGAGATGAACCAGAAGACGAGTTTTATGCCCAATACCTCGCTCTAGGTTTCAAGGGGTTGAAGTTTGAAGAGGTTTGGAGCAACGAATGAAAGGTGAGTGACTGTCTCCTGTGTATGACGGGATTGCACAGCGCGAGCGAACCTGAAGTTCCAGGGAAACCTCACCTTCAATTTCGGTCTGGCTGCGCTCTTCATGCGCCGCCGCCGTCCGTGCAAGCGCTGCTGAACTCAGGCAAAGCGGGGCCGTGCTAGGGCGCAAGCGAGCTCAGTGCCCCGCGGCACGCAATCCGCCCGAAGCCTATCGTAATCGCCGTGCAGGATGCAGGAGGATCGCAAAGAATTCTCTAGGACGCACCTTTAGGCTTGTCTGGCGGATCGTGAAATGGCAACTTTGTTGCCTTTTTCGCCCCTTAAAAACCCCCTATGAAGTGCCCCAAGTTGCTCTTGGGCGCCGCGTTGCTGGCGTCCACCTGTCTTCTCAACCCTCGCGCGCATGCAGCGGACGCCTACTGGGACGTCAATGGGACCACCGCTGGATCGGGGGCCGTCGATGGATCCACCGTAATCTGGAATACCAACCCCTTGTGGAACGCCGCCTCGGACGGCACCGGGTCCACCGCCGCGTGGACCAGTGGAAATACGGCAGTGTTTGCCGCGGGGACGGATGCCAGTGGTACCTACATTATTACCGTTTCAGGCACTCAGAATATTTCCGGGCTGAGGTTTGAAGAGGGAACCTTCTCGCTGACAGGCGGTACCCTGAGCATTGCCAGCGCGGCCGGGGGCACGGGGGACATCAATGTGGCGGCGGGGTTGACTGCCACCATCGACTCCATCATTGCTGGCAGCCCTTCCGGCACCACGGTGCTTACCAAGACGGGCTCAGGAACGCTGGTGCTGAACGGCGTCAATACCTTCGGTGGCACCGGCAAGCGATTTGCCATCCGGGAAGGTACGCTCTCGTTCTCCAACAACAGCGCCTTGGGCAGTACCTCTAACTCTTTGGACCTGGGGACGGCAACTACCACAGCCACGCTGCGCTACACTGGCGCCACAGCCACGATCAGCCGCGCCATCGCCCTGGCTGCACCCGCTGCCAGCTCGGTGGGCAATGTTATCGAAATCACAAACGCCAGCACGGTGCTCACCTTGAGCGGTGTCATCAGCGGGGGGCCCGGCAACTCCACCCAAGCTGCTCCCGGTACCAATACGGCCCTGACCATCCGCGGCGCCGGCACGCTGGACCTGAGCGGTACGAACACCTTCACCGGTGATATTGTGGTCGATGGAGCCACTTTCAATGTAAACGCCCTTACGGACTGGGGCGGCGCCACGGTGGCCAGTTCCACCTCGCACACCATCACCCTGACCAACGGCGGCAAGATGGCCATCACTACGACCACCGCGGTGAATCCGGGCGCCACCACCACCACCACGCACAACCTGCTGCAAATCGGCACGGGTGGCGGCACGGTCGATGTCATGGCCGCAGGCACCCTGCAGTTGGATGACGCGGGCCAGTTCTTCGGTTCCGGCACCCTCACCAAGACGGGCGCCGGCACGTTGTGGCTTGGCAATGCCTTCACGAACTACACGGGCACCCAGATCAATGTCAACGGAGGTATCCTCCAGTTGCAGAATGCCCAGGCTACTGGAGCGACGGGTGCGTCGGCAGCCATCACCATGGCGGGTGGCACCACGCTGAACCTCCGTACCACGGGAAATACCAACTTCGGTAGCAACGTCACCCTGACGGGAAATGTCACTATCGCCCCGGGGCGTTCCACTGGTTCCGCCACCAGCATCACCCACACGATGGGCACGCTGACGATGGGTTCCCACACCCTCACCGTTTCCCTGGGAGCCAACCTCCAGACGAATGCCGTGGGTAACCTCGTCTTTGGCGCTACCACGCTGACCGGAAACCCCATTTTCCAGCTCGACGCTCTCCAGGGTACGGGCGTTGGCAGCCTCACCTTGGGTGCTGTGGATGGTGGCGCCTCGGCCCGCACGATTACCAAACTGGGATTGGGCACGCTGATCTTCGGGGCCGATGCGACCAGCCTGGTGGCGGGCTCGGAACTGCTCGTCAAGGCGGGCAATGCCCAGGTGAATACCAGCTCTGCCCTCGGCTCTGCCTCCGTGCAGGTGGGAGACACCTCAGGCACGACGGCCGCCGGATTCTTGCTCGGTGCGGATGGCGTCAACTTCAGCAATACCCTCACCGTCAACTCCGGCTCCACCGGTGTGATGACCGTGGGTGGCTCCAACACCACCGGCACGGCGACCTTCCTGACCAACATCTCCTTCGCCAACAATCTCACCCTCACCGCCGCTACCGGAGGTACGGTGCGGTTTGACGCGAACCTCCTGGAGAGCGGTGGGGCGCGCAATATCAATAAGGTCGGTGGTGGCGTCGTGGAGCTCCGCGGCGCGAACAACTACACCGGCACCACCACCATCACCGCAGGCGTGCTGGCAGTTACCACCATCGGAGACGTGAACACCGGGATTACTTCCCTCGGTGCTCCTACCACGGCAGCGGCGGGCACCATCGCTCTCGCGGGAGGCACTCTGCGCTACATTGGCACCGCGGTGGGTGGGCATTCGACCAATCGGGACTTTACCATGTCCGCCTCCAGCGGCATTGAGGCGAGCGGTGTGGGCGAACTCACGCTCACAGGTACCCTCACTGTCACTGACGGGTCTATGAGCCTGGGCGGCACGGGTGTGGGCAATCTCAACAATACGACCCTGTGGGCGGCTGGCCCTGGGGATGACTTCAACAAGAACGGAACCGGCACCTGGAATCTTAATGGCGCCACCTCCGCGCCGGACGACTGGAACATCAATGAAGGTGTCATCAACGCCAATGTCATGGATGCGCTCAATGCAACCGATGACGTCATCATCGACGGCACGGGTCTCGCGGACAGCGTCATCGTGAACCTCAAGGCGGCAGATGTGTTCAGCGGAAATGAATTCTACATCCGCAATGGCGGCCGGGTGAACGTGTACGTAGACGATGCGTTCTTCGGCACGGATGTGAACCAATTGCTCATCGGCGACAGTGCCTCCACCGGTACGGGGGCCGCGTTTCTCCACCTTGGCAACCCAGCCAACCCGAGCGCAACGGCAAACATCAGCCTCGGAGCGAATGGTCTTCAGTTGGGCGCTTCCGGTGGCAACACGGGCAGCATTACGGGGAAGGGCATCATCACCAGCGCCGGCACGTTCTCCTTGAGAAATGGCAGCATCGGGTCTGACATCACTTTGGCTGGCGCAGGTGGCATCACAAAGGTGGGCAATGGTGTGGTGACCTTCTCAGGCACCCGCACTGCGACGGGCGCCACCGCCATCCAGGAAGGCGAACTGATTCTGGATTATTCCACGAACAACAGCAGCAAGATTGGCGGAGCTTTGACCTTGGGCACGGCTCAGCCCAATGTGGTGGGTGGAGGCAAGCTGACGATGAACGGCATTGCCGGCGGCGCGTCGGCGGAAACGGTGACGGGCACCACGGTTCTGGCGGGGGCGTCCGAGGTGGCGCTCAATGCGGGTGCGGGCGCAGGCAGCAGTGTCACGCTGAATCTGGGCGGGCTCACGCGAACCGCGCTGGGCGGCACGGTGGCCTTCACGTATGGCACGGCCAATGTGATGGCCAACAGCACGACGCTGAACACGTTCCTCAACTATGCCACCCTCACGACGGGAGGCACCACGCGCTTCGCCGCCACGAATGCACTGGGCAACATCGTCCAGGCTTCCGAGGCACTGAAATCGGACATCGGCACGTGGGTAGGAACGGACAATGTGGTCAGCACGGGGGCGTTCACCGGTCAGATTGGCAATCGTGCCTCGGTCATCAACAGCCTCACCTTTGACACCCCGTCCTCCTCCATCAGTGCACTCCCCAACCGCCGGCTTACCATCAGCAGCGGCGGCATCTTGGTGAGCTCCGCCGTAGGCGCGAGCAACATCGTCATCAGCGGTGGTCAGATCGCAGGTTCTGCCACGGCCCCCCTGGGTGAACTCATCATTCATCAGAACAACACGCTGGGCAGTCTTGAGATTGCCTCGAACATCGTGAACAGCGCCGGCCTCACGAAGAGCGGGCTGGGTGAGTTGATCCTCTCAGGCAACAACAGCTTCGCCGCCACCAGCACCTTGGTCATCAATGAAGGCACCCTCACGGCTCGTGGTGGCAATGCCATTGGCGACACCACCGTCGTGCACCTGAAGCAGGGCGCTACTCTCGCCATTGGTGACGGCGATACCGAAACCGTTGGCCGCCTGGGCGTGGATACCACCAATATCTCGAGTGGTACCGTCGCTCTTGGAAACGGCAGCCGGCTGAATATCAATCAGGGCACGACCAACACGGTTTATGCGGGTGTGTTCACCGGCGGAGCCAACACGACCATTACCAAGACGGGGAACGGCAACCTCCAACTCACGGGAAACACTACTACGGGTTTCTCCGGCACGCTGGCAGTGAATGGAGGCCTGGTTTATATAGCGGGCTCGACAGGACGCCTGAGCAGTGCCGCCGAAATCATCGTGAACAAGGGTGGTTCGTTCATGATTGATAACAATGATGACAGTTCCCCGAACGATCGCCTTTCCAATACAGCCGCCATCACCCTGCACTCGGCAGACGGCGCCTGGAGTGGGGAGACCCGTCCCAAGGGTCTCATGATTCGCACGGACAACAACGGGGACGAAACAGAAAGCGTCGGTGTGCTCACCATCGCCAGCGGCTCCAACTATGCCACGCTGGAGGGCACCGGCACTGGCACCAACGTCAGCATTGCCAGCATCATCGCCTCGAACTTTGTCCGCAATGTGGGCACCACTCTCGATGTGCGTGGCATCAATCTGGGCGGTACCACGAACTCCCGTGGCCAGCTCAAGATTGCCGATGGCGCCAATGAAGTCGCCTTCCTCGCCAGCACGAATCTCGTGGGCGGCGGCGCTGCCGTCGGTGCGGGCAACAAGAATGTGAGCATCGTTCCTTGGGCCATCGGTGAAAACACCACAATTGCCCTGGTGGATACCAACATGGGCAACACGTTCCTCACGTATGTGGACAACCGGGGCTTTGTGGCCCTCGATCTCGCCACGGAATATCGGGCCTACGCCACCGCGGGCACGGCTCAGGACAACGTGCGTGAAGTGCTGAATGCCAGCGTCGCCAACTTGACCGGCAATACCGTCAATTCCCTGATTTTGCATGACAACACCACCGACGCGGGCACGCTCGCCTTTACCGGCACGGGTGCAGGACAGGCTCTCACGGTGACCAGTGGCGCCTTCCTCTTCACCTTGAATACCGGTGCTACTACCTCATCCGCCCACACCATCAACGTGGGTGGTTTCGATGACGGTATCAAGGTGGGCTCCACCAATGAGTATCTCTTCTTCGTGGTGAATCCCTCGTCCGCGACCAATACGCCCACGCTCACGGTCAATGTCGCTTCGCCCTTGAACTCCACGACCGCCTCACTGACGAAGGCGGGACGCGGCACGCTGGTTCTGTCCGGCACGAATACCTACGGCGGCGGCACCTACCTCAACGAAGGTGTGCTGCAGATTTCGAATCTGACCAATCTTGGGACCGGCGCCATCAACTTTGCCGGCGGTACGCTACGCCTCGGCGCTGGCTTTGCCGAGGATCTTTCCACCCGCGCGCTCACTACCACAGCAACCGGCGGATTCATTGATACCAACGGTATTAACACCGTATGGGCAAACGGCCTGGACATCACCGGCACCGGTCCCGTGGCGAAGACTGGAAACGGCCTGATGACCATTCAGGGCGCATCCACCTACACGGGCACGTTTGTCGCAGGACACTCCTCCAGCACCACAGGGGCGAACACCGGTGTCTCCCAGGGCGTGGTACTGAATGGCATTACGAACCAGACCATCACTGGCAACCTGCAGGTGGGCTCCACCGTCGTCCCTGCTGCTGGTATTGCCGGCGTGGCCTTGGGTGCGGATGAGCAGATCGCCAATACCAGCGTCATCATCTTCAATGGCTCCACCAGCTCCAGCAGGTGGGCCTATTTCAAAATGCTTGGCCACAATGAGACCGTGGCCGGCATCTCGGACTCCACCGGTGCGGGCGTTCTTGAAAACCGCGAATCTGACGTGGTCACCAGCGGGGCCACGCTGACGCTGAACAGTGACGATGACTACAGTTACAACGGCTACCTGCGCGACAACTCTTCAGGCACCGCAGACGTGAATCCGCTCTCCCTCGTGAAGCTGGGCAGTGGCACGCAGACTCTCAGCGGCAATCAGATTCGCTACACGGGCGGCACCACGGTTTCGGGCGGTGTGCTCTACTTGCTGAATACAACCGTCTTCAACAGTGCCATCACGAACAACGCCTCGGTTGTCTTCGACTACACCTCCGGCACGGCATTGACGCTTACGCGCGACATGGCCGGCTCTGGCACCTACATCAAGCGTGGCACGGGAACGGTCGAGTGGAATGGCAACAACACCTTCTCCGGCCAGTTGGCGATTGAGGAAGGCGTGCTGAGCTTCAGCTCCAGCCTGGGAAACAATGCGGTGGGCAACTTCATCCGCATCCATGAAAATGCCACGCTGCGCAGCACCGGGGCAGACAACACCTTGGGCAACAACCAGGCCATCGATCTGGGTGGCAGTGTGGTGAATATCGATGTCGCGGGAGCCGCTGCGAACAAGCTGACTGTCCGTGGTGTGATCAGCGGTGGTGCACAGACCGCGCTGCAGAAGCAGGGTGCGGGACGTCTCATACTTTCCGGCGCCAACACGTATGCAGGACAGACCCGCGTGCTGGCAGGTGCGCTTGAGCTTCGCAATACCGCGGCGCTGGGAGCCTCCAGCAGCACGACCGTGGCCAATGGCGCGTCCCTGGTCTTCAATGCTTCCGCCGCCGGCCCGGCTGGCAACTTCACCCTCAACGGTACCGGGAGTGTGCTGTCGCTGGGCAGTGCCGGTGGTTCTGCCACCCTGGGATTTGGCATCAATGGTGCGACCAATGACAAGCTGATTCTTGCCTCGGGTCAGACCCTCACCATCGGGGGAAACAGTGTGCTGACGGATATCTTCATCAACGGAATGCCCACGCTCTCCAGCTACAATCTGATCCAGAGCGCGGACACGATGGACTTCAGCAAATTCACGCTGGGTACCATCTTCAATCCGGGCAGCTTCACCTATTCGCTCAATACTTCCGGCACGAACAATCTGGTGCTGAATGTCACCGCGGCAGCGGCGCCTTCCGTAGCCTACTGGAAGGGCGACTTGGGTGGCACTGGCACAGGTGTGTGGTCAGCTTATCAAATCGCACCCAACTCCACCAACTGGGATACGACTGCCACCAGTGGCGTCGACACGGGAGTCGCTCCAGGCGCGAACACGGATGTGTTCTTTGCGGCGAATGGTGCGGCCAACTATGCCACCACCCTTGGCGCTGATATCGCCGTGCGTGGTGTGACCTTCATGTCCGGATCCGGCACCGGTGGAAACAACACCACCGTGGGCGGTCCGCACACCCTCACGCTGGGAGCAGGCGGCATTACCCTTGCCGCCGGTTCCGGCAGCATCAACATCAGCGCGGCGATTGCCATGGCCACCAGCCAGACCTGGCACGTGGCGGATGCGGGTGCCACGCTCACCGCTTCGGGAGGTCTCTCGGGAACGGGTGACTTTGCGAAGTCCGGCGCGGGTACGGTTGTCCTTTCGGGGAACAGCACTTACAGCGGCACCACGACCATCAATCTAGGTACTCTTCAGATTGGTGCAGGTGGCACCACGGGGACGCTGGGTGCGGGCAACGTCGTGAACAATGGCGTCCTGATCATCAACCGCGCCGGTACGTACGTGGTAAATCAGAACATCAGCGGCTCGGGTTCGCTCGTGAAGACCGGAAGTGGCGCCGTCACCTTCAACGGTACGCTCAACTACTTCGGTTCGACGACACTCGATGGAGGCACCACGGTGTTCGGCGTTTCGCAAACCGCCTTCGTTCTCACCAGCAACTCGCTGATCTTCGGCGCCACGGCTGGCAGTGCCACCGCCAGCAATCTCGATCTGAGCTCGGCAAGCGCCAAGTTTGGTGGAGCCATGACGGTGCAGACCAACAGTGCCACCGCCAATACCATCACCATCGGCGCTGGTCAGTCGTTGGAGGTCGAAGGCAACGTGATGGTGGGCTATGCGCCGGCCACCGGTGTGGGTACTACTTCTCTCGATGTCGACGGTGCAGGTTCGTTCAACGTGACCAACCTTACCAGCGGCGCCTTTTTCCGGGTGGGCGGCTATGATGCAGGCACTGCAGGCATTGGCAACCGTGCCATCGCCGACTTCAGCGGCCTGGCCAGTATGAATGTGTCGCTCAATACGACCAATGGCCTCGTGCGCGTGAGCAACCTCTCAAGTGGAAACACCACTGGCTCGTACAGCACACTCTTGCTCGCGCAAAACTCGACGCTTACCGCGCATCAATTGATCATCGGTGATGGTGGCCAGTTCAACAATCCTGCCGATCAGATTAACGAAATGAGATTGGGTTCGGGAGTGAACACGCTGAACTTCAATCAGATCCTCATCGGCAATGGTACGCGTGACTACGGTGCCCTGGTGTTCAACACGGCGTCCGGCAGTCTCTTCATCCGCAACGCCGCCGGAACAGGTCGCGCAACCTTTAACATGGCCACCGCAGGCGGCACCAGCACCGGCACGACGAACATCGCGGGCAATACTTTCAGCACCGTGGGACACAACGCGGATCTCTTCCTCGGAGTCGTCACCATTGGCTCGCAGAATCGCGGCAACGCCCTTTTGAACACGTTCTCCTTTGATCAGGGCACGCTCGACATGCAGAGGCTGGTCATGTCCACAAGGTCCGCCAATCCGTCGACGGGTACGGCGACGAACTGGACCACCAACAGCATCATGAACCTCGGTGGCGGCACGGTGAACATCGTAGAGGGCATTACGAATTTCGCCGGGACCTCGGGCACCCTCACGGCAGGCACGGCAGTCACCGCCACCCTGAATCTCACGGGCGGAAACATCACTGTCGGCACCACGGGGGGCACCTCCGTCACGATGGCCACGGCCGCTGCCAGCACGGCCGCCACGGCCGCCATCAACATCTCCGGAACGGCGAATGTCACCATGAACGGCAACATCGTCCGGGGCGGCGGCGCAGGCACCAGCACGGCCACAGTCACGCTGAATGGCGGTACGCTGAACATGACTGGCAAGGCCATCGGTGGTTCTGCGGCCGACAAGACGATTGTCTTCAACCTGCAGCAGGGCACGCTCCGCAACCTGGGTGAGTACAACGGCGGTGGCACCCTGGTGAAGACCACCTCGGGCGTGGTGAACATGGAAGGCACGCACTCCTACACCGGTCAGACGCAGGTGAATGACGGCACCATGCACTTCAACAGTGCCACGTACTCCGGTGCTGGCAGCTTCACCGTGGCGAAGACTGCGCCGCTCTCCAGCACCGCAGTGCTCTCCGGTACTGGCACCATTGCGTCGTCGGTGACGTTGGGCAGCACCACGGCGGGTGTCTCCGGCATCCTCAAACCCGGCACCAATCTCGGCACGGGTCATGGCACGCTGACCATCGGTGGAGATCTGACGGTGAACACTGGTTCGCAGATCCAGATGACCCTGGGTATTGCCACCCTGAATAGCGCGGGCTTCAGGAATGCCCTCATGAACGGCACGGCGGTCAATGCGTTGGATTATCTCCAGCAGAACAGCAGTGAAGTGGCGGTGTGGAATGTGGCGCCTGCGGTAGAAGGCGACAGTGACTACATCAAGATCACCGGTGCCCTCTCCACGCCTACCGTGGGCGACCGTGCCACCGGTGCTTATGGCGACGGTTCCATTGTGGTGTCCCTCGGCACCGGTTTCAACGGCGGGTTTGGCAGTGTGTTCAACCTCGTTGACTGGCTGACCCTGTCGAACATCTCCGGCACCTTCGATGTGGGCTCGTTTACCGTGTACGACGCTTCCGGCAACGTGATCGCCGGTGACCTCGACCTTCCGACGCTTGGCACCGGCCTGTCCTGGGACGTGAGCGCCTTCTCGCAGTACGGCGTCCTCGTGGTCGTTCCGGAACCGGGCCGCGCGATGCTCTTCGTCTTCGGCGTGGCCGCTCTCTTCATGCGCCGCCGTCGTGCGGGGAGGTAGGCGCCCTGACCCCAGAATCAATGTAAGTGGGCACTTGCACTGGCTCCGAGGTGCACTTAGGGAGTCGCGCGTCCGCCTGCCGGATTTGCACGCTCCTTTCCTGCTCCATTTTCTTCAGTCTATTGTAAATGTCTCAAGCCAAGCACTTTCATTTCCTCGGCATCTGTGGCACGGCCATGGGGTCCACGGCGGCTGCGTTGCGCAAGCAGGGCCACAAGATCACCGGCTCTGACAATGCGGTGTACCCTCCCATGTCCACCATGCTGGAGCAGTGCGGCATTGAGCTCATGAGCGGGTACAAGCCGGAGAACCTTCCGGCTGGCGCAGATGAATTTGTGGTGGGCAATGCCATCTCCCGGGGCAATCCCGAGGTGGAGGCACTGCTGGACCGCAAGCTGCCTTATACCTCCATGGCGGAGCTGCTGCGCCGCGAGGTGATGCAGGGCAAGCGCAACTTCGTGGTCACCGGCACGCATGGGAAGACCACCACGACCTCCATCCTGGCGTGGCTGCTGGAGGCGAATGGGAAGGATCCTGGCTACCTCATTGGTGGGGTGCCCGCGAACTTTGAAGTGGGTGCGCGTTTTACCGATTCCGAGTTCTTCGTGATTGAAGGGGACGAGTATGACACGGCCTTCTTCGACAAGCGTTCCAAGTTCCTGCACTACCTCCCGGAGGCGGTGATCGTGAACAACATCGAGTTTGACCACGCGGACATCTTCAATTCGCTGGATGACATCCTGCTCTCCTTCTCACGCCTGCTGCGCATCGTGCCGCGGAATGGGAAGGTGTTCGTGAATGGCGACGAAGCCACCTGCCGCAGCCTCATCAAGGACTGCCCGGCGCCGATTGTCACCGTGGGCACGGGCGAGGGGAATGACATCCGCCTGCGCGTGACGGCGGGCACCCCGGAGTACACGGATTTCGAATTGAACGGCGTCTCCTTCCGCCTGCCCATGGTGGGTGAGTTCAATGCGCGCAATGCCGCCATGGCCGTATGTGTGGCCCGTTTCGCTGGCCTCACCGATGACGAGATTCGCGCGGCGCTCCTGACCTTCGGTGGCATCAAGCGCCGCCAGACCGAGCGTGGCAAGGTGCGCGGCATCACCATCATTGATGACTTCGGTCACCATCCCACGGCCATCCGCGAGACCCTGCGTGGCCTGCGCCAGCGCTATGCGGGCTCACGCCTGTGGGCGCTCTTCGAGCCGCGGTCGAACACCAGCCGTCGCAATGCCCTCCAGCCCGACCTCATCGAAGCTCTCAAGGAGGCGGATGGCAGCATCGTCGCTGCCGTGAACCAGCCTGAAAAGGTGCCCGCAGGCCAGCTTCTGGATGTGGATGCCGTGGTCGCCGCGGTGCGCGAAGCGGGCCGGCAGTCTTACCACGAGGCCAACGTGGATGCCATCATCGCCCGCCTGAAGCCGCTCGCCCAGGAGGGTGATGTGGTCATCGTCTTCAGCAACGGTGGATTCGACGGCATCCACCAGAAGCTGTTGGAAAGGCTGTAGGCCAAATCTGACCGCCATCTCCGGAGTCCATGGTCCTCTGGCAGACGAATTAAAGGACGCGTCTTCTTCCCTCAACCATGGCCCAAGCCCAAGCTCACGCTCAGCCCACCGACCATCGCTGCCACGACTACCGGCTTCTCGTGAAGCGATGGAAGGCATTCTGCAGGGGCGCGAAGTTGAAGCTCCAGCCCTTTGCGTGCTCCGCCGAGGAGCACATCTACTATCTGGAAACAGGGCGCGAGCATGCGGCACAGGGGCAGCCGTGGATTTATGTCTCCGCCGGCGTGCATGGAGACGAGGCGGCGCCACCGTGGGGTCTGCTGGAGTGGGCGGAGGCGCACGTGGACCTGCTGCAGCGGCATCCGTTTCTCATCTTTCCCGTGCTGAATCCCACCGGTCTCATCTTGAATACCCGGGTGGACTACGCGGGCATGGACCTCAACCGGAATTTCAACCACCCCTCCGAGCCCGTCGTCGTCGCATGGCGCAAGGTCATCGAGGGAAGGAAGCTCGCCCTCGGCATCTGCCTGCATGAGGACTACGATGGCCAGGGCTGCTACCTGTATGAGCTCAATGGCGGAAAACACGTGCTGGGGCAGCGCATCCTCGCAGATACCTCCGCCATCATTCCCAAGGACCACCGGCGTCGCATCGATGGCCGGGCGGCCAAGGCGGGGCTCATCCGGCGGAAGGTGATTCCGGAAATGGCTGGCCAGCCGGAGGCGATTGTGTTGCACTTACAAGGTGCCCCAATCACCCTCACGTTCGAGTCACCCTCCGAGTTCAGCATCACCGAGCGCATCGCGGTGCAGAAGCGGTTCATCGAATCCTCCCTGAAGCATGCGCTTGGTCTTCCGTAGGACAGCCGATGCTGCCAAACGCCTTCCATCTGTCCTCGCGGCCCTGAGCCTTGCCGCCAGCATGGCGCTGTCCAGTTGCGCTTCGGCACTTTCGAAACCTGTGAAACCCTCCCTCGGAAAGGACACCTGGCAGAGCTATGACGGCAAGGTCATGCCCTACCATGACAAGCCGGTGCCGGGCACGAAGAAGCCCAAGGCCGTGGTCATCACCGTGCACGGCCTCAGCGGTGCAGCCATGGATTTCTGGATGCTGGAGGATGAGTGGCCGCGGCGGAACATGGCTGTCTATGGCATGCAACTGCGCGGGCAGGGAAATGACCCGGTGAAGCGCGACCGCGGCAACATCCGGAGCGCAGGAGTCTGGCAGCAGGACCTGGTCACCTTTCACCGGCTCGTGCAGGAGCGGTACCCCGGCGTGCCCGTCTTCTGGTACGCCGAGAGCCTGGGCACGCTCATCGCCCTGCACACGTTGACGGACAAGATGCCGGACCCGAACGAGTGGCCCGCAGGCATCATCATGTCCTCACCGGCGGCGGGACTGCGACTGCGGCCCAAGGGCTTGCGCGCGAATATGCTGTATACCGCCATCGCGACCATGCCTTTCCTCCGGGTGAATCTGGAGAAGCTCGGCGGGGTGAATGACAAGGACATCCGCGTGACGCATGACACCACGCACGGCGCCCAGATGGCGGTGACCTCCCACTACGTGTCCCACTTCAGCCTCCGTCTTCTGGGCCAGGTGGATGACATGATGCGCTCCCTGCCGGATGCCGCCCCGCGGGTCAGGGTGCCCGTCCTCATGCTGGCCAGCCCGAATGACGTCATCGCCAGCCAGGAGCAGATTCACGCTTTCTTCGAAATCCTCGGCAGCCCCGACAAGACCATCCACTGGTACCTGGAGTCCTACCACCTGCTCCTGCACGACACACAGCGCCAGCAGGTGCTGAAGGATGCGACGGAGTGGGTGGAGGCGAGGGCGAAAAGGCAGCAATAGGTGCAAATGCCTCCATCAGGGAGGTGACATCAATCCCGGCGGGACTGGCAGCTTCCGCTGATTGCTCTTGGTCCCCGTCAAAGCATCAATTGCTTGAGCGGCTTCGCACCGGACCCATTCGCTCGAATGCGTCAAGAATGGCTGTATATCCTGAACATTGGTCTGGTCGCCAGTGGCGCGCAGTGCGGGAATGACACAACACGGATTGGCCCGTTCGGGTTGTTTGAGCAGCGCCACCAAATCCGGAACCGCCGCGTGCGCCGCCTTGCCAATGTCGTAAAGACTCAAAACCACCTCATCCAGGGAATCGCCTGCGCGCCATTTCCCGATTTGATTTCTGAGTGCGGGTACTGCCGCATCGCCGAGCTGACTGAGCGCTCCGCGTGTCCGGAGACGGAAAGTGTGTCTGGGCGGCGATTCCGGCGAGGTGCTTGCCATGGTGTAGGCGACGACCGCCTCCGCCCGGCGGGCAGGGTCTTCAAGCTTGAGTGCTGTGTTCCAGGCAGCAGCTTCCTTCAATCCCACTTCAATCTCGCGCAGCAGGTCAGCTTCGGTTTTCGGGCCAACAGACACCTCAGAGAGGTCATAGGGGCTTGGATTGTTTGACTGTTGATACCAATAGCAGCGTCCCTTCTGAATCCAGATCACCCCACAGCTGCCGTCTCCAAGTGTTTCCATGGATTGCCATCTGCCTTCCCGGTGTTGAAGAAACGAGATGAAATGACGACTCTCAATGTGAAGTGAGGGTTCGCCGCCGGCGGGGTACCAGGCAGACTGTCGTGTCTTTGAATGCTTGGAGATATCAGCAATCTCGATGGCATCAGGCGGAGCATTCTCCACGGCTTTAATCCATCGGGTAACCTTCACGTTATCCCCTTGAAGGTGGTCGCCAATGATGATGGCGTCTGCATCGGCACACATGTGGTGCACACTCCAGCGCGGAAAGATCTCTCCGCGACACAACCCTGTGGTCAAAAGCAGCAGCAGGACAACCAGACGCATACGAATTGCACTGATAATAGATCAGACTCCAAGAAATGGGAAGCCTGAGCAAAGCCACACGGACGCCGGAAGCGCCGGTGATGCACAGGAATATCCAAGGGATTCGGGCGCCTCAAAGGCGAGGCCTCACATCGGCACGCCGAGCTTCTGGTTCTCCACCCAGCGTACGGCGTAGCGGACCACGGCGGCGCCGTTTTCCAGCTTCAGGCGGTCGCGGATGTGAGCGCGGTGTACTTCCACGGTCTTGGGGCTGATGTTGAGCGCCTCGGCGATGCCTTCGGTGCTCTTGCCTTCGCCGAGGAGTTGGAAGACTTCGAACTCACGGTCGCTCAGGCCCTGCACGCCGTCGGCGGAACGGCCGGAGGACTTGCCGGAGAAGGCATCCATCACGTACTCGCTCATGGCGGGGCTCAGGTAGCGGCCGCCGTTCAGCACGGTGCGCATGGCATGCAGCAGCGTGGCGCCGTCCGCGTCCTTCATCACGTAGCCGCGGGCACCTGCCTTGAGCACGCGCTGGGCGTAGAAGCCCTCGTCATGCATGGAGATGACCAGGATGGCGAGGTCGGGGTAGAGGGTGAGGGCGTCCTTGATGAGCTCCAGACCGTTGCGACCGGGCATGGATATGTCCACCGCCAGCAGGTCGGGCTTGTCCTTTTCCAGGGCGCGCAGGGCGTCCTGCGTGTTGGATGCGGTGCTGCAACAGGTGAGGTCGGACTGGCTGTCGACGAGTTGTTGCAGGCCTTCGCGCAGCATGGTGTGGTCATCCACCATCGCGATACGGCGTTTCTGGGTCTGGGTAGCGTCTGAGTTGCTCATGGCGTGGAAGGAGTGTCCGGATTGCAGGAAGAGTGGGGGGCGATGCAGGTGGCCACGGTGCCGTCCACCCCATCGCTGCGGGGCTGGATTTGAATCATGGCGCCGATGGCTGCCGCCCGGTATTTCTGAATCTTGAGGCCCATGCCTTGATTTGCAGGTCCCGGCCCTTGGAAAGATTTCCCGTCGTTGGTCACTTCAATACGGACAAATTCTGTGTTCATCTCAAGCCGGACCTCAATGCTGGTGGGATTTCCATGACGAACGGCGTTGTTTAAAAACTCCTGGCTGATGCGGTAAAGGTGCACGGCGGCGCTCGGGCTTTCCACCATCACGGAGTGGGGACAATAAAAGAAACACGGGATATCATAAAGCGATTCTGTAGCTTTGACCAGCTTGTTCATGCCCACCATAAATCCTTCACCTATGAGATCAACGGGGGATAGGCCTCGGGCAATCCCCCGGCAGAGCTTGGTGGACTCGCCCATGAGGAAGCAGATTTCGCTCGCCTGGGCCGCCAGCGGGGACTCGGAATTCTTCAGGTGGTTGGCGATGAATTCGGACTTGAACTTGATGGCCGCGAGTCGCTGGCAGAGGTCGTCGTGAATGTCGTTGCCGATGCGGCGGCGCTCCCGCTCGCTAATGTTCAGAATCTCCTGTTCCAGCTCCTTGCGCTCCGTCACATCCCGCGAAAGACCAGCCATATTAATCAGCCCACCGCGTTCATCCCGAACGGGAAACATGCGGAGCTCCACCCAGCGGATTTTCCCGTCTGCGCGGCGGATGCGGAACTCGCACTGCACCTCTGGGGCACCCTCCAGGAGGGGGTCGGAAACGTGCCAGAGCATGTCATGGTACTCCTCCAGAATCGAGTGCCGCCACGCTTCGAATGAGTCCCGGAGCAGCTCGGTATGGGGGCGGCCAAAGAGCCGGCCGTAAGCGGGGCTCACGTACACCACCTTTTTGTCCAAGGTGGTCAGGAAGAAGACGTCCTCGATGTTGTCCGCAATTTGGTCGAGCCGGTTGCCACTCTCCTTCAGGACGCGGAAAATTTCGGTAAATTCGTCGGTATTGCTGTTGAAGGTGGGCTTGGCGCCGACGGCGTGGAGCAGGGTAGTGCCGTCATTTTCAAACAACTGGTCCATCCGTTTGCGCAGAAATCGGCTTAGAAGCCACCAAAGGATGCCACAACCCAGAATCTGGACGAGCGCTGTGAGCAGGGCGTGCTCCAATACCAAGCCGCGCTCGTGCTGGAAGGGGCCGGTGAGGTCGTGCTCCACAATCGCCAGGCGTTGGTGGCCTTCGGCGTCCGGCGCGTCAATGGGGTACACGGCCCACGCGTAGGTGTCGTCCTCAGTCTCGTTGCGGGCTTTCCCGTCCTGCAGGGTCTTGTCTACCAGAGCGAGCGCGTTCGCTGGCAGCACCGCCCGGAATTTTTTGTTCATCCAATCGGGATTGCTGCTGTAGATGATGGTGCCGTTCTGGTCTGCCACCACTTTCCAGCTCAGTCCCTTGAGCCGGTCAGACTCCGCCATCATGGCGTCCCGAAGTTCGGAATTCTGCAGCAGCGAGGAGCTGGCCAAGCGTTCCGAAACACGGGAGATACGGTTGAGGACCCGATTCTCCGCCTCTCGCAGCTCACGGTGCATGTGGAGCCAGGTGCTAAAGGCCGTCCACACCAGACCGAAGACAAGGACAATCAGCGGGATGGCGTGCCGTAGCGGAAGAGGGGCGCGAAGCAAGGGAAGCTTCATGGCTCGGACGACACCACATTGCCCTTAATACGCAAGCAGGGATTTTCGCAATCGAGGCAGGGAATTCCGCAGGGACCCGGGAATGGAAAGCTGGCTCGTGGATGTAGCAAGGGAAGGGAGATGCCGGGTACGCGAATAGTGGAAGTGTGGAACCCTGGAATAGTGGGAAGGAGCATGCCCCTCCCGTATTCCATCATTCCAGCCATCCCATATTCCCGCCCGTGCTCAGAGTGGACTGCCTATTTGCCAAGCCACGCGCCCTGAGTCTGGGTTTTGCGTTTGAAAATCTTGTCTCCAGCGCACACGAAAAGCCACTCGTGATTGGGTCCGGCGAATTCCACGCTCACGATCTTCGCGCCCTGGAAGGGGAGAGCGATGGTGCCTGAGTGCCGCCCGGTGGCATCGAAGACCTGGATCCCCGACTCCGTGGTCACGTAGTAGCGGCCTGCGGCGTCCGTGGTGCTGCCGTCGCCGAGAGCCTCGCCCTTCGCATTGTTGGGTGAGACCAGCATGGTCATGTTAGGCGCGCCGCCGGTGAGGGTGCCATCGGGTTGAATCTGCCAGCTCCACACATGCTTTCCTCCGTGCTCGGATACCGCGAGCGTGGTCTGGTCCGCGGAGAGCGTGATGCCATTCGGGCGCAGCACGTGGCCTTCATCCGCGACAAAGGTCTTTCCATCTGGAGCGATGCCGTGGATGCGCTTCGTACCAGTCTCCGTGAAGTAGACATAGCCCTTCTTGGTCACGATGAGATCGTTTGGCTTCACATCCTTGATGAGTTCCTTCACCGTGCCGTCCTTTTCGAACACGACCACGCGCGAGGCCTTGTTCTGGCAGGCAAAGATGCGACCCTCGGGACCCAAGGCCAGGCCGCTGATGCCGGGTTGCTCATCGATGAGCATCGTCACCTTGCCATCGAGCCCGAGCTTGTAGATGCCCTTGCCCACGCGCACATCAGTGAAGAGCAGGCTGCCATCTTCCGTGGCGCACAGACCATCCGTGAAGGTCTGGCCGGTGACGGCTTCCTTCCAGTCTTCGCCATCGATGAGGATGGCGTGTGTGGAGGTGTCTTGCGCTGAGAGTTGATGAGGAGTGGCCGCGAGGAGCGATGCAGCCAGAGCGATGAAGGAGGTGCGGAACAGGTTCATGAGATGCGTGTGTGTGGAATGAAGTCAGATGCGAGTGAGCGAGTGCAAAAACAGAAGGAGTCAATGGCGCGCGCTATTTCCGCCACAGCCACTTCATTGCCTCGGGGAAGATGGAGCCGCCGTGCTTCGAGTTGTGCTGGCCATCACCGAGTTCAAACTTCACGTCGTACTTCATGTACGTGAGTGCGGCGAACATCATCTTGTTCGCCAGCGGCCAGTTGCCATAGGGATTGTCGAGATCGTTTTCACCGTCCTGCAGGTAGATGCGGATGGGCTTCCGCTCGTGCACGCGGATGAGATAAGGATAGGCATTGCCGCCGGCGAGGTCCACATAACTGCCGATGGTGGAGAAGACCTTGCGGAACTTGTCGGGTCGCTCCCACGCCACGGTGAAGGCGCAGATGGCTCCGCTGCTCGCGCCACCGATGGCCCAGCCTTCAGGGTCCTCGGTGAGCTTGTAATCCTTCTGCACTTGCGGCAGTACTTCTTCCAGAAGGAAGCGCGTATAGGCATTGCCCAACGAGTTGTATTCTTTGCCGCGATTGCTCACGCGCCAGGCATTCTCAGGCTTGTAGCTGCCATTGTGCCCGGGATTGATGAAGACTGCGATGGTCACCGGCATGTCGCCACTGGCGATGAGATTGTCGAACACGATGGGCACACGCCAGTTTCCAGTCGTCTTCACGTAGTCGTGCCCGTCCTGGAACACCATGAGGTTCGCAGGCTTCTCAGGTGTGTATTGTGCGGGCACGTAGATCCACCAGTCGCGCGTGGTGCCGGGGAAAATCTTCGAGTCCGTGATGGCCGGCATGGCGATGACCTTGCCCTTGGGCGCCGCAGCGTTCTCCTGCGAAAGCGGCCCCGGCTTGTAATCGTCAATCGCGGGCGCATTGGCGCAAAGCAGGAGCAAGAGAAGAAGTGAAAACGAAAGCAGTGATGGGCGCATGAATGAATATTCCGTTGAGTGTGTCAGGCAACGAACGGACAAGGTGACGGCAATGTTTCGTGACTAATACGGTGTATCACACGAACACACACGCCCCCGCCTTCACCCGATGTGAAGGCACTGATGACACAAATGGACGCATGCTCCAGACATTCCGAGGTATCTGCGGTGAGGAATCACCGGGGAATGGCCCGGATCATGCGGACTGAGTGGCACACAAACACCCCCCCCAGTGAATGTCCCGAAAAACCCCCACCTTTAATCTCCTCATAGATCGTTATCGAGAGCAGCTAGAACTCATGTCCATCGGAGCCAAGTGCTCGCAGAAAGTGGTGCAGCCCGCGCGGGCGATGCTGCTTCTGTCGCATGGTCTCACGTGGAAGCAGGTCTCCCAGGCCACTGGTCTGAGTGTCTGCCGCGTGGAGTATTTCCGCAGGCGCTTCGTGTGCCTCGGTCCTCCCGGGCTGGTTGCAGCGCCGCCGCTGAAGCGTACGTCCTCTCTCGCGGAGGCTGCGCCCATCGTGCAGCAGCAGCGGCGGTTGTCGCCGAAGCAGCAGCAACAACAGCAGCGCGCCGCGTAGTTGTCTAACACTGCAACGGCAGGCGAATGAAGCTCGCCTGGAGCTAATCCAATCCCTAACCAGCAGGACAGACATCCTGCTGGTTATAGGGTGCCGCATCTCACTTCGCTGCATCGCTCCACAGCCAGCGTAGCGTCTCCGGCAGCATCATGGCGCCATGCTTGCCGTTGTGCGTGCCTTCACCGAGCTCGAACTTGTAATCCCATCCGGCGAACTTCAGTGCTGCGGCCATGTCCTGGTTTGCCAGAGGCCAGTTGCCGAACTGGTTGTCGAGATCGTTCTTCCCATCTTGAAGGAACACGCGGATGCCGCGGCGCTTTTCCAGCAGCGCCTTCTGCTCCGGAGTGGTATAGCTCGCGTCTGAGACCTTCGGTGCTGTCTTGCGGATGAGGGCCGGATAAATGTATCCGCCACGGATGTTCGTGAAGCTGCCGATATGGCTCACCACTTTGGAGAAGGCATCGGGACGTTCCCATGCCACGGTGAAGGCGCAGATGCCGCCACTGCTGTTGCCACAGATGGCGCGTTCCGCAGCCTTGTCCGTGAGTTTGTAGTTCTTCGCCACTTCGGGAAGAATCTCTTCCATGAGGAACTTCGCATAGGTGCCATCCGGTGTGTCGTACTCAAAGCTGCGATTGCTGCGCGGCTTGCCGTTGTCGAGTTGCGTGGGGAAATTCCCGGGACTGATGAAGATGCCAATCGTCACTGGCATTTGTTTCGAATGAATAAGATTATCGAAGGCGAAGATAGCGTTGTGCGGTCCCGCGAACTTCGGGTCCTCAGGCTTCGCCTTACCTCCATCTTGGAACACCATTACTGCAGCGGGCTTGCTTCCATCATATTGCGCGGGGACATAGATCCACCAGTCACGCACGGTGCCGTCATAGATCTTCGACTTCCATGGTTCCATGGCCACGACCTTCCCGTGAGGCACGCCTTCCTTGGGAAGTGAATCGGGAGTCAGTACATATTGATCATCCTGAGGCGCAGCCAGCAGGACGGAGGAGGTGAGACTAAGCAGGAGAGCGATGAGATGGATGCGCATGGATGGGTTGAATGGATGGCTGAATAGAAGGGTCGTAAAGGAGTTGCTTAGGTGGAACGTGGTAGAAAGTCCTACTCTTACGATTAGTTCCGAAGTGGATTATATGACGTTATCGATAAAGTCCGTGCATAACGCCTAGATAACGCGTTTGCGCTGCAAGTTTTGATACTTTTGAATCGAAATTCTTGCCGTTCGATTTTAGATCGCGCTAAAATATACACCGTCTTTACATCCGAAACGCTCTCCCCCAGCGGACATGCAAATCCCCTACGTGTTCAGGGCTACCGGTGCCCTCCTCCTCGCCGGCCTCAGCTTCACCGCCGAAACCTTTGCCCAGACCACCTACACGTGGGATGGGAGTTCTGATGGCAACTGGGGCACCGCCGCAAACTGGACGGGTAACGTTGCACCTGTGGATGCTGGAACCGCACCGGAGAACATTGTCCGGTTCGACAACAACAGCACAGCGAACCTGCTGACGACGATGAACCTCACGAGCGGGTTCGACTTGAGCCAGATTATCGTCACCAATCCCACAGGCACGATCACGATTCGCGCCGTGAACAACTCAAGTCGTGTCATCGACCTTTGGGCGAATGGTTCGAATCCAACCATCGACATGTCGACAGCGACGCAGGATCTGATTTTTGCGAATCAAGGCTCTGGGACCATGACTCTGAATGTGGCCAACACCAGCCAGACCTGGAACGTGGGTGGCGGACGTACGCTTACCACTTCGGATGTGGATGGCAGTACTGCCCAGATCCTGACGCTGACCGGCGGTGGAACAATCATCCTTGGCGGTACTACTGACAACGCCAGTCTGCGGGTCACCGTGTCGGGCAATACTCTGGTGACACTTGGCAAGACCGCTTCGACTGCCGCCATCCATGCTCTTGGTGGGAATGCCACATCAGTCATCGACAATGGATCCACGATGCGCATCACGGGCACCGGTGGAGACCAGGTCTTCTTCCAGCATGACCTTCAGGTGGACGGTGTGTTTGATTTGAACGGGCAGTCGGAGGGTATCGATGCACTTTCCTCCGCCGCAGGTTCCGCAACCGGCATCATCACCAGCGGCGCAGTCGGCAACGTGACGTTGCGTATCAACGAGAACGGCGCTGGGGGCACCTATGGCGGCATCATCCAGGATGGCGGGGGTGTCGTTTCTGTATTGAAGGCGCACACCGGCACGCAGGTCTTTGCCGGGAACAACACTTACAACGGCTCCACCACCGTTTCGCGCGGCATCCTGCAACTTCTAGGCGCCTCCGGTGCTTTGAGTGGTACCAGCAGCATCATCCTGGATGGAACGGGCGAGCTGCGTCTCGACAGTCGTTCCACCTCGGGCGGGTTTGCCGCGGCGGTGAACAACAACCGCGTTGCGGATGATGCCACGGTCGACATGCGTGGCGGCATCTTCTCCGTCTATGGTGTCAGCACGGCGGACGTCAGCGAGACGGTTGGTGCCCTGAGTATTACCTCGGGCTTCAACGTGATTCGCCTGTCATCCGATACTGTGGCCGGCACCACGACCACTGGCCTCACGTTGTCTGGTCTGAGCCGCAGCATCGGCGCCACCTTGGGTGTCATGGCAGACAACCTCACCGTGGCCACGGATTTTGGCACGGTGACGACCGGTGCTGATGCCGCGTATCTCCGCGTCGTCACTGGGAACATCGCTTCGTCCATGATCTCCGGTGCCAGCGGCACGGGTACGGAGCGAGATATCCTCATCGGCGTCTTCGGTAGCGGAAGCACGACGAATGCGAATGCCAGCGACTTCATGACGGTGGAGAGCGGGATAGGTGGCTATGACTATCTCCGGCCGCTGCTTGCTTCTGAGTATGCCACCGCCACCAGCGGAGAGATTGGGCAGAAGAACGCGCTCAGCACGGCGAATACCACGCTGAACCTTTCCACCGCGTACAATGCCTTGAAGATTTCTGGCGGAGCATTGAGCATCGGGGCGAACAAGACCCTTTTCCTTGGTGGTCATGCTGGTTCCGGCTCGGAAGGCTCGGGCATGCTGCTGATCACAGGGGGCACGGGTATCACCGGCGGATTGACCTCCCTGGCTACCCTCGATTTCGGCGCTCGCGAAGCCATCATCCGTGTCACGAGTGCCACGGCCAACATCGATGCCCACATCACCGGTACCAAGGGCCTTACCAAGTCCGGCACCTCCGCTCTCGTGCTGAACAATTCCAACTCCTTCAGCGGTGCGGTGTATGTCACGGAAGGTACGCTGCAGGTAAAGAATGACAAGGCGCTTGGAGCTGCGGGTGGCCATGTCTTTGTCGGTTCAGGTGGCACAGCGAGCAATTCGCTCTTCCAACTCTCGACGGGCGTGAACATCACAGGAGAGAATGTGACCTTGGGAGTTTCCAATGCCAGCCAGAGCGTGGCGTTTGGCTCAGCCAGCGGACACAATACCTGGGGGGGCGATGTGATTGCGTCGAACACGGGTCTTGGTGGCCGTTCGGATTCCGACAGCCAGATCCAGGCGTCCGGTGCCGAATCCTCTTTGACCATCTACGGCAGAGTGTACGCCGCCCAAGGCGATACGCAGACGGACCTGACCTACTACGGAAACGACAGCAACTTCACCCGGAGAATCAGTTTCTCCGGCAGCAGCACGGGTACCATCAATCTGTATGGCACCTTGTCTGACACGGCCACAGGAGTCTCGGCAACGGCGGTGGATCGCTTGCGTGTGAACATGACGGGCAACGAGCAGCTGAACGTGAATATCGCGAATCAGGTGCAGGTCACCGGCATCTTCCACATGATCCAGGGCTACATGCGCTATGAAGGCACTGGCAACTTCTTCGACCCGACCACCAGCGGCACGGACCGTCTGGTGCTGTTTGACCCCGCTGGTACGGCCAGCCAGATTGCCCTCCTCCTTACCAAGGATGGTCAGAGCTTCTACCGCAGGACGGCCGCTGGAGCCACGGATATCCAGATTGGCAACGGCGGTTCGGGAGTAGGCACCTCGGTGGCGAACGCGCTGATTGGGGGTGAGAACGAAACTGGAGTGGTCACCTTCGGGAGCGGCGTCCAGCACATGGAATTCAATCCCGTGACTGCCGCCGCGGACGTGGGTCGTTTCCGTGACTTGCGTCTCTATGCGCGTCAGGGTGGCGAGGTGGAAATCAAGATGTCCATGAGTGACGACAGCGGCTTCGCGCTCAACAACGAAATCGGCGCGCTGACCAAAGTGGGCCTTGGCACGGTGCGCCTCACGGGACGCAGCGGCGTGAACAACGACCTCGACGGTGGTGTGTATGCTCTGGGCGGTACCTTGCTCCTCGACTACAACACGGTGAACAACGTCAAGATTCAGGCCGCGGAGGGCGCGCAATTCACCACGGCTGGCGGTGACCTGCGGCTGATCAAAGGGAGTGCTGGATCTGGAGCCATAACCGAACTCATGAGCGGCAGCCTCGCAGTGCGCACCGGGGGTTCGGAAATCAGCCTGGATGCAGGGGCGGGAGCGACTCTGAGCTTGCGCCTGGCTACGAACACGGGTGCCACCATCACCCGGCAGAACGGCGGTACGCTGAACTTCGTGAAGAGCGGCCTCGGGACCTCCAGCATCAAGGTGGGTCTCGCGGCGATTCAAAACACCCGCCTCGGTTCCTACGCCACCTTTGGCACGGCCAACAATCAGGCGACCTCCTGGGCTTTTGTCAGCGCCGGTACCAATGAAATCACTTCGTACACACACAGTGCCGGGGAAATCAACACCTTCGGTGCAGGCCTGAATACGGACCTCACCACCTCCAATGTCACCCTGGGCGCCGCCACCACGACAAACAGCATCCGTCTCAACGACAGTGCTGTCACGTCCATTGGGCTGGGCGGAAACCAGCTCACCATCACCGAGGGCGGTATCCTGGTCGGTTCCGGCCATACTGCGGCGTTGAGCATCAGCAACGGCACCATCACCACGGGCGGTACCAACGACCTCATCATTCACAACTACGGCACCGGTGGACTCACCATCAGCGCGGACATCGTCGGCGCCACTCAATCGGTGACGTACGCGGGCACGGGCATTACCACGCTTTCGGGTGCGAAGACCTACACCGGTACGACGTACCTGGTGGGTGGCACGGTTTCCATTGCGTCCGATGGCAGCCTGGGCAATGCGGCAAATGCGATGTATTTCAACGGTGGCACCCTTCAGACCACCGCGACGATGACCATCGCCCGTGGTATCACCATCGGTGGGGATGCAGCCTTCATTGATACGAATGGCGCGGCGAACGTGACCACGCTCTCGGGCGTCATCAACCGCGAAGGCAACTTCATCTACAATGAGACGAATGCCAGCGTCGGCGCCATCATCAATGCCGCTAACACGGACAACGTGGGCGTGGGTGACATCATCAAGACGGGCGCAGGTACGCTGGTCATCTCCGGTACCGCCAACCTCTTCTCCGGTGTGGTGGATGTGCGCCAGGGCACGCTGCAGATCGTGCTCGCGGACGTGACCGCAGCACAGGGGAACCTGGGCACGAACGAATCCTGGCTGGATGGCACCATCATTCGCAGTGGCGCCACCCTTGCCATCAACAAGCTTGGGACCGCGAACATCACCACCTTCGCCGAGTGGATTCGCATGGAGAACAACACTCGAATCAACGTGACCGGCGGTCGCTTTACCACCTCGGGATTGATGGAGGTGCAAGGCGCGCTCACCATCGATGTTGCCAGTGGAGCGCAATTCGACCAGCAGAGCGCTGGCGGTTACATGTTTGGTAACGGGAATATCACCAAGACCGGACTCGGTACCTGGATGCTCCTGGGGAACAATACCCTCTTCACGGGTGCGCTCACGGTGGAGAATGGCATTCTCGGCGCTCGTGGCCAGGGTATGATCACGGGCTCTGATTTTTCGGAGTTGATCACCGTCGGAGGCACCGGCACCACGGCGGAATATCGCCGTTTCTCAGCCAACGAGTTCACCAACAACCAGCTTGTGGAGAATCACAACTTCCTGATCACGGGCACGGGTGTGAAGCGCATCGGTTACGGCAATGGCTCGGTGCCGAACGGTGATGACTTCATCGATTTCAACGGCACCATCACGGTGAACACGGCGGTGGAGCTCAACGTGGATACACCTGGCGGCACGCGCTCCCAGACGGCGTACATGCGGTTCAACAACTCCTTCTTGGGCGCGGCCAATGCCAGCACCCGCGTTGCGGGCGGCACCGGCACCTTCACCCGCACGGGCGTGTTCGAGCTCAACGGGGACAATTCGGCCTGGTCGGGCGGATTCACCGTGGGGAATGCCACTGCTACTCCGCTGAACATGCATGTCCTCCGGCTCGGCAATAACGATGCCCTGAAGTCCGACAACAACGTGACCCTTCTCCACAACAGCACCCTTCAGGCTGGGGGCCGCACGGTGACGGCGGGCAATCTCACAACATCCGGGAACGTGGGCGCAACCTCCAACGAAATTGTCGAAAACGCAGCGCATGCCGACGGCACCATCGCTTTCACCCAGACGACGAATGGCAACTGGGATGCAACCTTCCGCGACGGCACGCCTGTCGGCACGGTCTACGAACAGGACGGAAACACCACAGTGGGCAAGCTGAACATCGTGAAGGAAGGCAGTGCGATTGCCACGCTCACGCTGGACAACCTGTACACTGGCAGCACCACGGTGAATGCCGGTACCTTGCAAGTGGGTTCAGGTGGTTCGGCCACCAACCGCGCGGTGGGTGACACCGGCACGGGCGCTACTTCGAGCGTGCTCACGGTGAATTCGGGTGGACGTGTCGCGGGCACCGGTACGGTGCAGGGTGTCGCAAGCTCCACGACGCACTTCGTGACCGGCACCATCAGTCCCGGTGATATCGTCAGCGGCACTTCGACCACCGGTACCCTTGATGTGGTGGGCAATCTGAATGTGTCCGGCGGCACCATCCACCTCCAGGCGGCGAACAATACGACCAACGACAGCGAACTCTCCGTGTATCAGACTGGCACGGCAGAGTACTCACAGCGCATCATTGATGGCATTTCGGAGTGGGAGTCGTCGGCCAATGGTACCACCCGCGGTGATCACGACATGCTGAACATCGATGGCCAGCTCACCCTGGACTCGAACTCCACCGTGAACGTGGAGTTCCTCACCTACCTCGCGAGCGCGGGTGATATCTTCGACTTGATGGACTGGGTCGGCTCGCTGGGTGGCAGTTTCGATGTGGGCGCGAACTTCCGCAACGGTGGCAACGGCGGCGGGGATCTCTACCTTCCCACCCTCTCTGCGGGCCTGGTGTATGACCTGTCTCGTTTCAACACCAACGGCATCATCATCGTAGCCAACGTCGGCGTGGTGCCGGAGCCTGGCCGCGTGTTGCTGCTGATGCTCGGCGCCACCTCTCTGGTGCTCCGCAGAAGACGCCGCACGGTGAGGTAAGGCTGGTTCAGGTGATGATGTGCAACGGGGGCCGGACGGAAGTCGCGGGCCCTCTTTGTTTTCTTGGAGGGACGCATGAACGTCACGACGCCGAATGCCTTGGACTGCGGCAGCCTGCTGCCGCTTTTCTAAAGTGCAGCCCGCTGCACGTTTCACCGCGACGAAGTCGCCAACCTCTTCCGGACACATCACGCTACGAGTGAGTGTCGCCATCGCCACAGCAGGCTGTGGACCCTTCAACGCGGCGGCAGGCTGCGCGCAGTCCAAGGACGCTGCGCGTCACAGCATCCGAACTATTCGTAGATGTTGGCTCGCGAGCAGATGGTAAATTTTGCCTCCCGCCTGCCACGGGACGTTATCCATGGCGCGACGACAAAAAGCGTTATGGAGAGCACAATAACGCGTGATGAGTGCAGGGGAGACTGCGGGTATCTTGCCTTTGGTTTCGTTTCCTCCCTACGGAAACACGCCTGGACCTGTAGGGTGTATCCGTTCTTTACTTGACGCCCTTATCGCGAAAACCTAGCGTCGCGCGATGCATTACCATGTCGCACGTGATGGCCAACAGTTGGGCAGGATCTCCGAAGCCGAACTGAAGGCCGGCTTGCATGATGGACGTTTTCTTCCCACCGATCTCGCGTGGCGGGAGGGCATGTCCGAATGGACTCCCATTCGCGATCTGAATCTCGTCGCGAATGCAGAGGTGGTGGTGCCGAAGATTGCCGTGAGTGCCCCGAGAGCTGCGGTGGCGGCATCTGCGCCGGCGTTTTCTCCTTCAGGCCCGAGCGGAGGCGCGCCTGCATTTGGTCCGGCTGTGCCGCAGGGTGGTTCAGGCCTGGCGACGACCTCGCTGGTCTTCGGCATTGTGTCCCTCGTCACCTGCTCGCTGGCCGGCATCGGTGCGCTGGTGGCCATCATCACCGGGCATATGGCGCTCGGGCGGATCGATCGCTCCAGAGGAGCCATTGGTGGGCGGGGCAAGGCGAAGGCAGGCTTGATCATGGGGTATATCTCCCTTCTCCTTGTGGGCATTGCGATCGTGGCTTCGCTCGCTGTGCCTGTCTTTGCAAGAATCCAGGAGAAGGGAATCGTCAAGAAACAGATGAATGACGCCAGGCAAGTGCATGTGGCCTGCCTGATCTACGCTGCGGAGAACAGCGGCAAGTATCCCGCCACGCTTGAGGAACTGGTGGAAAAAAAGATGTTGGACGCCGCGCTGCTGGACGGCCTGGATGACGTGAAGCCCACGGGGTGGGAGGGTGAGAAGGGATTCGACTATCTGGGTGCCGGCAAGAATGACACCGCGCTCGGGGAGACGCCCATCCTGGTGAGCAGGAGTGAAGGCAAGAAAGGCCAGAGGATAGTGGTCCACCACGACGGGTCGGTGGCGGAGGAGAAGTTGGAAGAGTGACCGGCCACGGGTACGACGTGACCGTGGACATCGACGCGAACAGCAGTGCCGCAGCGTTGGCGGTGCTGCTGGGATTGTGCTAGCATCGCCCTACTTTTAGCAACCGCACCGCACTCGAACTGTCATGCAATACCACGTGGGCAGAGATGGACACCAATTCGGCATGTTCACCGAAGAGGAGATTGGGCAAGGATTGCAGAGCGGGCGTTTTCTCACCTCGGACCTCGTGTGGCGCGAAGGCATGCCGCAGTGGAAGCCGCTGGTTGAAGTCTTTGGCTTTGCTGCTGCGGTAGCACTCAGCGCGCCCATGGTCTCCGTTTCACCCGGCGGACCGCTGCCGGCCAACTTCTTGCCGAACCCTGCAGCCTACCAGCATGTGGGAGTAGGAGTGATGCCCACGTCCGGCCTGGCGATTGGCAGCATGGTGGTGGGCATCATTTCGCTGGTGTCCTTTTTTGCCTGTCCCGTCGGCGTGTTGCTGGGCCTGCCCGGCGTGATTTGTGGCCACATGAGCCTGTCGCAGATTCGCAGCTCTGGAAATCAGATACAGGGCAAAGGCATGGCCATTGCTGGATTGGTCATGAACTACGTGGCGATGGCGATTGGCGCGGCCATCCTGCTGTTCTTTGTTCTCTTCTTCGGCATCGCCGCCGCGAGCGCGGCGGCAGGTGGGAAGGGGCTGTGAGGAGGATGAATGGAGTGATGTGGGGCGAAGACATGAGAGGCGTTGCCGATGGCTGATGGTGCTGAACAGCCCATGGTCTTCGTCTTCGTTTAGCGACCATGTTCACCATGCTCTTCAAGGTAAGCGTCTCTTCATCAATCGGCGGTAGGGATGCGCTCCTGCGCGTCCGTCTTTAGGCGGGCGGAGGTGGTGCGGAGTGAAGGGGTGAAACCAGCTTGCAACGCTGCATCTACCCACCGCCTCCGCCCGCTATTCACGGACGCGCGGGAGCGCATCCCTACCGTCCATTTTTTGAGAGGAGCGTTGGCGTCCTGAGTCGATGGTACCTCAGGGGCTCAAGCGCACGGCTTCACATTCACATCACCACTGACGCAGTGATCGCCACCACCTACCGCGCCACTTCCTTTTCCTTGAGCTTGTACTCGGGATACTTCGCCTTCAGCTGTTCGCGCAGGGCGTTGGCCTTTTCCATTTCGCCGAGTTTCTCCAGCGCCCTGGCGGCTTTCGTGGCGGCTTCGGGAGTGATTTCGGGGTCCACGAAGAACTGGCTGATGACGATGTAGTTTCCGGCGGAGTCCTTCCAGCTGGCGGCAGCCTTCTCCTTGTCGCCGTTCTTGTCATAGGCATCCCCGATGGCGTCGGCGATGTCACCGCGCAGCATCTGCAGGCGCGCGTTGAGCCTTCCTTCTTTCACCTTCTGCAGGGCCTCACCCACATGCTGCATGGCCTGGTCGAAGTGGCCGAGTTCCTTGAGCGCGGCGGCCTTGTAGAGGAGGGCTTCTGCCCAGCCGCCGCCATCCGGTGTCTTCGCGAGGTAGAAGTCGAAGTACTTGATGGCGTCCTCGTACTTGGAGTTGTTGAGCTCTGCCTTGCCGAGGTAGTTCCACACGGCGGCATCGGTATTCGCGGGCTCCTGCGGCGTGCTGGCCATGCCCAGGTAGCGCGCGCTGGCGGCGTAGTTCCCGCGCTCGAAGTAGCGCACGCCCAGCAGCAGCAGCGTGTTGGGCGAGACGGAGGCGTCCTTGCGGGCTTCCAGGTAGGTGTCCACTTCCTTCGCCAGCCCATCGAGGTCTTCACGCGCGGCCTGGATGGCGATGAGCGTCTGGCTTGATTTGTCCAGGTACTCCTCGCGGTTCAAGGAGATGGATTTGCGCAGGGGTTCGAGGGCCTTCTCGTAAAGGCTCTTATCCTTCAGGTCAAAGTAACCGCGTCCGATGAAGTAGTAGGCCTCAGCAGCGGCGCCGGAGTTGGGGAACTTCTGCACCAGTGCTTCGTAGTCGGCGATCATGCCCTTCACGTCGCGCGTCTGCATCTTGATGCGGGCGCTCTGGAAGAGGGCCATCTCCACGGCGGGGCTGTTGGGATGCTGCTTGAGGATGGTGGCGAAATCCGCCAGCGCACGGTCGTTGGCGCCCACTGCCTTGTAGGCCACGCCACGCTGCGCGAGGGCCACGGGGATATTCGGGTCGTTCGGATAGTCGCTGATGAAAAGATTCAGCGTATTGATGGCGTCATTGCTCTTGCCGGACTCCGCCTCGGCGAAGCCCTTCTTGTAGATCACGCTGCTGCGCACTTCCCTCGGCGCGCGCTTCACATCCACGCCGACAAACGCCTCGGCCGCCTTTGGGTAGTCCTGCTTGGAGAAGTACCAGTCGGCGCGAATCAGGCGCGCCATCTGTAGGTACTCGTGCTTGGGGTACTTGGTGGCGTAGCGTTCCTCGAAGCGCTCGGTGAAGAGCGGCAGGTCCTTGTCGTTGAGCTGGAAGAAGCACAGCAGCTTCTGATAGCCGGCATCGAGGGCCTCCGGAGACTCCGGGTGATCCTTCTCGATGAGCAGGAAGACCTCCACCGCCTGGCGGTACATCTGCTTCTTCTTGTACGCCGTGCCCACGATGAGGAGTTGCTTGGGCCGGAGCTCATCCGGCAGCAACAGGGTGGAGTGCTCCGTGTAGGTCCTGATGGCGGCATCCAGATTCCCGCTGACGTAGTTCGCCTGCAGGGTGCCGAAGACGGCCATGGCCTTCAGCTCACCGGGGAGGTCCTTGTTCGCCAGCGCCTTTTCGAATTGCTTCAGCGCCTCCTCCGGCTGCTTCATCTCATTGAGCAGAAGACCGTAGCGCACCAGAATCTCGCCCGAGGTCTTGTCATCCTTGCTGTTCGCGAGGATTTGCTTGTAAGCAGCAGCGGCTTCCTCCTTGCGCCCGGCCTGCACCGCGAGTGCGGCGAGTTCCTGCAGGGAAATTTCGATTTCCTTTTGCAGGTTCGGGTTCTTTGATGCGGCGACAATCTTGAAAGCGGCGAGCGCCTTGTCGGCCTGCCCGGCATATTTCAGGCTCAGCCCCTTGTTAAACGTGGCCGCCGTGCGCACCTCGGGATTGGTGGACTGGCGTTCCGTGATTTCGAACCAGCTCGATGCGGTCTGGAATTCGCGACTTTCATACGCATACATGCCCAGGCGATACGCCGCGGAGGAGGCGCTCTCGGACTTGGGATGGTTCAGCATCACGTCGTTGTAGGCGGCGATGGCTTCCTTGCGCAGGTTGGTCTTGCGCAGGCATTCCGCCAGGCGGAACCGGGCCTCGGAAGCGTGGCGGCCATTGGGGTACAGCCGTACGTAGTCGGCATACGGCTTCAGCGCGATCTTGAAGTCGCCCTGGCTGAAGGCCAGCGTCGCATAGTCGAAGAGGTCTTCATCCGGACCGGCGGGGCGGTTCGGGTCCACCACGGGCTGCGCGCGTACGGGGGCAGGAGCGGCGGGCGCGCCATTTTCATCCACCGGCACGGCACGCACCGGATTGGAGGGTGGCTCCTCCACCGGGATGGCACGGGGTGCACGCTGCTGCGCCAGCGTCATGGAGGCCGGAAGGCCCAAGGAGGCAGAGGCCACCAGGCACAGGGTCCATCGCCGCACGTCAGAGTTCATCACCAGCCTTGTTGAAAATTCCATGAAGCAGTCGTTCAAATCAATTCGTGGGTGCTGGGGGAGCAGGCACCGATGCAGGGGCAGGAACGGAAGCGGACCCGGGCGCGCCGGGGGCACCCTCGTCTTCTGGTGGTCGCGTAGCAAAGGATACGTTCCAGATGCCTGCTTTTCGGCAGACATCCATGACTTTGATGGTGTGCTCGTAGGTGCTGCCCTTGTCCCCACGGTAGATGACCGCCTGGTCCTTGTGCACACTGGCGATGAGCTTGAGCTTTGCCAGCAGTTGCTCCTCGTTCATGGTGGCGCCTTCCACAACGATGGTGCCGTCCTTGCGCACGTTCACCACGATTTCGCCCACCTGCCGGTTGGTGCTCACTTGACCCTCATCCGCGGCGGGCACCTTGATGCCCATTTCCGTCTCGCGCTGGGAGAGGTTCATCGTGATGATGAAGAACAGGAGCAGGAGCAGGAGCACGTCAATCAGCGGCGCGAGCTGCAGCGGGATGGGCTCGATTTTGCTGACGTTGCGGAACTTCATCGGGACGGGGGAGTGGGGCGGCGAAAAGGAAAGAAAACGAAGGGTGGGACTTGGACTCTGAAGCAGTCGATTGCTTCACTCTTTGTCACATCGCCTCACCATGGGAGGCCGCGGGCATGCGCGAGGCCACGGCGCGGGCGGCGCGCTTATACTGGGCTGCGAGCAGGGCCATGAGGTGCGTGCTGGCGGATTCCAGTTCGGAGACCAGACGTTGCGCTTTGCCACGCATGAAGGCGTAAATGATGAGCGCGGGAATACCGATGATGAGGCCCGCTGCCGTGCAGTACAGCGCCTCATACACGCCCGTGGCCACGCCTGCCGCCTGACCGCCGGCGAACTGCGTGCTGGAGATTTGATTGAAGGAGGTGATGAGGCCGAACACCGTGCCCAGCAGACCCATCATGGGGGAAATGGAGCCCACGTCACCGAGGTACGAGATGCGCTGAAGAATGAGGCTCGCCTGACGGCTGCCCTCCGCCTCTGTCACCTCACGCACTTCATCGAAGCTGGCGGTGGGGTTCTTGGTGGCGAAGTCGAGCGCCTTGGCCGTGACCTTGGCCACGCATTCATTGCGGCGGTTGCACACGGCCAGCAGGCCCAGGTAGTCCTGCTTGCGGATGAGGGCGTCCGCCGAGTTCATGAAGGCATCGCTGACCACGGCATTCTGCCTGATGGTGAACAGGTTGAAGAAAATGAGCATGAGCGTCACCAAGGACAGCACCACCATCGGGTAGAAGAGCAGGCCCATCTTGCGCTTCACCTCGCTGATGCCGTTGGCGTCTGCGTGGCTGTGGCCTTGGGGGGCGCTCTGCGCTGGGGCTGCGCTGATGGTGGGCTGATTTGAAACCGAGCCGCCTCCTGCAGGAGCCGTCTGTGCAGGAATCGTGGCCGCGGCTCCAAAGACAAGCCATGCCGCGGTGACAATGAGTAAAAATGAGCGCATCGGGCGGAAAAGTAGGGGGTCGTGGGGGTTTTGCAAACCTTTAGGATAGGCGAGGGAAAGGGGGTGGCAGGGTCATGGGATTCAACACAGAGTCATGGCGTATCTGGCCGTTGGCATTTCAACACAGAGACACGAAGACACAGAGCCACGGAGGAGAAGAAAGGAAGCCGGGCGGAAATCGGGGATTGGGCGGGCTGCGACGCTCATCATTCAAAAAATTCCTCTGTGCCTCCGTGTCTCCGTGTTGAAATCCCTGACTCCAATCTTCCCACCGCAGCACCCGTGCCGAAATGGGCTGTCTGGGCGTACATTCTGAGTGTATTCTGTACGTCGCAGTACGCTCGCTTACTGCCGTCCCGTCTCGCCCGCCCTCACCCCGCTCCATGTCTCTTTCCCGGGAAAAGCCCGACCTCCAGAAGAAGCTGCACGACGTGCCGCACCAGCCCGGTGTGTACGTCATGCGCGACCGCCTGAACCGCCCCATCTACGTGGGGAAGGCCCGCGACCTGCGGAAGCGGCTCAGCAGCTACTTTGTCCCCTCCAACGTGCGCCGCGCGGACCTGAAGACGAAGGCCCTCATCGACAGCATCTGGGACTTCGAGACGCACCTGGTGCGCAACGAGGCGGAGTCCCTCTTATTAGAAGGCCGCCTCATCAAGGACTTCCGCCCGCGGTACAACATCAGCTTCCGCGACGACAAACGCTTCCTGCTCGTGAAGGTGCAGATGGCCGACCCCTTCCCCCGCTTCGTCCTCTCGCGGCTGAAGAAGGACGATGGCGCGCGGTACTTTGGCCCCTTCGCCCACAGCGGCGCGCTGCGCACTACGCTGAACTGGATGAACAAGCAGTTCGGCCTGCGCGTGTGCCGCCCCATGTCGCCGAATGAGAATGACTACCGGCACTGCAGCAATGACATCATCAAGAACTGCGCCGCCCCATGCATCGGCCGAGTGACTCCGGAGGAGTACCGCGCCCGCGTGGAGCAGGCCTGTGATTTCCTCGGGGGCAAGTCCCGCGACCTCGTCACCGCGCTGGAGGAGGAAATGCGCAAGGCCGCCGAGCGACTCGACTTCGAGCGTGCCGCCGAGCTGCGGGACATGATTGAGGACTTCAAGAAGACGCTCAAGCCCACGCGCAGCTTCGAGCGCGGCGCGCGTGCGAAAGTGGTGAGCACCCTCGACCCCATGGCGGACGTGTCCGAGCTGCAGGAGTACCTGCGCCTCGACCGCCCGCCGCTGGTCATGGAGTGCTTCGACATTGCAAACATCGGCACCGCCCACTGCGTGGCCAGCATGGTGCGTTTCAAGAACGGCGTGCCGGACAACGCGAACTACCGTCGCTATCGCATCCGCATCGTGAGCGGGCAGAACGACTTCGCCGCCATGAGCGAAGTCGTGCGCAGGCGGTATTCGCGTATTCTCTTGGAAGGAAGAGAGCGCATGGGCGCGGAGGGAGCTGACCTGAGTCAGGAAGACCCCCTCGAAGCGATGCGTCGCTTGGAGGAGGAGGCTGCCTTGGCAGACGGTGACATCGAAGCGGGAGATGAAGCCACTGGGAATGAAGGAGACACTCCCTCCGATGTGTCCTCTGAGTCCTATCTTTCCTCTGACGCGCCTGAGAGCTCAAGCAGCAGCAAGAGTAAGAGCACGAGCAAGGGCAAGAGTTCCCACAAGACCCAGTTCGTGCGCCTGCCCGACCTCGTGATCATCGACGGCGGCAAGGGCCAGCTCTCCTGCGCCATGGAAGAACTCCAGCGCCTCGGCCTGCATGAACTGCCCGTCATCGGCCTCGCGAAGGAAGAAGAAGAGATCTACCGCCCCGGCATCGACCAGCCCCTCCGCATCCCCCATGACCGCGGCGCGCTCAAGCTACTCCAGCGCATCCGCGACGAAGCCCACCGCTGGGCGAATGGCTACCACCAGCTCCTGCTGCGCAGACGCGTAGAGGAAAGTATTCTCGATGACTGCCCCGGAGTCAGCCAGACCCGGAAGGCAAATATCCTGCGCGTGTTCGGCTCCGTCGCCCGACTCCGCCGCGCCACCGTGGAAGAAGTCGCCAAGGTCCCCGGCATTGGGAAAGGCCTCGCGGAGGAGATTGTGAGGTTCTTGAAGGAACGTGAGGGGTGAGGAGCCGGTGCGACGGTGGAAGCTCAAGGAGGTTAGGCGTCCCGCCTGACAGCGGACGTTAGGCGTCCCGCCTGACGGATAGGGTGTATCAGTTAGTGATGTGGATGCTTGTGATGAACAATGTCTAACAGCCGGACTTTACAAGAGTGCCACAAACGTTAGAGCACGGATGTTCTAAAAACACCCATGGACGGACCAATGAAAAATGCTGCTGCAGAGTCACTCAGACTCAGAGTCACCTTCACAAAAGTGGTCCTTGCGGCGTTGCTCGTCACCATGCAATGCGGGTGCTGGGGAGGCTCTTATCGCATACACCATTCGGCAGCCTCCAATGTCACTCTGGTCGCGTATCCTGGCACCTTTGACAGCTTGCATGGGGGCAATCTCGCTGAAGCCCGCCGGGTTCTGGAGGCAAAGATGCTGAAAACTCCCAAGGACCCCGAGCTCAACTATGCCTTGGGATGTGTTGACCTGATGCAATCGAATGAGTTACCGAAGGGTGACAGTAGGAAAGCCATGCAGGCACGCGGATGGCAACACGTGGAAGCGGCCTCAGGGAAATTCTATCCCGCAGATGAGTTGCTGTCACATGCGTATCTGGTTGGACGCTGGGGAAAGCGTCGCGATGATGATCTGTACGCAAAGCATGTTACCCTGTCGAGTGAGGGATTTTCCTCGCAGGGTGGAAAGGCAAACGAAGGCAAGTTGATCAAGCGAACTTGGATATTGCTGACCCCTCCTTGAGAGGTGTTTGCACCTGTCCATCTGCCACGTATGGGCATATGTCGAATGTGTCTACGCATTCTGAATCCTGTCGACCCTGGCCATGATCGCGGCGAATTCGTTCCGCCACTTTTTCGGCGCGTTCTTCTCGAAGGACTTCCGGACTTCAGGATCTGCGCCCCAAAAAGCAATCACGCTGGCGAATTCGGGCTTGTACGCGAGGTGCAACCCCACGGCATCTTCAATGAAAGCGGCTTTCCAATCGTTGAGTGCCGATGTTGAGGAGGGTTGCCCAGCAGATTCCTGCACCTGGGCTGACTTGATGTCGTTGAACAGGCCTGACAGATAGGCCCACTGCGATGAGAAGCGCGCATACAAGGCGGCATAAACACCCGCGAAACACGCTGCAAAGAAGGGGCCAATCTCCACCAGCTGCATTTGAAATTCCCGCTGGCTGAACTTCCAGATGCGTTCGGGGTCCAGCACGTTTCTCGCTCCCAAAGCAAGAAGACATATCAGTGCGGAGATGGCGAACGTGCGCATGAAAATGACCGTGCCTCCGTTGGCGCGCTGGAACCAGGTCAGCAGGATTTCAAGGGAGACCACTGAGTACAGGACATCGATGCTATTCCATAGGACATTGCCGAGTGTCTTGATGAGAGCATACATAGCAAGGCAAGGGCTCTGTGGGTTCCCTCTTCAATGCACTGGAACAGTGCCAAAGGGGTCGAGTGTTAATCAGGGAATCATGGTCCGATTTTGTGACTTTATCAATCCAATCAATCAATAGTCCCGCCGTGGGGTCACGCTCGCGACTCCCATCGTTCGGAGGCGCTCCTGCCCATAGGCGCCAACTTAACAAGACCACAACTCAAAATTGCCATACAGCTGTGATTTCGCTTAGAGCAAAAATCTGTTCCCGGAGGGAGCGCGGAACCCTAGCCGGTGGGGGAGGCCTGTAATCAGGCCGGGACCACCGGATCTCCCATGGAGATGGATGGCGTCCCGGAGGGCACGCCGGAAGGGGGGCAAAGGCGATGGGGCATTGCTTAACCACGTCACCCTTTTCCGCCGTCCCATCCGGGACGGAACACCACTATGGATGTGATCCGGTGGTTGCGGTCGCTAAAGCTCCCTCCACCGACCGGCTACCGTTCCGTTGTCCCTTCGGGACAGAAGGGAGTCGAGGCTCTGCTGGCTATGAACCATGTCTCCATCCACGCCCGTACCTCTACCTCTGCTGTTGCTTCTGCGGTGTCATCGCGGACTCGGCGCGGGTGGCGTAGTGCTCATAGGCGGTACGCAGACCCAGCAGGACTTCGGCGGTGGTTTCGAAAAGGGCCTGGGCTTTTGGTTCACTCACTTTCACGCTGTCGGAGCGGCAGTGATTGAGCACCTCGTCCAGCATGTGCTGGATGTGTCGGACGTGATGCTGAGGGTCGTTGGTCGATTGGGATTGGGATTGGGATTCGTTCTGCGGGTTCATGATGACAAGGGATGGTTTCTTTTGGTTTACCTTGTATCGATGGCGCGAGCCTTGTGGCTGTAGGGGCTGAGGCGGAGAAGGAGCGGGGCTGTGCAGCGCCCACCCGTCAGGCCGGAGGCCCAACCTCCGATGAGCTTCCCAAACGAAGAAGGGCGTGGTGTTGCCACCACGCCCTTGTTGTTATATTCCACCGACTGGTCCAACCATAAACCAGCCCGAGAAGATTTCTTGGGTCTTAGAAGAACATGCGCAGGCCGACCAGAGTGGTCCAGCCGCTGTAGTCGCCACCGTCGCCACCGCCGCTCATGTCGTTGTACTCGGTACCGGCCATGAGCTTGAGCTTGTGGCCATAGAGGTAGTAGTTCACGCCGAGGTAGATGGCGTTGTACTCTTCGCCGCGGCCACCGTCGGTAAGGTCGGGGGCAAGGCGCTCATAGCGGCTCTGAAGACGGAGACCGTCGTTGTCGCCGTGAGCATACTGGTAGCGAAGCACGAGCTGCACGCTGTCAGCCACGAAGACTGCAGGAGTCACCATGAAGCCCCACACATCACCCACGTTGTTGTAACCGGTGGCGGCCATGGCGTCGGTGTACACGCTCCAGCGGCCCTGCTCGATGTTCGAGTTGAGGGAGAAGGCGTGCTCATAGGAGCCGGGGCCTTCCGTGTTGGAGTCATCCGTGCTCCACTGCCAGTCGAGTTTCACAAGGGCCTTTTCCACGCCGAGGGCGGAGCCGAAGTCATAACCCACGCTGGTCTGGAACACTGCGCCGGCGTCGAAGCCGCCGAACTCCGGATCATACTCACCGGCGAAAGCGCCGAAGGCATACACGAAGTTGTTGATCTTGCCGTTCGCCCACACACCGGTGAGTTCCGCAGGGCGGACCTGGTTCACCAGGAGGCCGCGTTCGAACACGAGGATTTCCTTGGAGGAGGTGAAGTACTCGTGAGTGAAGAACTTGGCCTTCGTCTTACCGATGCTCAGGTTGAACTTGTCGTTCGGAGCCCAGGTCAGGTAGAGGTCATAGATGTCGCGGTAGAAGCCGTCACCCAGCTCAGGATTCGCACCGGGTTCCAGTTCGAAGTTCGGGTTCACGTCGATCTGACCTTCGAGCTTGAACTGACGAAGGATCTTCGACTTGAAGCCAAGGCGCCAGCGGCGCACTTCGATGCCACCCCAGGTGAGTTCATCGGGACGGTCACCGGAATCAAAATCACCCTGGTCGGAGCTACCCCAAGCATACTGGAGCTGGATACGGCCCTGAAGCGAGAACTCCTGGATGAAGGGGTTCTCCTCATTCTTGTAGAGGGTGGCGAGACCCCAAATCTTGTCATAGATGGAGCGAGTGTCTTCCTTCTGCACAGCGGCTTCGAGATTCTTGCCGGAGCTGGCGACTACTTCGCCGGCCTGAACGCTGGCGCAGAGACCCGCTGAGCACAGGATCGTTGCGATTTTCAATTTCATGTGTGTGTGGAGTCGTTTGAGGTTGTCTGAACCAGCCCGCGTTTCCGCCGGTTGGCACGCGCCCATGTTGCGTATTGGCTTAGCGAGGTCGAGCCGGGTTATGCAACGATTCCGACACATGACCAACGCTGAGAGGGGGCCGTTGTCTGGTGAGGTTGATTTTGAAATGCTTGCCCTTTGGTGGTCCAATCCCTAGGATTGTGACGATTCTGTAACTATGGAGCCTGCATCACGACCCTCACGACGGGAGTTTTTGCGACAGACCACCCTTGCATTTGGGGCACTGGCCAGCGCATCCCACCTCACTGCGGAAGAAACAGTCACGCTTCCCTTTGAAAACGGGGAGCGCCGTCTGGTGAAGTTTCCCCAGAAGCGCCCGCTCATCCTGCTCACGCATCGCCCGCCCCAGCTGGAGACGCCCTTCTCCGTCTATCGCGAAGGCGTGCTCACGCCGAATGATGCCTTCTTCGTCCGCTATCACCTGCAGAACATCCCGCGGACCGTGGATGTGAAGACCTTCCGCCTGGAGGTGAAGGGCATGGTGAAGTCCCCTCTGACACTTTCGTTGGAAGAGTTGAAGACCCAGTTCGAAAATACCGAGGTCATCGCGGTGAACCAGTGCTCGGGAAACAGCCGCGGATTCTTCAAGCCACGCGTGGGCGGTGGCCAGCTGGCCAATGGCGCCATGGGGAATGCGCGCTGGAGTGGTGTGCGCCTGAAGGACGTGCTGAACAAGGCCGGACTGCAGGAAGGTGTGAAACAAGTGGTGTGCAATGGCATGGACACGCCGCCGCTTCCGCAGACGCCGGATTTCATCAAGGCACTCGAAATCGATCACGCGCTCGACGGCGAGATCCTCCTCGCATGGGAGATGAATGGCGAGCCGTTGCCGCTGCTGAATGGCTACCCCTTGCGCCTCGTGGTGCCGGGCTACTTCGGCACGTATTGGGTCAAGCACGTGAATGAGCTCACCGTGGTGAAGGATGTCTTCGACGGCTTCTTCATGGCCACGGGCTATCGCATTCCCGCCACGCCGGGAGGCTGCATCGAGCCGGGCACCACACCCGCGAGCACGGTGCCCATCACGCAGTTTTCCATCCGCTCCTTCATCACCAGCCACGAAACAGGCGCGAAGGTGGAGAAGGGGAAACCAGTGCAACTCAGTGGTATTGCGTTCGATGCCGGGCGCGGCATCACAGATGTGACCGTGTCTGATGATGGCGGCAAGACGTGGCGCACCGCGACCTTGGGGAAGGATCACGGTCGCTATTCCTTCCGGCCATGGACGCTCGACTGGACACCCCCGCAAAGTGGCGAGGTGGACCTGAGGTGCCGCGCGACGAATCGCGTCGGTGAAACGCAACCGCTGGAGCCGCTGTGGAATCCCTCAGGTTACATGCGCAATGTCGTGGAGACCACGCGCGTGCAGGTGGCGTGAGCGCAAGGCCGCCGTCGTTCGTTCCTTCGATTTCCAACATCCCCTTTCTTCCCTATCTATTTGTATGAAACGTCTTCTGCCCATGCTCGCGGTGGCTGCGTTGTTGATGGCCGCACCGGCGATGTCCCTGTCCCAGGACCAGAGCCAGAACCACAACTCCGGCAATATTCCTGACTCCGCGTGGCCTGCGGAAACCGGCGTCTTCACGCAGGGTCAAGGCGTGGAGTTGGCGCAGGCGCTGTGCATGACCTGCCACTCCACCGAGTACGTCTCCACCCAGCCGCGCATGCCCCGCAAGTTCTGGGAAGCGACCGTGAAGAAGATGAAGGACAAATACGCCGCGCCCTTGCCCGACGACACGACGGCGATTGTGGACTACCTCACGGCGACGTACGGGGTGAAGTGAGGGGATCTGGAGAGTAGCCGATTCTCTCCGAGAATCGAGGCACGTGAAGACGTCCCTGAGTGAACGAGCGAGATGCATGCTGCGACTTTCGGAGAAAGTCGGCTACTCGATGCACGCGCCCCACCGCCCTACCGCGTCAGCTCATCCTGCGACAGCACCTTGAACCCACACTTGCTCAGCGACTCGCCGCCCACTTCCGGGTCATCCACGTGCAGGGCGATAAGCGGCCTGCCGCTGTTGGGCCGCACCATGAGGGGATAGGCGTGGTGGATATTAATCTCCGCCGCGAGCAGGCCACTGAGCGCGTGGCCCAGATCGTGTACGCCTTGCTTGAGCTCCACCACCACAATGGGTTTGCTGGCGCAGGAGTGCCCGGCCTCGGTGAAGACTTGCTCGGCGCGCTGTGGGTCGGTCACAATCAGGCGCACCAGCGTCAGGTCCACACTGTCCTGCACGCTGAGACCCAGCACTTCGATTTGGTGCTCATTGAGCAGCTTCACCAGGGAGAGCAGGGCCCCCACGCGGTTGTGGAGGAAGACGGAAAGCTGCCTCACCGGGGACTTCGCGTGAGTGGTGTCGGTAGCGAGAGGGGGCACATCTAGGGAGGAGCTCATAGGCCGTAGGCTGGCTGGTGATGGTGCTGGTGTTTGGGAGATGTTGTCGTGTGGCTGCGTGCGTGTCGCCAGTGCTGGTGCTGATGGCCTTGCGCCAATGAATGAGGAAGTCAGTCAATCAATCAATCAATCACTCACATTGTCGGAAGGAAAGCGCACACGCGCCGGGATATCGTATGAGAGAGGATCCGCGCGTTTTTTGCATGGTAATAATTTATCACCCCGCCTCTAGCCCGCGGGGCCCATGGTGGGTCGCATGTCCTCCAGCCGCGCGACGCGCAGTGGGAGGGAGATCACCTGCCTGCCGTTCCTCTTGATCTCAAAGCGATAGATTCCCGGCTCCTCAAAGCGGAGGTGCTGGAGATTGCGCACCAGGTTGCGGGTCACAAAGGGGACGCTGCCGGGCGGGAGGGACACATCAATGGTGGCACCCAGGGCGGACTCCGGAATGATCACCCCTCCCACTTCATCTTCCAGCTGGATGCTGAGCTGGTGCCGTCCGGCGTCCTCCGGATAAAAGAGCAGGCGCAGGGCAAGGGAGCACTGCGGATGCACCACGGGAAACTCCTGGGCGCACAGCGTATCGAAGGCTCCGAGAATGCACAGCTTGCCCGAATAGTCAGCGGCAGAGTCGCAGAGGGTCGCGAGGAGGAGTTGCATGCAGTCTGGTCTGCCAACGGATACGCCGTGAGGCCGCCGCGCGCGACGCAAATCTCTCCTACCTGCCGAAGAGCTTGCGGAAAAACCCGCCAACCGTTTTTCTCTCCTGCGGGGGCGGGGGAGGGGGCGGCTGGGCCTGCAGGCCCTCCACGGCTGGCGCTCTGGAGCCGCTGCCATCGGTCTGCTCATCTTCATCAGAGATGGCGATGGCCTTGGCAGCATTTTCAGACATGGCGAGCTGCACCAGCGGGTCATCCGGCGGGGCATTCTTGTAGATGTTCTCGAACACTTCGCTCACGATGGGCGCGGCGATGGCGCCACCGCCGACGCGTTCGCCCGGGGAGCCTTCATACACGATTGCGAAGGCATACATCGGTTCATTGGCGGGAAGGAAGCCGGTGAACCACGCGAGCTGGCGCTCGGCGGATTCGTTCGTCTCGGGCTTCCATTGCGCGGTGCCGGTCTTGCCCGCCACCTGGATATTGATCTTGTCATCCAGCTTCGCATTGCGGCCAGTACCGCCGGAAGCGTTTACCACGGCAATCATGCCCTTCACCACGGTCTCACGTGCCGCCGGGTCCAGGGAGATGCGGCGCTTCACCGTCACGGGGAAGGGCTGGATCACGCGGTCCTGCGGGTCCTGCACCTGCTTCACCAGGCGTGCCTGGGGCATCACGTTTCCGTCGGCGATGCCGCACATGGCCTGCGCCACCTGCAGCGGCGTCACCAGCGTGCGTCCCTGGCCGATGGAGAGGTTCGCAATGTCACCACCCTGCATGCGGTGGCCGTACTTCTGCATCATCCACGCATCCGTGGGCACGAAGCCCGCCTGCTCGCCCTCCAGCGGGATGCCTGTCTTCTCGCCAAAACCAAAACGCTGGGCCATGTCCGTGATGGGCTGGGCTCCGATTTGCAGGCCTGCCTGGTAGAACCACGTGTTGCAGGAGCGCTTGATGGCGGTCACCACATTGATGTCGCCTTCAGGCTCCTTGTTCCAGTTGCGGAACTCACGGTCACCAATCCACAGGCTCGTGCCGCAGTAGTAGGAGGTGCGGGGGGTGATTTCGCCCGTCTCCAGCGCTGCTTGGGAGACAATGATCTTGAACGTGGACGCCGGGGGGTACGTTCCCTGGAAGGCGCGCGGCACCAGCGGGTCGCGCTTGTCCATCTTCAGGCGCGCGTAGTTCGCATCCGTGATGCCTGGGCAGAAGAGGTTGGCGTCGTAGAGGGGATAGGAACCCATCGCCAGCACGTCACCCGTCTTCACGTCCATGATGACCATGGCGGCGCTGCGCGTGTGCTTGGCCAGTGCATTCTCCACATACTTCTGAAAGTTGTAGTCCAGCGAGGTCACCACATTGTTCCCCGGAATGGGGCGGCTCTTCACCTGCTCCACTTCCTTGGACCCGTCCGGATTGAAGAGCACCGTAGTCACACCCGGGCGGCCCTGCAGGTCCTTGTCGAATGTTTTTTCCAGGCCGCTGCGACCTTCAATTTCTTCAAAGAGTGGGTCGCCATCTTGAATCGGTCCCGTGGGGAGCTGGCGCACACGGCCGGTGTAGCCGATGATGTGCGGCGCGCACATGCCCTTCGGATAATAGCGCATGTAGGATGCCTGGAGCACCACGCCGCTGCCGGGGCGCAGCAGGTCGAAAAGCTTCAACTGCTGGTCGCCATTGATCTCCTCCAGGATGTTGTCCTGATAGGTGAAGACCAGCGGCAGCCAGCGCCTGTTCTTGTAGTGGAGGAGAAGCCGGTCGTCCGGAAGGTTCCACGCCTTGCCCAGCACCGCATTGACCTTGCGCAGGCGGGTGTGGGCGAAATCCAGAATCTCGCGGCTGGTGGCCTTCTCCCCGAGGAGGGGGAAGCTCAGTGCCAGGTACTGCACCACGCGCATCTGCGCCAGGGGCACGCCATTGCGGTCCACAATCTGGCCGCGCGGTGCCGGCACATTGAGAATGAGCGTGCGTGCCTCCGGGTCAGTGCGCCAACCAGCCTTCGACTCCTTCTTGGGAGCGGGGTCGGGGGCGGGGGTCAATTCCGGGGTCGGGGACGGTGCCTCGACGGGTACGGCTCTGAGCGTGGGTTGACTCTGCGAGGCCGCCTCCCAGACCGGTCCACAGATGAGAGCCAGCAGGGTAACGGGAAGGGTAAGGCGGGGGCCACGCATGACTCGAAAACTCGACAAAGACAGAAGGTAAACTTGCGGCGAAAGCACCCCTTCGTCAAGAAGTGGCACGCATCGCTCGAGAGCCAGCACCGTCGCAGGGCGTGTGGTCAGCGTCAATCAGACGATGGTCGCACGCTCCGGTAGGGCTTGCCCTGTCAGCAGTCACCTACCTGATATCGCGCCCGGTGGGCGACAGGTTGGGTTCCGAAGAGGGGGAATTTAGGTTTTGCCTGCCATATTCATCTCAAATGTGAGAATGGAGGCCGTGAAGGGCCGAGTTATGTGAAAAATCGTGTCGATTTCGTCAGATTGGGACTCCCGAGGCGCCGCTGGAGCTCAACGAAGGGGCTATGTGACATTTTGTTCACCCTCGGTGGGTTGCCCGGGCTCACGCTTCCCGCAACGGTGCCTTCATGCTGGCCCAGGCCGGCTTTGCCAACACAACACCCAGATAATAAAGCATGAAATCCACCATCATCACTTCGCTGCTCGCCATCGCCATGACGGCGGGTCTTCAGGCCCAGAGCGTCCTGCGCATTCGCGGCTCGGACACCCTGGGCGCCAAGCTTGTTCCGCAGTGGGCGGAAGGCTTCAAGAAGCAGGGCGGCAACGTAAGCTTCGACATCGCTGCAGAAGGTTCCACCACTGCCTTCACTAACCTCTCGGCTGGTACCGCAGAAATCGGCATGTCCTCCCGCAAGGTGAAGGATGACGAGCGCACCTTCGCCAAGACCAAGGGCGTGTTCCTTCAGGAGTACAATGTCGCCTGGGACATGATCGCGGTCGTCGTGAACAAGAGCAATCCCGTGCAGAGCCTGACCAAGAAGCAGATCGCTGGCATCTTCACCGGCGCCATCAAGGACTGGAGCGAAGTGGGCGGCACCCCCGGCCCCATCTCCGTGTACACCCGCAACACCTCGTCCGGTACCTACAAGGACTGGCAGACCCTCGCCATGGGTGGCAAGGACTACGCTTCCAGCAGCCAGAAGATGGCCGGCAATGAGCAGATCGCCCAGGAAGTCGCCAGCAACAAGAACGGCATCGGTTATGTGGGCTTCGCCTACATCAAGGCCAAGGGCATCAAGGTGGCAGAAGTGGACGGCCATGTGCCCTCCGTGGAGTCCGTGAAGAAGTATCCCTACAGCCGCCCCACGTTCCTTTACGTGAACGGCAAGCCCGATGGCAACATCAAGGCTTTCATCGACTTCGTGACCAGCCCCGCCGGTGACAAGATCACCGAAGTGGTTGGTTTCGTTCCGGTCTCCCAGGTGAAGTAATTCACTGAGTTATCTGACAAACGTTTCACCCGCAACCCGACGGGAGACAGTGGACAACACTTCTTCCGTCGGGTTTTCTGTCCCGCCTAAACGTCGCAGCCATTTCCTTGCATGAGCACCGAAGACAGCGTCCACCGCGAGACGGAAAAAGATCTCCTCAAGCCCCCCGGTTTCCTCGGGCTGCGCATTGATCGCCAGAAGCTCATCAAGGGCTTCTTCACCACATGCGCCATGGTGACCATCGTCACCCTGGTGCTCATCATGTGGTCCCTCGTCTCTGAGGGCCCTCTCAGGGTGGGGAAGGCCTTTGGCTTCCTGCCCTATCCCACGCTCAAGGGTGGTTTCCTCGATACCTACCGCCACGAGCTCTCCGTGTATCGCAAGGCCGGACTGGAGTTCGCCGACTACATCCAGAAGCCCGTCACCGAGCATGAGGAGCTGCTCAGCCGCCTGAAGCGCGCGCTGAACGCCGAGCTCAACACCGTCTCCAAAATTTCCCGCGACCGCCGTGACGCGGCGCTGCTTGTCAAAACCCACGTGGAGGAAAAGGCCGCCCTCCAGCGCGAAGCTCTGGAGGAAGCCCTGGAAAAGAAGGAGCCGCCCACCGCGCCGGAGAAGATTGCGGAACTCCGCAAGAGCGTGACGGAGGCCACCCACATCGCGGTCGCCAGCGAAGTCATCTCTGATGTCTTCAACAGGGACGAGAAGGAGAAGCTCATCGCGGAGCTGAACTCCCTCCAGCCGGACCAGGAGGACCTGCCGCCCTTCATGCAGACTCTCATGGCGGAGTCCGCCGCGAAGGACGCGGAGGCCAAGAAGCAGTTCGCCGCCCTGGTGACCTCGGTGGAGGAATTCGAGGTGGCCATTGACCCCGTGCTGGAGCTGCACAACTCCATGAAGGAACTCGTGCTGGTCACCAAGGACAAGGCCGTGCAACAACACATGGCGGAGGATGCCAGGGCACAACTGCTGGAAGCCGCTGCCACCGCCAAGACGCCTGAGCAGAAGGCCGCCTTTGAGAAAGACGCTGCGGAAACGGAAACCGCGGAAGTGGACTTCAAGGCCGCCATCGAGCCGGTTCTGGCCAAGCTTCCGGACTTCGAAAAGCTCCTGCCGCCTTACCTCGAAGCCGTCAAGAAGGCTGCCGCATCGCTTCCCGAGAATCACGGGACCAGGGAGGCTCGCGACCTCGTGGGGCACTTCAACAGGGACTTCCCCCGGCACGTCAAAACCGTCGAGGCCACCGTGCCGCGCATGCAGGAATGGCGCTGGGACAAGCCGGTGCCCATGACGCAGGCGCTCACCTCCTTCCTCTTCGGCGGCGACTGGATCACCAACAGCTCATGGCAGGACTTCTACGGCGTGCTGCCGCTGCTCACCGGTTCACTCGTGATTGCGCTCACCGCGCTGGTCATCGCCCTTCCCTTCAGCGTCGGTGCGGCCATCTACGTGAATCAGTTCGCCACACTGCGTGAACAGGAGCTCGTGAAGCCGCTCATCGAGTTCATCCAGGCCATTCCCTCCGTGGTACTCGGCTTCATCGGTATCTCGGTGCTCGGTGACCTGATCAAGTCCACGAGCGATATCCCGTGGCTCTCCTGGATTCCCGGCTTCCCGGTGCAGGAACGCTTGAACATGTTCAATGCCGGCGTGCTGCTCGCTCTCATGGCCATTCCCACCATGTTCTCCCTCGCCGAGGACGCGATCAACAACGTGCCGCGTGCCTTCAGCGAGGCCAGTGAAGCGCTGGGCGCCACGAAGCTGCAGACCGTTTTCAGGGTCATCGTACCTGCCTCCGTCTCCGGCATCCTCGCCGCGATGCTGCTCGGCCTTGGCCGTATCATCGGTGAGACCATGGTGGTGCTCCTCGTCGCTGGTAACCGCATCGCCATCCCGGATTTCTCGGACGGCATCGGCACCGTCTTCCAGCCCGCGCACACGCTCACCGGCATCATCGCGCAGGAGCTGGGTGAAGTCTCCCGCGGCAGCTCCCACTGGCAGGCCCTCTTCATGGTGGGCATCCTGCTCTTCATCATCTCCCTTTTCATCAACTGGGCCTCCCGTCTCGTGGTGAAGAAATTCCAGCTCCCCAAGATCTAGTCCATGCACGCCCCCGCGAATCCATCGACCTCCGGCGTCATCCCGAATCCGTTCGCCCGGCCCAAAACCAACAAGGAGCTCTACGAGTTCCTGTGGAAGCAGGTGCTGCGCGTCTGCACGTACACCATCATCCTGGCGGTGGCGGCCATCTTTGTGCCCATCATCTGGAAGGGCGTGCCGGTGGTCTTCAAGACCTCCGCGCCCTTCGTGAACACGGACTTCCTCACGAAGCTGCCGGAGACACTCCACGTGCTGGAAGACAAGCAGGGGAACAAGTACGAGACCGACCCCAAGGGCTCCGACGTCATCAAGGCGAAGCTGGGTGACAACCTCCGCTCGGAAAAGACCATCTCCTACTCCGGTGGTGGTATCCTGGGTCCCATCGTCGGCACCGTATTACTTGTCGCGTTTTGTATCGTGATCGCCCTGTTCCTCGGGATTTCCTCAGCAGTGTACCTGAGTGAATATGCCAAGCACGGACGCTTCATCGAAATCGTGCGCCTCGCCATTCTGAATCTCTCGGGTGTGCCTTCGGTGGTGTTCGGTCTCTTCGGCCTGGGCATCTTCGTGCTGAGCGCTCCAGTCTTCACGGATGTACCACTGGACCGCTCGCTGCTGGTCATTCCCCTGGGCTTCACCAAGCTCAGCTTCCAGGGCTGGGATGCCTCCGTGCTCAGCGGTTCCTTCACCCTCGCCTTCGTGATTCTCCCCGTGATCATCACCGCCAGTGAGGAGTGCCTGCGCGCCGTGCCGCAGGGCTTCCGTGAAACGTCCCTCGCGCTGGGCGCCACCCGGTGGCAGACCATCTGGAAGAGCGTGCTGCCCTTCGCCATGCCGGGCATCCTGACCTCCAGCATCCTGGGCATTGCCCGTGCCGCCGGCGAGACTGCGCCCATCATGTTCACCGCCGCCCTTGCCTTCAAGGACAAGCTGCCCTGGCAGGGCGATGCCGGGGCCATGGGTGTCTTCACCGAGTCCGTCCAGGCCCTGCCGTATCACATCTACACCATCGCCGCGCGCATCCCGCAGAGTGAGTACTCTGAGCGCGCCCAGTATGGCTCGGTCTTCGTCTTTCTGGTGATCGTACTCGCATTTGCCACAGCGAGTGTGTTGCTCCGTCGCAAACTCCGCGCCAAATACAAATGGTAGCCGCCCCCCCACAACCCCGTACCTCCTCCGTGGATCTGTCCCCCGCGCCCAGCGAGCCCCAGGAACGCGCCGAGCCTCTGTCGACCGCACAGCAGGAAGGCATCATCTCTGTGCGCAGCATGGATTTCATGTATGGCACGAAGCAGGCGCTCTTCGGCATCAACCTGGAGATTCCCCCAAACCAGGTGACCGCCTTCATCGGACCGTCCGGTTGCGGCAAGTCCACCCTGCTGCGCTGCTTCAACCGCATCAATGACCGCATCCCCGGCGCCCACATCGGCAAGGGCAAGGTGATCATCAAGGGCAAGAACATCTACGACGCGGATGTCGATACCACCCAGCTCCGCCGCCAGGTGGGCATGGTCTTCCAGAAATACAATCCCTTCCCCAAGAGCATCTACGAGAACGTGGTCTACGGCCTCCGCATTGCTGGGGAGAAGAAGAAGAGCGTGCTCGACGAAGCCTGCGAACGCGCGCTCCGCGAAGCCGCCCTCTGGGACGAGACCAAGGACCGTCTGAAGACCAATGCCTTCGGCATGTCCGGTGGCCAGATGCAGCGCCTCTGCATCGCCCGCGCCGTCGCCGTGAAGCCCGACATCCTCCTCATGGATGAACCCTGCTCCGCGCTCGACCCCATCGCCACCCTGAAGGTGGAGGAGCTCATCGTCGCCCTCCGCAAGGAGTACACCGTGGTCATCGTGACCCACAACATGCAGCAGGCCCGCCGCGTGGCAGACCTCACCGCCTTCATGTACATGGGCAACCTCATCGAGTTCGCCGACACGGTCGCCATCTTCAGCGCTCCCCAGCAAAAGAAGACCGAGGACTACATCCGCGGCCAGTTCAGTTGAGGAAGGGGCGGTCCTGCTCGTGCTCATACTCTTGCTCCCCGGCTTCTGAGCCCACGCTTTTCACTTACCCCTTTTCCACTTTTCACTTCATGTCTGCCACTGCCACCGCCCCGACTACAGCCAACGGCACGCAAGGGTCCTCCTCCGCCGGAGGCCCGCAGGTGAAAATCAACGGCGTGGACTTCTGCTACGGCACGAAGCAAACCCTCTTCGACGTCTCGCTGGAAATCGCCAACAAGGAAGTCACCGCCTTCATCGGACCGTCCGGCTGCGGCAAGTCCACCCTCCTGCGTTGCATCAACCGCATCAATGACCTCATTGAAGGCGCCCGCATCACCAAGGGAAACATCACCCTCGGTGGCGTGGACATCAATCGGCAGCACATCGACGTCATCGCCCTGCGTCGTAAGGTGGGCATGGTGTTCCAGAAGTACAACCCCTTCCCCCGCAGCATCTACGAGAACGTGGCCTACGGCCTTCAGGTGGCTGGTGAGAAGGATAAAAAGGTCATCGCCGAAACCGTCGAGCGCAGCCTGCGCTCTGCGACCCTTTGGGATGAAGTGAAGGACCGCCTGCATGAAAGCGCCCTCGGTCTCTCCGGAGGCCAGCAGCAGCGCCTCTGCATCGCCCGCACCCTTTCCGTGAAGCCCCAGGTCGTCCTCATGGACGAACCCTGCGCCGCTCTTGACCCCATCGCCACCGCGAAGATTGAGGAGCTCATCACCGTGCTCAAGGAGCAGTACACGATCGTCATCGTGACGCATAACATGGAGCAAGCCGTCCGCGTCAGCGACCGCACCGCCTTCTTCTACTTGGGCAAGCTGATTGAGTTTAACGATACGATGAAACTCTTCACCGCGCCCGAGAAGCCAGAGACGGAGCGGTATTTGAGTGGACGGATGGGGTGAGTTGGAGGGGGCAAGGGGTAGACAAGGGTATAAGGAGCAAAAGCTCCCGGTAGCTGATGCGTAGCATCCTTGGACTGCGGCAGCCTGCTGCCGCTTTCCTCAAGTGCAGCCTGCTGCACGTTTCACTGCGACGAAGTCGCCAAGCCTTCAGGGAGATGTCATCTCACGAGTGAGTGTCACTATCGCCACAGCAGGCTGTGGACTCTAGAAAGCGGCAGCAGGCTGCCGCAGTCCAAGGACGCTGCGCGTCAAAGCATCCGAACATCCTTCACTCCGCCATTGCGCTTGACACCTGCAACAGATTTGCTGCCATGCCTTCATGGACCCGCTACGCCTGCCAACGGATGCCGAAATCGCCGACGGCACGCGTGAATGGCCTCACGCGCCTCCTCATCGCCTGAAGTTGGGAGGGGTTTTCTTCGTTACGGCACGTGCGGCCAACAGACGTCATCTCTTGAACACGCCTAGCCGACGGGATTGGTTTCAGGATACGCTATTCTCGCTGATCTCAGAGTTCGGTTGGCAGTTGGAAGCGTGGGCAGTTTTATCCAACCACTACCATCTCATTGCGCACAGCCCCGCTGAGCAGCGAGACGGGGCACTTTCCCTGAAGTCGCTTGTCCAGAAGCTGCATAGCTTTACGACCAAAGAACTGAATCGTCAGGATGGCACCCCTGGAAGAAACAGGCTCTGGCAGAACTATCGTGAGACATTGCTAACCTACCAGGAGAGCTACATGGCTCGATTGAACTATGTGCATCAGAATGCAGTTCATCATAAACTTGTGACTCGTGCATCCGACTGGAAGTGGTGCAGTGCACGCCAGTTCAAGGAAGCCGTGACACCCGCGTGGGTAAGGACCGTGGCGAGTTTCAAGTTTGATCGAATTGCCGTCGAGGATGAGGATTTTGATACCGATATGGCTGAGTCAGAAAACCTCGGCAGCTGACGCGTAGCGTCCTTGGACTGCGGCAGCCTGCTGCCGCTTTCTAGAGTCCACAGCCTGCTGTGGCGATGGTGACACTCGCTCGTAGGGTAGAAAGCTTGGCGACTTCGTCGCGGAGAAACGTGCAGCAGGCTGCACTTGAGGAAAGCGGCAGCAGGCTGCACGCAGTCCAAAGAGGCTTCGCCTCGGAAATACAGAAGGCTTCGGGACTTGAAGAATTGCCCCTACTCTCCCGCCAGCAACAGCTCCGGCGTATCATCCGCCGCGGCTTTGCCCTTCGAGACTTTGGTCTCTTCTTCGCCCACCGCACCGGCTTCCGTGCCGGCGTTGTCATTGGCGACAGCGACGTCTTCTGGAGTAGGCAGTTTCACGCGGCGTAGTTCGGCGGCGTTCGGGAGGTCATCCAGGGTGCGGATGCCGAAGTGGTCGAGGAAGAGGTCGGTGGTGCAATAGAGCAGCGGACGACCGGGGAGGTCGGCGCGGCCTTCGATTTTCAGAAGGTTGCGATCCAGGAGCTGCTGCACCATGGCATCCACGGAGACACCGCGTACGGCTTCAATCGCCGACTTCGTAATCGGCTGGCGGTAGGCCACGATGGCCAAGGTCTCCAGGGCAGGACCGCTGAGACGCTGGGGTTTCTTGCCGGGATACAGCGCGCGGCACCATTCGCCGAACGTGCCCAAGGCGCACAATCTCCAGCCAGCGCTGCGCTCCACAATGGTGAAGCTGCGTTCGTCCTTCTCGTAGTGCTCGGCCAGGGCATCCAGAGCCGCGCGGACGTCTTCATCCTTCACGGACTCCAGAGCCGCCTTTTCCTCATCAAGCTCAGGGACGTTTTCCTTGCCGGCTTCCTTCGCCGCTTTGATCTCCTCCTTGGCCTCGCGCACGGTGCTCTGGATGGCGCGTGCGATGTCCGTCACCGTCAGGGGCTCCTGACTGGCGAAAAGGAGAGCTTCAACGATGCGGCTGAGTTCCATGACGATGCGATGCGGAGGGGCACTTTGAGGGAAAAGCAGGAAGGGGCAAGGAAAAAGGACTTCGGTGCGACGGTGCGACGGTGAGCGGTAGGACGGTAAGCGGTGCGACGGTGGGGCTGTGGTTGAGCGGTGGGCTTTCTGGAATCGCGGACCGGGGCACGAAAAAGCGGCAGGATTTGGGTCCTGCCGCCTGGAGAGATGGAGCTGAGGATGAAAGGCTTCTGGAGAAGCCTGCTACGTTGGGGTTCGCCTCGCTTAGTTCGAGGCGATGACCTGGTGGCCTGCAGCGGCCGGGGGAGCCCAGTTGTCCACGATCTGGACGGTGGTGCCCTTTGGCGCGTTGTCGAAGATGAAGTGGGCGCTCTCAATCGGCATGCGCACGCAGCCGTGGGAGGCGGGGTAGCCGGGGAGTTCGCCTTCGTGCATGCCGATGGGCATTTCGCCGATGCGCATCCAGCCGGGGAGGGGGCACTTGTAGATGGTGGACATCTTGCCGCTCCGGACCTTCTCCGTGATGGTGAAGGTGCCGCGCTTCGTCATGCGGGCGCCACGGCCACTGGAGATGGGCGTTTCGAAGGCAATCGCGCCGTCCTTCAGCATGTAGGCGCGCTGCTGGCCGATGACGATCACGATGCGCAGGTCGCTGTGCTGGCGGGCCATCACTTCCTTGTACACACGCGGGGCGTCCTGCACCAGCTTCTGGGACTTCACCGGCAGCACGTCACCGGGGCGGCTGTCGCCACCGAAAAAGGAGGCGAGGCGGGAATTGGTGGGCTTGGTGATGGGGTCAGCGGCCTGGGCGGAGGTGGCGCTGCCGAAGACCATGGCCAGCAGGGCGGCGCTGAGCACGGCTTCCTTCAGCCCACGGCCCTCGACCTCAGCGGCATCCAGCAGGAGGCAGCTGCTCTGGCCGAGTCCGGTGCTCTCCTGCCAGGAGGCTCCCGGGACGCTGCGGCGCACTTCTTCAATGCTGGGGCCATCGGCGAGCCAGATGCCGAGGAAGGAAATCTTCGCGGCGCCTTCTTCCAGCTTCACGGTGATGAGCGGCACAGCCTCACCCTTAAACCCGGCGGCTGCGATGCTGCTGACTTCACGCACGGCTTCGGAGAAGACGCGGGCCAGTTCGTCCGGCGTGCCGAGGAAGTGCTCATTGAGCATGGCATGGCCGACCTCGCGGATGACTCCGGCCCAGTCAAAGTGGCTCATGGCCGGGCGGGCCTCGATGAGGGGCAGGTGGCTCTCCGGCTCGGGGGAAATGGTCAGGAGCTGAAGGGTGCTGTCGTCGTCCAGGTCGCCGTCATAGGAGACGTCGTCGTGGTGCATCACGAAAGTCGCGGCACGGGTGGCGGCGAGCTCCTGGAAGACATTGAAGAGGTCCGTGGAATTGCCCACGCGCTGTTCCTGGCTGGTGAGTACCAGTTCGTCACCCTCGGTAGGCAGAAGGGTGCGGGGCACCAGGATGGTGAGGGATACGGCAGGTGTGGCGACGGCATGCATGGCGATGGCGGAGATAAGATTTTTAAGAAGAATGAAAAGTCAGAAGGGAACTGAAGCGGGGAAGGGTTTGGAGTTGCGGCGGAAAAAACGAGTTTGATATGCTTGGTTACTGCATGTCAGGCTGGAGCCGGTTGTGACGCGAGCGTGGGCAGGCGCAGGCGTTTCCGGTCCGGGAGGCCGCTGGCTATCTGTTGCAGCAAGGACTTTGCCTGCAAGGGGGAAGTGTGCGGAAAAACGGAGAGAATCCGCGCCAGCAGCCCGGCGGCACGCGGCGCGGCGAAGCTGCTCCCGGTGGCCTCACGGCGGATGCCGCCCTTCCACGGCACATTCACCTGCACCCCCAGCGCGGCGAATTCTACCAGGGTGCCGGGCGGGTTGCGGAAAATCATGTCGCGCTGCGGCGTGTCCAGCATGTTCACCGTGATCACACTGGTGAAATCCCCCGGCCACTCGGGCTTGCGGAAGTCATCGTTGTTGCACGCGGCCACCACGTGGATGCCCGCGAGGTAGGCATCGTCCACCCAATCCTTGAACATGAGGATCTGCGACTTCAGCCGCGCGCCGAAGCTGCAGTTCAGGATGTGGTACCCGCGCTCCAGCGCCAGCCGCGCGCCGAAGCAGATCATTTCGCTCTGGGACTGGTTCTTCGCATCCAGCACACGGAAGCTGCCGATTTCCGCCTCCGGCGCCATCTCGTGGATGATGCTGGCCACCGCTGTGCCGTGGCCGAAGAGGTCCGTGCGTTCCCCGGGCTTTGCCTCGAGAATGCCCATGTCCTCCTCCATGCACAGGTCATCGGCGATTTTCACCCCGCTCAGGTCGGGGTGGTCCCACTCCACACCGGAGTCGAGCACCGCCACGCGGATGCCTCGCCCGCGACCGTTGCGCATGGCGGCGGCGGCTTGCTCAGGCGTGATCCATCTGGAGGGGGAGCCGGACATGCGTGTGTCGGTCAATCAATCCTCTTCCAGGCCGATGGCGGCGCAGAGCAGCTTGTGGTCGAGCAGGCGTCCGAAGAGACGCGAGAGCAGGTTGAGTTCCTCTACCGCTTCCTGGTCGAAGCTGCAGGGCTCCGGGTCATCGAGCGTGGGCTTGTATTTGTATGCTGCGAGCACGCCGCGCATCTTTCCCGCGATGAAGAAGGGCACCAGCACACGGCAGCACACGATGACGCCCAGGCGCGACTCCAGGGCGCTGCTGGCAGCGGCGCGGTTCTGCGAGAGGTTGTTCTCACAAAACGGCTGCTGCGTGGCGAGAATCATGCCGGAGAGCCCCGTGTCCACGGGCACCTTCATGCTGTTCAGCTTGTCCGCGTGCGGCCCCTGGCTGTAACCGCAGTAGAGGTTCTTCTGCTCACGGTCCGCCAGCCAGAAGACGCCCTCATGCGCACCCGCATCGCGGAAGCAATCTCCCGCGAGGCGGACCATGAGTGGATCCATGAACTCCGTGAAAGTCGCCGGGCGGATGTGCGCGGCGAAGTTCCCCACCCGTTCCTCAATGGCCTGCGCATGCGGCGCGACCCGCGGGTCCGGCAGCCAGCGCATGGACGTGGTGTTTCCCAAATCAGCGTAGGAAGACATGGGGGCGATGTTAACTCGCAGAACCCGATGCCGCAACTGAGGGAATAGCCGCAAAGAGACGCAAAGAAGGGATACTGAAGTCTGCAAGCCCTGGGAGCGCTGGCCTCTGGCCGGCGTAGGACCATCGCGAATGACATCGCAGCACCACCACACGCTCCAGCTCGGATCGTAGCCGACTATCTCCGAAAGTCGCTGCGCGTGAAAACCACCCTTGGGAGTGCTTCACTCGCATCGATTCTCGGAGAGAATCGGCCACTATAACGTCACGCCTCCAGCGCGAGGTCCTTCGGCGTGTCGTCTTCCTCCTCCGCATCATCCGCCTTCTGCTTCATCCCGGCAGCGAGCTGCATGTGCGGGGGAATCGTCGCGGCGAGTTCATCAATCTTGTCCGAGGGACGCACCACCACGATCTCACCGAGCGTGCGCTCCTGCTCCACTTCCAGGAAGTGCAGTTTCATGAGCTCCAGCATGGCGAGGAAGGTGACAATCACCTCACTGCGGCTGGTGGCGGCGCTGAAGAGTTCGTCAAAGCGCACGCGCCCACCAACGGGCACGATTTCCAGGAGGTGATCGATCTTGTCGCTGACGGTCCAGCGGTCGTCCACGATCTCACGCAGCGTGTGCGTGTCCTCGAACTTCCGCAGCACCTTCTGGAAGGCGCGGATGAGGTCGAAGATGCCCACCTCGGCGATGCTTTCCTCGGGTGTGGTGAGGTCGGGGATTTCCGGCGTGGCGGTGAAGAGCTCGGCACCCTTGCTCTCGCGCTGGCCCAGGAACTGGGCGGCATCCTTGAACTTCTTGTACTCCACCAGCTGGCGGATGAGCTCCCAACGCGGGTCATCTTCCTCGGCCGCTTCATCCGGGGGCTGCAGGTCCTTGGGCAGGAGCTCGCGGCTTTTCAGGTACATGAGGTTGGCCGCCATCACGATGAACTCGCTGGCCAGCTCGATGTTCAGGGCCTGGAAGGTGTCGATGTACGCCAGGTACTGGCTGGTGATGCGCTCGATGGAGACGTCATAGATGTCGATCTCATCCTTCTTGATGAGGTAGAGCAGCAGATCGAGGGGGCCTTCAAAGACCTCCAGCTTCACCTTGTAATCGTTGTCCGTGGGTTCCACCGGGGGAGATAGCGGGCGGGGGGAGGGACTGCAAGCGGGAAAGGGGTTCCGTCAGGCCGGGGGGCCTAACGCCCACTGTGGGACCGGGAGGTCCAACCTCCTCACCCTACTTCGTCTCCACCGTCTCCAGCAGCGTCGAGCTGAAGACATCGCAAGGGCAGATGACCTCCATCTCATACGGCACCTTGTCGCCATAGCGCTCCTTCAGAATCTTCTGCACCGCGGCATGGGAGAGGTCGAGATCCTTGAGCGTGCGAAGCTCTCCCAACTTGATGCCAGAGGCACGCTCGTAACCTTTCCAGACCAGCTCGGAGCAGTAGATGCTGTCGTCCGACCACTCAAAGAGCCAGTCGTAGTTCTTGCCCAGCATGGTGGTGACTTCCTTCTTGAGCGCTACCGTGTCCAGCTTGCTCGGGTCCTTCAGCCGCTTGATGACGTAGTGCTCCTTGTCCCCGCGCTTGATCCATTCGTCCAGCGGCGCTTTGCCCACGGGCTGCACCGCCTCGTACACATAGGGCTTCCCATCCTCAATGAAGATGACCCCCATGTGGGTGAACTCCGAGTGCGTCGCCGCTGCAATGGCCGCCGCCTGCTGGGTCAGCGAACGGTGAAAGATGATGTCGCCGTCGCGGACAGGGATGTCCGGGGAGTGGGATGGTGGTGGCGTTTCCGCAAACGCGGCGGTGGACAGCGCGGCTGCCAGTCCCAGGATGATGGTGAAGAAGAAGGTCACAGGTCTCCGGCCCATGGGAAAAGATTTACTCCGGAACATTGTTGCTGGCAACTGGGAGCCTGGCGGGAATTGCGATTCGGGCGGCAGGGCACCCGGAATGGAAGAGGACTTCCGTCAGGTGAAGAAGGGGGTGCGGTATCAAAGTAGAAGGGGGATGAACGCGACAGATCCAGATGCTGTGACGCGAAGCGTCCTTGGACTGCGTGCAGCCCTGCTGCCGCTTTGAAGAGTCCACAGCCTGCTGTGGCGATGGCGACACTCGCTCGTAAGGTGATGCGTCCAGAGAGAGTGGCGACTTCGTCGCGGTGACGCGTGCAGCAGGCTGCACTTTAGGAAAGCGGCAGCAGGGCTGCGCGCAGTCCAAGGCCTTCGGCACAAGTGTCGCTGAATGCTCATGGTACTTAAGTGCCCGCCTGCCGTATTCTTCTTCCAAGATGCCTTAGTGAAAAAGATGCTCTGCAATATGGCGCCGACTGGGACGGTAGATGTTGCCCGCATGACACGCGCTGCTTTTCTCCTCTGCACCCTCGCGCTTCTGGTTGTCGGAGCCCGGCTTTCATCCACGTCCGCATCTGCGCAGGAAACGGCCTCCACTTTCCGCGCTGGCGCTGCCGCGGTGGATGTCACCCCGCAGAAGTTCCCGGTCATCGTGAATGGAAACTTCACCGAGCGACTCGCCCAGCAGGCCAACGACAAACTCCATGCGCGTGCCATCGCGCTCGATGATGGAAACACCAAGCTCGTGCTCTGCGTGGTGGATACCTGCATGATGCCGCGCGAAGTCATCGACCAGGCGAAGTCCATCGTCGCGAAGGAGACCGGGCTGGACATCTCGCACATGACGGTGTCCGCCACGCATACGCATACGGCACCTGCGGCGATGGGTTGCCTGGGGAGTCGCATGGATCCGGAGTACACGAAGTGGCTGCCGGGCAAGGTCGCGGAGGCGATGATGGCAGCACTCAAAAACCTGCAACCTGCGAAGGTGGGCTGGGCATCCGTCGATGACTGGGAGCACACGCACAACCGCCGCTGGATCTACCGGCCCGACCGCATCCAGGCCGACCCCTTTGGAAATCCCACGGTGCGCGCCATGATGCATCCCGGTTATGAAAGCCCGAATCACGTGGGACCCTCCGGACCGGTGGACCCCGGGCTCAGCGTGCTGGCCTTGCAGACGAAGGACGGCAAGCCACTCGCTCTCTTCGCGAACTACTCGCAGCATTACTTCGGTGCCTCGGCGGTGTCCGCGGACTACTACGGCGCCTTCTGCAAGCACATGGCGAAGCTGCTGGGGCAAGCGTCAGGCGAGGGGCCATTCGTTGCCCTCATGTCGCAGGGCACCAGTGGTGACCTGATGTGGATGGATTACAGCAAGCCCAAGCAGAACATCACGATGGATGCGTATGCGGAAGCGGTGGCGAAGCGCGCGCTGGAGGCTTGGGGCAAGGTGGAGTTCCACGACAGCGTGCCGCTCGGCATCGTGGAGAAGAAGGTTCCGCTCACCTATCGCGTGCCGGATGAAGCCCGCTTGAAGTGGGCGCGTGAGACCATGGCCACGGTGAAGGACCGCCTGCCCACGAGCAAACCGGAGATCTATGCGAACGAGGCGATCCAGCTGCACGAGAAGCAGAAGACGGAACTCGTGCTGCAGGCGCTACGCATCGGTGACCTCGGCATCACCGCGTTGCCGAACGAAGTCTTCGCCATCACCGGATTGAAGCTGAAGGCGCAGTCACCTTTCGCCTCGCATTTTAATATTGAGCTGGCCAATGGCGCGGAGGGTTACATCCCTCCTCCGGAGCAGCACAAGCTCGGTGGCTACACCACCTGGCCCGCGCGTACGGCAGGGCTGGAGGTGCAGGCGGAACCGGTGATCGTGGACACCTTGCTGAAGGCCGCAGAGGAAGTGGCGGGCAAGCCACGCCGCAAAATGACGCAGGGCAGGGGAGCGTATGCGGAGACCATCCTCGGAGCGAAACCTCTGGCGTACTGGCGGCTCGATGAGGCGGTGATTCCCAAGGCCCATGATGCCACGGCGACGAAGGAACATGCCGCGGACATTGAGGACGGCGTTGCGCTCTATCTTGAAGGTCCCGCAGATGAGGCTTTCTCGGGAGAGGACATCAACCGTGCCATGCACTTCGCCGGCGGTCGCGTGCACGGGGAAGTGAAGGAACTGGGCGATACGTACAGCGTGGAGTTCTGGTTCTGGAATGGACTGCCGGAAGATGCGCGTCCGGTGACAGGGTATCTCTTCTCGCGCGGTCCGAACAAAGACCGTGCGTGTCCGGGAGATCATCTCGGCATCAGCGGCACGCATGCGGATGCGTCACCGGGTCGGCTCATGCTCTACAATGGCGATGGCCAGCGCAAACTCCTCGCAGGTTCCACCCTTCTTTCACTGAGGAGTTGGCACCATGTGGTGCTCACGCGCTCGAAGAATCAGGTCCGCGTGTATCTCGATGGCAGGACCAAGCCCGAGATCGAAGGCGAGCTGGAATACACGCTGCCGGAGGAGGTGAAGGACATCTTCCTTGGCGGACGCAGCGATGGCTTCGCGGGGCTCGAAGGCAAGCTGGATGAAGTCTCCCTCTATAATAGAGTACTCACGGCGGAGGAGGCCGCGGCGCATTACCATGCCTCCGGCCTGACACCGCCGCGAGCACGCACCGAGACCTCCGCACTTTCACCGGAGGAATCACTCAAACGCATTCATGTGCCGAAGGGATTCACTGTGGACCTGGTGGCTGCGGAACCACTCGTGCTGGACCCTGTGGCCTTCGATTGGGATGACCGTGGCCGCCTCTGGGTCGTGGAGATGGCGGACTATCCATTGGGCATGGATGGCAATGGCAAGCCCGGCGGTCGTGTCTCCATTCTTGAAGACACCAATCGGGACGGCAAATACGACAAGCGCACAGTCTTTGCGGAAGGCCTGCGTTTTCCCACCGGCATCCTCACGTGGCGCGATGGCTGCCTCATCACCGCCGCGCCGGAGGTGCTCCTGCTGCGTGACAAGGATGGCGATGGCAAGATGGATGAGAGCAAGGCGCTGCTCACCGGCTTCCTCGAAGGTAATCAACAACTCCGCGTGAATGGCCTCCGCTGGGGGCTCGATGGCTGGGTGTACTGCGCGAACGGCGGACACAACGCGAACTATGGCAAGGATATCCACATCACCTCCACGCTCACGGGGGAGAAGGTGGCACTGGGCAGTCGCGACTTCCGCTTCAAGCCGGACACGGGTGAAGTCGATCCGCTGAGCGGCCCCGCGCAGTTTGGTCGCACGCGCGATGCGTGGGGGCACTGGTTTGGCGTGCAGAACAGCTATCCTCTCTGGCACTATGCCTTGGAGGACCGCTACCTGCGTCGTAATCCCCATGTGGCCCCGCCTTCGCCGAAGGTCATGCTCACGGAGCCCAACGCCCGTGTGTTCCCCGCCAGTGCGCAGGAGAAGCGCTTCCACAGCTTTGACCAGGCAGGGCGCTTCACTTCGGCCTGCGGTCCCACCATCTATGGAGATGATGCCTTGTTTGGCCGTCGCGAGGGAGTCATGGATGCCTTCGTCTGCGAGCCCTTCCACAATGTGGTGCAGCACCTCGTGCTGGAAGAGGACGGCGCCACTTTCAAGGCATCGCGTGATCCTTCCGAGAAGCTCGACTTCTTCGCGAGTGAGGATCGCTGGTGTCGTCCCGTGATGGTGCGCACGGGTCCGGATGGTTCCCTGTGGGTAGCGGACATGTATCGCTATATGATTGAGCATCCGCAGTGGCTGCCCACGCAGGGCAAAGAGGAGTTGCTCGCGCACTATCGCGAAGGCGATGATCGCGGGCGCATGTATCGCGTGTTCGCGGGGACGAAGGCGCCGTCAGTCTATGCGGACCTGAGCAAGCTGGATGGCACAGGTCTTCTTTCCCTGCTCGCCAGCCCCAATTGCTGGCTGCGGGACAAGGCGCACATGATGCTGCTGTGGCATGGGGACAAATCCGTGGCGCCGCAGCTTGCGAGCTTCCTGCAGAATCATCCCAGCCCCTACACCCGCCTGCATGCGCTCTGGCTGCTGGACGGGCTTGGCGCGTTGGAAAGCGGTCACATCATCACCGCCCTCTCGGATTCGGTGGCGGGCATTCGCGAGAGCGCACTGCTTCTTGCGGAGAAGTCCAAGGACGATGCCGTGGTCATCAAGGCCGCATCTCTAGCTGCGGATCCCAGCGCGAAAGTGCAGTTGCAATTGCTGAATTCCCTCGGCGAATGGAAACATCCCGCGGCCAGCGCTGCCCTGGTGAAACTGGCTTCCTCCAAGCTCGACTCACCTCTGGAGAGAACAGCATTGGCGAGTTCCGCCACGGCACATCTGCCGGCGCTGGCCTCCGCGGCATCGTCGAACCCCACGCTCATGGAAACCGTCGTGCGCACCGCGCTCGGAAAGGGAGACAACGAAATCGTACGTGACCTCGCTGCTCCCGTGCTGGCGAAGGTAAACACCAGCGATGAGCCATCCCTCCGAAACGTGAGCACCCTGCTGCGGGCTTTGCGCGATGCCGGCAGTTCTCTTGATGCACTGGCTGCGAAGCAACCCGAAGACACTGCATGGCAGAAGCTGAAGCAGTCGAAGGAGGAGCTCCTGAAGAAGGTGCGTGAGTTTGCTGCCAGTGAGGACGCGACCCCTTCGCCAGTACGCCTCGTAGCCGCTGCCATCCTGATGACGGATGCCACGGAAGCCTGCGGAGCCATCGATTTGGTCGCACGCTGGATGCACACACCGGGAGCGGCGGATACGTTCGGTGAATGTGTAGCCCTACTCTCCTCCTCCTCAGATACTCGCATCCCAACGCTGTTGCTTGCGCAATGGAACGAGCGCACCCCACGCCAGCGCGAAGCGGTGCTGGATGCCCTGCTTGGCCGGGAAGCCTGGGCGTTGATGCTGCTGAAGGAGATTCAAGAAGGTCGCATCACCAGCAGCAGCCTCGATGCCCAGCGGCAGACACGCCTCTTCAAGCATCCCGCCAAGACCGTGAGCAAGCTCGCCGGCGAAGTCATCAAGGCACGGGACTCACGCCAGCAGGTGCTGGACAAGTTCCGCCCGGCGCTCTCGCTCACGGGTGATCCTGCGAAAGGGAAACAGACCTTCGCGCAGGCCTGCATCGCCTGCCATCAGCTTGAAGGCGTGGGCCTCGCCGTCGGTCCCGACCTGCGCTCCGTCGTTCAGCATCCGCCGGACAAGCTCTTCACCTCCATCCTGGATCCCAGCGCCATCATCGAGCCCGGGTTCACCGCTTACTTCTGCGACCTCAAGAGCGGCAGTCAGGTCTACGGCGCCATCGCGAGCGAGACCGGCAGCAGCGTCACCCTGCGCCTCGCCGATGGCAGCCTCAAGCCTGTGCTGCGCTCGGAAATCAACAAGCTGCAAAGCTCGAACCTGTCCCTCATGCCGGATGGCTTGGAGGCCCTGCTCACGCCGCAGTCACTGGCGGATTTGATTGCGTATCTGCGGCAGCCGAAGTGAAGTGGCACTGGTTGGTTGAAACGAATTCGTACGAAGCGGCTATTGTTTCGTGCACTGAACTCAGGCTGTTGAACGATGATGAATGCAGGTAGATTTGTTTCTCTTTGGAATGACTTGGTCAAGCAAGTGCGAATTCAGGCGGAAGCAGCGGGAGTACCCGAGGTTGCCGACGATTTGCAGCTGGTGAAGGCGCCACAGAGCCTGCTTTTAAATCCGCTCTTCCTACCGGACGCGGCACGATTCCTCGTAGAGGCAGGGCTTCCGGGAGGCTGTGCACCGTTCCTAACGTTCGAAGCGATTGCTCAGGGTCCCATTTCACTGACCCAGCTTCTCGATGATGACGAGGTTATTCCAACGGAGCTGTCGCGACTGGAGTCTTTCTTTGTTCTTGGTTCCGACAACTACGGCGACTCATTGTGTCTGGACGCCTCCCGAGGCGGCGCTATCGTATGCCTGAATCACGAGGACCGATTCCAGACCAGCCAGTTTGTAGCGTCCAGTGTCGCGACGCTTGCCGAAGCCCTGTTGCTCATCAATACCAAGGTCCCCTATTCGGAGTTCATCCGTCAACTGAGTCTGGTGGACTCTCCAGCCGCAAATGAGTCCGCGTATCTTCCGGTAGGGGCAAACCTGCCGGGCTGAACTGCCATCCCATAAGCTCCCCTCCATATCTCATGATCCGCCACACTGTCGTCTTCCGTTTGAATCACGCCGCAGGTTCCGCCGAGGAGCGCGACTTCCTTGATGCTGGACTGAAGCTCGCCGCTATTCCCGGTGTGGAGAAGTTCGAAGCCCTGCGGCAGGTCAGTGTGAAGAATCCCTACACGTTCGGCTTCTCCATGGAGTTCGCCTCACAAGAGGCTTACGACTTCTACAGCCAGCATCCGGACCACGTCCGCTTTGTGCAGGAGCGCTGGATTCCTGAGGTGGCGGAGTTCATGGAGATTGATTATGTGGCGGTTTAGGATCCGGGGGTGTTCATCACCTGTGATTGGTGTTGTTGGTTAAAATGTCTTCAGCATCCGGTGCTTTTGGGAGCGCTGATGCCACAGGGCGTATGAACGTCAGGATGAGGATGCGGAATCGGTGCCGAAGGCCTTGGACTGCGTGCAGCCCTGCTGCCGCTTTCCTCAAGTGCAGCCTGCTGCACGCTTCATCGCGACGGAGTCGCCAAGTATTTTGGACGCATTACCCCGGGAGCGAAGGTCACCATCGCTACAGCAGGCTGTAGACTCTGGAAAGCGGCAGCAGGGCTGCGCGCAGTCCAAGGACGCTGCGCGTCACAGCATCCGGATCTGTCGTGAATGGCACGTGATACGCCGGCCGGAGGCCAGCGCTCCCAGGGCTGCATTCGGCATTTCGCCTGAACAGGTCGGTAGCCATACCCCCTTTGCCACCGGGCTTGAGATTTCCGCAAAGGGTACTACTCTCCGCCTCCCATGGCTAAACCAGCACTCGGCAAAGGACTCGGAGCATTGATCGGCAAGGCTGCCGCTCAACCGCCTGGGTCTGTGCCTGTCTCCTTCACTCCGCAGCCCGCGCCGGGCGAAATGGTCCGCAAAGTTCCCCTCGGTGAGGTGGTGCCCAGTCCGCTGCAGCCGCGTAAGGAGTTTGCGCCCGAGCATCTTACGGAGCTGATGGATTCCATCCGTGAGCACGGCATCATCCAGCCGCTCATCGTGCGCCTCGTCCATGGGAAGCATGAACTCATCGCGGGTGAACGCCGTTTCCGCGCGAGCCGTGAGCTGGGTCTGAGCGAAGTGCCCGTCATCGTACGCACCGCCTCGGACAAGGACGTGCTGGAGATGGCGCTGATTGAGAACCTCCAGCGCGAGAATCTCAATCCCCTGGAAGAAGCGCAGGCCTATGTGCGCCTCGCCAAGGAATTCGGCCTGAAGCAGGAAGACATCGCCCAGCGCGTCGGCAAGAACCGCGCCACCGTGGCGAATGCCATCCGCCTTCTCGAGCTTCCTGGCGGCGTGCAAAATTACCTGCGCGACGGCAAGCTGAGCACCGGTCACGCGAAGGTGCTCCTCTCGCTGAAGAAGACCGAGGAAATCGAAATGGCCGCGGAGGAAGTCCTTCGCAAGTCACTCACCGTGCGTGCCACGGAGAAGCTGGTGGAGAGCATCCTCAACCCACCCGCGCCGAAGCCCAAGCCCTCAGCTCCGGATGCTGAGCTCAAGGTGGCGCTGGATTCCATCCAGACACGCCTCACGCGCCATCTCTCCACCGGCATCGCCATCCATCACGGTGAGAAAAAGGGCAAGGTCGAGATCGAGTACTACAGCGTAGATGATTTGAACCGCCTGCTCTCCGCCATGGGATTGCCGGATGATGTCGTCTAAGAGCAGCGGTCCTCATCTTCATCTTCCCTTTCACACTCCTCGCTTGATGTTTCCCCAGCACCCTTTGCATCGCAGTCTCTCCCTTTTGGCAGTGGCACTTCTGGCGCTGGTGCTGATTCCGTCCTGTGGAGCCGACACGCCGAAGCACCCGGATGACACCAACATCCGCGCGTTTCTCGACCGTTACTTCTCCACCTGGTCAGCCCAGGACATGGAGGGTTATGGAGCTTGCTTCGATTCCCAGGCCCGCATCCTGTTCGTCGACAAGGATGGCTCTGTGATGACCCAGGGTCTCACCGATTTCCTGCACGGCCAAAAGCTCGGCCATCAGCAATCCAGCGTGCCGATGGTGGAGAAGCCGCTCACCAAGGAGATCATGGGTGATGGGCGGGTCGTGCAGGCGAAGGTGACTTGGCTGCTGACCAAAGGCTCAAGTGAGACGCGTGGCACTGATTATTTCACCCTCAAGCGCGAGGGGCAGGGCTGGAAGATAGTCGCACTTGTCTTTAACAACGATTGAGGCAGGCTTTGCTGGTGACAAGACACACGTTCTTCCTGCTTGGCGTGCGAACCAATCGCAGGCAGGTTCTTCACAGTGAACTGGGATGACTTTCAGCAGGTCGCACGTGTTCGTGCCGTCGAAGAGACGGACGGGGACGCGCGCATCTGGGACAGCAACGCCCGCCGCGCAGGCACGGAGGAAGCGAAGCGCGTGTCCGGCTCCAATGTCGCGGCCTTCCTCTGCCGGCGCGCCAAAGCTTTGCTGACACGGACCAAGGAACCGGTGGAGGCCGTGCTCAGCATGCCGGTGGTACCCGGCTGGTTCGTCAGCACGGGATTGGTCGCAGCCTTTGGCCTCGGCTGGGCGCTGTCGGCAGTGGGGCAGGAGCGGGAGATCAATCTCCTCGCGCTGCCGCTCATGGGCATCCTCGCGTGGAATGCCATCGTGGTGATCATCAGCCTTGTTGCTCTCCTGCGTCCCTCTCGCGGGAATGTCAAAAGGACCCGTGTGGAGCAGTTCTTCCAGCGCATCTCCGCGTGGAAATCTCCCTCCGCGCAGAATGTCGTGGCGCGCCTCCCGCAGAGGGCTCGGGAGAGATTTCAGGAGCTGGCGAGCATGCCTTGGAGGGCGAGACTGACTTCGCGGTTCCGGGTGTGGTTGCATGTGGGCGCGGCGTTGATCGCCATCGGAAGTACCGCAGGCATGTTTGCGCGAGGCTGGTCGCGCGACTACCGCGCGGTATGGGAGAGCACCTTGCTGGAGGCGAATGGCGCCTCACGTTTCCTCGGCGCCCTCTTTGCTCCGGCGTCCGATGTCACCGGCATTCATGTCCCGCTGGAGAAGATTCCAGGCATGCAGCGGGTGGAGGGCAGGGATGCGCTGCACCCGGATTCCGCGCGCGACTGGATCATTCTGTACGGCGCCACGCTAGGCCTGCTGGTGGTGCTGCCGCGCTTCCTTCTCCTGCTGCTGGAGTCGGTACATACGCGTGCCATTCCACGACGCGCCTTGCAGAGTGTGGAATGGCAGACCTACGCCCGGCGTCTGCTTTCGCTGGTGGAGGGTGCGGGCGCACCTGCTCAAATTCTGACGCACGGTCTCTCCGCGGATGCGGCATCGCAGGACCGCTGGCGGCAGTGGGCGCACCTGCACTGGCGTGATGTGGGACATGTGGATTTCCAGGCCGTGCCGGTGGGTGCGGAGACGGAATTCATCGAGACGTGGCAGTCTGCCGCACCACGAGTGCTGCTGGTGTTTAACATGTCCAATGTTCCCGAGTCTGAAATCCAGCGTGAGCTGGCGGAGGGCATCATCGCGAAGCTGCATGCCAGTCTCTCTTCGGCGCCCTTGTTGCTGGCGCTCGATGGAAGGGAACTGCGCCAGCGCTGGGCAGGATTTGCAGATGGAGAGTCACGATTGTCCGAGCGCCTGGCATCGTGGCGTGAGATTATGAATGGTCTGCCCGTGGAATGGTTGCAGGCGGAGGTGGAGATGGGAACTCGATGAGAAGAATCTACCGCTGCCGACAGCCACGAGCTGCGATGATGTCGCGTGTGATTGTTGTAGGACCTTTGGCCGTCTCATGTCGCATTGACGAAGCCGCGCCCTGTGGCAATGCATGGTGTTCAACTGTTTTTCTGACTGCTCTCGCTCCGCACTGACGTGGCTTCCATCACCCTCAGCCTCATTTCCCATACGAACGCGGGCAAGACCACGCTCGCGCGGACGCTGTTGCGTCGTGATGTGGGAGAGGTGCGGGATGCGGCGCACGTCACGCTTTTCAATACCTCCTACACCTTGATGGAGACGGAGGATGCGTCCCTCGTGCTGTGGGACACACCCGGCTTCGGGGATTCCGCGCGCCTGCTGAAGAGATTGCAGCGCATGGATCGCCCGCTCGTCTGGTTCTTCAGCCAGATGTGGGATCGCATCACGGACAAGCCCTTCTGGTGCAGCCAGCAGGCCCTCGGCAATGTGCGCGAGGAGGCAGACGTGGTGCTCTACCTGGTGAATGCCAGCGAGTCACTCGCCGGCGGCACGTTTGTAGAAGCGGAGATGGAAATCCTCGGCTGGCTCGGCAAGCCGGTGCTGGTGCTGCTGAATCAGACCGGCGTCCCGCGCCCCATGGAGGAGGAGGCTGCGGAGGAGCGCCTGTGGCGCAATCACCTCACGAAGTTCCCCATCGTGAAATCCGTGCTGAACATGGATGCCTTCTCCCGCTGCTGGGTGCAGGAGGGCGAACTGATGCGCGCCATCGCCGAAGTCCTTCCAGTGGAAAAGAAGGATGACTTCGCCATCGTGGAGAAGGCGTGGAACACGCGGAACGAAGACGTGTTCCGCAAGTCCATGCGTGCCCTCGCGCATCAGCTCACGGCGAATGCGCTCGATGGAGTGCCCGTGAAACCGGTCGGCTTCCTGGAGAAGTCCCTGCGCAGCGTGGCGGATGCCTTGCACGTGCCCATGCCGGAAGCGGATGCTGAGCGTGCTGCAGCACGGCAGAAGCTGTGTGAATCCCTTTCCGCCCGCATGGAGCAGACGGTGAATGAACTGCTCGCGCTGCACGGACTGGAGGGCGATGCCGGTCGCGAACTGCTGGAAGCAGCGCAGACGGACTTCTCCGAGCCGCAGAAGATGGATGTTGCAGCCACTAGCCTCGTGAGCGGCGCGGTGAGCGGTGGGCTTGCGGGATTGATTGCCGACCTCAAGGCTGGCGGTCTCACCTTTGGTGGTGGCGCCCTGGTCGGTGCGGTGATTGGCGTGTTCGGCAGCTACCGTTTGATCAAGGCCTTCAATCTCGATCGCGGTGAAGACAACAAGCTTCACTGGAGTCGTGAACATTTCCGTGAGCAGGTGAAGCTCGCGCTGCTCAGCTACCTTGCCGTGGCGCACTTCGGACGCGGACGTGGCGCATGGAAGCGTGATCCGCGTCCCGCGCACTGGCAGGAGCAGGTGAGTCAGCTCGTGGACAATGCCAAGGCGCGCGTCGACTCCATCTGGAAGCACTCATCCCGTGCCGACGTCGGCGTGGCGAGTGTGAATGAGGAAGTGGAGACGATGATGCGCGAGCTCGGCGACACCACGTTGAAGAAGCTGTACCCGGCACACTGATTCATCCCGGCAATGACACGGTATCCGTGTGATGTGCATGATGATCCGCCGCATCGATGCGCGCGATGTTCATCATCATGAATGCTTGAGCATCACGCGGAGGAACATCATCACCAAAAAAAAGCTCTCCGGTCTTTCGACCGGAGAGCTAGCGATCCAGCAACCAATACGAGGATCGGAACGAAAGGGTACAACAAACGGGTTGCGACCAATCGGCCTGCCAAACGTGAGTCCGCACAGACAGTCGAATCATAAAATCTTTTGGGAAGGCGTCAATTGCAGGGGGGGACTTTTTCAAAAACAGACTCTCATTCTCAGTTTTGAGAGGGTGCAACACACCCATTTTACGAAAATTTTAGGATTTTTCCGTTTGACAGGGGTGCCAGAAGAAAGATTTGGCCCGGAAAAATCATTTATTCATGGAGAAATTTCACATTTCTTTACCGTCCAACTTGGCGTGGGGGGCGTAACCGGTAGCCCTGAAATGCCTCGAAAAGAGGTGACTGACGAGTTTTGAGGCAAGCCGGCGGGGAGGGGCGGATGCGGCAAATCCCGAGTTTCGGCGATGACCTTCGCGGCGGTGCATCCCGGTTTGTGAGGTTCGTCCGAGAGGTTCACATTTCACAGTCATCGTGCTTGTCGTTTAGATCTCTTCGCGATCATTGACTGCATTCCAACGGGGATGACATGTGTGCGCGACTCAATATTGAAATCGTGATGCGAGCATCCATTCGTCACGCAGATGGGTGCATTTTCCAACGCGTTGTTGAAGCGTTTTCGGTTCGCGACGTTCTTCCATGCAAACGTCCCTCCTCCAACAATGCGGTAGGGATGTGCTCCTGCGCGTCCCACTTCAGGTGGGCGGAGGCGGTGCGGAGCTTTGGCGTGAAATCGCCTGCGACGTTGCAGCAACCCACTGCCTCCGCCCGCTATATGCGGACGCGCAGGAGCGCATCCCTACCGTCCATTTTTGGGAGAGGGAGGCTTTCGTCCGGGGCGAGTGGCGCATCATGTTCTCGGCCTGAATCTTTAAGTGCCGAATCCGAAATCCGGAAAAAGTGCTCTGCGTCCCGTCCAAAACGTACCTCCCCGGTAGTTCAAATCACGTCCCTCTCCCGTGTCCTGCGCGGGAGGGTTCCCACCCTGCGTCAGACATGCTGCCTCTGATAGATTTCTCCCAGACCTCCCGTTCCTTCGCTCCGCGTTGCGGCGCTCGGACCGGTTTGCGCTTTTGGTTGAAGTCGTTAGGCGCCCCGTGTTGAGTTTTGCCCCGCCGTTTTTCCCACCAATCCGTCATGACCCTGCTGCATCATCGCCACCTGGCTCTACTTGCCGTCGGACTCTCCGTCTTCGCCCCGGCCGTCACCCCCGCTTCGGCGGCAGACGCCGGCAAAGGAAAGAACAATTGGACCACCTGGCGTGGACCTTACCAGAATGGAGTCTCTGCGGAACACTATAAGAACGGCAAGCTGAACTCCACCCCTGCCTGGGTGTATGACAGCAATGGCCGCGGCGCTCCCGTGGTGTGTGACGGCAAGGTCTTTTCCTGGGGCTACCGTGGCAAGGAAGGCAACCTCGTGGAACTGCTCACCTGCCTCGATGCCGCCACTGGCAAGAAGCTGTGGGAGCACGAGTTCCAGGATTTCCTGAGCGATACCATTTATGACCGGTACTCAATCGGTGCCCCTGCGGTCGACCCCGTGACGAAGCGTGTCTATCTGATCACGCACTACGGCATGTTCTCCTGTTATGACTTCGACGGGAAACTCCAGTGGACCATCTCGACGATGGAAGACTACGGCCGCATGAGCTTCCCGAACGCGCGTGTAGGCACGCCGGTGATCGAAGGCGACCTCGTCATCATCCACGGCATCACTTCCAACTGGGGTGCTGACGGCCCTGCCGCCGACCGCTTCTATGCGTATGACAAGATCACCGGCGAGCTCGTGTGGTGGTCCCGTCCCGGCATCGTCCCGCCGGTGGACAGCTCCTTTTCCACGCCGGTGTTCGAAACGCGCGACGGCAAGCGCGTGTTCTACTCCGGCACCGGCTGCGGCAACGTGGTCTGCGTGAATGCCCGCACTGGCAAGCCGCTCTTCCGTTTCCAGGCAGCGAAGAACGGGGTGAATGCCTCCGTGCTGTTGTACAAGAACAACATCATCGCCATCCATGGCGATGAAAACGTGGACTCCTCCGAGAAGGGCCGCCTCGCCTCCATCAAGATTCCTGAGAAGCTCGCTCCGAATATCAGCCCTGAAGGCGAACTCATCCCGCTCGCTACGGCAGATGTGGAAGCCTGGCGCTCTCCCGTGGGTTCAAGCAACGGTTCGCCCGTGCTGGTCGGTAATCGCATCTATCAGATGGACGACACCGGCGTGCTCAACGTCGTGAACGCGGACACGGGTGAGACACTCTGGACCAAGAAGATGGCCACCAGCAACATCCACTCCTCCCCGCTCTATGTGGATGGCCTGCTGTACCTCACCCTTCTCGATGGCCGTCTCGTGGTAATGAAGCCCGGCGACAAGGATGGCGAAATCCTCCAGGAAGTGAAGCTAGATGGCCAGTGCCTCGGCGCTCCCGTGGTGTGCAATGGCCAGCTCTTCGTCCACACGACGGAGAAGTTCTACTGCTTCACCATCGAGAACAAGGACATCACGACCGACACGATTGCCGCTCCAGAAATTCCGAAGGCTGGCAAGCCCGCCTCGCTGCAGGCCATCCCTGCGGAAGTGGTGCTCACCCCTGGCGCATCTCAGAAGTTCCGCGTGCGTGAACTCGATGCCAACGGCTTCGTTGTAGGCGAGGCCAAGAATGTGAAGTGGGAGTCCTTCATCCCGCCGACCGCTCGCGTGAAGAGCACCCTGGACGCCAAGTTCAACGACAAGGGCGAACTGGTCGCTGGTCCTGAAGCCCACCTCTCCGCCGGCGCGTTCAAGGCCACGGGTGAAGGCGGCATCTTCGGCACCATTCGTGGTCGCCTGCTGCAGAACCTTCCCATCAATGCTGACTTCAACAACGTCGAGTTGAACGAGGAGCAGCCTCAGGAGCACATCAAGTTCGCCTTCCCGCCGCTGCCGTGGATCGGCGCCCGCCTGAAGTTCGACGTGCGTGAGCTGAACGGTGAGAAGGTCTTCGCGAAGACGTTTGATCGCATCCTCTTCCAGCGTGCCACGTCGTTCATCGGGAAGTCCGACCTGTCCAACTACACCATGCAGGCGGATGTGCTCACCGAGGGCAGCGCCCGCGTGAAGTCGGACATCGGTGTCATCAACCAGCGCTACATGATCGTGCTGCGTGGCAATGCCGGCCAGCTTGAAGTGAGCTCCAACATGGAGCGCCTCAAGGCGACCGCTCCCTACAAGATCAAGGCGAACACCTGGTACACCCTGAAGACCCGCGTGGATGCGAATGCCAATGGCGACGGCGGCGGCACCGTGCGTGCGAAGGCCTGGGAAAAAGGCCAGCCGGAGCCAGAAGCCTGGACCATTGAAGTGCCGCTGGCACGTATCCATAAGAATGGATCCCCGGGCATCTTCAGCTTCACGCAGATGAACCAGAAGCGCGCCTTCCTCGACAACATTTCCGTGACCCCGAACAAGTAACCGCCGCCACCACCAACCCCACCACCACTTAGTTACCTGCGATGAACAAGAAAACTGTCCTCATCCTCGCGGCGGGCCTCGCCTGGGGCTGTCTGCATGCTGCCGACCACCCCCAGTGGGGCGGCGTGAACACGCGCAACATGGTGTCCGATGAAAAGGGCCTGCCTGTGGAAATGGAACCCGGCAAGAAGCTGGGACCAAAGGCGGCGCCGAAGACGGCGGGTCGTCTCCGTCCGGATGCGCAGGAAGCGAATGCCGCTCCCGGCGCGGAAGACATCGACATGTCCACCACCAAGAACTGCCTCTGGGTGGCCAAGCTTGGTTCGCAGACCTACGGCTCGCCCATCATCGCAGATGGCAAAGTGTATGTCGGCACGAACAACGAAAGCCCGCGGAATCCCAAGCACATTGGTGACCGTGGTATCGTGATGTGCTTCGAAGAGAAGACGGGCAAGTTCCTCTGGCAGCTCGTGAGTCCGAAGATGGGCACCGGCAAGGTGAACGACTGGGAGTACCTCGGCATCTGCGGTTCTCCCACCATTGTGGGCAAGAAGGGTTACGTCCCCGGCAACCGCTGCCAGATCATCTGTTTCGATGTGGATGGCATGGCCAACGGCAACCAGGGCATGCAGGACGAGGCCCAGTTCATGGCGGCTCCCGGACCTGATGGCAAACCGGTGCCGGTGGAGCCAGGACCCACGGACTGCGACATCCTCTGGGTGTATGACATGTACAAGGAGCTTGGCGTGTTCCAGCACAACGCGACTTCCGGTTATCCCCTCGTGGTCGGTGACAAGGTCTTTGTCCCCACCTGCAATGGCGTGGACTGGACCCACTCGAACATCCCCGCGCCGAACGCCCCCAGCTTCATCATGCTGAATGCCGAAACCGGCGAACTGCTCGGTGAAATGGATCACGTGGTCAGCGAGCGCGTGCTGCACTGCTCCTGGTCCTCGCCTGTCGAAACCACGGTGAATGGCGTGCAGCAGATCATCTTCGCCGCAGGCGATGGCTGGATCTACGGCATGGCCCCTGAAACCAAGAAGAATGACGAAGACCTCGACATCCTGAAGGAATACTGGCGCTATGATGCGAATCCCCCGGAATACCGGAAAGATGACAGCGGCAAACCCCGCAAGTATGCCGAGTTCGACGGCCCCAGCGAAATCATCGCCACCCCGGTGTATTATGATGGTCTCGTGTATGTGCCCATCGGTCAGGACCCCGAGCACGGTGAAGGTCTTGGCATGATCAGCGCCATCGACCCCACCAAGACCGGTGACTTCAGCGGCCAGGCCGTGTGGACCTTCAAGGGCATCGAGCGCTCCATCAGCACTCCGGCCATCAAGGATGGTCTCATCTATGTGGCGGACTACACCGGCCGCCTCTTCTGCCTGGATGCCAAGACCGGCAAGGAGTACTGGAAGTACGACACCAAGGGCCACATCTGGGCCAGCCCGCTCGTGGCGGATGGCAAGGTGTACATCGGCAACGAAGAAGGCGAACTCTTCATCCTCGCCGGAGGCAAGGAGATGAAGGAGCTCGGCGTGATTGAATTCCCCGCTCCCATCATGGGTGGCGTGAGCGCGGCTAATGGCGTGCTCTACGTGGCAAGCCACACCCACCTGTACGCCTTCAAGCAGGGCGCCCAGGGTGTCGCCAAGAATTGAATCACTTTCTACGCTGGAGTTGCTCCCAACGTGAACTGAACCTGTCCTGCCCCCGGCGATTGCCCTGTCCAAAGTGCGCGCCGGGGGCACTTTCTCTTCCGGAGAACCGGGACAGTGGCAGGCTGGCGAAACCTTGCTAAGATTTCCGCCCCCAGTTCACCCTCCGCCCACCACCTCTTCCCTCGCATCGCTCAAGACCATGACTGCTCAAGACCGCCTCGAAGCCCATCTGAAAGAAATCATCCAGTGGCACTTCTCGCCTGAAACCGGCTGCCAGTTCTGGCTCGACTGGGCAAAGAAAAACTTCGATCCCCGCCAGGAGATCAAGTCCATGGAGGACATGAAGAAGTTCCCCCACTTCCAGGATGAGTGGCTGCGTGACCTTCAGCCCGAAGTGTGGGTGCCTGCCGCGTTCAAGGGCAAGCCCTTCAACATCTTCGAAACCGGCGGCACCACCGGCATGCCGAAGCAGCGCATCGGCTGGGAGGACTACAAGACGGACTACAGCGAGTTCTCCACCAAGATTTCGGACGAGCATTTCCCGCCCGGCGGCGCCTGGTTGATGATGGGACCCACCGGTCCGCGCCGTTTGCGCCTCGCCATTGAGCACCTTGCCAATGTGCGCGGCTCCTCCTGCTATTTCATCGACCTCGACCCGCGCTTCGTGAAGAAGCTCATCTCGAACAAGCAGTTCGACGTGGCGCGCCAGTACATGGACCACGTGGTGGACCAGGCGGCGACCATCCTGAAGCATCGCAAGGTCAGCGGTCTCTTCACCACGCCCAAGCTGCTCGAAGCGCTCGCGGAGAAGGTGGACGTTTATGAAGCCGGCATCCGCGGTGTGTTCTGCGGTGGTACCACCATGGCGCCGCAGTATGTGCGCTTCATCGTGGAAGAAGTGCTGGAAGGTCGCATCGGTTTCTATCCCACCTATGGCAACACGCTCATGGGCTTGGCCGCCAGCGTGCCGCTCCAGAAGGAGGACAACTACTCCATCACTTACTACGCTCCGCAGCCTCGCGCCGTGCTTCGCGTCGTGAAGCCGGACGACACCAAGGTGACCGTGGATTACGACACCTGGGGTCGTGTGGAACTCACCACGTTGACGAAGGAGTTCTTCATGCCGCGCTTCCTGGAGCGTGATGAAGCCCTCCGTCGCAAGCCACGCGCTCCCTATGAGTGGGACGGCGTGGCCGAGGTGCGTCCCTTCGGCGCCATGGAGAACAAGATCGTGGAAGGCGTGTATTAATCTGTAGCCAGTCAGCGTGACATCATGAGCAGCATCCCGCACCTACCCGCCCTGCGCAAAGGGCAGCCCTATGAAAGCCTCGACAAGGTCGAGGTGAAGGACCACCGCACCGGCGAGGTCATGGCGACCGTGAGCCAGGTGAATGCCGGCATCCTTCGGCGTGACCTCAACCGCATCGGTGAGGCGCGGCAGGCGCTGCGCAAGTTCACCGTGGACCAGCTCATCGCCATCTCCGCGAAGGCGGGTGAGCTGTTTTCCGAAGGCACGCTGCCTTTTGGTGACAAGGGGCACACCCAGACCGTCGAGCAGTACACGGAAACGCTTTCCCGCACCAGCGGCCTGCCGCATGTGATGGTGAAGCGCAACATCGCCAAGGTCACGGACGCGCTGAAGAACATGCGCACCGTGCTCAATGGCCTGACGCGTGGCCTGGACACCAGCGTGATCGACATCGGCTTCGGAGAGCAGGCCGGCTGCCCGGTGAGCTATTATCCCACGACGAATGCGCTGGGCCTCGTGATGCCGAGCAATTCCCCTGCGGTGAATTCCCTGTGGCTTCCCGCGATCGCGCTGAAGACTCCGGTGATCATCAAGCCGGGCCGTGAAGAACCCTGGACGCCGTATCGTCTCATTCAGGCCTTCATCGCCGCTGGCGCTCCTGCCGAGGCCTTCGGCTTCTATCCCACCGACCACGAAGGCTCCGGTGAAGTGATGAAGATCTGCGGACGCGCGCTCATCTTCGGTGATGCGAACACGGTGGCCCAGTACAAGGACAATCCGAAGTATGAGTGCCACGGTCCTGGCTTCAGCAAGATTCTGATTGGCGCGGATGAAATCGAGCGCTGGCCCGAGTTCATCGACCTCATTGCCGGTTCCATTTCCGACAACGGTGGCCGCTCCTGCATCAACGCCTCCGCGGTGGTGGTGCCGAAGTACGGCAAGGAAATCGCCGAGGCTCTCGCGAAGAAGCTCGGCCCTGTGGCCCCGACTTCACCTGACGATCCCGAAGCAAGGCTCTCCGGCTTTGCCAATCCGAAGATGGCCGAGTTCATCGACGGTGCGATCGAGAACGGCCTCAAGGAACCCGGCGCTGAGGACATCACGGCGAAGTATCGCGGTGGTCCCCGCAAGGCCGAGCGCGATGGCGGCGTGTACATGCGCCCCACGATTGTCTATTGCGATTCCTTCAAGCACACGCTCAGCAACAAGGAATACCTCTGCCCCTACGCCAGCGTGGTGGAGGTGCCGCAGGCAGACATGCTCGCGCAGATTGGACCTTCACTCGTGGTCACCGCCATCACGAAGGACCCGCGCTTCATCGAGCAGCTCTTGGAGTCACCGCTCATCGAGCGCCTGAACATTGGACCCATCTCGACGATGCGCATCTCCTGGAACCAGCCGCATGAGGGGAACATGTTTGAGTTCCTCTACAAGCGCCGCTCCATCGAAGTCGCGCAGAACTAGCCAGGTTCTGCCGCCGTCGTTCTTCCATCTCAGTTCAAGCCCCCCGCTTCATCCGCGTGACAACCCTTCTTGCGCCGTTCGATCACATCCCTCGCACCCGCCTGGTCTTCGGAAACGGAGCCGTGCAACGCATTGGTGAACTGGCGCAGGAACTCGGAGGCAAGCGGGTGCTGGTGGTCTCGGACGCGGGCATCGTAAGAGCCGGTCACACCGGCCATGCGGTCGAGGCCCTGCGCAAGGCGGGCCTGGAGTCGGCGGTGTTCGACCAGGTGCATGAGAATCCCACGAATCTCGATGTGGATGCCTGCGTGGAGTTCGCGCGGGACTTCAAGACGGATTTGATCATCGGCCTCGGTGGCGGCAGCAGCATGGACACTGCCAAGGGCTGCAATTTCATCCTCACCAACGGTGGCACGATGAAGGACTACTGGGGCGTGGGCAAGGCCACCAGGGAAATGCTTCCCCTCATCGCCGTCCCCACCACGGCTGGCACGGGCAGCGAATGCCAGAGCTTTGCCCTCATCTCGGACGCTGTCACGCATGTGAAGATGGCGTGTGGCGACCCCAAGGCTGCGGCGAAGATTGCGCTGCTCGACCCCGAGCTCACCGTTTCCCAACCGGCCCGCGTGACCGCCGTGACTGGTATCGATGCCGTGGCGCACGCCTTGGAGACAGCGGTGACGAACAAGCGCACGCCGCTCTCCACCACCTATTCCCGCCAGTCGTTCCGCTTCCTCATGCGTGGCTTCGAGCGCGTGCTGCAGGAGCCAACCGACCTGGAAGCGCGCAGTTCCATGCAACTAGGCGCGGCCTTTGCCGGCACTGCGATTGAGAACTCCATGCTCGGCGCGGCCCATTCCTGCGCGAATCCGCTCACCGCAGAGTTCAATATTGTGCACGGTCAGGCGGTGGGCTTGATGTTGCCGCACATCATCCGCTTCAATGCCGCCCTGCCGGAAATCGCGGAGATTTATGCCAGCTACCACGCTGGGGACTTGCCGGGGCGTGTGACCGAGCTCCTCCGCGCTGCCGGATTGCGCACGCAACTCCGCGAACTGAACGTGGACCGCGACCGCATCCCGGTGCTCGCCCAAGGAGCTGCGAAGCAGTGGACCGCCAACTTCAATCCGCGTCCGCTCACGGAGGGTGACTTCATCGCGCTCTACGAAGCCGCGTGGTAGTCGGTAGTCGAGTTGCTGGAAGAGACGGTCAGAACGCTTCGTTCAGCCGAATGCGTTCTTTGGTTGCCGTGGTGCGTGTTTGTCTGTCTGCACTACTCCTGCCCGGCCCGGTCGCCTGCCATCACATTCTGCCTTTCTCCCGTCATGAAACCATTTTCCGCCTTCCTCGCAGCCGCCTTTGCCGTGGCGCTTGTGTCCCCTGCTTTTTCCCAGGGACCTGAAAAGCCCAAGGATCCCGCAGCCAAGCCCGAGAAACCGAAGTTCACGAAGGTGCTTCCCGCACTGCCGGACACGCTGACGCTGCACGAGAAGATCGAGTGCTCGCGCGTCGGTGATTTCGCCGTGCTGCTGGACATCTACGTCCCCAAGGCGGCGGGCAAGTATCCTGCCATCCTGCTCATTCACGGCGGTGGCTGGAGAGCCCGTCAGGTGGAAGCGGACAAGCCCCTCGCCGAACGTCTGGCGCAGCGCGGGTATGTGGTCGCACAGGTGGCTTACCGCCTCTCGACCGATGCCAAGTTTCCCGCTGCGCTGCATGATTGCAAAGCTGCCCTGCGCTTCCTCCGTGCCCATGCGGAGGAGTATCACCTCGACCCTGAACGCATCGGCGTGGCGGGCGGCTCTGCTGGCGGCCAGCTCAGTGGCTTGATGGGCATGACCGGTGGCGTGAAGGAACTGGAAGGCACCGGTGGCGAGCCCGAGCAGTCCACCGCCATCAAGGCCTGCATTGTCATGGCTGCGACTATGGACTTCGTGGAATCCAACCGCATGCAGAACAACGAGGCGGTGATTCAGTACCTCGGACCGTTTGCGGAAAACAAGGCGCTGTTTGCCCAGGCCTCGCCCATCACGCACGTGAAGCAGGGCTGCCCGCCCACCTTGTTCCTCGAAGGAGAGAATGACACCGTGAAAATCGGACGGCCTGAGATGCAGGTGAAACTGCGTGCCCTCGGCGTGCCGACTGAGGTGATCACGCTGAAAGGCGCACCCCATCCCTTTTGGATGAGCCAGCCCTGGCTGGATGAAACCGCGAAGGCGGCCGGGGATTGGTTCGACAAGTATTTGAAGTAGCGAAGCGATCAAGGAGTGGGGCCATTCTTGGCCCCATCTTGGGCGTGCTACACCTTGAGGGGTTGTTCTACCTCTTTCTGTAAACGAAGCGACCGTCTCGCAGGGAGCGGCACTAGCCTAGTGCCGTCATGTGCAGTGTAGCCACGCGAATAGCTTGGAAGCGTCCGTAAAGCTTCGGAAGGATGGGCTCCGCACCCTCATTTGCCTACCACCGGCACTAAGGCTAGTGCCGCTCCCTGCGAGTTGCCTGCCACCTCTTGGGGACATGTGACCTGAAGTGTGCCTTTGACACCTCCCATGGGGGCAGGAATGCCCCCACTCCTTGGGTGGATGCGCGCCTATCTGCCTGAATTTCCACTTGTTCCACACCCCGTCCTAGAGCACCCGATTTGCCGACACATGCATTTTCTGCTTTCCACCCCGGCAGCGCTCGCTCTAAATCCTCGGGATTTCCTCACACCATCATGACACTGGAAGACGTTCGCATTGAGATTGACCGCGTGGATCAGGACCTTCTTCGCCTCCTGAACGAGCGAGCCGATCTGGTGCATCATGTCGGAGAGATCAAACGCAAGGAAGGCCTGGAGATCTATGCCCCCGACCGCGAGGAGCGTCTGCTCAAGAAGCTCATCGAGCTGAACAAGCAGAACAAGGGCCGCCTCCCGGAGAAGTCCATCCGCGCCATCTACCGTGAAATCATCTCCGCCGCACTGGCCCTGGAGCAGGACATGCGCATTTCCTACATGGGCCCGGCGGGGTCGTGGACCCATCAGGCGGCCGTCAGCCGGTTCGGCAACAGCGTGCTCTACATTCCGGAGGCAAGCACGGAGGATGTCTTCGAGCGCGTGACCACGCAGGAGGCGGACTACGGAGTGCTGCCCATCGAGCACAGCACGGAGGGTGCGGTGCACCACACGCTGGATCACCTCGTGGATTCGCCGATGCAGATCTACTCGCAGTTCCTTTGGCGAACGGAGACCGTCCTCATGTCCAATGGTCCCAAGGATACCGTGGACTACATCTATGGCCACCCGCAGGTGATTGCCCAGTGCCGCAAGTGGCTGACCCAAAACTTCCCCGACGTGGAGCTGCGTGAAGCTCCCAGCACCAGCCAGGCGGCTGCATTCGCCTGCGAACACCCGAACTCCGCCGCGTTGGGCACGGCCCTCGGAGCGGAACTGCAGGGGCTGAAAATCATCGCCGCCTCCATCGACGACAGCGCCTCCCAGGCCCGCTTCATTGTGCTGGGTCGCCGTCCTGCTCCCGCCACGGGAAATGATCACACCATGCTCATGGTGACTGCTCGCGACCGTGTAGGTGCCTTGTTGGAAATCCTGAAAGCCTTCGCCGATTACGGCATCAACGTGCGGCAGATCGAAAATCGTCCCGTGCCGGTCGAGGAGTCCGGCTCACAAACGCACGTGCGCTTTTTCCTGGAAGTCACCGGGCATTGTCACGACGAAGCCCTGAAGAAGTCGGTCGAGATCGTGGTCAATGAGGGGGATGCCATCAAGGTTCTTGGAAGCTATCCGAGCTCACCTTGGGGCGAGTGAGTGAAGGAGTAGTGCGCAGGTCACCTTCAAGGAGCGTTTTCCGCCGACCTTCACAGCTCCATCTGAATCCCCAGCTCAATGACCTGTCGTGAGGGCAGGTCGAAGTATCCGGTAGCAGGACGGGCGATGCGGGAGAGGAAGATGTAGAGTTTCTTCCGCCAGGGCGCCATGCCGCTCTTGCCGGTGGGGAGGAGCAGTTCTCTCGCCTGGTAGAAGCTGATGTTGCTCATCTCGCCGCCGCGTTTCACGGCGAGGGCACGGCAGAGGTCACGCATCACATCCGGCGATTCCACGAATCCGTATCTGAGCACCACGCGGTAGAAGTCGGGCATCAATTCCGTGGCGGTGAAGCGCTCTTCTTTTGTCGCGTAGGGTTCCTCCAGGAATGCCACCGTGAGCAGCACCACGCGCTCGTGCAGGGATTTGTTGTGCTTCAGATGGTGCAGGAGCACGAGCGGCATGCCGTCGGAGGAGCCGCTCATGAAAACACCGGTGCCGCGCACGCGGGGGATGCGTTTGTTCTCCAGTTCACTAATCAGGTGGTCGATGGGAATCTGTCCACGCGTCATGATGCGCCACAACAGCGCGCGACCGTCCTGCCAGGTCTTCATCAGGATCCAGAGCAGAAGGGTCAGCAGTAGCGGCATCCACGCACCGTGGAAGAGTTTCGCGAGACTGCCGGCCACATAGGTGGACTCCCAGATGAGGAAGAGAATCACAGGAACCAGCCCCTTCCACCAGGGCCACTTCCACAGACGCGTGACCACGATGAGCAGGAGTGAGCTGGTCAGCATCATGTTCGCAGACACGGTGAGCCCGTATGCGGCCGCCAGTTTGCTGGAGCTGCCAAACGCCAAAACCAGCGCGAGACAGCACACGCAGAGGAGCAGATTGATTTGCGGGAGGTAGATCTGCCCGCGCACGTCGGGATTCGTGTGTTTGATCTTCAGCCGTGGCAGGAAGCCGAGTTGCACAGCCTGCTGGGTGAGGCTGAAGACACCGGTAATCATGGCCTGGGATGCGATGATGGTGGCCAGCGTGCTCAGAATGACCAGAGGCAGCAGCAAGCTCTGCGGCGCGAGGCGGAAGAAGGGGCTCTCGTGCGTGGTAGGATCACGCAGCACCAGCGCGGCCTGGCCGAGATAGTTCAGCGCCAGTCCGGGGAATGCGACGAGGAACCAGGAGCGCTGCATCGCCGTGCGCCCGAAGTGTCCGATGTCGGCATATAGCGCTTCACATCCTGTAACGCACAGCAGCACACTGCCCATGATGCCCAGACCATGGTGGCCGTGCTCAATCAGGTACCTGATGCCATAGTGCGGCGAGAGCGCAGCCGCGGCGGCCGGATATTGCATCAGGTTGTAGACTCCCAGGGCTCCCAGCACTCCGAACCAGATGAGCATGATGGGCCCGAAGCCCGCACCAATACGGTGCGTGCCATGCCGCTGCACGAGGAAGACGGCCAGCAGGATGGCCACGGCCACGGGCACCACGTACTTCTCGAACTCCGGATTGATCTCCTCCAGACCTTCCACGGCAGAAAGCACGGAAATGGCCGGGGTGATCACGCCGTCGCCATAGAGAAGTGCCGCACCGATGATCGCAAACAGGCCGAGCCACTTGAGGTGTTCCTTCTTCAGTCCCGCCTCCGGATGTTTCAGGATGGAGAGCAGGGCGAAGACACCACCCTCACCCTGATTGGTCGCATGCACCAGGATCAGCAGGTACTTGATGCTGACGATCAGGATGAATGACCAGAGCATGAGGGACACGGGTCCCAATACCGTCACCGGGTCACTTGCCAGGAAGCGCCCTTCACCAAAGCATTCCCGCAACGCATACAGCGGGCTGGTACCGATGTCCCCATACACGACACCAAGCGCTGCCACGGCAACCGCCCAGCTTCTGGCATGATGTGGATTGTTCATGAGTTCCGGACAACGTCCAACAGCACCAAACCACTACAGCTCGAGCTGGATGCCCAGTTCGATGACCTGTCGTGAGGGAAGCTGGAAGTAGCCGGTAGCGGGCCGGGCGATGCGGGAAAGGAAGACAAAAAGTTTTTTCCGCCAAGTGGCCATGCGGCCCTTGCCGTCAGTGAGCAGGAGTTCGCGGCTCTGGTAGTAGCTGATGTCACCCAGCTTGGTGATGCCCTGCTTCTTCAGTGCGGCGGTGAGGTCGCGCATCACCTCCGGCTGCTCGGCGAATCCGTAGCGCAGAATGATGCGGGAGAAGGTCTCGTGCAGCTCCACAATCTGGATGCGGTCGGCATTCTTTACATACGGCTCCTCCTCAAATCGCACGGTGAGGATGACGGCGTTCTGGTGGAGCACCTTGTTGTGCTTCAGGTGGTGCAGCAGCACCAAGGGCAGGCCATCGGAGGAGGAGGAAAGGAAGACGCCGATGCCCGGCACGCGAAGGATTTTGTTCTTCTTTACCTCTTCCACGAGGTGAGTCACCGGGATGAGCTGGCGGGTGACTCGCTTCACCAGGATGGCGCGACCGTCGCGCCAGGTCTTCATGAGCGTCCACAGAATGGCGGTGATGACGAGCGGGATCCACGCGCCGTGGCGTATCTTTGTGAGGCTGCCCAGCCAGTAGCCGATTTCCATGGAAAGGAAAATGCCGACGGGGATGGCAGCCATCCACGTGGGTGTCTTCCACACACGGGTCATCACCATGAAGAGCAGGATGCTGCTCAGGAGCATGTCGGAGGACACACTCAGGCCGTAAGCGCCGGCGATGGAACCGGACTCCTGAAACACCAGCACAAGGGCGAGGCACGCCACACACAGGAGCATATTCACCTGCGGCATGAAGATCTGGCCACGAGTGTCCGTGGAGGTGTGTACAATCTTGAGCCGTGGCAGGAAGCCGAGCTGCACCGCCTGCTGCGTCAGGCTGAAGACGCCGGTAATCATGGCCTGCGAGGCGATGATGGTGGCGGCGGTGGCGAGGATGACCAGCGGCCACTGCGACCACACCGGAGCCATCTGGAAGAAGGGGTTGAACTTCGGCTGATCCACCATCGTGGGGTTGTTCAGGATCAGTGCGCCCTGGCCGAGGTAGTTCAGGATCAGCGCCGGGTACGCGACGAAGACCCAGGAGCGTTGCATCGCCGTGCGGCTGAAGTGGCCGATGTCCGCATACAGCGCCTCGCACCCGGTCACGCAGAGCAGCACCGTGCCCATGATGTGCAGGGCCTCCGACCGCTCATAGATGAGGTAGATCCAGCCGTGGTGGGGCAGCAGAGCGGCGAGGATGTCGGGCCTCTTCACCAGATTGGTCAGGCCGAGGACGGCCAGCACGAAAAACCATATCAACATCACCGGTCCGAAGCTGGCACCGATGCGCACCGTGCCATGCCGCTGCACGAGGAAAAGCCCAAGGAGCAGGACGGCCGCGCACACGGGCACAATGTAGTGCGGCAAGTCCGGATTGATGACGTAGAGGCCTTCCACCGCCGCGAGCACGGAAATCGCCGGGGTGATGATGCCATCCCCATAGAGCAGGGCCGCCCCGACAAGGGCAATGATGCTCAGTACGCCGATGGCCCGCTTGGAAAGTCCCGCCGCCTGTTGGCGCAGGAGTGCATAGAGGGCGAACACCCCACCCTCACCCTGGTTGTCCGCACGCGAGAGCAGCAGCAGGTACTTGATGGTGACGATGATGGTCAGGGACCAGAACATCAGGGACACCGGCCCGTAGACCGTGAGCACCTTGTCCGCTTCAAATCTGCCGTGGGAAACGGTCTCCTTCAGCGCGTAAAGCGGGCTGGTACCAATGTCTCCATACACCACCCCGAGCGCCAGTAGCGCGAGAGTCCAGCTCGAGGATTTTTTGTCTGACATCGGATGCCTTCGCCGTGTACCTGAGGTCCGGGTCGAGGGACTGCCATCTATGCATTGCGCCGGAGATTTGGCAACTTGGAAGATGTGAACGTGTAGTTCACGCGTTCAACGTAAGTACTTTATGAATACGTAATGAGCGCGGGGTGCAGGAATGTGAGGTTCACAGAACCGTGAGAATCCCGGGGAGGAAGCTAAAAGACACATGGCTGCGGATGCTGACGCGTAGCGTCCTTGGACTGCGTGCAGCCTGCTGCCGCTTTCTCCCGGCGCAGCCTGCTGCGCGCCGTGCCGCGACGAAGTCGCCAAGCTTTTCCAGACGCATCACCTTACGAGCGAGTATCACCATCGCCGCAGCAGGCTGCCGCAGTCCAAGGCCTTCGGCTTGACTCCTGCCACCTTAACCGTGGCGTAACTTACCGCCGCAGCACCTTCGCGATGCGCTTCTTCAGGACCTCGGCTTTGCGGTCTTCGCCCATGGACTCCAGCACATTGGCGTAGTCCATGCCGATTTCCTCGTAGCTGTCTGCGCAGGTGTCGATATTCTGTTCGAGGATGCGCAGGCTCTTTTCGTAATTCTGCTGGGTGGCGGCGTCGTCCTGCAGTTCGTAGCAGGCGGTGGCGAGGTTGCTGTAGCTTTGGGCCACTTCCGGGTGGTCGGGACCGAACACTTTCGTGCGAATGTCGAGCGCCTCCATGTGCATCTCCTTCGCCTGCTCGGCAAAACCGGCGGTGTAATAGAGACCGCCCAGATTATTGAAGACAGCGGCCACACGTTCATTGTCACGGCCGTAGTCCTTCTCCAGCGTCTCCAGAGCCATGAGGTAATGCTGCTCGGCGAGCGGGTAGCGGCCCAGGCTCTTGTAAATCATCGCCAGGTTGTTCCGCATCTGCGCGCTGTCGTGCGTACGGGGCGGTACCATGCGGTCATAGCCTTCAATCGCCGACTCATAGAGCGGGATGGCCAGCTCCTCCCGCTGGTTGAAATCATAAAGCGTGGCGAGGCCGGAGCGGAGGCGGGCCATCTGGAAGGTATCCACGCCAGCGCGTTCGCCGGTTTCGATGCCTTCTTGGTAGAGAGATTCGGATTTTTCGAAATCTCCTGCCTGCCGATGCAGCTCAGCGAGAGTTTCAAGCGCGTTGACCAGCAGGGGGAGGTTGGCCTCGTCTTCTTCAGCGGCCTGGCGCGCGTTGCGCAGGGCGGTACTGGCCACCCTCAGCGCGTCGTCGATTTTACCGGCATCCAGCAGACTGGACAGGTGTCCTTCGAGGAGCGTGTTGAGGTTTTCTGAGGACATGGGTTCAGATTGAAGCCGAAAGGATCACAACAAGCATGGACGGCGCTTCCATCAAGCGAAATCGCGATTGTCTTGGGATTCTTGTTTAGGGGTTTTGACCATTTCTTCCAGCAATTGGCGCCGCTGCGGGGGGAGTGGCCGGTGATAAACATCATGCAACAGGGCGGCAGCACCGCGCGAGTCATTTCCGAGCCCGAGTTCTGAACAAAGCTTCGCCTCGAACCTCAGCAGCAATCGTTCCGAGGGGTCGTGCTCCGTGAGATAGTCGAGGCTCAACCTCAACAATTCATAAATGCCGCCGAGAGGAGTTTCCTTCTCCGCCACAAGATCCACCAGTTTGGAAAAGTAGGTGGCGGCCAGGACGCGTAGATAACTTGTCCGTAATTGCAGGCGGGGATGAGTGAGGTGCACCTCGCGGAGCGTGTGGAGGTCCGTCTTCGGACTGGGGACCCAGACCACTTCGCAGGTCACGAAGAGGTCGAGCCGCCCGGCAAAGGGCGACTTGGGCTGGAGTGCTCCCTTGGCCACCGTCTTGAAGAGACCGGCCTCCTCGGAACACCAGTGCACAATCAGGCTGGTTTCGGAGAGCCGGCTGCGGTTGATGAGGATGGCGCTGGCTGTTTCCAAAAGAAATTCCTCCAGATGGCGGTGGGGGCAAACGCCTAAGAAACCGCCCTTTCGCCGGTATGTAAAGGCTTGCAGACCTGCCGACGTTCCGATTTCATGGCGCCCGGCATGAGCATCGCCATCGATCTGACAGGAAAAGTCGCCCTCATCACCGGGGCATCACAGGGTATCGGCGCGTGCATGGCACGCACTTTTCACACCGCCGGAGCGACGGTGGTGATCAACCATCCGGGCATGGGAAGCACCCCGGCAGATGCCGCAGCCCTCGCGGCGGAACTTGAGCAAAAACGCGCCGGGAGCACCCTCGTGGTGGAGGCGAACGTGGCGAACGCGGAGGCGGTGCAGGCGATGATGCACCAGGTGCGCGACACCTGCGGTGGCTTGGATGCCCTGATCAACAACGCCGCCATCATCCGCGACCGCACCGTGGCGAAGATGTCTTTGGACGAGTGGCAGTCCGTGATGGACGTGAACCTCTCGGGCGTCTTCCACTGCTGCAAATACGGGCTGGAGGTCATGCGTGACCACGGCGCCATCGTGAGCATGGGCAGCATCGCGGCGATTCAGGGATTCTACGGCCAGGCAAACTACGCCGCCGCGAAGGCCGGCGTGCAGGCCATGATGCGCGTGGTCAGCCGCGAGGCGGCGAGGCGCGGCATCCGTGCGAATGCCATCGCCCCGGGCGTGGTGGACACTTCTATGGCGGCGACCATCCCAGAGAACGTGCGCGCCGAGATGCTGAAGAATGTGCCGCTGGCCCGTTTTGGCACGGTGGAGGAGATTGCGCACGTGGCGCTGTTTCTGTGCTCACCGCTCGCGTCGTATGTGACCGGCCAGACGATTGAAGTGAACGGAGGCTGGCGCGGATGAGGGCCGTCACGCGAATCACGTCCGTGGAGGAGGCCGTGGCGGCGATCCCGGATGGCGCCACGGTGGCGGTGGGAGGTTTCGTGGGAGCCGGGCATCCGGAAATGCTCACGGCAGCGCTGGAGCGCCGGTTCCTCGCCGGGCAGGGGCCGCGAGATCTCACGCTCATGTACGCCGCGGGGCAGGGGGACCGTGCCTCGCGCGGATTGAATCACCTCGCGCACGAGGGCCTGCTCAAGCGCGTCATCGGCGGTCACTGGAATCTCGCGCCGAAGCTGGGCAAGCTGGCGCTGGAGAACAAGATCGAGGCGTACAACTTCCCCCAAGGGGTGGTCTGCGTGCTGTTTCGCGAGATTGCCGCAAAGCGCCCCGGTATCTTCACCAAGGTGGGGCTGAATACCTTCATCGATCCGGTGCACTCCGGCGGACGCATGAACGCGCGTACCACGGAGCCCTTGATTGAGCGCATGGTCATGGATGGCGAGGACTGGCTGCGCTACCGCGCGGTGCCGATTCATGTGGGACTCATCCGCGCCACCAGTGCGGACGCCCGGGGGAATCTCACCATGGAACGTGAGGGCCTGGTGGGTGAAGTATTGCCCATTGCCCAAGCGGCGCGGAATCATGGCGGCATCGTCATCGCCCAGGTGGAGCGCATCACGGAAGGCAGCGTGGATCCCAAGGCGGTGCGCGTACCGGGGGCGCTGGTGGATTACGTCGTGGTGTCTGATGCGGAGCAGCACGCGCAGACTTTCGGTGAGCAGTTCAACGAAGCGTATGTCACCGCCATGGGGGAGAAGCTGGAGCCTCCGCGTCTTGCCTTCTCCGAGCGCAAGATCATTGGTGCACGTGCCCTGCAGGAGATTCGTCCCGGGGAAATGGTGAATCTGGGCATCGGCCTGCCGGAGGCCGTGGCCTCGGTGGCGGCGGAGACCGGCAGGTTGAAGGACTTCACGCTGACCGTGGAAAGCGGTCCCTTTGGCGGTGTACCGGCCTCCGGCTTGAGCTTTGGCTGCAGTCATCGTCCGGAGGCGGTGATTGACCAGCCCTCCCAATTCGACTTCTACGATGGCGGCGGCATGGACATTGCGATCCTCGGCGCGGCGGAGATCGATGCGGAAGGCAGTGTGAATGTGAGCATGATGTCCGGTCGATTCGCGGGTGTGGGTGGCTTTGTGAACATCGCCCAGAGCGCGAAGCGACTGGTCTTCTGCTGCACGCTAAGGGCCGGGGACCTCGCCGTAGAAATGCGGGAGGGAGGGCTGCGCATACTGCAAGAGGGGAAGCACTCGAAGTTTGTGAAGCAGGTGCAGCAGGTGTGCTTTCACGGCCCCACGGCGGTTCGTGAGGGCAGGCAGGTGCTTTATGTCACCGAGCGTGCCGTTTTTGAATTGACCCCCCAGGGACCTGCGCTGATCGAACTGGCTCCGGGAATCGACCTCCAGCGGGACGTGCTGGATCGCATGGAGTTCACGCCTGTGATACAATCACCCCGAGTAATGCCGTCCGAGTGTTTCCAGCAGCGCCAGTCCGTCCTAGCATGAAATGGTCCGCACCCATCTACGTTGTCGAGGCGAAGCGCACGCCCATAGGCCGCTTCTGTGGCGGGCTGAAGGAGCTGTCGCCTGCGGATCTGGCGCTCACCGTGGCGCAGGCCGTGGTGCCGGATGAACTGGAGGGCCAGGTGGATGAAGTGATCCTGGGCCAGGTGTTGCAGGCAGGCTCGGGAATGAATGTGGCGCGTCAGCTCGTGCTGCGACTGGGCCTCGCGCAGAGCGTGCCTGGGTTCACGGTGAACATGGTGTGCGCCTCCGGCATGAAAGCTGTGGCATTGGCGGCGGATGCCATCGCCTCCGGTCAGTCCTCAGTCGTGCTGGCAGGCGGAGTGGAATCGATGAGCCGCGCGCCGCACTACGCGCGCCATGTGCGTGAGGGCAGCAAGCTGGGGAATGCCACGCTGGAAGATTCCATTTTTGTGGATGGCCTCACGGACCCCATTCTCAAGCTCGGCATGGGAGAGACGGCGGAGCGCATCGTGGAGACCTGTGGCATCACCCGCGAGGCGCAGGATGCCTTTGCGCTCACGAGTCAGGAGCGTGCGGCTGCTGCTGCGGAAGCCTTTGAGCGGGAAATCGTGCCGGTGGAAACCAGGGCGGGCCCGGTCACCCACGATGAACATCCGCGCGCGGATACCACTCTGGAAAAGCTGGCGAAGTTGAAGCCGGCCTTCCGCAAGGATGGCACGGTCACGGCGGGCAATTCCTCCGGCATCAATGATGGCGCGGCACTGCTGCTGCTTGCTTCCGAGGAGGCGGTGCGGAAGTACGACCTGCAGCCACGCGCCCGCCTTGTGGCGGGTGTGGCGACCGGATGTGAGCCTGCCACCATGGGACTGGGACCGGTGTCTGCCGTGCAGCGTCTGCTGAAGGAAACCGGTTGGACCATGGATCAAGTCGACGCCATGGAGATTAACGAAGCCTTCGCCGCACAGACCCTCGCGTGCGCTGAGCAACTCGGTGTGGATCGCGCGAAGCTGAACCGCCGTGGTGGCGCCATTGCCCTGGGGCATCCGGTGGGCTGCAGCGGCGCGCGCGTGCTGGTGACCCTGTTGCACATCCTCGAAGACGAAGAACTGAAGCGTGGCGTGGCGACCTTGTGTGCCGGCGGCGGCATGGGCATTGCGATGGCGATGGAGCGGGTGGAGTAGGGGTGGAAAAGAAAGGAGCGCGGACACTCTTGTCCGCTATCCCTGATGTTCCATCTCCTTTCATCTGGCAGGCAGGGCCGTATTCCACCAGCAGCTTCTGACGAGCGGCGTCACTGTTGTCGCATGAAAGACTTCGCTGCGCCACAGAACGGCGGACAAGAGTGTCCACGCTCCTTTGGATGCTCGCTCCGCTCGTCTCGTATTTGGCGTATTCTCGCCTATTCGTCCCGGCTGCCCGCACTATCACTATCACCCTCCAGCGACTTCCGATTCGTCTCCGCCGCAATGAACACACACGTGATCGTGATGGCTCCCATCACGATGAGATACACCGCGATGGGCCAGGGCTCGTTGCCGCTCCGCTGGAGAAGTTCGGTGGCAATGAGTGGCGCCAGTCCACCTGCCAGAGGTGAGGCGAGCTGGTAGCCCAAGGAGGTGCCGGTGTAGCGCGTGCGGGTGCCGAAGAGTTCCGAGAAGAACGCAGCCTGCGGCCCATACATGGCGGAGTGGCCAATCATTCCCAGGACGATGGCGGCCCAGATCCACCACATGTTTTGGGTGTCCACCAGCCAGAAGAACGGGAATGCCATCAGGACCAGGAAGAAGGCGCCCGCCAGATAAACCGGGCGACGGCCCACGCGATCCGAGATGGCGCCGAACCACGGAATGGTGACCAACTGGATGGCACAGCCCAGCAGCACGCCGTTCAGCGGCGTGCTCTTTGGGAGACCGTGTTTTTCCGTAACGTAGGTCAGCACCCAAATGGTGAATATGTAGAAGAAGGCGTTCTCCGCGAGACGTGCTCCCATGGCGAGCAGGACATTGCCCGGATGCGTTTTCAACACCTCCAACACGGGCATCGTGGGGAGCGGTTTCTCCTTCTTGGACTGCTCGAACACGGGACTCTCCAGCACCTGCATGCGGATGAAGAAGCCGATGCCGGTGAGCAGGATGCCAAGCAGAAAGGGCACCCGCCAGCCCCACGCGAGGAAGGATCCCTGGGGCATCAGGTTGAAGCAGCTCATCACGCCCGTGGCCAGCAGCATGCCCGCAGGCACTCCGGCCTGCACCCAGCTTGCGTAGAGACCTCGCTTTTCCTTTTCTGCATGCTCCACCACCATGAGCACCGCGCCGCCCCACTCACCGCCCACGCCGAGTCCCTGAATGAACCTGAGCAACACCAGAAGGATGGGCGCGAGGACGCCTGCTTTCTCATACGTAGGCAGAAGACCGATGGCGAAGGTGGCCAGCCCCATCATCATGAGCGTGGTCACCAGCATCGATTTGCGCCCGATGCGGTCGCCAAAGTATCCGCAAATCACCCCACCCAAGGGACGTGCAAAGAAGCCCACTGCAAAAGTCCCGAAGGAGGCCATGGTGCCGGTGTGGGGATCGAAGTTGGGGAAGAAGAGCTTGTTGAAGACCAGCGCCGCTGCCGTCCCGTAGAGGAAGAAGTCGTACCACTCGATAGCTGTGCCCACGAAGCTGGCGGTCACCACGCGGCGCATCGAATGCCGGCTGGGTGGTGAAGCGGGGGCGGAGGAAGACATGGATCGCGGGCGAAGCGAGAAAAAACGCGTCTATGGCACAACTTCTCTCGGAAGTTGAATGTGAAGGTTCTACCAAAAAATAAATGAATGCCCATGAGAAAATGCCTGCATGGGCATATGTTTAGCCTTCATCATCGCGCGGCTAGTTAAACCTCACCCCGAATCCCCATGGCCACCCCCTTTCGAATCGTCCACTACCGGGGCACCTCGCCCTCATTCGTCCAACGGCTCGGCCCCTACAAAATTGAGTCGCTGATTGCGCCCGAGGACGAGTTCGCCGCCACGGCCTACCGCGTCTGCATTGAGCCGCACCAGACCACCGGTGTGAGCTATCACAAGGTGGCCGAGGAATTCTACTACGTCCTCTCCGGCAGCGGCACCGCCATTCTGAATGGAGAGCCTTTCAAGCTGGCCACCGGTGACTTCCTCCGCCTTCCGCCGGGTACCACCCACGGCTTCGTCACGCAGGATGAGGAACTGGTGATGCTGGACTTCCACACGCCGGGCTCACGGCCGGATCACGATGTGTACTTCGTGGGCATGACGCCCGAGGGGTTCACGGTCAAGGAATAGAATAGGCGCCCCCTGCTGGTCAGGCGCGTATCTTCCCTTGCGCAGCCGCCATCGTATGGCTACCTGACCTATGGACCAAGCAAAGACCGTCGTCACTGATATGCAAGCCTTCGACACCGAGAGCCTGAAGGGCCGCCTCGGAGCGCTCCGGAGGTATCTTTGACGTCGCGAAGCTGAAATCCGAACTGGAAACGCTGGAAGAGAAGACCGCCACACCTGAGTTCTGGAATGACCAGGACGCAGCGCGCAAGGTCATCGGTCGAGTCAATGCCATCAAAGGCCAGCTCGAACCGCTGGCGGCGCTGGAAACGCGGCTGGCCGACTTCTTCGTGCTGGGTGAAATCGCCGAGCACGAGAACGATCTCGCCTCCTGGAAAGAGGTGGAGAAGGAATACGCCGCGCTCGACAAGGCGCTGGGCGACTTCGAGCTCACGATCATGCTCAGCGGTGAGTATGACAAGACCGGCGCATTCATGACCATTCACTGCGGCGCAGGCGGCACCGAATCCTGCGACTGGGCGGACATGCTGCTGCGCATGTACACCCGCTGGTCCGAACGCTCCGGCTACAAGGTGGAGATGGTGGACTTCCAACCGGGTGAAGAAGTGGGCGTGCGCAACGCCACCTTCAGGGTGACCGGTGACTACGCCTTCGGAAAGCTGAACTGCGAGCGCGGCGTGCATCGCCTCGTGCGCATCTCGCCTTTCGATGCGGCCAAGAAACGCCACACCAGCTTCGCCAGTGTGGACGTGACGCCCGACATCGAGGACGACGGTGGCATTGAACTCAACGAAGCGGACGTGAAGTTTGAAACCTACCGCGCCGGCGGCAAGGGTGGCCAGAACGTGAACAAGGTGGAGACGGCCGTACGCCTCATCCACGGGCCCACGGGCATCATCGTGAACTGTCAGGTCCAGCGCTCCCAGGGCAAGAATCGTGAAATGGCGATGCACATGCTCAAGGCCAAGCTGTACCAGCTCGAGCAGGACAAAAAGAAGTCCGAGATGGAGCGCCAGTACGGCGAGAAGGGCGATGTGGCCTGGGGCAACCAGATCCGCAGCTACGTCTTCCAGCCGTATCAAATGGCCAAGGACCACCGCACCGGTGAGAAGACCGGCAACATCCAGGCCGTGATGGACGGCGACATTGACGCCTTCATCGAAGCCAAGCTCCGCGGCCGCAAGGCAGGTGAGAGTGATGGGGATGAGGACGTGTAAGCCTCCTCTTGCCAGTTTTTGTCGATTTCGGTACCATGGCAAACATGCTCACGCGTGTTTGCCATGTTGCTTTTGTGCTCGCCACGTTGTGGCTGGCGGGAGGGGTGTATGCGCAAGCTCCGTCCCTCGTGACGGAGAAGAAGCCTGACTCCGATGAAGTTGGCAGGAAGGCGATGGAATCCCGGGTGGCGCAGATCAACCATGAGGTCAGCGAGTTTCAGACGAAGCTTCAGAGCGAGAGCAAGACGGCTCGACTCGGGAGGACTTGCGGAAGTGATGTCTGGATGATTGAGAAGAGAATTGATGAGGCGACCGCCAAGTTGGAAACTCTGGAAGTATCCAATCCTCATGCTTCCGAGGTGAAGACGCTTAAGACGGAATTGATGGAGTATAGAAAAGTGGCGAGGGCGATGGAGGAGCAAGACAGGCCTTTGCTGGAAGCTTTTCAACGCATCTCCAACTTGCGGCAACGGATCAAGGAACTGGAGGTAGAGCGGGAGAGGTTGGAGCGCGATTTGAAGTCGATGTTGCGGTGACGCGGATGTGCCGGTCGGGTTCTTGACGCCATCATCTGGTTTTTGCTATTCTTTGGCACCAATGGATGTTCTGCGTCACGCTTTGATCGTCGTTCTCTTCACGGCGTTTTCCTTTGTTTCGCCAGTCTCAGCGGATGCGCCCGAAGACAAGAAGGAGGTGAAAAAATCCGCGAGCGCACAGACCCCGCTTGAACTGGCAGAAAAGGATTTGGCAGCAGCGAAGAAGGAGCTGGAGGAGTATGAAAAGGCAGTCCAGCACTACTTCAGGGGCTGCGCCAATGACTTGATGGACATGGCGGAAGACTTGAAAGGCGCTCGTCTGCGCCTGGCGGAGCTGGAAAAGAACAAGGGAGACCAGGGCGAAATAAAAGCCGTGAAGGAGAAGGTCTCAGGCTACGAACGGTATTTTCACGAAATGGAGCAAGAACGGCTCACCAATCCCTTGAGCAAGCATGACATCACGCAAGTGATGAACGGGTTGAGGAGCAAGGTTGCCGATTTGCTTGATGTGCGAGACAGGCTCAGAGCTGAGGCTGCGAAGGTTCCGGCCAAGAAGGAGAATTGAATCCCGGCTTCATGCAGTCACAGTCCTGAGGAAGGGCTTGCCTGAATGCTCGGCTCGCGCTCTTTTTGCCATGGCTTGATATGCGGCATGAATGTTTCCGGCGTGATTACGTCATAGGGTGTTGTAATCTGTTTTGTGCCAATGACGGACAATCTGGTCTCTCCATGAAATCCATACTCCTCTTTTTCGCCGGTGGCGTTGTCGGAGCCCTGGCCATCTGGTTTGGCCTTTCCAGGAATATCGTCCTTGTCCCCAGTGGAACGACCCTCGTGGAAGTGGATCGTTTCACCGGGAAGGCTCGTGAACTGCACTACTCTTATGAGGAGGCCAACCGCTTGCGCATGGAGGAGGGCGAGAGGGTGACTAAATTCACTGAGGAGTGGGAAAAGGCGCATCCCGTGGTTCAACCGGTGCCAAACGAAGCGGCGCCCAAGGTCCCCGAAAGCGTCGATACGGGGCCGGAACTCACCGCGGAGGAGTTGGCCCAGGTGAAGTTCGTGGGAGCGATCTCGGGGAACTTGAGCCCGAGTTACCTGAACTACCGGATTTTCAATGGGACCTCAAAAATGCTTACGTCGGCGGAAGTGCGCATCGAGGGAGTGGACAAGGAGACTGGAATTCCCATTGGGCGGAACCTGAGCTTTCGACTCCAATTGCCGGCCGGCACCGATGAGTCCAGCAGCGCGCCGATTCCGCAGGGATCCTTGCGAGAGGCCAGCTCTTCGGAATTGAAAATCACCTTGGTGAAAGTCAGGTCAGCACCAGCCACCAAGGCTCCGTAAGAGCTAGGCAAAGCAAGCAGCCTTGTTCCTCCTGCTTGCCCAAGTCCAACTTGAGCGATAGGGGTGGTACACTGTGCTTGCCGATATCATCACCCTCTTTCCCGAAGTCGTAAACGTTCCGCTGGGCTCCAGCATCATGGGGCGTGCGCGGGACAAGGGGTTGTTTCAGTATCGTGTGCACGACCTGCGTGAACAGGGCATGGGGAAGTATCGCCAGGTGGATGATGAACCCTATGGTGGCGGCCCGGGCATGGTGCTGCGGCCGGAGCCCATCTTCGCGGCGCTGGAGCCGTTGCGCACACCGCAGAGTCGCGTGCTGCTGATGACGCCGCAAGGCAAGCCCTTCAAGCAGGCGGATGCCGTGAGGCTCAGCAAGGAACAGCATCTTATCTTTCTGTGCGGTCACTACGAAGGCGTGGACCAGCGCATCGTGGAGAGCTCCGTGGATGAAGAGTTGAGTCTCGGAGACTACGTCCTCACGAATGGCGCGATCGCCGCTGCGGTGATGATCGATGCCATCGTGAGGTTGCTGCCTGGAGTGCTGGGCGATGATGAAAGCGCGGTGCAGGAGTCGTTCGGTGAGTCCGGTTTGCTGGACCATCCGCACTACACGCGTCCTGCTGAATGGCGCGGCATAAAGGTGCCTGACATCTTGCTTTCCGGTGACCATGGGAAGATTGCGAAGTGGCGCAAGGAGCAGGCGTTGGAGCGCACGAAGGCGAACCGGCCGGATTTGTTGGGGGGAAAGTAGGCTAGAAAGCTTGTCCCGGACCTGGAATAGCTGCCAGGGAGTGGGGACATTTCTGTCCCCATTCGCGACGCGTAAATGCATCATTCAGGTCGCACGTCCCACGAAGGAGGCGAGCGGTTCGCAGGGAGCGGCACTAGCCTTAGTGCCGGTGGTGGGCAAAGTGGGATGCGGAGCCTTTTCTTTCGAAGCTGTAAAGACGCTTCCAAGCTGCTCGCGTGGCAACGCTGCATATGACGGCACTAGGCTAGTGCCGCTCCCTGCGGGACGGTCGCTCCGTGCACGCGCATGGGTGATTTTAGTCTTGGGGATGTAGCACGCCTCGAAAGGGGACAGGAATGTCCCCTCTCCTTGGGCCTGTGCTCACCTCGTGCGTGATTTCACGTGCTCAGCGAGAAGCGTACTTTTCGACGGACTTCTGAAACACCCTGAGCAGCTTCGCCGCCTCCGGCTCCTTCGTGGAGACTTCAGTGAGATTCGCGTGTGCCTGCTCAAGGTGTTCCTTCACCTTCGCGTGTTCCTCATTCAGCCACGCGGCGACTTCGGGTGTGTGAGTGGTGATTGTAGCGGAACCACCTTCTCTCAAGCGCGCAGCTTCCACCACCTTCTGCGGAACATTGATGATCCCCGCCGCCACATCATCATCAAAATCCCTCACCACGGAACACCACGCTAACGCCTTCACCAAACCAGGCACCTCCCTCGCGCGGGTCTGTAATCCAGACACGACCAGAAGAATATCCACCGAGTGGTAAAAGGTGCGATGCAGATGCGCGTGCAGGGTCTGCTCATCCAGCAACAATCGCTGGACGCGACGCTGCGAGTCGAAATGCATCGCTTGCAGCAGTGCATACACATCCGTGCGGCCTTCGGGCGCGGCTTCGAGCTCTTTCCAGAAAGCCTCACCGAGTTGGGAGAGGGGAATGTCCTCAGCAAAAACACCCGAGTCCCACTCCGCTTGCATGCGTGCGGCCAGTGCATCGAGGGAACCGTCCCACGTGCGATCACCGTCCATGTAGTCGTCAAACAATTGCAGGAAGGCGTAGCCCACACGGGCAGCATGCATCTTCCTCCAGCGCAGCAGCGAGCGTCCGTAGATGACCAGGAAGATGCCGAAGTAGCGCCGGTGACGTCTGGCAAAGCGCAGGCTCTCGGCGAAGCTCAGCCATTCTACTCCGCTTCCACGCTTCATGTTTCTGGTTTCTCTGGCATGGGACGCGGACCGCGCCACATGCTCAGATAAATACGCAGGAAGGAGGGGCGTGGCTCGGTGAAATCCACATGCTTGTGCAGATGCACCCAGGGCACGTCAGGATGCTGGTGATGCGCTTTGTGATGGTGGTAGTTCAAGAAGAGCCACTGCACGACCTTGTTCACCTTCAGATTCCAGGCGCCTTCTTTCGGGTCGAGCTCTGACCACGCATGGTCCGCATACTGAAGCGAGCTCCAGTTCACGGCGAAGGTCGCATAACACAGGAGCCAGCCCTGCCATGTGGCATCACTCAAAATGAAAAGGGCGGCCTGCACCGCGAGCGTGAAGAGAATCTCCACGCGAATCTTCCCACTCGGCGCCTTGTCAAACCCCTCCAGCATCGCATCCGCAGCGGTTTGTTGGGCAAAGCGCGAGTTGTCCGAACGCAACGCCTTCAGCTGAAACGCGCCCGGCCAGACGAGGTACATGATCATGCCTAGCGGCGAGGCAGTCCAGTAGAGGCCGGTGAGGATGCAGTACCACTGGGTGTACTTCAGGAATTTGTTATCCTCCGGGCGCAGGTAGTCGAACTGCTCCACCTCCGTGCGGTTGTTCCGATGATGCCGCAGGTGGAAGATGCGCTGGAAGGTGAGCGCGGTGGGGAAGAAGGCTGCCGCGACCCGCCCGCCCCATTCATTCGCCGTGCGATTCGAATGGAAGATGCCGTGCACGGACTCGTGCAGCAGCGAGAAAATGGTGTTGTTCACGAAAGAGAACGCCACCATCGCCAGCAACGTCTGCCACCACGCGGGCGCGTGGGACGCCGCATGCAGCAAGACACCCGCCGCCACGGCCGCTCCTGCGAGCAGCAGAAGGTTCAGCCGGTTGGGTATCGCGCGGGACTCAGGGAAGGACATGACCGCGGGAAGCTAAAGTCACACGCGGCAAAGCTCAAGTTTCAGCGACGACCGCCGGTCTTCCGGCCAATCATCATTCCCAGCAGGAGACCCACGACGGCGCAGCCCATGCCGACCATCATCATCGTCTTCTGCACGGCGGTGAGCACGGGGTTGTCGAACATGTTGGTGGAGTAGTGAATCGCGACCACGAGCCACTTGCCGTCCTCCTTGATCATGGTGGCCGTCCAGCGCGCATTGATGTCCAGGCGCTGGCCACCCTTCAGGGTGTACACATCCTGAGTGGAGCCGTGGCAGATGCCCATGCTGTCATTCAGATACAGGGCGGTGAGTTCATCGGCGATAAGCTTCACCGTCACGCTGTCGACCACACGATTGGGGCCGACCATCATCTTGTTGTAATACTCGCGGATGCCCTGGCGACCGCGGGCCACGTCGCCATTCATGGTGGTGAAGACGACCGAGGGATGCAGGAAGCTCACGAGGCTTTCCATGTCCTTGCGGTTCATGGCGTCCATGATGCCATCGCGCAGCACACGGAGCTGCTCATGGTTGGGATTTTCCGCGGCGAGTTTTTCGAGCGTAGGCTGTGCTGCAGCAGCTGGAGCCGCACCGGGTGCTGCTGGTGTAGCGGGCGCGGGAGCCGGGGTGGCTGCGGGGGGAGTGTCTACCACGGGTTGCGCGACAGACGGCGCAGGCGTGGGAGCTGGCGCTGGGGCGGCGGGTTGCTGGGCAGAGAGGCTGGTGATGCAGGCCAGCGTAAGCAGAGTGAGGAGGAGCTCGAGGCGGATCATAGCGGCTGCGGGGAGTGAGGTTGGGGGATGCTACCGGAGCCTTGGCGTGCGGCAAAGCTCAAATACTTGCAAAGATACGGATCTTCCTCCGGTGTCAGCCTCGGAGAAAAGCGCATCCGTTCCAAAATGCGGATATCCTTCTTCAGGAACGCGTGGAAAAGCCATCCGGCCACCTGCACGCGGAGCCGGGCCAGCAGGGGTGCGGACCCACGAGGCACGGCGTACACGGGTTTCACCACGGTGCCGCCCTCCACGGGGAGGAAGCTGAGCCACAGGAAGGTCTCCCGGCGCTGGGTGCGTGTCTTCACCGTGAGTACCGAGCCCTCCCAGCAGTGAATCGTCACATCGATGGAATTGCCGGACACCTTGCGCATGATGCGGTCCGCCAATTCGTCGCCGGTCACCTTGGAGACATAGCGAAACTCCAGGCGGTGCCCTTGGTCATCGATGGTCGGGGTGCCGTGCAGGGCGCGGGCGTGGACGGTCTGGAAATGATTGAGGTCAAAAGCGTTCGCCACCACGGCCTGCCAGGGACAGCGGAGGAAGACGGGCGTGCCCTGTTTGTACACGAGCGAGTCTGGTGAGACGCCGTCGAAGAAGGGGAAGGGCTGGGCGCTGGACTCGGAGCGCGGAGTGACCCAGATGGCACCGCAGGCTTCCCGCACGGCGTAGGAGTGGAGCGCGGGGCGTGGCTGCAGGAGCGCGGAGGCTCCGGGGCCAGCGCAGCCAGGGGAGGTGCCACTGCTGCCGCATTCGAAACGCCAGTGGTGCAGGGGACATTGCAGCGAGGACCCGTGCACGGAGCTGTGGGCCAGATGCGTGCCCATGTGCGGGCAGTGGGCTTGCACGGCGCGCACGACGTCGTCTTCTCCGCGAAACACCACGAGAGACAGGTCGGACAGGTCGAAGGTGGTGACCGCGCCACGCTTCAACTGACGCGACGGCGCGACGAGGAACCAGCCGTGCAGCGGCAGAGGCTCATGCCAGTCGAGTTCGGGGAAGGGGGGCGTCATCGCGGAGGTGCATGACCATCCGGAGATGCAATGGTGTCGTCAACCGTCTGAGGCGTAGAACGTCCAAGGGCAGCCGGCCAGAGGCCAGCGCTCCCAGGACCCATGTGCCCGAGCGAAGTGTAGGGGACTGTTCTTCGCAGTAGGACCTACCGCACGCGCTCGATCAGCCAGCCGAGGAGCTCGCTGATCTTGATGCGGTGCTGGGCGTTGCTGTCACGCTCGCGCACGGTGACGGTGTCCTTCAGTTCGTCACCTTTTTCGCCGAGGGTGTCGAAGTCGATGGTCACACCGAAAGGCGTGCCTGCCTCGTCCTGCCTGGCGTAGCGGCGACCGATGCTGGCTGTCTCATCGTAGAAACAGTTCATGTGCTTCTTGAGCAGATCGTAGACTTCGCGAGCCTTGCCCACGAGTTCAGGCTTGTTTTTCAGCAGCGGGAACACACCCACCTTGATGGGGGCGATGCGGGGATGCAGGCGCATCACGGTGATGACTTCCTTCTTCCCCTTTTCATCGACCTTCTCGGTCTCCAAGAAAGCATTCGCCAGCACGGCAAGCGCGAGGCGGTCGAGACCGGCGGAGGGTTCGATGACGTGGGGCACATAGAAGCCCTTGAAGAGGCGGTCGAACCACGTGCGCACTTCTGCTTCGGTGAGTGGTGTGCCCTTGGTCTTGGCCTGCTCGGCGGCGATGCGCTTCTGGATGAGAGCTTCCTTCTGCTCGTCGGTCAGCTTGGCAGCGGCGGCTTTCAGTTCATCATCGAAGTATTCCTGCGGCTTGCCACTGTGCTTCTGGTGCTGGCTGAGGTCGAATTCACCACGAGCGGCAACGCCTTCCAGTTCATCCGTGCCGAACGGGAACTTGAAGAGGATGTCCGTGCAGGCACGCGCGTAGTGCGCGAGGTCGTCCGCCGACTGCGTGTAGTAGTCGAGCACATCGGTGCCGAGACCGATGGAATTGTAATACTCGGTGCGCTGGGCGACCCAATAGCGGTGCCACAGGTCCCAGCCCCAGTTCGGCTGCGGCTCGGAGAGGTCGGCGCCTTCAGTCCAAGGCTGTGCAGGAGCGCCGGTGAGGATTTCAATCGCTTCGTCCGGCTTGATGAAGAACTCGAGTTCCATCTGCTCGAACTCACGCGAGCGGAAGGTGAAGTTCTTCGGGGTCACTTCGTTGCGGAAGGCCTTTCCGATCTGGCAGATGCCGAAGGGCACCTTCACGCGGGAGCTGTCCACCACGTTCCTGAACTGCGCGAAGATGGCCTGTGCGGTTTCGGGACGAAGATAGGCGACATCCGCGTCCGTGGCGGTCGGACCCACGAAGGTGCGGAACATCAAGTTGAAGGGGCGCGGCTCGGTGAGCTGCGCGCCGTTCTCGGGGTTGAAGGCACGGGTGTTCTCCACCTTCTCGCCGGTCTCTCCGCCGGTCGGTTCCGGGGACTTCACACCGCGCTGCTCGTAAAAGAGCTTCGCGATTTTCAGCGCGGACTCACGCGGCTTGCCCTGGGGGGCGAGCACGGCAAAGGGGACATCGCTCTTCGTGTCCTCAGCACCGGTCGCGCCGGTGAAGCGATACACCATGCCGCTCTGGAGATCGACGTGGTCGGAGCGGAAGCGCTTCTTGGTCAGAAGGCAGTCGCTCATCGGGTCGCTGAAGGTATCCACGTGACCGCTCGCCTTCCAGATGTTGGGGTGCATGATGATGGTGGCGTCGAGGCCGACCACATCTTCACGTTCACGGGTCATGGCGCGCCACCAGGTATCGCGCAGATTGCGCTTGAGTTCCGAACCCAGGGGGCCGTAGTCCCAGAAGCCCGCGATACCGCCGTAGATCTCGCTCGACTGGTAGATGAAGCCGCGGCGCTTGCAGAGGCTCACGAGCTTTTCCATGGAGGCGGTATCTTTCTTGTCTTCGGGCATGGCAGGGGTGGGGTAAAGAGGGCAGGCAACCAAGGCCTTTCGGCCCCCCTGCGCAAGCGGAAAGAGGGGATACGGCGCAGCCCCTCGGGCAGGCCGCAAAGACGTCACATTTGCCGCGAACAGTGGGCCGGCATCGACGTAGTGAACGCACGATGATGTGTTTGTGGTTCCTTCTGGCGGGTCTGTTCCTGGTTTCGTGCCCTTTGCCCGCACAGGAAGGCACCGCCCAGTGGCATTTCAAGCCGAAGGACCATGCCCTCGGAGACGTGCACCCCTTCTTTCATGAGGGCCGTTGTCATCTTTACTACCTGAAGCCGGGGAAATATGAGGCCGCCCTCGCCATCTCCACCTCGAGCGACTGGCTGCAGTGGTCCGAGGTCCCCCTCACCCATGGCGAGGTGAAGCCGGAGGATTGGATGCGGCCCTACTTCGTGCTGGGTGTGTTTCGTGGTCCCGAGCCCGGCGTGTTCCGCAGTTTCTACGGTCACGCGGAGGGGCGAATGGTCAGCTCCACCAGCAACGACCTGCGGCATTGGGATTGCGCGCCCCGGGACTTCAGCGTTCCCCCGGCGGGCTACTACCAGCGCCGGCGTGATCCCTTCGTCTTCTGGATTCCGGAAATGAAGCAGTGGGGATGCGTGATGACCACCTGGATAAAGGACCGGCCCAAGGAGACTGCGGGAGCCGTGAGCCTGGCGACCTCGCCGGATCTGAAGGTGTGGAAGGACCACGGACCCATCCTGGATCCGGGCAACATCGGCGAGCCGGAGGTCCCGCAGATGTTCCGCCTCGGTGGGCGTTGGATTCTGCTGACCAGCATCTATGACCGCGCCGTGGGACCGCCGGTGTACTGGTGCAGTGAGTCACCCTTGGGTCCGTGGAAATCAAAGCCCGAGGGCCAACTCGATGGCAAAGACTTGTGCGCCGCGCAGATTGACTTTGATGGCGAAATGCCGGTGCTGTTTGGCTGGATTCCCCTCAAACCATCGAAGCCGGGAAAGCAGCATTGGGGCGGTCATCTTGCCCTGCCACGAGAAGTGCACGTGCTGCCCGATGGTCGCTTGGGCACGAGGCTACCAGCCAATGTCGCGGAAACCTTCAAGAAGCTGCCGTGGGTTGAGAAGCCGGATTTCACGATGGGTAAGCAGGCCCATACCATCGAAGAGAACTGGCAGCGGCTTGCCGTGGAATTCGCTGTCACCCTGCCTGAGGGAGGTGATGAAATACGGATGAACATCGCTCCGCTCGGCAAGGTCCTCTTGAAGCGCGATCAGATCCGCATTCTGGATCCTGCCGGCGAATGCTGGAGCGAGTTGCCAGTGGAATTGCCAGCAGCGAAGCCTGTTCAAGTGAAGCTCTTCGTGGAGCAGGGCATGGTTGAGTGTTTCGTCCACGGAGCGTATTCCCTGGCTGCACGAGTTCCTGCGCAGCCAGGGACGTTGGGCTTGTCGTTTGAAGCCGACAACTCCCGCGCGCAGGTCACGAAGCTGCGGGTGAGTGAGTGGGAGCTATCACGAGATCCCTGAGAAGGAAGATGGCAGAGTTACCTGGGCAGGGCATTCACCGGCGGCAGCGGCCCGGGGAGAATGTCCACACGGGCGCCTTTGCCCACCACGTCGTACAGCCAGATCACATCCCGTGAAGCCATGCGGACGCAACCGTAGCTGGCAGGGGTGCCGAGGGTGCGTTCCTCCGCCGTGCCGTGGATGTAGATGTAGCGGTCGTAGGCGCGGGCGTTTTGCGGCTCCATGCCCTTCAACCACAGGATGCGGCTCACAATCGGGTCGCGGCCCGGGGCATTTACCGGGACGATCTCACCGGTGAACCGGCGGTCCTTCAGCTTGGCGCCGGGAGGCAGGCCATCACCGACTTTCTTCGCGATCTTGAAGCGGCCCAGCGGGGTGAAGTTGGAGCCGGGATAGTCCCCAAGGCCGAACTTGGACGTGCTCACGGGAAACACGGCAATGGGTTTTCCCTCGCTAAAAACGGCGATGCGCTGCTGGGCCACGCTCACCACCATGCGGTGCTTCGTGTCCGCGCACTGGGTCAGGAGCAGCGCAGCGAGGAGGCCGGTGAAAAGGACAAGCGGGCGGCAGGGGACTTTCATCGCGCGCATTATGCCTATGAAACAGAAGTTCTCCAGCCTTCCATTTGCATCGTACCACATTGGGTCCATCCATAATTCATGAGCAGCATCATCAATCTTGGCCTCATCCAGACGCATGCCACCGAGGACAAGGCGGACAACCTCCGCCGGCACATCGCCTTGATCCGCGAAGCCGCGAAGCGCGGCGCGCACGTGGTGTGTCTGCAGGAACTCTTCCTCACGCCCTACTTCTGCAAGCGTGAGGAGACCGCGCTCTTTGATCTCGCGGATCCCATTCCCGGTGACACCACGAAGCAGTTGGGCGATCTCGCGCGTGAACTCGGCGTGGTGATCATCGCCTCCATGTTTGAGAAGCGTGCCATCGGCCTGTATCACAACACCGCCGCCATCATCGATGCAGATGGAGAGTACATGGGCAAGTTCCGCAAGATGCACATCCCCGAGGATCCCGGATTCAATGAGAAGTTCTACTTCACGCCCGGCGACCTGGGTTACAAGGTGTGGGACACGAAGCGTGGCCGCCTCGGCGTGCTCGTGTGCTGGGACCAGTGGTACCCGGAAGCGGCCCGCCTCACCGCCATGAGCGGTGCGCAGATTCTTTTTTATCCTACCGCCATCGGCTGGCTGAAGAGCGAGAAGGCCGAGCTTGGCAAGGCCCAGCACACCGCCTGGGAAACCGTGCAGCGCGGTCATGCCGTGGCGAACGGATGCTACGTCGCCGCCGTGAACCGCGTGGGCGTGGAGGAGGAGACCGAGTTCTGGGGCCAGTCGTTTGTGGCGAATCCCTATGGTGAGATTGTCGCCAAGGCGTCACCCAGTGATGAGGAGATTCTCATGGTGCCCTGTGACATCAAGGCCATGGAGGACTTCCGCCGCATCTGGCCTTTCTTCCGCGATCGCCGCATCGATTCGTACAGCGACCTCACGAAGCGGTGGCGGGATGATGGGTGAGTGGTGCCGTTGAAGTGTCTTCTAGCGTGCTACCATCTTGGCTCACCTAGTAGAAGGATAACTACCCGACAGATCCGGACGTTGTGACGCGCAGCGTCCCTGGACTGCGTGCAGCCCTGCTGCCGCTTTCCAGAGTCCACAGCCTGCTGTGGCGATGGCGACACTCGCTTATAGCGTGACGCGTTCAGAAAAGCTTGGCGACTTCGTCGCGGTGGAACGTGCAGCAGGCTGCACTTGAGGAAAGCGGCAGCAGGGCTGCACGCAGTCCAGGGCCTTCGGCACTACTTTCACATCCCTTGCCTCACGCTTACCTGCAGAGGACGAGAGGGCGAGAACCTTCAGAAATAGACAAGCAAGACGGATGAAGTTCAAGCCATGAACCCATCCCAGCGATCACGCACATTCCCAATGTCAATGTTCGCCTGCATTTCACGACGCGATTTTGAAACGAGAATCTGATTGAGTCCATCTCGTTTCTGCGGAACGAAATGGGTGCGTCTTTTCGCACTCAAAACGTCCCCTCGTCTCCTCAGTAATTCTTCATGAGCAAAGCCTCCCCCAGTCCTCACTACATGCCTGCCGAATGGTCTCCTCAAGAGGCCGTGTGGCTTTCCTGGCCGTGTAATCCCGATAGCGCTCCGCGCACGCACGAAGTGCTGCAGGACAAGTTCGGTGAAATCGCAGCAGACATCTCGCGCTTTGAAAAGGTGCGCATCAATGCACCCGCCATCGCGCACCACAGCATCCGCCTGCACATCGCGGATCACGAGGGGGACTTGAGCATGGTGGAACTGTTCGACCATCCCACGAATGATGTGTGGTGCCGCGACCACGGCCCCATCTTCGTGAAGGACCGTGCGTCGGGTGCGCTCACCATCACCGACTGGGGATTCAACGCCTGGGGTGGCAAGTTCCCGCCATTCGACCTGGACAACCAGGTGCCTGCACGCGTTGCGGAAGCGTTCAAATTGCCCCGTGTTGCATCGGACATGATTCTCGAAGGCGGCTCCATCGAAGTGAACGGCGCCGGCGTGCTCATCACCACCGAAGCGGTCCTGCTGAACAAGAACCGTAATCCGGACTGGTCGAAGAAGCAGATCGAAGACGAGATTAAAAAGAACCTCGGCGTGTCCTCCATCTTCTGGCTGGGCAGCGGCATCGAGGGCGATGACACGGACGGTCACATCGATGACATCACGCGCTTCATCCGCGAAGACGCCGTGCTGACCGTGGTGGAAAAGCGCGACTCGGATCCGAACTACAAGATTCTGGAAGAGAATCGCGAGCGCCTGCAGGACCTCCGCACGGAGGACGGCAGCCGCGTGGAAGTGCTCACCATCGAAATGCCCGAGCCGCTGCGCCCGAAGAAGAACTGGCGCCTGGACCGCCTGCCGGCGAGCTATGCGAACTTCCTCATCATCAACGGAGCCGTGCTGGTGCCGATTTTTGGCCAGAAGCGCAATGATAACAAGGCCCTGGGCATCATCCGCGACTGCTTCCCCGGCCGCGAGGTGATCGGCATCCTGGCGAGTGATCTTGTATTCGAAGGCGGGGCGATCCATTGTATCTCCCAGCAGCAGCCGACCGCCAAGGCGTGAGGCGGCTGCCCGAGCTCCGAATCCAGAACCAAAGACAGACGATTCTCCATGGGTGCACAATGGAAACAGAAATGGCGTGAACTGGCGGCAGACCAGAAGGGCAAGATTGTCGGCAAGCTGACGCGTGAAATCCAGGTGGCCACCAAGTTGGGTGGCCCCAACCCGGAGTTCAATGCGCGCCTCGCGGCCGCCATCGCCGTGGCCAAGAAGCAGAGTGTCACGCGCGACACCATTGAGCGTGCCATCGCCAAGGGCTCCGGTACCGGGGCGGACGCGGTGCAGTACCACACGGTCGTTTACGAAGGTTTCACCCCGCATCGTGTGCCGGTGATTGTCGAGTGCCTGACGGACAACAACAACCGCACCTCGACGGAAATCAAAATGCTCTTCAAGGCGGGTAACCTGGGCACCCCGGGTTCAGTCGGTTGGATGTTTGAGCATTGCGGACTGGTGGAGGCGCACCATCCCGATACCTCCACGGACATTGAAACCGCCGCGCTCGAAGCGGACGCGGACAATGTGGAGCCGCTGGAACTGGATGACGAGGAGCTGTCCCATCACATCGGTGCACGCTTCTTCTGCCCGACCACGAAGCTCGATGCGGTGACCAAGGCGCTGAAGAGCGCCGGCTGGATCGTGACGACTTCAGAGCTGCACTACCATCCCAAGGAGTGCCCGCCACTCACGGATGCCCAGCGCGAGGAAGTGACCAATTTCCTGCAATCGCTCGATGGCCACGCGGATGTGCACCGCGTGTATGCGGCGATTGCGTAAGGTTTAGAGCGCGTTGTGGCTCGCTGCGGGGACGTTTCCGGTTAACCGCAAAGGGGCAGAGAGGCAAAAGGACGCAGAGGAGCGAAGGGGGAGGGCTGTTGGGATGGTGAGCGCGCATGGGCGTGCTCACGTCTCGTAGCGGAGGCGGCAGAGACGCGCAGGTTTGTGCTCATGCCGGAAGATGGATGCGACGTCGGAAGGGAGCGCGGGCTTTCCAGCCCGCTTGGTGAGCCCGTTTTTGGTTGGGCACGTCCGTTCGTGAATGGTACGAGGCGGCCTGGAAAGGCCGCGCTCCTTACTGCCGCTTTGCGTTTCTAGGTCGCCCCGGTGAACTCACCGAAGCGACCTTGGAAGAGACGCGCAGGTCAAACTAACTCCCTGTCTTCGTGAGCACCATCTTGTCTACGCGCATGAGCTGGTCTCCCGGAGCGATTTGCTTGGGGCGGATCCAGAGGCGGTAGTGGCCGGGAACGGGAATGCGTGCCCTGCCGAGGGAGATGTTCTTCGGTTGGGGTGAGATTTCCACCTGGCGGGGGAAGAGCTTGCTGCCGAAGCTGACCGTGTACAGGCCTGGCTTGGTGCCGGGGTAGGCCTGGCTGATCTGCACTTCGTATTCACCCGGCTGTTCCACTTTCACAAGCCAGCTCACCTGGTCGGCGAGGCCGAACCAGTTGGTGATGGCGCCGTCCTGTACCTTGAGCGGTCCGGGGGTGAGCACTGCCTTCTCCACGGGGAGCACGGTGGCACTTCCAGTGATCGGTACTTCGTTTTCCAGAAGGGCAGTGATCTTTTTCACAGCAGCTTCTGCCTGTTGCTTGCTGCGGGGTTCCGTGGTGGCCACCTGCTGGAGGTAGTCACGAGCTTCAGGCGAGGCCACGCGCTCCAAGGCGCTCAGGATGGCGCTGAGTTCGCGACTGTCCTTCGTATTGCTGCGGGCGGTGATGAGCGCCTGTGCAATTTCTTCCTGCGGAGTCTCACCCGAAAGCGCGGCGAGGGTGCCGAGGCTGTTGATGGCATTCGTGCGGATGTAGGGATCCTTCGCATTGGGAATGAATTCCTTGAGCGCGGGGATGGGTTCCGCATTCGGCCAGTCTGCCAGGGAGATGGCCGCCGAGTTGCGAATCTGGGGATTGGTGTTCTCCAGCGCGGTTGTGACGTCCTTGAGGGAGTCCCGGCCTCCGAGCCTGCTCAGCACCCGGATGTAGGTGGCGCGCACATCGTCGTCACCGGTATTACTGCGGAAGGCCTGCAGGATGGGGCTGCTGGCGTTGTCTGCATTTGGCTCCTGGGCTGCTGCGTAGACCAGGGCGTTCTCAGCTGCTTTGAGCTCATTGGAATCCCCGCCTTTCAGGTTGGTCAGCATGTCAGGCACATGGATGGGAGCAGCGATGCGCGACAGGGCCTGCCAGATGGCGATGCGGGCCTCGCGGTCCTGCACTTTGGGGAGCTGGCGAATCAATGGTTCCGCCGCTTCTGTCACCCCACGGGCCGCAATCGCCAGGGCCAGGTTCTTGCGTGCGAGGTCAGACTTGGCTGACGACACGTGGCGGGAGATGAGCGTATTGATCGTGTCGCTGCCTTCCAGTTTCTTGAGGGCTTCACCGGCCTGGGGGCTGGTGCCGGGTTCCTCCAGGAATTTGAGAAGGAGATTCACGTCACTGACGGATCCCTGTGGCTTTTCCATGGCCACCAGGGCATCGAAGCGACTTTGCTCGCGGGCGGTGGAGATGAAGTTGAAAGCAAGGAAGCCGACCACGAGGACGGCGACGCCGATCGGGGTCCAGAGAGTGAGCCACTTCGGCAGCGGCTCCTTGTGCCGCAGATGCTCCGGAGCCATGGCCGCGGCGATGTTCACCGGGCGAATCAACGGCCGTGGAGCTGGCCGCGCACCTACCGCACCGGAAGGAGTGCGAGCGACCGGTCGCGTGGGGCGCGGCGCGACGGGACGCAGGGGACCCGAAGCGGTGCCGCTGCCTGGTCGAACGTACCGGGGAACGGACTGGGACGAAGTATGCGACTGGCCGCCATCTTCCTCCGGCAGGGCTTCGGCAATGTATTCTTCGTCCTCCTGCACAGCCATGGCCACGGTGCCATCGTCGGTGAAGGGCTGATCCGCCGGCATGTTGGGCACCTGTCCGGCCTGGAACCATTCGAAGGCCTGGCTGGCAAGAACGGGACGCTCATTGGGATCGCGCATCATCAGCCACTCCACCCAGGCGGTGAGTGCCCGCGGCAGATCCGGCCGGATCTGGTCCAGTGGCACGCGACTGTGGTAAAGGTGGCTGGCCATCACTTCCGGAGCGGTCTCTCCCTGGAAGGGGTACTGCTGGGTGAGGGCGAAGTAATAGACGCAACCCAGCGAATACAGGTCCGTGCGGGCGTCCACGGGCGAGCGCTCAAACTGCTCGGGCGCCATGAAATAGATGCTGCCCAGAATCGAGCCATCCGCATCCACCTCCTGAATGTGGGGCTGGTGCGCGATCTTCGCGAGACCGAAGTCCAGGATCTTGATCTGGAATTTGCCGCTCGGCAGCCAGATGACCATGAAGTTCTGCGGCTTGATATCCAGGTGAATCAGGCCGGTGGCATGAGCGGCGATCATGCCTTCCAGGGATTGGGCGACGAGTTCCCGGAAGTCACCTTCATTGAGCGCGCCACGCTGGATGATGTCCTCAAGAGTTTCCCCCTTGAGCAACTCCATCACGATGTAGGCGCCTTCCACATCCTTGCCCACGTCGAAGACGGTGACGATGTGGGGATGCTGCAGTGTGGAAATCGTGCGAGCCTCCTCAAACAATTGATCCGCCTGACGGTCCGCCTCCTCCGGGGTGTCTGCTCGCACCCGTTTCAGGGCGACTTCACGGCGAAGGTTTCTGTCGTACGCCTTGTAGACGCTGCCGAGGCCACCTTCGGCAATTTTTCCAAGGACTTCGTAGCGATTTTGGCTCATGCGATGTGATGATGGAAAAGGTCAGATGCCTGCGTGCACGCAGCCCCACGGTGAGTGCGCGGAACCTGTGGGAGCAAGTTGGCTTCGCGCGGTGAGGCGTGCATGACTCTCATGATGTGGAGGGCGATAGCTTCAGGCAATCAAAAAAAGCAAGCAGCGGATGGAGGCGTTCACCATGTACTTACCGGAACCTTTCAATCTCTCTGGAAAAACCGTCACGATGCGTGGAATGAAAAAGGGCGCCCCGAGAGGCGCCCTTTTACTGGACTAAAGAGCTAGAGAGATGCGCCTGGAGATTACCACACGCGGTAAATGAACTTCTCAAGGCCGTTCATGCCGGCTTCGCTCTTGATGATGCTCTTCTTTCCTTTGCTGTTCAGGCTGACCAGCGGTCCCTTCTGCTCCGTGATTTTCAGGCTCTTGATCTCCACACGCTCCAGCGGAGTGTCATTGGAATCAGTCGCCACCCGGGAGAGTTTCTTCAGGGCATCGAGGCCGGAAAACACCTGACCGAACACGGTGTACTGGCCGTTCAGAGCGGACATGTTGCCAAGCACGAAGTAGAACTGGGTGCCATCGCTCTGGCGCTTGGGGTTCAGCTTATCACCGCGACGGGCCATGGCCACGGCACCGGTGACGTGGGGAAGCTTGAATTCGCCCGGAATGGTGTACTCCTGGCTGAGGCCCCAGTTGTCGCGAGCCTCATTGTCCTTGCTCACGGGGTCGCCGGTCTGAACGAGATAGTCATCCACGGCGCGGTGGAAGGCCATGCCGGGGTAGATGCCCTTTTCCACGTTGCTCACAAAGTTCTGGACCGTCTGCGGAGCGTCCTTGCCGAGAAGCTCGAACATGATCTGGTGTTCCTCACCACCGAATTCCACGACCATCACGGCCACGGTATGGACTTCATTGAGCTGCTCCTTGGTGGGCTTGGCTGCGGCGGCAGCGTCCTTCTTGGTGGCGCTTACGGGCTTGGAGGAGCTGGTGCTCTTCTTGGTGGCGCCTACCGATGTGGGACCCACCGCGTCGGAGGCTCCGGAGACGGTGCTCCTCGGGGAGCCCGTGTCGGTTTTCGGCGTGGGAGCGGACTGGGACTGGGCCTGGCTTTGGGCTTGGAGTGAGACCGCTGTAAACAGAGCGGCGAGGGTCAGGCAGCAACGGGACAACTTCATGATTGATGGCGTGTTGAGTCGCAAATTCAGGCAGGCAGGCGGAGAGGCGCACCCGAGGGTGAACTAGCGCAAGGTGTCTGGAATGGGAGGTGCAGGCGTGGTCGGAGGAGCGGGGACTTCGGGAGCAGGAGTCGGCGAGGGGATGGGCTCAGGAGCGGGCTCCTGCAGAGCAGGGGCGGGCGCTGCGGCGGGAGTGGAATCCGGCGCGCCGGTAGAGCGCGACGACGACTCATTCATGAAGTCGCTCGGCATGGCGGGGCGGTAGCGTGGCTTCACCTGGCGCCTCTGCATGCCCCACTGCTCGTGGAGACGATCCATGTCGTCCACGGAGGGATTGCGAATGACTTCACCGCTGCTCGCGGTTTCGAATCCAGTGCACGAGGAAAGCAAGCCAATGGCGGTGATGCCAAAAGCGGCGAGCAAAAGATTTTTCCAGTTCATGTAGGGGAAATGTCAACCTTGGCAAAGATTCTAGGCGGTTCTTCGCTGCCAAGCAATAGCGAATCCCCCGCCTCCAATCCGGCACGCACATACGCAAGGCCCACGAGGCGGTCAAGCACGGGATGGCGGGCGATGCTGGTGACATTGCCGACAGCCTTGGGCGGCTCCTGGGTACCGTCAAAAAGGGTCCAGAGCTCCGGCGCCGGGGCGTCCACGGGGACGTCGCCGAGCTGGAAGGTCACCAGGCGGCGGGGCATCTTGCCCGTGAGCTTGATACGGGAGAGGATTTCTTGGCCAATGTAGCACCCCTTGGTGAAGCTCATGGCCCGGCCCTCCAGCCCGGCCTCTTGAGGGAAGGCCTCATTACTGATCTCGTTCGGCCAGCGGGGCACCGCCTTCAGGATGCGGAGGGTTTCCCACTCTTCTGCGGACACTGCGGGGACGTCTGCCGGGAAGGTGGGAGCGGTGTCGGAGGTGGATGGCAGCCACACATCCACGCCCGGTACTCCCAAACGGGTGGCATCGAGGCGCGCGGAGCCTTCGGGAAGCTGCAACTTTTTCGCCACTTCCACAGCGGGACCAAAGAAGTGCCAGAGGCTCCAGTCTTCGGTTACGTCGCGGAATTCCACATCATCTGCTACGATGTAGCGCTCCAGCCGTGCGGCCAGGTGTTCCCGCAGCCCCTCCTCGGCGTCGAGGAAGAGGAGGTCTTGTGCGCCATTTTCTCCGGAGCCGTGGATGAAGACATCCCCCTCGATGCGGCCCTTGGCATTGGTGACGCAGGCGTAGATGGCGGCCTGGCCAGAGGCGTTCCGCACTTCGTTGGTGACCTGCCCATTGAGGTACCTCACCCGGTCCGTGCCGGAGAGGGTGAATTTGGCACGGGAAGAGAGGTCTGCGACTCCGCCCTGGGTTTCAAGGCGCTGGTACTGTTCCGGAGTCATGAGGGAAGATGCTGTCGGCTAGTCCCCATTCGCGCCGGTTTTCTTGGGCTCTTCCACCTCGACGTCGCCTTCACCGTCGTCGCCCTCCGTATCGAAGGTGGAGGCTTTGAGGGTGATGCGGGTCTGTTTCTTCACGGCCACAGGCCTGGACTCCGGCCGGGTCGAACTGTCCGACGAGAGGGTCGAAGTCTGCAGATTCTCGAAGATTACCGAGTAGTCCTGCTCACCTCTGCCTGCGCGCTCCGCCTGCTCCATGGCGGCGACAGTGGCGGCGAGAGCCGGGGCGAGGATACTCTTGTCCTTCGCCAGCTCCTGGGCGTAGCGACCGTCCTTCAGCATGTTTTTCAGCGAGAAATGGGGCTCGTATGCACCGGCGATCATGGCCGGGAGCTTCATGGTGACCAGAGGCGAACAGTTGGCATTATTCTGAAACGCCTCGAGCAGTTGTGAGCCCTCGATGCCTTGCGCCTGGGTGATGGCGAGGGCCTCGGCCAAGGCCTGGACGATGTTTGCGCTGACGAGATTGGTGGCGATCTTCAAGACCGTGGCATCGCCCACCTTCATGCCGAAGTTCAGGATCTTCTTGGAGCTGGCTTCCAGGAAGGGTTTGGCCTTTTCCTGTTCGCGTTCGTTGCCCGAGAGGTAGTACACCAGCTCGCCCTTTTCCGCGGCTGCCTTGCTCCCCGTGAAAGGAGCATCAACGAAGCCGGCGCCAATGTCGTCTGCGAGGGCAAAAGCCTGGCGCATGGCCAGCGGGCTTGCCGTGGTGTGCGCGCAGATGACATGCGTCTTTTTTAAGGCGGGCTGCATGTCTTTCAGCACTTCCACCAGCGCCTCGCCATCTCGCACAAAAATCTGGATGTACTGCGCAACCTCCGCCACTTCGGCAGGGGAGGAGAGGAAATTCGGCTCCGCACGCGAGGTGCGGTTCCACACAAACACATCATGCCGTGCCCGGCGAAGACACTCCGCCACACGGCTCCCGATGATGCCGAGGCCAATCACGCCCACGGTCAGACTCTTGCTGCCACTGCCAGACATAAGGACAAACTACGCGCTCCCTCGCGACGCGCAAAGGGAGATGGGCCTCATTTATTTCGCCACGCCATCCCACGGCGCTGGATCGAGGCCCTTCGCAAAATCGGGCTCCTCCTGAATCGTGGCGGCAGCACGCAGTTCGTTGCGCAAGCGGTCGACGGCGGTGATGCGCCACTGGTTCTGCAGCATGGCCACGACTTCCTCCTTCACCTCGGCGAACTCGGGGAGACGGGAGGCCTTTTTCTCCTGCACGAGGGCGATGTGCCAGCCGAGCCGCGTGCGGAAGACGGGACTGGGCTTTCCCACAGGTTGGCTGAAGATGGCGGTGGCAAAATCCTCCGGAACCCTCTCCCGGGAGAACCAGCCAAGATCGCCGCCGATTTTCTTGCTGCGGTCATCCTCGGAGAATTTCGCGGCGAGCTGGGGAAAGGTGGCGGTGCCTGCGGCGAGTTGCTGCCGTATTAGGTCCATCTCCGCCGTGCGGTCGGGCTTTTCTGCGTCGTGCGCGGTCAGGAAGATGTGAGAGGCACGAATGCGCTCCGGGAGGCGCAGGGATTCGCGGTTCTTGGCGAACCATTCCTGGGCGGCACTTTCGCCGAGTTGTCCGGCGCTGGCGGCGCGCTGGCTCTTTAGCCACGATTCGATGGCGCGTGTCTGGGCGAGGTCCGCCGTGATTTTCTCGCGAAGCTGGGGCTCGGTCAGGCCCTGCAGTTCCATGCGCTGCTTCCAGTGGTCAGGCGGCTCGAATTGCCGGATGAACTGCTGAAAGGCCGCCTCCGCATCGGGTGGCGGGATGACGGCGGCATGCGGTGCCTTCGTTGCGAAGTCGGAGATGAGCCGCTTTTCGATGAGCGCATCGATCGCTTCACGCCGCAGGTTCTCCTTCGTCGGTTCGTCCTGCGATTCCCAGGGCAGGCTGCGTCTCCACAACAGATCGCGCAGTTCGCGAGCCACCTCCTCGCGGGAAATGGTGATGTTGTTGACGGTGAGTTTTGCCTCGGGTGGCGGCGCGGCGGGCTTGCAACTTGCGAGAAGCGCCGCCCCCATGAGGAGGACCACTGCCCACGCACGAGAAGCGGACCGCGCCTCAGGCCCGGATGCGCCGTTCCCAAGCCGTGGCCCTCCGCCCATGTCGCTTTAGCGGATGTGGAAGCGCTTGGTGACCATCTTGCCGGCCAGAAGCTTGATGCGATTCCACGCGCTCTGGTCATTGAGGGGCACCCAGCGGCGCTCTTCCTTGCGGTAGTGCCAGTCCTTGTCGTTCTGGTAATTGAACGCAGCGCCGCGACCTTCGATGATGTTGAGGATCTCGTGGTCGTGGTAGTTGAGCTCGTCGTAGTCCGTGATGGCCTGCTGGCCCATTTCTGAGTAGAGCTCGTTCAGGTCGATGAGCAGGTCGTTCAGGTCGGCGTCCAGCTCCTTCACCTTCAGTCCCACGCGCTGGGCCTCCTTCAGCATGATCGGATAACCATGGCTGGGGTAGGCGGAGTTCAGGTGCTTGCTGATGCGTTCGCGTTCCTTCGGATCCTTGAGATGGTAGCTCAGGATTTCCTCACAGATCTTGATGGAGAGGGAACTCGCACGGTCGATCGCGCCGAAGACGAGCGGATGCACGTGCTCGTACAGGTTCTTGTAGGGATTGCTGTCCGTCGTCTGGTCGGAGGCGGATTCGCGCCAGAGGCGGAGCACACGATTCAGTTCGTCCTGGCTCACGGAGACGGCATAGTTATTACGGTCCACCGGAGAAAGCGCGTGCGTGAGTGAGGTATCCACCGCGGTCAGGTAAGCCAGCGGTCCCATGTGGATCTCATCCGCGCCGAGGGCCATCATGGTGGCAGCGCTGGCGCACTCCAGCGGGACGAGCGCCGTGATGCGGTCTGTGTGTCGGCGCAGCAGGTTCACAATACGCAGGGCTGCCTGGCCATTGCCGCCGTTGGATTTGATGAAGAGATACAGCTTCTTCTGCGGCCCGATTTCCTTGAGCACTTCGAAGAAGGCGGCCACGTCGTTGTGACACACGCTGCCGTTGCCGCTGCTCCAGTAGGCGATGAACGCGCCGTCGAGCTTCTTCTCGATCTTGGTGATGATCTTCTGCGTTTGCGCAAAGAGGATCGGCGGCTTGTTGATTTTGACAGCTGGCTTCTTCTGCATGGGGGGCAAAGCATGGAGGAAAGCGGCCCGTTGTGCAAGAACTTCACCGTGAGAGTAGGCGCGGTCGGGCGTGATGTCCGATTTCTTACAAAGATTGTCCGCCAGTTGCCGGGCTGTTTCCCGTAGCATTTTGTAGCTTCCATCCGGTCCCAACCCTCTCGCACGTCATGACCTGCTTTCGCTGGCTGTCCTCTTCTATTTTCACACTCAAGCTTCGTTCCGTAATCGCCCTCGGGCTGGGACTTGTCCCGCTCTATTCGATTTCCGCCGCGCCCAAGGAACTGGAGGGCGTCCGTGCTCCCGCCCAGACCGAATGTCCGAGTCCGGAGGAGGCGCGCAAGAAGATGACCGTGCCGGATGGGTATGAGGTGCGTTGCTTTGCGCACGAACCTATGGTGCAGAATCCTGTGGCGATGACGTGGGATCACCGCGGCCGCCTCTGGGTGGTGGAGCTCTATGAGTATCCGGAAGGCACACCGCTTCCCGTGGACAAGCGACCCTTCGGCCAGCCCGCCAATGACAGCAACTACCACCCCGTGCCGGACATCTGCAAAGGCGAGCAGAAGGAGGCAGATGGCAAGATTCCCCGCGACCGTGTGCTCATCCTGGAAGACACGGACAACGACGGCGTGGCGGACAAGCGCACGGTTTTCCTGCAGGGGCTGGACATGGCCTGCGGCATCATCTGCGGTGATGGTGGCGTGTACATCGGCCAGCAGCCACACCTGCTCCATTTCAAGGACACCGATGGTGATGACAAGCCGGACGAATGGCGCGTGGTGCTCACAGGGTTCGGTCGCGAGGATACGCATGAATTGATCAACAGCTTCTCCTGGGGCCCGGACGGCTGGCTCTACATGACACACGGTGTTTTCACGAACTCGAAAGTGCGCCGTCCCGGCGAGCCCGCGGAGAAGGGCTTCAAGTTCGATGCCGGCATCGGTCGCTGCAAACCGCTTACGGGTGAGTTCGAGGTCTTCGCCGATGGCACCAGCAATCCGTGGGGTTGTGACTTCGATCCACGAGGGAACTTCTTCGTGAGCGCCTGTGTGATTGATCACCTCTTCCACATGGCACCGGGTGGCATCTATGTGCGGCAGGGTGGCGCACCGGAGAATCCGTATGCGTATGAGCTGCTACCGAGCATCGTGAAGCACAAGCACTTCCGTGCGGCCTATGCCGGTATCCAGATCTATCAGGGTGGGGTATACCCGAAGGACACGCATGGGCACTTGTTCATCGGGAACATCCATGACAATGCGATCCATGAGGAAGTAGTGACCCCGGTGGGCGCCTCCTTCAAAGCAGAGCCCGTGCGCGACTTCCTCCGCGCCAATGACGGCTGGTTCCGCCCCGTGAGCACGCAGACCGGACCGGATGGCAACCTGTGGATCATGGACTGGTGCGACAAGTATCCTTGCTACCAGAATGCCAAGGCAAACCCGGAAGGGGTGGACCGCGCACGTGGTCGTGTGTGGCGCGTGGTGACGAAGGGGGCCAAGCCGGAGACGCGCGAAAAGCAGGACATGGATCTCCAGAAGCTCGGGACGGCGGACCTGGTGAAGCTATTGGAACATTCCAATAGCTGGATGCGTCGCCTCGCCCGGCGCATGCTCGCTGAGCGCAAGGATGAGCAGGCCAAGGGGGCACTGGTGACCATGGCGAAATCATCGGACGCACGTCTGCGATTTGATGCCCTGTGCACGCTGCATCAGTGCGGACTGCTGGATGCTGCACTGCTGGATGAGACGGTGAAGGATGCTGACGCCAGCATCCGCGCGTGGGTCGCTCGACTGAGCGGCGAGCGATTCCGCCTCGCCAGCCAGCATGTGGCCGCCGTGGCGGATGGCGATGTGCTCAAGAGTACCAAGGCGGAGCATAAGGCCTTCGAAGGCATGCTGCCCGACATGGATCGTGTGGAACTGCTCGGAAAGGATCCTGACATGGCGGTGCGCTTCGCCGTGACCGTGGCTTTGCGCATGGCGGCATCTGGCGCCCTCACGGCGAACCGTCCCAATGCTCACGACGGAGCGCACTGGAGGCCTCTGGTCCGGCCTTGGAATCGACTGGGTGACGTGCTTGAGACCAGTGCGAACAGCTCAGACGGCCTCCTGAAGCATGGCATCTGGATGGTTCTTGAGCGTGGGCTGGCAGAAGATTCGGAAGAGGCCATGGACGGTATCTTCAGCCTTGCAAAGAGCACCCAGCCGCTGAGTCACGTGCTTGCCTACAAAGCGATGCGGCGGCTCTGCGATACCCGCGATGCGGAGCAACTCGATGTCGCGGTCAAGTTCTGCGAATCCATCCAAAGTGAGGCCGTCCTCCTGGCACACGCCTTGGATGGTCTCGTGAAAGGGCAGGAATCGGGGGTCATCAAACCCAAGAAGGACATTACCAAACAACTCGCCGTGTGGCGAAAGAACGATAACGCGGATGTGCGCAAACAGGCCGAGCAGCTTGCGGTGCTGTGGGGTGATGTGGAAGCCACCAACGCGCTCATCGCCTCTGCCGTGAATGAGGCAACGCCGACGCCGGAGCGTTTGCAGGCCATCAAGACGCTGCGTCGCGTGAAGACGGATGCGGTGCGTGCCGGGTTGGCCAAGTTGTTGGGTGAAAAGCTCCCTGCCGCTGTGAGCGTGGAAGGCATTCGTGCGGCGGCGGACCTGGGTGGCGATATGTTCCCTCCCGTGCTGGTTTCGCTGGCGGCGTCCAAGGACTTCTCCGTCCGTCTTGCCGCGCTGGAGGCGCTCTCGGGGCGTGTCGATTGGGCGAAACTGATGCTCACCGCGGTTGAAGAGAAGAAGGTCAGCAGTGCTGAGTTCCCCGTTCCCGTGCGTCGTGCGCTGGCCACGAATGGTGACAAGGCGGTGCGTGACCAGGCCTTCCGTGTGCTCGGTGCCTGGAAGGAATCATCCGCGGATGTGAAAACCTTGATTGCTGACAAGAAGAAAATGGCGCTCGAAGGCACACCGGATCTGGAGCAGGGCAAGCTCATGTTCCAGGCCACCTGTGCCATCTGCCATCCCTTCCACGGGGGTGGCCAGAAGGTGGGGCCAGATCTCATCGGCAGCGGTCGCAGCAATCTGGATGCGATCCTCGCCAACGTGATCGATCCCAATCAGATCATCGGCAACGGCTATGAGAACATGATTGCCACCACAAAGGATGGCCGCACCCTCGCTGGCCGTCTGGTGGAAGACACGCCGGCTCACATCAAGCTCCTCGCTGCCGGTGGTGCCGAGCAAATCGTGCCGCGTGATCAGCTGGTGAAGCTGGAGAACACCCACCAGAGCCTCATGCCTGCGGGTTTCGGTCAGTTGCCGGATGAGCAGTTCCGCAATCTCATCTGGTACGTGCTCGCTCCGCCGGAAGAAGGTCCGCTCACGAAGGAAAAGAAGGAGATGCTGAGCAAGGGCGTGGAAGGTGGCGAAGCTGCGAAGAAGCCCGTTGCGTCGTGGTATAAGCCGGACTGGGAAAGCGTGTCCTTGTGGAATCCCCAGTGGAAGGTCAGTGCTCCTGATTTCGAACGCACGCCTGTGAAACTCTCCGATTTCCACGGCCGCAAGAATGTGCTGCTCATGCATCCCTTCGCCAAGGACAAGCCCACGGTGCTGGAGCGGACGATGAAGCTGGAGGCCGGCAAGCCACATGCGCTGACGGCCACCGTCGCGGCACATGATCAAGGCGACTGGGAACTGCGCGTGAAGGTGAACGGCAAGGAAGTGAAGAAGCAGGTCATCGATCACGACGGCGAACGCTGGAAGACCGTGACGGCGGACTTGAGCGAATTCGCCGGCCAGGAAGTCACGATCCAACTCGAAGGCGCCGCCACCGGCTGGGCCTGGGAATTCGGCTACTGGGCTGAGGTGCGGGTGGAGTAAGTCGAAAGGTTAAACGCAAAGCAGCGAAGCAGCAAAGAGCTACGGATTGAGGGGCTGCAGCTCGCAGTCACGGTTCTCTGAATTTCTTTGCTGCTTTCGCTGCTTTGCGTTTTCTCCCAAATGAGTTGTCCGATTCCGTGGGATATCGTAAACGGCCACGCCATGGAGGAACTGAGTGATCATGAGAACCGTGTGTCGAGGGCAGTGCTGGATGCTGCCTTCGCCGTACACAACCATTTGGGGCCGGGTCTCCTTGAAAGTGTATATGAGATTTGCCTGATGCACGAGTTGCAGAAGGCAGGACACCAAGTTCGGAGGCAGATTGCTGTTCCGGTGATTTACGACCGCGTCAAGATGGAGGCTGGCTTCCGACTGGACCTGCTGGTGGATGAAGCGGTCATTGTGGAGTGCAAAGCGGTTGAGGAACTGCATCCGATCACAGCCTCACAGGTGTTCACCTATCTCAAATTAACCGGAAAGCGGCTGGGTCTGGTCATCAATTTTAATGTCAAATTGCTTCAGAAAGGCATCAAGCGCGTGATTTGCACTGCCAATTCTCAAGCCCGAGCCCCGATCCCACCCGCATAAATCCTTTGCTGCTTCGCTGCTTTGCGTTCAAATCCTCCGCGCGATGCTCGTGTTCATCTTGCGACGATTCTTCAGCAGCCTGGTGGTGCTGTTTTGTGTCGTGTCGTTGACGTTCCTGTTGGTGCGGCTGCAGAAGGGTGGGCCGTTTGACCGGGAGAAGGAGCCGCCGCCGCATGTGAAGGCGGAGTTGGAGAAGAAATACCGGCTGGATGGCAGCGTCTGGGACCAGCTTGGAGCCTATCTGTGGACCTTCGTGGTGCACCGGGATCCGGGGATTTCCTTGAAATACCGGGATCTGACGGTGACGGAGATCCTCTCGCAGAAGCTGCCGAATTCGCTCACGCTGGGTGCATGTGCCTTCCTCATCGCTTCGATCGGCGGGGTGGCGTTTGGATTCATTGCGGCGCTGAAACGGGACTCGTGGGTGGATGTGTCGGCGATGTTCTTCGCGCTGGGGGCGATCAGCATTCCCACGTTTATCACGGGGCCGTTGTTGATTGCCATGTTCGGCTTGTGGCTGGGGTGGTTGCCCATAGGGGGATTCGAAACTTGGCGGCATCTGATTTTACCCGCCATCTGCCTGGGCCTGCCGTTCCTGGCGTATGTGGCGCGACTCACGCGGAACAGCCTGCTGGACGTGATGTCGCAGAACTACATGCGTACGGCGAAGGCAAAAGGACTGGATGACAGCACCGCACTGATGCGGCACGCGCTGAAGGTGGCCATCCTGCCAGTGGTCACTTACCTCGGTCCGATGGCGGCCTATGTGTTGACCGGCTCCTTCGTGGTGGAGAGCGTTTTCAACATCTCGGGGGTGGGCATGGTGTTTGTGAATGGCATTCAGAACAGTGACGTGTTCCTCCTATGCAGCGCGGTGATCGTGTATTCCGCGCTGCTGGTGTTCTTCAATTTCGCGGTGGATGTGACCTACACGTTCCTGGACAAGCGCATCAAACTCCATGGCTGACGGGACCTCCACTGCCAATCGCTGGACCGGCTCCCCACCCAATGGATGGGACGTGCTGAAGCGCAATCGCGTGGCCATGGTGTCGCTGTTGTTTCTCGTGTTCGTGGCGCTGGCGGCGATCGTGATTCCGTTCTTTTTGCCCGACGCACTTAAAGGAACAAGCGATGCGTCATTCTCCCCGCCCATGAGTCCGAGCGCGGACAAGGCTCACATCCACTACCTCGGTACGGATGTGAATGGGCAGGACTTGTTTTACCGCCTGCTCATGGGGGCACAGGTGAGCCTGGGCGTGGGACTCGTGGCCGCATTTGTGAGCCTGCTCATCGGGGGCGTCTACGGCATGGTCAGCGGCTATGCCGGTGGTCGCGTGGATGGCGGCATGATGCGCTTGGTGGACATCCTGAACTCGGTACCAAGCTTGCTCTTTGTGATGATCTTCATCTCGGCCTTTGACGGGCATTTCAAGGGTGCCCTCGATGGAGTTCGCCTCGACGCCCAGGCGAAAGATTGGGGATGGCTGGAGGGCCTGGCGGGCAATCTCATTCCCTACTCGCGCATCATCATCCTGGTCATCGCGCTGAGCTTTATCCAGTGGCTCACCATGGCGCGCATCGTGCGTGGGCAGGTGCTGGTGCTCAAGGAGCTGGCCTTCGTCACGGCAGCGCGCACCATGGGGCAGAGCAGCTGGGCCATCCTTTGGAAGCACCTGTGGCCGAACCTCAGCACCATCGTGCTGACCTACCTCACCCTCACCATCCCAGCGGTGATTCGTGACGAGAGCTTCCTCAGCTTCCTCGGTTTGGGCATCGATGACCCGGCAGCCAGCTGGGGGTCACTGCTCAAGGACGGCGCCCAAGTGATCAACCCACTCGACAGCAAGTGGTGGCTTTTGGTCTTTCCGGCCTCGCTCATGTCCGCCTGCCTGCTCGCGCTCAATTTCCTCGGCGACGGGTTGCGCGATGCCTTCGACCCGAAAAGCAACGATTAACCCGGATCCGCATTCTGTGCATTGACACGGAGGGGGGCACACTGCACGTTGACGTCCGTCGCAGATCCTATGGCTTCGAAAGCAAAATCCCGACGGACCAAGCTCCAGGCTCGCAAGTGCACAGCCACGCGCATGTGCTCCATCAGCTCCACCGGTGTGGTGTTTCTGAATGCCAGGGCTCTTGAGGTTTCCTCAGAGATTACCCTGACCGTGCAGACGAACATTCTCGGAAGCGGGCAGGAGTGGACGGTGCAGGGCTGGGTGGTCGAATGCGTACCGGCGGAGGAGCCGCAGAACTGTTTCAAGGTGACCCTGCTGTTCTCCAATCTGCCCAAGGAGCTGCAGCAGGTCCTGACGCTCGCGGAAGGCTGCCACGGCGCCACGGCCATCAGGCGGATTCCCGGAGCGGAGTTGTTTGGGCTGAATTGAGTTAACGCCGTTTTTTCAAATCGTTGCGGCCCTGGGAGCGCTGGCCTCTGGCCGGCGGAATTGCGTTGCCATCCCTTGCAGAGTACCAGCAGCGAATACGCCGGCCAGAGGCCAGCGCTCCCAGGGCTTCGTCCGGCACTTGGCAGCCTTGTAGTTCTGTGCCGCATCCAGACGGTTTCGTGATGTCCTGGGCCTTCTGAGCCCGGCTGGTGAATGGAGACGGACGCAGTGGCGTATTCGTGCTCCATGCAAACTGCGCTCAAGGCAAAGCTGTCCTGTTTCATGTTCCTCCAGTACTTCATTTGGGGATCCTGGTATGCGAGCCTGGGCGCTTATCTGGGACAGACCCTCAAGTTCGATGGCGAGCAGGTCGGTCTTGCCTATGGAGCCTTCGCGATTGGTGCGATGATTTCGCCCTTCTTCGTTGGGCTCATCGCGGACCGCTACTTTGCGTCTGAGAAACTGCTAGGAGTGCTGGGCATCCTCGGTGGAGCGGTCTTGTGCTGGCTCCCGAATCTCACCACCTTTGGCACCTTCTATCCCGTGCTGATTTTGTATTGTGCGCTCTTTGTACCCACGCTCGCCCTGGGCAATTCGCTGTCCTTGACGCACCTCGCAGATGCGCGCACCGACTTCCCGAGGGTGAAAATCCTTTCTGCGGTGGGCTGGATTGCGGGCGGGGTCACTTTGAGCCTGCTCAAGGGGGAGCAGTCCTCGCTGCAGTTTTATCTCGCAGGGGCGATATCGGTCGCATTTGGCATCTTCTCGCTGTTTCTGCCGCACACGCCACCGACGAAGACCGGGGCAAACGTCAGTCTGGGGGAAATCCTTGGGCTCGACGCCTTGGCCATGCTGAAGAAGCCGTCCTTCGCCATCTTCGTCGTATGCATGTTCCTCATCTGCATTCCGCTCTATTTCTATTTTGTGATGATGGGCATCTATCTCACTGAGCTGAAGTGGGAGGGCATGGCCGCCAAGATGACGCTGGCGCAGGTGTCCGATGTCATCTTTCTCTTCCTGCTCCCGGTGTTCCTGAAAAAACTCGGGTACAAGAAGACCATCTTCATCGGCATTCTCGCGTGGGCGCTGCGATATTTCGCGCTCTACGGCAGCGTGCACGGAGCAGGCACCCAGGTGGCACTCATCTTTGCCGCCATCCTGCTGCATGGGGTCTGCTATGACTTCCTCTTCATCGCGGGCCAACTCTATGTCGATGATGAAGCCGGTGAACGCATCCGTGGTGCGGCGCAGGGTTTCATCGCTTTCATCCTTTGGGGTGTGGGCGCCTTTGTTGGCACCTACCTCGCCGGCAGGGTGATGGCGGCAAACAAATTGGCCGTGGCGCAAGGAGCCATTACCCACGATTGGCAGACCATCTGGCTGACTCCGGCCCTGGGCGCCTGTGCGGTGCTTGTTGTCTTCCTCGTGTTCTTCCGCGAGCCCAAGTCACGCACGTGATGCCTGCTCCTGTTCCGTTCCCGTTCTCAGCCCTCACTCCCATCCTCTCCTCCCGAATTCACCTTATGAAGTTGCCGCCCCTCCTTGTCGCCTTCGTCGCCACGGCACTGGTCGTGCCACTCCACGCCGAGCACGACGGCAAACTCCAGGTCCTTCTTGTGGGTGACAGCACCACGGAGGCGAGGATTCCCAAACAACACCAGCCCAAGGGGCCACACTTTGAAGATGTGATCCGCATCCTGATGGCGGGGGAGAAGGACATGCCGCCCTGCAATGTCATCAACTCGGGAGTGAGCGGCGAATTTATCCGCCGGTTGCTGGATTCGAAACGTTATGAGCGCGACATCCAGAAGCTGCCCGGCCTGGATTACATCTTCATCCGGTACGGCATCAACGACCAGGCGAAGCGTGAGAACTTCACGGAAAACTTCCCCAAGGACTATCAGGAGCTGATTGGTCTTCTGAAGAAGGACCATCCCGCGGCGCAGATCATCATCATGACGATCATTCCGTACGGCAACCTGGAGAAGAACCAGCAGGTGAATGCCCTCAATGAAAAGGTCGCCAAGGAGGCGGGCCTGCCACTCTTCGACATCTTTCCCCGCTATCTCGCCGAGCTGAAGAAGGGCGAGAACATGCTGAACTACCGCCGCATCTCCCTGGACAAGATCCCGCCGCAGTACCTTGAGATCGTGAAGCCGTTCACCTTTGAGAATCCTCCCCGTGTCGAGGTCCTGGACAACCAGTTCGATGCCATTCTGGGCCACATCCCCGCGTGGTATGCTGACCGGCACCCCAACCCTGCCGGGTACAACGTGATTGCCGATGAAACGGCGAAGTATCTCACGAAGATGATCCGCGAGAAGAAGGGTGCGACCACGCCCGCTCCGGCAGCTGCAAAGGCTCCGTGAGTGGGGCCTTGCTGCCCTGCATTATACCGAGAGGAATTGAAAGCGGGTCTTGGTGAGAGCCTTATGAGCAAGGTGAAGTGCAGGGCATTTTAAGGGAGCGTGGACACTCTTGTCCGCCACCCCTGACACACCACCCTCTTCCGTCTGGCAGGCAAGGTCACACTCCATCAGCTGCTCCAGAGGCGTCAGCAGTAGCTTCCGCACGCTGGAGGTCGCTACGCTACAGAACGGCGGACAAGAGTGTCCACGCTCCTTTGCTCAGTCCCTCGCTCCCTGCACAAAGAGCCGTTTCAACTGTCGATTACCCTATTCCTATTTCCCCTTCGCCTGCTGCGCCAGCACCATGGCGCCGAGCATGCCGGCGCGGTCGCCGAGGCCAGGCGGGACAATGAAGTTGTCGATGTCCTGCAGCACCTCATAGGTCTGCACGTAGCCGTTGAGCATGCGCTGCACTTCTTCACGAATCATCGGGAAGAGGTGCTCCTGGTGCATCACGCCACCACCGAGGATGATGCGTTGCGGCGAAAGTGTGAGGATGAGATTGGAAAGACCCAGGGCCATGAGCGTGGCGAATTCGCCCCAGCATTCATGTTCCGGTGGGAAAGTCTCCGCAGGCGCGCCCCAGCGTGCGGCAATGGCGGGACCACTGATGAGGCCCTCCAGGCAGTCGCCGTGGAAGGGGCAGATGCCATCCGGATTCGGCGCGTCTGATTGGATGGCGGGAATGAACAGGTGGCCAATCTCCGGATGCAGCGAGCCGTGCAGCGGCTTGCCATTCACCAGCACGCCACCACCGATGCCCGTGCCCACGGTGATGTAGACCAGTGGGTCGCAGGCTTCACCATTCCCCCAGGTGTACTCGGCGAGCGCGGCGGCATTCACATCCGTATCGAAGCCCACCGGCGCATGGAAGAGCTCCTTCATGGAGCCGAGCAGGTCCGTGTACTTCCACCCGTCTTTCGGGGTGGTGGTGATGTAGCCGTAGGTGTCGCTCTGGCGGTTCAGATCAATGGGACCAAAGGAGCCAACGCCAATCCCCACAATGCGGCCCATCTTGGAGGCGTTCTGGAGGAACTCCATCACGTCATGCAAGGTTTCGGTGGGCGAGGTGGTGGGAATGCGGACGGAGGCGCGGATATCATCCGGACCAGTACCGATGGCGCAGTTGAATTTGGTGCCTCCGGCTTCGATGGCTGCAAAGAGATCCGACTTCATGCTGGGCTGGGATGTGACTGGAATGAGTGAGAGTCCTTCAGCCCAAGGTCCGCGTAAATCTCCCTCGTAGCCTTGCTCTTGTTTAGCGTGTAGAAGTGGATGCCGTCCACCTGATGATCGAGCAAATCGGCGCATTGCTCGGTGGCATAGTGCACCCCCACGCGCTGTACGGCGTCCTCGTCGTTGCCGCAGCGGGCGATGGCCTTGAGGAGCTTCGCAGGGAAGCGCGCGCCTCCGGCCAGTTCCGCCATGCGCTTCATGCCGCTCGCACTGCTAATGGGCATGATGCCTGCAAGGATGGGCACATGGATGCCCGCCAGGCGGCAGCGGTCGCGGAAGTCGAAGAAATCGCGGTTGTCGAAGAAGAGCTGGGTGCAGATGTAGTCCGCACCGGCGTCCACCTTGGCCTTCAGGTAATCCATTTCCAGCAGGCGGTTCGGAGTCGAGGGGTGGCCCTCCGGGAAGCCGGCGACACCCACACCGAATCCACGGCCATCCTTATGCGCACCACTTTCTGCAAACCCGCGGATGAAGCGGACGAGATCCGAGGCGTGCTGGAAGGCGTCCTTGGCCTTTTCATAGTTGGCCAGGTTGCGGGGAGGGTCGCCACCGAGGGCGAGAATGTTGCTCACGCCAGCCTCCGCATACCGCTCCAGGATGGAGGCGATGTCGGCTTCGCTGTGGCACACGCAGGTGAGGTGCGGCACCGGGTCCAGGGAGGTGGTTTGCTTGATGCGCACCACGAGTTCGTGCGTCAGGTCCCGTGTGGTACCACCGGCGCCGTAGGTCACACTCACGAAGGCAGGCTTGTACACCTCCAACTCGCGGATGGCCTCAAACAGGGTTTCAGCGCCCTCGGGTGTCTTGGGCGGGAAGAATTCGAAGGAGAAGGTCGGCTTGCGCTCGCTGAAGATGTCACGAATGTGCATGAGATGCGGCCACTGTAGGGATTGACGCTCAGGTCGCAACAAGGATGCGCAAAACCCTCTGTCAGGTTCGGCGGAGGCTTCGCCTTGCACTTGCGGGCTTTGCGAGCATGCTCTTCGCCCCCATCTGCTATGCTTGCCGCTGAAAACCTCGGAATCTCCTATGGCCCACGCCGCCTCTTCGGCGGATTGAACTTCACCCTGCGCGCAGGGGAACGTGTGGCTCTGGCTGGCCCGAACGGCGCGGGCAAGTCCACCTTGCTCAAGATGATTGCGGGAATCGAGCAGCAGGACGAGGGACGCTTCATCAAGGCGAAGGCCGTGGAGATTGGCTACCTGCCCCAGGAGGGCGTGGAAATCAAAGGCCGCACCCTGATGGCCGAGGCGGAGACGGCGTTCGAAGGAGCGCTGCAACTCCAGCGTGAACTGGATGAAACCAGCGAACTGCTCGGTCAGCTCTCGCACGAATCCCCGGAGTACGCGGACGCGCTGGAGGTCTTCGGCGATCTCCAGCTCCGGCTGGAGCATCATGATATTTCCACCATGAAGCCGCGCATCGAGCGCGTGCTCGTCGGTCTGGGGTTCTCCCATGCGGACATGGACCGGCTCACGGATGAATTCAGCGGCGGCTGGCAGATGCGCATTGCCCTGGCGAAGCTGCTGCTCGCCGAGCCCAGCGTGCTGCTGCTGGACGAGCCGACGAACCACCTGGACATCGAATCCGTCGTCTGGCTGGAGGACTACATGAAGTCCTACCACGGCGCGGTCCTGCTCATCAGCCACGATCGCCAGTTCCTGGACAATCTCACCAATCGCACGCTGGCCTTTGAGAGTGGGAAGGTGAACCTCTACTCGGGGAACTACTCCTTTTACGTGCGCGAGAGCACGGCACGCCGCGAGCAGCTGGAGCGGGCCAAGAAGAATCAGGACCGCGAAATTGCGAAGACGCAGGCATTCATCGACCGTTTCCGGGCGCAGGCCACCAAGGCCTCCCAGGCGCAGAGCCGCATCAAGATGCTCGACAAGATCGAGCGCATCGAGCTGGAGGACACGGAGGACGAGATCGGCTTCAACTTCCCCCAGCCCCCGCCCAGCGGTCACACCGTGGTGCGCATGGAGGGCATTTCGAAAACCTATGATGGCACCAAGCTGATCCTGAAGCCCTTCGATTTCGAAATCACCAAGGGGGACCGCATCGCCATCGTGGGTGTGAACGGCGCGGGCAAGACCACATTCAGCAAAATCGCGGCCGGAGTGGAGAAGGCCACGGGAGGCACGCGCGAACTCGGGCACCATGTGCGCATCGGCTACTATTCGCAGGACCACGCCGACTCGCTGGATGGCACCAAGACCGTGCTCCAAACCATCGAGAAAAACGCGAAAGGCCTCTCCGAGGCGCAGCTCCGCACCCTGCTGGGCTGCTTCCTCTTCCGCGGGGATGATGCCTTCAAATCCGTGAAGGTGCTCAGTGGTGGTGAGCGTGGGCGCCTTGCCCTGGCGAACATGCTGCTCACCCCGGCGAATTTCCTCGTGCTGGACGAGCCGACGAACCACCTGGACATGCGCTCCCAAGGCGTGCTGCAGCAGGCCCTGACGGACTACACGGGCACCTACCTCATCGTTTCCCACAATCGCGCGTTCCTGGACCCGATTGTGAACAAGACCCTGGAGTTCCGCGTGGGTGAGCCGCCCCGGCTGTATCTGGGGAATCTGAGCTACTACCTCACCAAGAAGGCTGAAGAGAAGGCGCGGGGCTATCAACCCGCACCCCTGACCACAGCGGCGCCGCCGCCAACCCCACGTCCTGGAGCGGAAGTCGATACGGTGAACGCCAAGGAACGCCGTCGCCTGGAGGCCCAGCGCCGCCAGGAGAAGACGCGTACCCTGAAGCCCCTGCAGGAGCAGCTCGAGAAGGTGGAGGCTACTATCTCCAACCTGGAATCCGAGAAGGCCGCACTCACGAAGAAGATGGCCGGCGAAGGCTTCGGCGAGGACGCGGGAGAGGTCGTGGAGACCACGTCGCGCTTCGGGGCTGTGGAGCACGCCTTGGAGCGAGCTTTCAGCCAGTGGTCCACCTTGAGCGAGGAAATCGAGCGCGCGGAGAAGAAGTTCGGGGACGTCTGAGTGCGCCTGTCCTTGCAAAGATGGTCAGACGGGTGCATCTCCACCCTCGCCCAATCCGATTTCTCCCTTCTCTTACCTGATATCCCCACATGAAAGTCCGTCTCCACTCCCAGCAACATGAGTGGCGATCCCGTGATGAGGAGAACCAGGTGGTGATTATTCGTGCCGAGTGGGACTCCATCAAATGGAACTTCACCTACACCACGAAGAAGGATCCTGAGTGGCACGATCTGCCCACGCCACTGCTGCACCACTTCGAAGAGCTGCGCGAGATCCTCTTCAACAAGTACCAGCGCCGCCGCCTGCCCTGGCGCTTCGTTGAGGAGTTGGATGCGCACATCGTGAAGATGCGCCATGAGGAAGGTGTCTCAGAGGATTGAAACGCAAAGCAACTAAACAGCAAAGGATACAACTCAATTCCTCTTTGTTGCTTCGCTGCTTTGCGTTGAGCTCACTTCTCCAGCGCCGCCTGAACCGCAGAGGTGAGGCTGCCTACGCCGTACTGCAGGCTGCCTTCTGCTTCCGGTTTGTAGAGGGGTGAGTGCAGGCTGGGGAGCGGCTTGCCGCCATTCTCGGCTTCTGTGGCGCGCGCCGGGGGCACGGTGCCCAGCCAGAACATGCAAATCGGAATTTTGTCCTCCGTCATGCCGTAGCGGCTGAAGTCTTCACCACCCATGGTGGGGCGGCGGTTCTTCACGGCGGCATCGCCATAGCGTTCCTTCAGCGCCGCGGCGATACGCTTGGTCAGCGCCGGATCATTCTGTACCACGGGAGTGAAGCGCTCGGCTTCTTTAATCTCCGGCAGGTGTGTGTCCGGCAGGCCGGCAGCGCGTGCCATCCCTTCTGAGATGCGACGGATGGCGGCCAGTGTTTTGCCGCGAGTTTCGGCGTTGAAGGAGCGAATCGTGAGCTGCAGCTTCACTTCATCTGGGATGATGTTGTGCTTCGTGCCGCCGTGGATGCTGCCCACGGTCACGACGACGGCTTCGCGCGGATCGATTTCACGGCTGTCGATCATCTGGAGCGCCACGATGATCTGTGCGGCGAGCACCACGGGATCCTTCGTGGTGTGCGGAGCACTGCCGTGACCACCGATGCCACGCACGGTGATGTCCACGCTATCCACATTCGCCGTGGCAGGTCCTTCGATGAGGCCGAAGGTGCCGACCGCCATGTCGCTGTTGCAGTGAAGGGCCACACAGGCATCCGGCTTGGGGAAGCGTGTGTAGAGTCCATCCTCCAGCATGGGAGCGGAGCCTCCGCCTTTTTCCTCGGCGGGCTGGCCGATGAAGACGAGCGTGCCGCTCCATTTCTTTTTGTTCTCCGCAAACCAGCGTGCCGTGCCGGTCCAACAGGCCATGTGCATGTCATGTCCGCAGGCATGCATCACGGGCACGTCGGAGCCATCGGCGTCCTTCACGCGCACCTTGCTGGCGAAGGGCAGGCCGGTCAGTTCGCGCACGGGCAGCGCGTCCATGTCGGTGCGCACCAGCACCGTGCGGCCTTCGCCATTCTTCAGCACGCCGACAACGCCCCAGCCTCCGACTTTCTCGGTGACAGTGAAGCCGATTTCGCGCAGTTCCTTCGCCAGTCGCTGGCTGGTCTTCTCCTCGAGGTAGGAAAGCTCGGGCGCGGCATGCAGTTCTTCATACAGTTTCCGGAGTCGTGCCTGCTCTTCATCTGTGAGTTTTGACGAAAGGACAATCTGGGCCACGCCTGGCTTCGAATGCGCGAACGGCAGGACGGCGAATCCCGCCACACAAAGTGGCAGGAGGAGGCGCGGTGGGAGTATGCGCCGGAGGGACTGGGTGAGATGCATGGCAGGTCTGGAGAAGACCGACCCGGGGGGGGCTGGGCCAGCGAGTTGTGCTGAAGGCATGCTGGCGCGAATCCCCACGCTTGTGAAGAAGAAAAGCCCAACGCGCAGAAATACGTCACTTCCGTCGCAGGCGTGTGCGAGGGCAAAAAAATCCATCCGTCCTTCCACGAATGTACCCAAGGTTTCGCGGAAGGACGGATGCGCGCAATAGGCCGCCGGGGGTAGGCTAAGTGGCCCGTTTGTTTCCGGTGAACTGGCCGAAAATCCAACAGACGAAGAAGATGATGGCTGCAATCCAGAGCAGGTGGAGAAGCACACTGGTGATGGCGAGGGCGACTTTCAACACAAGCCAAAGGACCATGAGTGCCAGTGCCAGCCAGATGAATGTGGACGAGTGCATAAAAAGAATGTCGTGATGAGTGACTGTGATGAAGCGAGTCTGTGAGTGAGAGAGTGAAAGAGCTGGTCACCCGTGAAGGGCCGAGTGTCATGCAGGTCGCCGACCGAACTGCGATCGCCAGCCGAGCCAGCCCAAAAGGAAGATCCAACCTAGGAGGGCAGAAGGGCCGAGGAGTTTTGGAGTGTGCCCGCCGTCATAGGCATTGAGCCAGGCAGCGGCGATGAGTACCACATTGGCCATCCAAGCGAAGACCAGCGCGAGGCGGACGAGTGAAAGGAGATGCGAAATGCCGGCGCCTGTTGTCGGGTGTTCGCTGGAAGTGATCATGGCCGTCTTTTTTTACCCGCCCCCCGACGCCTCACAAAGAGGTCGCCGGGGGGAGAGCGGGGGGTTTGGGGGGATGGGGTTTTTCAGAAGCCCACCGAAGCGAACTTCTGCGCATCTATGTGCTGGATGAGTGCCAAGATGTGCGGCGCCTCGTAATGCGTTCTGAATCAACGCGGAGGTTTATTGGATGTGTTTGGTCGAAGTATTTTTTCCGTGCAAAACACCTTCACCGTGGCGGCTGGGTATGCAGGAAGCAATGCGGGTCGCAATCTGATGCGCACCCGTGCTCAGGAATGAAGCGGCGCACTGCCACCATCGACCGCGGACATGCGGTATCCGATGCCCGGCTCGTTCTGAATTCGAGGTGCTGCAGGATCGGCCTGAAGTTTTTTTCGAAGCAGATTCACATACACACGGAGGGAGTGCGCGTGTGTATCCGCGCTTGGTCCCCACACGGCCTTGAGCAGTTGTTTCTGCGTGACGATGCGTCCTGCGTGTGTGGCGAGCTGGCTGGCGAGCGCATACTCCGTAGGCGTGAGTTTCAGCTCATGGCCACTGAGCGTCACCTGATGAGAAGACAGATCGATGCGCAGGCTGCCACAGTCGAGCACGGGAGATTCTTGCGCACTGGTGGAGCGTCGCTGAATGGCCTGCAAGCGCGCGAGCAGTTCTGCGGTGCTGAAGGGTTTCGTTACATAGTCGTCCGCGCCGAGTTCGAAGGCCCGCACCTTCACCTGCTCCTGATCGCGCACGGAAAGAATCAGCACAGGGACTTCGCTCCACTCGCGGAGACGTTCGAGGACTTGGGTGCCATCCATGTCCGGCAGGCCGAGATCGAGGAGGATCACATCGGGGCGATGAAACGCGGTTTCCTGCAAACCGAGTTGACCGGCTTCCGCTTCGCGCACTTCGTATCCACGCGATTCCAGAGCCAGACGCAGCAGTCTGCGGATTTGGATTTCGTCGTCGATGATGAGGGCGAGCATGGAGGCGTGAGCGAGAACGAATGAGTCACTGACCGTGGCAGGACTCAAGCAGGAAGCGTGGGCTCCAGCGCCTGGGAGTGCGACTGGGTGGAAACAGGAAGCTCCATGATGAAGACCGCGCCGCCATCCGGATGATTGTGCGCCGTGAGGTCGCCGCCCTGCGCTCGCATGAGTCCTCTCGCGATGGCCAGGCCAAGTCCCGTGCCACCTGCGGGAGAGCCGGGCGCACGGTAGAATTTTTCAAACACCTTCACTTCAGCACCGCCCGGCAGGCCGGGACCGTGGTCGCGCACGGTGATGCGCAGCACACTCTCGCGGATGCGGGCATCGATTTCGATGGCGGTCCGTGTCGGTGTGTAGATGGCGGCGTTGTGGAGGATGTTCGACAGTGCTTGAGACAGGAGAATGCTGTCTGCGTGGATGAGGGGCAGGTCTTCCGGGGTGGAGATTTTCACCGGATGTCCGGTGAGAACGTCGCTGACGGAGGACTTTGCGTCATCGAGCACTTCGGAGACTTCACACCAATCACGGCGCGGCTCCACCACGGAGGATTCGATGCGCGTGATGTGCAGCAAGTGATCCACCACGCGTTGCAGCCGGCCTGTCGCGGTGCTCATCTCGCGCACGTAGGGATTGCTGGGTTGGTTCAATCCTTCCAGCGCGGCATGCATGACGGCGAGGGGTGTCTTCAGTTCATGGGAAACACTATCGAGCAGCGTGCGGCGCAGCTTTTCCGAACGCTCCAGTACTTCCGCGTGGCTGGCTGCCTGGATGAAGTGTTCCTTCTCCAGGACCAATGCGAGCTGGAGGGCGAAGGCCTCGACCGTCTGGCGTGCGGTGAAATCGAGCGATGCTCTCTCTGGCAGGGCGAGTCCCAACACACCCATCATGGACGTGGCTGTCTGTAGCGGAAACCAGGTTGCCCCAGACTCCGGAAGGGTCGCCGTGAAGCGGCCCGCAGGTTGGCGGTTCTCATAGCTCCATGCGATGACTCCCCATTCCTTCTCAGTGGGTGTGAAGGAACTCGCTGCGTGTGCAGTATGCGGCAGGGTGTGGTCCAACTCGCGCACGATGAGTGCCGTCTGTGCACCGAGCAGTTCATCAATGGTATTCAGCGCGGCCTTGAGCCCCGCCTGTGTTTCCACCGTGAGGGCCGCACTCTGAGTTACCCGCAGCAGTGCCGAGGTCTGGCGCAAGCGACGCCGTTCCGCTTCCTCCCGCTGGCGCAGTCTTGAGGTGAGGTGCCCCATGCTCAGCGCCACGATGAAGAACATGACGAACATGAGCAAGTCATGTGGCTGCTCGATATGGAATGTGAAGCGCGGAGGAATGAAGAAGTAATCCCACAAGAGGGCACACAAACCGGCCATGAACAGCACAGGCCCACGACTCAGCCGCAGGGAAGCGATGACAATCGCCAGAAGGAATAGCAGCGCGGAGAAGACATAGCCAGTAAGAGGCAATGCCATCCAGCTGAGTGCGCCCATCGCTGCGGTGATCGCGCCTGCCCATGCGTACTCAGCCACGGGAATGCGGCGTTTGTCATCGGAAAGAGCGGACTCTGAAGCGGGGGATGGCCCGGGTGCGAATGGCCGCACCACACACACGTCGATGTCTCCACTGCCCGCGATGAGCTTGTCTGCTAGAGACTGTCGCAGAATGCTGAGGCGCTCGGGCTTGCCCACGACGATCTGTGTCACGTTGCGCTCGCGTGCGATGCGCAGTAGGGCCTCGGAGATATTCTCACCTGTGGCGGAGACGATTTCAGCGCCGAGGCGTCGAGCCAGACCAAGAGCGCGAGTCAGGCGTTCTTGTTCCGCAGGGCTGAGTTTCCGTGAGGTTTCGATCCAGCTCACCACCCACGGGCATCCAAGGCGATTCGCCGCACGGCGTGTCCAGCGAATGAGACTCTCCGCGTAGGGACTGGGACCAATACCGACCATGAGCCGCGCGTGTGTCTTCCACGGACTGGTGACACGGCGCTGACGACGGATGTCCTCCAGGCTGCGATCCACCTGCTCCGCCGTGAAGCGCAACGCGAGCTCTCGCAAGGCGGTGAGGTTGCCCTTTTGGAAGAAGTTACTGGAAGCCCACTCGGCACGCTCGCCCATGTACACCTTGCCTTCGGCCAAGCGCTGCAGGAGCTTTTCCACACTCAAGTCGATGAGCTGAATCTCCTGCGCACGATCAAGAATGGAGTCTGGTACGGTTTCCTGAATGTTGATGCCGCTGATCTGGCGCACCGTATCCACCTGGCTTTCGATGTGCTGGACGTTCAGTGTGGTGCAGACATCAATGCCGGCATCGAGGAGTTCCAGCACATCCTGGTAGCGTTTGGCGTGGCGTGAGCCAGGTGCATTAGTGTGCGCCAGTTCATCCACCAGCAGGAGGTCGGGTCGCTGTTTCAGCGCCGCATCCAGATCAAATTCCTCAAGGGTGTGTCCGCGGTGTTCCAGCTTCTGCTTTGGCAGGATGGGCAAACCTTGAAGGAGGGCCGCGGTTTCATGTCGACCATGCGTTTCCACAATGCCGACCAGCACGTTCAGCCCCTCCTTCTGTCGCTGCCGCGCTGCCTCCAGCATGGCGTAGGTCTTGCCCACGCCAGGGCACATGCCGAGGAAGAGGTAGAGCCGCCCGGTGCGTTCCGCGTGCTCTTCCCGCTGCACCTGCGCGAGCAGGGCATCGGGATCGGGGCGCGTGTCGTCTGGGGACATGGATGATACTGAGGGATACGTTACCACATCTGGCGAGGGACTACTTCATGCAGGCCCTGGGAGCGCTGGCCTCTGGCCGGCGTCGCTCCGGTAAGGTGCGTGAATACGCCGGCCGGAGGCCAGCGCTCCCAGGGCTGCAATCATCTCATCTCATCGAGGGCCAAATTTAGCCTCAGTGCGTTCAGCCGCTCCGTGCCCACCATGCGGGAAGGGCTGGGCTCGGTGAGTTCCTTGATGAGGTTTTCCAACCGTTCACGCTTTACTGCATCGAGATGGCGCTCGTTAACAACTCGGCCGAGCTGCATGCGAGCTTGCGCAGGAGTCATGTAGGGGCTGGGCAGTTCGGCTGACGATTCCCCCAGTTGGAAATACTTCGGGCCGCTGAGCTTCGCTTCGAGCAACTCTTGGGCGACGGCTTTCTCGTCTGGAATCGGCACCTCGGTGGCATTGCTCATACGAAGAAACTGCGCGGCGAGGGCAAAGAAGAGAAACAACGCGATGAAGGCACCACCATAGATGCCCAGGAGACGCAACGGGATATGCGACGCTGACGATGATGAATGGCTGGAGGGTTTCATGGACTTAAGGGGATGGAGGTGAAACTGGGGGAACTGCATCCAGGGCCAGGTTGAGCTGGAGTACATTCACTCCCGCTTCGCCGAGGATGCCGAGATCGGGTGACGTGGTGTGTTGCCGGATGAGTGTGCGGACGGCTTCCTCGTCGATCTGCCGGGCGCGGGCCACACGCGGAGCCTGCAGTTCGGCATTCGCCGTGCTGATGTGCGGATCCAGTCCGCTGCCGGACGCAGTCACAGCATCGGCAGGAACTGGAATGTCTGTCGCGAGACCATTGGTCACACGATAGGCCGCGATGCGATCCTTGATCGCGTCATGCAGCTTCTGCGAAGTCGGTCCCAGGTTGGAACCGCTGGAGCTCGCAGCATCGTAGCCGTTCGCACCGGCGGCGGAGGGACGCGGATGGAAGTACTGCTCGCCAGTGAATCCCTGAGCTAGCAGAGCTGACCCGCGGATGGCGCCGTCCTTGTCCTTGATGAGGCTGCCGTTCGCCTTGTCGGCAAACACAGTCTGGGCCACACCGGTGACCACGAGGGGATAGACACCGCAGCAGGCGACAGCGAGCACGGCTGTGGAGACGAATGCTCCACGAAGTTCAGAGAACAGAGTTTTCATGGTGTGATATGATACAAAGTGATACTCAGGCGAGCTGGAGGGTGGTGATGAGGACGTCGATGGCCTTGATACCGATGAAAGGCACCACGAGACCGCCAACGCCGTAGATGAGAAGGTTGCGACGCAACACCGCCACGGCGCCCACAGGTCGATAGGCCACGCCACGCAGGGCCAGCGGTATGAGGGCCACGATGATGAGCGCATTGAAGATGACCGCGCTGAGGATGGCGCTCTGCGGTGAAGCAAGGCCCATGATATTCAGGGCCGAAATGGCGGGGAAGGTGACCATGAGCATCGCAGGGATGATCGCAAAGTACTTCGCCACGTCGTTCGCAATGCTGAAGGTGGTGAGCGAGCCGCGTGTCATCAGGAGTTGCTTCCCGATTTCCACGATCTCGATGAGCTTGGTGGGATTGCTGTCCAGGTCCACCATGTTGCCCGCTTCGCGCGCGGCCTGGGTGCCGGTATTCATGGCGACACCCACGTCCGCCTGGGCGAGAGCCGGCGCGTCGTTGGTACCGTCACCCGTCATGGCGACAAGGTGGCCGTTTGCCTGCTCGCTGCGGATGCGCTTGAGCTTGTCCTCAGGCGTGGCTTGGGCCATGAAGTCATCCACACCGGCTTCGGCAGCAATGGCGGCGGCGGTCATGGGATTGTCCCCCGTGATCATCACGGTGCGGATGCCCATCTTGCGAAGCTGGGCAAAGCGTTCTTTGATGCCGCCTTTGACGACGTCCTTGAGTTCCACGACGCCCAGCACCTGGCTGCCATCAGCCACCACCAGCGGGGTGCGGCCAGCACGGGAGGCGGACTCCACCGCCTTTTCGATTTCGACAGGATAGGCGCCGCCTTTGGATAGCACATACTGCTTGATGGAATCTGCCGCGCCTTTGCGGATGCTGCGTCCGTCCATGTCCACACCGCTCATGCGTGTCTGCGCGGTGAAGGGAATGAAGGTGGCATGCGGCTCCTGGAGTTCGCGGCCGCGGATGTTGAACTTCTCTTTCGCGAGCACCACGATGCTGCGGCCTTCGGGCGTTTCATCTGCCAGGGAGGCTAGCTGGGCGGCGTCGGCGAGTTGCTGCTCGGTCACGCCAGGTGCGGGGCGGAAGTCCGAGGCCATGCGGTTGCCGATGGTGATGGTGCCGGTCTTGTCGAGCAGCAGCACATCGATGTCGCCCGCTGCTTCCACGGCACGGCCACTGGTGGCCATGACATTGCGACGGATTAGGCGATCGATGCCACTGATGCCAATGGCGCTGAGCAGTCCCCCGATGGTGGTGGGAATGAGGCACACCAGCAATGCGATGAGCACCGGAATGGAGAATGCCGTGCTGGCATACGTGCCGAAGGGCTTCAGCGTGACGCACACCATGAGGAACACCAGCGTGAGCGCGGAGAGCAGGATGGTGAGGGCGATCTCGTTCGGTGTCTTTTGACGTTTCGCGCCCTCCACCATGGAGATCATGCGGTCGATGAAGGTGTTTCCTTTTTCCGAGGTGATGCGAATTACGATGCGGTCACTGATGACGCGCGTGCCCCCGGTCACGGCACTGCGGTCACCGCCGCTCTCGCGAATCACCGGAGCAGACTCACCCGTGATGGCGGCTTCATCCACGCTGGCGATGCCTTCGACGACTTCGCCATCGGCAGGAATCACGTCGCCCGTTTCACACACGACGATGTCTCCTTTTTCAAGGGAAGGAGCGGTGACCTGCTCTTCGCGGCCATTGCGCAGGCGGCGGGCGATCGTGTCCTTGCGCGCCTTGCGCAGGCTGTCTGCCTGGGCCTTGCCACGACCTTCCGCCATGGCTTCGGCGAAGTTTGCGAAGAGAACGGTGAACCACAGCCAAACCGCGAGTTGCAGGATGAAGCTGCGCTCGGTGGGCGATGTGAAGACGGCGATGGTGGTGAGGACCGCGCCGACGAGGGTCACGAACATCACCGGGTTTTTGATCATGAGACGCGGGTCGAGCTTCTTGAACGACTCGCCAATGGCGGGCCGCAGGATGCTGGCGTCGAACAGGGATGGAGCTTTGTGGGACATGGAAGGAAATGTTATGAAGTGATGAGTTAAGGGGTAGGAAGTCGCGGTGACGCGAACCCATCAAAACAGCGTGCCTTGAGCCGTGAGGAAGTGCTCAACAATGGGGCCGAGAGCGAGGGCGGGCAGGAAGTTCAGCGCGCCAATGAGAAGGACGGTGCCGATGAGCAGGACCACAAACATGCCACCTGACACCGGGAAGGTGCCTGCGCTGGGAGGCGAGATTTTCTTCTGCACCAGCGAGCCGGCGATGGCCATGATGGGCACAATCATGAAGAAGCGGCCGACAAGCATCGCAAGGCCCAGCGTGATGTTGTAGTGCGGGTCACCATTCGCTGGTGTCGCGGTGAGGCCACCGAAGGCGCTGCCGTTATTAGCGGTCGCAGAGCTGTAGGCGTAGAGAATTTCGCTGAAGCCATGCGGACCTGCGTTGTTCAGCCCAGCCAGACCCCAATCACTCACGGATGCCCATGCGGTGAAGCACAAGATGGAAAGCGTGAGCACCAGCAGGGTGATCATGGCCATCTTCACCTCATAGGCCTGGATCTTCTTGCCCAGGTACTCGGGCGTGCGGCCTACCATGAGGCCTGCGATGAAGACTGCGAGCACCACGAAGACCAGCATGCCGTACAGACCGGCGCCCACACCACCGATGACCACTTCACCCAGTTCCATCATGAACAAGGGGACCAACCCACCGATGGCTGTGAAGGAGTCATGCATCGCATTCACCGCACCACAGGAGGCTGCCGTGGTGACAGTGGCGAAGAGTGAGGAATTGAAGATGCCGAAGCGCACCTCCTTGCCCTCCATGTTGCCATCCGCAGCGACGATGCCGAGTCCCTGGTGAATGGGATTGCCCTGTGCCTCAGCCCACCAGCAGACAAGCACACCACCGACAAAGAGCACCATCATGGCGGTCCACACCGACCAGCCGTGTGCCTGGTTTCCGGTCATGCGACCGAGGTAGTAGGTGAGCCCACTGCCAATCGCGAAGATGGACAGCATCTGCACGAAGTTCGAGATCGGTGTGGGATTTTCGAAAGGGTGCGCGGCGTTCGCATTCACATAGCCACCGCCATTCGTACCGAGCATCTTGATGGCGATCTGCGAGGCCATGGGGCCCTGCACGATGGTTTGTTCTTCGATCACCTGCTTCTCCGAGGCGGGCTGGCCATCCACACCGGTGATGGTGTTACCGGCGTCGTCTTTCTTCTCCACGGTGATGCTCACCGGCTCCACGAGCTTCGCCTTGTCATACGGCTTGAAGTTCTGAATCATGCCCTGCGACACCAGGAAAATGGCGAACACGGTGCAGATGGGCAGAAGCAGGTAATAGGTGACACGCACGAGGTCGACCCAGAAGTTGCCGAGTGTCTTCGCAGATTGGCGGGAGATGCCACGCACGAGTGCCGCGGCAATGGCAATGCCCGTTGCTGCCGAGGTGAAGTTGTGGATGGTCAGGGCGACCATCTGCGAGAGGTAGGACATGGTCGCTTCACCGCCATAGCTCTGCCAGTTGGTGTTCGTGGTGAAGCTCACCGCCGTGTTGAAGGCCAGAGCGTGACCCAGCGCAGGAAGCCCCTGCGGATTGAGCGGCAGCACGTCCTGCAGGCGGAGGATGGCATACGTGAACACCAGTCCCACGATGCTAAAGAGCAGCATGGCGAAGGTGTAGCGTTTCCAGTCCTGCTCCGCTTCCGGCTGCACGCCCATGAGGCGGTGCGTGAGGCGCTCCACGGGACGGAGGATGGGATCGAGCCAAGTGCGGCCATGTGGATCCAGCACGCGGGTGAGATAGATACCGAGAGGTTTGGTGATGAGGGCCAGCAGTCCGATGAAAAGGGCGAACTGCAGCCAGTCAGAGGCGTTCATGGGAGGGGAAAGCAAAGGTCAGAACTTCTCCGGGCGGATCATGGCCACGAAGAGATAGAGAAAAAGAAGGAGGGCGATGAGCCCGACGAGGATGGTTTCCATGGCGGTCAGGTCAGGGGGTTAGAGCTTTTCGCAGAAGCGGAGGTAGAGGCCGCTGATGACGAAAAAGGCGACGGCAATGCCGAGATAGAGGAGGTCACTCATGGCTCACCTCCCGGCTGTGTTTTGGGTGGGTTGTCATGAGCCCACCGTCTTCCTCAAGGGTGTTTCCAGCGAATCAAAGGCTGGCCCAAGGGTGTTAAGAAAGTGTCAATGGAGGGGAAAGGTTGATGGTCTTCGGTTGATGGTTGATAGCCTGAGATTGAGGACAGGACGAAAATTGCCATCGAAGGGCGTCTCGCGAAGATGTCTCAGTCCGAGGGGGTTAACATAGGGTGAGCACTCTTTGAGCCCACGCTTGCTGCTGCGGGTCGATATTGAGAATCAGTTGCAATACAGGTCCGGATCGCTAGACATGCGCGCATTCGATTCCGGCTTCTTCAACTTTCACCCCCATGAAATCCTCCATCCTCATCATCTACGGCTCCGTCACCGGCAACTCGGAATACTGCGCGGACAAGACCGCCAAGGAACTGCGCGAGAAGGGGCTGGAGGTCATCTCAGAAAACATGGCAGATGCCGACCCGATGATGCTGAAGGATCATGAGACCGTGCTCATCATCACCAGCACCTATGGCGACGGCGAACCGCCAGATGGCGCAGAAGATTTCTACCACGCTGTGGTGAAGAAGGGAGGCATGGATCTCGGCCATGCGCAGTTCGCCGTGCTCGCGCTCGGGGACACAGGGTATGATCAATTCTGCAAGTGCGGCATCGACTTCGATGCGGCCTTGGAGACCCAGGGTGCGCAGCGTATCCATCCCATCGTGCTCGCGGACACGGACTACGATGCGCCGTTTGATGAGTGGAAGAAGGGTGTCTTCGCCGTCCTTGCGGAGCGCCGCACGGTGGCTGCTGCCTAGTGCGTCGCATCATTCCCATCACTTGCATCTCATCTGCGCATATGGATTCCCGTCTCGAAGGGCCGCTGCCACGCATCGCTTACAGTTTCAAGCAGGGCACCTTCGATCTGAAGAGCCTCGCACCGCATCTCTGGTTTGAGGCGGATGACGGCTGGTCCACCGCGGTGCGTTTGGGCGGCCATCTGCAGTCGCTCTTCCGTCGCATCGAGCACCTCGGTGTGGTGCTGGCCAGTGCGCAGTCCGGACCGCTCTCGACTGCGGACACCTGGGAGCGTCCCTCATTTCAATGGGTGTCTCATACCGGTGAATTCGTGGAGCCCAGCAGCGGCGCGGAGGTGCGTCTTGCATCTCTGAAGTCCGTCATGGCCGTGGTCCAGGAAGTGGAGGACCAGCAGGTGGCGAGTCTGCAATTCTTCGATGCCTCTGGCGAAGGCGGTTTGAAGTTGATGCTCACGAATTGGTCGGACCTCGACTACTTCGAAGCACTCATCAGCATCCATGGCCGTGCCCGTGAAGAAGGAAGTTCCAGGCAACGTCTGCTGGGTGGCAAAGGCAACGATAATGACAAAGCCAACGCGATGGTTGTGCCGACTCGCAATGCCGTGCCTTTCGAAGAGCGTGATGAAGAAGGTGCGGTGCTCTCCGGGTTCACGGCCGACATGGTGCATCCACTCTGGTCCGGCCTATCCCGCACACTGCCGGATTCCCATTTTCCTGGAGTGCCAGGACTTTTGCGTCGTGATGCCCTGGCACTGGCCGGTGGTCAGCACGCATGGCAGGTATCAAAAGACATGGTGCTGCGTGCCATGGAAGACATGGTCATGCGAGGGGTGGCTCTCGGCGGCGCGGTGCGCAATGGTGTGAGCTACGTGCCCATGGCCTTCCGGCCGAAACACTGGAATCAATGTGGATGCGGACAGACGTTTTTCGGAGAGTGCACCCAATTCACCCTGCGCCGCTGCTGCGGCAGTGCATGGGAATGCTGGGCCGTGTGCCACACGAATGCCAAAGGCACGGACGAGGTGGTATGCCTTGAGTTCTACGACAGCCAGCGCCGCTTCTGTGGTGGGCTTGGGCTTAGCACAGGAGCCACCAGCGGTGACCATGCTTGCTGGCGGGGATGGCTGGAAAAGTAGGATTCACGGTTCCACTGTCGCGCTATCTGGTGGCGGAATAAGAAGCGCGTGTCCTTCGTGAAATGCTGGAAAGCGCAGGGAGGCGGAGTTGCGCTTGTAGTACCACCACTCGAGCCAGTCATCGACATAGGCTCGCGGTGCGGAGAGCCAGTAGTAGCGAACTTTGATGCCGGGTGAGCGAATGCCGCCATCTGGGTGACCGAGTGAATCCCATGTGCCGGACCTCGCGCGGATGAACTTGCCCGGCGGAATGGTGATGTAGGGATCTTCAATGGGCGCGGCGTGCTGGAGTATCACCGAAGAAGATTTCGGTTCGTCAACCGGTTCAAGATAGCCGTGGTAGAATCGGATGGGGAAGCTTCCCTTGTTTGCGATCAGCACATCAATGGTCCCCTGCGCATTCTTGTTTTCAGTGGATGCTCCTTCCGAGGGTGGGTTCGGCCAGAAAGCAGTGGCCTGAAACTCCAGTGGGTCTGCCGGTCGCCAAGACAGGACGAGGTAGATTACCGGGACGGCCAGCAGAACGAGAAAGAGGGCAATGACGAAACGCTTGGCTCGGCGGGACATGGGAGAGGTGTGCGACTGTACGACAGTGCTTTGCTCGCCCGCGCTCAATGACGGAGGTGCTCTTTACAAAGAGCTTACCAAGAAGATGTACCGCAAGATCATCCTCGTGACCTTGGCGCGTGCGCAGATCCACCCGTGTCTCCGCACTCGCGAAGTCTTGCTTCCAGGAAGGACTGCTCCGAAGTCACATCCGTGAGGCGCAAAGCTTTTCGGAAATGAATGGCCGCAGCGCGTTTGTTGCCAAGCTGCGATTCGAAATCGCCCAGCACGGCATACACCAGATGGTAGGACTCCAGGTGATCGCGATGCCGCATGGATTCCACGGCGGCGATGCCAGCCTTGGCGCCTTCCACCTGGGCCACGGCCACGGCGCGGTTCAGCGCGACCACGGGAGAAGGTGTGAGCTCCATCCAACGATCATAGAGGGAAAGGATGCTGCGCCAGTCGGTGACCTCATAGTTGGGCGCCATCGTATGGCATGCGGCGATGCCGGCCTGCAGGTGGTATTCGCTGATGGCTTCACCCGTGCTGGCCTTTGCAAGGTGGAGCATGCCGCGCGCGATGTGTTCACGATTCCATGCCGCGCGATTTTGATCCCGTAGCCGGAGCATGTTGCCATCGCCATCCACCCTTGTGGAGAAGCGTGCGGCATTCAAGAGCATGAGCGCAATCAAGGCATGCGTGCGCGGTTGGTCCGCCACGGGATGCTCCGCAAGCTGCGTGGCAAGCTGGATGGCTTCCTGGCACAGTTCCTCGCGCACCAGGTTATCGCCGCTGGATGCTTTATAACCTTCGTTGAAGAGCAGGTACAGGATGTGCAGTACTCCCTCCAGACGCGGAGGAAGTTCCGGACCGCTGGGAATCTCAAACGGAATCCCCATCTCCTGGATGCGCTGGCGGGCACGGGTGAGCCGCTTGGCCGTCGCTGCTTCCGTCGTGAGGAAGGCCTTCGCGATTTCAATCGGTGTGAAACCGCACAGCGTTTTTAACGCGAGCGCAATCTGCGACTCCTGCGGAATCTCCGGGTGGCAGCAGGCAAACATCAGGCGCAGTCGGTGCACCTTGATTTCATCCTCGAACATGGGGCCTTCGGCATCATTTGGAGTGGAGGTGGACTGCTCCATGTGGAGGACGATTTTCTCCTCCTTGTCACCGAAGGACTTCTCCCGCCGCACCACATCCAGAGCAAGATTGCGCGCGGTCTGCATGAGCCACGCGGTGGGATTCTGCGGGATGCCGTAGTAGGGCCACACCTGCAGGGCGCGAGCCATCGCCTCCTGCACCACGTCCTCCGCGAGTTGCAGGCGATTGATGCCGAAGATGCCTGTGAGCATGGCCACGAGCCGCCCCGCTTCATGGCGGAAGAGGTGCTCGGTGAGGCGGGGCACATCGTGCTTCACCGCCGGATCGGGCATGGCCGTGGAGTCGCTCACGCGGCGCGGGTGTTATGAGACCTGGGAAAGCGTGGCGGCATTCGCCAGGCGCTGGCCCACGATCTGCATGGTGGGGCACTGCTGGATGACCGGACGCACTTCCACGGAGGACCCCCAATCAATCAACGGGCAGTTCTTCGCGATGTCGATGGCTTCCTCTATGGTCTCCACCGTGAGCAGCAGATAGCCACCCACTGCTTCCTTGGATTCGGCAAAGGGACCGTCCGAAACCGTGCGCTCCTTGTTGCCCACAATCTTGCCATCGTGGCTGAGCGGCTGGGCGAGCTTGAGTTTACCCGCGAGCGCGAGGCTGGACACCCACTCGGTGAATTTGCCCATGGCCTCCTGCATTTCATGCAAAGGCAGTCGTTGATCGAGCTGCGTACCGCGGAGAAGCAGGAGGTACTCAGGCAAGGCGGAGGGAGTCGCGTTAACACTCATGGCGGTGGCAGGGGTGGGTGAGGGACGAGTGCGAATGATAGCCGGAGCAATCGACCGGCGACAAACACTTTGATGTGAGAGTTTCTTTGGCTCCAGGAGGGCAAGCTAGGGCTTCAGATGGAGCGCGGCCTTGTAGGGAGGCTTCATGTGGAAGGGGACAGAGCTGTGCTCATGGACGATGAGCCACGAGCCATCGATCTTCCGCCAGCCAAGAGTCATGCGCATCCAGACATCCGTGTCACTTTCGCCAGTACGCTTGCCAGTGAGATGATTCAGGCTGTGGCTGAAGGCAACATCGCCGGACACGTGCACCTGGAGCTCTTTCAATTCCAGTCCGATGGGGCCTGGCCAGGAGCCGAACCATTCCGCAATGTTCCGCGCAAAGGTCATGACGCCCTCCGTGACCAGGGGCGGCGCTGCGTCATACAGCACCACATCGGGCGCATAGAATCTCTGCAGCGTGGCAAGATTCTTCGTGTGTATGGCCTCCGCCCAGAGGTGGGTGAGTTCTTTGAGTTCCGCTTCGTTGTCGATGGAGGGTGGTGGTTCCGCGATCATGGGATGTTCCTGTTTGGAGTTGGAGAATCGAGGGCCTGTTTTCCCAGTTCCTGAATCGCGCCGCGTACCGACATGCCGCGCATGGCTGCATTGCCTCACGTCATGAGCGCACCCTGGCGCGGCTCTGGTACAAACGATGCAGCGTGCGAACCGTGAGCCATGACAGCGAGGCGATGCACAGGGTGATGAGCATGAACCTCACATTGGCAGCAGCGGGCAGTGAGATGCCGAGCCCGGTGGCCATGGCGATGTATGCCGCCATGCACGCGGGGCACTTCGGCATCAGTACAAGCAGGGCGCTTGGGAGGAGCCAGCCGGTGAGATTCACTCGACGAGGCGTGCGATGGATGGCGCGATCGTGCTGACCGGAAGGAGCAGAAGCCGCACGGCAGCAGCAGGTGGAGACGCTGGCATTCATGACGCGGATTCCTCCCCGGTTGAGTTTTGCTTTTGATTTTGTTTTTGATGGCAGCAGCAGCCCCCAGAGCTCGCGCCCGAAGGCTGGTACTTGTCGTGGTGCTTCACCCAATCCATGAGATTGAGATGGGGGCCGTTCTCGTTGCGGCCTTTGGGAGTGAAATCGAGGAAGTTGTAGGCTCCGACAAGCTGCTCCTGCCCACGGCTGAAGGTGGAGTAGGTGTGATATACCGTATTGTCCGCATCCTTGTAGAAGACACTGATACCGGGTGATTCCTCTTCCTCGGTGTCTGACCACGCATAGTTGTAGAAGGCGCGGCCCTCGGCGATTTGTTTGGGCGAGAAGGAAACGTTGAAGTCGTAGTTGAAATCGCTGCCGTAGGAGGAGACCCACTTGAACTGCCAGCCCATGCGTTTCTTGAAGGCGGCGATCTCCGGATAGGTGGCGCGTGATACCGCCACGACCGTGACATCATGTGGCTCCAGATGCTGCCGCGCGCAGTCGATGTGGTCCGCGATGAAGGAGCACCCGGTGCAGCCTTCCTTCCAACCAGGACCCATCATGAAGTGCTGGATGATGAGCTGGCTGCGGCCGTCGAACAGTTCGTTCAAGGACTCAGGTCCATTGGAACCTTCGAACGTGTAGCTCTTGTCCATGCGCACCCAGGGGAGCGCGCGGCGCTGGGCGCAGAGGGCATCATAGCGGCGGGTGTGCTCCTTTTCCTTCTGGAGCAGTTCCTTGCGGGCCTCGGTCCAGGCTTCGCGGGAGACAACTTGATGCTCTGCGAGCAGGGGATCCTGCTGCGGTGAAGAGAGAGTGTGGGAAGTGGTGTTCATGGCCTGCGTGTGCGGGTTCCTCATGGGCTTCCGGGGAGAAGCGTGGTTTCAATGAGGTGACGAACAGGCCCGCGATGGCAGGACATGGGGGCGAAAGTTTTTGTGGGAAAACTTCGCGAAGGGAGGTGTGCGTCCTGAATCGTGCAGGACGCATGGGGATGAGGGCTTTGTAATACCCAAAACATCGCCTGCCTGCTTCATATCAGGAGACGGGCACTGAGGGACAAGAGTGTCCCCGATCCTTGTGGCGCTGGCGCCCCTTGGGAACGCTACGCAGAAGATGCCCCCAAGGAGGGGCGACTTTAGTCGCCCGCTTCTCGCGCTTCGGGCGCGAGTTACAACGGCAGCTAAAGCAGCCGCTCCTTGAGCATGTGCCTCGGCGAATGCAGCGTATTCCAAGAATTGGGGGCACTCCTGCCCCCATTTTTGGGATGAGCCGACAACGCTTAAAACGCCCGAACCGCTACACCTTCCTCGCCGGGCGCTCTTCATCCTTGTCGATGAAGTCAAACATGGTTTCCACACCGCAGTCGGTGCCGAAGCCAGCCTCATTGAGGCGGAACACGAGGCGCTCATGAGCCTCATCACGCCAGCCCCGCTTCGTCATGAAAGCATTCCAAATCAGGATCTCTTCTTCATTGGGCTTGCGACCATTGGCGAAGGCCCATTCGAGAATTTCCTCATCGCTTCCACCGGCGAGTGTTTTCTCCCGGAGCGCGTCGTAGTTCACTTTCAAGAAGCGGGCGCAGCGCCCGTCGAAGGTGCCACCTTGATCGCCGAGTTGTTCCGCGTAGTCCGCGGGGAGGTTCCCTGCGGCGTGAAGGCGAATCTTATCCAGCATGCGGCCAAAATGGACGATGCCACCAACCATATCATAGGGACTGCGGAGACCAGGAACGTGTGCCATGCAGAGCCATACGGCTGATTCCCGGATACGGCTCACATAAAAAATGCCGAGACTCACGCGACGCGTTTCATGACGACTGAGACCCGGCAAAGAGGTGCCTGGTCGAGGGCTTGCGCTTGGGATGTTTGTTCGCGATCAACCTCCCAACCCGCGGGAGGGGCGGCCCATTCTCCTGCATCACGGAAAAGAGAACGTACCACCACCAGGCTGCCAGCTGTCGTGCAGGGCTGCAGGTGCATCAAAAAGTCGCGCAGAGTGTCTGGGGAACTGGCGTCGAAAATGTTCGAAGCCGAAATCAGGTGAAAAGGCAGTGGTGCGGATGAAGCGTCTAGCGGTCCCTCGTGGAGGCAAAGCACGTCAGACTCGATAGGAGATTTTTGTGCCGGCCATGATGTCTTCAACACTTCCGGCTGTGTCCATGGTTGAGGCTGGAGCAGGCGTTGCAGCCATGGATTGTCCGCCGCATCAGAGGCGGCAAGGCGGCTCTCCATGCGCTGCTTCACCCGTGCGCCAAGATCGGCAGGAAGATGCAGGCGAAGATCCCGGGGGAACACCATGCGGATGGCGGTGCCAAGCAGATACCACGGAGCCCGCCAGCGCAGGCGACCAAACCGCCGTTCATCCGTGGCCGGTGGAAGGACCCAGGGCGCGATCCATCGCGCGAGGATTCTGAGTCGCAGGTCGATATCCCCAGCCGCCAGAAGAGGGCGGGACATATATTTGGCTGCGCCCAGCAGGTCACGATCCCCGTCACGCACCCAGGCTTCATGGCCAGCATTTCGCAGTGCCTGCGTGACATCGGACAGCGCCGCATCGGACAACGACCATCCCTGGGCATGAAGAGCGAGTTTCATGCGAGCGAGGGCGTGCTGTGCTGGGTTCACATCAGCGGCAGTTACGTGACAAGCGCCCGACTTGAGAAGGGAGAAGGCCATGTCCCCTGCGGAGAGCACGCAGGCCACGCGATGACCGGGCTGCAAGAGCGCGATTTCGGGGGCCGGATCTTCATGCATGAATCCGAAGAGCAGCGCCGGACCCTTCGATAATGCTGCGCCTTTTAACTGTGCGGATGACCAGGCGTCACTCATGAAGCCGTTGTTGGGAGACCTTTCCCTGGGTCCAGATCGCCATGGCAAAGGCGAAGTTCATCGTCAGCATCGCTCCGGGATCAGGGATGTCTTTTGCCGCCGTGAGCAAACCTGCACTGTTCATGCCGGCGAGTAGTCCAATCTGAATCCAGGCCACTGGCATGGGACGAATGTTCAACAGCACCGCAAGGCCAAGCAGGCATTCGAAGAGGCCCAGGGCCACACAGGCCGCACCACCGTAGGTCGTGCCCAGGGCCTGCTTCATGATTTCGCGATGCCGTCCATCCAGGGCAATCACCTTGTGCCATAGACCCTGATACACCCATACGGAGGCAATTGAGAGTCTCCACAGAAACATGACCGGACGGGAGAAGGATGGAGAACTCATGACTGGGTGCTGGCGGGTTGGAGTATCCACACCCGGAGGAAGGGCGTCACGCGAAAGGCTCGCACGGATTGCAGACCCGCCGCCTCCCAGTCACGCTGCCACGTCGCAGGGGAATGGAAATGCAGGAAGCCGGGGCCAAAGGCGAGGAAGTTTGCAGCATCCCGTGCGTGCTCAGCCAGCACAATGCAGGCAGAGGGGCTGATCCGCAGTGTGCTGCGAGCCTGCTCCAGCAAGCGACGCCTTTCGTGGGATTTCCGAAACTCATGTGCGGCGAGCAGGAGGCACACCACATCCTGCGAACGCGATGACACTGACCACGCATCGAGGCTTCCAACGAGCGTGCCTGGAGGTGTCGGCAAAGACGCGCGTGCTCTCAGCAGGCTGCATTCCGTGTTTACCTTGGGGTCGAATAAATCAAGGGCAGTGATCTTTGCGCCTGGAAGCCAGCGCCGCAGCCGCACGGTGGTTTCATCGAATCCAGCATGCACATTCAGCATCTGTTCGGGATTGGGTTGGAGCAGCGCACGCTGCAGCCATTGCCCACGAGGCCAGTCTGAGCGGTCGTAGATGAGGTGAGAGACCAACAGCGAGCCAACAGTCAGCCACCCACAGGCACCGAGCGCAAGCATTCCAAGAGCCTGCAGCCACCACGGCCACGCGTGCATGCAGGTGGAGAGCACGACAGTCCCGAGAATGATGCCGCTTACACTGGCGACATATGGCCACGGATTGAACCTGACAATTTGCAGCATGCCTGCAAATCCCGGCGAATCAGATGCATTGGTGCCCGGGGTATTCACGCGTTTGCATTGCTGGGGGTGATCGGTGTCACCACGCCGCGGGCCCACTGGTAATCCACGTCCTCCACATAAAAGGCATTGGCCAGCAGTGGCAGCCCTTGGGAGGCGAAGGGCTCGCGTTGGAAGAAAGCAAGGTGCTGCACCTGCACAGACACGGGCCGCGGTATCCAGTGTTGCCTCGCGCCTTCCACGACGACCAGGGAGTTCGTTTCCGGTTCGTGTGAAAAGGTGAACGGCATCGGGCCCGCGAACCGGCGGGCTGTAACGAGATCTGGAAAGGGTGAGTCAGGAGGTGGCGAGGTCGCTGGCGTCAGCGAGGCCTGCAGGGAAACTTCCACCTGCCCGGCAGGCTGTCGTACCTCAAGCGAGAGCTGCTCGTCCGTCTTCACCATGTTCACGATCCGCAGGCGGTACCCATAGTGAGTCAGCACGGTGCCGAGGCGTACCATGCGACGGCTATCGGTGTCGCTCCCCAGGATGTAAAGCCCGCGCCGTCTCCGGCCATCGGGTAAAGTCGACCGCACAAAAATCCGGTAGCCCGCGAGAAAAAAATCCTGCGCCATCCATGAGGGAGCCCAAGAAGGCCGCAGCCGTCGCGTCTGTACGAACGCAGCGGCCACGAAGCCCCACTCGCCATAGGTATCAGGCTCCAGCCCTGGGGGCAGGAGGGGGCGCAGCTTCTCCACTGGCAGGGCAAACACCAGTGCCAGCGACCAGTCGAAATGGGCCTGAACGCGCCAGGGATGGCGTTTGAGGAGATGAAGCATGCGAAGGAGGCCGTTCCGTGGGGAAGTGCCTCCTCGCGGTCTTACACTGCTTCCAGCTCGGCTTCCAGGCGCTTCTTCTCCTTGTTGCGCTGGTTGGAGTCCAGCGTGCGCTTGCGCAGGCGGATGCTCTTCGGCGTGGCTTCCACGAGCTCATCGGGGGCGATGTACTCAATGGCGCGCTCCAGGCTGAAGCGAACCGGAGGCGTGAGCTGGATGCCCTTGTCCGAGCCGGCCGCACGGAAGTTCGTGAGCTGCTTGGAGCGGGTGGGGTTCACGGGAAGGTCATCGGTACGGGGATTCTCACCGACCAGCATGCCATCATACACAGGCTCGCCTGCGCCGATGAAGAGCTTGCCGCGCACCTGGATGGTATCCAGCGCGTAGCCGGTGGCTTCACCAGACTCCGTGCTCACCAGCGTGCCGGTGCTGCGGGTCTGCATGACGCCGGCGTGTGGGGCGTACTCGCGGAAGAGGTGCGAGTGGATGCCATGACCGCTGGAGAGGTTCATGAGTTCGAACTCGAATCCGATGAGACCACGCGTAGGTGCACAGGCGGTGATGCTCGTGCGTCCATTGTGGGCGGACATGTCTTCGATCTGGCCCTTGCGCTCGGAGATGCTCTTCATCACGCCGCCCAGGTAGTCATCCGGCACGTCCACGTAGAGCGTTTCGAACGGCTCACAAAGTTCATCATTGATGCGCTTCGTGATGACCATGGGGCGGGACACGAGCACTTCGAAACCTTCGCGGCGCATCTGCTCCACAAGCACGGCGATCTGCATCGCTCCACGAGCGCTCACGTTGAAGATACCAGCGAGGTCGGTGTCTGCGACGCTGATGGTCACGTTCATCTTCTGTTCGCGGTCCAGACGCTCACGAATCTTGCGGGAGGTGACGTGGTCGCCTTCGCGGCCGGCCAGGGGGCCGTCATTCACCGCGAACTGCATCACAATCGTGGGCGGGTCGATGGCCACGAAGGGAAGGGCCACGACATCAGCAGTGCCGCCGACGGTCTGGCCGATGTCCACGTCTTCAAATCCGGAAATGCCCACGATGTCACCTGCGGTGCCTTCCACCGTGTCACTTACAGCGAGAGTGGTGTACTGGAACACCTTGGTCACCTTGATGGCCTTGGCGGGATCGCCAGGATTCTTGCCGAGCAGGAAGACGCGGTCGCCCATCTTCACCTTGCCACGGGTCACCTTGCCGATGGCCACACGGCCGACGAAGTTGTCCCAGTCGATGTTGCTCACCAGCATCTCAAAGGGGCCGTCGAGTTCCGCCTTGGGAGCGGGGATGTGCTCCTGAATCTTGTCCAGGAGGAAGCTCATTTCCTTGTGCTCACCTTCAGCGGAGTCGCTCACCCAGCCGGCGCGGGCGCTTCCATAGACGAAGGGGGCGTTGAACTGGTCTTCCGTGGCGTCCAGTTCGAGGAAAAGTTCGAGGACCTTGTCATGCACCTTCCCGGGTTCCACGTTCGGGCGGTCCATCTTGTTGATGAGCACAATGGGCTTCAGGCCCTGCTGGAGCGCCTTCTTCAGCACGAAACGGGTCTGGGCCTGAGGGCCTTCATAGGCGTCCACCACCAGCATCACCCCGTCCACCATCTTCATCACGCGCTCCACTTCCCCACCGAAGTCTGCGTGGCCAGGGGTGTCTACAATGTTGATGATGTGGTCATTGTAGTGCACCGAGGTGTTTTTGGCCTTGATGGTGATGCCCTTTTCACGCTCCAGGTCCATGGAGTCCATGGCGCGTTCGGCGATTTGCTGGTTTTCCCGGAAGTTGCCGCTGGCACGCAGGAGTTGGTCGACCAGGGTCGTTTTGCCGTGGTCAACGTGGGCGATAATGGCGAGATTGCGGATCTTGTCGGGCGTCATGGGGATGGGAAAGGGGGCAGGCAACCTAGAGGAGATTCGAAAAATCGCAACTTCCGTGCAAAGGGGTGACGGAATCGACACGGATTTGGGGGTGGGAAAGTCGGGTCGGAATGGCCGCAAAAGAACGCAGAGAATGCAAAAAAGAGGCGGCCTGCGGGGCGTGGTCAGTGGGGGGAAACTTTGGAGTTCCTCTCCGCAGGTGACACTCGCGACTTCGCACGACAGACCTCCGAAGCAAACTTTTGTGTTCTTTGCGTTCTTTTGCGGCCATCCAAAGAGAACGAAGCAGCCGGCCGACGTCGATTTGCGCCCCGACCTCAGTAGGTGGCGCTTTTTCCATTGTCAGTTGCAAGGTTCCTGCTAATAATTCGTACATGCGCATTAAAGCATATTAGGAAACGTCGACCACAAACCTATGTGATGGCCATCTGCGAAATACCAAGTTCGACGACTTCAACCGCGAAGAATTCCAGCAGGACAGCTTTTGCCTGCTCAATGCCGCAGTGGGCTGGCGCGCCAAAAACTGGAGCGTCGCCTTCTATGCCACGAATCTGACCGAGGAGGAGTACTACACCAACATGAACACCGACGTGCGCACGGGAGCTCCGGGAGCCCCGCGTGAGTTCGGCGTCCGGGTTGGTGTGAAGTTCTAGCTCTGATGCGCTAGCGCACCCGGCCAAACAATCCGTCTTGGTGGGCGGAACCTGTGCCCCACGTTGTCCCCATCTCGCAGGGTGGGAGGGCAGCGTGGGGCAGTCTTTTTTGGAAGGAACAGGGTGTCTGGGCAACGGGCGGGAGAGGTCGGCGCAACTTGGGATCACCCCGCATCTCTGGCACCGGCAACACGGGAGAATTAGCCATGCCTAAGAAATCTTCGGACCCTGAAGAAATGCGCGACCACGGGGCAACTTCTGCCTTGTCAGCCCGTAAGGCTCTTGCCACACTCCGCGCCCATGAGCCAGAATCCGTCCACTCCCAACCTCACCCTTCCCTGGTGGAAGCATCTAAACGGCTACCATTGGTTTGTCTTCTTCGTTGCTTCTGCGGCCTGGTGCTTGGACTGCCTCGACCAGCAGCTTTTCATTCTGGCGCGCGATAATGCGCTCAAAGCGCTCGATCCGACGGGCGACCAGGCGAAGCTGAGCGGCATGGCCATGGCGGTTTTCGTGGCAGGGTGGGCTACGGGTGGATTGATTTTTGGCGCGGTCGGTGACCGCATTGGTCGTGCAAAGACCCTGGCGATAACGGTGCTCATTTACTCCGTCTTCACCGGTCTGTCTTCGCTGGCAGCAGATTCAACCCACTTCATGATCTACCGTGCGCTCACGGGTCTTGGAGTGGGGGGCGTGTTCGGCCTTGCGGTGGCCTTGGTGGCAGACTCGCTTCCGGACGCGGCCCGTGCGAAGGCGCTGGGCACGCTCCAGGCACTCTCTGCGGTAGGCAATGTGACTGCGGGTCTCTTTGCCATGGCAGTATCAGGCATGGATCCCAATGTATCTTGGAAATATCTCTTTTGGATTGGAGCTGCACCGGCCTTCCTTTGCATCTTCATCATGATTCGTCTGAAGGAGCCCGAAAAATGGGTTGCCGCGAAGGCGCTGAGTCAAACTGACAAATCGAAGTCCATGGGCTCGTACGCGAGCCTCTTCGGCGATGCCCGGTGGCGCAAGCCGGCGCTGTTTGGCATGCTGCTGTGCGTATCTGCGGTGATTGGTCTCTGGGGCATTGGCTTCTTCAGCAATAAGCTCACGGCTCCGGCCATCGCGCAGGCTCTCGCGGCGCAAAATCTTTCACCAGCGGAAATCCAGGCCGGCAAACAGTGGTGGGCCGCTGCCAATCTCATTGTGCAGAACATCGGTGCGTTCTTCGGAATGATCATGTTTACCAAGGCGGCATCCCGATTCGGTCGCAAGCCCGTCTTTGTCGTGGCCTTCCTGGCAGCCATGGCCTCAACGGTCATGTTCTACCAGTTCTTCAAGACCACCACGGACATCTGGATGAGTTTCGTGATGGGCTTCTGCCAGCTCTCGATCTTTGCTGGTTTCGCGATCTACCTGCCCGAACTGTTCCCCACGCGTTTGCGCAGTACAGGAACCAGTTTTTGCTACAATGTGGGCCGATTTATCGCTGCCAGTGGTCCCATTACCCTCGGCGTCCTTGCTTCCAACCTCGCGAAGACTGCGAAGGCCGCTCTGCCTGCAATTCCTGAGGAGGGGGCGCGCAAAGCAGCAGAAGCAGCTGCAGAACTGGCAGCCTTCCGCAATGCCGGTACGTGGATGAGTCTGATTTTCCTTCTCGGCCTCGTTGCCTTGATGTTCCTGCCGGAAACGAAGGACCGTCCATTGCCAGAAGATTGATCCACTGCCGGATTGAGAGGTTTGAAAAGAGAGAGGGCGGAGTCGCGAGACTCCGCCCTCTTTTTGTTTAAGGAGCGATGTAAGATGTGGTTCTCTTGGGTCTTTGATGCAGGCGCTGATGAATCAGCATCCACTCATGAAATCGCTCTTCTCAAGCGCTGCGATACAGTTGGGCTTCGTCCTGGCCTCACTGGCGATGTTGGTTTCCCCAGCTACTGCGGTTCCCGTGAAGAAGCCACTCAAGATCTACATCCTCGCGGGGCAGTCCAATATGGAAGGTCACGCCAAGGTCGAGACCTTTGACTACATCGGCGACGACCCCGCGACGGCCCCCTTGCTCAAGCAGATGCGTGGAGCGGATGGCAAACCGACTGTGTGTGAAAATGTCTGGATCTCCTACTTCACCGGCACGGGGGAGGCAAATGGCGAGGGATTCGGCAAGCTCACTGCAGGCTACGGCTCACGGCAGAAGCCGGACCAAGATGGAGGCAAGATTGGGCCAGAGTTCACCTTCGGCCTCACGCTCGACGTGGCGCTCGATGAGCCCATTCTCCTCATCAAGACTGCCTGGGGAGGGAAGTCGCTCTACTACGACTTTCGGCCACCGAGTGCGGGCGTTTACCAGCGCACGGCGAGGGACCTTGAAAAGGGGGAGAATCCCGAGGCGCAGAGCGGGCACTACTACCGGCTTATGGTGGCTCATGTGCGAAAGGTGCTCGCTGACATCAAACGCGTCTGCCCTGCGTACGACGAGACACAGGGGTTTGAACTGGCTGGCTTTGTCTGGTTGCAGGGTTGGAATGACATGGTGAATCGCGACGTCTACCCGCTTCCGAAGAAGGACGACAAGACACCTCGCTACGCCGACTACAGCCGCTGGCTGGCGGATTTTATTCGTGACGTGCGCAAGGATCTCCAGGCTCCACGCCTGCCCTTTGTCATCGGGGTCATGGGCGTGGGCGGCACGGCACCGAACGAGCATGTCGCCGCTTTTCGCGAAGCGATGGCAGCTCCCGCTGCACTGCCGGAGTTTCAGGGAAACGTGTTTGCCGTACCGACGGCTCCGTTCTGGTCGATGGAACTTGGCGCCATTGCGGACAAGAAGGACCAGGTCCGCCAGATGCGATACTACCTGGACTCAAAGCACAAAGACCACGCCAACGCTGAAGGCAACATGACCGAAGAGCAGAAGCGCGAGTACGTGAAGGAGTATGAAGCCAGGCTGATCTCACCGGCTGAAGTGGCACTCTGGAATCGGGGTGCTTCGAATGCCGGGTACCACTACCTCGGATGTGCCAAGACGTTCGCGCTGATGGGCAGGGCTTTTGCCGAGACATTACTGAAACCAGCCAAGCCGTGACATGGCGGCCTTCCGTGACTTGTGCCAGAAGTCAAAAAATGAAGAGGGCGGAGTCGTGAGACCCCGCCCTTCTTGATGGATGATAATACGATGGCTGCGGTGTCGCTGGCCTACTCCTTGTCCAGCCCAAACGCCGTGTGCACGACCTTGGCGGCTTGCTCGATCTCGGTTTCGTTCACCGTGACGGCGGTCTTGATCTCGCTGGTGGAGATCATCTGGATGTTGATACCAGCTTCGGAGAGTGCGCCGAACATGCGGGCGGCCACACCACTGTGGCTGCGCATGCCGATGCCCACGATGCTGAGTTTGGCGATGCCGGACTGGCTGCGGAAGCTGGCGTGCGGTCCGAGCTCGGCGAGCACCTTGCGGAGTTCGGCCTCGGCCTTCGGAAGGTCGGCGGCGCTGCAGGTGAAGCTGATGTCCGTCTCGGCTTCCCAGCTCACGTTCTGCACGATCATGTCCACCACGATGTTCGCCTTATTGATGGCGCCGAAGATGCGTGAAGCGATGCCGGGACGGTCGGGCACGTCATCAATGGTGATCTTCGCCTGGTTGCGCTCGATGCTCACGCCGCGCACGACGACGGACTCCATGCCGGGTTCTTCTTCTTTCACCAGGGTGCCGGGGTTGTTGTTCATACTGTTGCGGACTTCAAAGCGGACTCCAAACTTTTTCGCGAACTCGACCGAGCGGCTCTGCATGACCTTGCTGCCGCTGCTCGCCATCTCCAGCATCTCGTCATAGCTGATGGTGTCGATCTTCTGGGCCACGGGAACCACACGAGGGTCGCAGGTGTAGACACCATCCACATCCGTGAAGATCTGGCAGAGGTCCGCCTTGATGGCGGCTGCCATGGCGATAGCGGTAAGGTCCGAACCACCACGGCCCAGCGTGGTGATGAGGCCATCGCGCGTCTGGCCCTGGAAGCCGGCGAGGATCACGATGTGACCTTCATCCAGCATTTCATGGACTTCGGTCGGAGTAATGTCGGCGATGCGGGCCTTCGTATGCACGCCATCCGTCTGGATGCCCGCCTGCGCTCCGGTGAGGGAAACAGCCTTGCCACCGAGGGCATTGATGGCCATGGCCGTGAGGGCAATCGTCTGCTGCTCGCCCGTGGCCAGCAGTACGTCGATTTCGCGCTCAGTCGGAGGATGGGCAGGGGAAGAGACCTCGTGGGCGAGCCGCAGGAGATTATCCGTCACGCCAGACATGGCGGAGACGACCGCAACGACTTGGTTGCCTGCCTGCTGTGTCTCGAGGACACGGCGTGCGACGTTCTTGATGCGTTCAGGCGTGCCGACTGAAGTGCCGCCGTATTTCTGGACAATGAGTGCCATGCGCGAGGAGGAAGCGAAAGGGGCGCGAAGGATGGCACGAATTGGCAACTGCGCAAGCCCGACGAAGTGAACGGTGCAGTCTCTTCGTCTGGAGCGTCATCCCCGACCGACTTGGCGGCTCGTGGATCGGGGAGCACCTACGTGCACGAGGGTATCACACCAAAAAATAAAGAGCAATTTAGCCTCAAGATTTCCAGATTATCGGATAAATTTTATAATAATAGGAGCCGGTAATGCTCCGGAGCATGAATATCAGCCAAAGTTTCAAAAAAACGATCTGCCTTGCATGGGGCATCGGGCTGATTTTCATGGCCATAGGCGGCGAAATCTCTGCGCAGGGCCAGCAGTTCATGAGCACCTCCGCGGCATCGCGAGTTTACCGGCCGACCTCCATGGCTTACGGGTATCCGCAGTACCTGCATTACAACGGGAAGTACGCCGCAGCCCCCGCCGGGGTACCGCCTGCGATCTATCGCGCGGTGACTGCCGCGAATGAGCTGCAGGGCAAACCCTACAAGTGGGGCGGCGGTCATCGGCAGCTCCATGACCGGGGCTATGACTGCTCCGGTTCTGTTTCTTATATCCTTTTCAAGGCGGGCCTGATTCGCGGCCCCATGACCTCCAGCGAGTTTCGCAGGATTGGCAGGCCCGGTCCGGGGCGTTGGCTGAACCTGTATGTCAGCGGGGATCACGTGTTCGTGTCCATCTGCGGACTTCGGTTTGATACCAGTGACTATGGATCCAACCGTGGCGATGGCCCCAAATGGCGTCCCACCGCGAGGAAGTTTCCGGGATTCGAGGTTCGCCACCTGCCGGGTCTCTGACCCAGTCGGCGGTTCCATGCAGTTTTGTGCCAAATGTGCTGAGTTGTAGTTGCTAAAAAAAGCGGGCCTGACACCGGTAGTGTCAGGCCCGTCTTTTTGCTGCTGATGGAGCAGGGAAGAGGAAATCAGAATCAGGGTGCCTTCGCCGCGGTCTGGCTTTCCGGGGAGAGCTTCGAAAGTGGCACGTTGAAGATCACGCCATCGGCGCGCTGGAGCACTACATTGTCACCTTCGAGTCGGAGTTTCTTGGCCTGGATGGTGCGGCCATCCGCGCTAGTCCAGGTGGCCATGGGGGCATCGGCTGCGGCTGGCGCAGGGGCGGCGGGAGCAGCAGGTGTCGTGGTGGCTGCGGCGGGGGCGGCGCCGCCCTTGGTGAAGCTCGCGCCTGCGGCGATCCAGCTCTTGATGACGTCGATGTCCTTGTCCGGCATCATCTTCTCGGGGGGCATGTGGTCGGTGTCATCGGCCGGTGATGTCAGGCAAGTGAAGAAGCTGCTTTTGTCCGCATCACCCGGTACAATAATCTTTCCCGCGCCGACCTTTTCGCCAAGACGCGTCAGGTTGTCGAGCACCAGCTTGCCCTTCTCCTTCTTCTCTGCCTCGGAGTGGCACTTGTAGCAGTGCTGTTTCAGTACGGGAACGACTTGGGAAGCGAAGTCAGCAGCAGGCGTGAAGCTGGCCGGAGCGAGGGCCAGGGCGGTGAGCAAAAGTTTGTTCATGGAAACTGGTGAGATACGGTAAAATGGAACGCACGGCCCTAGACATGACTTAGTGGGAAATTGCAAGCGGGGGCGTGCCGGTTTTGTGAACTGGGTTGTTGCAGCCTCCCTGATGGTATTTGGTTGTCGTACCGCTCGCTTTTCTGCAAGACTTTGACCGTTGCCCAGCGTTTGTGATTTCTCACATTCCGCGATTTTCCTGATTGCGGACTGAATCTGAGGTTCGTAGATCCCCTAGCATGTCCACCGTCGCCGTTCGTTCTGCCCAGCTTCCGCCGTCCATTCCCCTGACGGTGCGGAGGTTTCGCCAGCCGAAAAAGACCCTGCCGCAGACCAAGATCGAGCGCGATAATGTGCTGGCCAAGGTGCGTGCCTATGTAGAAACGCACACCCTCGTGCCGCCCATGCCGCTGGAGGAACTGCGCGTGCATGCGGAGACCCTCATCGCGGAGCACAACTTCAACCCGGTGTGGATTGATTACATCGGCGTGCTGCTGGGGAACGAAGCCTGGCGCGAAACACTGGCCACCATCCCCTACGAGCGCCGCCTCCTGCTGATGCCAAAGTGCCTCCGCGTGGAGAGCAAGTGCCCGGCGCCCTTTGATGAATTCGGTCTGCTCTGCAAGCAGTGCGGTCTTTGCACCATCCAGGATTTCCAGAATGAGGCGGAGAAGCTCGGCTATGCCGTCCTCGTGGCAGAAGGCTCGGCCATCGTCATGAGCCTCATCCAGACGGGCAAGATCGAGGCGATCGTCGGCATTTCCTGCCTGCCGGTGCTCGAGCGCACCTTCCCGTATGTGGAGGCCGCCGCCATTCCCGCTGTGGCCGTGCCGCTCCTTCAGGATGACTGCATCGACACCACGGTGGATATCGACTGGGTGTGGGACTACATCCACCTCACCAGTGATGACAAGACCCGCCGCTTGAACCTCAATGCGCTGCATGAAGAAGTGCGCGGCTGGTTCACCCGTGAATCCCTCGACGCCCTTCTCGGCAAGCCTGCAGACAAGACCGAGGAAATCGCCCGCGACTGGCTCGCCCGCGCCGGCAACCGCTGGCGTCCCTTCCTCACCGTGGCGGCTCATCAGGCCCTGCGCGACGACTCCGAAGGCCCGCTGAGCGATGCGCTCAAGAAGGCAGCCATCGCGGTAGAGTGCTTCCACAAGGCCTCGCTGGTGCATGACGACATCGAGGACAACGACGCCCAACGCTACGGCGAGGCCACCCTCCACGCCGAGCACGGCATGCCCGTTGCGCTGAACGTGGGCGACCTCCTCATCGGTGAAGGCTACCGCCTGCTGGTGGACAACAACGTTTCCGGCTCCCTCCGCAGCGCCATGATCAAGGTGGCCGCCGAAGGCCAGCGCGAACTCTGCCGCGGCCAGGGCGCCGAACTCCTCTGGAACAACAATCCCGTGGCCCTCACCAGTGCCCAGGTGCTGGAAATCTTCCGCAGCAAGACCGCTCCTGCCTTTGAGGTAGCTTTGAAAATCGGCGCCGCGCTGGCAGGCAAGCTGGATGACACTGCCGACGCATTGCATGACTACAGCGAGGCCCTCGGCATCGCGTATCAGATTCACGACGACCTCGATGACCTCGGCGACGACTCCGTGGCGGACAACATCGCCGCCATGCGCCCGAGCATCGTCCTTGCCCTCCTCCGCGAACGCGGCAAGGGCGAGATCAAGGAGACGATGGAGAAGCTCTGGAACGGTGAACTCCCCACCATGCCGGACAAGGCCACCATCCGCGACTGGGCCCAGTCCAGCACCGCGCATGAAAAGGCCATGCTCCTGCTGGAGAGCTACAAGGAGCAGGCCATCCGCTCCCTCCAGGCCGTGGACAACGCCAACCTCAAGGGCCTGCTGCGCCGTGTGATCGGGAAGATCTTCAACGATCTCGAGATCAAAGGCTGGTGCCGCGAGTTCGAGGTGAAGAACGCCACCGCTCAAGCGAAGGAAGCGGGTGCGGTGGCTGCATGACCTCTCCAACGGGGCGCTGAGCTATTGGTGCATCTCTCGCTGGCGAGGCTGGGCGATGATCGTACTATCATCCCAATGACTGCGGCTCAAACTGAGCGAATGGTGGGCGATCCCAGCAGTTTTGCGCTGCAATTCTTGCCGCAGCAACATCCGCTCGGACCCTACGGTGGCTGCTATCTGTGGATAGGAAATAGCAAATTGGGCATCGAGGGAGATGCTCACTTTTTCGGATTGGTTTGCTCTGTACTTCGACTCAATCCTGACACCAGGAAGCCCCCGGTTGAAGGACTCTCCGGCGGAGAGCTAATTTCGTTGCTTCGGAACGGACGCGACAGGTATCATCTTGGCACCGCCGAGATTTTTGATGGCCTGGAATTTTACGCTGTTTTCAGCAAGCCGGGCTTGGTCTTTGTGTGGAAGAAAAGCTGTGAACCAGACGAAGCTTTTCGTGTGGAAAACATCCCCTTGGAATACTTCGAGAAAGTCCTCGGAGAAGCCGTCGACTACGTCGCGGGTTTGCGACAGGGAGTGAATACCATCTACTGACCGCTGGGAAAGGTGGAGACGCTGGCCGGCGCAACCGCGAGCTCTTTTGCCACCGGATTCCCGTGGAAGTCGCATCATGGGATATCGCCGCGCGCAGCAAAAGTGGTTTGCAGTTTCGGAGGCCGGGCGTATAAAGTTTTTGCTTTCCATGCTCCGGTTGAAAAAAGCTTGTCGTTGTTCCAGTGTCAGGTTTTCTTGAGTGCTGCATTAGAAATTTTGGCTTGAAGCACACGTGGTCCCAGGGCCGATGAACTTCGAGTCGTCAGAGTCCAACCACTATCTCTCATGGAATATTTAAGCTTTGAGGATTTTGCGACCACCGTGGCTGTGGGCATCTACGTATGTGTTGGCGCTCTGTTATGCCTCCATACCTTTTGTCCCCGCCTGCTGACGCAGGTTGCAGGCAGTGTTGCCAAGTTGACGACCGGGCCGATGACCCTTCTTAGCATTGGCGCCGCGGTTGGTTTGCTTGTCGTCGGAATATTTGGAGAGGATATCTCCAATAGACTGGCCGACGCAGATGGGCAGTCCAAGCAGTACTACTGGGTATTTGACAGTGAAAAGGACATGCGAGACCGGACCTTTCGGATTCTTGTGGAGGAGCTTGCTTCGGCGCGGCGCTTGTCTCCCTATGCTTTGGGTGAACATGAATCGCTGTTAGCCCAGCAGCTCGAGGCTCATCCTGGAAAGAATTTGAGCAGGCTTTCTGAAGAAATGGAAGAAGCCAGAAAAGGCCTGGCCTCCCAGATCTATTATGTGGCGAAGAATACGCTCATGAACCACGACGGATATCGGGGAGAGTTACAGCAGATACAGACCCGCATTGACTTCAGCCGATCGTTTGCCAGTTACTCAGCAATCTTCTTCCTATTGGCCCTCGTCTTGGGCACGATTCAGTTGTTGAGAATAGGTATTACTGAGAGTCCAAAGCCCTTTGAGCACATATGTCCACGGAGGTGGTGTTTTGACTGGTTGGCGACCAATTCCAGGTATTCACGAGGAAAGATTGCAAGACGTGTGGCTACACGCTGGGTTGTTGTGGCGGGCGTTTTCGGGCTGCTGTTTCTAGTTACACGCATTTCATTTTCAGCGGAGGAACGCGAGTTCAATCTCCGGACCTACGGGTACTTCGCATCACTCCACGTGGAGGAGTTGCCGACAATATACAAGAACGGCGATTCAGGAGATGCTGCAAGTGAAGGCGCCAAGCATGGCGGTATGCTGGCTGAATATGGTATCAGCGGGCTCGCCTTGGTCGGGAAAGATCTGTTGGCTGTGCACGATGTAAAGCAGCCGAATCTTGAACGGCGGCCCTATGTTAGCAAGATCTCACCGGACGGCACAATCAAGCCCATGACGCTCAAGAACTGCACTGAGCTACCGAGTGACCTCGAGGCCATTTGTACCATTCCTGAACGAAAAGGCGAAATTCTCATGGCTGAAAGTGGATACTACAAGGGTATGTTCGGGAGGGTTTTTCGAGGGAAAGTGGATGCGGATTCCATTCACATCAATGAAGTCTGGAATTATCCCCCGGAAACAACCGACATCGAAGCGCTGGTGTGTGTGAAGCACCGGGGGGCTTACCAATTGCTTCTTGGCAATCGCAACGGCACCATCCATGTGGCGGACATTGAGTTTGGAGGTGATCAAGGCGAGCTTCAATTGAAGCATCTTCCCCTCAAGATGGTCAGCCTTCCGCCGGAGACGAATGATTTCAATCGGAAGATCACGGACTTCTCAATTGACCGGGCAGGTTCTTTGTACGCTGTGGCTGCCAACGATCCCGGTGACATGCACGGATCTTTGGGGCCCTTCAAATCAGTGGTATATCAACTTGGCAGGATCGAGCAACACGATGAAAATCCGCTCAAAATCTTGGAGGGTGATTGCCTTAAATGGAAAGTGTCGGGATTCAAGGTCGAAGGTCTCGTGGTTGAGGACAATAAAAGCATCACGATAGGCACAGATGACGAAGGCTATGGAGGCGTCTGGAGACGTTTGAGTTGGTAGTCCCAATGCCTGGGAGCGCGCGCCCGTGTCGCCGAAGTTATTGTGACTACGGCACAGTGAGCCGTTGCAATCGCTTTTTCACCCACGCCGCTTCCTCCGTGAAGCCATGCTTCTCGTAAAAGGCGAGCAGCTTCCGATAGCGGGTCGCGAAGTCGAACTTTGCGCTGGAGTGCAGCTTGCGCAGGCAGACGGGACACGCATGCATGGGGCGGGAGTCCGATTCGCCAAGGTGATTCGAGCCGCACATGATGCACTCAAACCAGACGCAGTGGGTGATGCCAAACATGTGGCCGGTCTCATGCACGAGCACCTGGCAACTGCGGCGCAGCATGCGGCGACGAGTCTCGTCGTTCCACTCCTCACCGTTGAATTCGGGCGAGTAGCGCTTGAAACTGAAGACGCCGACACGATTCGCATAAGTCGCCTGGCCGAAGACGAAGTTCCAAGAGTCCTCGGGATAGAGATCCTCCATGGTGACGCCGATGACGCAGAACGCATTCTTCGGAACGTAGCCAAGCATCACCTTCAGGATATCGGTGGTGAGGTATTGCATCCCATCTTCACCCCGCGAGCGACGCTCGATGGCTGAGTTGGATGCCAGGGGAATCCCTGTGAGCATTTTCACCGGAAGTCCGAAGAACGCTCCGGCGAACTCTTGCAAATCTGCCAGCGCCGGTCCCTTTCCCTCTTCAAAGTCGTCAAGTGGAAGCACGTAGATGGTGTTCGCGACGGAAGAAGGGAGGTTGTGTGGCGTGCGAAGGAAGCTCTCAAAAGTCTGTCGGCGTTCCTGGTGATGGGCCAGCCAGTCTGCGGGCTCCGGCGCGCGAATGGTCTGGAAATCGGACGTGATCTCGAAAGCGCGCTGCTCCGCCAGGGGCAGCTTGTCCAGTGGACCGACGGCGGCGAGCTGTTGCTCACGCGTGGGGACGCGAAAGAGTGCCGGGGCATCTTGTCCCCGCGCCATCCCGAGCCCACACCAAAACCCTGCGGATATTCCGAGCATGCGGTGAAGCACGCTTCGGCGCGAAAGGGCCCCGGTGAGAGGGATGTCGGACACAGGCATGTGGTTCCGACTCATGCCTGCGGACTATTTCGCCTTCTGCTTCGCCAGATGATCTTTGATCGCTTGGGCCAGGTCTGGATTGTTTGACAGATATTCCGCGGGGACCTTGTCGATGGCGAAGGTTTCCGTGGAGCCCACGCGTGTGATGGTCACTTGATCTCCGACGATGGAGTAGGAGAGGGTATTGTACGCGCCTGAATTCACGACGGCAGCGGCAGCGATCGAACCGGCCGACGAACCCAGGTCAGCCGCCTTGTAGCCGAGGATGGAAGCCAGCCGCGGGTTGGTCTTGGCAAGGGGCTTGCGCTGATCGTCGGGGAGCTTTTTCAGGTCCGCGAGTGGCACGTTGGCGAATCCGCTGTCATGCATCAGCTTCACCAGGTCGCCATTCACCGCGGAGAGCCGTACGTTCTTGTACATCTTTCCGGAAAGCACCAGCTTCTCCACGTAGTCCGCCTTGGTATCCGTGACCTTCTTGGCGTAGTCCTCCTTGCTGAGCCATCCACCGGAGATGACCACATAGCCTTGCTGATGTTTCTGCAGCGCGGTGGCGAGCGTGGCCTTGAGCGCCTGCATGAGTGGAGCGCTCTTGGGATACTTCACGGCTGCGGCGTCCGCATCCTGTGCAATTTTCTCCAACGACTGCCAGTCTGTGTCCGTCACCAGCGTGAGAGCGGCGTAGTCCGGGTAGGGGACCACCACGCGCAAGGCGGGCGGCTGCATCTGCCGGGTCTGGCCGTTGGCAAACTTGAAGGTGCTCGTCATGCCAAACGACTCCATGGACACATATTCATTAGCCATGGCGAACTTGTCACTTTCACTATCCGTAGTGGTGAAAACGACAATGCCGCCCTTGGAGGGAATATCCACGGCATGGCACAGGGAGGCCGACGTGAGAAGGGTGGCCATCACCAGAGTGGCTCGGCGGAGAAAAGAGGTAAATGGGGTGCTCATGGTGCAGCTGTGCTTGGCAGGTAGGGGGGAGACGCTGAAGCGTGGGGTTGTCATACGATGACACCGCCTCCATCCATCAAACCAATTCTAATTCAGCAGACAATCTTTTTCCTCGGCCATCGAGTGGTCCAGATCAGCTATGACCGCACACCCGCACCGTAGCTGCGCAGGGCCGCCACGCTCCGCTCGAATTCGCCCTTCTGATACTTGATGTCGGCCTCCTTGTCCGGAGCCTTGAAGGGCGGGATGGGTTTGCCCTTCTTGGCCAGTGCCACGAATGCCGCGAGGTCATCCGCCGGCATCTTCTCATAACCGAGTTCTTTGACGAATTCCGGTTTCTGAAAGGGAAGCGGTTTGGCAAATCCGGAGATGGTTTCGATGTTGAGAGGCACGCCGGGGCAGAGTTCCGCAAAGCGCTTGGTGTAGGCTTTGAAATCCACAAGGCCCTCACCGATGGCCGTCCACTGCACCACGGCCTCGTCCTTGTCATTGAGCCAGATCATTGAGTCGCGCACGCTGGAGCAGTTTACATAAGGTCCCAGCACCTCAAGGTGGCGCAGCGGATCTTCCATGACCCAGGTCGCGTTGCCGGGATCGATATTCGCACCCACCCAATCTTTGCCGGCGGCTTCAATCAGCGCCTTCAGCTCGTGCGACTGCATGTCTCCGGCGTGGTTCTCGATGGAGATCTTGATGCCCGCATCAGTGGCCTTGCTCTTGCACGCGGCGAAGACCTTGAGCAGCGCCTCGATGTGGCGCTGGATGCCGCCGTCGCCCTTGCGGTCATCATTCCCGCCCAGGTAGCAGCGCGCCACGGGGGAACCAAGCGCCTGGGCCACGCGGATGCATAGGGAGAGATGCTCCTCCGCCGTGCCGAACGTCGGCTTGAACCGCGCCGAAGTGGGGCACACGCTGCTGGTGCCCACGTAGAGGGCGATGCCCGCCTTATCGGCCTGCTCTTTCAGGCCCTTGAGATACGCATCTTCAAAATTCTCGAAGGGCAGCAGCTCGGACAGGAAAAGAGTATCGACCTTCTGGCTGCCGGCATACTCGATGAACTGTGGCGCCTTCCATCCCGTGGCGCGTACCGCAAAGTGGTCGAGCCCGATGCGCACTTTTGCAGGCACTGCCTGGGCAGATGCGGTTGAAACCGCGGCGGGAGCGGCGAGTGCGGCGGTAGCGGACTGAAGGAAGCGGCGGCGGTTCATGTGAAAGGAGGCGACAATTGAGGAAAAACGGAACGGGCGGAGCGGGCAATCTTTTTCTCAGGTGTCCGGCAGGCGATGAAAAATCCACACCGCACGTCCAGTAGTGGTCTGGTGAAAGCTGCCCTCCTCGCGCTTCTTTTGCTGGCCGCCTGCCCTGTGCACGCGGAGAACATCGTGGTCCGCAACGTCGAGCCCACCAAAGAAAATCCGCGCAATTCGGAGGGTTCCTTTGCCACCCTGGCATCAGGGCGCATCATTTTCTGCTACACCCAGTTCTACGGTGGCGCGGCGGATGAGAGCCCCGCGCGGATTGTGCAGATTCACTCCGATGACCAGGGCCGCACCTGGAGCGAGCCTCAGGTGGTGGTGGAGAATACCGCGGGGAACAACGTGATGAGCGTCTCTCTGCTGCGCCTGCAGGATGGGCGGCTGGCCATGTTTTACTGCATCAAGAACAGCTGGCTGGACTGCCGGCCGCACATGCGTGTCTCTACGGATGAGGCCGCTTCTTGGTCGGAACCGAAGCTGCTCCTCCAGGCGCCGGGCTACTTTGTGCTGAACAACGACCGCGTCATCCAGACCTCCAAAGGCCGCATCATCCTGCCGCTTGGGTATCACCGTTCGAGGCTGAGTGATCCGCACAGCAGCAAGTCCTTCGATGCTCGCGCCATCACCATGTGGATCTACTCGGATGACGCCGGGCAGACGTGGCAGGAGGCGGCAAACTGGTGGGCCATTCCGGTGGCGAGCGGCTCGGGCCTACAAGAGCCTGGCGTGGTGGAACTGCCGGATGGCACCCTCATGGGCTGGAGCCGCACGGATCAAGGTGCGCAATATGGATTCACCTCCACGGATGGAGGGCGCACCTGGTCCGCGCCCGTGCTCACGGAAATGAAATCACCCACCTCGCCTGCCAGCATCCGCGTGCTGCCTGGCACCACGGACCTGCTCGCCATCTACAACGACCACTCGGGCAAGTTCGCTTTTCCCGCGAAGAAGCGCACCCCGCTGAATGCCTGTGTCTCCCAGGACGGTGGCAAGACCTGGCCGGTCCGCAAGCTGCTGGAGGAGGACCCCGAAGGTTGGTACTGCTACACCGCCATGCACTTCACCAAGGACAACGCCGTGCTGCTCGCTTACTGCGCCGGTGATACGAAGGTCGGCGGGCTCAATCGCCTCCGCATGCGTCGCGTGTCACTGGATTGGCTGAAGGAGTAGATGGGGCGTGCCTCAGTAGCGAAAGGAGCGTGGCCTTTCCAGGCCGCTTGTTGGCAACTTCCCTGGTGAAGCATACCCATGATTTCCTTGTTATGGGCCCTGCTCACTTGCGGCTTGGAAAAGCCGCGCTCCTTTCCAAACAAAAAAGCGCCACTTCCGTGGCGCTTTTCGTGAAACTTAAGGGACCGCAGCTTCGGTCGCTTGCCTTACGGCTGGGGCTGCTGGGACTGTTGCGGCTGCTTCTGCTCCGCCTCTTTGCTCTCCTTGTTCAGCCACTCGAAGAAGGACTTCCGCACGGATTCCGGCTGGATGATGGCCTTGGAGGCCAGGCCGGAGAGCCAGCGGTTCACCGCTTCGCGGCCCATCTCAGCGGAAATGACTTTTTCAATCTTCGGACGGGCCGTTTCCAGCGGCTCCAGTTTGCCGAGTTCCTTGGATTCGCAGAAGATGATCATGTAGTTCGGCCCGATCTCAGTCACCGGGCTGATGCTACCCTGCTTGAGGTCGAAGGCGACGTCCGCAATCTCCTTGCTCAGGCCGTCGCGTTCCTGTAGGCCCCAGTCACCTCCCATTTCCGAGCGGCTGTCTTGCGAGTACGTGCGGGCCATGGTGGCGAAGTCGGCACCGCCGGAGATCTTGGTGCGGATTTCCTGGGCCAGTTTCTTCTGGGACTCCGTGCTGGTGGAGGCGTCGCCTACCGGATACTTTGGAATCGTGATGGTGCTGAACTTGATGTAGCCCTTTTCGCGGAACTTATCGAGGTTCTTCTTGTAGAAGGCGTCCACCTGCGCGGGCGTGGGCGGCGGCAGGTTTGCCGTCTGGCGGGAGCGCAGCACGGAGACCACCATCATCTTCTCCCGCTGCTCGCGGAACTTCTTGATGGTCATGCCCGTCTTGGCCAGGTCATGAAGGAACTTTTCGCGGTCACCACTGTAGCTCTCGCGGATGATGTTGTTGATGTCGTCATCCACGTACTGGGCCTTGATGCTGCCTCCCAGCTTCTCGAACTCGCTCAGCACGAGCTGGCGCTCGATGAGGGCGAAGAGAGCGCTCTCCCTCAGCTCGGCCAGCCGGGCCGCCGCGATGCGGGGGTCCTTGACGGTCATCTGGATGAGCTGCTCCTGCATTTGGACGGCTTCACGCACCTCGGAGGTGGTGATGACCTTGCCATTCACGGTCGCTGCGATCCCATAGGACGCGCCGGAACTGGAGCTTGTGCTGGCGTGCACAAGCAACGCGGTTACGGCAATCAATATGGTACGGCTGATCTTCATGGATTAAAAACTTCTCAGGAGGTGGAGAGATTCGCGCAATAGTAGGGGCGCGTCAGGGGCTGTCAAACGAGGAAACTTGCCTCCAACCAACACGTAGCCACCCTTGCGTGTGAGCATCAGTTTTCCTTCTTTTATGTCGATCGCTGTGATACCTTTGGCGGCAGCCGTGAGCTTCATGGCGGCGCAGATGAGCAGGTGCTCCACGGCCTCCGGCGGACGGCCGTACTGGTCCCTCCAGGAGGCCTCCAAACTGTCCAACTCCTTGCGCGTGAGCACTTCCCCCAGCATGCGGTACGCGGTGATGCGGCTGCGTGCGTCCTCCATGTAGGTCTGCGGGATGAAGGCCGGGATGCGCCACTCCTTCGCCGTGACCAGCTTCTGACGGTCGGCGGGGCGGTGGGCGGTGGCTGCGGTGACCCGTTTGCGGGGCGCAGCTTCCGGATCAGTCGCCTCCAGCCATTCGGCCTCGCTCATGCAAAGGAAGTCCACGTGGAGGGTGACTTCCATGGGAGGGGGAGCGCGGCGGCCCTGCAGCCTGGCGGTCGTGGCCTTGAGCATCTGGCAGTACAGGTCAAACCCGACCGCCACGATGTGGCCACTCTGTTCCGTGCCCAGGAGGTTCCCGGCGCCACGGATTTCCAGGTCGCGCATGGCAATCTTGAAGCCGCTGCCGAGCGCCGTGTACTGCTTGATGGCATTCACCCGCTTGCGCGCGTCGCCACCTGTCATCAGGTCTCGGGGCAGCATGAGGTAGGCATGGGCGCGCTCGCCCCCGCGGCCCACACGACCGCGGAGCTGGTAGAGGTCCGCGAGACCAAAACGATCCGCACGGTCGATGATGATCGTGTTCGCATTTGGAATGTCGACGCCACTCTCGATGATCGTCGTGCAGAGCAGCACATCCGCATCGCCATTGATGAAGGTCTGCATCACATCCTCCAGCAGTTCGGAGTCCATCTGGCCGTGACCGATGATGACGCGCGCCTCGGTGCAGAGTGCCTCGAGCTTGGCCTTCATCTTTTCCATGTCCATCACGCGGTTGTGCAGGAAGAAGACCTGCCCGCCGCGCTGGATTTCCGCGTTGATGGCATCGCGGATCACACGCTCGTCATAACCGGAAACCGACGTCTGCACCGGGATGCGGTTGGGCGGGGCGGTGTCGAGCGTGGACATGTCGCGCATGCCCATGAGACCGAGGTACAGCGTGCGCGGAATGGGAGTCGCGCTGAGTGTGAGCACATCGACGAGCTTGAAGAGCTCCTTGAACTTCTCCTTGTGCTTCACGCCGAAGCGCTGCTCTTCATCAATGATCGCCATGCCGAGATCCTTGAAGCGCACATCCTTGGAAATCACCCGGTGCGTGCCTATGACGATGTCGACAGTGCCTTCCTTCACGCCGGCGAGGATTTCCTTTTCGCGTTTCTTGGGCGTGAGACGGCTGAGCATTTCCACCGTCACGGGGTAGTCGCTCATGCGCTCGCGGAAGGTCTGCCAGTGTTGCTGGGCGAGCACGGTGGTGGGCACGAGCACGGCCACCTGCTTGCCACCCATCACTGCTTTGAACGCCGCGCGGATGGCCACCTCCGTCTTGCCAAATCCCACGTCACCGCACAGCAGGCGGTCCATGGGTTTTTCCAGCTCCATGTCACGCTTGATCTCCGCGATGCTGCGGAGCTGATCCGGCGTTTCGCGGTAGAGGAAGGACTGCTCAAACTCCACCTGCCATTTCGTATCCGGTGGATGTGCGAAGCCCTGGAGCGTCTGCCGTTGCGCAGCGAGTGAGAGCATGCGCGCGGCGAATTCCTCCACACTGCGCTCGGCATTAGCGCGGGTCTTTCCCCAGCGCGCGTCACCGAGTTTGTTGAGTGTGGGAGCTTTGCCACCCACACCCACGTAACGTGAGACGAGGTGCGACTGGCTCAGCGGCACGAAGACCTTGGCCTGGTCCGCATAGCGGATGACCATGACCTCCTCGCGCTTCACCCCTTCGCGCACCTCGATGCCGGCGAACTTGCCGATGCCGTAGTCCAGGTGCACGACGAGGTCGCCCTCCTTCATGTCGCGCATCTGATCGCGCGCCTGGCGCAGCACCTGGGCTTCGTCCAGTTTGGAGCCGCGCACGCGTCGCGTGTGCTGGTGGCGGCCGAAGATCTCTGCGCCGGTCAGCACGGCAAGTGAAGCGGCTGGCACGGTGAAGCCGCGATGCAGCAGCCCCAGCGTGAGCTCCATGCGTTGCGCGGCCAGCCACTGTGGTCCTACGAGCTCTTCGAAGCGTTCGCGTTCGCCTTCATTGTGGAAAAACATCACCACGCGCCACTTCTCGCGATGCCACTCCTCCACCTGTTTGGTAAACTGGATGCGCCGCGCTTCCTGCACCACGAAGTCACCCGCGTGGAAGATGCCCAGTGGGTTTTCAAAAATGGCCGCGGAGTAGTCTTCAGTGGCGCTGTCGTCATCATCGTCCCGCGGAGCACCTGCGGTGATGGTGATGCGCCGCTTCACCTCTTGCGGCACGGCTTGCACATCGTCTTCAACGGGCTCGATGAAGATCACTGCGTCATCCTTTGAGAAGAGGGTGGAGAGTGCGGTGGTCGCGCTGGAGGCGTCCACCTGCTGCATCAGAAGCTGCGCGCGCAGGAGTCTCTGCACGGACGCTTGCGTGTGAATGTCGAAGGTGCGCAGCGATTCGATTTCGTCATCGAAGAACTCAATGCGCAGCGGTTCTTCTCCCTGCCAGGAGAACACATCCACAATGCCGCCGCGCCGTGCGAATTGACCACGCTCCGCGACGGTGGGCATGCGCTCGTAGCCGGAGGCTTCCAGTTCCTGCAGCAGTGCCTCCACCTCGATCTTCATGCCGAGCTCCAGGCTCTTCTTGAAGGAATCCAGATCCTTCGGGGAGGGCACCTGCTCGTCGAGGCTGTCCGTGCACAGCACGAGCACGCGAGCTGCAGGTTCGTCTTCACTGGGGCTGCCTGAAAAGCGGGTGATGACGGAGATGCGTTCTGCCTGTGTGTCCGGATCGCTGAGCCCGTTGGGGCCGTCGCCCTGCGGAGCGCGCGGGTAGAACATCGCCGGCATTCCCCATGCCTGGAGGTCCGCGTGGGTCTGCTCCTGCGTGCGTGCTTCACGACACAGCACCCACGTGCGGCACGGTTGCGTGGCCTTGAGCGTCACGGCCGTGGCAAAACCGAAGGCCTCCCGGCACACGTGGCCCAGTGTCACGGTGCCTTCGCGCCGGTACCGCTTCCACAAGGCCGCGAAGGCCTTCGAGCCAAAGGCCGCGTCCACCAGCCCGGGTGCCAGGTGTGCGGTCTCTGTGGTTGGCTCTGCGTGGGATTCCGACATGTGTAGACGGCAAACCACCCCAACCGCCGGAAAAGGCGGGCGTGGTGATGCATACTGAATTCGCTGCTGCGCCTCACCCTGTGCTCCGATTGGCGTTGGGACAAGCGCTTTGTCGGGGGCAGAAGGCAGTCCACTGGATACGATTCCAACCTCAAGGTCGGTGCTCCAGGTTTAGCACGTGAAACAACGGCGCAGTCCCTCGCAGGGAGCGGCACTAGCCTAGTGCCGTCATGCACGTGGCAGCCGACAAAATGCAATAGCAAGGAAGAGGCTCCGCACCCTCATCGCTTACCACCGGCACTAGGGCTAGTGCCGCTCCTTGGGCTACAAGTGCCTCCCTGTCGAAAGGCAGTTGTTCATTGTAAGGCATTTCACCCTCACCGTTGCCTGAGCGCCGCAAGCAGGTGCTGCATCTCCAGATCCACATCCGCACCCACCGCGAGAGTCTGGGCAATTTCGCGCCGGAGTTGCTCGCGGAAGCGTTGCCGCAGTCGATGCACGGCTACCCGAAGCGCGCCGTCTTGCAGGCCGAGCTTTGCCGCTGCTGCAGCTTCTTCATCACTGATGCTGGAAGTTACCAGCCACGGCTTCAGCGCCTGAAAGTGTTGCTCTTTTCCATCTTCCTCGAACACCTCCTCCAGCGACTCCAGCGCCCGCTCCAGCACATGCAGCGCCCACTGACGATCAAACTCCACATCCGGTGGTGGTGTTGATGCGTCTTCGATCCCTACCGGTTCCACTGCCTCACCACCTTCTTTAACCGACGCATCCAGTGCGACATGTTCCACGCCACCACCGCGTTTCAAGCGTGCACCACGGTCGCGCATGTCACACAAGAAGTGCTTCACTGCCCCGAGCAGGAAGGAGCGAAATTTCCCATGTTCCGGGGCTGCTCCACCAATCTGCGGACGGGCAAGCAACCGTGCAAAGAACTCCTGCGTAAGGTCGCGTGCATCCTCCGCATGGCCGCACCATCCGCACACAAAACGGTGTACTGGGGTGTAGTACGCCTCACACAGCTCGCTCAAGGCCACCGACGCATCCGCGGAGTGACCCTGGGCGCGTTGCACCAGGGTCCAGCGGGTTTCGATGAAGGAGTGGGCCATCATGGAAAGCATGACAGAAGGCGCCGCTGGGGATCAATGGTCCAGGGTGTAGGCTGCTGAAAGCCCTTTCGCCTTTTGAAAGGTGATTTGATCCACCCACACCGTGCCAGAACCTTCGATAACCACGTTCACCAGTGCCCGGTTCACCGTGAAGTCATCATTCACCATCATGGGCAGGCGGATTTCATACCATTCCGCACTGCCTTGCATCGCCTGATTCAGGCCCTTGGAGAAGGCGCGTTTGCCTTCTGCGACTTCGCACCACATTTCCAGGAAGGCGCGCTGGGAAACGCCTTCGCATTTGACCTTGAGGATGCACCAGAGAGTCTCACCCTTTTCCACCCGAAGGTTCTTCTGATCGGCGATGGTGATCACGGCATTCTGGGCCGCTGCAACCTTGAGAGAACCGTTGCCATCTGCCGTGACGGATTTGTCCACGGTGACGAGGGTCTTCACTTGGCTGAGATCGTTGCAGGGGAAAGAGCCGAGTTCGACTGCCGAAATGCTGGTGGAAGTCAGCACGAGCACGCTGACGAGGTGGCGCAACAGGCTATGGGGGATGGCTGAGGTGATCATGGCTGGAAATAGGAAGGTTGGTTCGGAAGCAGCATCACGGAGTGGGTTCGTGCGAGAGTCGAATGTCCTTGATCCAGACAGTGCCGGGTCCGTCCAGGCTGACGTTCACCAGCACCTTTCTGAGGGTTTCGTTCCGGCTGATGCTTACGGGGACGACGACTTCACGCCATTCCCATGAACCGTACATTTTTCCGGGGGTGCTTCGGGAAAAATATCGATCGCCCAGCGTGCTCTCCTTGTATACTTCCAGGAACGTCAGTGTTGAGCTTGGGGTGCCTTCGGACTTCATCATGGCACGGCACCAGAGCTTGCCTCCCGGGGGAACGATGATGTCCTTTTGTTCAGCCACAGTGAGGATTGTGCCGTGCGGGGCTTCGATTTTGAAGGCGCCGTTCGGTGTGACCGTATGGTCCACAGAGACTTTGGTCGCGACCTGATTGAGCGTGTCGCACATCTGGGTGGCGACGGGTTGATACGCGACCGGTGGGTGAGAGTGAGCCCTGAAGTAGAGGACCATGGGGATCGCCAGCCCTGCGAGAAGGCAAAAGAAGACGCTCACAAGGATCCATGCCAGCACATTGCAGCCGCTATTTCGTGGCAGCAGGGTTGGTGCCACGTCCGTGCTGGGAGACGCAGGTGCCGTGTAGACATGCTCCAGTCCCGTCTTCACCTCGCCAGCGGATTGGTAGCGCTTTTCGCGATGCTTTTCCAAGGTGCGAAACACCACGCCATCCAGCCGAGGGTCCACGCCACTGGTCTCACTCGGAGCGGGGAATCTCCCCAGAGGAAGGCCGCCCGTGAGCATCTCATAAAACACCACGCCGAGACTGTAGATATCCGCACGATGATCGACGTCCTGCGGATGCTCAATTTGCTCCGGCGCCATGTACGCGGCGGTGCCCATGTGCATGCCCGTTTGTGTGAGCATCGCCGACGGTGGCGGGTCCTCCTTGCCATGCACAAATTTCGCCAGTCCGAAGTCCGCGATCTTCACCCGGCCCTCGCCGTCCATGAGGATGTTTTCCGGCTTCAGGTCGCGATGCAGCACGCCGCGCTCGTGGGCATACTGGAGCGCTTCGCAGAGCTTTGGTACAATGGCGAGCGCCTCGCGTGCCGTGAGGGTGCCGGCCTGCATCGCCTGGCGGAGATTCACGCCGTCCACAAGCTCCATCAGGAGATAGGGTAGGGGAGGGCGGTCGTCCACGGAAGACGCCTCGCCGAAATCAAACACCTGCACGATGTGCGGATGATTCAACCGCGCCAGCGCCCGCGCTTCGCGATGAAACCGCTCCACCCATCCAGCATCCGAGGCCAGTTCAGGAGGCAGGATCTTCAGCGCGGCGATGCGATCCAGATGGGGCTGGCGCACCTTGTACACCCGGCCCATACCGCCAGCGCCGAGTGGTTCGAGTATTTCGAGCTGTGGAAACGCCTTTGCCAGCATCTCCGGCTCCGGTGCCGGCATGGCAGAGGCGGGGAGGGGCTCCGTCTCCATCGCCGCCGCCATCAGACACGCCGGGCACAGGCCGCGTGGCGCGTCCGGAGGCAGCGGCTGGCTGCATTTTGGGCAGAGATTTGAGTCGGTGCTCATGGTTCTGCCCTGTACTGAGGCGTGCTCAGCGGGATGTTACATAAAAAATTTCATGCACGCCAGCCTGTGGAAACCGCGGCTACCCGCCTGCCCCCATTTCAGTACTTGATCGTCTTTCCACGCGAGCACACTTCCGTGTAGAAGGCATTTCCCTGACCAAGTGGCAGGCCCAGTTCGCTGCAGAGGGTGTACAGCGCCGGCGTGTCCACGTATTCCGGCAGACCGTCCGGCGTTTCCTTGAACTTGTTGCAGCCAAAGCACATCTCAAACACGCCCACGACGCGACCGGAGGCATCATAGAAGGCAAAGGCGTGGTGCGGCTTGTAACAGGGGGTGCGGTCCTGCTTGCCATGAGAAATGGTGATCGCCTTCATCAGCTGAGCCACCTGCGGCTCGGTGAGCTTCACGCCCTTGGGATCCAGCACGCCCTTGTGCATGCGACCGTTGATGAAGAAGGAACTGGCCTCGTCCGCCGTGAAGTCATAGCAGTAGCCGCGCACTTCCGTGAAGGGAGCGTGCGGCCAGCCCTTCACTTGGGTCCCTACCGCCGGCTTCGGGGGAGCGTTGACGCCGAAATAGACACAGGAGGGCAGGGTGAAAGCCAGCAGAGCGAGAAGGCAGAGGCGTGAGACCATGGGCATGTTGTGAACGGTCCAAGCGCGATGGTCAAGAATGACAAGTGACGAATGATGTATCGGGAGGCGCCGGCCATGTCCACTGTTCGCCATTCCTCATCCGGGCTTTGTCATTTGCCCATTGACCCCTCGGCCTTTGCCTGTTGAATCCCGATTCCCGCCTCCCATGCCCCTCACCTTCGTCCGCTTCAAACACGCCCGCTTCACGGCACGTTTCCCCGAAAACTATCGCTACTCCCGCAGCCACTACTGGATGGCGCCGGTGGAGGGGGAGGAGGGCCTGTGGCGCGTGGGTTTCACGAAGTTCGCCACCCGCATGCTGGGCGAACTGGTCGAGGCGAACTTCAAAGTGCAAGTGAGCGACCCCATCTTCCCCGGGGACTCCATCGGCAGCGTCGAGGGGTTCAAAGCCGCCAGCGACGTCCTCTGTGTCATGGAAGGCTCCTTTGCCGGAATGAATGACGCGCTGAACGTCGACGCCTGCATTGTGAAGAGCGACCCCTACGAAGTCGGCTGGCTCTACGCCGCGAAGGGCCAACCGGAGGAAGACTCCCTGGATGTGCACGGCTACGTGGCCCTCCTGCAGGAAACCATCCAGCGCATGGCAGATGCCGGGTACGGGCACGATGAGGACGGGGCAAAGGAAGACGAGTGACGAAAGCCGATACACTCTGCACCTGCCAGTCGTAGGCATACAGAATGCACGCCCGGACTTGCCATCCGTGCGATGGTACCCCGCTCGCATGATTTTCTCCCTCTCCAACCGCATCCTCAGCACCGTGGACCCCAAGTGCCTCGCCAAGATGGCGTGGAACTTTGGCTTCAAGGGCGCGCGCTCCGTGATGCTGTTCAAGAAGCGGATGAAGCAGGGCATCCACTTCCCGCCCTTCCTCTACCTCAGCATCCTGAACTCGTGCAATCTGCGCTGCCAGGGCTGTTGGGTGGACGTGGAGGCTCCACGTAACGCCATCGACCTCGATACGCTGAACCGCACGGTCAATGACGCCCGCGAGCACGGGAACAGCTTCTTTGGCATTCTCGGTGGCGAGCCCTTCATGCATCCCGAACTGCTCGACTTCCTCGCGCAGCATCCCGATTGCTACTTCCAGGTCTTCACGAACGGCCAGCTCATCACCGAGAAGGCTGCGCGCGCCATGCGGCAGATCGGCAATGCCACACCCCTCATCAGCATCGAAGGCAGCAAGACGGTGAGCGACGAACGCCGCGGCAACAAGGATGTGCTCAATCGCACCCTGCGTGGCCTGCAACACTGCCTGGAGCAGAAGCTCCTCACCGGCGTGGCCACCAGCCTCTGCCAGACGAATCTTGATGACCTGCTCAGCGAAGCCTGGCTGGACAAGCTCATCGACATGGGTGTGCACTACACGTGGTATCACACCTACCGTCCCGTGGGACCGAAGATCAATGAACAGCTCGCGCTGAATCCCAAGCAGATCCAGCGGGCACGCCGCTTCATTGTGAACATGCGTGCGCGCAAGCCCATCGCCATCGTAGATGCCTACTACGACCACGCTGGCCAAGCCTTGTGCCCCATGGCCACGGGCATCAGCCATCACGTGAGCCCGAAGGGCAGCATCGAGCCCTGTCCCATCATCCAGTTCGCTACTGAAGACATCACGGACAAGCGTGGTCTTTTCGAGACCTTCACGAACAGCGCCTTCCTTGCCGACTTCCGCAAGACTTCCGCAGAACACACCCGCGGCTGCGTGGTCCTGGAGCGTCCGGACGTGGTGAAGCAACTCGTGCTCAAGCACGGCGCCAAAGACACCACGGTTCGCCAGACTGCCATCGCCGAACTGGAGCGGATGACCCCGCGCCCGAGCCAGTGGGTGAAGGAGGAGAACATCCCCGAGAAACACTGGATGTATTGGGTCGCGAAGCGGTTCTTCTACACGGACTTCGGGGTGTACAAGGATTTGAAGGCGTGACAGTGGATGGGTGAATGGGTAGGCTTGGCGACAGCCATGCTGAAATTCCCTCCCAAGGTCGTCGGTATCCTTTGTGTCCTGCAGGTCATGGCGATTGTGGGCACTTGTCTGATTGCCCGGACGATGCTGAAGTTGTACAACTCGACGCAACTCACGGACGACGGTATCAGGCCGCATCGCTTGTATCTGACGGTTAGTGCCCTGCCCTATGTGGTGCCGTGGATGCTTTTGATCCCTCTTGTCTGGGGAGTGGTTGCCACCTTGCGCGCAGATATGGAGGAACGTGTGCCTTTGATTTCCGAATCGCAGACTAAAGTTGGCTATGGAGCCACCCTGTTGGTTTTGATTTTTTGCATGGTCGCCATCATGAGGTCCATCCAGATGGCATTCGAACCGTCGATATGACAGCAGGAAGTTGGTCGTGCGGTGTTGAATGCAAGTGAGGACGGAGCTTTGATTGTTTTGGCCTCGCGAATGCCCCTTGTACCCGGCTTGCAGGCGTAGCATAGTTGTCCTGTGACCATGTCCGAGCCCTCTTCCCAAGCCCCCAAGCTCCTCTACTGCCGCTGTGCCTATGCCCAGGTGGTGCCGCAGGGCGTGAAGAATGGCGTGCTGGAGAAGCTGTGCGAATCTGGCGCGAGCTTTGAATCCGTCTCCGATCTTTGCGAGATGGCGGCTCATCGCGACCCACGGCTCAAAGCCTTTGCGGAGACCACCCCGCTGCGCATCGCTGCCTGCTATCCCCGCGTGGTGCGCGGTCTTTTCCGCCAGTGTGGCTCCCCGCTGCCCGAGGAGGGCGCGGAGGTGCTCAACATGCGCGCCCAGAGTGCGGAGGAAGTTGCGGATGGCATGCTGAAAGCGGAGTGATCTTTTTCGTTTTTCCCACGTATACTCTGGGTCATGTCCACTCCCGCCAGACAGCCTGTGCCCCAGGCTCCGAAACAGGTGACGCGCATCGGTCCGATGACCATGCAGGAGTACCTGCGCCGGGAACGTGAGTCAGAGTTCAAGCATGAGTACCGGGATGGCTACATGTACCCGGTGGGTGAGATGTTGGCGATGTCTGGGGGGACGATTCCGCACAGCAAAATCAAGGTGAACTTGATGCGAGAGCTTGGTACCCGCCTGCGCGGAAAGAAGTGCCAGCCATTTGATTCCGACTTGATGATTCTGCTCACGCACGCAAACAAGGGTGCCTACCCCGATGCAAGCGTGTTCTGTGAACCGCTGGAAGTCACGGAAGAGGAGAAGAATGCTCCTGCCAACCCATCAGCCATCTTTGAGGTTCTCTCCAGTTCCACCGAGGCGTATGACCGGGGGGGGAAGTTCGAGGCGTATCAGCAGGTTGCCTCGATGAGGCTCTACATTCTCATTTCGCAAAGCCATCCCCTTGTTGAAGTCTACGAACGCCCGGAAGGCGGTGGCTCTCAATGGCTCTACACCGCGTATGCGCGCATGGACGCCGTCGCAAAACTCCCCGCCCTTGGCATCGAAATTCCGCTCGTCGACCTCTACGAAAACGTCGAGTTCCCTCCCGAAGATCCCCTTTACACAGCCATGCTGCGCGAGCAGGAGGCTGCTTACGCCATCCCATGATCACCCACACCGCCCGCCCGCTTCGCGTCGTCCTTTACGAAGGCAACGGCGCCATCCCTCTCTCCGTCGAGGCCAGGACCCAGGTCATGGTCGCGCTACTGGACAAGGGCTATGTGGTCACACGTGCCACGGCTCAAGGCGGCGGCGCGATGCCACACGATGATCGCAGTCTGCTGGTGCTGGGTTTGTTTCCCGAAAAGCAGGCGCCCAATCTCGAGGACGTCACCGGCCAGGTCAGCATCCAGTCGCGCGACATCACCGGACTCGATGCCGAGGCGGTGTTGGAACTTGTGGAGAAGGTGCGCGGCGCTGAGCCCATGAACCAGCCCGGGACGTGGAAGCCGTGGTTCCCCGTCATCGACTACTCCCGCTGCACGAACTGCATGCAGTGCCTGAGCTTCTGCTTGTTCGACGTGTACAGCGTCAGCGACATCGGCAAGATCCAGGTCGAGAACAACGACAACTGCAAGACGAACTGTCCCGCCTGCTCCCGCGTGTGCCCGGAGGTGGCCATCATGTTCCCGAAATACTCCGCCGGTCCCATCAATGGCGACGTGGTGAATGACGAGGATCTCCGTCGCGAGAAGATGAAGGTGGACATCACCAGCCTGCTCGGAGGCGATATCTACTCCCGCCTGCGCGATCGCAGCGAGGCCGCGAAGAGCCGTTTCAGCAAGGAGCGCAGCGCGGACAAGGCGCTGGATGAACGCAAGAAGTGCCTCACCAAGATGGCGCAGGATGGCTTCATCCCAGCCGAGGTGCTCGCCGCCCTGCCGTCTCCGGATGAGATCATGCGCAAGGCCGAGGCTGCCCAGGCCAAAGCTGCTGCCGCCCTGGCTCCCGGTTCCTAGGTGTCAGCACTCGTGCTCGTGTTCTCAGGGCACGCCTTTTTTGGGTACGATCATCTCCTCCACCAGAGGTGATGGCTGATGAACGAGCGGCGTGAACTTCCAATCCAGCCGCAGTCGCGCGACCTCCTGGCGTATCCACGCCATGTCCCACTGGAACAGGAAGCCCTGAGGATTCGCGGAGAGGAATTGGGATCCATCAGGACCGAAACACAGCGGCACATGCGGACCGCAGTCTGGCTCGCCGACGTCCTCCAGGGTTTCTGCATTCACCATCTTCACCTTGTTCCTCGCGTAGGGAATGGCGGCGACGGTTCCGCGCGGGCTCATGGCGATGTGATCTCCAATCTGGTCGTGCTTGGGATGCACGGCACCCGGCTTCCACGTGCTGGTGTCCCAGCAGCGGAACTCCTCCGAGCTTCCGGTGATGAGCCACTTGCCATTCACGGCAAATGCGACCGCGGCGCCTCCCGGGATGGCGAGCTTCTGCACGACCTCACCGGTCTGCGCATTCCACACCCACACATCATTGCCCATCGCATAGGTGCCCGTCGCCACGAGACGCCCATCCGGACTCATCGAGACGGTGTGAGCTCGCGCATGACCGGTGAGCGTCAGTGGTGCAGAACCACGGCTGCTGAGGTTGAATACACGCACTCCATCATCAAACACCACCGCCAGTCGTTGCTCATCTCCGGCCAGCGCCGAATATCCGTGAGAGGGGTCACGAGTGAGCGCTTCTGGTTCGTCCAGCACGACCTGCAGCTTCTTGCCGGATGTCTGCGTCTGCATGGGCCAGCGCCAGACACCACTACCGCCGGTGACGATCAGAGAGTCCTTGCAGAAGAAGAGACCGCGCGGCGCCTGGAAATTCAGTGAGGCCAGCTCGTAGCCCTCCGCATTCCAGAAGCGCACCTTCTCCGATGTAGCTCCAATGATTGATCCATCGTGATTCCAAGCAGCACGATAGACCGTGCCATCGGACGGACTGCGCAGGCGACGACACGCTCCGAGCGAAGTCACCTCATACAATCGCACACGCGTGCCATCCTGCCCCACACCGAGACGTGAACCGTCCGTGGAGAATTGCAGGTGCTCCGTGGTGGACTCCTGGGACACATACATTTCCCCGGTGGTCGCATCCCACAGCTTCAGGCTGCCATCCCGCGAGCCGGTGGCGATGAGTTCTCCTCCGGGATTCCAGACGGCCTCGTAAACATTATCCAGTGGACCGGAAATCATCTGTCGAAGCGTCCCAGTCTCGGCATCCCAGATGCGGATGGTTCGCTCTCGTGGCGAGGGAACGGCGAGCCAGTTCATCCGCGGGTGCCATGCAAAGCGTCCCACCGTGGCGGGATGGTCCAGCCAGGACGTTTTTACTTCTGCCTGTCGCAGGTCGAGCAGCATGACACGACCTTCAGGCATTGCTTCGTTGCTGACAAAGTTGATGGCCAGAAAGTCGCCGCGCGGTGACACTGCCACCATCCTGGCCTCCGCAGGGAGGGCCACTGGTGCCCCCTGCAGCGAGCCATGAGCCAACTCGTAAATACGAAGTTCGCGATCCAGGCACACACAGATGCGAGAGGCGTCGGACCAGAAACTCAGCGCGCCGTCGTGCACGCCATGCCACTGGTGGATCAAGGTGGCATTCTTCCAGTCCCACACTTTCACATCCATGATGCGGTCTGCGGAGCTCTCGTATCCGACCGCCAGCCAGTGGGCATCAGGACTGAAGCGGATGAGCCGTGATGCCGCTTTTCCTTCGCCCGGCAGCACCGACACTTGTTTGGATGAAGCTCGCTCCGTCACCACCACCGTGCCGTCCTTCAACGCATGAGCCGTGAGGGTGAAGTCGGTACTCAGAGCCACGATGGGCTGACGATCAGGATTGCCCTCCCACACTTCCGCAGGACGCAAGTCGGAGATGACGAGCACGGCCACGGCTTCGTTCTGCAACTCCATGGAGGGGCGGATGGCGGCGGCGCGCTGCAGCGATTCAATGGCGAGATAGCGAGCACCCGGCTGATGGCTCCATCGCCGTGCCCGGGCTTCGGAGAGGAGAGAATCCCACAAGATGCTGGTCTGCTCTTTGCGAGCCTGTACGGCTTCGGTCCAGTTGATGAACACGCCGGCGAGTCCAATCAGCGCCGTGAGAACCAGCGCGACGCTCAGGACGGCGACACCGGGCCTCCGCCGTGCCCACTTCATCGCGCGCGAGGTGATGGTGCTCGCTCTCGCACGGATGGGCATGTCCTTGAGCCAGTGTTCCAGATCCTCGGCGAGCGCCAGGGCGGAGTCATACCTTCGCTCGACTTTTTTCTCCACGCATTTGAGGCAGATGATCTCCAGTTCCCGATCCATCGTACTGCATTGCACCCTCAGAGGTTGCGGTTCGCGCTCCACCACCTGCCGCAGGGTTTCCGCCACGGTCTTACCCCGGAAAAGCGGTCGACCACTCAGAGCCTCGTAGAGCACCGCGCCCAGGCTGTACACATCACACGCCGTGGTGAGATCCTCTCCCGTAGCCTGTTCGGGAGACATGTAGGCCGGAGTGCCAAACACCAGATCCGAGCGCGTGAGGGAGAAGGCGGCGTCATCCAATCGCGCCAGACCAAAGTCCACCAGAAGCGGATTGCCCGCCTCATTGAGGAGGATGTTGCTTGGCTTGATGTCGCGATGCAGGATCCCATGCTGGTGGGAAAAGTGCACCGCCCTTGCGACGGTGGCGACAAGCTGTGCCGCGCGCCGCATGGGCAGCGCACCTCTGGCAATTTCATCCGCCAGGCTTCTGGCGTTTTCCACCAGTTGCATGGCCATGTAGGGACAGTTCTCGTGGTATCCCCATTCGTGCACCGCGATGATGTTGGGATGCTGCAGGCGAGCCGCTGCCTCCGCCTCCCGGCGAAACCTCTCCAACTGCTCTGGTGAGGCAAAGTCCGCCCATGGCAGCACCTTGAGCGCCACCTTCCGGTTCAGTTTGGCGTGGCGGGCCTCATACACCTTGCCCATGCCGCCACGGCCGATCTCGCGAAGGATTTCGTACGCCCCCACGTGGAATCCCACCTTGAAGGACGTGGTCGTCTTGTGGGCTGATTCCTCCGCAGGCGTGTCCACGCCTTCCATCGTGCCACCATCGTTACCGGTACTGTGGCAAGTCGCCAGCTTCAGGAGACACGCCGGGCACAGGAACTCCGGAGCCTGCTCGGGCACGGGATTGCCGCACACCGGGCAGGCTGCTGTGACATGCGCAGGAGAGGGAGTCGCCATGCGTGGGATGGCACACTTCAGGTTTGGAATGCTGGCAAACTCCTGCCGACCGGCAGGAGCGGTATCAAGGTGCAGATGGCAGGGGCTCGTCGAGTGCGGCTTCGATCATCGCCATTGATGCATCGGGTCGGCCCGCCATGAGTCCACCCCCGATCGCGAAGGGGATCAGCGCTGCCCTTCCCGTGATGCACAAACCTCGAGACACCGGGATGAGCGTGGCTTCGGCAAGGGTGGGCGTCGGCTCCGGCGTCAGCGGCGTGTGAGGGCCCGGGGGATCGAGGTGCTTCGCATTGGGATAGGATTGATACAGCACCTTGGCAATGGGCGGCGGTGTGCCGTAGCGGGTCCCGCCTGTCGAGCATGCCCCCAGGAAGAGCACGGCGAGAGTGATGCAGGTGGGACGCAGGATGGCAGCGGTCGCGGTATGGGCCTGATTCATGGCACAGTGGTCCGGTGGTTGTATCCGGACCTCCTTTCACAGGGTGCATCTTGAATCAGGGATGAAGGGTTACAGGGAGCGCACGTTTTGTTTCACGAAGCGGTGCCGATGACCTTGAGCAGGTGCCGCAGCTCTTCCTCGATCTGGTCCGCCGAGTCCACGGTGGTGGCCACCTCCTCACGGAGACAGGTGCCAAAGCGATGTCTCAGGCGATGGAGTGCCACCTTCACGGTTCCTTCCTCCATGCCCTGCTGCTGCGCCACTTCCCGCACCATGCCTGGAGGTGTGCTCAGGAGCAGGGGAAGCAGGGCTTCGAAAGTACGCCTGCGCGTGGGGTTCTGGTGTTCCTCGCGCAGACGGGCAAAGACACGCTCAATGAGGGTGAAGGCCCATTGACGGTCAAACAGCACGCTGTCATCCGGACCCTCTTGGAGATGCCTCGCAGGCACCTCCTCCTCCTCCAGGCTGACTCGCATGAGGTGGCCGCCGCGTTTCTTGGTCTGGGTGCGTGTCCAGGCATCGTACAGGAATCGCTTGAGCAACATCAGCATCCAGGCGCGCAGTTTCCCGTGCGCAGCGTCCACCTCCTTCAGCAGGTTTTCGCGAATGAGCATGCAGAAGAATTCCTGCCCCAGGTCATCCACATCGTCCTGGCCATTGAGGTGCCGGCGGATGTAGGCATGCACCGGTTTCCAGTAGGCGCGGCAGACGTCATCCCAGGCCCGGAGCGCGGTTTCCGTGGGCGACCCTTGGAGACGCGCGATCAAGGTCCATCGCGTGCCGGGGAAGATGCTGGCAGTCTCGCTCTTCATGCGCCGGTAAAGGAAACCTTAGCAAAACAGGGCAATCCCACAAGATCCACTTTTTGCCATGCGCACAAAAAACGTGACAGTTCCGGGGACTTTGGCAGACTCCGTGCGTCAGTCTGTGCACCAATCCACACTCTCAAATCCATGAGCGACAAGAAATTCCTACCCGCATTGCTTCTGGCCATCTTCCTTGGGTTTGCAGGCGGTCACCGCTTCTACGTCGGAAAAACGGGCACTGCGATTCTTCAGCTCGTCACCTGTGGTGGAGCCGGCGTTTGGGTATTGATCGACATCGTGATGATTGCCATGGGGAAATTCCTCGATAAGAACAACCTCCCGCTCGCGAAGTAGCAGCAGAGTCGGCGCAGTCAGTACGCTCGGGCAGGGAAAGGGAATGTCTTGCGGCAGGCGTCTGCGCCTGCCATGAGTCCCGCCATGACTGCTGCCGAACTCGCCCAATCCGCCAAGTCTGATGCCGCGCCGCCCGCCGGATTGTCCCCCGAGGCGGAGGCCCTTTGGCACGCGAAGAAGGGGAACTGGCATGAGGCGCATGAGATTGCCCAGGACATCCACACTCCCATGGGTTCGTGGATTCACGCCCTGCTGCATTTGATTGAGGGGGACATCGGCAATGCTGGCTACTGGTACGCCAAGGCCCGCAAACCGGCGCGCTCGCGTGGGGAGATCGACGCTGAATGGGAAACCATCGCCCGCGAGGTAACAGACTCATGAGCACCGAGAATCAACCTCCCGATCCTCCGCCTTATGTGCCGCGGACGCGCCCCCCGTCGCCTTCAGAGCCGGATCCGACGATAAACACGGGTTCCCGCTGGATTGCCTGGGTGGTGTCCTCGGTCGTTCTACCTGTCCTTGGGTGGCTCGTCATGCTGTTATTCAAGCTCCGGGGTGACTCAGTCGTGGTCTTGCTGACGGCCTTCGCGTTGCTCTGCCAGTTCGTGACGTCGGTGCTCTTAGCGCAGGGTTTCTGCGCGCGGCGAGGCTCGGGAGTCGGAGCCGCCTTCGGCATGACCATTGTCTTCTTTCTGGCAAGCGTAGCCATCGGTACTGCCGCTTGGTTCGCAGGATGCCTGGTGTCATTCTCCTCCGGCGGATCATTCATCCATTGATGCCGTCGATGATGGTCGCCGGATTTTTGATTTTCCCCAGGAGGTTGCCGACGCTCATGTTCCGGGAAGCCCCATGAGTGGCGTTCATTCCATGCTTTCGACCTCTTCTTCCCCGGACACTGTGCTGAAGCACACCACGTCCCGTTGTCCCGTTTGTCAGGCTGCCTGCCCCGCGCGTGTCGTGAGCCGCTGGGGCAGGGTGTACCTCCAGCGCACCTGTGCCACGCATGGGGAGTTCAGCGCGTGCCTGGCCAGTGACGAGCGTTTTTACTGGCTCGCACAGGGCAAGGAGGAAAATCGTGAGTGCTGCCCGGGTAGTGCCTGCTGCTCTGCGGATGGTGCAGCTGCGGGCACGCTGGGACGGAACGCGGCCGGACACGGGACACAGCCTTTTGAAATGCTCTCCACCTGCCTGGCGCTGATTGAGATCGTCCATTCCTGCAATCTCGCCTGTCCCACATGCTATGCGGATTCTCCCCTCGGCGCCGGTTCCAAGGTGAACGCAGTGCCCTTGGAAGACATCAAGCAGCGGATCCAGGGGGTGATTGATCGGAAGGGTGGGATTGAGATTCTGCAACTGAGCGGTGGCGAGCCCACCCTTCATCCCCATCTCTTCGAGCTCTGCGCGTGGATTAAAGAGCATCCGAAGATCGATTTTGTCCTGCTCAATACCAACGGTGTCCGGCTTGCGAAGGAACAGGAGTTTGCGCTTCGGTTGAGCGAAGTCTTTGGTGGTAGTGGAGTGCAGATCTATCTTCAGTTCGATGGGGTGCAGGAGCAGGGCCAGCGAACCCTGAGAGGGGCTGACTTGCGAACTCTGCGTGAGGAAGCCCTCGCCCAGTGCGCAGCCGCGGGTCTACCCGTGACACTGGCCATGACGGTCACGACGGAGAATCTTCCCTCCTTGTGGGAAGCGGTGCACTTCGGCCTGCAGAGGGAGGTAGTGCATGGCATCACCTTCCAGCCCGTCTTTGACAGCGGCCGACGAGCGGTCCCATCCGCAGCCGCTCGTGAAACTCAAGGTACGACGCACGGCAGTCTCCAGCGCCAGCGGCACGACCGGCTGAACACGGCGGATATTCTAAAAGCCGTGGTCGGGCAGAGCAGTGGACAGCTTCGCGTGGAGGACTTCACACCACTGCCCTGTGGAGATCCGAACTGCGCCACCATCGGTTATCTCATCAGGCAGGGAGCACACGTTTGGCACGTGAGTGATTTCATGGACTTCACCAGACTGCAGGGGTTCCTCCAGGATAAGATGCACTACACGCTGGAGGACCTGGCGCGCTGCGGTTGTGAGAACACGGACCTCGGTGAACTGCTGAAGACCCTTGAGCGCACCCGCAGCATGGCCTTCCGCATCATGGTAAAGCCGTTCATGGATTCCTGGACATGGGATGAGGATCGCATCGATCGCTGCTGTACCCATGTGATCCGGCCGGACGGCAAACTGGATTCCTTCTGCCGCTATTACAGCACCCAGGCGTCCGTCGTTTGATTCGCCATGCCGCCGCCTCCTCATTGGTCAGACGCACTGCTGGCGGGCTCCTATCGTTGGTTGATGGTCGCGGCCATCCTCATGAGTGCGGGCTGGTGGTACTTCCGCAACCGGCGGGATCCTGACCTGATGGTAGTCTACCTCGGTGCGCTCGGGGGTGCCTTTCTGGGAGCGAAGATGGCCTATCTTTTCGCGGAGGGCTGGCGGGACTGGCCGCTCCCGGATCGTTGGTTCCGGCTGGCCACGGGGAAGAGCGTGCTGGGTGGTCTACTCGGTGGCTATGCTGGTGTGGAGGGGATGAAATGGCTGGCAGGTTACCGCAAGAGCACGGGGGACCTTTTTGCCATCATTGCCCCGTTGGGCATCGCCGCTGGGCGTGTGGGCTGCGTGTTGCAGGGGTGTTGTCAGGGAAGGGTTCTCACACGCTTGCGCCCTGGCGCTTTCGTGGACGCCGCTGCGCTGCCCGCGCGATGGCCCGCTGCCGAGGTGGAGTTTGCATTCCAGCTCATCATGGTTGCCGTGCTCATGATCTTGCGCGCCAAATCGCTCTGTCGTGGGAGATTGTTTTTTCTCTATTTGTTTGTGTACGGCCTCTTTCGCTTTGGCCACGAATGGATGCGGGAAACTCCCGTGATGCGAGGCGGTCTGAGCGGTTACCAATGGATCGCGCTTGCCATGGCCGGCATCGGCGGATGGATGTTTTTTCGGCGTGCCCGGAGGCCTGTGGAGGTGGTGTAAAAAGTCTGGAGACCCTTCAAGTCCAGAGCCGTCAGGGTTTGGAAAGATGCATGAGAATCTACCGGGGCCGTCTTGTCTGTTGACTCCCGCCCCGCGCCCGCTCAGTTGCACGCCCCATGCAAATCATCTCCGCACCCAACGCTCCCGCCGCTGTCGGCCCCTACTCCCAGGCCGTGCGTACGGGCAATCTCCTCTTCTGCTCCGGCCAGATCCCGATCGACCCGGCCACCGGCAAGATCGAAGCCACCGACGTGGAAGGCCAGGCCCTGCAGGTCATCGCCAACATCAAGGCCGTGCTCGCCGGCGCAGGTCTCACCATCCAGAACGTGGTGAAGTCCACCATGTTCCTTCAGGACATGGCCGATTTCCCCAAGGTGAACCCCATCTATGAAGCCGGCTACGAAGGCCACAAGCCCGCCCGCTCCACCATCCAGGTGGCGAAGCTTCCTCTCGGCTCCTTGGTCGAGATCGAAGTGATCGCTGAGTTCGCCAGCTAGTCCCTCTGGCTGCAATCTGGGAGCATGCATCTTTGGTGATACATGCTCCCGTGCAAGACGGGACAACGGCGATTCGTTGGCATGGAAATACCCGGTCCCACCATGCTGCGCCGCATTGCCCCCCTTGCTGTAATCTCGTGCTTGTCCGCTGCCACACTCCACGCGGAGTGGAATCAATGGCGTGGCTCGCAGCGCAACGGCGTCAGCGATGACTCCACGCCGATAGCCGGTTCGCTTCCTGAGGGCAGCCTCACACCCATCTGGGAGAGTGGTACCATCCCTAGTGATCACGATGGCGGCCACAGCAGTCCCGTGGTCAGCGGCGGTCGCGTTTATCTGAGTGTGGTGTGGCACACACGCGTGCCATCCGAGACGCGTCTCATCGATGAGGAAGTCGTGAGTGCCGTGGGGCATCGCGGTACCAACCAACTCGGTCCGGAGCTCACGAAGAAGATGGAGGACGCGCGCAAGAGCCGTCCCGGCAGCACGCGCGGCACGGCGCTCGATGAAGCGGCGAAGAAGTGGGTGGATGACAACTTCAACGAAGAGCAGAAACTCGTGCTCGGCACCTGGGCCGAGCAGCGCTTCAAGCAGGGGAAAAACGCCATTGATGTCGAACTCCTCGACAAGGTGGCCAAGCGCCAGAACAAGCCCTTCGCCAATGCCGCTGAGATGATGACCTGGGCTGAAGCGGAGTTTCCAGATGCCGCCGTGCGTGAGCGCATCCTCAAGGCGATTCCAGACACGTTGAAAGTCGGTCGTGACACAATCGTGTGCCTCGATGGTCAAACCGGGAAGGAACTGTGGAAGTTTGAGCACGAGGGCCAACCCACCGGTCGCCGCACCTCTGGCACTCCCGCCGTGGTAGATGGCAAGGTGTACGCCGTCGGCAGCACCCATCTCTATGCCGTGGATGCGGAGAAGGGCTCGCTCGTCTGGAAGACGGAACTCAAGCCTGCCGGTGCAGGCAGTTCACCACTGGTGAATGACGACAAGGTGTACGTCATGGCTGGTGGTCTCATGTGTGTGGAAGCCGCCACGGGAAAGTCCCTCTGGACCAGCAAGGACGTGAAGGGGGACACCGCCAGTCCCATTCTCTGGAAGACCAGCGACGGCAAGACCACCCTGGTGTGCAACGCCAACAAGGGACTTATCGGCCTTGATCCCACCACGGGTGAGAAGCGTTGGGAAGTGGAGGGCGGCGGCCAGTCATCCCCGGTGATTGAGGGAGACCACCTTGTGATCTTCAGCGGCACCCAAGATGTGGGACTGCGTTGCTATCTCGCGCAGAAGGATGCCGCGCCCAAAACGCTCTGGTCCCACTGGTGGATGTCACGTCGCTACACGGGCTCACCCATCATCCACGAAGGTCACGTGTACCTCATGTGCGGTGGCAAACACCAGTGTGTGAGCCTTGCCGATGGCAAGGTGAAGTGGCAGGAAGACGTGGAGAGCACCATCACCTCACCCCTGTTGGTGGATGGAAAGATCCTCAGCATCGAGCAGAACGGCATCTTCCTCCGCCTCATCAAGGCGGACCCCACAAGTTACCAACTTCTCGGCCGTGCCAAGGTCGAGGCCATGTGGTGTCCTACACCAGCCCCCTACGACGGACGTCTCATCGTCCGCCGCAAGGACAAGGTCGTCTGCTTCGACCTGCGGCAGAAATAACCGGCCAAGGAGCGCGGCCTTTCCAGGCCGCATGGTGTACGCTTACTTCCGTTCACGCATCCTGCACACGCCGCGCGGCCAGCTCCGTGACTTCCTCGCGCGTGTCTGATGTCACCGAGGCCTTGCCGGAGACTTTCTTCTTCCGTGTGGGATTCCGCCGCTTCCGCCACATGATGAAACCCGTCACCGCAAGCACGCCAGGCGTCAGTCCACCGATGCACCAGAGGATCTTCACCGGCAGGCCACCGAAGTTCCCGAAGTGCAGCGGACGGAAGGTGTCTTCCACCTTTTCCCACACACTTCCCTGTCTCAGGTCCTTGGCTTCCTTCAGCTCTCCCGTCTGCTGGTCAAACATCACGCTGCTGCCGTAGGGACTGGTCAGGATGCCAGTTCCAGCTTGTCCAACGATCGTGATGCCCAGCTCAGGAGCCGACGGCAGCGAAACGGCACTCGCGTTGAATCCGGGAATCGTCCCCTGCGCTTTCTTCAGCAGCGCCTCCATCGAGATCGTGTCCGCATAGTGCGACTTCGTGATGTACTGCGGCTGCTCACCCTCGGGCGCTTCCTCTTCCCACAGGTGACCGATGATGTGTCGCAGATTCCACCAGCCGCCGGTGAAGCCCAGGATGAGATTGAAGGCCACAGAGGTGATGCCCACCATCTTGTGGAAGTCCGAGAAGAAGATGCGCGCACTCCGGCCCCAGCGCAGTAGGAAGAGCGTCTTCCAGAAGCCGCGGTAGAGCCACACACCTGTGATGCCCAGGAAGAAGAGCATGGCGCCAAAAACACCGGCAATGAACTCACCCACGTGGTCCGCGAGGAAACTATAGTGCAGCGAGAGCGCCAAGCCTGTGATGGTGTCTTCGCGTTCCATCGGACCGGCGAGCAGTTCGCCCGTGTAGGGATTGACGGTGATGCCCTTCCAGATCTCCGTGCCGTGGACCACCACATAGACGTAGTCGGCGCGGTCCGACTCTCTGGCCATGTCCCACCACATGATCTCATGGCCAGGGACTGCCTTCTTGGCAGAGGCCAGCAGGACATCAAAGGGCAACCTCTCGCGACCCGCCGGATCGGCTTTCACCATCTGGGGGAAGAGCACGCCATCCAGCTCGTCCTTGAACACCAACACGCTGCCCGTGAGGCCGATGAGAATCAAGCCGAGCCCGGCGATCAGGCCAAGCCACGAGTGGAGGAAGAACAGACGGCGCTTCATGAGGGGGATGTCCTTCTTAGCTCATTTGAAATTAAGTCTCAATAGCAACGTCGGGCAAGTGTGCGTGGAAAGTGGTCCGCCGAGGCTCGGCGATCAGGTCAGAGCACCACGCGTGTCCTTCGCGAGTCTCCCCAAGAGCTCACTTTGATGCCTCGGAAGCCGCGAGGACGACTCGGCTCTTCACGAAACCCTTCGCTTTTGCCGTAGCGCCATCACGATGGCCACAACGCCCGCCGCCCCTGCCAGCACCAGCAAGATGCCAGGAGGCAGGGACAGGCTCTTTTCCATCGTGATGCTCGTCGAAGCTGTCTCGGCAGTGCCATCGTCGTCGCCTTCCGTGCTCGCGCCGTTGTTCCCTTTCAGCCCGGTTTCGATCTTCAGATCTTGGGAGGGAGAAAGTGACACGTGCTGCATCTTCCCATCCGCCTGCTTCACGCCGAAGAGATACGTGACATGCCAGGGATGCCCACCCGTCACGGAGAACTCCCGGAGCATGTTCTGCCGCAGCGTGACTTCTGCTGGTTTCAGGTCATCATACGTGTACCGCAGTTGAAATCGATACTTCGTCTGGCTGGGTGAGCTGTACGCGGCAGGCGGTGTGGTTTCCAGGACGCGCCCCGTCAGCTTTTCACCGCCCGCGCGGACTTCGAAATGACTCGTAAGGTACTGCTCATGCTTGCTCACCGCTGCTGCGATGGCATCCGCATCGAATCCACCCTGCTCTTCATCACGCAGTCCATGCACCAGGAGAATTTCACGGAGTGCCACCTCGGTGTTCACCAGCATGGCATCGTCTGTGAAGGTGATGCGCGCAGTGTTCAGGATGCCCGAGTGCGCGTGCAAGGCTGGCACCACCAGCATGCAGGTAGCGGTCACAAGAGCGGCAAATGGGAGGCTTCTCAGCACAACAGAGAAACGCTCACCGCAGTGCGCCGCGGATGCAACGCCGATTTCTGCGATTGAGAAATCCTGCACTACGCCAGCACCGGCTTCACCACGTGGCCGTGCACATCTGTCAGTCGGAACTGCCTTCCTTGGAATCGGAAGGTGAAGCGCTCGTGGTCGATGCCCAGCAGGTGCATCACCGTCGCCTGGAAGTCGTGCACATGCACTTTGTCCGTCACCGCGTTGAAGCCGAACTCATCTGTCGCCCCGTGACTCATGCCCGGCTTCACACCACCGCCCGCCATCCATAGCGTGAAGCCGTACGGATGGTGGTCGCGACCCCACTGGGCTGTCTCGGAGATCTTGCCCTGCAAGAACGGCGTGCGGCCAAACTCACCACCCCAGATGACCAGCGTGTCCTCCAGCAGGCCGCGTTGCTTCAGGTCCTTCACCAGTGCTGCGCTGGGCGCATCCGTGTCCTGGCACTGGATCTTGAGCTGCGTGTTCAGGTTGCGATGCTGGTCCCACCCGGCATGCATGAGCTGGGTGAAGCGCACGCCGCGCTCGGCAAGCCGTCGCGCCATGAGGCAGTTGTACGCATAGCTGCCCTGCTTCATCACATCCGGACCATACATGTCGAGGATGTGCTTCGGCTCCTTCGAAAAGTCCGTGAGCTCCGGCACACTCGCCTGCATGCGGTACGCCATCTCATATTGCGAAATGCGTGTGGCGATTTCTGGATCGCCCGACTGCGCGAGCTTCATCTCATTGAGCTGCGCCAGATCATCCAGAAGACCGCGCCGTACCGAGCGGCTCATGCCTTCTGGATTACTCAGGTACAGCACAGGATCTCCGCTGCCGCGGAATTTCACCCCTTGATACTTCGAGGGCAGGAAGCCACTGCCCCAGTAGAAGTCATAGAAGATCTGCCCGCAGGACGCCTCTGTGTCACGCGAGGTCATCACCACAAAGGAGGGCATGTCATTGGAGTCACTGCCCAGTCCATAGCTCAACCACGAGCCCATGCTCGGTCGCCCCGCCTGCTCGCTGCCTGTGAGGAAGAAGGTGATCGCGGGCGCATGGTTCACCGCCTCTGTGTGCATCGACTTGATGAAGCACAGGTCATCCGCAATCGCCGCCGTGTGCGGCATGAAGTCACTCACCCACGCGCCGCTCTGTCCATGCTGCGCGAAGTTCGTGATGTTACTCAGCACTGGCCGCTCGGTCTGATTTCCCGTCATCGTGCTGAAGCGGCGTCCGCCCACCACCTCATCCGGGATTTGCTTCCCGTGCCACTCCTTGAGTTTTGGCTTGTAGTCGAAGAGCTCCACATGCGCCGGCGCCCCATTTTGCAGCAGGTAGATCACCCGCTTCGCCTTCGGCGCGAAATGCGGCAGTACCGGCGCAAGCTTATCCGGCAGGGTCGCAAATCCATCCCGCGTGAGTAGTGAACCCAGCGCTGCCGCCCCAAGCCCGTGCGCCGCCTTCCCAAACAGGGCACGGCGGGTCAAGCTGAGACGATGTGATGCAAACGGATCCATGGTTCTATTCTTTGGTCAGCGCCTCATCCAGATTCAGCACCAGCAGGCACACCGAGGTCCACGCCGCGTGCGTGCTCGCATCCAGCAAAGTGTCCCTTGGAGATTCTCCCACTTTAAGAAGCTTCTCCGCTTCGATCTTGTTCTCGTCGAACTGTGTCTTTAAATAGGCCACTCGCTGGAGAAGCACGCCTCGCTCATCCGCTGTTGCATCACGTGAGAGTACCAGACGGAAGGCGAGGTCCAGTCGTGCGGCATCATCCTTTTCCGCAAGCAACACCCGCTGGGCCAGCGCACGAGCTGCCTCCACATAGGTGACGTCATTCATCGTGATGAGCGCGTGCAGCGGTGTGTTCGTGCGGCTCACGTTCACAGAGCAGTACTGCCGTGCCGGATTGTCGAAAAGCATCGTGGGCCCCACGATGCGGCGCCAGAAGGTGTAGAGCGTGCGGCGATGCAGCGCGTCACCGGTGTCCGGCTTGTAGGTGATCTTGCCGAAGGTCGCCTCCTCCCAGATGCCCTCGGGCTGGTAGGTCTTCACCGGCGGACCACCAAGCGTCTCCTTCAGCAGACCGGAGGAAAACAGCGCCGCATCGCGAATCATCCACGAAGGCAGGCGATAGCGTGGCGCACGAGCGAGCAGGCGGTTCTCCGGATCCTTTTCCAGCAGGGCAGGGGAGACCGTGGAGGATTGCCGGTAGGTCGCACTCATCACCATGAGTTTGTGCAGCGCCTTCACGTCCCAGCCACTTTCCATGAAGTTCACGGCAAGCCAGTCGAGCAGTGGCTGGTGCACCGGCTTCTCGCCCTGCACGCCGAAGTCTTCCGCCGTCTTCACCAGGCCAATGCCAAACAGCGCCTGCCAGAAGCGATTCACGGTCACGCGTGCGGTGAGTGGGTTGCTTCGATCCACGAGCCACTGTGCGAGGCTCAGGCGGTTGCGTGGTGCATCCGCGGGCAGGGCAGGCAGCGCCGCAGGAGTGTTCGCCGTGACCTTCTCGGGTGTGGGCTTGTCGTACAGGCCTTTGGAAAGGATGAAGGTCTCGCGCGGCTTTGCGATGGTATCCATCACCATCACGCGCACGATCTTGTTGCTGACCTCATCCCGTCGCTTCACCGCACTACGAAGTGGTTTCAAGACGGCCACGTATTCCGTTTCATCCTTCAGGTCGGTCGTGATGCGGTCGATGAGACCGGTGGATCTCCGCACGGGAGCCTCCGCGAGCGAACTTGTTACATTGCTGGACAGGGATTTCGCGGCCGGTGATTCCGAAGCCGGCCTGCCCTTGGCACGAGGGAAGCGCGTCTCTTCAAACTTCTCCACGGCGGCTGCGGCGTCCTTCACCACCTTTTCCCGCTTCGCGAGTTCCTCCAGTTCGTCGCCACCGGCTACATCGAGCACAGGCGGCACTCCTCCCGTGCGTCCACCGCCTGCCCGGCCTTCTTCCGTGGTCTGGTTGAAAATGTCGTAGAGCCCGTAGTAGTCCCGCTGGGTGAGTTGGTCGAACTTGTGATCGTGGCACTTCGTGCACGCCATCGTGAGCCCCAGCCACACGGTCCCCGTCGTCTCCACGCGGTCGAACACATTCTCCACCCGAGTCTCTTCCGCGATGCGCCCGCCCTCGCCGTTGAACATGTGATTGCGATTGAATCCGGTGGCCAGACGCTGCTCCATGGTGGCATTGGGCAGCAGGTCACCCGCAATCTGCCAGACCGTGAACTGGTCATACGGCATGTTGTGATTGATGGCATTCACCACCCAATCCCGCCACGGCCACATGGTGCGTGTGGGGTCGCCCTGGTACCCATTCGTGTCTGCATAGCGCGCCGCATCCAGCCAGTCCCAGCTCCAGCGCTCGCCATAGCGAGGCGATTGCAGCAGGCGGTCCACCACCTTCTCATAAGCTTGCGGAGAGTCGTCTTTGAGAAAGGCATCTACTTCCTCCGGTGTCGGCGGTACTCCGGTGAGATCCAGCGTCACGCGGCGGAGGAGTGTTTGCTTCGATGCCTCCGGACTCGGTTGCAGCTTCTCCTGCACCAGCTTCGCGCGAATGAAGGCATCGATCGCATTCCCCGATTTGAAATTTGAAATCTCAAATTTCAAATCCTGTGCATCAGGCACCTTGGTCTTCTCCACCCGCTCAAACGCCCAGTGCTTGCCCCACACGGCGCCTTCATCGATCCAGCGCTTGAGCGTTTCTCTCTGCTGCGTGGTGAGCTTGCGATTGCTCTTCGGCGTTGGCATGACCTCATCCGGGTCATGGGTGAAGATGCGCTTGATGATTTCGCTCTCCGCGCTTTTGCCGGCGAGGATGGCCGTCACCCCGTCCTTGGTTTCCTTCGCCGCTTTCTCTTCGTCGAGCCGCAGGCCACCCTTGCGCTCATTCTTGTCCGGCCCGTGGCAGTGGTAGCAGTTATCACTGAGGATGGGCTGGATGTCGCGATTGAAGTCCAGCTTCTCCGCCGCGGGTGCAAAACAAGCCGAGCCCACGAGGACGAATCCCGTGAGCGTGAGGTGCTTTGCCAGCGACGAAGGCATTCCCCATCATACGCAGCCCCGAGGGGCTTCTACATGGGGAATGCTCTCAAGCGGATGGATCATTTGCCGCCACCAGAGGCAGGGGCGGGAGCCTCGGCCACACGGCGGCCGGCTTCATCGTCGAGGCGCAGCAGGCCGGCGGGGTCGTTGCCCACCAGTTCCAGGCGCTCGATCATGAGCAGCACGGTGCTTTCCTCCTCCACCTGCTCCTGAAGGAACCAGGCGAGGAACTGCAATGTGGCGAAGTCCTTCTCCTTCTGGGCCAGCTCGTACAGGTCATTGATTTGTCCCGTGACGAGTTGCTCGTTGGCGAAGGACGACCTGAAGGCATCCAGCGGGTGCGCGTCGTAGGAGGTCTTGGGCGCGTCGAGCGTGGCGAGCTCCACCCGGCCGTTGCGGTCGGAGAGGAAGTCATACAGCTTCATCGCGTGGCCATACTCCTCGGTGGCCTGGAGGCGCATCCACTTGGCAAAGCCCCGGTACGGCGTCGCGTCAAAGTGGACAGCCATGCCGAGGTAGTTGTAGTGTGCCTGCAGCTCATTCTTGATCTGGGCATTGATGGCTGCTTGGACGGAATTGGGGATGGGCATAATCGTCTAGAATTAGAATGATTCTAAGTTAGATGCCCTCGTGCACAATGCCAACGGAAATCACAGAAACTCTAGCCCCACCTTGCACTTCGTGGCCGACCACGGAGTGGCAGCAACGTGAGCATGCACATCGCGCTCGCGTGTCGGAGCATGCGGAGGCTTTCGTGTGCCGCCGCTCCGCGGGAGAGAAGCATCCCGTCTGGGACTTCCTCTTCACCTACTACAGCTTCTCTCCGGGTAAGCTGATGACGTGGTGTCCTGCCATGGAAGAGGCGCAGCGCGCCACGCAGGATAGTTTGCTATCGAACATCGACATGGTGACTTGGGAGTGGCCCCCGCTCAGCGACCGCATCCGCCGCGAAGCCGCGTGGATTGCCCAACTCTGTGGGAACATCGTGGGTCGCCCTGCACGTTTTGCCTGCCATGGCCTTCATGAGTGGGCCATGGTGTACAAGCAATCCGCGGAGCAGGTGCGTCACAACGGGTACGAATTGCGCATGGAGCCCGGCGAACTGGCTGCCTTCGTGGAAAGCCAGAACATCTGCTGCACGCACTACGATGCCTTCCGCTTCTACACCCCTGATGCGCGGCCGATGAATACCTTCAATCCGAGCTTCGGGACACGCCTGGAGATGGAGCAGGGCGGCTGCCTGCATGCGAACATGGACCTCTACAAGTGGGCCTACAAACTCTGGCCCTGGATCGGCAGCGATCTGGTGGCAGATGCCTTTGAAGTGGCTCTCTTCGGCCGCGCCATGGACATGCGCGCCAGTCCCTATGACTTGGAGGCCCTTGGCTTTCCTCCCATCCATATCGAAACGGAGGAGGGCAGGGCTGAATATCGCCGCTGCCAGCAGGAACTCGCGGTGAAAGCAGAGCCCGTGCGGCGCAGGCTGCAAGTAGCGGCAGCCTGGCTTGCTTCTGCTGCTTGAGCCAGGAAGCAGAGCAGACGCTTACGTGCGAGCCGGTTCCACCCTGCCCATGGCATCACCCAGGAGATTGATCGCGCGCCGAATGTCCTCCTTCGGTGCGCCGGTGCCGAAGGTGACGATGCGATCTGGCAACTGCAGCTCCCCATGATAGATGGGATTGGAGTTCATCCGCATGGATGTTTCCACGGACATGCGCTGTACCTCCGCCGGGTTCCATGTGTGCTTCACGACTCGGCGTCCGGAGGTGGCGATGACCGTGAGAGACTGCGCATCCGCGTGCAGCATTTTGATCGTGTTCCGTGCAATCCAGCCAAACCGGAACATGGCCATGCCAGTCAGCAGGGCGATGGACACCAAGAGGCACCAGAAGACGATGAACCCATTGAAGAAGTAGTAGAAGACCTTCGCATGCGGCTCCCAAGGCATCCACATGCTCAATCCTCCGCGCAGCATGAAGATGGCAATGGCCACGAAGAAGCCGCCAATGACGAGAACGATGGTCCCGACCCTCCTCGACTGTGAGCGTACGATCGTGTGATCCGATCCCCGCTCCATCTCCAGCTTTCCATGGCGCCATTCGCTGAGGAGCTTCGAATCGGGTGGTGGATTAGTGGCAGAGCTTAGCCCCAGTGCCTGTCGTATTTCCTGGCACAGCCAGGCTTTCTCCTGAGGCTCAAGCATACTGCCAAACACCATCCTGCCCCGCTTCGCTTTCACTTCGATGGCATAGACGGGGCGGTTGTTTTCTATGTAGATGCAAGTGAGTCGGGCGCTCACGATGACATCGCGTTGGAGGATTTTGCGTCTGGTGAAACCAAGGAAATGGCGTGTGTACACCACCTCCCTCGAATCCACTTCCAAGGTGTGGCGTGCCAGGGAGGCCCGCAGCCCGGCGTAGAGGAGCCCCACGCCAATCAACGGGAATATCAGCGGGACGAATGCCTTCGCGGTGACCTTGGGAGCGTCCAGCGAGTGCGTGAGCGACAGGGCACAAAGAGTGAGAGTCAAGGCCAGCCACAGCGAGGAAAAGGTCAGCAGGAAATTCCACCCTCCCTTCGCGGGAACCTCCCAGCGGCGTCCGTTTGCCGTGCTGTCTGCCACGATGCGGGTGTGGAGAGGTTGCTCGATGAGCTCTTCTGTCTCGGCAAGCTTCGTTTCCTCAGTCTCCCTCGGATGCTTGAACTTGAGGTAGGAGGAGATGGGTGCGTAGCCCCTGCACTCCGAACATGGCATCACTTCCTCCCAGAGCAGACCTGCCTGAACACGTGCCGGGAGGGTGGCTTCGCATGTTGGGCAATGAAACTGCGCCTTGGCCCGGCGCAGGGACCGGTTGGCGAACCACGCAAAAATGCGGCGGCACCAGGACGGGATCAGTTCTACAGACATGCGGGCAAACTCCGCACTCATGGAAGCGGGAATTCCACCTCATGGCAACAGTCGTCATGTGGCCACTGTTGCGCTGCCGTCCCCTGCAGACTTACCCCACCCTGCCGCCCAGCGAAAGAATGCGGGCCTTGCCCTTGGCGTCTTCCGCTTCGGCGATCTGGCCATTCTTCACATACATCTGTGAGAGCGCCGTCCACGCCAGCAGATCGTTGGGATTGATCGTCGTGGCCATCAATCCCGCACCGATGGCTTCTTTGATGCTTCCAGACTTCATCAGCGCCATGCCAAGGGCGTGCCAGCCATCAAAAAACTGGGGGTCAACCTCCACGCTGCGGCGGTACAGCTTCACCGCCTCCTCCAGCTCACCCACAGCCACCAACCCGCTGGCCTCGTCATAGAGAGCGTCTCTTTCGATCGATTCGCTCATCAGATGAAGGGCGGTGGGGGGAAAGCTGAAGGTGGAGCCGGCTTCCCCCCAGTGTGAGTGAGTGGGGGAAAGCGGTGGCGACTATCGCTCTTTGTCGACCGCGACCTGCAGCAAGGTGTCAACCTTGATGTGGGCGTTCCGGTGTTGCTCTTCAAACCAGGAGCGGAAGATGTCCTGCTGCGCCATCCGGTCGAGAGAATTGGCGATCATGGTTTTGGTCGAGGCACCCTCAGGGCTCTTGCGCAGTTCCTTGGACAGCACGAAGAGCAGCAGCACTCCGTTTTCAGAGTCCAGGAGTTCCTTGGCAAAGGTTCCCGGAGCGGTGAACTGGGCGCCCCTGGCGATGGCATAGCCGATGCTCAGGTCGGTCGGAGGATTGGCTGCGGAGAATTCAGCAAGCACCTGAGGAGCCAGTCCGGCTTCCTTGGCAGCGTCTGCAAAGGACTTTCCACCCTTGATGGCTGCTTCCAGCTTGGCGCGGGCTTCGTTCGCGGCCTTGGTCATTGCTTCCGTAGCCCTCTGGTGCACGAGCACATCGCGAATCTTGTCCTTCACATCCTTCAATTCCTGGGGCTTGGGCTCCTCCACGGCGGTCACCTGGAAGAAGGCATAACCCTTTGCGGTTTGCACCGGATCGCTGATGGGGGTGAGCTTGGGATCGTTGCGGAAGATGGCCATCAGCAGGTTGGTTTCCGATTTGATTTCCTCCGGCGGAGCGCTCAGCGCGAACGCGGCAATCTGGCGGACTTCCCCCTTTGCAGCGGTGGCTTCGGCCGCGAGATTGACCTTCGGATCCAGCACTTTCTCGGCGAACTTCTGCACTCGCTCCTGGTATTCGTGTTGGGCCTTCACGGTACTCTCCGCGTTCATGGCGGCGGTGTCAGGCTTGGGCATCACCACCAGGGTCACGGCGCGCTTTTCTTCCGTCTTGTAGCCGTCCTTGTTCTCTTCGAAGTACTTCTTGATGTCGTCTTCGCTGATCTCGACCTTCTTTTTGAAGTCTTCCAGGGGGAAGGGGATGGTGGCAGCCTTGATGGTGCTGAAACCGGCGGCGTAGTACCGATCCGCGATGCCAGGGCCGGACACCACGTTTCCTGCCACGATTTGGTGAAGGCGCTGCAGGCCAAGGGAGTCGCGGATCACTTGATAGAGTTCCTCTTGTGAAAACTCACGGCGGATATAATCCTCGGCCTGTCGGGCGAGTTCCGGATTGTACTGGCCATTGGAGGAGAAGGCGGGGAGCTTCTGGAAAGCTTGCTGGACTTCTGCATCGGAAGCGTGGATGCCGTATTGGTCCAGCGCGCGGCGCAGCACGAGCAGGTTGATGCCGAAATCCACGGGGGCCTTGTCAAACATCAAGGGCCTGCGGGTGTTCGTGTTGCCGTGTTCGTAGTGCAGTCCCACCACGTCGGTGGCAAAAGCCTCCGTCACTCCGGGGAGACCCAACTCGCTCGCAAGCTGGAAGGCGCGCTGCAGGCGGCTAAACTCCATGAAAGTATAGTCCCGTCCATGCACCGTGAGGGCGGTGGAGTCATGGCCGATACCGCCTGTACGTCCCTTCCCCGTACCGCTCCAGAAGGTGAAGGCAATGATGATGATCGCGGCGACTGCGATCATGATGGGCTTGGACTGGCGGCGGAGAAATTCGAGCATGGTCGTGGAAAGGAGGAGACGTAACGCGGGCGGCGAAGAAATGCCGCCCTGCGCGGGGGGTCAATCTGTTTTTTGCAGGATCCTCGGGCTGGACTATTGGGCCGAGGCCGTGGCGCTCTTGGTCTGGACGGCAGGGCTGCCGGGTGCTTTCAGCAGGCGTTCCAGAGCCGTGTCCGGCTTGATGCCTCGATCCAGCGCGTTTTGGTAGTGCTGCCGTGCCTTTTCGTAGTTGGGAGGATTGCTGGTCACGTAGAGGACGGCCAGATTGAAGTGCGCATCGCCGTAGTTCGGGTCGATGGCGAGGGCGCTCTTGAATTCGGCCTCCGCCCGGCTCCGGTTGCTCATATTGCTGGCGATGATGCCCAGGTAGTGGTGGGCCTTCGAGTTGTTGCGGTCGTTGGCCACGGTCTTTTCGAAGGAGTTGAGCGCATCACTGAGCTTGTTCTGGCGGAAGTAGCACACGCCCAGGCTGTAGTGGGCCACGGAATTGTCTGGCGAGTAGACCAGGCACTTCTGGAAGAGCACCTCGGCTTCCTCATACTTCTTCTGCCGGAGCTTGATGCCGGCGAGGCTCGTCAGGGCAAAGGAGTTCTTCGGATTCACGCGCAGGGCGTCCTGCAGGCTCTGTTCGGCGGCGACGTAGTCGCTGCGGAGGATGGCCGAGTCCGCGGCCGCCATGAGGGTCTCCTCGGAGGAGCCATTGACGCTGGCTGGAGGGGCGGCAGGCTTGGGAGTATTGTCGCTGCCAGCCGCCTCGGGGGCTTGGGCTGGGGCGCTGGGAGGTGCTGCCATGCCTGAGCGGGCTTCCAGCGTGGCGGTCACACCACTGGCGGCCAGGATTTCCTTGAGCTCGGGCTCGGTGAAGAGGGACTCTTCTCCCACGGAGATTTGGATCTTGCCGGAGGTGAGGTCCTCCAGGTTCTCCATCAGCGTCTGCGAGGTGCTCTCCATCTTCTTCATTTCCGCGATCACCAGTTCCTTCGCCTGGCGGGCGCGTTCCTGCTGGCGGAGCTGGCGCATGATGATGGCGCGCAGAGCCTTGTTCTCTTCAGCAGCCTTGGCATCTTCAGGAGAGGCGCTCTTGACGGACTTGCCGGAGCTGGCGAGTTCCTTGCTCATCTCCTTGTACTTCATCGTGAGTTCCGCCACCTGCGTCTGGTAGGCGGTGTTCTCCTGGCGAAGCTTGGCCAGTTCGGACTGGATGCCGGTGATCTGCGTCTTGAGAGCCACGATTTCCTGGTCCTTCTTTTCGCTCTCGGACTTCAGCTTCTCCACCTGGGCCTTCGCGGTCTCCAGTTCCTTCTTGATGCGGGTGTTCTCCGCAATCAGCTTGGTCATCTCCTCGGGCTTCGCGTTGCCTTTCTTGGCATCTTCCAGTTCCGCAGTGAGCTTCTTCTGGTCTTCCATGATGGCGGCCTTCTCCTTCTGGAGGGACTCGATGACCTTGCCAGACTCTTCAAATTCCTTGGTCTTGGCCGCGAGCATGTCATTCACAATCTTCGATTCACTGCGCAGGCGCTGGAGTTCCTGCTGCGTGGCCACATCCGAGCTGCTGGCCTCCTTGTTCATGCTTTCCATGCGCTTCATCAGGTCGGATTGCATGCCCTTGAGTTGGTCACGCTCCTGGGCGGCGCCCATGTAACCGCGGGAGTAGACGTCCAGGTCCTGCAACAGCTTTTGGTTGCTGCGCTCCAGTTCCTGGATTTTCTGCTGCTGCTGCTGGAACTGCTGGTTGAGTGCGTCCACCGGGCTGGTGCCGGGACTCAGCGTGGGAGCTTGCATGGGGGCCTGAGGTGTCACCGCGTAGGTGCCGGGCTGGGGAACCGGGGGCATAGGCAGCGGCGCAGAGGTGGCCGGCATCACCGGGACCTGCTGGACGGGAGCTGCCGGCGCGGCGTTCAGACCGCTGACATTGTACCCCAGGCGTTGCAGGCCGGTGACGACGATGCGCAGGCGGTAGCCCACCACGTCTGGCTGCCAGTCGGGATAGTTCTGCGAGACGGAGCTGATGATGCGATAGGCATCCAGGTAGGCGCGGATGGCCGAATCCTTCTTGCCTTCCTGCTCGAGCTTTTCGCCCTGTTTCCAGAGCTGGTAGCCATCGAAGAAGACATCACCGCCAACACTGCCGGACTGGGCGGGGGCCAGCGCAAGGCTGCAAAGGAGCCAGCTAAGGACGAGAAGAGGGAGTCTGGGCATAGATCGGGGCAATAAAATAAAAGCACGTAGATTAACCGCTGCGTGGGGACTTGTCCATGCCCAGGAACGGCCCAGAATCGCACGGCGGGCAGGCGTTTCGCACGCTGTGACGGTGGGCGAACGGTTCCCGACCATGCAACGGGCGCAAATCCAGTGATTTACGGGCACGAGCCTTCGCCTCTCCCCTCACGCGAGGGCAAGCAGGCTGCTTTCGCGCGTCCTCAGGACGCGCGAGGGGAAACATCGATTACTTCCTCAGATCGTAAGCGGCCATGAAGTATTGCACCGGACTGTCTTTGGAGTGGAGCACGATCGCCAGCCCCGGATTTGAGGTGCTGAAGGAGTAAAGCGTCGGATTGTTCGGCGATTCTCGAACTTGAGGCTCTCCGTATTTCGCCACAAAATCCTCGAAACGGCTGCCCACGCCTAGGCCCTCCGTGGTCTTGACGTTGTCTGAGTTTACCTGGAGTTGGGCAAACTGCCCGTTGTAGGCATTGAACCGCAACGTGATCCCATAGTTGCCCGGTACTTGCACAGCCAGATTGGCCTTCTTTCGCGGAGGCTCCATGAACTCAGTGAATTTGCGCACGGCCGCCGCTCGCTCTTCGGGAGCATTGAAGAAGAGCGCTGCGATCACATCCGCACCGTCCTGCTTGAATCTGATTCCCTCAAAGGTTGCTGCCTTCGTATCGAGGAGAAACTCCCTTTGCTTCTGCGGCAGCGGGGCCGGTGCTTGGGCATTCGAACGCAGACTTCCTGTCAGCAAGGAGACGAGGGTGAGAGACAGGGTGCACAACAGCGGAGTGAAGGTCAGATTCATAAGCTGCATCAGGTGGATATCGCGATCTTCTTTGTGCGATATAGAAGTGTAATGACTGGCGAAGGATGGAGCAAGACTGAAATGGAAAGGGCGGCTGAACCCACCTTCATTCCGCAATCGTTGCGACCGCTTGATTGACAAAACTTTCCCGCTACCGAACACTGGCCGCAGAGTTAACAAAAGTGGTTCAGATAGAAAGGCTGAAAACATGATGAGGAACTCAATCTTGCTGCTCGGGCTGCTTTTTGCCGGCATTGCAAACGCCCAGACCGCTTCACCAGCGCCGACTCCAGCTCCGCCGGTGGTCCTGTTTCAGAACGTTCGTATCTTCGACGGCAAGAAGAGTGAGCTGTCTCCGCCGTCTCATGTGCTGGTGCGAGGTAACAAGATCGAGAAAATTTCGGATCGCCCCATCCCGATCGAAAACGAAGCGAATGCCACGACGATCGACGGAACGGGCAAGACCCTCATTCCCGGGCTGATCGACATGCATTGGCACACGATTCTGGTGCGACCGACCGCATTGCAGGCCATCGAGGGAGATGTTGGTCATGTCACGCTGATGGCGGGTGCCGAGGCTACTGATACGCTCATGCGCGGCTTCACCACGGTGCGGGATCTGGGCGGGCCGGCCTTCGGATTGAAGCGCGCGATTGACGAGGGTACTGTCGTTGGCCCTCGCATCTACCCATGCGGCGCGATCATCAGCATCACGGGAGGACATGGCGATTTCCGGCGTCCGTCGGAGATTCCCCGCGAACTCGGAGGCAGGCTGGCACGCATGTCACAGGTGGGCGGCAGCATGATTGCCGATAATCCCGATGAGGTACGCTTGCGCGTCCGGGAGCAATTGATGCTCGGCGCGACCCAAATCAAACTGACGGCCGGTGGCGGAGTGGCATCCCCACACAGTCCTTTGGACGTCTCCACCTTCAGCGAGGCTGAACTCCGGGCTGCCGTGGAAGCGGCGGAGAACTGGGGAACGTACGTCACCGTCCACGCCTACACACCTCAGTCCATCCAGCGCTCCATCAATGCCGGGGTGAAGTGCATCGAACACGGCCATCTCATGGACGAGGAGACGGCGAAGTTGATCGCTGAGAAGGGCGTCTGGCTGAGCACGCAGCCTTTTCCTGATGAAATTGCAAATGCCTTCCCTCCCGGTTCCTTTGAGCGTGAGAAGGCGATGAAGGTGCTGACCGGTGTGGAGACGGTGTATGGCTTCGTGAAGAAGTACAAGCTGAAGACCGCCTTCGGGACGGACGTCCTTTTCTCACGGGCACTGGCGCAGAAGCAGGGTGCGCTCCTGGCGAAGTTGTCACGCTGGTTCACACCGGCAGAAGCATTGAAGATGGCCACTTCCACCAATGCCGAACTCCTCTCACTCTGCGGGCTGAGGAATCCCTATCCGGGCAAGCTTGGCGTCGTGGAAGAGGGCGCACTGGCAGACTTGCTTCTGGTCAATGGCGATCCACTGGTGAACCTCGAATTGATCGCGGATCCGGCGAAAAACTTCCTCGTGATCATGAAGGACGGAACGGTCCACAAAAACACGCTCGGCGCCCGCGCGCAGTAGCTTAGCAGACGTGCTTGTGCTTCACGCGTACGTCCGCAGGACGTCGTGCACACCCTCCACGGCCATCCCGCCTTCACCCACGGCGGCAGCGCAGCGTTTCACGGAACCGGAGCGCACGTCCCCTGCGGCGAAGACTCCTGGTATGCTTGTCTCAAGCGCACCAGGTATCCGCTCTGCCCCTTTCCATGCGGGTGAATTCGCGACGGCCGCGCCGGTCTTGACGAAGCCTTTTTCGTCGCGCTCGATTTCGGGCGGCAGCCAGTCGGTGCACGGCTTGGCGCCAATCATGGAAAAGACGGCGGGTGTTTGCACGGTGCGACGCTCGTGGGTGACCGTGTTCTCCAGTTCCACGGCTTCGAGAAGCTTTCCGCCCATCATCTTCCGAATCTCGGTGTGGCACAGCATCTCGATATTCTCTTTCGCCTCCACGCGCCGGGACAGGTAACTGGACATGGTGGAGGAAAGGCCCGCGCCACGGATCACCAGCACCACCTTCGCCGCATGTTCGGAGAGATACATCGCGGCCTGCCCGGCGGAGTTACCCGCTCCAGTCACCACCACCGTGGAGCCTTTGCAGAGGCGGGACTCACGCGCTGTTGCCGCGTAGTAGACACCGTTGCTCTCGAAGTCTTCACGACCCTCAGCATCGAGCCGGTGGTACTGCGCGCCCGTGGCGATGATAGCGCACTTGGCACGCAGGATGGCATGGCATCCATCCGACTGCAGGCTCACGCGATATTCGCCACTGCTGAAGCTCATGGTCAGCGCTCGCGAAGGCATGGAGAAGCTGGCACCGAACCGGTGCGCCTGAAGCTGCGCGCTGTACGTCAGATCTCCACCGCCGATGCCCGTGGGGAAGCCGAAGAAATTTTCGATCAACGACGAAGATCCCGCCTGCCCACCGGGCGCATAGCTCTCCAGGACGATGGTTTTGAGTCCTTCAGAAGCGGCATAGACCGCTGCGCCCAGCCCCGCCGGTCCTGCGCCTATGATGACGAGGTCACAGAAGACTTCGCTTTCGTCCTCGCCGACCGGAGCCCGCAACAGGCCGGCGATGCGGGCCGCCTCACGAAGGGAAGGGCGGCGTAGGGGCATGCCGTTTCCCGTGATGAGCGCGGGTAGATCCTGCGAGGCCAGATGCAGGCGGGAGCACAACTGCTTTCCATGTTCCGACTCGAACGTGATCAGGCGGTGTGGGATGTGATTCTTGTCGAGGAAGTCATCGAGTTGCCGCCCTTCACGTGAACTCTCATGCGAAAGGATGCGCAACCCTGCGAACTCCTTGTCCCGCTCCAGTCGCTGCCGCCGCATGATGAAGGAGCGCACGAGCATCTCGCTCACCCCGGGCAACTCCGCGAGCGCCTGCCGGACTGCCTTGGCAGGCACCTGGAGGATCTCCGCTTCCTCGGACCGGCCGCGTGCACTCGCCAGGGATGCTGTGCCGGTGAGCATGCCTACTTCACCCATGTATTCACGTGGCTCGGCGATTCCCAGAATCTGCTCCTCGTCCTCGCGTGTTTCAAACGCCTCCACCTCGCCTTGAAGGACGATGGTGAGTGGGACTTCCCGCTGTCCGGCCTTAAAAATGATTTCGCCGCGGCGCACAATGCGTTTTGTGCCCAATGGGGCCAGCATGGCGAGCTGCCGATCAGTCAGCTTCGGATGAGCCACGCTCTCCGTGTCGCGGTAGAACTGCTCGTCACTTTCGTCGTCAGTCATAGGCTTGGCGCTAGAGATGCCTCTTCTCTTCTTCGACGCGTCCCGCACCATGTCAAGGCTGCTTGCGCAACTCTGGTGAGAGCGTTTCCCTACGTTTCCCCAACGACCACAGCAGGCACGGGCTGCTTCATGCAGAGCCGCCGGTGACTGTAGAGGAGCACACCCGCGCTGAGCCCAAAGAGAAGGCTTCCCCCGGCCATGGCCACACGCAAACCGACAAGGTCCGCGATCTCTGAAACCGCCAGCCCGGAGAACGGCAGTACGCCAAAGAAACTCAGCCCGAGGATCGCGGAGACTCTGCCGCGGATGGCATCCGGGGCGCGCTCCTGCACAATCGTATTGGCCAGGCCGAACATGGTGGAGGTGCCAAGCGTCAGCACGCTCATGGCTGCGATTGCCTGCCAGAAGTGCTGGGCGAGCGCCAGACTCAGCATGCACACACAAACCACCGCAGCACCCCAGCGCATGTACATGGCACGGCGATCCGATTTGATGGTGAGGAGCCAGAGGGAACCGAGAAAGGCGCCGATACCGGAGGAGGCCATCAGCAAACCGTGCGACTGCGCATCGATGTGCAGGACGTGCCGCGAGTAGAGCGGCATGGTGATCATGAAGAAGGGCGAGATGCAGGTGGTAAGCGTGGCCAGCAGCCAGATCATGGCCAGCGTGGGCTTGTCCCTCCGCACATAGTCGAAGCCCTCCTTCATCCCCGTCTGCCGCATGGCTTCCTCTTCCTCGGTGCCGGGCGGGCGCGGATGCAGCGTGAGCATCGCCATAATGAGAGCCACGAAGCTCAGCGCATTTGCATAGAATGCGGAAGCCGTGCCCAGCCACCCAATGAGCCAGCCTCCGATGGCTGGCCCTGCGAGCCGGGTGGCGTGGAAGGTGGAGCGATCCACCGCGATGGCGGCCTTGAGCTGGCTACGCTCCACCAATTCCGGTACGAGCGCCGCTGCCGCCGGCATTTCAAAGGCGGTGCTGATTCCCAACAGCACGCCGGCCACCACCACATGCCAGACCGCGATCTGGCCGCTCCCGACCAGCCAGCCGATGGAGATGGCCAGCACAATCTGGACGACCTGCGTGATGATGAGAATACGGCGCTTGTCATACCGATCCGCCGCGAGGCCGCCGTGCATGGTCAGGAGGAGCATGGGAATCCCTGAACAGAAATGGATCAGGCCGAGTGTGAACGCACTCGAGGTGAGTCCCGCTACCACCCAGCCCTGGGCCGTCTGCTGCATCCAGGTGCCCAGCATCGAGATTGTCTCGCCCGTCATGTACCGGCGGAAGGGAGCGTGGCGCAGGACATGCCAGGCCGGGCCGGATGGGGAAGAGGCGTGCTCGCTCACAGAAAAGGAAGGCCGGCAGTCTGGATCAAAACGCACCGGATTCCAACGATACGGCGCTCGTGCCGCGGTGGGCTGGACGGGCGAAAGCGAAGGGGACTGTATCCTGTCCTACTCGTGGCGGTGAATGATGTGCTCCGCGGCGAAGCGCACCTTGGGAAGGGTGGCGTAGCGGTCACTTTCAGAGCGGTAGCCCGCAGGGCAGAGCACCGTGGCCGTGTATCCGTCCGCGGCGAGCCCGAGTTCCTCGTCGTACTTGTCCGGCATGAAGCCCTCCATGGGACACGAGTCCACGCCCAGCATGGCGCAGGAGGCCATGAACTGGCCCAAGGCGATGTAGGCCTGGCGGACGGCCCACTCCGTCACCATGTTGCTGCGTCCTCCCGTGACGATGTCTCCGAGAATGCCCTTGCGCATCTTCGCCAGGGAATCTGCCGTGCCGCCGCGCAGCTCGATAATGCGCTGAAGGAAGCGATCCACATGCGCCTCGTCCATGGTCTTCTTCACGCACATGATGACCAGGTGGGAGGAGTCCGCCACCTGGCGCTGCCGGTAGGTGAAGGGCACCAGCCGTTCCCGCAGTTCGGATTCCGTGATGACCACAAACTTCCATGGCTGCAGGCCATAGGAAGAAGGCGTGAGAATCAGGGATGCCTCCAGCGCCGCCCAGGTTTCCGCAGGGATCTTCTTGGTCGGATCAAAGACCTGCGTGGCATAGCGCCACTCAAGCGCCTCAATGAGCTGGCTGGGCGGGATGGGAGTCATGAAAAGGATTGATGGGAGTAACGACGTTCCATGAGTCGTTCAGGGGGCTTCTTTCGCCTGGGCACGCTAGCGAAGGGCCTCGCAGTCGGAAACTCTGAAGGAAACGATCTTCATCTCATACGGCGGAGATGTACATGCAGTCTTTGAATGTACTCGCGAAAGTCACCGTCGGGCGAGGCGGTTTTGCAGTCCCCATCCAATAAAAAGGCAGAACATAATGACGGCATACGTGAACATGACTGCACCAACGACCCGACTCTTGGGATCGTAGGTCCAGCGCTTCTGGCCATCGGGAAGCTGGTCCGTGGAGAATACGTAGGAGGAAGCGATGATGAGGCCAATCAATCCGCCAGCTGTCGAGCTTACGAATCCAAAGATGGTCATCAAGGAATTCGCGGCTTTGAGACCGGGAAGGGGTTCTTGGTGGGAAGCAGGCCCTTCCGGTGCTCGCTCTTGCGCGGGCGCCTTCCGGTTGGTGGCGAAATAGCGCACCGGGGCCACCTCCCGGCCACGGTCCCGTAGGAGCTTCTCTGCCACGGCTATCTCATAGGGACTCCATTCGGAGGGCTCAGCCAGGGTCTTTGTCAGATCCTCGTCGCTCCATGTCGTCATCGGGTGACTGGGATCGACTTCGCCCAGCGCTTCTTTCCGCGCGTTTTCCAGCAGCGCTTCACGAGCTTGGATCTCGGCGCTCTCCGGGATCAGAACGAGGCATGCCGGATTGGACGATCGTCCCAACGCCGACACATCAGGCGTCAGGGAATCATCGGAGAGCCGGAATGAGATTCCGGCTTCCTGCAACACCTTCCCACAAACCGTTGCGGGTTCACGGTGGAAGAATCGGGCAATCTCGATTTCGCGATCCATTCCACCTCAGGCTTGCCTACCGTTCATCCACCGGCACCACCTTCTGGCCGTACGCCTTGCCGACGTATTCGGAAAGCGGGCGGAAGAGGCGGTTGTCGCTCCACTGCTCCAGCACATGGGCAGTCCAGCCGCTCATGCGGGAGATGGCGAAGATGGGGGTGAAGAGGTCCGTCGGAATTCCGAGGCTGTGGTAGACGGTGGCGCTGTAGAAGTCCACGTTCGCATTCAGGCCCTTCTGCTCGCGCATGATGGTGGCGATGCGCTCGGACATCTGGATCCACTTCGGCTCGCCAAGCTGCTCCGTGAGCTTGATGGCCATCTTCTGCAGGTGAGGCGCACGGGGGTCGAGCACCTTGTACACGCGGTGGCCGATGCCCATGATCTTCTTCTTCTGTGCGAGCGCGTCAGCGACCCAGGCGTCCACCGCGTCCGGGCTGCCGATTTCCTCAAGCATGTGGATGACGCCTTCGTTGGCGCCGCCGTGCAGCGGTCCCTTGAGCGCGCCGATGGCGGCGCTGATGGACGAATACATGTCGCTCAGGGTGCTGGCGACGACGCGGGCGGTGAAGGTGCTGGCATTAAAGCCGTGCTCGGCATGCAGCACATAGGCCACATCCAGCGTCTGTTCGGCTTCCTTGCTCGGGACCTCACCGCTCATGAGGTACAGGAAGTGGGCGGCTTCGCTCAGATCCTTGCGCACCGGGGGCAGGCTCAGGCCGTGGCGGGCGCGATGGAAATAGGCGGCAATGATACCGATCTGGGAGACGAGCTTGATGGCCGTGGCCCGGTGCTCTCCCATGTTCAGGTCGTGACGCAGGGTGTCGTAACAGCCGAGCATCGAGACCGCCGTGCGCATAACGTCGATGGGCTTGGCACTCTTCGGAGCGCTGGTGAGGAAGTCGATGACACCCTGGGGCAGTTCACGCTCGGCGCGCAGGGCAGTGGTCAGGGCGTCCAGTTCGGTGCGATTCGGCAGGTGCTGGTGGAAGAGCAGGTAGACCACTTCCTCATAGCTCACGTGGCCGGCCAGTTCATTGATGTCGTAGCCGCAGTAGAAGAGAATGCCTTCTGCGCCTTTTACTTCACCGAGGCGCGTTTCCGCTGCCACCACGCCTTCGAGTCCTTTGCTGACCAGTGCCATGTCGAGTTTGGGATTTGAATTGAAAAGAATGAGGACGGCGTCGTTCGGGAGCCGCTCAGGCAGTCACTCCGCAGTCGCAAGAGCGGTTGTTAGCGTCGGCCCCTGACCGGCTCAAGCGAAATTGCAGACTTCGCGCCAAGTGGCTCCCTGAAAAGAAACTAAGACTATTGCGTACGGGCGGGACCGGTACATTCCGGCCGGTTTGACCCGCCAGAGGTCATGGCTTGCCCCCCCCGTCACCACAGGTTCGTCAGCCCGATAGGCGTTAGCTTCATATCTGTCATGGATGTGTGTCCCGGAGGGACAGTGGCTGGTAGCCGGTCGGTGGAGGGAGTCTAGACGACCGCAACCACCGGATCACGTCGTCAAAAAGATGCTCCGTCCCGGATGGGACGGTGGAGGAAGGTCGCTCGGCAAATGAGGGTGCGGTCACCTTGGCAGACCTTCCGGCGTGCCCTCCGGGACGCCATCATGGTATCGCCATAGATCCGGTGGTTGCGGTCGCCGAGGCTCCCTCCACCGACCGGCTACCAGCCGCGCTCCCTCCGGGAGCAAATTCCATCGTGTCACACAAATCGAAACAAGCCGATACCATTTCAATCCTTAAGTTAGCTGGTGGCTGTCACCCAGCCCACGGTTCCGGCTCCCAGTCCTTCTTGCCGGCGCCTGCACCCACGAGCTCGCCGGCTTCCTCTTCTTCCTCGTCCTCCTGCACGGGGGCGAAGCGTTCTGAGCGGAAACCCAGCTCCTGCTTTACGCTGGAGTGCGGATCATCGGGGTTCACCAGTTCCTTCAGCAGGAGCATCAGGTCGAACTCTGCTCCGGTCAGCTTGATTTCCGCGTCCTCGTTCACTTCGAACTTCGGATTGGAGCGTCCTACGCCCACGGCGCGCACGGTGTAGATTTTGCCCTTCTTTGGGAGCGCGCGATACAGGTCAAAGACCCACGGCGCGAAATCGTCGTTGATGCACACCACCTTCTGGCCAGTCTGGAACATGGGAGGATCGTAGAGAAAATGAAATTGGGGCGGTTTCTTTAGCACATCCCCGGGCAAACGGGAAGTCTTGTTTCATTTTACATCCCCTTTACGACGTCCGCCCGCGTGTTCCGCTAGACTGGCTTCATGAAAGCGAAGCCGTGGTCAATGATGCTGATGCTGGGTGCCCTTGCCGCTTCCGCGGGAGCCCTGTTTGCGGAGGATCCCAAGCTCGAAGTGCACGAGTGGGGCACCTTCACCGTGTTGAGCGGTTCTGACGGGGCCGCCCTGCAGTGGTACCAGCCGGGACAGGACCTGGATTTGCTGCCTGAGTTTGTGGAAGGCGGCATCGGCCCTTTCCAGAAAGGGGCCAACATCACCTCGATGGTCCGTATGGAGACCCCGGTGCTCTATTTCTACCCCGAGAAGGAGATGCCGGTAAAAGTGGAGGTCGCCTTCAACAATGGCAGGATCACGGAGTGGTTCCCCGCACCCGGTCTGCCGGAGAATGGCCGCACCGTATGGAACGGGAAACTTTTCCCACCGGATCATGCGGACGCCCTCAAGCGCATCCCTGAGGTGAAGAGCCGGGGAGACCACTATCGGCATGCCCGTGAGGTCCCCGCCGCCTGGATCTTCAAGGGACGCGCCTCCATGTTTGAAAACCCCGCTCCGCCCGTCGATGTGAACAAGGACTCTGACAAGTTCATCTTCTATCGCGGTGCCGGCGATGCCTTGCCGCCCTATTCGACACGCGTAGATGACAAGGGTGTCTTTGAAATGAGGCACACGGTGGACGGTGGGGCCATCGAGGTGGCCTTTGCCTTGTCTGTGGATGGCAACCAAGCACGTTGGGCGCGCGTTCCGCGACTGCCCGCGACGAACCGCGAGGACATGACCACCTTTTCCGCGTTCAGTTACGTGGCCCTGGAAAAACCTGCAGAGGCCGTGGACAAGGTCGCCACCGAGCTCAGCGCCGCCCTCGTGGATGAGTTGGACCGTGCTGGACTTACTCCCGAGGAGGCTCGTGCCATGGTCGCCACCTGGCAGGGACACTGGTTCCGTGAACCCGGCACGCGCATTCTCGCCATCCTGCCACGGAAGTATGTGGACCAGGTGCTTCCCCTGACCATCACGCCCAAGCCCCAGAAGGTGGAGCGTGTGTTTGTGGCGCGCTTTGAAACCCTGGCTCCGGCGAAAGAAGATGCTCTGCTGGGTCTGCTGAATCGGGATCTGACGGTCAAACCTGATGGCAAGGAAGTCTCCGCCTTTGTCGCCTTGCAACTGGGCCGCTTCGGGAGCGGCGCGCTCACTCGGGTGCAAACACTGGAGAACTCCCGCCTGCTGAGCCGCTTTTGGGAGCTGAGGCGTTCTGAGCTGGCGACGGAAGGCAAAGCCACGGCATCACGATGATCCTGTCCAGTTGGGTGCCGCCACCCGGATGATGGCTGGCGAATTGGATGTAGCCGGAATGTAACCAGGGCATCCAACCACACGCCTCCCATGAGTACCGACACCTCATCCACGCCTGCGCCCGCGCCGCCTAGTGCCATCCTGGAAACCTGCCTCAGTGTCTCCGACCTCACGCGGTCACGTGCATTCTACGAGGAAATATTTGGCTACTCGGCCATGGTAGCCGAAGAGCGCCTGTGTGCCTTCAATGTAGGAGGCACACAGGTGCTCATCCTTTTCAGCCGCGAGGAAGTGGCCAATCCCGTGCATCTCCCCTTTGGCACCATCCCCGCGCACGGAGCCCATGGCGAATCCCACGTCGGCTTCCGCGTTGCCGCAGAGAGCCTCGAGCTATGGCGCGCGAGATTGGAAGAGAAAGGCATCGCTATCGAAAGCACTCTCACCTGGCCTCTCGGCGGTACCAGCATGTACTTCCGCGATCCAGATGGACACTTGCTGGAACTGCTGACTCCCGGGGTATGGCCTATTTATTGACTAGTCTCTCGGGGAGCGTCCGCGGGCGGTGGACCGCAGTCTTGTATCACAGCATATTGCTTCCGCATTTCAAAGCCGATGTCAGTCCACGTGTTGACATACTTCACGATTGCATACTTGCCATGGTCGTAGTCGAGGCCGTTGATGCGACAATCACCCTGTGCTTCGTTGTCTTGTCTCATGCCGAAGAATCTGACCGCATGGAATTTGCCGTCGTCCAGCATTGGCTGAAAGGCTTCCATGGTGCTGGTGAAGAAGCAGCAGGGACACATCGGGCCATGTTCCTCGGAATCGGGCAAAAACTCAGTGCGAGCCGTGAGTTGCACTGGGCCGAATAGGACGCGGCGGTGCCGGACAACTGGTGCGTCTTGAGAGGGCCACGGCATGTAGAGCATGCTGCAGCTTTCGGGCTTTTGGAGGACTGCATCACGCAAGACGGGAAGATCCAGTTTCGCCCAACCTTGAAATCCAGCGCCAAATGAAGCCTTCAAATTATCTCCAGTGCTGTGCTGGTATTCAAAGGTGCCTTCGGGAATTCCGCTTGGGTGATGAACTTCGATGGTGCTGGTAGTGCGTACGCTGCCGTCTTCCCTAGGTTCCAGGGAAAGCAATTGGGGGATGACGATGTGCCCTGTATCGAGCTCCAGCCAGCCACGGTGTCTTTTCAGACTGATGTTTTCCGCGCCGAGGACATCCGACAAGCATTCGACGAGATTGAGGTGCTCGGACCACGAGCGTTCGCCATTGGAAAACGTCGTGTTTAATTCAGGGCCCAGACCTGGATTTGTCTGTGAAGGCTTGGGTTCACGTTTTTTGCGCGAGAATATTCCGAACATCGAATGTCATATTGCCGCCATTGGGGGCACGAAATCAAGCCCGGGTGTCCCTGGTTCGCACTTGCATGATTCAGTTTCGAAGTGCTTGTTTTGCCCATGCCATCCTCACCCCGTCCCTGGGTCATCGCCGAAACAAACTGGAAGCAGGTGAAAGCCACCAAGTATGAGGTGGCGGTGCTGCCGATGGGGGCGACGGAGGCCCACAACTGGCACCTGCCGTATGGCACGGACAGTTATCAAAATGATGCCATGTGCGCGGAGGCGGGACGCATCGCCTGGGAGCAGGGCGCGAAGGTGGGCATCCTGCCGAACATCCCCTTCGGCGTGCAGACGGGGCAGCTCGACATCCCGTTTTGCATCAACATGAATCCCAGCACGCAGTTGATGGTGATCAACGATGTGATTGCCTCACTGGTGGGCGTGGGCATTCCGAAGCTGGTGGTGTTTAATGGCCATGGCGGTAATGACTTCAAGCAGATGCTCCGCGAGTTGCAGGCGAAGTGGCCGCAGATCTTCCTGAGCACCGTCTTCTGGCCAAACGTGCACGATGGCTCCGGCATCATCGACATCCTCGGGGATCATGCGGACGAGCGGGAGACCGCGCTTATGATGCATCTGCATTCCGATCTGGTGCTGCCCAAGTCGGAGTGGGGGAGTGGCGAAGCGAATCCCTGGAAACTGAAAGCCATGCGTGAGAAGTGGGCCTGGGCCCAACGCGCCTGGACCCAGGCCACCCATGATACTGGCAGCGGTGATCCCCAGCATGCCACGGCGGAGAAGGGGAAGGCGTACTTCGAAGCGATCACCACCAAGCTGGCCACCTACTTTGTGGAACTCGCTGCGGCGGATCCGAAGGCACTTTACGAGCGGGGTTGATTCACCCAACCGACTCAACACCCTCTTGCCCATGACGGATTCACTCCAGTGTCGCCCTTGTCGCAAAACCTATTCGGCCGCGGAGGTGCAGGGGCGACGCTCTTGCCCTGTGTGCAAGGGGCCATTGATCAGCCAGAAACAGATCGAGAACTATCGAGCCATCACCCAGGCAACACTTGCTCGTCTGAAGAACCAGTCCGCCCTCGCGCTGGCTGGCGGAGCGATTCTGGCGATGATCGTGCAGGCGGCGATCCAATGGCACGATCGCAGTTCCGACTCCAGTTCCGATCTCAGCATTCTGACCTGGATGGTCTTTGCTGGAAGCCTTCAGTCTCGTGGCGACCGCCCTTTGGTGGAAGACGGGCACGCGTTCCACGATGCTCATGGCATCCTTGATTTTTCAACTCACGGCCATGGTCTATGGCCTTTCCGTCTTCGTCGCCTCCAGTCCCTTGCGGGAGCGGGTGCAGTCTCCATCGGCCACTTGGGCAATATCGCTGGTGGCCTATTCGCCGCTGGCGCTCTCCCTGATGGCCTGGCACCTGTACCGCAATTACGTGCAGGTGTTGAAAGCCTGAGCGGTCTGCGCAGGACAAAGCACCGGTCCACAAAAAAAGCCGCCACATGGAGTGGCGGCTTTTTCGAAAAGAATGGGATTAAGGGGAAGAAACTTACTCAGCCTTCAGTACGCCCTGCATGATCATCGCGTGGCCGGGGTAAGTGCAAAGATAGGGATACTCGCCCGCTTCCGCAGGAAGGGTGAATTCAATGGTCTCCGATTCGCCCGGGTTCACCAGTTTGGTGTGAGCGATGACATCGGGGGACTCTGGGATGAAGCCGGCAGCCATCCATTTGGCCATGTCGCTCATCATGCCATTGGAGGCATCGATGAGACGCTGCTTGGAGCCGATCTTGCCGAGGATGAAGTTGTGCGGCAAGGGGGCCGTGGGATGCTTGTTTTCAAAGGTCAGCTTCACTTTCTGCCCAGCTTTGGCGGAGATGGACAGGGTTTCCCAGCTGATAGGATTGATCGAGCCCGGACGGAGCGTCACCGTCAGGGCGTCACCAGAAGCAGCCGGAGCGGAGGCTGAAGCTGCAGGTGAGGGTGCGGGTGCAGCGGCAGGGGCCGGTGCTGCAGCCGGAGCAGGAGCCGCCGCAGCGGGCGCTACTGCTTCCTCGGGCTTCTTTTTGCCCTCGGTGCCTTTGAAGATGCCGCCAAGGAAAAGACCGGCTCCGGCCAGCAAGGCGCAGAAGGCAAAACCGGCGCCGATAAAAACGTTGGCGCAGCCCCAGAAGCCGCTGCTTTCGTGATGGTGTGAGTCGTGTGGAGTAGCCATGAGAAGATGAGGGCGCGCAAAAAAGCACACCCCACCGGGAGGTCAATCGGGAATGGCCGCAGTAGCTCCTGCGTTCCGTTTTTAGGTCGAGATGCGAGGACCGGCCAAGAGCCTCTCGGTCTCTCAAACCTTCCCTGCAAGAGCCTCGGCCTCGGAGTGCCAGAGGAGCACCTGCTCTTGGTGGGACGGCAGGTGCTTGCGGAACCAGTCCGCCTGCTCTCGCGCGGTTGCCGACAGCAGCGCCACCTCACCTGCGAACCGGGTTGCGGAAGCGGCGAGAATCTCACGGGCTTTTGCCGTGTCCAGATTTGAGGCAAGCACCTTTACCCTCAGGGCAGAGGTAGCGGCATCGTCAGGGAGATCCTCCCAGGCATCAAATTCGCGCTGGGCTTCAGCGGCCATGCCCAGTTCCAGAAATCCTTCGACCACGGAGCGCTCTGCCAGAGCTTCGTCCAAGGGTACAGGCTTGTCCTTCATCACCGTGCCCTGGAGCCGCTGGGTGATTGCCTTGGGCAGAGGTTTGCCATCCTTGCCGTCGGGTTCCTGCACCATCATGTAGACCCATCCATCCCCTTCCTTGTCCAGCCGGTGCTTGTTGATGGCCAGGACGACGAGCAGGCACAGCATGGCCACGGTACTCTCCAGGATGAAAGGCGTGGCGACAATCCCGAGCAGCGATCGCAGTGTCAGCACTGCCACTTCGCGGGCGGCTTCGCTGAAGACCAGCACAGCTGCCAGACAACCCACGGCCAGACCCACCATCACTCCATAAGAGTGGCCCGCCCAAGGGGTGGACGGGGACAACGTGGTTTCGGAAGGAGTAGAGGACTCTGCGGACATGACAAAGACAGCTTACTCCACAAGCTGTGCTTTGGGTACCTGAGAAATTCTACGACGGCTGGAAGGCGCCGGAGCCTCGTCGGTCACAGGCAATGCCTTCGGAGGCGTGGTGGTGGTGGCGGAGTGCGCCCCGGCCTCCGATTCGACGCCCAGCTTCGCGTCATAGACTGAGAACTCAGGTTCCACCGGCTGACCCGGGAGGGCGGCAGGCTCGGCGTCGGGCGTGGGGATGGGATTGGTGACAATGGCTCCGGCAGCCGGGGTCTGTTCCGGTTGCTGCTGGCCGCGGAAGGCATTCCCAAGAAGTACCCCGCCCACCAAAAGGACGCAGAAGGCGCTCACCGTGGCGGTAATGAGGGGGGACTTGCTGGAGGCTACCGTGGTCCGGTCTTGCGCCGGGTGCTCGGACTGGGTCACCGACTTCAGGGGGCCGTAGCTTTCCACCAGATACCGGTAGTTCCGCGCCCCTCCCAGAGGTGGGGTCTTCAGCTGCTCCAACACATCACTAGCCTCTACACCAAGGAGTTCCGCATAGGCGCGAAGGTGTCCCTTGGCATAGGTGACACTGCCTAGTGCATTAAAATTGTCTTCTTCCAGTTCTCGCAACCGGTGAACCGGGATGCGGGTCTGATGAGACACATCGGGTAGGGACAAACCTCGATGTTCACGCGCCTGCTGCAGGCGTTGGCCGAGGGTGGGAGGCATGGTGGGTTGAGGGGGGTTGGGGTAAACGATACCTCCCGGATAGAGGTGCCGCAAGCTAGTATCGGATGCGGTCCCCCTTAAGGAGGTTAGTGGGATACGATTAAGTTCTCGGATGGGATTCGAAACGCCCTGCCAGGGTATCTTAAATCATGAAATAGATGTTCGGAAGAACAAATATTACAATTCCACCAAAATTTCCCGCGGTTTGGCCCCATCGGCCGGGCCGATGATCCCTCGCTGTTCCAGAATGTCCATCATGCGCGCCGCGCGGGTGTATCCCAGGCGCAGGCGTCGCTGAATATGGCTGGTGCTGGCCTTCTTTTCCGTGCGCAGCACTTCGAGCACCTTTTCAAGGATCGCCTCGTCTTCAGGCGTGATGACTTCGCTTTCGCCGTCATCACCCATCTCATCCGCGTCGGCCAGCACGGCTTCAAAGCAGGGCGTGCCCTGATTGCAGGCGTGGTCCACGAGGTTCTGCAACTCGTCATCCGTGACCATGGTGCCCTGGGCACGCATGAGCTGGCTGGTCCCGGGTGGGAGGTAGAGCATGTCCCCTTTGCCCACGAGCTTGTCTGCACCCTTGCGGTCGAGAATCACGCGGCTGTCGAGGGCGCTGTTCACCTGGAAGGCGATGCGGCAGGGCACGTTCGCTTTGATGATGCCGGTCACGACCTCGGCGCGCGGGGTTTGCGTCGCCAGAATGAGGTGGATGCCGGCGGCACGGGCCTTCTGGGCGATGCGGGCAATAGCAGACTCGATATCCGCAGGGGCCGTCTGCATGAGGTCCGCCAGCTCGTCCACAATCACCACGATGTAGGGGAGGGAATCGGGAATCTCCAGCTCCGGTTCCTTGTGGGGAGGCGGCTCGCTGTTGCCGTCCCAGAGCGAGCCCTTGGACACATAGTAGCCGTCCTCTTCATCCAGCGCGTCCAGGCCATCCTTGTCCTCGATGGAATCCGGATGCGGGTCGCGCAGGCTCTTCTTGGGCGAGGGTGTCGGGCGTGGGGCGGAGGGAGCACTGGCTTGCAGCGCCTCTTCCATGGTAGTGCCACCGCCGACACGGGAGGTCACCTTGCCAAAGCTCTTGCCGGGGCCGCGGCCGTTGAAGCCGTCGAAGTTGCGCACGCCGACCTTGGCGAAGATCTGGTAGCGCTTCTCCATTTCATTCACTACCCAGCGCAGGGCCAGGATGGACTGCTTCGGATCCGTCACCACCGGCAGGGCGAGGTGGGGCAGGTCTTTGTACCCCTGCATTTCCACCACCTTCGGGTCGATCATGATGAAGCGCAGCTCGTCCGGTGCGAACCGACAGAGCAGGCTGGTGATGATGCTGTTGATGCAGACGGACTTACCGGAGCCCGTGGTGCCGGCCACCAGCAGGTGTGGCATGGTGGCGAGGTCGGCGATGACCGCCTTGCCATACACATCCTTGCCCAGTGCGAGGGGGAGCTTGGCCTTGCCGTTCTGGAAGGTGTCGTCCTCCAGCAGCTCGCGGATGGGCACCACGATCTTGTCCTTGTTCGGCAGCTCGATGCCCACCGTGTCGCGGCCCGGAATGGGGGCGAGAATATTGATGCGCTCCGCCTTCGTGGCACGGGCGATGTCCGGCTCCAGGTTGGCGATGCGATTCACGCGCAGGCCCTTGCTGGGGTAGACCTCATACCGAGTGATGGCGGGACCCTTCGTGATGTCGCCGGCAGTGACCTGGATGTCGAAGGTGGCCAGCGTCTCGATGATGATGTCCTGCATGTCCCGCAGGGGAGCCTCATCCGTGGGCATGCGGCTGGCGGCATCCGGATAGTGCAGCAAGTCCATGGGGGGCACGGTGTAGTTCTTGTACCGGGCCGTGAGACTGGTGGGCTTCGCGAAGGCGATGCGCTCCTCTTTCTGCTCCTGGCGCTTCTTCCACACCTCAGCCAGTTGCGGCTTGGGCTTGGGAGGCTTGGGCGCGGAGGCGTCGATGATCTTGGGCAGGTGCTGCACGGTGGGCAGCTCGAGCTGGGTGCTCGCCGTGATCTCCTCGGAGGCATCTGAGGACGCAGCCTTCTTCTTTTTGGGAGACTTGGCCGTATCCGGCGGCGGCACGGTGAAGGGAAGCGTGGCACGCTCCTCGGCCAGGCGGCGGCGCTCAGCGCGGCGCACCCACCAGTTGACCACGGACTGGACCATCATGTCCTTGCTCTGGATGATGACCTGGATGGGATGCATCCCGGTCGCGAAGATCATGCCCACCAGGTAAGTGGTGCCCAGCAGCAGCAGCGAGCCCACCTCGCCGAAGATGTCCAGCATCAGCATGCCCCCCACCACATAGCCCAAGCCACCGCCTGCGCCGTAGGGGGTCACATTCTTGTCATCCCACTGCCAGAATGCCTGTAGATAGAAGATGGCGGAGGCGCTGATGACCATCAGGGCGAAGCCAATCCACGCGCGCAGGGTGATGGACGCCGGAGAGGCAAACTTGCACACGCCGAACCAGGTGAGGCACACGGGGATCACGTAGTTCGCCGCGCCGAACATCCAGAAGGTATAGCCTGCCAGCACGGCCCCGAGCTGGCCGATGAGGTTATGCGTGGTGACGGGCGGTGTGTCCGCAATGGCGAGGTGGGTCCACGCCGGGAGATCCGCCGGCTCATGGGAAATCAACGCCAGCAGGTAGAAGAGCGCGCTCCCCAGGAAAGCCAGCCCCAAGGCGGCATGCATGACACGATTGTCCACCACCGGCTCCGTGGTCCGGGCATGCTGCTTGCGCGTAAGCGCGGCTGAGCGAGAGGACATTGGCGTCTTTCGGCTGCTCTTTTCCGGGGTTGGTGGAATAGTTGAGACTGGCAAACGTTCGACTTTAGCTGATTTCTATGAAAAACTCAACAAACTGTCGAGCCACCACTGCTTCGGGGGAGGTAATAGCGTTGGATGTGAGGATCTGGCGGCGCGGGTTTCACTTGCTTCACATTGCTTTCGCTTGACCCGCGTTGCGATTTTCGCCACGGTTTGATCCTCACTGAAAATCCAACCCAACTGCCCATGAAAAAGCCATTCATGCTCACGATGGCCGCCGCTTCGCTCGGCGGGCTCCTGTTCTCCCCGACTTCTGCCTCCGCAGAAGACAAGGTGGACTTCGCCAAGCAAATCCTTCCCATTTTCGAGACCAAATGCATGAAGTGCCACGAAACCGAGCACACTGATGCGACTGGCAAGCTCAAGAAGCCCAAGAGCGGCTTCGTGATGGACACCGCCGAAGGCCTGAAGAAGGGCGGCAAGGAGCACAAGGAAAAGACCCTCGTGGCTGGCAAGGCGGCGGACAGCGCCCTCTACACCATGACCACCCTGGCCATCACTGATGAAATGGTGATGCCCCCGGACGGCAAGGCTGACCCGCTCACCGACGCTGAAAAGGAACTTCTGAAGAAGTGGATCGACCAGGGCGCCGACTTCGGCACTTGGACGAAGCTGGAGAAGAAATAGGCTCCCTAAAGTGGAGCCTCGGATTTGAATTTTGGACATGGAGGAAGGCCTTGTCTTCCTCCATGTTTACAATTGTTATTAGCGCGTCCTGCGCCACTGGCTTGGGCTCAGAATGAGCCGGAGCGGTTCTGTCTGCTCCCAATGGAGGGGCCACCTGCTCCGAGGCCTTCTGATGGGCCACCTCGTTTGTATTTTCCCAAGCCCAGCTCTTCCCCCACAGAGCGGCTTCTTGCTCTCGTGGCGACTTCCGGAATTTCGGGCCCTGGCAGATGCTCAGATGTGCCCGGCGGGGGTGGAGGCGCAAGGCCCGAGGTCGTAGCTGTTCCCGCTCCCATCGTCGACGTCACCAACCCACCGGGTTTGAGCGTTGGAGTAGAAAGGTCCAGCAAGTCTGGAAGTTGCTCAGGCGTGCTTGGCGAAGGCGAAGGCGAAAGGGGCGGCGTATCCGGCATCGGTGGGAGATACGCGGGTTTGGGTGGTGGAGGCGCAAAGCCCGATTCCGATCCTCCCGGTGAGCTTCCCACGCTCGATAGCGAAGGGCTCGTGCTTAGCCTCTCCGCTTCCGTGGTGGAGAACACGACGCCATCCCCGCGGAGTGTCAGCGTGGAGGAGGTGCGTCCCTCCCTGCTGAAGTCACGCACATTAGTGATGCCCTCCATGGCAAGCTGCTCTCGCAGCACGGGGAGGTGGGCCATATTCACGCCATCGGCATTTCCGGGCATGAGCGTCACTTGCAGATTCCTCGGGTTGATCTCCGGGGCCACGCCCTGCATGACCTTCAACGCGTGCGGGATGTCCGCCTTTTTGAAGACATGCATGACAGCGCAGACCTTGGTCACAGGGTCGTACAAACTCACTCCGGTGCAGCTCGCGAGTGCCATGGTTCCCACCGCTTCATTCGCGCGCAGTCTCGCTGCAGCCACGCCGTCCATGGGTGCCATGGGGCGCACTACGGTAAATGAGGTCTCGGAGGCTTCCTGTAGCTTGATCGGGGATTCCCGGTCCTTGAGGATTGCCTCTTTCCGGTGTTGTTCCTTCTGCGCCTCGTAGGTCTCGACATCATCGAGTTCTGCGGAGGCCTCCTCCTTGATGTCTTGTTCGTGTCTCGCCACGGCCCTGCTCAGGCGACCCTTCATTTTGGCGCTCCAATCTTCCGTGGTGGTCGGCCAGGTCTCTTCCCCGGATTCAACAGCGGACTGCCACGCCTTCAGTTCAGTCGTTACCAGGGCCTCCAATTGCATTCTCATCCCCGGGTTCGAATCCAGAAGCCCCAACTGCGCGTTGATGAGCTTTCGCATCTCGTCCACGGCCACTCTGTTCGCATCGTAGTCGAGCTCCAGTGCCGACGAGATTTGCTCGGAAGTCAGTGCCATGGGGCACGCTAGGAATGCGCGATCCGCTTGTAAATCCAAATCACCCTGACACATGACAGGATGTGAAAAAAAGCTTATATTTAGCTCTTCATTTGCTTGGGTACCGCCTCATCGAGGCACGTGACGGCGCATGCATACCTTCACGGTGGCGTAAGGCTGGGCCTGGGTTGGGAGTATGCGGAGCGGAAATCAGGGTGCAAAAAGACCTTGCGGATTGTTCCTTCTCCGCTACTCTCTGCGCCCCTATCTCCAACCCTCTGAAGGTTACACCATGTCCCAGCATCGCAGTCTCAAGTCCAAAGGCGGTTCCGTCGGAACCAAGCGCAGCGTCCTCAAGCGTGGTGAACGCGTGAAGCTTATGAAGGCTCGCGGTCAGTGGAAGGAAGGTCGCAGCCCCTACAACCTGCCCAAGACCAAGCCGGAGGCCTGATGGTACCGGGCCTTGCCGCCCAACCCCATCACCACTTCTGATTTCAGCAGCCGCGGTGTTTCCCATCGCGGCTTTTTCTTCACCATCATCCTGACCTGCCCACTTCCATGCGACTGAACAAATTCCTCAGCAGTTGCGGCTTGGGCTCACGGCGCGGGGTGGAGGCCATCATCCTTGAAGGCCGCGTCCGCATCAACGGTACGGTCTGCACCGAGCTCGGTACCAAGGTGGAAGCCACCGATGACGTGGTGGTGGACACCCGGAAGGTGCGGCCGAACAAGCCAGTCGTCATCGCCCTGCACAAGCCCAAGGGCTATGTGTGCACCCGCGATGATGAGCACGCCCGCCACACCATCTACGACCTGCTTCCCGCGAAGCTGCGCACACTGGCTCACGTGGGCCGCCTGGACATGGACAGTGAGGGGCTCCTCCTCCTGACGAACCAGGGCGATCTGTCCCACCAACTCGCGCATCCTACCCATGGCCTCGAAAAGGAATACGAGGTGCAGTTGGAGAAGCCCTTCGACCCGGCCCTGCTGGAGAAGTTGACCCACGGTCTGCACATTGAAGAGGGATTCGCCAAGGCGGAACGCGCGTGGATCATCGGCCACTACAAGCTGGGCCTCGTGCTGAAGCAGGGCCTGAAGCGCCAGATCCGCCACATGCTCTACCGAGTGGGCTATGAAGTGAAGCGCCTCGTGCGCGTACGCATCGGCAATCTTCCTCTCACTGGTATTCCGGAAGGCGGCTTTCGCGAACTGAAGTCAGATGAGGTAGATCGCCTGCTGGTGCATCCCAAGGCCAAGGAGCGTCCCACGCTCAGCAAGTCTCGCACGGCTTCGGCTCGTAAGGCGATGACCGAACGCGTGGAGAAGGAAAAAGAATTCGAGCGCAAGACCAAGGCTGCCGAAGCCGCCGGCAAGCCTCTTCCCTCACGCAACCCTCGCAAACGTCCTGCTCGCAAGACGTCGCGTCGCGGTGGGGCGAGAGGTGGGTATTGAGCCAAACTCAGGCGGGTAAGAAAACCCGCCGGACGCTGTCCGGTCTGGAGACCCGACTTCCTTCCTGAGGCAACCTTCTGTGCCTCTTGCGTCTTTTTGCGGCGAACTCTTCCTCTTTGAGTGGTGCATTCACTGGCGCGTTACTTTTCAGAAAGCCGCTCCACTGCTCCGGCGTTCATGCACTCCATCATGAACCGCCGTCGCTTTCTCCAGCAGTCCGCTGCCGCCACTGCCTCCGCATCTGTTCTTGGATTTCCTGCAATCACCCGCAGTGCCTCGCCGAACTCCATGCTGCAGGTGGCCTGCATCGGTGTGGCTCGCATGGGCGGCAACACGATGCGCAGTGTGGCCACGCATCCGAAGGTGAAGATTGTTTCCATCTGCGACGTCGATGCGAACCACCTCAAGGAGGCCGCCACAGGCAAGGGCTCGGCACGCGCTGGTGGAGTCGGCTTTCCTGATGCCTCGCAGCACACGGACTGGCGGCAGATGCTGCGGGATCACAGCGACAAGTTTGATGCGGTCACCGTGGGTACTCCGGACCACATGCATGCACCGATGGCGGTGCAGGCCATGCGCTTGAAGAAGCATGTGTACCTGCAGAAGCCGATGGCGCCGACCATTCACGAATGCCGCGTCATCCAGCAGGAAGCGGTGAAGGCGGGTGTGGTCACCCAGCTTGGCAATCAGGGCCGCAGCAGCATCGAGGCACGCATGACGGTGGACCTGTTGCGCAATGGCGCCATCGGCAAGATCAAGGAAGCGTGGTTCTGGGAAGGCAAACCCCTGAGTTGGTGGCCGAAGAATGAAGAACTTCGTACCAAGGGAGACAACGTTCCCGCAGAACTCGATTGGGACGCCTGGATTGGCGTGCGTGATCCGCGGCCGTATCTTGTGGATACCTACCATCCCCAGACCTGGCGTGCATGGCGTGACTTTGGCGTGGGTGAACTCGGCGACATGGGGGTGCATTTCTTTGATGGTGTTTTCGATGCGCTGAAACTCCACGCGCCCAAGCGTGTGAAGCAGACCAACACAGGCGCCCTCGGCACCGGCCTCTGGGCGAAGAGCCGCACGGTGGAGTTTGAGTTTCCTGGCAACGAGCTCATCGCGGGAGACACCTTCAAACTCACGTGGTGCGATGGCGAAGACGCACGCCCTGCTCGTGAGGTTCCGATGCCCGCCGCGCTCAAGAACTTCCCGAAGAGCGGGCATCTTTGGGTGGGTGAGAAAGGCCAGATCTTCAAACCTTACGGTCAGCGTCCGTGGGTGTTGCCGGAAGATTCCTTCCCAGCAGAGAAGTATCCCCGCGACTATGGCAAGCAGGATCACTACCACGATTGGGTGGATGCCATCCTGAATGGCAAGAAGAGCTGTGCCGACTTCTCGCATGGCGGACCTCTCACCGAAACGGTCTTGATGGGCACGCTCGCGGAGAATTATCCGAACCAGTGGGTGGAATGGGAGCGCGAAGCCATGCGCGTGACGAATATCCCCGAGGCCAACAAGCTGCTGAAGCGCGAGTATCGCGACGGCTGGAAGGTGGAAGGTTTGGGCTGAGGCAGAGGCGCCTTCGGGTGAAACGCAAGCAACGAAGCTGAGCAGAAAGCTTCGATCGATACTCGCGCGTATTCCCTCGCGCGAGTAGCGTTGCTCATGGCACGTCCTTGGCTTCTTTGGCGTGCCTCATTGATTCAAACTTGGATGACACATTCTGGTTTGAACGGTGATTTACTTTCCGCTTGCCAAACCGCTCAATTTCCAGCGATAGTCAAAATCACTGTACTTTCATGGCTGACCGCGACCGCATACGAGTACTGATCGTTGAGAATGAAGGTCTCGTTGGGTGCGATCTCGCAGCCACTCTCGAGAGGCTGGGCTACATGGTCGCTGGTCTCTGCCGCACGGGTGAAGAGGCGCTGAACATGGTGGGCGATCTTCGTCCCGACGTGGTGCTCATGGATGTGCATCTCGGTGGAAAAATAGACGGCATCGAAACAGCCAAGGTTCTGAAGAAGCGCTTTCCTGTAGCCGTGGTTTATCTCACCGCGTGTGTGGATGCAGAGACTGTGGCGCGCGCGAGGGAGACACATCCTTCCGGTTATCTGCTGAAGCCTTACAGCGAGACCGAACTGAGTGCCTCACTTGAGATGGCCGCTGTTCGCAATCGTGAAGAGCAACGCCGCCGGCGCTACGAAGAAAGCTTTTTCCATGCGTTCCAAAGTCTTGAGGACGGCGTCATCGGTGCGGATGTTGCGGGACGCATTCTCTTCGTAAATCCTGCCGCGGAACGTGTGTTGGGATGGAGTGTCGCGGAAGCTTCCGGCCGCACGCTGACCGAGGTGTATGCCATTCACAACATCGAGGGCGAGATGATGCTTGTCCTGCCTGCGGATGACAAGGAGGACGCCATGCCGCGCCAGCTCCTGCTCACCACGAAGACGCGCGAGCGTGTGCTCATCGAAGACCGTGTAACGTCGGTGCATGATGAGCTGGGCAGCGTGGTGGGGATCGTGGTTCTTTTTCGTCCGTTGTCTCCCGTGGAGAAACCGGCGGTTGCCGCACCGCTTCCTCCACCTCCTCAAGCAATCAGTTCGAGCACCGCTCCGCTGGTGGACATCGTGGAGAGCATCTCGGATCCGCTCGTGGCGCTCGATGGCCAGTGGCGCTTCACGTATGTGAATGCGAGCGCGACCAAACTTTTCCGCCGCGACAAGCGTGCGCTCCTGGGCCAGTCCCTCTGGGATGTGCTGCCGCCGAGCGTGCGCCTGAGCCACTACGAAGCGCTCGCCCGAGCACTGCTGCATCGCGAGCCAGTAACGCGTGAGATCTATCTGGAAGAATTTTCGGCATGGCATGAGGCACGCACCTATCCCTTCGCGAATGGATTGCTCCTTCTCATCAAGGATATCACCACGCGGAAGCTGGAAGTGGAGCGGAACAACCGGCTTGATCGCCTGGAGTCCCTCGGTCTGCTCGCGCGCGGATTTGCGCACGACTTCAACAACCTGCTCACCGTGCTGCTGGGCAATCTCGCACTCGCCGAGATGCGCTACACGAATGAGGCTGACAGGCCGCCGGAGATTACCACGGCCAAACAGGCCACCCTGCAGGCACAGGACCTCGTGCAGCAGCTCCTGACCTTTGCGCGCGGCGGTGCGCCCATCAAACGGCAGATCTCGCTCTCGGAGTTGGTGAAGACTTTCTTTGAGCATCACGCGCGCGTGCCGCATGTGCACTACTATGTGGAGGTGCAGGAGGATCTGCCTGAAGTGGCCGTGGATCCGAATCAGATCCGCCGCTTGCTGGGTAACCTGATTCGCAATGCGGAACAGGCCACCGTGCGTGGAGGCGATATTTATGTTCGTTGCGAAGTGGCGACCGAGGAGGAGATGTTCCCGCATGAGACACTTTCCGAATCACCGGGCGAATTCGCCGGTGTGACGCTGGAAGTGCGCGACGGTGGCGAGGGCATTGCCTCGGATCATCTCTCACGCATTTTCGAGCCCTACTTCTCCACGCGCAAATCGGAGAGTGCGACCGGCCTGGGCCTCACTGTGTGTGAGTCCATCGCGAAGTCGCACGGCGGCACCATTTCGGTGAATTCCCACAAGGGACAGGGCACGCGGGTACGCTTCTTTATTCCCGTAGATGGAGATGCAGAAGAGGCGGATGCGCTGGCGCTGGGCGCCACCTTCACCTCGCCGTCCACGAACTCCCGCATCCTGGTGCTGGAGGATGATCACCTCGTGCGCGCCCTCATCGTGCGCGGCCTGCAGACGCAGAACTACGAGGTGGTGGAGACGGTGGATGGCAACGACACCGTGCGCCTCTACCAGCAGGCCATGCAGGATGGGCGCCCTTTTGATCTCGTGGTGCTGGACCTCAGCATCCCGAATGGGATGGGTGGCCTGCGCACCATGGAAAAACTTCGTGCCCTGGAGCCGAACATTCTCGCGATCGTAAGCAGCGGCTACTCCGATGACCCGGTGATGGCCCAGCCTGTCGCCTACGGATTTACCGCCGCGCTGCCCAAGCCTTATGAGCCGGTGGAATTGATCCGCCTGGTGAAGAGCGTGTTGGTCTCGCGGATGCGGCCGGAGGTGTAAGCTTGGGAGTTGGCTTGGGCCTCACCCTTCCTCATAAGCGAATCCCAGGTCTTCAAAGTCCTCCTGCTCCCAGAAGTGGGAAGTCCCTTTGGCATGTAGCAATCCCTCGATGAGGGCGGTGAAGGAGCGCGCGACTACTCTGGAATCCGCAGTGGCGTAGACTTGGTGAAAACCATCATAGCACCTGCCCAGTCTCTCTGGATGGAGATCGATGACGATGGCTTCCGTCGGATTGTTTCCCTTCGCGATGAGATACCACCAAGCCGAGATGTCCTGATCGATTTCCTCCTGATGCTTGAGGTAGTGTGAACCGAGTAGAATGGGATTCGCCGGCATCAACTCCGAGGGAGGCACAATTGTGAAACCAGAGTTGCGACTAGAGAACAAGACCGCACTTCCACAGCGATCATAAAATTCACTCAAATCAGGTGGAAGTGATGCTCCAGCGGAGATGGATGGTCTGCCGGCAGGCGGATACAGAACGCAGTGGGGGCTTCTGCTGATTTCGTGAATGAGCTGTGATACTTCCATGCTCATAAGCGGGTTATGAAAAGGAATGCGAAGTCGCCAAAGTTACTTGGAGTTCTCCTTCACATGCTTCTTCACCGCCTCTACCATGGCCGCGCTGGCTTGGGGTGAGTTCGCGTGTCCGCTGGGGATGTCATCGTAGATCGCTTTCGTGGAGAGCGGCAGGGCGTTGTAGGCGGCGTACACGCCCGTGGGAGGGCAGGTGGTATCAATGAAGCCCACGGTGAGATAGGCGCCCTTCGCTTTAGTCTTGGCAGCGAAGTTCACGTTGTCGAAGTAGCGTGATGCTTCGAGCACCTTGGGGTCGGGTTTGCCGTCGGGAAGATTGGGCACAACTTTCGGCCATCCATTCACACGGTTCACCACGATGCCGGTGTGGTCGCAACCGGCAGGCACGCCGGCGGCGAGGAAGGTGACACGAGGATCGATTGCCGAGATGGCGAATCCCTGGAAGCCACCCTGGCTGCTGCCATACACCACGACCGTCTTGCCATCCCACTCGGGCTGTGAGCAGAGGAAGTCGAGGGCGCGCACTTCGCGCAGGAACATGCCGAGGAAGTACCAAGTATCGCGGGAGTCGCGTCCCACATTGCGATAGTCCTTCAAGTCCGCTTGTGCGAGGCTGCTGTAGAATTCCGGTGGTTTGCCATTGGGAATGCCATGGGCATTCATGTTAAAGGCCAGCATGCCGTTCTCCGCCCAAGATGCCGCGGACGGGAGGTTGGACGAGCTCACTCCAGCGCCGTGCACCATCAGAATGATGGGTAGGCTCTTCGGCTTGGCGTTCACCGGGCGCGCGAAGTAGCCGGATACGGGTGCGCCGAGGGCATCCACCTTCACATCGAAGGTCTCAGCTTTCTTTGTGGGAGAAGGCACTGGAGTCAGGGTGGACTTCGCTGGCACGGCGGCGAGCTTCTTTTTCTGCGCATCCCAGAAGGCATCGAAGTCATCCGGCACCGGCAGGCTGGGTTTGATGAGCAGCGGATCCACCGCAGCCCCACCGAGGGAGTTGTGCACCTTTCCATCCTGATTCCAGCTCACGCGACAGAGGAGGAAGCCGGGCTCATTCAAGGAGGTGGTAGCGGTCGCCTTGCCATCCACCAGCTTGCCTTTGGCAGTCGTGACGGGAGGCACGCCATCTTTCGAAATGCTCCAGGAGATTTCGGCATCGCGCGGCGCAGGAGAGTCCTTGGCGAGCGTGATGGTGAAGGTCACCTGCTCGCCGGTCTTGTAGGTGGCGTTCTCCTTCTCCGCATGCACGACGAAGGGATTCAGCGGCTTGGCGGGAGTGGGCGCTGGAGCTGGAACTGGAGCTGCCGCCGGCTTCGTCGGCGCGGGCTTGGGCGCGGCAGGAGTCGTGGAGGTGGCGGGAGCGGCGGCGGAGACAACGGTGGTCAGCGCCAGCGTGGCAGCGAAAAGGGAAATGCGAGGAGACATGATGCCGGAGAAATGAATGGAAATGGGAGTCGAAAGGAACGCACGCATGGCGCAGCTTTTTCTTTGCGCCAAAGAAAATGACGCCGGGCTTTGGCGATGGGGCAGGTGCGATTACCTTGATGCATGACGAGTGACCAGCCCCTGCGCGTGGAATTGAAGACTCTGCATCTCACGGAGCCCTTCCGGATTGCGCATGGGACTTCCACCGAGCGACAGGTATTGCGACTGCACTGGGGCGATGCGGTGGGTGAGGCGCCGTTTGTTCCCTACTACGGGGAGAATCCCGAAGACACACTGCGCTGGGTTCAAGGTCTCGCGTGGCAGGGGAGTCCTGTGCCGGAGGCAGGTCCGCGCGCGGGAAGACTCGCCCTGGATGTGCTGTGGCATGATGCCGTGGGGAAGCAGCGTGGTCTGCCACTCTGGAAGCTGTGGGAACTCGATGCGACGAAGCTGCCGCCCGCGTGCCGCTCCTTCAGCATTCCCACGGATCTGGATGCTTTCGCGGAAAAGGTGCGCGAGACGCATCGCCAGTTCCGCGTGCTGAAGCTGAAGCTTGGCAGCGGGAATGCGGAGTTCGATGAAGCCATCACGGCCAAGGCGCGTGAAGCGGCCCCGCAGGCGACCATCTTTGCGGATGCGAATGGTGGCTGGAGTGTGGAAACGGCCGCAGCGCTTATACCGAAGCTGGCGCGGTATGATTTGGCCTTCGTCGAGCAGCCGCTGCATCACTCTGGTGGGGTGGCTGCGTGGCGTGAACTGCGCAAGGCGATGCCGCACTCTCCGCTCCCGCTCTATGCGGATGAGAGCGCGCAGAATGTCGATGATGCGCGGGCTTTGTCTGGCTTGGTCGATGGCGTGAATGTGAAACTCCTGAAGAGCGGCAGCCTCAAAGAGGCGCGGGAGATGATTCACACAGCGCGTGTGCTGAAGATGCGCGTGCTGTTGGGATGTATGATCGAGAGCAGCATCGGTGTCACTGCGGCTGCCCATCTCGCGCCCCTGGCGGATTTGGTGGATCTCGATGGCCACCTTTATGTGGCGGATGACGACTACAGTGGTGTGAAGTTTGGCGACGCAGGAGAAGTTTTGCTGCCCGAAGGTGCGGGACTTGGAGTGGCACCCAGCTAGAAGAATGCTCCCCAAGCGATTTCGGCGTAATTACGGCCAGGGTTCTAGCTAAAACGCTCTACACTCTGCTGGTGTGTTTGCCGTTGGCGGAGGGAGTGACCTGCTGCTCCAACAGCAACTTCTCCAACCTCTCCACCGTGGCTTGCAGGTTCTCCATTTTCTCTTCCATGGAAGAAAGTTTGTGAATCTCCGCCTTGGAGGTGGGACCGGTGAACATGCTTCCGACGTACCCCGCAAGTGTGCCAAAGAGGCCGACTCCCAAGGTCATGAGGACCACGGCGGTGATGCGCCCCTCGGTGGTCACGGGATAGTAGTCGCCGTAGCCCACCGTGGTGACGGTGCAGAAGGCCCACCAAATGGCGTCGGAAGGTTCGTTGATGCGAGAGGCGGAATCGCGCTCAAACTCCATCACGATGATGGCGGAGAACACCGTGGCCACGAAGGTGGTGGTGGCCACCACGGCAAAGGTGTTCTGCGCACGCTTGCGGTAGAGCAGGCCCACGATGTTGCGGGAGGAGCGGAAGGCGCGCAGGATGCGAATGACGCGGACGAGGCGGTAGATTCTCCCGGCGCGGAAGGCGTCCACCATGGGAATGCAGGACAGCAGATCGATCCAGCCCCACTTCATGTAGCCCAGCTTCGAGCGGGCGCGGACGAACCGCCGTACGAAGTCGATGAAGAAGATGCCGCACACAATCCAGTCTGAATAGGCCAGGATGACCTTCGTGTCTTCGGAGAGCTTGAAGAGGTACTCCGCGATGAGGGCAATCAGCACATACACTGAGAGCCAGAAGGTGACGACGTCCAGAAAGGTCAGCGGTTCCTGATTGGTATCGTGGTCAGCGGGGGCATTGGCAGGTTTGGACATGGAGCGGCGGACTTGGCCGCCGCCCCTTTACTGATGATGTCGACGAACTCAAGCAGAAGGCCGTTTCATCAACGGATCGTGCAAATCGCGAGGCGGGTCGGGGAAAACCGCCGCGCGAAATACGAGCCTCCCGCTTGGGGCTTGAGGCTCGAAGCTTGAGGATGGGACAGATTATTTTTTGTCGCCTTCGAGCTCGATTCTGGGGAAGAGAATCTTCGGCTCGTTCAGCTGGTGACCGGCGGGTAGCAGGCCCCACTTCAGGTCATTCACCGTAAAGCCATCCGGCATCTGCCAGTTAAGCTGGCGACGAATTTCCGCGCACGCATCAGGCATGATGGGACTAAGCAGCACGCTGACATGGGCCACCGCTTCGGCGAGGTGGGCCAGAATACTGTCGAGACGCGCCGCCTGTTCCGGATCCTTGGCGAGTTTGAATGGGGCAGTGTCTTCCACGAACTTGTTGCCGTGGTCGACAATCTTCCACGCCTCGGCAATGCCTTCGTGGATGGCCCATGCGTTCATCTTCTCGGAATACCGGGCAGGAGCCTCCGCTACCGTTTGTCTCAGAGCCTTGTTGAGGTCATCATCGTAGGAAGACGCCGCAAGCAGGCCGCTGCGGTACTTCTGCGCCATGTTGACGGCGCGATTCAGCAGATTGCCCAGACCTTTGAGAAGCTCGCCGGTATAGACATCGATGATCATGCGGTCGACGCTCAAATCAGCGTCGTAGCCAGTGGCCATGCTCCTCATGAGGTAGAAGCGCAGGCCGTCCACGGTGACGAGATCGGCCAGTTCGGCAGGTCCCACCACGTTGCCGACGCTCTTGCTCATCTTCGCGCCCTTGATGTTCCACCAGCCGTGCACAATCAGGCGGGGAATCTGCTCATCGCTGAAGCCGAGGGCATGCAGCATGATGGGCCAGTAGATGGCATGGGCGGGCACGAGGATGTCCTTGCCGATCACGTGGGCATCGGCAGGCCAGAGCTTGGCGAAGTCGGGCATACCTTCGTTGCCTACTTCATCCGCGAGGTAGCCGGCGAAGCTGATGTAGTTCGTGAGTGCATCGAACCACACATAGTTCACAAAACGCTCATCAAAGGGCAGGGGAATGCCCCAGCTCAGGCGCTCGACAGGGCGGGAGATGCAGAGGTCCTGACCGCCTTCGAGGGCGTTCAGCACGTCATTCGCGCGGAAGGCGGGGAAGATGAAATCGGGATGGCTCTTGATGTAGCCACGCAACCACTCCACGTGCTCGCTGAGGCGGAAGTACCAGTTCTCCTCCTGAAGTTCCACTACCTCGCCCCATTCCTCGCCGAAGTTGCCATCGGGACCGCGTTCCTTGTCGGTAAGGAATTGCTCCTGGCGCACGCTGTAGAAGCCGCCGTAGCTTTGCTTGTAGAGCTGGCCGCAGTCATGCAGCTTCTGCAGCATGGCCTGCACGACCTTCTTGTGCTTCGGGTCGACCGTCTGCGCATAGTGGTCGTAGCGCACGTTCAGGCGATCCCACATGGCGATGAATTTCGCCGTGATGTCATCCACGAACTGGGCCGGGCTTACACCCTCCTTCTCCGCACTCTTCTGCACCTTCTGGCCGTGCTGGTCCGCGCCGGTCAGGAAATAGGCTTCACGGCCTGCGAGGCGCTGGAAGCGCACCATCACATCCGCCAGGATTTTTTCGTAGGCATGGCCGATATGCGGGGGCGCATTCGTGTAATCAATGGCGGTGGTGAGGTAGTACGGTTTCACGGGGGAGTCAGGGTTGCCGGAGACGGTGCTGCGGTCAACTGGCAATCGCTTCTCAGTCGCGCCCGTGGCGGCCGGACTTACGGCTTCTCCTTGGGCTTCCGCGCCGCCTCTGTCTCCAGTCCTTTGTCGCCCTGTTCTTCCATCCACTGGTCGAGTTCGGCGCGCAGTTCGGCCAGGGGTTCTGCGGCTTTTGGATCCTGGGCGAGGTTGTGCAGCTCATCTGGATCCTCAACCAGATCGTACAATTCCTCCGCGGGCCGGACATGGTAGCGTTTTACGATGGCGGCGGCCTTGGGATCCTGCCGCGCGGCGGCTTCCCATGAGGTCCAGTAGCTGCGTCCATCGCCGCCCTGGGCCTTGTCGATGTGAGAGGTGAATTCCGTGTCCGGTTTTAGATTGCGGATGTACTTCCAGAATCGGGTGCGCACGGAGCGCGTGGGGTACTCGTTCATCTTCCCGTCGCCGCTGTGCGTGGTGAAGATGTGTTCGCGTACCCGGACGTAATTTCCCGAGAGGGCGGGGAGGAGCGACTTGCCGCTCAGGGTGCCCTCCGGGGGTAGCGCCGCTCCAGCGGCTTCCAGGCAGGTGGGCAGGATGTCCACCCAACTCACCAGGACATCCGAAGTGGAACCTGGAGCCACTTTTCCCGGCCACACGACGAGGAACGGAGTGCGGATGCCAGCGTCATAGCAGTTCCATTTTCCAAAGGGAAACTGCGCTCCGTGATCGGCGGTGAAGATGAAGAGGGTGTTTTCGCCGAGCAGCTTGCGCGCGGCGTCGTACACCACACCCAGGTCATGATCCGCGTTGCTCACGGCTTCTGCATATTTCGCACGCGCCTGGTGGGTCTCAGGTGTGTTTACCTGGGATGCGGGCAGGGTAGCCTCGCCGGGCTTGTAGCTGGTCTTCTCCGGCCACGGCACGTGAGGCCAGTTGGTGCCGACCATGAGACACAGTGGCTTGTCCTGTTTGTCTTTTTCTTTCTGCCGATTTTCCAACCACGAGACGGCAGCGGTGATGCAGTCGTCCTCGTGGTACTTGAAGTGGCTGGCGTGGTCGAATCCGTACTCCTGCACCTGCGCGTAGTGCGCGACCTTGCCGATGGCGGCAGTTTCGTAGCCGGCTTCCTTGAACCATGCAGGCCACTTCTTGTGCTGCGGATCCGGGCGCTGGTGGTTGAACATGGAGCCATTCCGCGCGGGATAGAGACCGGTGAGCAGCGCGGCGCGGCTCGGCGCGCAGGAAGGCGACGCCACGAACGCGAGCGGGAAGTTCATCCCATCCTTCGCGATGCGCTCCATGTTCGGCGTGCGAATGCCGCTCTTCGCATTGTAGATGGAGCAGTCGCCCCAGCTCAGGTCATCGGCGAGAAAGACGACGATGTTTGGCTTCGATGCACGTGCTGAGGCAACGCTGGAGACCAGGCACAGCAGGACAAGCAGGAAACGACGCGTCATCATGTTCAGGACTTTGGCTCGTCATTTTTCAACGGCAAGACCCAGATGTTCCGGTAGCGCACGGGGTTCAGGTGATCCTGCAGGGTGATGTCGCCTTCCATGGTGCGGGTGTCGAGTTCCACCTTGTCATGTACCACCACGCCATTGTGCTTCACCGTGAGGCGAGCCTTGCGGACCACCTTGCCGTTTTCCACCTTCGCGCGCTCGGCGATGATGTCGTAGCTCTGCCATTCGCCAGGTTTCTTGGAGGCATTCACCGCGGGCGGGTAGTTGCCGTAGAGTGCCGCAGCCTGGCCATCCGCGTACGTCTCGTTTTCGTAGGAATCGAGCACTTGAATCTCCGGAAAGCCTCCGAGATACACGCCGCTGTTGCCGCGACCCTGACCCTTGCCCACGATTTCAGCAGGCGTGGCCCACTCGATGTGCAGATGCACGTCACCCTTGATGGTCTCTTTGGATTTCAGTGAGCCGGCGCGTCCGACGATTTCCGCATAACCATCCTGCACTTTCCATTTCGGTGCCTCGCTCTGGTCGGGCGAATCTTTGCGCGGTGAGCCCTTCCATTGGGAGAGGTCCTTTCCATTGAAAAGCACTTTCGCACCTTGGGGTGGTGGCACGGGCTGACCATCATACTTCGGCTCCACCACGGATGGCTTCGGGCGGGTCATGCTGTGCACCTCCCATTTTCCGTCGGGAGTCATGCGCTTTTCTTTTTCCTTCTCGTTGGGTTTCTTCGCCTCGGCTGTCGGACTGGGAGCCTGCGCGTAGGTAACACCTGAGATAAAGCCGATGCATGCGATGCCGAGCATGCTGCAGGAGAATTTCAAAGCTGGAGATGCATGCCTTTTCATATCGGCACTATCAACGCTGTGCTCCACGAAAAAAAATCATCAACATGACGGCTAGGCTACGATGCTGCATGCGGTTCGCGTGTCGCTTCGCGACACAACTGAGTGGTGCGGCGACCCGGCCTTGAAAGGCCGGGCTAAGACACGGACGTCGCTCCGCGACTAAGCTTCCGGAGAAAAGGAACTGCCTACCAGGCTTCAGCTCCCCTTCTCAAACCGCACGCAGAACACCGGCGGCAACTCCGCGCTGAGGCGCGTCCATGAGTCGCCACTGTCCTCGCTGATCCATACGGAACCAGTAGTGGAGCCCATGGCGAGGGTGCGGCCATCTGGAGATACATCCAGGCAGTGGCGGTAGATGAGGTGGTAGGCGTGCTCCTGCGGCAGTCCTTTGCGCAGGGGTTCGAAGGTCTTGCCGTCATCTTGGGTGCGCATCACGCACAGCGCGCCATCTACGGGCACGCGCATTTCATCCTTCACGCCGGGCACGAACCACGCGGTCTCCGGCTTCTGCGGATGCACCGCCACGGCGAAACCGAAGACGGCGGGGTTCCCGTTGTCAAAGCGTTGCCAGGTGTGGCCGCCGTCCTTGGAGCGGTAGATGCCGCAATGATGCTGCATCCAGACAGTATTGGGATCGGTGACACAGGCGTCGATGCGGTGAGGATCCTGGGAATCCCAATCTTCCTCCTGACCGGGAGGCATGAAGTCTGCAACGAGTCCCTTGCCATAGCGATCCCATGTTTCGCCACCATCGAGGGTCTCCCACACGCCTCCGCAGGAGATGGCGAGGACCACACGCTTGCTGTTGCGGGGATCCACGCAGATGGAATGGATGCCGGGCCAATCGTAGCCACCGCCGAACCACTTGGCTCGCTCGGGGCGGTTCCACAGACTCTCCACCAGGTTCCAGCTGGCTCCGCCATCGGTGGACTTGAAGAGACCACCGGGGATTGTCCCACACCATAATACACCCGGCTCATCTGCGCCGCCGGCTTCCAGCGACCAGATCTTTTCCAGGTTCCACGGCACCGGCGTCTGGCGCATCGGACAGAGAATGTCGGGAGTCCCTTCCGGCTTGGGTGGGTAGGTAGGGCAGGCGCGCTCCTCCCACGTGGCACCGCTGTCGGAGGACGTGTGTATCTTTGTGCCGAAGTGGCCGTGCTCAACGGCGGCGTGGAGTTTGCTGTCCCGCGCATCCGGCAGCAGCATGGGCACCTGCACGCCGAGGAAAGAGCTGTGCGCCACCTTCCAGCCTTTGCCATTCTTCTCGATGGCGAAGTGTCCCTTGCGTGTGCCGAGATGAAGTGTCGTGCTCATGGGGGGCGGTTGTGGGTGTGTTGGTTCAGCCGCCCGAAAGGGCCTGCATGATGAAGATCTCCGAGTCTGGCTGCACGGAATCGGAGAGCGTGCGCCGGTCTTTGATGGCGGCGCCGTCCACGAACACCACCACGTGATGCCGCACGGCCCCTTGATCATCTAGAAGGTAGCTGCGCAGACCGGGTTGTTTCGCAAAGACGGCCTGGAGAGACTCACCGACCGTCGCGCCCTCCACCCGGCAGGCTTGCGCCGAGGTCTGACTTGCGAGATTCGGAGTGAACTCCACCAGAGGCATCAAGAGGAAGGCTATCGGGAGGTCTGGAATTGCACAAGACTGCAGGCGTGAACTTTTCACCCCGCCGGCCTGCCAGGGCTGGACGGTTTGCATTTTTCCATCGGATGTTCCATGATGGCGCCGATGTTCCTTCCCGGCAAATCGACCGCCGCCATCCTGCTGATGCTGCTGCTCCAGTGCGGTGCTGCGGTGTGCCTGTCTGCGGAAATGCGTTCCTTCACCAGCAAGGATGGATTCACCACGAAGGCAGAGTTCGTCAGTGTGAAGGGCGACTACGTCACACTGAAGCGTGAGGACGGGCAGGAAATCACGGTGAAGGTGGATGTCTTTGCGCGGGTGGATATTGATTACATCCGCGAGCAGGCAGTGAAAGCAGGCGTGCCCATCACGGGCCTGCTGGTTCCTCCTCCGGTGGAGACGCTGGTGGTGGAAGCACACATCGACGGTCCCTCGGAGTTCCGTGTGAAAAAGGGCGCGGTGTATTGGATCAATGGTCCGAATGCCAAGCCAGGACGGCACGACGGGAAAAACCTGCCCACGTATCTCAATGGCAAGGAGTGGAAGCCTGTGTGGCAGATCCCGGACAAGGATCGCGGACGCGATACCTGCGCTGAGGAAGCCGTGTCGGGCATCGATCCGAATGCTTTCACGTTCACGCTGATCTCCGTGGGCGAGACACGCGAAGCAACCGGCATCGAGAAGCGTGACGGGATTGAGGTGAGCACGAAGGAGGGAGAACTCGCGATTCGTATTCCGGATTCCCAGGGGGGGTCACGGTGGTACAAGTTCGAGCTCAGGAAGGTGAAGAAGTAGCAACTCCCCGCGTGGGATGAGTGCTGGCCAGCAGTGCCGGACTTTGCTCAGTGGTGCGTTCACCCACCAGGGGCACATACCACTTTGACTGGAGTGCTGGCGTCGTCTCCCTGACGAAGCGGGTGACCAGCGAAAGGTAGTGCTCGGGAGTGGGCTGCATGAGGCGGAACTCCCAGCTTCCGGGCTTGTCTTCCACTTCGGCGGGACATCCGAAGTGAATGGTGTGGCCGTTCACAAAGAAGCTGAGCTTCTCCACCGGTAGATTGAGGCCGAGTCCACGAGCCTTGGTGAATGCCTCCTTCAGCGTCCAGAGTGAGAGGAATTGCTTCCGCTGTACCGCCGCAGACGCGGACTGAAAGCGAGCGAGCTCCGAAGGAGACATGATCCGCGGCGCGAGCGTGGCCGTGTCGAGGTTCCTGCTTTCCGCTTCTGCATCAACACCGACATCGGCATTGCTGGCCACCACGCAAGCCGCGAGCCCGTGTGTGTGTGTGAGACTGAAATGCATGCCGGGCGCTCCGTCTTCCTGCATGATGCGCGGGCGTCCGTAGGCATTCGTCTCGAAGCGCCACGCGGCGGGATGGACGGATACATCCGCAGCGAAATCTGAGAGCGCCGTGCGCACTAGAGCGTGGGAGACCAGGAACAGGCGCGCATCCCGCTCGAACTTGAAGCGGGCATGACGCGCTTTTTCTTCCTCGTCGAGCAGGTCGTGGCAGCGGGCCAGATGATCGGGATCGGTCACCCAATGAGGGCGGCACAGGTACAGATGCATGCGCTCGCCGCCTTCGCTCATCGGCGGCTTTCAGCCTGCACTTTCTCGAACTCCTTGCGGGCGAAGGAGCTCAACTGCTCCATGCTGGCGTTGGGATTCTGCTCGCGATACTGGCGCATCGTGTCACGGAACTTGTCCCGCACATTGTCGGGAAGGGAGTAGTATTTCTCACGACCGTCATCTCCCAGCAGGGAGGAGGTGCGAAAGCGCGGATCGTAGCCACCGGGAGGGCCTCCTGGGGGAGGCGGACCACCGGGGGGACCCTGGCTGGGTGGAGCGGGTTTCTTCGCGCCGGGAGTGAGTTGGTCTTCACCGTAGCGCACGGTCACGATCTCCGCGCCCAACATGATTTTCACCTCGGCGCGTTGCAGGTTTTTGCTGGCGTTGGTTTCCGCGAGCTTCCAGCCTTGGGCATTGGGCTCTTCGGACACGACAAAACTCTGCTTCGTTTCCCGGTTCAGAATCGTAGCCACGGGCTTGCCCTCCACATACGCGATACCGGTGAGCGCGAGGGAATCCGAAAGGTTCAGCGTGCGGGTGAAAGGTGGATTCGTCACCAGCGACTGCACATCCTGAGCATCGACGGGTTGCGGCAGTTCGGGATCGGCCGACTTGGCGGCGGTTGTTGGAGGTGCCGGCGCGGTGGGAGCCTCGGCCAATGCGGCGAAGGGTGCTCCCAGGCAGAGCATCAAGGCTGTGGCGGTGTGTCGTGGGTCAGGCATCCCAATACCTCCAGGTGAATGGTACGGCCCCATCATGCGGAGTTCCCGGCGCCCTGTAAAGCACAATGGCGGCACAGGGCGACGGTCCCGTCTGGCTTATCGATATCGCGTGAGTGTTTCCAGAAACTCCCTCGCCGTGGCGTGCGCGGGTGCTGCGAAGAAGCCGTGGGCAGGCGCGGATTCCACCACCTTGCCCTGCTCCAGGAAAAGCACCCAATCGGCCACTTGTTTGGCAAAGGAGATCTCATGAGTGGAGAGCACAATGCGCTGGCCGCCCTCCGCGAGTTCGCGAATGAGGTCCAGCACATCCTGCGTCATCACGGGATCGAGCGCGGAGGTGGGCTCATCCAGCAGCAGGAGCTTGGGGCCGGGAGCGATGGCGCGCGCCAGGGCCACGCGTTGCTGCTGGCCGCCGCTGAGTTCTGAAGGGCGCTTCTCCACGTGCGCGGCAAGACCGAAACGGTCGAGCACTTCCAATGCCGTGGTGCGTGCGGCGTCCGGGGATTTGTCATGCACCTCACGCAGGGGCAGGGCCACATTCTCCAGCGCGGTCAGATGCGGAAAGAGATTGAAGTTCTGAAACACGAACCCATTCACGCGGCGCTGGCGCAGCGTGGCCTGCTCCGTCCATTCCAGCACGCGATCCTGCACGCGCACTTCGCCGGAATCCGGAACCAGCAGGGATCCCAGCACACGGAGCAGGGTGCTCTTGCCGCTGCCCGAGGCTCCAATGAGGACGAGGCACCCGGTGTCCGCCGGCACCGTGAAGGTGGCGCCGTCCAGCGCGGAGTGCACGCCGTAGCGTTTCACGATGGAGCGGCCTTCGAGTTTCATGGGGGAAAGATCTAAGTGTTCAGGCACTCTCCATCTCACGTCTCATACTTGTACCGCTCCTCGAGCCTTCTCGCCCACCACGAGATGGGAAGGGTGAGCACGAGGTAGAGCACGGCGAGGGGCACATAACCTTCCAGCGCGGTGTAGGCTTGGGCATTCGCGGAGCGCACGGCCTGGGTGAGTTCCTGCACGGCGATGACAGAGAGCAGGGAGGAATCTTTTACCAGGGACACGAGCTGTCCTGCGGTGCCGGGAAGGGCGCGGCGCAGGGCCTGGGGGAAGATGACGTAACGCCACGTCTGGTAGCGGTCAAAACCGACAGCCCGCGCCGCTTCGATCTGCGAGGCACCGATAGATTCCCACGCACCGCGGAAAATCTCCGCGAGATACGCACCTTCGAAGAGCGCGAGCAGCACAATCGCGACGGGAAGGGCCTGGTTGATTTTGAAGGCATTCGCCACGCCGTAGTAGCCCAGCAACAGAAGCACCAGCAGCGGCGTGCCACGCACGAGCTCCACGATGGCGCGCGAGAGTTGCCGCACGGGAATGAAGGGACTGCGCTGCCCGAGCATCAGCGCCATGCCGATGATGATGCTGCCTACCAGCGCCACCGCGGCAACCAGCACGGTGGTGCCCCAGCCTTTGAGAATCAGGATGCGCCGCAGCCAGATGGCATCCCACTGCCAGCGGTACTGGATGATGGTGAATACACCATACACCACCAAGATACATACCACGCTGAGTACCACGGCCCATGCCAGTTCGCGCAGGGGCTGGCGTCGGGCGGAGGGGGCATTCATGTGGTGGACGTGCGGTGTATTGCCCCGACCGCGAGCTCTGGTCAATCAGGGATTGCCGTCATGCAGAGCGGGTGCAGGCATGGCCACGGTCATGGAGTTGCGCTCAATGCCGCGACGCGGGTTCATCCGCGTTGCGAGCAGGAACTTCTCCAAGCCTGCAGCCACGGCAGTGGCAAGTTTCTCCTGGTGTGCTTCATCCTGGAGGCGGCGCGCCTCGTCCGTATTCGTCAGGTAGCCACACTCAATGAGGACGGCGGGGCACTCTGTGTGCATCACCACGAGGTAGTTGCTGTCGCGCGTGCCGCGGTCCTCCGAGCCAGTCGCCTTGCGGATGTCGTGGTGCAGGATGTCCGCCAGCCACTGGCTGCGTTTGTCACGGATATTTTCCTCCTTGGGCACGCCCAGGCGCTCGCGCAGGCGCATCATGTCCCCGAGGCGTTTGCGGGAGCAGTAGTAGGTCTCCAGCCCGGAAGTCTCTCCAGAGTTGGCGTCGGCATTCAGATGGATGCTCACAAAGGCATCCGGTTGGTGGCGGTTTGCGAAGTCAGTCCGCTTCTCCAGCGAAACGTAGGTGTCGTCCCGGCGAGTCAGCACGGTGCGAATGCCTGCGGCGGCGAGGTGCTTTTCCAACCGCTTGGTGATGGCGAGCGACAGATTCTTTTCCAGGATGCCCTCTCCCTGCGTGCCGCCGTCCACCCCGCCGTGCCCAGCATCCAGCACCACGGTGAATTCATGCATCGCGCGGCTCTCATCCGTGGGCACGTAAGTCAGTGCGGCGGTTTGCTTTGCCCAGATGGAGGGGATCTGCATGAGGCAGATCACCGCCCCGGCGTAGGCGGCATAGGCGGCTGCATAGCGGATGGCCAGGCCCAAGCTCATAACTCGAATCAACGGAGAAAATAAACCAACGCTCAACAGGTATGAAATTTCCAGTGGATTTAATGGTAAATGTTATTAAATTGCGGGCATGCGCACGCTTTTTTCGAAGAGCGGGGGCGGCATTGCCCTCACAAGACTCCTGCTGGGTGGTTTGCTGTTCACGGCGTGCACTGCCAGTGACGTGGTTTTTGCGGCTGCCGCCACGCCCACATCCAAAGGAAAGCCGCAGACCCCGGCACCCGCCTATGTAGAGCACAAGGTGACCCGTGGAGAGACGCTCTGGCGTGTCGCGCAGAAGCACAAGACCAGTGTGGGCGCCATCATGGACTACAACCGCATGCCCAACGAGACGGTGCGGGAAGGCATGACGCTGCGCATTCCCACCGCCCAGGCGAAGGACACCAGCGCTCCGCGCCAGCAAATCCATGTCGTGAAGAGCCGGGAAACCTTTTGGAGCATCGCGGATGACTACAAGATTTCCCCCAAAGCCCTGGCCCAGGCGAATCCGAACGTGAATCCCAACAAGATTCATGAAGACATGGAATTGGTGATTCCCGTGGATGAGCGTCCGGAGATTCCCGCTTCCGGATCTGGAGCGGCATCTGCCTCTGCGCCAGCTCCTACGTCTGGGGCTTCCGGTGCACCCGTGCAGTCCGGCATGGTGGCGCACAAGGTGGATGACAACGAGACTTACTACTCCATCGCCAAGCGCTACGGCGTCACCATGGAAGCCATGGTGGCGGCCAATCCCCAGGTGAAACCTGAACGTCTCCGGCCGGGCATGACGGTGCAGGTGCCGATGAAGACCTCTCCTTCCCGCCCGACTCCTCAAAGCACACCTCCCTCAGGCGGGTCCGGTGCGGGAACTAGCTCGCCCAGCTTGGCGGCTAGCGCGTCTCCACGCACCTACAAGATTCGCGAAGGCGATACCATGGGAGGCATCGCCCAGAGGTATGGGGTGACGGAGACTGCGTTGCTCAAGGAGAACAAGCTCGCCGCCAGCGATCCCTTTTATGTGGATGATGTGCTGAAGATTCCCGCCGCCAGTGGCCAGACCACAGCGCGTGCCAATAGCGGGAACAACAAGACCGTGACGCAGCCGGGAGAAAAAACTGGCAGTACACCTGCGCCGCCGTCCCGCCAACAGCAGCAGTCAGCGCCCGCTTCCGAAGACAAAGGCAAGGAGAAGGGCAAGAAGGGTTCCGTTCCCTCCTACATTGTCAGTGCGGGAGAGGATATCGGCACCATTTGCGATGCCTTTGGCATCACGCGTCAGCAGCTTCTGGACTACAACCACCTTCCCGCGAATGCGCGGCTGAAAACCGGGGATGAAATCATGATCCCGAAGTCGCGATAGTAAGCGACTGGGAACGTGCCGGGTGGAATACGCCGACAAGACGCTGTTCCACCCCGCGAAGCATTGTCACTGCCCTGCTGTTTGTGTCGTATTCTTTGCTCTTGGATCCAGGGCCATCCAGGTGCTTTCGGACCAGTAGCTCCCATCCCATCGTGTGGGTTGCGGGCGGATATAGAAAGAGTTCCGGTCGAACAAGACGAGGGGTGCATAGCGAGGGCCCGCTTCGGAGATTGTCAGCAGCCGTTGGGCGCCGTTTGCGCCTTCGGTAGGTTCCAGAAGGTATTCAGTGTTATCCAGCCGGACCACCACCCAGGCATGGCCGCCGCCTCCAGGTCCTAAGAGAAGGCCCAGTGCCACGCGCGCATCGAAACCGCGGGCGAGCAGCCAATCTGTCAGTAGGATGGCGGAATCCTCACAGTCACCGCGACCAAGCTTCTCGGTCTCGCGGGCGGTTTGCCAGATCTCCCTGGCAGGACCGCCTTTACTGCTGTGCTGGATGGAACCGATATCCGTCGTGTACCGGCAGCCCGCGGTGACAGTTTGCCAGATGGTCATGAGTTCGACCCGCCGCGAGGGGTCGTTGAGATGCTTCACGGGCGGCTTGTAGCCTTCCAGGAACTCATTCACATAGCGATAGCGTCCATCCATTCCGGGCGCGACCATGGCGTAGATGCGCGAGCAGCGCGTACACTGCAGACCCAGGACGTATCCCTGCTTGGCAGCTCTGCAGGCCTGGAGCTTTCCACAGAGGACGCAATGGCTGGCATAAAGCATTTCCGGATTGTCGTTGAGAGCCTCGAGAGTGAAGGGCGGCAGGCGCTGACCCACCACCACACACGCGTGCAAGCCAAAGTTACCGGGAGTGGGACGGACAATCACGGCAAGGTGGGTGTAGCCATTGCCTCCGATTTCGGACCACTTTTCTAGCCCGCTGAAGACTTCCTCTTCAGTGGGCGCCGACTTGTGCATGACCGCCATGTGTTGGTACTGCGGAAAGGCCTCCCGCGCGTTTTGGATTAGCGTATCCATGTCCGGCGCTTCCAGGTCGGCGTGCTCTCGGAGCCACTTTTGGAGTTCGTCATCGACCCCGAATTCCCCGACCGTTTTCATTTGCTGGGCGATCACGAGTCGCCTGGCCAGAGTCTTCTCCAGATTTGAGGTCGCCTGAGCGCCACCCGCGTACAGTTGCATCCACGTCTCCACGCTTCCAAGCATGTTCGTACGCCAGCCCATTACCAGAAGGGCTGCGGCTAGGGCAAAAATCAAGAATCGCATTATTGCGATAATAAACGGCAGCGGCTGCCTGTCCGCAACTCCTTAGGGTTGAGTCTTAGGAAAACGCCGAAAAATCCGAATCCTCGCTTCCGCAATTTTTTGGCAACCTGCTCCGCGAGTTTGTGTTAAATTGGTATTCACCCGAACCGCTCCATGACAGCTGGCATGGGGAGGGGCGTTGTCAGAGGCAGACCAGCTCAACCTCAAGCATGTTCCCGTTATGCCGCAGGTTGCTTCGCCGCTGTTGTCCATCCTGCTTGAGGCCAGAGAACTCCTGGCCCGGCCGGGGAATGAATTTGCCTGGTCCAAGTGGAAATCAGCCGCGGAAGCTCTGGCGGAAATCGACCGCCACATCGCGATTGTGGACCAGGGGCAGCCGCTGGAAAAATTCCGCCTGAACCTCCTTTTCGCTCCGACCGGCAGCATCCAGGAAGTGAGCATGAGCAGCGGGTGGAGCCGGCATTTCATGGACCTGGCCACCCGCTTCGATGATGTGATGGAGCGCGGCTGACTGACCACCCGAGTGCGTGCAGTCAGCCGGGAGATCACCACGTGTAGTGCACGGTGTAGGTGACCGTCTTCTCCTCATCCGGCTTCAAAGAGACGCGGTACTCGATGGTTTGGGCGTCCTTCTTGGTGAAGGGGAGTGCAGGCTGGCGGATTTCCCAGTTCACCCAGCGGAAGAGGTGCTCCACCACGCGGATTTCCACAGGTTCCTTCTTGTGGTTGCGCACCTTGATTTCAAAAGATTCATCCAGCCAGTGGTTGGAGCTGTCGATCTTGAAGTCCGTGCGACGGCGTTCGCCCACCAGGTCGAAGGCATTGCCCGTGTTCACGCGGATGAACTCGTCCTTGGGGGTGTGATCGATGAGGTCTTCACCTACAAACTGCAGCCGGCCGTCCTCGTCGTCGCGGCGGTAGAAGCGCACGCGGCCCTTGGGCAGGGCCATGCCCAGCTTGTTCTGCTCGGAGTTCTTGAACTCGCGCATCACCCACACCTTGGCCTGGCTTTCACTGCCGAAGTCCTCGCGCTGGCGCAGGTAGACCATGCTCTGACCGCGCCATTGATTCGGGTCGATGTAGAGACCGTCATAGACATAGATGCGCTTGGATTTCATCTCGGAAGCGCGGACAAACTCCACCTGCTTCGTTTCGCGATCATGCAGCGTTGTCGCGAGGGGGAGCGTGTAGAGGTGATACTCGTCGAAGGACTTTTCGCTGACTTGAGGAGCCATCGGTTGATTGGCCTTCATGGCGCCTGCGAACGATCCGTTCATCGCGTAGCCGTTCATATCCATCCTTGGGTCCACAATCTTTGCCACGTCGCCCGCGACGAGTTGGATCTTTGCATCACGGAAGTTTTTGCCGCTCTGGTTGTCCATGGTGACCCAGCCGGTGATGTCGAGGTCATCGCTCTTCTCCGGGGAGATCACGTTGTAGCTCGCGTCCCAACTCATGCCGCCGGTGACGTAGGAGAGTTCGGCATTGAGCTTCGCCACCTTGTCCGAGTGGAGGTGCCAGGCGAGCGTAGGTTTCAGGATGGTGTCATCCGCGAGGGCAGGAAAACGGGGCTGGCCGGGCAGGGTGAACTGGAGCTGGCCCTCAACCTCGATGATGGGTGACATGGCGGTGCTGCCATAAGACAGGGCCATCTGGTTTTGATAGAAGAGCTGCCCATAGCGCCGCATCGCATTGGCATTGTGAGGCACGTAACCGCTCCGAATGACCTTGCCCTTCACCACGCGGTCGGGCTTGTTCTCCTCGCGCACAAAGAACTCGATCTCCTTGCCCTCATGCATGGAGAGCAGCAGCGCCTCGCTGATGGGATCGGCGCGATAGTTCTGCTCCAGGATGGTGAGCTTGGTATTCCCTGCCGGGTCGCGCAGCATCACGGAGTCGGGCTCCACATGCGCCGTGGTGTCGGTGAACTGAATGCGGTTCTCGCCCTGCTGGAGGTCGAGCGGCACCGAGTCGCGTACAACAGCGAAACTCTGGTTGTAGATGGTGAGCGAGGTGTCGGCGAAGACCGCGGCCACGGAGAAGGGGAGCAGCGCGGCGTACAAAAGGGAGCGTGAGAGCGGGTTCATACAGCGAGCATAACGGCCGCTGCGCCATCCCATTGTAAATTGAGTGCAAAGACAATTCCCCCAAAGGGATTTGCACTGCTCAGCTGTTCTTGCTCATGCTCGTGCTTTTAATCTTGCTCCTCAGTTTCCTGATTCACGAGAAAGAGCAGGGGTATGAGCAAGAAGGGAGGGGGACATGTCAGCCACTGCGGCTCTCATTCTCGCGTGTGCTGGCATCAGTCACCCGCATGATTCTTGTGCGATGCACCGCGTAGAGCTGGGTACCGTCATTCGTCTTCGGGATGCGGGCGCCGCTGGCCCAGGGGGAGAAGGCGGGGAGCACCCAGCATTCTGGCGAGGTCTCTGCCTCATCACCCGGGAAATCAAAGCGCGCCTGCATGAAAGCGGGCATCTTCAGTCGCAGGCCAGCGCCATCGGAGAAAAGATAGGCGGGATGCAGGTGTCCCGTGATGTGGATGCAGTGCCGCTCCTCCGGGGCGAGCCAGCCGTACATTTCCGCCATGCGGTGGCCGTGGTGGAAGTAGAAGCCCTCCTCCATGTGGCTTTCCACAAATCCAGATTTACGCCGCAGCACGGGGGCATCGTGATTCCCCATGATGCAGATGAGCTCACACACCTTGGAAAGCCGGTCCACGAGGGTCAGCGTCTCGTCCACCGAGCCGCTGCCGTCCATGACATCCCCCACCAGAATGACCCGCTCAGGCTGGTAGTGGGTGATGAGCTCGCGCATGCGCTGCTCCACGGTATCCATGCCCCACAGGGGGTAGAGACCGCCGTGGCGGTTGCGGTTCAGCTCATAGCCAAAATGCAGGTCAGACACCGCCAGCCAGCGCTGGGACTCGTGCCAGAGGGCGAGCCGGCTGTCGAGCCAGACCTCGGATGCCACCTTTACAGTGGCAAATGAGGTAGTACTGGCTACAGATGCGATCCCGCTCACGCGGGCATATTTGAATAATACCCATGCAAGGACAAGAACAATCCGAAAGCGAACTGCTCCAAAACCGCCGCGAAAAGCTCGAAGCTCTTCGCGCCAAGGGCATTGATCCCTTTGGCGCCCGGTTTGAAACGACCCACCAGCCCGGAGCGCTTCGAAAAGAGTTCGTGCCGGATCTTTCCGTGCAGATTGCAGGCCGCATCACGGCCCGCCGCACCATGGGCAAGGCGGTATTCTTTGATCTCTCCGACTTCACGGGGCGCATCCAGTGCTACATCAACAAGAAGGAAGTGGGTGACGATGTCTTCGTGCTCATCACCGAACTGCTCGACATCGGCGACTGGCTGGGCGTCGTGGGCAAGACCTTCGTGACCAAGACGGGCGAGCCCAGCGTGCAGGTGGAAACCATGCAGGTGCAGGGTAAGTCGCTGCGCCCGCTGCCGGACAAGTACCACGGCGTGCAGGATCGTGAGATCAAATACCGCCAGCGCTACCTCGACCTCATTTCGAATGCCAAGAGCCGCGACACCTTCGTGACCCGCAGCCTCATCATCGCGGAAATGCGCCGCTGGATGCAGGACCGTGGCTTCCTGGAAGTGGAAACGCCGATGATGCAGGACGTGCCCGGGGGCGCGGCTGCGAAGCCCTTCGAGACCTTCTTCCATGCGCTGAACCAGCCCATGTACCTGCGCATTGCGCCGGAGCTTTTCCTGAAGCGCCTGCTCGTGGGCGGCTTTACGAAGATCTTCGAGATGAACCGGAACTTCCGCAACGAAGGTCTTAGCCGTCGTCACAACCCGGAGTTCACCATGTTGGAGGCGTATTGGGCCTTCTCCGACTTCGAGCAGATGGCGGACCTCGTGGAGAGCCTCGTGTGCCATCTCGCGGAGAAGTTCTGCGGCACCCTGCTCATCGAGCACAAGGATGAAGAGGGCAATGTGACCCGCACCATCAATCTCGCGCGTCCGTGGAAGCGCACGCCGTTCCGCGATTTGATCCGCGGGGTGGCGGGAGAAAACTGGTTCGACCTCACCACGGATGAGAAGAAGGCCCGCTGCGCCGAACTTGGCGTGGAAGTGAGCCCGCAGATGGAGGACTACGAGATCAGCCAGCAGGTGTTTGAGAAGCTCATCGAAGAGAAGAGCTTCGACCCGCTCTTCGTCACGCATGTGCCGAAGGAACTCGTGCCGCTCGCCAAGCAGAACACCTCCGACGACAGCGTGGTGGATGTGTATGAGTTGGTGATCAACGGCGTGGAAATCTCGCCTGGCTACAGCGAGCTGAACGATCCCATCGTGCAGCGCGATCGCCTCGAGCATCAGGCCGGCGAAGAAACGCAGAAGCTGGATGAAGAGTTCCTCCTCGCCCTCGAATACGGCATGCCCTCGGCAGGCGGCATCGGGATTGGCATCGATCGTCTCGTGATGATGCTCACGGGTGCGGAGAGCATTCGTGACGTGGTGCTGTTCCCGCAGTTGAAGAGGAAGTAGCTCTTCGGCAATCTTGGCGGTGCCATTGCCCTTGAGCGATGCACCGCCTTCAAGGAGTGGGGGCATTCCTGCCCCCATTTTGCGTTCCATCACCCCTGATGCATCCAGTCAGCCGAGGTTAGTCCTTCACGAAGACTTGCCTACCGTCGCTCAGCAAAGAGCTTGGCCAGATCGCTTTCGTAAAGGGTATATTCCCCTTCACGGAGCTTTGCCTTTTCGGGATTCCTTCGAATATAGCGGACACAACTCGCGAAGTGATCGCCGTCACGAACCAGACGATCAAAGTAGTCATCCTGCCACAATTTTCCTGAGCGCTGCATCAGCCGATTGATTGCCCAAGTCGACGTTCCCTTCCACGGTCCGATCAATTCCTTCAGGGAGATGTCCACGTGAACGGTGGCCAGAATGTGGACATGGTTAGGCATCAACACCCAAGCGTGATGCACATACCGTTCTCCATCGAATTTGGTAATGACCTCCTGCACCAAGCGCCTTCGTGCGAAGTCTCTGAGTAGGCATTCACCGTGACCCGCATCGAGCCATGCATCGATGCGAGCGCTGAAGCGTAGATGGTATTCTCTTTCGGTTTTGGCGTCCCAAGGCTTTGGATGGTGGTTTAGCCAGATTTTTCTTTCTTCGAGCCACTGCCGACGCAGGCTTGCGGGAACGGCATCTGAGAGGCGATAGGTAATGAAGTAGGTGGCGCTTGGCTGGTTCCAGTGAGGCAGGCGGTTTGCGGACTTTTCCGTGTTGGCGAACGGGTTGAAGTAGACGAGGTCCTCCTCCTTCATGAATGGAGGTTGTCTCGATAGATACTCAAATCAAGTTTTAGATCGCGGAGCTTGGCGGCCTAAATGGGGCAGGAATGCCCCACTCCTTGAAGTGCTAGCCACGTTTTGTGGCGGGATGTCATTCAGTAAGTTGCCAAGAAAAATTCTTGTTTCCCGTAGTGCCCATGACTGCGCTTTTCCAAAGCTTGCTAAAAACCGCGCGTTCCTGATAGCCTTTCCAAAATTTACGGTCGGTTTACATACCGCACCGCGTGTTTCCGCTACGCTCCCCCCAACGATATGACACGTCGCAGCTTTCCCGTCATCGTAGCTTCCCTGCTGGGTCTCGTCTTTGCTCTTGTGGTGCAAGGGCAAACTCCCGGAGTTCCCGAGGCTGTACCTGCACCTGTGCCCGCGGCTCCTGTACCAACTCCAACGCCCCCCGCTGTTACTCCGCCTCCCAACGCGTCATCTCCTGCGGCTTCGTCATCGAATACTCCTGCTGCTGCCCCACCGGCGGAGGCTCCTCCTCGGTTTGAGCGACCTCCACTTCCGAGGAACGTCTTCACTGGCCCGCTTCAGTCACCACCCGAACCGGCTCCATCGATAACCACAGCTCCGACCCCGACTCCGCCGCGACCCGAGCCCGTGATTCGCGAACGCGAGCGTACTATTTATGTGCCCTATGAGGAACTTGAGAAGGTCTTCACAGATGACGGCAAGGGCGTCTTCCTCCCCTACAAGGAATTTCTCGAGCTCTGGCAGGAGCTGAATCTCAAGCGGGCGAAGGATGAAACGAAACCGCCGCAGGAAGGCGTGGTGTCGCGTGCTGAATACACCGGAAGCGTGGAGGGTGATGTGCTCACTATCGACGCGAAGATCACGGTGGAGTCCTTCAAGGATGGCTGGCTCACGATTCCGCTCTCGCGTGGCGTGAACCTTCCCGGTGTGACTGATGTCGATGCGGGCAAGGCCACCTTGTCGAGCAAACCGGAGGGTTATGATCTCATCGTTCCTGACAAGGGCGTGTATGAGCTCAAGATGAAGCTGCATGCGGGCATCGGCCGCAGTGGTGGGAAGTCCCGGCTCGTGTTGGCGCTGCCCTCGGCAGCAGTGTCCCGCTTCACGGCGACGGTTCCGGGAAATGGATGGGACTTTGAGGTGAATCCGGCGGCGGCCTTCACTTCGCGCCCTGCCGGAGATAAGACGGAATTGTCCTTCTTCTTTGGCAGCGGTTCCAAATTCGATGTTGCGTGGAGCAAGCCGGAAGCGGCGGTGGCATTGAAGCCGCTGATCCTCGCTTCCAACAAGGTGACCAGCGAAGTGCGCGGTGGCTCGCTTGCGACGAATGCGGCGATCGACCTGCGCATCCTGCGCGCACCGGTGAGTGAGTTTGTCATCAGCATTCCCGCAGGACAGTCCGTGCTCTCCGTGACGGGGGATGATGTGAAGGAGTGGAAACTGGATGGTGCGGATGCTCCTGCGGGTGGCGCGCCGCAGAAGTTGACCATCGTGCTCAATGAACCTGCCAAGGAGAAGTGGGCTGGGACGGTGTCCCTGGAAGTGCCTCTGCCAAAACTTCCGGCGGATGCTCCTGTGCCACTCATTCAGATCACCGGCGCGGCGCAGGACCGTGGTGATCTCACCGTGGTGGCTGAGCCGCAGTTGGATGTGATTCCGAAAACGGGAGAGGGACTCATTCAACAGACTGCTGCCGGAGATGCTGCTGCCGGGCTGGTAAATGTGACCGGCTATCGTTATCTGAAACATCCCGCGCAGCTTTCCTTGTCCGTGAGCGAAGCGAAGCCGCAGGTGGACGTGGAGAGTCGCACAACTTTCACCGTAGAGCGCGACCGCAGCCGCCTGGAGACGGTATTCAACTATCAGGTGCGGCGTGTGGGCATCTTCGATGCGAGGGTGCAGCTTCCTGCTGGATGGACCGGTTGGGAAGTGGTGGGCGTCAACGCGGATGCCTGGACGGTGGAGAAGAGTGGAAACGTCGAGACGCTTGCCTTGAAGTTTCCGAAGCAGACGCTCGGCTCCACCAGCTTCACCGTGCGAGGCCAGCAACTCCGCGCGAATGCCACGGACGACGCCACGGTGCCGGTCTTCACTCCGCAGAACGTGGCGCGCCATGACGCGAAGATTGGTGTTTCCGTGCACTCCAGCCTGGAGGTGAATACCAAGGACCGCGGCTCACTCAGCCTCGAGGATGTGAATGCCCTGAGAGCGGTGATGACGCAGTATCCCAATGACCCTGAACCGCAGCAGCAACTGGCGAGAGTGTCGCCTCCCACGGAGGTGATGCTGGCCTTCCGCCACCGGGATGCGGTGCAGACGCCGGCGACGCTTTCCTTCAAACCGCGCCCGCCGCAGGTGAATGTGCAGGTGCTCACGCTCGCGCAGGTGAAGGAGCAATCCACGCTGCACCAGTGGACACTGGTCTTTGATGTGGGGTACGCAGCCATCGACAAATTCATTCTCGCTGTGCCCAAGGCCGTGGCGGGAGACATCCGCCTTGTGGATCCACAGGTGAAGGAGATTCGCAAGGATTACCAGGCTCCGGCAAATGCCGCGCAGCCGCCCCTGCCGAATGCAGAGGCGTATGCGCTCTGGGAAGTGGTACTGCGCAGTGAGCGGATGGGGCAGTTCACCCTCTCCCTCAGTCATGAGCAGCCGGGCACCGGGGCGCAGTCAGTTGCGGTGGATCTGCTGCAGGTGCATGTGCCGGGCGCCTTCCAGGAGACAGGACAGGTCGCCGTGCTCAAGGACGACAACCTGGAGATCGTGAAATCCACGGCGGAGAGCATGGAGGAAATCGATCCGCGTGAATTGAGCAACAGCCTGCAGCGCTCGGGTGTGTTCCTGGCCTACAAGTACAAGGCGCAGCCGCTCAGTCTGAAGCTGGAGATCGCCCGCAATGCCTACATCAGTGTGCCGCAGGCAGTGATCACGCACGCGGTGCTCACCTCTGCAGTGGCCACGGATCGCGCGCAGACCACCGAAGCCATCTACTGGGTGAAGAACAACGCGCAGCAGTTCCTTACCGTGCGACTGCCGAAAACGGCGAGGCTGGTGAGTGATGTCTTCGTGAAAGGCCAGACACAGCAGCCCATGAAGCGTGAAGGCGCGGATGATCTGCTGATTCGCCTGCCTTCGGATGCTGCTTCGCGCCGCGCGGCGTTCCCCGTGCGTTTTGTGTATGAAGTGCCCAGCGAAAAAGCCGGGGAGAAAATCGGCTGGTGGGGTGGCATTCACATCGATCCTCCCGCCCTGCTCGATGTGACCAAGGTGCTGGAGGCGCATCACGCGCTCTACCTGCCCGAGAGTCATGACTATACCGGGTTCACGGGTCCCATGACGTTGAGTGTGCGTGACCGCGGCTGGATGCGCTTCCGCAGCATGGTGAATGCGCTGGTGCCTGCCTTTGGACCTTCCCTCACGCAGAGTTCGGGAGATTGGAACACCGTGCCCGCGATTCCCCCGGATCAGAAGGCGGCGTTCGATTTCCAGGTTCCCACTCAGGGGCGCAATGTGGTGCTGCATCGCCTGGGTGAGCCGGCGGCCATCGATGTCTCCTTCCGGTCTCGTGGCTTCTCTTATTTCCTGGAAGGGGTGATGTTCTTTGTGGTGCTCGCGCTTGGCGTGGCGCGGTGGAAGGCGCCGCTGCGTGAGAAGTTCCGCTACCTGCTCATCTTTGGATTGGGCGGCATCCTGCTCACCGGAATCCTGAGCCCTGCCAATGGACAGGTGGCCAAGGGGTCCGTCTTTGCCGCAGGCATCATGGCAGTGGCCTGGACGGTCTGTGGATTTTTCCGTGGGGTGAAGAACTGGATGCAACGACCGAAGCATCGTCCGCCGCCCCTCGGTGGTGGTGGTGGCAGCGGTGGTCCACCGAATCCGGGTGGAGGTAGTCCCAAGCCGGAAAGTCCGGAACTCGTGACTGCGAAGGTGCCGGTGCATCCTCCGGTTTCTGAACCTGCAATCACCGCCCGGACGACCAGCCCTCCCGGCGGTGGCAATGAGGTGAAATGAAGTGATCTGAACCCCACCAGGCCAGCCATGGGACGATACTTCACCTTCACCGAAGGCACCCTCGCGTGTGCGGCTCTCGCATGCAGCGTGCTCCTTGCCGTGCCCTTGCGCGCCGAGGACGCACCTGCACCCGCGCCAACACTTGAACCCACACGACACGAATTATGGGTGCCCACCAAGGATCTCAAGGAGGTCCTGGAGAAGCATCCGAATGCCGTCGTGCTCGACCGCGAGCAGTACATGGCGCTCATCCGTGATGCCGGAAGGGTGGGAGCGCTCAAGGAGCAGGCAGCGCCGGTCGATGCGGTGATCGAAGATGTGAAGGTCACGGCCCGAGTGTCTGAGGACGTGTCCACGGCGACGCTGACGTATGAGTTTCACGTCCACAATCTGAAGGATGGGTGGAGCGAGGTGAGTCTGCCTTTCGCCCTGGGGAGCATCCGCAGTACCCTGTCTCCGCAACCTCCGGCATGGGCAGGCCCACCGGAGGTCATGCTCACCGACCTGGCTGCGGAAAAGCCGATCATGGTGAACTCTGATGAGAAAGCCTGGAAGACCACGGTGCTCTCCCAAGGGAAGGGCAGGCATGTGCTGCGAGTAGTCTTTGTCGCCCAAGTGTCCCAGGGACCTGTGAAGGGTAGCGCCTTGGGGATTACAGGACCCAAACCGAGGGCTGTCGCCATGACGGCAGGTCCCAAAGGACCGCAGTATACCGGTTCTTCGGCAGCGACGCCCGTCCGGCTGGAGTTGCCTCCTGGGTGGAAGCCTGCATCCACGGATGTTGCCACGCGTGTTGCAGACGGAGCTTGGGACGTGATGGCAAATGCTTATTCGTGGAGCACTGGCATCCAGGCACACTTGCGCACCTTTTTCATGTTCAGGCTGGATTTGGAGCCTGCCGAAAACCTTGCGAAGGGTGCGGAGGCGATCACGCAGTCCCAGGTTTCGATCCTTTATGGCATCTCAACGGATCGAGTATCGGCAGCCGCAGAATTGGCGTGGTCAGGGGCGCAGCCGCGTGGTTCTGAAAAGCTTCGTGTCTCCTTGCCAAAGGAGGCCCGCGTGTTGCATGCCACCACCTATGGCTCCGCTTTGGATGTCATGAAGTGGGAGCCGGTCGAGGGCGGCGTAGAGTTTCAATCTCCTGCCGTGGCCAGAAATGCAGGGAAGGTGCTGGTGGAGTTCGAGGTACCATGGGCAGGCGCATCTGATGCTGTGCACCTGCTGGAACTGCCAGCGGCACGGATTGACGGAGCGGTGATCACCAGGTGGGATACCGCCATCATGGCAGAATCAGACGTCGGCGTGCGTCTCAACAAGCTGCTCCCTTTCGCCAGACCGGTGAAAGAAACGGACAAGTACCCGCTGCGGACACTGGCGAAGGTGGCGATCAAGGGCGTGGGAGTTGGTGCCCTGATTCAATCTGCACCGGCGGAAGATCTCTTCCGTCATCCGCGATTTGTTGGCGGATTCAGTTTCGATGCCCTGCCCGACAAACCACTGGTCGAAGTGCAGATGGTGCCGGACCGCTTCAGCGTGGATGCCGATGCTCTTGTGGAGGTGGCTTCGCATGAAGTCAGTGTGGTGCGCACCTTGGTGTTTCACGGCGAAGCAGGCAGTACCTCTCGCGCGGTGGTCACACTCCCGGAGTCAGAAGTGTTTCTGGAAATACCAGTGACCTCTGGAGAGCACGTGCTGTGGAAGCAGGTAAGCCGTGATATCGAAGTCACGTGGCCGCAGGGGCTTGGCAAGGGGGAGCAGACTTCGCTCACCATACGTACGCGGCGCGACATTCCTCCCAATGCAGCGGATGGCACGGCCAGTGAGAAGGTGGCCATTGCGAGTCTTCCGGTCTCGGGCGCGAGTCGTGTGTCGGGCTATGCTGCGCTGAAGTTTGACGAATCATGGAAGGTCAACGTCACGGACACTACGGGACTTGAGATGCGTGATGCCAGGGCCACGCCCGTGCGCGGGCGTATGGCGTGGTTTGGGCTGAAGGAGTGGAAGCTTGGCTTCGATTTGAGCCGTCGCTCGCCGGTGCATGATGCCACCATCACCGCATATGCGTTGCCACGTGCGAAGCAGGTGGAAATCGAAGGGCAGATTGCCCTGAGCGTATCAGGCGCGCCGTTGCGCAAGTTTGAGGTGAAGCTGCCAGTCTCGATTGCGCCGTTGCTGCGTGTGACGTCCCCTCTGGTGGGTGAGCAGTCGCTGGATGCGGCCACCGGCGTCTGGACCTTGACCTTGGGACGAGAGCTCATTGGTGCGGCCAATGTGCGCTTCCGCATGAGCCTTCCTGCGGATAAGGCTCCTGAAGGTTCCGCAGAAGGCACGCTCACCACGGCGCTGCCAGACATCACTGTTCCAGGTGCGCGCCGCACGGCGGGCCGCTGGGTGGTGGAGGCGAACACGGACACGGAACTAGCCTTCGCGACGCGTGGTGTGCAGCCCCTTGACTCGCGTCGTCCCCCGTCGGTGCAGGGCTACAGCCCGCAGCATCGCGTTATTGCCGCGTATAGTCACGGGGGAGGGGAGCATGAGATCCGCCTCACGGCCACGAGGCATGATCCGGCGTCGCTTGCAGGCATGGTGCTCATTCACCTGCGCATGACCAGTGTGCTCGGCCAGGATGGTTCCGCCCGGCATGAGGCCGTCTTCACCCTGCGGCACAATGGCCGGCAGTTTGCCACCATTCGCCTGCCAGAAGGAGTGGGCCTGCTCAGCACCATGGTGGACGGCAAGGTGGTGAAGCCGGTGAAAGCCGGCACGAACGAGGTGCGTCTGCCGCTGAGCTCCCGCATCGGTGACTCGGCCCCGATTGAGGTGAAAGTGATTTATGATACACCCTCCGGCGAATGGGGCGGCAGCGGGAGGGTGGCTCTCACTCCGCCAACTCTTGGAGATGAAGTGCCGGTGATGGAAACGCAGTGGAAGGTCTACACTCCGGGTGGCTTCACCCTGGCGCATGCTGGCAGCGGGTTGGTGGAAGATGAGAGGGGTGGCTCGATTTCGCCGCGCGCTCCTGGATTCTGGGAGAATCTGTTTGGCAGGACCGTGGTGGGGAAGGTCATGGGGACCCCTGCGGAAGCTCCGGTGGACTTCCTGTCTGGAGGAGGCAGCTTTGACGACCTTGCAAAAAATGAGGAGCACGCGCGGATGGTCGCGGAGCGGCTCAATAAGATCATCCTGCCTTCAGTGCAGTTTGCCGGAGCATCGTTGACACAGGCCATCGATTTCCTTCGCATCGAGAGCAAGCGCTACGACCACGCCGAGCCGGATCCGGCGAAGCGAGGCGTGAACCTTGTGGTGAAACCTGAGGCTGCATCATCCACGGCAACCATTTCCCTGGACCTCAAGGATGTTTCGCTTCTCGATGCACTGCGATACGTCACGGAACTGAGTGGGGCCAAGTACAGGATCGAGTCCTTCGGCATTACCATCGTTCCCATAAGTGATGTCCGTTCAGAGATGTACTCACGGAAGTTCAAACTGACGCTCGCGCAGATGCTCGCCTATAAGGAGAAATCGATGGGCATGCATGCGCCGAGTGCGCCGCGGGATCCCTTCGCGCCTGCGGGAGGGGATGAGAGGAAGCCTTCCACAGGGGAGTTTTCGCTCGAGGCTGCCCTCAAGGCGGAAGGCATTCCGTTTCCAGAGGGGGCCGTGGCTGTGTACGACCGTGATGCGCAGATGCTGCTGGTCAGGAATACACAACCCAGCCTGGATCTGGTGGATAGCTTGCTTGATTCATTGAGGCCTGACGAGGTCATGGTCGACAACGATGACCCGAATGCGGGTACGGAGAACTACGGACAGGTCGAGAGCCCGGGAGACTACTACATTAAAAAGATGTCGCGGATCATCTTTCCGTTCGTGGAATTCAACGGCATTTCCGTGGAGGAGGCGATTGAGTATCTTCGTATCAAGAGCAAGGACTATGACCAGGTGGAATCCGATCGCGCCAAGAGGGGCGTGAATCTCATCGTCAAGCCTGGCGCTGCACCATCCACAGCGACCATCAGCCTGGATCTCAAGGACGTTCCGATGTCGGAAGCGCTGCGCTACGTCACTGAGCTCGGCGGAATGAAATACAAGGTGGAGCCCTATGCGGTGGTGGTGGTGCCCATCTCGGATGTAGGCACAGAGATGTACACCCGCACCTTCAAGGTGCCGCCAGATTTCCTCACCCATCAAGAGGTGAGTCCTCCCGCTGGAGGGCCAGACGCCGGACTCGCCGCCAGACCCGCCGCGAATAGTATGCTCACGTCAAACGGCATCCCCTTTCCCGAAGGAGGCTCGGCTACATTTATTCCCGCGACCAGTCAGCTCATTGTGCGCAATACCCAGTCCAGTCTCGATCTTGTGGAGAGTTATGTGAATGCATTGATGAAGGACTACATTGAGAACCGTCGCAATGCGTCGCTCAATCGCGCGAAGTCGGGTCTTGTGCCCCTGGAACTGGAGTTGCCCACGAGTGGCCAGGTGCTTGTCCTTCACGGACATCAGCGACCGAAGGAGTTTGCCCTGCATTACCTTTCGTGGGAGCGGCAGGCAACGCGCACCAGTTTGCTGGTGCTGTTGGGCGCGACGTTGTTCTGGGTTTTGCGAAACGTGCGCATCTGGTTCTACACTTTTGTCGTGGTGTTAGTCCTGGTGTGTGGACCGATCCTGATTTTGCCCTCGTGGACCGCAGAGTTCTCCGCCTTGTTGGCTGGTTGGATGATGGCCCTTGGAGTCTGGCTCCTTTGGAAAATCGCGGAGTGGTGGAGAGAGCGTACAAGGCCGTTGGAAAACTCGAACGAAAAGGAGGTGGTGGCGTGAGAACGTTCGTTGAGATGATGCAAAAGATGCGTGTGGCAGCAATGACGATCAGCGCATGGTGCGTGGCTGGAATCGGGCATGCACAGCAACAGACACCACCGCCACCGCCGGATGGCGCAGCGCATACGGTGATCATCCCGTTCGATGCCACGAAGCCGATCAGGGAGCAGTCGGCGAACAGGTTCTATCTCGACTATGATGTATTCCAGGAACTCTGGGCGAAGGCCAAGGAGAGGCGGCAGCCAGATCAGGCGGAGAAGGACACTGACACTGGTGTGGCAGTGAATCTCGCCATGCATGATGTGGCCGTGGAAGATGCCGCTTTCACGGTAAAGAGCCGGTTCCAGATTGGCTCCCGTGGCGAGTGGCAGCGGGTGGAGCTTCCGTTGTCCGCGGCAGGAAACGCAGTAGTTGGCTGGACGTTGGACGGTCGCCCTGCGCCTCTCAAGGATGGCGGCATTCTTCTTGAGGAGCCGGGAGCGCATCAACTGGAAGCGATGGTGAGCGTGGGCCTGTCTCGTGGCTGGCAGGATGCCGCGTTGAAAATTCCTCCAGCGGTCGCAAGCGTGTTGCGAGTCTCCGTACCGCTTACGGACGGATTGCCGGATATCACGCCCCGGAAGCAGACCTCACTGGTGTCCGAAGAAGTGCGCGAGGGCAGACGTGTCTTCACCTTAGTGCTCAATACCAGCCAGGGCGATGAACTGACGCTGAAACGGCAGGCCATGCGCCGCTCCGTGGAGCAGGCAGTCGCGGCGGCTTGCGACGTCAGGACTGATGTCACCGCACGCCAGAAGTCGGACCAGGTGCAGGCACGGTTCAATTTCACCTTCTCTGGCGCGGAGAGATCCGCGTTCGTCGTTACGATGGATGAAGATGTGCGGCCGGTGAGTTGGAACGTCACCGGTATGCGGGAGGCGATCCTACGCCGTGAAGGCGGGCAGATGGTGGCGGAGATACGGCTGCTCAAGCCGGTCCGGGATGCGTTCGCTTTCTCCATGTCGGCGTTGCGTGCGCGGGATACCGTGGATGGTGAGCGCAAGACACCACACGTGGGAGCGCAGGCGGCGCGTGTGGAGCGCGTGGTGCAGATCCTTGCCTCGCCGGCGTTGAAAGTGACAGTGGCATCCACGGGAGCGCAGCGTGTTCCCGCAGTCTTTCCCGTGGAGGGCGCTGATTCGATCCTCAGCTCCTGGAAACTGCGCGGTGATGATACACTGTCCTACACCGTGGCAGTCGCGGAGGACATCGTGAGTGCCACGGTGGAGGCACTGGCTCAGGTGGGCGTGAGCAAGCTGGAGATCATGATTGCCGCCACACTTCATGCAGGGCGGTTGCCGTTGAGCGAGGCGTACTTGAGGCTGCCACCAGGATATGAGGTGCAGAGTGTGCAGGGCTCAGGCCTGCGAGACTGGCAGCGGGATGCGGGTGGTGTATTCGTGCAGTTTGACGGTGGAGTCGTCAAAGAAGCCCGCTTCGTGTTGAATGCAGCCACCACGCGTGCCCCGGGTGAAACGGCCGCCAGCCTCCCGGTGGTGTTCTTTGAAGGGATGGCGAAACAAAGGGCGCGTGTGGCCCTTGCGGTGAATGCCGCCATGGATGTGAGGCTGCAGTTTGATCGTGCCTGGAGTGAGACGGATCCTGCCTCCTGGCACTCAGTCTTTACGGTATCGCCTCCCTGGGTGACGAAGCGTGAGCTGCTCTGGGAGCCTGATGCGGCTTCTGCCAAGCAGCCTCCCGCTGCCCCGACAGTGACATTGATTCCCCAACCGCCGAAGCTCAGTGCGGATACGGTGCTCCTCGTGCGCTCGGCGGATGAGATGCTTGCCTTCTCCCAGCAGGTGGGCATTTCGGTGGACCAGGGAGCCGTGAGCGGGCTGAAGGTACGCCTGCCAGCCTCCGCACCGGAGGCTCGCGTGAGCGGGCCGGATGTGCGCGATGTGCAGGTAACCACGCAAGGTGAGACAAGGGAATACAACGTCACCTTCCAGGGAGAGATCCTCGGCGCTGCTTCTGTCACGCTGGATTGGGAGCAGCCGCCCGCTGCCGAAGCGGCGCTGCCTCTCGCGGTGGTGGACGGCGCGTCGCGTTCGCGGCGGTTCTTCATCCTGGAGAACAGTTCCTCCCGCGAGGTGAAGACGACTCTCAAGCAGGTGGAGAAGTCGGTGGCCTCCGCGGTACCGTGGCTGCCCGAGGGGCTGGCTTCGCCCGAGCTGTACCAGGCGCGCAGCGCAGACGCCGAGATGAAGCTCACCTTCTCCAACACGCAGGCCACTGCGGCGAACGCCGCCATCGTCACGCTCGCGGAAATCACCACCGCCCTGCGTCCCAATGGAGAGCGCTGGGAAACGGTGGTGTATTCCCTGGCGAATCGATCCCTGCAATTCCTGCCGGTGCGTCTCCCGAAGGATGCGGAACTGGTGACGGTGATGGTCGGTGAGGAAATGGTGCGCGCCGACCGGGGCACACCAGCCACCACAGCCGGTGAAAAAGCCGAGCTCTGCCACCTTGTGCCGCTCCTCCAGATGCGTGCGGGTGAACTCTCACAGCAGGTGAGGCTCACGTACTTTGTCCCGGCGAAGGATGGTGCGTCGATCAAGGATGCCGCGGCGATGGATGATCCCGAACTCGTGGGGCTCTCTGTGGAACGGACCTTGTGGAATGTATGGGTGCCCCAAGGCTACGAGCTCAATGAGTTCGATGGCAACATGGAGGAGGTGGTCGAGGAAGTGATCGAGGACGAGAAGGTGCAGCAGAAACTGAGTGACGTGCTCCGCCTGAACCGCATCGTTTCTACGAGCAGCAGCAGCGAGTATGACGTCAAGGAGGCACTCGGCAATGCGACCAAGGCATTGGAAGAAGTGAACCGGTATCAGGAGAGCAAGAAGTCCAAGTTCTCTCGCAGCAGCGGCGACAGCAAGCCTGCCGTCACCAAACGCGCGACGCTGAAGGAAGGTGACGAGGAAGTGCGCTTCAAAAGCAATGCCCAGCTGGAGCAACAACTGAAGCAGCAGGAGGTTCTGCTCAAGGACAATAGAGTGCGTGTTGGAAAGCTGAGCAAGAGCGGCAGCGGCACATGGCAGGTCCAGATGGAGCAAGGTGCCTTCACAGGCACGGGCTCCGTGAACAGCAACACCTGGAACTACAACAAGGATGCTGCGGCGCCAAAAGCCAAGGAAGGCAAGGTGATGCTGCAGGGAGCCAACACCGTGCTCAACGATAACGTTGCCGTGAGCAATGATTTCCTCACTCGGGGAGATGCCCCGGTGGCGCTGCCTTCCGCCCCTGCTGCGAAGGCGGCCACACCGCAGATGGAGCAGCCGCAGATGCCATCGCTCCAGGGGAACGTCACGCTCAACAACGCGCGTGGTGCTGCCAATTTCCTGCAGGCCGACGGTGGATACAGGGTTGGCCAGGAGATGGTGGTGCCCGCACAGTCGGCATCCGGCGGGAGCTTCAATTCTTCGAGCGGCCTCGGCGCTTCAGTACCTCCCAACATGAGCCTCGCTCCCGCCGCACCTGCAGCCCCGGCGGATTCGTTTGCTCCCGTGCCTCCCGCTTCTTCTGTACCTGCGGGGGCTGATCCGTTTGCCCCTGCTCCATCCAATTCGCCTTTGGGTGCAGCTCAGCCTGGAGCAGCGCGGAGGTATCAGGATCTAAATGAGCCGGCGGTGACACCGTCCCGGGTGGAGCAAGTGCAGGGGATCGAAAAGAATCTCCAGCTGGGATACAGCTACCTCAACCTCGGAAACATGGATCAGGCGAGTGCGGCATTCCAAGAAGTGCTTCGTGTGGATCCCAACAACAGGGCTGCACGTCGCGGCCAGGAAGACACGGAGCGCGCCCGCGCTGAGTATTTCAGGACGACCAGAGATCACACCCGCGCCCGCATGCTCAATGAGGTCAATCGAGGATGGGAGGACCCGGTGCCGGTGCAGTTGACGACTACTCCGCAGTTGAAGCCTCAGGGGCGTGTGTCACTGCCCGTGGATGTGCCACTGAATGGGACGGTGTATCACTTCCGCAAGTTAAAGGATCATGCCGCGCTTGAGTTGGAAATCGACAAGCCGCTCGAACCGCAGCGGAAGGTGGCGTTGTGGATCCTGGCCGGTGGCGCGGTGGTGATTGCAGGTGTGGAGTGGGCCGGACGGAAGCGTCGCTCAAGAATTCAGCAGGCCGCGTGAAGCAGCAGACGCCTGTTTTATGGGTGTGGGTTTGCGGCCCTGAGGGGTTTTGCGATTATATTGTCACTTAGGGTTTGCCGCCGCCTTATAGACCCGCATAATTTGCGTGTCGGGTTTCACCGGCCTTTGCCCCCACGCAAGCAACGCATGCTGGCCTCACTCCCCCAGACCACGCCATCACTGGAAGCGGAGCCTGACCCCTTGGGTCATCTTCTGAAAATGATTCACGAGCAGGGTGACATCGTGCGGTACCACAGTGGCTATGGTCTTGTGCATCTGTTCAATCATCCGGATCACGTGCAGGCCATCGTGCAGAATGCCAACTTCGAGAGGACAGCACTCATGAGGATGGTGCTGGGTGATGGACTACTCGCGAGCGATGGCCGCTACTGGCAGCAGCAGCGCCGGCTGTTGCAACCCTCGTTCCACGAGAAATGCATTCACGGATTTGGTCACGTGATCGTGCAATCCACTCTGGGCATGCTCCGTCGCTGGGAGAAAGAAGGTGCAACAGGGGAAGTGTTGGAATTGTGTGCTGAGGCGCGAAGACTGACCTTGGAAATTATTCTCAGCGTATTGTTTGGAGAAGTGCCGCAGGAGGATGTGGTCCGGATGGTCGATGCTGCCCAGGTGATCATGGCGCATGTGGGCGATCTTTCCGATGTCGTATTCAACGTGCCGCTGATCATCGACCCCCAACTCAGGGAACGTTTCCTATCAGCGATGGAGGTCATGGATTCCATCGTTGCGGAGCTCACGCAAAAGGCTGAGTCGGGTCCGAGGAGTGCACGAGGCATCGTGTCCTCCCTGTTGCAGGCGCGGGACGAGGGCGTGCTTACCGCGCGACAGGTGCGGGACGAAATCGTCACCATGATCATCGCCGGCCATGAGACCACGGCCATCGCACTCTCATGGGCGATGGCACTTCTCTCCGCCCATGCAGATGTCTACGAACGGCTCGTGGAAGAGGTGGATCGCGTGCTCGATTCACGCACTCCGGTGGTGGACGATCTCTCACAGCTCACCTACCTGCGCATGGTGCTGGATGAGTCCATGCGTCTCTATCCACCCGTGAGTGTGGCGGTACGGCAGGCCGTGAAGGAAGATACCGTCGCAGGAGTTCGCATTCCCGCTGGAGGGTTGGTCCTCGTTTGTTCCTTTACCACCCACCGGCATCCGGATTTTTGGAGAGAGCCTGAACGATTTGATCCCGAGCGTTTCCTTCCTGAACGCAGTCGTGATCGCCACCGTTATGCGTTTTTCCCATTCTTGGGTGGCAGGCATCAGTGCATCGGCCAGGGGTTGGTGATGATTGAAGCGCCGTTGATTCTGGCCCTTCTGCTCAAGCATGTGAAGATGCACATGCCGTCGGGTATCAGGCGATATCCGCTTCCCGGTACAGCCTTGCGTCTGAAGGAGGGGTTTCCCATTACAGTGGAATTTAGGAAACCTCTGCCTGCATGCTGACCCCGCAGCACAGCATCCGGGGAGAGGCCGCACTCGGCGCGGGAACTGGCGTGCCGCACCGCGTGCAGACCTTGATGGATCTGGTGGAGCATCATGCTGCGACGGGTGGACAAAGCAGGGCCTTTGTATTCCTGCAGGACGGTGTTCAGGAAACGGCATTCCTCACGTACCCGGAATTGGATCGGCAGGCGCGATCCGTCGCCGCGTGGTTGCAATCACAAGGACTCGAAGGGCAGCGTGCGCTGCTGCTGTTTCCTTCCGGGCTGGAGTTTGTGGTGGCGTTTCTGGGTTGTCTTTATGCCAGTGTGATTGCTGTCCCGGCCAATCCTCCGCGCTTGAATCGCAAGGCACACCGGCTGCGCGCCATGGTGGAGGATTCGCAGGCGGCATTGGCTCTCACCACCTCGCGCATGCAGGAGCGCATTCGTCCTGCATTGGTAGAGGCAGGCATAGAGGGACTGGCTTTTGCCTCCGTGGATTCCCTAACTGCAGGATTGGAGAGCCAGTGGCGACGACCTGCGGTGAACAGTGAATCACTTGCGTTTCTGCAATACACTTCAGGCTCTACGTCGCAGCCCAAGGGCGTCATGGTCAGTCATGGAAATCTCCTGGCCAATCATCGCATGATGCAGGAGGCCTTTGGTCAGACGAAGGACACACGCATTGTCACCTGGCTGCCGCTGTTTCATGACATGGGTTTGATCGGCAATGTGCTCCAAGCCCTCTATCTAGGCACCGAGTGCGCCATCATTCCTCCCGAGGTCTTTCTCATGAAACCAGTCTGCTGGCTGCAGGCGATGGCGCAACGACGTGCCACCTTCAGCGGTGCTCCGAACTTCGCCTACGAACTGTGCGCGCAAAAGATCTCGGGGGAGCAGTGCCTTGGCCTGGACCTTGGCAGCTGGGAGACCGCGTTCTGCGGTGCGGAACCGGTGCGTCATGCCACCATGGAACGGTTTGCCGCAACATTCGCCTCGTGCGGTTTTCGAAAGCAGGCGTTGTATCCCTGTTATGGACTCGCGGAGGGGACGCTGTTTGTCGCGGGAGCAGGCAAGTCCACAGGTGCGCATGCGGCGTGTTTCAGCGCTGCGAGTTTGGAGAATCATCGCGCGCAGGAGGTGTCAGTCGCTGAAGCGGGCACTCCCTCACGCATCCTTGTAAGCTGCGGTCACACGTGGGGACAGCAACAGATCGTGATCGTGGATCCAGAGACAAGGGAACGCTGCGCACCGGGAATGATTGGAGAAATTTGGATCTCGGGCCCGAACGTGGCGCAGGGATATTGGCTAGGTGGGATGAAGACGACGCATGGCTTTGATGCCTCTCTGCCTGACGTGGAAGGCGCGCATTTCTTTCGCACCGGTGATCTGGGTTTCATCCATGACGGTGGGTTGTATGTCTCCGGTCGTATCAAAGACCTGATCATCATTGCCGGTCGCAATCACGATCCCGGCGACATCGAGCACACGGTGTGCGCGAGCCATCCGTCGATTCGCTCATCAGGTTGCGCGGCCTTCCAGGCGGAAGTGGAGGATGATGCGAAACTCATCATCGCAGTGGAACTGGAGAGAACCAGCGACGGGCAGAATGGTGCCGCCACGTTGATATCTCCGATTGCATCCGCCTTGCAAACCATCGTTAAGCACATTCGCGAAGCGGTCGCGGCGCAACATGACCTATCCGTTCACGAAGTGGTGTTGCTGCGTCCAGCTGCCCTGCCGAAGACATCGAGCGGAAAAATACAACGCCATGCAACCAAGGTAGCGTGGATGGATCGATCTTTGAAGCTATGGCAATCAAGGAAGTGACTCAGAGCGACATCCGGGACTGGCTCATTGCAAAGGTGGCAGACACCCTGAAGTGTGCACCGGAAGACATTGGGCTGGAGGAGTCCTTCACCAGCCTGGGTCTGGATTCCCTGTCGATGCTGATGCTCACGGGGGATCTTGCCGCATGGCTGGGACGTGATCTCCATGCCACGGTGCTGCTCAAGCATCCGTCGATCGAAGAAGTGGCGGAGTTGCTGGCGAGGTCCGGGCAGGGCGAGCTGGAACTGCAGAAGCCCAGTTCCTCTCGCGAGCATCCGCTGCCTGCCACACTGGCCCAGGAACGTCTTCTGAAACATGCCAGCCTTCCGCCCGAGCGCGACGCGAACATCGTGAATCCACGGTTTATCCTGAAAGGGAATCTCGATGTGGAAGCCCTGCGCCGCGCGCTCGCTGAAATGGTCAGCCGGCATGAAATGCTGCGCACCACGTTTGCTCTGCATGAGGGCACCTATGTCCAGATCGTGCATCCCACCGGGCCAGCGATAGTGGAAGAGGTGGATTGGACAGCGGAGGACTCGACGCAAACCGAGGAACAATTGCTGAGGCGTGCGCGCGAGAGGGTGATGAAGCCCATGAATATCGGCGCTCTTCCGCTGTTCGACACCACAGTCATCAAGATTGCGGAGCAGGATTACCGCTTGATGCTGGTCTTTCACCACCTGCTCTGTGATGCGGATGCGTTGCGTGTTTTTTTCGGGGAGCTGGGGCGGTTGTACTCCGCCTTTTGCAAAGGCTACCCACCAGCCCTGGAACCATTGGAATGGCAGATCGCAGACTTCGCGGTGTGGGAGCGGGAATGGTTGCGGCCTGAGGGCGAGCCCTATCAGGAGCGCCTGGCATGGTGGCGGGACTATTGGAAGATGCCACCCAAGGAATTGCACTTTCCCTTCGCCTGGAGGCAACCGCCCACGACCATTCCCTCGCGGGCGACCACGAGGCACGGCTTGGTACCGCTGGAGACGAAAGAGCGCGCGGAGGCGTTTGCGCGACAGTCGCAAACAACCCTGTACACGGTGTTCTTCGCAGCCTTCGCCACTTATCTTTGTGATCGGCTGGGTGAGCAGGAGGCGATCGTCGGCACTTATGTGTCTGATCGCAAGCGCATGGCTGCGGGCCAGCTCATGGGCATGTTCGTCAGCATGGTGCCGGTGCGTGTGAAGGTCTCGCCGGACAGCACATTCCGTGAGTACGTACTGCAACTGCGCGGTGAGTTGGACGAGCTTTCATTGCGCCGGGAGCTTCCCTTTGAGAAGCTCGTCGAGCATCTGCAGGCTACCGGACAAGAAGTTCCGCAAGTGCAGGTGGTGTATCAGCACATGCATCTTCCCGGTGAAGCTCTCAGCCTGGAGGGCGTGGAGTCCAGAGGCTGGCTTGAGCATGGACAGCGACTGGAGACATCAGGCTTGAGCCTTTCCACCGTCAGTTCTCCAAACGATCTGGACGTGTGGATGAGCTTTGACGGACTGCTGTATGATCCGGACGAGGTGGAAGTGTTCCTGCAGGGATTTGTGACGCACTTGCAAGCGTTGATGAACGAGCCGGATCAGTGGCTGGCGGATTTGAAGCAAGGAGAGGGGCCTCCTGAGTGGGAGAATATGTTTGGGCCGGGTTGAGTTCCGCGTGGGAAAGGGACTTGCTTTTGCTTTGTGGCGCGAGGCTTGCACCGATGGTCATGCGCACTTTGACCCAGAGATGATCCGAACCCAGTGGCGGCCCGGTCTCATAGTGCAGTATCGAAACATTCTCGCTCGCCAGGATGTGATCGATGGGAATGCCGAGCCAGGGCAGGATGGGCTCACGTGGGAGACGTGGTCCCCAGGTGGGGAGATAGCCATACCCCTGTGCAGTGTCACTGAGGCCCGTCCGGCTTAGGATGGAACGAAAAGTCGGAGAAAAGGAGGTGGTGTTGAAATCGCCCATCAGCAGTTTTGCATCTGCCTTGGGATCCGAATTCAGCGCCCTGGCATAAATGGCCGCACACGCTCGTTGCTGGATGACGCGCGAGGCATTGCTGGGAATTGGAGGATGCAGCGCTGCAAGGCGAATTCGTGTGCCATGGAAGATCACCGTGCCGACCACCAGATCATCATTATGCCATGTGGAACTCCATTCTTCTGGAAGTGTGGCATTGCCGGGGGAGTCTGCCAGTGCAGACCTGGCGCTGGCGTAGGTCATGGAGAGGATCTCTGCGTTCTCCAAAGGATGCTTGCTCAAGAGCCAGTCGCTGCTGTTCTTTTTAGTGACCCGGTGTGGGTAGTCCTTCTCCAGAGGCTTCAGCCCGCAGAACCACTCCGGCGACATTTCGGTGAGATACACCACATCCGCCTGCTCCTTCTGAAGAGCATCGAGTACTTCCTTGTGACGTTTGTTGCCCCTGAAGACATTGAAGGACAGGACAGTGAGCGTTGCCGGGGGAGGAGCGCCCGCGGCAGTCGTCACCGTCGTATCTTGGGAAGGAGGCAGCCAGAGCGTGGCCACCTGGGCTCCGAACCCCACTGCGAGGACGCTCGCGGCTGCGGCCCATTTCCACCGCTTCATCACTGCCAACGTCAAGGCCGTTACCAAAGCGAGCGGAGCCCAGTGTGCCGGGAAGTGAACCAGCTTCTTCAGCGGTCCCCATTCAGAGCCGGCAAGATTCCCCAGGGCGACAAACGCCATGATTACGATGGCGGCTTGAGCCAGGCGGAGAAGGCCCCTCTGAAGCACATTCCTTGTGGGAGGTGTCATGACCACTGGTGGCACGCCGAGGAGGGGAGGGCAAGCTACACGTTCGCCAGTGGAACCCCATGGTCCGGTCTTGCGCGGACCCTCACTCTGCGGCATAGCCTCTCATGGCGCGCACGGGCTTTGGAAAGAGTATCTCGCGGGCGGGGCAGTACCTGATTTACCTGCTGTTCCGCTCGGTGGAGGTCGTGCTTGGCTTGATGCCGTTGAAGGCCTGCGCACTGGTGGGCCGTGCCTGTGGTCTCATCGGGCACACATTCTTTCCCAGCTATCGCAAACTGGCACAGGCGAATCTGCGCATCGCCTTTGGCCGGGAGAAGGATGATGCTTGGATCAAGGCCACGGCACGTGAGCACTTCGCCTCTCTTGGGCAGAATTTCCTCTGTGGCTTGAAGCTGCCGCTCATGTCCCAGAAGGACGTGGAGTCCCACGTCACCGTGGAGGGCATGCACCATGCGGAAGCGGTGGCCGCAGAGGGGAAACCGCTGCTCTATGCCGTTTGTCATTTGAGCTGTTGGGAAATCTTCACGCAGGTGCCCTCCCTCTTCACCAGTGGCAGTATAAAGCCTGCCAGTGTCTTCCAGCCCCTCGGCAATTCGTTTCTGAATGAGCATGTGAAGCGTCGCCGGGAGAAGCTGGGCTACACGCTCTTCGATCGCAGCCAGGGCTTCAGCGGTCCCATCCAGCACATGCGCACTTATAAGGGAGCCATGGGGGTGCTGGTGGATCAGCATGCCGGGGACAAGGGGGTGTGGTGTCCCTTCTTTGATCGCTTGGCCAGCACCTCCAGCCTTGCGGCACTCATGTCGCTGCGCGTAGACACGCCGCTGGTTCCCATCGCGATGTTCAATGATGGTCTGGCGCGCTGGCGCATGGTCTGCTATCCGCCCATCAACAGCGGTGAGAAAAAGACCACGGCGGAAGGACTCACCGCGATGCTGAATATCGCGCTGGAGATTGTGATTCGCCGGGCTCCGGAAAACTGGTTCTGGGTGCACAATCGTTGGAAGACTCCCCAGCCAGAATTCCTGCTCTCAAAGTATCGGCGTGGTATTGCACTCCCCGTCGGCTATGACATCAGCCGGCTGCAGAAATTCAACCTGCTGGTGCGCTCACCGAACTGGCTGGGGGATGCGTGCATGACGCTTCCTGCGATCCGCGCTCTGAAGCGCGGTCGCCCGGATCTGCGCCTCACCATTCTCACCCCATCGAAGCTCGCAGAACTTTGGAAGGCGGTGCCGGAGGTCGATGACATCATCGGCAAGGAGAAGGGCGAAGGCATCCGCGCCGTGGCGCGGAAGGTACGGCAGCGCGCCACCTATGACGCGGCCATCCTGCTGACAAACAGCACCCGCTCCACGCTGGAACTGTGGCATGCCGATATTCCTCGGCTGGTCGGGTACCGTGGCTCCCTTCGTGCGCGCTGGCTGCACCAGATCGTGCCGGAGCCCAAGGTGACGGGACCACCCGAGCACCATGCGGACCGTTACATTCGCCTCGCGGCGAACTGTGGCGCGAAGGTGGATGATCCGTCGCTCTTCGATGTGGCTGGTTCCGGTGTGGCGAATGCTGGTGCTGTAACCTCCATCGGCATTTGCGCCGGCGCTGAGTACGGACCTGCGAAACGTTGGCCGCTCGAGCGATTTGCCGAGGTGGCGAAGCGGCTTTCCGCCACATGGCCGGAGGTGGAGTGGGTCTTCTTTGGCGCGCCTAACGAGAAAGCCATGGGCGAGGAACTCAGCCGCCTCATACCCCAGGTGAAGCACACCAATCTGGTCGGCAAGACCAGCCTGTCCGAGTTGATCGCACGCCTGCGCACCTGTCGCTTGCTGCTCACAAATGACACCGGCACCATGCACCTCGCTGCGTCACTGGGTGTGCCCACGGTGAGCATCTTCGGCAGCACCGAGCCCGTGCTCACCGGGCCGCTGGGACCGCAGCATCGCGTGGTGAGGTACCATGTGCCCTGCAGTCCGTGCTTCCGCCGCGAGTGCCCCTTTGGCCACTATGATTGCATGACCAAGGTGACGCCGGATCGGGTGGAGCAGGTGATGCGCGAGGCCTTGCCGGAGCTGGCATCGCAGGCTCATACCGTCAGCAGTTGACAAGGATCGTTTTGCTGGGAGCGAAGGCCTGGGCAAAGGAGCGTGGACACTCTTGTCCGCCGTGCTGTTGCGCAGCAACCGTCTTCATGTGGAAGATACGAGCGATGTCTCGGGAGCAGCTGGTAGGAGGTGGCCCTGCCTGCCAGATGAAAGAAGGTTGTGAGTCAGGGGCAGCGGACAAGAGTGTCCGCGCTCCTTTGAAAGGCCTGACGCCGACGCCGTCGGTCAAGTGACCTTGTTGGCCCGGTTCACGACCTTCTTGATGTTCCGGTGGAAGACCTCCGCCTCTTTCATGTGCAGCCAGAGGGAAAAGACCAGAGCTGAGGCAACTCCGGCCATGAGGGCGAGATTCAGCCACGTGCCCAGCTTTCCTCCACCACCCACGAGGGCGAGCACGGCCAGCCCAGCGACGGTGTAGTACACCCAGAGAGTGTCCTGGCGGACCTTGGTCTGTTCCTTGATGAAGGGGACCTGGGTGATTTCGCAGCCCTGCAAGATGCGCGTCATCGACTTCTGTCGCAGTTCCGCTCCATAGACGGCGCTGCCGCAGGCCAGCAGGATCACCATGAGGGCCACGAGGCGGCATTTGTCCTCATGGAGGTAGAGGCCTATCACAAAGAACAGCAGGCCAAACAGGAAACCGAAGAGTGGCAACTGCTCCAGCAGCAGGTGGGCGTACTCCGCGTCCCGCAGTCGTTCGAAGAGGATGGTCAGGTTGGTGAGCATGGACTGAGACTCTGGGGGGCGGTGTCAGCCGAAAAGTTCGCCCTGGGCATCGCGTGCTCCCTGGATATCACGCAATGCGATTGGCACGGGCAGGCCCAGCTTCTTGTAGGCGGCTGGCATGGCGATGCGGCCCCTCGGGGTGCGCTGCACATAGCCCTGCATCACCAGGTAGGGCTCGTGGACGTCTTCCAGTGTGCTGGCGTCTTCGTGCACTGCCACCGCCACGGAGTTCAGCCCGACTGGGCCGCCGTTGAACTTGTTGATGACGGCGTCGAGGATGCGCTTGTCCATTTCGTCGAGCCCATCTTCGTCGATGTCGAGCATGGTGAGCGCGGCGGCGCCCACTTCCCCGGTAATGATGTTCTGCGCGCGGACCTGGGCGTAGTCACGCACCCAGCGCAGCAGGTGATTGGCCACGCGGGGGGTGCCGCGGGAGCGGCGGGCGATCTCTTCCGCCCCGGCGGGGTACATCTCCACCTGCATGAGCTTGGCGGAGCGGATGAGGATGCCCTTCAATTCCTCCGCCGTATAATAGTCCAGACGGTTCGGGATGCCGAAGCGTCCGCGCATCGGGGCGGTGAGCATGCCCGCCCGGGTGGTGGCCCCGACCAGGGTGAAGGGCGGCAGGTCCAGCCGGATGGTCCGGGCCTTGGGTCCCTGGTCGATGATGATGTCCAGCCGGAAGTCCTCCATGGCCGGGTAGAGGTACTCCTCAATGCTCGGGTGCAGACGGTGAATTTCGTCGATGAAAAGGACGTCCCGTTCCTGGAGATTGGTGAGGATGCCCGCGAGGTCCCCGGCGCGCTCGATCTGGGGACCGCTGGCGCTGTGCAGTCTAGAGCCCATCGCCGTGGCCAGGATGTTGGCGAGCGTCGTCTTGCCCAGGCCGGGCGGCCCGCAGAGCAGCACGTGGGTGAGGGTCTCGCCTCGTTGCTTGGCCGCCTCCACCATCAGCATGAGCCGCTCTTTCACACGTTCCTGGCCGGTGAACTCGGAGAAGTCCGGCGGGCGCAGCGCCACATCGAACGGCGAGTCCGGGGCGGCAGCGGTCTGATCGTAGAAATTGGAACTCAAGGCGGGGTGAACTTGGATGCATCATCTCCCGGTCGCAAGCGTCACAAGAGAGGGCACGGAGGATGCTGGAAAATGCATGGGAAACAGCAGGCTTCAGGCACCCTAAATTGTTACACGATTCATGTATTAACAATTTAGGTAATCTTAACTATTTGCTTTGCCATTGCCACTTAAATCCTGTATTTCAAACTTGACGATTCATGGCCACAGACGCCATATGCCAGCCTCCCAACTCCCATCTGAAAACACACGGTTTGCCATGACTTTTACCAACCTCGTTAGAATCACACTGGCCCTGCTGGTCGCCGGTACGTTTTCAGCACGAAGCTTTGCCCAAGCGGCTCTTCCCACGAAGAAAATTGTGCGCAGTGTGCAGGTGGTCTCGGCTGGCGGCGCCCAGATCGATGAAAACCGTATCAAGGCGAACATGGGCACGCGCGCAGGTCAGCCGTTTGAAGAGGAAGTCGTGGAGCGCGACATCAAGAATCTCTATGCCACCGGTCTTGTAGAGATGGTGGACATCACCACCCAGGATGTAGCAGGTGGAGTGAACGTCCTTGTGAAGGTGACGGGCCGCGGCGCCATCGGGGAGGTGGCCTTCACCGGCAACACCGTTTTTGACGCTGACCGCCTCCGCAAGGAAGTGGAAGTGAAGATCAACGAGCCCGTGGAAGAGAGCAAGCTCTTCACCGGCGCCAACAAGATCCGTGAGTTGTACAACAAGAAGGGCTTCGCCGATGTGAGCGTGGAGTACAAGCTGGAGTCCCTGCCCACCGCTGGTTTCGTCCGTGTTGTGTATCACATCAATGAAGGCGCACGTGGCGTCATTCATGACATCCGCTTCGAAGGCCTCACCGCCGTGAAGGAAAAGGCCCTCCGCTCGAAGCTGAAGCTCAAGGAAAAGCGCCCCTGGCACCTCTGGGGTCAGTCGGGCAAGCTTAATAATGACTTCCTGCAGGAAGACATCCGTACCATCGAGCGCGCCGTTCAGGACCGTGGCTATGTGTACGCGAAGGTGGTGCAGGTGCGCCGCGAACCTGTGGGTGACGACAAGATCGACCTCGTGTTCGTGATCGACGAAGGCCGCCAGTACAGCGTTTCCGGTGTGGCCATCGAGGGCAACACGGTCTTCACCACAGAGGAGCTGAATCCTGCCCTCATCATGGAAAGTGGCGCCGCCTATTCCGCCACGGACATCTCCAATGACGAGAAGATGCTGAGCGAGTACTATGGCTCCCGCGGTTACGCAGATGCCCGCATTGACACCAGCGTTGTCCCCGCCGGGACAGACTCGGTGAAGATCGTGTACCGCGTCACGGAAGGTGAAAAGTCCTACATCCGGAAGATCAACATCGAAGGCAACACCAAGACCCAGGACCGCGTCATCCGCCGCGAGCTTGCCTTCGCCCCTGGTGAAGAGTTCAATACCGTCCGCATCGAGCGCAGCCGCAGCCGCCTTACCAACATGGGCTACTTCAGCGCGGTGGACTTCCGCAACAACCCGACCGGCACCCCTGGCTACAAGGACATCGATATCACGGTGACCGAGCAGTCCACCGGTTCCATCAACGTGGGTGCGGGCTTCAGCTCCATCGACAGCCTGGTCGGCTTCTTCTCCCTGACCCAGACGAACTTCGACATCACCAACTGGCCGAACTTCACCGGCGGTGGCGAGCGCTTCAACATCGACATCCGTGCTGGTGACAAGCGCCGCGACTTCAGCGTGAGCTGGGTGCAGCCCTGGCTCTTTGGTCAGCGTCTGTCCTTCGGCGTGGATCTCTTCTATCGCGACCTGTACTACCTGAGCGATGTGTATGACCAGCGCGAATACGGCGCCTCGCTCAACCTGCGCAAGCCGATTGGCGAACACGCCTATGCCGAAGTCACCTTCACCTCCCGTCAGGTCGAGATCATGGATGTGGATGACGATGCCTCCCAAATCATCAAGGATGAAGAGGGTGAGTACTTCCAGAACAAGTTCGACTTCAGCTTCGTCCATGACACCCGCGACAACGTCTACCTGACCACCTCGGGCCATAAGGTCCAGGCTGGTGCCATGGTCTCCGCTGGCGGTGATGTGGATGCCTACGGATTCAGCATCGAAGGCGCCCAGTTCTTCAGCCTGCCCGGCAATATGATCCTGAGCTTTGAAGGCGCCCTCCGCACGGTGGATGGCAACGACAAAGTGCCGATCTTTGAGCGTCTCTTCCTCGGTGGCGCCAACAACCTCCGCGGTTTCGACTATCGTGACGTGGGTCCGAAGGACGAAAACGGCGAGCCCATCGGCGGCCTGACCTCGGCTTACGCCACGGCAGAACTTACCTTCCCGATCATCGAGAAGGTGCGTGGCGCGGTGTTCTACGATGTCGGTATGGTCAGCGGCGACAGCTATGACATGGGTGGCGACGTGAACTCCGACGTGGGTATCGGTCTCCGCCTCTACTTCCTGCCGACCGGCCCCATCCGTCTCGACTTCGGTATTCCGGTTCAGGCTGACGAAGACAACGACTCCAGCGGCCAGTTCAACTTCAATCTTGGCTACCGTTTCTAATACTGGAGACCCCGGCCTTCCCCCCAAGCCCCGCCTTCGCTTCATTCCTCATGAAATATCTCTCTGCGCTCATTGCTGCTCTGTCCCTTACCGCTGCCACCCACGCTGCTGATCTCAAGATTGGCGTCGTGGACATGGGCCGCGTCCTCGATGAGTTTCACGAAACCGCGACCGCCAGAAATTTGCTGTCCACGAACAAGGCCAAGTTCGACGAGGAAATGCAGGAGATGCTTGGCAAGCTGAAGAAGCTCGACGGAGAAGCCAAGCAGTTGATGAAGGAAGCTCGTGACCCGGTCCTCAGCGAACAGATCCGCGCGAAGAAGGCGGGCGAGTTCGACTCCAAGGCCAGCGAACTCCGCTCCCTCTCCGAGCAGCTTGAAAAGGAACGCCGCCGCCGCGACGGCCAGCTTCAGAATGAAGCTGCCCTGCAGCGCCAGCAGATCTACGGCAAGGTGCTCAAGGTGGTGGCTGAAAAATCCAAGGCTGATGGCTACGACATGGTGTTCGACAAGTCTGCTGTCGGCGTGACCGGTTTCCCGGTGATGCTGCATGCCAAGGAAGGCGTGATGCAGGACTTCACTTCCGAAGTGATTGTGCAGCTTAACAAGGATGCTCCTGCGGGTGGTGCGGCTGCTCCCGCTCCTGCCCCCGCCCCGGCGCCGGAGCCTGCTCCCGCTGCGCCTGCGAAGAAGAGCTCGAAGAAGTAAGCCTCCTTTCCGATTCTCGTTCATTTCAAATCCCTGCCTTGAGGTTGCCTTCAAGGCGGGGATTTGTATTTATTCCGGCCAAGTCATGAACACCTCACTTAACAAAATCGCCCTTCTCGTGGAAGGTGAGATCACCGCCGGCGACCCGGATATGGTCGTGACCGGATTCAATTCCATCCAGGAGGCCGAGCCGGGCGAGATTACCTTTCTGGGAAATCCACGCTATGCCGTGGCGCTGCAGAAGAGCAGTGCCAGTGCAGTGATTGTCGACCGCCAGTTCACGGACCTGCCTCCGTCCATGGCAGTTATCCGCGTGGAGAATCCCACGCTGAAGTTTTCCACCATCATCCAGCGGTACGGTCCGCCCAAGCAGACTTTTGATCCCGGGGTGCATCCCACTGCCTTCGTCAGCCCGAAGGCTCAGATTAACGTAGACATGACCTATGTGGGGCCGAATGTGGTGATCGAAGATGGCGCCATCATTGGAGACGGGTCTTTCATCCACGCCGGGGCATTCATTGGCCGCAACACGCGGCTGGGCGCCAAGTGTGTGATTCATGCAAATGCGGTGGTCAAGGAGCGCTGCAAACTCGGCAACCGCGTCATCATCCACAGCGGCGCCATCATCGGCACGGACGGATTCGGTTATGAGTTCAGCGAGGGCAAGCACCTGAAGATCGATCAGGTGGGCATCGTGCAGCTCGATGACGACGTGGAGGTCGGCTCCTGCACCACCATCGACCGCGCGCGGTTTGGCCGCACGTGGATCGGCGAAGGCACCAAGATCGACAACCTGGTGCAGATCGCGCACAACTGCGTCATCGGAAAGCACTGCGTCATTGTCGCGCAGGTGGGCATTTCCGGCAGCACGCGCCTGGGTGACTTCGTGACCATGGCTGGCCAGGTGGGCGTGGCGGGACATCTCACCATTGGAAACAAGGTGACCTTCCTCGCCAAATCCGGCGTGACCAAGGACTATCCCGCACCGGGTGCTTACACGGGCTATCCTGCCAAGCCCCTCATCGAAGGCCGCCGCATGCTCACCTATCCTGCCCGCGTGCCTGAGTTGCTCGACCGGGTAAAGGAGCTCGAGGAGCGTCTTGCCGCTCTGGATGGGAAGAAGCCAACGAAGCGGAAAAAGGCCAAAGCGGAAGGCGCGGCTGAGTAGGGCTGCACGAGTCGCAACGGGGGATCGGTGCAGTGATGTGCCGACACCCTATGTTGGTTGCTGGGTTCCGGTGCGCTGCTATTTTGACTGGCGCCTATGTCCCAAACCTCTTCCAATAAACCGTCCTGGATGGACCAGGCTCCGGCGATGCGCATCAACCCGCGGGGCATCCTGGCGATTCTCATTGCAGGACTGGTGCTCATTGGTGTCTTCACGAGCTACTACACGGTCGAGGCGGATTCCGTGGCGGTGGTACAGCGCTTTGGCAGGTTCAAGACCGTGGTGGAGCCGGGGTTGAGATTCAAGATTCCCTTCGGCATCGATACGGTGACAAAAGTGGCGGTGCGCAGGCAGATGAAAATGGAGTTTGGTTTCGGCACCTACTCTGGAACCACCAATCCGGATCAGTTCTCTGATGAACCGGAATTGGAGAAGAACATGGTGACAGGCGACTTGAATGCCGCCGAGGTGGAGTGGGTGATCCAGTACCATGTCTCCGATCCCCAGGCCTTTCTCTTCAATGTGCGCGAGCCGGGAGGTACGCTTCGTGACGTTTCCGAGTCCGTCATGCGCGAGGTGGTGGGAGATCGTCTGGTGGACGAGGTGTTGACCTTTGGTCGTGCGGAAATGCAGGATGATATGCTGAAAAAACTCCAGGCTCTCGTCACCAGGCTGGAACTCGGTGTTCACATTGATCAGGTGCAGCTCAACCGCGTGCATCCGCCCCGGCCGGTGCAGAGTTCCTTCGATGAAGTGAACAAAGCCCAGCAGGAGCGCGAGACGATGATCAACGTCGCCAACGGGGAGTACAACAAAGTGGTGCCACGAGCGAAGGGCGAGGCTGAGCAGAAGATCAGCGAGGCCGAGGGGTACGCGATCAAGCGCGTGAATGAGGCTGAGGGTGACGTGGCCCGGTTCAAGGCGTTGCTGGAGCAGTATGAGAAAGCGCCGGACATCACTCGTCAGCGCCTCTATCTGGAAACGATGGCTGAGGTGATTCCTCAACTCGGTGCGAAGATCATCCTCGACAGTGAGGCCAGGCAATTCCTGCCCCTCATGCACTTGCAGCAGTTCGCGCCGCAGGCCGCTCCCCAGGCTCCTGCTGCTCCCCGTCAGACACCCCAGTCCCCTCGTAGATAATGAAGCCTGCTACACTCGCACTGGCTGCCTTTGGGGGATTTGTCTTCCTCGTCCTCCTTTTCAGCAGCGCCTACACCGTCTCCGAGGTGGAGCAGGTGATCATCACCGAGTTTGGCAAACCGGTGGGACAGCCCGTCAATGAGGATCCCGCGAAGAGCGAGGCCGGATTGCATTTTAAGGTGCCCTTCATCCAGACAGTGAACCGCTTCGACAAGCGCATCCTCGAGTGGGATGGACCTGCGATGGAGATGCCAACCAAGGACAAGCTCTATGTCGTGGTAGACAACTTCGCACGCTGGCGCATTTCCGATCCGCGCGCGTATCTGGAACAGCTCAACAATGAGCGCACTGCCCAGTCCCGCCTCTCGACCATCATCGGGAATGCCACCATGAATGTCATTGCCAGCCATGACCTCATTGAAGTCATCCGCTCGGACAAGACACGCAAGCTGACGGTGGATCCCGATCTTGCCGAGGTGAATCCCAATGCCGCCAACTTGCCCGCCATTCAGCGCGGACGCGCGGTGCTGGATCAGGAGATCTTCAAGATTGCCGCTGGGGAAGTGAAACGCGTTGGGATTGAATTGCTGGATGTCCGCTTCAAGCGCATCAACTACAACGCCAGGGTCACGGAAAAGATCTATGATCGCATGGTCAGTGAGCGGCAACAGATTGCCGAGCGCTTCCGCTCCGAGGGGGCGGGCGAGGCGGCGAAGATCACCGGGCGGAAAGAAAAGGATCTCCGCGAGATTGAGTCGGGCGCGTACCGCACCGTCCAGGAACTGCAGGGCAAGGCGGATGCTCAGGCCACGGAGATCTACGCGAAAGCATACAGTACCCGTCCGGGCGCTGCGGATTTTTATCAATTCCTCAAAACGCTGGAGACCTACAAGACCACGCTCGGCCGCGACAGCACTGTGATCCTGACGACGGACAGTGACTTCTTCAAGTATCTGAAGCACATTGCGCCGGAGTCACGGACGAATGCAAATGGTGTGCCTTCTGCACCGGCACCATCACCAGTTCAAACTCCTGCACCGGTGCCAACGCCACTTGCGGTGCCGCCTCCAGCGAGTCCACCTCCGCAGCCCTAGAGCGTTTTCTATTTAATTTGTCGCACATTAAGGATGGTGTAGAGTGGAGTTCATGAAGAGCTTCAGTCTGGATCTGCGCAAGCGACTGGTGGCCGGGCGACGCCGGGGACAAAGTGCCGAAGAACTCGCGCGACTCTTTGGCGTTTCCAAACGCAGTGTAGAACGCTTCTGGAAGCGTCATGTGCAAGAGGGCACTGTGGAACCCAAGCAGCGAGGTGGATACCGGCGCTCGCGTCTCGAGGGGCATGATGAGGTGCTGCATCAATGGATCACCCAACAACCTGATCTGAGTCTGGAGGAGATGTGTGAGCGTTTGAGCAAGCAGTTGGACATCCGCATTGGCACCACTGCCCTGTGGCATCGGCTTGAGAAGCTGGGCTTGAGCTATAAAAAAAACGCTTCACGCCGCCGAGCAAGAGCGGCCTGATTTGCAAGTCGCACGCCAGCTCTGGCGTGAGCAGCAGCCCCAATGGGACGGCCATCAACTGGTCTTCTTGGATGAGACAGGACTCAACACCAAAATGAGTCGGCTGTATGGGCGTTCTACTCGTGGACAACGCTGCCGCTGTGCGGTGCCCTTCGGCCACTGGCATACGGCGACATTGGTAGTGGCGCTGCGGCATGACCGCCTCTGTGCTCCTTGTGTTCTGGATGGTCCCATGAATGGACCTGCTTTTCTGGCCTACATCGAGCAGTTCCTGGCTCCGCAACTGGCCGCTGGCGACATGGTGATCTGCGATAACCTGGCCAGCCACAAAGTCAGTGGAGTGGCGCAGGCCATCGAAGCACGAGGAGCGCGCTTGATTTATCTGCCGGCGTACAGCCCTGACCTCAATCCCATTGAGATGGCCTTTGCCAAGCTCAAAGCCCACCTGCGCCGCGCAGCCCAACGCACTTTTGAAGGCCTGGAAACAGCCGTCGCACAAGCCCTGGACACTTTCTCACCAGAGCACTGCGCCAATTTTTTTCGTCATGCCAACTATGCGACAAATTAAATAGAAAATGCTCTAGTGCTTTGCTGCTGCCTTTTGCAGCATCATGAAAAATCCGGTGAACTCATAGCCGCTGCGATCCATGCGGTCCTTGCGCAGCAATCGGCGCCCGGACATGGGCTCGCCGACAATGTAATGATCCGGTGTCTCTCCGAGGATGGCGATGAAATGTCCTGCACGCGCTCCCAGGCGCACTCCCGCGATCGCCGGGTAGAGCAGGGTGGAGGAAGCTGGATCGCGCAGGACATAGGAGCAGTCCACACCACGGTTTTCGATGGCGCGGTTCAGGTACCAGTTCTCCGTACCGCTGCTCGTTGAGAAGGCGTCCGCAGCGAGTTCCTTCTCCGTCACCTCAATGCCCATGGCTTTCAGAAGCGTTGCCGCACTGGCGGGGCCGCAGGTGGAGGAGGAGCTCTGCATGCACACGCCATCCCTCCACTTTTCATGAAGCTCGTCTTTTCGCAGCGGGCTGAGGATCTGCTTGAGATACGGGACCGACAACCACAGCACGAAGAAGCACGAGACAAACCCCAGCGACCCGGCAAATCGCTTCGGCAGGTGCCAGTGGCACCATCCCACCAGCAAACCGCCCAGGGATGCCAGCAGCTCGGTACCCGGCCGCGAGCGCAACTCGTACAGCCAGACCGGCTCGTCCCAAAGGCGCGCGTAGTAGAGCCCATAAACCGCGCAGGGAATTGCGAGAAGGGCCAGAGGCAGCGCCATCCACCATTGCCTTGGAAACCTCCGTGCCAGCAGGGCTCCGAGCCAACAGCAAGCCACACCGAGGACATACACGCCGAATTGCAAGGGGTTCATCAGGAAGAGAGTGCCGAGTCCGGTGGATGCGCCATGGCTTTCATGACACTGGATGGCCGCGTCGGAGTCAAGCACGCTGGTCGCTGGTCCATCCGGGAATGAGTCGCGCTGAATCCAGAGCCTCCCGACCGTCGCAAAAAGTTGTGTGACCGCCTCACCGCTGCTACAGCTTACGAATTCTCCGATTCGGCCTGCCGCTGTGCTCGCGCCACAGGCAAAGCTGCGCCCCGTGCGCTCATCCCGGAGCTACTGCATGGAGGAGGAAACAGACGAAGCCATTCTGCAACGCGTTGCCGCACGGGATGAGGCTGCGTTCGCCGAGCTGTACGATCGTTTTTCCGGCCCGCTCTTTGCCCTTGCCCGCCGGGTGCTCAATGATGAGCAGGAGGCCCGTGATGCCCTGCAGGAGGGCTTTCTCTATCTGTGGGATCGCGCTCATGACTACGATGCGACCAAGAGCAAGGCCTTTACCTGGGCGGTCATCATCTTCCGCCACAAGGCCATCGACCGGCTCCGCTCCGTGCGTCGCCGGGCGAAGCTGGTGGAGGAGGCAACGGCAGAACTCCTGCCTGAGCTCGATGGCTCCGGCGTGGAGCGGGCGGATCGTGCGGCTGACCGTGCAGAGCGAGCCGGCATCGTGCGCCGGGCTCTGGAGGCCCTGCCCGAGGCGCAGCGACGTTCCATTGAGTGGGCGTTTTTGAAAGGGTTGACCCACTACCAGCTTTCCGAGAAATTTGATGAACCTCTGGGAACGGTGAAGACCAATATCCGGCGCGGTCTGTTACGGCTGCGCGATATCTTGAAAGGAGGCGAGACATGACCGAACGGCAGCAGGAACAAATCGCCTTGCACGCGCTCGATGCACTCACGCCTGAAGAGGTGCGGCTGCTGGAGGGCGAGTGGCGCTATGATCCCCGCTTGCGTGAGGAGCATGCGGAACTCGCCGAGGCAGCCGCGGAAATCGTGCACCTGCTTCCGCCGGAGACACCGCCGGCGGAAGTGCGCGAGCAGCTTCTCGCGACCCTGAAACGCCAGCGCCGCGCGAAGGTCACTCCCATTTCCGTCGCCTGGAAAGTGGTGCGCAGCCCGTGGGTTGCCTGGGCCGCCGCTGCCGCGATTGCCGTGTCCGCAGCAGGCCTGTGGACCGCCAACCGTGAACTGAGCAACCGCGTCACCACCTTGGTGAAGAGTGAAGTCGCCGCACGAGGTGAGGTGGAGGATGCGAGGGCACAGCGGGAGAAACTGCAGACCCAGGTGGCGGAGGCAGGAGACAAATATGCCAAGCTCTCTGCAGAGGCGGAGCAACTCCGCAAGGGCATCGCTGTGGCCAGCATGGAAGTCTCCATGCTGCGGGCCAGTGTGAAGCGCTATGAAGAGGGGGAGGTACTGGTGGTCTGGGATCAATCCAAGCAGGAAGGGATCATCAAGTTGGCTCATATGCCGACGGTCCAGCCGGGCAAGGACTACCAGCTCTGGGTCTTCTGCAAACAACAGCGCACTCCGGTGAACGCTGGCGTGGTGAGGGTGGATGAGAAGGGTGAAGCCTCTGTCATCTTCCACCCGGTCAAGCACATCGCGGAAGTGGCAAAATTCGCCGTCAGCCTGGAGAAGGAAGGTGGCGTGCCGGAGGTGGAGGGCCCCGTCATCCTCGCCAGCAAGTAGCATGGAGCCGGTGATGGAGGGCAAGTTGTTCCGTTGTTTCGCATGGTAACCATCTGGGTCCGTCTTCGGCTGATGGTTGCCATCTTGTGTGCGCTCCTCGCGTTGCATGTGGTGGTGCTCATCGATACCCGGTTGAACTGGCAGTTCACCTTGTTGGCCACCGAGTATGGACATCGGATCGCCATACCGGCTCTCGTGCTGGCCTGCACGGGCACGTTCCTCCGCGGGCGCGATGCGCACGCTGGCACAGCGCTATTGTTCGGATCCGCGCTGGTGTTGTTGATCCCGGTCTGGCAAATGGGAAACATCACGCGTCGATTGCCGGCGGAGATGCAGGCTGCCTTCGGTGAAAGGGCCACACGCGGGGTGCACCGGATGTCGCTCACTTCTCTTTGGCTGGGTCTGGGCAAGCCGGCGGTGAAGCGCATTGAGGAGTTTGTCTATGCAAAGCCTGAGAAGAATGACCCTCTGCGCATCCATTTCTTTCGCGCGGAGCAGCGTGTGGCGGCTCCGTGCATCATTGTGATTCACGGTGGTGGATGGGAGAACGGTTCGGCCACGGAGTTTTCAAACTGGAGCGCGTCCTGGGCTTCCCAAGGATATGCCGTGGCGTGTGTAGAGTATCGACTGGCGCCGCGGCATCAGTGGCCAGCTCCCCGGGAGGACATGAGGCAGGCACTCGCCTGGCTGAAAGCTCATGCGGATGAACTGGACATTGATGCGACGCGCTTTGTGCTTCTCGGTCGTAGTGCGGGTGGGCAGATTGCCAGCGCGAGTGCCGTCGATTTGCGTGATCCGGCGATCCGCGGTTGCATTGCCATCTATGCGCCGCACGACATGATGTTCGCACGTCGCTTCGCGTTCGAGTCGGATGTGCTCAATTCCCTGCGGCTCCTGCGCAACTATCTGGGAGGTGATCCTGAGGAAGCCGCGGAGAATTATCGTGGTGCTTCCGCGTTCTCGACAGCGGACAGTCATCTCTGTCCCACGCTGCTGCTGCACGGCACTCGAGATACGTTTGTGTGGAATATGCAGAGCAGGCGATTTGCCCAGCGGCTGGGCAAGTTGGGTGTGGCCCATCAGTTGATCGAGCTGCCGTGGGCCGTGCACGGTTTCGACTGGCCCTATGATGGTCCTTCCGGGCAGATCACACGGGAAGCGATCGATGGATTTCTCCACGCGGTGGCAGCGGATTGAATGCGTGGAAATGCGTGCGTGCCTTCGGTGGTTTCCATGTCATGATGTTGCGACATGGAACACCACGAGCAGTCGCCCCGGCGCGAACCCCACGAACGGTGGCTGGATGAGGAGGAGGATGACTTCCCTCAGCCGCCGCCGGCGATGCGGCGTGGTAGTTTCAATGAACGGCGCTCGAGTGTGGCCCAGCGTGGCACACAGATGATGACCTTCCTCCTTCTCGGGGTGCTTGTGGTCATGGTGCTCGCATACACCTATCTGAAGGACGAATCCCGTCCGTGGGAAGATGACTTGAAGCGTCCTGCCCTCACGGAAAAGGCGCCGGATCTCTCCGCGCCCACGCGCATGAAAGTCATGCTCGTGGCGGGTGCGAAGATCCGGCTCAGTGAACTGCCGAACACCCCTCCGTGGGAGTGGGATACGCCTTCACTCTCCCAGGCTCTGGATGAGTATGGTGTGGTGCTGGATAATTTCCGGGATCTCCTGGGAGAGACAAAAGAGGAATGGGCGCCGCGCAGCCTGCTCTGGATGATCGAGGACTTCGGTTCGGATCCCGCCTGGCATGCCGTCATTCGGCTGAAGCAGGCGGAATCAGCCTATCTCGCCCGGAGCGGCAGGGAGGAGGCAGGATTTTTGGCGGCCATCGAACTGGCCAAGCTGGCTCATTTGGTGGAGCAACTCGATGCCTGGCCGTCCTTCATGGATCGTTCGCTGGATCTGCAACAGGCCAGTGCCCAATCCCTGGCCAGTTTGCTCCGGCGCACCCAACTTGATGCAGCCGCCTTGCGCCGCTTGCAGGACGAGGAGTACCGGCAGTGGACGCCCTCCGTTGCGGGACTGCGGGAGGCGATGGGCGGCTACTACGCCTTTGAGCGGAAGTTGCTTATCGGACCGGAAGACGGCGAACCGCCCCTGCCGGATGGTTACATGCCCATCCGTACGGACTGGCTGCTCTTCAAGCCGAATGCCACGTTGCATCTCTTTGCGGACAGCTTCCGGGAACTGAAGAGCGAATCCTCTGCCACCGTCATGGCGCGCCAGAATCAGATCGGTTTCAGAATGGGCCGCCGCGCACGTGGAGGCGCGATCATCCCGGACGGAAATGCCACGGGGGAAGAATATTTCGCCACCCGCATCCAGCCCTACTTCGCCCTCCCGGATCGCCACGGTCTGGCTCGCGCCCAGCATGCGGGAGTGATGACGCTGTTCGCCGTGCGTCGCTTCCTGCTTACGGAGGCACGTGTCCCCAAGGACGTCGACGAATTGACCGCTGCTTATTTGCCAGATGATGTGGTGGACCCATTCTCTGGCTCACGCCTGCGCATCAATCTCGCTTCAGGCGTTATCTACTCCGTGGGTACGGACATGCGCGATGACGGCGGGCGTGCCACGCCGCTGCCACTGGATGATCCCACGGAGCCCACGCTGGACATTGGGATCTCCGTGGCGAAACCGGCGTCTTAATGAGGCGAGCGTCTCAGGAGTCGGTCTGCGAGTGCAAGGCGATGCGGTTGCCTTCGCTGTCGAGCACGATGGCACGGTAGCCCCATGGCCCAATCTGCTCCACATCGGAGCGCACCACTCCGCCGTTGGTCTTGGCCGCTTCCACTGCGGCACGCAACCTGCCGTTCACGTTGAAGTATTGCATCGTACCTTGATCGGTGGGCTTGGTTTCATCGGAGACATAGAGACAGCCTCCGAACACTTCTTCTTCGCCGGGAAGCAGTCCCATCACGAAGCCGGGGCCCATCTCCTGCTTGAGAACTTCTTCGCCGAGCACGGCGGTGTAAAATGCGATTGCCCGATCAAGGTCGAGCACGGGAACATCGAACCAGACAACGAGTCTTTTCATGAGGCTGCGATTGTGCCGGTACGGACTTTGCCTGGCAACCGTCATCTTTGACACCTAGTGCGCGTTTACAGCCCGAACTTGGGGCTTGCCCTTCCTTGCGGTTTGGCGGCAGACTCGAAGACATGCGTATCGCCCATTGCCAGTATGAATCGTGGGTAGGTGACTTCGAGCACAACCTCAAGCACGTGGAGGAGGGCTTGGCGCGCGCGGATCGGGAACAGGCGGAGGTCGTGTCCTTTCCCGAGTGTTTCCTTTCCGGCTATCCCGATACAGAGGACGAGGCGCGCCGCGGCGCCTTCTCCATGGACTCACCGCAAATGGCCAGGGTGTTGGATCTCACAAGCCGCTTCGACCCCACGCTGATCGTCGGCTTCAATGAACTGCGCGGTGCGGATCTCTACAACTCGGTGGTCGTGGCCCATCGTGGACACGTGCTGGGTGTGTACAGCAAATGCGCTGCCTACCAGAAGTTTCACAAGCAGGGGCGCGAGTTCCCAGTGTTCGAGCGGAATGGGGTGAAGTTCGGCGTCATCATCTGTGCGGACGGTGGCTATATCGAGCCCGTGCGCATTCTCGCTGCCAAGGGGGCACGCATCATCTTTGCGCCGCATTTCAACTACATCCGCGACACCGGGCTCCTCAGTCACTTCATGAAGGTGCGGGCGGATCACACGGCTCGCGCCATCGAAAACAGCGTGTACCTTGTGCGCGGAAACAATGTCGTACTGGACACTGCGAAGAGCGGTATCACCCGCAGTTCCGGCGTGGGCTATGGCGACAGCTATGTGATTGATCCCGGCGGAGAGATCCTGGTGCGCAGCAAGCGCCACGTGGAGGACTTCATTTGCATCGACCTGGATACCAGCAAAGGACCCGATCAGGCCTTTGGCATGAGCAAGTCGGCGTGGAGCTTTCGCGAGTTCGGTGGCATCCTTGAAGAGGCGCTGAAGCATGCGAAACCGGCTTGAGTTGCAACGACAGGGCCGAGTGAATGTCCGATTTCACACAAAGATTGTCCGCTAGAGCCCCGGCGTCTTCTCGTAGCCTCACCCACGCTCCAACGCATTTCCGCCATGCACTCCTCACGTCTCACCCTGCCGCTCTTGCTCGCGGCTCTGGCCGGTTTTACCCCGCTTCAGCAGGCTGCTGCTGAAACCCTCATCCGCTGGGACAAGCGGGTGCTGGAAACCCGATTCTTCAGCGAAGGCGCGGCCTTCGGTGACCTGAACAACGACGGCAAAAACGACATCGTCTACGGGCCCTACTACTGGCTCGGTCCTGAGTTCAAGGAGCCGGTGTCCTTCTACAAGCAGGATGCCTTCAACATCAACGGCTACTCCAACAACTTCTTCTCCTATGTCCATGACGTGGACGGAGATGGATTCAAGGATGTGCTCGTGCTGGGCTTCCCCGGCAAGGAAGGCCGCTGGTACCGCAACCCGGGCAAGACTCCCGCTGCGGAGTGGGCCGTGTATCAGGTGGCAGATATCGTGGATAACGAATCTCCCGAGTTCACGGACATCACTGGCGACGGCAAGCCGGAGATCGTGTGTTCGCGCGAGGGACGCTTCGGCTACTACTCCCCGGACGGTGGAGATGTGACGAAGGCCTGGCAGTGGCACCCGCTTACGGAAGATGTGAAGGTGGGCAAGTTCACCCACGGCATGGGGATTGGTGATGTGAATGGCGATGGCCGTCTGGATTTCCTGGAGGCAAAGCGCTGGTGGGAAGCTCCTGCTTCGGGTGATGCCTGGAAGCAGCACACCTTCAATCTCACCGGTGGTGGTGGTGCGCAGATGTTTGCCTATGATTTCAATGGCGATGGTCGCAACGACATCATCACCTCACTGAATGCGCACCAGTACGGTGTGGCCTTGTTTGAGAACAAGGGCGGGCAGGATGGCGCCGCTTGGGAAAAGCAGCTCATCGTGGGCTCCCAGCCCTGGGAGAATGCATACGGCATCCGTTTCAGTCAACCGCATGCCCTGGCGCTGCAGGATGTGGATGGAGATGGCATCAAGGATCTCATCACCGGCAAGCGCTACTGGGCGCACAACGGCCACGACCCCAATGAGCGCGATCCTCGTGTGCTCTACTGGTTCCAGACGAAACGCGGCAAGGATGGCAAGGTCGACTTCATCCCGCACATGATCGATGGCGACACCGGCGTGGGTACGCAACTCACCACGGGTGACATTGATGGTGATGGCCTCCTTGATGTGGTAGTCGGCAACAAGTACGGCTGCCGTGTGCTTCTGCAGCGTCGTGAGCAGGTGAGTCCGGAGCGATTTGCGCAGTTCCAGCCCAAGAAGTTCTACGGTCCTGATTCCACGCCTTCCTCGAAGTACGCAGGCGGCCAGAGTCCTCAGGATGCCATCAAGGGGATGACGCTGCCCGCAGGTTTCAAGGCGGAACTCGTGACCGCCGAGCCGGACCTCGTGCAGCCCATCGCCATGTGCTGGGATGAACGTGGACGCCTCTGGGTGGTGGAAGGGAACACCTATCCGCAGCGTGCCCCGGAGGGAGAGGGCAAGGACCGCATCCTCATCTTCGCGGATGAAGATGGGAATGGCAGCTTCGAGACGCGCAAGGTATTCGCGGATAACCTCAATCTCGTCTCCGGTATTGAAGTTGGCTTTGGCGGTGTGTGGATTGGTTCCGCGCCGAATTTCCTTTTCATCCCGGACAAGGACCGCGACGACAAGCCGGATGGCCCTGCGCAGGTGCTGTTGGATGGCTGGGGATACCAGGACACGCACGAGACACTCAACAGCTTCATCTGGGGACCGGATGGCTGGCTGTACGGCTGCCAGGGTGTCTTCACCCATTCACGCGTCGGCAAGCCAGGCACGCCGGATGAGCAGCGCGTGCCGCTGAACTGCTGCGTGTGGCGCTACCATCCAGTGAAGCACGAGTTCGAAGTCTTCGCCCATGGCACCAGCAATCCATGGGGACTGGACTTCAATGACCAGGGCGAGTTCTTCGTGACCGCCTGTGTAATCCAGCACCTGTATCACATCGTGCCCGGTGGGCGCTATCACCGCCAGGCAGGCCAGCATTTCAATCCGTACACGTATGAAGATATCAGCACGGCGGCGGACCATGTGCACTACGCGGGTACCGTGGGTGAGAATGCCCACTGGGGACCGCGCGCCGGTCAGGTGAATCTCCCCGTCAGTAACGACACGGATCACGCCGGCGGAGGTCATGCGCACTGCGGACTCTCGATTTACAACGGCGACAACTTCCCGGCGGAATACCGTGGCGAGTTGCTCTTCAGCAATCTTCATGGCCATCGCCTGGTGCAGGATCATGCGGACCCCATTGCCAGTTCCTATGTGGGCCAGCATCGTGGCGACTTCCTTCGCAGCAATGATCACTCCTTCATCTCGGTGACGCAGAAGGTCGGGCCGGATGGCGCCTTGTACATCAGCGACTGGGCGGACAAGCAGACCTGCCACCACCGCGATGTGAAGGCATGGGATCGCAGCAACGGGCGCATCTATCGCATCGTGTACGACACGCATAAACCTTGGAAGGGTGATCTCTCCAAGCTGGGCGATGCCGACCTGGCGAAGATGGCGGTGGAGAGCACGAACGGATGGTTCGAGCGCATGGCGCGTCGCATCCTCATGGAGCGCGCCGCCTCGGGTAAACTGGAGAAAGGTGCTGCAGGTAATCCTGTGGCGTCGACACAACTCATGGAGTGGTATGTGAAGAACTCGCCTCCCGCCAGGGAGAGCGCGCCCAATGGCCGATTGAAGTCGCAGTGGGCTTTGGAGATGATTGGCGCCAACCAGCCAGACGTGGTGGGGGCTCCGCCCTCGGACACGGATGAGAGCCTCAACGTCTTTGCCATTCGCACCCTTCCGGGCAAGAGCTTGAATGCGGAATCCATTGGCCACCTCAATACCGCTGCGAAGGCTTCGAAATCTCCCGTGGTGCGTCGCGAACTCGCTTCGCTACTCCAGCGCCTCCCGATCGCACAGCGTGAGGGCATCGCGAAAGCGCTCATCGTGCGCAAGGAGGATGCAACGGATCCCATGATCCCGCTGCTCATCTGGTATGGCATCGAGCCGCTCGTGGGTGAAGACCCTGCGAAGGGCATCGCGCTCGCCACTGTCAGTCAGATGGACATGGTCACCGGCTTCATCTACCGCCGCTTGTCCGGGGAGCCTGCGGGACGTGAGGCGCTTCTGTCTGCCATTGCCGGTATGAAGGATCCCGCTCAGCAGAAGAAGACACTGGCCATGCTGGTGGATGCTGCACGCACGGCGGGCAAGCTTTCCCTGCCGCAAAACTGGTCTGCTACTTCGGCTTCTCTGCGTGCGGTGGATGCTGACGCGGTGAATGAGCTGTCCGCACTCTTCGGCGATGCAGCCGCCATCACGGCATTCCGCGAAGAGCTGGCGAATGCATCCGCTCCACCGCAAAAGCGCGAGGCAGCATTGCGCATTCTTCTGCAGGTGCGTGACGTTGCCTCCGCAAAGCAAAGCCAGCAGATCATCGATGGTGCGGCATCGCCTCTTCGTCGCAAGGCAATTCAAGCACTCGCGGGTCTTCCTGACGAAGGCAATGCTCCAGCGCTCGTGAAGGCCTATGCCTCCCTCTCCAACGAAGAGAAGAGTGATGCCATTTCCGTGCTCGCATCCACGAAGGAAGGTGCGGTTGCGTTGCTGAAGGCGGTGGAGAGCAAGACGGTGCCCAGGGATGCGCTCACGCCCTTCCTCATCCGCCAGCTCGAAACGCTCAAGGATAAGAACGTGGATGCGCTTGTCGCCCAGGTATGGGGCACCGTGAATCAAGCGAAGGCGGAGCTGCCGCAACGCGTGGCGAAGTTCAAGGCGATGCTTTCCGCAGACAAGCTCAAGGGCGCTGACCTCGTGAATGGCAAGCTCGTTTTCACCAGCACCTGCGGCACCTGCCACAGGCTTCTAGGTGAAGGCGCCAATGTTGGCCCTGACCTCACCGGATCGAATCGCGGTAGCATTGATTACCTTCTTGAGAACGTGCTCGATCCCAATGCCATCATTGGGAAGGCCTACCAACTCAATCTTTTCTCCATGAAGGATGGCCGCGTGCTGAGCGGCATTGTGAAGGAGGAGACGGATGGCGCCTATCGCATGGTCATGCCGGGCGGGGTGGAGTTCACTCTCACCAAAGCCGAGGTGGCCAAGCGTGAAGTGTCGAAGTTCAGCACCATGCCCGAGGGACAGTTCGAAGCGCTTCCGCCCGAGATGGTCATCAACCTCGTCGCTTACCTTCAGAATAACGTCTCCAAGCCCGCAACGCCTGTGGCCGCTGGTGGCAGTGCCCGCAGCGTGGAGGGCGCCATCGAAGGTGAATCACTCAAGGTGCTCAGCAAGACCGGCGGCACTGCCCGTCCGCAGCCCATGGGTGGATTTGGCCCCAACTGGAGCGGTGGCCAGCATCTGTGGTGGACCGGCGCCAAGGCGGGCGACACCCTGACTCTCTCCCTTCCTGTGGAGAAGGCGGGCAAGTACGCTCTCAAGATTGCCCTCACCAAGGCGCGAGACTACGGCATGATCGAAGCCTCGCTGGACGAAACTCCCATCACCGCCGCGAAGCTGGATCTCTACAACACGCCAAACGTGGTCCACACCGGCGAGCTCGACTGGGGCAGCTACGATCTGCCGGCCGGCGAAAACAAACTCACCATCAAAATCACCGGCGCCAATGCCGCAGCCATCCAGAAGTTCATGGTGGGCATTGACTACATCAAGCTTCAAAAGCTTTAGGAAACGCGGCCTCGCGCATCTTCCTTGGATGGACAAAATCCCTGGCTTGTCTTAGAGTCAAGGCAAGCCGGACTTTGTTCGAATGCATGATGGAAGATCCTTTTGAACTTTTTGAGTCCATCAAAGGAGGTGTTTCCAAATTCTTCCTGGGCGATGCTCTCATGGGGTTGCGCCCCGTTTATCGTGATTCGGGTGGTAATCTTGAAATCCATCTGGGCTTGTATCGAAGGAAGCACGAGGAGGAGATCGTCCAGATTAAATTTGTGCCCGTCGAGGGAGTGTTCCGCTTCTCCTCTGGAGGTGTGACCGTTCGAGTGAGTAGTTTCCAGGAATTCGCCGAGTTCTTGGAAAACTCATTCAAGACTGCAACTTCCGAATTGTACGACCAGCAGGAGATTCCATTCGGCAGGAGGTTCGGGCTTATTCTTGGGGAGGGCGCACTATCCTCCATGTTCGTTGCTGAATACCATGAGCGAGAGGGGCGCCACACCCCGTTCGGCCCAATGACGAGCGTACCGTTTCGTCTTCACGCATTCACCAATCGAAAAGAAAAGGTTCGCATCCTCCTGGGTGACTCGGAGTGGGATGTGGTCTTCGATGCCGAAGCGCTTGTGGTACTGGCAAGCAACATCCGCGAATACATGGCCAGCTCCCGCCAGACTCCTGCCTGAGCTGAGCGAGGAAAAAACAGTGGATTGCACACAAGCGCTCCGCCCTGTGTCGTTGTCATAGATGCATGGCATTCATCCCATCTGGCAACGGGCGCACCCCACCCAGCGACAGTAGCGAGCACGAGGGCGATTACACCTCTGGTCCCGCTCCAGTTGTCGCTGTGGAGTCTGTCCCGTGGCGGGAGTGGTATGAGGCGCATGCCTCGCGCTTGCTGCTCTACGTCCGCCAGTGGCTGCCACGCCGGCAGGATGCGGAGGACGCGGTGCAGGCGGGGTTTGTGAAGTTCTGGAAGCACCGGCCGGATCCCGTGTCGGAGGACACGCCGCTGCTCTATGCCACCGTGCGGTGTGCGGCGCTGGATCTTCTCAAGTCCCAGATGCGCGCGGCGAAGCGGGAATCGGATGCGGGGCGCGAGTGGGATGACCGCTGGTGGGATGCACCCACCCTGGAGGAGCAGGAGCGTGCCCAAGCGCTGCAGAAAGCCATGCAACGCCTCTCCGAGGAACATCGTGAAGTCCTGCTGCTCAAGATTTGGGCGGAGATGACCTTCGCTGAAGTCGCCCAAACCCTGAACGAGAACCCGAACACCGTGGCCGCCCGGTACCGCTCCGCGCTGGCCAACCTGAAAAAACTTCTGCCCGAAGATTGTCATGAACGAGTCTGAATTCGAATCCTCCCTGCGCCGCTTCACCCCGGTGAAGCCATCGCCCGACCTGGCGCAGGGCATCGCTACCTCGCTGGAGCGCAGCGTTTCCGTCCCGGGGTCTGCATCCCGACGCGCATCTGCGGAGCCAGCGTCTTCCCTTCTCTGGGTTTGGCTGGATCGCCTGTTGTGGTCCACCTTGGGCGCCACGGCAGCCGTCGCTGTCACTCTGACCGTCGTTCGTCCTGCACCAGTGTCTACGCCGGTGCCCGCACCGACTGCAGAGCCAACGTTCACGGTCACACAACATGCTCCCCCGCCAGTGGCTCCTGCCGCTTCGGACTTCCAGAAGGTGCTGACCAGCAATGAGACCCTCGACTGGAAGGATGAGGGCATCCATTTCGACAGCACAGGGCAGCCCGTGCTGAAACTCCGGCGGACCGCCGTGGAGCATCAGGCCTGGGCGGATATCCAGAATGCCGGGGTCGTGCAGGTGGAGGTGCCCCGTCAGGAGGTCATGTACGTGCCCGTCCCTCTTCACTAGTGGACCTTGTAAAAATCGAAGTCATTCCAACCAAAACTGTCGCCATGAAATCGAATCGACTGAAGCAAGCGCTGATGTGCGTCTCCTTGTTATCCTCATGTCTCGTGCCCGCCGCCATGCTGAAGGCGCAGGATGAGAAAGAGAAAGACCCCATCGCCGAAAAGAAGGAACTGGTGGAAAAGGAGTTGAGAAAACTCAAGGAGCAGAAGCTCGAGAAGCAGTTCCATATGAAAGGTCCCGACTCCGGTGAGTCTGGTCCTGTCGTGAGGAAGATGCTCATGAAGAAAGAGGTGAAACCCGGGACGAAAGTGCCCTTCCTGGGAGTGGTGCTCGGACCGGTGGATGCATCCCTGGGCTCGCAGCTCGGCCTGCCGGATGGCATCGGTGTTCTGGTGCGCGCGGTCATGGATGACAGCCCGGCGGCCAAGGCGGGTGTGATAGAACATGATGTGCTGCATTATTTCAATGACCAGCTCCTGGTGAATGAGCCCCAGTTGCAAACGCTGGTGCAGCAGGCCGGCATTGGCAATGAAGTGAAGCTCACGCTCTTCCGGAGAGGTAAATCCGAGGTTATCACCGTGAAGCTGGGCGAGATCCTGGCTAGTGATGAGCCCCGGCCAGAGGGCGATGGGCCGCGCATGTTCCGCCGGTTCACGGTCCCAGGTCCTGCGGGACGGGATGGAGACATCACGTTAACCGCCTCGGTCCGGAACCCTGAGGTTTATGAACGTGAAGTGAAGGAGTTCCAGGAGCGCATGCACAAGCTGCAAGGGAACGCAGAGGAAATCCGCAAGGAGATTGAGCGCTTCACCGCCCACATGAAGGACACCGTCAAGCTTGAAGCCGCGAAGCAAAAGGGAGTCCTGCAGTATCGGGACAAGGAAGGTGGTGAGCCCAAGATCCGGGTGGAGATCTTGACAGACGGGGAGGGTGGATCAGGAGCGGTGGCCTCAGCCATTTCCAGCGCCGTGGGCAAGGATGGCACCACCTACTTCACCCACAACAACGTGACGGTCACCAAATGGAAGAACGATCAGGGCAGCGGAGAGCTCAAGGTGGAGAATGGTCGCAAACAGCTCACCGTGAGGGATACTGAAGGGAAGGAACTCTTCTCGGGTCCTATTGATACCCCGGAACAGCGCCAAAAGCTCTCTCCCGAAGTGCGTGAGCAGGTGGAGCGCATTGAGAAGGGCGTGAAGGTGGAGGTCCGCTCCTCCGATACTCCAAGCCCGGATTCCAAGAAGCCGGAAGGCGATTAGCATCTGCCTCGCGGGCATCGTTCAACGAGAACGGGGGGACATGCATCTAAGGGAATGGGAGAACCCCCATTCCCTCTATGAGCACACGAGTCCTTGCCGGCCCCAAGCCGGACTCTTTACCGTTATCGGCATCTGACGGTTCGTCCCGGAAGTCGGAGCAGGACCAAGACCACGCCCGTCGTCGACGGCATACTCCGGAGCATCATCAGGACAGGTTTCTGCGACTTCTCTCCCGCATCCTGATGATCCTGGGGGCGCTCATGATGCTCTGGCTCCTGCTGAGAGCCTTGCTGCGAGCCTTGGGATGGGTTTAGGCTGCCGCGATCTTGCAATTGCAGCCAAGATCCCGAGTTTGCGCAACCAGTGTGGACAATGGTGGTTGAAATGCCTACCATCCCGCCCATGCGCTTCCTCTCACGCATCGTTCCCGCCCTGTGCCTGCTTGGCCTTTCCGTTCTTTGCGGCGGGCTTCAGGCCCAGACTGCGACCACCACTTCCACCGGTCCGGTCGCCGTCTACCGCCTTTCGTTTGAGGAGACGGGGGACAGCGTGAACTACCGTCCCTACCAGAATGGTTTCTACATCGCTCCCATCAACGGCGGCAGCGGTTCCCTCATTCTGACCCTCATCACCGGAAATCAACGGCAGTACTTCGCCTACGAGGCCTTCGGAGAATTGTTTGTCGCCGTCGATGGCAAAGAGAAGAAAATGGTGCTCAGCGCCACAGCTGCCAATGACGTGAGCACCACGGTGTTCTACGCCATCGGCAAGACCGAGAAGGAGCTGGAAGTCGAGAGCCGCAATGCCGTGAGCAAAGTGAAGGTCGCGGAGAAAATGACCGGCTATGCGGTGAGCGCCGACAGCGAAAAGGATCTTCCCTTCATCGGGGCAGGTACCTCGGTGGGCGTGGCTGGCGTGAGCATCCTCACCGCCAAGCTGGATCAGACCCTGACAAATGTGGCTATCCGTGACAATGCGAGCGTAGACACTGAGGTGGACGAAATCATCGCCGACCTCACCGCCTCCGGATATACGAACGGCAGGCAGACGACCACCGGGAACGGTGCTCAGACCCCGACGAACTGAGTGCCTCAAAAATAAAACCTCCGCCCGGTGTCGAGCGGAGGTTTGCAAAAGGATGAGCCAAGATAGCTGCCAGAGCGGCTGCCTACTGCTTCTGCGGCGCGACTGTTTCCAAGCCTCTGCTGGAGGCCATGTCCGGCATGGGCACGCGGAAGAGTTTCCCGGTGTAGGGGCACTTCACTTCCATGCCAGGGGGCAGACCGGCCACATCCACGAGTTGGTGTTTCGCGGCATATGGGCTGATCACGAAGCCCGGGCGCCCGGGGACCGCCTCACCGTAGGGAATCTCCTCCACCGGTTTCGGAGCGGGAGGCGGCGGAGCTGGCGTCGTGTCGGCCATCATCGGAGTACTGGGGCTGGGTTTGGTCACCGGCTTGTCTTCCGCTGCCTTGCTGGGAATGGGAGCAGGTGTGGGAGCGGGCTTGTCATTCAGCTCCACAGGCAGGGATTCGGATTTCGGCTTCACGGTGGGCTTGGGTGTCAGGCGTTCCGGAGCACCCACACGAGAGGCCTGCTCTTGGGCGAGCATGGTGCTGGGAGTGGGGACGGAGCCAGCAGCGCCGGGGACAATGAATTTCCGACGGGTGTAGGGACACACCATCGTGGTGCCGGAGGGCACACCGCGTACGTCCACGAGGCGGGGCGGCGTGGTGTAGGGGGAGCGCACGTAGCCGGGCAGCGCAGGAACCGTGATTGCGGTGAGTGGTCCGCCGGCTTCGCCTTCCCTCAGGGACTGGATCATGTCCCTTTGAGCCAGCACCATGTCTGAGTCACCGGAGCGTCGGGTCGGGCTGGAGGGCTTCGTCGCAGCCGGAGTGTCTGCCGGAGCGCCCTGCTGCGGAGGTTCGAGCTCGTACTTGATGTACGCGATCAATCCATCATCATGGATCTTGCGCCAGGCTTCGCGCGGAGGCAGGGCGCAGGATGAAAGGGCTACTGTGGAGGCCACGCTCAAGAGCGCGGCACGTGATAGGTTGCGTGGGAGTTTGGCCATAGTCGCGAAGTTGAGAGCTAATCCATGGTGTATGATTTCCAGAACAATTTTTCGAGGTGAGTTGGAGAAAAAACTCTAAAAAGATTTTTTTAGAAGAGTGGATTTTTTAGATAAATTAACCCATGAAGTGGCAGATCATCGTTGTGGGAAAGCCGTCGCTCCCCTGGGCTCGCCAGGGGATGGAGGACTATGCCGGTCGACTCCGGCACAAGGCCTCCGTGGAAATCGTTCACCTTCGGGAGGGACCGCCTGCCCAGGTGGCGCAGAAGGCCCTTGAGGCGAGCGAGGGCGCCTGGCGTATTGTCCTCGACGAGAGAGGAAAGCAGATGTCCAGCGTGGCTTTGGCCCAGTGGATAGAGAAGCAGGAAATGTCCGGCCGGAAACGCGTCTGTCTGCTGATTGGTGGGGCGGACGGGCATCCTCCAGAAGTGCGCGCGGCCGCCAACGAGCTTTGGTCCCTCTCGGCCATGACCCTCCAGCATGAGCTGGCCCTGGTAGTGCTCATGGAGCAGATCTACCGTGCCTGCAGCATCAATCGAGGTGAGCCTTACCATAGGGTGTGATACACTAGGCTATTCTTTCACAGCGCGATCGAGGGTGGCTATAATGCCGCGTGCCGCATTGGGAAACCCCGAAACGACGGTGAAAATGTTTTTAAAAAACGCTTCACGCCCCGTGCTTTTGCCTTGCTCGCGAAGCCTGGCAAAATAATAGTCACCCCTGAGATTCAGGGGAGCTTAAGCTATGGGCAACGGCCAGTTTTCACTACTGCGACAGGTCATTGAAGGCCAGGCTGAACCACAGCCGGGGGACGTTCCCGCATCGCCTCCCGCTGCCGCCCCTGAGGTTCCCAAGCCTGTCCCTGCCGCTGGTGCTCCCGCGGTGCCGCGTAGTAGCATCCCCAGCGAAGGGGATATCCTGCCCCCGTCTGTGGCTGCCAAAGGCGGCGCCGTGGGGCCCTCCTCGCGCACGGCAGCGCACTCGGGGCACATGAAGCTCCTGTTCGACAACGCGCCGGTGGCCATGGCCATGTTCGACACGGACATGCGATATCTCCTGGCGAATCGCCGGTGGCTGGAGGACTTCAAGCTGACCAAGGTCGACATCACCGGCCGCAGCCAATATGACCTGTTCCCCTCGCTGCATCCTGGCTGGAGGCATGTGTACAATCGCGCCCTCGGTGGTCAGGTCGTCCGCAGTGATCGTGATTCCATCACGCAGGATGGCAAGCGTGTGGTCTACCGCTGGGAAGTCCGTCCCTGGCGCCACATGGATACCACCATTGGCGGCGTTACCATTTCCTGCGAGCGCCTCTTTCACGGCGGCACTCCCGCTCCCGTCGATGGGGATGACAGTGACAAGTCTGCCCGTCAGCAGGAGGCGGGAATCTGGAAAACGAAGATGCCCCTCCTGGCCCTCACAGACAAGGGGCGTATCCTCCGCGTGAGCGAGGGGCTTGCCGGTTCCGTGCCGGATTGCTCGAATGAAGAAGAACCCGTGTTCTTCTGGGAAGCGTTTGCTGAGCCGGGCATGCATGCCCCCTTGCGTCGCGCCACGCTGGTAGCCCTGGACGCGGTACTTGGTGGGAGTGAGCCGCAGGCTTCCATCTTCACCTATCCCGCACCGGAAAAAGGAAACGCCCTGGCAGCCACGCCTCCCATCCAGTGGCTGGTGTCGCGCCTCGGTGGAGGATTTCCGGGTGTGGAGGGTGCCGTGGCACTCGTGGTGGGGCTTCATGGAGCCGCGCCTCCGGCCAAGGCTGAAGCTCGTCCCAACAACGCTGTGCCCGTGGCGGGTAGCCCGGAATGGGATCAATTTGTCGCGGAGATCACCCGCCTCCGTCAGGCGCACAAGGAGGCCTCGGATGCCGCCACTCTTTCCCTCCAGCGTGAGGCCCGTCTGCGGGCGGTGCTGGAGCTGGCTCCCTGCGGACTCATGGTCATCGATGAGCATGCCCGTGCCATTTATCAGAACGCGCAGGTGCCCGGACTGCTCGGGCGAGTGGTCCCCGAAGGCCAGCCCATGCACGACTGGCTCGCGGAAGGTGCACGTGATGAGCTGCACCGCTACGAAGTCGTCCGTCTCTGGACAGAGGAGATCTGGAGGAAGCGCAGCACTGTTCCCGTGCCTCTCATCGGTGCGGATGGACTTTATCGCGAGGTCGAGATGCGTCCGGTACCGCTTCCGGGCGGCGGCCTTCTCCTGATGCTGCAGGACGTCACCGAGTCCCGTCGCAGCGAGGAAATGTTGCGGTCCACGGAGGCGAAGTTCCGCACCCTGGTGCATGAGAATCCGATCCCCGTCGTGCTGGCGGATCGCTCCGGCGCGGTCTTCGATGTGAATCCGGCCTGCGAGCAACTCCTGGGTCACCCGCGGGCCGAGATGCGCCGCATGTCCCTGGAGCGGTGGCTGGATCTCCCGAGCCTCTCCCAGCGTGCCGCGGTGCTCGAGGAAATGACCCGGCGCGGCGAGCGCTACACGGAGTTTCCCGTGAATGTCATCCACGCGAACGGGTATGTCCTCCCGGTGCAGTTGCGCCTTGCGATGGTTCCGGATGTCAGCGGGCAGCCGATGTTCACCCTGCACTTCTTCTCTCCCGTGGAGCAGCCTGCGGTGACCAGTGAGGTTGCGCCTCCACCTGCACCAGTGCCTTCCGAGGTGCCTGCTGTGGCGCTGGTGGAACCGGCGGCGCTGGCCGAGGAGGAAGAACGTCCGCAGGAAGTTCCCTCAATGAAGTCCGCCGCGCTCGCGGACGCCGCTGCGCTGATGAAGACCTTCGCGCCTCTGGCGAAGGCACCCACCGAAGCTGAACCCATTACTCCGTGGGGAGAAATCGCAGAAATCGAAGCGCAGCCTGAAGCTCTGGCTCATGCCATCGAAGAAGCGAGTCCCGCGCCGGCCTTCTCCGATGTCGCCGTGGCTGATGCTCCCGTGGCTGACCCGCCAGTTACCGACATTCCCGTTCCTGCCGCAGCACCTGAGTCACTTACTCCGGAGCCTGTCGCGTCTGAACCGCCCGCTTCAGAACCTGTAGTGCCGGATATTTCTGCCGATGTTCCTTCTGTGAGCGAACCGCCGCCGGTCGCGTTGGAATCACCTGTCTTGCCAGAGCCTTGGATTGCTCCTGCTCCAACACCCGCTCCGGCCCCCGTGCATACCAGCAATGGTGCGCACCACACCGGCTTGGACCCGTGGAGTGTGCCGCAGCCAGCAGCTGCTGGGGACCCGGCAGTTGCCGCAGATCCGTGGAGCGCTCCGCAGGTGCAGGCATTCTCTCCGCCCGTGGCGGATCCTTGGGCGGCGCCTCAGCTACCTCCTCAAGCTTTCGTTCCCGTCGAAGTTCCTCCGGTGGAGGCGCTTCCACCCACGCCTGAGGCGACAGAAGTTGAAGCCGCGGTAACGGCTCTTCCCGAACCAATCGCGCCTCTCGCCACCACTCCGGTGCATGAGGAACTTCCTCCCCTCGAGGAAATCCCTGCTGCCGCCCCGCCGGTGCAGGAACAGGAAGCGAAGCTGGAGTCCGAACCCGTACCAGCGCCATCGCCGGCACTATTGCCAGCACCGGTAAGTGAATCGCGCTCCGTGGCGTTGCTTTCCACGGATGGTCATGGCCGCATAACGGCATGGACAGGCGACGCTGAAATCCGCTTTGGCTACTCTCCGGAGGAAATGCTCGGCCGTGGATTGCACAACCTTTTCCGCCCTTCGGATTCCACGGGTCTGCACATTGAAATTCTTACGTTGCCAGGATGGGCATCCTCGGTCTCCTCGACCGTAGTCTGGCAGTTCTTCCACAAGCAGGGAGAGCGTCAGGAGGCGATCTTCACATTGATTCCTCTGGAGCAGGGAGGGCTTTCGCTCATCCTTCAGGAGGAACACCTGGAGTTCACTCCATCGAGCAAGTCCATCGCGCCTGTTTCCCCGCCCGCATCGCCGGAGCAGTCCATGCCAGAGTCAGAGTTGGCGCCGGTGACCGACCCCGTGGTGGCGTCACCTGCGCCACAAACGGAGATCCTCGAGCCTGCGGTTTCCCTCGGTGAGCCGCAGCAGGAGGCGCCGCTATATGACGTGCCGCAGCCCATCGCTGCCATGGAGCCGCTTGCCGCCGAGCACCCAGTGCCCGAGCCGGTGTCCGCGACTGAAGCAGACCTGGATGCTGGGGATGATTCCATGGCGCCGCCGCCGCCCTTGCTGGATGATCTGGATGATCTAGATGCGCCCGATGAGTGGCCCGGCGTGCCCGCGAATTTGCTGGAGGACAATCTTCCTCCGATTGTTCCGGCCCCCATCGCCCCCCCGCTTTCCAGCATTTTTGATCGTGTCGAGCAAACTTTCGCGCCAGCGGGTCCGGCAGCGTACGAGCCGCAGGTACCGGCGCAGCCGCAGCCCTTGGAGACTCCAGCTCCGCTCTCGCTCGCGCCACCGCAGCGTATGTTTGCGGACGTGCCCCCGGTTCCGCCCAAGCCGCTGAGCCTCGCGCCTCCGCAGTCGCTGTACAAGGACGCGACCGCCGCCGCTGCCGTGGAAGCCAGTCTTGGCATGGCCTCCAAGCCGCCCGCAGCACCAGAGGATTCTGCACCCGCTCCAGCTCCTGCCCCCGTTGTTGAGCCTGTTGTCGAGCCCGTTCCCGAGCCTTCCGTGCCCCAGCAGCGACCTTCCATCGAAGAGTTGCAGCGCGAGCGCGAGCGGCTTCTGCTTGGCGAAACCCATCACCGGGTGAAGAACCATCTGCAGATCATCACCTCGATGCTCAATCTGCAGATGAGCACGCTGCACAACGAGGAGGCGCGTGATGCCCTGCGTTCCAGCCAGAACAGAGTGCGTTCCATCGCGGCGCTGCACCAGCACCTGTATCTTCTCACCACGGGTGAGTCTGCGGACTTCCGTGCGTTTGCCACCGGCCTCATCAGCCATCTGCGCGAGTGTTATCATGTGCCCAAGGACCGGGTGTCCCTCATGCTGCATATTCCGGATCGTCTCCTGCCGGAGGAGTGGCTCATGCCGCTGGCGCTGGCCTTGAATGAGATGGTCTCGAATGCCTTCCAGCATGCATGGCCGGATGAGCGCTCCGGATCCATGAGTGTTACGCTCACGTGTGGCGAAACGCCGGACGGCCAACCTCACGGACGTCTCACCGTTGCGGATGATGGCATCGGCCTGCTGCCGAACTTCGAGCACATGGATCATCCCGGCATGGGCATGAAGATCCTGCGTGTCTTTGCCGGACAACTCGGCGGTGAAGTGAAGACGCGCGTTGGCAGCATGCAGGGCAGGGGAGTTACCTTTGAATTGGTGTTCCCGAGCGCCAGGTAACTAACTCTTGCCCGATACCTCAAGCCGCTCCGGTGCACGCCCGCATCAGCAGCAGGAGCAACACCGTGCCCACGAGGGACACGGCGAGTGAACCCATGAATCCAAGGCGGTTGGAGAAAAAGGCGAACATCCCTCTGTGAATCTCGCAAGCAGGCGCGGGAGGATGTGGCTGAGGTGGCATATGGGGCACTCCCTCAGTGAAAAGCGCTTGCAATCGCGGAGCGAAAAGTTCATGCACACCTGGATGGCATGAAACATTCGGCTGGCTGAATCGCGATGCTTTTTCTCACCTACTGGTTTGTCCTCTTTGCGGCAGCCTTTTTCATTCTCTACTGGTGCATCCCAAATACGGCCGTGCGCGTGGGACTGGTGCTCGTGTCGTGTGTGGTATTCCATACGCACTTTGCCGGACCCGCTGGTGTGGCGCCGGTGCTGGTGCTGGGTGTGGTGACTTACTTCGCCGCCCGATCCCAAAATAAGAGAGCGTGTCTTGCGGGCATCGTGCTCTGTGTGCTGGCGCTGATCTTCTACAAGTACTCAAACTTCATTCTTACGGGCATGGTGGCACCCATCGCTCCGGGACTTGCAAAGGTGCTGGAAGGCTGGGCAAAGCATGTGCTACCAGCCGCTCCACCTCTGGCCATCAGCTTCTTCGTCTTCGAGTTCGTGCACTATCTCTATGATGTGCGGAAGGGGAGTGCCCCTTTGAGAAACCCGGCGGACTTCGGAGCCTTCGCGGTCTTCTGGCCGACCATCGTGGCAGGTCCCATCAAGCGCTACGAGGAGTTTGTGCCGGCGATGTACGCCGGCGCTCGCAACGTATGCCAGCACGATGTGGCCATCGGCCTCATTCGTATCACCATCGGGCTGGTCAAAAAGTTCATCGCAGACAACCTGACTGCCTACCTCGCCGTTTGGGTGCCGCACTATGATGCGCTCCCGCTTGCGACCAAGTGGTGGATTTTCTTTGCGCTGGGTCTCAGAATCCTGCTCGACTTCAGCGGATACAGCGACATGGCGATCGGCTTCGCCCGCATGATGGGGATTGTGATTCCGGAGAACTTCCGCTGGCCCTACCTCGCGAAAAACATCAATGACTTCTGGAGACGGTGGCACATTTCCCTGAGCACCTGGATTCGTGACTACATCTACATTCCCATTGGCGGAAATCGGTATGGGATCGCGCGAAGGATCTTCAATGGTCTGGTGGCTTTTGCGTTATGCGGCTTGTGGCACGGAGCCGCATGGAATTTCATGTTGTGGGGCCTGTACCATGGAGTGGGGCTCGCGATCGCCAGTAGCTACCGGGAACTGCTTGGGCGCCCGGGACGCTACCTCGCGGTCTGGTTTTCGCACAATCGCCTCCTGACCTGGCTGATGACGATGGCGTTTGTCCACGTGGGATGGTTGCTGTTCTTTTACCCGGTGCCGAAGGCCTGGCAGATGCTGAAGGGCTTGTTTGGCTACTATTGATGCTCGTATGAAGAAGAGTACCCGAACAACCTCGAAGAACTATTTTGTAGTTCCCTGGGCGCTCTTTGCGGGCGTGCTGGTTTCATTCGCAGCTTGTTGCGTTGCGGGCTGGCGAACCACGCAAGAGCACCAGTTGACGAGGTTCAACCGCTTCTACCAGCGGCTTTCGCCTGAGAGCATGTTCTATCCCACAGCCTCCCACGTTTACCGGCTCGGGCTGGCCCGCACCAAAAAGGAGCGCATCAATGTGATCATCGGCGGAAGTTCCGTCTTGAATGGTACAGGTCAGGCCGCCAACGAGCTGTGGACAGACAAGCTTTCGGAACTTCTGGGGCCGGACTACCGGGTGCTCAACTTGGGATTCAGGGCGGCAGCGCCGGGTGAATTTGGCGCCATCGGGGCAGAGATGCTCCTGGACCGCCGTCGAGTGATCTTCGTTTCCATCATCTATCCCGCAGGCGTGGCCGGACAGCCGGACGGAGTCTTCTTCCGCTACTTTTTCTGGGATGCCTGGTACAAGGGGTTGATTGATCGAAACCTTCCGGATCGCGCTGCAAGCGTGGCTGGCCTGGACAAAAAGCGGGAGTCGGATCCGAAATATTTCGAGCTGCGCCGTGGTGCCTGGTTGAACGCGCATCTCTTTTTCAATGACTGGTGGAACACGCTTGTTTACACCAAAGGGGGCACCGTGTGGAATCTGGTTACCCAATCAGACTCCTTCTCGCCAAGAATTCAGTTTGAGGATCTGGAGCCCGCCGCGGCCCCGCTGGACCAGAGGCTTGAAGCGGTCAGGCAGAACCTTGCCGTCAATCCCTACAAGGGCAAGATCCTCAAGATGCCCCTGAAAAAGGATGCTGATGGAGAGTGGATTCCCGATGCCAAGTGGTTCGGCGGCTGGAGTGGAGAGATGAAGTATATCTTCCCCAATGAAGTGCTGCGACAGCGCACCATCGTAGTCGTTCACAGGCCGCATGCCCTCGCGTTTGAGGGGATGACCGAGGACGAATTGGGATGCTGGTCTGCTTTGAGCTCTCTTACCGCCCGCGTGGTGGAGGAGAACGGAATGCGTTCCTTTGACATGGGGTTCATGTCCGAGCCCGACGATTTCAACGATCTCATCCACCTCTCAGGCAAAGGAGGAGAGAGGCTGGCGATGCAGCTCGCGCCAGATATTCGTAAACTGGCAAAAGATCTGGGATACACCGAACCCGGCGCGGAAACCCGGAGCAGTAGCAGCAAGAACAAGAAGAAAAAGTAAGGATCGTATGAAGCTCGCGGCACGCATCATCATCTCCTTCATCATGGGCTGCATCATCGGCATCGTGGGGCACTACACGCTGTACCGCATGGGCCTGCCGGTGGAGCCATTTATCTACATGGCGTTCTGAGCAGGTGGCTCAGATGTCTCCGCGGGGGGAAGCAGCTTCTTGACGGCAAAGTGGTGTAACATTTCCGCCTGACCCGACCAGTAGGCAGCCATGCTGCAGGGATCTGGGGTGACAAGCGGCTCCCCTGTGGAGTCTGGTGGAGGTGGCTCTGAAGAGGGCACTTCGACGAGCAATAACTCCAGCGCTGCGAGAAAAGTCTCTGTCTGTCCCGAAAGGAAGTCCTCCACCTGGCTCGCGACGAATGGCGCTTTTCCAGGAAACGGCAGCCGGAGCTTGAGCGGCGCGGTGAAGTTCAGCAGTCCTGCGGGGTACTCAGCCAGCGGAAGGTTCGGATGATGCATCCGCATGAGACAGCGGCAGAGCGTCGCATGGATCATGCGGGGCAGCGCAAACAGCCGGGGATGCAGTCGTGTAGAATCCTCGGTGAGGTGTGGCTCATGATCCCTCGGAAGGGAATTGTCCGTGAGCGGGAGGTGAGGAGTGATTGCTTTTTTCTTGGGGGGAGTGCTGGCGACCGCTGTGGTTGTGGCTGGGACTGGGAGCACTGTTCCTGTTTGCGTAAGCGTGAAGTGCAGATGGTCCCGGGTCCAGGTGAGCTGCAGGTTCCAGGGCGGTGCCTGCCATGTGCCGGCGCGATTGAACGGCGGGCGGTGCTGGAGAAGCAGCACCCGCTCGAGCTCGATGGCCGCTTCCGGTGTTTCACAGGTCTGCCATTCGATGCGGGCAATGCGATGCACGAGACGCAGAATGCGGCGCGGATGCCGTTCCGGACTCACATGACGGTAGGAGCTGACTCTTGCGCGCAGATTGAGAGACTGGCCGATGTACAGGAGCTTGCCTGTGACATCGTAGAAAAAATAAACGCCGGGGCAAGGTGGCAAGCCGGCGAATATTTCTGAACCAACCCGCGTGGTGATGGGATTGGTGACCTGCAGCAGCCGCAACTGACGCGGCCGCGTGGTGGATGCAGCCACCTCGGCCATGGGTTCAGAAGAGCAAGCTGGCGGCGTCGTGGTCACGGCGGGAACCGTACCTTACCGCAGCCGTCAAAAAAGAAAGCGAGTGCGAACAGATGTCCGCACTCGCTTGGGGGATTTCCGGGGGAAAGGTTGACCAGGCTAGTTGGTCGCGTCCTTGACCGCATCTTTGGTGTCATGAGCGGCATCCTTGACGGCGTCGCCCACGTCTTCAGCGGCGTCCCTGACTCCTTCCGCGGGCCGGCGGTCGAGAGCGTCATCCACTTTTTCCTTCAGCGAATGATCGCGTTCGCAACTGGTCATGGCGAGAGGCAGCAGAACGGGAGAGGCCAGGAGGCAGAGGGAGACTCCTGCGGCCTTCAGGGTGTGGAATGCAGGTTTCATGGTGTTTTTTGGGTGGGGTTATTGCGGGGTGTTGAGGGGATGCACCGGTTTGCGAAGTGACTCGCAAGCCAGAAGGGGCTCCGGTAGCCGCGTTCCGAAAAAGGAGGAGCGGCGTACCGGAGCGTGCAGCAGCTAGACAACGGGTCTGCCGCGACCACCGCGACCCGTGAGGATCGAGATGAGGAAGAGCACCAAGAAGACTACGAAGAGTATCTGGGCAATCCACGCAGCAGTGCCCGCGATGCCGCCGAATCCGAGGACGCCCGCAATGAGGGCGACCACAAGAAAGATGATAGCGTAGTGGAGCATGGCTTTGTTTTGGTTTTGGGTTTTTTGTTTTGGGGTGATTTTTCGGAAAGGGGCCTGCAGCACGCGCGATGCGGCAGCAGGTAGGTGGGTGCTGTTGCAGGCAGAGCGTTACAGCTTCGCGATGAAGCTGCGGATGTTCTCCTTGGTCTCACCGGTGCGCTTCTGGATGCGGCCGATTACCTCTTCTTCTTTTCCTTCCTCGAAGAGAAGATCGTCATCCGTGAGCTGGGCGTACTTCTGTTTGATCTTGCCCTTCAGGGTGTTCCAATTGCCTTTGAAAGAGAGTTCAGTCATGACGTTTGGGGGTTGGTTTTTTCTGGTTCGGCACTCGTCGGAATGCCAAGGATGAATCGCGTCTCGCAGGATTCCTCAGTGTGAGGAGCTTGCCTGAACAGCTTCCTGATTGATGCCCGAGCTGAACCATCCGCCGGTGGCGATGTACGAGAGCATCTTGTCGTGTTCTCCAGCGCGAGAGGCCAGCTTGCCAAGCAGGGACGCCACGTCACCCTTGCCCAAGCAACGGGCGAATGCCTTCGCCGTGCCGAAGCCGGCGATCTCGTAGTGGGCGATGCGCTGGGCATTCGCGATGAGGCAGGCATCAATGGTGGCCGTCTCACCCTGGCCGCCCGTGGTCTGGGTGGCTTCCCGAATCAAACCGCGCATGGCTTCGCAGGTGACTCCTGTGGGCTGAATCGCCATGAGCTGGCAGGCCTCCTGGAGTTCGCTGATGTTGGAGAGCGTGTTCTCGGAAATGTCTGAGAGGCTTTGACGCAGATCGGAGCTCGTTGCCCTGTCGATCATGTCTGGCAACATGGCGCTGAACTGGATTTCGGCGTCAAAGAGATCTCTCAGTTGTTCGCTGAGGAGTTCGTTCAGGGAGTGCATGAGTGTCTGGGATTGGATTCCCCTCCTGATAGGGCAATACTCGTGCCAATCGCGTTCGTGCGCGTCGTATATGGCTGGAAATGAGGTGAGTATACAAAATTACAAGTTCTTGCTGTTGGAGAAAATTATCCAGATCCGTCGCAAAATGCATGCGATGCGCAGTCTCGGCTGAGCATTCTGCAATGTTGGTCCGTCCAAGCACGAAACGACCGGAGATTATCTCATGCTTGATTCCCTCGTGAGTCCTCCCTCATCATAACAATCCCCGCTGATGCGACTCCGGCAGCAAACTCCCAAGTCGATCCTCGTGCTCTTTGCAGGGGCAATGATCCTCAGTGCGTTTGTGTTGTCCGTGATTGTATGGCTGAGGTTGAATGACAGTGTGGGAAGGCGCATGGAGGTGCGCACGGTGGCAATTGAGTGGGAGAAGCTGGTCTCCATGCTGAAGGACGCCGAGACGGGGCAGCGCGGCTATCTCATCACGGGAGATGAGACGTACCTGCAGCCCTTCCAATCCGCGGCCGCTGCATTGCCGGCGCAGTACCAGAAACTGACGGAGCTCGAGAACACGCAGGATGATGAGTACGGCGAGACCGAACTGCTGGCCTTTCAGCGGCTGACGGATCGTCGCATGGATGAATTGAGGGAGGCGATTACCGTCAGGCGACGGGAGGGTGCCGAAGCTGCGGCAACCTTGGTAAAACAGGGCAAGGGAATGGAGATCATGAATGATATCCGGCTCAAGGCCGGCGAGCGCGTCGCCGAGCTGGATGCCAGGATGGACCTGTACAATCGCGTCATGGAGGGAGATCTCAGGTGGGGATTCTACAGCGTCGCTGGCACTTCACTGGCGAGCTTCCTCGCCGGACTGCTGGCATGGCGCCTGTTGCGGGAATCCGAGCAGCAGGCGCGGCGGGAGGAACGTCTCGCCATGGAGAAGCGCCGTGCGGAGCAGGCGGATCGCGAGAAGAGCATCTTCCTCGCGACGATGAGCCATGAGATCCGCACCCCCATGAATGCCATCCTGGGATTTGGGGAGCTGCTGGCAGGTGAGGCAGGGACGGACAAGGAGCGGCGCTATGCGCAATCCATTGTGCGCAGCGGGCACTCACTGCTGCAGATCATCAATGACATCCTGGACCTGTCCAAAATCGAAGCGGGCATGATGGAAATCAACCCTTCGGCCACAGACGTGCGGGAGCTGGCGGCCTTTGTGCAGCAGCTCTTCAATACCCAGGCGCATGCCAAGGGCGTGGAGATGCGTGTGGAGGTGAGCGAAGATGTGCCGCACTCGCTGCTACTGGACAGCACACGGCTGCGCCAGGTTCTCATCAATCTGGCGGGCAATGCCTTCAAATTTACCGAGCAGGGCAGCGTGACGGTGCGCTTCAGCGGGCACCGCGAGGAGGACGTGCGGCCCATGTACCGACTTGTGGTCGAGGTGATCGACACCGGGGTGGGAATCCCGCCGGAGAGATTGACGGAGATCTTCAAGCCCTTCGTCCAGGCGAAGGTGAAGCGGGATGCCGAGAACCACGGCACCGGGCTGGGCCTCGCCATCGTGAGGCGCCTGGCGGATTTGATGCGAGGCACCATTTCTGTGCAGAGTGAGATGGGGAAAGGCAGCATCTTCCGCCTGGATCTTCCTAGAGTGGAGGTTTCTGCGCGATTGCCACAGGCTGCGGTGCCGGAGGAGCCGGCGGTAGACTTCAACGATCTCATACCCGCGGAGATCCTCGTGGTGGATGACAACCCGGTGAATCGTGAACTGGTGCGCGGTTTCTTCGAGAACACCCATCACCAACTGCGCGAGGCCTCGGATGGACGCGAGGCGCTCCAGGCACTGCGGGAGCGCCGGCCGCATATCGTGCTCATGGACATCCGCATGCCGGTGATGGACGGACGCGAGGCCCTGCGGGCGCTCCGCGAGAGCAAGGACCTGGACCCGCTGCCTGTCATCGCGGTCACCGCATCCAGTCTGGTGGGGGAAGAGGCCAGCCTGCGACAGTCCTTTGACGGATTTGTACGCAAGCCCTTTTCCCGTGCCCAGTTGTTCCGGGAGCTTGCGCAGTTTCTCCCCCGCCGGAAGAGGGAGTCCGAAAGCGAGACGGAGATGCGTGAAGTGCAGCCAACCCCGGCCTGGAAGCAGCTGATCGAAAAATTGCACGATATGGAGGCGAGCACATGGCCTGCGGTGCGCGATGGAATGGTGATTTCCGAGGTCAGCGCATTCGCCGGGCGGCTGCGGGACCTGGCCTTGAAATATGCATGCCCACCTCTCGAACTTTATGCTTCCGATCTCATCTCTCAATGCCAGAGCTTTTCATCAGGAGGACTGGATAAGTTGATGGAATCTTTTCCCCGAGTGATTGCAAAGATTGAGGAACGACTCGCCGCCACATGACCCAGCTCCCCGCGCAGACCATATTGATTGTAGATGACCAGGAAGAGAACCTCCGCCTTGTGGGGACGGTGCTTTCGATGATGAACTATGACATCATCCTGGCCAGTAGTGCGGAGCAGGCCTACAAGCGCCTGGCCTCGCGCCTGCCGGATCTCATCCTGCTGGATGTGCTGATGCCGGATGTCGATGGCCTTTCGACCTGCCGGCAGATCAAGGCCGAACCCAAGTGGGCGGATATCCCGGTGATCTTCCTCTCTGCGGCAGATGACAAAAATCTCATCGTGCAGGCCTTGGAAGCGGGTGGCGTGGATTACGTGACGAAGCCCTTCAACATGGCAGAGCTGGTTTCCCGCGTACGGACCCAGCTTTCCCTGAAACAGGCGAGGGATCAGCTGCGCATCCTCGCCGAGGACAAGGACGAAATCCTCGGCATCCTCGCGCATGACCTGAAGAACACGCTGGCAGGCATGAAACTGAGCTCGGCATTGCTGCAGGGCCGGTCCGCCGATCTGCCTCCACGATGCATGGCGCTGGTGGACAATATTGCGAACTCCACGGAACGCATGCTGTCCTTCGTGAAGGAATTCCTCGCCAACCAGCACGCGGAGCGACTGCAGATGAAAAAGCAGACGCTGAACCTCGGAGACTTCGTCACCCTGCTCACGGCGAATCACCAGGCGGCGGCCCAGGCCAAGAGAATCACCCTTGTCTCTCAAATACCCGGTTCTGCCGTGCAAGTGGAAGGGGACCGTGAGGCCATGACGCAGGTGCTGGAGAATCTTGTTTCCAACGCCCTGAAGTTCACGCCGCCTGGTGGCAAAGTGGAGGTGACCGTGGAACCACCCATCGCCGGGATGGCGAAGTGCATTGTGAAGGATAACGGCCCCGGTTTCACCGAGCAGGATCGCGGGAAGATGTTCCGCCGCTATGGACGCCTGAGCGCCCGGCCCACGGGTGACGAACCCTCTACGGGACTGGGGCTTTCCATCGTGAAACGACTGCTCGACGCCATGGGAGGCAGCATCGTCCTTGCCGAGAATGCCAGTTCGGGTGCAGAATTCATTGTATCTCTTCCTATTGCCACTACGACAGAACCTGCCGAAGAGCCCGCCACCACCCAATCAGCGGCCGACGCCCCCACGGAGCGCTCAAGTTCCTAGTTTCGCTTTCGCTCACTCCGAATGGACATTCTCATCATCGACGACGAAAAGATCATCCGTGACGCCACCACCCAGCTCGTAGAGGACGCGGGCCACTATGCGGAAACGGCGACGGACAGCTCGACTGCATTGCAGGCGCTGAAGGAATCACCCTTTCACCTGGCGCTGCTGGACGTGAACTTGGGCCGTGAGAACGGCCTGGACCTGCTCGCAGAAATTCAGCGTCTGCATCCACAACTGCCCGTGGTGGTATTCACCGCAGCCGCCACCATCAAGACCGCAGTGGAAGCCATGCGGCGCGGTGCGCTCGACTTTTTGGAGAAGCCCTTCTCGGAAGCGCAGCTCAGCATCGTGCTCTCCCGTGTGCAGAAGCATCGCAAGCTCGCGGAGCGTGTGGTCGAACTGCAGACCCAGGTGGCCAGCCAGTCGCCAGAGCCCGTGTTTGATTCGGCAAGCCCCGCGGTGAAGGAGGTGTTGGAGGTGCTGTTTCGCGCCGCGAGTACGCCGGCATCGATCTTGATCCTTGGAGAAAGCGGCACTGGCAAGAGTGTGGCGGCGCGTGCGGTGCATCAGCGTAGCGCACGGGCGGACAAGGCTTTCGTCACGGTGAATTGTCCCAGCCTCTCCAAGGAACTCCTGGAGAGCGAACTCTTCGGCCACACCAAGGGCGCCTTCACCGGTGCCGTGCGCGACCATTGGGGCAAGGTGAAAGCTGCGGAGAGCGGCACCTTGTTCCTGGATGAAATCGGAGAACTCCCGCTCGAACTGCAGCCCAAGCTGCTGCGCCTGCTTCAGGACCGCGAATATGAACGCGTGGGCGAGAACACCACACGCTCGGCGGATGTGCGCATCATCGCCGCGACGAATCGGGATCTGAAGAAGGCCGTGGAGGCAGGAACCTTCCGTGAGGACCTCTATTACCGGCTGAACGTGATCACCGTGGAAATGCCGCCCTTGCGCCGCAGGCCCGATGATCTTCTGCTCTTTGCAGAGAAGTTTCGCGAGTTCTTCGCTTCGCAGTTTGGCCGTCCCGTGCGGAGTTTTGCCTCTGCAGCACGGCATCAAATCCTGGCACACGGATGGCCGGGCAACCTGCGTGAGCTGCGCAATGCCGTGGAGCGCGCCGTGATTCTCGCTCACGGAAAAGAGATCGCAGCAGCGGAGCTTCCGTCTCCCGGCGGGAATGCCGTCGTGGGTGCCGGTGGTGATGCGGCCGCTGCCGGAAATGTGCCGATGGTGGGCACTGCGGTTTCGTTGGAGGACTTGGAGAGCGCGCACATCAAGGCCCTCCTCAAGACTCTGCCGAACCTTGCGGATGTCGCCCGCGTACTTGGCATCGACCAGGCCACGCTCTATCGCAAGCGCAAGAAGCTTGGGCTCGACTAGCACGAAGTCGGAGCGCCAGACCAGCGAAGAGAATAGAGGGCGGGTTGTCCAACCCGCCTTTTTGCTTGGTTATATCGAGAGCTGTAAATAGACCTTGGTTCGAGACCTGTGAGGGGCAAGCGTTGGGCAATTCAAAGGAGCGCGGACACTCCTGTCCGCCATCCCTGACATACCAACATCTTTCATCTGGCAGGCAAGGTCGCATTCCACCAGTGCTCACCAGTCGCTTCCGCAGGATGGGGGTTGCTGCATCATAGAACGGCGGACAAGAGTGTCCACGCTCCTTTGCTCAGACCTTCGCTCCCAGCGCAACGACCTTTTTTAACTATTGATGGGCATTAGCAGTTCCAATCAGGAGAGCGCGATGGTAAAAATTTACGCGATGAAATCGTGGACGCATGAACGTCCGAGGGAGGCAATCTCACGCATGATTGCTGTGCAACCTGCATAGGCATTTCTCCCTGCCACATGCACATTGCATGAGAAAAGGTTCGGTGGCTGAAGTGTGTCGTCGCGATAAGTGGTTGATGTTGAGCATTATTCCTTAATCACTTTTCGATGGCACGCGCCATGCACTTAGGAGGGCATGGCTACCCTACTCTTTTTCCCCGCTCAAGATTGCTCTGAAGTGCCACGGCATCGCAGCCGCAGCCGGCACAGCAGTCATCTTGCCGCCGCCTTCGCTGCTCTCAGCTCGGCGCATGAAGATAATGTGGACCTCCGCCTTCTGGAGCATCTGGTCATGGAAGAAGACGAAGGTGATGAACCTCGCGCCGCCTGAGCGCGCGATTCCCTTTTCGAGTAATACCGACTGAACCCCCAAGAAAACAAACATCCATACCCCTCCCTACCATGAGCACTTCCGGACCTTCCGCTGAAACCCTCAAGCGCGATGCGCGCTCCCTCGCTGACGACACCCTCAAGATGGCGCAGAGCCGTTTGGTTGAGCCCACCATGGATGCCGCCCAGCGCGCGAGTGAGCAGGCCCGCAAGGCCTTCCAGCAATCGCGTGAACGCATGAACGAGCAACTCGCGGTCGCAGAGAAATATGCCTCCCGCGGTTACGACCAGACCACCACGTGGATTTCCGCGAATCCTCTGGCTGCTGTCGGCATTGCCATGGGTGCCGGCCTGCTGCTGTCTTCCATCTTCCGCGTGTCCTCGTCCTCGCGTCGCTAGTCGCGAGTGACACGATATTAGCCGCAACAGTGTTCGTTCGCGCCCGCATGGACGCGATGAAACCTCCCACCTCCCTGCGAACATGCATGCCACCTCGTCTCCCTCGTGGTCATCCCGTCTTGATCGGGGACACAGCCTTTCGGACTCGGTCCGCACGTTGTTGTCCTCACTAATGACCTATCTGGAGACGAGGTGGCAGTTGTTCAAGGTGGAGTCTGAGCAGGCCATGCGGCTGGGCATCCAGGTGGCAATCGCGGCGCTGTTCGGCCTCGCGTGCGCCTTTGTGATGTACGTGTGCGCCATGGTCGGCGTCACGCTGTGGATTGCCCACCAGTGGTGGGACGGAGCGGTGATGCCTGCGGCCTTCATCATGGCGGGAGTGCATCTCCTGCTGTTGTCAGGTTGTGCCGGTTTCATCGTCTGGGCCCTGCGCGGACGTGAATTGTTTCACGATACGAAGACCGAATTCAAAGAGGACAAACGATGGCTGCACATGCAACAAACGACATCCAGCGACTGAGGACCCAGCTGGAATCCAGCCGCTGGCAGATGCATTCCGGCATCCAGCGGATCGAGGATCAGCTCAATGTCTCCAAGCGCGTCCGCACGGAGTTCAAAGAACATCCGCTGAAGTGGGTAGTCATCAGCGCCGGAGTGGGACTGGTAGCAGCCAAGCTGATCCCGATGCTTCTCGGCGGAAGAAAGAGAGGAGTCATGGGGCGCATGCTCACTCCGCTGGTTCGCGCGGGCGCCGCGGCGGCCATGCCGATTCTCGCTCATCAGGTTTCAAACTGGATGTCGCAAAAGGGACTGAGCATTCCCGGCCTGACGCCGATGTCCATGCCTGCTGAAGCTGCGTCCGAGCCGCCGCTGACACCATCCCAAACTGTGCCGATCCAGCACGACGCCTATCCCTGATGAATCCCTTCTCTTCACAAGACCGCACGTTGGTGCTTGCAGCCAGATTTGTGATTGCGGCCCTCACGTGCGGTCTTTTGTATTGGGGAAGAGAGGTGCTCATGCCGCTGGCGCTCGCGACGCTGATTGCGTTCATGTTGCACCCCCTCGCTGTGCGGCTGCAGCGCATTCGGGTACCACGCCTGATTTCCGTGGGTGCGGTCATGCTCTTCTCTACAGGGCTGATTGTTGCAGCCATCTGGTTCATCACCGTGCAGGTGGCCAGCTTTACGAATGAACTGCCCCTGTATCAGAAGAACATCAGCGAGAAGATCGGCCAGGTGCAGGGCTCCATGCGCGGAGGCGCCCTGGAGAAGCTGCAGAAGGTCTTCCACTCCATTGAGAGTGAGGTGAAGGCCCGTGAGGCATCCGCCGCTCCGACCTTTTCACCTGCTGAGCCACTCCCCGTCGTCGTCGAAACCAAGGAAAAGTGGTTTGATTTCAACATCGCCAATGCCGCGGTGCCACTCATGGAACCTCTGGTCACCGGCGGCCTGATTTTCCTGCTGGTGGCGCTGATGCTACTGCGCTGGGAAGACCTTCGCGCGCGGCTTGTGAGCGTGATGAACCAGAACATCACCCGCACGACGCGCGCGATTGATGATGCCGGCAAGCGGATCGCGCGTTACCTCGCAGCGCAGCTGTTTGTCAATGGGAGCTTCGGCCTTGCCGTAGGGTTGGGATTGTGGGCGCTGGGTGTGCCCTATGCGGGACTGTGGGGATTGTGCGCCGCCATCTTTCGCTATGTCCCTTATCTTGGCCCCATGGTGGCTGCAGTATTGCCCATCATGGTGAGCCTGGTGACGTCCGAGGGATGGACCCAGGTGCTTAGCGTTGGGGCTCTGTTTCTCGTCTTGGAACTCGTGAGCAACAATGTGCTGGAACCGTGGCTGTACGGATGGCGCGTGGGACTCTCCGAGATCGGTGTGATCGTGTCGGCGGTGGCATGGACATTTCTGTGGGGCACGGCGGGGCTGGTGCTGGCTGTACCGCTCACCGTGTGCCTCGTGGTGCTGGGCGAGCACGTGCCTGCCTTGTCATTCTTCCCGCAACTCTTCGGAGACAAACCGGCGCTGCCGCTGCACCTGCGCTTTTATCAGCGACTGCTGGCGCATGACAAGACAGAGGCTGCGGATTTGGCGAAGAAGTATGTGAAGGCCCACGGCTTCGCCAAGACTGGGGACGAAGTCATTGCCCCGGCCCTGGCCCACGCACGAGTGGAAGAGATGCGAGGAGCCTTGAGTGACGAAGAGGTGCGGGAGTTCGTCACGGCCATCCCGTATGTGCTGGATCGGGCGGACGACGAACTCGACGATGAGGACGACGAGGTTGATGAAAACAACACGCGCAATGTGGAGGTCGCGGCGGGTCCCGTGGTGGTGTGGCCGCTGTGCACTCTCTCGGAAGCGTTGGTGCCTGTGTTGCAACATCACTGCCGGGACCTTCCCTGTCGTTGGGAGGTGATGTCAGAGGAGTCGCTTACTTCCGAAGTGATTGCGAAACTGGCCCGGGAAGAGGAACCACCCGAGGCGGTTTGCCTTCTGCTGCTCATCCAGGAAGATCTCACACGTGCTCGCAACCTCTGCAAAAAACTGCGTCACACCTTTCCGGACGTGCACATCACCGTCGGCTTCTGGTCCGGCTCCAAGGTCGAGTCTGAGATAACACAGACGATGGAGAAGACGGGGCAGGCCAAGATCACGTGGACGCCTTCCGAGACGCGGAGTGACCTCGCTCCGCATGTCCTGGATCGCGCCAAGGAAGTGGCGCCAGAAGTCGCTGCCGAAATGAGGACGGAAGAGCAAAGACCGCGAAAAGGCGAAAGCGAAGACGATACTCCTGCGCGGAAGCAGTCTCGCGCGATCGTTCACGCGTGAGCAACCACCACTCCCAAGTTACTCCCGGGCTGGCGCCAGACGTTCGTCGCCCAGGTCGAGCCGGTACATGAGCTGATTGTAATCGTAGCGTGCCGGCGCAATCGGATTGCCGCTGAACTCCAGCGTGTACGTCCCTTCGAAGTAGATGATCTTGCCACCCTCCTTGTTCAGGAAGCTGTGGTGGATGGGATTGTAGTAGGAATAGCGCGGATGCGTGGCTACTTTCACCGCCTTCTTCCACGGTCCATCGGGCGCATTGCTCTCGGCATACCACATCTCACCGAGGGGTGATGGTGCCGGCACCTTGGTCTTGAAACCATTCTGCACTCCCAGAAGAATCCAGCGCTTGCGCCACGGGTTCCACTGCACGCTGGCGTTGTGAAAGAGCACGGGAGCATTTGAGGCGGCGTCGCGAATGTCAAAGCGCGCCTGCTCCATCTTCATCTTCTCCTGCTTCAGGAGGATCTGTTCCGCTTCCTGGTTGGTTGGGGTGTGTTCCTTTTGCCATTTCCATTCGCCTTTTTCCGAGTCGAACCAGAGCGCTTCATACTTGGTGGGATCCAGCAGGTCTGCCAGCGTGGCGCGTACGCGGGTGTGGGGCAGGGGAGCGCAGAAGTAGTAGTAGCCATCCTCGGACAGCACCGCATGTCCCTGCATGTAGCGCCACTCGTTGGACATCTCGAGCTTCACCGCGCTCTTGAAGGTCTGCGTTTCATCATCGAAGCGCGCAATGCCATGCTCCGCGTGCGGCTTGAGCCCCTCATGCCTCCCGTAGTGCGCCAGCAGAACTTCCTTGCCACTTTCATCCTTTACCGTGAGCAGGCCAAAGAGCCACACCGCACCCGGTCCTTCCAGGGGCATCATCTTGCGCAACCGCTTCGGGTCCTTTTCATCCATGTAGTACTCAAAGGCGATGCCCTTTTCCGGATCGATCTCGCGTGGAGTGGTGGCACACGTGGTGTTGTAGTTTCCCAGAGGATAGTTGGGCATGTTCGTGTCTCCCCAGAGCCAGAAGATCTTGTCCTGGTACGGCACCGCCTGCACCGAGTCCTGGCCCATCACGCCGGAGGGATTGATGTTCGGCAGCGGCAGGGGAAGGCCGAGCAACTCACTCGCATTGAATTGTCCCTGACCCGTGAGGCGACCCACGCGCTCCGCGACATTGTTGCGCTGGAGTCTTACCGTGAAGGTCTCTCCTGACTTCGGCGTGGGTCGGATGCCGATGTAACCAAAGCCATCCTTCTTCCATTCATAACCCGGTCCGCTGACATAGAACCACACTTCGCGATCCATGAGTCCCGGTTCGTAGAAGGCGACCCACCCGGCGTTGTCCGTCACATAGCGCAGGTCATTCACCGTGCGCAGCTCGATGAGCGGAACGCCACGTCCGGTGGCTTCATCCACCACGTGAATGCCGAAGTACTTGGATGCCTGGGTTTGAGCGCTCAGATTTCCCGCAGGGAAAAAACTGCTGCAAGCCCAGCATAGGAGCAGAAGTGCGGCGGAACGTAAACGCGACGGCATGGAACGAGGATTAGAAATCATGGACGCCCCTCACGTGAAGGAACTGCATGGAAAAGTTCAGTGAATCCCCAACCTCAGGTCACGACATCTCCATTTCCGGGGCTCTTGAACAACTTCGAGACGAAGATGAGGATGATGCCGAGGGCAAAGGCCGAGACGGCCCAGATGCGATTGTAGTGCGCTCCCCAGTCGGGTCCATATGCAGGAAACGTGATGCTGGCAGCTCCTTCGATGCTCCTGCCTTCATAGGCCACGAAATCGAAGAGCACTCCATGCGTCCGACCACGGCGAAACTCAGTGATGGCGAGTTTTTCCCGTTGCTCATGGCCCTCCGTGCCAAACTCGAAATGAGTCACGCTGCCATCGTTGGGCTGCCAGTCGGACCACTGGAAGGCGCCGGGCGTGGAATAGGTGTGATGGTCCCGGATGTAGTTGCGCTCGGCAAAGTTGGAAACCTGCCGCAGGCCTGTGAAAGCGAGAAGCACGCAGCCTATCAAAATGAAGAGCCAGCCTGCGACGATGAGCGCGACCCGCAGCATGGGATTTTGTCGCCTCGCCATGCCTCAGAGTACCAATCCGGCGAGACGCATCCAAGGCAAAAAGAGCCGCGGTCCGGTGACTGCCGAATCCTCTGCGACCTTGACCGACGCACGTACTAGGTTGTTTCTGCGGTCGGGTTGGGCAGATGCGGCGGGGAGTGTGCCGGTCGCACGTAGCGCGACGCAAAAATTCCTGCGATGCCAAGAGCTATCGCAGGGATGGCCCAGATGCTGTTGTAGCTGGCGCCCCAATGGGGACCGAGGGCCGGAAAGGTAGCGTTACTCTCAGAGTTGACTCCCCGGCCTTCGTACACGGTAAAGTTGAAAAGGAACCCATGAACGTCGCCTCTCCGGAACTGGGCAAATTTGGGTTTCTCAACCTCAGGTTGAAATCCAGAAAAGGGGGTGATCGACCCATCGTTTTCCTGCCAGTCAGTCCACTGAAGTTCTTCATGAGCGGAGAAGCGCCCCGTGTGAGAAATGCGGCCCCACTCACCGTCATTGATGCCCTGGTATACGATGGGGCCTGCTAAAAAGAGAAGACCGAGCAGGATGCCGATCCCGAGCAGGATGCTTCCGCCGACGAGGAGAAAATTTCTAACGAGCCTCGGGTTCATGCAACATGCGGTTGATTGCGTCGAAGGACTCTTTGAAGTGAGCCGCGGTTTTATGTTCTCCCATGGGGAGCTTGTGTGCCTCGAAGATGGACGCGAGTGCCACGAGATCGATATAACCGGAAGAGTCCTCCGGAGAGATGCGGTGGTTGAAGCACTTGAAGCAAATCTCTACATAGGCGACTGGTTTCTTCGCAGCATCGTAGAATACGAAAGCGTTTCGGGGAATGTGGCACGCGGCGACGGGATATTTGGGATGTTTTCCGGTGACAGCGGCGATGAGTTTCTTGCTCTGCTCCGGTGTGAGGACTGCTCCTTCCTCGTTGATGACTCCGGGGCCCAGCTTCATGCCCTCAAGGATGACGGCTCTGGGAGATTTTTCTTTTGGCCAGGCGTAGGCTCGAATCTCCGTATAGGCGACGCCAGGCCATGGTTCGGCCGAAAGAAGCGGCGAAGTCAGCAAGAGGAGAAAGAGGGCGATCCGGTGCATGGTGAGGAATCTTCACCGTATCAACACCCTCGATGACACTCCATAGAAAAAGGGCTCAGTTGGACGCACCTGCCGCATCCGTCGCTTGCAAGTCGCGCGCTGGCAGGCACAGGCTTTGCTTGTAGTTCCCTCCCCACCGTCCATTTCTCCCAATCCCGCACCGCTCCCCCGTACGCCCTCCCTCATGGAAGACAAGACATCGCCAGCCCCCGACTATCTCGACATCGGTTTCGAGCAGATTGACCGTGACCTGAAGTTTTTGATGGGGGCCTTTGGAGAGGTGCTGACCGGGCTGGGGATGCCCGAGCTTGCAGAACACCTTCCCTGGACGGGCAACGAACCCTCCACCACCTCGCTGCCGCCGCGGCTGGGGCTGGCCTATTCCCTGGCCTTCCAGTTGCTGAACATGGTGGAGGAGAGCGCCGCTGCTAGCGTGCGAGCCATCCGTGAAGAGCACGAGGGCATCGCCGCTGAGCGGGGTCTGTGGGGCAGCCAGCTCCGTCGCCTTCAGAAGAAGGGGGCTTCGGCGGAGGAGATTGTGGCGACTTTCCGTGAAGTCTGCGTGGAACCCGTGCTGACGGCCCACCCCACCGAGGCGAAGCGGCTCTCCGTGCTGGACCATCACCGCAGCCTCTTCGGCCTGTTGAATGCCCGACACCACCGTGAAGGCGGCAGCATCGGGGCGAAGCGTCAGCGCGCCGAGGTGAAGGCTGCCATCGAGCGCCTGTGGCGCACCGGAGAGATCCTCCTCGAAAAGCCCACCCTCACCGACGAACGGCGCAATGTGCTCTACTACTTCCGCGAGGTTTTCCCCTCGGTACTGCGCGTCCTGGATGAGCGTCTCCGGTTTGCCTGGAGTGAGGTGGGGCTGGACCCTGCCCTGTTGAAGGAGCCGGATTCCCTGCCTGTGGTGCGTTTTGGCACGTGGGTGGGTGGCGACCGGGATGGCCACCCGGGGGTGACCGCTGAAGTGACCGAGGAAACCCTCGAGCGCCTCCGCACCAATGCCATGGTGGTGCATCATCGCCACCTGGCTGACCTCGCCACCAAGCTCACGCTGACGACCTGGATGCAGGCCCCGCCAGCCCGCCTGGAGGCCCTGCGGGAGCGATTGATTGCCACCAAAGTGCAGGTGGAGCCCCTGATGGCCTCCAGCTCTGAGGAGCCCTGGTCTCAAGTGGTGAAACTCATGCTCGCACGGTTGCCGGTGAATGTATCTCCCGGCACGCTTGCGCACTTGCGGCACGGGGAGACCTACTATGCGAGGGCGGAAGAACTCGCCGCGGACCTTGCCGAACTGAGCGCCGCACTGGTGGAAGCCGGAGCGGAGCGCCTGGCGGTCACGGATGTGGAGCCACTCCAGCGCGCGGTACAGGTCTTTGGGTTCCATCTTGCCTGCCTGGATGTGCGGCAGAATTCCGCCTTCCACTCGAAGGCCCTGTCCCAGCTCATGAATGCTGCCGGGCTGGACGGCACGGACTGGGAAGACTGGGCCGAAGGCGAGCGACTGCGTTTCCTTGAGAAGGAGTTGAAGTCGCCTCGTCCCTTCCTGCATGCCAATGCCTCCGCTGGTCCTGAGGCGGACGCGGTGCTGGCTTGCTATCGGGTGCTGGCAAAGCATCTGGATGTAAATGGTCACGAAGGACTCGGCGCTCTCATCGTGAGCATGACGCGTCGTCTCTCCGACCTGCTGCTGGTCTATGTGCTGGCTCGCGAGGCGGGTCTCATGAAGCGCACTCCGGAAGGATTGGTGTGCCTGCTGCCGGTGGTGCCGCTCTTTGAAACGGCGGATGACCTCGAGGGCGGCCCCGAGATGCTGCGGAAGTTTGTAGAGGAGCCGCTCACGCGCCGCAGCCTGGAGTACCATGCGAAGCGGGCAGGGAAGCCCGGGCGCTTGGTGCAACAGGTCATGATAGGATATAGTGACAGCAATAAGGATGCGGGCATCCTGGCGAGCCAGTGGGCGCTGCACCTGGCGCAATCCCAACTCAGCGCCGCCGGGCAGGACGCCGGGGTGAAGGTGCGCTTCTTCCACGGTCGTGGTGGCACCGTGAGCCGTGGCGCGGGTCCTACCCACCGCTTCCTGGATGCGCTCCCGCATGGTTCCCTGTGTGGTGATATCCGCACCACGGAGCAGGGCGAGACCATCGCGCAAAAATTTGGCAATCAAGACACGGCCGCTTTCAATCTCGAATTGCTGCTTGCCGGCGTCTCCGCCACCGCGTGCCTGCATGGGCGCGGTCCCGCTCCGGAGCATCCTCTGGCGCCGCTGGCAGGCAAGCTGGCCTCCGCTTCGCGCATCGCCTACCGCGCTCTGCTGGAGAATGAGGGCTTCATGACCTTCTACCGCCAGGCCACGCCCATCGATGCGCTGGAGCACAGCCGCATCGGTTCGCGCCCTTCACGCCGGACGGGCAAGGCGAGTCTGGATGACCTCCGCGCCATCCCTTGGGTGTTCTCCTGGAATCAGTGTCGCTTCTACGTGCCTGGCTGGTACGGCACTGGCACGGCTCTCGCTTCGCTCACGGATGAGGAGTTTGCCAAACTCTCCAGCGAACTGCGCAGCTGGCCCTTCCTGCACTACGTGATCACGAATGTGGAGTCCTCCCTCGCGAGCACCGATCACAGCCTCATGGCCGCGTACGCGGATCTCGTGGAGGACACCGAAGTACGGGACAAAATCTTTGGCCAGATCGAGCAGGAGTGGAATCTCACGCGCGTGATGCTCGATCGCCTTCGTGGAGGTCCCATGCATGAGATGCGTCCCCGCATGTGGAGAACGCTGGAACTCCGTGCGGCTGCCTTGCGCACGCTGCACCAGCAGCAGATCGATCTGCTGCGTGAATGGCGCGGCCTGCTCAAGAACGGTGATGAAGACGCGGCGAATGACTTGCTGCCCGAGGTACTGCTGAGCGTGAATGCGATCGCGAGTGGCTTGCGCACGACGGGTTAGAGCGATCAAGGATGCAATGATCCAACGAACGACCACGCTGCGGCCGAATTCGCATCGAGCTTCTTTTAGAGTGGTTGCTCGATCGCTTTGCGTCTTGGAGTGCGGTGGCAAGCGCTAAGGCGCGACACCGCTTTGAACGAAGCGATTTGGCACCTTGTGTCCTCTTGACCCAACAGGAACCCCTGAGTTGACGATGTTGGACACTGATAAATCAATGTGGCTCCTGCCATCATACACTCCGGTCAAAGCGGTGTCGCGGCCTCAAGGGAGGCCTTTGCCACCGCAGTCCAAGACGCAAAGCGCAGGCGATACGGTGAGGCGTGGCACGAGATGAGCCGAGGCAACGCGGTTCTGATACACCCTCGCAAGGGGCTCGCGATGCGAGCACAAAAAAGCGCTGATCCCGCATGCGAGACCAGCGCTCTCAAAGTCTTTCCTATTCAAATCAACCCACCTCGTAATTCACCGGTTCCTCGGTGATCACGATGTCGTGCGGGTGGCTTTCCTTCAGGCCACCGGCGGTGATCTGGACGAAGTTCGCCTTTTGGCGGAGCTCTTCGAGGGTGTTCGCGCCCACGTAGCCCATGCCGCTGCGGAGACCGCCCATGAGCTGGTAGACCACATCGGCCAGCGGACCCTTGAAGGGCACACGGGCTTCGACGCCTTCCGGCACCAGCTTGCCGCTGGAGTTCTGACCGTAGCGGTCGCCAGCGCCCTTGCGCATGGCCTTGAGGGAGCCCATGCCGCGGTATTCTTTGAAGGTGCGGCCCTGGAGACGCACGGTGGCGCCGGGGCTTTCTGCGGTACCGGCGAGGAGGGAGCCGATCATTACGCAATCCGCGCCTGCGGCCATGGCCTTCACCACATCGCCCGAGTAGCGTACGCCACCATCGGAAATGACGGCGACACCACGAGCGCGACAGATCTCTGCGGTTTCCTGCACGGCGGTGAACTGCGGCATGCCCACGCCCGAGATGACGCGCGTGGTGCAAATGGAGCCGGGGCCTACACCCACCTTGATGGCGGACGCGCCGGCATCGCAGAGGTCGCGAGCACCGTCCTTGGTGACCACGTTGCCTGCGACAATCGGGGTGCGATCGCCCAGTGCTGCGCGGAGCTGCTCAATGACCTTGATCACGCGGGCCGTGTGACCCGTGGCCGCATCGATGAACACCGCGTCCGCACCGGCGGCTTGCATGACGAGGGCGCGGTCCACGCAGTCCTCGCCCACGCCCACGGCGGCACCCACGCGGAGGCGGCCCTGGTCGTCCTTGGCGGCGTTGGTGTACATCTGGCGCTTTTCGATGTCCTGCTTGGTGATCAGCCCGGCGAGATGGCCGGCGCCGTCCACGAGCGGGAGCTTTTCAATGCGGTTGATCCACAGAATCTTCAGCGCCTCTTCCCAGGTGGTGTCCGGCTTGCCGATCGCGAGCTTCTCGCGGGGAGTCATGATTTCGCGGACCGGGGTGTTCTCGTCTTCGAGGTACCACATGTCTCGGCTGGTGACCATGCCGACGAGGGAACCCTTGTCATCCACGACCGGGAAACCGCTCACGCCCTTCTCGCGCATCAGCCGGGACACTTCGCCGAGCGTGGTCTCGGGCTTCACGCGCAGGGGGTTGTGAATCACCGTATTCTCCGAGCGCTTCACGCGCGCGACCTGCTCTGCCTGATAGTCGATGGGGCAGGCGCGGTGGATGACGCCCATGCCGCCCTCACGTGCCAGAGCAATGGCCAGCTCGCTTTCCGTGACCGTGTCCATGGCGGACGACAGCACGGGGATATTCAGCGGCAGGGTGGGGGTCAGATTAGTACCCAAAAGAACCTCACCCGGCAGTACTGCACTTTTCCCCGGGAGGAGAAGAACGTCGTCGAACGACAAAGACAAAGGAATCGCGCCCATGTTCCACCTAAGCGAGTATTTGCCGTTTGTCAGGTGGTTTTTTGGACGGTGTGCGAGGAGTTGCCGCCGGGAACCTTGATGGCTGCTGCCATGGCATCGGCGATAGCAGATCAAAAAAATGGCGCCATCCCTCGGAGGCGCCATTCCAAATCGTTGAGCTTTCGTCGTTCGCGGACTACACCACCGGCTTCCGTCCGCTACCATCTTCCTCGTCACGCTTCGGCGAAGTCTTCGGCTTGCGGCGGGGGACGATTTCCTCCTGCAGGATGCGATCCTCCACGAGGGGCTTGGCGTTCGGCTCGGGTTTCGGGTGCTTTTCCGTCCAGGCGCGCTGCTCCTTGTACTTGGTGAGGCGCTCGCCGAGTTCCTTCTCCAGCTTGGAGCGGTCTTCGTCGGTGTACTCCTTGTTCTTGTCCTCACCAAACATCACCAACGCCTTGGTCTGGAGCTGGACGGCTTCACCAAATTTTCCGTCGCGGGCCAGGGCGGCGGCGAGGGTATCCACCACCTGGTAGTCCTGCTTCTGCATCTTATCGACGGCGCTGCGGGCATACTCCACGGCGCCAGGGCCATCGTGGAAGGTCTCATCCGGGCATACGGAGAGGAACCACGCGAGGTCATTGCGGGCCCAGGGATCTTCGGAGCGGGCAGCGCGGCGGTACCAAGCCTCAGCGCGACGGTAGTCCAGCGGCACTCCGGTACCGGTGTAGTACATGTACGCCAGGTGCGTCATGGCGCGGATGAGTCCATTCTGCGCGGCTTTCAGGTACCACTTGGCTGCCTCCGGGGTGTTCTTTTCGACGCCACTACCCCTTTCAAGTTTCCAAGCGTAGAGCGCCTGGGAGGGAGCGAACTCCTGGTGGGCGGCACGCTCCAGCCACTTCATGGCCTCGGCGGGATTCTTTTCGACCCCTTTGCCTGACTCGTAGCACTCAGCAAGATTCTGCTGGGCGAGTGGAAAGCCGTACTTGGCGGCCTTTTCATACCACTCGAATGCCTTCTTCTCGTCTTTGGGAAGACCCACACCCTCTTCGTGCAAAGTGCCAAGGGCATTCATTGCGGCCAGATTGTGCTGGTCGGCGGCCTTCTGCAGCCACTCGGCAGCCTTCTTCTCATCCTTGGTGAATCCCTCCCCACCCAGGTACCGGACTCCGAGCTCGAATTGAGCGTCCGCATTGCCTCGTTCCGCGAGCTGCTGAAGCGCGGAAGCATCGAACTTCTCTCCATCTTGCGTATCCGCTCCAAACTGGGCATGCACTGGCAGGGCAACCAGCACCAGCAAGGCGGCAAACCAAAGGCAGCGTTGTTTCATGCTTGAGATCATAACCACAACCATACGCTTCACAACACCAGACCTCGCTTGCATTTTTCGTGCCCAGCGATTGCTGAAGGCCTGAATCGAGGCTCAGAACGGCAGCGCGCCTGGTTTCCCTGAGGAATCTTGAATTTCGGGATGCTCGTAGTTGCTGGGCAACAAAGCGCGCCATGATGCGGGTACCCCGGGAAATCGGGGCTTCTGCATGCATGGCGCGCGGCGTGGGGTGGCGATGCTCCTTATTAGGCAGCGGCCGGCTCTTCCGCTTCCAGCGGTTCGCCGTAGGGCAGGTCATCCGGCAGCGGCACGAACTCGCGAATCTTGTCCCACAGGCCGGTGAAGTCCTTGTTCACATCGCCGGAGAGGCAGTCGGTGATTTCGCCCGCAGCTTCGGGATACTTCTTGATGACTTCGCGGAAGGAGAACTTCGGATCGTAGAAGGCGTAAACCAGCTTTCGCATGTTCTCCACACCGAATCGGACGGCCTTGCCGTACTCTTCGAACCGCGCCGGTGAGAGGTCGCCGTCCAGCAGGCCTTTGTGAATCTCTTCCGCGACGAGGTGGCCGCTCTTGAGGGCGAGCATCACGCCGCTGCTGAAGACGGGATCGAGGAACGCAAAGGCATCACCCACGAGGACCAAACCGGGAGCGGCGCAATACTTCGAGTGGCGGGAGTACTCGCTGGTCACGAAGTACTGGCCGGTGGACTCGCCTTCCGAGAGGAAGGTCTTGATCCACTGGTTCTCTTCGATCTCGCGATTGAAGATCTCCTTGGGATCCTTCACGCCGTCGCGGGTGAGGTACTTGCCCTCGGCCACGATGCCCACGCTGGTCATCTGGTCGTGCTGCGGGATGTGCCAGAACCAGCCCTTGTCCGGCACATAGGCCACCGTGGTATCGCCTTCATCGATGCCTTCGCCGCGACGCGAGCCCTTGTAGTAGGTCCACACGGCGATCTTGTTGAGGTAAGGGTCGTTCATGCGCCAGCCACGCTTGTTGGAGGTGAAGGCCTCCTTGCCGGTGCAGTCGAGTGTGATGGGCGCGCGTAGCTCGTAGGTCTTGCCGCTCTTGTCCGTGGCTTCCACGCCCACGACCGTGTCGCCGTCCATGAGGAGCTTCTTCACGGTGGTTTCCTCGCGTACTTCGGCGCCCTTCTCACGGGCGTTGTCCAGGAGCATCTGGTCAAACTCCGAGCGCAGCACCTGCCATGTCTGGGCGATGGTCTCCCGGTCATAGCGATTGAAGAAGTAGAAGGGCTGCGAGCGCTTCCCATCCGGCTGCACGAAGGTAACGCTGTACTTCTTCACGAAGTGCGACTTCTTCATCTTCGGAATCATGCCGATGCGCTCCAGCGGTTGGAAGGTGAAGGGGATTAGCGATTCACCAATGTGATAGCGCGGAAACTTCTCACGTTCGAGGATGATCACCTTGTGGCCGTACTCGCCGAGAATCGCGGCAGCGCAGGAACCGGCGGGGCCGCCGCCGATGATAATCGCATCATAGTCGTTTGGGTTCTTCTTCATAAGGGGCGTGTCGTGTCTGGTGGTGGTAGCGGGTGATTCGAAAAGAAAATGGAAAACTCAGTGGGACTGCGCCGTGACTCCGCCCTGGGCGTCCATGCCCATGATGGAGAAGATGCGGTCGCGGACGGACAGGTAACGCGCGTCATCGAGGTTTCGTGGACGTGGTAAATCCACAATCACCTCCTCTTTGATCGTGGCCGGCCGGCGGCTCATGACGAGCACGCGGTCCGCGAGCTGCACGGCCTCCTCGATGTCATGCGTGACGAAGAGAATGGTCCTGCCCTCCTGCTGCCAGATGCGCACGAGATCGGCGCGCATTTTCAATCGCGTGAGGAAGTCCAGCGCGCCGAAGGGCTCATCCATGTAGAGCACGTGAGCCTCAGCGGCGAGTGCACGGGCGATCTCCACGCGCTGGCACATGCCGCCGGAGAGCTCGCGTGGGTACGCTTTCTCAAAGCCGGTGAGCCCGACCATTTCGATGTAGTGGCGCACCTGCTTTTCGCGATGTGCCTTGGGGCGATTCAGCAGGCCGAAGCCGATGTTGTCCTGCACGGTGAGCCATGGAAAGACGCCATTCTCTTGAAACACAAAGATGCGCGAAGGGTGCGGTCCCTGAACCGGCTCGCCTTCGACCATCGCCGTGCCCCGGGTTTGTTTGATGAAGCCGCCGAGGACATTCAGCAGCGTGGTCTTCCCACAGCCGCTCGGTCCCACAATGCAGACAAACTCACCGGGACGGACGGTGAACTGCACGTTCTCCAGCACATGGACGGACTCCTCCGAGCGTCGGCCGGCATAGGTCATCCACAGATCTTCAACTTTGATCACGGGAGCCGTGCTCACGTTGCTACCGCTCTTCGCGCCATCCATCTTGTCCATCGCGGCACTCATCGTTGGCCCACCCCCCAGCGTACTTCGTCGAACTTCTCCAGGCGCCGCATGAGCAGGTCGAGTCCAAGGCCGATCAATCCAATCATCACCATGCCCGCGACCACGAGGTCGTAACGCTTGCCCGCGTTGCGCGCGTCGATGATCAAATACCCGAGCCCACCGCCCTGGGTGGCAATCATCTCCGCGGCCACCACCACCAGCCACGCAATCCCCAGCGCGATGCGCAGGCCCGTGATGATCTGCGGCAGCGTGGCAGGAAGAATGACGCGACGGAAAAGTTGGATGCCGCTGAGGCCGAAGTTCTGCGCGGCACGAAGGTAGACCAGTTGCATGTTTCGCACTGCTGCCGTGGACGCCACCACGATGGGAAAGAGGCTGGCGAGGAAGATGAGAAACACCGGCGCGGAGTCATGCGTGCCAAACCACAGGATGGCCACCGGGATCCACGCAATCGGCGAGATGGGGCGCAGTATCTGGATGATCGGATTGATGGCCATGAACGCGCGGTCAAACCATCCGAGCGCCAGCCCCAGCGGCACACCGACGAGGATGGCCAGCACGAAGCCCCACGTGACGCGGAAGAGCGAGGCGACAATGTATTTCACCAGCAGCCCGTGGCTCGCCAGTTCGCCAATGCCCATGACCACCGCCCACGGCGTGGGGAAGATGGTGGTGCCGGAGATCACCACAGACACATGCCACACACCGAGCAAAATCGCGGCAACGAGCAGAGGCAGGCCAAAGCGCGCCAGCAGGGAGTGCTTGTCTCTCATCGTTGCACCCCCTTGTAGTCCCAAGCTTTCACCTGTGTGTCATCCGTAACAAACGACGGATCCGCATAGTCTTCGAAGCGAGCCGTGCCCTTCAAGATGCCGCCTTCCTGACCGAGCGCTTCGATCTCCTCCAGATCTTTGCGGACGAGATTGAGGTTGGTATACTTCACCCGATCCGGTGGCTTGCTCAGCACGAACTTCAGCAGTTCGGGATTCTGGTTGTAGTACTTCTTCGCCACCACGTCCCCGGCTTCCATGCGGTTGTCCATGCTGCTGTCCAGCCACTTGCCGCTCTTCGCGATGCCATCCACCAGCGCCTGCACTTCTTCGCGGCGATTCTTGATGGCATCCTCATGCACGGCGAGCACGCAGGAGATGAAGTTCGGCCACACATCCTTGGTCAGGTAGAGGATGCGGCCATAGCCATCCATCTCTGTCTGCGCCATGAAAGGTTCGCCGGATGTCACCGCATCCACTGCGCGCACGCTCAGCGCGGCAGGCATATCGGGCGGTGGCATTTCCACCAGCTTCACATCACTGATGGACATGCCGCGATCCTTCAGTGCTTTGAAGATGAGGAGCCGCTGATTGGAGAAGCGGCTCGGCACGGCGATGGTCTTCCCTTTCAGGTCTTCAATTTTGAAGATGTTCGAGTCCTTGTGAACCATCATCGCGGTGCCATCGCGATGGCCCAGATACACCATCTTGATGGGCACACCTTGTTCCCGCAGGGACATGGCCAGAGGCGCGAGGATGAAGGTGGCGGGCATCTTGTCCGGATGGGAGATGAACATTTCCTTCAACTCCGGAAACCCAGAGAACCGCATCGGCTTGAAGAAGCTCTCGCCTTCCACGTTCTGATTGATGAAATCCGTGACGGGGCACGTGAGGTGGCACGTCACCGGGATGAAGCCCACGGCAAACTTCTCCTTCTTCGCCTCCGGCTTGCCCCAGTCGAGATTCAGCGTCCCGTGGAGCAGCGTGATCGCGGCGATCCAGGCAAGGCCAAAGACGAGCAGGGTGCTTCTCAGGGACATGGGTGGAAAGAAAAACGTAGCCGGGGCCGGTGATAGCGGAAATCCAATCTTGCAATCGCAGTGATGCCGTGATGATCTAAAGCACCCGCCCCGCTTTGCCCATGGAACTCCGCCTCCTCCGCTATTTCCAAGCCGTGGCAGAGGAACTCAGCTTCTCCAAAGCCGCCCAGAAACTGCGCATCGCCCAGCCCGCCCTCAGCCGCGCCGTGCGGGAACTGGAGCAGGAACTCGGCGCCGACCTCCTCACGCGCAATAAACGCAGCGTGAAGCTCACCCCCGCCGGCTCCGTGTTGTTGAACGAAACCGGCATCATCCTCGGCCTGTGCGATGAAGCCGTGCGGAAGGTCCACCGCACCGTGAAGGGGCAGGAGGGGGAACTGCGCCTGGGCTACATTGGCCCACCCACTCAGCCCTTCCTCACGGAACTGCTCAAGGAATACCGCCAGCGCCATCCACGCGTTACCGTGGTCTTGGAAGAGCGCACCCCCGAGCGCGTGTGGGAGATGGTGTCCAAAGACCGGCTGGACATCGGCCTGACCCGCCCGGTGGCCGCCGGGGAGCGCATTGGGTTGCAGACCCTCCGCCTGCGCCGCGAGGCCATGTGTGCCGTGGTGCCGCGCGCGCATGAGCTGGCCAAAGTGGCCAAGGTGACGTGGAAGATGTTGCAGGCCCTGCCGCTCATCACCCTGGCCCGGCGCGAGGGCGTGGGCCTCTACGATGCGGTCATGCTCGGCTGTCACAAGGCTGGCTTCGCTCCGAGACTCTCCCACACCCCGAGTATTGTCAGCACGGTGCTCACCTATGTGGAGGCAGGTGCCGGTGTGGGTGTGGTGCCGGAGAGCATCAGCGCCTTCAACAACAGCAGTGATCTCATTTTCAAGCCACTCCACCCTGTGCAGCCGGTGGAACTCGTCATGGTATGGAATGCGGACCAGAACAATCCTGCCGCTCATGCATTCCGCACGCTGATGACTGACTGGCTGGCGCGCAAGAATGGCAAACAACCTCTGGTGCCTGCCGGGCGTTGAAGTATGTTGTCCATCCCCGTGTCCGAACCTACCCCCATCCTGAACTACAAGCCCGAACTGCTCTCTCCTGCCGGTAACTGGGAGTGCGCCCGTGCCGCTGTGGCCAACGGGGCCGATGCCATCTACTTCGGCATGCCGCGTTTCAATGCGCGCCTGAGGGCGGACAATTTCACGGAAGAGGATCTGCCCAAGCTAATGGAGTTTCTCCACAAGCATGGGGTGCGGGGCTATTGCGCGTTCAACACCCTCATCTTCACCGGCGAGATCGAAGACGCGGAGAAGCAGCTCAAGCTCCTGGAAAGTGCCGGCGTGGATGCGGTGATCATCCAGGACCTCGGCCTCGCACGCATCGTGAAGGCCTGTACGCCGAAGTTGCACCTGCACGCCAGCACGCAGATGACCATCACCTCGCCAGAAGGTCTGCGCTTTGCGAAGAATCTGGGACTGGACCTCGCGGTGCTCTCACGTGAGCTGAGCCTCCGCGAGCTGGAGGCCTTCCAGAAGCAGGGGGGCGAAAATGCCCTACCACTGGAGGTGTTTGTTCACGGTGCCTTGTGCGTAGCCTATTCGGGACAATGCCTCACGAGCGAATCGTTGGGTCGTCGCAGTGCCAATCGTGGCGAATGCGCCCAGGCCTGTCGCATGCCGTATGAGTTGGTGGTCGACGGCGAACTACAGGACCTCGGCGACAAGCGCTACCTTCTCTCACCGCAGGATCTCGCCGCAGTGAATGAGATTCCCGAGCTCATCAAGCTCGGCGTCCGCAGCTTCAAGATCGAAGGCCGCCTGAAGACGCCCGAATATGTGGCCGCCGTGACGCAGGTCTATCGCAAAGCCATGGATGCCGCTTTCGCCGAGATGGCCGGTCTGCCCCACGGAGAAGCCTTTTCCGCCAAGGACAAGTATGCGCTGGAGATGACCTTCAGCCGCGGACTCTTCTCCGGCTGGATGCATGGGGTGAACCACCAGGAACTGGTGGGCGCGAAGTACGCCAAGAAGCGCGGCCCCTTCGTGGGTGAAGTGCGCTATGTGGATCGCGATGCGGTGGAGCTCACCGACTTCGCCACGCCCCTGAAACCGGGCGATGGCGTGGTGTTTGAGAATCCCTCTGATACCAACCGCGAACAGGGCGGCTACCTTTACGGCGTGCACGAGAACTGGATTGAGTTCCAGCGCGGCAAGATCGACTTCCGTGGCGTGAAGCCCGGCACGCGCGTCTTCAAGACGAGCGACATGGCCTTGGAGAAGGAACTCCAGTCGAGCTTCAAGGGAGACATCCCGATTCGCAAACGCCTGGAGCTGCATCTGCGCGTGAGCGGTTCCCTGGGCGCGCCACTAGTGCTCGAGGCACTGGATGCTGATGAAAAGGTGACGGCTCGCGTGGAGTCTACCATCCTGCTGGACGTGGCCCGCAATCGCCCGCTGACCCGTGAGGGCCTGCAAGCGCAACTGGAGCGACTCGGTGGCACGCCCTATGAACTGCGGCATCTCGATGTCTTTCTTCCGGACAATGCCATTCTTCCCGTGAGCGAGCTGAATCGCCTGCGCCGTGACCTGGTGGAAAAGCTGGAACAAGGTGCGACCGCAGCATCTTCCGTGGAAGTGAAGCCCGCCACGACTGCTGCGGAAATGCTGGCCGCTGTGCCCAAGTCGCGCACTCCGATTTCATCGCCCGTGCTTCACGTCCTGTGTCGCAGCATGGATCAAATCGAAGCGGCTCTCGATGCGAACGTGCAGCGCATGTACGTCGATTTCGAAGACATCCGCCTCTACAACGATGCCGTGCGCCTCGTGCGTGAGAGCGGCCGCGATGGTCTCATCTTCCTCGCCACACCCCGCATCCAAAAGGCGCGTGAGGATGGCTTCTTCAAGCTCATTGCCCGCGCGGAGCCAGATGGCGTGCTCATCCGCAACCTCGGTGCCATCGAATTCTTCGCGAACGCCGGCCTGCGCATGACGGGCGACTTCTCCCTGAATGTCGCCAACCCGCTGACCGCAGAGTTCCTCATCAACTCGGGACTCGAGCAGTGCACCATCAGCTACGACCTGAACATTGAGCAGGTGCTGGACCTCTTGAAGGGCGCGCCGCCCGAGTGGTTCGAGATCACCTTGCACCAGCACATGCCCATGTTTCACATGGAGCACTGCGTGTTTGCCTCCTTCATGTCCGAAGGAAAATCTTTCCTCGACTGCGGCCGCCCCTGTGAGAAGCACAACGTGAAGCTGCGCGACCGCGTGGGCATGGAGCATCCGCTCAAGGCCGACGTCGGCTGCCGCAACACTCTCTTCAACGCCGTCGCCCAGACCGGGGCCCTCTTCTTCCAGGACCTCATGAACGTGGGCTTGCGCCACTACCGCGTGGAACTGCTGGAAGAAACCCGACGTGAAACCGCCATCATCCTCTCCACCTACAACGCGCTGCTGACGGGACGTACCTCCGGCGTGAGCCTGCACCAGGCGCTGAAAGCCCAGTCCCAGCTCGGCGTGACCACGGGGACGCTCAGGCAGGGGGAGTTCCGCTAATCATTGGCGCTGCCATTACTGCTGAGCCCTGGGAGCGCTGGCCTCCGGCCGGCGTTGTGAGCGCCCCTTCCCCTCAGACATTGGACAGATAAGCACCTTGGCAAAAAAGGCTTCGCCAAAGTGGCTCACGCTGCCCCCAGCGTGAACCGTGGCAGGATCCCTGATGTCGCTCTCGCCCTTGCGACACAAATAGGAGTGGGAGTTGCAGAAGATGCTGCGAATCGGCCTGTAACAATGCAGATCACAGCCGGTGATTTTCCCTGCATCATTGCAGACTATTTGTATGATGGGACCAATGGTGAAGAAAGCATTTGCGGCATGTGTGATCACTCTCGTGGCGGTGCTGACATGGGCAAACTGGCCAGGCACGCCCTTGCCAACGGGCGTGAATGCGGATCGCGTCGTGGTGGTGAAGAGCAGCCGGGAGCTTATCCTGTTTCGCGAATCCAAGGTCTTGAAGCGTTACCGCGTTTCGCTCGGGCGAGTGCCAATCGGACCGAAGGAACGAGAAGGCGACGGGAAGACCCCCGAGGGAGTCTATCGGATCACGGAGCACAAGCGCGACAGCACGTGTCATTTGGCCCTGCGCATTTCTTATCCCGGAGCCAAGGATATCCAGCGGGCTAAGGCCGCGGGAGTCAGTCCCGGCTCTGACATTATGGTGCACGGGATTCGGAACGGTTGGGGTTTCTTGGGGCGGTCGCATCGATTTACAGACTGGACCGCCGGATGTGTCGCCGTCACCAATCCAGAAATTCGAGAGATCCTATCTGCGGTGCCGGTTGGCACGGTAATAGAAATCCGTGAGTGACCGGGCTCTCGTGCTTTGGTAGCCTCGCCACCTCGCGCGATCGGGTCTTCGACTTGGGATCGACTCGCCAAGAAACTCATGCATCTCAAATCCCTTGCGCATTCCCTGAGTATCGCCGCCTTCGCCTGCCTGTGCAGCTGCGCGACCACCGAAACGATCCCTCGGGTCGCTGTTCAACCCAACGACTCTGGGATCGAGGTCGGTACGATTCAGAGTCACAGGCCGGGCTGGCTGATCGGGATGGGCGGGGATGTGAATGGAAAACCGCGTGATCCGGATATTCCTGCACGAACAGTAATCCAGGTGAAGCGGACGAGGTCGATACCCTACAAGGGAGGGTACTTCATCCGGCCATCGGGTGCTTTGCAGGTAGCCAGCATCGAACATCTTTCGGACTATGATAAGAGAGCGATTGAATCGCTGGGACGCTGGCGAGATCTCTTGAGTTCACCTCACCCCCTTGGTGATCAGGAGCAGAGGATGCTATATCAAACTCAGCTCTCGGAGATCCCGTGGATGAACGCAGGCAGGTGCTTTCACGGCAAGCTGCGCAAGAGGACCTTCCCTTGGGGAGACGCCGTCCTGTTCCTGACGAGTTATGTCCAGGGTTCTACTGGTGGTCCTGTCAGCAACGACATGCTGGTGTTGGTCGTACAGGGGGTGACGAAAGATGGCAGGTACGCCGTCAATGCGCGTTTCGAGATTCATCACCCGAAACTTCCCGATTCGACATGGGACGAGCGGAGCAAGGGGCGGGCGGTGTTCTCCATCAATGACGAATGCCAGAATGCCGAGCGCTGGTTGGATGGTCAGCCAGACGATGCATTCTCCCCCACATTTGAGCAGTATGAGCTATTCTTGAATTCCTTGGAGATATCCCCGGGGCCATCCATTAAGATGGTGAGCAAGGCGGCACTAACGCCTCACTCGCCGTAGTGCGTTCCACCACACCCATGACCGAAGCACTCGCAGTCAAGACCGGTGCTACCTACGCGGTGACAGACCTCGTAGTGGGTGAGGCACGCCAGGAGTCGTTTGAGCATTCGGGATCGAGCCCAGAAGGCCGGGTCTATGTTCGTCGCTTCCTCTACATCGCCGACATTTCATTTCGCACTCCTATTTCAAATATCGGAGTCGGGATGTGTGGTGCTATGACACACGGAGACGACACTTGGAGAGTGCGCATCACCCACGTGTCGCCGATGATGGATTCGCTGGAGGTGAGAGAGGAGTGGCATTAGTAGCGCACCGCATAGAGTTCCTTGCTTCTCCACCTTCCCCTGAACCACCTGAGGGGATTTCAGAGGTTGAGGCACAATTTTATGACTTGTGAGGCCGGTACCGCCTGACCCCGCTTTGCTCCGCACTAACCCCTCGGGACATCAGTCGCCATTCAACGCTCTTGCATGCCGGTTCGCTGTGCTCTAGCGACAGGCCGCCATGAGCACGCTTTACGACAAGAAAGCTGTCAAGATTCTCTTCGATACCCATTGGACCTCAAAAGGCTGGCGCAGCCCGTTTGCTACGGACCCTGCCGACCTCGCTTACGCCATCAGCCAGGGAGTGATGTTCCCTCCCGTCCTTCTCCCGCACGATGCGACGCTCCAACGGCTGCGGGGGCTGTGCGACTCCATTTCACCGTCGTCCGTGGGTGATGCGTTTCTCTTCGGCCTTGGGTCGAAAGAGCCCGCCCTGCGTTCTGCTCTGGGCAGCTTCGCCGTGGCCAGATTCCTTCCTGCTCACCCGTTCACCGCTTACCCGCAGGCTCCCGCCGGTCGTACCACCTTCTGCGGCGACTGCCATCTTTGGCTCACCCCTACTGAGGCCCAGGCTGAGGATCTCAACGTCCTGAACTTCGAGCGTCTGAAATGGGGTGGTGTCCGGCACACGCGAGTCATGTATCAGGTGTTCGATCTGGAGCAGTTTCGTGCCTTGGCTCCCCGCCAGCCAACCGGGGAAGATGTGGCACTTTTCCACCGCATTCTGGCAACCATCCGCACCCTTCCTCCCAATGCCACCGCCGGTCATCTTGAGAAGGCTCTTGCGTCTGCCATCCCTTCCAACAAAAACGAACGCCGCAGATTGATTGAAGTGCTCTGTTTATGCGGAGTTCTGTCATACCCGGGATACCGCCACTACTTTGACGACACGGTGCCTCCAAAGGGGCGTCCGTATCGCGACACTGATTGGGGTATCCCCGCCATGTATTGGCGGGCAGAAGACGGATACAGTATCGAGCGTTTGAAGGAATACTTCCCGAAGTATGTTTCAGAACTCGCGGCGGCCTGATCATGGCCCTCCGCGACTTCAACTCGCGCTCCAGATGTAGTCCACATCTCTCCTTGGTCGCGTTGCTGAACTTGATTCGCCAAGCATCACCCTCAAATGGATCGCAAACCTGTCATCCTGCCAGTCCTGGCCGTAATCGCGCTGATTTACTGCTTGAGTTATGGCGCGCTCCGCTGGCGAAAGTTCATCGTGATGCGCGAGTACTCCCTCAAGGAGCGCGGTTTGATCGTGAGACATACAGGGCCGGGATTGGACGTTCGCGATGATTGGCGGGGACGGTTCAAGAACCGCGCGAATCCGATCGTGTTCCAGTGCTTCCGCCCCCTCTGTGCACTGGAGGATCTTGTTCGCGGTGGCAGGGCAATTCCATGAGTTCTGATAATGCGCCGCAATGGCTGCCGTATGCACCCATAGCCGAGCCCTGAACGGGTGTAGAATCCCAGCATCCGAAGCCTCCCAGTGCGCCGCCCTTGTCACGAGCGTTGGAAAGACCCTGCAGGCCACTCCCTTCCGCCTCTGTCCGTCAGCACAATCACCCCAGCCTGCACTCAACTTCTGCCAAAACTCTCCTTTTCCCCGATTCCAAGACACCCCGAAGTCCCTTCGCTCCTCCCTCCCTCCCCACCAACCCCGCCTTCCTGCTCGACTCCACCCCAGGTTCGCGCTAAGACGCTGACGACGTTTTCTCCAGTTCTGTTTCCGCTACCCCCTCGCCCTCGTCTCCCGTCATGACCCACGCAGTTCTCAGCTTGTTGAAGGAAGGCCGCACGAAGATGCGGGTGCATCTCATCGGAGTGGCCGGCAGTGGCATGAGTGGGCTGGCCTCCCTGCTGCTGGAACTGGGGCACTCGGTGAGCGGCTCGGACCGGGTGAGCACGGTGGAGACGACTCGCTTGCAAAAGGCCGGACTCACCTTCCACTGCCCGCAGCATGACCGCGAGGTGGACGGCGCGGACATGGTCATCTACTCCAGCGCCGTGAAGCCGGGGAATCCGGCCTATGAGGCTGCGTACAAGCAGGGCATCCCCTTGGTGCGTCGCGCGGAGGCGCTCGCCGCCATCATGGCGCGCAAGGCAGGTGTGGTGGTGGCTGGCACGCATGGGAAGACGACCACCTCCTCGATGACGGCGCATGTGCTGCGCGTGGGTGGCATGAGACCCTCGCACTATGTGGGCGCGGAGATTCCGATTCTTGGTGCGAATGCCCATTGGGACGAGGAAGGCGAACTCTTCGTGGCGGAAGGCGATGAGAGCGATGGCACCCTGGTCAATTTCCAGCCTCGCCATGCCATCATCCTGAACATCGAAGCCGAGCATCTCGATTTCTATGAAGACCTGGACGCCATCAAGGTGGTGTTCCGCCAGCTTCTGGAGAAGACGAGCGGCTTCAGCGTGTACTGCGCGGAGGACCCCGTGGCCACTGAGCTCTGTCAGGGGCGCAAGAACGGTGTGAGCTACGGCTGGAGCCGCACCTGTGACTTCTCTGCGGAGATCATCGAGCTGCGCCCCACGCAGACGGAGTACGAAGTGTACGAGGGCGAGACCAAGCTCGGCACCGTGGTGCTCGGCATCCCCGGGAAACACAACGTGCTGAACTCGCTGGCTGCCCTGGCCATGGCTTCGCGCGCGGGTGTGCCCTTCGACCGCATCAAGCAGGCTCTGGAATCCTTCCGTGGCGCACGCCGTCGCTTTGAGTCGAAGTACGCCGGTACGAACTACCAGATCATCGACGACTACGGGCACCACCCCACCGAGATCAAAGCCACGCTTGCCACGGCGAAGGCTCTCAAGCCGAAGCGGCTCATCTGCCTCTTCCAGCCGCACCGCTACTCGCGCACGCAATTGCTCAAGAAGGAATTCGGCCAGGCCTTTGGCGACGTGGACATCCTCTGCGTGACGGATGTGTATGCCGCGAGTGAGAAGCCGCTGCCTGGCGTGAGCGGTGAAACCATCATCGAAGAGGTGAAGGCGCAGTCGCCCGTGGATTGCTACTCCACTCCGAAGCTCTTGCAGGCGCGCGATCTCATTGCAAGCAAGTTGCAGCCGGGCGATTTGCTCATCACCCTCGGTGCAGGGAACGTGCATGAAGTCGGTGGTTGCCTCGCGAAGGACCTCAAGGTGGCAGAGCAGATCATCGAGATCCTCAACCGCGAAGGCAGCGGTGTGGTGAAGCTGTATGAGCCGCTTTCCAGCCACACCACCATTCGCATCGGAGGTCCGGCGCAGTTCTGGATTCAACCGAGCACGATTGCTGGATTTGTGGAGGTCGTGAGATTCCTGCGCGCCGGTTCCATCCCGATCCGTGTAATCGGTCGTGGGTCGAATCTTCTGGTGCGTGATGGCGGCATCCGTGGCGCGGTGATTCATCCGTCCAAGGGCGAGTTCGATGAAGTGAAGGTGGAGGGAAATCGCATCATCGCCGGCGCGGGGGCTCGTCTGAAGAAGATTGCCAGCGCCGCCAAGGCTGCCGGGATCGGCGGGTTCGAATGGATGGAAGGCATCCCTGGAAATCTTGGCGGTTCGCTGCGCATGAATGCGGGCGCCATGGGTTCACAGACCTTCGACCAGGTGGTGAGCGTGCGGTTCCTGGATGGCGGTGGCGAGATTCGCGAGAAGACGAAGGATGAAATCATCCACCACTACCGCAGCGTACCGGAACTGGATCAGCACTATGCTGTGAGCGCGGTGCTGGAGGGGCGTCCGGCGGATGCTGCGGAGATCGATGCCAAGATGGAAGCCTCCCATACGAAGCGTCGTGAGAGCCAGCCCATCGGTGCGAGCGCGGGTTGCATCTTCAAGAATCCCGGACCCATCCCTGCCGGCAAGCTGGTGGATGAACTCGGCCTGAAGAAGACCGGACGTGGCGCTGCCTTCGTCTCAGAAGAGCATGGGAACTTCATCCTCAATGACGGTGGCGCGAGTGCGCGGGACGTCTTGGATCTCATCAATGACATCAAGCAGTCCGCCCTCACGGAGCGTGGCATCATCCTTGAGACCGAAGTTCAGATCATCGGGGAAGAGGAGCCCTTGGGCCTGTAGCAGCCAGACGTCATGAAGATTGCGCTCGCTCAGCTCAATACCATCGTCGGCGACTTCGCGGGTAACCAGGCCCTGGTGCTTGATGCCTACCGCAAGTCGGTGGCAGACGGAGCGAACCTCGTGCTCACGCCGGAACTGGTCATCACGGGTTATCCCCCGCGCGACCTCGTGCATCGCTCCCGCTTCGTGCCGGGGAACATCGAGACGCTGCATGCCATCGCTGCCGAAGTCGGCGAGGTGCCCATGGTCGTGGGATTCGTGGACATCAACAAGGGTGCCGGCAAGCATTTCCACAATGCCGCCGCTGTGCTGCAGCACGGCAAGGTGGTGCACATCGTGCACAAGTCCCTGCTGCCCACCTACGATGTCTTCGATGAAGACCGCTACTTCGAGCCGGCGCGGATCATTGCCCCGGTCGCGGTGAATGGCCAGCGACTGGGTATCACCATCTGCGAGGACATCTGGACGGACGAATACCTGCCACGTCCCCTCTATGACGTATCACCGCCCGAGAAGCTGGGCGAGCAGGGGATTGACCTGCTGGTGAACATCAGCGCGTCCCCCTATGCACTGGGCAAGCCGCAGATCCGCGAGCGCATGCTCGGCGAACTCGCGCAGGAGCTGAAGGTCCCGATTGTCTACTGCAACGCCGTTGGTGGAAATGACCAGTTGGTATTTGATGGCAACTCGCTGGTGATTGGCGCTGATGGCACGGTGATGGCCCATCTGAAGGCGTTCGAGTCAGATCTTCAGGTGGTGGAAGTGGGCTCGGGCGCAACGAATAGCGCTCAACGTGCAACCTCGACCTGTGATGCCGAAGAGCTGTATCGCGCATTGGTGCTGGGCACGCGAGATTATGTGCACAAGTGCGGCTTCAAGTCGTGCGTGCTGGGCCTGAGCGGTGGCATCGACTCCGCCTTGGTGGCCGTGATTGCCGCCGATGCGCTGGGTGCTGAAAACGTGCTGGGCATGTCGCTGCCGAGCGAGTTCTCCTCGCAGGGTAGCAAGGACGATGCGCGTGACCTCGCGAAGCATCTCGGCATTCGCTATGACACCGTGGCCATCCAGCCGGTGTTTGAAAGCATCAAGGGGCAGATGAGTAATATCTTCGCGGGCAAGCCGGAGGACATCACGGAGGAGAACATGCAGAGCCGCATCCGTGGGCTCGTGCTCATGTCCCTGTCCAACAAGTTCGGCCACCTCCTACTCACCACTGGAAACAAGAGCGAGATGGCTGTGGGCTACTGCACCATCTATGGTGATATGTGCGGCGGTCTCTCCGTCATCAGCGACCTTCCCAAGACTCGCGTGTACGAAGTCTCACGCTGGATCAATCGCGAGCGCGAGGTCATCCCTTGGCCTACCATCGAGAAGCCGCCGAGCGCGGAGCTTCGTCCGGACCAGAAGGATCAAGACACGCTCCCGGAGTACGACATTCTGGATGGCATCCTCGAGCTCTTCGTGGAGCAGGGGAAGAGCGTGGGTGAAATCGTGGCTGCGGGCTACGATGAGGAAGTAGTGCGCTGGATCCTGCGTCGTGTGGAGCTCAATGAATGGAAGCGTCATCAGGCTGCACCGGGATTGAAAGTCACCAGCAAGGCCTTCGGCGTGGGGCGGAGGATGCCGATTGTGCAGAGGTTCCGGGAGTAGCTGCCGTCAAGGAGTGGGGACATTCCTGTCCCCATTGTGGCATGGCAGTCGCGATTGAATCTGTGTGACCTTGGAACACAAAAATGGGGGCAAGAATGCCCCCACTCCTTGAAGTGCTGCAAGCCCGAAGGCAGTGGTCTACTCAAACTTCAACAACCTCTTCGCCTCACCCAGCAGGAACTTCGCATCCTGGAACGGCGTGTAGTTCACATCCAGCCAGCGGGTCTGGCCTTTGGCATCGATGAGGAAGGTGCCGTGCAAGGGCGTCTTCTCGAAGTCGTCGTAGCAGCGCCAGCCCTTGAAGGACTTCAGGTCAGCATCCGAGAGGAGCGTGAAGGGAGCGCCTGATTTCACATCGCAGGTGGCGGCGGTGGAGGTGAGTTCGGCGGGCGGTTCGCTGCCGATGGCTACGATCTCGATACCTTCTGCGGCGTAGTCCTTCGCAGCGGCCGTGAAGGCCTTGAGTTGCTGCATGCAGTGCTCGCAGGTGCCGCCGAGGTAGAAGATGACCACCACCGGCTTGCCCGCGTAATCCTTGAGCGAGACCTGTTTTCCCGAAGCTTCGGATAACGTGAACCCGGGCGAGGTCATGGGATGCCAGTGCAAGGGTCCCAGCGAATCCAGCGAGGGACGCACGCCGCTGTCCTTGCGCGGAGCCGTGGGCTGACGCCAGTTTTTGCCAATGCCAAACTCAACTGCAAGGTCATCCAGCCGGCGGCTCATGGGCAGTGAGGCATCGAGCAGGGATGCTGTCTTGCGGGCGGTTGCGAACTGCTTCTTGGCATCGTCCGTCTTACCACACTGCATCAGTGCATCGATGCGGATGGCGAGGCCCGGGGCGTCGTTTTGAAGTTGATTGGCCAGGGTGACAGCTTTGTCCTTGTTTCCAATCTTCAACTGGTAGCGCACGAGGCGTTCCTTCGGCGTGTCCTTGGCCTGGTCCAGCAGCTTTGTCACTTCCTCGGCTGGCTTCTTCTCCAGCATGGCGACCAGCGCCTGAAGTTCGGCGATGGCATTCGTCACCGTGACGTTGGGCTTGGGCTTGTCGTCTTTTTTCTCATCCCACTTGGATGCGGTGTTTTTGTTTGTCTTGGGAGGCGCGCCTTTTTTGGCAGCCTCAGGAGTTGTGGAAGGGGGCGTCGGCTTGGATTGCTCGTCCGTCTTTGGCTTCTCCTTTGGTTCCACCTTGTTGGAAGCTTGAGCAGGCGGAACGTCCTGTTTCACGGCTTCAAACTCTACGGCTTCCTTCTGGGCATTCGCAGCAACTTGAGGCTTGCCCTTGCTGGTATCGAGAGATGCAAGCGTTGTCGGCTCTTCCTTCTTCTTTTCGGGCGCGTTCGGTGTGGGTTTCGCTTTCTCCTCCTGCTTCGCCTTGAGTTTCTCCACCTCCGCGAGACGCTTCTGCACCCCCGCCTTGTCTCCTTTGAAGAATGCGGCGATCCCGAGCGCGCGCAAGCGGCTGGCTTCAAAACTGGGGTTCTGCGAGATGTCGAGATAGGCTGTGCCATCAAGAGCCAGCACGTCATCCCACTTCTCAAATTCAAGCAGGGTATCCAGCAGACGGTTGCGTCCAAAGGCGCTGCTGCTGCGGTTCTTCTCCAGCGTGTTCCACTCCGGATGGCGGGGGAGTTCCACCATGTTCTTCGCCAGGCCCTCGGACTTCTCTGCCTGGCCGAGTTGGTTGTAAGTGCGGATGAGCCACTCGGCGTTGTGCGCGTAGTTGTGAATCTGGTCCGGCAGCACGCGCGTGCGGATCATGTAGGCGTGGTCTACGCGATTGGCGGCTTCCTGCTGCCACGCGGCGTCTTCATTGCGGTTCGTTTTGCTGAAGGTGTGGCCGGGCATGTGCCACATGTGGGCGATGCCGGGTGAAGTCTGGCCGCACAAAGCGGCGGACGCGAGGGCACGCGAGGGCTTGGTGTCATCCCACAAGTGGATGATGTAGTGGTGCGCCGGATGCATCGGCGCCTTCGCGAACACCTGCTGCAGGATCGCGTCCACGGACTCGCGGCTCACCATGGTGACACCTGCATCCTTCGCCTTCCAGATGGCCCAGGCGAGAAAGGCCTTCGCCTCGATGTCATCCGGATTGTCATGGATGATGTCCTCCAGGTCCTTGATGAAGGTGGTGTGGCGCGACTTCTTGTCCTTCTCCAGGTCGGCATAGAAGGTCTGGAGCGCGGTGATCCAGGACTGCTCCCGCTTGGAGGCCTTGTCCTTGCGCTTCATGGCTTCCTTGATGAAGCCCGCCGCGCGCTTCTCATTGTTCACGTTCGCCATCGCACAGCCCCAGTAGGCAATGGCGCAGTCAGGATCGAGCGTAAGCGCCTGGCGGAAAGAACGCTCCGCCTCGTAGTACCAGAACCCATGAATCTGGCCCACGCCTTGATCGATGAATTGCTGGGCCAGGGTGCTCTTCGTCGTGGCCGGGAAGCTCACCTTGCCACAGCCCTCAATCAGCACCGCAGCCTGGCGCGGACCTTCATTGAAGGTCTCGCCATGCACCGAGTGCCCGGGCAGGGGATCGGCGGCGTGAAGGGTGAATGATGCCATCCCCGAAACGAGGAGGGCAAAGACGTGGATGCGCATGGGAAGGGTAACGTGCGGGCGGCAGGGATGTTGCGACCCGCGCCAGTTTACCTCTTCACCAGTGACTCGTACAGTTCATGCGTCTTCTCCGCGATGGCGCGCCACGAGAAGTGCTGCTCGGCGCGTTCACGGCCGGCCTTGGCCATGCGGGTGCGCAGGGGCTCGTCGGCCATCAGGCGGTTAATGCCTTCTGCAAGATCGTGGCTGTATTGCTCTGGGTGTGAGGCCTCATAGGGGCTTTCCGATTGCTGAAGCAAGGGCACCAGCAGGCCGGTTTCGCCGGGCAAGACTACCTCTTTGATGCCACCCACGGCGCTGGCGACCACGGCAGTTTCACAGGCCATGGCCTCCAAATTGATGATGCCAAAGGGTTCGTAGATGGACGGGCAGCAGAAGACTTCCGCGTGCGAGTACAGGGCGATCTTCTCCTCCACCGGGAGCATGGCCTGAATCCACACAATGCCGTCACGGGTCTTCTGGGCTTCGGCCACAGCCTGTTGCATTTCCACCGCGATCTCGGGGGTGTCCGGCGCGCCGGCGCAGAGCACCACCTGATAGCCGGGGTCCATGTGCTTGATGGCGCGCACGAGGTGCACGATGCCCTTTTGCCGGGCGATGCGTCCCACGAAGAGCACGAACGGCTTGTTCGGGTCCACTCCATGCTTCTGCAGCACTTCCGGGGCATGCACCTTCTTGTATTCCTCAGGGTCGATGCCGTTGTGGATGACGTGAATCTTCTTCGGGTCGGCGTGGAAGAAGCGCAGCACATCAACCTTGGTCTCCTGAGATACTGCGACAATGGCGTCTGCCATTTCAATCGCCGTCTTCTCTACCCAGCAGCTGAAGTCATAACCACCGCCGAGCTGCTCGCGCTTCCACGGGCGCAGCGGTTCCAGGGAGTGCACCGTGAGCACCATGGGAATGCCGTAGTTCAGCTTCGCGAGGATGCCACCGAGGTGGGAATACCATGTGTGCAGGTGCACCACATCAGCGTCGATGTTGGTGGTGTTGAAGCTCAAGCCACGCTGCACCGCCGCGAAGACGCTGGCGAGCGGCTTGGGGCAGGTCCAGAGATCCGTGTTCAGCCCGTAGCCTGTGACCTTGAGGTGGCCGTTGAGCATCTCATTCTGATCGCCGAAGCAGCGCACATCCACATCGCAGAGGCGGGAGAGTTCCTTCGTGAGGTACTGGACATGGATGCCGGCGCCACCGTAGATGTTTGGTGGATACTCGTTGGTCAGGAAAAGGGCTTTCATGGGAAATGGATTCAGGCGTTGGAAAATAGAAAGACTCGGGCCGTGTCGATGAGGGAATTGTAACAGATGAGTCGCGTCGGCGTCGGCATCAGAATCAGAGAGTCACGGATTCATGCAGCTTTGCGACACGCACCTTGCCGGAGGTGTGCTTCGGCGCCAGAGCCGCGCGGAAGGCTTCGCTGCGCTCAGGCTCACCATGGACGAGGAAGACTTCCTTTTTCGATCCGCCCACACGTGAGAACCAGTCCAGCAGTTTACTGTGGTCTGCGTGGCCTGAGTAGGAGTCCAGGATTTCGATGCGTGCGTTCACCACAAATTCATCGCCGAGGATGTTCACCTTGCGTGCGCCGTTGCGCAGCTTCCATCCCAGGGTGTGCTCGGCACAGTACCCCACGAAGAGGACGGTGGTGGTGGCCTCGCCCACATGGTTCCGCAGGTGGTGCAGGATGCGTCCGCTTTCGCACATGCCGCTCGCCGCGATGATGATGGCTGGCTCCTTCAGGTCATTGAGCTGGCGCGACTCGTTCGCCTCACGAATGAAACGCAAGCCCTCAAAGCCAAACGGGTTCCGCTTTTCAAACAGGAACTGATACACCTCTTGATTGAAGCATTCCGGATGCAGTCGGAAAATCTCCGTGGCGCTGACGGCAAGAGGGCTGTCCACGAAGATGGGGATGGGTGGGAAGCAGTTGCTGTCGCGCAGTTTGTTGAGCGAATACAGCAGCTGCTGGGTGCGTTCCACCGCGAAGGAGGGGATGAGGATCTTGCCGTTGCGTTCGAGCGTGGCGTTGATGATCTCGCAGAGGTGATCGTCGCTGGCATTCTCCAGCTCATGCTCGCGCCCGCCATAGGTGCTTTCCATGATCACGTAGTCGATGCCTTCGCTCGGCTCTGGGGGATTGAGCAGGTCACTCTTGGGGCGGCCTACATCACCGGAGAAGAGCAGTCGTGATTTCTTTCCGGTCTCGCGGTCATCGATGTCCAGAATCACCTGTGCCGCGCCGAGGATGTGCCCGGCATCAATGAAGGTGAACTTCACCCCATCTGCCACCAGCATGGGGCGGTTGTAGTTGAGCGTCACGAACTGCCGCAGGCACTTCTCCGCGTCCATGCGGTTGTAGGCGGGTTCCAACAGCGGCAGTCCCTGTTTCGCGCGCTTCTTATTGAGCCACTGCACATCACTTTCCTGGATGTGCGCCGAGTCCGGCAGCATTACGCTGCACAGGTCACGTGTGGCATCCGTGGCATAGATATTTCCTTCGTAGCCCTGTTTCACCAGGTTGGGAAGATTCCCGCTGTGGTCGATGTGAGCGTGCGAAAGAACTACCGCATCGAGTTCCTTGGGGTCAAAAGGGAAATGCCGGTTGCGCTCGAAGGCATCGCCGCGATGTCCCTGATACAGGCCACAATCCAAGAGGATGCGCTGGCCATTGACCTCAAGAAGATGCTGTGAGCCCGTGGTGGTTTCCGCGGCGCCGTGGAAGGTGATTTTCATGCAAGAGGCAAATGGGGAGCGTTTGCAGCGTAGTATTTCAGACGCACCGTGGGGCGGTTGAGAACGATAAAGGTGAAAACGCCGAGAATCGTGCCGATAGGGAACTGCACGCAGTTAAACGCGGCCGTGGTGAGTGAGAACCCCCGATGCCGACCCTTGAGCAGGAACCATCCGGACAGGCCATTGAGCGTGATTCCTGCTATTAAGAGTGCGATGGCGAATACATAGGCCCACTTCATGAGCGGAGGCATGGGTGTGACGATCGCCAGCTCCTCTCCAGAGGGGGATGTCACCATCTGCACACGGGAGCCCAGGATGGATTTCATGATCACATAGTGGGTTGCGGTGACGGCAAGTCCCACGGCCGCGATTCCCGCGACGATGAAATGGAAGAGGGCTAGAGTCTTGAGATGTTCCACATCCCTGTCCCGTGTCGGCACATGGTGCATGTGCGGTGGAGTGGCACTGGGAACGGGCGGCGGGTTCATGGTGGAAGGTGCTTCAGCAGGGCCACGGACTACCTTGGCGGAGCCAGTGTCCCTTCGGCCGCGGCGAATTTTGCGCGCACGCTGTCACGATTGAGCACGATGAGGGTAAAGATACCCAGAGCGGTGCCGATGGGCATGTGGAGACAGTTCAGCCCGGCGACGACCATGGAGAAGGTGCGATGACGGAGCTTCTCGAGGTAGAAGCCAACCATGACGTTCAGCACAACTGAGACGAGATGCACCAGACCAAAAAAGAGGATGATCCAGATGAAGAAGTCGAAAAAGAACTCAGGCGGGGGATTCTTCTTGAATCCGGGTGTGAACTTCATGCGCGTGAATATCGAATTCATGAAGGCATACTGAACGGTGATGGCGCCAACCATGAGAAGATCCAGGCCGCCCTTGATGAAGTGAAACAGCGCGAGCAATCGTAAATGCTCCGCATCACGGTCGGGAGGCGATGCGGAGGCCAGGGCGGGCGGGTGCATGGGGGGGCGGGCTGCCTGGGATGTCTACTTCTGCGCAGCAATCACCTTTTTAAGATACTCAATGCTGCGTTCGGCGATGACCTTGGGTCCGAGCGTGTAGTCGAAGACTTCCGTGCTCAGCCAGCCATCGTAGCCCACTTCATTCAGCGCAGCGATGATGGGCTCGTACTTCACTTCGCCCATGCCGGGGCCGAGGAGGTTTGGGTCATTCGTGTGGAAGTGGATGAACCACTCCTTGCTGTTGCGGATGATGTCGGGGATCGATGTGGGCTCATCGCTCATCGCCTTTACATCGAGGTGCAGCTTGCAGCCGGGGTGATCCACCAGCTTGCAGAAGTCGATGCCCTCAGCAGCTGTGTTCATCCAGTTGGTTTCCTTGCGACCGAGAGGTTCCATCGCGAGCGTCGCGCCGTTTTCGTAGGCCACTTCGGCCACGCCGCGCACCACTTCGGCGGCGCGCTTGGTGGCTTCTTCCTTGTCCCATTCCGGGAGAAGGTTGCGGGCCTTGGGGCTGCCCCAGACCATCACCTTGCCGCCGAGGGCTCCGCAGAAGCGGGCGAGATTCTGGCCAAAACGCATCGCATCGCGACGCAGTACCGCATCCGGCGTGGTGATGTGCATCCACGTGGGGCGGGTGAGCAGCCAGTGCAGGCCGATGATTTCCAGGCCGAACGAATGGGCGATGCGCACCAGGCGTGTGGCGTCTGCCAGCGTCAGCTCACGGGGATCTTCCTTCAGGGTGAAAGGAGCCAGTTCCAGACCCTGGTAGCCGCATGCCGCGGCGTCTTCACATACCTTTTCAAATGGCTCATTGCCCCAGTGTTCGTTGCAGATCGCGAAACGCATGATGGGATCTTCTAGCGGAGCGCTCCCACCGCCGCAAGTAACGAAGCCGCTTTTTGGCTGGGGGTGAGAGAATTGAAGACGCATGCGACACATTTGCGTGTTTCCCCTTTTCCTGGGACTGGGCCTTACCAATCAGGCTGACGCCGCATTGCTCCCTCTGGCAGGCGCAGCCGCACGTAAGACAAGCCTCTTGCAGGTCGCGGGCTATCAAATTCAATCCCCGCCTCGGTAATCGTACCCTTCCACCGATTGTAACTGCCGTTGTCCTCAAGATGGAAAATTTCGACTTCGATGCGGTTGCCATTCACGCGGTAATACCCCGTACTGCACAATCCGGAAATCTCGTCGCCATCTGTTCCGGTTGGCAGTCTGCCCAGAATAGTCACGCCGCGCTTCATCACGCGACCATTCGGCCAGAAGCGCATGAAATTGGTTCCCCACATATTGAAAGTGCTCTCGGATGGCGGCAAGGGCAAGTGTGAGCCGGGATACGTCAAGACATATAGCGACCCTGGATCTGGACGGATGGATGCCTTTTCGAGGCTCTTTCCGGAATCGCTCTGGCTTTTGAGGCGCCACATTGGCACCGTAGGAACGGAGTAGCCTGAAGGGCTGCGTTTGACATTCCAGTACCAGGTACAGCTTGGGATGAACAGGGTGCCCGCCACCGCTATCCCCAACTGCAACAGCGCCTTCATCCGAGTAAAACGAGTTGCTGTCATCACGAGCAATTTTCTGATAATCGATGTGGCTGTTACTGCCGTGCATGGGCTGCACGGAGGCTGGCTTCTCTACTTCTTCCGCGTCTCAAACGTCCGCGAGTGCTTCGTCGCCGGTACGGCGACCGTGTAGGTCTTTCCGTCAGCTGCCACGGTGCAGAGGATGTGATTGCCCTGGCAGCCCTCACCGAGGTCACCTTGATTCGCGATTTGCTCCGGCGCAGTGTTGTTTTGCCGGTCGTCCCGCACGTTCTCATGCACCTGGTACATGGCCTGGATGGAGGGCGTGCCTTTCAGCGCGTCGATGGCGGATTGGCTGGTGCCCTTGCGCGGGCCGTTGTTCATCACCGAGACGGTGGGGGAGAGGCTTTTGATGAGCATGGGATTGTTGCTCACGTCGAGTCCGTGGTGGTTCACCTGATAAAGATCCGCCATGCCTGCAACATTAATAGGGGAGACCAGCTTCTCCTCCATGTTCCAGGTCAGGTCGCCTCCGTCGAAGAAGACGAAATCACCATACTGCAGGAGCAGGACCACGCTGTTGGCATTGTCTGAGGTGTCCTCCGGTTTGGGAGGGACCGAACCGTTGAGGGGATTCGGGGTGGTCTGGTCGGCGCGAGGCGAGATGAATTTCTTGTTCGCGCCCAGGCACTTAAGGGAAAGGGCAGGGGAGTTGGAGCCGCCGGGACTTAGCGGAATGGAGTCACCTGCCGCAATGGTCACGCGCTTGCCCACCTTGGCGTCCCGATAGGGCCGGCTCATCAGGGTCCAGCGCATGTCATTCGGCTTGTTGTCCGGGCTCTCATCCGTGATGCCTTTGTCGTAGAGTGTGCCGATGGGCATCAGGGCCGCCAGCTCGGCCAGTCCTCCAAAGTGGTCCACGTGAAAATGGGTGATGACCACATGGTCGATTTTCTTCAACCCGGCGACCTCGGTGGCCAGCTTGTGAATGCGTCCCGCATCCCTCCCGCCGGGGTTCCCGGTGTCGATGAGGATGGACTCTTTCGACGGAGTGATCACCAGGGTCGCGCCCCCGCCTTCCACATCGATCCAGTAAATCGACAACCCGGCAGCGTTTGGCGTTTCGCCTTGAACGTGAAGACTTAAGGGCGCAATGGCTAACAGTGACAGGATGCCGGCAAGGATGGGGCGACGGGCGGATTTCATGATGGAGAAATTCGGGCTGCCGCGAGCCTACGGGGGCCGATGGCCCGATGGGAATACAAATCGGGGACTGGCCCGGCAAAATTGGGGCGGAATCGTGACTTTTCAGGTCCGCGCTGAAGGGCAAAATCCTCCGAAATTCCTGAGTCTTACAACGCTCTCGGGTTGCCCGCTTTCTAGAAGGGCGACATGGGACAGCGATTCTTTCGCGCGCGTTCAAAATTCTTCCATTCCTGCCTTGCATTCGGCAGGCCAATCTCTACAATGGAAAACCCTTGTGAAATTTTTCACAAGCGCTGAAACAACAACCTCATGGGCAATTTCTTTCCTCGCTGGAGCAACTGGGTGCCGCTGCAAATCGCAGTCTGCCTCGGGTTTTTGGTGGTGGGCGTGGTCGTTGGCGCGACCTACTATTTCACGCCGAAGTACACGCGTGTGGGCTACGAGCCGACGCAGCCTGTTCCATTCTCGCACAAGCAGCACGTCGGTGAGCTCGGTCTCGACTGCCGCTACTGCCATTCGTACGTGGAGCAGTCCAGCCACGCGAACGTTCCCACGAACCAGACTTGCTACAACTGCCACGGCCCGGACAAGGTCCAGGTGAAGAAGGACAGCCCCAAGCTCGAGATGGTGCGCAATGCCGACAAGAGCGGTCACCCCATCCAGTGGACGAAGGTGCACAAGGCTCCTGACTACGTGTACTTCAACCACAGCGTGCACATCTCCCGCGGCGTCTCCTGCGTGAGCTGCCACGGCCAGATCAACGAGATGGAAGTCGTGAAGCACGCTGAGCCGCAGAGCATGGGCTGGTGCCTTGACTGCCACCGCGAGCCTGAGAACAAGCTTCGCCCGCTCGACCAGATCACCAACCTGACCTACAAGCCGGAAGACCTCGTCCGCGATCAGTTCTACAAGAACCTCGAAGCGAAGGGTGCCAAGGTGCAGGACCTCGCACAGGTCATCCTCGGCGACAAGAAGGCTGAATCCCTCCCTGGCGACATCACTGGCCTCGTGGCCCTCGCCGAAAAGACTTACGGACCCAAGGTGACGCAGAAAGAGGTCGGCACCCAGCTCAAGCACAACTGGCGCATCACCCCGCCGGAAGACTGCACCGCCTGCCACCGCTAAAATCCCGCGCCCGCCCTGCTCAGCATGAAACGCATCTGGAACCATCCCGAAGTGAAATCCGAGCGCCGCTACTGGCGTAGTCTCGGTGAATATCAGCAAACGCCTGAATTCACGGAGAAGCTCGGTCGCGAGTTCGATCCCGGACTTGCCCAGGGAGAAAAGCAAGGGGAAGGCGAAGGCGAAACCCGCCGCGACTTCATGAAGGTGATCGGCGGTATTGCCGCCATGGCCGGTCTGGCAAGCTGCCGCCGCCCGGTGGAGAAGATTCTCCCCTTCACCAAGCACGTGGAGTGGATCATTCCCGGCAAGGCTCTTCTGTACGCCACCAGCATGCCGCGTCCCTGGGGCGCCACGCCGATGGTGGTGGTCACGCATGAAGGTCGTCCGACTCATCTGCAGGGCAACCCGCATCACCCTGGCGGTGGCGGTCTCGATATCTTTGCGCAGGCATCCGTGCTGGACCTGTACAATGACAACCGCATCAAGCATCCGACGCGCAAGAAGAAGGAGCACTCTTGGGGTCAGTTTCAAAAAGAGCTGCGTCAATGGAATGAGACCGGTTGGAGCAAGGGTGGCGGCGAAGGCCTGGCCATTCTGACCAGCCCGAGCTCTTCTCCCACGCGCACCGCGCTGTATCAGGAGTTCACCAAGACTTATCCGAAGGCGAAAGTATTCGTCTACAGCCCTGTGGCTGGCGCTGGTGAAGCAGCGGTTGTGAAGGCCAGCCTTGGCGAGAACGTGCATCTCGTGCCGAACTTCGAAAAGGCAGAGCGCATCTTCTCCCTCGACAGCGACTTCCTCGGTCTCGATGCCTCGTCCGACAACGGCACGAAGCAGTTCATGAAGTGGCGCGGCCCCTCCAGCAAGGAGGACAAGATGAATCGCCTCTATGTGCTCGAGAACCGCTTCACCCTCACGGGTGGCATCTCGGATCACCGCCTGCCGGTGGCTGCCAGCATGATTCCGCAGGCTGCTGCAGTGCTCGCGGAAGAACTGGGCAAGGCTCTTGGCAATGCCGCTCTTTCCCAGTCCGCCTCGGCTCTCGCCGCTGGTGCGAGTGAAGATCTTCGCAAGTGGGTCGCCATTGCAGCGAAAGACCTCGCAGAGCAGAAGGGCAAGTCCCTCGTGCTCGCCGGCGCCCGTCAGGGTGAGGCCGTGCAGGCTCTCGTGCTGAGCATCAACCAGGCGCTTGGTGCCATTGGTGCCACGCTGGACACCTTCACCGTGGATGCTGTGAAGTCCGCTGGCGACGTCGCCGCTCTCGTGGCTGACATCAAGGCCAACAAGTTCAAACAGCTCATCATCACGGCAGACAGCGATCCTGCCTACGACGTCCCCGGCTTTGAAGAAGCCGTGAAGGGCGCCAAGGAAATGGGTGTGGTGCAGCTCGCGCTCCGCCCGAACTACACCGGACGCATTGCCGATTGGGTGCTTCCCGCGGCGCACTACCTCGAGTCCTGGGGCGATGCCCGCACCTCGAACGGCACCTACGGCATCGCGCAGCCGATGATTCAGCCGCTCTTCGGTGGCGCTTCGGAAATCGAACTTCTGCTGGCCATGCTTGGCCGCAAGCGCATCGGTCCGGCTCCTGCACCGGCTCCGGTTGCTGCCGCCGCTCCTGCGGATCCCAAGGCCGCACCTGCTCCTGCCCCGGCGCCCGCCGCGGAGGAGTCTGATCCTGCCTATGAAGCCGTGAAGGTCACCTTCGCGAAGCTCGCGGGCGGCTGGGACCAGGAAAAGTGGGACATCACCCTGCGTGACGGTTTCCTCGCCGGTTCTACTGCTACCAAGGCCACCGCTTCTGTGAACGTAGGCGCGCTCGGCACCATCATTGGCAATGCCAAGAGCGCCGCCGCTCCCACCAAGGAAGCGTTTGAAGTCGTCCTCACCGCTGACGCCAGCGTCTTTGACGGTCGCTACACCGACAACGCCTGGCTGCAGGAAGCTCCGGATCCCATCACGAAGCTGACTTGGGACAACGCTGCCTGGATGAGCGTCCGCACCTTCCGCGAGCTCGGTCTCAAGGAAGATGGCGACATGGTCAAGGTCACCGTGAACGGCAAGGAGCTGACGCTCGCCGTCGTGCAGTGCCCCGGTCATGCGCACAACTCCGTGACCATCCCGCTGGGCTACGGCCAGAAGGCCGCCAGCGCCGTTGGCAAGGATCGTGGTTTCAATGCCTATCCGCTGCGCAACAGCACGAGCGATTTCATCCTGACCGGCGCCAAGGTTGAGGATGCCAAGGATCATTACCAGCTGGCCATCACCCAGGACACCTACACCATGGAAGCCCGCGCTCAGGTGCGCGAAGGTTCCAAGGCCCGCTTCGAGGAGAACGAAACCTTCGCCGCGACCGAAGGTATGGACTCCCACATTCCGCCGGTGCTGACCCTCTACAAGGGTCGCGTGGGCGTGAAGAGCGAGGAGAATCCTCACGGTTTCGACTACGAGAACGAGCACCAGTGGGGCATGGTCATTGACCTCTCCAAGTGCCTTGGTTGCTCCGCTTGCATCGTGGCCTGCCAGAGCGAGAACAACATCGCGGTGGTCGGCAAGGAACAGGTGCGCATGGGCCGCGTGATGCAGTGGATCCGCATGGACCGCTACTTCTCCACCAGCGACGACGTCACGACCGATCCGAGCCTCGAAGAACTGGACAATCCGGAAATGGTCAGCCAGCCGGTGGCCTGCCAGCAGTGCGAAGCCGCTCCGTGCGAAACGGTCTGCCCGGTGAACGCCACGGTGCACACGGAAGAAGGCCTGAATGCGATGGCCTACAACCGCTGCATCGGTACCCGCTACTGCGCAAACAACTGCCCGTATACCGCCCGCCGCTTCAATTTCTTCGATTGGAACAAGCGCAATCCGTTCATCAAGACGGAAGTGCTTGGCATCAAGATGAACAACTTGAAGGCCGGCCCGCTGGGCGAGAGAGCCCCGCAGGAAGTGCAGCAGCTTCAGAAGAACCCGAACGTCACCGTGCGTATGCGTGGTGTCATCGAGAAGTGCACCTACTGCGTGCAGCGCCTTGAAGAAGCGAAGATCCGCCAGCGCCGTATCGTCAAGGACGACGCCACCAGGCTGCGCATCCCTGAAGGCTCTCTCAAGGTGGCCTGTCAGGCTGGTTGCGCCGCGGATGCCATCTCCTTCGGTGACCTCGCCAATCCGGAAAGCGCCGTGGTCAAGGCCAAGGCCAACCCGCGCAATTACGAAGTGCTGAAGTACATCGGCACGCGTCCGCGTACGAGCTACCTCGCGCGCATCCGCAACGTGAATGAAGAGCTTCTCAAGCTCGACACTCGCGCTCGCAGGGCCGGTGAGGCCAGCAAGTTCAACATCTGATTTCCTACTGATCCTTACCCGTCATGGCGCAATCCGCGACAGCATCCTCCAAAGCACCGGCCACGCCGCGCATTCTTGAGCGCGAGCCCCTGGTGCTTAACAACCGCAACTACGCCTGGATCACGAACCGCATCTGCGGCATCGTGGAAAACAGGCAGCCCACCTTGTGGTGGTTGCTGTTCGTACCCTCAGTGATGCTGACCAGCATCATGGTGTTCGGCTTTGTGTACCTCATCTCCACCGGCGTCGGTGTGTGGGGCCAGAAGCAGCCGGTCGCCTGGGCGTGGGACATCACGAACTTCGTGTTCTGGATCGGTATCGGCCACGCCGGTACGCTGATTTCCGCCATTCTCTTCCTTACCCGGCAGAAGTGGCGTACCGCGGTGAACCGCGCGTCGGAAGCCATGACCCTCTTCGCGGTGATGTGCGCGGGCCTGTATCCCGCCTTCCACGTCGGTCGTGTGTGGATGGTGTGGTTCCTCGCTCCCGTGCCAAACGCGAATGCCGTCTGGCAGAACTTCAAGTCCCCGCTGCTGTGGGACGTGTTCGCGGTGTCGACGTACTTCACCGTGTCCGTGCTCTTCTGGTACCTCGGCCTCGTGCCTGACCTCGCCACCCTGCGTGACCGCTGCAAGGCTGGCATCAAGAAGACCCTGTACGGCATCTTCGCCCTCGGCTGGCGCGGTGGTAACCGTCAGTGGAACCACTATGAAATGGCGTACCTCCTTCTGGCCGCCCTTTCCACCCCGCTGGTGCTCTCCGTGCACTCCGTGGTGTCCTTCGACTTCGCCACCTCCGTTGTCCCTGGCTGGCACACCACCATCTTCCCGCCCTACTTCGTGGCAGGCGCCATCTTCGGTGGCTTCGCGATGGTGCTGACCCTGATGATTCCCGTGCGCGCCATCTACGGCCTGCACGACCTCATCACGGCGAAGCACATCGACAACATGTCGAAGATCATCCTGCTGACGGGAACCATCGTGGGCTACGCCTACTGCATGGAGCTCTTCATGGCCTACTACAGCGCCAGCAAGTATGAGCGCGATGCCTTCCTTCTCCGTACGATCTACGGACCGAGCTGGCCCTATTACTACGCGATGTTCTTCTGCAACGTGATCGCCCCGCAGCTCTTCTGGATCAAGAAGATGCGCACCAACCTCATCTCCGTGATGATTGTGTGCATGTTCGTGAACGCGGGCATGTGGTATGAACGCTACGTCATCATCGTGACGACCCTTGAGCGTCACTTCATGCCGGGCTCCTGGAGGACCTTCGACGCCACCTGGGTGGACAACTGGACCTTCATCGGAACCTTCGGGTTCTTCCTCATGAACTTCCTTCTGTTCCTCCGCTTCCTGCCGGTGATCGCCATCGCGGAAGTGAAGGGCGTGGTACCGCAGTCCAATCCGCACTTTGACGACCACGGCGAGCGTGGTGTCCACGAACTTCAACCCGGGGTGTTTGGCAATCCGGAACTGCCCAACAAGGCCTAATCACCCAGCCCACGAGGAAACCAATCATGGCGAAGACCACCCTCAAACGAGTACACGGCTACCTGGCGGAGTTCGAAAGCGCCTCGGACGTGTATCATGCCTCCGAGAAGATCCGTGACGCGGGCTTCCAGCGCTGGGACGTGCACTCCCCGTTTCCCATCCACGGCCTCAATGAAGCCATGGGTGTGAAGCGCTCCACGCTGCCCTACTTCGTGTTTTTCGGCGGCGCCACGGGCACGCTCACCGCGTTCCTTCTGGCCTACACCACCCAGGTGATAATCTACCCCACCGTGGTGCAGGCGAAGCCGACGAACATCTTCACGACGGCGGCTTTCTTCCCCATCATGTTCGAGTTGACGATTCTGTTCTCGGCGTTCACCACGCTGTTCGGCTGCTTCGCCTTCATGGGCCTGCCCCGCTTGAATCACCCGCTTTTCGCCTCGAAGCAGTTCAAGAAGTTCTCGGACGACGGCTTCTTCATCTGCATCGAAGCACGCGACCCCAAATTCCATCAGGCGGAGACCAAGGCGCTCCTTGAGGAGATTGGCGGCAAGAACATCGAACTGGTGGAGGACGAACTGTAAGAGTTCCCGGGCTCAATCCATGAAATACTTTTTCATCATCTACATCCTGGTAGCGGTGGCTGTTGTGAGCTTCGCCGGCTTCCGTGGTCACAAGACGGAACAGACTCCGTGGGAAATCTTCCCGGACATGGACCGTCAGGCCAAGGTCAAGTACCAGCGCGCCAGCAACTTCTTTGAAGACGGTCACGCCATGCGTCACCCGGTGACGGGCACCATGCCAATCGGTTTCGTGATGCCCAGCAAGCCCGCCAGCGAGGGCTTTGAGAAGCAGGAATACGGCTTCACCCACGGCACCAGCTACTACTACACCGGCAAAATCGGTGACTTCTACGGCGACGGCTTCCCGAAGGAAGTGACGGTGGACACCGCACTGCTCAAGCGCGGCCAGGAACGCTACAACATCCATTGCGCGATCTGCCACGGCGCCTCCGGCAACGGCAAGGGCATGGTCACCAAGTACACCGTGGTGGCTCCGACTGACCTCACCGGCCCCGGCATTGATGATCCCGCCAACCCGACCTATCGCCCCGATGGCAAGATCTACGATGTGATCACCCACGGCTGGAACCAGATGGGCTCCTATGGCGCCAACGTTTCCGTGGAAGACCGCTGGGCCATCGTCGCCTACGTGCGCACGCTCCAGCACGCTGTGAAGAACCCAGCCCCCGCCCCTGCCAAGTAAAGGCCACACTCCTGTCCGCATGCATCATCCCCTGACACTCGACGACCTGCCACGCGACGGCGAGAAGCTGGATCTGGCCAAGATCAGCAAGCTCAACGGCATCCTCCTCATGGTGGGTGGCATTGGAGCGATCATCTCGCTGATCTACCTCTTCGGATTCGCCAACACCAAGGACGAAGCAGGCCATGTGATCAATCGCCAGGGCGAGTTCGCCTACTCCTGGCTGTTCGCCTTCTTCTTCTTCTTCACGATCAGCTGCGGTGGCGTCTTCTGGACCATGCTGCAGCATCTTTCCAACTCCGGTTGGAGTGTGGCTGTGCGCCGTCTCTTTGAAAACCTGGGCGGCAGCGTGAAGTTGATGGCGGTGCTCGCGCTCCCCTTCCTCCTCATCCCCGGCGTGCGCGACTCGTTGTGGGAGTGGATCGTGGTGCATCACCACGCCGCTGAAGTGGCCAAGGCACAAAACCTTGCCGGTGGCACCCAGGAAGCCCTGCACAACATGCATGAGGTGATCCTCGCAGAGAAGTACGGCTACCTGAACACCACCTTCTGGTACATCCGCGCCGTGTTCTACTTCGCGTTCCTGATTGGCATCATCGGTTTGCTTCGCAAGTGGAGCATCCAGCAGGACAGCGACGGTGACTTCAAGCACACCTTCCGTGCCCGCGCGCTCTGCGCCTTTCCGCTGCTCTTCTTCGCACTCACCGTGACCTTCAGCGCAGTCGACTGGGTCATGAGCATGGACTACACCTGGTACTCCACCATGTGGGGCGTGTACATCTTCGCCGGCGGCGCCTGGGCGGCCATGGCGGTCTCCATCCTTGCGCTCACCTATGTGCGCAGCAATGGATACCTCAACAAGATCGTGACGGGTGAGCACTACCACCTCATGGGCAAGCTGCTTCTGGCCTTCACCATCTTCTGGGCCTACATCGCCTTCAGCCAGTTCTTCCTCATCTGGTATGCGAACATCACGGAAGAAACGCGCTTCTTCATCCTGCGAAACACCGGCCCTTGGTGGTACCTGAGCAACATCCTCGTGTGGGGCCATTTCGTGGTCACCTTCGTGGTGCTGCTCTCCGCAAGCCGCAAGAAGAAGACCACCATGATGAACTGGGTCTGCGCCTGGGTCCTTCTCATGCACCTGGTGGACTGGTACTGGCTCGTCATTCCCGAGCGTGGACCTTCCCTTTCCAAAGGCGGCTACCTGATCAGCCCTGGTGCCTGGGTGGGTGATGTCATCGCCTTCCTGACCGTCGGTGGTCTTGCCGGCTGGGCTTACCTCCGCCGCCTTGCCAGGGCCAGCCTCTATCCCTGCCGCGACCCGCGCCTGCTGGAGTCCGTGACCGCCATCAACTAGCATCAGCAGCCGCAGTACCCGATTCGATTTCCCATGTCATCAACCGCGACACAACCACCTTCCCGCGCTCTCACCACCACGCTTGGCGTGCTGGCGGCGATTGCCAGCTTTGCCGTGCTGGCCGTGCTGTTCCAGTGGGCTGGCGGCGGCGCTCCCGAGGATACGCGTCACGAGCAGGCCCTGCAGAAGAAGGCCGACCTCCAGAAAGAACAGCAAGCCCTGCTGGTGAAAACCGGTATCGCCGGAAACACCGAAGCCGTCTTCGCCAAGGCTCTTGAAAGCATCAAGACCCGCCAGCAAGCTCCCAGCAAGGTAGTCGTTCCTGGATCCAAGACTGCGCTGGCACAGGCCGCTGCTGCCGCCCCGGCACCGGCTCCCGCCGCTGCCCCCGCAGACAAGAAGGCTCCTGAAGCTCCCGCCGCTGCACCGGCTCCAGCTCCAGCACCCGCCCCAGCTGCGGAACCCAAGCCAGCTCCGGCTCCTGTAACACCAGCTCCCGCACCTGCCGCCGCCCCGGCCCCAGCACCTCAGCCGACTCCCGCCCCGGCTCCTGCCGCTGGCGCACGGGTCGAGCCGCCGCTGCCGGTCAAGGAGGCTGAAGCCGCCCCGGCTGCCCCGGCACCCGCTCCGGTTCCCACGACTCCTCCCGCCGCGCCGCCGCCCCCTGTCTCTGCTCCTCCGCCGGCCCCCGCTCCTCCCGCACCGAATCCCCAGTAAGTTTTTCCCAAGTATCAACCAACCATGGCGACCACTGACTCGTCCGTCTCGAACAGCGACAGCCTGCGCCGCGCGGCCATTGACCGCTCGGTGAAAGGGCCGGTGCTATTCCTTTTCGCTAATGCCGCCATGTGGCTGCTGGCTGCGACCTTGATGGGCTTGATTGCCTCCATCAAACTGGTCTCCCCTGACTTCCTGAACAAGGACTGGCTCTGGTTCTTGAACTACGGTCGTCTTCAACCCGCTCACATGGCTGCGCTCGTTTATGGCTGGGCCATGCAGTCCGGTCTGGGCGTGGCGATCTGGCTCCTTGCCCGCCGTAGCGGACAGGCTCTCTCCGGTGGTGCCGGCACCATGCTTGTGGCAGGCATCTTCTGGAACGTGGGTGTTACTCTCGGCGTGGTCGGTATCCTCTCCGGCAATGGCACGGCGCTGCAGTGGCTGGAGTTCCCCTCCTTCGTCTGGCCGGTGCTGCTCATCCCGTACCTCGTCATCGCGGTGAAGATGATTGTGCACTACAACCGCGCGAATCGTCAGCAGGGTTTCCACCTCACCTCCTGGTACATCCTCGCAGCGCTGCTGTGCTTCCCTTGGATCTTCCTCACCGCTAACTTGGTTCTCAACTGCTTCGCGGCCGTCACGCCCCTCGGTGCCATCGGCGCAGGTGTGAATGCGTGGTACGTGAGCGCGGTGATCATGCTCTTCTTCGCTCCGCTGGGTCTTGGCGTTTGCTATTACTTCATCCCGAAGATCACCGGCCAGCCGGTGTACAGCTACCAGCTCGCGCAGATCGGCTTCTGGGGTCTCATCATCCTGGGCGGCTGGAGCGGCTTCCAGAAGTACATGGGTGGCCCGGTTCCCTCCTGGCTTGCTGCCGTGGGCGGCATGGCCACCATCCTGCTCCTCGTGCCCGCGGGCATCGTGGCGCTGAACCATCACCTGACCACCACGGGCAAGCACAGCCTCATTGAGACCAGCCCCACACTGCGCTTCATCTTCGTGGGTTCCGCCTCTTTCCTTGTGACCTGCGGCATCGCCGCCCTGACCAGCAATTTCTGGACCGGCCCGAACTTCCAGTTCACCCACGCGGAGTACGGCTACCACCTCGCCGCCGTCTACGCCTTCTTCAGCATGACGATGTTTGGCGCCATCTACTACATCACGCCTCGCCTCGCGGGTTGTGAGTGGCTCAGCGCCCGTCTGATTCGCAACCATTTCTGGTTCTCTGTGTACGGCATCGCCGCGCTGGTCATCTGCATGGTGATCGGTGGTCTTGCCCAGGGTCAAAGCCAGAACAACCCCGACAACTGGAACGCCTTGTTTGTCGGCAGCATCAAGAATGCCCAAGGCTATCTCGTGGGCCGTGTGCTCGCCTGGGCGTTCATCCTCTGGTCGAACTTCTGGTTCTTCACGCACCTGGTCTTCATGGTTCTCGGCCTTGGCCGCCGCAGCGTGGCTCCCACCCTGCTGGTCCATGATCACCACGACGAGCATGCAGCCCCTGTGCCTGCTCCCACGCATCCCCCGGCCTCCGCGACGGTCTAATTTTCTCCTCCACGTACGTAGCACATGACTGGTTCCCGCAAATTTCTGTTTGCCCTGGCAGGCGCCTTTAGCGTCCCGTGGCTGATGGTCATCATCATCCCGGCGCTTCACGCACAAAAGAGGCTCGTTCCCCGGCCTTACGTGAAGGATCGTGATGGCATCGAGGGTGTGTATCCCTCCACCACCATCGATCGCCAGGGACAGTTGGTGTTCATCAGAGAGGGTTGCGCCCAGTGCCACACCCAGATGATTCGTCCGAGCTTCGCCGGCATTACCGACGGCTGGAAGAAGGGCTGGGGCAGCGACCAGAGCGCGCAGCCCAAGCACGTGGTGCGCCCGAGCACCTGGGAAGATTATATGGGTGAGCCGGTGGCTCCGTTGGGCATCCAGCGCATTGGCCCTGATCTCGCCAACTACGGCTATCGCGCCCCGAGGAACGGTGGTGAGGTGGATCGTGCGGCCATCCACCTGAAGCTGTTTGCCCCGCGCGCAACCAAGGAGACCGCCTGGAGCATCATGCCGTCCTTCCGTCACCTCTACAAGGTGAAGCCCATCGAAGGCAATGGTTCTCCCAAGGCCCTGAAGCTTCCGGCTGACCTGCCCAAAGATTACCGCCCTGCGAAGGGTTATGAAGTGGTGCCCACCGAAGCGGCGGAGCAACTGGTCGACTACCTGCTTTCACTGAAGAAGGACTCCCCCGTGCCCGGCAAAGTCGTGGCTGAGGACGCGAAATAAGGATTGAGCCCATGAACGAAAACGCTCCACAGAATTTTGACGCCACCGACCTTGACCGCCTGCATGCTGCGGTGAAGCGCGAGAAGCCGGACGTGAGGCCCGGCGCAGAGCCCACGCCGCTCTGGGTCTTCATTGCCACCATGGCTGCCATGGTCATCGCTGGGGGCTACCTCGGCGCTTACGTCGGCGGTTTTAGCTTCGAACGCAATTCGCCCTTTGATGGCACGCCGGAGGACGTCCGGCCGATCGATGGGGATAAGGGTCCAGAGCTCGATCCCTTCCAACTCGCCATGAAAAAAGGCGCGGATGTGTATGCTATCTGCGGCGGTTGCCACGGTGTTGCCGGTGGTGGCCAGCCGGGGGCGATTCCGCCTCTCGCAGGATCTGAGTGGGTGCTCGGCGGTACCGAACGTACGGCTCGCATTGTCCTCCACGGCTTGAGTGGAGCTGTTCAGGTGAAGGGCGCTACCTACGTCAGCGCGATGCCTCCTCAGGGCGCACTGAACGACAAGGAAATCGCCAACGTGCTCACCTACATCCGCAACTCTTGGGGCAATAGCGGCTCCATGGTCACACCGGAGATGGTGAAGAAGATCAGAGAGGCGACCGCCTCCCACGCCGCTCCGTTCACCCAGGAGGAGCTTGAGCCCTTCAAGGACAAGAATATCGAGGGCCCGATTCCCGCCGGCCCCGGCGCTACTGCTGCCCCTGCCGCAGCTCCTGCACCCGCCAAGTAAAGTAACCTTTTTCAAAACCCCACTTACCAAGTACAGGTCAGCTCCCCCTTTCTCATGAGCTCTGCGACTGCCACTCACGACCACTCTCACGCCGATCATGCGCACGAGCATGATCACCACCAGCAGAGTTGGCTCTACAAGTACATCTTCTCGACCGACCACAAGGTCATCGGCATCCAGTACGGATTCACCGCAATGGCGTTCCTGCTGTTCGGTTTCTTCCTAATGATGGTCATGCGCTGGAGCATTGCCTTCCCAGGAGAAGGCATGCCCATCGTGAAACAGGTGTTTCATTGGACCGGACTCAATCTGCTGGGTGAGCGCTGGGCTCCAGGTGGCGTGGTGACTCCCGAGCTCTACAACATGTTCGGCGCCATGCACGGCACCATCATGGTGTTCCTTGGCATCGTGCCCCTCGGTTTCGCTGCGTTCGGCAACTATGTGATGCCCCTGCAGATCGGTGCGGTGGACATGGCCTTCCCGAAGCTGAATGCCTGGAGCTACTGGCTCTACTTCATCGGCGGCCTCATGATGATGATGAGCTTCTTCCTTCCGACGGGCGCTGCCCAGGTGGGTTGGACGAACTACTCCCCACTGGCCACCACGGCTCAGATCGACGTGAAGGATCTCTTCTGGACCGGTCAGACCCAGTGGCTCATGGCGATGGTGATGCTCATCTCCTCCTCGCTGCTCGGTGCGGTGAACTTCATCACCACCCTGCTGAACCTGCGCTGCAAAGGCATGACCTGGATGCGCATGCCGTTCTTCTGCTGGGCGATGCTCGTCACCGCCTTCCTGCTCCTGCTGGCCTTCCCCCCGCTGGAAGTGGCCGCCATCCTGCAGCTCTTTGATCGCCTCTTCGGTTCCAGCTTCTTCCTGCCGACCGGCCTTGTGGAAGCCAACCGTCACCTCGACATCGCCGGTGGTGGCAGCCCGCTGCTCTACCAGCACTTGTTCTGGTTCCTGGGCCACCCTGAGGTGTACGTGCTCATTCTTCCGGCCATCGCCATCGTGGCAGAGGTCATCCCTGCGAACATCCGCCGTCCGCTCTGGGGTCACCGCACCATGATCTACGCAGCCTTGGTGCTGGGCTTCCTGAGCTTCATCGTTTGGGCGCACCACATGTACCTCACGGGCATGGGCTCGGTGGTGAGCACCTTCTTCCAGATCACCACGGTGCTGATCTCGGTGCCATCAGTCATTCTGTTGACCTGCCTCATGATTTCGCTGTGGGGCGGCTCCATCCGGTTCAACACGGCGATGCTTTTCGCCTGCGCCTTCCTTCCGATGTTCGGTATCGGTGGTCTTACCGGTCTGCCTCTGGCCTTCAGCTACATCGACCTCTTCCTGCACGACACCTACTATGTGATCGGTCACTTCCACTACGTGGTGGCGCCTGGTACCATCTTCGGTCTCTTCGCCGGTGTCTATCACTGGTATCCGAAGATCACCGGCCGCTTCATGAATGAGAAGGCTGGCCGCCTGCACTTCTGGCCTTCGCTGGTGTTCATGAACCTGCTCTTCGCACCGATGCTGGTTCAGGGCATGGCGGGCTTCCATCGCCGCTGGCATGATGGTGGCGCCGCCTTCGAAGGCACCACGCACGGCACCATGTGGATCTCCGAGATCGTTGGCGGTGTTTTCCGTCTGTTCGGCTTCACCATGCTGGATCCCAACACCGGCAAGGACATCACGGACACCCTGATGATTCTGAACCCGCTCATGTCCTTCGCGGCATGGGGCCTGGCGCTGTCACAGATTCCTTTCATCCTCAATCTGTTCTTGAGCATCAAGGGCGGCAAGAAGGTGACCTCCGACAATCCCTGGCACGCGACCACGCTCGAGTGGGCAACCCCGACGCCTCCCGGACACGGCAACTTCCTCGAAGAGCCCGTCGTCTACCGCCAGCCCTACGAATACAGCGTGCCCGGAGCCGAAACGGACTACACCCCCTCTTGGCTGCCTGAGGGAGCGAAGGTGGAGGAAAAACTCACCCACGCCTCGCACTAACCCGGTTCCACGACAGCAACGCGACCGTCTTCGTCTCAATCTGACAACCTGCTTCTCTCTCCTCTGATGGAAATCCCATACACCGTAAAAGCCAGACCGGACACCGGGCTGTGGAATGCCAAGATTGGCGTCTGGCTCTTCCTCGCCTCGGAAGTCATGCTCTTCGGCGGCCTGTTCTCAGCCTACATCTTCCTGCGCCTCGCGCCGGAAGGTCCCTGGCCGGTGCAGGTGCTGGTGATGGAATGGGGTTTCGTGAACACCCTGATCCTGATTCTTTCTTCAGTCACAGTACTGCAGGCGTGGGTCGCGCTGAAACTGCGAAAGTTCAACCTCTACCGCATCTGGATGGCGCTCACCATTCTCTGCGCGCTGGCGTTCCTTGGCATCAAGAGCGTCGAGTACAACGACAAGTTCCACCACTACGGCGTGCGCCTGCATGATGGCTCGGTCATGGAAGGCCACCTTCCGAAGGACGAGAAGGGCAACCACACCAAATACACGGTCAGCTTTGAGAATGTGACTTCCGTCACTCTTTCCAGCCGCCCCCAGGACATGGGTCTCTTCGGCTGGAGCTTCTTCCACAACGGCTCGGATGGTGACTTCCTGAACTACCTCACGGACGGCGAACCAAGGTTCAAGTTTGCGAGCAAGGAAGTTGCGGCCTCTCTGGACCAAAACCCGGACAATGAGATCACGTTGGATTCGGCAACGGTAGCGAAACTGATGAACGCCGCCCGCAGCCATTACAATGAGAAGGGTGCCTGGGCGCCTATCGCCTCGGTGGAACTCACGGCGGTGAAGCCGCTCAAGTTCGCCATCCCGGCTGGCAGGATGTTTGACAACTCCTGGACGGAGAAGAATGCTTTCCTCCGCGATGGCACCGTTCTCGCCGGCAAGCTGGCGGATGACGACGTGAAGATCGAGGTGGACAAGCTCGACTTCCGCTGGCTCTTCCCCCACCACGAGACCAATGAGGAAAGGGCTTTCGCCGCTGCACTCAATGCCGATTTGTGGAAGCACATGGGTGCTGACCTGAAAGCCAAGTTCAAGTTGCACCGTGAGTTCCATTTGAAGGAGTTCCACGCCCATCATCCGGACAGCAAGGATGGCAAGGAAGTGCGGAATCCGATGCTCAACGACGACTTCGTGCGCAACACGTTCTCAGTGAAAATTGAGACGCTTGAGGGATACAAGCTCGAGGGCGGGGAGAAGAAGGAGCACAGCTCGGTGGAGTCCTCCAGCGCAGCGTCCCGCGTGGCTGCCGCTACGGAACCTGCACACGGCGCGGAAGCAGCGCACGGAGCTGGTCATGGTGCACATGAGGCGCATCGCATTCCCCACAAGGAAATCGAGCACTTCTCCAACTTCACTCCGAAATGGCACAACTACTACGCCATCTACTTCTGCATCACCGGTCTCCACGGTCTGCACGTGCTGGCGGGTGCCATCGTTCTGACCTACTTCCTTCTCTTCGGCAAGAAGCTGTATGACAAGGATCCTGAGCACATGGCCAACCGTGTGGAAGTCGGCGGCCTTTTCTGGCACTTCGTGGACCTGGTGTGGATCTTCCTGTTCCCGCTGCTGTACCTCCTCTAGTCCTGTATCCAACCGAATCTCAAATAGTTTAAGACCGTTTTCATATGGCACACGACCATCACGACCATGATAGCCCTGAGGCGATCAAAAAGGCGTCGGCTCAAATTTGGTGGGTTGGTCTCATCCTCGTTATAGGCACCGGCATCACGGTGTGGGCGAGGGAATGGGACATGGGCACCCGCAGCAAGAATATCGCTTTAGGCATGTTCATCGCCACCGTCAAAGCTGGGTGCGTAGGACTGATTTTCATGCACTTGAAGAACGAGCGCGGCCTGATCTACAAGTTCTTGTTCTTCACGGTCATCTTCGCCATCGGATTGTTCGTGCTGACGTACCTGGCGTGGGCTGACCCGCTGCACTCGCACATTATTCCGGCTGTCGAACACTAAGAGCATCCAAGTCCGCATCCATGTCCCTCAAAGGTTTCCACATCATTTTCATCACTCTGGCCTTCCTCTGCACGGCGGGTTTCTGGGGATGGACCGTGGTGTTCGCGGAACGCGCGAAGGAACTGGGCGTGGTCTCCCTGGGTAACTTCAGCGGTTCCCTCGCCATTGCTCTGCTGGTGTACGGCGTCTGGTTCGTCGTCCGCAAAAGCAAAACCATTCACGTCGTCTAACCCCCCTTGCTCGACATGGATCTTCTTTCCCCACTCCTGTCCTGTGCCACCTGCATGCCGGACCCTTCCTCGGAAGTGTCCAAGGCGGCCAGCATGTCCATCATGTTCCTCGGAGTAATCATCCTGGGAATGATGGGACTGTTCATCAAAATCATGTTCAACTTTGCCCGCCGTGAGCGGGAGTTTGATAAGTCTTCTTCTGCGCCACAGTCATGAATCTGGACCCCCTCATCGCCGCCATTCCATCCATCAACAAGCTCCTCGGCATTCCCCAGCTTGCCTCGGAGCACGGAGAGATGGTGGACCACATGCTGGAGCTGGTGCACTGGTTCATGTTCGTGCTCTTCCTGGGCTGGAGCACGTTCCTGGTGATTGTGTTCACCAAGTTCCGCAAGGACAGGGCTGCCAAGGCCGACTACGTGGGCGTGCGTGGCCATGCCTCCACCCACATTGAAATCGGCGTGGTGATCGTGGAAGCCATTCTGCTGCTCGGCTTCGCCTTCCCGCTTTGGGCACAGCAGTCGGTGGGTTATCCCACGGGCAAGGACGTCGTAAAGGTCCGCGCCATGGGTGAGAAGTTTAAGTGGAATTTCCAGTACGCGGGTCTCGACAGCACCCTGGGTGGTTATGCGCTCAGGAACATTGGCACCCCCGCCACCAACGAAATGGGCCTCGACCTCAAGGACCCCAACGGCAAAGATGACTTCGTGAAGGGTGGTACCCTGACGCTGCCCGTGGGCCGTCCGGTGATCATCGACGTGACCAGCAAGGACGTGATTCACAACCTCGCCCTCGTCCCCATGCGCGCCGCGCAGGATGCGACCCCCGGTGTGAACGGTCACCTCTGGTTCACCCCGACGAAGACCGGTGAGTGGGACATCATCTGCGGTCAGCTCTGCGGGGCTGGTCATAGCGGCATGCGAGGCAAGCTGGTGGTGCTGCCCCAGGATAAATTTGACGAGTTCATGAAGGAAGGCAGCGAAGACGCACTCAAGAAGGCCAACGCGACTCCTGCAGCTCCGGCTCCTGGCGCTGCCGCTCCTGCCGCCGCGCACTAAGTTGCGAGGTGCGTGTGCCTGCGTTGTCCCGGCCTTTTCCTGTCGTTTCACGAATGTCCCGCGCTTGTGCGGGACATTTTGCCTGAGGCGGACGCACGCACATGACTTGGACCCGCTTTCAACGCCTCGCACTCGCGACCTTCATCGCGGTGGAGGTGCTTATTTTTGTAGGCGCGACCGTCCGGGCGAGTGGTTCCGGGCTGGGCTGCCCTGACTGGCCCTTCTGCTATGGCTGCTGGGTGCCTCCGACGAAGGCCGCGGACATTGATTTCTCGAAGCTGAATCTGGAAAAGTTCCGGAAAAAGGCGGCGCAGCACGGGCGCGATCCCTCGACCATCACTGAGGAGAGCCTGCGTCAGGAGTTCGATCCTGTGGCCACCTGGGTGGAGTACCTGAACCGGCTCACCAGCGTACCAGTGGGCCTCTTGTCGCTAGGGCTGTTTGTGGCCTCGTTCGGCCAGATGAGGCAGGGGCGCTTCGGGGTTGGCCTCGCCGGGGTGGGTGCCTTTATCCTGGTGCTGGTGAATGCCTGGCTGGGTGCAAAGGTGGTGATAGGCGGATTGCAACCCGGGCATATCACGCTGCACATGGCGCTGGCCATCCTTTTGCAGTGTGTGCTGGTCTATGTGGCATGGGCCGGCACGTCGCGGCCCTGGCGATTGGTCGCGGAGGAACGGATGACCTCCGGCATGAGAATGCTCGGTCTGCTGCTGTTTATTCTGGTCGTGGCGGAGGGCGTGATGGGTTCCCAGGTTCGCGAGCTTACGGATTCCCTGGCGAAGAGTCATGCAGGCGAGCTCCGCTCCCAGTGGGTGGGGGAACTGGAGCAGAGCTGGGTGTACCTCATCCACCGGAGTTTCTCCTGGCTGATTGTCGGATGCGCGGTGTGGTGGATTTGGAAGGCGAAATCCGTGTTGAAACGTCTCGGGTGGCTGGAGTGGGGTGTGGTGGCGATTGTCTTTGCGCAGATGTTCCTCGGGTTGATCCTGGCGCACGTGGGCATCGTGCGGGTGGTGCAAGTGCTGCACATCGGCCTGTCATCGCTTTTGGTGAGCGGACTTTTCCTCTGGCTGCTGGGTGCTTCGGGCCGTAGTCGCGCCGGTGATGAAGCGGGTGGCATCCCGCTTCCGACGCGTTAAGTTAGTTGCCCCTCCCATGACAGAAACCGAAACCAGCACCGAGGCACAGGTAACGACACCGCCCCAAGGCACCATGAAGGACCTCATGGCGCTGACCAAGTTCCGTCTCAGCGCGTTGGTGATCGTCACGACCTTTGTCGGCTTCTGGCTGAACAGTCACGGCCCCCTGAACTGGTGGCTGCTGATTCACACGCTGCTGGGCAGCACGCTCGCGGCCTTTGGTGCGGCGGTCTTCAACCAGCTCATGGAGATGGATGTGGACAAGCTCATGAAGCGCACGGCGGACCGTCCGCTGCCCTCCAGCCGCATGCAGCCGGGGGCGGCCTTTGCCATTGGTTGGATCCTGAGCGCCTTTGCCATCATCCATCTCGTGAAGATGGTGAACCTTGAGGCCGCCACTCTCTGCGCGATGACGCTGGCCGTGTACCTCTTCGTCTACACGCCGATGAAGCAACAGTCGGCGTGGAATACCATTGTGGGTGCCGTCTCCGGTGCACTGCCTCCGCTGATTGGCTGGGCTGGCGCGGCAGGGCCACCGGTGGAAGGGGACCCGTACTTCCGCTGGCAGCTCGTCAGCTCCCCCGGAGCCATCTATCTTTTCCTCCTGCTGTTCCTCTGGCAGCTCCCGCACTTCCTCGCCATCAACTGGATGTACCGTGATGAGTACCGCAAGGGCGGCTTCGTCATGTGGGCCAATGATGACGAGACGGGTGCGAAGACCTCCCGGCTCGCATTCCTCTTTTCCATCTGCACGGTAGCGGCGGCGTTCCTACCTGCGCTCACGGGGCAGACCGTCGTCTGGTTCCTCCCTGCGGCGTGTATCATCAATGGAGCGCTCCTCTGGCTGGCGTGGAAATTCCTCCAGACACGGGATCGGGCCACGGCTCGGAAGCTGTTCTTTTATACCCTGATGCACCTGCCCCTGTTGCTCGGGATTAGCATGGCATTCTGGAAGCGCCCCTGATCCTTCCGCAGCGTACCTTATTTCTGTCATGAGCACGCCCCCCCCTGCAGATCGCCCTCGCATCCACCCTCTCACCATCTGGATACCCATCATCGCCATCGTGGGCGGTATCGTGGTGGCCTACAGCTACCTCACGAAGCTCAGCCTGGAGAAGCGCTCGCCCCGCCTGCCGGTGGTTTCGCGGTTGGAGAAGAGCATCCCGCTGGTGGAGCGCAGCGGCAAGGAGGTCGAGCTCGCCGACCTCAAGGGCAAGGTCATCGTGGCCTGCTGGGTGTACACGCACTGCCCGCGTGGTTGCGCCGGAGTGGTGGGTGCCATGCTGGGCCTGCACAAGGAATTCGAAAACAATCCGGATGTGCATTTCCTCTCCGTGAGCGTGGACCCGGACGATACTCCCCAGCAGCTCAAGACGTTTGCGGATGGTTTGAAGCTCGGTGGAGACAACTGGTGGTTTGTGAATGGGAACAAGGACACGCTCCGCAGCTACATGACGCGGTATTTCCAGTTCACCGGGGTGCAGGACATTCCTGAAAAGGACAGGCTGTCTCCCGCGGACAAGTACATTCATGACATGCGCGTGGCGCTCGTGGACAAGCAGGGCCAGGTGCGCAAGCACTACCACGTGGGCAGTGGCGATCCGGAACTGGCACAGTTGTCGCTCGACGACCTCCGCCGCGACATCAACATCGTGCTGAAAGAGAAGCATGAATCGAGTGGGTTCCTCGGTGCGGTTCTGCTCTCTGTCATCGGCATCTGTGTGCTCTCGCTGCTGTTCATGGCGTGGAAACGCCCCCCAGGAAAACCGCAGTCTCCCGAAAGCACTCCTGCTCCCTGACCTGCACTGACCTCTCTCACATCGACGCCTGCCCATGGAACTTGCGGATCTCCCCACGCTCAACGCCATTCTCAACTTCTGCGCCACCGTTCTGCTGGTGGCAGGATGGTATTGCATCAAGACCCGCAAGGTGGCTGGTCACATCGCCTTCATGGTGCTGGCGTTGCTGGTGTCGGCGGCCTTTCTCACCAGCTATCTCATCTATCACTACAATGTCGGCAGCTTCCCGTTCCAGGGAAAAGGCTGGATCCGTCCTGTCTATTTCACCATCCTGATCACGCACATCCTCATGGCGGTGGTGAACCTGCCCATGATCATCATGACGGTCATCCCGGCGCTGGGCCGCAAGTTTGACAAGCACAAGCGCATTGCCCGCTGGGCTCTGCCGGTGTGGCTCTACGTGTCCGTCACCGGCGTGCTGGTCTACATGATGTGCTACCAGTGGTTCTATTGAGAGCTGGCGGCCCGCTCAGGGGCTTTTAGGGCGGTGAGGTCGCCATTCTGCCCCCGCTCTTTTTGGAAGCTGGCCGGGGACACCCGATCGAGGGGAAAGTCCGAGTACCCTGGGCCAGGATAGACTGAGCGGCTCTCGCGGATTTCAAAATGGAGGTGCGCCAAGTACCGTCCTCCAGCCGTGCCCACGGTCCCCAATTTGGCGCCGCGAGGGACCACTGCGCCGTGCTGCACCAGAATCTTGTCGAGGTGGGCGTACACGGCCTGGTAGACCCGCCAGCCCTCCGGAGCGCTGGCGTCCGGTACGCGGTGGGCGAGCACCACCATGTTCCCCCAGCCATCGCTGGGCCAACCGGCGTAAATGACCTTCCCAGTCGCCGCAGCGTAGACTGGGTCACCGAGGTCGGAGTTCCAGCCGCCGATGCCGTTCAGGTCATCGCCCAGGTGGCGGGTCACGCGAAAAGGCTGGGCGTTGTACGTGAGTGCCGCCTGCTCAGACCCCATGGGTGCCTCAAAACGAACGGCAAGCGGCAGGCTCGCGACCTCGGCGGGTGTCAGGCGGAGATAGGCTGCGTCAAACGGCGGATGGGCCGGCGTTTTTTCGGAAGGGGTGTGCTCACAAAAATTCAGCAGGAACAGGGGAACGAGTGCGAGAATGGAGGTGCCCCGGAGCATTGTGGAAACTGCGCGCTGCTGGCCCTGCGTCAACGTGCGACAGGGTCGCATGTTCAAAAAGTCCCCTGCCTGCATTGCGGGTTGACCCTTGGGCAAATGATTGGAATGTTGACTGGATGACCGAGACCGCCCGCCAGCAGATTGAAACTTTCCTTTCCGGCAAGGGCCTTCGCCGCACCAAACAGCGCGACGTGATCGTGGAAGCTGCGTTTGGCACGAAGGAACACTTCAATGCCGAGGAACTGCATGAGATGGCGCGCCGCATCGACCGCACGATCTCGCGTGCCACGGTGTATCGTACGCTGGCCCTGCTCGTGGAGTGTGGTCTCCTGCGTGAAGTGGATCTCGGGCGCGACCAGACCTACTACGATCCCAATTTCCTCGACAAACCGGAGCACAATCACCTCATCTGCCTCGACTGCGATCGCGTCGTGGAATTCGAGGATGACCACATCGCGCTCATGGAGGACTGCATCACCCGCCGTCTGGGTTTCACACCTTCCAGCAAGACCATCCGCATCGCGGCGAATTGCGACCAGCTCGCGCGTTCCGGCCACTGCGCCTATCGCGACCAGAAGGTAGCGGGCACCCTGCCAGCCCATTCGCACGCGCACGTGCACGCGTAAGTTTATTTTCTCCTCTGGCGCCGCTGGCGGATCAGGCGGTGACGTTGCCAGACATTTCTTGCGTGCAGGGCGGTTCCGTCTACTCTCTGCCTCCCCATGTGGAAAGGCAGATTCCAGCAACCGACCAGTGCGCTCGTGCAGCGTTACGGAGAGTCCGTGTCCTTTGACTGGAGGCTGTACGAGCACGACATCCGAGGATCCATCGCGCACTCGAAGGCGCTGGTGAAGGCCGGCATCCTCACCGCCGAGGAGCAGCAGGGCATCGAAAAAGGCCTGTTGGGCATTCGCGCGGACATTGAAGCGGGCAAGTTCACCTGGAAACAGGAGCTTGAGGACGTGCACATGAACATCGAGTCCGAGCTCACCCGCCGTATCGGTGCGGCCGGAGCGAAGCTGCACACGGCCCGCAGCCGGAATGATCAGGTGGCCACAGATGTGCGCCTCTATTGCCGCGCCTCGGTGGACCAGATCTTGAGATTGATTCGTTCCATGCAGCGCTCGCTCGTGGAGTGCGCCGAGCGGAACGCTGATGCGGTGATGCCCGGGTACACGCACCTCCAGCGGGGACAGCCCGTGCTTTTTGCCCACCACCTGCTGGCGTATGTGGAGATGCTGGATCGCGATGCGAGCCGCCTCGCCGATGCGCGGAAGCGGTTGAATGTCCTGCCGCTCGGCTCCGGTGCCCTCGCAGGCAGCACCATCGTGCTGGACCGCGCTTTCGTAGCGCAGGAACTGGAGTTCGACGGGGTGACGCAGAACTCGATGGATGCTGTGAGCGATCGCGACTTCATCGCCGAGCTGCTCTTTGATTTCGCCCTCACCGGTGTGCATCTCTCGCGTCTCAGCGAGGATGTCATCCTCTGGGCGAGTGCGGAGTTCGCCTTCGTCTCCTTGAGCGACGCCCATACCACGGGCTCAAGCCTCATGCCGCAGAAGAAGAATCCGGATGTGGCGGAACTCACGCGCGGCAAGTCCGGTCGCCTCGTCGGCAATCTCATGGGCCTGCTCACCACGCTCAAGGGCCTGCCCATGACCTACAACCGCGACCTGCAGGAGGATAAGGAGCCGCTCTTTGACTCCATCGAAACCTTGGGTCTCGCGCTGGAAGTCTTCGCGGAAATGGTCAGCGGCATGGAGGTGAACCGGCCCAAGACCATCGCCGCCACGGCGGACCCGCTGCTGCTCGCGACCGACCTGGCAGATTACCTGGTGCTGAAGGGGGTTCCCTTCCGCCATGCGCACGAGGTCATAGGCAAGCTGGTGGCGCACTGTGGCCAGACTGGGAAGACCTTCCTGGAACTCAGCACGGCGGACTATCGCCAGTTCAGCGAGGTGTTTGATGATTCCGTCCACGACCTGCTGAAGGTGGATGTGGCGCTCGCGGCCCGGAAAGGCGCCGGTGCCCCCTCGCCGCAGAATGTGGCTGCACGCCTGAGCCACTGGAGAAACGTACTGTCGGAGTAGTTTTACAGAACCGTGACCATCCCCGACTTCGACATCTGCACCTTTGACGACCACGACGGCTGGCAAAAGCTGCCGGGCAGGGTCGTCTATGGGGGGCGCTATGTGCAGGTGGAGGAGTGCCATTTCCGCACGCCGGCACGGCCGGGTCAGGACATCCCCTGGACCGTGGCACATCGTGTGCCTGCGGTCGCCGTGGCTGCCTTCACGGAGGATGGAAAGTTTGTCCTGGTGCACCAGGAGCGCCTGCCGGTGAAGCGGGCGTTGTGGGAGTTCCCCGCGGGCCAGATTGATGATGGCGAGACGCGGGAGAGCATCATTGCCACCGTCTTGCGCGAACTGGATGAGGAGGCCGGGGTGGAAGCACTCCCCGGCGCCGAGTTCACTCCGCTGGGATGGTTTTTTGCCTCGCAAGGATTCACCAGCGAGCACGTTTACCTTTTTGCCGTCGGCCCGGTGCGTATCGTCCGCGCCCCACAACCCGTCGGCGGGGAGCACATCGGCGAGGTCCGGCTGGTAACGCCGGATGAACTGCGCCACCTGGTGGCTTCCCTGATCATCCAGGACGCGCTATCGCTCGCCCTCTTTGCGCGCCTGTCGGCCCGCGGGATGGTGTGAGCGGGCACTCCCCCTTAGCGACAAACGCGAAACATGTTCAACTGGCTCTTTAAGAAAGTCGTCACCTTCCGTGAGAAGGTGGCGGTGGACCTCGGCCAAGGCGACGACGAAAAACCGTTCCTGGATCACCTCGAAGACTTGCGCGCGATGATCGTGCGCATGGCGGTCACCCTGCTGCTGGTGACTCTGGTCACCTTCTTCTTCATCGAAGAGTTGATGTCCATCATCACCTATCCCCTGGTCCTGGCCGGGATTGCGGATAACGTGACGCTGCAGAACTTCAAACCCACGGGTGGCTTCATGACGGCGATGAATATCTCGCTGGTGGCCGGCGTGATCCTTTCGTTCCCGGTGCTGCTGTACTTCCTGATGCAGTTCGTTCTGCCGGGACTGCGGAACAATGAAAAGAAGGTACTCTTCCCCGCGCTGGGTGTCGGGGGCGGTCTCTTCCTCATTGGGGTGGTGTTTGCCTACTTCGTGGTCACCCCGCGGGCGCTCACGTTCTTCTATGAGTTCAGCCGCGATATTGGTAACACGGCGCATGTGAAGGTGCAGGGGTCTACACCTCAGTCGACCCAGACCCAGAGCGGAGCTTCCATCATTCCAGAACTCAAGCAGGGCACTCGTGTCACGGCGCTGACCGGGGATGGAAAGACCATCGTGTTCGAAGTGGTGGAAGTGCGCGCTCCTGCAACAGAGCCGGGCAAGGAAGGCACTACTACCCCGGGCAGTGCCGTGGCGGCAACTGCTGCGGCTGTGGCTGCGGCTCCTGCTGCGGATGCTGTCGCGGTGGCCAAGTCTCCGGCGCCCTTCATGTGGGAGCTCACGGAGTACGTGAAGTTCATCTGCCAGTTCATCCTCATCTTCGGCGCGTGCTTCGAGCTCCCCGTGGTGGTGATGGCTCTGGTGAAGCTGGATGTGCTGAACTACAAAGTGATGAAGACCTCCCGCTCGTGGGCGGCCATCATCATCGCCATTGCTGCGGCCGTCATCACGCCGACGCAGGACGCCATGACGCTCGCCCTTCTGGCCGTGCCGATGTACGTCCTGTACGAGATCTGCATCTGGCTCGCCTGGTGGCTGGAGAAGCGTGACCGCCAGCTCTATCCCGAGTACTACAAGGAACAGGATGCCGACGAGAAGGAACTCGAAGTTTCCGACGAGTGGGATAACGAAAACTACAACCCATGGGGTGGTGGTGACGACGGTGACGAGGACGACGACGAGGGCCCGAACTCCAAGCCGAAGCCCAAGCCGGCGGCTCCTGCCGGTGAATCGAAGCCGGATGCGGAAGCAACACCGGAAGGGGAGTCGTCGACGTCAACGTCTTCGCTCTCGACAACGCCGTCTGCCACCGAAGGCAGCGGCGAGGAGAACGCCGTCTCAGACACCGGCTACAGCCCGCCGGAATCGAGCCTTTCCAGTGACAGGCCGGCCGAATCTGCACCTGTGTCTGAAGCTAAACCTGCGCCCGAGCCTGAGGCTGAGGCTGACCATGAACTCAGTCAAGACCAAGACCAGGGCGGCAAGGATTCGACGGAGTCTTCAACCGAAGATGACGATTGGTCCCTGAAGAAGGACAAGCCAAACGACGAGCCAACCGCGGACAAGCGGGACACGGATTGATTGATCGTAGGGTCTACTCTTTTAGCTGGGCAAGCTGCCTCCGGGCATTTATTCCTGTGAGGCAGTGAGCCCAAGCCAACTTGTGACGGCGAAGATGCAACGGCAGACTATTGTCGCCTGCGTCGGTGGCTTGCTGACGTTGTTGGCATGGGGTTCCCAGACGTCATCATTGCGTGCCGAGGAGAAGGCGGCAACTGGTGCGCGCAAAGGGGAAACCGGCTACATCGAGTACTGGCCGGGTGACCTGCCCGTGATTCTCTCCGCGCCGCACGGAGGTCGTCTCACACCCAGTGAACTACCCAATCGCACCACGGGGCGACTCCAGCGTGATGCTTTCACCGTGGAACTGGCCACCGCGATGCGCACCGCGATGCAGCGGAAATATGGCGCTGCCCCGCACCTGATTGTCTGCCATCTGGCACGTGTGAAACTGGATGCGAACCGCGAAATCAAAGAAGCAGCGCAGGGAAATGCCACGGCGGAAAAGGCATGGCATGAGTACCACGACTTCATCAGTGAAGCGGAGAAGAGTATCCTGCAAAAATATCCCAAGGGGCTGTATCTGGATATCCACGGGCACAGTCATGACAAGCAGCGCGTGGAGCTGGGCTATCTCCTCGGCAAGGATGAGATCCAGTGGCCACCGCAGCGGCTGAATCTTCCCGAGGTTGCAGCCCGCAGCAGCATCCGTTTGCTGGACCAGAGTTCAGACGAAGACTTTGCCGGCTTGCTGCGTGGACCGTCCAGCCTGGGAGGACTCCTGGAGCAGCGTGGCGTGGCGTGCGTTCCCGCGCCGGGCGCCAAGGTGGAGTCCGCGGATTTGTATTTCAACGGCGGCTATAACACGGAGACACACGGCTCGATGGACGGGGTGGGGCTGGATGCCATCCAGCTCGAAGTGCCGCGCAAATTCCGCAATGAGAAGGTCGATCGCGAAGCGCTGGCCCGCGCCCTGGCGGATGCCCTGAGCCCCTACTTTGAGAAGCACTTCAAGATGCCCTTGATACAGGAGAAGCCAGCGGCCCCGCCCGCGTCATCTTCTGCAACATCGGACTTGAATCAAAAGCCTCCCAGCCGTTGATGGCAGCATGGCAGTAGAAATCAATGTCACCTATGAAGGCGGCCTGCGCACCCGCGCCATCCACGGCCCCTCGAAGACGGAACTCGTCACGGATGCTCCCGTGGACAACATGGGGAAGGGCGAATCCTTCTCTCCCACCGATCTCGTGGCCACCGCATTGGCTGGTTGCATCGCCACCACCATCGGCATCGTGGCCCAGCGAAAGGGCATCGAGGTCACCGGCATGCGCGTGCGCACGGAGAAGCACATGAGCACGGACAGCCCGCGCCGCATCGTGCGCCTGCCCACCACGGTGTGGATGCCGCTGCCGCCGGATCATTCGGAGCGCGCGCTCTTCGAGAACACGGCCCACGGCTGCCCGGTGCACCAGAGCGTGCGTCCGGAGATCGACATCCCGATTGAGTTTGTGTGGGAGGGCTGAGGCCCTGCTCGTGCTACTGAGCACGAAATACCTAAAACTGATTCCTTCGTGACCCCGAAGGAAGATGACTGATTCACGCGCGTAGATGCACACCGAAGCATCACTACCGTTTGCACTCTACGCCGATGAATCGTCGCACTCTTCTCACTCAAGGCACGGCCGCAGGAGCCGCCGTGGCTCTTTCCTCATTCAATATTGTCCGGGGCGCTGAGCAGCCCGGAAAGAAACTGAAGGTCGCGGTCGTCGCGCTTGGGCGTGGCATGGGCCATGTGAGCGCCCTGCTCACGCTGCCGGACGTGGAGATCGCCTATCTCGCCGAGGTGGATCCGAAGCGCCTCGAGCGCGGGCTCAAGGTGGTGGCGGACAAGCAGCAGGTGTCCTGTCAGGGTGTGAGGGACTTCCGCAAGATCCTTGAGGATAAGTCGGTGGATGCGGTCTTCATTGCGACGCCGAACTTCTGGCACACGCCCATGGCACTCATGGCCATGCAGGCGGGCAAGCATGTGTACGTGGAAAAACCGGGCAGCCAGAATCCACGTGAGGCGGAGATGATTGTAGAAGCCTCCAAGAAGTACAACCGCCTCGTGCAAATGGGCAACCAGCGCCGCACGTGGATGAAGGACGCCATTGATGCGCTGCATGGCGGCGCCATCGGTGAGGCAAAGTTTGGCCGCGCTACGTATTACAACAAGCGTAAAGCCGTTGGCGTGCCGGGAGAACTCGCGGCCTCGCCGGATCTCGACATGGATATGTGGCAGGGACCGGTGCCGGATGAGCGCGACATGAAGCCCTTTGTGCACTATGACTGGCACTGGCTCTGGCATTGGGGCAACGGTGAACTCGGCAACAACGGCATCCACACGCTGGATATCCTGCGCTGGGGTCTGAAGGTGAACTACCCCGAGCGCATCACTTATCTCGGCAATCGTTACTGGTTCGACGACAAGCAGGAGACGCCTGACACCGGCACCGCTGTATATGACTGCGGCAAGGTGGGCTTCGAGTGGGTGCAGAGCAGTTGCCACCAGCGCTCCGCCGAGAAGAGCATCGGCGAAATCGTCTTCTATGGAGACAAGGGCACCATGGGCATCAGCCGCGACACATGGACCACCTACGATCTCGCCGGCGCGGAAACCGGCAAAGGAAAGTCCACCGCGAAGGGAGGAGATCCCGCGCACATCGGCAATTTCCTTGATGCCATCCGTGGCAACGCCAAGCTCAACTCACCCATCGACGAAGGCCAGAAGAGCACCATGCTCTGCCACCTGGGGAACATCGCCTACCGTACCAACACCGTCGTGCGCTGCGACCCGAAGACCGGCAAGGTCCTCGACAATGCCGGAGCTGAGAAGCTCTGGGGCAGGCCGGAGTACCGCAAGGGGTGGGATGTGAAGGTGTAGGAACGCTCACCCCAAGGATTGGGGGCATTCTTGCCCCCGTTTCTTATTTAGAACAACACGCTGTCCTGCTGGGTTAAGTCAGCGCTTTTACCCCCAATACTGCCCCATCTTCTTGCGCAGGAATGTCACGCTGCGCTCAAGCTGGTCCATGCCTTCCACACCGTCTTCGATGCTGATCCAGCCGTCGAAGCCCACGCGCTTGAGTTCGGTGAAGATGGCGTCGTAGTCGTTGAGGCCCTTGCCGATTTCACCGTGGCGGAGGCGCTTGGCATAACCGAGGGCGCCGCCTTCTTCCTTGCGGAGGTCTTCGATGGTGCCTTCGATGAGGTAGCGATCGCTGGCATGCATGGTGACCACGCGCTTGGAGACGCGGTAGAGGAGTTCCAAAGGATCCTCGCCGGCGAGGTAGGTGTTGCTGGGGTCGTAGTTCACTCCGAAGTGGGAGTGATGCACGGCGTCCACCAGTTTGCAGAAGACGTCCATCTTCTGGGCGAACTCGGGGTACTCCCAGAAATCATCCTTGTAGTGGTTCTCCAGGATGAGGGTGATGCCGCGCTCCTGAGCATAGGGGATACAGGCGTAGATGCAATCGGCGGCGAGCTTCACACCCTCGTCCATGCTGAGCTCTGGACGGCGTTGACCGCTGAGCACGCGGCAGTAGGAACCGCCGAGGACCTCCGTCATGTCGATCCAACGCTTCTGCTTGGCGATTTCCTTTTCACGGAAAGCGGCATCAGGATGCGTGAAGTCCGGAGAGCAACACATCATGGGGATGCACTTGCCCGTGTCTTCCACTTCCTTGCGAAAGCGGGTCCAGTTGGATTCATCGGCCATCTCCAACAAGCCTGCGTACCATTCGAGGCCATCGATATCGAGCTTGGAGGCGAGGGCGATCCATTCGGAGACTTTCATGGTGCCGTCCTTGCAGAGAGCCTGCATGAACGCTTTGGGGAAGGCGGCGAGTTTTGGCATGAGTCGGGAAGAGGCGAAAGAGTGGGGAAAAGCTGTGCCGGGCTATTACTTGGCGGGCGTCGGGATGGTGGTCGCGTCCTTGGGAGGATTGCGACCGATGAAGGGATGCTGCTCAAGATCTACCACCTGTCCGCTGATGGGGCCGCTTTCATCCGCGAGCCAGTACACGACGGCAGCGGCGATTTCCGCGGGCCACAAGATTCGACCAGCTGGCGCATAGACCTTGGGCACCTGGGTGTACCAGTCATCGGCGAGGCCGTGTTCGCGTTTGCGTTGGGCTTCGTTTTCGGTGAGCACCCAGCCGGGATTGATCTGGTTCACTCGTACGCCGTCTTCGCGCATCAGTGTATCGCCGAGGTTGCGGGTGAGGGTCATGAGCGCGCCTTTGGAAACGCTGTAGGGAAAAAGGTTAGGCTCGCCACTCCACGCATTCACGGAGCCGATGTTCAGCACGGCACCGCGTACTTTACGAAGCTCCGGCAGCGCGACCTTGATGAGGGAGAAGGGAGCCAGCGTATTCACCTCCAGCATGCGCCGGAAGAAAGCGAGGTCCGTGGTGTGGATGTTCGAGGCGGAGACCATCGCAGCGTTGTTCACCACAGCATCCAGCTTGCCAAAGGTGAATACGGAAAGTTGCACCAAGCGCTCTGCCGCGCCTTCAGCGGTGAGATCCTCAATGTGCAGCACGGCCTTGTCCTTGCCGAGTTCTGCGACGAGTGCTTCACCCAGGTCCTTCTCCAGGCCGTGGATGATGACGCGGGCGCCTTCGGTCACGCAACGCTGTGCAATGGCCTTGCCGATGCCGGTGCAGCTGCCGGTGACGAGTACAACTTTATCTTGGAGACGGGAAGACATGGAAAGAAAGGAGCGTGGTGGATGAGGAAATGTTAAAAGTGGGAGCGCAGAAGATTTTTTAGGCTGGGCTGTCGCCCGCTACACCTTCGCTGCGGTTTTCCTGAAAATGTTTGGCAAGTTGATCTGCATAGAAGGGCACCCACTTGTCCAGAAGCTCATTGCGTTTTTTGAGAATGTCTTCGCTTTTGGCATCACGCATTTTGCGGTCCACCACGCCCATGTCTTCAAGAACACCCAGATAGCGATTGCACGTATCGCACATATACATGTCCAAGGTGCGCTGCAGTTCTTCGACATTCATCGGAGTTCAAGGAATCAGGCCTGCGTGAAAGGGCCGGCATTCTGCTTGGTGAGCGCCTCACGGACCTTCTGTCCGTTTAAGTTGGCCACTTCGGCTTTTGATTGCAGGGCCAATGCTGCGGCACATCCGGCAGCTTCGCCCATGGCCATGGCGGTGACGGTCACGCGCGTGGAGGCATGAGCGCCACGGGTGGCGGAGTGGCAACGGCCGGCGACCAGGAGGTTTTCGATCTTCTGCGGCAGCAGTGATCGATAGGGGATGTCGTATGGCGCAGGCTGCACCTTCTCCGGCTGGAAGTCATTGGCACTGCCCAGCGTGGTCTTGTTGGGATGCAGGTCCAGATACCAGCAGCCGGTGGCGATGGCGTCGTCGAAGGAACGCCCCTTCATGATGTCATCCTCATTGAGCACATGCTGGCCGAGGAGACGTCGGGATTCACGCACACCAATCCACGGATAGGCTTCGAGGAAGTAGGAGTCCTTGAAGGCAGGCACCTCCGCTTTCCAGGCGCGGAACATCGCCAGCGCATCGGCGCGGCCCTGCATTTCTGCACGGGTGAGATCCGCGGCATCCGTGGGATTCGCGGGCACGCGCACGCCGTGGATGTAAACCTCGTCTTTGCCGTAGGTGAAGCCCACTCCGGGGCCGTAGAAGTGCGGCAGTTCACCGCGCTGCTGGGCATTGAGCAATGCGGTGCGGCACAGGGCGCTGATGCCCTTGGTGGGTTGCACGTGTCCGATGCGGAAATGCAGGGTGAGCGGCTGCACCTCGGCGCTTTGTTCCGTGGGAGCACCGGCCCAGGCGGCCACATCGGCATCACCCGTGCAATCGATGACCACCTTGGGGCGGATGCGCACGAGGCCATCTTTGTTGGCAATGGTGACCGAGGTGATGCGGCCACCGGAGGATTCCGCATCGCACGCCACGGAGTTGAAGAGCACCTTCAGCTTTTCACCGCAGGCCTGGAGCTCACGATCCAGCAGCACCTTGAACTCAAAGGTGTTTGGAATCGTGGGATTGTGCGGCTTGATGTGCGTGGCATCCGGCTTGCACACGCCGGTCTTCGCGAGCAGTTCCAAGGCGATGCCCTTCACCACCACGCGGTTGTCCTTGATGTTGGAGATGCCATCGAAGTAGGGCAGCCCTACGTTCGTGATGATGCCTCCCGCAAACGGAGCCTTCTCCACGAGCAGCGTCTTCGCCCCGGCGCGTGCTGCACTCAGGGCTGCTGCCGTGCCTGCGCAACCGCCACCGCAAACGAGCACGTCGGTTTCGATTTCGCGGACGTTCTTCTTTGGAGCCGTCGCATCAGGCGACTGCGCGCTCAAGAGGGGGGCGGCCACCGCGGCAGCCGCGGAAGAGGTGAGGAAGGTGCGACGCGTGTTCATGGCATCGTCGTATGTGATGAGGTTTGTTACACCGGCTTCAGCACGCTCTTCACCACTTCGCCCTTGTGCATCTTCTCGAAGGCTTCGTGCCAGTCCGTGATGGGCCACACGCCGCCGATGATCGGGCGCACGTCCATCTGGCCGCTGGCGAGCAGCGCGATGACGCGTTCCCACACGGGCCAATTGTGGCTGAAGCTGCCCTGCAGGGTGATGTTCTTCTGCACGAGCGGATCAATGTTGAACCCGAGTGGCTGCGGGCCCCAACCCACCTTGCTGATCCAGCCGGCGGGACGTACGATGTCGAGCGCGATGCGGAGCGTTACGCTCGCACCAGCGGCGTCAATGACACCATCCGCACCCATGCCATCGCGTTCCATGGACCAGGGCTTGGCATCGCCGATGATGACTTCGCAGCCGTATTTCTTCGCGATTTCCAAACGGTGCGCATCCTGCGGCAGACCCACGAGGGCCACTTCCGCGCCACACAGGCGGGCCATGGCGGCACAGAGAATGCCAATGGTGCCAGGTCCGAGCACGACGACGCGGTCACCGGGCTCGATGCGCGCGTTCTTCACCACCGCGTTGTAGGCTACGCAGCAGGGTTCGGTGAGGCAGGCCTGCTCAAAGGGAAGCTGGTCCGGCACATGGTGCAGGATGCGGGAGGGCACGCGCACGTACTTCGTCATCGCGCCATTCACGCCGTAGCCGAATCCCTTGCGCGTGGGGTCCAGATTGTAGAGCCCGCGACGCGTCATGGGATTGTTCTGGCTGATGATGGCGGCGGTTTCGCTCACCACGCGGTCGCCTTCCTTCCAGCCCTGCACCTCCTTGCCCACTTGCACAATGTGTCCACCGAACTCATGGCCCAGCACCACGGGATAGTTCACCGGCCAGGAATGATCCGCGGTCCACTGGTGCAGGTCACTGCCGCACACGCCGACATTGGCGACTTCGAGCAGCACATCCTCGGCGCCGATCTCCGGCTTGGGGATTTCACGGATTTCGACGGAGCCCTTTTCAGGCGCGAAGTTGACGACAGCGGCGGAGTTCATGGGAGGAAGGGAATGCGTTTCGAAAATGGGATGGACCGACTCAGGCGGGAAGCGGCTTAGCCACCCACTGCTACATCGCCATAGGCGTGGATCTTTTCACAGATCAGGCGCAGGGAGCTTTCGAGGTCGCCATCGGCGGTCTTGAAGGCATCGGCATCAATGGTCAGCGGAGCGCCGAGCACCACGAGTGGGGCGCCAAATTCAGGGCAGCGGATGGCCTGCTCCAGGGTGAGGCCACCCACGGCCTGCACGGGAATCTTCACGGCCTGCACCACTTCGCGAAGCTGGTCCAGCGGGCTCGGCATGCGATGACCGGCAGCGGCGATGCCACGGCGCTCATCATAGCCAATGTGGTGAATCACATAATCACAGCCGAGATCTTCCAGCCACTTCGCGCCTTCCACCATGTCGGGGCACACCATGTTGTCGCCCATGACCTTCGCGCCGAAGTCACGACCGGCGTTCACCACGCACTTGATGGTTTCCGCATGCGCGCGTGCCATCACCACCACATGCGTGGCGCCGGCCTTGGCCATCATCTCCGCTTCGAGGTAGCCACCGTCCATGGTCTTCAGGTCAGCCACGATGGGCGTATTCGGGAATGCCTTGCGCAGGGCGCGCACGCCGTGCAGTCCTTCTGCGAGAATCAGCGGTGTGCCAGCTTCCAGCCAATCCACGCCGGCGCGCATGGCCAGCGCGGCAGTCTCAAGGGCTTCGTCGATGTTGGTGAGGTCGAGGGAGATTTGAACGATGGGTTTCATAACGGAGGAGGAAGCGGGTGCTGAAATGAAAAGGCGTAGGGCGGGCAGGTGCGGGTGAATGAATCACGCCACGGTGGTTTCATCCGCGGGCATCCACTCGGCCCATTCGCGGATGTGCTTCTGCATCTGCTGCACCGCTTTTTCAGGGTCACCGGCAGAGAGCGCGCGGAAGATGGGGCGATGACCACGAAGGGCGTGGTCGCTTACGGGAATATCATTCGCCGCCTGCCAGCGATGCGCTTTGGCCAGGAGCAATTCAAACTGCGTGCGGACCGTGTGCCAGCAAACGCGCAGTCGCTCATGCCGCGCGGCCTGCATGATGAGGTCGTGGAATTCCACATCGAGACGGCTGATGTTCGTCACGTCCTTCTCTTCCTCCAGCGCTTCGAGATTGCTCTTCAGAAGGGCGAGGTCCTGCGAGGTCACTTTCTCGGCGGCGAGCTTCACGCTCATGAGTTCCAGATTGAGCCGCAACGAGAGAATCTCCTCGAAGTCCGCTTTCGTGAACTGCCGCACCTGGCAGCGCCCGCGATGATCGAAGACAACCACGCCATCGTGCTCCAGTTCCACCAGCGCTTCGCGTACGGGCACCCGGCTCACGTGGAGTTGCTCGGCCAGCTTGGGCTCACTTACCTGACTGCCCTCTGCGATCTGGCCGGAGATGATGGAGCGGCGCACCTGCGCAGCCACTTCCTCCGCGAGGGTGGAGCGGCGGATGGCCTGGAGACCGTTGGAGGGTAGGGATGCCATACTGTATACAGTATAAGTGCGACATGTAGGCAGGAGGAGCCTTTCGTCAATGGGCTTGTTGCGTTTTTGTCACGACCCCGGTGGAGCCCAAGATTCTTACAAGTCTGCTGGCGCGCCGGAATTCCTGCGTTTAGTTCCTCCAACAACTAACATCAGCTCCCTCAAAACCATGCCTGTGGAAGATGAGTCCCTGTCACCGCCTGCAAGAGAAGAAACTGTGCTCTGGTCCGGCCATTCCTCCCAGTGGGTGCATTTCTGGTGGTACTTCTTTTGTGTGCTTCTGGCCGTGGCTGCGGTGGTCGGCGCGATCTTCACCGCAGGGCTCTCTCTGGTGGGACTAATCATTCCCCTCGTCATGTGGGGTCTTCGCTGGTGGATGACCCGGACGACGAAGTACGAGCTCACCTCCCAGCGTTTGCGCCGGACATCCGGCATCCTGAACCGCACCCTCGATGAACTCGAGCTCTACCGGGTCAAGGACTACAGTGTGGAGATGCCTCTGATGATGCGCATCTTTGGTCTCGGCAATCTCCGGCTTGTCACCTCAGATGCCACGACTCCGGTGGTGGACATCCCTGCCATCCAGGGAGCCATGGATGTGCGCGAGCTCCTCCGTACGGCTGTCCAGGCCGAGCGCGATCGCAAGCGTGTGCGAGAACTGGACGTGGATGGTCCTGGCGGATCGATTCCCTGAAGGGGGAATGACCCGTGATTGCAATTAAATGCTTTACCCATTCGGCATTCCCAGATTGAATCCGAATTACTCTATGGAGAGCGTGGTGATTTCGCTTCGTGAGATCACCTCTGTGCACACTGAAAGGTGTGGACATCAAATATCGCTTAACTAAACTCCGCTGAAATTATGTCGGCTGCGCATACCACCGCTACCTCAGGAGTTGTCTTCACTCATCCCACCCTCCTGGGCGCGACCACGGAAACGGGAGATGGCTATCATCAGGAGCTTCTGCGTGGCGTCACGCATAAGCTGAATAACCTCCTCGCCATCATTCAGGGCTTCAGCAGCCTCATCTTGATGAATGATGATCTTGATGAGGGTTCCAAGGAGAACATGCAGCACATCAAGGAAGCGAGCGTCGCCGTGTCTGGCTTGAGCGAGCGTATTCGCGTGGCTGGTGGTTGTGCGAAGATCTCGCCCCAAACGCTGAACCTTGCGGATTACCTCACTGCTGTGGAGGCGTCCCTGCGTGACCCCTTCATCAAGGCTGGCGTTCCCTTTGATATCGAAGTTCCTCCGGGTCTGCCGAATGTGGAGATCGATCCTTCCAAGCTCAAGGATCTGCTGATGGAAATCCTGCGCAATGCCGCCGCAGGTGCGCAGAGTGGAGGTGGTCGTGCGCTGATGCAGGTCAGCGGTCCCGGCATTGTGACCCCGACGCAAGAAGGCCGGGTGGATATTTTGATCACGAATACCGGCTCCACGATTCCTCAGGATAAACTTCAGGAAATCTTCAAGCCCTTCGTCAGCAGCCGCAGCAGTCATCATCTTGGGCTCGGCCTCACCGTCGCGGCCATGCTGGCACGGCAGATGAACGTGCGTCTTGGAGTGCACTCGGAAGAGCACATCGTCACCTTCTGGCTGAGCCTGCCGATGGCGTAACGCTACGCCATCGTTGCGCGGTGCGCATTGCTCAGTCCCGACGGACGACACTTTCCAGCACCTGCACCGCGATTGCCGCGGGCCGTGCTTCGTAGCATTTCGCCGCAGCCGTTCGACATGCGGCTGCCACGCGGTCGTTTTCCGCGAGGTTCTTCAATGCGGATGCGATCGTCACGGCCTTGAAGTTCTTGGGGTACACGGTTGCGGATGCTCCCAGTTTCTCAAGCCGCGCGGCATTGTCCGGCTGGTCATGACCCATCGGCATGAGGAGCTGCGGCACTCCGGTGGCCAGAGCTTGAGAGAGGGTGCCGATGCCACCATGATGAACTAGCACACTCACGTGCGGCAGCAGTTCACCGAAGGGCAGGTAGTCGAAATGCTGTGCAAACTCCGGCAGCGGAGACGGCAGTTGTTCTGGATACCGGGTGCCAATGAGGGCGCGCATGCCGGCAAGACGGCAGGCCTCCAGGCCTTCGTGGAAAAACTCCCTGGCCTGCGCGTTTCCACTGCCAGGGCTCAGCAGCACCGGCTTGTCCCCGGCTGCGAGCCACGCCAACAGTGCGTCGGGAAGCGGGTACTGACCCTTCAGATCCTCCAGAGGAAAGCCCGTCTGCGTCGTGTGCACCGGCCAGTCCGGCTGGGGGGCGGCGAACCAGGAGGGGAACAGCGCGAGGTTCGCATCTGGCGAGTGCATCCAGTGGGGCAGGGGACGGGGCGGTGGAGTGACTCCGATATCGCGGCAGAGATTTTTCAGCACCGGCGCCAGCTTGAAGTCCGCTGGATTGGGCATGGAAAACATCAGTCGCTTCACCCACTTGGGCAGCCGGGTGATCCATTCCATGCCGGGAATCAGGATCGGCGTGTCGTACAGGCTGAGGAAGCACGAGGGTTGCAAGTGGGTGGACACGAGTGGCACTCCAAATTTTTCTCGTGCCACCCGCGCGGCGAAGAGGTGAAAGGGCGAGACCAACCGGCTCTCCCCGGGGCGGATGCGTGAAGCGATCACCTCGTAGCAGGGGCGCAAAAATTTTGCCCCACACTCCAGCACCAGAGCGGTGCCTTTCAGCGGCTTCCACAGGTCCGGGTGACGCACCAAAGTTTCGAATTCCGCCTCCTCGCCCAGTGGAAGGAACGTTAATCCGGCACCCTCCACCATGGGACGGAACATGGGCGCAGTGATGAGCTCCACCTCGTGGCCGCGGGCTTTCAGAAGCCGTCCCATCCAGATGAAGGGATTCACATCACCAGCACTGCCAAATGGGGTCAGGAGAAAGTGCGCCATCTCCCCCACGCTGCACCATTCCCGCCCGTTCGTAAAATGTCGCCTTCGGTGGACAGGGGTATCTTTCTCCGGTACCTCGATGTTCCGGTAAATGCCCACTTTTCACCGATTCTTGTTTTCCGTGCCTTCAAGCTGCGCAGTGCCACGTACACTCCTTTAGGAAATGGCGGCGAAACGAAAACCCATCATTGCTCTCACCATGGGCGACCCTGCCGGTGTGGGCCCTGAGGTGTGCCTGCATCTCATCACGCGGCAGAGCATCTCGGAGATCTGCACGCCGGTGATTTTCGGGGATGCGCTGATCCTCAAGCGTGTCGCCGCACTGACAAATCTCCCGTTTGATGCAGATGTCCTGAAGCCTGCTGAGTGGAGAACAAAGCGCAAAAAGCTCGACCGTCCTGCGGTGCTCGATTTGCCAGCGGTGAATTCGGACCGCGTTACGCCGGGTGAGATCGGCGCGCACACCGGCGCTGCGGCGTTTGCCTATGTGGAGGCTTCCATCGAGGCCGCGCTCGCGGGCGAGATTGCCGGCGTGGCCACGGGCCCGCTGAACAAGGAGGCGCTACACATGGCCGGCATCGACTTCCCCGGGCACACGGAGATCTTCGCCAGCCGCACGCACGCGCCGCGCTGGTGCATGATGCAGTACTCGGACGAGATAACCTGCACCTTTGTCACCGTGCACGTGGGCTATTCGGAAGTGCCCGCGCTGCTCACCCAGGAGCGTATCGTCGATGTCATCGAGCTCACGGCAACGGCCCTGCAGCGCATCCGCGGTTATGCGCCGAAGATCGTGGTATGCGGGCTCAATCCCCATGCCGGTGAGCACGGCCTCTTTGGAAACCAGGAGGAGGAGCGTGTCATCATTCCTGCCATCGAGATTGCTCGTTCCAGAGGGCTGCAAGTGGAAGGCCCCCTGCCTCCTGATACGTGCTTCGTTCCCGCCAAGCGCAAGACCACCGATGCCTTCGTGTGCATGTATCACGATCAGGGGCACATCCCCGTGAAGGCCCTCGCCTTCGACAGCGCGGTGAATACCACGCTCGGTCTCCCAGTCATCCGCACCAGTGTCGATCACGGCACAGCGCTGGACATTGCCTGGCAGGGCAAGGCAAATCCCGGCAGCATGATTCAGGCGGTGCGATTGGCGGTGAAACTGGCGGGTGGGTGAGTGTTGTGGTGGTGCTGGCAGACACTGCACCACCATGCCCGGTTCCACACGCGATCCACGGGCATGAGTTCCATCAATCAAAACCAGCCGGAGCACAATCGCGACGACCTTGCCGGCCCGCAGGCGGTCGATAAGATTCGGGCGCTGGTGAGCAAGGCGCAGACCTGCTTCTTCTGTTCCAAGGTCGTGGTGCGTGGTTCTACCGGAGCGCGTCCCATGAATGTGCGGAAGGTGGATGACAATGGCAGTCTCTGGTTCCTGAGCGCGGATGACAGCCATCTGAATCACGAACTCGCCCGTGACCCTTCGGTGCATCTCTATTTCCAGGCTTCACCGCATTCGGGATTTCTGCATCTCATGGGGCGAGCCCGGGTCACGCGTAATCCGGCGATGATTCACGAACTGTGGGAGCCGCTGATCAAGACATGGTTCACGGGAGGCGAGAACGATCCGCGGATCACTGTCATCGAAGTTATTCCCACGGAAGGGTACTACTGGGATGTGAAGCACGGCAACATGGTCGCCGGCATCAAGATGATGATCGGCGCGGCGATTGGCGAGACGCTGGATGATTCGATCGAGGGTGCGATCCGGCTGTGATGGGGAAGTGAAAAGTGATAAGTAATATCAGGACGAGTTGAAAACAGGGCTTTAACGCGACGAACTCACCCAGCGTGTTGCGGCAGGCCCAAGGAGTGGGGACATTCCTGTCCCCATGGAAGCGCGAACTACACCTTCAAGCTCTCAATAGCTCCCTTCGTGTAAACGAGGCGACTGCTTCGCAGGGAGCGGCACTAGCCTGGTGCCGTCATAGGCAGCGTCGTCACGCCAGCAGCTTGGAAACGTCCTTACAGCTTCGAAGAGAAAGGCTCCGCACCCTTTTTGCCCACCGCCGGCACTAGGCTAGTGCCGCTCCCTGCGAGACGCCCTTTCACCACTGGGGACGTTCTACCTCCAATGACTCCGTTTGTACTTCCATGGGGACAGGAATGTCCCCACTCCTTGATCCCACTGCCTCTCTCAAAGGCACGAGCGACATGACTGTGCATCTCTGCCTCCTTTGCGTCGAGGTGCACCACGCCGGGACACATCATCCTACCCTGCCCCTTTGCGGTTAACCGGAAACGGCCTTGTGGTGGAAGTGATGGCGAAGGCGAAGACGAAGACCATGCGATGTGTTGCTGGTCAGGCCAGAGGCCTAACGCCCACTGTCAGGCGGGGACGCCTAACCTCCTTGGGCCTGTGCTACGCCCGTGTTCCATGGATACCCTGGTGACATGAACCGCTCCGGGCAGTCCGACGTCTTTCAGATTAAGACTCGGTTTCAACTTCCTTTGGTATAAAAAGTGACAAGGGTTCAGAGGCCGCGACAGCTATTTCTTACTTTTCACTTTTGTCTTTCACTGCTCTCACACGGGATACTCCCACGGTCCGCGGTACTTCCGCGCCAGCAGTTTGCTGGCTTCTTCATCGCCGATGATGAGTTCTTTCTCCGCATCCCAGCGGATGCTGCGTCCGGCTTTCCAGGAGAGCATGCCGAGCAGGGGCAGGCAGGAGGAGCGGTGGGCGCTTTCGATGTCGGCCACGGGTTTGCGCTTGTTCTCGATGGCGTCGATCAGATCGGCCCACAAGGCGCCGATGTTGTGGCCGTCTCCCTGCGGTTCCTGAAGCTGTGAGTCACCGTGCGTGGTGGGCGTCTTGCCATCAGCGGGGTAGAAGGTCCAGCCGTCCTTCCAGCCGATGTGCAACGCGCCCTTTTCTCCGTAGAAGTAGCAGCCCACATTGTGATGTTCCGGGCCGTTCCCGGCGAACTTGCGGTGTTCCCACACGGCAGTGAAGTTTTCGAACTCAAACGTCGCCACCTGATGATCGGGCACATCGGTGGTCTGCTCCTTGTCATTCAAAATGGCGGGGCCGGCAATGTCGCGTCCGCCGGTGCAGTACACGGTCTTTGGTCCTTTCTCGCCGCTCCACCAGAGTACCTGATCCAGCCAGTGCACGCCCCAGTCCGCCATGGTGCCGTTTGCGAAATCGAGGAAGCCGCGCCAGCCGCCGGGATGGATCTTGCTGCAGAAGGGGCGGAGGGGAGAAGGACCGCAGTACAGGTCCCAGTTCATGCCTTTGGGGGGCTGGACATTCGCCTTGGGCGCTTCCGGGCCGCCCTTGCTGTGAGCGAAGCAGCGCACCATGCCCACCTTGCCAACGGCGCCGCTCTTGAGGAAATTCATGGCCTCCACGTGATGTGGACCGATGCGGCGATGCAGGCCCACCTGCACGAGCGTGCCGGAGTCCCTGGCCGCTCTTACGATGGCCTTGCTCTCATTCACCGTGTGCCCGGTCGGCTTTTCCACCAGCACATGCGCACCCGCCTTCACCGCGGCGATGGTCTGGAGGGCGTGCCAGTGATCTGGCGTGGCGATGATGACGATCTCCGGCTTCTCCTTCTCCAGCATCTCGCGGTAGTCCTCGTACTTCTTCGGAGTCTCGCCGTTCTCTGCGTTCACGTCGTTGACCGCATTTTCCGCCACATTGTCATCCGCATCACACACGGCGCAGATGGTGACACGGCCGGAGGCGATGGCCTCCCGCAGGATGTTCATGCCCCACCAGCCGGAGCCAATCAGTGCGGTGCGGTATTTCTTGCCGGACTTCTGTGCCAAAAGCGGCACGGCGGAAAATGCTGAGGCCGCAGTGACAGCGGCGGTCGTCAGGAAGTGGCGGCGGTGCATGGGCTCGGGCATGGCGGACGGGAATCGTGGAAAGGAAGAAATCGTGACGGAGTGGGGGATTCAGTCAAGAATCTTCCGAGGCCGGTGAGTGGTGCGACGGTGAGCGGTAGGACGGTCGGAGTGTCCTAGCCGGGTAAACAAAATGGCGGGTTGGAAAACCCGCCAGACGCTGTCCGGTCAGGAGACCCGACTTCCTATGGGCACTTCACGAAAAACGGGGGCAAGAATGCCCCCGATCCTTGGAAAATGCGGTGCTTTACCGTCTCACCGCTTACTGTAGTACCGTCGTACCTGGCTGCCACGCCAAGGAGCGAGCCCATCACGGTCAGCTCTCCGGATTCACCGGATAGCCCTTTTCGTCCCACCACGCTTCCAGTTCATCCGCGCCGAAGTCGGCAAGGACTTCGCCATCCACATCAATGCTGGGGGCCTTGGTCTGGCCGGTGAGCTCGCGCATTTCCTCGCGTGCTTCGAGGTCCGCGGAGACATTGAGCGTGGTGTACTCGATGCCGTGGTCATCCAGCCATTCCATTGCTTCATCACACCAGGGGCACCCGGATTTCACAAACAGTCGGACGTTCATCGGATTTGGATTCTTTTGATTGGGGTTTTGAATAGGGAGCGGTCGCGCAGCCGCGCGCGGGTCAGGACTTCTTCATTCCCGCTTCCGGTGCAAACTTATTTTTTCCGCAGGTCAACACATGCGATGTCTCCTGCCGCATTCCGGCAGTAGAGGAGCCCATTGGCCAGCACGGGGGCGGTCCAGCATTTCGCGTCCAGCACGTGGCCGCGTGAGATCGGGTCAAAGGCGTCTGGCGTGGCGTGAGCGATGATGAGTTCACCTGACTCGCAGAGCACAATGAGCTTCCCATCCGCCGCGACGACTGCGCCTGCGCCTGCACTCTTCTCTTCCCAGAGTTGTTTGCCGGTTCCGAATTCGATGCATTTCAGACTGGCGCCGCGGTCTTCGTTTCCATCGATGCCATAGAGATGGTCGGCAATCAGGATGGAGGCATTCATCTGATTGCGCATCACGCGATTCTGCCACACCACCTGCGGCTCACTTTCACCGAGCTTCAGCAGGGCGGCGCCCTTGTTGTATCCGGAGGAAATGAAAGCCTGCCCTTTGTGAATGATGGGATCCGCGGCATTCACCCCGTAGCTGGTGGTCCACTTGTGCTCCCAAACCTTTTCGCCGGTCTTGGGATCCACGCCGACGTAAGCGCGGCCTGAGCCAAAGGTCAGCAGCGTCTTCCCATCCTGTTGGTAGGGCAGGGGAGTGGAATAGCCAGCGTTTTCATCCGGAGACTGCCACACCACCTTGCCGCTGGTCTTGTCCAGCGCCACGCCGTGTTCGCCGACATTGAGCACCACGAGATTCTCCCATACCAGCGGAGCACCGGTATAGCCCCAGTCAGGAAGGCGAAGTCCGGTTTCCTGCTGGATGTTCTTCTGCCAGACGATCTTCCCAGTCGCAGCGTCGAAGCAGAACATGTCCCCCCAGCGGCTGAGGTGGTAGAGCTTGCCATCCGCGAGGGTCGGGGTGCCGGTAGTGCCTCCCTGGAAAAACTTGTCCCCGAGCTCCGCTGGAAAGGAATGCTTCCACACCTGCTTACCGGTCACGGCATCGAAGCAGTACACCGTGTCTGTCTCACTGGCATGGCCGGCGGTGTAGACCTTGCCGTCCGCCACCACGAAGGAGGAAAATCCCAGCCCCACCGATGCCTTCCACAAGATTTTGGGATCCCCTTGAAATTCCGCTTTCCACTCTTTCTCCCTGGAGATGCCGTTCCTGTCCGGGCCACGCCATTGGGGCCAGTCCGCGCCCATGACGCTGGCGAGCGGGAGGAAACAGAGAAGAGCGAGGTGTTTCATAGGTACGCAGGGTGGTAGCAGGTGGTGGGCAGTGAGCACGGAGTCAACTGTGAAACGCGAGTAGCATGAGCAGGCTCACGCTACCTGGGGCAGCACAGCAGATGAGTCAGTGAGTGATGGCGGGTCACTGGCTGCAGCAAACTGGCACAAGCTATTTCGCCTGTACCACCTTGCACAGATGCGTTTTTGTACGCACGAAAATCGCACCATCCGCCACCGCAGGTGACGCAGTGACGGGTGACTCGAACTTGCTGCTGGCGATGACCTTGAACTCCGGTGCCGGCGCCACCACGGTGACGTCCCCGGTGTCGCTGATGAAATAGATGCGGTCCTTCGTGACGATGGGGGATGCTACGAATTTGCCTGGTGAAATGCGCTCGCTCCAGACGTCCTCGCCCGTCTTGGGGTCCGCACAGGTGCCCACTGCGGCGCCGGTCGCCTGGAAGATGTAGCCGTTGATGAGGACGGGGCTGGACAGCACCGCGTTGCGCTTGGCACGGTCCCACAGCACGCGGGGAGTCTCAGTCAGGTCGCCCTTGGCGTCCTTGTCCAGCTTCACTGCCACGAGATGGGAGCGCTCGGAGCCGGTGTTGATGTACACGATGTTCCCATCCACCACGGGACGCGCGGACGCGTTGAACTCGGTGTGCCGCAGGGTCCAGATTTCCTTCCCGGTGTGGGCGTCGTAGCCAAAGGCCGCGCGTGAGCCCACGGAGATGAGCTGGGCCTGTCCATCCACATTCATGAGCGTCGGGGTGCCATACGCCTTGCGCAGGTCACCGTCGCGGGTGGGCTTTCCTTCCTTGTCCAGATCGCCGTAGTCGGTGGTGCGGTTCGTGGTCCAGATGGTCTTGCCAGTATTCTTGTCCAGCGCCGTGACGAACTGTTTGTCGATGCCGTCGTACGTGAGAATGATCATGTTCTCAAAAAGCACCGGTGTGGAGCCTGGTCCGCGGAAGTGGCGCACATTGATGTCGCGGCGCTGCCAGAGGACATCGGCCGTCTTTGGATCCAGCTTGGCCGTGCCATAGGTGCCGAAGTGAACGTACACACCGGTCTCATCCAGCGTGGGCGAAGGCGCGGCGTAGTTGTTCACCGGATTGCCCAGTTCTTCCGGAGCTTCATTCTCAAAGAGGAGCTTGTGGTGCACGATTTTTCCATCGTGCCGGTTGATGGCATACACGTACATCTTGTGGCCATCCGTGGTGGCAGCGGTGAACCACACGAGATCCCCGCCAATGATGGGCGAGGAGTGGCCCTCGTTCTCGATGGGTGTCTTCCACGCGATGCCCTTGCCACTCGCTTCATCCCATTCCAGAGGCAGCTTCGCCCATTCGGACTCGGGGATCATGCCGTTCTGCGTGGGCCCCTGGCGGTCGGGCCAGTACAGGGACATGTTCGCCGGCTGTGCGAGCAGGTTGCCGCAAGTGAGCAGGGTGGTGAGAAGCACGGGCAGTTTCATGCAGGGTAGGAGAGCACAAAAAAACGCACGGCAAAACGAATGTCTTGCCGTGCGGGATAAATGGTTTCGAATGGACTTATTGGAAAGGCTACGGCTACTCGGTGGCCAGTTGCTTCTCCACGAGTTCCTCCAGGTTTCCGCGGGCATTCGTGCTTACCAGCATGCCCTTCTTGTCCACCAGCCACATGGCGGGGATGCTGTTGATGCCAAACTTCGAGGAGATCTCATTTTGCCATCCCTTGCCATCGAAATACTGGGGCCATGACATGCCCTTCTCCTTCACAAAGGCCTCAAGCTTGGACTTGTCCTGATCCAGGGAGATGCCGACGATCTCGAAGCCCTTGGGGTGAAGCTTTTCATAGGTCTTCAGGACGTTCGGGATCTCTGCCACACAGGGGCCACACCACACCGCCCAGAAGTCCACCAGGACCACTTTTCCCCGCATCTTCGAGAGATCGACTTCGCGACCGTCTACGGCTGTAAATTTAAGATCGAGCGGTTTGTCCTTCAACCCGGCGAGCGCGGTGATGGTCTTGAGTTTGCGCTGAAATACATTGGTGAACTGGCTGCTGGGATGTTGCTTGATGTAAGCCTCGGCATCCTTCACCCAGGCTGCCTCAGCACCCGGTGTCCCTTCCAGTTCGTCCATACGGAGGGCCAGCTTCATGCCCGCCGCCTTCCCCTTGACTTCATCCGTGGCGTCTGGCGCAGCGAGGATTTCGTCAGCCACCTTATCAAGGCCGGATGGCTCCTTCTGGTGCACGAAGCCAAAGAGAGGTGCAGTCTCCAGCTCGAAGTACTTTGCCTCCCAGCGGCGGGGGTCGGTGGGAGCTTTGGCGTAAAAGTCCTTGGCCTCTCCTTCGTAGGCAGCCACGGCCTTTTTGAAAAACTCAATCGCCTCAGGCCGGGACTTGGGCGGGGGTTGAGGATCCCTGATGGCCTTCATCGCATTTTCCACTTTTTTCCACGCTTCGTCAGCCGCGGCATCGGCGAAGAGATTGGGTGTTACCAGCGCACAGACAGCGGCCAGAAGGGACAGAAGGCGTGTTTGCATAGGGAACTAGGGTACGGGTGATGGTCACGTGACGGCAAGGATATCTCCCGCAGCGCGGGTGAATTCCTTTTGAAGAATCGCCCCTGCCATGGCGTTAGGAGCCTTCTGTCATGCCCATTTTTCCCTCTCATCCAATACTTGCCACCCTCGGTGTCGCACTTCTTGTCCTCAGTCCCCTGTCACTCCGCGGAGAGCTGACGGAAGAGCAACAGAAGGTACCGCTGGAAGTTGCTTCGCAAGATGCCTCCCTGGCCAAGGTGGTGGTACTGGCAGGCACCCCGAGCAACAAACCGGGGCAGCACGAGTATTTCGCCGGGTGCGCGCTCATGCTGGACTGGCTGAAGCAGCAGCCCGGCGTGCAGCCGGTGATGGCGGCTGAAGGCTGGCCGAAGGACGAGTCCATTTTCAAGGGAGCAAAGTGCGTGGTCTGCTACATGGACGGCGGGGACAAGCTGGCCCTGCTGGAACCCGCTCGCTGGCAGCGCATTTCCCAACTGATGGATGAGGGCACTGGCCTCATCATGCTGCATCAGGCAGTGGAAGCCCCCGAGGCGCAGGCGGCGCAGTTCAAGTCGTGGATGGGCGGTGTCTGGCAGAAGGACATCGGCAGCCGCGGCCACTGGGACATGAGCTTCGATACCATCCCCCAGCATGAGGCGACACGCGGGGTGCAGCCGTTTGCCGCGCCCAAGGATGGCTGGCTCTACAACCTGCACTTCGCGGAGAAAGGGGTGACGCCCCTGCTGAGCGGCCAGGTGCCGGACAAGAATCGCTCCACGGATGACGCGAAATCCCACGCCGGTCGCGCCGAGGTGATTGCGTGGGCGTATGAGCGGCCCAATGGCGGTCGCAGCGTGGGATTCACCGGATGCGATCTTCACGCGGGCTGGGGCATTGAGAGCCAGCGCCGCTTCATGGTGAACGCCATCCTTTGGGCGGCAAAGCTCCCGGTGCCTGAGGGCGGGGCGAAGGTGCCCGCCTGCGGTGAAGCTGAGCTTGCCAAAAATTGGGATCGCAAGACACTAGGTGTACGCAAGACAGCGGCTCCGGCCGCTGCGGCGCCACCCCCTGCTGCTGCTTCTCGATGAAACGCTTTCTTCTCTTCGCATTCTTCGCCACTCTCACTCAGGGCCTCGTCCGGGCTGATGAGGCCTCTGCGATTGAGGCGCTCAAAAACGCCGGGTTTGCCATCAAAGCGGAAGACGGTCACGTGGTGGAGGTTGCCGTCGCCATGGAGGTATCCATGAGGAACCAGGCGGGTGGTCCGAAGAAGGCGACCGAGTGGACCCCCGAACTTCTGAAGCTCCTCCCGGAGTTGCCCGAACTGGCCCGGTTGCACATCGTTGGTCCGAACCTCGGCAATCAGGATCTGCAGGTGTTTTCAAAGCTGCCGAAGCTGGAGGCCCTGCGGCTGGAAAAGGTGAACTTCGATGATGCCGGTTTCGCTGAGCTCGCGAAAAACCAGAACCTCCGAATCCTTTTTGTCTCCGGCAATGACAAGATCACTGGAGCAGGCGTGGCTGCCCTTAAACCCTTGACCAATCTGAAGATGCTGGGCTTTAGCGAGTGCCCCAAATTCTCTGCGGAAGGCGTGAAGGCCTGCGCCCAGCTTGGCCAGTTGGAATACCTCGGCTTCCGTCATCTGGATCTGGGAGATGATGAAATGGCGCTTCTCGAGCCGCTGGCAGGCAGTCTGAAGGAGATTGACGTGGCTTCGAACTTCATCGGGAAGATGAGCGAGGCCGGGCTGGAGCACCTTTCGAAATTGAAGAACCTGGAAACGCTGAGCTTCAAGGAAACCATCATCCCCTTTGCCAAAACACTCAAGCATCTGCAGGCACTGCCCAAGCTCAAACAGATCGACCTGAACAAGGTGGACTCCGACAATGCCGAGGCCTTGAAGCTGGTGGCCGCGCTGCCTGGCAGCAAGTTCAAAGGTGATGGGGCGTCTCAGGAGCAGATCAAGCTCTACAACGAGCGCCGCGAGAAATACCTCAAGTCACGCTGAGCCGAGCGGTAGACCCTTCTCCGGCGGCAGGAAAAACATCGACATCTTCATGAAACTGAAACCGACCTCCGCCGCACCTCTCACAGGCATCCTGTTCAGCCTGCTGCTTATTTCCGCTTCCTCCGCCCTGGCACAAGAAAAGGCCATTGTGGAGTCGCTGCGCACGGCGCAGTTCAACGTGAAGGAAGTGGCCGGGCACGCCACGGAGATAGGCTGGGGAAAGGGAGAGTGGACGCCCGAGCTCTGGAACAAGCTTCCTGAGATGCCGGAAATGTCCCTGGTGCGCGGCACGGCGAAGTTCGCCGATACCAAGGCGCTCGAGGTGCTCACGAAGCTGCCCAAGCTTCACACGATCTATTTCAACGCCACCATCTTTGATGACTCCGGTTTCGGAGTGCTCGCGAAGTGCAAGGAATTGGAGAGCATCGCGCTGGATCACAATTTTATCATCAACGGAAGCGGAGCGATTGCGCTGAAGGGCTTGCCGAAGCTGAAGTCCCTGCGGTTTGGCGGCTGCGTGAAGATGACCAGTGAAGCTGCAAAGGCCTGTGCGCATCTCACGCAGCTTGAGTCCCTCCAGTTCTTCCACATGGGCGCCAGTGATGTGGATGTGGCCACGCTGCTGCCGCTCGTGGGAAACCTGAAACACTTCGTAGTGGCTTCGCAGTTCAACGCTGAGCTGAGCGGAGCCGCGCTGGAGCATCTTGCCAGGTTCAAGAACCTGGAATCCCTCAAGTTCGGCGAAGTGGTGGTGACCTACGATGATGGATTGAAGCACCTCGCTGCCTTGAAGAACCTCAAGAAGCTGGACCTCGACAAGGTCGGCGCCAGTGAAGAGGACATCAACAAGCTCAAGGCGGCCCTGCCCGGCTGCGAGATCAAATGGACTCCGCCTTCCGCGCAAGAGGCCGAGCGCTACCAGAAGAGTCTCGCCAAGCTGCGCGGAAATTCCTAAGCTGCCCTTCCTTCCATTTTTTCAAAATCATGAAACGCTCTGCATTTCTGTCCCTCCTCCTGACTGTGGGCCTGTGCGGCCTCTCGCATGCCCAGTCTCCGTCGAAGCCCACCACCGGCCTGCAACTCTACAGCCTTCGCAGCCAGTCGGCTCTGCGTGGCGTGCCCTGGGTGCTGGACAAGGTGAAGGAATTCGGCATCACGGAACTGGAACTCGCCGGCACGGGCAATCTCACGCCGGAGCAGTTCAAGGCTGAGGTGGACAAGCGTGGTCTCAAGGCGGTGAGCAGCCACTTCCCCTATGCGCGGTACAAGAACGATCTCGACAACGTGGTGAAGGATGCCAAAGCGCTTGGCCTCAAGTTCGCCGGCTGCGCTTGGATCGATCACAAGGACGCCTTTGATGAAGCGGAGTGCCGCGATGCCATCGCCGTCTTCAACAAGGCGGGCGAGGCTCTCGCGAAGGAAGGCATCACGTTCTTCTACCATGCGCATGGTTATGAGTTCGAGAAGCACGGAGACGGCACGCTGCTGGACCTGCTCATCACCGAGACGAAGCCGGAACACGTGAGCTACCAGATGGACGTGCTGTGGGTCGTGTTTCCCGGCCAGGATCCGGTGAAGCTCCTGGAGAAATACGGCAACCGCTGGAAGCTGATGCACCTCAAGGACCTGAGGAAGGGCGTTGCCACCGGGTCCCTCGCCGGCAAGACGGATCTGACCAACGATGTGACGCTCGGCACGGGTCAGACCGACTGGCCTGCAGTGATCGCCGCCGCAAAGAAGGTGGGTGTGCAGCACTACTTCATCGAAGACGAATCGCCCACCTCTATGGAGCAGATTCCCCTGGGTGTGCAGTTCATGAAGACCCAGGGATTCGAGTGATGTTGAAAGTGGAAGGCTTCTCCAGAAGCCTTTTCGCAGCTGCATAACCTTCAAGGAAGCCACGTCGTTTTGCGATGTGGCTTCCTTGTTTTAGCCCCTCTTGAAAGGCTTCTGGCAAAGCCTTCTACGTTGTTGTGCCATTCTTCCCCATTGCGAGGGCAATCGCGTCAATCTCCGTGGCGACCGTGCCGAGTTGGCTATAGACGACCGCCTCGTCAAGGGAAAGGTTCTTGGGAGGTGGTGTGGTTTGGCGTGAGGCTGTTGCTGTAGGGGCGCCAGACTCTAGGCCTTCCGCCATGACATCCATCATGTCCGTGATGGGGGTCACGTAGGATGCGGGAATGTCCAGGGCATTTCCGATACGATGATTGAGGTGCTGTCCCAGCACCGTGATGGCGCGGGTGAGTCGTTGGTTGTAGGTGGTCAGAGTGGCGATGTGTTCGACATCACCACGTTGCCTGGAGGGTTCGCTGATGAGGCGTTGCAGCGACGCCACGGCCTGGCTGTTGGCCCGCTCCACGGCCCGCTTGGCCAGCACGGCATCGCCCGTGAAGCGTTCGCCTTTGCCAAATGTCTCCACGACGGTTTCCAGATAGCTGCGGTTGGCCCGCAAGGCGGCAGCGACGTACTGCGGCGCCTGTGAGCGTTCCCACTTCGGCCACAGGAGCAGGGCGGCGGTGAGTGAGAGCAGGCCACCTGCCAGGGTGGCAAGCAGCCGCTCCAAGGTGAAGTCCAGGTGCACGGGCATCATCGACTCCGTCATCAGCACAATCATCAGGGTGACGAAGAATACCGCCAGCCCGTAACGGCGGCGGACGAAGTAGGCAAAGCAGAACGCCATGATTGCGGCGCAGAGGATGAAGGCAGCCACAGGCATCTTCAGCCACAGCAGCAGGCTGCCTACCGTACTGCCGGCGAGCGTGCCAAAGAGGCGCTGACCCATCTTCTGCCGGGTCGCTCCGTAGTCTGGCTGGAGCACCACCAGGGCCGTGAACGCAATCCAGTGCCCGCGCGGGATGTGAAGCCATTTGTGAATCGCCACCGCGAGCATGAGCACCGCAGCCACGCGCAGGGTGTAGCGCACCAGCGTCCAGTCGAACTGCGCCGGGGGATTCACCCATGCGCCCAGCGAACGCATGGAGATGCCGCTCAGGTCCGGAAGACGCAGGGCGAACCCGGTCTGGGGAGTGCCGTGGTCGACGGTCTCACGTAGCGTCATTTGCACCGTGGGCAGCAGCTCGGCCACCATGGCCAGCATCTGCCTTGCCTGGATGACTTCATCGTCCTGCGGGTCCAAGGTTTCCAACCGGGTGTCCAGCACGTGGAGCAGGTCACCGGCACGCCGAATGCGCACATCGAGCGCCATGAGTTGTTCCTGGCGATGGGTGATGACGGTGAGCGCCGTGGAGGCCATGGCGCTGGCCAGCGAGCGCAGGGCGGAATCGAAGCTGGGCCTCACTGTTTCGAAACCTGCACGTGATTGCAGCGCCTCCATGGCGGTGTGCAGCGCCGAGGTGCGCGTGGCAAGTCGCGTCGCCAGTTGGCAGGTGTCATCCAGATGGGCGGCCAGGGCGGCACTGCGTTTCCCCATGGTGGTTGCGATGACGCGGAGGGTGCGGTCGGCGGTCGTGCGTAGGACCCCTTCCTTCTCGGAAATCTGGGCGGGGTTGGGCTGGCCCTCGTCTGTCACCGAGCGCATGGCCGTGACCAGATCCGAGGCGGCGATCCATGTTTCCGCCACCGCATGCCGTACCGCGTGCTGGGGGCGTACAAACCAGCCCGCCAGCTGCACCAGCATTCCGCCCAGACCACCGAGGCATGCAGCTGCCATCAAGTTCCAGGCATGCCACCAGTCGCCCGGCTCGGACATGGCCAGCAGAAAGAAGAGGCCGGATGCCAGTGCGAAGTTTGGCCCGTAATCCCCGCTCAGGTACCGCCAGCATCCCGCGAGCACGGCCAGCACGCCGATGCCCAGCACCGCAGTGATGAGATGATTTCCCGCAACGGCACCTGCCCAGGCGGAGCAGCCGAGCACCGCAATGAGCACCAGCAGGATGGCAGCCCGCGCGCGGTAGTCCCCGCGTACGTCGAGCATGGCCACATTCTGGGCGGCCGGTGCGGCTACGATGACCGCCCAGGGATTCCCCGTGATGAGGCAGAGGGACCACGCTCCGGCCATGGCCAGAGAGCTGCGTAGCGCACGGGCGACATCCGTCGTGAGTATGGAATGCTCAAAAACCTTCCCAGCTCTGGTCGAGTCGTGCGGTGAGGCCATGCTGCCTGCGCACTCTACGCCATCGCCAGGCTGGCGTCATGGCAAAACGAGTGCGCAGGAGGAAACGATTTGGGCGGAAACGAGGACTACTTGGAGGCCGAAGTCGCAGGCAGGGGCACCTGAGCGAAGGTCTGCAGGTAGGCGACGAGGTCGCGCTGCTGCTGCTCATTCAGCGTCAGCAGCAGTCCTTCCGGCATGAGGGACATGGGGAACTCCTGCTGGCTGGCAATTTCCGTGCGCTCCACCGTGGTCTCCTGGCCCACCATTCTCAGCGTGATGGTGCGCTGGGTCTTCGCGGCGATATTGCCACTGAGCACGCGGCCATCCTTGAGCGTCAGCACGGTCATGCGGAAGTCCGCGGCAACCATGGCACTGGGATCCACCACGTTATCCAGCAGATAGCTCAGGTCGTGACGGCCACTGCCGGTGAGATCCGGACCGATGTGATTGCCCTGGCCATAGAGGGTATGGCAGGCAGCGCAGACGTTGTTGAACACAACACGGCCCGCGCTCACGTCTGCTTTAGCCAGCGCATCCTTCGTGAGGCGCGCCTTGAGGTCGGCGATGAGCTTCTTCTTGTCCTCGCTGGACTCGCGCTGCTCGCCCCAGGCTTCGGCCAGCTTCTTGGTGAGAGCTTCATCGTTGAAGCCGCGAATTTGGCGGGCTTGCATCGCAGTGACGTCCGCGCGCTCAATGCGGCCGGCGGCCAGAGCATTAAGCAGGGCGGCGGCAAAGGCCGGACGCGACACCAGCGTGTCCAGCACGGCGGGACGTTCGGCAGGGTAGAACTTGCGATAGTTCTTCACCAGCAGTTCACCAATGGCCGGGTCATTGAACGCGGCGAGACCACGTGCGGCCACCGTGTTCAAGCTGCGCACATCCAGCAGGGATTCGCACGTCTTGCGAAGGTCTGCGTCCTTGGCGTCGATGAGCGTCTTCAGTGCGGCCATTCGGGCATTCACGTCCGCGTTGCCGTCCTTCACGATGCGCTTCACTTCATCCAGCGCACGGCCGTCGCCGAAGAGGACGTTCAGGTCGCGCACCTGCTGTTGCGCGGCGTCTTCCTTGATGCTGGCAAGCTTCGCGGAGAATCCATCCCAAGCCTCAGGCTTCTTCGCCTTGCGCCAGCCGGTGAAGCCGGTGGTCATGCCCTGAAGGATGGCGGTGGAGAGTGCGTCGTCTTTCTTTTCTGCAGCGAGAGCGAGCAGGGAATTGATGGCGGCAGGAGCGCTTTCCATGTCTTCGGCAGCGCGACGCGCGATGAGTTGCGTGACTAGGGGAATGCGGCATTCCTTCGCGAGATTCACGAGGTCGGTGGCGGGCAGATCACGAATGCCGAACCAGTACATGAGCGGCAGGTTGTGATCGGTGGCGTCTTCGGCGTGGGACAAAAGAAGTGCCGACACCCTGGCGCGGTACTCCAAAGGCAGGCTGCATACCACGGAGGCCACGGCGAGGCGCATGCGGGGCTCGGGGTACTTACTCAACAGCTTGCCAAGCAGGCCCAGTTTCGACTCGCGCGCCTGCGGTTCGCTGGGAAGCTCGAAGCGATAGGCCTCCCAGATGTCGACATCGATATTCGGCTTGTCCTGCCGGAGAGCAGACATGCGCTCCGCTACCTTGCCCCGAAGTTCAATGCTGGGTTTCACCGCATCGTAGATGAAGAAGCGGCTGAACATCAGGTTCAGATTCTGGGTCGTGGTGAGTTCCGGAGAGAGAGCGGCCAGATTGGCTTCGACAAGGGATTTCGGATCTTGGGATTTTGCCACACGCTCACGCATCTCCCACCGCGCCATGCGCACCAGCCACTCGTTGTCGCTGAGTTGGAGTTTCACGAGCTCTTCATCACTGAGCTTCGTCAGGTCCGCCTCCTTGGGCTTCACCGCATCACCATAGGTGATCTTGTAGATGCGGCCGGAGTTGCGATGCACACCATCGTTTTCATGGCACTCGCCGATATCGCTCCAGTCGAGAATATACACGCCGCCATCGGGTCCATACTGGATTTCGATGCCGCGGAACCACGGGTCGCCCGTCTTGAACATATCCGGCTCATGCTTCGCCACATAGCCACTGCCTTCTTTCTCGATGCGCTCCACGTTCGCGCGGCGACCATGGAGATTCAGGGTGAAAGCCTTGCCACGGTATTCCTTGGGCCAGTTGGTGCCCTGGTAGATCATCATGCCCACGTGTGCGTGACCGCCGCCGAGTTCGTCGTGCTTGTTGCCGGAGGCATTGCGGGAGTCCGTCCAGCTCTTGCCCGTATCCCAGTGGTAGTGATCCGCGTGCTGGTCGATGAGTCCATACACGTGTTCATAGGGAGGCTCGCCGTGCATGCGCTTCAGGAAGGCGCCACGAATGCCGTGCCAGAAGTGCCCGATGACGGTGTTGATGAAAAACATCTCACCGTTCTGATCCCAGTCCATGCCCCAGGGATTCGTGGTGCCGTGGCAGTAGGGTTCATAAATTTTGCGCACAGGGTGGTAACGCCAGATGCCACCGGCGGTGGGCAGGCGCTTTTCCTTCGGTGTGCCAGGAATATCGATCCACGACGTGCTGCTGATGCCGATGCGGCCATACAGCCAGCCATCTGGACCCCACTTCAAGCCGTTGGCGAAGGTGTGGCGGCTGTCTGCTTTGGTCTCGAATCCATCGAGCAATACCTGCGGGGGGCCATCCGGCACGTCATCGCCATCCTTGTCAGGAATCCAGAGCAGGTGGGGAGGACACAGCGCATACACGCCGCCGAAGCCGCGCTCGATGCTGGTGAGCATCTGGCCTTCGTCCCAGAAGACTTTGCGAGTGTCATAGTGACCGTCGTTGTCCTTGTCTTCGAAGATGAGGATCCGGTCCCGCAGCTTCATGTCGAAGCGCTCCTTGCTGTCGGAGTAGGTGTAGTTCTCCGCGATCCAAAGGCGCCCCTTCTGATCCCACGTCATGGCGATGGGCTGCATCACATCCGGCTCCGCCGCGAACACCGTCGCCTTGAACCCGGGCGGGAGCTGCATCTTCGACAGCGACTCCTCCGCCTTGGTATAGGGGATGGTCACCGCCTGGTTGTCCGTGGGCGTTGGGAAGTCCGCCCGCAAAAACGGCGCGGCCGTGAGGAGTGCGAGGGCGGCAGTGGTGGAAATGCCGGGGAGTGCTGAGCGTCGGAGCATTTGAGAAGAACGGGTGGTGCGGAGAAACTTTCGGGCTCTTCGCTAGAAAACCCCCGGCTGGCAAGGGGAACGTTTCGTTACAGGAAATCAGGGCGCTGGGATTCAACACGGAGAAGCAGAGACACGGAAACACGGAGAATTTGAAAAAAAGGGGGAGGGGTGGGGCTCGAAGAAGGCTCCTTTCTGGGGAGCTGGTTTTCTTTCCCTCAGCACTCCCAACGCCCCTTTCCGTATCCCTTCAAAAATCCTCTGTGCCTCCGTGTCTCTGCGTCTCCGTGTTGAACCCCACGACTCAACCACCTCCCACGCGCTTGTCTCCACCAGCTTTCGAGGGCATGTTACCCATTCCTTCGCCCCGTTCGCTCCATGACTCCCATCCAGCACCTCGATGCCCTCCTGGCCCGCCCGGAGCCGTTGCTGGCGCTTGCCCCCATGCAGGACGTGACGGACCTGCCCTTTTGGCGGCTCATGACGGCCTATGGCGGCGCAGATGTGTACTACACGGAATACTTCCGCGTCCACGCTGACTCGAATCTGGAGAAAGGCATCCTGCCCTCCATCGCGGAAAATCCCACCGGCATGCCTGCCGTGGCGCAGATGATTGGGAATGACATTCCCTCCCTCGTCCGCACGGCGAAGGAACTCCAGCAGTACCCCATCGCCGCCGTGGACCTCAATCTCGGCTGCCCGGCCCCGGTGGTGTACAAGAAGTGCGCCGGCGGCGGCCTGTTGCGCGAGCCGGAACGCATTGATGCCATCCTCGGCGCCTTGCGTGACGCGGTGCAGGTGAAGTTCACCGTGAAGACCCGCATCGGCTTCGATGACAATGCCGTCTTCGACCGCCTCCTGCCCATCTTCGCGAAGCACTCGATCGACCTCCTCACCGTCCACGGCCGCACCGTGCTGGAGATGTACCGCAGCGACGTGCACTACGATTTCATCGCCCGAGCCGTGCAAGCCATGTCCTGCCCCGTGCTGGCGAATGGCAATGTCTCCTCTGCCAAGAAGGCTGAGCAGATCCTGCACGAGACGGGTGCGCGTGGGCTGATGATTGGTCGCGGCGCCATCCGCAACCCGTGGATGTTCCAGCAGATCCGCCAGCATCAGCGCGGTGAGCCCATCCTCCTGCCACGGGGTCGTGACGTGCTCGCGTACATCCACGCCCTCTATGAGGCCGTGACTTCACCCGAGGTGCCCGAGATCTACCAGGTACAGAAGATGAAGAAGTACCTCAATTTCCTCGGCCTTGGCGTGGAACCCACAGGTGCCTTCCTGCATGCCATGCGCCGTGTGAAGACCAAGGCCGAACTCTTCGACCTGTGTGCCGAGCATCTCGACCACGGAAACGAAATGTCGCTGGAGCCCTTCGAACTGGACCTACAGGCGAAGGATGTGCTGGCGGGTGTGCACCAATAGCGATGTCGCGCGGGCACAAAAAAACCGGCCTGCGTGCAGGCCGGTTTTTAGAAAGGAATGTTCGACGAACTTAGTTCGCGCGGCCCAGGTAGCTGCCGTCTTCGGTCTTCACGCTGATCTTGTCACCGCGGTTGATGAAGAGGGGGACTTGAACGTCGAGACCGGTCTCCATGGTGGCGGTCTTGTAGACGTTGTTGGCGGAGTCGCCGCGCACGCCTTCGGGAGCCTCGGTCACTTCCATCACGATGGACGGGGGGAGTTCGATGCCAGCCACGACTTCGTCCGCAAAAACGATGAGGTACTTCTGCCCTTCGATGAGGTACTTCTTCACGTCCTTCACCTTGTCTTCGCCGAGAAGCACGTCTTCAAAGGTCTCAGGGTGCATGAAGTGGTAGCCGTCGCCGTCCTTGTAGCTGTACTCGTGGGAGTCGCGATTCAGGTTCACCGATTCCATGGACTCGTTCGAGGTCATGCGCAGGTTGTACACCTTGCCGATGGTGATGCTGCGAACGGACATCTGGACGTACGAAGCCATACGCGGAGGCGTCTTGAGTTCGTAGTCGGAGACGACGCAGATGTCATTGTTATGACGGACGGCGTGACCTTTGCGGAGATTGATGACGGGGACGGAAGCCATGGGAGGGCGCTACTTAGAGAGGAATGGGGCAATTGCAACTAGGGAAAGGTGGCGGGAGGGGTGGTTCGCTGCAGGCGAGTGGGGGGGAAGTGTACAGTTTTCAGTGTTCAGTTTTCAGGATGAGGGGGGTACGAGCCGCTCCTACGGGGCTGACCCAGTTTCTGAAAACTCCCCCATGTTCACGGTTTCTTCGCCATGTCCGCCACGGGCAGCTTGCAAAATGCCTGCCACATTTCCTCGCACTTCTCCTTCGATGCCACTCCCTCGTGCACCCAGAGTGCCCAACGACCGCGGAGCGGAGTGGTGTCATTCACGGTCAGAGCGCCGTTTCGGGAGAAGCAGGGGCACATCCAGCCGTCCTTCCGCACGTGGAAATCGGTGGGGTTGTACGGATTTTGCGGGTGGTTGAAGAGCGCGATGCCGGCGAAGCCTTTTTCGTCGTTCGTCAACCGCCCGCTGTAGTCGCACCAGCGTGCGGGTTTCTCGAAAATCTCCGCCTCATTGATTTGCCCTTCGGAATTCAAGATGCGCCCTCCGCCATCGACCGTGCCGAGTTGCTTCGCCATGCGCACGCCGAGGAGACCGAAGTTGCTCTTGTCAAAGGTGGCCGTCTGGCCCTTCGGTGCGGTAAACTCGCTGTCGATGATGAGCAGCCAGGACGTTGCGTCCGGCAGCAGCTTCGCTTCTGTGTGCCGTTTCTCGAGCAGCAGGATGCGCTGGTCCCGCTCGGAGACCCAATGATTCAGCGTCATCATGGACGCAGAGTCCTCGCCGTCCCAAAGCCCGAGGACACCCTGCACGCGAATGCTGCCGTATTCGGTCTTGCCGCCTGTGTCCTTTTCATCTGCCCAGAAGTTCACGCCGCTCACGGAGTTGTGCGTCATCCACACGCCATAGTGGTGGCGATGTGTCAGGGGATCATGCGGGTGCCCCATGCGCACCAGCGAAGGCGCCATGGTCGTTTGGATGGGATACCAGAAGGGCCTCTTTGCCGTCGGGTCGAAATGGAAACGCGTCAGTTCCTTGCCATCCAACTGGAAGCTCGCCTGAGAGTCCGGCAGCGGCAGCACCTGCAGGCGTGGCACCGGCTTGGTGTTCGGAATGGTGGACGTATCCTGAGAAAATGCGGGAAGCGCGAGGGCGGAGCAGAGCAGGGCGAGTGTGAGCGTGCGCATGGGAGAGCCGTGAGGAAGGTTCTCGATACAGGACGCACGCCGGCGCCGAAATCCTTCATCGACGCAGAGTCGCATCGTCCCCATTTACCCGATTCACCTCCGCGGCGTGTTCGGTTCAAAGAGTCGTCCCAGTTGAATGTACACCCCCACATCTCCGCCTTCAGCAACGCCAGCGCCCAGGTAGAGCCCGCCGAAGACTGTATCTGCTCCCAGGAAGATGCTGCCCGCGAGGGTGCCGTCTTCAAGGTCGAATCCTCGATTGGGTCCCCACACTTCGCCGTATTCCGCAGAGAAGCCCGCATAGATGCCACGACCGGTGGAGGGATTCAGGTCCGCGACCTTCCGGTAGTAGACCAGCTCTGCGATCGCATGGTTCTCGCCGAACAGCACTCCTGGCGCGAGTCCTGAGAGATTCAAGAAGCCACCGAGCGAGCCTTGGTCATAAAGTGGCACATCATCGCCCTCCAGTTTCACCGAGCCGCTGATGCGTGGTACGATGGTGTTTTTTCCAAAGGTGATCGGCTTGTACACTTGTCCAGAGAGCATGGTGTAGTCCGCCACATCGCCTAAGTCACGGCGTGAAGCCGCGACAGACACCTGACCGTAGAATCCACGCGTGGCGAAGTTCGGCGCGTCCAGCGTATCCACCGAAAGGTCCGCATGGATCCACCCGCGGTCTCCCTGGGGCGGGACATCATCCGGCACACCGAGCCGCCGATGAATTTCACTCGACCCACCGGCATAGCCCACGCGAAATTCGCCCGCTTGCCAGAGACGCATCCCTACATCCAGCCCACCGATGTAGTCTTTCTGCCGGAAGCGCATGGGTTCATCATCCTCGCTGCGCGCATCGATGAAGTCGCTGGACGCTAGTCCGTGCAAGGCCACAAAGAATCGACGTTCGGGGTCAATGGGCTGGTACCATTCGCTTTGAATCTGGGTTGTTGTACCCAGGCTCAGGTAGTTCACCCACTCCGCGCCCCAGCGGTTCAGGTCGGTCATGCGATGGGCCAGCAGCAGATTGTAGTCGCCTTCATCCGTGGAGCTGTAGCCGAAATTGAACCCAAAGTGGATCTGGTGCCGGCCGGCTTTGGGTTCACGAGCCGTGATCAGAAGCCCGCGGCTGCCGTCTTCCTCGACTACCTCAAAGTCACCCACTTCGTATTGGTGAAACTGTCCCAGATCAGAAACCATGTTCTGCATGTGGATACGCGAGTCTTCGTCATTAAGCAGGAAGTTGAAGGGGCGTCGCACCGGATGATTGGTCACCTGGCCATCGGGTGTGCGCACCTTCAGGAAGTGGACCATCACCTCGTCCTCGCGCGAGAGCCGCTGCCTCGCGAGGTAACGCTCGTAGGCTTCGGGCGACACGGAAAGACGTGAGAGCGCTTCGCGCGACTTCATGGTCTCCGCGTAGCCGACGGGAATGCCTTGCACGCCCTTCGCGAAGTCCATCGCCGAGATGTCGCGCACAATCACGCGCAACAGCACGTCATCCGGATTGAGAAGCTTCTTCTCCAGGTCCATTTGATTGTTTAGCAGGATCGATACCACCTGCAGGGCCATGTTGTCGGCGGTGTTCAGTTGATCCGCTTTCTTGAGTGCCTCGGTGGCGTCCACGGCGATGATTACATCCGCGCCCATGTCCTGCACCGTGCTGATGGGCAGGTTGCTCGCGGAGCCGCCGTCTGCGAGGAGCTTCCCATCGCGCTCGACTGGAAGAAAGATGGCTGGGATTGACATGCTCGCGCGCACGCACTGCACCAGGTCGCCTTCGCCCATCACGACCCTGTCACCGGTCTCGATGTCCGTGGCGATGGCGCGAAACGGAATGGGCAGCTGGTCGAAGTCGTGCACATCGCGCACCGGCACCGTGAGCTTGCGCAGGCTGGCCATGATGTTCCTTCCAGAAACGAACGCGGCTGGGAGCGTCAGGGTGTTGTTCTTGATTTCGAATTCGACACCTTGATTGAGGGCAAAGCCCCGTTCCTTCGCACGAAGGGATTCACTGGAGCGCGGCTGGCTGTCCGAGAGAAGATAATGCCAGTCCGCCTCACGGAACCAACGCTCGATCTCCTCGGGCGGCATGCCGCTGGCATAGAGTCCACCCACGATGGAACCCATGCTCGTGCCCGCGACGTAGTCGACCGGAATGCGAAGTTCCTCCAGGGCTTTCAACACGCCGATGTGGGAGATGCCGAAAGCAGCGCCACCGCTGAGTACCAGACCGACTTTGGGGCGTTTGGTGTCAGCTCCTTTATCAACAGGCTCTTGCGCGGCTGCGGGCCGCATTGCCGTGACCATCAAGAAAAGCGCGGTGATGAGAACGGTCATGTATTTCATTGCTCTGTATTGCGCCTGATGATGGGAGGCTGCCTTGAGTGATGTAAAGAAGAAATGGGGGGCGCGATTTGGAGTGCTGGAGCTTGCTCCAGCTTTCGGAAGCAGAGCTTGCTCTGCGTGAAGCCACGCCTCAATTCGCCATTCAGCAGGGACTTCGGCATTACCCCTTGCTTCACGGCAGCAAGCTGCCAGCGGAAAGCTGTCCCGCATGCGGGATCCAGCACTCCAGATTCACCGCCCGATATGGCGACCTGATGTGATGATGGTATGCTGAAGCGGGGACAGGAATGTCCCCGATCCTTGAGCGTCGCTGCTCGGTAACGTGGCGTGGATCTCTACCTTACTTCACCTTGAACCTCGTATCGTCCCACACGAACGGGGCTTTCTCGTCGAGGTACACCTTGTAGATGTTGTAGTTTGTCTTCATCACCTCTTCGAGCATGCCCTTCCACGGGCGGTCCGCCACGGAGATGACGCCGCTGTTGGAGCGCTCTCCATCGAAGCCGGAGAACCAGCGACCGGTCACGGATTGATCCACCAGGGTAAACCACTCGATGCCCAGCACGAATCCGAGCGCTGCACCCTGCTCGACGTAGTTCCGGTACGCGAGGCCACGTTCCTGCTGGCTGTTCACATCGCGGCCACCTTCCAGTCCGCTGTCCTTTGGCGAGGACCAGAAGAATTCGCTGAGGAACATCGGCTTGCCCCCGGTCCATTCGTAGATGCGCTTCAGGAAGCCGGTATCGAGGCCGTACGTGTAGTAGTTGAAGGACATCACATCCACGTGCTTGCCCATCACACGGCTAATCCATTCGTGTGAGATGGTGCCGGGCTGCAGGCGGCTGCCGATGATCATATGATTCGGATCGTGCTTGCGGGCGTTCTCGCACACCAGCTTCATGTACTCATCAAGGAAGACACTGGCGAAGGCGACCGCGTCTTGCTTGGCCGCGTCCGTCTGCATGGCGAGCCCCACATCGGTGAGTGCGCCGAAAGAGGTCGCCTTCATGCCCCATGCCGTGTTGAATGCATCGATGGTCTTGTACTTCTCCTCCAGCCACTGCACAAAGCGGCGCTTGCATGCATGACTGCCATTGAGCGTCGGCACGATGTGCGGGATCTGCTCATAGATGGGCTCATTCACGATGTACCAGCCGATGATGAGCGGGTCGTTCGCCTTGCCCGGCAGTACGTTGGCGAGATTCTTCTCTACCAGCGCGCGTGTCTTCTCATCGAAAGGGTCGAAGGTCTCGTGAATGCCGGCGATGCGGGGAATGCCCTCCCAGACGTTCAACGGGAGATGGGACACGGTGGGGAAGCTCACTGCCTTGCGCGCCTGCATGCCGCTTTCGGAGAACGCACCCACCGAGGTGAAGCCCCACTTGCGCATGCGCTCGATCATCCGCGCGGTGTAGCTCTCGATGTCATACGGCTGGCCGTACTTGCGGATCTGATTCACCAGATGGAACGAGACAATCGTGCCGCCGCTGTCTGGACGGAACACTGAGGAAAACTCACCCTGCGGTGAAGGCAGCCACTCGTAGGCGCTCTCACGTCCCTTCACCAGTGTGTAGTCATCATTGGGATTCACCCCGCACAGCCCGAGATGGAAGAAGGCATTGCCCGCAGGATTCACCAGCACCCAGCGGTCACCCTTCTTCTCCACGTGGAAGAAGCCCGTCTCCTTCAGCCCAAGCTTTTCCTTGCTGCCCGGCAGGCCGCCGAAGGCGTCACGCACGGGTGGCTGCAGGCCGTCGTAGTACTTCTTCTCTGCGGCGACGTCGGCCTTCAGTTCTTCCATGCTCTTCACCTTGTCCGCCCATTCCTCGCGGGCGCTCTGGCCAAAGGAATCCACCAGCGGTTTGGCCTTTGCTCCACCGGCAGGGCCTGCATCCGTGATCGTAAGCGTCACCGTACTCCTGCTCGCATCATACGGTGTTATCGATTTGAAGTGGAAGATGGCCCAGTTCCACTCGCGGTTGTCCGCAAGCTGAAGGAACGAAAACTCCGGCGTGGCAATGGTCAGCGTCTTGCCTTCATAGTTGGTGATGTTCAGCGAAGGCGCATGGCCTTGGAAGAGATGTGGCGAGGCCGGCTTTGTCTTTGGAAACTCCCCAGTCTTGTCTCCCATCTTCCACGAACCACCCTGATTGTAGGCAATCGGGATCTGCATCTGGAAATCGAAATTCTTCACGTCCGCCGGGATGCTGGACATCGTCATCGTCACCTGTCCCCCCTGACCCACCGACATCTCCACCTGCGCCCCGTCTTCATACTTGATGGTCGCTGATTTCCCGGCCGCCTTGCGCTCCACCAATTTGTGCACCGGCTTCTGCTGCGCATCGGAGAACCCAGGATATTCCAGGATGAACTTGCCCAGACTGCCAGCGTCCACCTCCAGGCCATCGTGAACGAAACTCAGATTGGCCGCGTGTGCCGATGAAACGGCAACGAGATATGCACAGACAAAGGCGGAGAGAAATTTCATGGGCAATCGAATGTGGTCAGGTCGGGTCTATTGGCGGGGCGACCATGCACGGAGGACCGTTCGCGGCAATGGCTCTATGCAAGAAAAGAAGGCTGATCGGGAAACCACTAATGAACACTAACAACACACTAATAGGGAGTTCCTGAATTCCATTAGTGTGCTGTTAGTGTTTATTAGTGGTTAAGAAATTCTTTCCCCCGCCATCACGGGCAAAATGACGGCGGGACAGCTCTACTCAAGCGCCGCCTTCAGCACCGTGGGATTGATTTTCTTCCCGGCATCAAATGGAAAGCCACCGTGCTGCACCATCAAAATGACGACTCTCTCACGCACCGGGTCCACCCACATCTGGGTGGCATAGGCACCGCCGTGGCCGTAGCTGCCGACGCTCAGCGCATCTTCGCCACCTTCCTTCGTGGTGATTTTCAGGCCGAAGCCATAATCCGCAAGCTGGTCCTTCGTCTTCGCTTCACCGGACTGCACGGTGGTCATCTGCTTCACGGCGTCGGCGCTCAGGATCTTCTTGCCGTTGAGCGTGCCCTTGTTCAGCAGCATGCGGCAGAATTTGGAGACATCCATCGCGGTGGAAAAGTAGCCGCCCGCCGGCATGCACTGGCGTTTGGTACTGGTCAGCGGGTAGGTGAGTTGCGTGACCGTGGTTTCTTCCAGGCCATCCTTGCTGGCATTCGGCTTGTACGACTTGGCCAGCCGCTCCACCTGATCTTCATCCGGCCAGAAGGTGGTGTCCTTCATGCCCAGCGGCTCGATCAGGCGCTCGTTCATGAAGTCCTCGAACTTCTTGCCAGTCACGATCTCGATGATCTCGGCGGCGGTATTGATGCCGGCATTGCTGTACTGGTAGGCGGCGCCGGGTTCCGTCTGCAGCGGAGTCACCGCATAGCTGATGGTGCGCTGACGCAGGGGGTAGATGTCCAGTACCGGCTGCTCGATGGAGGACTTGAAGGGCATGCCGCTGGTGTGACAGAGAATCTGGCGCACGGTGATGGGCTGCGAGGGTTTCTTGAGCTCGAAGCGCCCGTCATCACCTTTCACGGCAAGCATCTGCCCTGCGAATTCGGGAAGGTACTTCTCCACCGGGTCATCCAGCTTCACCTTGCCTTCGTCCACCAGGATCATCAGCCCGGCGGCCGTCATGGCCTTCGACATCGAGGCAATCCAGAAAACGTCGTCCGTCTGCATCGTCTTCTTCTTGCCGATGTCCGACCAGCCCACGGCTTCGAGGCTCAGTACCTTGTCCTTGCTGGCCACGAGGGTGACAGCACCCGCCAGGGTGTTCTGGCTCACGAAGGGTTGCAACGCCGCGGCGATGCGTCCCGGCTTGTAGTCCGCATGGAGGACGGAATTGGGGACGAGGAAAGATAGCAATACCGCAGCGGCGGCGAGAGAGCGGCAGGGAAAAGGCTTCATGACGGGAAAGGAAGATGGCGGAGAGCCCTTCCTTTACGTCGCAGACGGTGAAAATCCATCGCCGACTCGTGCCTCGATCTCGGCAATCGCCCACTGCGCATGTTCGGAAATGAGCGGCTGCTCGTCCGCCGCCGCAGTCCGCAGGGCAGGCAAGTCTTCTTGCGTGCCGATATTGCCCAATACCACACACACATTCCGCAGGAAGGCGGGGCGCTTGATGCGCTTGATGGGGGACTTGCTGAAGAGCGCGCGGAACTGATCATCCGTGAGCGCCAGCATGTCGCGCAACTTCATGGAGAACACCGCCTCACGTGCTGCAAACGTGGCCTCACGCGACACCTGGGCGAAGCGATTCCACGGGCACGCGTCCAGGCAATCGTCGCAGCCATAAAGGTGATTCCCAATGGCCTTCCGAAACTCGAGCGGGATGCTGCCCTTGCTCTCGATGGTGAGGTAGGAGATGCACCGCCGCGCATCCATGCGGCGAGGTCCTGTGATGGCATTCGTGGGGCAGGCGTCGATGCAGCGTGTGCATTTCCCACACATGTCCCGTGCTGGTGTATCAGGATCTATCTCCAGAGTCGTGAGGATGTCCGCGAGGAAGAACCACGTGCCCAGTGCACGATGGATCTGCATGGTGCTCTTCCCGTTCCATCCGAGCCCGCTTTCGCTGGCGAAGTCACGCTCCAGTACCGGCCCCGTATCCACATAGTAGCGCTGCGTGCCGCCTCGCGAGATGAGGAAGGCATCGACCTCGCGCAGCTTCTTCTCGATCATGTCGTGGTAGTCGTCATTCCACGCATACCGTGCGATGCGCCCTTCCAGCTCTCCGGATTGCTCGGCACCCTGGAAGTAGTTCATGGCAAACATCACCACCGACTGCGCCCCGGGCAGCACCACGCGCGGATCGCTGCGCCGATCCAGGTTGCGCGCCATCCATGCCATGTCGCCATACTTGCCCTCGGCCACCCACTGCTCATACAGATGTCGATGCGCGGCGGGTAACGCAGGCGCGATGCGGCAGTCACTGAAGCCGAGTGTGGCGGCCAGTGCTTGCAGTTCGGCCTTGAGCGTAGACTTCATCGGAACTGCCTCCACGCCGGTGCATGGAGGAACTACCATGTGCAGGATGCTATCTTACCCTCCAAAGAGGACGCTTTTGAAGAAAAACCAGGCTCCGCTCCAGAATCCATTCGCTCTTGTGTGAAGCACCGTTGCCACAATCAAACAGGAAACGAAAAACAGCCCTACCATCCAGGGAAAGTGATAGACCAGAAGACAGAGGGGTACGAGACACAGAAGCGTGAGCAACCAGACGACAATCTGGGGCCCAATCAGCTTGTTCGTTTTGCTCTTCATGAGTGAGGATGTGTGCGAGGAGCGGGGGATGCCTTGCTGAAGTGCACCCTCGCCGTCTCTGCCACGCCATAAGCTACATCCTGCGGCGAGAAGTCATCGGTATTTATTTTCATGTCGCTGGCCTGCTCGTAGAGCGGGCTGCGTCCCTCATGCAGTTTGCGCAGGGTGCCGGCAGGATCGGGATTCTTCAGCAAGGGGCGGTCATGGCTATGAGCCGTGCGGCGGTGCAGCGTGTTCGGATCCGCATTGAGCCAGACGACAAAGCCAAGCTGCTTCAGCAGGGGAAGATTCTCGGGTCGAGTCACGATGCCGCCGCCCGTGGCGATCACCATCCCATCCCGGCCCACGAGCGAGCGCAGGGCCGCCGTTTCACGCACGCGGAATCCTTCTTCTCCCTCAGCTGCGAAGATCTCGGGAATGGTTTGCCCGGCAGCATCCGTGATGAGATGGTCGGTGTCTGCGAAGCCAAAGCCCAGGCTGTGTGCCACCATGCGGCCCACGGTTGATTTCCCTGAGCCCATGAGGCCGACGAGAATGACATTGCACCCACACGCTGCTTCACCAGCAGGCTGGGGAGATCCGTTCACTGCCAGCTGAGCCATGATGGAGCGCACCAGCTCGGGATCTTCCGCGATGGCTTGCTCGTAGGAAGGAAAGGTGAGCGTGAATCCCGTGCTGCGCAGCTTCGCATTCGACACCTGCTTGTGTGTCCAGGCGCGCTTGCGCTGATTGTTCGGCTCGGTAACGGGCGGCATCAGTTTCTGGAAGCGCCACGAGAGCGCGGTGAAACACTCGCGCTGCGTCACTGGGGTATCATCCGTCACATTGTAGATGCCCGCAGGGGCACTGGTCGCGAGGTGCACCAGCGCACGCGCCGCATCTTCACGGTGGATCTGGTTGAGGTAGCGACCGTTGCCTTCATTTCCCTCAATGGTGGCTGTGCCCTCAAGGTAGCTCTTCAGCACAAAGGATCGTGCTGGTCCGTAGATGCCCGCCAGCCGTGCCACCGTGCCGCCACCGGCGAGCACGAGATCCTCGGTCGCACGCAGGATCTGGCTGGTCTCGCGATCCGGTGTGGCATCGCTTTCCTCCGTGACCACCGAGCCATCCGTCTGCGGATACACACTCGTGCTGCTGGTGAAAAGGATCTTCGCCTCTGGAAAGGAAGTGCCGAGATTGCTGCAGCCCCCCAGATGCACCTGCCGGTACGTCTCCGCGCCTCCACGGCTGGAGGAGGCACAGTGGATGACCCACGCAGGGCTCACCTCCAGCTTTTCAGCGAGGGCCTGCACCTCCGAGGCCTGGCTCACGTCACAGGCATGTACGGGATAGGCTTTCGCTGAGGCAAGCTTCTGTGCGGACTCCTGCGAGTGCGTCACACCCACCACGGCGTGCCCCGCTTCGTGCAGCAGGTCGGCGACGCGCTCACCAATGTAACCACAACCGATGACGAGATAACTCATGGAGTTTCCTTGGTGCGCACGGAACTGTAGTATTCCTCCAGGCCGCGTACTACGCCGCGGGTGTAATCTTCCAGAGGGCTGGAGACGAGCCTTCCGTCCATCAGCGTGCGCCCAACGTACTGCCCGAGCAGCAGGCGCTTGTACGTCTCCTCGTGGTTCATCACATAAGGCTCAAAGTAGAGCACCGGGCACTGGTAGAGGCGGTTCGCCAGCAGGTTGCGCGCATAGACGTAGGGGCTGCCGGAAACGCGACGCGCAGAGCTCTTGTTATAAACATACGCGGGCAGGCCGGTAGATTGCGCCATGGCGTCCGCCACGGTGTCCGCCATGGGGATTTCCACCTCATGCACGCGGCTGAAGAGGCGCTGCAGCATCTCGAAGCGGATGTCCTCATGCCGAAGTTCCGCCGGGCTGTAGCAGCCATTCACCAGCAGGTGCAGGTGATTCTGCGGCACGAAGGCGGGCTTTGCCGGATCGCCCCAGGCCTCGGCATTGAGATGGAGGCAGAGCACCAGATCGGGTTTGAGTTCCTGATTCACCCGGCGTCCGCGCGCGCGAATCTCGCTCACCCGGTAGAAGAGCTTCTCCGCCTGCCACTGCACGGAAATGATGCGGCGCTCGTCGTAGCGGTTGGCATAGGATTCCGGCGGATTGGGGACGCCCGCATCCTGCAGCACCTGGCGTGCGACCGGGCGGAGGTCGTCCGGCTTTTGAGTGGTTACCGGAGCCTCAGCCTCGCGAACGAAGGTCACCATGGCGCCCAGAGCTTCCAGCCGCGGCTTGAGCTGCCTCGCCACCTGCAGGACCAGGCTTCCCTCCCTCACGGCCTCATGGGGATTGCTGGGGTTCATGCTGAGCCAGCGCTCCTCCATCTCGGCGTAGTTTCCGCCGATGTGGCCCGGGTCCAGTGCAATGTGCAAGCCCTTGAGCGGCGGGTCACCCTTCTGCAGTGGGGGGAGCTCCCGTGGGGTGCGCCAGTAGCGCACGGGCTTGTTGCGCAGGGCATCCACATTGAGGAACGGCACGGTCACCGGCGGGGCGCCGGGCGAGGTTTCCACGATGAGCGATTCCCCCTCCACCCGCCAGGGTGGGAGCTGGGTCGAATCATCCGCATACACGGAGGTCATCGCCTGCTGAAACTCCGTCCGCGTCAGGACGCTGGCCAGGGCCTTCAGCGCGTTCCAGTCGGGCTTGTCCGCCAGGGGGCTGAGCTGCGGCTTGTCCGGCGGCACTGCCAGCAGTGGGGGAGTATCCTCCTGAGCCATGGCCGGTGACACGGAACCCGGCGCAGCAGGAGAGGGCGGCGGGGCAGGGACAGGGACTGGGACCGGAGCTGGGCTGGGCGCAGGAGCGGCAGAGGACGGCGCAGGTGCCGGTGTCTCAGGCGTCTGCGCGGGCATGGTTCTCCCCCACAGCGCGATTACCGCCACGCCGATTGCCGGTTTGAATCGTCTCCAGAATGACATGACCCTCAGCCTAAACTTGATTCGCGGGCAATTCATCTGCAAATACCACCGTCATGACCGGAGCCCCAGACGACAACACCATCCGCATTCTTTTCCTCGGTGATGTCATGGGCGATCCCGGACGCCGCGCGGTGGGAGATCTGCTGCCGAAACTCAAGGAGGAATTCTCCGTGGACTTCGCGATTGTGAACGGCGAGAACATCGCCGGTGGCCGTGGTCTCACGCCGAAGCTCGCCATTGGGCTCATGCGCGCCGGCGCTGCCGTGGTGACCACGGGCGACCACGTGTGGGACCAGAAGGAAATCATCCCCTGGTTCGACGAGGAGCCGCGCCTGCTCCGCCCCATCAACTACCCCGAGGGCACGCCCGGCAGTGGCAGCGTGGTGCTGGAGACCAAGAAGGGCAAAGTCGGTGTGATGAATGTGCAGGGCCGCACCTTCATGAAGATGCTGCTGGAGAATCCCTTCACCGTCATGCAGGCCGAGGTGGAGAAGTTGCGGGAGGAGACCAAGGTCATCTTCGTGGACATGCACAGTGAGACCACCAGCGAGAAGGTGTCCATGGGTTGGTTCTTGGATGGCAAAGTCTCCGCCGTGGTCGGCACGCACACCCACGTGCAGACCGCCGACGAGCGCATCCTTCCCGAAGGCACCGCCTTCCTCTGTGATGCCGGCATGTGCGGCCCCCTTAATTCCTGCATCGGCATGGAAGTGGATGCGGCGATCGCGCGCTTCACGACGCTGATGCCCAGCCGCCATCATGTGGCCAGAGGTCCGGTGAAAGTTTGCGGTGTGCTGGTGGATGTAGATGCCGCCACGGGCAAGGCGACTGCGATTGAGCGTGTGCAGCGGATCTGGGAAGAGCCGGGGGGCTCGTGAGCGAAGCCCGGCTTGAGAAAGTGCGTTGGTTATCCCTGATTTGAAATTCAACGGGAACTTCAGAGGAAACGATGCTTGTTGAACTTGAATACACAGGGTGGGATCGAGTCACGAGACCCTTCAAGGTGAAGATCCTCGCTTCGGCACTGGACCATCTTATCGCCGACGCACGCGAGGCATATCGGGTCTATGAACTGATGTCCATCAGAAGGCCCGGTGACGTTTGGAAGTATTTGTGGGTGGAAGTCATCGAAGGGCCAGACAGGGTACAATACAAAGACCTCGTTCCCTTGGTCGACTTTGACAGGCGCTTCATGTGGGCGATGGACGACACCGAGCCTGAAGATGCCTGCTGGCTGGAGGCCCGGGAAGGTGCTGAGTTTTTCAACGAAATGTGGAGGTTGTATGCGCAAGTTCAGGCGGCGCAAGCCGAGGTGCGTGCCAGCGCCGATCCGCTGATTGCCATCCAGATGGAGTCGATCAAGATAGGACGACATCCACTGGACTCTAAGGCTGAGACTACAGTGCTCCGCACGCGTCCCGAGTACGTTACTCCTACATTACCCAAGCGTAGCGATGCGTATTACCAGAAGTTGAAGGAGATGCTCTCGCGGACGGACGTGCGTTCCGTAGTGACACGCGGTAGCGACTACGACTATCAGACACATCGCATGCTCTGTACCGAGCAACGTCGCAGGGCAAAGGAGCTGAACTGCGCGCCTTATGAAGCATTTCCCATCGACATTTGGTTTCACAGCTTCGATCCGTCTGTGGGTTGGGGGGCAAGCTTCGTCCGCCACTTTGAAGGCATGGGCTATGGGGATCTGTGGCTGGAACTGGATGTCGACGATGACGGATTTGTGAAGTTCCTCGTGGAGGAGGAGCAGCACCACCACAAGTTCATCCTTATGGTCAACAAGGGTGAGGACTTGGAGGAATACACTTGCACTGCTGGCGATGGTTGGGTGCTCTTCGAAGATCAGACGGAAGAAAGACAGTTCAGAAAATGGGGTGAGGAGATGATTCGCAGGCAAGGCTAGGCTCTGCTACCTCCGTTTCAGCTCCGCGCACACCATCTCTTTCTCGTTCCTGGCGAACACACACCCATTCGCAAAAGCCGGCGGGGACCAGCAGAGCTTGCGTCCTGAAAACGTGTACACGGGCTCCAGCAGTTTCGTTCGGCTCACCTCCTCATAGCCCTGTGGAGTGAGCTTTGCGCGGATGAGATTTCCTTGGTCGGTGTAGAGCAGCACGCTTCCATTGCCGTTGCTGGTCCCTTGTGGAAAGAAGTGAATCGCGGTGCCGGTGGCCTTCGAGGTGAGTCCATCTTTGGTCCAGAGCTTGGCGCCGGTCTGCGCATCCAGGCATACCAACTCACCCTTGGTGGTGGCGGAATAGACATGCCCTTCAGTGAGCATCGCGGTAGAAGTGTTGCTGAGCACGCGATGCGAAACTGCCTTGGTATCCGGCCAGAGGATAGAGGAGCCGGGCTTGTTTTGATCCAGCTTCAACATCAAACCTCCAATCAACAACAGATCTCCCTGTGTCACCGGCGTGGAGACCGTGTTGTCCGAGCTGGTGAGCAGTCGCTGCCGCCAGAGTGCTTCACCATTATTTGGATCCAGAGCGCTCACCGATTGCTGCGTCCACACGATGAGCTGCCGTTTTCCGGCGGCTTCGAGGATAGTAGGCGAGCTGTTGGCGGAGGCTTCGTCCAGCGCGTGCCAGATTTCCTTTCCGCTGTTCTTGTCCAATGCGATCACACCCGCATCTGGCTTGCCGCCGATCACCAGGATGATTTTTTCTCCATCCATAAGCGGCGAGGCATTCGTGGAGAACCCACCCATGCCATAGTCTTTGGCGAGATCCTTCTGCCAGAGCGTCGCGCCCGTTTTCGCATCCAGACAATACAATCCTCCCATGGCACCCAGCATCCACACCTTGCCGTCCTGGACGATGGGAGTCACGGACGGTCCATTCTCCTGACCCGGAGTGAAGCCCCAGTCGGGATACGGCGCTTCATGCGCATGCGTCCACAACACCTTGCCGCTGGATTCCTCGATGCACTGGAGCCGCTCAGTAGCCTTGGGTTTCTGCAGCACCACATCGGTCACGTACACGTGGCCATCTGCGATCACTGGGCTGGACCACGAGGGGCCCACCGGAACGCGCCAGCGTATCTTCAGTCCTTCGGAGGGAAAGGCCTCCATGATGTCCTGTTCATGCCACGCATTGTCCCGTGTTGGACCGCGCCATTGCGGCCAGTCCTCTGCGAATGCCTGTGCGCATAGAAAACCCACACTGACGCAGAGGATGCCCGGCAGTGCGATGGTTCTGTTCAGAGCAAAGCGCATCACGCGAATACGGAGCAGACTCGCGAGGTGGTGATCACGTCACGGTTTCTTTTTGATCCACACCGGAGAGCTGACCATGGCGCCGCGCTCATCCGTGAGGCTGAAGAAGCCCATGTCCGAGTCCGCAGGTGGCGCAGGGGCTGTCACGACATTGTTTTCCAGCGTGGCAGGAACGGTCTCCCATTCACGGGTGTGATAGGCATCACCGGGCTTCGCATAGGTAAACGTAGCAGTCTTGATGGCAGTGGGACTGTGCATGGACGCCTTCACTTTCTCGCCCTCGATCGTCGGGGCGGCACATGTCGGCAGCGGCTTTTCACCACGCACCCCGAGCAGGCTGTCCACATACAGGCCGATTTCCATGGGCGTCCAGCCTGCACCATGGCCGTGGGGCATCTTCACCTGGATGCGGATGTTCTTGGGAGTCAGCTTCACGGCGTTGAAGCTCTTCATGTAGCTGTCGAGCCGGTAGTGCACATCGTTTGTGCCGTTCACGAAGAAGATGGGCACACGGCACTGCGGCAGCCACGCACTGGGATCGTAGATCTTCATCCATTGTTTCGTGTACTCCGGGCCCAGCTTCTCGAACTCCGGCAACCACGAACTGTTTTCATTCAGGAAGCCGCATCCATACACCGGCACGGCCGCCTTGAACCGGTGGTCCAGCGAGGCCACGATGCAGGTGGTGTAGCCGCCCCACGAAATGCCGGTCACGGCGGTGCGGTCTGCGTCGACCTCGGGAAAGCTGCGCAGCAGCGAGTGCGCGAGGATGCCGTTCGCCACGGCGTGGTAGTTCCAGTCATCCGTGACGTCTGGCGTTTTCACCGTCTCGAACTTGGCCACGTGATCCTGCCCCGGTCCGCCTTGTGGAATGGGCGTGCGTTTGGTGTTATCCGCCTCGTCTGGGCGGACTCCCGCCAAGTCCATGGCGATGGCGGCATACCCCCGCTTCGCCCACAGTTCTGCCCACACCTTGAAAGCCGTGCCGCCGCCTCCGTGAATCAGCACGACGCCGGGATACTTCGTTCCTGGCTTGGGTGCAGTGCCCGCGAGCGTATCGGGTGAGGCGTAGTAGGCAAACACGCGGCTGGGCTTTCCCTGAAAAGGTTCACCCGTGTAGAAGAGCGCCTGCACCGGGCTCTTCTGGTCCGCCCATTCGTGCGGCGGGGCTTTGAAGAGCTGATCGAGATTCCAGGGAGCTGTGGACTTGGCGTCTGCGTGCGCACCCCGGACGAGCAGACAGCCCAGGGCGGCGATGATGAGAAAGAAGCGCATGCCATTGCAAAGGCCGTACACGCGCGATTCTTGCATCACGGTGTGCTATTCCGCGCTGATGGCCCCCAGCTTTTTCCGCCGCGCGTCCTTGGTCAGCGGCCTCATGGCCTCCACGGCGCGGTGAAACTTCTCCCAGTCGCGCCCCTCCTTCTCGTAGAGTTGGTGAAAGGCTGGCACCAGATCGTAGTAGGTGGCGAGCGCGGTGAGGCGGGCGTTGTTGAGTTGACCGCCAAAAAGCCGGTCGTAGGACTCATCACATTCGCCACGGCGCTTCATGGCCGCATACTCATTTCTCGTGTTATTGAAGATCGCCTCCTTCTGCGCGCGCATCTCCACCTCGGTCATCTGGTCCTCGCGCTTGTAGAGTTCTTCCAGGCGGGCGCGGGTGCTTTTGAGCAGGGCGAGGATTCTGCCAAACTCCTGCAGGTCCTTTTCATACTGCGCCAGTCCGGCGGTGTCGCCCTTCGCCCGCAACCACTGGCGCGCACCCTCCTGCCCGCTGGCGGTGGCATAGGCCTCATTGAAATCCGTGTCCCCGCTCACGAAGAATCGCGCGTGGGTCAGTTCATGGAACAAGGTCTCCGCGAGTTGCGCCTCCTTGTCGTTTACAAAAGTATTCAGCACCGGATCGGAAAACCATCCCAGAGTGGAATACACCCGCACACCACCCACCATCACGTCGTAGTGTTCTTCGCGAAGCTCGTCCGCTTCTTCCTTGGCTGCCTTTTCAGAAAAGAAGCCGCGGTATTTCAGCGAGCCCACCATGGGATACCGCCAGGTCTTGGCCTTCAGAGAAAACTCCGGCGCCGCATACACATTCCACACGACGAACTTCCGGCCGAGGTCCGCGTAATTCTTGTACTGCCGATCCGTCGGCAGTTTCAAATGATCATGCGCAAAGGCCCGGAGCTTTTGCACGAGTTCCAACTGCGAGCGCAGCTTCGGGCTGGTCTTCGGATTCTCCAGCACCTTCGGAATGGGTTGCGCGCGGCGGAGCATTTCCACCTGTCCTTGAGCCGCCTGGGAATAGAAGTGCCCCGAGCTGCAGGAGACCGTCATCGCGATCACAGCAACCAGGAGACCGAGGCTCAGGGTGAGGCATACGGCATGCTGCATGCGGAAGCGATGGGGGAGGGGTCTGCGCATGTTGGGACACATTCATTACGCGCCCGGAACCGCGTGTGCACGTCTCGCCCGCAGTTCCTCCCACTTCCGGACGATGCGCTGCATGCTCTCCACCAGCGGGAGTGCCCGCATCTCGTCCGGGGTGAACCAGCGCAGCTCCACACTCTCCGGGCTGATGGTCTCCACCGCACCCTCCGGCGCGATGAGGACGAAGTTCACATCGTAGTGCAGATGCTCCGGCTCATTCCCATGGGCAGGGATGGGATGGACATCGAGATCAAAGGGACGCGAAGAAGCCACAATCAATCCCTCGATGCCGCATTCCTCCAGGGCTTCGCGCTGCGCCACGCGCACGAGGTTTTCGTCTCCATCGCAGTGACCTCCGAAATGCAGCCACCGATCCAGCTTGCGATGATGATTCAGCAGCGCGCGTGATCCATCCGCGCTCACCACAAAAGCGCTCGCGGTGAAGTGACCAGGAAAACAGGAACGGTGAAAACACTGGGGCTCTGCATCGAGCAGCGTCATCATCTGATCGCGAAAGGGCGCCTCGTCGGGTCTTTGGGTGAGATTGAGTTCAGCGAGTTGGGAACGGAGGGCGTGGCGATCCATGATTTGCAAGGTTTACGATTCCTCCCCGCTTTCCACCTGGAAGTCTGACGATTTTGTCACCCGTCGAATCGTGGTGCATAAAGGTTCATGAGCACGGGATCGCCGCATTGATTGCACTAAATCAAGGTTTGGTGATGCTTTGACAAAACTTTTACAAGCTATTCACATAGAATTGACTTAGAGAGGGTGGTGGTGTGGCAGGGTGGCGTGTTGAGTGCGACGACGGCCCAGCCGCGAAATTTTTGCCAAATCGTGTAACAACGGACAACGGTTGCTTCTGTAAGGGGATGAAAGCTGGTGCGACGGCGCTGCAATGCGGAAAAAGATCCAAGCAATTCCGCGCGGAGCCGTGGTGCTGGCTGGCACCTGGATACAGCTATGATCTTCCCTGGTACCACCTGCTACTGGAGCCGCGCCGTCTCTCGATGGATGGCGCAGTGGAAGTCTCGTGGAGCGGTGGCACACGACGTGCCGCTGAGGCTCACTCCCGTGCGCAAGTCGGTGCGTCGTCGCCGTCGCCGCACCCCACCGCGCACCAGGGATCGTTGGCCGCCTCCCCGATCCCGATAACACCATGATTCGAATAAAATTAAGCACGATGTAGACAAATTGGTATGGCCCGTGCGTCAGCGGTGGAGCCAGTCGACGGTTTCACTCCCCGACGAAGCTCCGGGCTGACGTTTGCGCCATGCCGTTGAAAAGCCGAACTCCCAAAGAATCAACACCATGCAAACCCTGAAATCTCTCTTCATCACGGTCCTTGTGCTGGGCGGTGCTTTCCTCGCCTACGATTACTTCCTTGCTCCGCCGGAGGATAAGATGGTCTTCAAACAACCTGCGGCAGCGAAGTCTTCAGAGACCGGAGCTCAGGCAAATGTTGCCTCCACCGCGCCCACCGTTCCACAGACACCGCAGGCCGCACCGCCTCCGCAGCCGCCCGCTCCAGTGAGTGTTGCTCCGGCTCCGATGCCGGCCCCTGCCCCTGTGGCGGTCGCTCCGGCTACTTCCCCGGATGCCTTCACACCACCCGCGTTGCCCACCGTGGAGCAGGCTACTGCAAACTGGACGCGCATCCCTGCCAGTGCCTTTCCCCGGCAGGTGAAGCTGGTGCTCCCCGTCGCCTTCAAGGCCAGCTACGGCAGCACCCAGATGCCGGTGGGTAGCGAGGTAACCGCGCTCTCGCTGGAGAATGGCCTGCTCGTCCTGGCACCCACGCCTACGGCGGCCGCGCGTGCCTCCGTCAGCATCAACTCCACAGACCTCAAAGGAACGCTCACCACGGCTTACAATGCCTGGCGCGAACGCCGCATCGAAGAGGCGCGCATCGCGTGGAAGAATCGCGACCGCTCTCCGGTGGTTACCACCGCATCACAAGTCTCTGCCGACGGCAAACCCGCGGTGAGCGCGGATGGTACCTGCCCGCTGCTTCTCGCCAGCATGCGTGCCGGCATGGTCACGGAAGTCACACCGAACTCCATCACGCGCTGGGGTACTCCAGAGCAGGGAGAACACAATGGTAAGCCCTGCTGGGTCGTGGCCGTGGAGTACGACGCTCAAACGCTCTTCGGCAAATTCAGCACCACAGCCCTGGCAAAAGTGGTGGATGGTCGCGTTGCAGGTTGGTTCTACAAAGGCTCCGGCGAACAGGTGCCGTGAGTGAAGATCGAGCGGACCGCTAATGGACGCTAACCTGCGCTAATAAATTTCAATGAGTCCGCGCTTCGGATTTTTGGCCGAAGCGGTGTATTCTATTAGCGTTTGTTAGCGAAAGTTAGCGGTCAAAAAATCTACCGACGCTTCTTCGCCTTGCGCCCGAACATGATGGCTCGTGCCTTGTCTTCGTTTGCCAGTACGGTCGTGTACTTGTAGGCGAAGTTGTCCAGCTTCTTGCGCTCGATTTCCTGGCCGATGAGGCGCTCGATGGAAGACACATAGCCAATTTCTTCGGCGGAGAAGAGCGTGAAAGCATCGCCTTCCTTCTTCGCGCGTCCGGTACGGCCGATGCGGTGCACGTAGTCTTCGGAGCGCTCCGGGACCATGTAGTTGATCACGTGGGTCACACCGCTGATGTCGAGGCCGCGTGCGGCGACGTCGGTGGCGACGATGACCTCCACCTTGCCTTCACGGAAGTCTTGCAGGGCCTTCTCGCGGTCGCGCTGGGTGATGTCACCATGCATGACAGCGGCCTTGTGTTCGCCATCGCGCTGGATGGAGCCGAAGAGGCGATCTGCATCCATCTTCGTGCGGGTGAAGATCATCACGCTGTGGAAATCGGTGCGACGCAGCAGCTCGAGCAGCAACTCCTCACGCTGATCGCTGGCCACGGGATAGAGGTAGTGGCTCACCGTCTCGGAGGGCGAGAAGCGGATGCCGACTTCCACACTGGCAGGCTCCTTCAGCGCCCAGTCGGCCAGACCCTTGATCTGGGCCGGCATGGTGGCGGAGAAGAACAATGTCTGGCGCGTGCGCGGCGTGCGCTCCACGATGCGGCGGACGTCCGGGAGGAAGCCCATGTCCAGCATGCGGTCCACTTCATCCAGGATGAGCACCTCGACTGTGTCGAGATTCACCGTGCCGTCCTGCATGAAGTCCAAGAGGCGGCCCGGGGTGGCTACCACGATGTCCACGCCCTGTTGCAAACCTTTGCGCTGTTTCTCATAGCCCACACCGCCATGCACGAGCAGCGTGCGCAGGCCGGTGTACTTGCCCAGCTTTTCAAAATTCTCCACCACCTGGGCCGCCAGCTCACGGGTAGGCTCAAGGATCAGGCATCGCAGAGCTCCGGGGGCGCCCATCTTGCTGAGCGCCGGCATGCCAAAGGCGGCCGTTTTGCCGGTGCCGGTCTGGGAGGCGCCGACGAGGTCGCGGCCTTCCAGTACAATAGGAGCGGCCTTCACCTGGATTTCCGTCGGCTGCGCATATCCGAGATCACGAATGCCTGCGAGGATGGCGGGGGAGAAGCCGAGGACCTCAAAGGCCTCGGGATACGGGCCTTCCGGCACAGGCGGTGCCGGGGGTGGGGGAAGGGCCTCAAAGTTCTGGCGCGGGGCGCGCTCTTCACGTTCACCGCGCTCGGGCTTGCCGGAGCGTCCGCCACGACCACCGCCGGATCTTCCGTCGCGTCCTCCACGGGCATCTCTGCCGCCGCGAGGTCCTCTTTCGCCATCACGTCCACCGCGGGGGCCACGGTCGCCTTCGCGAGGAGGCCTCGATCCTTCACGGCGTTCACCTTCAGGGCGCGGGGGACGGGCGGACTTGCGTTCCCCCTGGGCGTGTTCCGTCGCATGTTTCTTTGCGGGATGCTTCGCCGAAGGATGCAGCTTCTCCGGATGCTCTTCGTGACCGTGCTTCTTCTCCTCGGTCTTCTTCTTCTTGGAGCCAAGCAGACTCTTGATGCCTGACTTCAGACGGTGGAGCAGGGACGGTTTGGGCTTTTTCGGAGTGGTCACAGGAGATCAGGGATGCACGAAAGGAGGCGGGCTGGAGGCGGCAAATGGACTGCCATCATCCGACTTGCGCCAGAGTGCACCTAGTCTGTGGCCGGAAAAAGGCCGTTCGTCAACCCCGCTTCCGGCATTGGGGACCTCACCCAGGGATCGTCACGGTCAGCATTTCGCTCATGGGACCGGTGAGACCGCGCTGGCTTTCCCAGCGTCCGATGATGTAAATGAGCTTGCCGAAGTCCTCCTCGTTGAACTGAATCACGTAGGGCGTTCGGGTGTCCGTGGCCACGTGGTTCATGCTTTCCAGAATCACGGGAGGGCTGCCACCGATCTGGGTCCAGAACTGGCAGCCACGCACTCCGGGGGGCTTTGCCTTGGTGCTGGAGCCGAAATCGCGGAAGTGGATGGTGAGTTGCCCCATACGGGAGGTGTCCGCCTCAAGCTGGGGGCGGGTCGTCGGTTTGGTATTGCCGTTGCGTCCTTCGTGACGGGCACCCATGCCCAGGGCGGTGCGCAGGGTGAGGCTTACATTGGGGTTCTCCTGCCACTCGGCGAGCAGGGGGCGCAGGAAGATTTCCTGTTCACGACGGGCGTTCTCCTTCCAGGAAGCCGTGGCTGCCGCTGCGGCTTGGGCCTTGAGATGGTCGGTAAAGGCGTTCTGCCAGGCGAGCCGGGCGTTTTCCAGCGCTGCCTTTCGCGTGGGATCCAAGCTCAGCTCGTGAGCATGGGTGAGCGCCACCGAGGTCAGGTTATCCTGCCACTGATTGTAATGAGCGTCGTTGCTGGGGAACTGCGGGAGCATGTGTCGAAGTGGCTGGAGAGACCCCTTTTTTAGGAAGGCACCCTCAATTCACTAAACTGTCCCATAAATTCGGTAACAATCACGTATCATCAATGAGTATAAGTATAGTTTTACACCTTAAATAAGGAGTCGAAATGGCTCAAATTCTTTCCTTTTTGGTGGGGTAAGGCGTTGCGAACCTGCAAACATCCCCAATTTGCTCGCGATTCTGAGAAGTCGTGCGAAATGCTGGTGTTCCGTTTCTCCATGAAGGGAGGGGGCATCTCGACGAAACATCCGCCCATTTGCGCCGTCTCCATGCGCACACGTTGCCATGAACCGCCGTACCTCCCTGCTGCTGCTGCTACTCGCGCTGGTGTCGTCCTGGACTCTCTCCGCCGCCACGCCTGCCCGGCCGAATGTTCTGCTGCTTATGTCAGACGACCTCGCGGCTACCCTGGGGTGCTATGACCATCCTGTCGCCAAGACCCCGCACCTCGACGCCCTGGCGAAGCGCGGGGTGCAGTTTGATCGAGCCTACTGCCAGTTCCCCCACTGCAATCCCTCCCGTGCCTCCATGATGAGCGGCCTCCGGCCCAATACCACCCGGGTCACGGACAATGGTGACAATCTCTACCAGAACCTGCCTGACGTGATGACCCTGCCGCACCATTTCCGGGAGCAGGGCTACGCAACTGCGCGGTGTGGGAAAATCTTCCACCTCGGCGTACCGACCGGTGCTGAGAGCATGGATGACCCCAAGGCGTGGCACTTCGGCCTGCCCTTTCGCGATGAGCGGCCCTATCCGGCCACGCGTGCGAGCGAAGTGAAGGTGAAGGCAGGCAAGAAACAGGGACTCCCGTGGCAGGAGACCACCGGTCCGGACAACAATATGGTGGATGGCCAGTTCGCCGAGCGAGCCGTCGACTGGATGGAGAAGCGCGACGCTGCGAAACCGTTTTTCCTCGCCGTGGGATTCCATCGTCCGCACTTGCCCCTCGTGGCCCCGGCGAAGTACTTTGACCTCTACCCGCTGAACTCCATCACCCTCCCCGAAGCACCGGAAGATGATGAATCCGATATCCCCCTGCCTGCTCGCAACGGTGCGGTGCCGGGATACGCACTGACTTCCTCCCCGGAGCAGCGTCGTGCTGCCATCCGTGCCTACCTTGCCTGTGTCAGCTACATGGACGCGCAGGCTGGAGTGGTTCTGGAGGCGCTGAAGCGACTCGGACTGGAGGAGAATACCATCGTCGTCTTCTCCGGTGATCACGGCTGGCATCTCGGGGAGCATGGCCTGTGGCACAAGCGCAGTCTCTTTGAAGAGAGTGCGCGTGTGCCTTTCATCATTGCCGCGCCGGGAACGAAGGGAGCTGGGAAGCGCAGTTCCAGTCTCGTGGAACTGCTCGATGTGTATCCTACCCTCTGTGACTTGGCTGGTGTTCGCGCGCCGGATGTCTTGCAAGGCAAGTCCCTCCGTCCCGTGCTGGAGGATCCGGGTGTGTCCATTCATGATTCCGCTTTCACCCAGGCGCGCCGCGGTAAGGAAGCGGAATACTGGGGCCGCACCGTGCGCACGAACCGCTGGCGCTGCACCGAGTGGGATGAAGGGCGGAATGGGATCGAACTCTACGATCACAATGTGGACCCACATGAGTACAAGAATCTCGCCGAAGACCCGCAGCATGCTGCCGTGTTGAAGGAACTGAGGGCTCTGCTCGCGGAGAAGTTGCCGCCGATTGAGGTGGTGAAGAAGTAGGGAAGCTCCGAGGCGCAGCCTCCCTGGACTGCGTGCAGCCTGCTGCCGCTTTGAAGAGTCCGCAGCCTGCTGCGGCGATGGTGACACTCGCTCGTGAGGTTACACCCAGAAAAGTTTGGCGACTTCGTCGCGTGGAGACGCACAGCAGGCTGTGCTGAGGAAAGCGGCAGCAGGCTGCCCCAGTCCAGGGAGGCTGCGCCTCACACTTCCACCTGCATCCCTTGCGTTCCAGCCAACTTGTGGCACTGAGTCTGCCCGCCATCATCCGATGGCGTATCAAAACAAACAAACCAACAAGGAGGCTGCCATGAAGATGCAACACGCACACGAAGACGGCGCCTTTTTTCGAGCGCACTAGCAAGCGCCGAAAAGGCTACCCCAGCGAAACACGCGTCATGAAAGGATGGCGGGTGGTTCACGGAATCAAGGAACTGGTCGAGAAGCTCGGACGCAACGATCTGTGTCCGTGCGGATCCAGCCGGAAATTTCCGCAACTGTTGCCTGCGCTCCGGCCGGCATGACGGTTCCCTGCGCGACCACTACTTTTAGGGAGTGAGTCGAGTCAGAAGCCGGAGTGCGGATTCCGCAGTTCGGAGTCTGAGTTCATCCACGGCGCTGAGATCCCAGTGCCGTGGATGATCCATGCCCACAAACCGACACCATGCGGAGCTGTCCGTCTCCAAAAACAACAGCTCAACCATAGCCAACCACCGCTCAACCATTGCAAACTCCCCAAGTCCCTGACTCCCACCTCCGGACTTCCCTTCTTGCTCCCACGCCAATCTCCGCCATCATCGGCGCATGGCATACGTCGCGGACATTGTTGTTCTCCTGCTCTACTTTGGTCTGGTCTTGGGCATTGGGCTTTCCCAGCGTAGCAAAAGCGGAAGCATGGAGGGATTTGCCCTGGGCGACAGGCAGATCGCATGGTGGGCGGTACTGGCTTCGATTCTCGCTGCTGAGATCAGTGCGGGGACATTCTTTGGAACTCCCGGCGAAGGATTCAGCCATCGGAACTTCACCTATCTCCAGCTCATTATTGGGTACCTTCTGGCCCGCGTCATTGTCAGTGCATTCTTCATCCCCGCGTTTTATCGGCACAATGTGGTGAGCATTTACGAGTTTCTCGGCATCCGATTTGGCCCGAGGACAAGGCGATTGGGATCTGCCGTGTTCCTTGTCACGCGGTTGCTGGCGAGCGGGACCAGACTTTGGGTTCCAACAGTACTGCTGGTCTTGTTGTGGCGTCTGGCGAACCCCACTGAAACCATCACACCCATGCAGGAGTTTTGGCTTACAGGCCTGGCCCTGTTGTTTGTGACTCTTGCCACCGCCGTGTACACGACCGTGGGAGGCATCCGTGCCGTGATCTGGACGGATGTTTTGCAGATTGTGGTGTTGTTCGCTGCATTGGGCTTTTCGTTCTTTTATCTGCTCACCCACATTCCGGGGGGCTGGGCTGGAGCACATGAGAAACTTCAGGGCCACCACGATTGGCAACTCTTCGATTCAGGGGTGAATCCGGATCTTGGTTTTTGGGCCAATGTGAAGTCCATCCTGGAGCAGGAATACACGCTGTGGGCTGCGTTCCTCGGTTCTACGTTTGTGACGCTTGCCACGCATGGGACGGACCAGGACATGGTGCAGCGGATGCTCACTGCCAAGAACAAGCGTCAGAGCGCTGTTGCCACCATTCTATCTGGGTTGGCTGACATACCCATTGCGTGGGTCGTGCTCGCCATCGGTATTCTGCTAAATGTATTCTACGCGGCCAATCCGGATCCACTTCTGCCTGTGGACGCCAAAGGCAATGTCCAGGCGAACAAGGTCTTCCCTCATTTCATTCTGACGGTCATGCCAGCAGGGCTGCGCGGACTGGTGCTCGCAGGGGTGCTCGCCACCACGATGGGCTCCCTGAGCACTGCCATCAACTCTCTGGCAACAAGCTATGTCCGGGACTTTCACTTTCGCTGGTTCGGCGAACCGGCTGATGAACGCGGCAGGGTGCGTGCGTTGCGATTGGGAACCATCCTTTTTTCCGCCTTGTTGGTCGCGGTCGCGCTTGCCACTGCGTGGGTGAGTGTGCAACACCCCGAACTGCGCATCATTCCAATCATTTTGGGTATCTTTGGATACACCTATGGCTCACTGCTTGGCATCTTCATGGTCGGCCTTTTCACGCGCACTCGTGGCAACGATTTCGGCAACGCCATTGCCATGCTCTCTGGCTTTCTGGTGGTTGCCTATTTGAGCGGCCTCGACCAGAGCATCGCGGCGAACTTTGGCGCGAAGGGTTTTTCGCGGCCCTCGTGGATGCCAATCATTGAATTCCCCTGGCGCATCTTGTTCGGCACGGTGGTGACCTTCACGGTGGCAATATTCTTCCGCACTCCCGAGGAGAAGCAGCGTGAGGTGAGTGAGGCGGCGTGAGGCGACACAGATCCTTGGTATGAGAGCCGTGAGGGCACTCAATCCGAAGGGAAGCGCCGGGCATTTCAAAGGAGCGCGGACACTCCTGTCCGCTGCCCCTGACGTGCCACCCTGTTTCGTTTGGCAGGCAAGGCCACCTTCCACCAGCTGCTCCAGAGGCGTCGCCCGGTCACTTCCACGTGATGGGGGAAGCTGCGCAACAGAACGGCGGACAAGAGTGTCCACGCTCCTTTTGCCAAGTCCTTCGCTCCCGCACGCAACAAAAAAGGCAGGCCAAATGGCCTGCCTTTTTCGGATAATCTTCTTCTCGACAGGTCCGCCTTAGGGCTTCGGAGCTTCTGGCGCTGCAGGAGCAGGCTCCGCCGGAGTGGGCGTTGCAGGAGCAGCAGGAGGCGCATCCGCCTTCGGCGCTTCCTGGGCAGGAGCGGGAGCCGGGGCCGGAGAAGCAGGCGCTGGTGTAGGAGCCGGAGCTTCAGCAGGCTTGTCCGCAGCCGGAGCAGGAGCAGGGGCTGGCGTCGGAGCCGGCACGGGCTTGCTTTCCGTGGACGGCGGCACCGGTACAGGCGCGGGTGCCGGTGCAGGCGTTTCCGTCTTCGGGGCTTCAGGAGCTGCTGCGGGAGCAGGAGTCTTCGGCATCAGCGGATCCACGACCGGAGCGGCGGGAGTCAGTGAGGGGGCGGAGAGGGGAGCGGAAGCGGCGGGAGGAGGCGTCAGCAGGCTCGGGGCCACGGGCGGGACGGTGGCGCCGGGAACGGGGGCCGGGGGAGCAGGAGGTGCCGGCGGCGGTTCCACTTCCACGGTCGGCAGGCCGGAGTCCACCATCTTGACGCGTTCGTCGACACGAGCCAGCACAGGGCTGGTGGGGAAGTTTCTGGGAAGCTCGTTGAAGATCTTTTTCGCGTCCTCCAGTTTGCCTTCGGACCACAGCAGGTCGCCCAGTTGAAGCTGCGCGGCGGCGGCCACATCCTGCTTGGGATACTTCTGCACCAGCTCCTCCAGGGTCTTGCGAGCGGAGTCCTTTTCACCCATCACCAGTTGCTTCGTGCCGAGCGCGAGCATGGCCTGAGGGAGGAGCGGATGGCTGCTCTCGGACTTGATGAATTCCTGAAGCGTCTTTACGGAGGACTCCTTCTTGCCCTCCGCCCAGAGGAAGTCTGCCTTCAAAAGCTGTGCATTCCCCGCGGCCTGAGTGGCCGGGTACTTGCTGACCACCAGATCGCAGGCTTCGGCGTTCTTGGCGGAAGTGAAGAGCTCAGAGGCCTCCACCTCCGTCTGATGACGGAAGTGCCGCGCCAGACCCAGAACCACCACCAGCACGACCAGCAGGACAAAGCCGATGGCGAGCTTTTTGAAGTTCTTCTCAAGGAACTCCTCCATGGCATTGGGCTCGTTGGGAGCGTGTGCTTGAGGAGGAACTGCGGGATTCTGGGCGGCCGACATGAAGGGAGGGGGAAGGAGGCGAAAAAAATGAAACTGAGCAATAGATGACTACGCGCCAACCTTCGCTCTGGCTTCATCAGCCAGTGCGGTGGAGAGATAGCGCTCGCCGGTGGAGCAGGCGATGGTCACGATGAGCTTGCCCTTGTTTTCAGGGCGCTTGGCGACTTCGATGGCAGCCACCACGTTTGCGCCGGTGGAGATACCCACGAGAATACCTTCCTCCTTGGCAAGACGGCGGGCCATCGCGAAGGCGTCGTCGTTGGAGACCTTCACGCACTCGGTGATCTGGGCATTGCCCGCTTCATCCTTCAGGTGGAGGTTCTTAGGCACGAAGCCGGCACCGGTGCCCTGGATCTTGTGCGGTCCGGGCTGAAGGGTTTCACCTGCCAGCGTCTGGTTGATCACCGGGGAAGCTTCGGGCTCCACCGCAATCGCCTGGAAGCCAGGGCGGCGGGGCTTGATGACTTCCAAGCAGCCCGTGATGGTGCCGCCGGTACCCACGGCAGCGACGAGGATATCAACCTTGCCGTCCGTGTCCGCCCAGATTTCCTCGGCGGTGGTCTTCTTGTGGATTTCCGGGTTGGCGGGATTTTCGAACTGCTGGGGAATCCAGGCGTTCGGGGTGTTCTTGAGAATTTCTTCCGCCTTGGCAATCGCGCCCTTCATGCCCTGAGGTCCAGGGGTGAGCACGAGTTCCGCGCCGAGCAGGGCCAGCAGCGTGCGGCGCTCAAGGCTCATCGTTTCCGGCATGGTGAGGATGAGCTTGTACCCCTTGGCGGCGGCCACAAAGGCGAGGGCGATGCCGGTGTTGCCGCTGGTGGGCTCCACGATGACGGTATCCTTGTTCAGGATGCCGCGCTTTTCCGCGTCTTCGATCATCGCTGCGCCGATACGGTCTTTCACCGAGCCGAGCGGATTGAAGAACTCACACTTGAGGGCAATCGTGGCGTCGAGTCCGGCGGTGACCTTGTTCAGCTTCACAAGCGGAGTGCGGCCCACGGTTTCAACGATGTTGTTGTAGATATTGCCCATATTTGAGAGTCGGTTTGGATTGGGAAAGTTGCACCTGCCGCCCGGTGCGGCGGAACGGTGCCTATAGGCGGAGGCTCCGCGCTTGCAAGGCAAAAAAGGATGCAGCCGACCACCGGGAAGCGTGCGATGCTCGATCATGGCTGAACTGCTGGAAGAATCGAAAGTCGCCGAGCACCTCGCCACGTTGCCGGAATGGAGCAGGGAGGGCGCGGAAATCGTGCGCGTTTACAAATTCTCCAGCTACATGGCGGGCATCGATTTTGTAAGCCAGGTGGCCCATGTGGCTGAGGAGGCCAATCATCACCCGGATATGCTCGTGGGCTGGCGAAAGGTGACCGTCCGGCTCAGCACTCACAGCAAGGGTGGACTGACCAAGCTGGACTTCGCTCTGGCCAAAAAGGTGGACGGCCTGGTGGGGTGAGCGGGAACTGAGTTGATTGTTGATTGGGAAACGGAGAACTCCGTGCGGCAAGATTGAGACTGAGTCCTGACTGCAAGATATTGCTTGCAATTGCGGATCGTTCTCAGTAAAGACCGGCCCTTGCTTGGGATTGCTCCCCCTCGTTTCCGGCAAGGTGCCAGACATCTCAATCACACACACTCCTCCCTCCCTCACTCAGTATGACCAATCGTCTCCTTCGCTGGTCCTCAGGCGCTCTGCTCGCCCTGGGCCTCCTCTCCACCACCACCACCGCCAACGCGAGCGAACGCCGCTTCTCCTACAGCTACGAAACCACCGGCATGCCCAAGGGTGCCTGGGAATATGAGCAGTGGGCCACTTGGAAGAGCTATGACGACGGAGATGTTTTCCAGTTCCGTCACGAGATCGAATACGGCATCACCGACACCCTGACCCTCGACATCTACCTCGCCAATTGGGAGTATGAGAGCTTCGACGGTGAAGGCAGCGAAGCCAAATACGAGAGCTCCGGCTTCTCCCTTCGCCAGCAGTTGACCGACCCGAACAAGGCCTTCCTTGGCAGCGCTCTCTACGGTGAAGTGCTCGTGGGCCCGGAGGAAGTGGAGCTCGAAGGAAAGCTTCTCCTCCAGAAGAACGTCGGCCCCTTCGTCTTCGTGTACAACCTGGTGGTGGAAGCCGAATGGGAAGGTGAAGACCTTGGCGATCTCGACGAATCCACCGGCGTGTGGGAAAACACTTTCGGCGTCAGCTATCAGGTGACTCCGAACTTCTTTGTCGGTGCGGAAGCACTGCATGAGATCGAGTTCGAAGAGTGGAGCGAAGCCGGTGACCACGTGGTCTACCTCGGCCCGAATATCTCCTTCCGTAAGGGTCACGTGTTCGCCACCCTCGCCGGCCTGTTCCAGTTGACGGATGTGGATGGTGAGCCCGATGCGCAGGTGCGCATCATCGCGGGCATCACGTTCTAATTCGTGCGGCTGTCGCCGGTCACGGAATTCTGAATCATGAAATCACATGCCGTCCGCTGCTTGTTGCTCCTGGCAACACTGTCAGCGACGGCATGTGTGTCTTTGGAAGAGATGGCGCCTCCGGTGTCTGCTCTTCCCAATCGTTCCATCAGCAGCGCAAACACTGCGCAACTGGCGCACGGGCGGGACATTTACATCACCAAGTGCGCGAAGTGCCACAGTGTGGAGCCCGTGCTCAAGTATCCTCTTTCGCAATGGCAGCGTGAGATCCTGCCGGAGATGAGTGAGGAGACCAAGCTGAACCCGCAGGAAGTGGCTGCCGTGTCCGCGTACGTGCACGCGGTGTTTGGCAAATAGGGCGGCGCAAGGCGGCGCCCGATCGCTTATTGGCCAGCCGAGGCGCCCGCGAAGTTTTTCAGTCCCGGCACCGGCCCATAGCCATAGAAGGCGGCCTTGCCATCGCGCTTGGGCATGACGAAATCAAAAACGCTGACCCCATTGCGTCGCTGTCCGTCATAGGAGCGGCCATCACTCGCGCCGAAGACCACCGGCTTGCCGTCCTTCTTTCGTTTCCCCAAGTAGAGCATCACGTGGGAGATGGGTAGCTCGCGTGGACTGCTGGTGTCATACGTGCCGGTCCAGAAAAGCAGGTCGCCCGGCTTCAGTGCGGAAAGAGACTTGTCCTTCAAGGTGGTGGTATCCTCCGTGCGATACAGCCGGGTGTGGCGCATCACCCAGCGGCAAATCTCATCGCTCTGCCGTGGCACTTCCTTGATGCCGGAATCCTGCAGCACCCGGTACATGGTGCCGGAGCAGTCCATGCCGCCCGCTTTGGGATCCGCGGAGCCGAACTGGTAGCGGAGATTCTGCGTCGTGAGTTCCAGAGAACGGCGGATGAGTTGTTGCGTGGCGGCGGGGTAGGCATCGAAGCCCTCAATCTCCTCAGGGGTGATGCTCGAGACGGCCGCTGCTTTCTTGCCAGCTTTGGTGGGATCACGTTCGTCGGTGCCGTCCTCATCTTCAGCAGGCTTGTCTGTGCCCGTGCCCGGCGTGGTAGATTTTTTTGAGGACGGTGTGGCTTCGCTATTGCTGGTTCCGGTCTTTGCCTTGGCAGCGGCTGCCTCTCCGCTCATCTTCTTTTCACCGCCTTCAGTTTTTGAAGAGTCGGCTTCTTTCTGTTTCCCTGTCGTGGAAGCATCAGAGGTGGATTCCTTCTTGGTCTCTTCCTTCTTTGCGACGGTCTCTTTGCTGGTTCCAGTCGTCTTGTTCGCTGAGGACGTGGAGGGCTTTGGCTTCGGCTTTGTAGAAGCGGTGCTGCTGGATGATGAACTGGACGTGGTTGTCGTCGCCTTCTTCTTTGGGGTGCTACTCGTACCGCTCGCGCTCGTTTCGGACGCCTTCTTTTTGCTCGGGGTTGTTGCTTTTGTGCCAGAGCTTTCTTGTGCCGTGGTCACCGAGCCCAGGCAGAGCAGAAAAGCGAGAATGAAATTCACCACACGCATATTCAGAGTCGGTTGCTTCTGAAAATGGAACGGGTGCCGAATGCAAGATGGCTGTCCGAAAAAGCCTTACGATTTTGTGCGAAACCTTTTTTTGCACATTGGTTGTCACGGTGCTGCACAGTCGAAGCAGTTCCGCGGACTATGTCCTTAAAGGCAAACGTCCTTCCACCAAAGAGGCGGTAGGGATGCGCTCCTGCGCGTCCGACTTTAGGTGGGCGGAGGTGGTGCGGAGTCGCGGTGCGAAAAGGTCTCGTCACGTGGCATCTTCCCACCGCCTCCGCCCGCTATCTGCGGACGCGCAGGAGCGCATCCCTACCGTCCTCTTTTGTGTGGAGGGACGTTGAGATGCAGTGCGCATGGTGCATCAGGGGCTCGAATGCGTAGGCACTTTATTTCTGCGGTGGTTGCTCAGAACCTGAGGAAGAGGGACCTGCATTCCCAGGTGCCGGTGCCGGAACAGCCGATACGTAAACCGTCGTACTGGGAGCTTTGCCGGAGTAGAAGGAGAGATAGTGGGTGCCGTTGATCTCGGTGGCGTTAGCATTGCCCGCATCAAACGTGACCTTGCTGCCCGTGGCCACGATATCGGAGGCTGGCCAGTGGCTCGGATTGTCGAAGATGAACTTTGGATCGACGATGCGGCGGCGCAGCAGACCCTTGCCACGCTGATAGTAGTAGTTGCTGAGCAGTCCGGTCTTGGCGTCGAGGACGAGGCTGGGCGTGGAGCAGAAGATGTCGCCGATGTTGGTTTGCGTGCGTTTCCACGTCGCTCCGGAGTCGGTGGAGACGATCTGGAACTGAGACGGACCGGTTTCTGAGCGGGCGATGGCGAGAATCCTGCCATCGCCGAGATAGACCGCGGCGGGCTCGGTCGGCCACTGCGCTTTGGGCAGGTCAGACTCGACGGTGGTCTGCGTCCAGGTGGCGCCATCGTCCTTGCTGGTCACGATGCCCCACGCATTGGTGGGCTTGTCACTGTAGTCTCCTGCGAACCACAGTGACATGAGACCGACTGTGGGGACGGAGAAGACGTCGGTGATCTGCATGGGGCGCACGGCGAGTTTCGGCGTCGAGATGAGGGTGAATGTCACGCCATCCGTGGTGCGATAGAGATCCTGGTACCACTCCTTGCCGACGCGACGCACCCAGAGGAGCATGGCTCCCGTGGAGTCGAGCCCTTTCCCGACAGGGACATCGCCGTAACCCGGCGAGTTGGCGACCACCGTTTCCGGCGTCCACGTTTTTCCGCCGTCCGTGGAAGTGCGCGCGTAGGTGGCGCGGGCGTCTTCCCCAATCGTGTGCCCTTTGCCGCGGGTGTACACGCAGACCAGCTTGTCACCGAGGGCTTGCAGCATGGGCCACGAATTGTAGCCGCCTTCGCTCTGCACGACGTGGGCCTTTGCGGGCGCGTCCAAGGGCGTCACCTTGACCATGGCCAGGCCAGTGGGTTTGGTGAACGAGTCACCGGGATCGCCGGGCTCACGCTGGATGCGCACCCACAGGGGTGCATTCGGTACCACTTCGTAGTAGGACTCCAAAACGATGGTCCGGGTGTGAAGCGGCCCGGCGGGGAGTGGGGTATGCACCGGGGTCCCCAGGTAGTAGTGGTCAGCAATCGGTGCATTCTCCACCATCTGCGACAGATGGGCCCGATAGACATCTGAGAAGCTGGAACTCGTCTCTGCGTCGTTGGTGGTCACGACGATCTCGACTCTTACGGCAGCGCATTCGCGTGGAAGTCCGCTCACCAAGCCAGCGACCGACTGCCCCTCTGTACCGCCTGAGAGTGACCACACGGGAATGTGCACAGAGCCGCTCGACATGAGCACCAGTGAGGGTTTGCCGGTGGCGATGGAAAGGTCGTTTGCGGTCAGGCAGATGGGAGAATCCACCCCGAAGACGGGGACGGTGGCGGAAAGGAGTGCGAGGTGGAGGAGGAAATTTCGCATGCTTGTTTCAGGGTTTGCTCCGTTGGGCTTATGGAGTGAAACGCTCTGAACCTCCCTGCACCATCGCACTTTTGTGCGCAACGTTGCTTTGGTCCGAATCAGGAAGATTCGCCTACAGCAGCGGAAATGGAATCAGCTGTGCGCCACACAATGCCTAACTCGTCACACCCTTCTGCGCGAGCAGATGCGTGAACGGGTTCGGCGCCACGAGGTTGTACTGGCGGATCGCGAGCTTCCAGAAGGGGGAGAGTGTTTCCTCTGAAGAAGACCACAGCTCGTAGTGCAGATGAATCACCGTGTCCGGGTCATACAGCACGGCGGTGAGCTCGCGCTTGCTCAGGCTGTTCGGGCCCTGGCTGATGAGCTTGTGACTCAGGTGGCGGAAGTACTCGCGTGAGTGCTCCACCTGGCGACGCCGGCGCAGCAGGCTCACGTGGAGTCCATTCACATACGGGTCTAGGCACACCTGCACGAGGCCAAAACGTTGCTCCAGTTCCGGCTGCAGCGGAGGACGGGCGTGCACCTCATCGAGGTGCTCGTTCAGCGACTGCAGCACGGGTGGGGGATGAAGCTCCTCCGGGGTGACGAAAAGGCCGAAGCGTTGCAGTGTCTTTGTGCTGGAAGTCGTGATGGCAAACGGAATCGCGAGGATGAGCCCCAGCAGCACCGGACTGATCCAAAAGAGGAATTGTGTGGAGATGAAGAACGCCGCTACACCCCAGGCAATGCCAATCAAAGTGACCCAGCCAAAGGTGAGAATCGGTTCCCGCCAGTCAATGCCGCCGCCCAGCTTGCGCCGCTGCGCCACCCAACTCACGCCCTGGCCCAGGATGGTCTTCACCACGAACTGCGAGTGGAAGTACATCATGATGGGAGCCATCAGGGTAAACACAAAGGTGTCCAGGAAGCTGCTCAGCGCCGCCATCAATCGCAGCCGGATGGGCTTGAAGAGTCGGCCGGTGACCAGCTCATCAATCATGATGATGATCTTTGGCAGGAAGATGAAGGCCAGCGTGAGCAGCAGCAGGAGCTGCCCCGCAAAGGTCGCCCTGGCCATGTCCAGCGGGGACCTGTCATCGCTCGCCCCCATGATGGTGCCCAGGATGAGGAACATCAGCCACACCGGCGAGCTCACATAGCTCATGATGCCGTGGTAGAAATTCAACCGGCTGATGGGATGCCAGCCACGCGCGAAGAGCAGCCAGAAGTGCTGCATATTTCCCAAGCACCAGCGGCGGTCGCGCTTCAGCGTATCGATGAGCGTGGGCGGGCCTTCCTCGTAGCTGCCGTGGTCCGTGGCCAGCAGGCGCACCGCATAGCCCGCCTTGCGCATGAGCGCTGCTTCCACGAAGTCGTGGCTCATGATGTGCCCGCCGAAGGGCACCTTCTCAGGAAGCGGAGGCAGTGCGCAGTACTCGATGAATGGCGCGAGACGGATGATGGCATTGTGCCCCCAGAAGTTCGCCTCGCCGCACTGCCAGTAGCTCAGGCCGGAGATGAACGCCGGACCGTAGAAGGACTGCGCGAACTGCATGATGCGGCCCAACAAGGTGTCCGCGGCAATCTGCTTCGGGAAGGTCTGGAGAATGCCGATGCCGGGATTCTTCTCCATGATGCGCACCAGATTCACCAGCAGCGGCCCGCTCATCACGCTGTCCGCGTCGAACACGATCATGTAGCGATAGCGCTTGCCCCAGCGGCGGCAGAAGTCGGAGACGTTGCCGCTCTTGCGGTTGATGGGCGTGCGGCGTTTCCGGTAGAAGATTCTCCCGAAGGCATTGAGCTGGCGGCAGAGTTCCAGCCAGCCGGCCTCCTCTTCGATCCACTTGTTCGAGTCATCCGAATCGCTCAGGATGAAAAAGTCGAAGTGCTCCAGCTTGCCTGTCTTCGCGAGGGAGTTGTACACCGAGCGGATGCCCTCGAACACGCGGGTCACGTCCTCGTTGTACACGGGCACGATGATGGCAGTCGTGGCGCCCAGCGGAGCCTCCATGTCATCATTCGTGATGGTACGGAAGAGGTCGATCGGATCCGGCTTGGGCCGGTTCATCATCCAGATGCCGATGAGAGCCGTCCAGAAGCCGATGTTGAGCTGGTAATACAACGGGATGAAGACGACCAGCAGCGCCCATTCATACCAGGCCATGCCGCCGCTGTTCAGCATCTGGTACATGAGCCAGATGCCCACGACCGTACCCACGAAGACGAAGGAGAAGAACGTGGCCCTTCTCAACCGGGAGGTGGCAGGGGAGGGCAGGCCGGCGTGCGACTGAAGCTGCGCGGTGCGCGAGCCCAGGGCGGCTGTTGGTGTGGTGGACCCGGAGGGGCTGGCTACGGGGGCGCTCATTATTTCGTCAGATCATACACGAACCACAGCGCTCCCACCACGAAGGCCAGCAGGGCGACATAGCGCAGCAGGGCATAGCCGCCGCGCTCATTGGCATCTTCCTCATCCAGATTTTCAAACAGGCCCAGATCGATGGGACGCGGGGTCATCTTGGAGACTTGCAGGCGGGGACCCGAGGTGCGCACCGCAGAGCGCATGGCTTCCGTCATGTCCGGTGGCAGATTCTCGCGGTCGATGAAGAAATGCGGCCAGCGGCTGGGGCCATCGCACAGGTGGAAGCCCAACCTGCCTGACCCTTCGATCTGGCTGTCGGTAAGCTCCATGCCCTTGTAGATCTCGGAGAGCCAGCTCTGCATCATCAGGCGGGCCTGCTGGATGGCGTGGGCCGTGGGGCTGCGGGAGGGATTCTTCTCATGCTCCTCCGCCGCGCGGCGCAGCGTTTCCAGGATGAGCTGGGTACGGCGGATGCGGTTGTGCAGGCGGTAACTGCGGAAGTAGTCTGCCAGCCGGGCGTATGCCTCGTTCCAGTCCTCTTCCGAACCTGTCTTGGGCGCGAAATGAATCGTCACCGCATCCATCGGATCGGTAGAGGCTGGGGTAATGATGGGATTCACTTACTTACTTGTCAGGAGTGGAGGCAGAATACCACGCGAATCGAACGGGTGTGTTCAGATTCGCAGCTGGTGGTGATTTCGTCATCCTGAAATCGTGCTGGCGCGGCCTCAGCGCTTCCACTGGTAGGACCAGCGCTCGGAGATGGGCTTCTTGCCGTCCACGAGGTCGCAGGTCATCTCCAGGAGCTTCACGTCCGGCTGGATGTCCAGCTTGAAGAAGGCGCGGTAGCCGCCCGTCTCGGGATTGATCATCACGCGCTTGTCCAGGACCTTGGTCACCCCAGTGATGTTCAGGTCGGCATCGGGCACCCAGTCGGCGGCCTTGCCAGGAAGAGGCTTGCCCTTGCTGAAGTCCACCACAAAGAGGTAGTCATTCGGGATGTCCGGCGTGGCCACGCCCTCACCCCAGCGGGTGGAGAGCACCTTGGCGAGGTCGTGCGGCTTCTCCGCCAGCCAGGAGAGATTGTAGGCGAAGCGCAGCGGCTCCTTGGCCGTGGGCTGGGTCTCGGGCTCCCAGAAGGTCACGATGTTGTCCCAAGTTTCCTCGCCCGTGGCCAGCTCGATGAGGTGCAGCTTGCCGCGGCCGAAGCCTTCCACCGGGTCTACCCACACGGACACGCGCTCGTGGTAGCGGGCTTCGAGGTCTTGGAAGTGGGCGAACTCACGGTCGCGCTTCTGCAGGCCGAATCCCTTGATGCCCTCCAGGCTGTACACGCTCTGGCGCATCTCCTTGCCGTTGTCGAGCGGGCGCCAGATCATGGTGCCATTCTCCTGCTCAATCAGCAGGCCGTCGGAGTCATGCACCTCCGGGCGGAAGTCGAGCGGCTTCGGGTGGGTGTTCTCACCGAACCAGAACATGCTGGAGAAGGGGGCAAGGCCCAGCAGCTTCACCGGCTTGCGCAGGAAGAGGGAGCCGCTCACGCGCATCATGGTCGTCTCGCCGGGGGTCACCTCGAACTGGTAGGCACCGCAGACGCTGGGGCCGTTCAGCAGGGCGTAGAACTGGAAGACCTTCTCACCGGCCTTCGGTTGCACGAACCAGAAGTGCGTGAAATCCGGGAATTCCTCGGGCTCGCCACCCACGGTATTGATGGCCACGCCACGGGCGGAAAGGCCCCAGCCCAGCTTCGTGGTCACTGCGCGGAAGTAGCTCGCGCCCATGAAGACCATGAACTCAAAGCGCTTGTTCAGCAGGGTGTCCGGGGCCAGCAGGCGGAAGCCGGCAAAGCCTTCGGGGAACTTCACGCCCTCGGGGATCTTCAGGTCTCCGTAGTCGAAGAGATCCTTGCTGAAGGGGATGGGGGAGGGCTGGCCGGCCTTGATATCGAAGAACTCGACGGTCTTCTTCGCGGTCCAGCCGGGGTGGAAGAACTCGATGCGGTAGGAGTGCTCGATGTCGTTGTAGAGCGCCTTTTCCGGCCTGAAGCGGATCTGGCGGTGGCCGTCATACTTCAGGGTGTCGAAAAAGGGATCCAGCGGGTGCTTGGGCGGATCGTAGGGCTTTTGCGCCAGGGACGCCGCATAAGCTTCGAGGTCCAAAAAGGTGCGTATCGGCGGGGAAGCAGGGGCCTCCTGAGCCTGAATGGACGACAGCGCGCATGTCAGCGCAAGCACACCGGACAGAACTGGGCGAAATAGCATAAGATCGTTGAAAGACAGGAGGAGACCGGCACTAGGATGCCGTGGGAATGCCCAACGTCAAGAGAGGGTGGGGCACAATAAGGTTTCCCCTGCGGGAAGGTTCAATCGCGGGATCAACGGCGGAGGAGCAGCCATTTACGAGAAAAGGCGCATTCCCGTCCTCTGCCAGGAGCCTCATTTGGCGTTTCCAAGCTCACGCCAGCACCGCGCGGGGTACGCGGCCGGACACGTCCGTGAGCCGGTAGTCACGTCCTGCATAACGATAGGTGAGCCGTTCGTGATCGATGCCCAGCAGGTGGAGAATCGTGGCGTGCACATCGTGGATATGCATTCTGTTCTGCGCAGCCTTGAAGCCGAAGTCGTCGCTCTCACCATAGGCCGTGCCGCCTTTGGCCCCGCCACCAGCGAGCCACATGAGGAAGCCGTGGGGATTGTGGTCCCGGCCGTTGCCATTTTCACTCACCGGAGTGCGCCCGAACTCGCCGCCCCATACGACCAAGGTCTCATCCAGCAGCCCCCGCTGTTTCAGGTCCCCCAGAAGCGCCGCGATGGGGCGATCAATATCCGCAGCGAGTGTGCGGGTGGACTTGTCATGGTTGGAGTGCGTGTCCCAGGGCTGGCCATTGCCATAGTAGACCTGCACGAAGCGCACGCCCCGCTCCACGAGGCGCCGCGCCAGGAGGCAGCCATTGGAGAAGTGACTCTTCCCATAGAGCTCGCGCACCTGGGTGGGCTCGCGGTCGATATCAAAGGCATCCGTCGCGGCAGTCTGCATGCGATAGGCGGTCTCCATCGACTGAATGCGGCCATTCAGTGAGACGTCTGCGCCACCGCGCGCGGCCAGATGCGCCTCGTTCAGCTCTTGAATGAGATCGAGTTGTCGACGCTGATCGGTGAGCTGCACTCGTTCATTGTGCAGCCACGGGATCATCTGCTTGGGATCCAGATTGGCGTGGTTGATGTACACACCCTGATGCTGTGCCGGCAGGAAGGCGCTGCTCCACAGGATGGAAAAGCGCACGGGTTTCCCTGGGCACAGCACCACGTAGGAAGGCAGATTCTCGTTCTCATTCCCGAGGCCGTAGCTGAGCCATGACCCCATACTCGGCACGCGTTCGGTCATCGTGCCGTTGTTCATCAGCAACAAGGCGGGACCGTGATTGGGGTTATCGGTGTGGCATGAGCGGAGGACGCAAAGGTCATCGGCATAGCGCGCGAGATTCGGCAGCAGCTCGCTTACTGGCAGTCCGCTCTGGCCATGCTGGGCATAGGCATAGGGCGAGGCCAGCAAGCCGCCGGTGGGACGCTCTGTGCGCAGGTCCGCCCCTTCGGGACGCTGGCCGTTGAACTTCGTCAGCGCAGGCTTCGGGTCCAGGAAGTCCGGTCCGAACGGGCCGCCATTCATGAACAGATGGATCACCCGCTTCGCCTTGGGAGCCACGTGGGGCTGTCCGTGAATGCCCGCTGCGTGCAACGTGGAAGCGAGTCCCAAGGCTCCCAGCCCACCACCCATACGGGCCAGCGCTTCGCGACGGGAAAGGAACGGTGCGGGATTCATGGTCAGGGTTTCAGGCGTGATTCCAGATTCAATCCACGAAGAGCATCTCGTTCGCCGCCAGCAGCGCCTGGGCATACTGGGACCAGGCGATTGGATCGCTCTCGCGACCGGCGAGGAAACGTTGTGCCAGCCCGAGTTCCTTCCCCGTGGGCGCGCGCTGGAAAAGACGAGCGTATGCTGCTTGCACTTTTGCGGTGACATCCGGCGCAGGGGCTGACTGCAACCTGCGCCCCAGGACATCCGCCTGTTTGAGGATGAAGGGAGAGTTCAGCGCAAACAATCCCTGCAGGGGCGTGATGGTCTCCGTGCGCCAGGGACTGTGCGCGCCGGGGTCGGGTACGTCATGGATGCGCAGCATCGGACTCATGTCCTGCCGGTTCGAGGCGCCGTAGAGGGAGCGGCGACTGTTGGCATCATCCGAGATCAACATCGCTGGGCCACCGAGGCGCAGATCCAGGGAACCGGTCGCGGTGAGGATGGCATCGCGCCACGATTCCCAATCCAGGCGACGGCGTGACATGCGGGCCAGCAGCTTGTTGTCCGGGTCGAGACGCTCGGATTCCGGGGCCACGGAACTCTGCTGCCAGGTGGCGGAGTTCAGGATTTCACGATGCAGCCACTTGATGGACCAGCCGTGCTCGATGAAGCGGGACGCGAGGTCATCCAGCAGCTCCGAATGGCTTGGCTGGTCACCGAGGTTGCCGAACTCGCTCGGCGTGTCCACGAGGCCGCGTCCGAAGTGATGTTTCCAGACACGGTTCACCATGACCCGAGCGGTCAGGGGAGCGGCTTCTTCCGTGAGGGCTTGTGCGAGCTCAAGTCGACCGCTGCCGGTGGCAAACTTCCGCGGGCGTCCGCTCTTCGAGGGAAAGGCGCTCAGGAAACGTCGCTGCACCATTTCACCGGTGTCATTGGGATTACCGCGGCGCTGCAACTCCAGGTCGCGCGCCATGCCCATCTGGTAGTCGAGCTTGGTGCCCTTCTTGTTGCTGGCTTCGACCACATACAGCGCGGCATCTTCCACTGCATTTGCCATGGGCATATGGAAGTGTGGTGTGCTGGATTGGATGGTGGCGATCTTCTTGTCGATCTCGGCAACCTGGGCCGTGAGGTCTTTGGGCTTTTTCTTTTTCAGCTCCGCGATTTGATCCTCCAAGGTCTTGATCTCCTTGCGTGCCTTCGCCACGGGCGCCCACAACTCAGCACTCATGGTGGGGCGCTCGGAAATCTTCACGCTCGCGAAGACACCGGCGATCGCATAATAGTCCTGCGCTGTGATGGGATCGGACTTGTGATCATGACAGCGGGCACAAGCGATGGTCAGTCCCAGGAAGGTGCGGCCGATGGCATCCACATGTTCCTCCCATTCATCCGCGACGGTGGTCTTGATGATGTCGGGCGGCAGTTGCAGTTCCTTGAAATACGTGGGACTCAGACCGAGGAAACCCAGCGCATGGAGATCCTGCGGGCCACATTCGGGCAGGAAGTCGGTGGCCAGTTGCCGCACGATGAAGCGGTCGTACGGCATGTCTTCGTTGAAGGCCTGCACGACCCAGTCACGATAGAAATAGGAATACTTCGTGGACTCCAGCCAGTCCGGCGTCTGGTCCGTATAGCGCGCCAGGTCCAGCCAGTGACGCGCCCAACGTTCACCATAGTGCGGTGACTCGAGAAGGCTGTCGATGTAACGCGCGGCATCATCCGCTGAGAACTTCCGCGTTTCATCGGCTGATGGGGGCAACCCCGTCAGGTCAAACGAAAGCCTGCGTGTCAACACATCCGCAGAGGCCGGCGGTGCTGGGGTGAGGCCGGCGGCTTCCATCTTTGCCAGGACGAACTGATCGATGCGGTTTCGTGGCCAAGCTGCATTCTGCACTGCCGGCGGACTGCTGGGCCGAAGCTCCCGGAACGACCACGGGGTCGGTTTCACCGCAGGCTCATCCGCATGGGTAGATCCCACCGCTGCCAGAAGAAGGCAGCAGGCTTGCGGGAGCAGGCCATGAAAGCGCATGCGACATATACAGCGGCAAGGGGGCGTCGCTTTCAGCCGCGCGTGGATGCAGCCTACCCAACGGTGGTCTTGGCGACAAAAGTGCCAAATGCTGCGTTAGTTGAGGGAAGCTTGGGGAAGCCCGTTGCGGCCCTTCGTATCGAACGTGCCTGTCAGCGTTTTTTTAATCGAGTAGCCAGACAAACACAAGGTTCCAGCAGATGGCGCCAGCGACCAGCCCGCCGGTGGCCCACAGGATAAGTATCTGGTCGCCGCCGGAATAGTTCACGAACCATGACAAGGGAGCGATGATGAACATCACACCTGCGGCCGTGATGCAGAACCTCCCAAATTCATGCCATTGCGGGTGGGAGATCTGAATCCGTCTAATCTGAGCCCACGCAGGGATGCTCATAAGGGCGAATAACCCGACAAGAAAGAACGCTCCGCTTCCTGCAATCGCCTCGTTCATAAACAAACGGTCTCCTACTTCCTCAGCAAGTCCACTGCTTTCGCATCTCAAGGGCGCGCCTCCCTATGAAACGTGACATTCTGCGAACGAGACAGATCCAGGGCTGCCATGTTCACACTTTTACGAGATTGCCGCCTTACGCCGTGAGCAGGGTGTTCTGCTTCTATGGCAGTAGAGAAAGGCCTTGTGTTTAGGCTTTTCAAGTTTATACATTGGATTGTTAGCGCACCTGTACAAACTCAAGACATGGTAGTCGCCGGGCAGATTCTTGATCTGGCGGCGATTTGAAACTCGGAGATCGAGAACAGTCGAAGAAAGCAGACTGTTCTCTCAATCCAAGTTCATGAACACCAAGCTCTATATTGGAAACCTGTCTTTTGACACCTCTGAAACCGACCTTCGCGCCACGTGCGAACAGCACGGTTTGGTCACCGATATCCATTTCCCAATCGATCGCTCCACGAATCGCCCTCGAGGCTTTGCTTTCGTGACGATGGAAAACACGGAAGGGATGAAGAAGGCCATTTCCGCCATGAATGGCAAACCTCTGGACGGCCGCCTTCTCAAGGTCAATGAGGCAGTCCCCCGTGACGATCGTCCCACCTTTTCCGGCGGAGCCGGTGGCAGGTCACAAAGTCGCTATTAATTAGCGCTGCCAGAGCTGGCTCTTGCCAGTTGATTGTTCGGCGGAGTCTCTTGCGAGATTCCGCCGTTTTATTGCAGTCGAAGGGAAGGGGATGGGATGTGCCCTCACGCTGGCTTTGTGTGCAGCGACGGTGAACATTTTTGCGGGATCCCTACGTTTGTAGTGGACAGAGCCCTACAAATGTAGTGAACTCGGCGAAATATGTCGCTACCTGCCATTTCCGAATCCGAGTGGGCTGTCATGGAGGCCCTGTGGGACTCTGCTCCGCAGACAGCCTCGGAGTTAACCAGGACACTCCGTCCCACGATGAACTGGGCGGAGAACACGGTGCGCACGCTGCTGACGCGGTTGCTTGAAAAGGGCGCGCTTAAGACCAGTGAAAACAGCGCCGGTACCCGCACCTACCTGCCGGCAGTGAAGCGTGAGGCCTGCGTGCGGGCGGAGGGGGAGTCCTTTATGCAGCGCGTCTTTGGCGGCGCGGCGAAGCCGTTGCTCATCCACTTCGCCCAAAACAACAAGCTCACCGCCGAGGAGGTACGTGAGTTGAAGAAGATTCTCGATCAATCACTCAAGTCCTGATTCGACCTGACATGAACACGCTCATGCCGCTCTTTGACTGGATGCTCGCCGCGAGTGCCCGTGCTTCGGCACTCGCCGTGGTGGTGCTCATCGTTCAGGCGATGCTCCGGCATCGGGTGCCAGCGCGGTGGAGATATGCCTTATGGTTGCCGGTGCTCATCGTGTTGCTCATGCCGGTGTTTCCGGAGAGTTCGTGGAGTGTGAGTTCCATCACGCATCTGGAGCCGGTGAAGAAGACAGTGCTTCCGGCGATGGAGCGGAGCGTTTCATTGCCTGCGCCTTCTGTCCCTTCGGAAGGAGTGTCCAAGTCCGCACCCATGTCATGGAGACAGGTGTTGTGCGTGGTCTGGCTCGCTGGTGTGGCGAGCATGGCATTCATCGGCCTAATCTCTTATGGGGGCACGCTGCAGCGGTACAAATGCAACCGCCAGCCGCTGAGCGATGGCTTGCAGCGTGAGCTCGCCGCGATGGTGCAAGAGGTGGGGTTGCGCCGTGCTCCGCAAGTATGGTTGGCTGATGCGGTTCCCAGTCCTGCGGTCACGGGTATGCTGCGCCCTGTGTTGCTGCTTCCCTCGCAGTTCGAGCAGACACTCGGACAGCAGGAAGCGCGTCTCGTCCTGAAGCATGAACTCATGCACATCAAGCGTGGTGATCTTCTGCTCAATGCGCTGCTTTGTCTGTTGCTGGCACTGCATTGGTTCAATCCCGTGCTGTGGTTCGCCTTCTTCAAAGCGCGACTCGATCGCGAAGCAGCGTGTGATGCCCAGGTGCTTGGCAATGAAGACCAGATCCAGCGAGTCGCCTACGGCCACACCTTGCTAAAGGTGGAGAGTTCCTTCAGCCACCACGGACTCAGTCTCGGGTTTGTTGGCATCTTCCAGCGCGGCGCTGCCCTCCGTTCTCGTATTCGTTCCCTTGCCACCAAGCCCAGCCATCATCCCCTTATGAAAGCCACTCTCAGTCTCGGCATCGTGCTTTTGAGTTTCCTCGGCGTCACGCAGGCCGCTACTCCAGCGCCGGATCCGAAGGCTCCTCAGATTGAAATCGCGTCCAAGTTTGTGGAAATCACTGAGCGCAATCCAGGTGCTTTCGTTGACGCTCCGCTGCCTGCTCCACTTCCCGGTCCCCTTGATGGGGCGAAGATAGTGCCCACCCTGACCAAGACCTACACAGATCCTCAATTCCAAGTGGTAGTCAGGAATTTGAGCCAGCGCAAAGGTGTGGATCTCCTGTCCGCTCCCAGGGTGACGACAAGAGCAGGACAGCGGGCGAAAGTCGAGGTTGTTCGCGAGTTCGCCTACGCGAGCGAAACTGGCCAGCAGGAAACGGAGAACGTGGGTGTCACCCTCAACGTGATGCCCAAGATCACTGCTGAGCAAAAGATTGCCCTCGACCTCGCGCCGCAGGTCTCGGAGTTCGAAGGTTTTGCACCACCTGGAGGTGCCAAGGAAGGACCGGTATCTGCAAGGACGGTTCTGCATAGTGATGGCACCCGCACTGAGTCCGCCAGCAATGCGGAAAAGGGGGAACTGCGCGAGTCCAAATATGACGCACGTGGCGAGCTGCAGTCCCAGACAGTCGTACCCTATAGAAAACCCATCTTCAGCAAGCGCAAAGCAGAAGTTCATGCCGTGATTGCTTCGGGGGAGACCGTGGTTTTGGAATTGGATCCAAGGACCGACAAGCAACTCGTGGAAGAGACGGATGAAGCTGGCCGTGTCATCAAGTCGGAGACCATATCTTTTCAGCGACGGTGCTTTGTCTTTGTCACTGCTACCGTGGTGAAGCCTGCTGCGGAGAAGAAGTGAGTGGGTGGAGGGGTCTCTGGGTTGTCAATCCGCATGCCAATACCTCGTAGTGGGAAGTCTCCCGCATAGCGCATGAACGTCAGGTGACTGATAGCGAAGTGGTGCCGAAGGCCTTGGACTGCGTGCAGCCCTGCTGCCGCTTTCCTCAGGTGCAGCCTGCTGTACGCCTCATTGCGACGAAGTCGCCAAGCCCTTCTGGATAGGTTACGTTGTGTGCGAGTGTCACCATCGCTGCAGCAGGCTGCAGACTCTTCAAAGCGGCAGCAGGGCTGCACGCAGTCCAAGGACGCTGCGCGTCACTGCTTCTGGATCATTCGTGTGTATCCCTTTTCACAACAATGTCGCAGTTCTGGTAGCGAAACGCTTATCACGGCGGCAACGCTTCCAAAAAGAAGCGCCCCAACGTGGCATACACCTGGGCCGGAGTGACGAGGATGTTGTTGTGACCAGCACCAGGCACATTGAGAAACTGCTTCCGTGCGTTGGGCACGGCTTGAAAAAGCGCCTGTGCGTGATGTGGCTGGATGAAGGCATCGGCATCGCCGTGACCAATCAAGACTGGGATGGACGTCAGGCGCGCCGCAGCATCAATCGGACGAATGGCAGACGGCTCGAAGCCAGCGCGGTGTTTTACCAATGCATACACCATGGCTTCGGCAGGCTCGCGCAGAGGACCGAAGTAGTTCACCGCCTGGTCATGGATGACGTCCTGCAGCGAAGCGAAGCCGGAAAGTTCCGCGACTGCGAACCAGCCATCCTGAGGTCTTGCTGCCGCTTGGATCGCGATCGCACCGCCTTGTGAAATGCCAAAGAGACCTGCGGGTGCGGGGTTGAACTGAAAACGTGTGGCCGCATCTTGAAACACCTCGCTGGGAAGACTCGCTTCTCCATGACCAAAGGTGGCAAACTTCGCGGGATGCTCGCCGTGGCCGGGAAGGTCCACGAGGATACAACGAAATCCTGCGGCACAGAGGCGCTCGGCTACGGGAAGGTAGTCTTCCTTGCGCCCCTTGTGTCCATGCAGGAGCACCAGCGTGGCTTTGATGGCGCCCCAAGGTTCCAGCTTCAGGCCCTGCGCTTGAAGTTCGCTGCGCACCTTCGTTCCTTTGGCGGCTGTATTTACCGGTGTAGCGAGAGGCTCGCACAAGAGGCAAGGCGTATCGAAACCATCACTAGTGCGGACCTTGAATGGCTCCACCCGCACGCCATGAGCCGCAGGATTTGCCAGAAACTCCACATGGTAGTCTTGCAAAGGACGCCGCGCAGGTGTGATGAGCTTGCTGGAGGCATACCACACGAGTCCGAAAAATCCCGCGCAGGTGAGCAGCAGCACCGCGCCCAGTACCTTCAACCAACGCCAGCGTCTGCGTTTCATGTGAGTCACGAGGAGAACTCAGTTCTTCGCCGACTTCTGCTTCTCAAGCTCCTTCAGGAACGCTTGCTCACGGTCCTCCACATACCGCTTGTAGCCTTCCTTATCGATGAACGGATTCGTGGTGGCGCCTTCGAGGTTCTTTACCTTGCTCTCCATGTCGTAGTAGCTGCCGTGGGCGCCGAGGAAGAGATCCACGGGCAGGGACTTCAGCACGCGGAAGGTTTTCTCATAGTCGGTGGCGATGCCGGGATAGTCCTTGTTGTTCACGAGAATGTAGCCGGGGTTCACATTCGGGCTGCCGATGATCACGGCATCCAGCTTCTTGCCGTTCTCTTCCACCTGCAAAGTCCACGTGGTGCAGCCGGGGGTGTGACCGGGAGTGAGATGCGCGACAAGAGTACTGCCCCCCAGCTTCACTTCATCGCCATCCTTCAGCACACGATCCACCTTGGTGGTGGGAAAGGTGGCGTAGGCGGGCTTCAGGCGGGACTTGGGTTTGCCACCGGATTCCACGGTGTCCTGGTCTTGCTCCATCACCATGTACTTCGCGCCGGTGGCCTTGAGGATGGCTGCGCTGCCCGCGCAGTGATCCCAGTGCGCGTGGCTGATGAGCAGGATCTTCACGTCGCTGAACTTGAAGCCCAACTGCTCCACGCTCTTTTGAATCAGCGGCAAGGAGTCCTCAAGGTTGCTGTTGATGAGGATGTGTCCTTCTGGCGTGGTGATAAGGTAGGTGGCCAGTCCCTTCGAGCCCACGTAGTACAGATTCCCCGCGACCTTGTGCGGAGGGAAGGGCTCGGACCATTCCGCCGTGTTCTGCGCGCTGGCAGTGGAGCTGAGGACAGTGGCGCTCAAGCCAAGGGCGAGCATGCCAGAGAGGAAGAGGGAACGAGTCATGGGGAGTGAGAAGAGCGAGCGCGAGAGAGCCAAAAAATTCGGGGAATGGGACTACGCCCATTCCCCGAATGTTGAAACGAGATTCTCGAATACTGAAAACGCTTACTTCAGCGCAGCGATGCGGCGGCAGACTTCCTCCACATTGGCGCGGCTGTTGAAGGCGCTGATGCGGAACCAGCCTTCACCAGCGCTGCCGAAGCCGCTGCCAGGGGTGATGACCACATTCGCTTCGTTCAGCATCTTGTCGAACATCTGCCAGCTCGACAGACCGTTCGGGCAACCAACCCACACGTAGGGGGCGTTTACACCACCGTAGACGGGAAGGCCGGCGTTCTTGCAGGCTTCCACGAGCAGGGCGGCATTGCCCATGTAGTGCTCGATGAGTTCTTTCACCTGGGCCTTGCCTTCTTCGGTGTAGAGGGCTTCGGCGCCGCGCTGCACGATGTAGCTCGCACCGTTGAACTTGGTGCTGTGGCGGCGGCTCCAGAGGGGATGCAGCGGATGCTTGCTGCCGTCCTTCTTGCGGCCCATGAGGGTCTTCGGGATCACGATGAACGCACAGCGCACGCCGGTGAAACCACCGTTCTTGGAGAAGCTGCGGAACTCGATGGCGCAGTCGCGCGCGCCTTCGATTTCATAGATGCTGCGGGGCAATTCCGGGTCGCGGATGAAGGCCTCATAGGCGGCATCGTAGAGAAGGGTGGTGCCGTTCTCCAGGCAGTACTTCACCCAGGCTTCGAGCTGCGCACGCGTGGCCACGGCGCCTGTGGGATTGTTCGGGTAGCAGAGGTAGACGAGGTCGACTTTCTCCTTGGGGATGTCGGCCACGAAGTTGTTTTCCGGGGTGCACTTCAGGTAAACGAGACCGCCGTACGCGCCGTTCTCGTCGGCGTCACCGGTGTTGCCATTCATCACGTTGGTGTCCACGTACACGGGATACACCGGGTCGGTGATGGCAATCTTGTTCCCGCTGCCAAAGATGTCGAGGATGTTGCCGGTGTCGCACTTGCTGCCGTCGGACACGAAGATTTCGTCCGCTTCGATGTTCAGGCCGCGAGCCTGGAAATCGTTCTTGGCGATCGCGGTGCGCAGGAACTCATAACCCTGCTCCGGGCCGTAGCCGTGGAAGCTCTCGCGCTTGCCCATCTCATCCACCGCCTCGTGCATGGCGTAGCGCACTGCCTCGGGGAGGGCTTCCGTCACGTCGCCGATGCCGCAGCGGATCAGCCGTTTCGCTGCATCAGGATTGGCTTCGGTGAAGGCCTTCACGCGCCGGGCGATCTCGGGGAAGAGGTAGCCGGCTTTGAGCTTGAGGTAGTTTTCGTTGATGAGTGCCATGGTAAAAGGGGAGATGAGGAGCCCGTCATCATGCCGGAAAGGGGCGCAAATGCAACCGCCGCCGTGCCTCCTTGAGGTGGGTCGGTAGGCTCCGGGAACAGCCGCTTTTTCCACGCCCGAAAGGAAACTGGAAGTTTTTTGCAACCAAACCCCCGGATTTAGGTTAGTGCCCGCAGGGATTTCTTTCGAAATCAAGGAAATGCATTGCGAAGCATTATGAAAACATTTATCATGCCTCCAATCACGTCGACCATGCACGTCACGATTCGGCGCTACAAAATCCACCCGGGTGCCACGCAGCAGCTGGTGGATTCCATCAACGAGCACTTTGTGCCGCTGATACGCGAGGCGCCACGCTTTCTGGCCTACTACGCCGTTGACGAAGGCGATGGGGATGTGACCGCCATCAGCATCTTCGAGGACGAGGCGAGCGCGACGGCTTCCAACCAGCTGGCCTCCCAGTTTGTGATGAAGCATCTCTCAGCGCTGATCCCCTTCCCACCGAAGATCATCTCCGGGGATGTGGTGGCCACGGCCAACGCGGGTGAGGTGGCGGCGTAAAAGGCAGCGTCCCCTACAGCCGCCTACTTCTTGGTCAGCACGTACACGCCGTCCCATTCATGGGGTGGCTCTGCCAGCAGGCGATCGCAGCGGTGGATGTATTCGTAGGTTAGCTGGTCACCCAAGCCTGCTTCCTCTGCCCGGAGGAGTGCCTCTTTGGCTTCGGGAAATTTCCCTTCGCGATACAATACGATCGCGGATTCGAAGTCATCGAGCCCCGGTGGTTTGGAGTCTTCGCTGGTGCCGATGATGGTGTAGACCGCCACAGGTACCAGCTTGCCGGGAGGGCGCACCAGATCGGCGGTACGGCAAATGTAGTCATCGCCAAGGTGCTGGCGCACGGCATCGCTGATCAGCAGGTCCACCCCATACTGCTTGGAGGCACTCTCCAGACGCGAGGCTGTGTTCACGCTGTCGCCGATGACGGTGATGTCCATTTTCTCATAGGGGAACTCACTGCCGATGTTCCCCACGACTGCCTGTCCTTGATGGATGCCAATGCCGAACTTCAGGTCCTTGAGGTCGCGTTTTCTTCGTTCGGCATTCAATTCCTCCAGGGACTTGCGCATCTCCAGGGCGGATTGCACTGCGCGACGGGCATCCTCGCGAGCGGTGCTTTCATCCTGGGCGCCTCGGATGCGGAACCACAGGGCCATCACGGCGTCGCCGATGAATTTGTCCACGAGACCGCGCTGTTTGAAGACTCGCTCCACCATTTTGCTTAGGTACTCGTTGAGCTGGGCCACCACCTCGGAGGGCTGCATGGCTTCCGACATGCTGGTGAAGCCGCGCAGGTCGGAGAACAGCACCGTCACGGTGCGATCCATGCCCCCGAGCATGTTGAAGAGATTATGGCGGTCGCGCACCATTTCCTTCGCCATTTCCGGGGAGGTGTAGCGCGCCAGCAGTCGGAGCGCGTACTGCTGCGCGCGGCGTTGCATGAGGTAGTTCCCCGCAAGGCCCATCACACCGCACAAACCTAACGCCAACACGAAAGGCACAGGGCTGGCCTCCAGATTGTGACGGTCAAACAACCAGTAGGTTCCCGCATACGCGCCCACGATGACCAAAACCAGAATGCCAATGGTGGCAAGGGGGTGGCGAACGAGGGATACCAGGGACCAAGCCAAGGCGGTGCCCAAAGTCAGGCTGGCCCATGGCCACCACCACGGCGCATCGTGCACAAATGAACCAGCTAGCAACGCCGTGAGGGCGTGAGCGTGAATACGCACCCCTTCGAAGCGCCCGAGAGTGGTATCCTGAAAGTCCTGCAGGTCCGAAGCGGTGGCGCCGACCATGACAATCTTGTCCTTGAAGACTGCGCCTTCACCGAAATTGTTTTTCCAGAAGTCATCCACGAAAAGCTGATGGATGGACAAGGGTGGATAGGCGCCCGGATCGCAAAAGCGTAGTCGCTCCAGTGTCCCGGCTTTGGCTGCAGCCTCGGGATTCACTTTGCGACCAAGTACCATGGCAATGGACGGCCGCGGGACCTCCGTCGGGTCCTTCTGTGCTTCAATCGTACCCTGCTCGATCAGCTGGTTTACGGATACCCAGTAGTCGGCGCTTCGCACCACACCGTCGATCTTCGCATCCCCGAAAAAGTTCAGGATGCCATACATGTCGCTAGTGCGAAAATCCTCCCCGACCACGGTGCTGCTGGGTTCCGTCAGCGGTACTATTTCCGTGGACTCCGCGATTCCCTTGGTCCCGGCAGCGGACTCGATTTCATATTTGCCTCCGATGACCACCTTCCCCTTGTGCCGCTCCAGCGCTTCCCGGAGGAGTCGATCATCTTCCTCATCGTGAGCCGGGGCTTTGAAGGTAAGGTCGAGGAAGACGTATTTTGCCCCGGCTTCGAAAAGGCGGTCCAGCACGGGAGCCCACACGCGGCGGCGCCACTGCCACTGCTTTTTCATTTCCTTGAGGGCAGGTGAGGCGTCGATTTCCTCTGGCCACAGGGTGTCCAGCTTTTGGCTGGCGTCGTCGATGCCGAGGATGACGATGTCGTCACGAGCGGGTGTTTTGCGCGAGCTTGCGTGAAACTCATCCAGGACGAGGCGATCCCTCGCATCCATGAGGGGGCGGGTATCCTTCAGACCGTATAGTAGCGCCAGTACCCCGAACGAACCCAGAATCAGCATCGCGAGCATCCGCTGGCGCACAGCGGATTCCGAACTCAGCAGATTCTTGAGGCGGTTGTTTGTCACAGAACTGTGGATGACGTTTGCTGCTTAAACGATGAAACTCAGACCCTGACAAGCCGGGATTCCATGTGTCTGGTTTCAAACATGTTTTACCAGCCCCGGATTTGCCCGATGGGCTGCTGAGACTTGATTGAGCCTATCACTGGACTTTCCCCTAAAAAATCCTTATCCTCTGTTCGTTAGAGCTAGTCCGTCTCCCTGAGTTTTCCCGCCTCATGACTGCCCTGTCCCGACACCTTCGGTCATTTTCTGCGTTCGCTTTGCTCGGCCTTGCTCTGCCACTGTCTGCGCAAACCCAGCTGGACCCGGCCCGTGCCGCTGCTGCCACCCCCACGGATGATGCGGCCACCCGGGCGCTGAACCGTGCGCAGGAGGCCGCCCGCGCCGGATTCGATACGGAGAACGACTACGCTCCCGCCACGCCTGGGGACAGAGACCTTGGAGACCAGCTCATTCTCAAGCGCCTGGATAAAGTGCAACCCTTCACCGCGTGGCTGGACAGCAGCGTCTTCTGGACGGACAACGCGGCCAACGTGGACCGGGGGAAGATTGACGATTGGTTCTACGTTGGGGGTGTGAACATCGCCTGGCAGAAGCAGCTCAAGGGCCGGTTCTTTGGAGATGCGTATCTCGGCCAGCACTGGTACGCCTATGACGAACTGGACGATCTGGACTACGAAAACGGCGAGGCGAGCGCCGGGATTCTGGTGCTCGCGCCGGAACTGGCGAATTCAGTCTTCCACCTGCACTACTATTATCAGCGCATCACCCAGGGGCTGGATGAGTCTCCCATTTATGACACCCACAACATTCGTGTGGGCGGCCAGAAGACGTTCCTCATCGACCGCCTGAACAGTGTGAACCTGAGCCTGATGAGCTCCTTCTCCCTGGATGCCGAGCCGGACGTGCTGCGCCGGCACGAGCACTCCGCCCATGTGGGATACAACCTGAAAATCACCCGGGAATTGATGTTTTCGCTTACCTACCGCCTGATTTACTATGATTACTTCAACCTGGAGAACCGTGAGGATTGGTACCAAAATTTCGGTTCCTTTGTCACATGGCGCCCCAGAAAGTACATGGAACTCAGTGCAGGTTACAATTTCACCCTGAACAAGAGCAACCTCGATGCCTTCGACTATGAGGCCCACCTTGCGGGCCCGTCCATCGTGCTGAAGTACCAGTTCTAGCCTCGCGCTCTTTTCTTTCCCCTGAAGTCGTTCCTTTCCGTTCGTTACCTGTCTCCCGATACTGTCATGAAAGCGAAGCCCCTCCTTCTTGCGCTGCTTGCCGCTGGCGCAATGCCAGGCGTGACGGCGAACAACCTGTTCGCCGCCGGCTACAGCAAGGCCGAATTCACCCGCCTGCACAATCAGGTGAATGTGCTCAAGGGTGAAGAGGCTCCCAAGCCCGCTGCCGTGGGCCAGGAAATCACGAATATCACTTCCGTGGCAACCGGGGCAGATTCCCGCGCGGAACTGCGCTTTCCAGACAATTCACTCACCCGCATCGGCGCGAACTCGCGTTTCACGCTGAAGGGGGATGGGCGGACCCTGGATCTGGATGCCGGCGTGATGATGCTCCAGGTACCCAAGAAAATGGGCGGTGCCAAAGTCCGCACGGCGGCCGTGACTGCGGCGGTGACCGGGACGACGGTTCTGTTTGAGTATCTCCCCGGCGGCTTTGTGAAACTCATCTGCGTGGAGGGTTCCGTGGACCTGTCCATGAACAAGAATCCCAGCCAGTTCGTCACGCTCAATGCCGGGCAGATGATCATCATGAAGGATGTCCTCACTCAACCCGTGGACGTGGATATTGCCACAATCCTGAAGACCTCCAAGCTCATCAGCGGGGATGACCTTGGTCCCAATGCCAAGCAGATCAACCAGGCCATGCTGCAGCAGCAGAAGGAGATTCAAAAGGGGGATCTCGCGGTGACCAACATGGTTATTGAGGGACGTGGCACGCTGGTTTCCCTGAACAACAACACCGCCATCAACGTCATCAAGGGCGTCACCATTACGGACAACAATCCGCCCCCGCCCAACCCCAATCCCAACCCTGGTGGAAACGGTGACAATCCGAATCCCAACCCAGGTCCGAACGGTCCCACCTTCACTGGGATTGCTCCTCTGATCGCCGGCACCACGGTGCTGAACAACAACTCCACGGTGTTCACCAATCCCCATGTGGAGGCTTACAATGTGCAGCAGGGCGGTGTGATCACCTCCGAGGGCATTGTGTACAACGGGCTCGCGGACGGACTGTTCCAGAACTTCACCTTTGGCGTCACGGACGTGATCAGCCCGACGCTGCAGCCGCTTTTGAATGCCCCTTCCGATGCCACGGGCAATCCCAGCAGCGGAGATTGGGCGCTCTTCAAGTTTGAGAGGCTCATCATCAACGGCACTCCTTACTTTGAGTTTCCCTATACCTTCGCCTACACCGAGGTGCCGCCGCCGATTCGCGACGTGATCCTGGCCTCGCAGAATGGCATTCTTCTGGGCGAAGCCAACCAGTTCCCCGGTGAGGTGCCTGCGAATGCCGGCGGCGTTGTGGCGGACCAAACCAGTGAAGATAGCCTCCTCGATCTGGCGGATGACACCCTGATCGACAACCTGGTCCTCTACACCCAGAACGGCAACATCGACATCAAGACCTCCAAGGGCAACGCCATCCGCGGTTACAACCAGAATGTGACCCTCGTCGCCGCGAGTGCGACGAGTGATGTGAATGTTGGAGGGGACATTTTCTTGGAGTCCGGAGGTGACTACTATGAGGGCACCTTCACGGCGAATCTGAATGTGATCGCCGGCCGCGATGTGAATTTCACCGAGGCGAAGGTCGTGGCAGATGCGGTGAACATCGAGGCAGGTCAGGATGCTAATTTCAATGGCGCCAAAGTCATCGCCAACAAGCGGAACCTCACGGTGACCGCCAAGCGCCATATCAACGTCAGCAACAGCTCCGAGCTCAAGGCGTTGTCCTTCGTCGAGCCGAGCAAGCTCGTGAAGTTGGTAGCGCAGCAGGGGGATATCAATATCTCCAACAGTCTGGTGGAAGCGCGGAACATTGAAATGGAGGCGCTGGCGGGGAACATCCATCTCCTCAACACCCAGACCTCAGGGGACATCTTCAAGGCCACCACCTACGGAGCCAACGGGTGGATCAACGTTGGCGGAACCACCATCAATGCCGGGACCCTCATTCAGCTCTTTGCACAAGGCGCCAACGGTGGCGTGAGGTTTACCGATAACTCGCAGCTGAATTCCCCTGTGGTGAAGATCGTGGGCAAGACAGTGGAAGTCTTGAACGGCAAGACGGTGACGGTCCCGGAGAGTACGAGCAGCTTCAAGATCTTCTCTGACAATCACAAGTACAACATCTCGGGGCAGGGGACCTTCACCAAGGTGCCGCAGCAGCAGGCGTTTGGGCCGCCGGATTGAGGTTGGGGTAGACTTACATAATAAAAGCCTGGTCTCCTGATCGGGCTGGGGTTGGCGGGTTTCTCAACCCGCCAATTTTTTTGTGATGGTTGCCGGGCAGCGTGAATGTCCCCAGTTATCCTCACAGTCAGTCACAATGCGAAACGAATACTTGAGCCCCTGAGGCACCATTCGCGCTGAGTGATAGCGCCCCTCCACGCCAATGGGACGGTAGGGATGCGCTCCTGCGCGTCCGTAGATCGCGGGCGGAGGTGGAGGGAGATGCCACGTGGCGAGGCCGTTTGTCCCCCAGCTCCACACCGCCTCCGCCCACTTAAAGTGGGACGCGCACGAGCGCATCCCTGCCGCATCTTTGGTGGAAGGACGTTCGCCTTGAAGGGCTTGGTCCGCGGAACTGCTTCAACGTGCTGCATCGACTAGGTGAATGGCGGGTTGGAAAACCCGCCGGCCACTGTCCGGTCAGGAGACCCGACTTCCTACTCTGCGTCGTCCTGCTTTTTCTTCTTGGCGGCTTTGCCCTTGCCCTTCTCCTTGCCTTCGCCCTTGGAGGTCACGGATGGCTGGTTTTCCTTGGGCAACCACTTGGCGAATTCGGCTTTCTTCTCGGCGAAGTTGGAGTCGCCGGCGAGGTTCTTGTACTCCAGGGGGTCCTTGGTTTCGTCGTAGAGTTCCTCGTCGCCGTTCTCATAACGGATGTAGCGCCAGCCCTCGGAGCGCACTCCGTGGTTGCTGAACAGATGGGTCGTGAGCGCGGGGGTATCCCAGGCGGACTTGGGATCGGCCAGCAGGGACTTGATGCTCTTGCCTTCCACATGCGCCGGTGTCGGGATGCCTGCGAGGTCGCACAGGGTGGGGTAGATGGTCATGTAGTCCACGGTGCGCTCGCACAGGCTGTCCGGCTTGGTCAGGCCGGGGACGACCCAGAGCAGGGGAGCGCGGGTGGACTCCTCCCAGAGGGCGAATTTCCTCCAGTGCTGCTTCTCACCGAGGTGCCAGCCGTGGTCGCCCCAGAAGACGATGATGGTGTTGTCCTTCATCGGGGACTTGTCATAGGCCTCCATGAGACGGCCGATGTTCATGTCGGTGTAGCTGATGGCAGCGAGGTAGCCCTGCACGGCTTCCTTCCAGCGTCCGCTTTTCAGCATGGCGGCATGGTCGCCTTCGGGCTTGGCCATCCGCACCCCGGCAGGCGGGATGTCATCGAGATCGCTTTCGAGATGCGGGGGCAGCTCAATCTGGTCCAGCGGGTGCATGTCGTAGTACTTCTGCGGGACATTCCAGGGCATGTGCGGTTTGTGCAGGCCGCAGGCGATGAAGACGGGCTTGTCGTGCTTCTTGCCGAGCTGTTCGATGGCGTAGTCGGTGATGCCCCAGTCGGAGATATCGGAGTCTGCGCAGTCGAGCGGGGCGAACTTGATGCCGCCCACGCCATCGCTGCCCTGGGGTTTGGGTTCCTTGCCCTTCTCCTTGGGGTATTCTTCCCACTCGCTGGTCCGGTCGAAGCCGCCGTGGTAGATTTTGCCTGCGCCGCAGGTGAAGTAGCCGGCGTTGCGGAAGGTGGTGATGAGGGTCTTGTCCTCTGGGATGACCGTGCGCCAGTCGTCGTTGTTGCTATACACGCCTGTGGTGCTGGGGCGCATGCCGGACATGAGGGCCGCGCGAGAGGGATTGCAGACGGGGGCGGCGCAGTAGCTGCGGGTGAAACGCACGCCGCGAGCTGCGAGCTTGTCGATGTTGGGCGTGATGGTTTGCTTGTTACGCCCCAGGTAGCCGACCCAGTGGTTCAGGTCATCGATGGCGATGAAGAGAATGTTGGGCTTGGCTTTCGAAGGCGGGGGAGTGGTCTCCGCTGCGGCAACGGGAAGGATGCCGCTCGCCAGGAGCGCCAAGGTGGCAAGAATGCGTTTCATCCCTGCCAGACGAAGGGCGGGGAGGGGATGTTGCAGCAATCTTATACTAGCAGGAGTGCAAAATGGGTCTTGTGCAGGGAGCGAAGGGCCCGGCAAAGGAGCGTGGACACTCTTGTCCGCCGTTCTGTAGCACAGCGATTTCCATCTTGTGGAAGCTGCGTGTGACATCTCTGAAGCAGCTGGTGGAATGCTGCCTTGCCTGCCGAATGAAAGAGGGTGGTGTATCAGGGGTAGCGGACAAGAGTGTCCGCGCTCCTTTGGAAGCGCGGCGTCTCACCGCGAATCCAACTGCTCCATACGCAGACACAGCACCATTACTACGCCCGCACCTGCCCAGTACCGGTCACGAGGTACTTGTAGCTGCACAGCTCTGCGAGGCCCATGGGGCCGCGTGCGTGGAGCTTGTCGGTGCTGATGCCGATTTCCGCGCCGAAGCCGAACTCACCACCGTCGTTGAAGCGCGTGCTGGCGTTCCAGAGCACCACGGCGCTGTCCACTTCGTGCATGAACTGTTTGGCCACGGACTCGGTTTCCGTCACCACGGTATCCGTGTGGCGGGAACCGTGGGTGTTGATGTGGGCGATGGCTTCATCCACGCCCTTCACCGTTTTGGCGGAGAGGATTAGGTCGAGGTATTCCGTGTTCCAGTCCTCCTCGGTGGCAGCCTTGGCGCCGGGCCAGTATTTCTGCAGCGTGGCGTCAGCGCGCACTTCTACGCCCTGATGGCGCAGCAGGTCGGCGAGGGTGGCGGCGAAACCTTCGGCAATTGCCTCATGCACCAGCACGGATTCCACCGCGTTGCAGGCGCTCGGCTTCTGGACCTTGCCATTGATGATGAGGTCGGCGGCCATCTCGAAGCTGGCGTCCTCATGCACGTACACGTGGCACACGCCGTCGTAGTGCTTGATGACGGGCATGCGGGCCTCCTTCACCACACGCTCGATGAGCCCCTTGCCACCACGGGGGATGATGAGGTCGAGGTACTGGTCCATCTGGGCCAGGTGGGTCACGCTCTCGCGGTCCGTGAAGGGGATAAGCTGGATGCTGTCCGCAGGCAGGCCGGCGCGCTCGCCGCCCTTCTGCAGGGCATCGGCCAGCGCGGTGTTGGAGTGGATGGCCTCCGAGCCGCCGCGCAAAATGGTGGCATTGCCCGTCTTGAAGCAGAGCACTGCGGCGTCGCTGGTCACATTGGGGCGGGATTCGTAGATGATGCCGATGACCCCGATGGGCACCCGCTCCTTGCGAAACTTCAGGCCGTTGGGGCGGGTCCATTCGCCCAGCACCTCGCCCACGGGGTCGGGCAGGTCAGCCACCTGTTCGATGGCTATGGCGATGGCTTCCAAGGACTTCGGGTTCAGCTCCAGGCGCTGCACCATGGGCTTGGAAAGGCCCTTCTGCTCTGCGGTGGCGATGTCCTTGGCATTGGCCTCCAGGATGGTCTTCTGGCGACTGCGCACCTCCGCTGCCATGGCGCGGAGCACGTTGTTCTTCTGCTCCGAGGTCAGCTTGACGAGTTCACGCGAGGCCGCCCGGGCGCGGGCACCCATTTCGAGGATGCGGCTCTGGATTTCTTGGGAGGTCATGACTGTTCGTGAAGACGGGCTGGTGGGCAGGAAAAGAAAGGGGATAAAGCTGGGAAGGATACGTGCCGTGGGCGCTCCCGGAGCAGAGCGCCCATCGGTTGGTTACGCAGGAAGCGGGAAGCGCGTGCCCACGCCGCCACCTTCCACCAAGTCCGCAAGCTGCTCCGGGTGACGGCCGCTCGCGATGATGCAGGGAATGCCCCCCTGCACGGCATCTTGCACGGCGCGCAGCTTGGAGGTCATTCCGCCGACGGAGAGCGAGCCCTTGACTTCCTCAGCCAGGTGCAGGCAGTCCTCCACGTTCGCCACCACCGGCACGATTTCCACGGAGCCGCTGTCCTTCAGGTTCATGAGGCCGGGCACGCTGGTCAGCAGGATGAGCAAGTCCGCCTTCCAGAGCAGGGCCACGCGGGCGGAGAGTTTGTCATTGTCGCCAAAGCGCAGTTCCTCGACCGCCACGGAGTCATTTTCATTAATGATGGGAATCACATTATCGGACTCCAGCAGCCGGAGGAGGGTGGCTTTCACCTTTTCTGCACGGTCCTGACTCTCAAGATCTGCATGGGTGAGAAGCAGTTGTCCCACGTTCAATCCGTGTCCACGGAGGAAACTTTGATACGTGTGCATGAGCATCGTTTGTCCCACAGCGGCACAGGCTTGCAGGGTGACCATGTCCTGGGGACGCTCCTTGAAGCCCATGGCTTTCAGGCCCGAGGCGACCGCGCCGCTGCTCACCACCACGACATCGTGCCCGCGCCGCTTCAGTTCCGCGATGGCCTGCACCAGTTTGCAGAGCTGTTCTTCATCCGTTTCCGCGCGATCGGTGCGCGTGAGAATGCCACTGCCGAACTTCAGGATGATCTTCTTGCTGCTCATGATTTGGGAAAAGGGGCTACAGCATGACAAGCGCAGCCTTATTTGCAACCTTTCGCCGAATCCGTGTCTAAGGTTCTGTCGGCTACTTCGTTGTGCCTCGTTTAGCCAAACCAGGCCCTAAAATCGTATCCACCGAGCTGTTTATTTTTTTCTCGCCAAACCAATGCTTGGTGGTTAAAAAACCGGCCCCCGCCATAAAAATTGCCTTGCTGATCCAATGCCCGTCCCGTCAGAATGACACCCTACGCCCTTGTCTTCTGACAGAGTGCTCTATGAGAACGCTTTTCTTCTTTGCCTTCAGTCTTTGTCTTACCGGTTCGCTTGTAGGACAAGCAACTCCTCCGAAGCCGCCGGCCACGCCAGCGGCACCGGCAACTCCGGCTGCGCCTGCAGCACCCGGTACAGCGCTGAATCCGGAGCAGGAAATGGAGCAGATGTTCAACGACATCCAGAGCTCCTTCTCCAAGGGCATGTATGACGTGGCCCTGCAAAAGATTGGGGCCTTCCATACGAAGACCAACAACAAGGACTTCCCCCAGGTGATTTTCATGGAGGGGGCCTGCCACTTCAATCTCAAGCAGTTCGACAAGGCGGCGACCTTCTTCGAGAAGTTTGTCACCACGTATCCTGAGGAGGGAGCTGTGAACGACGCCATGATGGCGCTTGGTGAGTCCTACCTCAGCGCCGGCATGGCGGAGAAGGGCATCGAGGCGCTCAAGAAAGCTGCCGCGGTGGATGAGTTGCGCGACCGCGCCGGGTTGATGATCGCCAACCACCACAAGAAGGCAGGCCAGCCGGATGAGGCGCTGCAGATTCTCGAGGTGGTGCTGAAGGACCAGCAGGGCGCGCCCACGCAGGAGCAGCAGCAGGCCATCTTGCTTGCGGCGGACATCTATGTGGCCAAGGGCCAGTCGGACAAGGCTTCCGCGTTGATGGAGCGTCTCCGCAGCGGTACCAGCGGTGCCGAGAGCATCGTGGAACTCAACATCCTCGCCCAAAAGGTGGGGGATGCGATGCTGGAGTCGAGCAACTTCGGGGAGGCGCTGCGTGCCTACCAGAGCATGCGCCGCCACTCGGAACTGGTGCGCCTGCAGAAGGAGCGCCTCGCTGTCATCGAGGGCTGGGTCTCGTCCATCGCCGCGGGCGGACGTGTGCAGTTCATGGGCAAGCTTCTCTCGAAGGAAGAGGCGGACGCGCTTCTCGCCCAGAACAAGAAGGTGCTGGAAGACATCGAAGCGGTGAAGGACTACGACGCGAACATCTACTACCGCCTCGGCCAGTGCTTCTATGAGATGCAGCGCATGCACGAGGCCATCCTCGCGTTCAAGGAAGTCTACGAGAACTACAGGGAATTCCCCGGTCGTGATGGCGCCCTGTTCGGCATGATTGCCGCCAACCAGCGGATCGAACGCGCTGGCCGCGCCTACAAGCTGTGCGAGGTCTACATGAAGGATTTTCCGGATGGGAAGTTCATCAACGAAGTGACGCAGATGTTTGGCTCGCTGGCCTACGAGAGCGGCAACCTGGAAGCGGCGGAAGAATCGCTGCAGCGCGTGGTCGCTGCCACCAAGGACCCCGAGCAGAAGGTCTCGCTCATGTTCCTGCTGGGAGTGGTCCAGTTTGAAGGTCAGAAGTTCGACGCCGCCCGCGGCACCTTCCAGACCATCGTGTCCGAGCACAAGACCTCGGTGCAGCGTCCGATGGCCCAGTACTACATTGCGCTTTCGTATTTCTTCCAGAACGACTCCGTGAAGGCCCGTCGCGCTCTCCGTGATTACATCGCGGATAATCCGAAGGGCGAAAACGTCGTGGACGCGCGCTACCGTCTCGCCTTCATCGAAGTGCAGGCGCAGACAAACCTGAAGGAGGCCCTCGCGGACCTGGAGAAGCTGACGGTGGACCATCCCAATGACCAGAACATCGGTCAGGTCTGGTCCCTGCTTGGGGACGTGTATGCCCAGCGCCAGCCCACGGAAGAAGAAGCCAAGAAGGGTGTGGACTATGTGCTCAAGACCCTGGAGGCCTACCGCAACGCGGTGGGACAAGGCCAAGTCTCCGGACGTGATCAACTACGCCATTGAAAACGCCACCAATCTCATGGTGGAAAAGGGCATGTGGAAGGAGCTCCAGGACATGTGGAGCAAGTACTACAATGCGGAAAAGGGCAAACCCGGAGCGCTGAAGGCCATCTACTGGATCACCCGCGCCAACGAACGTGAGGCCAAGGAGCTTCAGAGCCAGGGCAAGCTGGACGAAGCCAGGGCCGCAGAGCAGTCCGCACGCAAGCTGGTAGCCCAAGAGATGGCCCCCCACCTTGGCAATCCTGGCAATGAACAGGTAGAAGTACTCATCCAGCAGCTCACGACCATGATGGTGCCCAAGCGCCGTCCCCGCGCCGTGGTAGCTGCTGCTCCTGCCCCCGCACCTGCTGCTACTCCTGACGGCGCGGCAGCCACGCCTCCGCCTGATGGCGCTGCCGCTACTGGCGCCGCACCTGCTGCGGCCCCTGCACCTGCCGCCCCTGAGCTCACGTTTGAGCAAGTGGAAGAGGAGTTCAAACAACTCGTCACGCCGGAAGGTGGCAACATGAATGGAACCGCCGCCGCCCGCATCCTCTACGGACGCGCGCTTATCGCCCGCCTCTTCAAAGATGTGACCAAGTTTGAGAATCTCATCAACCTCATCCCAGATGCTGCCAAGGCGGAGGAACTGAGCCCGCTGCTTCTCGCGACTCTTGGCGATCTGATGTTCAAGAAGGGTGACGTCGACAAGGCTGGTCAGTACTACGAGCAGATCCGCTTGAAGTATCCCACCAGCGAGTTCGGGGACAAGGCGCCCACCGGTCTCGGTGAAATCGCCTACCAGAAGAAGGACTACGAGAACGCCCTGACCCTGTTCACGGAGGCCGTTGAGAAGTATGGCTTCAGCCCGGACAGCATCCTGAACGGTACCCTTGGTCGTGCGAAGACCCTCCTGGCGATGGGCAAGCATGATGAGGCGCTGAAGCTGTACGAGACCGTCATCAACACCCGCGACTGGCGTCCTGCCATGCCAGAGGGCCTCTTTGGCGCCGGCCAGTCCTACGAAGCCAAGGGCGAACCGAAGAAGGCCATCGACTTCTACCGGAAAATCATCATCGCCAACCGCAAGAACAAGCCCATTCTGGCCAAAGCCTACCTGCGTGCAGCCGAGTGCTACATCCAGATCAAGGACAACGCGAGCGCCCGTACCGTGCTCGAAGAGATGTTGCGCCAGAAGGACATCACGGACCAGCCTGAGTTCGAGCAGGGCAGAACGCTTATCAATTCCGTCGGCCCCTAGTCCAGTCTATAGTATTTTGAGCAGCTTCCGCTTCGCTTCATGAAAGCCGCAATCATCTTTTCATTCCTCTGCCTTTTCACCGCTGGCCTGCATGCCCAGGCGCTGGTGCTCAAGGACGGCAGCCGCATTCCGGGAGGCCAGTTCTCCATCGAGGGGGGCAAAATCCAGCAGAAAAAGACCCTCTCCAACGGCCAGTCCGCTGTGGTGATGGTGCCCGTGGAGAACATTGACCGCCTCGAGTGGCCGGAAGTCACCCAGGTCCTGGAGGCGCACACGCTGATGTCCGAGGGCAAATCGAAGGAGGCTATTGAGACCCTGCAGAAGGCCAAGGACTTCTTCAAGCCCCTGAAGTCGGTGAAAGGCAGCCCCTATAATGAGGTGGCCTTCGCCCTCGTCGAGACGATGGACCAGGCGGGCGACTTCGATGGACTGCTGCGTGCGCTGCCTGAAGTGGAAGGCATGAAGTGGGACAAGACGAAGGAGTTCAAACTCCGCATCGTGAAGCTCAACATGGACCGCCGCACCTCGTCGGATCTGGAGGCGATCCTGGGTCGTGCCGAGAGCCTGCTCCGCGATACGGACGACTCCAACGTGGCGGCCCGCCTGTGGATCACCATTGCGGAGATTCACACCCGCCAGGAGCGCTGGGAGCAGGCCTTTGAGGCCTATCTCCACGTGCCTGTCTTCTACGGCAGCCAGGGCGCCCTGGTTCCGCAGGCCGAGTTGTCCGCCGCCCGCATGCTGGCGAAGATGGAACTTTTCAAAGACGCCGTCGGTTATTATCAGAGAATTCAGGAACTCTATGCTGGGTCGGAGATCGCGGAGACCGCGAAGAAGGAAATGCTGCCCATCAACGGTCTGCCCAACAAGGCGGACAAGGTTCCTGGCTCCAAGAACAAGGAGAAGGACAAGCAAGAATCACCAAAGACCGCCGCAAACCCAGATTCAAAGTAATCAGATACCATGCACATCACATCCCCGAATCGTACCCGTTCCCGAACAACCCAATGGATTGGACGACTGCTCGTCTGTGGCACGTTGCTTTGCGGCTCCATCAATGCGTTTGCGGAGGAGGCGACTGCGCCTGCTGCAGCGGGTGAGGCGGGCAAGGCTGCGGTGCACAGGAAGACGATGCTGCAAAAGTTCCAGGAAGGTGGATGGGTGATGTACCCCATCCTTGGCTTCTCGGTGCTCACCATCTGGCTGTCCGTGGACCTCTGGATCCGCACGGGCAAGAAGAAGCTGGCTCCGGATGCGCACGTGAATGGCGCGAAGGACCTCTTCCGCATGGGGGACTACGTGGGAGCGTACCAGCACTGCAAGAACAACCCCTCCGCCTTCAGCGACGCCACCCGCGTGGCTCTCAGCTTCATCGGCGACGGCCAGCAGGCCACGGAAGACGCCATGATCGGTGAACTGAACAAGTTCAACGCCGCGACCACCACCCGAATCAACTACCTCTCCGTTATCGGTGTGTGCACACCGATGGTGGGGCTGCTGGGTACGGTAACGGGCATGGTGACGGCGTTCGAACACCTCGGTACCGCCGGCGTGGGCGACCCCTCTGGTCTGTCCGCAGCCATCGGTGAAGTGCTCATCGCCACGGCGTCCGGTCTGGCCATCGCTATTCCGGCGTTCATGATGTTCTACGTGTGCTGCGCAACCGCCTGCAGGGTTCCATCCACTACGCCCAGGAAATCGTGGTCTCCTTGTTCCGCAAGATGCCGTACGAAGACCTCAAGGACTGCCACGTGGGTGAGGAAGAGTTCTTCGCTGCTCGCCCGAACTGGGTGGCGGACGACGCCGGTGCGGCCCATGCGGTGCCTGCCTAAGAGGCAAATTGAACGGAGCCTGCGTCTGCAGGCTCCAATCTCCCAAGAATCAAGTTTCAAACAATCTCTTACCTTTTCTGACTTATGGGCGGCGGCGGCGGTAGTATGGAAAGCGGCGAACCGGAGTTTCAAATTGCTCCGATGATCGACTGCTTGCTCGTGTTGCTCATTTTCTTCATGAGCATCACCACGGCGTCGGTCTTGCAGATCGACAAGGACATTGTCCTGCCCGTGGCCCCAGACGCGAAAAAGGCGGAGAAGGCCAAGGTCCAGGAAGGCGCCATCAATGTGAAGTGGGATCCGAAGACCCAGAAGGGAGTATTCTCGTTCGAGGGTGCCACCTTTGATGACACCGCGTTGCTGGTGGAGCGGCTGAAGCAACGCAAGGAGACCATTGAAGGCTACCGCCTCATCATTCGCGGTGACAGTCGCCTGCCTGCCGTCGAGATCCAGCGGACCATGAGCATCCTGGCTAATGCGGGGTACTCGGATCTTTCCTTCTCGGCGTTGAATCAGTAGTCCAGTCAGACAGACAGACAGTTTCCAGTTCTTCTTCCTAATTCCTCAAATGAGCAGTCACGGACACCGTCGGCGCAGAGAGATTGAAACTGAGAATCCCAACGCCGGATTCCAGATCGCACCCATGATCGACGTGGTGTTCGTGATCATGCTTTTCTTCATGGTCATGGCCAACAGCGTGAAGGTGGAGTACGAGCTGAAGACAGCGCTCCCCGGCGTGGCCACCACTACCAACGACGACGTGGTGCTGCCGGATGAAATCACCATCGAAGTGGCTGAGGACGACCTCGTCACCATGAATGAAGAGGTGTATGACGCCGGTCTGCCTCCCGACCAGGCCAAGAAGTTGCCGACCCTCACCGACAGCCTCATCCGCCTGAAAAAGGATGCGGATGACCGGGGCAGCAAAGTCCTCGTGACCCTGGTGACCGAGGAGCAGGCCAAGTACGGTCGCATCATTGACGTGATGAACGCCCTCGCCAAGGCCAAGATTTCCAACGTGACCTTCACCGTCGGCTCTGAAGAATTTTAGGAGTTTGTGCTACAAGTTTTTTTACCGCATGTGCTAATATCGCGGTGTCATGGTCGTTATTTGGCCACTTCCCGCTCATGAGTGAACAGCAATCATCCAGTGGCAATCCCGTGCCACCGCCGAATCCCGGCGTGCCGCCCGTCCAGATCCAGTCTCTGACCCCTGGTGGGAGCAGCTCTTCTGCCGTGCCGATTCCGGCTGCGCCCGTGATTCCGCCTCCCACGGCATCCTCCGCGGTGCAGCTCGAGACGGCTGCCTATGAAGAAGGCGCACCCGTCTATGCCGAGGGGCACCCTGAGTTTCAGCAGCCGCACTACGCTCCGGCCCCCAAGAAGAATATCTTTGTCCAGTACTGGAACAAGGTGGGTGGCGGTTCCTTCCTCATCAGCTTGCTCATCCACGCCGGCCTGCTCATTGGTGCCTTCTTCATTGTGAAGGAGTACAGCACGGAGAAGAAGGTCGACTTCCTCCCCGGTGGCGGCAACAAGGAAGGGCAGCAGGCTAGCCAGCAGCTCTCCCAGAAGGTGCAGAACAAAAAGCGCAGCTCGCTGAACAAGAGCAATCCCATGCGCAAGGTGGTGTCCATGAGTGCCACGAGCGCCATTTCGCTTCCGGAAGTGCCGATGGAGTCCATCGACATGCCGGAAATGAGCAGCCTCATGGGCGGCTCGATGGGCAGTGGTGGTTTCGGCAGCGGCGGTGCGGGTGGTGGATTTGGCAAGGGTACCGGCATCGGTGGCAATACCGGCTTCGTGAGCCTGCCTCCCTCCATGAGAAGCCGCTGCAGCAGCGCGGAACGTCTTCAGAAGCTCAAGGAAAGCGGTGGCACTGCCGAGTGTGAGCGCGCCGTGAGCAATGCCTTGGAATATCTCAAGAGCAAGCAGAAGCCGGATGGCAGCTGGGGCACCAACTCCAAGGGCGCCATGACTGGCTTTGCCCTCCTGTGTTTCCTCGGCCGCTGCGAGACGCCGGAGTCCATCTACTACGGCGACAATGTGATGAAGGGCATTCTCTTCCTCATTGAGATGCAGAAGAAGAATCCCTACAAGATGTTCAGCCAGGCCACCTCGGGCAACGCTCCAGTGTACGAGCACGGCATCGCGACCTACGCCCTCGGCGAGATGTACACGCTGGCTCGTATGGGCAGCAAGTCGCTCCCGGGCATGCGCGAGGCATTTGAGGACGGCGTGAAGGTCATCATCGACAACCAGCAAGCTGGCGGCAGCTGGGTGTATGACACGGAGAAGGGCTTCTACTCTCCCAGCCGCGAGGACCTTTCCGTCACGGGCTGGCAATACCAGGCGCTCAAGGCCGCCAAGCTCACCAGCCTGAAGATCAATGGCCTGGGTCCTGCCATCGACAAGACCGTGAAGTACATCGAGGGCAAGCAGACCAAGGACGGCGGCATCGGCAACCCCAACCGTGAAGGTGGCTACAACCAGTGGAACCTGACCGGCGCCGGCACTCTGGGTCTCCAGACGCTCGCCCATGGTGGCAAGAAGACGGAAATCAAGAAGGCCATCGGCTTCGCACACGAACTCTTCAAGAAGGAGCCGCCGGAATTCACCACGGGCGACATGTACGGCTGGTACTACTACCACCAGTGCTTCTTCCAGTATGGCGGTGAGGAATGGAAATACTGGAACGAGCTTGTGCTTCCGCAGCTCCTCAAGGCCCAGCAGCCGGATGGCAGCTGGAAGCCCAATGGCGCCGCGCACAATCCTTCCGCCGGTGGCGACAATGTCTACTCCACTGCCCTGTGCACCCTCATGCTGGAGGTGTACTACCGCTACCTGAAGGTCGGCGACCGCGAGCAGAAGTCGATGTTCGACCGGTAAACAACGGCAGACGGTAGACAGCCATAAAAGTTTTGTGAAGGGCCTCCGCGGAGGCCCTTCATTGTTTACGGGGGGGCGTGGGGTTTGTGCCAGCGGCAGTGTGTTCCTGTATTACCTGCCTGCCGACGGCATCATGGTGTATCATATCCGGATTCCACAAGACGCATGTCCGTCAAGAGTAAGAACTCCAGAACGTTTTAGGCACGTCTCGTGATGTGTCCGGCACGAACCAGCCTGGAGTCTCCATGAGCGGACACGCACCTTGCGCGCAGCGCTTTGGAGTGCGCGTACGAAGTACCGCTTTGGGAGGAGGCGCCACGAGGTGGTTGACGCAGAAGCTATCCATAACTTCAAGCGGAGGTCGCGGGTCACTGCGTTCTTGTGATGTAAAACTACCTGGTGGGAGCGTGCCTGCAGGAAGCTCTTCACCACAAAGCTTCCCACCAAAGCGGTGCTTCGCACACGCACTCCAAGGCGCTGCGCGCAAGGTGGTTCGTCGCAGAGTTGCGTCTCGCCGCGAGGGCTGTTCAGATCACGAGACGTTTCTGATTTGCTTCATGTCTATGTTAACCGGACGCAGATGCGCTTTGCGGGATCCTTCCCCCCTTTCAGGGCGCAATACAACGGCTGAGCATGATGCTATCGCAGTGAGTTGTTATACAAGCCTCAATAACATCAGCCAAGGCGCGCACCATCACTACGCGGCGGCGGGGCTTTTCTTGGAAGATTCAGCAAGTGACTCTCCACTCTCGTCATGCCGGGCGAACTCAAGACGCCTCTGCCATGAACGAACCATCATCGTCTCCGCAACGCCACGAGGACCGGCCATCTGGGGAAGTGGCCAGGACCGTCCAGATACAGTCTCTTACCCCGGGTGGGGGCCATCCACCTGACCAAGCTGCACCTCAGTCCTCCGTCGCACCTTCTGGGAAGGGGATGAAACCGGCGCTCGTGCAAGTCGCTGCGGTTGACTACGGGTCCGAGCCATCTGGCGGGCTGCATGCATCATCAGCAGGAATATCGGGCGGCGTCGTGAAAAGGAATCTCCTTGAGGTCTATTGGGAGAAGGTGGGCGGTGGGTCGTTTCTCGTCAGCCTGGTGATTCACGCTGGGCTCTTGATTGGGGCCTTCTTCGTGGTGAAGGAATACCAGCAGGAACCCGAAGTGGACTTCATGCCTCACGGAGAGGGTGCGGCAATGCATCAAGCAAATGTCAATCTCACGAAGACGGTTCAGAACTCAAAGACCAGCAGACTGAAAGATTCTCTCAGGCCACAGAGGCTTGTGGTTCCCGGGCCGTCAAACCATCTGATGTTGCCTGAGTCCCCCATGGACGTCGAGTTGCCGGACGTGTCTCCCGACCTCGGGAGCGGCGGCCCCATGGGTGTGCCCGGTCCAGGTACAGGGAAGTTTGGGCCAGGTGGTCAACCGGGTGGGAGCACAGGTCAGGGAACTGCTTCCCGCTGGGTGCAACTCCCCATTTCCATGCGGGGCCGCTGCGGCAGCGCAGAACGTCTTCAGAAACTCAAGGAGAGCGGCGGCTCCGCCGAGTGTGAGCGCGCGGTGAGCAACGCGCTGGAATACCTCAAGAGCAAGCAGAAGCCCGATGGCAGTTGGGGCACCAATTCCAAGGGGGCCATGACCGGCTTTGCTCTCTTGTGCTATCTCGGTCGCTGCGAGACGCCGGAGTCCATCTACTACGGGGACAATGTGATGAAGGGCATTTTGTTTCTCGTCGAGATGCAGAAAAAGAATCCCTACAAGATGTTCAGCCAGGCGACCTCGGGGAATGGGCCGGTGTATGAGCATGGCATCGCGACGTATGCCTTGGGTGAGATGTACGCGCTAGCTCGCATGGGAGGCAAATCGCTGCCGGGGATGCGCGAGGCTTTTGAGGACGGCGTGAAGGTCATCATCGACAACCAGCAGCCAGGAGGAAGCTGGGTGTATGATACGGAGAAGGGATTCTACTCACCGGGTCGTGAGGACCTCTCCGTCACTGGATGGCAATATCAGGCGCTCAAATCAGCGAAGCTCTCCGGCTTGCAGATTGAGGGTCTGAACGGCGCGATTGAGAAGACGGTGAAATATCTCGAAGGCAAGCAGACCAAGGATGGTGGTATCGGCACGATGAATCGCGAAGGCAGCTACAATCAGTGGAACCTCACGGGTGCCGGCACCTTGGGACTCCAGACACTCGCGCATGGTGGGAAGAAGACGGAAATCAAGAAGGCCATTGCGTTTGCCCATGACCTTTTCAAAAAGGAACCGCCGGCCTTCGAGACGGGCGACATGTACGGCTGGTACTACTATCACCAGGCGTTCTTCCAGAACGGTGGTGAGGAGTGGAAGTATTGGAATGAGGCGGTGCTGCCGCAGATTCTGAAGGCGCAACAGGCGGATGGCAGTTGGAAGCCCAATGGGGCGGCGCACAATCCCTCGGCGGGTGGGGATAACGTTTATTCGACCGCGCTATGCACGCTCATGCTGGAGGTGTACTACCGGTATCTGAAGGTGGGGGACAGGGAGCGGGGGTCGTTGTTTGATCGGTGAGGTTTCATTGGCTCACAAAACATTTGATGCTCTGACGCGAAGCGTCCCTGGACTGCGGCAACCTGTTGCCGCTTTGAAGAGTCCACAGCTTGCTGTGGCGATGGTGGCGCTTGCTCGTAGTGTGATGTGCCCAGGAATATTTGGCGACTCCGTCGCGGCACAGCGCGCAGTAGGCTGCGCTGAGAGAAAGCGGCAGCAGGCTGCACGCAGTCCAAGGCCTTCGGCTCCGGCTGCTATCTCACTTGCTCTCCCGTCAGCCCCCGCCGCATGTCTTCCAGCGGAACAGGTTCGCCGAACCAGTGGCCGAAGGAGATGGCTCCCTGGTGTAGCAGCAGCACGAGGCCGTCGCAGGTCTTGGAACCGGCAGCCTTGGCAGCTTCAATCAAAGGCGTGGTGCCATTGGCGCGATACACCATATCATATACCAGGTGTGCGGGGCGAATGAGTCCGGCATCGAACAGGGGTTCATCGCCTGGCTTCATGCCGCGCGGGGTGGCATTCACAATCAGGTCAGTGCGGGTGAGTGCGTCGGTGAGGGAGGCATCATCCCACTTCACGGCTTCGAGCTTGGTGGTGGGGGAGATGGCGGCGCACTCTTCCATCAGAGGTTGCAGCTTCTCCACGGTGCGGTTTACCAGCAAGAGGGAGGGACATTTCTCCAGCGCGCTCTGCACAGCGACGGCGCGACCGGCACCGCCACCGGCGCCGATGATGAGCACGCGCAGGTCACGCACCTCGCGGCCAAAGGCCTCGGCCACGGAACGCAGAAAGCCGGGGCCGTCCGTGTTGTAGCCGGTGAACTTGCCATCTTCGATGTGCACCGTGTTCACCGCTCCGAGCTGACGGGCGAGGGGAGAGACCTCATGCATCGCCTCCAGCGCCTCGAACTTGTGCGGGATGGTGCAGTTCACGCCGACAAAGCCGTGCTTCGCAAACAAGCCGAGCGCCTCCGCCACATTTCCCGGAGGCACCTGCACGCGGATGTACTGCGCATCGATACCCCGGGCGATGAGAGCCGGGTTATGCATCTGCGGCGAGCGTGAGTGCGCGATGGGATCGCCAATGACGGCGACGCGGGCACGAGGAGACAGCGTGGGTGCAATGTCCTCCCACCGACGCAGCTCGTCGAGCGTGTAGTGATTCTTGCTGGTGCTCTCCATGACGGTGAACGACACGAACTAAGCGGCGAGCAATGCCTGAGCACGTGCCAGACGGGCGAGCACGCGGTCCTTGCCAAGTACGAGCATCATCGCTTTCACATCGGGTCCGCGAGTTTGGCCACTCAGGGAGAAGCGGAGCAGCGGCATGAAGGCGCCGGCCTTCACCTTGAGCTCGGCGGCGAGGGCATTGATGATGGCGGTGATGCCGGCTTCGCTCCAGTCGGAGGTGGCTTCGAGAGCAGGACGCAAAGCGGTGAGCAGCGCAGGATGTTGCGCATTGCCTTTGAGTTTCGTGAGCGCTTCGTCTTCAAAGGCGAAGTCCTCGCGGAAGAAGAAGTGCACCCAGCCGGGGAACTCCGTGGCGATGCTGACCTTTTCCTTCACGGTTTCCAGCGCACGAGCGGCGTAGTCTTCATCCGTGACTTGCAGGCCAGCCTGCTCCAGCCAGTGGCGGGCATGCGCCACGAGGGCGGCGCCAGTGAGGTCGCGCAGGTGCTGCTGATTCAGCCAGGTGCACTTCGCCATGTCGAAGCGCGCATTGCTGTGGTGAATCTCGCTCACGTCAAAGAGGTCCACTGCTTCCTGCGCGGAGAACTTTTCGCGGTCCAGCTTCGGCGTCCAGCCGAGCAGGCAGAGGTAGTTGAAGACAGCTTCGGGGAGGAAGCCCGCGTTCTGATAGCTCTCGATGCTGGCGCCTTCGTCGCGCTTGCTCATCTTCGAGCCACCGGGATTCAGGATAAGCGGGATGTGGCCGAACTTCGGCGGCTCCGCATCGAGCGCGCGATAGAGGTCGATGTGTTTCCAGGTGTTCGGCAGATGGTCCTCGCCGCGGATCACGTGGGTCATCTTCATCTCGATGTCATCCACCACATTCACGAAGTGGAAGATGTAGCCACCGTCCGGGCGACGGATGGTCATGTCCGGCTCATCCGTCGCGGCGAACTGGACATCGCCACACACGAGGTCAGGCACGAGAATGGGCACGCGGCTGAACTTGAAACGCACGGCGCCATTTTCTTCCGTGTAGACGCGACCGGCGGCTTCGAGCTTGGCCAGGTAGGCATCGTAGATGTGTTTCCGCTGGCTCTGGAAGTAGGGGCCGGTATCGCCGCCTTTCTCCGGGCCTTCGTCCCAGTCGAGGCCGAGCCACTTGAGGCCGTCATAGATGGCCTGGCGGGCAGGTTCCGTGTTGCGAGCCTCGTCGGTGTCCTCAATGCGCAGGATGAAGGTGCCGCATGACTTGCGGGCCAGGAGCCAGTTGAAGAGGGCAGTACGGGCGCCACCGACATGGAGGTAGCCGGTGGGGGAGGGGGCGAAGCGAACACGAATGGACATCCCCGGCATGTAACGAAGGAATGCCCCCGCCTCAAGCCCCAAGCGGCCCCGGAAAGAATTTGAACTTTGTTCCGCGGGTGGACACCAATTGCAGGGTCCCCGGCGTTAATCCCTAAAGTGCTTGGAACTTAAGACTTCCCCCGTATCCTCCCGCGCATGAAGAACCTGAAAAAGAAGGCGCTCATCCTGTTTCTCTCCCTCTCGGCGCTGCTCGTAGGGGTGGGCACTGGCGGCTACTTCTGGGTCGCCGGGAAGCTGGAGAAGGAATCCCTCATCGCGCAGATGGAGAACGCCTGGGACTGCCGGGTGCAACTCGACCGGACGGAGGTGAACCTGCTCAGCTCCCCCGCCTCGGTGAAGCTGATTGGCCTGAAGATGATTCCCCGGGATGATGAAGTGGAAAAGCCGCAGGCCCAGCGCACGCCCATCAAGGACGAGGAAGTGCTGGTCGGCGCGTCTGAAGCCGTGCTCTCCATGGAACTCATGGACCTGCTGAGGGGCACGCTGAAGGTGGAGAAGCTGCACCTGGAGAAGGCGCTCGTGCGCATGCTCATCGACGAGTACGGCGACAGCAGCCTGGATGAACTCTTCGACTCGCCCTACGAGAAGGACGAGGACAAATATGAATACGTCGAGGTGCCGAAAGCGACGGCAACTCCCGCACCCGCGCCTGCGCCCAACGCTGCCTCTCCGGCGGTGAATCCTGCTCCTGCTCCTGCTCCGAGCCCTGAGAATGCTGCGCCGGTGCCTCCTGCTCCAGTGCCACCTGTTCCTGCACCTTCACCCACGCCAGCACCCACTCCCCAGCCGACTCCCGACCCGGTGGCCACGCCTACACCGCCGGCTGGCACCGCGCCTGCGGCACCTGTTGCGCCATCTCCTGCCGCTCCCGCGCCTGATGCAGCACCCGCACCCGCAGCGACACACACCATTGTGGTGACCAATCCGGATGGCACGAAGGTGACACTGGTCAGAAAGAAGAAGACCAAGAAGAAGAAAAAGAAGCGCGACAAGAAGGAGATGTACGCGAATGAGCTGAAGCTCAATCTCGACATCAAAGAGGTGTCCATCTCCAACGGTCTCTTTGAGAACATCGACATGGAGAAGGGCACGTACCTCACCTTCAGCGACCTGAATGTGGCGCTCAAGGACATCGACATTGTGCCGACGGCGCTGGCCACGCACAACTCCTGCCAGCTCGACATGAAGTCGGCCATCAAGTTTGTGAAGACGGAGAAGAAGAAGGAAGTCACCGTCGCGGACTTCGCCTTCGAGGGCAAGGGCCGGGCGGCTCCCTTCGATGCGGCCACCGGCTTGTGGAGTCCTGACCTGAAGTTGGAGATTCTCCTGAAGAAAGGCGGCCTGCTGGGTGGTCTTCCTTTGGGCAAGCAACTGGGCAAGAAGGATGCGAAGAAGGTCGCCGAGTACGGCATCAGCCTGGACGACGTGGCAATTGGTGGCGTGCTGACGGAGGAGACGAAGACGGGCATTCACGTGGTACGCGGCAGCAAGCTCATGCTGGAGGGCGATACCCGCTTCGCCTTCCCGCAGTATGAGATCACGATGCTGGACAACAGCTGGTTCAACGCACCCGAGGATTTGATCAATGCACGTGCCAAGCTGGTGGTGAGCCCCGAGCTCACCCAGAAGATTGTGGAGGATGCGAAGAAGGTGCTCGAGAAGGAGCTTGGTGCGAAGGAGGCTGTGAGTGTGGTCGTGGATTTGCTCGTGATCGCCCTCATGGATGAGCAGAAACGGCTCGCCGTGCCCTTCCGTGCCAAGGGGCAGATGTCCAAGCCTGATGTGAGCCTGGATACCGCGCTCACGGATGTGAAGGACAAGCTCAAGGACGCCGGGAAGAACTTCCTGAAGGGGTTGTTTGATGGGGAGGAGAAGAAGTAGTACCAGCAACAGCTGAAGAAGGGGTGTTGTGCCGGGTGCGAAGGCCTGGGCAAGGAGCGTGGACACTCTTGTCCGCCGTTCTGTTGCGCAGCGACCTCCAGCATATGAAAGCGACAGGTGACGCCTCTGGAGCAGTTGGTGGCATGTGGCCTTGCCTGCTAGACGAAAGAGCGTGGTACATCAGGGGCGGCGGACAAGAGTGTCCACGCTCCCTTGAAGAGCCCGGTGCTTCTCCCCTGGGACGAATGGTCCCTTTTCATGTCTCGCCCCAGGAACTGCTTTCAGCGGCGATATGATGTACTATGTCATGATATATAATAAGATGTTCTATCGAGGACAACGCTAAGGTCAGATTAGGTGTTTAGCCTCGCGTTGACTTGCCTGGATTTGTAGAGCCGTGTCTTGCTCGCGATTGTTTGGGCAATGGCTGTTCATGGGGTGCCGTTTCGGGGGACAGGGGTTGTTCATTGTGTAGTGAAGCGGGGGCTCTGGCGGCTGAAGGTCGTGCCGTTTTGCGTTGCGAGGGGTGACTTGCCCAAGGATGCACGGGGCGCAGCAAACTCCCCACGGCGACGCCAGCAGAACTGGAGGTCGCCGCGCATGCGCCGTCCACCACACTCCCATGAATATCACATCCTCTCACACTACCACCGAGGGGCGATTCACACGCTTCGGGCTGGCCGTTTTGGCTGGCTTGACTTGCGGAGGTCTTGCCCTGGCACAGTCACCATCACAAACTTCGCCCCCGGCGAAACCAGCTCCTCCGGAGGCTGCCATCACCCTGCCGCCGGTCACGGTCACGGCAGAGACACCGCTGCGTACGAAGGAAGATTTGTTGAATCTGCCCCAAGCTATCACCGTCATTGAGCGGGAGGATCTCGTCCGCAGGCAACCTCGCACGCCCATTGAGGCGCTGCAGGAGGAGCCCGGCATCTGGGCTGTGAGCGTCGCTGCGCAAGGCTCGCCAATCATTCGCGGCCAGCTTGGCAATCGCAATCTCTACCTCTGGGATGGAGTGAGAATCAACAACGGCGCCGGTTTTGGTGGCCCCAGTCCCTTCTTCAATCAGTACCCCATCGGCGCATTGGATCGCGTGGAAGTGATTCGCGGGTCGGGCTCGGTGCAGTATGGCAGCGATGCTATCGGTGGCGTGGTGAACCTCCTCACCCGTCGCGCCTCGTTCTCGGATACGGTGGATGTGGGTGGTGAATTGTATGGACGCTATGGCTCCAACGACGACGAGTTCACCGAGACACTCGATGTGCACGCCACTGGCCCCACGCTTGCCTTCTCCGCAGGCATCACGCGACAGGATGTGGATGACTACCGTGGACCCGGTGAAGGGACGCTGAGTCCCACGAGTTATGAAGCGACCGGTGGCTATGCCAACCTGGCCTTCCGCCCGGCGGAGGGACACACCTTCCGACTCTCGTGGATTCACAACCGTCGTGACGACGTTGAAACGTATGTGCAGTCCAAGCTGAATGCGAATGGCGTGCCGCGCATCTTCACACCCGATGAGACGCGGGGGATTGTGAAGTTCGACTACACCGCGGAGAACCTTGGTTCCTGGAGTGATGAGCTGAAAATCTACGGCTACTACCACTACTATGACCAGCTCTCTGAGCGCCGCCGTCAGAATGATACCAGCTTCAGCAACACCGCGACGACCACGGACCAGGAGGTGCTCGGCGTGGGTATCCAGAATGCCGTCTCGTTTGAGAGGAACTCCGCCCGCCTCATCTACGGCGTGGACTATCGCTATGAGATGCTGGACTCTTCCATCAGCCAGTCCATCCGCGACTTTGCCTCGGGAAACACCCGCGTGGTGGAGCCCTATGGCAATGTGCCAGATGGTACCTACGACGTGTTCGATGCGTTTGCCACGTTTGAGTTTCGCCCCACCCAGCGACTGCTCCTCACCGTGGGAGCCCGCTTTGAGAACTCGCATATCAATTCGGATCCTTCGCAGAGTGATGTGATCCCTGATGCCGGATATGACATCAATGACCTCTCGATTGATGAGAGCTGGCAGTCCGTCACCTGGAATGCCGGTGCCATCTATAATGTCACGGACAACTGGGATCTCGTGGGCAATATTGGCAGCGGATTCCGTGCGCCTGGCTATTGGGACTTGTTGAGTGCGGGTACGCCCACGTTCTCCAGCCGCATCGCCTACCTGCCCAGCCCCAATCTGGACCCGGAGAAGTCCATCACCTTTGAGTTCGGTCCGCGCTACCATTCGTCGCGCACGAACTTCTCGCTGGTGGGCTTCTATACGAAACTGGATGATCTCATCGGTTCGCAGACGGAAGGCACCGTAACGCTTCCCGGACAGGGAACCTTCGCCGCCACGCATGAGGCGAACATTGGAGAGGGTTATGTCACCGGTGCCGAGCTCGCGCTGGCGTATGAGCTGGCGGATGACTGGACAGTCTTCGGCAATGCCACCTACACGTATGGGAAGGACACCGCGAGCGGCTATCCACCGCGGTTCATTCCGCCCTTCTTCGGCACGGTGGGTCTGCGCTATGAGCATCCCTCCGGTCGCTGGTGGGTGGAGGTGGTGGAGGTCTTCTCGGACCGCCTGCGCAGACACGCGCCGGATGATGAGCAGGATGCGGGCTTCTCCAAGGACCCTGCCTATGGTTCACCGAATGATACAAACAATCCGCCTCTGCGTGATGATTTCACCATCCCCGGATGGGCCATCACGAATGTGCGTGGTGGGGTGAATGTGTGGCGTGAGGGAGACCGGGCACTGGATCTGACCCTGGCCTTCAACAACATCTTCGACACGCGCTACCGCGAAGCTTATGCCCAGCGGCAGAAAGTGGCTCCGGGGTTCGGCATTGTCGTGGGTGCGCGACTGACGTTCTAAGCGGCGATGTTGCCTGGCATCACCAAGTTGATTAAAACCATTGCGACCACCACAGCGCTTCTGCTGTGGTGGTCTGCAGCTGTATTGATGGCTCAACAAACGACGCAGCCCTCTGCGAAGCTGGCCTTCGTGGGGGTGTGGGAGCGCTCCATGCCGCTGCTGGACCAGGCGTGTCGTGAGCATGGGGTGGCAGCGGGATTCTATTCCGCCGGTGAGTTTGCCAAGTTGGACAGCAAGGAGGCATCGGCATTTCCCGTCGTGCTTGTGCTCAACATTGATGCCTCAAGCACCTCAGCGCTTACGACGAAGCTGAAGGAGGCTCATGAGGGCAATGCCGCCCAGAAGGTGCTCTCACTCGATACACGCGACAGCCAGGTAGATCTGGAGAAGCAGGGCCTGCTGATCCAGGATCCGGCACTGCGCAGCTATTGGCGTGGGAATGGACCCACCAATGTCACCCGCATGATTGGCTACTGTGGGAAGACCTATCTTGGATTGGAGAAAGAAGTGCTGCCTCCCATCATCATTCCTGAGTTCGGTTATTATGCTCCAGGACACGAGGATGCTTTCACAGACATCGAGCACTATCGTGAATTTCAAAAGTCGAAGCAGCGCTGGAAGGATGATGTGCCCGTGGCGGTGCTTGTGATTCAGCAGTCCTTCTGGATTACCCGGGACCTGAAAGTGGTGAACGCGCAAATGGAGGCCCTTGAGCGACACGGCCTGAATCCCGTGGTCATCTTCGGCGACAGTGCGGACAAGGTGAATGGCCTCATTCGTGCGGCGAAGCCGGCGATTCTCATCGAGGACCGTCATGGCTCGAACTGGAACAACGGGGAGTTCCTCAAGGAGCTCGACATTCCCTATCTACGGCCCGTGTCCATGCTGGCCTCTACGGTGGACGAGTGGCAGAAGAATCCGCGCGGTCTTTCCTATCAGGACGTGGGCCTCTTCATGTCGCTGCAGGAGTACTGGGGCACGATTGAGCCGATGGTTGTGGGTGGATTGCAGGCGAGCATCCAGGGATTCCGTCTGCATGAGCCCATCCCGGACCGCGTGGAGGCCTTTGCGGCACGCGCCGCGAAGCTGGTGGCCCTGCGCACGAAGAAGAATGCGGAGAAGAAGGTAGCCATCATCTATTACAACAAGGGGCTCGGGCAGGATGACCTGATGCGCGGCAGTCCCACCGGTGCGTTTCTGGATGGGCCGGAGAGTCTGGTGCGTTTCCTGCCACGCCTGCAGGCGGCGGGCTACATGATGGAGAAGCTGCCAGCCACGGCTGCGGCTTTGATAGAGGACCTGAAAAAGAGGGGGCGGAACATCGGACCCTGGGCGCAGGGCGATTTAGAAAAGCTCGCGGATGAAGGAGAGCCAGCCCTGATTCCTCTCAGAGTGTATCAGAAGTGGTTTGATACCCGTCTCAGTGAAGAGGGACGCAAGGCAGTGGTCGACAAATATGGTCCGCCACCCGGGCGCCTCATGGTGGTGAAGCGCAATGGTGAACCGCATCTGGTAATACCGCGCATCCAGATGGGGAATGTCATTCTCACGCCGCAACCCGAGCGCGGGCACAAGCAGGACGACAAGCTGCTGCACTCACGTGATGTGCCGCCGCCGCACTGCTATCTCGCCTTCTACTGGTGGCTGGAGGAGGAGTTCGGGGCGGATGCGATTCTGCACTGGGGCACGCATGGTTCGCTGGAACTGCTGCCGGGAAAGGAGAACGGACTCTCCAAGGATTGCTGGAGTGATGTGTGCGTCAGCAGGATGCCGGTGATCAATCTCTGGATCACGGATAACCTCGCCGAGGCCACCGTGTCGCGCCGCCGCTCCTATGCCACGCTGGTGGATCACCGCGTGCCGCCGGCGCTGACCGCAGGGCTCTCGGAGGAGTTCAAGACGCTGCATGATGACATTCACAAGTTCAACACGCTGGAGCCTGGGTTGTTGAGGGAGGAATTTCGCAAGGGCATCAGCGAGCAAATCACACGTGAGGATATGGAGCTCGTGGCGCGTGCTCCAGAGGGCAAGAAGCCCTTCCCGGATGAAGCGATTGCGCGTGTCGATGACCATTTGCATCATCTGTATGACTCGCAGACGCCCACGAGGCTGCACATCCTCGGACAGCCGCCCACGGAGCAGGAGCGGCTTCCGTATCTGACTTCCATCCTTGGGTCGAGGTATCTGAAGCATCTCAGTGAGGCCGCGCCCTTCATCAAGAACATGGAGCATGACAAGCAGATGCAGCGCGATGCGGCCGCACGATTGCTGGGGGATGCGCTCGAGGGCAAGGTGGACACCGCCATGCCGCGTACGCCGGAGATAGAGAAGGATGTGGCCTTCGCCCGGGACGTGCAGGAGAGACTCATGAATGCGGACTCGGAGATTACCGGGCTCATCCACGCGCTGGACGGTGGCTACACGCTGCCCGGACCCGGGCCGGACCCGATTCGCAATTCCGGTTCATTGCCCACGGGACGAAACTTGTACTCGCTCAATCCGGAGGAGATACCCAATCGCGCGGCATGGGAGGTGGGCTGCCGCTTGGTGAATGACTTGCTGCGCGATCGCAAGCCGAAGAAGATAGGCATGGACCTCACGGGCATGGAGACCATGTGCGACTACGGCGTTATGGAGGCGCAGATTCTCTTCCTGCTGGGCGTGCGCCCCGTGTGGGACCACAACAACCTGGTGAATGACGTCGAACTCATTCCGATGGAAGAGTTGAAGCGTCCGCGAGTGGATGTCTTCATTGCGGTGGGAGGCGATTACAAGGAAACCTTCGGCTCCCGTATGGTGCTGCTGGATAAGGCCGTGCGGCTGGCAGCGGCTGCGAAGGAGGAGAAGAATCCCGTGCGTGATGCCGTGACGGAGATGGAATCACGACTGCATCGCCGCGGATTCTCCAGCGCACGTGCCTCGCAGTTCTCACTGGCACGCATCTTCGGCACAAAGCCGGGAAACATGACCGGCACCCACATCCTCTATCTCGTGCCGCGCTCGGGTGTCTGGGAGAATCGGGACGAAATCACCGGCGTATACACGGACAACATGAGCTATGTGTACAGCGGTGAGGTGTGGGGTGAGAAAGTGGACGGTCTCTATGAAGAAGCCATCCAGGGCACGGACACAGTCTTGCGCGTGTGGGCTTCCAACATGACGAGCCAGCTCACCAATCACCATTCGTACGAGTATTTCGGCGGGCTCAGCATGGCGGTGAAGAAGTTGACGGGGATCACCCCGCAGGCCTTGATTGCTGACGTACGCAGCCCTGATGGCGCTAGCATCCGCGACCTTGAGGAGGTGCTGGCCACAAACCTGCGCTCTGAGCTACTGGGCAAGAAGTGGCTGCAGGGCATGAAGAGCCATGACTACGCTGGCGCGGGCCACATCGCGGAGATGGTGAAGAACACCTTTGGCTGGTCCGTCACGCGGCCTGAGAGTATTTCCCAGCAGACGTGGACGGATATCTACGAAGTGGTGCTGAAGGACCGGCACAAGCTGGGACTGGAGGAATGGTTCGAGAAGGTGTCACCGCATGCCAAGCAGGAGATTGCGGCCACGTTGTTGGAGGCGGCGAGGAAGGGCATGTGGCAGGCGAGTGAGGCGCAGATTGCGGATATCACGCGCATGTATGCAGACTCCATCGCGCGGCATGGGGACTCCGGCGGACTCGTGAGTGGAGGCAATGTGAAGCTCGCCAGCTATGCGGCCAAGACCTTGGTTTCCGGAGGCGTGTCCAAAGATCAGGAGCTGGCGAAAGCGATGCAGGAATCCCTCGCAAAATCCTCGGCCGCAGGAGCGGAGGAGAAGGTGGTGGGGCAGAAGCTGGAGAACGTCACCGAGCAGAAAAACAAGCAGAAGGCGGAGGAAGAGAAGGCGGCTGAGGAGCAGGCACAGGCGGCCGGGAAGCCGACCTTCAACTGGACTTATCTCGCGGGCGCCTTCGTTCTGGCGCTGCTCATCGTGGGATTCTTCAGGAAGTCGGGCTCGGTATGATGTGATGTAACAGGATATGATGGATGCCATTCAGCACGCACTTTATGTGCTCTCCAATGCCCTGCTGCTGCCCACACTGCTGGGCATCCTGGCCATGGCCGCGTGGACCATGCTGCTGCTGGGTGGCTTGGTGAGGGAGTGGTTCACCCGGCCAGCCATCAAGCGTGTGTTGCGTGAGGCTCGCCATCTCGCGAAGCAGGCACAGGCGCACGGAAAGTTGTCGGGAGGTGTGAATGACGAAGCGCTGGTCCATGCCTTGCGTGGGTGTGCCTTCGGTCTTCCTGCGCGGCTCATGGTGCTGCTGGAGCGCGATGCTCCCGGCGTGCCTGACTATGTGAAGAGTTTGGATGACCTGGAGGGAGACGTGGCTGCTTCGCTGGCACAGCTCTCCTGGCTCACGCGGGTGGCACCGATGCTGGGCCTGATGGGCACGCTCATCCCCCTGGGACCCGCGCTCACCGGGCTGGCCTCTGGAGATGTGGGGGTGCTCTCCAGCCATCTCGTGGTGGCGTTTACGGCCACGGTGATTGGCGTGCTCATTGGTTGTTGTTCCTTCACCATGGGGCTTGTGCGGAAGCACTGGTACCAGCATGACATGGGAGAGCTGGAGTACATCTTCGCCCACGTCATCGCGAACCCGGCTTCTAACCCCACGCGCACCGGCACCCACTCATGAGGCGGAAACGGAGAAAATGGGACGAAGGTTCCGAGGATGATCCCGCAGCGGGCCTGCTGAATCTCTTCGATGTGTGGATTGCCTTCGCCGTGGCACTCCTGCTGGCCATCCTGAGTCACGAAGTGATGGAGCGAAGTTCTGCTGGCACCACCGCCACCGTGATCAAGAACGAAGGCACACCCGAGATGGAAATCATCAAGCGGGATGGGATGAAGATTGAGCGCTTCCGCGCGAGTCCGGAATCCCTCGGCGGCGACGGCGAGCGCCTCGGCACCGCCTACCGGTTGAAATCCGGCGAGGTGATCTATGTGCCGGAGAAGAAGAGTGCGGGGAAGTGAGAGTGGGGTGAATGCGGTGGTGCCTCGTGGGAATGCTTGCGAGCCCGCGGCTTTGTGTGCACGATGACATGAAATGAATCTCGAAATGGTCCTCTGCATCCCCGGTCCGTGGGCGGACAGGAAGGAGTTTTTACAGCGGGTGGTCGCGTTTGAACCGAAGGGTCGCTACCTCTGGGCGGGCATGGTGCTCAGGGATACGAAGACTCAGGAACAGGTGCCCCTGGAGTTCTGTGACGCCGATGCGCGCATGACCGAATCGTTTAAGGTCGCGGGGCAGGGCAAGGTGCCGGCAGAAACGCTGGATCGCATTCGGGAGCACCGGAGTGTGGTGTACCTGCATTTCCCGCTCGACCTGCCTGACCAGCTGGAGCGCGTGTTGAAGTACAGTGCGTTGCTGCGCGACATGGGTGGCATCGCGGTGAAGGTGGAGAGCTGTGGGAAGGCTCACGACTGGGAGCCATGGTTCTCCCTGCTCACGGGCTCTTCGTTTCAGAAATACACGGCCGTCATCACACTGGTGGCGGACGCGGATCACTACTACTCCTGCGGCATGCACCACTTCGGCCTGCCGGATTCCGAGGTGTCTCGTGCGCTGCCGTTGACGGATGCCGCACACTTGATGAACGTCTTCAATCACTTCCTGTTGGTCGATGAACCAACGCTCGATACTGGGCACACCTTCGGTATTGATGACGGTGCGCCACGCTATCGGCTTACACATCACCAGGACGAGCGACATGTCCCCGAGGGGGATGACCTCTTCTGGAATCCATATGGTGTGTGGAGGCTGGATGCGGTGTGAGCCGTGAGTTGTATGGGGACCATTCGCTTCCGTCCATATGCATCGAGAAAAGCAAAACATCACCCCGCTTCACCGCCTCGCCCTCATTCTGCTGGCTATCACGGCTGGCTGGAATCTCCTGAGTGTGGTGACGGAGCCTGCGCCGCATTGGTCATCGCGTGAGCATCTCGGTCTGGTGATTTTCGTGAGTTGCCTCTGGTCGCTCTTCATCTGGAAAGTGTGGACGCGCCCTCGCTCCTGGGGAAAAGGGGTGGGCATTGTGATGGTGTGTGTGGTCCTCCTCCATGGGTGGATGTGGTATCGCGGCGTGCAGAATTTCAAGCGCATGGGACAGGAGCTGGAATTTGTCCCGGGGTTGGTAAAGTTCCTGCCGTATGAGGTGCTCTTCCTCACTACGGGCATCGTTTGCCTGGTGCTGGCGAAGCAGTTGGCCGTCGGGGAAAAGGAAAAGTGCGGGGCTGAGTAGGCGTGGCGAACGTCAGGCCGGAGGCCTAACGCCCGCTGTCAGGCGGGACGCCTAACCTCCGTCGTGCTGGGTGCTGCTTTGCCCCTTTGTGATGAAAGCCTATGCAGGCAAATTCCATCCACGACGCGACCTGTGCGTCTCTGCCTCCTGTGCAACGAAAGGCCACCACGCCTTTTCACGAGCGCCATCCCTGCGACCAACCCCTCTCGCTCCTCTGCGTCCTTTGCTGCTTTGCCCCTTTGCGGTGAACCGGAGTCGTTCCTATGGCGTGAAGAGCGAGTGGTGCGCTGCTCCACCCGTCAGGCCGGAGGCCTAACGACCGCTGTCAGGCGGGACGCCTAACCTCCGTCTCGCTGCTGCGGGCGGGCGACCTACTCCCGCATCGTGATCTTGTTCACGAAGATGGTCATCTTCTGGAACTCGGGCACGGGATGCTTTTCGGGTTTCCAGCTGAAGACTTCAATGGTGGGGCGCTTCTGGTCTCCGGTGAGGATCACGGCGTTGATTTCCAGGCTGCGTTGTTCGCCTTCGGGGACGGGAAGCTGGCGGGTTTCCACCACCATGGGGTTGTCGCCGTTTTTCAGGCCGCCAATCACCAGATGCTCCTCGGCGTTGTCCTGCACCATGGCTACGTCGAAGCCATTGACGGTAGCCTTGGTGGCGTAGCCGAAGGACGCAATCTGGAGCACGCCGATGCGGTCCGGTATCGGGCAGGCCTTGGGCACGGGGGGCACATCGCCGGTGGGGGCAAAGGCGGGATCGTCCAGGAAGTTGGCCTGGCCGCCATTTTTGAGGGTCGCCTGGATGGACGGCGGGGCACCGGCGAGGTTGAAGAGCCGGGTGGTGTCGAATTTCCAGCCGGTGCTTTCGCGTACAAACTTCAGGAGGAGCAGGCTCTCCGGCACTTCCGCGGGGTCCACGAGGCCCAGGTCCACCTTGCCAAAGTATACCAGGTTGGCGGTGTTTCCCTTTTCCGCGAGACCGACGAAGCGCAGAGTCGCGATTTCCGGGGGGCGCATCGGGATGGCAAAGAGGGCGTGGGGAAACTCCTGTTTCTGGCTCACAATGAGGTTCCTGGTGGCCATCTGCCGGTGGGTGGCGGTGTTCTGCTGCCACCGGGTCAGGTCCTGCGCGATGAGGGCCTGCTTCCAGCCACCGTAGGCGCGCTCCAGGGTCCGCCGCAGTTCCGGGTCCTGCCCCCGCAGGGCGGTGGTGCCAGCGCCGATGATGAGGGCTGCGAGGACAAGGAGGCGCAGGGGGTTCATGGGAAATTCATCGTAGCAGCGCACCCGGCGGATGCAAAACGTTGCGGCGGGTCCACTCATTAAAATTGCCCATGGAACCAAAAACTGGCAGGATTGGTGCTTGTTTTCCGCACCGCCCCACCATCTCAATACTCACCCTCGTAAAAGTATTTGCCGACATTGAGAATCTCTTGATTGTCCGCGCCTGCTTTTTCCCACTACATGCTTTCCCAAGATGACAGCCTGTCCAAGCCAGCTCCGATAGATCGGAATCGTGAGCTACTGAAGACCGCGCGCGAAGAGATCTACAAGACCGTGGGAGGAGTGAACCTCCCGGTGTACATCTGGGAACCGGAGGCCAGCAAGGCCCCTCCCTACCCGAAGAGCGTCATTGCCTTTTTCTACAGCAGCGGTTGGGACAATGGGCAGGTGAGCCAGTTTGCGCCTCATTGTGTGTACTTTGCGTCCCGTGGCATGCTGGCCATGGCCTTCGACTACCGCGTGAGCGCGAAGCACGGCTCCACCCCGGTGGATGCCATGGCGGATGCCCGCTCGGCCTTCCGCTGGCTGCGTCTGAATGCCGTGGAGCTGGGCATCAGCCCGGGGAAAATCGTCGGAGCCGGTGGCAGTGGCGGAGCGCACATCGCAGCTGCAGCCGCCATGGTGCCCGGATTTGATGAGGCGGGTGAGGACCTGTCCATCCCGTGTGCGCCGAACGCCCTCGCCCTGTTCAATCCGGTGCTGGACACCTCGAAGAAGGGTTTCGGCTTTGACCGTTTCACCACCCCGGACCAGGCGAAGCGCGCAAACCTCGCCGGGGCCATTGCTGCGGGATTGCCGCCCACCTTGATTTTCCACGGCACGCACGACCGCGTGGTGTCGTTTGACTCCTCCTTCGACTTCGCGAAGCGGATGAAAAAGAAGAAGAACATCTGCGAGCTGGTCATCTATGAGGGCCAGGGCCACGGGTTCTTCAATTTCAACGTGTCGTTCGATATCTACCAGGCCACGCTGAACGTCCTGGATGACTTCCTCGTTGGCCAGGGTTTCATCGAGCCCGACCCGGATGCAGGGCTGGGAGATGTGCTGTAAGGTAAGGAGCTGCGGCTGAGGGAATATGATACTTGGCAGCAGCTCAGGCTCTCGTGACAACGTAAGGCGCGTCGCCGGGCATTTCAAAAGGAGCGCGGACACTTTTGTCCGCCACTCCTGACACACTACCCTCTTTTATCTGGCAGGTAAGGCCACCTTCCACCAGCTGCTCCAGAGGCGTCGCCGGTCGCTTCCACCTTGAGGGAGGTCGCTGCACGTCAGAAGGCGGACAAGACTGTCCACGCTCCATTCGTAGGTCGTTGCTCCGCGACTAAGCTTTCGAGCAGCCACAGGCTCAATGAAACGCTCTGGCCGCCCGTTTCGCGCTCACCCTGAAGGGGCACCGGTGGGAATGCTACCCCACCTTCCGGCCAAGGGATTGCGCAACAGCTGCTTGCGCCGTGCCGGGAACCGTCCAACATCCCGCCCCATGATGAAGTACCCTCTGCAGTTGAGCTTCAAGATACTCGCCCTGGCCCCCCAGGTTTATGTGCAGGATGCGGATGGGCAGGAGGTCTGCTATGTGAAGCAGAAGCTCTTCAAGCTCCGCGAAGCCGTGGAGGTCTTCACCAACTCCTCCCGCCAGAGCCTGCTGGCCACCATCCAGGCCGACCGCGTCCTCGATTTCAATGCGAACTATACCTTCCGCACACCGGAGGGTACCCCGATTGGCAGCGTCCGCCGCCGGGGCATGCGCTCCATCTGGAGTGCGCACTACGAGATTCTGGATGGCCACGGCCAGGTGGCCTATGACATCCGGGAGGAGAACCCCTGGACGAAGATTGTGGACTCGGTCCTCGGGGACATACCTGTGGTGGGCTTCTTCTCGGGCATGTTTTTCAATCCTCGGTACACCATCTCCCGACAGGGCGTGCCGGCCATGCGCTTTACGAAGCGGCGCGCCTTTCTGGAGGGCCGGTTTGATATTGAAAAGCTCGGCGAGGTGCCGGTGCAGGATGAACTGCCCATCATCCTCTCCCTGTTGATGTTCGGTCTCTTGGAAAGGTCGCGCGGCTAGGACCGTAAGTGACCCGGCCAACGTGCAGGTTGCGAAAGTTTTGAACGGGTAGGGGCGCGATGCCTCTATTTTCCTACCGGTTTGCGCCGTATACATATCATAGTTTCATACACGCCATTCCATTCCATCATGCGCTTCTGTCTATTTGCCGCCTTGTGCGTCTCCCTGTTACCCATCACTTCCCGGGCTGAAGTCTGGCCCCAAGAGGTCAGTGATCTCAAACCCGACTCCAAGGCCGTCTTCGGACGGCTTGAAAACGGTCTCCGCTACATTATCTACCCGAACAAGTTTCCCGTCGCCGGCCGCGCGAGCGTGCGCCTGTACATGGATGCGGGTTCGCTGATGGAAGAGGATGACCAGCAGGGCATGGCCCACTTCTTGGAGCACATGGCCTTCAATGGGTCCAAGCGCTTCGCGGCTGGCACCATGGTGGAGCGTTTCCAGCGCCTGGGCATGGGCTTCGGCGCGGATACGAATGCACACACCTCTTTCAAGGAGACGGTGTACAAACTCGAACTGCCCCGCGTGGACGAGAAGATGTTCACGGAGGCCTTTGACCTCTTCCGCGATGACCTGGACGGCATGCTGCTGGGCCAGGAGGAAATCGACAAGGAACGCGGCGTCATCCTAAGCGAAAAGCTCGCGCGCGACAGCGTGGACACCCGCACCATGGAGGCCGGGTACAAGTTCTCCCTGCCCGAGTCGCTCATTCCCTTCCGCATGCCCATCGGTGTCGAGGAGACACTGAACAAGATGGCCCGCCCGCGTTTCGCAGACTTCTATGAGAAGTGGTACACGCCGAAGCGTGCCGTGGTCGTCGTGGTGGGTGACGTGGACATTCCCCTGGTGGAAGGTCTCATCAAGAAGAACTTCAGCGATGCCAAGGCCCGCCGTGGGGAGTCGGAAGACCCCAGCTTCGGCAAGGTGACGAAGGGTCGTGGACTCCAGGCCATGCTGCACACCGAGATGGAAGCAGCCGCCACCGAGATCAGCATCGAAGTGCCGCGTGAAGCGAGCAGGGCGAACGACAGCGCCGGGAAGCGCCGTGAGAAGATGATCCGCACCCTGGCGGACAACATGCTGAACCAGCGCCTCAGCGAGCTGGCCAAGGCGGAGAACTCGCCCATCCTGGAAGGACAGGCCTACAACTTCGACATGTTCAAGTTCGTCGAGAGCAACGGCATCTATGCGAAGAGCAAGCCGGAGCAGTGGCAGGCCGCCCTCTCGCTGGCGGAGCAGGAGCTGCGCCGCGCGGTGCAGCATGGCTTCACCGAGGCTGAGTTCGCCGAGGCCACCAGTTCCTTCCTGAAGGGCGTGCGCCTGCGCGCTGAGCAGAAGGACACGCGCAAGAACAGCGACCTCGCGGATGGCTTTGTGCGCCAGCTCGGCAGCGAGCAGGTCATCACCGACCCGGATGCAGACCTCAAACGCGTGACGGCAGATCTCGCTGGCATCAAAGCGGAAGATTGTCATAAGTCCCTGCAGGAAGTCTGGAAGAATCCGGATGTGCAGGTCTTCATTGGTGGCAACCTGAAGCTCGAAAATGCTCCTGAGACGATCCTCGCTGCTTTCCGCGAAAGCCAGAAGCAGGAAGTGAAGGCACCGGAACAGGCGAAGGCACTGGAGTTCGCCTATACGAACTTCGGTGAAGCGGGCAAGATTGCCTCACGCAAGGAAGTGAAGGACCTGGAAATCACGCAGGCCGTCTTCGGCAACGAAGTGCGCGCGAATGTGAAGAAGACCGACTTCGAAAAGAACGGCGTGCGCATCATGGTGACCTTTGGTGGTGGCAAGCTGGAAGTGCCCAAGGACAAGCCGGGCATGATTCCCTTTGCCCAGAGCGTGTTCCCCCTGGCCGGTCTGGAGAAGCACAGCGTGGATGACCTGCGCCGTATCTTCGCCAGCAAGACGGTGAGCACGGAGTTTGCGATCAATGATGACTCCTTCGTTCTCTCCGGGCGCACTACGCCGCAGGACTTCGAGGCCCAGTGCCAGCGTCTCGCCGCGAACCTCGTTGCCCCCGGCTGGCGCGATGAAGCCGAGCGTCAGTTCAAGAAGAACCTCGACGCGCTCTACACTGCCATTGACCACACCGACGAAGGTGTGATGCAGGACAAGGTGGAAGCTTTCATCCGCAGTGGTGATGCCCGCTTCGGCTACCCCGACCGCAAGGTCATGGACGAGCGCAGCCTCGCCGAGCTCAAGGCCTGGCTCACGCCTGCGCTGCAGAATGGCTACATGGAAGTCTCCGTGGTGGGTGACATCGACCCGGACAAGGCACTTGAAGTCATTAGCAAGACTTTCGGTGCCCTGCCGAAGCGCCAGGACAAGAAGCCAGAGTTCGCGGATGCGCGGAAGATTGCCTTCCCCAAGGATGTGCATAACAAGGACTTCTCCTTTGTCTCGGAAATCACCCGCTCCTGGGCGCTGGCCTACTGGCCCACGGCGGATATGATGGACATCAAGCGCACGCGCAGGCTCATCCTGCTCGGCCAGATTCTGGATGACCGTCTGCGTCTGAAGATTCGCGAAGAGCTTGGCGAGACCTACAGCCCCATGGCCCACCACCTGGCGAATGATACCTTCACCGACTACGGCTACATGTTTGCCGCTGCCACCTTGAAGCCTGACCAGGTGGAGAAGGTGAAGCCCATGTTCAAGGAAATCGGTGCCAACATCGAGAAGGGCATCACGGCTGATGAATTCGAGCGCGCGCGTGAGCCGATGCTCCAGCAGCTCATCCAGACCCGCCGTGATAATCGCTATTGGCTCGCCCGTACGCTGATGAACTGCCAGGCACAGCCCTATCGCCTCGACTGGTCCCGCTCGCTGATGGATGACTTCTCCAGCATCAAGAAGGAAGACCTCGAAGCGCTGGCCAAGCAGTACCTCGGCGAAGGCCAGGTGCTCACCGTCGGCCTCGTGCCCGCCACGAAGCAAATCGAGGCAAGGTCAGAATAGTTACTGCGAAGTCAGGTTTAGAAGAATCACAGAAACACCCGGATGAAGCGCTGCTTTATCCGGGTGTTTTGCGTTCCAGTTCCCTGCGCGTGAGGTTTAAGAGAACTGAGGGGGTGCCAGAGGAGGCAAGAATAACACACACGGCCCGGATACTGTGACGCGGAGCGTCCCTGGACTGCGTGCAGCCCTGCTGCCGCTTTCCCTCAGTGCAGCCTGCTGCACGCTTCACCGCGACGAAGTCGCCAAACCTTCAGTGCGCATTGCCTTACCAGCATGTGTCACCAACGCCGCAGCAGGCTGCGGACTCTTCAAAGCGGCAGCAGGGCTGCACGCAGTCCAAGGCCTTCGGCACCGCTTCGATATCTTTGCCCTCACGTTCATGCGTAAAATGCACCCCACAGGAAATAATCCTGCATTTTGTATCATGGTATATCATTCGCACATTCTTGTGACGGATGATTTTCCATTCGTGACGAAAGATGCACGCCGGCGGCATGTGATGTGCTTGGCAGGTTCAAAAACATCACCGAACCCCCCATTCGCGTGCCCCCCATTCTTTCCACTGGATTCGTCCCATCCCTCGAAGCCATGCCGCTGCTTGCCCACACGAAGGGCAACGAGGCCTGGCGCATGCTGCCGTGTCCCAGTTACGGACGCATCATCCGCCAGCTGCTCACGGGAGAGCTGGCTGCTGGCCTGCTGCCTTGGGAACTGGGCATCACGGAGCTTGTGAACAAGCCAGCGCAGAAGGGCGTGTGGAGTGTGCCCATGGTGCTGCACGCCTGTCCCACAGAGCTGGTGCTCACGAGCAAGGCTGCAAAGCTGGCACAGCCCCCGAAGGCGGCAAACAAGAAGGGAGAAACCAAGCGCCTGGTGTTTGGCATCGAGGGACGATGCTCCCTCACGCGCTACCAGATTCTCACGTGGCAGCTTCATGTGGCGAAGAAACATCTGGACCCTCCCGCCTTCAAGGTGCTGCCCATGGAACTCATGCGCAAGGGGCTCGAAGCGGGCACGCTGGATGGCATGGTGGCACCTACTCCCTGGGGCATGCAGGCGCAGGTGGAGGGGAATGGGAAACTTGATCCACGATTTGAGCCCGGGAAGTATGCCCAGCAGTTGGTTATCTTCTGCAGAAGGGAACTCGTGGCCGAACACGAGGAAGAGTTCGCCTTGCTGCCACTCGCGCTGGCTGGCATGCACAAGCGCTTGGAGGATGATGCGGAATTCCTGAAGGTCGCGGATCAAATGGCACGCATGGGTGCGCCGCGCTGTGATGCTTCTGTCTTGCTGCAAGCAGCGAAGCGTCATCTCGCGGGAGTAGAACAAAAGGATTTTCAACCCGACAAGGAGTGGCTCGCGACAGAATTGCAACTCCTCGCCGAACGCGTGCCGCTGGGCGAGGGTGTGTTCAATGCCGAGGAACTCGGGGCTGCATTGGCGCCGCAATGTTTGGCAGCCTGAGTCACCGTCGTGACAAACCCACCCATGATGTCGCAGTATGTCCAAGGAGTGGGGGCATTCCTGCCCCCATTTGCGTTGCAAGTCTCCTGACTCCATTCGCCATGCAATCTCGCGCCTACGACAGGTGCGCGCACCTCTCCCAACAGCACGTTGTTGCTTCGTTGCTCTGTTGCTTTGCGGTTCATCTCAATTGGTGATGCCGTATTCCGCCGGCATGTCGCATCTCCATGGGGGCAGGAATGCCCCCACTCCTTGGGCATGCTGCGACGCCAAATACCAGCCTCACGCTCCCGCGCCCCCCTCATCCCCCTCCTGCGCCACCATTGCCACGAGACTCACAAACACCTCCGCCGCCCAGCTCAGCTCCACGCGGCCAGACCAATGAATGGCGCATGACCACTGCGCGCTCACGCCCGCGCTGCTCAGCGGCATGAGATGTCCCTGGCTGACTGCCTTCGCTGCAAGACGCAATGGCAGCAGCGCCACGGCCTGGCCCACGCGAGCCAGTTCGCGCGCACTCTCCACACTTGGCATTTGCCAGACACGTGTCTTTCCAAAATCACCACTGAAGAGCCGCTCCTTTGCCAGCTTCACCAGCGCTCCGTTGGCCAGCGCGAGCGGGTGATGCTCCAGCATGCTCAGTTCAAACGGCGCCTTCCGCGCGAGAGAATGGAAGGGCGCGACATAGAGCGAGAGCGGCTCATGAAAGAGATCTCGCCGCACCACATCGCGACCCGGTCGAGCATGATATGAGATCAGCAGATCGAGTTCACCGGCGAGCAGTGCTTCCACGGCACTGTCATCATCCGTGTCTCCCGGCACGATTTCGAAGAGCGCGAGAGGAAAGCACTCCATGAAATCAGGCAGCACCTTGGGCAGCATGGAAGAGGCAAAGCACTCCGGCATCATCACGCGCAGGGAACGTGGGTTCCCCTGGATGGTGGTCACTTCCTGACGCAGGCGCGCCATGCGTGTAAGCAGCTCTTCCGCGAGTGGCATGAGACGGATGCCAGCACGCGTAAGCGTGACGCGAGGGCCGTGACGCTTGAAGAGATTGCAATCAAACTCTTCCTCCAGCGCCTTGATGGCATGACTCACGGCAGAGGGCGTGAGACTCAACCGCTCTGCAGCCGCCGCGAAGCTGGAAGTCTGCGCTGCCGCGAGAAACATCTGCAGCCGCCGTGAATCGATGGCTCCGGGCTCAGTTTGAATCAAAGTCGTGTTCGCGGGAGTGATCATGAATCCGAAAATTCATCTTGAATTCGCAACTCGCGCGGAACGGACAGGACGTGGGGGACACATGCTGAAACAGGACAAAGCATGATCCATTCCTGCGATGCACTGGGAATGACGCTATTTCCAGATCACTCACGCCACGGCAAGCGTGGGCAAAAGGCAGGGTGAATTCTTTTCATCATGACCCAGTTCGGCTGGCATACCTGCGGCACGGGCGGTGCTTTAGCTGGTTTCGCAAATCCAAGCGATCCGATCAGCCATGCTGAAAAGAGAGCGGAGAGATGCCGCAGCACACCGAACGAACGGCGCGCTGATGACCACCGCCAACCGTCATCACAGAAACACCAATGAAAAAACGAGCTCCAATATTCAAAAGCAAGCTGCGCACCATGGCCGCGCTGCTTGCCATCACAGGGCTTACAGCCCAGGCCAAGCCACCCACCTCTGAAGTGAATACCACCGGCCTCGCGGTGACGGATGATACGGTGACGGTTGGTCAGCTCCACTCTGCCACGGGAACCATGGCCATCAGCGAGACGGGTTCCATCCAGGCGGAGCAGCTCGCGATTGACCAGATCAATGCTGCTGGTGGCGTGTTGGGTAGACAGATCAAGGTCATCAAGGAGGACGGCGCCAGTGACTGGCCCACCTTCGCTGAAAAGGCGAAGAAGCTCCTCGTGAGTGACAAGGTCGGTACCGTCTTCGGCTGCTGGACATCCGCATCACGCAAGGCCGTGCTGCCCGTCTTCGAGAAGGAGAACGGCATGCTCTACTACCCGACCTTCTATGAAGGCCTGGAGCAGTCCAAGAACGTGATCTACACCGGGCAGGAAGCCACGCAGCAGATCCTTGCCGGTCTCGACTGGATCGTGAAGGAGAAGAAGGCCAAGACCTTCTACCTCATCGGCTCGGACTACATCTGGCCGCGTACCTCTGCGAAGATTGCCCGCAAGCACATTGAGAATGTGATCAAGGGCACCGTCGTGGGTGAGGAATACTACGCGCTCGGTCACACGCAGTTCGGCTCCCTGATCAACAAGATCAAGCTCAAGAAGCCGGACGTGATCTACGCCATCGTCGTGGGTGGCTCGAACGTGTCCTTCTACAAGCAGCTCAAGGCCGCGGGCATCACCAGCGCCAAGCAGACACTCCTCACCATCTCGGTGACTGAGGACGAAGTGCTCGGCATCGGCGGTGAAAACCTCGTCGGCTTCTACTCTGCTATGAAGTACTTCCAGAGCCTCGACAACGATAACAACAAGACCTTCGTGAAGGCCTTCAAGGAGAAGTACGGCGCCAACAGCGTGATCGGTGACGTGACGCAGGCGGGCTACCTCGGACCCTGGCTGTGGAAGGCCGCGGTGGAGAAGGCCAACAGCTTCGACATCGACAAGATTGCAGCCGCCTCACCAGACCTTGAGCTCAAGACGGCTCCTGAAGGTTACGTGAAGGTCCACCCCAACCACCACCTGTGGAGCAAGCTCCGCATCGGCCAGTGGCAGGATGATGGCCAGGCGAAGGTTCTCTACGAATCCGAGCTCATTGAGCCCGATCCGTTCCCCAAGGGTTATCAATAAACCCATCTGACAATTTCCCCCTACCACTCCCGCGACGTGGCCAACCGGCGATGTGCCGCGCTCGCGGGAGGGGCGGGAGGACCCGGACACAAACACTGGGTCCTCCATTCTCCAGACAAGTAGACAGAGAGCTCTGCAGTTTCAGCTTCCCGCACCTCATCAACACTTCGACCGCTTCGGTCCCACTCACACCCGCCACCCACACCCCCACCAGTCATGGAATATAGTTGGGAAGACCTACAAAACATTTTCCTCATGCAGGGCTTCGCAGGCATCAGCCTGTTCAGCGTGCTGCTCCTCATGGGCCTCGGCCTGGCTGTGATCTTCGGCCAGATGGGCGTCATCAATATGGCACACGGCGAGTTCATGGCGCTCGGTGCCTACACCGTGTACCTCTGCTCCACGCTCACACACGAGTACGCTCCTTCCTTCGGTCCCTACTATTTCGTTGCTGCCATCTTCATCGCCTTCTTCATCTGCGCCATCGTGGGCGCATTGGTCGAGTGGGGCTTGATACGACATCTCTATCATCGACCTCTTGATACCTTGCTCGCTACCTGGGGCCTGAGCCTCATCATGCAGCAGGGATTCCGCTCCATCTTCGGAGCGCGTGAAGTGACTCCCACATTGCCTGAGTGGCTCATGGGTTCCTACTCACCGAAAGAAGGTCTCGATATTCCCATCAACGGCATGTTCGTGCTGGGGCTCGCCATTGCAGTCTCCATGGGACTGTTGCTCTTCATGTTCAAGTCCTCCTTCGGTCTGCGCCTCCGAGCAACGGTGCAGAATCGCAAGATGAGCGCTGCCGTCGGCATCAATACCGAGCGTGTGGACCGTCTCGCATTTGCACTCGGTTGCGGTATTGCAGGCATCGCAGGTGCGGCCTTCACCACCATCGGCTCCACCGGTCCGGACAGCGGCAGCCGCTACATTGTGGATGCCTTCCTCGTGGTCGTCTTCGGTGGTGCCGCCAGCCTCATGGGCTCGCTTGCCTCTGCCTTTGGCATCGCCCAGGCGCAGTCGATTCTCGAGTTCTTCCTGGAGGGCACGAAGGGCAAGGTCGCCACGCTGCTGGTCATCGTCATCGCGCTGATGTTCCGTCCGCAGGGTCTCTTCCCAAGCAAGGTCCGCGCACACTGAGTGTCATCTCATCAATCAACGCTGATTCACCTCACCCCCCCCCATCTGATGCCATGACTGCTGCGTTTCGAACCCTGTTTAAAAATCGAGGAGAGGCCGTTGCCTTCGCGCTCTTTGCGGCCCTCATTTTGGTTGTCCTTCCGCTGGTGCTTCCCATCTTCCGCCTGAACCTGGTCGGCAAGTACCTGACCTTTGGCTTCGTCGCCATCGGCCTCGTCCTGCTGTGGGGCCGCTGCGGGATTCTGAGCCTGGGCCAGGGCGTATTCTTCGGTCTCGGAGGATACGCCATGGCCATGTTCCTGAAGCTGGAGGCGTCTGACCCGCAGAGCACGGCGATTCAGAGCACGCCGGGCATCCCTGACTTCATGGACTGGAACCAACTCACCGCGCTGCCGTGGTTCTGGGAGCCCTTCAAGAGTTTTACCTTCACCACCTTTGCGGTCTTCCTGCTGCCAGGCATCATCGCCTTCGTCATCGGCTGGGCCATGTTCCGCAGAAGGGTGGGGGGCGTGTACTTCGCCATCATCACCCAGGCCATCGCGCTCATTATGTCGCTCGGCATTGATGGAAACCAGGGCTACACCGGGGGAAGAAACGGCATCACGGACTTGAGGACGCTGATGGGCTGGGACATCCGGTCCACGGGCGCGCAGTACACCCTCTACTTCGTCTGCGTGGCGCTGCTTATCCTCGCCGCACTCTTCGCCAAGTACATCATCAACACCCGCACAGGTCGTGTGCTCATGGCCATTCGCGACCGTGAGGAGCGTGTGCGCTTCTCGGGATACAACGTAGCCATCTTCCGCACGTTCGTATTCACGATTGCGGCCATGCTCGCCGGCTTGGGCGGTGCGCTCTTCGTCCTGCAGGTGGGCTTCATGTCCCCCTCCATCATCGGCATCGTGCCTTCGATTGAGATGGTCATCTTCACCGCGGTGGGCGGCAGGCTTTCCGTGATTGGCGCCATCCTCGGGTGCTTGATTGTGAACTTCGGCAAGACGGCCTTCTCGGAGGCTTATCCCGATGCCTGGCTCTACCTCATGGGTGGCACCTTCATCGCGGTAGTGATGTTCTTCCCGGATGGACTGGCGGGCATTCTCGACAAGTCCAAAGGGGCCAAGGAAAAGCTCATCGCACTCGGTGGCAAGACCGCCGGACTCATCCGCGGTCTGAAAGCGAAGACTACTCCCGCCACCGCTGGCGCTGCTCCTGCAGTCACCACTGACATCCCCAACCGCGCAGATTGATTTACCCCTATGATGCCGAACGAAAACTTTGTGCTGGAGGTGGAAGACCTCGGCGTGTCCTTCGATGGATTCAAGGCGGTGGATGGGTTCAACTTCTACCTGAACCGCAACTCTGTACACGTCATCATCGGCCCGAACGGTGCCGGCAAGACCACAGTGCTGGATCTCATCTGTGGCAAGACGAGAGCCACCTCGGGCAGCGTGAAGTTCAAGGACAAGAACATCCGCGGCAACCGTGAGTACCGCATCGTGCGCCAGGGTATCGGGAGAAAATTCCAGACACCCTCCATCTACGAAAATCTCACCGTGTTGGAGAATCTGGAACTCTCCCACCCGAAGGGGCGAGGCATCTTCAGTTGCCTCTTCTACCGGCGCAAACCGGAGATCATGCAGGTGTGCCTGGATGTCGCGAAGGAAATTGGTCTGGATGACAAGCTGGATACGGAGGGCGGCATTCTCAGCCACGGGCAGAAGCAATGGCTGGAGATTGGCATGCTGCTCATGCAGAACCCGGAGATCATCATGCTGGATGAACCGGTGGCCGGCATGAGTGTGAAGGAACGCGAGGCCACCTCCAGGCTCATCCGCAAAATCTGCCAGAACCGCTCGGTCATCGTCATCGAGCATGACATGGAGTTCGTGAAGGAAATCGCCGACCGCGTCACGGTCATGCACATGGGCAAGGTCCTCTCCGAGGGCTCCATGGAGACCGTGCAGAACGACCCGAAGGTCATCGAGGTCTACATCGGCCACTGACACATCATCTTATCCTATAAACCATCCCATCATGTTTGATGTCAAAAATCTCAAGGTAGCCTACGGGCAGAGCGTGGTGATTCCGGATTTGAGCTTTAGCGCCGCTGAAAGCGAAATCTTGGGCATCGTGGGACGCAACGGCATGGGGAAGACGACGCTTTTCCGCAGCCTCATCGGCATGATTCCCACGGCGGATGGCTCGGTCTCCATCAAGGGCAAAGAAATCACCCACAAGCCCTCCTACAAGCGCGTGTCCGAGGGAGTGGCCTTCGTGCCGCAGGGCCGCATGATCTTCCCCTACCTCTCGGTGTATGAGAATCTCATCTCCGGGGTGAAGGGCAGCGTGAGTGAGGAGGCGGTGAATGAAATCTACTCCCTCTTCCCCGTGCTGCGCGACATGAAGAACCGCAAGGGCGGCAACCTCTCCGGCGGCCAGCAGCAGCAGCTCGCCATCGGTCGCGCGCTGATGACGAATCCCAGTGTGCTGCTCCTCGATGAGCCGACCGAGGGTATCCAGCCCTCCATCATCAAGGACATCTCCCGCAGCCTGCGCGAGATCCGCGACATGAAGAAGCTCACCATCATCGTGAGCGAGCAGGTGCTCTCCTTCGTCCTCGATACCTGCGACCGCATCGCGGTGATCGACAAGGGCAAGCTCATTCGCGAGGACAAACGCGACGCCGTCGATGCCGCCAAGATCAAGGCCATGCTCGCGGTGTGATGAGGGCAGTGATGCCTCATCCCAGGACTCGTCTGGGCGCCGCCATCCCAATTTGCCAAACCAAAAACCACAACGTCTGCACACGCTATGAAAACACTGATCAAAGTTGACCTCAACGCTTCTCCCGAATCCCAGGAATACCTTCACAACCGCTGGCACCCGGATATTCCCATGGTCGCCACCGTCAAGCCTGGCGACGAGTTCCGGGTTGAATGCATTGACTGGACGGGCAGCCAGATTCTGAACGACGACAACGCCAAGGACGTGGAGGTCGTCGACCTTTCCAAGGTACACTATCTCAGCGGCCCAATCGGTGTGGAAGGCGCGGAGCCCGGAGACCTTCTCGTGGTGGATATCCTGGACGTGGGTGTCCTCGAAGAATCCGCGTGGGGCTTCACCGGCATTTTCGCCAAGACCAATGGTGGTGGCTTCCTCACGGAGCACTATCCAGATGCGCGCAAGGCGTGCTGGGATTTCCACGGCATCTACACCTCCTCCCGCCACATTCCCAAGGTGGAATTCGCCGGCGTCATGCACCCTGGTCTCATCGGCTGCCTTCCTTCCAAGGAGATGCTTGAGACGTGGAACACTCGTGAAAAGGAACTCTACGACACCAACCCGGATCGCGTCCCCGCTCTCGCGGCTCTGCCCTACGCTCCCACGGCGCACATGGGCAAGCTGACCGGCGAAGCCAAGGAGAAGGCCGCTGCCGAGGGAGCCCGTACCGTGCCACCCCGTGAACATGGTGGTAACTGCGACATCAAGAACCTGACAAAGGGTTCCAAGGTGTATTTCCCTGTCTATGTGAAGGATGGCGGACTCTCCATGGGGGACATCCATTTCAGCCAGGGCGATGGTGAAATCACCTTCTGCGGCGCCATTGAAATGGCTGGTTACCTCGACCTGCGCGTCAGCCTCATCAAGGGCGGCGTGGCGAAGTATGGCATCGTGAATCCCATCTTCGAACCGAGCCCGCTCTCCCCTGAGTACAAGCGCCACCTCATCTTCGAAGGCATCTCCGTGGATGAGACCGGCAAGCAGCACTACCTGGATCCGCATGTCTCGTACCGCATGGCGTGTCTCAACGCCATCGAGTACATGAAGAAGTTCGGCTACACGGGTGAGCAGGCTTATGCCATCCTTGGCACCGCTCCGGTAGAGGGACGAATCAGCGGCATTGTGGATATCCCGAACGCCTGCGCCACGCTTTGGCTGCCGACGGAGATCTTCGACTTCGACATCCGGCCCAATGCCGATGGACCCACCATCAAGGTGGAGCCCGGCACGGACCTCGCCGTGGTTTCATAAAACAACCCCACTCCCATCACTCCCGAGAGCTCCAGAGTCCAATCCTCGGAGCTCCTCGTGGAGGGGGCAGAACCTTCAACGTCCATCTTCCTTCCTCATGCCTGTTTACAATTATTCCTGCGAGGACTGCGGTGCCTTCGAACTTTTCCGCAGCATTGAAGAGCGCAATCACGCCGCGACGTGTCCTGTATGCAGTGGACTCGCGGAGCGCTTCATCGTCGCGCCGAATCTCGCGCTCATGAATCGCAACGTCCGATTCGCCCACACCACCAACGAGCGCAGCCGCCATGAGCCCCGCTTCAGCACCGGCGGCCCCGCTGCGATGGAGGCGGAGATGTCTCCCAAACGCCGACGCGGACACACCTGCAGCAGTGGCTGCAATCACGGCCCCGCCGGCTCTAAAGGTGTGCGGCAGAAACGCTACGTGGAAACCAAGCTCGGCAAGCTCCAGGCGCAGAAGCAAAGCGCGCGGCCTTGGATGCTGGGGCACTAAGGGAGGAGCATTTTGGTCAAGGCATCATGTGACCGAGAGAGGGGCAGGCAACGCCAGTCCTCAACGAGGCATTAGACAAGGGATGCATTGGCGTCAGGTTGAGGATGCGGAAGTGGTGCCGAGGGCCTTGGACTGCGCGCAGCCCTGCCGCCGCTTTCCCTCAGTGCAGCCTGCTGCACGCCTCACCGCGACGAAGTAGCCAAGCTCTTCTGGACACGTCACCCTATGAGCGGGTGTCACCATCGCCACAGCAGGCTGTGGACTCTGGAAAGCGGCAGCAGGGCTGCGCGCAGTCCAAGGACGCTGCGCGTCACAGCATCCGGATCATTCGTGTGCATTCCCCTCCTGCTCCACCACCACCACCCGCGCAGGCAGCACCTCATTGCTATAGACCTTCTCCGTTTTCTTCCCAAATCGATTCCAAAAGAACACGCCAGAGGTGTTTTCACTCACCCACTTCCCATCCTCGAAATTCTCAAGAGTCCACTTGTAAGGCGTCTCGTTGGAAAGCCTCTCCCGGATGCGCATGGAGGGACTGAGCAAGTCTCGCAGCAGGCCCAGCATGCTGGCCACGAACTCGGTCTTCGGATCCTCGCTCAGGCAGTGGCCGTGCCAGCCCTCGCCACGGAAGGTGATCTCGTCCGTATCAATCTGGATCATGATATCAAAACCGGCATCACCCTTTCCTGCGATTTCGAGGATCGCATGATCCTCATCACCATCAATCGACCATGTGTGCTGGATCTCCGGGTGCCCGGCAAGGAACCTCCTGGCCTGCGAAACAAAGAGGCGGCATAGCTCGGCGTCGCGTTCATGTTCGGTCACCGCATTACCTTGGAGGGTGTGCGGCCTCCGGCAATTGCCGCTTTATTCACTGTGTGCATTCCATTCATGCAATTCGCCGGCTGCCGATGGTTGCGTTTTAAGAATAGCTTTGCTGCACTCGCCATCTGAAGCACGGTCTTATGCCGACAATCTCATCTCGCAGTCGCAATGAGTTGTCAGCTGTTCATTGAATAAGCATTAACTAACCTTCAGATTCGTGGAAGCCATCCCCGTCACCATGTTGAAGGGGACTGACGCGTGTGAGTGAGTGACTTTCCACACGCCGTCCAGCTTCTGGAAACCCAGCGTGGATCTCCACGTCATGTCGATTTCTTCTCCGTCGTCTTTCTTTGTGCCGATCACATGGTTCAGGCAGTGGCAGAAGGCAACCTCGTCATCAATGGTGATGTCCACGTCTTTGAGTTCGTATTGAATCGGTCCCTCAAATGAAGAGAGCCACTGAGCCGCGCGCTCACCGACTTCTTTGGAAGACACATATCGGAGAGGTTCCAGGACGTCGAACACGATCATGTCCTCCGCATAGTCCTTGAGCAAGGCCTGGGCGTCCCTGGCGCGGATGGCTTCGATGGTGCCATCAAGAATGGCCTGGATGGCCTCTTCGTTTACTTCGCTCGCTATATCGCTGCCGAAGTACACATCCACATGACGCACCTTGCCAGCGTGAGTTTTGAAGAATTCGGTGTTGCGAAAGGCACTGCCGTCAGCTCGCTCGCAGCGATAGGTTACAAAACCTTCGTCGCCATCGGTGAAGAGCTTTTCGATGAGAAAGTTCTGATGCTCAGTTCCATTCGGCCAGCAGCGCTCCATGTACGCCGCCTTGTCGATATTGTCATCAAGAGGGCTGCTGAAGGTGAAATCATCCGCGAGCAGGCTTTCGAAGGCCTTGCGGTCCCGTGATTGGTAGGCGCCATAGCAGGCGTGGATGAGGGTGGCGGTGTCGTTCATGGCGGTCTCCCTTTACTTTCAATCGCCTGTGGGGGAGGGGAGTGGAGAGAATTCGCCGACTGCCGGTGGTGGCGTTTTTGGGAGGGCTTTGCTACACTCGCTGTCTGAAGCATTGCCTCATGCCCACCAGCACCTCACCGTCTTCCTCTTCTTTTTCTTCCGAAAGTGTCCCTCCACTCAAGTCCGCCCTCGTTCTGGGCGCGGGGAGCTGGGGCACGGCATTGGCAGATATGCTCGCGCGTCGTGGGCTCGACGTTGTCTTCTGGGGCCGCGATGAAGCGCTGATGAGTGGCATGGCCAGCACGCGGCACAATGAGCGCTACCTGCCGGAATTGGAAATTCACGAGCGTGTCGTGCCCACGCATGATTTCGCCGTGCTCAAGGAGGCTCAGTTTGATCTCGTAGTCTTCGTAGTGCCTTCCAAGGGCTTGCGCGCCGTGTCCGCACAGCTTCACGACGCAGGCGTGTTTCACGGAAACGAACTCCTCCTTTCTTGCACGAAGGGCATTGAAATGAGCACGGGCAAGACCATGTCCGGCGTGTTGGGGGATGTTTTTCCCCAGCATCGGCATGCGGCACTCTCCGGACCGAATCACGCCGAGGAAATCTCCCGCCAGATGCCGAGTGCCGGTGTCGTGGCGTGTGATGACGCCGCCTCCGGGCTGGCTCTACAGGGCTGCTTCACGCTCCCGTGGTTCCGCTGCTACACGAGTGAGGATGTGTTGGGCGTCGAATGGGCCGGTGCGATGAAAAACGTCTATGCCATCGCTGCAGGCATCGCGCGCGGGTTGAACTTGGGGGACAACGCCATCGCCGCGCTCGTCACACGTGGCCTCGCTGAAATGGTGCGTCTGGGTGTCGCGCGCGGGGGGCAGGTGGAGACCTTTTACGGTCTCAGTGGGGTGGGGGATCTGGTGGCCACCTGTTACTCCGAACACAGCCGCAACAACCGCGTGGGCAAGCTTCTCGGCCAGGGCATGCCCCTTCCTGAAATCATCGCCAGCACCCGCATGGTCGCTGAGGGTGTGCCTAATACAGAGAGCCTGTGGCACTCCGCCCGTGAGGCCGGCGTGCGCACCCCGCTGATGGATGCTGTCTATGGCGTGCTCTACGAGAACAAGCCGCCCAAACGCGCCTTGCAGGAGCTTCTTGGCCGCGACCCGCGACCGGAGAACGACTGAATCAAGCCAGCAGCGCCGTACGGAAGAACGAGGGTGCGCATGACATCCGAATTTCCCTTCGGAACTCGACGTCCATTTTCATGAGGCGCATTTTGCGCTCTTACCACCATGGAGGCGCGCTCAAAAAATGCCCGGGTGTGCCAGAAAGATGACCCAAATGAATGTTTTTCTTAAAAAATCAAAGAAAACGGGTTGAGTGCCGTGAAGCGGGGGTGTTACCCTACACGCCCTCCTCACCCGGAGTCCCCCCACCCCCTCGTGAAATCTTAAACCAAGGAGAACGCCTGTGAAGTTCAAGTGCCCAACGTGCGGAATGAGTCTGAAAGCAGAGCCAGAAATGGCGGGCAAGGTTGTCCGCTGCCCTGGCTGCAACACCAAGCTCCAGATTCCGGAGAGCGCGGCGGCGACTACGCCTTCCAGCGCCGTGGGTGGTGCACCGAGCGCTCCCGCTGCCGGTGGCCTTCCACTTCCTGATGCCGCTGGTGGCCTGCCGCCCAGCAGCAGCAGCGCTCCTCAGGAGCAATTGAGTTTCCAGCAAGAGAAGCCCCAGCGCACTGGCTGGAAGGAGACGGACCCCACGAACCCCAATGGCTTCGTCACCTTCGGCATCGGTCTCGTGCTCACGCTTACTTGGTTCGGTATCGTGTTCCCCTTCCAGGCTGAGGCCGGCAAGGACATGTCCAAGTTCACCTCCATGGAGTTCGTGGCGAACGTGTTCTACAAGCACCTTGAGGTCAGCTTCATCAATACGCTCTTCTTCTTCTGGGCGATGGCCATCTTGTACCTCAAGTTCCAGAAGCTGCGCCACCAGCGCGAGGCGCTCCTGCTGGACGTGCTGCCCCAAGAACTGGGCCAGCAGATCAATTCCCAGAACGTGGGCACCTTCATCGACCACGTGTACAACCTTCCCCACCGCCTGCGGGACAGCCTCATGGTGAACCGCATTCGCAAGGCGCTCGAGCTCTTCGAAGTGAAGACCTCCACTTCCGAGGTGAGCAACATGATGACCAGCCAGTCTGGCATCGATGCCGCGCGCATCGGGGGCAGCTACATCATGACCCGTGCGTTCCTCTGGGCCATTCCGCTCATGGGCTTCATCGGAACGGTTATCGGTCTTTCTCACGCCATCTCGGGCATGAGCTTCCGTGACATGGGCAACGTGGACGCCATCATCAACTCTCTCGGTGCGGTGACGAGCGGCCTGGGTACCGCGTTCGACGCGACGCTCCTCGGTCTTATCTTCGCCGTTGTTCTCAACTTCCCCATGAACTCGCTGGCGAAGGCGGAAGACGAAACGCTGAACGAGATCGACGCCTTCTGCAACGAAGTGCTCCTGCCGCGTCTGCATGACGGTGCTGGCGCCGCCAACGGCGACATCGGCGCCATCGCGGACTCCGTCATCAAGGGCCTGTCCACCACCCAGCGAGAGTTCCTCACGGACCTGAACGAGCTCTCCAAGCGTATGAATGAGTACGCCACCAATCTGGACCGTCGCTCGGACGCCTTCCAGGCCGTGGTGCAGAAGGAATTCATCAACAACATGACCACGATGCGTGGAGAAGTGGAGGGTGCGCTGCGCGACTCCATGAAGATGACCTCGCAGTACATCGCGGCGCTGGAGACCGGCATCCGCGGCCTGAATACCGTGCTCAAGGAGCTCGGCGAAAAGCAGATCATCATCCAGCAGACCAAGAAAAAGGGCTGGTTCAGCCGCGGAGAGTAACTCTGGACCGCCTGCGCCGGGATGGGCTTGCCTTCCCTCCCGGCGGTGAAGTACACTTGCCCCGTCCCCGCCCCCGTCTTCTTCCATGTCCCGCTCCCGCCACAAGAGAACTGACGAGCTTCTCCTGATTCCGTTCCTGGACATTCTGTGTTCCTTGATCGGGATTCTGGTGCTGATCATCGTCGTCCTTTGCGTGGCCCAGTCCCAGCAGACCAACGGCCGTACCCCGGAGGAAATCGAGCGCTCCAAACAGTATGTGGAGGCCCTGAAGAAGGAAAAGGAAGTCCAGAAGGACGATGTGAAGCAGAAGGAGCAGCTCGCCAAGCTGGAGGAAAAGAAGAAGGTGGCTGAGGAAAAATCCCAGCGTCTGGCCAAGCTGCGCAAGCTGCTCTCCACCTCCGCGAACATCCAGGAGATGAACAAGGAGCTCAGCCAGAACCTCATCAAGGAACTGGACAACCTGATTCTCGAAATCGAAGGCCTGACCAAGCAGGACAGCGTGCTGCGGAAGGAAATCGAGACCCTCATGGCCGAACTCAAGGCCCGCCAGGCCCCGCTGGAGAAGAAGCTGCCCCCTGTGATGGTGCAGCCCAGCGGCTCCGGCCTTGCCCAGGGGACCAAGCTTTACTTTGTGGAAGCGACCGGCGGCAAGCTCACCGTCTTTTGGGACCAGGAGAAGAAGAGCGTGCTTACCGCTGCAGATGAAGTCGTCGCTGCCGATGTGGGCTTCAATCACTTCCTCAAGGAGGTCATCAAGATTCCGCAGTCGAAGGTCATCTTCCTCCTGCGTGATGATGGCATGGGCGCCTACAACAAGGCGGCCGGCTGGGCTCAGGCCACCTACGGCTACCGTGTGGACCAGATTGGCAAGTTGTTGCTGCCTGGTCGCGGTGAAGTGGACCTCAAAATGTTCAAGGACTACCTCGGCATCATGCCCCCTCCGCCAGAGGTGAAGCTGGTGCCTGTGGGCGGTACTGCGGCGAAGCCTGCCGCTGCGGCTCCCGCGCCTGCCCCTGCACCCGGAGCTGCACCGGCTGCGGCCCCTGCCGCCAAGCCTGCTCCTGCAGGCACTCCGGCTCCTCCTGCGGCTCCCACTCCTCCCCCCGCGCCAGCGGCTGCTGCTGCTACCAAAGCTTAGCCCAAGTTACCCATGGCAAAACGTAGAGAGCATCACGAAGAGGAGCTGCCGTTTGTGGCCCTCATGGATACGATGACGAACGTCGTTGGCGTTCTCATCATCGTGCTCGTCATGATCGGGGTCAGCCTGGCCAACTCGGTGAAGAAGATCTTCTCCGAGCTGCCGGACGTCACCGTGGCCCAGTTGGAACAGCTCCTGAAGAAGATCGCGGACAATACTCCCAAGGAGGATCCGAAGAAGATCGACGAAGAGCTCAAGAAGCTGGAGCAGCAGCTCAAGAAGGACACTGAGGATCTCAAGACCATGGACCTCAGCGCCGAGAAGCAGAACGTGAAGCTGATCGACCTCGACGACCTGCAGAAGCAGCTCGCGGAACGCAAGCGGCAGCGCAACGTCAGGAAGGAAGAGACCGACAAGCTGCTGACCGAGGTGGACAAGCTCAAGGCCCTGCTCGACACCACGCCGGTCTACCAGCCGCCACCCGCCACTGTGGTCCGGCTGCCGAATCCCAAGGAGATTCCCCAAAACGCCGTGATGCACCGCTTCCTGGTGACCGGCGGTCGCGTGTACTATCTCAATGACGAAAGCTTCATGAAGTCCGTCGTGACTGAGATCGACAAAAACTTCAAGCAGCTCATCCATTCCGAAGTCGAAGTAAAGGATGCGAACGGCTTCCCCGTCATGGTGAAGGAACGTGGCAAGGACGTGCCCAAGATGAAGACGGTGCTCGATCAGACGAAGCTGGTGGATCTCTTCACCAAGCGTCCTGTCCAGAATCGCGATCTCAAAGTGGAGCTGGTGCCTTCGCCCAATGCGGCGCGCATGCCCATGAGGCTCGTGCCGAATCCCGCGGGTGGAGAGACCACCGCTCAGGTGAAGGATCCTGCCTCGGTGTATCAGCGCTTGATTCGCAAGCTGAAATCCGAGCCCGGCACCGTGGTCTGGTTCCATGTGTACAAGGACTCTGTGGATACCTATCTCGCTGCGCGTGATGTGGCGGATGCCGTGGGTGTGCCAGTTGCGTGGGAGCTTTATGGGAACCCCTACTACCAGCGCAATGTGCAGGAGTATGAGGTGAACTTCACCCCGCCGAAGCCGCAGCCACCACCGCCTCCCGGTTCTGTCCGCATTGCGCCTCCGAAGGCGACGGTGGACTAATCGTTTCTCACCAACTGCGTGTTATCGTGATGAGAGGCCTGCATTTCGCAGGCCCTCTTCATGTGATGGTGACGTGATGATTGCTGCTTTGCCACTCAGTGGCTTCCCTGAGTCTGGCATCACGTCGCGTGCCCTACGCTCAATTCCAGGCTCTCGTGCGAACTGTGCATGATGCTACCCATAAAGGTGGCCAAATACGGATGCACTCGCCCAGCCTCGCCCCACCTCTGGAAGTTTCACCTCCTTCCGCGCCGGCTACGGAGCCCCTGAAGGCGCGCGGTTGGGTGAATCTGTTTCGTGATGCCTTCAAAGCATGGAATGAGGATAAGGCTCTACGGCTCTCCGCGGCGCTCGCGTACTACTCGGTCTTTTCCATCGCTCCGCTCCTGGTCATCACCATCGCCATCGCCGGACTCGTGCTGGATGATGACGCCGCCTCCGGCCGCCTTTATGATTCGATGAAAGGTTACATTGGTAGTCAGGCCGCTGCGGGGGTGCAGGCCATGGTGGAGAGTGCCTCCAAGCCGAAGAGTGGGATCATCGCCACGGTTGTAGGTGGGGCCACGCTGCTCCTCGGGGCGTCCGGCGTGCTGGGTCAGCTCAAGGATGCGCTGAATACCATTTGGGAAGTCGAGTTAAAAAAAGGCGTGGGACTCGCCTTCATGATTCGTTCGAAGTTTCTGAACTTCGGCATGGTCCTGGTCATTGGACTTCTGCTTCTGGTGTCGCTGCTGCTCAGTTCCTTTCTCACCAGCTTGAATCAGAGTTTTGAGCAGGTCCTCACACTGCCGGCGTGGGTGTGGACCATCCTGGCATCCGTGGTCTCGCTGGGTGTCATCTCCACGCTTTTTGCCATGCTGTTCAAGATTCTCCCGGATGCATGCATCCGCTGGAGGGATGTCTGGATTGGCGCGCTCATCACCGCGGTGCTCTTTGAGTTGGGCAAGTTCGCTCTCGGTTGGTACCTCGGGCGTGAAAGCACGGCGAGTGCCTATGGCTCTGCGGCGTCGGTGGTTCTGCTGATTCTCTGGGTGTATTACGCCTCATGCATCCTGCTCTTCGGCGCGGAGTTTACCCAAGTGTATGCCGCAGCGACCGGACATGTCATCAAGCCCAGCGCCTATGCCCAGGTGGCTCCGGAAGCCGCTCTGAAAGTGGAGAAGAATATGGCCGTGTCCTCGCCACCCGGCGCGACAAGTGTGGATGAGGAAGGGGAAACCTGGACCCCGCAGGCCCGCGCGCATCGGCAGCGTGAGAAGGTGAATCCTGTGTTCTCACACCGGCTCTTTGATCCCGTGCTGAAGTATCTGGAAGGCCGCGGCATGCTGCTGAGCATTGAGGCGAAGGAAGCGCTGGGACAATCTGCGACCATTCTCATTCTCGCCGCCGTCGCCTGTGTCACGCTGTTTGTGGCGTGGTCACTTCTCGCCATCTCGCTTGTGGGCTTACTCGCGAATCACTTCGACTGGCCGTGGGTAAATGCCGTGGCCCTCACCGGTGGTGCGCATCTGCTCGCCGCCATCTTAGTGGCCTTGCTCATCTGGCGTCGCGTGATGAAGGGCGCATGGTTCGCAGAAACGTTCAGGGAACTCAAAAAGGATCGCATATGGCTTCGGGGAACGCCGCACTAAAGGAACAAGCACTGGCCATTCTTCAGGCCGGACGCAGGGAAATCAGCGCCGAAGCCAAATGGCTGCGCCATGAGCTGAACCCGAAGCATGCCGCCGAGCGCATCACGCGTGATCATACCGGCACTGTATTGCTCACTGCTTTCGGCATCGGGCTGCTCGTGCCTCTTCTGCTCATTCCAAAGAAGAAGTCCCACCACGAGGAGTTGATTGAAGCTCTCAGTGCAGCCCAAAAAAAGCAACTGAAGAAGACCGAGAAACCCAAGGTGGGTGCTGGCGCCTATCTCGCCGGATTGGTTACGAAAGCTGTCACCCCCGTCTTGGTGAAACAGGGGCTGCGCCTCTGGGAAAATCTCCAGCAAGCAAAGTCATCTCCTGATGCCCGTCCGGCGAGGTATGCGTGAGGGGACGGCGTGATAAACCGATTGCTGGCAGTCTTGTGCCGAAGGCCTTGGACTGCGGCAGCCTGCTGCCGCTTTCCAGAGTCCACAGCCTGCTGTGGCGATGGTAACACTCGTTCGTAGGGTAACGTATCCAGATCAGCTTGGCGACTTCGTCGCGGCACAACGTGCAGCAGGCTGCACTTTTGGAAAGCGGCAGCAGGGCTGCACGCAGTCCAAGGACGCTTCGCGTCACTGTTTGATATCGTTCGCCCAGCTTTCCCCGCTCCTTCGAGTGCTGGCGATCTCAACTTAACCCACCCCTAATGCCCACCTCTCCGCCTTGATCGCTTCGCACTTCCCACCAGCGCCCCCACCTGCACCGCGCAGTGCTTGTATGACGGCTGCCTGCTCTGGGGATCCACCGAGGTCAAGGTGAGCTGATTCACCTCCGCATAGTGCATCGGCATGAAGATCTGTCCGCGTTGCACGGTGGAGGTCACACGCGCCTGGGCTTCGATCTCCGCGCGCCTGGACTTCACCTTCACGATTTCACCATCCTTGATGCCGCGGCTCCGCGCATCCAGCGGATGCATCTCCACATAGACCTCGGCGGGATAAAGTTTCCGGAGGATTGCCGACTTGCCGGTACGTGTCTGCGTATGCCACTGCGCCGATGTACCGCGACCAGTCAACAGTACGAGTGGATACTCCTTGTCCGTGGGTTCAATGACGGGACGTGGTGCTGAAAATACAAACTTCGCCCTGCCATCCGCAGTGAAGAATTTTCCATCTTCGAACAACCGCCTCTGCTGTGTGGGCTTCACACGACCTTCCGTGACCTCCGGACCATTCACCTTTGACCGGTCACTCTCTTTCCACGGCCACTGCACGCCGCCACACGCTTCCAGCATGTCATAGCCTTCGATGCCGGAAATCTCACAGGGCTGGCCTTTGGATATCTCCTGCAGAATCTCGAACACCGACTCCGGGGAAGTCCAGAGGCTGAACAACTGTGAGCAGCCCCAGTAGTGTGCGATGAGACGGAAGATGTGAAAATCGGCGAGTGCCTGTCCTGGAGCGCGCGACACTTTCCGTGAAACTCCAATGCGCCGCTCTGAATTGATGAACGTGCCCTCCTTTTCACCCCATCCTGCGGCAGGCAGTACCAGGTGCGCGAGCTCAGCGCTCTCGGTGGTGGCATACATGTCCTGCACCACGAAGAAGTCGAGCTTGTGCAGCAACTCACGCACCCGCTTCTGCTGAATCCAGGAGTGCGCCGCGTTCGTGGCAATCATCCACAAGCCCTTGATCGTGCCGTCCTCGATGCCCTGGATGATTTGATCGTAGGCGAGACTGGGCTTGTCCGGGATGCGCTCCACTGGCATGTCCAGCACGTCCGCGACCTTCTGGCGGTGGAGGGCATTCGTGAAGTCATGCCCGCCCATCAGGTTCGTGGTGTTGGAAAACAGCCGCGATCCCATCGCATTGCACTGGCCGGTGATGGAGTTCGCACCGGTGCCCGGGCGACCGATGTTTCCCGTCATCAGCGCGAGGTTGATGATGGCCTGCGCCGTGCGAGTCGCCTCATGGCCCTGGTTCACCCCCATGGTCCACCAGAAGGAAACACGCTCCCCCTTGGTGATGGTCCACGCGAGTTTCTCGAACTCCGTGGCACTGATTCCAATGGCGGAGAGATGCTTCTCCGGCGCATAGTCCTTCAGGAACTCACGGAACTCCTCAAAGCCACGCGTGTGTTCTTCGATGAACTTCTCCGCGATCACACCATGGTCCACCAGCCAGCGCGCCAGGCAATACAGCAACAGGAGATCCGCCTTGGGCTGGATGGCAACATGTTGCGTGGCCGCCATTGCAGTCTCCGTTTTGCGCGGATCGATGACGATGATGCCTGGCTGGTGTTGGTTGCGGAGCACCCGCTGCCACATGATGGGATGGGCGATGCACGGATTCGCACCGATGAAGACGAGCACGTCGCTCTCCTCAAAGTCTGCATACGTGAAGGGTGGAGCATCGAAGCCGAAGCTCTCCTTGTACGCCGCCACGGAGGTGGCCATGCACTGGCGCGTGTTGCCATCGCCATGCACCATTCCCATGCCGAACTTCGCCAGCGCGCCGAGGAAAGCCATCTCCTCACACATGATCTGGCCGGTGCTCAGGAAGGCGACGGACTCGCGTCCATGCTGGTCCATGATGGCTTGAAACTTTCGGCAAAAGGTCTGCAGCGCCGTGTCCCAATCTACGGGTTCACCATTCAGTATTGGAGTCGTGGCGCGATCTTGAGCAGCCAGTGGCGTGAGTGCCTCCCACCCTTTCGGGCAGGCCATGCCCATGTTCACCGGATAGTCCGTGTCTGCGGTGAGCCCGATGGCCTGCTTGGATTCATTGAGATGCACCTTCAGTCCGCATCCCGTGGAGCAGAATCCACAAATGGCGCGCGCGATGGAGCGCGGCTGTGCCTGCGTGGGTAGGCTACCGAGACCGAAGTTGGCCGGCTCAAGGACAAGCTGGGAGGTGAGTGGACCATCCCACTCACGCAACGTCATGGCTGGCAGAAGAGGTGTGTTCATGCGTGCCCGGGCATTCTCCATGCAGCGCCGCCGCGGAAGAAGATGATGCGCTCCAAGATTTCCCCTGCGAGCAGGACCAACAAACCGGCAATCGGCGAGTGCAGCATCAGCGCGGCGCCGGACATGCCGAGAGCGAAGCGGCTGAAGTGCCACACTTTGAGTGGTCCCAAGAGAAGGCGCTTTGTGCGTGTGTGTTGCTCTTCATCTCTGGAGAGATAGAGCAGTTCGAAAACCAGCTTCACGGCGGCGAAGGCCAGCACCATTCCTGGAGCGACAAGTCCAAAGCATGCCGTCAGCGCTCCACCCAGTACCAGCCCCGTGCCGAAGAACTTGGGCAGCGTCTGGCTCATCTGCCAGAACGGACGGCGGGTATCCACATACACCATCACGGAGCAGAAGACGCACGCGAAACCAATGACGGCCACCCACCACGAGGGGATGAAGCCCAATGCCGCCGCAGCGCCCGCGGGAGGGAATCCGCCAAAGGCCACAATCTCCCGGCTCAACCATGAACGGCGCAGGCCCAGGAAACACCGCCATGCTTTCAGCGGCTGCCCTAGGTGAGCGATACTGGCTCCAATGCCAAGCGACGCAATCGCAGTGCCAATCCACGACACGAGCGCATTCGACTGCGCAAAGAGGAAGACGCCCGCCGCGAATTGCGTGAGCACCAGCATGACAACCAGCGGTCCATGCGTGTGCTCCACCGGAGGCGTGGCCGCATTCACTGCCATGGCGGAGGCAGGCACCGGCTTGCTGGAGACGTAGCGGGTGGAGGGGCGTGTATAGCCTGAAGAAACCGTATCCGGCAGCAGATGCGCGCTGGAGGAGTACGTGGAAGTGGGCGCCGTGCTCACCTCAGTGGTGGCCGCAGTGATCGTTTCAGAAACATTCACAATGCGGATCGCAATCGCGCCATTCGGGCAGGACTGCACACACGCGGGCGCTTCACCCACGGCGAGACGCTGGTGGCACATGTCGCACTTGCGCACGATGCCGCGCTTCTTGTTGAATTTGGGCACATCGTACGGGCACTTCAGGATGCAGTATGAGCAGCCGATGCACTGGTCATCAAGGTGCCGTACGATGCCGGTCTCCTCATCCTTCGAATAGGCGAGCACTGGGCAGCCGTTCGAGCAGGCGGGATCCACGCAGTGGTGGCACGCCGTGGTGACCGTCTGCTGGTAGGGGATGTACACATCACCGACCAGCAGGCCCACATCGCGCCAGCTCTCGTCATCATCGAGACCATTGAGCGAGTGGCAGGCTGCCACACAAGCCTTGCAACCCGTGCACTGGTCGAGATTCACCTCGAATGCATACTGCTCCCCTTGCTTGGGACGCAGCATCGGGATGAGGCTGCGGTAGTGCCGCGCCTGTAGCGGTTCATCATGAGTGCCGCGTTCATGCCACTCCGAAAACTGCTCCACCGCCGTGCCAAGCTGCGCCTGTTCGGCCAGCAGCTTGTCCACGAGCGAGGTGCGATGTTCCAGCTCCGCCACCATGTGATGCGACCTCTTATGAATTGGAGAACAACTCCTGAAGCTGACCCACCGTGTGGCGATTGCAGAAGGTGTGGAAGGATTCATCTCCCTCCCGCTTCGCCAGGTAGCACTTCAGCATGCCTTCCAGCGTGGTGCCGAGAGATTCAAAAGGCACCGTGCTGAAGATCTGCCGGCCTACCTTGCGATTCTCGCCAAAGCCGCCGCCCACCGTGATGTGATATCCTTCGCCGGACTCACCCTTCGCCTTCGTGCCGAGCAATCCGATATCGCCCATGAAATGCTGGGCACAGGAGTGCGCGCATCCCGTGAAGTGGACGTTCACCGGCTTGTCGAGCTTCACCCGCTTGTCGAGGTAGTCCATCATCGCGATGGCGTGTCCCTTCGTATCGCTCGCCGCAAACTTGCAGTAGCGGTTGCCCGTGCAGGCCACGAAGCCATTGCGCAGCGGGCTCTGTTCCGTGGGGAAGCCGAGCTTCGAGAGCGCCTTGCTAGCCGTCTTCACATAGGCGGCAGGGATGTTCGGGATGATGAAATTCTGCCACACCGTGAGGCGCACTTCGCCGGTGCCATAGCTGTCTGCGATGTCCGCGATGCGTTCCATCTGCTTCGGCGTCATCTGACCCACCGGCACGCTTGCGCCGATGTAATGCAGACCTTCCTGCTTCTGCGGATAGGCACCCACGTGGGTGTGCCCCTGCTGTGAGAACTTGCGCGCCAGCTGCACGGGAGAATCTGCAGCCAAGCGCAGCAGCTTGAACTTCCCGAGCTCTTCCACATCGGTGAGGAATTTCTCAAAGCCACGCTCTTCAAGCAGGTACTTGAGGCGCGCCTTCTTGCGGTTGGTGCGGTCGCCGTCGCGAATGAACACGCGGACGATGGCGAGGACGACCTTGATGAGTTCATCCTGTTTCACCAGGACACCCCAGTCGCTCGCAAAGGTCTGGTGACCGGTCACACCACCGAGGGCGATGCGGAACCACACGCCCGGCTCGATGCCCTGGTCGTTCTCACCGATTTCCACCGCACTCGCGCCGATGTCATTCGTGTCTTCCACACTGCTGACCAGGCCGCCGCCATCGAAGGCGATGTTGAACTTGCGCGGCAGATCGTAGAACTCCTTGCTGGAGATGATGTGCGTGGCCAGTTCATTCACGAACGGGCGCACATCGATCAACTCCATCGGGTCATAGCCCGCGCAGGGGTTCATCGTGATATTGCGGATGTTGTCCGCACCCGCGCCCTTGGAGTGCAGGCCCACGGACTGGATGCGGCGCAGCACTTCCGGGCAGTTCTTCGGCTCAATGAGGCGAATCTGGAAGTTGTTCCGCGTGGTGATCTGGATGTAGCCCGAGGTGAGTTCGCGCGAGATGGCGGCCAGCTCACGAAGTTGGAAGGACTTCACCACACCGCCGGGAATGCGGAGGCGGCACATGTAGCCGTCCTTCACTGGGGAGAGCCAGAAGAGGCCATTCCACTTGAAGCGGAAGATGCTCTCCGGGTCCGGCTTCGCATTCCAGCGCGCATCCAGCATAAGCTGCTCGATGGCATCGAAGGGATGCAGGTCGTGCTTGATGCGCTCCTCCTTGGTGAGGTCATCCAGATTTGGTCCTGCGGGGACGGCCGGTCCAGCGGGTGCGGGAGCGAGGTCGCCGAAGGAGATGCCCTTCGCGTTGAGCGCGGCGAAGAACCCTTCGAGATAGCGCTTCTGTTCGCCGGAGAATCCGTCATCCGGGGAGCCATTGGCGCGGGTGGGTGGGGTGAGGAGATCAGTAGACATCGCGAGCGTACCGTTTGGTTTTCTTGAGATCTGCCACGTAAGCGGTGGCTTCTTCGGCGGACTTGTGGCCTTGCTGCTGGATGAGCATGTGCAGCGCGGCATCCACGTCCTTCGCCATGCGGGAGGCATCGCCGCACACGTAGAAGTGCGCGCCTTCTTCCAGCCACTGCCAGAGTTCCGAGGCGGCCTGCATCATGCGGTCCTGCACATACACTTTCTCCGCCTGGTCGCGGGAGAAGGCCGTGTCGAGGCGGGTGAGAGTCCCGTCCTTCAGCCACTGGTGTATCTGTTCATCGTACAGGAAATCATGCTTCCGCTTCTGGTCACCGAAGAAGAGCCAGTTCTTGCCCTTGGCTCCGGTGGCCTCGCGTTCTTCGAGGAAGGCGCGGAAAGGTGCGATGCCCGTTCCAGGTCCCACCATGATCATGGGAACATCCGGATTGGCGGGCACGCGGAAGTGCTTGGCCGTATGAACGAAGACGCCCGTCGGCTCACCCAGAGGAAGGCGGTCCGCGAGGAAGGTGGAGCACACGCCGCCGTGAGCGATGCCATCCTGCTCATAGCGCACGGAGCCCACGCAGAGGTGCACTTCATTCGGGTGCGCCTTCTGGCTGGAGGCGATGGAATACAACCGGGGCTGCAGCTTGCGCAGCGATCCGACGAACTCAACCGCACTCACCGCCTCGGGTGGCTTGCGACCCAGGAAATTGCGCACTTCATAGTATTTCTGCAGCGCTTCCTGCAGCGGAGCTTCACCACCATCCGGCAGCGGCACCAGTGCAGCGGGATCCAGTTCATACGTGGCGATGATGCCCGCGACCACCTCGGGGCAGTTCTGCGGAATCACGCCGAGCGCATCACCCGTTTCATACACGAGTCCGCTTCCCTCGAGTGAGAAGGCAATGTGGCGGGTGTCTTTCGCGGAGCTGGCTCCATTCAACTTGAGGTTGGTGACGAGCGGAGCGGGGAAGGGATTCTTCTTCGAGTAGGCCGCGACTCCCGTGGCCTCAGTGGCGGGCGCAGCAGTGATCACTTCGGCAATCGCAGGAGCAGGCGCTGCTGTGGTGGTAGAGGGTGAGTCGGCAAGCACCTTCCACACGCCTTCGCTCCAGAGCTTCGCGGGCTCATCGAAGTCGACATCGCAATCGACACGCGGGTGAATGCAAGTGGCCCCAAGTTCAGCGAAGCGCTCATCGAGCTTGCGACCGGCGAGGCAGAAGGTGTCCCCGTAGTTCTTGTCTCCCAGCGCGAGCACGGAGTACTTCAGACCTCCGAGTGTCGGCGACGAACCGTTTTGATTGATGCCGCTCCAGAAGGACTCGGCATTGTCTGGCATGTCGCCTTCACCCCAGGTGCTGGTGATGACGAGAACGTTCTGCTCTGCAGTAAGGGTGGAAGGTTGCACCGAGTCGAGGCCCGCAACTCGCGCTGCAAAGCCCCGGCTCGATGCTTCCTTGCCCAGCCGTTTGGCCAAGGATTCTGCGTTGCCACTCTGGCTGCCGAATGCGATCAGCAAGCGTGGCTTTTCCTGAAGGGCTGGCACAGGCGCTCCAGGCGTCATGGATTCTCCCCGGCTCAGAAGTCCGGCCAGGAATCCGTTCAACCAGGCACGTTGTTCCGTGTTGAAGGGGGCGGATTCGGGAATGAGCGGTACTGAGGACATGATGAAGGTGGTGGTTACTGGGAGCGAAAAGCACGCATTGGGCGTGCCAGTTGGCACGGAGGATTGAAAAACGTTGTGAGAACTTTTTCGGGAAACCTATGAATTTCGTTCATGGATGCAGAGTCAGGTCTTATGAAGGAATTTTTGCGCACTGGCAGCGGGTTTGATCGATGCCCCGAAGAGCGCTTACATGCAGTTGATGCGGATCTGCCCTTCGGCGTGCAAGCCGTTCAGCCACGGCTGCTTTCCGGCATTGAAGGACGCGAGTTCAAAAATCATGGAAACAAAAGACATCTCTCGCTGGTGAAGAGGGATTCAGTGCCGCGTGAGCAACTGCATCAGCAGCCAGAGGCACAGCAAAAGCAGTGTGTAGAAACCAGCTTTATAGAAGCCGAGAGGATTGCGCTCCAGTAGTGGCGCATCGTCCTCGAAGAACGGCTCCACTTTTTCAGGATGCGTGAGGTCGTAGATGAATTCGGAGTAGTGCTGGTACCGGCTCTCGGGCTTGCGTGCGATGGCCCGAAGGATGACCGCCTCCAGCCACGGAGGGATGTTGGGATTCAGTTTGGTCGGGCGCTTCGCCGCATGGAACACCGGTGTCTGGAATCGCTCGATGCGCCCATAGGGAAACGCATTCGTGAGCGACTGGTAGAGCGTGACGCCCATGGCAAAGATCTCCGTGCGCTCACTGATGGGCGCACTGTGGAAGCGCTCCGGCGCCAGGTAGCTCGCTGTGCCGGCCCGAGACGTGACCGAGAAAACTTCTGCTGCGCTGCCGAGGTCGAGCAGCTTGAAGCTCAGCTTCGCGTAGTCACCCACGCAGAGGATGTTCTCTGGCTTGATGTCCCCATGCACCAGGTCGTGGCGCAGGAGCGTGCTTCCTGACTCGGCAAGGAAACGTCCCAGGCCGATGGCGGAGTCCACCGAGAGTTGGCGGTCCTGGAGCACTTTGGAAAGGCTTGGCGCATCCACGAACTCCATCACGTAGAACCGCGCCGTTTGTCCCAAGGGCTCGTGTGCGGTGACAAAATTTCCGGAGTCCAGTCGCGTGGCATTCCATGTTTCGCGGACGAAGGCATTGAGGTGCGCTTCGCTGTCGACTGCCTCGACTGGAGCGAACTTCAGCACCACGCGCTGGCCATTCTTCTCAGCGAGCCAGACACGGTCGCTATCTTGAAAGGAGCGGAGGAGTTCGTATCCATCGACGACTTCACCTTTGCGCAAGGCTGCAGGGATGGAGAGGTCACGCGCACTCATGGCACGAAGGCGTCCGGTCTGGGCAACATCGAGCACAATGGCGCTCATGTCATCCATCGTCTCGTCCTTGGCCAGCATATGGGCTGCCTTCACAATGCCGCGTGCCGTCGCATTCGTGGCAAGTTCACCCGCGAGTGCCTCTGGCGAAAGGTGGTTCGAGACGCCATCCGAACAGAGCAGGGCGATGTCACCATTCAGTAGCGTGAGTTCGAATACATGGGGTACCACCTCCGGCGCCATGCCGAGGGCGCGGGTGAGCACATGGGTGCGCTCCGCTTCCACATGATCCTCGGAAAGGATTTCCAGGATGCCATTGCGCGCCAGGCAGACACGCGAGTCTCCGATGTTCACACCAAAGAGCCGGTCCCCTTCAATGACGGTCGCTGCCAACGTGGAGACCATTTCCGGCCGGTCGAAGCGAGCGAGTGACTCCTGGTAGAGCGTGCGATTGAGCAACTGCGTGAACTCCGTGAGAGCCCGCCGCGGAGACCAGGTGCGGGGACGCGCCTCGTAGTTTTCAATCAGCGAACGCACCGCGCGTTGCGCTGCCTCACGTGCGGGCTCACCACTGCCGGCTCCATCAGCCAGGACCGCCACCACCGTCTCGCCCCATGCGCGCACGGCGAAGGCGTCGGAGGAAGGTTTGCCTTCCTCGCGAGCGATGCCGTGGGTGGTGGAGCGAAGCTTCACGGAGCGAAATGAGCGGGTGAAACGTGAAGATTAGATTCTCGCCTCAGTGAGTGCGCCCCACGTGGTGCGCCAGCGGGTCTTCACCAGGCTCAGGCCGATGAGGGCGAAGAGGCAGAGGCCTGCGAAGATGAGCAGGCCGGTGAGATAGCTGCCCGTGTGCTCGCGGCTCTGGCCCATCATGTTGGCTAGAAGAAACCCACCGATGCCGCCGCCGCAGCCGACGAGTCCGGTCATCAGACCAAGGTCCTTTCCAAAGCGCTGCGGCAGCAACTGGAACACGGAGCCATTCCCCATGCCGAATGCACCACAGGCGATGAAGAACGCTGCGACATTGAAGACGAGGTTGTTTACGAACCCACCCAACACCAGCGCAATGCAGGCGACCGTGTAGTAGATGAACAGGGAACGGATGCCGCCGATGCGGTCAGAGATGCCACCGCCGATGGGCCGCCCCAGCGCGCCGATGGCCGTGCAGAGCGCCACGAGATCACCGGCCTGCGAGGGAGTCAGCGCGAAGCGATCCTTGAAATACATGCCCAGCGAGTAAGCCAGGCCCACGAAGCCACCGAAACTGACCGTGTAGAAGAAGCAGAACCAGTGCACGTCCTTGTCCCGGAACATGCGGAAGTAGTCCCTGACCTTCTTGGGCGTGATCTGCACGGGAGCCTCCTTCGAAAAGAAGATGTAAATCAAGAGAACCACCACCGCAGGGAAGAGCGCAATGCCGAATACCGCCTGCCAGCCCCAGATGGCGGCGATTCGTGGTGCGAGCAGAGAGTCGATGACGACGCCAATGTTCCCCGCTCCCGCAAGACCCATCACGAGGCCTTGCATGCGCGGGGGATACCAGCGACCCGCCTGCGGTATCGCCACTGCGAAGCTGGCTCCCGCGACTCCGAGCACCACGCCCATGGCGAGCGTGGCCTCATAGTTCCTCAGGCCAAACAACCACGCGGCAGCCAGGCCCGACATGACCACGAGCTGTGCCGCGATGCCGGTGCGCTTGGCGCCAATGCGATCCACCAGCAGGCCCAGCACCAGACGGAAGAGGCCACCGAAGAGAATCGGCACCGAGACCATGAAGAACCGCTGCTGGGCGGTGAGGTTCAGCGACTCCGGCGCCGCAATCTGATTGGCCAGGACACCCAGCAGGGTCCACACCATGAAGCTGAAGTCGAAGTAGAGAAATGAAGTGACGAGCGTGGGCCAGTGGCCGGAATGCTTGAGGTCGGAAAGTTTCATTGGGCGGTATGAAAAGGTCGGATTGGCGTCCGCCTCAAACGCACCAGCCATGCCAACCGCCCGGATGAGATCTATAAACAGACTGTAAACTTTTCTTGGAAACGATGAATTCCGTTCATGCATGCGGCGCAGGCTTTCCAGAAGGGAAAGTTCTGCGCCGCCGCGGGAATGGCTTGTCGGCTTAGAAGTCGAACGTCGCCTGCAGGTAGGCGAAGTCGGCGTCGTCGCTGGCTTTGCTGCCAGTCTGTTTCAGGTAGTCGCCTGCGAAGAAGTGGCTGTAACCCACCAGGAAGCTAAGCTGCTTCGTGGCCTTCCAGGTCGCGGTGAAATCCAGTTCCGTGCCGACGAAGTTGTCAGCCTTCGCGTTGATGGGGCGCACGGCGGTTACACCGTTCGCGCGGTACCAGGCGTCAGCCGTGTCTGCCAGCCAGAAGGCATGGTAGTCAAGCTGCAGCTTGACGGTCTTGACCGGATTCACGCTGAAGCTGATGGCCGGGTTGTGGATGTTCTGCCAGGAGAAGACGTCCATGTAACCGTAGAACTTGTGGTTCGTGGGGAACAGGTTCTGGAAGGTGCCTACATCGCCGTCCTTGGCGTTGCTGTCACCAGTGGCGAAGTTGTACTCTGCGAAGATACGTGGCTTCCAGGGAGCTTTGGTCCACACGTAGCCCGCACCCCAGTGACCTGCGAAGGCGGAGAGATCCTTGCCTTTCACGTCACCGAACTGCACAGCCATTTCGGTTTCGTAGTCCCAACCGCCCGTCTTGGTGATGTCCGCTTTCACACGGGTGCCAAGCGTGGCGAAGTCCGTGTCTCCCACGGTGTATTCTTCATGCAGGCCGAGCGCATAGAAGTCCGTGGTGGACCCCAGCGGGCACAGGGCTGTGGTGCTGAAGTAAGCGCCGTAGAAGACCTGGTTGCGGCCGGTGTCGTTGCCATCGAACAGATCGCTCTGGTTGAACTCATCCTTGTCGATCACGACCACGCTGGAGACGAAGGCATCAAGGAACCAGTCCTTGGTGGGAGCGTAGTGCACCTTCACCGCATCGAACGTGCGTCCGAAGTTGTTCCAGTCGAAGCCGCCGATCAGGCGCTCGTCTCCGTAGCTGAGGAGCTGGCGGCCGATGGTGACATTGAATTCCTTCGGGCCAATGGCGATGTATGCCTGGCGAAGATCGATGGCGTCGTCGCCTTCTGCACCCATCACACCGGGGTCATTGGGACGGTCGGAGTCGAGCTCCAGGGAGCTCTGGCCTTGCACGTAGAAGGTCAGGGTGTCCGTCGGCTGGACCTTGATGCCCAGGCGGGCGCGCTGGAGCAGCCACGAGTCATCCGTGAGGGAGTTGACTCCATCATTGAAGTCGAAGTTGTTCTCGCGGTACTCGAAACGCAGGCGTTCCTGGAAGTCGAAGGTGACGATCTTCTTCTCGGGCTGGGGTGGGATCACCGCCTTGGCGTTCTTGTCCGGGACAGGCGTCCCGGCAAGCGCCGCCGTGGCGACAAGGGTGAGTGCTGGTAGAATGAGCGATTGCTTCATGTGTGGTGAGCGGATGTTTAACGGTTGATGGTATCGGCTTATGCTTACTTGGTTATGCGGCTGGGAGAGGGGTGGGCACAGACAGGTTGTGGGAGCGAAGCTCCTCGGCCATATCGGCCGAGGGCTTGAAAGCAGGATCCTTGCTCGGGCGGAGATGTGAGCGGTCGTTGAGGAAGGTGATGAGGTGCTCGCGCAGATCGTAGTAGCGCGGATCTTCCATGATGACCTTGCGATCACGCGGTCGTTCGAAGGGGATGCGCAGGATGTCGCCGACCTCGGCCTCGGGGCCGTCGCTCATCATCACCACTCGGTCACTCAGGAAAATGGCTTCATCCACATCATGCGTGACCATAAGGGTGGTGATACGGAACTTGCGCCACAGTTCGAGCAGCACCTGCTGCAGTTCGAAACGGGTGAGCGCGTCGAGCATACCGAAAGGCTCGTCGAGCAGCAACATCTTCGGTTGGAGGGCGAAGGCTCTGGCAATCCCCACGCGTTGGCGCATGCCCTGGGAAAGTTCGGCGGGATATTTATGCATCGACTCCGCGAGGCCCACGACGCTGAGGTAATACTCCGCGACCTGCCTGCGCTCTTGTTTGCTGGCAGTGAAGTACACCTGGTTCACGCCAATCATCACGTTCTCAAACGCGGTGAGCCAGGGCAGCAGGCACGGCGCCTGGAATACGACACCACGATCCGGTCCGGGCTCATCCGTTTCGCGTCCGGCGAGGATGATGCCGCCCTTCGTCGAATTGGACAGGCCCGCGACGATGGAGAGCACGGTGCTCTTGCCACATCCAGAGTGTCCGATGAGGGTGGCAAACTCTCCTTCCGCGAGCTTGAGGGAGAAATCCTTCACAATGGTGATCTCACCTTTGGGCGTGGGGAAGGCCTTCCACAGGTGGCTCACTTCGAGCATGGTTTTCGGCTGGGCGCTGGCAATCATGGGAGGACTTCAATGGTTTCGCGCTTCTCTTCATTGCGACGGCGTGGTCCACGGCGGTGCAGGAACTGCAGGCTGTTCACCACACTCAAGTCTTCCGGAAGGATGTCCGGCAGCACGAGCTTCTTGCTCACCGTGGAGCGCTGCTTGCCCTTCGCTTCGAGCAGCAGGTTGATCAGCTCATTGCGCAGGGCTTTGAACTTGGGATCGTGGTTGATGGCCTTGCGATCGCGAGGACGTTCAAGTTCGACCTTGATGCTCTGGCCGAGCGTGGCCGGCGATGTGGGCAGGAGGGGAATGACACGGTCAGCCAGCAGGATAGCTTCGTCCGGGTCATTGGTGATCCAGATGACCGTTTTACGCTGGCGCTGCCAGATGTCGCTGATGTCATCCTGCAGCGTGGCACGCGTGAGCGCATCAAGCGCACTGAGTGGTTCATCGAGCAGCAGCACTCGTGAGTCCATGGCCAGAGCACGTGCCACGGATACACGCTGGCGCATGCCGCCGGAGAGCTCCTTCGGGAAGCGGCTCGCCGCATGGGAGAGCTTCACCATCGCGATGTGCTTCTCCACATGTCCGCGTCGCTTGTCCTTGGACCAATCTGGGAACACCGCATCCACTGCGAGCGCGATGTTCTCCGTCACCGTGAGCCACGGAAGTAGCGAGTAGTTTTGGAACACCAGGCTGCGATCTGGGCCGGGACCCGTGATGGCTTTTCCTTCCATCAAAGCCTCTCCCGTATCCGGCTTCGCGAGCCCGGAGATCATGTTCATCAGCGTCGTCTTTCCGCTTCCGGAATATCCGACGATCACCACGAACTCACCCTCCTCGACGGCAAAGTTGATGTCCTTGAGGATTTCGTTGCGGGAGCCATTGCTCCCGTAGCCCTTCGATACGCCTTTTAGTTCAATCAGAGCCATCGGATTTATGATTTATGATTTATGATTTTTGATTTGGAGTGTCGAACATGACACCCGTTGAGCTCAAAAACCGGACGATGGAATTCGCTGTGAGAACCCTTAAGATGGTCGATGCCCTTCCGAAGAGCGTTGCCGGCAGAACTGTGGCAAATCAGATTGCCAGAAGTGCCACCTCCGTTGCAGCGAACTACCGCGCAGCACTTCGCGGCCGTTCTAGAGCGGAGTTCTTGAGCAAGATTGGCATCACGTTGGAAGAGGCGGACGAAACCACCTTTTGGCTGGAGTTGACCATCCAAGCCGGGCTTCTCCCAAAAACGCGACTTCAACCGCTGCACACCGAAGCCGAAGAACTCACAAAGATCTTTAATGCTACCCGTTCCACGACCAAGGGGCGCTCGGGCAAAAATCAAAAATCGTAAATCAAAAATCATAAATCCTTCGGTTAAGCAGTTTTGAACCGGCGCTCCACCACACTCATCAAGCGGTCGAGCACGAGGCCCACGACGCCGATGGTGAGAATGCAGAGCACGATGCGCGAGTAACTGCCGGCATTGTATTCCTGCCAGAGGAAGCCACCCACACCGGGGCGACCGGTGAGCATCTCCACCGCCACGATCACGAGCCAGGCGAGACCGAGGGAGAGACGGAAACCGGTGAACATGTAGGGCAGCGTGGCAGGCACGAGAACCTTCATGAGAGTCTTGAACTTCGAGAGCTTCAGCACCTTCGCCACATTCAGGTAGTCCTGTGGCACGGCGCGCACTCCGACGGCGGTGTTCATCACCGTGGGCCACATGGAGCAGACCGCGATGGTGAAGAGTGCCGCCGCGTCGGAGGCGCCGAAGTAGGTCTTGCCACTGCCATCCATCAGCTTCACGGAGCTGAAGAGCACCAGTCCCAGCGGGAACCACGCGAGTGGCGACACCGGTCGTAGTACCTGGATGATGGGGTCGACCGCCTTGGTAAACGTTTTCGAAAGACCCAGGCAGAAACCGAGCGGCGTACCCAGCACCAGCGCGATCAGGTACCCCTGCATCACCAGGCCCAGCGAGAGCTTGGTGAAGGAAAGGATGCCCTGGTCGAGCTCTCCGCGCTTGGCGAAGGGCTCCACGATGTAGGGCTTGCTGGATTTCCAGGTTTCACTCGGAGCCGGCAGGTCGGCGCTGATGCCGACTCGCTTGGTCTTGGTGATGGTGTCGCCGAAGTCATCGACTTCCTTGGTCACCATCACCTTGCCTGCGATGACCTGCCACAAGATGAGGAAGGCGGCGAAGCCCACCAGCGGCAGGATGAAGTCATCGAGTCTGAGTCTTTTGAGAACGTGCATGGCGCGTTATGCTTTGAGGGATTTCACATCGAAGCTGGCCGCATAGGCCTCGAGGTCTGCCTTCGGATCGAAGGCCTTGCCATCGAAGAAGGTTTCCGGTGTCTCGCTCAGGCCACCATGGGCGTAGCCCATCTCCTTCATCGCCTCTTCGTAGATGTCCGTGCGCATCACCTGCTTGGCCACGCCTTCGTAGTCCGGAGCGCCTTCGGTGAAGCCCCAGCGGCGCAGCTGCGTGAGCCACCACTTGGCGTACTTGGGCTGCGGGTAGTTGCAGTTGCGATCGTTGAAGATCATGTAGTTCGGGTCGCGGAACTTGCGTCCGTCGCCCATGACGTACTTGCCTTGCAGACGCCCGAGAATCGTTTCTGGCGGACAGTTGATGTAGGTGGCCGCGCTGACGATCTTCGCCTGCTCTTCGCGGTTCTCCATCTTGTCGAGCCAGGCGCTGGATTCCTGCAGTGCCTTGAGCACGGCCTTCACGGTCTTGGGATTCTTGTTGGCGAATTCTTCGGTGAAGGCGCACACCTTCTCGGGGTGATCCTTCCAGATGCCTTGCGTGTTGATGGCAGTGAAGCCAATCTCTTCTGCAATGCTGCGCGCATTCCACGGTTCGCCCACGCAGAAGCCATCCATCTTGCCCACCTTCATGTTCGCCACCATCTGGGGTGGGGGAATGGTGATGAGCGAAATGTCTGCGCCGCCACCGGAGGCATCGCCAGGATTCACACCACCGGCGGCGAGCCAGTAGCGGAGCCACATGGCGTGTGTGCCAGGCGGGAAGGTCATGGCAAAGGTCATCGGCGTGCCAGAGGCTTTCGCGGCATCCACGAGAGGCTTCAGTGCCTTGGGATCGTCTGCCACTTTACCGGCGAGATCCTTTTTCAGCGTGATGGACTGGCCGTTGCGATTGAGGATCCACGGGACAATCATCGGCTTCTTCGGAGCGCCGCCCAGACCCATGGTGCTCGCGATGGGCATGCCTAGCAGCATGTGCGTGGCCTGGATGTCATCATTGGAAAGCGAGTCGCGGATCGCCGCCCAGCTTGCGCCCTTTGCCACGGTGGAGTTGATGCCGTACTTCTTGAAGAGGCCTTTCTCGTGAGCGATCACGATGCTGGAGCAGTCGGTGAGCGCGATCATGCCGAACTTCATGTCGGCACGCTCCGGAGAGTCATCGGCATAGGCGGTACCGACCCAGCCTTTGGGTAGGCCGGCGAGCAGAGCTCCGGCGCTGAGGGCCTTGGCGGACTGTCGGATGAGCTGGCGGCGGGAGATGGTATTGGTCATCTTATTCATGCGAGGGCAGGTTGGAGGGCGGCTTGAGCTTTGCTTTTGGTGGGCTTGGATGCGGATGCGGGTGCAGGTGAGGAGAGGGCATCGTGGAAAAGTTCCGGAGTGCAGCAGCGCAGCACTTCTTCGCGGGCTTGCTCGCGTGCTTCGGCAGGGATGAGTCCGTGGGCGATGAACTCCCCGAGCAGCCACTCTGCCTTCGCGCGGGAGGGCGCATTCGCATCGCCGCGATGGAAGATGTGGAAGTTCTCCGCGGCACGACGGCGCGAGGTGCCATCATCGAAGGGACCGATGAGCGAGAGCTTCAAGACATCGCGGTCGGCACGCACATGGCCACTGCTGAGGAGAATTTCCACGACACGCGCGCGGTTATCCATGCGATCGCAAAACTGGCAGGCCTCATACAGCGCACGGATCACCGCCCGAATCTCTGCGGGATGTTCCTCCGCATAGTCCTCGGTGGTGAGGAGCACCTTCTCCGGGTGACCCGGCATGAGATCCTCACTCGTGACCGGACACCAGCCGATACCTCGTGTGACGGCCGCGGAGTTCCACGGTTCACCCACGCAGTAGCCATCAATCAATCCAGCGGCCAGCGAGCCTACCATTTGTGTGGGAGGCAGCACGACAAGGCGCACATCACGATCCGGATTGATACCGCCGCTCTGCAGCCAGCGGCGCATCATGAAGTTGTGTGTGGAGGTGCGCGCCACGATGCCGAGCGTGATCAGGCGCTGTGGGTTGCTGCGGATGAGCTTGCCGAGCGAGGCGGCATCACGCACGCCACGCCGCCAGAGATCCATGCTCAGCGTGATGGCATTTCCATGCAGATTGAAGATGAATGGGGCAATGGTGCGGCAGGCGGCACCACCCAGGCCAAGACGCAGCGAAAGGCCAAGACCAGTGACGGCATGTGCGGCGTCGATTTGTCGATAGAGGATCTTTTCGCGAATGGTGGCCCAGCCCACTTCGCGGTGCAGTTCCACCTGCACATCATGTTTGGCGAAGAGCCCGAGGGCGTCTGCCACCAGCAGTGGTGCGCAGTCAGCAAGGGCGATGAACCCGATGCGAACGGCGCCGCGGCGGCCTCGAATGCTGCTCGTGGAATGGTGTTTTGAATGCTTCGTCACGGGGTTGGCACACCGCAGCGGGCGTGCCACGTGCCAAGATCATCCTAAAAACCGCTCGACATCTTATTCCCGTCATGCATGAATTTCATTCATAGATGGAACAGCCGCTCTTAGATGCACGCCAGCTTCGTGCCTTCACCGTCCTCGCACGGGAGGGCAGTTTTACGCAGGCGGGTAGAGCACTGCATCTTACGCAAAGCGCCATCAGCCATGCCATTAGGGCGCTTGAGCAGGACCTCGGTTGTCAGCTCTTCCATCGTCAGGGGAAGCGGGTTCTGTTGACTCACCATGGCCGTGAACTCCTCCGCCATGCGGACGCCATCCAGAATCAGATGGCCCAGGCGCGTTCCAGCCTTGGGGCACTGGACCAGAACCCGCGCGGCCATTTGCGCATCGGCTGCACGCCCGCGGCCTCGCAGTTCATCCTGCCCACCGTACTTCGTGAGTTCAAAGATTCGTTTCCACTCTTCAGTATCTCCGTATCACCGGGAGAAACGCCAGAGACGCTGGAGCGGCTGGAGAATGGCGTGCTGGACATCGCCATCTGCCTGAGACCTCGCGATACCTCCCATCTCACGTGCCATGCGTTGTTTGAAGATGAGCTGGTCTTCCTCACTTCACCTCTGCATCCCTGGCATCAGGAGCCGCCGAAGCCCAAGGACTTGGCAGGAGAGACCTACATCATCTCCAGCCGGAACAGCTCTACGTTCCAGCTCATCAATGAGTACTTCCTGAAGCTGGGAGCGCGGCCACGCTCCTTCATCGAACTGGGTAGCACGGAGGCCATCAAGGAACTCGTGAAGCTGGGCTTGGGCGTTGCGATGGTCGCTCCATGGGTGACCCGCAATGAGCTCAAGTCCGGCGAACTGGTGGCCATTCCCCTGCTGCGTGGCCGTATCAAGCGCCAATGGGTGGTGACGCATTTGAAGAACAAGGCTGTCACCCTCGCAGAGCAGACCTTCCTGGCCCTGTGCGAAGCCGTGGGCAACGATTTGGAACTCAAACCGAAGCCCGTGGCCGCTGCTGCTTCATCCAAGCGCAACAACGGACGGCGCGCAGAAAAGTAAGCGCGCGCGAGTAGCAGTAGAGGCAGCAGCAGCAGCAGCAGCGGCAGACCTTACTCGGACTTCTTCTTCTTTTTCGCAGGCTCGGCGGCTGGGGCGGTGGCCTGCTTCTCAGCGTCCTTCTTCTCGCGAGCCTTTTGCTGGTCGGAAACGGCCTTGTCCGCGCGATCCCGCGCTTCCTGGGCCTCATCCCACTCGGGGAGGCGAAGCTCGGGCTGCATTTCCTTCACCGGGGCAGCAGGAGGCGGCTCGGCGGCGGGAGGAGGTGTGGGTGCAGGCGCAGAAGACTTGGCGGTCTTCTTGGGCGCAGGTCCGTTGGTGGAGGCCGTGGCCGTGGCATCCTTCGGAGCGGCGCCGTTGGCGTTGGAATTGGAGGCCGGGGAGGAGTTGTACTGCGTCCACCAGGCATCCATGGACGCCGGTTCGAAAATGCGCGCCCGGTAGCCGGACATCTGCTCGAAGCTGAAGGTTGCCTCCTTCACCACGTCGAGATTCGGATCGTACTTCACCGCACGTACCAGCGCATCACCCACGGCACGGGAGCGGCGCAGGCCGAGCAGATTCGCGGCCTTCATGCGTACCTGCCACGGATTTTCTTTTTTCTCCAGGAGCTCGATGAGCTGCTCATCGCGGAGCTGGCTGTCCTTCAGGGAGGCATTTTCCGGGAAGTAGTCACCCACCTGGATGGTGTAGCTCTCGATACGTGAGCCGGAGAGGTAGAAATTCTGCACGCGCAGAATCTCCGCCCGCGCGGCGTGGATCAGCTTGATGAACCTCGGATCTTCCAGCGCCTCCCACAGGCGGTCATAGGGTACGCGCGCACCCGTGGCGATGGCTTCATCCGCATAGCTGGTGAGACGGTTGCGTTCCTTCAGGAGAATGAGGTCATTCGAGGAGGGCGGGATCTCAAATTCCACCCCCGGCACCACGGCAGCAGCCCCTGGCTCGGTGGGAGTGCCCTTCGAGGCATCATTCCCTGGAGACGAGGCCATTTGGGAGGAGAGGGCATTCACACGCGTCTGCTGCTGTTGCTGCGTGCTCTCATACTCGGTGAGGCGGGATTGCGCGACCTGGAGCTGGCTCTTGAGGTCTGCGAAGCGTTTTTCGAAGTTGTCCTGCAGCTGCTTGATCTCCACCGCAGTGGCGCCGCCGGCGTTCGCAGGGAATGTTGCTCGCGCTGACGCAGAGCCGGAACCATTGGCACCACCGGTCGCTGGACGGTTGGCGAAGTCCGCCATGCGACCCTCCACTTGTGTGACAAAATAGTTATACAGCCACGCGCCAAAACCTCCGATGACCAGCAGGTTCACCAGGAAGAGCAGGCCTAGAAGCTTGAGAAGACTATCATTGCGCCGCTTGTTGGCATGGCGCACACCGGAGACCATGTAGGACGTGGCAGCCCGTCCCGTGAGTCCCAGCTGTTCGGCCTTTTCGCTTTCCTCGCCGAGAATGGGGCGACGGCGTGACGTCCCACCAACGGCGGGGGGAGCATCTGCAGCTACAGAGGCAGAGACCGGCGCTGTGGCAGTGGTAGGAGCAGGAGCAGGCGCAGGTGCGGGCCGCGGAGCTGGTGCGGGCGCGGGTGTTTGTACTACCGGCTGATAAAGGGGGGCAGGGTCGAGCGGCTGCGTGGCCGTCGGCGCGGGAGCGGGCTGGGGCCGCAGGATGGGCTGCACCTTCGGGGAGTAAAACTGCTGCGAAGAAGTCGGTTGTGACGCAGGGAAAGGCAGAGGCACGGGCACCGTCGCGGACGTAGAAGGAATTGATGCCGCAGGCGTGGGTTGGGAGGGCGCCAGGTAGGGCGTTTCATCCGCATCCGTATTCTCCACCGGTGTTGTCGCGCGCGTCACCGGGGGCTTGGGCTGCCATCCCCACGAGGAAGCGTCGTCGGGGAGTGCATCCTGCCCGGTTTCATAGTCCTGCTGCGGGGGCTCACCGTAGGGGGTGGGCGTGCCCTCTGTCTGATTGCTTGTCTCCATGGACGGAATGATTGAAACTGACGAAGTGCCAGAATCGTATCCGGTCGCCAGCTTGCATCTAGCATAAGGAAAGCGCAATGTTTCGCGAGCCGAAAATTTTCCTCATCCCTCTTGAATCGCATCCCATCCCATGAGCAGTGCCACCCTTACAGCGGAAAAGAAACAGACCGTTGACGCCGCCGTCACATGGACGCGGTGGATTCCGCTCGGAGTGGGTGCGCTGGTGATGGTTTTGCTTTTTGCGGTGTTCCCCTACCAGCACTGGACTTTCGCGACCCGGGGCAGTGTGCTGGAGGGCTGGTGGAAGCTGCTCACCCAGATGCCGGATAATGGCGAGTGGCAGTATTGCCTCGTCGTACCGCTCATCGCCGGCTGGCTCGTCTGGCGGCAGGCGGACCTTCTCAAGAAAATGCCCTTGCACGGTTCCTGGCTGGGCGTGCCGGTCCTTCTGTTCGGCATCTTTGTCTACTGGGCCGGATACAAGGTGGACACCGGCTATCTCGGTTTCGCGGCCCTGCAGATCCTTCTCGCAGGACTCATCCTGCTCCTGGGCGGGAAGGAGTGGATGCGCGCGCTCTTCATCCCGTGGCTGTTCCTGGCCTTTGCGTGGCCTCTTTTCCCCCTCGACAATCTCCTGGCTGCCCGGCTGAAGATTCCCACGGCTCAGATTGCCAGTGGCATCTTGAATACCGTGGGCATTCCCTGCGTGCGCGAGGGGTCCACGCTCCAGTCCATGGCAGACACCGCGGCAGGCCTGCAGCAGGGGGCAAAGTTCACCCTGGATGTGTCGGACTCATGCAGTGGCATGCGTTCGCTGTACGCGCTCATCATGACCGGTGTGCTCTACAGCATGGTGGCGCTCAAGCGCACCGGCCCGCGCCTCCTGCTGGCTGCGAGCACCATTCCGCTGGCCGTGATTGGGAATGTGGTGCGTCTGTTGATGCTGGCCATCGCCTCCCTCGTGGTAGGTCAGGAGTTCGCCGTGGGAAAACAGATCCATGGCAAGCTGGTGGAGGCGTCGCTGGTCAGTGGCGTGATGGCTGGAAAGGATAACCAGGGCAGGGAGGACTTTGTGAAGATCACCGGTGGGCGCCTCGTGGTGGAGAACGTCACGGCGGAGAATCAAATCCAAGGCTGGATTCGCAAGGGGACCCTTGCGGACGGGCGTACCTTCGAGGCGAAGGTGGAGCAGGGCAAGCTCTCCAGCAGCGTGCTGGAAGACGCCACGTTGAGAGAGGTGATGTTCTCCCGTGCCGAAGGAGAGGCGCCGGAGGCCGCCATGTCGGTAGCAGTACTGTCTCAGGCTGGGCTGGAGCGCCCCAGCTACTCCGAATCGAGGCAGGTTGAGTCCTTCTTCCACTTGTTCGCCGGCTTTGTGGTCTTCGGGGTGGCGCTGGGGGGCGTGTTCGGCCTGGCTTCGCTCTTCGAGAGGAAACACTGGAACCAGATGAAGAAGTGGGGACATCAGTCCGGTGCTGGCGCACTCCCACGGGAAGGGCATGCCGCCGCCTCTGCGAATGATGTCATGGCTAAGAGCGGCACCGCCCTGGCCTTGGGAGTCGCTGCCATGGCGATTTGCTGGGTCACGCCCACGGCCGCGCAGCTTGCGGAGTCGAGCTTCCGCCCCGGCCTGCCGGAAATGGTCGGTGAATGTCCGAGCACGGCCCTCACCATGACCAGCAAGGAGCGCGCACTTTTTGACGAAACCGTCAGGCTGGACCGCCGCATGTACCTCACGCCGGACGAACGCCAGGTGCTGGTGACCGTAGTACTGAGCGGCGAGGTGAAAAAGACCCTGCACCAGCCGGAGCGCTGTCTCCCGGACCAGGGCTGGATCATCTCCAACCGGCAGGAAGTGCCCCTGCGACTGAAGGACGGTCGGGAACTCCACGCCACGGTGCTCAGTGTGTTCCGCGACATACTGAAGGACGACGGCACTCGCGTGCGCATGCGCGCGCTGAACCTGTACTGGTATCAGGGCTCGCACGGATACAGCACACCGAGCTACGATGTGAGCAGCTTCGTCAGCTACCGGGATGCCATCCTGCGCAATCTCAACCACCGCTGGGGCCAGGCATCCTTCTTCATGAAGGTGTCCGAGGAGGAAGTTGGCGCGCTTGAGGATCCGCTTGAGGAATTGACCGCCATCCAGTCGCTGAGCTCCTTCGCTGCAGATACTGCGAGCGAAATCCTCAATCCCGAATCTTGATGGAGTCTTGGTGGGGAGTTGAGGTTGGGTTTCTGAGGAGACTCTGCTGAGTCACCCATCGTCGTTTCCGCATGGTTCCGTTCCACGTGAGCCATTGCCGGGCCGCGTTTGAGTTCGTGCATGTGCCGCGCTCTTGCTCTTGCCCTCGCGCCTGCTTTTCCTCTATCCTCTCCAAAGGTATGCGCATTTCCTTGCTTCTCACCGTACTGGTCAGCACCACCACCACGTGTTTGTTGCAGGCACAGTCACCTCCAGCCGCTGTGACCACCACTCCGCCTGCGGCTGCCGGAACTGCGAAGCCGGAGGCATCTGTGCCCGCGCCCGCTGACACGCCTGCACCCGCTCCCAAGCCTGCGAAGCCCAAGGCTTACGACGACCCCGGTGAGACGGATGATGACTTCATCATCCAGGGCGAATACGTGGGCAAGGACAAGGAGGGCAACCGCTTTGGCACGCAGATCATCGCGCTGGGGGACGGGAAATTCGAAGCCGTACGCTACAAGGGTGGCCTGCCCGGCGAGGGTTGGGACGGCGACCGCGGCGACGTGACGCGTGTGCCCGGTGGCCGTGAGCAGGGCGAGATGACCGTGGTCTTCAACGGACCCAAGTCCCGCGGCGAGGCGGACGGCGCGAAAATCTTCGTCACGCAGATGCACAAGGAGCCCATCATGGATCTCAAGCGTGCCTACCGCGAGTCCCCCACCTTGAACGCCGCCCCGCCGGAGAGCGCCTTGGTCCTCTTCGATGGCAAGGGCGTCAATGGCTTCCCCAAGTCCCGCGTGACCAAGGACGGTCTGCTCATGGAGGGCGCTACCAGTGGAGAGACATTCGGCGACTGCACCATCCACGTCGAATTCCGCCTGCCCTACATGCCCACCGCACGCGGCCAGGGACGTGGGAACAGTGGCATCTACCTGCAGGGCCGTTATGAGGTGCAGATGCTCGACAGCTTCGGCCTCGAAGGGAAGGACAACGAATGCGGCGGCATCTACAAGGTCGCCCAGCCCAAGGTGAACATGTGCTACCCGCCGCTGAGCTGGCAGACCTACGACATCGACTTCACCGCCGCAAAGTTTGATGCCTCAGGCAAGAAGACCGCGAACGCCAAACTTACCGTGAAGCATAACGGCGTGCCCATCCACGAGAATGTGGAAATTCCCAACATCACCGGTTCCGCTCCCATCAAGGACGAGAGCGCTACTCCCGGTCCCATCTTCCTGCAGAACCACGGCAACCCGGTGCGCTACCGAAACATCTGGGTAGTGAGGAAGTGAGGGCGAAGCGCATGGGAACGGCGGGCCACCAAGGAAAAGACAATATCAGCTTCTTGGGTTCACCTCATGAAACGACGTCATTGGTTCCTCCTCACAGCAGCGGTCGTGGCATTCGTTGTGATTGCCTGCTTCGCGGACACGATGGTTCTCGAGGTCCTTGGTCCAGTAGCGCTGGTTTGGATTGGTCTTCCCGCGGCACTTGTCAGTGTGTTTCGGCGGCTCTTTCTTAACGACAGTCCGCAGTTGCGTCGTCATTGGCAGAACGTCCTGTACGGCGTGGGTGTGTGCGCCGGTCTTCTCGGACTCGCCATTCCCATCAATCGTTACGTCCATGAGTTGGGTGTCGACGAGGCCAAGGAATATCCTGCACAGGTCGCGCCCCTCCTGGAGGCGTATCGCAAGGCCCACGGCTTCTACCCAAAAAGTCTCGACCAGCTTCCCTCCAAACCTCCCGTCCCCCGCCTCCTTAGTCCTCACAGCTATCACTCATATCGCGACTTCTACAGGTTCTCGTTTCCAAAGCCTGGCGGTATGTTCGAAGGATGGATGTACGATAGCCGGAATCGGACTTGGTGGCTCTCCACCTGACCTGATCTGATCTCCTTCCCATCGAACGGGAAACGGACGATGTGTTGCAGCGGGCTGCCCCGCTTGTCGTGCCGACCGTCTCAGACCATCACCTTTGCACCTCTCCCTCCGCCGTCCTTCTTGGCGCGGATACCCCATGCCAGCCACTGCCCTTTCCATGAGGGCCTTGCCCATCCCCGCCCAAATCTCCGAATTCCGCCCACCAAACTCCGAACTTTCCTTGACTCTTCCTCCCCCCTGCGCAACACTCCGCCTCCCGCACTCAAACTTTCTGGAGAGATGGCTGAGTGGTCGAAAGCGACGGTTTGCTAAATCGTTGTAGCACGTAAAGTGTTACCGAGGGTTCGAATCCCTCTCTCTCCGCCATTTCCTTGTCTCAGAGAGGTGACGACTCGAGTGCCTCGTTTGCGTCTTGATTTTCCTGCCTTCAGAAAGAAGGTCCGATGCATGAGGAGTAGCCGCTTTTTACTTTTGGGATGTCTTGTGCTGGTCGCGGGCTTCATCACCGCAAAAGCCGAGCTTCCACCCTCAGCCTACGAGCAGTTCCAGGCGGATACTCCAGAAGTCTTCCAAATTGAGGTCGACAAGGTTTCTTCGAAGTTTCCCGGCGTATTCGACCGCTCGAAGCGGATCGAAACCGTGCAGGCCACCGTCTTGAAGGTCGTGCGCAGCAAGAGTGGAACGAAGCAGGGGGACAAGATCACCGTACGTTACGAGCGGCTTCTTCCCAAGGACGGGTGGGTGGGGCCCTCCCCGGCTCCGGCCTTGGAGCAAGGCAAGAAATACCCGGCATACCTTTCCAAATCGGACGACGGCACCTTTGGGCTGGGAGCGCGGGGGAAGAGTTTCGAGACCGTGAAGTCGAAGCCCGAGTAACGCACGGTCGATTCTGCCTCATGCCTGCTGTGCACACGCGTCCACGGGACGGAAACCAGGAGTAAAAATAATTGACTGTCCAGTCAGTCATGAATATGGTTCTCGCATGGCCCGCCCGAAAAGCGATGACAAGCGCAACGCGATCATGGACGCGGCTACGCGCGTGATCGTGACGCAAGGGCTGAGCGCGCCGACAGCTACCATCGCCAGGGAAGCGGGCATCTCCAACGGCTCTCTCTTCACCTACTTCGAGACCAAGGCAGATTTGTTCAACCAGCTCTACCTCGAACTGAAAAGTGGGATGGCGGCCGTGATTCTGGAGAAATTTCCAGCGAAGGCGGACCTTCGCAAACAGGCGTTCCACGTCTGGTCCAACTGGACGCAGTGGGCCAGCACCAGCCCCGACAAGCGCCGTGCCCTGACGCAGCTCAATGTGTCTGATCTCATCACCCCGGAGACCCGAGCGGCCGCCCAAAAGGCCATGGGTGGTCTTGCCGATATGGTGGAGCAGATGCGGGCCGGCGGGTCGATGCGTAATGCGCCCATGAGTTTTGTCGGCGCGCTCATGACCTCGATTGCCGAAACAACGATGGACTTCATGGTCAGTGACCCCGCCAGGGCGAAGCAGCACTGCAAGACGGGTTTTGAAGCCTTCTGGAGAGCCATGTCATAATTTTTGCAGTGAAAAAAGAGTGTCTGGACAGTCAATAAAACAAAGGACCATCAATATGACGAACCTTGGTGCCATCACATCCGTCGGAGCAGTGCCTGTGAGCATTGATGCCAACTGGTCAGCCTCCGACATTCCCTCTCAGAATGGGCGCTTGGCGGTCATCACGGGAACCGGAGGAATCGGATTTGAGACGGCCCTGGCACTTGCTCGTGCCGGCGGCGAAGTCATCATCGCTGGACGTAATGCGGACAAAGGTATGGATGCCGTTGCGAGAATTTGCGCTGACGTGCGGTCTGCCAGAGCTCGCTTCGAAAAACTCGATCTCGCCAGTCTGGAGTCCATCAACGACTTCGGCGCGCGTCTGCGGAGTCAGCGCAAGAGCCTCAATCTACTGGTCAACAACGCCGCAGTGATGAATCCCCCTGAGCGAAAGGAAACCGCGGATGGCTTTGAGCTGCAGTTCGGCACCAACTATCTCGGCCACTTCGCCCTCACGCTGCAACTCCTGCCGTTGTTGTGCCTTGGCAGGGATGCGCGGGTGATCACGGTGTCGAGTATTGCGGCGCGGAGTGGAGCCATCAACTTCGAGGACCTGCAGGCGGAGCGCAGCTACAAGCCGATGCGCGTTTACAGCCAGTCCAAGCTGGCCTGTCTCATGTTCGCGTTGGAACTGCAGCGGCGCAGCAAGGCCGGTCGGTTGGGCATCACCAGCATCGCCGCACACCCCGGTGTTTCGCGCACCGATCTTTTGCACAACGCTCCCGGTCGCTGGAGTCCCACGGGCATGATGCGCAGCTTGCTGTGGTTCTTGTTCCAGCCTGCATCACAGGGTGCGCTGCCTTCGCTCTTTGCCGCTACCTCACCAAACGCGGAGGGAGGCGGCTACTATGGTCCCGCGAGACTTGGCGAAACCCGTGGTGCGCCCGCTCAGGCAGGCATCCCCAGACAGGCTTTGAGCCTGGGAAATGCCTCCCGCTTGTGGGAGTTCTCCGAGCGTCTCACAGGCATGACGATGCTGGTACCAGGTCCCGTTGCAGACGCATGAGCCGGACTACGGAGCTCGGATCAGGCATCTGAGACTGAGGGTGGGAACTCACCGCGTCCTGAACGTCTTGCTCTCCATCAGGGCGAGAACCAGATCGCGGAAGCCACCTTTGTCCTGCTCGATCTTTGCCACGATCTCCTTCAGCTCGTGCTTCTCCGCGTAGCTCGGAACCCGTCCCGTGGCATAGATCATCAGCTTCTCCGCGAGACATTGGCCGAAGACATCAATGTGAGTCACGATCCAGCGCTTCAGGTCCGCATAGTCTTTGACCTGGGTACCGTCAGGTAGCACGCCGGAGGGATCGATCTTCACATTGATGTGCGGCCATTCATCACGCCAGCCACCCACGGGATCGAAGTTTTCCAGCACAAAGCCGATGGGGTCGATCTGTTGGTGACAGCCCTTGCAGTCGGCAGACTTTGTATGGGCGGCGAGCAGATCGCGTGGCGTTTTCGCGCCCTGTGTATCTGGGGTCAGTGCCGGCACGTTGGCGGGCGGGGGAGGAAGGGGAATGCCGAGGATGTTATGCAGCACCCACACGCCACGGAGCACGGGCTGGGTATCGACACCATTGGCAGTGGCCATGAGGATGGCGGATTGCCCCAGCAAACCACCGCGCACCCCACCACGTGGAATGGGCAGCCGCTCCATCCTGCGGTGTTCGGCCACGTACGTGGTATTGGGATTCACAGGCTTCTCGTTTTCCACCTTGTAGTCATAGTTCTCCATCGCGAAGCGCTTGGAGGTGACGATGAAATCCGGGTCGATGAAATCGCGCAGAGGGCGATTCTCGTGCAGCATGATGAAGAAGAAATGCTCCACCTCCGCCTTGGCGAGTTCCACTTCCTCCGGCGAGAATCCGAACTTCTCATCGGGCATGATCTCGGGCAGCAGACGCGTGTCCAGCCACTGCTCGGTGAAGTCGCGAATCATGGGCGAGCCGGGCGACTTGGGCAGTAGCGATTCGAGCGTGGCGCGGTAGACCTTCGGATCGGCGAGCTTCCCGCCGCGGGCCTGCAGGGCGATGTTGCTGGTGGGCGTGTCGCGTGTCAGGAAGTAGGCGACCCGGCTCGCGAGGTCGAGCTGATCCAGTTCACCGGGGTTGGTCTCACGATAGAGGAAGCGCGGTGAGACCAGCGTGCTGCGCAGCATGAGGTGCATGCCTTCATCAAAGGTGTGCCCTTCAGCCCAGTGGTTCTTGGCGATCTCGAGGTAGCTCTGGCGAACTTCATCACTCGGTACGCGGCGGAAGAGCCGCGGGAGGAAGAGGCGCAGGCCGCGGTCCGCATAGACCTCGTCACTCTCACCCTGCTTTCGCGTGCCGAAGTTCCACTCGCGCCACTCGCGGCGCTTCAGATCCTGTGGGCCTTCGACGAGTTCAAGCGGCCCCTCCACCGTCACCCCGTGCAGCTGCAGGGCGGGTCCGTTCTCATGGTAGTAATAGGTGAGGGTGTCACCCAACTCACGCGACGTGCCGTCATCCTTGGCCATGGCGAGGGCCATCTCCGTGTAGCGATTGCCGGGAACAGCATCGGCCATGTTCAGGTTGGGATTCTTGTAGTGACGCTGGAAGATGTTCCAGCCATTGCGCCCGCGCAGAGGCGTCACCGAGATGCGCTTCCTGGGGTTCCCGGGGAAGAGCATTTCCTGCCAGGCGGCAAGGAAGCGCTGGTCCTGGAAGTGATGTGTCAGCAGCGCGGAAAAGGCTTCAGGCTCATGATCCAGTTCGGCATTGACCCAGCGGAACAGGGGGGTCTGCCCTTCATACAGGGCAGCTTCGAAGGTCACCGTTTCAGGAGTTTCCTTGGTGACTTCGATTTCCTTGAGCAGGCGAAACGCGGTGGCGCGGGAGCGGTCTGTGGCCGCTACATCACGAGCCCGCACTTCCAGGATCATCGGCTGATCATCCTTGGGACGGAAGGCGGAGGTGCTCACGGTGATCCGGTAGATCCCTGAAGTGGTCACCTCGATTTTGCTCGGCCAGGTGGAGCTTCGCATGATGTCGAGACTGCGCGAAGCCAGGCGCAGGGCGTCTCCATGAAGCGTCGAGGCGGAGAAGCTCAGTACCAGATCCTTCACGCCGGCGGTCTTCTTGGTCACCGGAGGTTTCACCTTGGCCGGGGGAAAGATCTCGTCCGCAATCTGCCGGGCGACATCGTGATACGCCTCAAGAAGGGGAGGTGAGAGAACGAGCGACTCGCTCACGGTATCAAAGCCGTGATCACGCGTGTCTCTGGGGAATCCGGTGGGAAGCTCGAAGTCCCCCATCTGGAAGACCGTGCGGATGGAGTTGCGGTACTCCAGCCGGTTCAGCCGACGAGGCAACGTGCCGCCGATGGGCGTGTGCTGCGTGAGCTGCCCATCGAGATAGCTGAGAAGAGTTTGTTTCTCCTCGGGCGTCATCTGCTTGCGATTCACCGGCGGCATCTGCTGGTAAGTCACCGCATTGAAGGCCTTCTCCCACATCTTGGCGGCACCATCCGCGCTCCAATCGATCGCAGGGCGGTCAAGATTGATGCCACCCTTCGCCACGTCGGCGTCGTGACATTTGAAACAGTGCTGATCCAACACCGCGACAACCGCCTCAGGAACCGGAGAGGTCTTCTTCTCCTCCGCCTTTGCGAACGTCGTGGTCAGACAAACAACTCCACCCAACAACTTCCAGCCCACTCCCAAACGCGACATTACGAGAACAGATGGTTGAGATTGCGCGAGGCGTTTGAGAAGGAATTCGTCTCCACACCGAGTCGTTGCTTCAGGGTGATGTACAGGTCCCCGAGCAGCGGTGCGTCCTTCGCCTTCGCATCGATGGCGAGGTGCTGACCATGCTTGAAGCCACCCCCGGCGACCAGCGTCGGCAGGTTGGCATTGCTGTGGCGGCTGGCATCTCCCATGCCCGTACCGAGCAGAATCACCGTATCGTCGAGCAGTGATTTGCCTTGAGGATTCTTCTTTTCCGAAAGCTGCCGCAGGAATCCGGCAAAGCACTCCATGTGCGCGCGCTCGATGGCGAGAAGGTCGCGAATCATCTCGGGATCATTCCCGTGATGCGAGAGGGCGTGGTAACCGGCTTTCAACACTTCACCGTCGATGGCGAATACTTGTCCCAGGCCATCAAGGAAAAGCGACATCACCCGCGTGGAGCCCGAGTCCATCGCCAGGGTCATGAGATCATACATGATGGAGCCCGCCTCCATTTGCAGGTTGGGCGTGATGGGATCGTAACTGGGCAGCTTGTAGCCTGGGTCTTTTGCAGGCTGATCCAGCGCGACCAGCTGGCGTTCCATCTTCTTTTCCACACTGCGGAAGGAGTCGAAGAACTCGTCGAGCTTTTCCTTGTCGCGCTGGGGCAGGTTGGCCTGCAGGCGCTTGGCATCGTCCAGCACGCTATCCAGGGAACTCTGGCCGCTCTTGATGAGGTACTCCGTGCGCTCTCTGGAGGCCTGGGAGGCGAAGAGCTGGCGGTAGAGCACGCTGGGCCGCAGGATGGGCGGCAGTCCCACGCCCTGCTTGGTGAAGCTCATCGACTTGGCGCCCTCGCCCATGCCTGTGGCCAGCTCGATGGAGGCGAAGCGTGACTTCCCACCGAGTTGATCGGCAAGCTGCTGGTCCAGCGAGTAGGCGCCAGGGGTGTTGCCGCAGAGGAAGTTCGGCCACGCCGTGTGGCCATTGGCCGCGCGGTGATCGAGACCGGAGAAAACAGTGAATTTGTTGCGGAAGGGCTCGAGTGGCTTCAGGCTGGTCGGCATCTCATAGCCCTTGCCTGCCGTCGTGGGGAAGAATGCCGGCTGATGCCAGCCCAGATAGGAGCCAATGGCGACAAAGTTTTTAGCACCTTTGGCAGCCGTGGTGGCTGCTGCGGCCTTTGAGCTCAGGGCTTCCAGGGCTGGCAACGCGATCAGCGCGGACGCACTGCGGAGAAATTGGCGGCGGTTGAGTGTCGGGGGCGACGAGTGATGGGACATTGAAAAGCAGACGGGGGTTCGGGACGGCTACCGCAGAACGGAGCAATGAAGAGAAGCGACTGCGTCTGAATTCATTGAGCCAAGCACGATACGCACCGGGAGCGGGGCAGATTTCTGGAACTGCCAGTGATCCCTTTTATATTCAACCGCTTTTATTCCTCTGCGAGCCCTTGTACTCGCGCGTAAGAAAATCCTTGCGAGGCGGAGACAATCTGTGACGAAATTTGCACAATGAAAAATTTTGCCCGCACCCTCGCATTGCTCCTCCTTGCCTGCGGCCTCAAGACCTTTGCTCACGAACCGAGCGTGGCTCAAGCTGCCGTCCCCGGCAAGGGGCTCCGGGTGCTGGTGTATTCCAACACCGCTTTCTACCGGCATCCGGACATTCCGGGCATCAATCGCTGGCTCGTCCTGCTCGGACATGAGAACGGCTTTGAGGTGGATGTGACGGAGCACTTCAAGGACATGACACCTCCGGTGCTGGCGAAGTACGATGTGCTCCTGCTGAACAACGCCAACGAACTCGACAAGGTCCTGCCAGAGGAGCAGCGCAAGGCCGTGGAAGATTGGTTCACCAAAGGCAAGAAAGGCATCGTGGGCCTGCACGCTGCACTGGTGCACCAGACGAACTGGCCGTGGCTGAACCAACTCGGCGGTTGTGACTTCAACAGCGACTCAGACTTCATGAAGGCGAAGGTCACCATCGATCCCGCGGCAAAAGATTTTCCCGGACTGAAAGGCGAGCCGTCTGAATTCACGATCGAGGCAGACTGGACGAACCACGACCGCAGCGTCACCGGCCTTCCCGGCTTCAAGGTCCTGATGCGTGTGGACGAATCCACCTACACGCCCGTGCGCGAGTATTTCAAGACCCGCAATGGCAAGCCCATGGGCGCAGATCACCCCATCGCTTGGACTCATGAACCCGCCACTGGTGGTCGTTTCTTCTACACCGAGTTCGGCCACGATCTGCGCTCCCTGAGCACACCTTTCGTGAGGAAGTTCATCCTCGAAGGCATCAAGTGGTCAGGGGAATCGGCGATGGTGGCGAAGGAGAAGAAGCAGTAGTGAATGGAGGGGGATGAACGTCGGCTAGAGCTTCGGCGCCACCAAGAGCCCTACGCCGAGTGAAGTGATCAGGGCGAGGATGGCAAGGGCGATCCTCCACGTGATCACCATCACCTTGTCGCGATAGGCCTTGAATTCCTTCAAAGCCTCAAGACATGCCCTGGATTTCTCCTGGCCTTCGCCCGCGCGGGAGATGACCTCCTCCCAGCGAGCCCGGGCTTCCTCGAATCGGCCCTGCTGGACATGAATGCGTGCCAGAAGATCCAGCTCCGCGACACTCGCGCGGCTGATACCTCCATGGCAAAGCACCTTCTCTGCTTCTTCCAGCAGATTGAATGAAGCCAGTTCAGCGGCACGCGCCATGCGCAGCCGCATATTCAGGTCCCGGCACATGAGGTCCATCTCCGGGACTTCTTCCTTCGATGAGGGAGGCATAACAAGCGGTGTTACAGAATGGTCGCTCCAATGCCTCTCTGGGCCTTTTGCGCCTCGTCTGGTGGCAACAGGTTCCACAACTTGCGTACCACATCCTGAAGCCCGTCGATGTTGTTTTGTTGCAGGTAGTTCCGCCCGCGTTCGAGCAGTCGCTCGGCCGCGTTCACGTCTTGAAACTTGCTGCGATCGCGTTCAAGCCGCCGGAACTGGTCCACCCAGAATCCTGGAAGTGAGAAAAGGATCTGCGCATACAGAGAGTTGCCCTCCCTGATACGTGTTGCCAGGCGATCGGTCTGTTTTTTGGTAATGATCGAATCCACAAGTTCGGACCAGTCTTCCACCTTGTCGCGCTGGGCACCTGTACCGTGTTCACTTGCAAGCTTCTTGAGATCCTCCTGCAATTCCCGGGCCTCTGAGACGAGGGTCGGCCACTTGAGTTTCTCTTCGACGGAATCCAGCTTGAGCTGAAACTCCAGGAGTCTCGCCTGCGCTTTTTCAGCGGCCGCGGGATCCCCTTTGGCGGCACGCACGACGTCATCGCGCTCTTGATCGGCTTCGAGTTTGTCCAGTTCCCCAGTAACATCACTTTCCTCGGCTTCTGCTGCCTTCCCTTTCAAGGTGTCCAATCGTACTTTCTCGGCCTTCAGTGTTTGAACAAGCACTGTCGGATCAGCACTGGCTTTTTCTACCTCCAATTGTTTGGTGAACTCTTCGTCCAACAGAGGGAAATACGTCTCGAGGATCAAGGTACGGGATTCGCTGACTCTCAAGGTGAGTTCCATGTCAGCCCCCATCGGCAGGTCCCGTTTGATCATGGAAGAATCAATAATGAGCCTGCCAATCTCCCGGTTGCGGTCGGCGTGTTCATTCTCGCCCTCGATGATGGGAATCTGGATGGAGTCACCAGGCTGGCCGGCTTTCAGCGTCACGGTGGTCTTGTAGGCCGTGGGCCAGCGCTTCTTCTGTGGCAATCCCGATCCACTCTTGAAGAACACGTCCACGGTATTGTCGGCTTTGGCGAGTCCGATGGATTTCACCAGAGGTTGCTCTTCAATGACCGCGCCGATGGTGTACACCACGTGGTCGGGTACAGGCTTTTGATGGGTTCCCTGCGGATCCACGATTTCGATGTGGAAGGTGTTTCGAAACCCTTTTTCGGCCAGCAGATTGGCCATGAAAGCGCCTTCGTTGTTGAGCGGAACCTGGCCGCTTCTCCACTTGGTATCGCGGTTCACGAATTCAATGGTGAATCCGGATGTGGAAGTTCCAGATGGGCTGGTCACTTTCCCGGCAATGAGCGGATCGTTGTCGTGCCCCACCGTCTTGTATTTGTCCGAGATATTCACCTGGAACTCGCCCACCGTTGCCTTCCTCTGTAGCTTGGCGTCGATCTTCTGCGTCCCTGAAAACACCGCCGCACCACGCGCCACCACCGTCAGAGGATCCTGGCTGAAATCAATCGGGATGCCCAGACCAGAAGCAAGCATTTCGCGGAAGTAGGGAGCCTTGGTCGGCCCTCCTACAACGATGACTTTCTGCACTGCGTGGCTTCCGAGATTTTTTTCCTGGAGCACTTTGCGGCAGATATCGACTGACCGGATGATGATGGGTTCGGCAATGCGAATCAGATCATCACGGGTCACAATCAACTCATCACATTCAATGGTATCGCCTGACGCGTCTTCAAACGTGACGCCTCCGCTGAGAGTGGTCTTGTGTTTGGTGGAAAGCTCGATTTTGGCATTCTCCACGGCGTGCTTGATGCGCATCAGCACCAGTTTCCAGCGATCGGATCCGCGATTGAAGTCAGGGAGATCGTAGTTCCTGATCAATTGAGGAGCGATCAACTTTTCGACGATTGCCCAATCGATATCCGAACCACCCAGGAAGTTGTCGCCGCCGTGATGCACAACGTTAATCATGCCCTCCTCTGCTCGGATCAGAGCTGCATCGAAAGTGCCGCCGCCGAAGTCATAGACCAGCCAGTAGGCCTTTTCGGAGTCGATCTGGAATCCGTAGGCGAGGGCTGCGGCCACGGGTTCTTGAAGCAAGGGGCTGGAAACGAGTCCGGCCAGCTCAGCCGCTCGTCGGGTCGCATCGCACTGATGCAGTTCGAAGGCCGCTGGGACCGTGATCACCGCGGACTGGATGGCTTCACCAGTGGCGGCTTCCACGGAGCGCCGCAGTTCCTTCAGTACCTCGGAAGACAGGTCTTCCGGCTTGCGCAGCTGGCCGCTGGAACCAAACCGATACTGATGCGGCGTTCCCATCTGGCGCTTGAACTCGACGTAGGCATCCTCGTAGCTGCGATCACCCACCGTGGCGTTCTTGGCGCGAGTTCCCACGCGAACCACGCCCTGCTTGTTGATGAACACGGCGGAAGGCGTGACGTCCTGGTCGTCCACATTCTTGATGATCTGTGGCTCCACGCCATTCAGTACAGCAATCGCGCTGTTTGTGGTGCCAAGGTCGATCCCAAAATCAATCGTGCTTCTGCTCATGTGCGGTGAAATGGATTACTGTTCTTTCTTGGAAGCTGGTACGGCAATGTCGATCTCCCCACGTTGCACCATCGTCTGATGCCACATGATCGTGGGTCTGATGGTGCGGATGACCCGCTCTTTGGTGATGCCTTCCTGCGCCTCTTCGGTCACCACCTGCTCGGGCAGGCCGGCATCAAATTCCTGGTTGCGCCGGTCGATCACCCGAATACCCAGACTTCCAATGGTCTCTTGTATGGTATGGAGAGAATTCGCGACCTTGCGGATGTCCTGGGATGAAAACTCGGTCTTGGCCTCTCCCGAGTCGGAATCCAGAACCACGGTGCCGAGACGCCAGATTTGGTTCGTGATGTGAATCCAGGACTTCATCATTTCTTCCTGGCGCTTGATGAACTCCAGGGAGAATTCCGTCTTGGCAGGTGATGTCTCCTGGGCATTTCCTGCCATCTGCTCTGCCGTGGGAAACGGCACATGGGGAATCTCAAGAGTCTTGGGTAGTTTCATGATGTGGCGATGATGCAAGTTGAGTGGGTGAGAGAGGAGGGGGCGAAGCATCAACCGTAGCGCCCGGGTCCGTCTCCCACGGACCATCCCTTGCGCACCATCTCTTCAACGCCGGGGAAAGTATCAGGGGACTTCATGCCATTGAAGTTTTTCAGGATGAATCTGGCTAGCCACCACACGACGCAGCCCGCGAGAGTTCCGATAATCGCGCCGGCAATCCAGTCATCCGTGGTGGGCCTGCTAATCTTGAAAGCCATGGCTCCGACGATCGCACAAGCGAGCCACAGCAGGCAGCCGGCCGTGTCGGCATTGCCGTATTTCCCCTTGCAGGTATGGCAGCGGGGGATTGGCACGGATCCCTTGCGATATTGCACCCCTCCATACGAGCGAACCACATCGCCATACAGGGCGAGTTGAAAGGTGGCATCCTTCGAGGCCGGTTCACGCCCACAGAAGTGGCAGGTGGCGTCCTTCTTGCTTTCCGCAAGGGCCTTGGCGTCTCCCTGAAGGCGTGTTCTGAGGTCGGAATCAATGGCCAGCTTCAAGGCCAGCTGGATGGCTTCCTCGGCAGCGGTGTGATTTTGATGTTTGTTGTGCGCCTCAATGCTGATGCTGCGAATCGCCATGGCAGCTGAGTCCATCATCTGCTGGTACGCCTCGCTCTTTCCACCGATTTGGGCAACGAGAGCGGGAAATTGTGGCAGGATCCTGGCGCGCACCTGCTCAAGCTTTTGCGCGGACGAGGCTGAGCTGCCCGTCATTTCCTCCAGAGTCTTGAAAAGAGGGGCCAGATGTTTCCAGGCCAGATTGTTCTTCCCAATGGAGATGTTCTTGATGAGACGCTCGCGAACCTGGGTGCCTGTCGCAAAGGCAAGGGCCTTTTCGAGAAGCTCGACAAACGTATGATTGTCACCCGTCTCTGTCTGATAGGAGATCACCACTGTGGCGACGGTTCCGGCCACTTCGTCAAACAAGTCGGAGCGCTGGTGGCTGTCCACCCCGTGAAACAGGTCAAAGAGAGCCATCAGCGGCTTGCAGTGTTCCATCAGTTCCACCACCGCTTGCGTGCCTTTCTTCGGATCCTTGCTGGCCTTCTCCCGAGTGGATTGCACGAGCTGTTCCACTCGCTTTCGGGTGGGCGTGAGCACCAGCTCCGCAGTACTGTCTACGTCATCCTGGCCTTGATGCGTCTCGCGCATGAAGTCGACGTGGTACTGCGCCCAATCCATCCGTTCCTTTTCAGCAAATCTCAACGCCGCCTCGGCATTGATCCGGTCGAATGCCTGTGGCAGCACCTGCCGCATCCGGCGTACGAATCCCGTGGTCAGTGCCTCATCCGCCAGGGACCGCACACGCTCCTTCATCACCTCCCACAGTTCATCCGTGCCGGCTAGGTCCTCCCAGCGCTGGAATGCCTCTTTCCAGTGGCCTTTCACCTTCTCATCACGATCATCCACCTCGTCGGTCGTGATCTGATGGTTCGTCCAGTCCAGGGCGAACATGTGAAACATCACCGCCAGATTGTGGCGTGCTGTCTGTGAACCCTCGTTCTCCCGATCCACCCAGATGTCGATGGCCTTTTGTCCATCGCCCGCCAGCACCGCTTGAATGGCTGGGTCACTCTTGCTCTCACCAAACTTTTCTGGCCAATACCAGAAGAACTCATCCACCAGGCGATGTTCTGGCTCCTTCATCCGGGCAAGTGCCGATCGGACCTGTTCCACGGAGGGCGGCGCCACCGCGGCAAAGGCAGCTTGCGCGATTCCACCCCCACCCATCTCCTCCAGCATTTGCAGTTTCTGCACTTGCCTGGAGACTTCCTTGGGACTGGCATCGACTGGCAGTCCGGTGATGCGGAAAATATTCTTTTGATAGAGCTCAAGGGTGGCCGCTTCCATAAGCGACTCGCAGTCGATAGGCTCTATTTTTGGTCTGGCGGTTTCCACAGGGATGGCTGTTGGAGTTTCTTGCTACTTACTGCGTGGGAATCATTCGAGTGCAGCGGGATTGGGAGTCCCTTTGCATGGTGGTTCGACAGGAGGCGCTACATGGAGATGCCACACCGCCAGAGGCGGACCTGGCGATCGTATTTCCTCCTCAGTTCAGGCCATTTGTTGAAGGCCTCTTCCATGAGGTCGGCTGCCTCAGGAAGCCGGCCTTGCTTTTTCAGTTCGAGGGCCTGTCCCGCCATGGTCTGGGCGAGCTGTTCATTGGGTGAAGCATGACCTGTACCCAACGCGGCCTTTGAGCCCTCCGATGTCGTGGAGGGTGCAGGAGCATGCTCCGTTCCGGGACGCCACTGTTCCAGAGCGTCCAGCATCTCCATGGCGTTCGCATAGCGGTCTCCCGGCTGGATGCTCAAGGAGCGCGCGATCACGATATCCAGTGTGCCGTTCACATCGGCATTGAAATCAGAGGCCGGGCGCACAACCTCATTGAACAGATCACGGCTTCCCCAGCCAAAGTTGCTTGGGAATTTGTAGGGGAGATGATCCGTCAGTAGCAGGTAGAGGGTGGTGCCAATGGCCCACACATCCGCGGAGCAGGAATCCCCCTTGCTTTCGCTGAAGGCCTCCGGTGGCTTGAAACTGATGGTGCCGGCGGCAGTGGCGAGAAGCGTGAGCGGATTGACCCGCTTCGCCAGGCCGAAGTCGCTGATGCGTGCTCTTAGTCCATCGGCCTCGTAGCCCACGAGAATGTTCTGGGGTTTGATGTCGCGATGGACAATCGGCGGCTGCTCCCTGTGGGCTACCGTGAGGCCGCGACAGACCTGTTTGATCAGATTCACCGTCGTTTCGACGGGGACAAAATCGCCGCCATAGGAGTGCCAGAAATTTTCCAGACTGCCGCCCGGCACATTCTCCATCGTAAAATAACCGAAGAGTCCCTTCCTGGCTTGTACCGTGTTGGCATCAAAGACGCGGACGATATTCGGATGGCCAATTCGGGAGAGCATGATGGCCTCGCCAAGCATGACTTCGATATCCGGCAAGGTCATGCCGGGCGACTTGAAGACTTTCATGGCCTGTCGTCCCAAGAAGCGGTGCTTGACGCGGTACACCTCGGCGAACGCACCCTCGCCCAAAAAGCGTTCCACTTCGTAGGTGTCGCGGATGTTCTGACCTTCTTCGAGGATTGCCATGCCCTTTATCCCTCTATCGAATGGGGGTGCCAACCCTGTTCAGTTCCGCATTGAACGCGTCCACATCCTTGTTGTACTGGTCCGAGAGCGCTTGCACGTTTCCGTTGGTGGCATTGAGACGGCTCACTTTCTGATTGTACGCATTCACTGCGCGCTTGCTGGTGCGGTCGAGGAGACGTCGATCACGATCCAGTTCGTTGGATAGGGTTCGGTAGTTGGCTTCCGCCGTCTCCAGGTCCTGCCTTTTTGTTTCCAGGGCGGTCTTCATCACCCGGAGGCGGTAGTAATCGGAGTTGGGCACCCTGTAGGTCTGGCCCGAGGCATCGCGGTAGTACTGGACGTCCAGTGCGGGCGATGAGGACGTGCTGGACGTGTTGCGTCCCGACGAAGTACCCGAATTTGAGGTCGACGGCAGGCGCCTTGATTCGGAGGGCGGATAGGTGGCAGGCCGTGAATCACGAGAAGTGTCCTGATACTTGCTGGCGATGGAATGAGAGCCAGTAGAGGAGTCACCAATCGACCTATCTCTCTCGTTATATGATGTTGATGTCCGGGTCTGTGAGGCTGGCTTGGATGAGGTAGATGAAGACGAGCGTGACGAGGTGGAGTTTGAGGCGCTCGCGGGCTTGCTAAAGTAGGTCGGAAGATAGCCGAGAATTCCCAGAGACGTAATCCCCAGGAGCGCCACGGCCACAATGCCCGGGAGACCGGAAGGGTTTGGTGACCGGGTTTCCGGTTGGGCCGGAGTTTGTGGGACCGACGGTGGCTTTAGGGATTGTTGCTCGTTGAGAGGGCGCGCGTGTGCCTGGCCGGTCGCTTGGACGGGCACATTCACCGGATACACGCCACCGGCGACCATGGCTTCGATGAAATGCAGATCAAACGGCCCCAGAACCTTGCCGCCGTGATGCACCAGGTATTCCGTAGGATCTGCGAGAGACGAAAGATTCACACAGGGAAAACGCTGAGTTCTCAGCGCTGAATCCTATACTAATCCTCCGAAAAAACGTCAACCCGTGAAGGAGGTTTTTTTAGCGTTCGCAATGGTAACCCGCACTCCACGCGAGGTCGCCGCGTGGCCTTCCATGCCATCCCTGCACCCAGATCTCTCCGAGGATGCTCTGGATGGCATGTTGCACGATAAACTGAGGGCGACGCCGGCCTGCGTAGCCCAGCGCAGCTCAAATTATTTCGCAACCTTCAGCCTCTCCAGCAGGTACGCCTGCGTCGAGTCATGCTTCGCATCCGTCGCACCGGGGTAGAAAAGTTCACACATCACGCCATTCGCCTTGCAGTGCTCCTGCAGCTTCACGCCGAAGTTCGAGGTGTGCGTGGGATCCTTCCGGTCCTGCCCCAGCGCGGGCGCTTCCGAGTAGGACATGTAAACGGGCGGGTCATCGGAGGTGACCAGCGCGTAGGGCGAGTACTCCGCGATCCATTCCTTGATGCTGTCCCGCTTGGCGAGGAACTCGGCGAAGGAGGAAGTCTTCTTCGTGGCATCACCCGTGATGCCGAAGGCGTGTGCGCCGTAGGTGCTGTTCGGAGTCCAGTCCTTCATCTGCTGCGGATCCAGCGTGGTCTGCGCGCCATTGACCGCGGCGCACCAGAGGCGGGTGGATTCGCGTGCGATGGGGTCACTGCTCTTCGGGTCAGCCATGTCGGGGTGGAATGCGAGCCACAGCGACGTGCAGGCGCCTGCGGAGCCGCCGCTCGCGCCGATGCGTTCCTTGTCGATGTTCCACTCCTTGGCTTTGCTGCGCACCGTCTGCAAGGCGAGCGCTGCATCATGCAGCGGCCCCTTCACGGGAGGCACCACACCGTCTTTCGTCGCTTCGGAGATGAAGCGATACTCCACGGACACTACCGAGATGCCGTTCTTCAGCATCTCAGGCAACATCTTGGTCACTCCACTCAGGCGTCCGCCCTGGGTCCATCCACCGCCATGCACGAAGAAGAGTAGCGGTGTGGGCTTGTCTGACTCCGCCTTCCAGAAATGCATCACCTGCTTCGGGTGCGGACCATAGGCCACGTCGTATTCCGTCGGATTCGGGATCGGGGGATTTTCCGCGAGGAATTTCTTCGCTTCGTCCTCCTTGATGTCGCGGATGAAGATGTTCCTCCAGCGAATCTCACCGCCGTGTGTCTGCAGCATGATGGGGCCCTTCGCGGGGAAAGGCTGCGTCTTGTCCCAGTAGTTCTCCATCGCCGCACCGTCCACCTCCAGGCGCGTGTTGAGCGTCACCCACGTGCGCGCGCCGATTTGTTTGATGCGAAAGGTGTTCCACTGGCCAAAAGGTTTGTCCGTCAGCGCAATCGGATCGCGGCCGAGCGTCTTCGGCGTGTTGTTGAAAAGACCACCCGAGCCGAGGTGCGGACGGCGATCCGGCTTCTTGGGATCGAAAACCTGGTTCCAGTCCCAGATCTGCACCTGCGGTACCCCGCGCAGGTAGATGCCGCTGTCCGCGCCGGCCACCGTCTTGTACTCGATCAGGAGCTCGAAGTCGCCGAACTCCTCATCCGTGGTGGCGTACGGGCCCGTGCCGCTGTTCACCAGTTCGCCATTCTCCACACGCCAGTGCTGGGGGAACTCTTCGCGCATCTTCTTGAGTGCTTCGTCCTTCTTCTCACCCGTGAGCTTCACCACCGAGTGCGGATTCAGCCCATGCCAGCCGGCGAGATCCTGACCATTGAACAGCGGACGGAAACCTTTCGGCGGTTCCGGGGGCGCGGCCTGGAGCGCAGTCGCGAGGACGGTGAAGAGGAGGGCAAATCTTATGAGCATGGTGGTGACAAGGGGGAAAGAGATGGACCGAGGAACGGCGAGTCATTCCATACGGGGCCCTCTACACCCGACTTAGTGCAATTTCATTGCAGGCAGTGATAAGAAAGTGACTGACGGTCTATTTCTTCAGTGGAGGAGGCGGATTCCGCCACACGTGCATCACCGCATAACTCCGCCATGGCCGCCAGGCCTGCGACAATTCCTCCGCCTGCTTCGCACTCACGCCACCGAGGTTGTTGCGTACGGCGATGTCCTCCTTCGGAAAGGCGTCCGGCCAGCGCAGGGCTCGCATGGCAATGTAGTGCGCTGTCCAGGGGCCGATGCCGGGCAGCGCCACAAGCTGCGCGATGGCCGTGTCCGGATTGGCTCCCGCCTCGAGCTTCAGCGAACCGGAGTGGAAGGCCTCGGCGATGGCAATGATGGTCCTGGAACGCGCGCTCACGATGCCGAGCTTCGCCACATCATCGACGCTGGCTCGCGCGACGCGGCTCGCGAGAGGGGTGAGGCGTGTGAGTTCTGGGAAGGGCGTTTCGAATTTCTCTCCGAAGGCATCTGCGAAGCGGCACGAGATGGTCGTCGCGGCCTTCACGGTGATCTGCTGTCCGAGAATGGCGCGGATCACCATTTCAAACCCATCGAACGCACCCGGCACACGCAGCCCGGGATTCTTCTTCACGGCGGCCTTCAGTGTCTTGTCCCGCATCAGGTGCGCCGCGATGAGGTCCGGTCTCGCGGTGAGATCAAACAGATTGCGCAGTCTGCCCAGCAGTGTCGGCAGGACAGGCGCGAGCGAGTGCGTGAACTCCACCATGAGCGCGTGCTTCTCCGGCGCGTGCGTCACCTTGAGCCAGCCCGTGTGTTTCCCCAACTGCACGGTGCGCGCATAGCTCTCACTGGTGACAAGTTCCACATCCTTGATCATGCGCCCTTTCAGGAACTCCAGGATGCCGTCCCAGTCGTAGGGCGGGCGATAGCTCAACTGCAAAGTCGAAGTGCCCGCCGCATCGATGGCGATCTGATGCTCCTCTTGCGCCGCTTCCTTGCGCAACCGCGTGGGTGGCATGCGATACTGAGAACTGAAGGCATCGTTGAACCGCCGCAAGCTGGCAAAGCCGCTGGCAAAGGCAATCTCCGTCACCGGCAGCTTCGTTTCCGTGAGCAGTTGTTTCGCCAGCAGGAGCCGACGCGTCTGCAAGAGCTCAATGGGGGAGACACCCAACTCCTTTTGCACGATGCGGCGCAACTGCCGCGAGCTGATTTCAAACTGTGCCGCGATCTCCTCCAGCCCGGCGCCATCCTCCAGCATGCCTTCATCAATGCGATGCGAAATCTGGTGCGCGATGCGATGGGCATTGTCCACCGGCGCATGCCCCGGCGCCAGTTCTGGACGGCAGCGCAGGCACGGACGGAACGCTGCCTTCTCCGCAGCCTCCGCGCTTTCGAAGAAGCGGCAGTTCTTGAGCTGCGGCGTCTTCACCGGGCAAACGGGCCGGCAGTAGATGCCCGTCGAGGTGACGCCCACGTAGAAGACGCCATCGAATCGCGGGTCATGGGACTTCAGGGCGCTGTACGCGGCTTTGGGATCGATCATGGTGTTCGGGTGGGTTTGTGATACCAATGCTAAGCGCCCGGCAGCGCCTCCGCTGGCCGTTTTCGGACATCACCACAATATCATGCTCATGTCCGAATACGGCCAGCGTGTTTCATGAGATGGGTCATCTTGCTCTCAACAGAAACAACCCCAGAAGACCCATGACCTATTCCTACAAAACCATGAAGACCCCGGTGGGTGAGCTGAAACTCGTGGCCAGCGACCGCGGCCTCGCCGCCGTCCTTTGGGAGGATGATGATCCCAAGCGCGTGCGCCTCGCCCCACTCGTGGAGGATAAGAATCATCCCGTGCTCCTCGATGCCGAGCGCCAACTCACCGACTACTTCGCGGGTAAGCTGCAGAAGTTCGCCCTGAAGTTCGACCCCGTCGGAACGGACTTTCAGAAGGAAGTCTGGAGCGCCCTCTCCACGATTCCCTTCGGCCAGACCCGCAGTTACGCGCAGATCGCGACACAAGTCGGCCGCCCCAAAGCCGTCCGCGCCGTCGGCGCTGCCAACGGCAAGAATCCCATCTCCATCATCGTCCCCTGCCACCGTGTCATCGGCTCAAATGGCAAGCTGACGGGATTTGCGGGTGGATTGGAGGTGAAGGAGCAGTTGCTAAAATTGGAGTCCGCTTAGACTTGCCAAGGGATCTTCGGCAAAAACCGATGGAGGCATGTTGTCTAATGCGTGACGGTCCTGGGAGCGCTGGCCTCCGGCCGGCGTACTCGGAGCTTGTGCGTTGCGAGTGAGTGCAGCGCGAATACGCCGACGGGACGGCAGCGCTCCCAGGGCTACGTCCGGCACTTGGCTCGCTGCGCTTGGGACAGGCCTACAACCTCCTCAACCCATCCTCCGTCATCGGCGTCGGGATCTGCTCATCAATGTCGTCAATCCTCCGCAGCGTCTCCGCATCCAACACCAAATCCGCAGCCTTCAAGCTCTCGTTCAATTGTTCCACCGTCGTCGCTCCGATGATCGTGGAGGCCACGAAGTCATGCTGCTTGCTCCACGCCACGGCCAGCGTGGTGACGCTGATGCCGAGATCCTGTGCGATGACCTGCAGTCGCTTCGTCGTTTCCAGCGAGCGCTCGTTCACAAAGCGGGCCGCCATGCGTTTCTGACGCGGGCCACCACTGACAAAGTATTCACTGAAGCGCGCGCCAGTTGGAAGGGCGCCATCGTTGTACTTCCCGGTGAGTACGCCACCACCGAGCGGTGAGTAGGGGAGGAGACTCACGCCTTCCTTCCGGCAGACTTGGGCGAGCTCGCTCTCACAACGCCGATTGATCAGGGAAAAGTTATTCTGCACGGTGTCATACCGCTGCAGCGTGTGTTTCTCCGCTTCCCAGAGATTCTTCATCAGTCCCCAGCTTGTTTCATTGCTGCAGCCGATGGCTCGCACCTTGCCCTGGTCCACCAGCTCGGTCAGCGCGCTGAGCGTTTCGTCCTGCCGCATGCCGTGGTCGGGCCAGTGGGTCTGGTAGAGGTCGATGTAGTCCGTCTTGAGCCGCTTTAGGCTGTCCTCACAGGCCTGGTGAATCTGCCGGCGATCCAGCGCCGTGAAGCCGCCGCGGATGGGTGGGCGGAACCAACCGTGGCCGGGTCCCGTGACCTTGGTCGCCAGGATGATCTCACCACGCTTCTGACCCTTCAGCCACTTGCCCACAATCTCCTCGGTCACGCCAAACTTCTCTGCACTGGGTGGCACCGGGTACATCTCCGCCGTATCAAAGAAGTCGATGCCCGCCTCCAAGGCCCGATCCATGATGGCAAAGGAAGTCTTTTCATCCGCCTGAAGGCCAAAGGTCATCGTGCCCATGCAGATGTCCGTCACTACGATGCCACTGCGCCCAAGTCGTTTCCGGTTCATGCAAGCACCCTAGGAAGGGCGGCGCTGTCATGCAAGTCGCAAGCAGCATGAGCCGGTGGCAGGTGGAGCGTCCTCGATTTCAACACAGAGCCACGGAGACACGAAGGCACGGAGTTTTTCAAAAAGCTCTGTGAGGTGCAACGCATTTTTGGACCAGCGAGTGTCTTAGTTTAGGTTTCTGGATTGGGTCTCAAACTGATTGGGGGTGAGGTAACCGATGGCGGAGTGCTTGCGCTGGTTGTTGTAGTAGCCCTCGATGTACTCAAAGAGTTCCAGTCGTGCATCGGTGAGATCTTCAAAGCGGCCTCCTTGAAGCATCTCGCGCTTGAGGGTACCCATGAAGGACTCTGTCCACGCATTGTCATAGGGGTTGGCTCGCCCCGACATGCTCTGGCGCAGGCCGGCACGCGTGAGCACGGAACGGAAGGCCGTGCTGCCATACTGGCTGCCCCGGTCGCTGTGGAAGACAATGCCGCTGGCTTTGGGATGGGTTTGCAGGGCTTGTTCCAAGGCATGGACGACGAGTTCTGCACGCATATGTGATGCGAGACTCCAGCCCACAATGCGACGCGAGCCCAAATCCATGACCACGGCCAGATAGAGCCAGTTTGCCGTAGTGGGAATGAAGGTGATGTCTGCGACCCAGGCCTCGCCGGGCTTCTGCGGCACGGGCTGCTGGGCCAGCAGATTGGAAGAGGGACGGTCTGCCCGGCCATCGCTGGTTTTGGGCAGGTAGTTCTTGGGTTGGATGGCCTTGAGGCCCCGTGTTTTGAGGATGCGGCGCAGCCTCGAAGGCGCACACACGATGCCATGGTCACACAGCTCCTCATGGATCCTGCGGTAGCCATAGCGGCACCGGTTGCGTTTGAAGATCTCCTCGATGAGTTCCCCCAGGCGAGCGTCTTGCTCATGGCGTGAGATAGGCTTTGCCGCATGGTAAAAGCTGCTGCGGGGCAGTTCCAGGACGTCGCAGATCTTGCGCACACTCCCACCGGTCTGGCGCTGGAGTTGCAGGATCATTTCGCGAGTTTGGACGGCGGTGGCGTGCCCAGGATGACAGCGGCCTTTTTTAAAATGTCGTTCTCCAGGCGCAGGTTGGCGATTTCACGCCGCAGCCGGTGCAGCTCGTTGGCTTCGCCCTCCTCGCCTCCGGCTCGTTGGTCTGCGCCCACGAGCTGCACCGGCTGCCTTTGGGACCGGGTCCAACGGTAAAGGATGCCAGTGCCAATGCCGAGTTCTTCAGCCACCTCGGACACACTCTTGCCCATGCGGACCAACTCCACGGCATGGGTTTTAAAATCACTGCTGTAACGCTTTTTTCGGGTCACGGTACTCATACGGCTTGTCTCTTATCCCGTGGTCCAAGAAATTAGCGCACCTCACTGTGCCTCCGTGTCTCTGCGTTTCCGTGTTGAATCCCAGGACGTCGTTCCTTCGATTTGACCAGATCCGCCCATATCGTCCATCTGGCCCGGCAACATCCCTCAGGCCGCGCCTGAACTTCCCCCTGGTCGGCGAAACACTGGCCCGGTTAGGCTCGTTCCGTCCGCAACCCGCACGCAATCCGGGATCAATCGTTCAGCCAGTCAGTCAGTGCTTCGCTTTGCCCTTCCTCACTATGAACTCATTCACGCATCTTTTCCCCAAGCGCCTTACGCGTCGTGATTTTCTCACCATGTCCGGCGCGGCTGCTGCCACGTTGCTTCCGGGGGCGTCCGCACTCGCTGCGGCCTCGACTTCCGGAACGATCATCGGAAATGGCAAGTGGACCTACACCCTGGATGAATCTTGGGGTGCCTTGCCCGAGGGGATGAAGTTCGGCCTCGGCTGCGGCATCGCCGTGGACTCGAAGGACCGCGTGTTCGTCACCTCACGCAGCGCGAATCCCTGCGTGGCCATCTACGGTGCGGACGGGAAGCTGGAGGAGACCTGGAGCAAGGACTTCGGCGACAGCGTGGGCTATTCCCCGGAGCAGGTCAGCGCCACCGCGCACTGCATCTACCTCAGCAAGGAAGGTGACCAGGAGTTCCTCTACTTCACGGAGAACGTGGGCAAGGACGCCTCCGGCCAGCCCACCCTCGGCAAGCGCGTCTACAAGACCGACCTCAAGGGCAAGGTGCTCTACACCATTGGCAATGTGGACAAGGAGGACTCCACCCACCAGAAGTTCACCTGGACGAACCCCACGGACGTGGCCGTGGCGCCCAATGGTGACATCTACATTGTGGACGGCTATGGCAGCCAGATCGTGAGTCGCTTCGACAAGAACTTCAAGCACCTCAAGACCATCGGCGGCCGTGCTCCCAAGGAGGCCGCAAAAGGACCCAAGGCGCCGAACGGCACCTTCAACACCTGCCACGGCGTGTGGATCAACACCCTGAAAGGCGAGCCTGAAGTCTACATCGCCGACCGTGCGAACAGCCGTTACGAAGTCTTCGACCTCGACCTGAATTACAAGCGCACCATCAGCGGCGACTTTGTGCGGAATCCCTGCTGCTTCTACCAGGCGCACGGCCATCTTTATGTGCCCGACCTCGGCGCGCTCGTCGCCATTCTCGACAAGGACGACAACTGCGTGGCCAAGCTCGGCGATGGCAAGGGCGTGGACAAGGCCCTGTTTGAGAAAGGCGAGAAGGACAAGTTCGCCACCCCGCATGCCCTCACCGTGGACTCCAAGGGGAACCTCTACGTCCTCGAGTGGCTGCCCTACGGCCGCGTGCGGAAGTTCACCCACACGCCGGCGTAAGAGAAGGCACAGAGGCAACAGGCACAAAGGAAAGGCACAGAGTGGGTACCACTGCTGTGCCTTTTGTATTACGGGAGGACGTGGCGCTCAGGCCATCACCGCCGTTTTCCGCCTGCGGCGCATCACCAGACCCATCACGCCTGCCAGCAGCAACAGCATGCGGCTGGGCTCGGGGACAATGGAAACGGTGCCGTCGTTGGCGAAGTTGGACACATCCCAGAAGAGTCCGTAGGGCGTGAGATTTGGCAGGTCCAGGTCTCCTTCGTTTCCTGCGGCATCGGCCCCCGTGCGAAAGTTGGTGCCCACGTTGAAGCTCGTCAGGTCGAGTGAGGTCGTCCAGTCGATGAGATGCCAGGTTTCGCCAAAGCTCGGGGTGTAAATGGGAAGGGCCAGGAAGTTGTCGCTGCCATCCGCGGTGTTGATGGTGCCATCCAGCACAAAGGTGGCTCCGGCGGTGAGTCCTGTGATCTGGTCATAGTTCACACCGGGCGTGGTGCCACCCCCCATGTGCAAGGTCAGCACGGCGGACGAGCCCACGATCACATTGCCCTCGAATTTCAGGATGCCGAACGTAGAGACATTTTCCATCCCGGTGATCTCAGAAAGGTCCCCGGGGGAAAGGTTCCCATTGATGTTGTGCGTGACCAGCGCGCCCTTCACCGTACCCGTGCCGCCGAGGGTGGCGCCGGAGTTCACGGTCGTGGCGCCCGTGCCCGTGGATCCTGTCCCCATATAGCCCACCTGCAGCGTGCCGGCGGATACAGTGGTGGTACCGGTGTAGGTGTTGTCACCTCTCAGCGCCAGGGTGCCGGTTCCCTGCTTCGTGATGGCCGCCGCATTGGAGATCACACCATTGATGAAGAGTTCATAGCCCTGAAGGGTCGTGTTCTCTACGTTGATGATGCGGTTCACGGTGCCGAGGTCGACATCGCCATCCAAGGTGGTCGCACCGCTACCCGTGTTCACGTAGTGAATATTACCTCCGGTTGCGCCGGTGAGCTCCACGTCGAACGAGGCGGTGAGGTTGCTGCCCAGGATGAGCGCGTCACCCGCCACGGCGCCGGGCACCGTGCCGAGGGTGCTGCTGGTGGCCGCCAGGGTGACCGTCCCTACGTCCACCATGCTGCCGGAGCGGAAGGCGAGCTGGCTCACGGCGATGTTGCCCTTGGTGGTGTCTCCGTTGGTTTCATCCTGCATGTCCAGCGTACCACCGTTCACGTGGATGAAGGAGTTGGCGCGTGTCTCGAAGCCGGCGTCCACGGTACGCGTGATATTACCTCCCACGGTGACCACGCCACCGGTGATGTTCAAGGTGCCAGCGCTGGTGGGCTGGTTTGGAGTAGCGGTGTTGTTCACATACGTCGCCATCGCAATGTCGTTGTTTACAACGAGAGAGCCGCCACCAAAGTTCAGCGTGCCTGCGGTGGCACTTGTCGCTGAGGTATTATTTCCGGTTACGTTGCCCAGGACCATATTGTTGGCCGTGATGTCGTTGCCGGTTCCTGTCACGGTGAAGATGCCCGTAGTGCCTCCTGCTGCGCCCCCGGTCTTCTGCCCGATCACGAGGTTGTTCAAACTGGCGTTGAGAGTGCCTCCCGTCATGTCAAAGGTGCTGGTCAAAGAGGCGGTACCGGTGTTTCCATAGACACCCACATTCATATCCAGGGTGTTCTCGGCAAAGCCCTTGAGATTCACAGTGCCACCGGCCCTCACGGTGGCGGTGGCCCGGCTCTTGTTTCCGCCCACGGTGAAGGTGCGGGTGGTGATGGTGTTGATGCCCTGGCCAAACTCAAGAATGTTGTTCACGTTGTTCCCGGCGTTGGCGGTGTCACCCACAATAAAACTGGTGCCTGCCACGATGTCGTTGTTCACGGCGAGGCGCAGGGTGCCGCGTCCGGAGAAGTTTGTGCTGGCGCGACCAATCCGGACCAAATCCACTCTCGCGGTGAAATTGTTCAGGGCCGTGAGATCCAGCGTGCCATCCGTGTTCAGCACGTCACTGCTGCTCACGCCGATATCCAAAGTATCATTGATGCCCTTGCCCACGGTGAGGCTGCCGCCGGCGGAGTTGTAGGTCATGGTGGCCGTGCCATCCATGCCCACCTGGAGGCTGCGTCCGATGTTGGTGGTGGCGCCGGTCACGGTCACCGAGCCAGCATCCACGCGGAGGCTGCCGGTGAGGTTCACCGAACTCAGCGTGGCAGTGAGCTTGCCAGCGTCTGTAGAGCCGGTGGCGACATTGCTCTTGAAGTGAAGCGAGCCCTCCCCCCCTCCCGTGCTGCTGATGGCTCCATTGTACGTGAGCGTCCGGCCATTGCCCGCCGTGCCGGAGGACATGGAGATGATGTTCGCCCCAGGCCCCACGGCAATGCCGCGGTTGGCATTCAGCGTCATGTTTGCGATAACTTCCAGTGTGGAGCCGCCGCTGAGGACGAGTGAATCCGCCACCGCTGCGCCCGGAGCCGTGCCGAGGTTCGCGTCACTGCTGATGCGCAGCGTGCCCCCATTGATGTAGGTCCTGCCGGTGTAGGTGTTGGTCACACCGGAGAGATCCAGCAAGCCTACCCCCGTCTTGACGAGGGTGACAACACCGGTGCCGTTGTCGGCGATGACCGCATTCACATCCACCGGATTGGCCACAGGTCCTACCGTGTGGAAGATGAGCTCTCCGGCGGTATTGGCTCCGTTCCCCGCAGTCAGGGTGCCGTTGTTGATCGTGGCATTGAAAGCGCCGGAGACAATGATGCCGCCGCTCTCCACACGGAGGGTGTTGCCACCCAGATCTAGTGTGGTGGCGCTGGCCTGCTGGATGTTCAGTGAATTGATTTCCGTGTTGCTCGCGAGTGCGGCTCCCGGTGTGGCGCTCACCTTCACATTCTGCGTCGGGTTCGAGCCCGACGTCAGCACGCTGTAGTCTCCTGCCACCAGCGCCGTCGCCGAGATGGTGCCAGAGGCCACGTATTTCACAAACTCCCTGCCGAGAGCCGAGTCGATGGTTGCCCATCCACCGAGAATGCCGTCGTCATTGGGCACGGTGCCATTGATCACCAGACGGCTCTGAGTCGTGGTGCCGAGGTCAAAGATGGCGGTGCCGTTGGTTTGGCTGGAGATGTTGAGTGTGGCGCCCGAGCCCGCCGCTCGTGACAGTGAGGTGAGCGTGAGCACGGAGGTCTGGCCAGAAGCCGCCTTGTCCACGGTGATGGCATTGGCCCCGGAAGCGAGCGTTACGGCGCCTACGGTCTCGGCGTAGTTTGCGGCGGTGGCGTTGTTGTCGAAGTCCAGAGTCCCGCTGTTGAAGGTGATGCCCGTGGCGTCCCGGAGACGGTTTGTGTTGTTGGCCGAGCTCGTACTGGTGAGGCGGATGGTGCCGCCATTGATGGAATACCCTGTAAAGTCATTGAGCGTCCCGTTGGAACCGGTGAGCAGAAGGATTCCCTGTCTCACCTCGGCGGTACCTGTGGCAGATGCGTCCGCATCAATGGTGAGGGTGTTGGTCTGTCCCACTCCAGAGGACACGATGAGATTCAGGGCACCCGTGCCGCCATTGGCCAGGACGGTCTGCAGGCTTCGGTTCCCTGTCAGATAGGTGGTGAGAGTCGCCGCCCCGGCTGCCCCGTTTGAATAGGTGCCCGAGCCGCTGGTGCCCTGCAAATCGCGGATGGTTACGTTGTTCCCGTTCAGTTGCAGCGCGGCTCCAGTGCGGAGGATCACGGTCATGGGGTATTTGTCATTCAGCGCGGCAGCACTGGTCAGCACCACTGTCCCCTGATTCACGGTGAAGGTTCCGATCGCCGTGTTTACGCCGCCCACATTGATGATGCTGGTGGTGACATCGCTGGAGCGGGAAAGGGTGAGGCCCGCGGTGCCGGCGAGGGTTGCGTTCAGCTCCGCAGTCACAGCGCTCGTGTTCTGCGAAAGGGTGATGATGCCCTCCGTGCTGCCAAAATCGAGTGCGCCCGCGCCGGAAATGGTGCCGCCAGAGACTCCGTTGCCCACCAGCAGCACGGCGCCGCTGGCCACACGTACATAGTTGCCAGCGCCAATGGACACTGTCCCGCCCCCAGTGATGCGCAGGCTGTTGATGCTCTCATCCGCGGTGACAGTTTCTCCGGTGGTGGAGACATTCCGCAAGGGTTGGTTTGTTCCAGCAATCGTGGAGTCATACTCACCCGCCGTCAGCAGGCGCACGCCGGTCACGGAATCATAAGTGACAAATCCCGAGCCTGAACCGGTCGTGCTGCTGTCCCCGAGCATGTAGCGGATGATGCTCTTGGAAGTCGTGCCATCCCCGCCACCGGCGCCGGTGAGAAGGTTGTTCGGATTGGTGCTGACAACCAGGCGCGTGGAGCCGACTGCTGTCCCGCCAAGGTCTGCGCCACGCACGACCAGCACGCCCGCATTGGTACGGACGAAGTTGGTGGCCGTAAGCTGGGTACTGTTGCCCGTACCTGCCACCAGCGTCAGGGTGTTCCTGCCAGCGCTCGCCGTGAGTGTGCCGATGACTTCCTCGTTCCCGCCGGAGGTCGCTGCCGGTCCGTTCATCGTGAGGCCGCCGCTCGTGGTGCCATTCAGGGTGACGTTTGCAGAGTCGGAGATGCGGTTGAGCGTGCCCGCCACCACATCGCCCACGGCTCCCCACACCATGGACTCGCCGCCACCGTTGTTGTCACCGATATTGATGACGGTAGACGCGATCGCACCGTTGGGGCCGTTGATGACGATGCCGCCGGTACCCACCGTCGTGGTGCCGGTGTAAGTGTTCGTCCCAGTCAGGGTCAGGACGCCTGTCCCGTTCTTCGTGATGTTGATCGTGCCCGCGCCATTCTCGATCACACCGGAGAAGGAGGTGGTTTCGTTGCCATTATTCACCGTGAGCGTGGCCGCGCCGGCGACCCCGCGGGTTACGAGGCCGGCACCTGTGCCGGAAAGGCCGCCCATGGTGTCGCTGCCGGAGCGGAAATCGAAGGTGCCGCCCGCATTGATGGTCATGTCGCTCGTGGTATCGCCGAGGCTGGCGGTGAGTGTGCGCAGGGTCCCGCCGCTGTTGATGGTCATTCCGAACTCGGTGGTGCCGCTGTGATTCAACACGACCAGACCTGAATCGATGGTCAAAAGCCCGGTGATGCTGGGGTCAGCGGTGATGGTCAGGGTACCAGTGCCCACTTTGTTCCAGGTGCCCGCTCCCGAAAACGTTCCGGTGATATTGATATCACCTCCGCCTCCAATCGTGGTCGCGAACGCTGTAGAGACCGCACTCAGGGTGAGAGTGCCCGAGTCGGATATGATGCTGGCGGCACTGCCAAGGGTGACGGTGCCCGTGAAGGAGTTCGTGCCGCTGATGTTTCGCAGGCCGCCTGTGTTGCCGATGCCCGTGCCGTTGAGCGCGAGGGCCTCTCCGGTAATGGTGATGTTGTTTTGCAGTTCCAGTGCTGCTCCAGCCGTAACGGAGGTGCCTCCCGCGGAGGTGCCAAGCGCCGCATTGTTTTGAGCATTCACCACACCAGCGGTGATGTTGAGCGCTCCTATGAAGGTGTTTGCTCCCGTGAGGACCAGTGTGCCGTTGCCGGACTTCGTCAGGGAGGTGCCCGCCCCTGCCAGCGTCGAGCCAATCGACGCGGTGAAGGTGGGTGCGACGTTGATGCTGGTGGCGGCCGCCAAGGTCAGGTCGCCACCGGTCAACTGGTAGGAATTCAGGAAGGAGAGGGAGGCCGCCAATTCTCCTGCGCTCAGGGTAATCGCAGCGCCCGTTCCCGGTATCAGCGAGGGAAACTGCACCGCGTCCGTCAGGGTGGGTTCGGAACCGTCCAGCCAGTTGCCGTTGTTGCTCCAAGTCGCGTCCGTGGCCCCGGTATAGACGTCCTGGGCCGGAAGGGCGCTGACACTCAGCAAAGCGCCGAGAATGGCCAGGGTGGCGCGGGTGGTGGTGGGGCGCATGAGGAAGGGGGGCATGGCGAACATCTGGAAGGAGAAAAACAACACGCGATCCCACCAGATTCTTAGCGGGACTTCAAGCTTTCACCCAAGGGTGCCTGTGGATTCGGCAATTTGCCCGCTAAGCAACCCGTCGAAGGGGGGAGAGTCAGCGACTCTCAACACAGAGACACAAAGTCACGGGGGACATGGAGGATATTGGAGCTGCAAAGAGGCGGTCCCCTCCGTGTTTTTGCGTCTCTGTGACCTCTGTGTTGAATTCCACCGGCCGATTTTCCGGGACAGCAACGTCGCCTTGAAAATCTGGCGGGGCTCCCTACACTCCCGCCCCCTATGCTCGACATCCGCCTCATTCGCGACAACGCCACCCTCGTCAAGGAACGCCTCGCCACCCGCGACGCGTCCCTCTCCGCGCTGGTGGATGAGGTGCTCGCGATCGATGAACAGCGCCGCGCGGCGGAGACGGAGCGCCAGAAGCTTCAGAGCGACCGCAACCGCATCAGCAAGGAAATCGGCATCGCCAAGAAGAAGGGCGAGGACACCAGCGCCATCGAGACGGAGGTGCGTGGCATCGGCTCGCGCATCGACCAGATTGGCAAGGACGCGGACGAGCTTGATGTGCGTCAGCGCGACCTGCTGCTCTCGATTCCCAACCTTCCCCATGACGCTTGTCCGGTGGGCACCAGCGCCGAGGACAATCCCGAAGTGCGTGTGTGGGGTGCCAAGCCTGCCTACGACTTCCAGCCGAAAGACCACGTCACCCTCGGGGCGCAGCACGACATGCTCGACTTCGAAGCCGGGGCGAAAATCACCGGCAGCGCCTTCGTCGTGTATCGCGGTCCCGCCGCCCGGCTCGAGCGTGCGCTCATCAGCTTTCTGCTGGACCTTCACACCACCGAGCATGGATATCAGGAAGTATCGGTGCCTTTCCTGGTGAAGTCGGACGCCCTCGTGGGCACCACGCAGCTTCCGAAGTTCGGCGACCAGGTGTACCACTGTGAGGTGGATGACCTCTACCTCATCCCCACGGCCGAAGTGCCCGTGACGAACCTGCATCGCGAAGAAATTCTCACGCTCGCCGGTCTGCCCATTCACTACGCCGCCTACACGCCCTGCTTCCGTCGCGAGGCAGGCAGCGCCGGTCTCGGCACTCGTGGTCTGATACGCATGCACCAGTTTGACAAGGTCGAGCTCGTGAAGATCACCACGCCGGAGACCTCGATGGAGGAGCTGGAAAAGCTCACGGGCAACGCAGAGAAGGTCCTCCAGACCCTCGGCCTGCACTACCGCGTCATTGAGCTCTGCTCGGGTGATATCGGCTTCGGCTCGGCCAAGACCTACGACATCGAAGTCTGGGCGCCGGGGCAGGGGAGTTATCTTGAGGTTTCCAGCTGCAGCAATTTCGGCGACTATCAAGCCCGCCGCATGAACCTGCGGTACAAGGATGAAAACGGCAAAAACCGCTTCTGCCACACGCTCAACGGCTCCGGCACCGCGCTCGCGCGGCTCTTCGTTGCGCTCGTCGAGACCTACCAGCAGGCAGACGGCAGCATCCTCATCCCCGAGCCGCTCCGCCGGTACTTCGGCAGCGAAAAAATCGGGTAAGAAGAAGGGGCAAGGGAAGAAGGCTGGCGCTGCCACATCAAGGAGCGGGGGCATTCCTGCCCCCGTTGTGCCGTCTCCTCCCCGAGACACCGCCCCCACCAAAGCGCGCTCACCCAAAAGAGCGCGGACTTCCAAGTCCGCCGATCCTGACGTTGCTCTCGCCCTTCGTTTCGAAGAGAGAGCCGCGGCTGCTCTCAGCGAACTGCAGCGAGCCCATCCTGAGCTCACCCCTGGTAGCCCCGCCCTCGTCGCCGTCTCAGGCGGCCGTGATTCTGTGGCGTTGTTGCATTGCCTCGCAGCATCATCCGGCTGGCAGCATCTCATCGTCTGCCACTTCGACCACCAGCTTCGCGGCAAGGAGTCGGATGGCGACTCGGCATTCGTGAAGCGACTCGCGAAGAAGCTGGGGCTCGCATGCGAGGTGCGTCGGGAGGACATTGCGGCACGCTCCAAGGATAAGAAGCAAAGTCTCGAGACCGCCGCACGCAGCGCGCGTGATGCCTTCTTCCACGATCTCTCTGAGAAGCACCACACGCCCTTCGTCTTCCTCGCGCATCACGCCGAGGACAACGCGGAGACCATTCTCGGAAATCTCTGCCGGGGCTCCGGCTTGCATGGCATCACCGGCATGCCGCTCTCTGCCACCACGCGAAAAGGGCTCACCAAGCTTCGACCTCTGCTGGAGGTGAGACGCAGCGAACTCGATGCCTATCTCAAAGCGCGCGGGCTCACCTGGCGCGAGGACTCCAGCAACACCTCACGCGCGCATCGCCGCAACCGCCTGCGGCACGACGTGCTGCCGATGCTCTCCGATGCCAATGGTCGCGACGTCGTGGAACTCATCCTGCGCACCGCACGCCTCGCCTCTCGTGACGATGCCTGCCTCCAGCAAGCAGCCACCCAGCTCGTGGAGCAGGAGCGCTTGTGGGCACCCGATGGCAGTCTGCTCATCACTACCGAGTTCAAGAAAGCTCATCCCGCCGTGCAGTCCCGTGTGTTGAAACATTGGCTGAGCGATCTGCGCGGCGTGTCGCTGGTCGGTGCAAACGAGGTTGAGGGAGCTCTGGCCATGCTCCAGCCGGATGGTCCCGCGAAGACCAATCTGCATGGCGGCTTTCATCTGCGCAGGAAGGCAAAGCGGCTCTGGGTGGAGTGAGGATGAAATGAATGGAATGAACGCGCGTTCAGTGTTTCGGCCATTGCAGGAGCACGGAAAAACTGTTAGGCACATGGCCATCCACCATGGAAGCCACCCGCCACTTCCTCACCCGCGTCACCTCACTGGGTCTGCTGTCTTTGTTGCTGATGCTCGCAGGCACATCTTGCTCCTCAAAGCCGGTCTGGAAACCGATGCAGCGTCCTGACCATGCCGAGCGGCTGACGCGGGGCTGCATCTTCTACATGGACGGCGCAGGTGGAGGCACGGACAAGTCGAACTACGCCGCCGGAGTTGTCTCAGGAATGCTGGATGCCGGCTATCCCGGCGCGGGCGAGCTGGTGGCGTGGGAGACTGGCAAGGGGCTCATGGCCGATCAAAAAGCCAGCGTGAAGTACAAGCGGGCCAGGGCGAAGGAAGCGGCCGAGAAAATCCGGGACTATCGGGACGACCATCCTGAGGCGCCGGTTGGTATTTTGGGCTTCTCGGCAGGCACGGCGGAGGCGGTCTTCGCGCTGGAGTCCCTTTCTGAGGATGAAGAGGTGCACCATGTGGTCCTTCTCGGAGCCTCCATCAGCCGCGACTATGACCTGACCAAGGCCCTGAAGCGCGTGAAGCACAAGATGCACGTCATCACCTCACCGCATGACCACATGCTGGGCACGCTCATGCCACTCTCCGGCACCGCCGACCGCAAATACCATGACCGCGGCGCTGGCATCAAGGGATTCATCCTTCCTCGCGACGCCACAGAGGAGACCCGCCAGCTTTACGAGGAGAAGATTGTGACCATTCCCTACACCAAGGATTTCCGGAAGGACGGCGACAAGGGCCACCACTTCGACAACGTGAAAGAGGACTTCATCCGCGACCACGTGGCCCCGCTGCTCATGGGGGAAACGGTGGCGCAACAGTAACCCGCTAGTCCAAAATCTGCGCGGCAGACTTTTGCTCGACGAAGATAAACGCCCACGCGGCCCTGGGAGCGCTGGCTTCCGGCCGGCGTTTTCGAAGCTGTTCCCTGCGAGAGCTTGCAGCACCAAGACGCCGGCCGGAGGCCAGCGCTCCCAGGGCTCTCGTGGACTGGTACGCGCCCTACGACAGCAGCTCCTTGAGCTTCGCCTCCACCGCCGTGAAGGCCTTGTCCACATGCTTTGCCAGGTCCCGCACCGTGGTCTTTGCAATGCTGTCCACGTGCTTGTTGGTCCCTTCAGGCGTGTGGGCGATGAACTTCGCCGCGGCGACCAGGATGGCGACTGTGAGCAGGAACTTCATCGAGAGATGGGGTGGGGGACCGAGGTCGAATTCTTGAGAAATCTAAGCCTTGTCGACTATAATCGCCACAGAATAGGGCAGTTGTCTGGATAATCGCGATTTTGAGAGCCCCCGTATGGTGAAATGGCGAAATGGTGAAAATCTAAAAAGTCCGTGGGTGAAAAAATTACCCAGACACTTTTATGAAACGGCACCATTTCGCCATTTCACCATAGCCACCCTGATACGAAGCACAGCAAACGCCCCCAATTCAAGGCAAGCGACGTATCCGAATCATACTCTTTGGCACTCTTCGTGATACACGGGCGCACACCGCGAGCGGATGCACGAAAATTCACGCCTCTGAAGTAGCACCTGCACTTGCAACGTGCGAAATTTGCGCCCCTTTAGTCTCCCCCTGCAAAACTAGATCATGAACGCCACATTGCCGTACCGAGCAAACGCTGACCTGCTCGATGAGAAGTACCTCGCCTGGAAAGAAGATCCCCGCAGTGTAGAGCCCGCCTGGTCGTCGTTCTTTGAAGGTTTTGAGCTCGGCATGGCCCAGATTCGCCCGTCGGGTGCGCCCGCGGCAAAGGGAGCAGGAGCAGAGCAGGCCGCCGCAGGTCAGCCACTTTCGGAAAAGACCCTCGCCTTCCGTACCAAGGTCACCAACGCCATCCTTGATTTCCGCCGCATCGGCCACACTGCCGCCTGGCTGGACCCGCTGAGCAAGACCGCGCCGGAGCAGCCGCTGCTTACGCCTGCCGGACTGGGATTCACTGAGGATGAGCTGAATGAGGAAGTCATGACGAACTTCCACGGCCAGGGCCGCCCCATGAAGGCGAGCGTGATGCTGGAGGAACTCCGCCGCATCTACTGCGACAAGATTGGCTTCGAGTTCATGCACATTCACAACCGTGAAGTGCGTGCCTGGCTGCGTGAACGCATTGAGGGCCGTCTCGATGCCCCCGCTCCCTCCCCCGAGCAGCAGGCGGAAGTCCTCCGCTGGGCGCTGGAGCCGGAAACCTTCGAGCGCTTCCTGCACAAGCGCTACGTGGGCCAGAAGCGCTTCTCCCTGGAGGGCGGCGAGTCCCTCATGGTGGCGCTGCAGAACATCTTTGAAAAGCTACCCGCCGCTGGCGCCCAGGAAATCGTGATGGGCATGGCCCACCGTGGCCGCCTCAGCGTGCTGGCCAACTTCCTGAAGAAGCCGCTCAAGGTCCTCTTCTACGAGTTCTCCGAAAACTACGTGCCCAACATGGTGGCCGGTGACGGGGACGTGAAGTACCACCTCGGCTTTGAAACCCACCGCCGCGCAAAGACCGGCGATGAGGTGATGATCCATCTCGCCGCCAACCCGAGCCACCTCGAAGCCGTCGACCCGGTCGTGGAAGGCAAGGCCCGCGCCCGCCAGCGTCACCTCGGTGACACGGTGAACCGCAAGAAGGTGCTGCCCATCCTCATCCACGGGGACGCCGCGTTCGCTGGTCAGGGCATCGTGGCGGAGGTGCTGAATCTCTCCCAGCTTCCCGGCTACCGTACCGGTGGCACCATTCACATCATCACGAACAACCAGATCGGCTTCACCACGCTGCCGGCGGATGCCCGTTCCTCCTTCTACTGCACGGACGTGGCGAAGACCATCGAGGCGCCGGTGATTCACGTGAATGGCGACTCGCCGCTGGATGTGGCTTTCGCCGCCCAGCTCGCGCTCGACTTCCGTCAGAAGTTCTCCCGCGACGTCGTCATCGACATCGTGTGTTACCGCCGTCACGGTCACAATGAGACGGACGAGCCCAGCTTCACCTCGCCGAACATGGCTCGCCTCATCGCCAGCCAGCCCAGCACCGCCACGCTCTTCCGTGACAAGCTGGTGAAGGACGGCGTGATCACCGCTGAGCAGGCAGACGCACTTCAGAGGGAGCTCGAAGGAAATCTCGAACAGGGCTTCTCGGACCTCGCTGAGGAAGAAAAGACCAAGGGCAGCAATCCTTTCGAAGGCAGCACCGCCCAGCCGCAGCCGCGCTACACGCATGATCCGGTGAATACCGGCGTGCCTGCGGAGAAGCTGCGCAACATGGGCCTGAAGCTGGTGGAACCCCCGCCGGATTTCAAGCTGCACCCCACCATCGAGAAACGCTTCCTCGCTGCGCGCAAGAAGGCGCTCGAGACCGGCACCGGCTTCGACTGGGCCCATGCCGAGGCTCTCGCATTCGGCTCCCTCCTTTCCGAAGGCACGGGCGTCCGCCTCAGTGGTCAGGACTGCCGCCGTGGCACCTTCTCCCAGCGTCACTGCGTGCTGTATGACAACAGCACCCGCGAGCGCTACATCCCGCTGCAGAACCTCGCTCCGGAACAGGGCCGCTTCTGCGTGTACAACTCTCTCTTGAGCGAGGCTGCCGTGCTCGGCTTCGACTACGGTTACTCCTTGCTCGCTCCAAACGTGCTCATCTGCTGGGAAGCCCAGTTCGGTGACTTCGTGAACGGCGCCCAGGTCATCATTGACCAGTTCATCGCCAGTGCCGAGAGCAAGTGGCAGCAGTCCAGCGGCATCGTGCTGCTCCTGCCGCACGGCTTCGAAGGCCAGGGTCCGGAGCACAGCAGCGCGCGTCTTGAGCGCTTCCTGCAGCTCTGCGCCGGTTGCAACATGCAGGTGGCGAATGTCACCACGCCCGCGCAGTACTTCCACCTGCTGCGCCGCCAGATGAACCGCCCCTTCCGCAAGCCGCTGGTCATCATGACTCCGAAGAGCTTGCTGCGCCATCCGCAGGCCGTGAGCAAGCTGGAGGACATGGCCGAGGGCACCACCTTCCGCGAAGTGCTGGACGACGACGCGCTCACCACGGATCCGAACCGCGTGACCCGCCTCATCTTCTGCTCCGGCAAGGTGTACTACGACCTCATCAACTTCCGTAAGGAGAATGATATCAAGAACGCCGCGATCATCCGTGTGGAGCAGCTCTACCCGCTGCACGTGGACATGATTGAGCAGGTCGCTGCCCGCTATCCGCGTGCGCAGAAGAAGTGGATCTGGTGCCAGGAAGAGCCGGAGAACATGGGCGCTTGGACGTTCATGCATCACCGCCTCGAGGAGCTGACCAATCACGTGCTGCGCTACGCCGGCCGTGAGCGTGCCTCCAGCCCAGCTGCTGGCAGCAAGGCTATTCATACGCACGAGCAGGAGCGCTTGGTGGAAGACGCGTTCAGCGTGTAATCGAGCCGACGGTTTCTACTCGTTCAATAAGCAGGTAGCCTCAACCACCTGGCTCCCATGAAATACTTCTCACGAAGCTTCGTGTGGGCCGTGGTGTCTATGGGAGGCGGAGTTGCGCTGGTCTTTTTTGTGCTCTGGTGGATGATATTTGGTGTGCCGGTGACCGGCACTGCGGGCCCTGCCGAGTACCGCAGGGGTAATCTCACCAAAAAAAGGGTGGGCTACAAGGTCCAAGTCCACTTTGTCACTAAAGAGGGGCAGTCTAAAACCGTGGCCATCGCGTGTTCCTTTCGTGACAGCTATCCGGAAGGCAGTTCTGTTCCCGTGCGTTACGATCCAAAGAATCCGGGCAATGCACGGTTGAATGTCTTCTGGGATCTGTGGGCATGGGCACTGGTCTCAATGACTATAGGTGGCCTCTCCCTGTTCGACTTCCAGCAGGAACAAAAGCGAGCGCTCGAGCGCGGCAAGTCCGCGTGACACCCTGCTTGCACACCGCCCCTCCCGGCATTCATTCATCCCATGTTGAAAAGCCTGCTGCCATTCTGCGCTTTCGCGTTTCTCCTCAGCTCCTGTGGCGACGGCAAGCCCGGTGCATTCGACAAGGCAGGCTACCATGTCGATGGCACGAAGGTCTGGTATCTCGCTACGTGGACGGCCAAACCTTTCGAAGTGGTTGGGGCAGATGCGGCAAGCTTTAAGCACCCGCTGCCGAAGGGCGAGTCCATCTACGCAAAAGACAAGAACCACGTGTACCTCCGCGCCCGCGTCGTGCCTGGCGCGGATCCCGCCACGTTTGAGATGTTTGATGATGAGTACTCGCGCGATGCAAAATTTGTGTATCGCGGTGAGGAGCGCATCTGTGATGATTCTGCGAACTTCGAGGTACTGGGCGGCAACTTTGTGAAGAACAGCAAGGCCGTGTACCGCCTCTATCCCAAGGTGGAGGTCCAGACCACGGACGTGGCAAACTTCCGCAAGCTGGCCCAGAGTGAATACCATTCCTACTTCGCCGACACCGAGCACGTGTATGTAAATGGCATCATCGTGGAAGGGGCCCTGCCCGCCAGTTTCAAGGTCATCAAAGGTGGATTTGGCAGGGATGAAAAACAGGCCTTCTATTTCAGCGAGCCCATGCCCGATGGCACTCTCATGGACAGCTTTGAGGTGCTGGATGGCCCCTATGCGCGCGATGGGCGGCGGGTCTATTTCATGGGGAAAATCGTGGAAGGCGCGGACCCGGTCACTTTTGAGGTGACGGACGCGAAATTCCAGCGCGCCAAGGACGCAAAGAATCGCTACCAACAGGATAAATCAGTGCCCGCAACCCCGGGAAATCCGTAATTCATCGTGCACGTCGTCACGATGTTTTGATCTTCACTTTGCGTGGCGTAGAAAGCTCCTCTAGGTTCGCAACCCATTCCCATGTCCACTGAAGTCAAGATCCCCACGCTCGGCGAATCGATTGCCGGCGGCCTCATCTCGAAATGGCACAAGAACGACGGTGATGCCGTCAAAGCCGGAGACGTGCTGCTCACGCTGGAGACCGATAAAGTGGCTCAGGAAATCGCGGCTGAAGCGGATGGCGTGCTGCGCCAGAAAGCCAAGGAAGGCGATGAAGTGGAAGTAGGCGCGGTGGTCGCCACGATTGAATCCGGCGCTGGCGCACCCGCTGCCGCCGCCCCGGCTCCCGCACCAAAGGAACCCGAAAAGGCAGCCGCCTCGGCACCCAAGGCCGCCGAGCCTGCACCCGCACCTGCTGCCAAGAAGGAAGAAGCTCCGAAGGCAGAGGCTGCTCCCCAACTGAAGCTCGTTCCCAAGCCTGAGGCAGAAGCTGCTCCCGCCCCGGCTCCGAAGCCCACTCCCTCACCGGAAGGCCGCACCACGCGCAAGAAGATGACGCCGCTGCGCCGGAAGATTGCCGAGCAGCTCGTGAATGCCCAGCGCACCGCGGCCATTCTGACCACCTTCAACGAGTGCGACATGTCCGAGGTCATGACCCTGCGCAAGGTGATGCAGGATGACTTCGTGAAGAAGCACGGCGTGAAGCTCGGTTTCATGTCCTTCTTCGTGAAGGCCGTGGTGGATGCCCTCAAGTCCGTGCCGCAGATCAATGTGCGCGTGGACGGAGACGAAATCATCTCCAACAATTTCTATGACATCGGCGTGGCCGTGGGCACTGAGAAGGGGCTCATCGTTCCCGTGATTCGTGACGCGGATCAGAAGTCCTTTGCCGACATCGAGAAGGATATCCTCGCCTACGCGAAGAAGGCCAAGGAGGGCAAGATTGCCATCGATGACCTCACCGGCGGCGTTTTCACCATCAGCAACGGTGGTGTGTACGGCTCCCTCCTGAGCACCCCGATTCTCAATCCTCCGCAGAGCGGCATCCTCGGCCTGCACGCCATCAAGGAACGCCCCATCGCCGAGAACGGCCAGGTCGTCATCCGCCCGATGATGAACCTCGCCCTGAGCTACGACCACCGCGTCGTGGACGGCAAGGAAGCCGTGACCTTCCTCATCCGCGTGAAGGACTGCATCGAGAAGCCGGCGAGATTGCTGGTGGGGGTGTAAGCCTGTCTGCGGGCAGTGCCCGTCTTATAATCTCGGAGCGACTGATGAACGTACGGGACAAGCTGCTAGTGAATCTCTTTCGCCTGGCAGCGTGTCTGCTGTGCACATGCGTCCCTTGCTCTTGTGTAATTTACCCGCACCGCGACCGCTCGGTGCAGGTCTCGAATCGAGAAACAGGAGCGCCTGTGTCCGGGGCTAGATTTCAGTTCACTCACGCCGTCCCTGCGGTGCACCTTCCGCGCTCCCCCGAACCCATTGATGTATTGCTGGGAGCGAATGGAGAGGCAAAGTTGCGCCTTCCCGTGGTTGTGGGATGGGCACGCGTGAATGGTGTTTCCGTGTTGTTGCAACCGGAAGACATTCGCGATGGCGGGTCGTTTGAAATCTCAAGCGATTCCAAGCAGACCTCCCGCCACCGCACACCAGCCATGTTGCTCAGGATCGAGAAAGTCTCCCGACCATAGTGCGCACCCAAAAACCAAGTCGTACCCATGAAAAAGACAGCCCCTTGGATTCTGCTGGCGTTTGTCATTGCCTCCGTTGCCGTTTCAAAAGCGGTCGAGCCGGACAAGGCTTGGAGTGAGGTGCAGATCCGCTACATGGATGTCACTGACGCGGCACAAGCACTGGTGAAGGAAAGGCCGGACTTGGCCGAAGCACTGGTCAGGATCGATGTGCGTCGTAGCATGATCCTTCTGGACCCCGCCAGCCCTGCCTATGAAGGAGCCGTCAAAAAACTGGCGGCGCTCGACGCACGTCCAAGGCAGGTGACTTACAAGATGGAGATCACCGAAGTGACCAAAGGCCGCGGTGACACGAAGGAACGTGTGGTGTCACGAGCGACGATTACCACTCTGGAAAAGAACCCCGCTGTGTTCACACACCACATCTACGGTGAGAGGTCGCTGCGCATCTCGGTGACCTCGCAGATGTCCAAGTAAGGGAGACGACCGCAACGGCCAAGCAGCGAGACTCGCCGAAGTCCCGGCGGCATCACCCCTGCGTCCTCCGCTTCCTTCGCAACACAATCCCCATCACACCCAAAAGCAGCAACACCGCGCGGCCCGGCTCCGGCACCACGCCGGCGGTCACGACCAGAATGCCATTGCTGGCAAACAGGCTGGTGTCCCAAACCAAACCGCTGGACAGTTCCGGAAGCCGCAGGTCATAGGCAGCACCTTCACCACCCCGGCGAAATCCACCCGTGTTGAAGCCCGCGGCATAGACGGAGCCCCAGTCAATGAGGTTGAAGACATCCCCCGCCATGGCGGTGTTGAGCGCATAGTTCAGATCCACTACCTCAATGATGGAACCTGAGCCGACGGTCAGTGCCCCGCTGATCTCCAGGTGATCATGGTAGTCCGTGAGAGCAGGTTCACTCAGCAGTGAGTTTCCCGGGAGGGATGCCAGTGCCGCGCCGTAGCCGGGGTCATCCTGGCTCGCCAGAGCTCCGGATACTCCCAAGTCAAAATAGGTGTATGCCATGGCGACTTGAAGTCGCAGCGTGCCTCCCGATTGGACTGTCAGATTGCCATCCACGAACAGTGTGCCGAGGCTGGTGCCTCCCGTATCGCCAGGAGCGATCACGCCCCCACTGCGCACGAGATGCGTGATGGAGGGAGCGCCCTGCACCACACCGGTACCTGAGAGCGTGCCTCCACTATTCACCTGCACGCCGCCGGTGCCCGTGCGTCCCACCGGGTTCGCGCTGTCGCGGTCTCCCATGCCGCCACGTCCCACCTGCAGATTGCCTCCGGCCACCGTGGTCACACCTGTATAGGTGTTGAGCTGGGTGAGCACCGCGGTGCCGTTGCCGTCCTTGATGACGTTGAGACGATTGGAATACACTTCTGCCGAGGCTGCGCTGTACCACTCAGGGGTGACCCCATCCCGGAACAGGATGTCCCAATCGGTATTCGCAGTCTGCACCACGCGCACCGTTCCGGCGTTGTTGGCGGCGTTCTCCACCACCGTCTTGTTCTCCGCCGCGTCACCGGTTTGCAGCGCCTTGAGGTCGCCGATGGTCACGTTGTGGCCTCCTGCCTGGAAGGACGCGTTGTAGCCCAGGTTCACCTTGTTGGCCGCAGTCAGCGCGAGGTCATTGCCCACCCGCAGGTAATGCTCCTGCAGGTTGTTGATTACGCCAGTGTTCCCCACTGTCAGACTGCCGGTCCACGCGGAGGGTCCGCCAGTGGCGGAGTTGTTCCCATTGAGGAGGAAGGTCGCTTTCACGCCGTTCGTACCCGCTCCTGTCACTGCCATGACGGTGGTGATGTTGCCTGTGCCGCCGATGTGCCCGTTGAAGACAAGGTTGCGATAGGCTCCGCTGACATGCGCACTTTCCAATTCTCCAACCGTGGGTGCCAGGCTGGCGGCGCTGGTATTGCTTTCTTCAAAGGTGAAGCGCACGTCCCCGTTGAGCGTGATGTCGCCTTCGAAGACGTACTCATCCTGGTTGCGACCGGCATTCACCGGCCTGGCCCCAATGGAGCGTACCTGCGTGCCGGCATTGGCGCGCACCACGATGTCCTGGAGCACGCGATACTTGGTGGTGAATGACTGGTTCGCGTAGAGAAACAACCCAGCTTCCCCGCTGGTGCTGCTCGTCGCCCCCAAGGTGATGGTGCTGCCGGAACCAAACGGAGAGCCCTGGGTGATGCCGGTCACCCTCCCGTCGCGGATGTCCCAGTTCCCGGTGAACTCACTGTTGTTCTGGTAGAGGTAGAGCTGGCCGCTGCCGGTCTTGATGATGTCTCCCGAACCTGTGAGGAAACCTTCCGCCAGGTTGAGGCGAAGTATGCCGCCGACGTTCAACGTCCCGCCTTTGTCAGTAATGGTCATGACGCCATCGACATAGCCGTCGGTGTGTCCCGATGCAGTGCCCAACGTGCCACCGTCCAGCGTGACCCACTCCTTGATACCGGCGCTCGAGGCGGTCATCACGACATCCAGCCTGGCCCCTTCTTCCACGATGGTACCATCAATGGAGGAGTCATTGCTTCCGAGGATGCCCGAGTCTGCCACAGCGCCCACGTTCACTTGCAGTGTTCCGGCCTTTACGGTGGTGAGGCCGTAGTAGGCATTCCAGGTTTGTTGTGAGTTGGGCGTGGCGGCGAAGGTGGTGGGGATTGCCAGGTTGTTGGTCAGAATCAGTTTGCCCGCGCCTTCCTTGATCAGGTCTCCCACACCGGGATTGGCGGACATCTGCGTGGAGGAAATATTTCCCGACAGCACATTGTCCTCAGAGCGGATGGCGCCAGCGATGGTCAGCGTCGTGCCTGCTGCCACGAGGTCAATGTGACCTCCGTTGCCGCCCAGCGTCAGAGTTCTCGTGGCGCCGAAGGTCAGGCTTCCCAGGTCAGTACCGGGCGTGGTGTTGTGGGCGAAGCGAAGCCGTCCTCCATTGAGGTATACTGAGCCTGTGCCCAGCGAGCTTACCGCGGGCACCTGCAGCGTGCCGACCTGCCACTTCCCAGTGGTGGCGTCCATGCCGCCTCCGCTTACAAAAGTGGTGCCGCTATAGGTATTGGTGGTCTGGGTGAGCTTGGTCACACCCGGGCCTGCCACCACGAGATTGAGTGTCGACAGAGCACTGAGTCCCACACTGGCATCGTGGTTGTTCGTATAGTCCACGATGGTGGACCCGATCGTGAAGATACCCTCGGTGTTGTAGTTGTGGATGATGAGATCCCGCGAGGTCGGTGCAGCTGCGGGCGTGGTGCTGTTCGCCGCAACTCCGGTGGTGAAGTAGGTGCTGGGCAGCGCGGAGGTCAGGTAGCCTCCATTGATGGCTGCACCCGCCGCACCCACACTGTTGGAAACGAGAATAGCGCCTCCATCCATGGCCATGAGTCCGGAACTGCCCACGCTCTGGGAGCCCAGTACCAGGCGGGTGGTGGAGCCCAGGGTCACCACACTCCCCGAGGCAGCATCCGCCGCGAAGCGCAGGGCGCGCACGCCCACGAAGTCATTGTAAGTGCCGCCACTCGCGAGGTTGCCGGTGAGCGTGCCGGTGAAGCCGTTCGCACCTCCCAGAGCATCATCCGTGAAGTAGCCGGTGCTGCCGGTGACATAGCTGTTCCATTGCGTCACGTTCGCCGTGCCCAGGCCGCTGTTGGCGTTGTAGAGGCTCGCGGAACCAGCCACGGCTCCCCCTGCATCCACGAAGCGGGTATTGCTGCCTTCTGCGACGAACGCAGCGAAATCGACAAACTCCTCGCCCGATCCGTTGCGATACTTGTAGGTGGCGTATGGCAGAATCGCGCCCTGACCGAGCGTGGTACTGCTTCCGGTGGGAGCGTTCTGCGAGTAGTACACCTTAGCCGAGCTAGCCGTCGTGGTGTCCGCAAAGACTTGCAGCGTGGCTCCGGCGAAGCGATCCGGCGCACGCCAGTACCAGTCTGGATTCAGCATCTGCGTTGGAACGCCATCCACTGTGACCGTGATGAACTGCGGCGCTGCATTGTGCAGTCCCAGATGCAGATTGAGCGTCTTGGCATCTCCTGGCTTCAGCACCACGGAGGAGTTGCCCGCCTTCAGCGTCAGCACGCCGCGAAGGTATTCTGAATTGGATGCGCCGGTGGCACCCTGGTTCACCAGTCGCAGTTCGCCGCCGCCCAGGGTCAATTGGTAGGGGTTGTTTTGGTTGGCGCCGGATGTTCCGCTCACATGGGAAAACGTATCCGCCTTGCCCGCGTAGTTGAGCACGAGCGCGCCACCGAAGACATTGATGCCTCCGTTCACATCGGAGCTGGTCGTGCCGCCCATGAGTTCCGACGTGCCACGTCCTACCTTGGTGATGGCTCCCACCGCGCTGTCCAAGCGGAAGCCCGCGCCATCGGTGAAGCTGGTGTAGAACTGGGAGGTCCCGCCTTCAGCCTGGTAGAGCCGCGCCTCGCCGAAGTTCTGTGTCTTGTTCAGCGCACCCTGCGTCACGATCTTTGCGTGGGAGAACGTCAGGGCGCTTGCGGCAGTCACCGAACTGGTCAGGGATGCGCTCAGCGTGATCGTATTGGTCACGGTATCAATCGCGGTGATCACCGTGCCGGGCTGGATGCCTGTGCCAGTGATGGCCATGCCCACCTGGAGGTTCGTGACATTGGCGAGGGCAATCGTATTGCCGAGGTTGTAGAAGGAGAGGGAGGCGCCGCTGGCCACGCCTCCGGTGGCCACGCTCTTGCTGAGGATCACCCTGCCATTCGCCGCATCCACGCTGACGATGCGGGTCCCGGCTTGAATTCCTGTTCCCTCCACGAGCATGCCGGCAGTGAGGCCAGACGTACTGCTCACGCTGACGGTGAAGTTCCCAGCCGCGGCGACTGAACTCGCGGTCTGGGTGGATGCTAGGTTGGTCCAGCCTGTCGCCTTGGCCTTCGTGTCCTGCGTGGCGTTCATGCCGAAGGTGAAGGTCGTCGTCCCGTTGGTGTGGCCGAAGGCAACCGTGCCGGAGCGATTCTCACCACCGATCAGCACGGTGGAGTTGGAAGAGTAGGGCGCGGCATTGTTGCCGTAGATGAAGCTCTGTGTCCGATAGGCAGAGCCGGCCTCCGTCAGCAGGAGAGCGCTGATGGTACCGGCGCGATCCATATCCGCCGCGTTGCCGTCATTCTGGCGGAAGAACGTGCGGCTGAAGTTGGTGCCGTCCACGCCGAACCCCTTGTTGATATGCAGGTAGCCGGAGTACATCTGCACGTAGGCATTGGTCTTCGTCGCGTCCTCGATGAAGAAATTAAATTTGTTGTGTGTCAGGATTTTGTTGGTGGTGGAAGTTCCGGAGTAACCCGTGAACGTCAGCGCCAGCTTTTCATGCGTGGCTACTGCGGCGCGGCCGTCAATGTCGGAGAGCTCGCCATCCAGAACGAAGTTGGCGTTCACTGCGCGCACGCTGGTGGTGGAAGTTTGCTCCCCCTGAATGGTCAACCCGCGGCCTGATTCCATGGCCGTATATAGAATGGGGTTGGCGGCTCCCACGCCGGTCATGTTTCCGTTGATGACCATGGTGCCTGTTCCGCGGTTGTAGAGGGTCAGGTTGTTATACTCGCCAGCTTCGCCTACGTTCTCCAGCATCACATCCCCGTTCCACGAGTTGAGCTTGCCTCCGGCAGCGTAAAAAGCATTTCCGCGCCAGAGCAGGTCCTTTTGCTGGGTTTCATCCGTGAGCGAACCGATGTTGATGCCGCTGTTGAGCAGGAAGGTGCCGTAGTTGATCACTTCGTTGCCCGCTCCCGATTGGCCCAATGCCGTGTCCGTATAGACCCACAGTTCGTTGAGCGCGTGCGTGGTGATCCCACTGTAGGTATTCCAGCCAAAGAAGTGGGCCTGGCCGCCGCCCGTCTTGGTCACTCCGCCAGTGCCGGTGAGAGTGGTGTAGAACTGGACCGTATTCGTCACGTCCAGGTAAATGATGGCCTCCCGGCTCCCAAAATCGATCGTGCCTCCCCGGATCACCGCTGTGCCGTAGCCACCTCCCGCAGGCGTGGCCGTGGTGGCCCGTCCACCATTGAAGAACATGGTGCCCGAACCGCCGGTTACTTCGTCATGAAGGGCGTCTCCGGCCCAATCTCCCAAGTGCACCACGTTATTCCCTGCGATGCGGATGTTCGTCGAGGCGACGACCGTCGGTGACACCGGTGACTCCTGCCACCATGAGTTGAAGGCGATGTGGCCGGCCAGTTGATTGTCCGTCACACCGATGCGGATGGTCAGCGGACTGCTGGTCGCTCCGGTGGATCCGGTGATCTTTACATTGTCATCCGCGAGCGCTGCGGGCGTGCCTCCCGTGAGGTTGCTGGAGGAGATCACCGCGGTGGTGGCTCCCGCACCGATCTCGCGGAACTCCGTGCTGCTCAGCGGCCGCACGTAGTTGACCCCTGCGATGGTCTCCACCGTCATGAGGCTTGTGCCGACGCGGCCCGTGATGGTATTGGGGTCGGGATTGCCAAAGGCACCGATGAGCACCTTGCGGTTGTAGCCGGAGGAACCGTTTCCTCCCACCAGCCACTCATTCGGGAGAGTGTTCAGGATGATTTTGCTGAGTGTGGTGGATCCTGAGGCATCGGTGCTGCTGAAATAATTGTAACCGGTGGCCGCCGCAGTGGTGGCAGCTTCAGCAAAGGCCACCGTGCCGCCGGTGTTGCGGTCGTAGTGATCCATCTCCAGCGTCAGCACATTGGCGCGGATGTTTACCCCGTTGCTGGCCTCCGAGTGATCAAAGCGCACCACATTGTGTCCATTCTCCACGGACAGGGTGCCGATCTTCTCGGAGCTGTTCACGCCATCGGTATTATTCCTCCGCAGCACCAGTCCTCCGTTCAGGGATCCCTGCTCCAGCGTTACCGTCGCCGTATTGCTGATGCGGTCATTGCTGTTTGCGGTGGTGTTGTCCAGCAGGAAGGTTCCGCGTGCGATGCGGATGGTCTGCGTGGCGAGCGATCCTTGGGCGCCACCCAACGCCAGAGTGCCCGAACCCGTGATCGCTTCTCCGGTGAAGGTATTGACCCCGTTGAGTGTCAGGGTGCCGCTGGTGACCTTGAGCAACGACACCGTACCCGCGCCGTTCTCAATGACACCACCGAACGCAAAAGCCGTCGAAACGCCATCTCCCACAGCCAGGATGGAGGTGGTGCCGACCACGCCATTGGTCACCTTGCCCGCTCCTACCAACTGACCGATGCCTTCGCTGTAGCCGTTCAGATCCAACGTGCCGAAGGCATTGACTGTTACCACGGTTCCCGAAGCGATCTGATCACGATAACCTGCGCCGAGGTGGGTATCCCCTAGCCCGGTATACGTGCCGCCGATCTGGACGGTCGCCGTGTCAGCAGCCGTAGCGCCACCCACGGTCAGCGCTCCCGTCACCGCCCGTATCGTGGTGTTGCTATTGCTGTCCTTGGCCAGCACGATGGTGCCCTGCTGGGCGTTCAGGACACTGAGTCCGTTGTTCGCGCCGCCGGAGATCACGAGCTTCCCGTTGCCGGTCTTGTTCAGCGTGCCCGCCCCGATGGCACCATTGAGTTCCAGCGTCCCTGCGGCATCTGCCACGTTTGCATTTAAGGCAGTCGTGAGTGTCAGCGCGTTGCGGATGATGTCCGTGGCTGTGCCCTGCTTCAGGAGACTGTTTCCCCCGACCTTTGAGAAGGTGATCGCGGAGCCCGTCAGTTCAAAAGCGCCTGGCGTACCTGCAGTGACGTCCCCGATGGTGAAATCTCCAAGGGTGAGCGTCGAGGAGGCATTCAGGGTGAGCGTTCCACCGTGAGCCAGATTCAGCATCGCGGCGACGGTGTTGCTCGGCAGCCCGCTGCTCCAGTTGCCTGCAGTGTTGAGAGTGTTATTCACGCTGCCATTCCACACTGTCTGGCCGGTCACTGGTCTTGCCAGGGGCGTGGTCAGCAGAATCAGGAGATACAGCGGAAGACAGCGACGCAGTTGTAGAAACTGCCCGGGGGGAAAGCAGCCGGATGTCATTGATGGGGATTTTCTGGAAGGGAGTTCCCCGCTTACAGAAACAGCATCCATGCCACCACGCTCCCCGCGGGCGTCCCGGCGGTGACGTCTTTTGATGATATTGTGACTCGAACGATTTCGAACGAATCGAGTGCGAGCACGAAAGCTCAGCCTGTCACCGCACCATCGCTGCCCGCACCAGTGCCTTCGCTGCCCAGCTCTTCACCTTGCGCGCACTCTTCTCATCCATGCGCAGGACATCCTGGAAGACGATCATCGACTCGGTGCCGAAGATGACGGACAGCGCAGCGCAGAGTTTCTTGTAGTCCCCATCACGAAAGCGACCGCGCGAAGTGGAGAGCGCAGCCTCGATGAGTGGCAGTCGTCGATTCTGGCGGACAGGAGCAGCATCCGCATCATCACGGGAACGACCAATGCTGTTCGCCAGCATGATGCGCAGAGAGGCTTCGTTGTCATAGGTGGCGCGATGCATTGCTGTCTCGGCCTTGTCGATGCGAGCTTCGGCATCGGTGGAGGTGTCGCCATCGAAGAGCGTCTCCAGCGTTCCTACCGCGGCATCTGCAGGCGCCTCCGCGAGCAGCGCCTCCACATTGGGAAAGTAGCGGTAGGCTGTGGCGCGTGAGACGAGCGCTTCCTTTGCAATCTCATCCATGCTGGGCTTGTGCCCTTGCTTGATGAGCTGACTGGCGGCACGCAGAAGATCCTTGCGCGTGCGCAGTTCTCGATTGCTTGGACCCGATGGCGCGGGCCTGGCTGGGCTCTTCTTTTTCATGCGGCCTCAGCAGGGGTGAGCTGTTGCAGAATCGACGCGAGGTCCACCCACACCTGCTCCTTCTGGATCTGCCCATCATCCTTGAACTCGAGCACATGCAGGAGACGGAAGGCGAGGGGACGATTGTTTCCCTCGATGCCGAAGGGGCGTCCCGGCGCGCGGCCTTCCCAGAGCGACTCATCCACCATGAAGTTCTCTCCGTACCTGCGGTTCAGGGTAGTGGCCTTGCCATCCGCGAGATCGCTGAACAGCGTCTCATAGAATCCGCGGATGCTGGCGTGATTACGACTGGGACCGGTGGGCCAGCCGACGATGTCATGCGTGGCATCCTGTGAGAGCGTGGCGAGCACGCCTTCCACATTGTCGCTGGCTTCGTAGCCGAAGTGTTCATCCAGCTTCTGGTCCATCTGGGCAGGGGTGAGGGGCATGGTGAGCTTCTTGTGGGTTAGTGTGGAATATAGTTATGAGACGATTGTCTCATTTCAAGAGGAAGTTCTTACTGCAACTTTTGATTCAGGCGCATTTCGCTCGGCTTCAGGGAACGAAGCATGCTAAGTTTTCTCCAATTCCCCTCCACACCCCCATGGCAGTCACCGTCCGAATCCTGAAGCCTTCAGACGCTGGCCTCATCGTCAGTGCCGCGCCCGGCGTGTTTGATCATGCACCGCAAATGCCGCTTACCACGGAGTTCCTCAAGGATCCCTGGCATCACCTGGTTGCAGCCATCGATGAAGGCCGTCTTGTGGGCTTCATCTCCGCCATGCATTACTTGCATCCGGACAAGTTGACGGAGCTTTGGATCAATGAGGTGGGTGTCGCTCCCACACATCAGAGCAAAGGCATCGGTGCTCAGCTGCTGCGAACCATGCTGGATCACGGAAGGAAACTTGGCTGCGTGAATGCCTGGGTGCTGACAGACAAGGCGAACACGGCGGCGATGCGTCTCTATGCGGGCGCAGGTGGCGTGGAGGTGGAGAAGCCAGCGGTGATGTTCGAGTTTGACCTTGGAAGTCGCGAGCCTGCCGTGGGAGCATCGTAATTCTTCGCAGAGAAAAGAATCGCTGCGGAGGCTCGTTTCCGACAAAGTCACCCGACTGTTGAAATTTTGTTCTTCCGCATGGCGTGAAGATCCTAGACTATTGAACCAGGATGGCTGCGCACCTGTCAGCCATAGAGAGCATGTCTGAACCTCCATTCTCAGCATCCCCAATCCGCCATCCCCTTGTATGGGTCCGGAACAAGTTCCTCGCGGGCTTGGCAGTGGTGATTCCTTTGGTGGTGACGTTCTGGATTCTGAAGCTGGTTTACGAGTTCATTCGGAGCCTGAGCCAGCCACTGCTGGAGTCCTTCGCCGGCGTGTACAACCAGGCGATGCCGGACCCAACGCTGCAAATTGACATCACCAGCGAGCATTTTTCGCAATTCGTAAGCCTGATCGGCTTCCTCATCCCCATGGGGTTGGTGGTGGCCTTGGGTGTGATGGCCACGAACGTCATCGGGGTGCGCGTGGTATCGGCCATGGACAAGCTCCTGCTGAGCATCCCGGTCATCTCCTTCATCTACAAATCGCTTAAACAAGTGATTGAGGCCTTCCGCGGTTTCGGCGGCACCCGCAGTTTCAAAAGAGTGGTGTACGTGGATTATCCTTCACCCGGAATGAAGCTTATCGGCTTCGTCACGGGTCAGTACGATGACCCCAGGACGAAGAAGAACATGAGCTGTGTCTTCCTGCCCGGAGCCCTCAGCCCCATGACCGGTCTGCTCATCGTGACCGAGACCACGCGTCTGGAGGATGCACCCCTGACGATAGAAGATGCCATGAAAATGATTTTTTCGGGCGGACTCATTGCACCGCCCAGTGAACAGGAGCTGGCGGCCCGGGCTCTGAAGAAGCCCAAGGCTTCCAAGCAGCGCGACGTACAGGCGCCAGTTCCACAGAATCCGGATTTCGCCCATCTCCCCACCGCTGAGGACTCGATCGACACCTTCACGGATCCGCCGACCACATCTTCCTCATCGGTGCCTGTTCCCGAAAAAGAGAAGTCCGCGATGCTGGTTGGAACCGCCGGACGCGAGCGCTGAAGGACGGCGACCGATTTTCGGATGGTCGCCGATGGGTTGGCTTTCTCTACTTTAATTCCCGGCCGCTGGACCGGCTTCTTCCATCAGCCGTTTCGCCACGCGCGTCTGGGCGCGGCCTTCGGTGAGCATCTTGCCGGTCTTGGGGTAGAGGAGCACTTTTGTACTTTGCTCAGCGGCAACCAGTTCTTGGCCCTGGCCTTGGATTTTTGGCCAGCCCGTCATGACTAGGGTGCCTTTGCCTGGATCGTAGACCGCCTGGCCTGATTGGCCGCGGTAGCGCTTCTCAGGGGGCACGCCGGTGAGCTGCACGTTCACGCTCCCTTTGGCTTCCACCATCTTGAAAGAGGTCCGGTCCTTGCCTAGATGCACGACCAATTCATCCCCAGAGAGATTGAACTGCGGCGAGGTCATGGAAACGTGGCCGCGAAACACCACCTTCAGGCTGCCCATGTCCACCCGGGTCGCTTCGTCCGCAGTGATGTGAAATCCCGATCCCGAGGGTACTCCCTCAAACGCCGTCTCTTCCGGAGGGGCCTGCTGTCTAAAATTTTCGATTTCAGGAAGTTGCTTCGATTTCGCAGAAGGGGAGGGGGTGCCTGACTCCATCCAGTTCCTCTGCCTCGTTGCCCGAGACCCCAAGGGGCGTTGCTGGACATCTTCACCCAAAGGGGCGACCCCGTCAGCTCCGCCACTGGCCCAGGCAAATCTTGCGTGCTCGCGGCTCAGTTCTGGCGCCACCGGCGGTTGCACACCGACGCCCCTGCCATTGGAATGAGTCGGAAGCTGCTGAAGTTGAGAGGTTCGTGCGCCTTTTGTGAAACTGTCATTCTCCACCTTCACCAGCCAGCCGGAAATGGCGATGAGGCTCAACGGCACTGCGATGAGGTAGGTGGACGGCGTCACGGCGCAACGAAAATTCAAGAAATATTAACTTTTCCTGAATTTCTGTCAACCCTTAACGAAGTAGCCTAATCGACGTAACCACAATGTATTTAGTAAAGGTTTTCTTTAGGATGTGCTACAGACGCCGTCTGGTGGTTTCCAAGGTCCTCGTTTTTTTGAGCTGTCAAGAGGCGTAGGAGCCGCGTTTGAGTGCAAATCGCCGTTTGATTTCGCGCGACAAAAAATTCTTGCCTGAATACTCATCTTAAGGTGATAATCCGAATAATTTCTTAGCGTTAGGTACGGATTCAATCGGAATGCAGTTCACATCAAACTCCCCATCACTTCTACAGCCGACTCCCGACCTGACCCAAGTGGATGCAGTACCCACGCATCAGCGCTGGCCGCGTGAGCTTTTGGCGTGATGCGCTTGTGACTACTAAGTACTGACCACTTCTCCCTTTTTGCCCTTTTTCGCTCCTTTCGTCCCCGAACCCCTCTCTCCCATGAAAAACACTGGCCCCTCACCACTCATGCGTCTCGTCGGACTCATGCTAGTTCTCCTGGTGCCGTTTACCACGATGCCCGTCACGCTTGGGGCGACTTGGAACGCAGGAGGCTTTGAAGATAATTGGGATGATCCGGCGAACTGGACGGGCGGGGTGCCTAACGCCACTGGTGCCACTGCCACATTCAACACTCTCGCAGGCGGGGGTTCGGTTCTGGTTATCTCCGGCAGTGATCCCACCGTCGGCACGATTCAATTCAATGGAAATACAGCGTATTCACTGGACGACTTCGATGGGACGGGCGCGTTCATCAATATGGATGGATCCTCGACCACCGCGCTGATCGAGATGCTGCTCGGCACGACCGCCGACCAGACCATCAACGTGGATCTCCGTCTCACCGATAACCTGAGCATCTTGCAGAACTCCACCACGAACACCCTGGCAATTTTCGGGGATATTTCGGAAAACGTGGCCGGACGCAGCTTGACCAAGGACGGTGCGGGCAAGCTCATCCTCTCGGGTGTCAGTTCTTACACGGGCACCACTACCATCAATGCCGGCACAGTGCAACTCGACGGCGATGCGCCTTCGGGAAGTACGGGAGCCTTCGGCAATGCGACCTCGGCGGTTTTGCTGGGTGCGACTTCCGGAACTGCCAATGCATCACTGCTTTCCAACGGCGTTGCCGTGGGGAGGAACATCACCGTGCAAGCGGGGAACTCCGGTTTGATCACCTTGGGCGGAAATGGCACCGGAGCGCCTTCCACCTTCACCGGGAACATCGTCCTCAACAAGTCCGCCAACTTCACCGCGGGCGCTTCCACGCTGCAAAAAACCACTTTCCAGACGGGCGTCATCTCCGGAGTGGGAGACGTCAATGTGGTTGCCCCCGGGGGCGGCACGGTGGTGCTCTCCGGTCTCAATACCTACACGGGTACCACGCGTGTGCTCGCCGGCACTCTTGAAGTGGGTGCTGCGGCACCTGTCTCCGCCGCTGGCGCCCTGGGTAATTCCAGCACCGCGGTACTGCTCGGTGACACCTCTGGTTCGCAAGATGCGGCCATCACCATGGGCGGCACGTTGACGATGTCTCGTAATATTACGGTCCAGGCCGGGAATACCGGAACCATCCGCATCGGCGGCATCAATACCACGGGCACCACCACCTTTGCAGGGAATATCCTGCTGAACAAGGCCGCCACCCTGTTTGCGAGCGCGGGCGGTACCACTGTTGCTTCCGGCAGCATTTCCGGTGCTGGTCATCTCACCTTAGATGCCACCGGCGGCACCTTCAACCTCAGTGGCGGCAATGCCTTCACTGGCGGCCTGACGATTCTCGGCGGTACGGTCATTCTAAGCAACGCCAGCTCCATCAACTCCGGTGGGGTCAATGCCTTGAATCTTGTTGCCGGCACCATGCGCCTCAGCGGTGTGAACGCCGCCGTGGCGGATCTCAGCGGCACCGGCACCATTGATGCCACGGGAGCCAACACCTTCACGGTGAACAAGACCTCCGGTACGAGCACCTTCTCCGGGGCCATGACCACTGGACTCAGCTTCACCAAGGCGGGGGCCGGCACCCTCGTTTTGCAGGGGGCGAATACGTACACCGGTACGACTTCAGTTCTCAATGGCACGCTGCGCCTCAACGCGGGCGCGGGCGGTTCCATGGGCGCTACCGCACTCATCCTTGCTGGCGGTGGCTCCTTTGAATATCTCAGCAGTGGAGCAGGCTCCAATCTCGCCTTGGGTGCCCTGACGCTCAATAACGCTGCGAGTGGCGGTGGTACCGTCGTCTCCACCTACGGTGGCGCTGGCAATTCGTCCATCACCTTCTCGTCGATCACGGCTCGCAACGCGGGTGTGGCGGTAAATTTTGTCACTTCCGGCGGCGCCAACGGCACCACGAACAAGATCGTCCTCACCTCTGGCCAGGCCGCTGGCGTGATGGGTGGCGCCTTCCACTACAACGGCTCCAACTACGCTGTCTATGATGCTGGCGGATTCGTGCGCGGAATGGTCTACGGCAGCGATGCGGGCACTTCCCTCCTTAATGCGCTGACCGGAGGCACCCATGCCGCCGTCAATGTTACCCCGGCCACTCTGGGCAACCTCTCTTTGCAGACCCTCAAGCTGGATGGCGCAGGAGTAAACATCAACCTCAGTGCTGGAGCCACATTGACCCTCACCAACGCGGGTGGTCTGCTCAAGGCCGGCGGCGGCACTTCCACCATCTCCGGTGGTGCGGGTCTTGCCACCACCGCAGGTGAGTTTGTGATTCGCACGGACGTCGCTTCGGATAACATCCTGCTCAATACTTCACTCCTTGGAAACAACATCACGGTCGTGAAGACCGGTGCCGGCTCGCTGACCTTGGGCACGGTCCAGTTCTTCAATGGTACGATGCGCATCGCTGGCGGCAAGGTGGTGCTGGGTGTCTCGAATGCCCTGCAAAACGTCGCGGTGGATGTGGGTGGCGCGGATCCTCTGGACTTCGGCGTTTTCACCACGGTTCAACTGGGTGGCCTCTCCGGAACGGGCGCACTTGATTTTGGCGCGGTGAACCTCGTCTTGGGCAACGCGGGCACCAGCCCCGCAGCCTTCGCGGGCACGCTCATTGGCACTGGCTCGATCACCAAGGTGGGTACTGGCATCCAGACCATCACCGGCGCCAGCCTCGGCTACACCGGTGACGTGTTCGTGAACATGGGCACCTTGCGTATCGGAACGTCGAATGCCTTCGGCTCAGCCGCGGCTTCCAGTGATATCTACCTGAACACCGGCGGCACGCTGGGTCTGTTCAGCGATGGTGCTCTCAATCTCCCGAACGACATCTTTGTACGCGGGAATGCGACCATCAATACGGCGTCGGCGACAGGTGTGCCTACAAATATTGCGCACATCATCAACAACCTGACGATTGACAACAACACCCTGACCCTGACGAGTGCGAACGAATATGACATCACCGTCAACGGCACGCTCACCCTGCGTGGACCTGCCACCTCGATCAGCAATGCCGGCACTGGCACACTGACGTTCCGTGTCAATGGACAGGTTACGGGTGATGGTGCCTTGAATCGTTACACGAACTCCGGCTTTGTCCAGCTGTCCAACAACAGCCTGACCAACCCCAACAACTACACGGGCGGTACCAATGTGTATTTTGGTGTCTTGTTGGCGGATGTGGGCGCGGTCAAACTGGGCACGGGTCCTGTCTACGTTTCGCCGCTTGGTCAATTGCGCATCAGCTCTATTGACCCCCTGTACCTGGATTTGGCGAACACGATCAAGCAGAAGATTGCCGTCAACTCCACGCTCACCACGGTCACTACTCAACACCAGGGTGCGACCGCGCCCAGCGCTGGTCCGACTACGACCAGCATGACGGCCAGCTTCGGCAGTTTCGAAACCGTTGCAAATTTCGCGATCGGCTCATCTGCCAATTCAATCACTTCAAGCCCAATCGGCGCGGCGTTCCGCTTGGGGAACGTCGATATGACCGGTGCCAATACGATCGACATGTCGCAGATCGGCAGCCATGCCGCTGGTAACGGAGCGTGGTTCTTGGGCGCTCGCAACGGTGACCGCACCATCAGCACCACGGCTCCCATTGGCGCAGACGGTGGCGTCTACCGCTTGGGTGCCAACGATGCTGCCACTCGCGTGCTCATCATGGGCGCGGCCAACCTGCTCACTGGAAACAACAGCGTCGTCATCGGCTCTCCCTATAACAATGTGATTTCCGGCTTCGGCGGTGGCACGGGTACGGTGCGTTACAATTTCGCCCAGAACTACACCGGCAGCACCACGATCAATCGTGGCAGCACTCTCGACATCAACGCGGCGAACACGATTCAAAATCCCATTCCTGCGGCCAGTGTGCTGAACATCTTCGGCCAGCTGGCCCTGAGCGGAAACTACACCGGCACGGGCCCGCAGTTGGGGAACACGACCTTCAACATCATGAACACCAACTTCGCCCCTGTCACCGGACAGATCGTGGGCTTGGTGATCAACAACAACGCCCTCATCACAGGGACTACGAATCACCGCATCGGAAGCGGCGCGACCTTCAACCTGAGCTCAGGAAACATCCGCTATGTGGGTTCCACCAGCGCGGTGACTTCGCCGCAAACGTTCGGCACGGTGAACTTCCAGGGCAGCAACCTGATGGAAGTAGCCCGCGGAGCCGCTACTGCGGACAATGCCGTGGTGACGGTGGGCAGCCTCAATCGTGTGGATGGCGGCACGATGACCTTCCTGACTACCGGCGGTACGCTTGGTGGCGCCGACACCAAACTTCTCATCAACAGCCTGAATGGCACAGCGCCGGCTTCGCTGCTGACCAATGGCATGCTCGCCCCCTGGCTCATCGAGCACAGCACGGCGGCCAGCCCGACCTTCGTGACCTATGGCGCCGCAGGCATCGCAGCCATCACCTATGATGTGACGGCGACCACCGCTGCCCTCCTGCAGGGCGCCACCGCCAATCAAAAGGTCGACCTGACCACCGCGGTCGCCCTCACAGCCGGGGCAAACGTCTATGCACTCCGTGTGGGGAATATTGCCATCACCGGAGCCCAGACGATCACGATTGGGGCCAATGCGCCGATCCCTGATGGTGCGGGCGTCATCTTTGGAAGCACCGCCTCGCAGACTCACGCGAACAACTGGGCCTTTGGCACCGGCGGCAACCGGGAAGCGGTGGTCTACAATTCTACATCCGGTTTCACCACCACCCTGTCCGGCACTTTCAATGCGACCGGGCTGACGAAGTTTGGTCCGGGAGCCCTGTCACTCACTGGGGATAACCGCGGCGCGGGAGCCACCGCATTGCTGTCGGGCACCATCAATATCAATCAGGGCAGCCTCATCGTTGCCAACCCGAACTCCATCGGCACCCGCTCCAATCCCAACAGCCCCTATGTGGTCGAGGCCAACGAGGTGCGACTGGCAGGCGGCAACCTGGACCTCACCGGTGCCACGGCTGGGGCCGCGAACTATCTGAATAACGTCACTGCGGTGAACAACTCCACGCTGACCTCCGTGAACAACGCCCGTCTGCGACTGGGCAGCGTGACCGTTGCCGCACGGCAGGGCGGAGTTCCCGATCCCACCATCCTGACTGTGAATACTGGCAGTGTGGTTTTCACTGGCGGACTCACGCTGAACCAGGCCGCCATCCTGAACTTTACGCCCGCAGGTGTGAACAACATCAGCTATTTCGAGGGGGCACTCAGCGGCACGGGAGCCACTCTTGAGAAGTGGGGTGCAGGTGGGGTGGCCTTCATGGTGAACAGCGCCTATGCTGGCCCCATCACGGTGCAGCAGGGTCTCCTGGCCTCGGCTATTGGCACCTCGGGCGCCAAGCCTTTCGGCACGGGCTCGATTACGATCAATCCCGGCGCTGCACTGCGCATCTCCCATGCCACCAATGTTACGGGTGGGATCACGATGAATAGCGATCTCACCGGTCTCGCCATCATCTCCCTGGGGTACCACGGGGCCCTGCCGGCCATCACCTTCAACAATGCCAATATGTCCGGTCCCTACAGCGGTGTGGTGGCCATTGATGTGGCGGGCTACAGTTCGAACCTCAACATGGGCACTCTCGCTGGCGGCACGGCCTTCCTGGGCAGTGTCAGCGGCACCCCGGCAGGCACCAGTGTGAGCCAAGCCTTCGCAGCAGCGACCTTCACCGGCACCCTGGCGCCAAGCAGCAATGTGTACCGGATCGGCGGCGGCGGCGGTTCCTTGAGCATGAACCGTGCAAACCAGCTCACGGGCAGCAATGTAACGGTCCACTTCGGCGCGCTGAACAACACCGTCCAGGGCAACTCCGTGGCCATGAATGGCGGTGGCGGCACCACCATTCTCAACCAGACAAACAACTACACCGGCCAGACTATTTTCAATGCCGGCCAGACCGTCACCATCGGCACGCCGGCTGCCTTTGGCACCAGCACGTTCATCTTCAACGGCGGCACCATCCAGAGCGCCTTCAGTCGTGCGGTCGGATTCGTTAATGGTATCACCCTGACCAACAATGTGAAGTTCTCGGGTGACGTTGTCTTCAACTCGAGCTTAAACGGCGCTGCTGACTTCACCCTCGCCGGGACCGTGGGTCTCTCCGACAATGCGGTGGGCGGCTCGATGCGAACCATCACGGTGAACACCTCGCCGTTCAACCAGCTTGGCGGCGGAATAATCACGATCAGCGGTGTGATCAGCGATGGCGACAGCGCTTACAATGGCATCATCAAGGCAGGCGCCGGTGCGCTGCGTCTGACGGGTAACAACACCTATACCGGTGTGACCCAGGTAAACACCGGCACGATCATCGTTTCCAACAACAACAACCTGGGTGTGAACCGTGAAGTGAACCTGAACGGTGGCGCCCTGAGCTTCTGGAACTCCTCCTTCACCTTTGACAAGGATCTGAACTTCATCGCGGCGAGCGGTGTGGACGTGAGCGAAGGCAGCGTCATGACCCAGAGCGCCAATTCCAACTGGCGCGGCAGCGCGGCGCTCGTCAAGCAGGGCGGCGGTACTTTGATTCTCCAGGGTGACAACAGCTTCACCGGCCTCATTCTCAGCCAGGGCGTGGTGGTCGTCTCCACCAACGCGAACCTGGGCAACCCGATTACCCCTGGTGGCATCACCTTCAACAACAACGCCCAGAACCCCAATGGCGCCAACTATGGCAACGCCACGGTGGCGGTGCCGGTGTTGCGCTTCGCCGAGAACCTCACCACCAACCGTGTGGTCACCATGAGCACTGCGGGCGCCATCGACGTGGTGGCGGGCAAGACCGTCACCTTGACGGGCGCCTTTGCAGACGGCGGCGGCAACCTCTCCAAGGTTGGCGAGGGTACCCTCGTTCTGGCCAACACTGCGAACTTGCAGAACAACACGCTGATCCACCAAGGTACCCTTCAGACCTCGGTCACGACCGGCACTCCGTTTGGTGACACCAACGTGATTCTCCACGGCGGCGTCCTTCGCTTGCTGGCGACTGCCGACAGCACCATCACCCTTGGCAGCGGAGCGAACGCCTTCCAGTTCGCTGGTGGTGGCACCCTCCGCCTTGATCAGACGGGCGCCTTCAACTCGCAGGCCACCGCCGCGAACCTCGTGCGCGTCAACCAGGGGACCATGGTTATCTCTCCTGGCGGTACCTTGGGAGGTACTTCCGGCGCCCGCTCGCGCCTTCTCGTCACCACCAATATTCTCGGTGTTGCCGCGGCCTCGGCCAATGTGAACGGCATCATCGCTCCGGTCATTGTGACCACGGATGCGAACAACAATGCGAACTTTGTGACCTACAACACCACGGACGGTTTCGTGGCTGGTGCGCCCACTACTTCCGTCACGAGCCTCTCTGGCGCACAGAGCACCGCGGTGGCAAACATCACCACGACCCAGAACCTGACCGGGGTGAATGACATCTATGCGTTCAAGACCACGGCGAACGTGTCTGGTGGCGCCCTGCGCATCGTGAGTACCTCCGCCACCAACATGGGCGGTATTCTGATCAACGGTGCCGGTTCAGCCGCACCCGTCATCAGTACCGATCTCTACTTTGGAAACCTGGGCACTGCCGGACTTCCGTACGTGGACGTTGCGGGCTACGGTGAAGGCGTGGTCTATGTGAGCGGTGGCTATACCAGCGGCAAGGCGACGCTTAGCGGCTCGGTGAACTCGGGGAACTTCACCAAGTTCGGCCCGGGCAAGCTTCTTCTCAGTGGCACCAACAACATCCAGGGCGTGCTGACCGTGCAGTCCGGTGCAGTGGAGTTTGGATCGGGGACGTCCCAGCCCGCCTCCATTGGCGTGGTGCTTAATGATGCTGCCGCACTCGATCTCAATGGCGGCACGGTCAAGGTCGCTTCCATCAGCGGTACCGCGGGCGTGATTACCAACTCAGGCGCGAGCCCGGGAACGCTGGTGATCGTGGGCACCCAGGACCGCTCCTGGACCGGAACCTTCGAGGACGGTGTTGGTACAACCAAGATCGTGAAGGGCGGTACGGGGGCCTTGAACCTCGTCATGGCTTCCAGCGCGAACCCGCTGGCCAATTTGAACACGAACACGGGTGGATTTGTGCTGCGTTCCGGTTCGGTGCGCCTGGACAATGTCTATGGTTTTGGCGGTGCCAATGGCACCATGCCAGGGGATCTTGAAATTCAGGGCGGTACGCTTTCGCTGTTCCCGGTCGGTACCGGAGTCGGGTATGCCACCATTATTGGCAACCAGTCCACGCTGGGCGTCAATGTCAAGGTCACCGGTACAAACGTGAACTGGTTGACGGATAACAACGCCAACGGCACCAACGGATTCAACGATCAGCGCATCCAGTTCGGAAATCTGAACGTCGGCAACGTCACCTTCAATGTCAACCCGACCACGGACCTCCAGTTCATCCGCTTCGCTGGTACGACTACCATTGGAGGCAACAGTTCTGTCTTCTCAGTGAACACCCTGCCCAACGCTGCGCGCACGGCGATGGAATTGAGCGGCGTCATTACCGATGGCACCAGCAGTTACGCGTTGAACAAGACGGGTCTCGGATACTTGGTGGTGAGCGGCAACACCAATACCTACAATGGTGGTACAAACGTCCTGGCAGGTGTCCTTCAGGTGACCTCAACCAGCGGTAATCCGCTCGGCACGGGCAAGGTCGTGGTGAATCCCGGTGGCACCCTGCGTATTGCCGGCCTGGGGAGCTTGTCGGGCGTGTCCGATGTGGAGATCCTGAGCAACACAAGCGCGTTGGGTTACCTCGTTCTTGACAGCAATGAAAGCATCACCACGCCGTTCCTCACCACGGGCTTGAATTCTCACATCAACAACGTGCTGGCCCTCGGCGTGCCCTCATACTCGGGGACCATCGACATGTCCAAGGTTGGTGACGGCATGCAGTTCCTGGGGGCATTCAACCAGGCGTACGGCAGCACCGGTGTGCAGTTCGTGGGCACCCTGCTGGCCGGGGTAGGGAACCGGTACCGTGTGGGTGCCAATCACAACGGTGGCAACCTTGTATTCTCGGGTGTCGACAACACGTTTACTGGAAACAACGTCTTGGAATTGGGTTCGCCGATTCGCTCCTATACGTTGGCTGTTATCAATCCCGGGGTCACCGTGAGCGGTGTACTCAATCCGAACTCGACGGGCATCACCGTCATCATGAATTCCAACAACTACACGGGTGGCACGATCGTGAACAACGGTTCCACGCTCGCAGTGAACGTGGGTGGCGCGGACATTGCCAGTGCGAACACGCCGCTGGGCAGCGGTATTGTGGAAGTACGCCAGGGCGGCACGCTCGTTTATGAAGGCGCACAGGGTTCTGCTTTCCGCAGCACTGCCAATGACAATGCCAATGTCATTAACTTGATGGCAGGCGGCATGGTGCGCGTGAGCGATAACAACGGGGTCTTCACCGGCCAGGGCGGACAAGGGCGCTGGGGTGACAATGTCGGTATCACTCTCAACGGAGGCACGTTCAGCTACCAGGGGGGGAGCAACCTGGACGGTTCGGAACGCATTGGCAATGTCCTGCTTGGAACCGGTGCCGGCACCTTGGGAATGGCTCGCATCAACTCGGGTACGGCCACTCTGATCGTCAATGACATTGTCCGTGGAAGCAACAGGGGCGTTCTTGTGGTCGATACCAGCGGCGCCAACATTCTCAATGCCGCCACTGCCTATGAGCGCCTCATCGTGCTGAATCCGACCTTCGCCGCCAACGCGGGTGCTACCATGACGGGTTCGGGAGCCATCGCGGGCATCGCTCCGGTATGGATGGTCGATGGCGACAACAACACTTTCCTTAGCAACCAAGGTTCGATCCTCGGACTTCAGCCGCTCATCAGTGCCGCTACCATGGGAGCCGGCCAGGTGGGATACAGCCACCGGATGACTGCCACCGGAACCTTCACCACTGGACTCAACACCGGGACGGCGACAGTCGATGTCTCCGGCGGCACCCAGACTTTGGGCGACGACACAAACATCTACGCCCTGCGCACCAGCCAGGCGATTACTGCCTCTGGGGCCAACGATACAATCACCCTTGCCAGCGGAGGACTCATTCTGACCAATACGGCCGACATTGACATCACGGCGAAGATCACCACACCGGGTGAGTTGTTCATCTACCGTCCAGCCACAGGGGGCATTACCAACCTGTCCGGAACCATCACTGCGGCAGGTATCACCAAGTGGGGCACTGGTGATATGCGCATCAGTGGTGACAATAGAAACACCCTCACGGGAGATATTGTGTTGAGCGGACACCAATGGTTCCGTTTCAACAATTTGTGGGCTCTCGGTGGTGATATTGCCAATCCGTACGCCGACAGCAACCGTGTGATTTTGAATGCTGGCCAGATCCACAGCGACGTCGCCAACCAGTATTATCGGAGCGACCTCATCATCAATGCGGACTCAAACATTGGTGGCAACAACATGATCCTCAAGAGCCTGACGATCAACAGCACCAGCTCTGCCTTTGGCACACCGACTGTTTATCGAGCCACAAACAACAGCGCCATGAGCTACGAAGGCGTGTCCACGTTCAATGCCAACGTCTCCTTCATGACGGAAAACGCCGTGAACCTCTGGGGTGGGATTGCCGGAGCTGGCAGCTTCCAGAAGTGGGGCTCAGGCGGCTCCGTGAACATTGGCGGCAACAATGCCGGATACAACGCCTCCTTCACCGTAAATCAGGGCCTCGTGTACAGCGTGAGCGGTGCAGCGGGCAGCAAACCGTTCGGCTCCGGCACTCTGATTGTACAGCCCGGTGGCGCGCTGGGCATTGTCCATGCGGACAACATCAGCCAGGGCGTCGTGATCAACAGCGACATGTCGGGCCTCGGCGTGCTCTCCATGCAGTATGTGGGGGCGGTCCCGCTGTCTTCGGTGACCTTCAACAACAACGGAGCGAACTATGATGGCGTCATCGCCATTGACGTGGCGGGCTACAGCTCGGTCATCAATCAAGGAGCCATCGCCAACGGACGTACCTTCCTGGGCGGCACGATTGCCCAGGGCTCGGCCTATACCGCGACCACCCTTGGTGTGGGTGCCGGGAACACCTACCGCTTGGGCGGTGGTGGCGGCACGTTGTGGATCAATTCCGCGGTACTCTCGGGTGCCGGCAATTCGGTCCAGTTCGGAGCTATCAGCAATAACGTACAGGCGCAAAGCATCGCCCCCGCGCTCGGCGGCGGCACCATCTTGGTGAACTCGATCAACAGCTTTGGTGGGAATGCCTACATCAACTTGGGGCAGACCGTGGAAATTGGGAACAACATGGCGCTGGGCACATCCACCATTGTGTTCAACGGCGGCACCTTGCGACCCAATGGCAACCAGGGTATTGGACGCCTAACCAAGAGCATCAATCTTTCCAACGATGTCGTCTTCATGGGGGATGCCATCATTGATGCCAACGGTGTGGACTTCACGTTCAACGGCGACATCAGTCTCAGCGACGCTGGCACGGGCGCGGGCGCGTTCCGCACCGTCACCACGAACAACTTGAATGCCCGGGTCGTCTTCGCAGGCACGGTTCAGGACGGCCCTGGCGTCGCCATGAATCACCTTGTCAAGGCAGGTGCAGGGTATCTCGCCCTGACCGGCACGAACACGTACACCGGATTCACCCAGATTAACGCAGGCACCCTTGCCGTGGGCAGCGCCGGGGCCATCAATGCAGCCTCTCACATCATGCTGAACGGAGGCGCGCTGGCCTTCTACGATGTGAACTACAATCTAAACAATGACATCACCGTGTTGAATGCGGCGAGCACGATTTCCGTGGGCAACAACCGCACGGTGGTGCAGAGCGCCTCCAGCAACATCTCCGGCCTCACCTTCACCAAGAATGGCAATGGGGTCCTGAAGTTGAATGGCAACAACAGCTTCAACGGCCTCAATATTTCTGGTGGCCGTGTTGAAGTGTCCACCAATGCAAACCTTGGCGAGGTGGTGACTCTCACCGGAGTTGGTGGCCCGATTAACCTCACGGGTTCGCGCTCCACGGGTGGTACACTTGCCATCACGGACAGTTTCACCACATCGAGAGCCATTGCGGCCCTCGCAACCGGTTCCATTGACGTGGCATCCGGAGAAACGCTCGCGACGTTCGGTGCGGTGACTGGCACCGGCACGCTGATCAAGCTGGGTGGCGGCACCATGGTCGCACTCAACGGAAGCGCGGTGCAGAACCTGACGGTCTCGGAAGGTGTTTACGCCGTAACGTCCAGCAACGCATTCATTTCCTCCGTCGCTGGTGTGACTGCCACCGCAGGCGCGGTGGGCCAGAACACGGTCACCGTGGCCAGTGCCACCGGGTTGTACGTGGGATTGACGGTCTCTGGGACAAACATCCCTGCTGGCTCCTACATTGTGGCCATCAATGGAAACGTCATCACGCTCAACACCACCATCACCACCGCAGTGGCCAACAACACTGCCTTGACGGTCGGTTCCGCAGCAGCGTCCAACCTCAATTTGCAGGGTGGCATCTATGCCCTGGTGCAGAATGGTTCCAATATCAACGTCGCTGGTGGCAGCACGGTCACGCTGAATGCTGGCGGTGGCGGTCACCTCCGCTTGGACAACACGGCGGCAGCTTCGACGCAAATCGCTGTGCAGAACATCAACCGCGTGAACAACGGTACGCTGGTCATTGATGTGGGTTCAGCACTGAACCTTGGACAGGCAGGCAATGGCGGGGCCAGGGTGATTGCCACGAACGTGTTCGGCGTGGCCCGTGCGTCAGCCGTGGTGAACGGCATTTTCTCACCCACGATTGTGGGGGTGAACGGGGCGGGTACGCCCACGTTCCTGGCGAATGATGCCACCAACGGATTCGTGGCCTATAGCGGCGCGACTGTCACCGACATCAATAACGTGGCGTTCAACGGAACCAGTGTGGCGGACTTCACCACGGCGCAGGTTCTCACGGGGAATCGCACAGGATATGCCATCCGCACGAGCAGCAACATCGGCACCAGTGGTAACTCCGCGCTTCGCATTGTAAGCGTGGGCGCCACCGTGGCGGGAGCAGGGCAGGGCGGCTTCATTCTGCATGGCACAGGCGCGGCTCCAGTCATCAGCGCTCCAGTCATCTTCGATCCATCGGGCTTTGCTGGCGGTTCAAACCGCTCGGGTGAAGGCGTGGCTTATGTGGCCAACAACTTCACTTCCGGCACCGCGGCCTTTACCGGGTCCCTGGTGGCCAATGGCTTCACCAAATTTGGCCCTGGCACGCTGGAACTTCGCGGCGACGCTACCATCTTCAGCGGCGCGGCTGCAACGGGTCTGAACATTCAGGAAGGCACCGTACGCCTCAGCAGTGGCGGCAAGTTCGTCGGGATGACCACTGATGTGTACATCAACAAGGGTGCGACACTCGATTTGAATGGCAACTCGATCTCGGTCGACAGCATTGCAGGTGCCGGTGGCTCATCCGGTGGCTTGATCACCAGCGCCGCTCCTGCCGTACTGAACGTCAGCGGCCCGGGCATCGCCACCGTCCGTGCGGGGACCACCACGTCGGGAAGCAACACGCTCACCGGCTTGAGCTCGACGTCGGATCTCTATGTGGGAATGTCCGTCTCAGGCGTCGGCATTCCTGTCGGTACAATCATCACCTCCATTGCCAGCGGCACTTCCGTCACGCTGAGCAACAATGCGACGGCTGCGGGAACACCCACCATTACCTATGGTACGGGAGCTTACTCCGGGCGCATCGGTGGGGCCATCACTCTCACCAAGACAGGGAATGGCTCGCTCACCCTCGGTGGCCCGCGCGCGGAATCTCCCGATGCTGGCAACAACACCTTCACCGGCGGTGTGAAACTCTACCAGGGGTCCCTGGCGGTGCAGAGCAACTATGGTCTGGGCGGCTACGGTGGTGCAGCCACTGGTGCTGTGGATCTGTATGGCGGCACCCTCGTGCTTCAGAGTGACGGTGCCGGCGTAAACGGCAACACGGTGTTTGGCAACGAAAGCGTCGGCGGATTGACGCTGAACCTCAAGGGCAATGCCACGATCACGTTGGATCGCGCTTTTGGAGCCACTGGCTCTGCCACCAATACCCTTGGCAACACCATCCAGGTCAGCACGCTGAACCTCAACAATGGTACGTTGACGCTCATGTCCCCCGTACTCGCGGTGGCAAACGTTACCGTGACCCAGAACAACACCATCATCACCGTGCCGTCGACCAGCGGTTTGCAGGTCGGCATGCAGGTGACGGGGACCAACATTGGCGCGGGCGCAGTAATTACTGCCATCAACTACGGGAACAATCAGGTCACCCTGAGTGTGGTGAATGCGAACGTGGCGCAATCCACGCAGACCATCACCTTCACTGCGCCCACCGCGACGCCCACCGTGAGCATGAGCATCACGGTGCCGCAAAACACCAACACCATGACGGTCACGTCCACTTCCGGTCTGGCGGTAGGCATGGTGGTGTCGGGGACCAACGTCACCGCAGGTTCTGTCATCACGGCCATCAATCACACGACAAACGTCATCACGTTGAGTGCGAACACCGCAAACGTGGGTGCCAGCACGCAGGCCGTGACGTTCACCGCTCCCGCGACCAACTACGGGCTGCTTGTGAAGGACAACACGAACATCCTTGGCCAGTATGCCACCATCAACCAGCCCACCAACGGGCCGAGCCAGCGGATTGAACTTGCGGGCAAGATCACTGGCACGGGCGCTCTCAACAAGACCGGTGGTGCGGTGAATGAATTCCGTACGCTCGTCATCTCTGGAAACGCCAACACCTGGTCCGGTGGTCTGAATGTGATCTCCGGTTCGGTCCAGATCACCGCCACCAGCGGTACGCCACTGGGTACTGGTTTGGTCCGTGTCTTCCCGGGTGCGACCCTTCGTATTGCGGGCAATGGCAGCATCAATGATCCGAGCAAGCTGCGCGTGTTGAGCTACATGAACACTTTGGGCAGCATCACCCTGGACGAAGACTTCAACCCCACGGTGCTCAACAGCACCAACTTCGCCAGCGTACAGAATGTCGCGTTGCTCCTGGGCCGCTCGATGTGGAATACATCCCTGAACATGGGTGCGATTGGCGATGGTCGCGCCTACCTGGCCTCGGGCATCGGTACCGAAGTCAACTACCTTGGCACAACCCTTGGCGTTGGCGCCGGCAATGTGTACCGCCTTGCTGGTGGAGCTGGTGGCACGCTGGCCTTCAGCGGCTCTGACAATGTGTTGACCGGTACTGCGCGAGTGCAGTTTGGTTCGGAACGCAGCAACGTCCTCAACACCGGAAATGCCAACTCCGTCACCAACCTGGGTGGCACGGTGATCATCCGTAACTCCAACAACTACAGCGGCGGCTCGTTCATCACCAAGGGCACGACAGTGCAGCTGGACACAGGAGCAGCTCCTGGTGGCGCTACGCCGCTGGGCACGGGAATCGTGGAAGTTTACGGTACGTTGCAAACGGCCCCAGACGCTCCTGGCTACAATGGATCAGCCTCCTTCGTGAATGCCGCCACCGGTGCGAACCCCACGAACGCCAACACCATTGTGTTGCGTCCGGGCGGCAACGTCATCATCAATGATGCTCCCGGCACAGTCGCTGGTGGCGAAGGCCGCTGGGATGATCAGGGCGCGGTGGATTTGAACGGCGGTGTCTTCCGTTTCAACGGGGCCGCCAACTACCGCAGCGTGGAAACCATTGGTGACGTCATTGTCCGCAAGGGCGGCACCCTCCAGGTGGTGAGATCCGGCACGGGTGGCAGCAGCGCGACCCTGAATATTGGCAACCTGACCCGAGAGGATCGAGGCACCCTTTCAGTGCTGTCCTCCGGTGCCCAGCTCGGCATCCCCGCCAGCAACCCCAACCACTGGGATCGCATCATCACGACCAGCGTGCTGGCGCGCGGAGGCGTTACGAACAACGGCGTGGGAGTCGTCAATGGTGGCATGGTGGCCCCATGGATGATTGATGCCCAGAACAACACGTTCATGGGATATGACGCCATGGGCATCGGTTCAGGCTTCCAGTCCATCCAGAGCACCGCCACCCCGGTGGCGGGCACCCTTGCCTACTCGGACATCATCACCACCGGCACCTACACTCCGGCGAACTTGACGGCGACCGACATCGTCGATGTGACTACGGCGGACCTTACGCTGACCAGCGACGCCACGGTGTACGCCCTGCGCACAAGCCGGACGATCAACGCCTCCGGAACCAATGACTCGCTCACCATTGTGAGCGGTGGTTTGCTTGTCAACACCACGGCGGTCATCCACAACACGGGCCTCACGGGAACTGCCAGCACCCTGCAGAACATGACGCTGAACTTCGGCTCTGCCGAGGCGATGGTCTTTGTTGCCAGCAATCAGACAGCGACGGTGAACGCGAACATCACAGGCAGCAATGGCCTGACCAAGTTCGGCACGGGCACCCTTCTGATCAATTCCAACAACACCCTCCTCACCGGACCCATCACGGTGAATCAGGGCACTCTCTCCGTTCGCAACGGCATCGGCGGCGCGGGTGCACTCAACGGCCAGGACGTCACCCTCACGGGCAACAACGCCACGCTGACCCTGGACGGCTTTGTGCTGAACAACAGCGGCACCCACAGCCAGAACGCCACGAACGTCCGTGGCACTGCGAACAGCAACTTGAATGTGACCATCACGGGTGACTCCACGCTGCGTGTGGTTGACACCGGGGGCTCCGCGACCCATACCCGCCAAACCATCAACAACCTGACGTTTGCGAACTCCGGTCCGGCCCTCACGGCCAACAGCACCATCACGCTGACCTTGGGTAACGGCGTTGAAGTGTTGGGCACCACTACCTTGATCGCAGCCAGCCGCATCAACCAGATCGACACTGGCAACGCTTCTGCCGCGGGCTCCACCTTCACAGGCAAGGTCACCGGCACTGGTCCGCTGGACAAATACACCTCCGGCACAGGCAACATCCTCACACTCGCCAGCGGCGCCAACGACTACAGCGGCGGCACCTTCATCCGTGGTAACAACAGCTCGGTACCGAATATCGTGTCCTCCGGCACCCGCACCGGCACGCCCTTCGGCACCGGAGCCATCACGGTGGAGCCCGGTGGATTCCTGCGCATTCAGGACCTCTCCAATATCGCCAACAATCCGGTCACGCTGATCAGCGACGATCTTGGTCTATCCGGCATTTCTCTGGGCTACAGCCGCGGTGCGCTGCCCTCGTTCATCACTGTTGGCACGCCGGTGGGTGGGCAGGTGAAACTTCAGACCACGAACCTCAACGGCTTCAGTGGAGTACTTGGTATTGACGTCGCCTCCTTCTATACAGGGATCAACATGGCCACCTTGGGCGACGGGAAGATGTTCATCGGCGGTACGGTGCAGAGCATCCCGTTTGTGAACACGCCGTTCAACAACTTCAACTACCTCAACCAGACGCTCGGAGCGGGCGCGGGCAACGTCTACCGCCTCGGCGGTGGCAACGGCACGCTCATGAACTTCGGTGGCGCGATCTTTGAAAACGTGCTGACCGGTACGGCCAGTGTCGAAGTGGGCGCAGGGATTGGTGATCTCGGCAGCAACGGCGGTGGCTTGCTGGGTACTCGTGGTACCTTGGGCGGACTCACCCGCCAGGACTTCAGCGGAAATATCCGCGTGAATGTGGGCAGCATCATCCAGCCACAGAACAGCTTCGCCTATGGCACGGGCAAACTCATCATGAATGGCGGCCAGATGTCGCAGTTCTCGGGCAACATCGCCCTGGTGAACGACATCGACCTGACCGCGGACTTCCTCCGTGACGGCAACTCCCAGTTCGTGCTGCTTGGGAACATCAACATGTCGCCCGGTGGCGTCGGTTCCCCGCGCAGCTTCATCATCAACGGCTCCAGCCGCATGGTGGTCAATGGTGTCATCAGCGGTGCGGATGGCAGCAATTTCACCAAGACGGGTGTTGCAGAATTGGTCCTGAACAACAAGAACACCTATCAGGGTACCACCACCCTGGGTGGCGGGGCCGTGTGGTTCAACAGCGACATCATCGCCAACCAGGCTGGCGCCTTCGGTATCAGCGATACCCCCATCATGGTCTCCGGAAGCAGCGTGATGGCTGCCGGCCAGGTGGTCATCAACCGCGATCTCATCTACACGTCCAGCGGTGAACTGCGCGCCTGGACACCGTTCCAGGTGACCGTGAATGCGGATGTCCTGGTGAACAGTGGCGCCACTCTGACCGTCAGTGCGCTGCGCGGGAGCAATGGCTACCTGAGCAACGGCATCGACTTCCGTGGAGCCATCACGGGCCAGGGAGCCCTGGTGCTGGGTGATACCGGCAACAACGGCCGCAGCGGCACCATCCGCCTCTCCTCGTCGGATCCGACTGGCATCAGCCGCAACACCTATGCCGGCGGCACCACCATCCGTGGCGGTCGTATCCAGATTGCTTCGGACAGCTACTACGTGGGAACTGCCGCTGCGCCTACGAACATCATCTCAGGGCCGTTCGGCACGGGGTCGATTGTCCTCTCGGGCATTGATACAGCCTCGTTCAGCGGCAACGTTCGCTCCTTTGGGATGTTTGAGGCCTACGGGGCGGACCGCACCGTGGTCAATCCCTTCGGCACCTTCACTGGTGTTGACGCCAACGCGAACGTCTTCTTCGGAGGTCGCTACAACCTCACGTTCGCAAACACGACGAGTGTGAACATCAACACCGACAACACGCTGCGCAACCGCGTGTTCCAGGTGAACAACACGACGGGTGTGGTGACCTGGAATGCGGGCATGACCAATACCGGCACCCAGGGGATGAACTTCCTCAAGACCGGCAACGGCACCCTGGTGCTGGGTGGGGCGACCACCGTCAACACCTTCGCCAACATCCTCAGCTCCGACGGAAACTACGGCACCAGTATCTTTATTGATGGTGGCATCCTCCGCGTGAGTGCTGATACTGCACTTGGCAGCGCCAATGTGGGCGCAACGACCGGCGGTCAGTACAACGTGGCAAACTCCGCCGCCCAAATCCGCATCCGCGGGGTGAACAACACGGCGAACACACTCCAGACCGTGACTTCGCTGCAGGCGGCCGCGACCTTCAGCTCAAGCCGTACGATCCTGTTGCAGACGGCCAATTCGTTCAATGGCATCGATGTGATGAGCGGGGCCACGCTGACCTGGAACGGAGAAATCCGCGACATCAGCGGTGGAACGGTCTCCTTGGTGAAGTCCGGTGCCGGCACCCTGGTGCTGAACAATGCGAACACCACCGCCTTCGCGGGTACCGCGACCGTTGGCACGACCTTCGCGAACTCGTTTGATAACCTTATCATCGGTGGTCTCGCGCAGAACAATGTTACCCTCAATGGCGTCCAGAACGGCCGCGGAGTGGGCGGCGGTGTGGTCTCCACCACGGTGAACACGAGCTCCACGCCGTTTGGCACGGGCAGCATCACCATCCATGGCGGCACCCTGCAGCTCAACAACGCCGGTGGTGTGAACACGAACATGGCGCTTTCCATCCCGACGCTGAACTACGGCGCGGGTGCGAACATCCGCCTCACCAAGGCGACGGGCGGCACGGGCATTGCCCAGCTCACGGCTTCGACCGCATTCAACCGCGTGGGAGATGGCACGTTGGTGCTGCAACTCGACTCGCTGGCGGACCTCGGCGTTGGCAATCGCTTGATGGTCACCGCGGGCGCACCGGGCAACACCAACAACATGCTGACCACTCCGACGGTGGTAGCCAAGGTAAATGGCGCGAGCCAGGATGCTGAGTTCACCCGCTATGATGCGACCAACGGCTTCCTGCTGATTGATCGCGGTTCACTAAACGTGACCAGCCTCTCCGCATCGGCCGCTACCAGCAATGCGGACATCAGCATTCTCGCCAACGGTGTGGTGGGAGCCGGCGACATCGCCGTCAACTCGCTGCGCACCTCGGTGAACATCACGCCGACGGATGGCACCTCCCGCCTGCTCATCGGCAGCGGTGGCATGATCATCAATGGCGCCGCGCCGGTCGACATCAGCGCGAACCTGCTCTTCGGCACCGGCACCGGAGCCAACCTGAAGCAGGCCCTTGTCTATGTGCGTGACGGCCAGTCCGGTACTGGATTCTCCAGCATCACGGGTGGTTTCACCGCGACGGACTTCGTGAAGTTCGGCGCCGGCAACCTGCTGATTGGCGGCACCAACAATGTGATGGCTCCAGCGGCGAACTCCAACCTCCGCAACTTCGTAATCAACGAAGGCTCGGTGAAATTCGCCAGCGCCGCCAGCCTGCCCAGCCTGAATATCTCCGGACTCGGACCGGTGAATGGCGTGAACATCAGCGGGGTGAACCTGAATGTGAATGAGACCTCCGTGTTCGACTTAAACGGGTTGTCCCTCGGGTTCGCTGGATTCAGCGTCAACATCGTCAACAACGTCGCCACCGGCACCATCACGAACAACGGCGCTGCTGCCACCCTCGTGATTGGCGGTCACAACCAAAACACCACCTTCCAGGGTGCGATGACCGACGGCACCGGCGCGCTTGCCTTTGTGAAGAGCGGTTCCGGCAACGTCCAGCTCATCGGCAACAGCACCTATTCCGGTGGCACGACCATCAATGCGGGCACCATCATCAGCTCCAACGTGTTGGGCAGCCAGACGGCTCTGAGCGGCAACTTTGCCGTTACGAACATGGCCACCGGTGTACTGCGGGTGGACGAATACCAGGGTCTGGGCACCGGACCGATCACCCTCGCGGGCGGTACCCTCCAGCTCAATTCACTGCGCACTCTCGAACATGAAACCGAGGATGGCTTCAATGTGCTCACCTTCGGACCCACGGCCCAGGGTGGTTATGACATTGTGGTCAGTGCGCAGAACAACTTCGGATCGAGCAATACCACCAGCCGCATCTACAACAACAATGTTGTTACCACAGGTGCGTTCTCGGCGGTGAGAAGCCTGAAGATTGATGCTTCCGCCATCACCTTCGATGGCGCTACGGATACCGGCTTGTTTGTCCGCGGCACCACGACGCTGGCAGGGGATACCCAGATCAACACTCCCCGAAATGTGGTCTTCGGCGGCAAGGTGGCCGGTACCGGCGCCACCAAGGTGACCAAGACCGGCCAGAGCACCTTGTTCCTCACGAACTCGGATGCTGGCACGAATGCCAACTCGGGCATTGCGGCCTGGGACATCATGCAGGGCCTCGTGGAAGTGCGCATGAGTGATGGCACCACTTCCAACCCGTTGGTGGATGGCAGCACGATCACCATCAATGGCGGTGGCACCCTCAACATCCGCCATGAAGGCAATGGACTGGAAAACCTCCAGCGCATCACGACCTTCCAGACGAACAATCTGCAGTCCGGCAGTCTCTTCGGTGTGGAAAACAGCAACTTCATTGCCTCCGGCAATGTGAACGCGATCAACCTGAACCGCTGGTCCCTCAACTCAGTGGCGCAGAACAAAGCCATCTGGTTCAACAACTTGAGCGTGGGTGGCACACTGGGTTCGCCAATAACGAGCTTCAACGGTGGCAACAACTACAGCGCCTGGATCAATGGCACCACCACTGCGGTGAAGGACATGACCCTTCATAACGACTCTGTGATCGTGACCTTGAATGGCAACATTGTCATGCCCGGCACGCTCCTGAAGTACGGTAACCAGAGCGTCTTCGTGAATGCGGACAGCACCGCCACCCATACTGGCGGCACCTGGATCAACCAGGCGACCCTGTTCTTTGGCACCCAGGAGAGCGTTGGTTACCAGACCTTCAACATGAGCAACACGGCGAAGGTGGGCGCGGGCAACATCTTCGTGCAGGCAGGCGCGGCGATTCAGTTCAATGCTTCCACCAACGTGGCAGTGGGCCAGATCACTGAGATCCACAGCAGCCTCACGAACTACGGCATGATTCGCCTGGCTTCCAACGAAGCCCTGTCGAACTTCAACCTGCGTGCGGCCAACGGCTACGGCGCGGCCGCCGTTCTGTCGCGTGGTTCCGGCTCCAATCAAGTGGGCCAGAGCTTCACCCTCGCCACGAACATCGGCGCCGGTGTGCTCTCCCTTGGCTCCGTCTACACTCAGACGCTGGACATGGCAGCGATCGGTGACGGCACCTGGTTCCTCGGCTCCGCCTCGAACAACATCGGCCTGCAGGGCAGCTACAATGCCTCCACCCTCGGTGCTGGCGTCGGTAACATCTACCGCCTTGGCGGGGGAGCCAGCACGTTGAACATCGGCAGCGACCTGGCCTTCGACAACATCCTCTCCGACGGTTCACGTGCGGGAGTGGCCAACCGCCTCGTCGTAGGCAGCATCGCCGCCCAGAATGCCAGCGTGGGTAACACCACGGGCACGGTGATGATCCATACCGATCAGAACTACACGGGCAGCACCCTGGTCAATCGCGGCAGCGTGCTGGATCTCCGCGGACGGCTCGCGTCCTCGACCTATGAAGTCTACGGCACCTTTATCCTGAGCGATCAGGGTACCATGGTGAATGCGGCCAACACGGCGAACATCGCCACCAGCGTGATGCTCCGCGGCGGCAGCGAACTGCGCTTTGACAACACCAACGGTGGACTTCCCCCGGCAGCCACCACCCAGGGACGCTGGGCGGACAACGCGGGAATCACGCTCGACAGCTCGTCGCTGCGGGTGACCGGCTCCATGACCATGGACCTGGTGGAAAATGTGGGAGCCCTCACGGTGAAGGGTGGCTCCGGTGTCGTGGTCCAGCGGGGTACGCAGGCGCGTTACATGCAGATCAATTTCGCGAGCCTTGTCCGCGGCGCCAATGCCACGCTGACACTTCAGGGACTGGCCCAGGCCAACCACAACAGCGCCGCTACTTTGGGCACGGCCGGTATGCTGGGTACGGACGAGCGCATTTCCGTGACTGGCGGCGTGCCGGTAGTCAACAACATGGTGGCCCCATGGATTTGGAATGCCGTGGATGGACAGTTTGTCACGTATGGTCCCAACGGGTTTGTGAATGCCGGGTGGAGCGTTTCCTCTACCTCGACGACGCCCACTGGCGCCATTGCGGCAGCCACGGATCGTCTCCTGATGACGGCAACCAATCCGGTGCTTTCGAGCGGTCCGCTGAGCGTGTGGGCGCTGCGTTATGACTCGGTGAACAACTCCACCGCCTCCATCTGGACCGCCACCAATCAGGCCACAGACGTGCTGAACATCGGCAGTGGTGGTGTGATTGCCGGCGGCGGTGAGAGTGTCGCGCTGCACCTGAATACGGTCTACGGCGGGGGCACGGGCGAGGCGATCTTCCACGTCGTCAACGCAGCCGCTGAGGTGACAACGCTGTTCATCGGCAACAGCTCGAACAACGCCACCGGCCAGATTTCCGCCTCGTCGATCATCAAGGACGGACAGGGCATTCTTTCACTGGAAGTCCCCCAGTCCACCTTCACGGGCAATGTGGTGCTGAATGCCGGTACGCTGGCGGTGCGCAACTTCGCCACGACCGATACTGCGGCCACCAATACGGCGGCGGGCAATGGCGGCACGATCATCATCAACGGTGCGGGTGCGACGCAGAATGGCACGGGTGCCACCCTGCAGCTCCGCGCACGTGGCTCGGCGAACAACGTGTTCGTGGACATTCCCAATCACATCCTGATCGGGGAGAACAATCCGCTCGCCCTGATTGATGTGAACCAGAGCAGCACCACCACCGGAGTCATGATTCGCGCGGCGAGTTTGACCTTCAGTGGCATCACGGGAGCGGACGCCACTCCTGAGAGCCGTGAGCAGGGCCAGACCCTCCAGGTCTCGGGCGGGAACAACTTCTCCTTCGGTGTTCTTGGGACCACGAACCTCGGCCCCAGCGGGAACGTCTTCTTCCGCACGGAAAACTCAGGCGCCAACATTGTGCTGTTTGGTGAAGTGACCGGCGCGGGTACCCTGGTTCGCGCCCAGCAGATCGTCACTGGCCTCAATCCGGTGCCGACCATGATCCTGGCCAACACGACCACGGCGAACACCTACACAGGTGGCACCATTCTCATGGGTGGTACCATGGAAGTCCGGGCGAAGTCCTCCACCTCGACCAACACCACAAACGCCACCACGGCGCTGGATCGCGGTGGCTTTGGCACGGGTGATGTCACCCTCCTTGGCGGTCAGTTGAACCTGAGGGTGGATGGCAATGTCACCGGGACCAATCGTGAGCGCTTCACGATGGCGAACAACTTCATCGTGCGCGGCAGCTCCACGATTGATCTCAACCAGATCGCCACGGCAGCGGCGATGGGCTCGCCCGGCGGCGGTGTGGGTGGTACGACCAAGCACGTGCGCATTGCTTCATTGGACATTGGTTCCCAAACGCTCACCGTACAGACAGGCAACAGCTATGTGGCGGAGTTTGGCAGCGTCTTGCTGCGCGGTACCGCGACCTTGAACAACACGCAGGACTTGGTGCTCTACGGGGTGAAGGATGGCTCCAGCGGCACCGACAAGGCTGGCCTCTACCTCATCAAGAACGGTGGTGGGGTGCTTTGGGTGAATGACGCCACCAGCACTCTCAGCGGTGGTATCGTGGTGAACGCTGGCCAGCTTCGCTTCGGTGACAACGCCGCGGCTAATCCGAACGCCATGATTGGCACCGGTCTCATCCGGGTGAACAACGGCGCCGTCGTTCGTCTGGAAGGCCCGGGCAACCTGGCGAACCAGTCTGATCCGGTGAACATGCAGAAGATCCTGGTGAACAGCACTCCGCTGGTGATGTCCCGCGTCGACCTGCGCAACACGTCCATCACGCCGGACTTCCTCAATAACGATCTCCAGTTCATCCACGATGATTCGTCCGGTCTCCTTGGCATTGAAGGGACCTACGGGAACACCTTGAACATGTCGCTCATCGGCAATGGCCGCATGTGGCTGGCTGCGGACAACGGAGGGGGCACTTATTCCGCCACCTCGCTGGTCGCAGGTCTGGGCAACGTGTACAACGGTGACACCAATGAAATCTACCGTCTGGGTGGTGGTCAGCAGACCCTGAGCTTCACCGCGACGAGCAACAGCGTGCTGACGGGCCTCACTGCGAAAGTGTACGTCGGAAACCTGTCCACCAACGTGAACGGCAGCGTCGCCTTCAACAACACCAACGACTATGGTGGCGGCACCGTGGTGATGCCAAATTTTGGTGCTAGTACCAACACTGCCACAGCTATCATCACCACCGGTGGCGCCAATACCCCGCTGGGCTCGGGAGCAGTGGATGTGTTTGGCACGCTCACCGCCCGTGGCACGGCAGGTACGTTCGTCAATGGCACCGGCAGCGCGAACACCAATGTGATCAACCTGCATCCGGGTTCCATCCTGTCGTTGGACGGCAACTCCGGAACCGCAGGCAACAACAGCGACCGTTGGGCGGATTCCACAGGCATTGCGCTGAATGGCGCCACCTTCCTGTTCCAGTCTCAGTCGGGCACGGCGATTACCGAAACGGTGGGCGCCTTCACCTTTGAGCGTGGTTCCCGCATCAGCATCATCAATCCCGCCAGTCCCACCGCGGCCCAGATCCTCATCACTTCATCGCTCACCCGCGTGGGCGACGGTACGATGGTGTTTGTGCCAGGAGATACGTTCGGAACTTCGGCGAACAACACGGACAACCTGCGTATCGCCGGAGCACTGCCGGCGCTCTCCAACGGCATGATGGCCGGTTACTACATCAACGGATTCAGCAATAACTTTGTGACCATCGTGGATGTGGGCGGCAACAAGCAGGTGCAGGATGTCACCTACACGCAGACGGTGACCACCACGACCTTCCCGACCGGCCTCACGGCGGGCACGGATCGTGTGACGGTCAACTCGGTGAGCCCGGTGATGACCGATGACGCCGTGCTCTATGCCTTGCGCTTGAACAACGCCAGCCTGAGCAGCGGAGCCGGTCGCATCAATACCGTGACCTTCAAGGAAGCAGGGACTGAGATGGGTGGTCTGCTGGTCAGCGGTGGCAACCCGACCGTCAGCACCAACCTGAAGTTCGGCAGCGCCGGCAACAAGGAAGGCCTCATCTACATCGAGAACGGTCGCACCATGACCATGACCGCGGACATTGCGGCCAGCCAGGTCACGAAGTTCGGCACCGGTCTCCTGACCATCAGCAAGGATCAGATGACGTTCGATCAGACAGCCAGGGCGAACTTCAACTGGGTGGTCAATGAAGGCACCCTCCAGTTGAACACCTTTGGAGCGAGCGGCACCGGCGCCATCACACTGAACGGCCAGAACACCACGCTGAACCTGCGCGCCGTAAGCGCCAACCCGCTGAACACCGTCTACAGCATGTCGGCCATCAACGCGGTGAACTACAGCACCATCGATTGGGATTCCACCATCAGTGATGCCACGGCCACCATTGGCGCCATCAACGTGACCAACACCGGCACGGCGACGGGCGTGGGTGACGATGTTCCGGCCCACCTGCGGTTCAACTTCGCCAACAGCCGCCTGCGTAACTTCCTCAATACCGGGGTCATCACGCTCAACGGCACCACCGCCGTGGATGTGAACTGGGGCGCCAACACCACCAACGGTACCAACTCCGGCATCATCGCCGGAGGCCTGGCGGGAAGCAGCACGCTCCTCAAGTGGGGCAATGGCTACATGTACGTCCGTGGAAATAACAGCGGCTTCAGCGGCAAGGTCTTCATTGAACAGGGCGCAATCGGAGTCCTGAACAACGGCGCCCTTGGTACGGGAGCGGTCACCGTGCGCAAGTACGGTGTGCTCGACATTGGTGTGTCGAACTTCACTCCCACCAACAGCAGCATCACCTATGAAAAGGGTGGTATTGAGCGTTGGAGCGTGGACAGCGCCCGCAGCGGCACGGTGAACCTTGCCGGCGGCACTCTGCAAATCAATGCGGACCAGTCCAACACCAATGCGATCATCCAACTGAATGGCGGCGGCATCGAAGGCTGGATCACCCAGAGCGACGCAGCGTCCAACAACAACAACATCACCGGTGCGTACCGCACGGTGGGCAGTGGTGTGACCTTCCAGATTGCAGGCAGCTCCACAGTTGGCCAGAACCTGACGGATGGTATCAACGGCCTGGACAACGGCCGCTCACCCACCCAGAACTCGACGAACATCTATACCGGCACCAACGCCCAGTACTATGGAGTGATTCTCGAACTGAAGGGCAACATCTCCGGCAGCGGCTCGCTGACGAAGCAGGGCTACGACATTGTGACCCTCTCCGGTCAGAACACCTACACCGGCGGTACCACCGTCATGCAGGGCGTGCTCCGCACGGGTCGCACCAATGCAATGCCTGTGTCCGGTGACGTGACGACGATGAGCAACGGCGTGCTCGACCTCTACGGATTCAGCCAGACGATGCGCCACCTGCGCTCGCCGGCCTCGACGCTGGGAGATAACATGGGCTACGTGACCAACACTGGCACGGAGACGGTGAACCTGACGGTGGGCAACAACAGCACCCAGCACTTCACCTATGGCGGCACCGTCCAGAGCAACATCCGTCTGGTGAAGACCGGCAGCCATGTCTTCCGCGTCACCGCGCCGAACACCTATGTGGGCGGCACGCAGGTGAACGCCGGCTGGCTGGAAACGGCCAATACCTCCGGCTCCGGCACGGGCACCGGTACGGTCACCGTGAACAGCGGTGGCACCCTGGCGGGCGGCAACGCCGCCGGCACCACCGGCATGATCAGTGGCCTCGTAGTCCTGAACAACGGCGGCAGCCTGCAGCCTGGTGCGGTGACCATCACCGGGGCCCCGCTCACGGGCACCCCGGTCAGCCAGGGAGGCACCCTCAGCGTGGGCGCCCTTCAGTTGAGTGGTGGTTCCATCACCTTCCAGCTCGGCGCTCCTGCCAATGTCAACAATGACAAGATTGTCGTGACCGGTACGGACTTCGTGAGCGGTGCCGCGGTGCTGAACATCACTGCTGCCACATCGATCCTCATCGAGGAACTGCTGGCGAACAGCTTCACCTCCGGTTCCTACACCCTGATGACCTACGCGAATGGCACTCGCAACGGCTTCAGCAATCTGACGCTGGGCACGACGACCATTCTCAACACCAACGGCTTCTTCTCGCTGTCACTGGTGGATGACTTGGCCAATGAACGCATTCTCCTCAATGCAGTGGTCAACAGTGCCACCGGACTCCGCTGGAACCAGCCGGTGGGTTCGGATGGCATCTGGGATACCAACTCGCATACGCCGAAGAACTGGCTCAACCCGAGCGCGGTCGCTTCCGATTGGGTGCAGCCGGGCTTCGACGCCATCTTCGATGACACGGCGGTGGGAACCACCCCGGTGGTGCAGGGCACGGTGACTCCGGTTTCAGTGCAGTTCCAGAACAGCACCAAGGATTACACCATCAGTGGCACGGGCATCATCGCTGGCAGCGGTACCTTCAGCAAGACGGGCTCCGGCAAGGTGACCATCAACATGGGCTCCAACACCTTCACCGGTGGGTCGACCCTGAGCCTGGGCACGGTGCAGTTTGGCGCGAGCACCACGGTGGTCGCCGGAGCTATCACGCAGGGTCCTCTGGGCACCGGCACGATTGCGCTGAATCCGACGGGCACCCTTACCCTCCAGGCGGATGCCTCGGATCGTACCCTCGCCAACAGCGTCACGGTGGGTGGCTCGGGCGTCGTGAACTTCGCCACGAACGGTGGTGGAAAGCTCATCTTCAGCAATCAGGTTGCCGCAAACAACCTCACCTTGGGAGTGAATTCGGAATTCAACGTCGCTACGGGAGCCAGTGTGGCCTTCCAGATGCCGATTGTGAGCGCCGGGTTTGACCTGACCAAGTCTGGCAATGGCATCATGGAGCTCGCGAGCGCCAATACCTTCAATGGCAAGCTGATTGTGGCGGACGGTGAACTGCGGACCACGGCGGCAAATGCGCTCAACAGCACCACCAACGTGACGGTTGCTCCGTCCACGGCCGGGGATACCGCCACGTTGAACCTCAATGGCAACAGCAACTCGGTGTCCAGCCTGACTCTGGGTGGAGCCACGGGCAGCACGGCAGTGGTGAACACCGGCGCCGGCACGCTCAACCTGACTGGCAGCGTCACTTACGACGCCACCAACAACGCCGGTTCGGCCACCATCAACGGCAACGTGAACCTTGGAGCCGCCAACCGCACGTTCGATGTGGGTGACAGCACCAACGCGACCGCGGGAGAGTTGATTGTGAATGCCCCGATTGGCAGTACCGGCGGCGGTGTCGTCAAGAATGGCGCCGGCGTGATGGTTGTGACCGGAGCGAATACCTACACGGGTGGCACGACGGTGAACGACGGCACCTTCCAGGTGAACGGCAGCGTCTCCTCCGCAGTGACGGTGAACAAAGCCGGCGGCAGCCTCTCGGGAGGCAACGCTGCAGTGCTGGCGGGTAATGGCACCGTCAACAGCAATGTCACCGTGGGTCAGGCGGGAGGGGTCGGCATCGTGAAGCCGGGCACCACCGGCGGAGCGGATCGCGGCACCTTGACGGTGGCTTCGATGACCGTGAATAACGGCTCGCAGATCCAGCTTGGCGTCAGGAGCCCGACGCTGAATGACTCGGCCTTCTTCAACGCCATCAAGAACGGCACCACTGCCTCAGCCTCGGCCTGGCTTACCACGGATCCCAATGCGGCAGCCCACCTTGCGGCCTGGGATGTGAATCCGAGCGTTCCTACGAACTATGACTTCATCGAGGTCACCGGCGCCCTGTCCCTTGGTGACAGCGGTACCCACGCTTGGGGTGAGGGCACGGTGGTTATCTTCAATGAAGGCTACTCCGCTGGTCTGGGAGATGTCTTCAACCTGCTCGACTGGTCCGGCGCGCTGGGTGGTCTCTTTGCCACCGGTGCCTTGCACCTTGATGCCAATACGAACCAGATTTCCGGAGACCTCGACCTGCCGACGCTGGGCAGCAACCTCAAGTGGGACGTCTCCGCCTTCGCCAGCCACGGCATCCTGGCGGTGGTGCCGGAACCCGGCCGCGCACTGCTTCTGGTGTTCGGTTTTGCCGCCCTCCTGCTGCGCCGCCGCCGGAACAAATAACCACCTGCAAAAAGCACGGTGGCGTGAGGTACTCCAACCCCACGCCACCGCTTGAATATCAACAAGATTTTTTCCCTGACTGCCACCGCTTGGACATCGAAGACACCGGGGTGTTTGAAGCTGCCCTAAACTAAATATTTCCCCCAGATTTGGGTGGTAGAATTGGCTTGTCTTTGGGCGAGGAAGTCGTCATAAATGGCACTACGAAGCATTTACAATGAAAATCCCCCCCTTTTCATTAACTTGCCGCAAAGGACTCGTAGTCGGCGGTATGGCCATCTTTTCAGCGTTTGGGCAGATTGGAGCCCAGATTCTCGACTGGCATGTGAATCCATCAAACCCGAGCGTTTCCATTGAGTGGAACGCCTCCGCGATCCCGGGCTCTCCAACGACAGCAGCGCCGTATTACGGATGGTTCAACACGCAGACCAATGCCTTTGGTACCTACACGGGCGCAGGCTTGGCTGGTGGCGTCGGTACCATTGCGAACCTGTCGCGTGACCTTGGCGGGAATGCCACGGTTACCATCAACTCGCCTGTGACCATGGGCATGCTCTTGCTGGGGGACCTGAGTGGCACGAGCACTTATACCCTGGGTGGGACCAGCACGCTGACGTTCAATACGGGCAACAGTTCCCACTCTCTTTTGAACAAGGTGCTTGGCGGTGGGGATACCCTCAGTGTTGCCAACGTCGCCATTGTCGGTGCATTGGACATCAACACCAACGTTGGCACAATCAGCTCGACCTCGGCGTTCAGTGGCACAGGGCCGGTGAACTTTTTTGGCAATGGCACCATCGCATTGCGTGGAAACAGCGATGCCCTTACAGGCACGGCCACGCTCTACGGGTGGAACAGCACCAGCACGACCGCGCGAGTTCGACTGGGAGCGAGTGCGGGCAATGCCCTCGGGGGAAATGTCGTGATTGGCCAGGGTACGCGGGACTACGCAGGCTATGCCGTGCTGGAGCTTGACTCCGCTCGCACGTACTTCGACCAGCTCGACAACAACGCCCAGCTCCGGTTCGACGGTCAGGGTGGACGCAACGCCTACTTCAAGATGATGGGCGGCAATGAAGAGGTGGGCAGCATCTGGGCCCCAGAAGGCACCTCGGTGATCGAGAACGTGGAATCCGAAGTGATCAACACGAACTCCATCCTCACCATCGGGACGAACAACTCGAATTCTTATTTCAATGGCCACATCCGCAGCCGCGCCAGCGGTGCCGGCACCGGCCTCTTGGGCATTACCAAAAATGGTACAGGCACGCTCACGCTGGTGGGCGGTGAAATCCGTTATGGCGGCCCCACCATCATCAATGCCGGGCGCGTGATCCTGCAGGACACCAGTCGCTTCGACAGCAACGTTTCGAATTCGGGCACCCTGGAAATTCGCACAAACTCGGATGTCTTCATGATGTTCGACTACACTGACAACGGCGGTACCGGAAGCATCGTAAAGAGTGGCACGGCTGCACTGATGCTGGGGCAAGGGTCACGCACCGGCAACATCCGGCAGACCACGAATCCGAACGAGATTCTCAACCTGCATGATACCACTGGCATTGACATCGGCATGCGCATCACAGGAACGGGCATTCCGGCCGGCACCACCGTGATCGGCAAGACGGCGAACAGCATCACTCTCAGCAACCCGATCACCCCCGGGACTGCCAATGCTGACAATGCCACCTTCACTTTCTACCGTCAGGATGCGTATGTCTTCAATTCCGCGTTTCGTGTGCAGAGCGGCACGTTGAACGTGAATGTGCAGACCGCGTTCAATGGCGGCCTGATCCTCACCGGGGGATCGCATATCGCCTTCAACCCTTCGGCGAACACGACGACCAATCAATCGTTCGGCGGTGGCAATAGCACGGTAGCTGGCCTGTCCCAGACCGAAGGTGGTTCCGCCCTCTTTAACGTCGCCGGGGTGAACGTCACCGGGAATGCGTTGTTTGATGATTATGCCGGAGCTCAGGATATCGCGATGGTCGATATCTCTGCCGCGACCAGCTTTGGAGGCACTTTCACCTCCAAGCGGCGTGAAGTGGACGTGAAGGCGGCCACCACCTTTGCCAATGGTTCCAACATCTTTCTTGAGGGCAGTGTGGGTGGTACCAACGTAACCGGGACCACCATCCCCAACTCCTCGGGGATCCAGACGCTTTCCAACATCTTTTCCGTCAGAAACAACGGGGCTCTGCTCCTCCCCGCCGGTACGGCGAACATCAACCTCAACGGCAGCTACTTCATCATCGACAACAGCGGGGTGAACATGGGGGACCGTGTGGCCAATGGATTCAACTTCGTCTCCAACGGCGGGGTGCTGCGCTACTTCCACGCCAATAACGATACCAACTATTCCGAAACGCTGGGGGCCTTCACCCTCAACAGCAGCACGCTGATCATTGAAACTTCCCGATCGAACACCGGATTCACCAGCACGCTGACCCTGGGCAGCCTGACCCGGGCAAACAACTCCTTCTCCACGGTACAATTCCTCAGCAACGACGGAACGGCAAATACCTTCGTGGGAGGCAGTTTGGGCACGGCTCAGAACAAGGTGCTCATCGCGAACAAGGCGGCGGACGAGGCATTCATGGGATCTTGGGTGACCGTACTGTCGCGGGTGGGTACCACCAACGTGCTGGAATGGGCCAAGTATGACTATGACGCCAATTCGGCTATCGCAACGGGGGTCACCCCATTTGTCGATGCTGATTATGCACTCAACACCGGTGAGGGTACGTGGGCTGCGGGGCAGAACATCAAGCTCCGTGCCAATGGAGCCAATGCCGCCGCCACGTTGACAGCGGCCAGGACCATCAACTCCCTGAATATGCAGAGCCAGTCCGCCAACTCGGTGACGCTTACCTTGGGGAATACCGCCACCACTGCCTACACCCTAAAAATCGGCAGCGGCGGCATCATTGCCTCAGGTCTCAACAACGCAGCCATTAACACCGTAAACAACACCACGGGAATCGGCAGGTTGATGGGTGGATTGATGGCTGATGGTACCTATCAATTGATTACGACCGTCCAAAATGATGGCGGCAACGTCCGTGACTTGACGATTACGGCGGTCATTGCCGACTTTGATAACCTTACCTCGAATGCCACTTCGCTTGTAAAAGCGGGCACGGGCAGATTGCTCCTTGGTTCCACGACCTCCACGTTGCACCAGAACAATACCTATAGTGGTGGCACTTATATCAACGGTGGCGCCCTCCTCTTGCGTGCGCCCAATGCCGGGACCGAACTGGATGGACTTCTGGGTGCCACTGGCAAAGCGGTGACCCTCAATGGGGGCACCCTGCGCATCGTGGACAGCAGCTTCAATATCACGGCGAGCGCGGCGCTGGCCCGTACGTTCCGAATTGGTGAATTCGGTGGTGTGATTGAAGTGGATAATCCGGCGGGCGGACCGAGGATATTCAACCTTGTGGGTGCGGTGACTGGCATCAGTGGGGCGGCTACCCAAGGGGTTCTCAGCAAGACTGGGGCGGGCAATTTGAATGTGACTAGTGCTGGAAACAATCTGGCTGGCGGCTTCTACCACAGCCTGGGGACAACGACGTTCACTGGTGGCGGGAACATTTTTGGCTTTCTCTATCACGACGGTGGTGACCTGACGATCAGCGGGAGCGGCAACCAGATTGGCCGGCTGCGCTTTGAAGGTGGGAACCTGACCATCAGCGGCACGACGTTCGCGACCAGCGCGACGAACGAGAATATGCAGGCCCTTGCCTCGTCCGGGGGGTCTAATTTGCGCTTTCTGAACAACAACGTGATCAACCGTGAGCTTCGTATTTCCGGGGCGGACGTGATTTTCGGGGATGCGGCGAATCAGCTCGGTTCTCAAAACATCTATACCCCCTCCGCCGTTGTCATGACTACGGGGTCCCTTGAAATTGCGTCTCTGAACGGCCTTGTTAAGAGCGTTTTGGGAGAACGCATGATTGAGTCGCTCACACTGGGTGACGGAACGCTCCGGTTTTCCACCACTTCTGGGACGGACTATGATTTTACGTTGAAATCGCTGACCGGAAACGTCGCGTCGGTCATCGAAAACATTGGGACGGATGATGTGAACCTGGTCATCGAAAGTGACTTGAATCTTACCTTTAGTGGGAAGCTTCAAGAGGGCTTTTCGGGGGGGAAACTTGGATTGACAAAGAAGGGGCTGGGAATGCTGACCCTGAGCAATGACGAAAGTGCCTTCTCGGGCCCTACCGTGGTGGAGGGGGGCGTGCTCAATTCAACGAATCTTAACGGTCTGGAAGTTCCCGGTGCGGATCAGGGCAACGCTGCGCTTTTTGTCCTCAAGAACGGCACTGCATTCCGGTATTCGGGAAGCTCTGCCGGGTTCTTTGATCGTAACTTGACCGTTGGAGCAGGTGTTGAAGGAGTGAGCTTCGTCGCTGCGGGTACAGGCAGCACTTCCGCTCAAACGCGCGCTGCAGTATTCGAAATCGACGGGTTTGGGGACTGGAACATGGCGTTTACCGGCGCCGGAAGCGCACACATTATTCTCACGGGGTCCAACACGGGTGACAACCTGTTCAACATCGGGATCGGCGACAATGGTGCGTCATCTACCTCGCTGACGAAAACCGGTGTTGGAACGTGGGTGATGGAGAGGGAGTTTAATACCTATACCGGCACCACGACCATCATGGCGGGAACGCTGGCGGTGGCCGCTGATGGTGCCTTTGGCGCAGCTGGTGGGCCCGCCGTTCGTCTTGCGGGTGGCACCTTGGAGTTGAGGGATGTGAATTACAGCACTCTGGAAACGCTGGCGATGGAAGGTGGCGTTCTGGCGGCACTCACGGGAACGAACACGTGGGCGGGTGACATTGTGCTCGGCATGAGCAGCACGATCAACGTCGCCACCGGTGCCAGCCTGACGATCGGCAATCTCACTGGTCGCGGCGGTCTCACCTTCCAGGGCGAAGGCACGCTGGTTTTTGATGGAAACAACTATCCGACGTCTCCCGCTCTGCCGAATGGATACGGCTACGGTGGTATCACCGTGCAGGCGGGCACTTTGGTCCTCCGCTACCACAACAATCTTGAAAACAAGCTGCCCAACAGCGGCCTGAACTTGGGCGGTGGTCGACTTGGGGCTACGCTTCACATTGCGAATGCCACGGGCTTCACCACGCTGACCGAGGATGACGTGTCTGGCACAACTCTTTCCTCCGGTGCGCATAAGATCACGCGTGACGCCAACGCGAGCAACATCTACTTGAAGATGAACGCCCTGAGCCGCCAGATTGGTTCCACCTTGGAACTGGGCGGGGACAACATCATCACGACGGACCTGCTGAACGTCAACTTCATCCTCGGTGGCTGGGCCACGGTCCTGATGCCGGATGGCAGTGTGAGCTGGGCTATCAATAGCGGCGTCGTGCAGAACAACGTCCTTCAGGACAATCGCGCGCTTGCCACCGTCCCCGGCTTTGGGGTAGGTGACGGCCTGGTGCGTGGCATGGCGGCTTCGATGTACACGGTGGACCAGTGGGGCCGGGAGGACTCGGGCCCCTTCGTTGGGTTCCTTCGCAACACGGATGTGGTGAACGGTGGCTCGTACACCAATAAGGACACCAATACGCTGCGCTTCAATGCAGATTCATCGCCGATTGTGAATCTGACCGGGGTCAACACCGTGATGACTGGTGGTATCCTGGTCACGCCAAAGGTGGGGGGCTCAGGAGTCGCCAGGTATCCGAAGATCCAGGGCGGCACCATCACCGCAGGCGCGAATGCTTTCGGCAGCGATTTGCTAGTGCACCAACAATCCGAGAACGGCGTGTTTGAGATTGCCTCAGTGATTGCCAACAATCCTGCCATCGGCCACAAGGTCGACAACGTCACCTTTACGAACGGCAGTCGTATCGTGGGCATCCCGGCTGGGGAGATTGCCAATCTGTATCCTGGCATGCAGGTGACAACGGGGACGGCCTCAGCGCCGAATGTTCCCGCCGGCACCTACATTGTCGCGGTGGACAGGGACAACAATACCATCACGCTCAGCTCCAACGTGTCTGGAAGCAGCACCACCGTGACGCTGCAGTTCAACCGGCTCAATGGTACCATTTCCAGTGGCACTAATACCGTGCTGAATCTCTCTGCCAACTATGTCACGACGGGCTTGTACGTGGGGATGTTTGTGACGGGCCCTGGGATTGCGGCAGGCACGACCATCACCGCCGTCAACAGCTCCACTCAGGTCACCCTGAGTACGGGTGTCAGCGGTGGCAGCAGCGGGTTCTATGAGTTCAACCCGAACAATGGTCTGGTGAAGAACGGCGCGGGAATCCTCCTGCTGACGGGATTGAACACCTACACCGGTCCCACGGTGATCAATGAGGGCACGCTGGCGATTCTCTCCGTCTCGAACGGCGGGGTGGCCAGTTCACTCGGAGCGTCCTCTGTGGCCGCGGGCAACCTCATCTTCAATGGTGGCTCCCTGTTGTTTGCAGGAGAGGTCGGCTCGACCGACCGCGGTTTTACCAACAACAATGAAGCGCTCTTCGACGTCATGCGCGCTGCTTCCACCCTGACCATGACAGGGGGCGTGGCCACTGCTTCGTCTATCTCGGAGTACGTCCTGAGGAAGCAGGGTTCGGGCACGCTGGTCCTTGGCGGCGCCATGTCCGGATTCGGGCATACGAGACTCGTCGCGGAGGATGGTACGCTCCGTGTACTGCTGACCGCGAACGATCGCTATGCGCGCGCCGATCTTTCTGCCTTGGAAGTTTCCGGAGGCACCTTTGAAGTCTATGGCAGCACGGGAAGCTTTTCTCAGACGATGCCGAAGCCACTGACCATCGGTGCTGGGGCTTCCACGATCCGAGTGACCTCCGAAGGCTCCGGCACGTCCATGACCTTGGTTTTGGGGGATGGCACGGAAGACGTGGTGCGGTATTCCGGCAGCACGGTGTACTTCGAGGAGAATCCCACCCTCAATGGTGTTCCTACGGTCAACGGTGGTGTTGCAAACATCCGCCTCTGGCTGCCAACGATCTACTCCAACGTCATCCTTCCCTGGGCGGTGTATCGGGACACCTCGAATCTCAGCCAGCTGGGGGTGAATGAATTCGCCACGTCGGTTCCCAACCTGTCTGCCAACGGGGTCGGCGAAATTGTCTCCGCCAACTCTGCGTTCCTCCACAACATTGGCACCAACAATGAGGTTGGCGGCGCCGCGAATGCGGCGAGCTGGAACGGTTCGATCGCAAATCCAAGTGAAAGCGATTCTCCCAACCAGAACTTCGCTGGTACGACCGTGGGGGCTGCTCGAGTGCAAACGCTCAGATTCTTCTCCGCAACTGCCGACAGTACGGTCACCATTGGCAGCACCTTCTTGATTGAGCGTGGCGCCATTTTGATGGCCAATCATATCGGCAACCACGACAAGGTCATCACGGGTGGGACCATCACGAGCGGTCTGACTTCAAATACGCTGGGGGTAGTTGACCTCATCATCCACAACTACAATCCAGCCAATGACTTTGTCATTGACTCGCAGATCGTAAACAATACTTCCCAGACCAAGATCCTGGCTCTGGTGCAGTCGGGCACGGGTACGACCACGCTGACCCATGCAAACAACACCTACACCGGGGCCACTTATATTACCGGTGGGGTGCTCCGGGTGGATCAGGCTGGCTCGCTTTCCGCAAACAGCAACCTGGTGCTGGACGGAGGTGTGTTGGGCTTGAATCATGGGACCACCTTCACCCGGACGTTGGGTACGGGTGCTGGTCAGGTGCAATTCACAGGCAGTGGTGGTTTCGCAGCTTATGGAGCCAATCGCACGGTGAGCCTGAATTCCGGCGCAGCCCTTACGTGGGGTCTGGGTGGATTTGTGCCCGGCAGCGACATGCTCCTGCTTGGCTCGCACGATGCGACGCACACGCTTATTTTCACCAACGCGATCGACCTGGGTCGTTTCTTCCGTGTGGTGCAGGTGAACAATGGTGGTGCCCAGGTGGAGGCGGACATGACGGGAAACCTCTCGGGCCCCGGCGGCAGCATCATCAAGACAGGGACCGGCACGCTCAAGCTTTCCGGCACCAACACCTACACTGGGCCTACGGTGGTCGCCAACGGCACCCTTATTGTGAATTCGGCCTCCAACCTGGGCACTACCGGGGTGGAACTGGGCACCACGATTGAAAGCAGCACGGATTCAACGGCGATTCTGCAGCTGGCCGGTACTGTTGCCAATCCTGACGTCATGAATCTGCCCATCACCGTGGGTAACAAGAACTCGGAAAGCATCAATATGGTGCAGACCCAGGATGACTTCAACATTACCGGTACGGTGACCATCAACCGTACTGGCGCCATGGGGCGCACGTTCATTGCTCCCAATGCCAACACGACTGCCACGTTCTCGAACATCACGGGCACGGGTGGCATCACGGTCATGGAGAGAAGTTCGGGTGCTGGCGAGGGCACGGTGGTTCTGGCAGGTGCAAATACCTATGGTACCGGCGCAGGGTACACCGGACCGGGCACGGCAATCTCCGGTGGTACTGTGGTACGCGAAGGGCGCGTGCTTCTGCGCAATTCGGGTGCACTCGGTGGCACTACGGTTGAGTTGGGTGACTCCCGCACCGTGAAAACCGATGTGAAGTGGGCGACCAATGAGCGCTCGATCACGGCCTTGGGCGGCTTCTTCGATGCAGACAGCGATGGTATCGGTCTCAGCGGTGGTCCTGGCGGATTCCACCGGTTGAGCCCCGCGATCTTCGAGGGTACTGTGGCTATCAATGATCGCATACTGATCAAGGATGAGCTTGGGAATCCCGAACTCAACGGGATTTATCGGGTGGCTTCATTCAACGTGGACGACGGAACGGTCAACTTGGTGCGGGCCGACGACTTCGATCAAGCGGCTGAGATGCTGTATGGTTCCACGGTCACCGTGACCAATCCTTCCTCTCCGCAAAATGGCACCACCTGGTTCATGGCGGCGCCGAATGTGACCACGCCGAACCAGGCGGATACGGATCCCACGATCTGGCTTTCCACCGCAATCGACAACAACATCAGCCTGTTGGCGGACGCTGCAGGCATCGTGGTCACGAATGCAATCGACATCAATGCGACCAACGGTGCCGGTACGACGACCGTGGGCGGTTCCTCCGCGCTGACTTCCGGTACCGCCGAGTTCAGCGGCGCAGTTACGCTGCAGAACGTTGTCAACGGTACGGGTGAGACCAAGACCCTGACCGCCACCTCGTCCACGACGACGAATGACGGCATCAAGTTCTCCGGAATCATCGGTGAAGGCGCGGCTGAGGACACCCTCTCGATCAACAAGACGGGCACAGGTCGAGTAACTCTGAGTGGCGCCAATACCTACAAAGGTACCACGACGGTGTCGCAAGGCTACCTGCGCGCTTCCAGCAACAATGCGCTGGGCGGCACGGGATCCCAAGGCACCACGGTGGCCGATGGAGCGACGCTGGAATTGACCGGAAATATCACCATCCCGAGCACCGAGACTCTTACCATCTCCGGTACTGGAGTGGGGAACGGCGGCGCGCTGCGCAACGTCTCTGGCGACAACTTCTACAATGGTGCTGTGCAACTGGCCGCCGATGCGCGGATCAATTCCGATGCCGGGACGCTCACGTTGGGATTCACCCCCAACTCGGTGACGGGCACCAACAAAAACCTCACTGTCGGCGGAGCTGGCAAGGTGGTTATGGCGGGAGCCGTTTCCTTGGGAACTGGTTCGGTGACCAAGGATGGAGCGGGTACTCTGGTTTTCAGTGCCAGCAACACCTACTCCGGTGGCACCACGGTGAGTGGGGGTGTCCTGGAAGTGAACAATCCCGTCGGCGGATCGGGCACGGGCACGGGTAACATCAACGTGACGAGTGGCACTCTTGGAGGCAATGGCTACATCGCCCCGACCGCCATCGCCGGCACCAGCATCACCATTGCCGCAGGTGCCAATCTGTCCGTGGGCCAAACCGGTACCGGTCCGGTCGAGACGCTCAACATCGGCCTCTCTGGCAGCACGCTCGTGCTGGCTGGCACGCTGCGAGTGGACATGTACGCGAATGAAGCCGGCCTCACGGCGACGGAAATGGATCGTCTTGTCTTCACCGGCACTGGCTCGGTGAACCTGACGGGCTCCAGCTTGGTAATTGGCAACATCAACAACCTCCTGGAGTCGGCCTTGACGGTCGGAAGCCAGTGGCAGCTCATCGATTGGGGTGGTTTGGCCGTGGTGGGAACCTTCTCCAACCTTACCAGCACGAGCATTCCCGACCTTCCGACCCTCACTGGGGGCAAGATGTGGGATTTCTCCCAGCTTTATACTACGGGTGTGATCGGCATTACCGTGGTTCCCGAACCGGGCAGGGCAGTGTTGTTGCTGGTAGGACTTGGCCTTATGGTCATGCGCCGCCGGCGGACTATGAAGGCCTAAATTGAGCGTTCGCCACGCTTGCAGAATCAAAGTGAGTGATTCTAAAGCAAGTTCGGATGCTGCAATTACAATGTATGTATATTTTCATTGACGGCTTTTGTCGTTTCTGATTGAATTGCGATTAATCGGGGCCCTGTCTCCGCACGTCTCTCTTGCTATGAACCACGTAGAACCTCTCAAAACTCCGACCCGTCGCCGCGGTATCGCCTTGGTCGTCACAGTGAGTGTCCTCGCGCTAGCTACCATCCTGTTGCTGGCCATGTTCTCGGTCACCGAGTCGGAATACAAATCGACCCAAAGCTATGCTGCCGGGCAAACCGCGAAGCTTTTGGGGGAAGATGCGGTGAACCTGGTGATCAGCCAGATTCAGTCCGGCTCTCAACAGGACTCCGGGTATCCTGGTCGTGAGTTTCATGCAACGCAACCGGGGCTCGTTCGTCGCTATACAGAAAACGGGGCATTTTACAGTGGGCACAAGCTGTATTCGGACTCGCGGATGACCGAAGTCGCCATGGGCTCTGCTGGCGAGACGGCATTGACGGACGATCTGCCTCCCACAGATTGGAACTCTTCAATAAACATTGGGCGCTATGTGGACCTGAATGAGCCGGCGGTCACCGCGGACGCTGCAGGAAATGTGCGGGTATTGTTCCCGATTGTGGATCCGCGCGCGTTCATGCGTGATCCCAATTCGCAGGTGACGGGTGCAGCGCTCGTGGAGGGTTTCTCATACTCTGACAAACTGGAAACCAGCCAGGGAGGGAATGCGCCGCTGAACGGCGTCGTCCTGCCTACAGGAGGTGCAGGGGACGGCTCCAATCTCCGTCTGCCCATGCCGGTGGAATGGATTTATGTTCTGAAGGATGGCACCATGGGCACCCTGGATGCAGGGCGCACATTCGTCGGTTCGGGCGGCGCCAGGCCCTCTGCTCAAAACCCGATTGTGGGAAGATTCGCGTTCTGGACGGACGATGAGAGCTGCAAAGTGAATATCAATACGGCGTCCGAACCCACCTACTGGGGCCTGCCTATCACATACCATGAACGTGCTCACCTGTGGGCGGAAAGGCCGCCGACGATTTATGAATATCAGAGGTTCCCAGGCCACCCCGCGACCGTGGCGCTGAGTACGATATTCTATCCGAATCAGGACCTGGACCAATACGGGAAGCCTACTTCCGAGGTCCAGAAAATCATCGACATGAAAGAGGCCATCTACCAGATCATCCCCAAAATCAACAATGGGGGCTCGATAGCTGGGACCGTGCCGTTTGCGCCGGATGACTTGGATCGCGCCCAGGCGGAAAAAGTGAACATCGCAGACTCCATTCGTGAGCGCTTGTATGCGAGCCTGGATGAATTGCTCTTTTCACAACAGTTCAACGGAACTTCCAGAACACAAAATGATCTCCGCGTGCAAGGGCAGCCCCTGATCACTCCCGCAGTGCTGGAGCGTTCCCGGTTTTTCCTCACGGCGAACAGCCGTTCGCCGGAATTCAGCATGATGGGGGTGCCGCGGGTGGCCATGTGGCCGGTTGCCGACGAATCCCTCCTGCAGTCGCGCCGCACCATCTATGATAAGCTCATCGCCTTCTGTGCCACACTCGACTCCAATCGTCAGGGTGAGGGTGGACAGACTGCCAACACCTATTTCTTCCGCAGGAAGGACGCGCACAGCTCCTCCACTGATGTGAACCTCACCCGTAATAAACAGCTGCTGGACTACCTGTACAGCATGATGTCGTCCACCTATCCTCGAGGCACGCTGGGAAGCGGCAGCAGCTTCCTTGCGAAATACGGCGAGAAGGACACGCGGCAGATCGTGGTCTCAATTTTTGACTACGTTCGCTCCACCAACCTTTATGACGGCTTTCTTGCGGAAAAGCTCAATAACCTGAGGGATGGCCAGAACGGTGTCATAGACTCCCCCCTTAAAGCCTACACGGAGAGGGATAAAATCATCAAAAAGGATCTCCCGGTGGACAACAAATACAATACCTACACGGAACCGCGGTACAGGACAAAGCGTGTCCAGGATGACAGCGGCAGGGGGGGGGACATTCCTGACGTCGTGGTGGCTGACAAGGCCTTTCCCGGCCATGGCCAGGTGTCACCGTCCCACTGGCGCGTGGGCACGGAAACCTACATGGGATATGCCCGCAGTGTGACGGTGTCGGAAGCGGCCCTTCACTTCATCTGCACGGCGGATGGCAAGAACGACGATACCAGTTTCAGGATGTGGGAAAAGGTGGGCGCTAGCTGGGTGAAGGGTTCGCAGGTGAGCGGGGGACGCTCGGCCCCTAGGATTAAGATCAACCAAATTGAGCAAGTTCCCTCAGCCATTCCTGAGATGGCCAAGTTTGGCCCTACAGACGTTCCTGAAGAGGAAATGAAATGGTACTCCAACTATCCACCCTTCCCCGCGCGTGATGCACCGAGGTACGGAGCGGACCCCCTGGTGCCCAAGAGTAATCCGAAATGGGCCGGCTATCATCCTGGCTACAATCCCCAAAACTGGAATCTCTCGCTTCCAGATGACACGCCCCTTGCACAAGATGAAAAACGCATCCAGGCGTGCCTGCAACTGGAGCTTTTCTGCCCCTCCGTGGGTTGGGGCAAGCTTCATCCCGAGCTTACCTTCGTTCTGGATGGCACGGCCGTGAGTGCCATTACGGTCAGTGGCCAGTCGATCTTCAGCACCACGGGAGACCTTGTCGTAAAGTCAGAAGGCTCCAAGGATGGCAATGACTCGGGTGTCAGAGGCATTTTCGAGCAGCGGGATGCCTCTCCCAGCGGTGGCACGGCGAGCTTTAAAAATCTCGTGGTTGACAAGCGAGTTCACACCATCGGGAGAATGTCTGCTGATCCGGATTACAACTCTGGGGCGGGTGGTGGTGAGCATGCCAACATGGCCAACCTCGACCTGGTTAGCAGTTTCATCACGGTCAAGCGCGATCAGTACATGACGTTTACCGTGCCGAGGCCGATCAAGCTCGATATCTATGACGATCACGACTGGCAGGGCAGGGAGCCCATCCAGACCATCAATCTCACCTTCCCGGTGGGACCGACGACGGTGATGACGCCCGATATTGTCTGTAATACCACGGCGAGGCGTGACTTCTACAATACGAATGGCGACAGATACCTGCAAAGAGCCATTGAGGCGCCCCGTTGGTGGGCATTCAACTGGGCCGGTGCCGTGAACCGCTATAAAGGTGACGCTGAAGACTATCTCCGCAGGCCGGAGAATATCAAGGAGCGCATAAAGGAGGAGTATGTGGGCGACAACATCCGCTGCTGTGGACGGCTGCGCATCGATGGGCGAACCGATGGTGTTTTTGAGGCTCCCAATCAGTCTGCGAACAACAAGTTTCCCACGGATCAGCAGTTTATTTATGGGGCATCCCCCACCTACAACCTCGTCAAGAACAAGTTTACTGACCGGGACAACCCCAAGGAGCATTATGGGACAGATGTCGTCCGCAGCATCATTCCCAAGTATGGGGACTACCGGCTCATCGCCGCGCGGCGCGTGGTGCCGGGCGACATGTGGGTGCCTCATCCGCTCTGGGACTATAAGGATATTGCGATGGCACATAATCTCACTTCCGCCGATTCGGACAGGGAGCCCGGATTTGATCGCAGTGGCCAGCCAGGCGTGGAAGATGATCCCACCCGACGGCTGGTGAAGAATACCAACCAGGCGGAGAGCTACGAAAACCCCAAGATTCCCGACATGCCGCATACTCCCGAAGCAGCGGCGGCGGCGGCAAGGTACCGCGATTTTGACAATGCCGTGGGACCCACGAGAGATGGTGCCTATATCAACAAGCCGGATGAGGGTAATTTCTCCGCCAGGTACTTCTGGATTCAGAATGCCACGCGGCTGTACAGAAACGCCTACTTCCACAAAACTTGGGAGACGGACTCGGCTGGGGACATGTATTTTACTCCCAACCGGATGATTCAGTCGCCGGTGATGTTTGGTTCCCTCCCCACTGGTGTCTTTGGTGGACAGCCGGGGCCCCAGGCAGATGCAGCTACCCACGGAGTGCCGTGGAGAACGCTGCTGTTCCGGCCTGATGTTACCTACCCGTCCGGCGGCGCCAGCCATGCAGGCATGGTGGTGCCCAGGGATCACTATGTGCTGGATCTCTTCTTCATGCCCGTAGTCGAACCCTACGCCATCAGCGAGCCGCTCTCGGTGGCTGGCAGGATCAACGTGAATTACCAGATTATGCCGTTCACCCACATCCGGCGCGCGACTGGTCTTCATGCCGTCCTTAAGGGCGAGCTGATGAACGCGGTTCCGAAAAAGCAGGGGAAGAATTATCTGAAGGCCAAAGACCCCAACGTGTTTCCTCAGAAATTCTGGGAGGAGAACCGCTCTGACAAGGCGATCCCCAACGATCAGATCCAGTACTTCCATCGCAAGATCAATATTGCGGAAACGCTCAAGCAGCTTGACGAACGGTTCAACCTGTCCACCAAGGCACCTGCCGACGGAAGGGGATTGCTGCGGTCCGCAAGCCAGTTCTGCGAGATTCACCTCATCCCGGCGGATTTGCCCTCGGGCGCCGTCGCGGGCTATGCGAACGCCAATATCAATATCCAGGCGATCAGCAATGATACCACGCGGAAACAGGAGCTGGGTCGCTTCTGGGAGGCGCACGCCTTGACAGGTGATAACATGCGCGAACGTCCGTATGCGAACATCTATCCCCGGATCACATCGCGCACAAACACCTTCCGGGTGCACGTGCGGGCCCAGTCCATCCGGAAGGCTCGTTCCACGGATCCCGCGGTGTTTGTTCCCGAGGCGGACTCAGTGCTGAGCGAATATCGTGGTTCTACCCTGATCGAACGTTACATTGATCCGAATGATACTCGCATTCCGGAGTATGCAGATGGTACGAATCCGCTTGGCAAGCCGCCCCTTGATTCGTTCTACCGCTTCCGCGTGCTGGAGAACAAGCGCTTTGTTCCGTGAAGCCGTCCGTTTCGGTGCGCCAGGCAATTTTCACAGCATCATGAATCCTTTTCTTAAATCGATTACCCGACGTTTCCGGAAGGGGGGCTTCTCCCTGCCAGAAGTCACCATCGCCGTGGGGATCACCGCCTTGGGCATTGTGGCTATCTTGGGACTGCTCCCGCAGGGCTATGACATGGCCATGAAGACCTCCCAGCTGACTGCTGAGAGTCGCATCGTCCAGCAGATCACGGGAGAATTCAATACGGGGGATTGGTCGGAGATGGACCGGGCAGGAGGCGCTGGCAACCGATGGTTCGACGATCAGGGGCTGGAAACGAATAGTCGTTCGGATCTAGGCCTCTCTTATGTGGTGAGAGTGGAGGTGCCCTCACCGGATGTGCAGCTCCCTGGTTCCACCGCGAGTGGCGGAATGGAAAAGAACCTTCGCCGGATCATCATCAAGGTGGCTGCTTCTACCAATCCTGATTATCCCTTTACCGACTCGCGACGTTTTTCCACCATCACGGCTTTTGTCGCAAAAACCAACTAAAAGAGTCATGACACATTTTGCAAGCATGGTGCCGCACCGCGGCAGTTCCAGGCCCCAAGCGGCGAGTCGTGCCTTCACCCTTGTGGAACTCCTCGTTTCCATGACGGTGCTGACGATTCTTCTCCTGATCGTGACCAATGTCATCAGTGAGACACAGAAGGCATGGAGCCAGGCATCTTCACGCGTTTCCCAGTTCCGTGAAGCTCGCGCGGCCTTTGACGTCCTTACCCGAAATATCAGCCAGGCGACCCTGAATACGTATTGGGATTACAAGCGTTCCAATCCGAACGACATCGCGGAGGTTCCTTCGAAATACGAGCGGACGTCAGAGCTTTCCTTCATCGTGGGCCAGGGGTCAGCTTTGCTGCGCAATTCGTCAAATTCGCAGAATGTCTCCTCTCATGCTATTTTCTTTCAGGCACCACTTGGCAATACTCAGGAGGGCGAAAACGCCAACCTGACCAATTTGCTCTGCGCCAGGGGCTACTACGTGTTGTATGGAAATGACGCTCCGTTTCTTCCCGGATTCTTGCCTGCCAACTATGCCAAAAACCGGTTCAGGTTGATGGAATATTCGCCCACGGCGGAGACAAATCGTATCTACGCTGACGGGTTCCGGCCTACCGACTCAAACAATAGCAGCGTCTGGTTTGAGAGGGACGCCATGGCTCCGATCTCGGCGACTGAAACCGCTGCCAATCGTAGTCCTGCAAGGCCCATTGCTGAGAACATCATTGCGCTGATCATATCACCCCGCGTTTCACCGAAAGAGGCAGGAAGCGTGGATCCGACGTACATTGCGCCGTTCTACGATTATGACTCCACCAAGAGAGCTAATCAGTCGGCTCAGTCGCCAGATGGTCAAGGTACTCAACACCTGATACCACCGCTGCTGGAGGTCACGATGGTGGCGCTTGATGGGCCGTCGGCTGAGAAGCTCGAGTTGCAGACGCACTCGCCGAATTTTGTCTCTGAGGCCGGGGCTGCGTTTACCAACGCGAACTCCTACCAGGGGGATATTCAGGCCTTGGAGGACGAGCTTATCAAACGCCGCCTGAACTTCCGGGTCTTTCGTGCCACCATCCCCATGCGCTCTTCCAAGTGGAGCCTGTAGAGTGAGCACAGTGTATCATGGTTTAACTATCTTATCATATGACTTGGCACCTCAAAATGAGCGCTCGCATTCGTGGAGGCTTCACGCTCATCGAAATGCTGGTGGTGATCACCATCATCGGACTTCTTATTGCCTTAACAGTGCCGGCTCTGACCCGCACGATGGAGGCCAATCGCCTGACATCGGCGGGAGAAGGTTTCACCAATCGTATTTCCCAAGCCCAGCAATTGGCTGCAGCGAGAAACAAGCGCATGCAGGTGTGGTTTATCCGGTCCTCGTCGACAGACTCCATTGACAATACGAACGCCTTCCGCTCGTACGCCATCTGTGAGGTTCCTTCAGACGGCACCCAGGCGAAAATTATCGCCGGTCCCTTTCCGGTGGAGACGGGAATTGTGATCGCTGACTCGGCAACTTTGTCACCGCTGGTGACGGGCCCCATGATTCCCGTGCCTGAGCAGATGTCTCCGGCTCCCGACGCCAGAGCATCCGTCGTTGAGCTTGCACCGGACGGTGGCATGAAAAAGATGAAGAGCGGTGCCAATGGGCTCGTGGGCGAGGACACGCCTCTGGCCAACTGCTTCCTCACGTTTGTGAAGGATATTCCTTCGGAGCTATCGGCTTCCGTGCCTACGAACTTCTACACCGTCCAAATCGATCCTTTCACGTCTCGCGCACGGACCTTCCGCCCAACTTTTTAGGCGAAGGAGGGAGTCGTATTTGCCGGAAAGTCGATGTCGCCCGATTGCTTCGTTACAGCGAAGTGCTGCAGGCCAAATTACATTTGGTCGGCTTTTCATCTGACGGTTCGCAGACGGCAGATGAGCGAGGGAAAGAATTTGTTCCCAAGTCAGTTAACTTTGTAAATTTCAGTTGCGCATCCACAAGGGTAAGTTAAAGAGACTGCCCACCATTTTCCTGAGTAGCTCAGCGGTAGAGCGGGTGGCTGTTAACCACCATGTCGTAGGTTCGATCCCTACCTCAGGAGCCAACTTTAAAGCCTCTCATTTCGAGAGGCTTTTTTGTTTTTTTGATCTGTGGCCGTTTAACCGCAGAGGGAGGTGAGTGTTAAGGAAGGGGCCAAGAGCGGGAACCAGGCGCCGCCTTCAACTGAGAGCGAAAGCACTCCGCATGGAGAGGCATAGCGTAGAAGAGTTCGCCAGCTTCTATTTCATGCAGATGAGGCGTCAGCGATGGTGATGATGAAATGGCGAGTGCAGATGGCGTTGCGCTCGATGCCGTGGAGAGCGGTGGCAAGCGATTGAATCCGAGGTGGTATTGAGCAGGGGAGTGCAGTCGCCCAAATCAGTGTGGGTATTGGCGAGCCTGTGGCCCTGGAGCATGACTTGGGCTTGGTTCGAACCGTGTCGTGATGGTCTGATGCCGCCGTGTGCCACGACGCAACGTACAGAGCCCTGTTGGAGGGAGAGAGTGGATTACTCATCCCCTGCGAGATGTCCTTGGAGCAGGCGGAGCAGAACTCACATCGCTGTTGGGAGCGTTGTCGATCGCTTCGTGGTCATGGATCCGGCTTGAAGAAATGGTGAACTGCAATGTCTCATTCCAGCGCGTAAGGCGACGAGACCAAGGGAACTGGGCGATGGGGATGGGTGAAAAGCGAGTTGTGCAGAGATTGCTCCGGTGCAGTGGTTGCGGTTGTTCGATCGGAATGAAAATCGAAATCCAGTTTGTCCTTGCGATAACAAAAGCAAGGTTTCAGAACATGTCCAATTTATCTATACAATAGCATAATTGTGCAAAGCTGGGCAAAGTCGCTCCGTATTGCGCAATTTAGGGCAATGTGTGCGCAAAAATTAAACGGTTGTTCACCGAAGGTGCCTTGCGAAATACACGAGCCCCTTGTAATTTCTGTAACAATCATCACCTCTATGAAAGAACTAATAGCCATCGTAGGTATCGTCACGATGCTGGGTGTTCACCCAGTGAAAGCTGATTGCACATTCGGCGGACCCGGGATTACGCCTGGAACCAAGAAGTGCACCGCGTTCCCCGCCATCCTGGAAGTGGAAACGGAAGGTTGCTACAAATTCACGTACCAGGGCTGCGAAGCCAAGGGGAACGTGGGTTCCGGTGGCACTGGTACTGGCAACAACAATAATAATGACGACGATGATCGCCATCGCTGGGACGATGACGATGATGACGACAACAACGGTGATGGCACCGGCCCCATTGAGCTCGAAGCTACTTGCAAGGATGACAAGGCCCAGCCCAAGTCCTGCAGCAGCAAGGTGAATTACACCAAGGTGGACGAATTCAACACCTCTCCGATCAAGACGTGCAATTCGACTCCCACAACCTTCAAGTGCGGTACCAAGGACACGAAGCCCATGAAGTGCAAGCTGAAGTTCGATTGCAAGGGTAAGGCGACGAAGCCCAATGGCTGCTTCAACGTCTGCGGATCCATCCAAAAGGACCCGACTCCCCCGGTGGGCACTTTGACCTTCGCGGTGGGTTCTTACGCCCTGCATGAAGTGGGCGTGGGCACCACGCCTCCCGGTGTTGCGACCGTCACTCGTGACTAAGTTTTTGAATTGACCGTGAACAGGCGGCGGATTTATCCGCCGCCTGTTTTTTTGTGCTCTGCATCGTGATGCGTCAGAGAGTGTGACTTGAGCGAAACATCTAGCGCGTCCATATTTTTACATGAAGCCGTACGCCTGGTGCGATGTGTGATGGAAGCAATGTGAGCGGCCATTGCCGGTCAGACCCCGCTGCTCATTTCAGGACCCATGGAATCTCCAAAGTACCGCAGCTTGCGTGAGCGCCTATTTGCGCCGGTGGACATTGCATTCCTGGTGTTCTTCCGACTGGGCTTTGCCGGAATCATGCTTTGGGAGGTGTATCGCTACTTCAGCCTGGGCAGGATCAAGCCGTACTACATCGAAGAAGGTTTTCGCTTCAAATACTACGGCTTCGGATGGATTGAGCCCTGGCCGGGCGATGGGATGTACTGGCATTTTTATGCCATGGGGGCGTTCTTGGTGTGCATGCTTGTGGGCTTTTGCTATCGGGTGGCAGCTCTTCTTTTTGCCTGTGCCTTCACCTATATGTTCCTGCTGGATCAGGCATATTATCTCAATCACTTCTACCTGGTCTGCCTGATTTCGTTTCTCATGGTGCTGGTGCCGGCGCACCGTGCGTGGTCGGTGGATGCGTGGCTCAGGCCGCGGCTTCGCTCGCAGACCGTTCCTACGTGGAGTTTATGGCTATTGCGTGCCCAGATTGGCATCGTGTATTTCTACGGAGGGCTGGCGAAGATGGGGCCCGACTGGCTCCGAGGAGAGCCCATGCGCGAGTGGCTCGCGGATCGTGCGGGAAAATTCCCCGCTTTTGGACACTACTTTTTTGAAGAATGGGTAGTCTATGGTTTTGCGTACGGCGGGATGCTATTCGACCTGCTTGTGGTACCGCTCCTTTTGTGGAAGCCGACTCGCTGGCTGGGATTTCTGTGGGCTCTTTCGTTCCATCTCATCAACAACCAGCTCTTCAACATCGGGATCTTTCCGTGGTTCATGCTGTGCGCCACGCTCATTTTCCTGCCACCGGATTTCCCGAAACGCATCTGGAGGTTTCTGGTCCGCTGGTTTCCCATCCTTTTCCTCGGGAAGAAAGTGGAGCCTCACATTGCGACGCCTGCTTCTCCCTCAAATCTATCTGCTGCCATTGGGGATTCGGGTTCATGGACCCTGGGACGGCGCGTCCTGGTGACATTCCTCGGGCTGTATCTACTCGCGCAGTGCCTCATTCCATTCCGCCACCTGTTATACCCGGGCGATGTGAACTGGACGGAGGAGGGGCATCGCTTTTCCTGGCGGATGAAGCTTCGGGGCAAGGATGGAGGGGCAGTTTTCAAGGTAGTGCAGCCGTCCACGGGGCGCTTCTGGGAGTTTCATCCCGAGGGGAACCTGACGCTGAAGCAGGTGGAGGAGATGGCGGGGCGCCCAGATATGGTCTTGCAGTTCGCGCATCATCTCGCCTGGGCGTTTGGAAAGAAGGGCTACGGCGAGGTCGAGGTATACGCGAACGTGATGGTGTCGTTGAACGGCCGGGAACCTGAGCTGATGATCGATCCCAAGGTGGACCTCGCGAAGGTGAAACGGAGCCTCGCGCACAACACCTGGATTCTTCCCCTGAAAGGAGAGCTTCCCAAGCCCCAACCGAATCGCCGCGCGAACTATGTGTACGAACAGAAAGAGGCGGCGGAGTAGTGCTGGGAGGCCCCCGTTTTCTGAGGCCAGTCACAAGTTCTGAGTGTTGCATGCGCCATGACCACCTGCAGCGGTGAGAATCGTGCCAGCCTGGCGCGGGTGGCGTCTCCATCGCGGCTGGGCGTATGTTCAGGGCCTCACCAGAAACGACGTGGAGACCACTGGCGGGACTTTGCGGGGCGCAGGTCCCTGGAGGTTCACTTCAAAGGGGCGTGCGAGGGAGTTCCCGGCGAGGTCTTCCAGAAAGGAGTCTGCCTGGAGTGAAAGCGTTCCGGCTTTCCAGGGGCTGTCTGGAGTGAAGGTCCACACCTGCTCACCAGCGGTGGTCGTGGTGGTGCCGGGGAGGGCGGTGCCGGCGTCGCTGGAAACGTGAAGGCAGCGCTGGAGAAGCGCGTGGTCGAGCGGCGCGGGGAATTTCACCTGCAGGGGCTGCCGCGTGCCAGCGGCGGGCGGGGTGATTTTCCAATCGGCGATGTTGAGCTGTTGCGTGGTGCGCTCGGTGACGAAGAAGGACTTCTCCACATCCTTGCCCAAGGGCACGCCGCGCTCGGACTTCCACGCGCCGCTGATGATGAGTTTGCAGCGTTTGCCCGGCACGAGCACGGGGCCGATTTCGACGTTGAGGTTCACGCCGGTCTTCTGTCGGCCGGGGTGGAACCACAGCGTGAGACGCAGGCCGTCTTCGGACCAAAGCTCGGTTTCACGGAAGGGCTCAGGCACCACCTTGCCATCGGCATCCATCACGCTGCAGTGCTGCAGGAAGACACCTTGCTGCATGGGCTCGCTGAAGTGCAGGTAGAACTTCAGGTGATTCGCGGGCAGCGCGGAGCCGCTGGGATGAATGCTGCTCAACTGGGGCGGTGGCGGCAGAGGGGCGGGAGATGGTTCGCCTGCGAAGGCGGGCCAACACCACCCCAATGCCAAGGCACAGGAGAGCAGCGCACGTTTCATCACCAGTGATTCCTCAGGGCAACGCGGCTACTTCGAGCTTCAGCTTGTCGCCATCCTCGCGGAGCACCACCATGCGGGTGTCATCGAGGCGGTCGATTTGCACGGCGCCGAAGAGGGAGTCGAGGATTTCGATGCCGGGCGTTTCGGTGGGATTCTTCACATTCCGGCGCAGGGCCTTCTCGTTCGTTTCTTCAGGCGCAGTGCGGTTGATGAGATCCATGTTGATACGCACACCCCAGTACTTGGAGGGGCCGAAGAGTGGCTGGTGGAAGCGCTGGGTATTAGTCACAACCCAGGAGCCCTTGGCATTCGTGTAGGCGAAGACATCGAGCGGGCGATTGCCGCTGCCGAGTTCCACCACGCTGGTGCCGCGGACGTTGGCGCCGGAGGAAAGGTCCTTCAGGGAGAACTTCGCGAGCGGTGTACAGGCGAAGGCGCCGAGCACGCAGGGAGTGCCATTGTCATTGTGCGGGATGAAGCTCTGGATGGGAGCCTTCGTTTCCCACTTGCCGTGCGCCACATGGTACGTCTCCGCGCTGTAGATGGTGCCGGAGGCAGAGGCATCGAGTGGAAGCGGGATGGAGAAGATTTTGCTGCTGAATTCCTCATTGCTCTGTCCCGTGACCAGCACGCGATCATGCGTCATGGCGAGGTCGGAGAGAGTGCGCACGGCGGTGGTCTCGCTCTTGGGCAGGGCCACGCGGACGTGTTCGAGCTTGGAGAGGTCCAGCTTGGTGGCCTTGCCATCTGGAGAGATGAACACAATAGCCACGCTCTTCGCGTCGGTGTCGCGCACGGAGAAGTAGATGTTGCCGCTCGCATTGGCAGCCATGTCTACGATCTGGATCTTGTCAGCCGTGGTGCCGAGCGCGCCGGCGATGGCGCCTGCGGTATCGGCCACAGGTTGGGCCAGGGCCTTCGTGGCGCCTGTGTCACCGGTGCTCACGGCGACCACGGCAGGGATGCTGGGCTCAGCGATGAGGAGGACGCCATCGGCACCGAAGGAAATCGGGCCGATGGATTTCAAGGCGGGATCACCCTTGGTGGGGTTCTTCAAGGACTGCGCAGCATGAAGGGGTGCTGTCTGCAGGGTGAGGGCTGCCACGGCGGACAGCGCCAGGAGTCGGGCGGTAGGCATGAGTGCGGAAGGTTCGGGTTGAGAACACGGACGCTGACACTGACTCTTCGGGGGCCGGGAGTCAGGAAACGCGGTCTGGGAGGCGGGCCTATCGGGCTGTCGTGCTCTTTGCGTTCACCTTCCAACCCACGGGCTGGGTCCAGGCCATCTGGGTCTGGTTCTCGTACGTGGGGTTCACGTGCGGCTTTGTGGAAGTGATGACGGCGCGCACGTAGAGTTCATCGCCCGTCAGCTTGTACTCCACTGTCTCGCCGGAGAGGGTGGCAAAGGTCTTGCCGATGTCCGCGGAGTACACCTTGCGCATGGGCTGGGGATCCTTTTCCGCATTGGTGGGCTGCTCGCTCACGGTGGGGTCATACTTCTTGGGTGTACCCACAATCTTCGTGGTGTAGGACACCCCGGGTTCTCCCTTGATGCGGATATTCAGGACGCCATCATTGAACTGCACGTCGTCAAGCGTCACGCCGGTGGAGGCATAGAAGTCACCGGCACGCATGGCGGAGATGAGCGCATCGGGCTTGAGTGATTTGGCCCGCACCATGACCCAACCGCGGCCGGGGGCGCTGTCTTCACCGTGGTAGTGGTGGGAGTCATCCGTGCCCAGCCCGTAGAGCGGGGGCGAATCAAGCTTGCTGATGCGGATGGTATTCGCAATGTCCCAGAGCATCTCGTGGCCGTAGCGGGTGGCATCGCCGAGATAGTTGATGCTGGGGTGGCCGTTGAAGATCTCGAAGAAGTTTTCCTCCAGCACTTCTGCCATGTCCTCGGCGGTGAGAGCCCAGCGGAAATTGGGATGATTGATGTGGGTCAGCATGGGCTGGCCAGTGCGCTTCTCCTGCTCGCGGACGGCCTGCAGATTCTTGCGGATCACATCCTTGAAGCTGGTGCCTTCCACGGGCTTGAGCTCTTCCTTCAGGTTGAAGGCCACCATGTGAATCGGCGCCTTCAGTTCTGGGGTTACTGGGAAGTTCGCACTCAGTTCTTCGGCAGGAACGAGGAGGAACTCGCCTTCCTTTTCAAACTTGGGACGGTACTCTTCCAGCATCTTGAGGCGCACCTCCTTCACGCCATCCTTCTCGCGGCGCTCCACCCAGGAATCGCCGAAGCGCTCGAGGTATTTGGCCATCGCAGTTTTGCCGACAGACTTCTGCCGCTTCAGGATGGTGGGCTCGGCCATCCAGACTTCCTTCGCGTGAAGGACGTTGTGGTCGGAGAGCGCGAGGAAGTTGTAGCCACGCTGGTGGTACCAATCCACGATCATCTCGGGGAAGTCATTGCCGTCGCTCCACAGGCTGTGCGTGTGGGTGTTTCCCTTGTACCAGCGGGGCTGGGCGTTTTCCGTGCCGGCGGCGGTTTCTTTTGCCTGGGCCGGTTTGGAGTTGGCGATGAGACCGACCGCGGCAACGCCGGCGGCGGCGAGCAGCAGGGAGGGAAGGGTGAAGCGTGGCATCCGAAGCAAACGAAAGGGGGGAGCCGGGTCCTTTCACCGGGATCTGCTGGATTGTCAGGTGACGGTTTCGATGCTTCAGAGACGCATGCGCTGGAGACGGACGTTGAGACATGTGGTGATCTTCTGGAATGTGCTCGCTCCCTTTGCGGCCATCACCCTCGTGCTGGGAAGTTACACCTGGTTGGGGTTGGCAGTCGTGGTGGTTGGACACGCCATGTGGCTGACTTCCACCATGATTCCCTCGTGCCAGTGGTGTGGCGAGGTGGTGACATCCTTGGCACAGGCCCGTGGAGACGGGGATTCGGCAGGTGCTGAGGGCCAGGACAAGGAGGTGTGGCTCACGATCGATGACGGCCCGCACCCGGAGGACACGCCGCATCTGCTGGACCTGCTGGATGCGCATCAGGCGAAAGCGACGTTCTTCTTCATCGGAGCCCATGCGAAGAAGCATCGCAAGCTGGTGCGGCAGGTGATCAAGCGCGGCCATGAAGTGGCAAACCACACGATGAATCACCCGCAATACTGGTTTTGGGCTTATGGGCCTGGGGCGGCGGATCGAGAAATGGATGAATGCCAGAAAGTGCTCGGCGATGTTGCGGACGTGACGCCGCGATGGTTTCGCGCGCCTGCAGGATTTAAGAATCCGATTGTGCAGCGGCACGCGGAGAAGACGGGCATGCGCGTGGTGGGCTGGTCCGCACGGGGACGAGACGGTGTGGTGACGGACAAGGAGCAGGTGCTGCAGCGATTGTATTCTGAGATCCGGCCGGGAGGCATCATCCTCATGCACGAGGGACGTGTGGCGGATAATGGGGGAAGGCTGGCGCCGCAGGTGCTCGGGGCGCTGCTGGAGTGGCTGGGTAAGAATGGGTACCGGTGTGTGGTGCCGTAAGAGCTTCCGGTGCCGAAATGAAATGTGTTGAGGTCGCGCGATTGATTCCACACAGAGATGAAAACCAGACCGTACAAGCGCCACGTTCTTCCGTTCCTGTTGCTGCTTTTGGCGATGCTGGTTCTTGGCCCGGGAACGTCTGCCGCAGAAGAGACGAAGCTGAGCCTCTTCGAAGCCACAGCAGCCTTGAGTCGCATGGTTTTAGGAAAGGACTGGGATGCGGTGCCGCATGCACGGCCGGTGCCTCCCGCGGATCAATTCAAAATGGACAAGGCGGGGCAATACACAGCTGGCCCATGGGCCATCCGTCTGGAGCGGAGAACATTTGTCTTCACCTTGTCTCACAAGGATGGAGGGTTCTGGCAACGCAGCGGAATATGTGCCCAGGACGACAAGCTCAAATGGCAAGCCAAGGTCGAACGAGAACTGCGCACTGCGCACTGCGCACTGACACCCTAGCTCCGCTTCCGCCGGCACACCATCAGGTGATTGTTGAAGAGCGCGCCTTTTCCCGGTGTCTGCATCTCCGTGATCTCCAATCCGGCATTCTCAAAGACGGTACCCAGTTCTTCCAGCGTGGGGTAACTTTCCGGAGGAGACTTCATCAGGCCAAAGGTGGCCATGACCTTGTCGGTGCCTGCGGTGATGCGATAGCGCCAGCTGGTGTCGCGAATGCCGCTGCGAATGATGAAGCTGCCGTCCGGAGACACGTGCGAGGCGCATTGCTGAAGGAGGGCGGCTTGTTCTTTGGCAGGCAGGTAGTGCAGCACATCCAGCAGGCACACGTGTCCCCGTGAGTCGGGCCACGCCTGCCGGGCATCCAGCGCATGGTAGCGCGGTGTAGGCGTGTACTGGGAAGCCACGTCCTGGGCGGACTTGATCTTTGCCGCATCAAAATCGATGCCGGTGTAGGCGGCGGAGACCCCGCTCTCGCGCAGATAAAAACCGAGCAGACCGCGGCCACAGCCCACGTCGAGCACGGGGAGATCCGTGGCGCGCAGCCAGGGCAACAGCGAAGCAAAAAGTGGGTCAACGGTGAGCTTCCACTTCACCCACTCCTGGTCGAACTTCGTGGCGAAGCGGACCGAGATGGCTTTTGCGATGGTCTTGCGCTCTGGAGCGATTTCCACGCCGCCGGGATGGGGATTAGAGGATGTCCGGGCCGTAGGGGGGCGAGGGGCTCAGGCTGGCGCGCAAGGCGCTGTCATCCAGAGCGCGGTCCACCACATCCTGCAGGGCGCGGGAGGCCAGCTCACGAAGCATGGGTACCGGGGAACCGCTGCCGGGAAGGTAGGCGCTGTTCTCACGCTCGCCGCTGTAGATGCGGCTGAAGACCACCTGGCCGCTGCTCACGCGCACCACGTTCACGCGAATCTTCGCATACGCAGCGGGGCGGATGACCTGGTCGCAGTCCAGCTTGAGGATCTCGCCGGTCAGCACATAGGGAGCGCCGCGTCCGGCCAGCATGCCACGGCTGCTCATGCCGTGGGCAAAGGCATTGCGCACCACCTGGTCCACCGGGATGCGGGTGTTCACACGCTCCAACGGGGTGCCGATGGGGGTGCGCACGGTGCCGATGTAGTAGCTGCCTTCACGGCGCATGTCCGCGAAGCGTCCGACGGACATCTTGCGGGGGCCGGGCGTGCCTTGGGAAAGGTTGGGCTGGTAGTCGAGGCTTACTGCTGTCGACGAGCAGTTTGCCAGCAGCAGGCCACCGGCCAGCGCCATAAGGCATCGCAGAAATGAAGCGCGGGAAATCATGTGGTCGATGTACCATGAAGCCGGAGGCGAATCAACACGCGATGTCCCGCGTGGTTGGCGTGCGCCCCCGGCGTATTATTCAGGGAAAATGGCTGCCGCCGCTCTAGGTGTGGTGGCGGCAGATTTCAGGTCACGGAACGCGGAAGACCTTGCCGGTCGTGGGATCCATGGCCAGCGAGCCGGTGGGCAGGCCGGTGACGTCCAGCTCGTTGTAGGGCGGGTAGGGGCTCTTCACGAGGCCGGCCTTGGTGGTCCGGGTCCCGGTGAGGGTCGAGCCGGTGCTCGCGGGCGCCGGGGTGTCAGCGACTTTGTCCTTGGTCGCGTTGTTGGAGGCGACCACGGTTTCCTTCGGCGTTTCGGCGGGAGGATTGTTCTTGGGAGTCTCCGTGACGGTCTTCTTCTGTGGCTTGCTCTCAGGGAGCGATTCCTCGACCTCCTTCTTCGGCTGCTCAGACTTCCTGGAGAAGAGGCCGCTCTTGGGCTGGGGCTGGGACTGCGGAGGTGATTCTTCCACCTTCTTGTGCTCTTCAGCGTGAGGCTTCTGCTTCACCGGGGCCGGCGGCTGCTCCTGCACTGTTTCACGGCGCTGCGCCTGGGCGGGTTCGGGCGCCTTTTCCTTCTCCTGACGTGGAGTGCTGTAGGGCATGTCCCGGGCCTCCTGCTGGTAGGGCTGGGGCTGGGACAGGTGGTTCTGATTTTGATTCTGAGCCTGCGGATGCGGCGGCGGCCCCGGAGGACGGGACGACTGAGGCGGCATTTGGTACTGCTGCTGTGGCTGCTGCTGATACCCAGCGCCATCGTAGTCGGCTACGGGGGGAGGACTGTCCAGGTTATAGCGGCGACCACCTTGGGCACCGTAGCCGTGCGTGGGCGCGGAGTTCGGAGGCGGGGCATAGCCCTGATAGCGATTGTCTGGCTCTTCGCCCCAGACGAGATCCTTGACGAAATTCAAGAAACGGGTTCCCACACGCGGCTTCGGCTGTTGCGGGGGATACTGCTGGGCAAACGCGCTGGTGGCACAAGCACCCAGAACACACAGGGCCATGACCGCTTTGGGCATGACGAAGCCTGGCTGGAGGGAGGTCTTCATGGCAAACATACAGTCAGGCTGATTATTAAGAAATGCAAGCCATTTGGCTTGACGCGTCGAGCGTTTTTCCTTCGATGGATTTTTTTGCACGCGCGATGGACGAGTGCAGCCGACGCGTTATTCAGCCTCAACTGGTGCGAAGCAGGCCTTTTGCAGTGTAGGCGCCGAGGATGGCGATTTTTCGCAGCTTGCTCAGGCCGATGCGCGGGCCGAAGACGTGGAAGTGGCGCTGGCGTATTTTCTCCAGGATTTCACCATACATCTGGCCCATCATCTCCGCAGCCAGCATGTGCCTGCGATCCTCCTTGGGCAGGAGACTCGCGGCCTGGGTGAAAAAGGCACGCGCACGATCGTGCTGGAACTGCATGAGCGCCTCGAACTCCGGCGTGTGTCGGCCTTCCAGAAGATCCACTTCGTTGACACCGAAACGCTCCAGGTCCTCCTGCGGCAGGTAGATGCGGCCATTGCGCGCATCCTCTGCCACATCGCGGATGATGTTCGTGAGCTGTAGGGCGTAACCCAGGGCCACGGCGTATTCTTTGCAGGCGGGGTTCTTGTATCCGAAGATCTCGATGCTCACCAGCCCCACGACGCAGGCGACCTTGTAACAATACGCCAGCAGATCCTCGTAGGTGCGGTAGCGGGTGGTGACCAGGTCTGAAGCCACACCATTCACGATCTCCGCCAGCAGCGTGGGATCGATGGGGTAGGTCTTGGGCAGTTCGGCGACCTCAGCCTGCAGGTCGTCCGGCTCCTCGAAGCCGTGAAGGATGCCGTGCTTCCACCCGTCCAGTGCACGCTGCCGTTCCGCGACGGTGTCCACGGGTTCGTCCGCGATGTCGTCAATGACCCGGCAGAAGGCGTAGAAGGTCATCATGTCCTCCTTGCGTTGGCGGGGCAGGGTGGAGAGTGCGAAGGCGAGGTTCGACTTCGCGCGACGCGCGATCTCACGCCCCACCGGGGGGGCTGCTGCTCGGCTTGGCTTTTTCTCAGACATGGGAGGGGTCATCATCAAGATACCCACCCCGAAGCAGAAGCAAGGCAGCGCTGACGAAAAGCCAGCTATGCAGGGCGGCTTCCAGGACGCTGGCGGCGAGGAGTTGGGTGACCACCCGGGCCGGGGGAATGACCGCCGGGAGGAGGTGCAGGCTGTACTCCAGCAGCGCCAGGAGCGGCACGGCCGTGAGGGCGAGCATGAGCATGGGCAGCCACACACGCGCCCACCAGCGCACGGTGGCGCTTCCCGCCTTCAGGAAATCCACGCGCGCCGCGGCGGCGGCCAGGGGCAGGGGGCCTAGAAAAATGAGGAACTCCGGCATCACCCACTCGCGCAGCAACCGCGTGGGAGAGTCAGTGCGCTCGGCCATCCACCACCAGGCACCGTGAATCACCGCGAGCACGAGAATGGTTTTCCACCGGACGAGGGCAGCGCGCACACCGGCATCTGGCAGGAGGGATTCCCGCGAGGCGACGAAGTAGCAGCAGAGCCACATCTGGCTGGCGGCGCTGAAGAGTCCCATGATGACCGAGCCAATGATCGTGCCTGCCAGGACGGGTGGCGGATGGATGGCCTGGTGGAAGAGCATGGCAAAGCGCTGCCAGCCTCGCACGGCGCAGTCCAGAAACACCTCCGGCCAGGGGGAGAGCGGGTGTGCTACGGCGAGTGGTGCCGAGGCTCCGGTGCGAAGACTCCACCATTCATGCACCATGAGGGAAGCCATGAGCCACAGGAATGGAGCGGGATGCCGCCCCAGCCATGTCAGGGCATCGCGGAAGAGCCGCGCCTGCGGGTGAATCACCAGGTGCAGCACCACACACAAGGCGAAGGCCCCCAGCCAGAGAAATGGATCCATTTCACCGGGGGGCGCTACGCTGGCAATGAGGGGGCTTCTTGGCAAAACCTAGACGGGCGCCATGTTGGAACGCGGATGCACGGGTGCGCAAGTGTGAAGGTGCGGCATGGCATTGCGAATGACTTCAGATTCCGGTAAGGATTTGCCATGTCGCACGCGCATCGTGGCCTTTTGCATCATCTCATCATCAGTGTGACGAATGTGACCCGCTCGGCGCCGTTCTACGGCGCCATGTTCCGCCATCTGGGATATGAACTGGGTGGCCACAGCCATGGCGGGGCCTATGAGTATGAGGACTGGCGGAGGATGGATCACGATACGCCACATGAGATCAGCATCGTCACGGCGGATCCTTCATTGGCCTCGTTGCCGCACAAGCGCGGTGCGGTGGGGCATCATCACCACCTTGCCTTTTGCGCGCTGGATCGTGTGGACGTGGAACGCTTCCGCGCGGAGGTGCTTCTTCCACTGGCGGCGGCGGGTGAGTGCATCATTGAGGATGCGCCGTGTGATTGTCCGGAGCATGGGGAAGGTTATTACGCCACCTTCTTCTCCGACCCGGATGGGCTGAAGTATGAGTTCGTGTTCAACCCGAATCACCAGAAGCGGGATGCCTGAATCGCTGAGCAACGAACAATACGCGCTCATGCGGGTCCGGTACTACGTGTGGTCCGGATTCTACTCGTCCCAGGACATCGAAGACATCCTGTATAAGGACGATTTCAGGCCCGGCCAGATCGATGTCGACTGGGTGAGGACATGCATTGACCACGAGTTCGCAACAAAGCTCGAGCAGCAACTCGAATGGCCTGAGGAAACGGACTGCGACCGGCTCGATGAGGCATTCGCTGCTCTTGAGCATCTTCAGATGATCGCGCTGCAGAATGCCGGCCTTACCCAGTCCGACGGCATGGAAGATGTGAGCGAAGTATGGCACGAGCGTGGCGGCGAGAAATCAAGGATTGTTGGTTACTGCTTCTACCATGCGCAGGACTTGGAGAGAGTGATAAAAGGTAAAGTGCTTCAACTCACCTTCGGGGACATCGGTGGTGACGATGAGAAGGGCGTGGCCATTGGGAACATGGTCTGCGACGCGTTCCGGAGGCTCGGCTTCACCGTGGTGTGGAATGAGGACATCAAGACGAGGATCCAGATCCCGGGCATAGCCTGGAAAAGGCGGACGCCAGAGTATTAGGGCGTCGCGGAGACATCGTGGAATCGAATATAAGAGGACTGTCTCGTGAGTTGGCTGAGTCGAGATGGCTTGAAGCGAACCTTCAGGGGCGCCACCTTGCGCGCAGCGCCGTGGAGTGCGTGTGCGAAGCACCGCTTTGGGATGGGAGCCTTAGTGCGGAGCTTGGACGAGGGTGAATCGCGTAGTGTGCGACACCAGTTTTCTTTAGGCATCACCGGCGCACTGCTTCAGTTTCATGTAGCGTGGTAATTCCGGAGTCTTGAGGGATGGTGCATCACACGCCAAGGCGGTGCTTCGCACACACCCTCCAAGGCGTTGCGCACAAGGTGGTTCACCTAATCCATATGCATCATCGCACGGGCTGTTGTTGTCACGAGACGCTCATTGAAGAGCAACGTTCTGACAAAGCGCCCGGCAAATCTCTCTGAATTCAATCCGTCCAAAACGCGTCTCAGCGGGGAAGGGTGTGTCACTGCATCGCACGAATAAGAAAGGAGGGCAACGCCATGATATCCATTCTCCGCAAGGTATCGTCGTCAAATCCTGGCCGGCTAAGCGCGGTTTGCTTGAGCTTGATGCTGGCCAGTGTGCTGCTTATGAATGGGCTCATGGGCCGGGAACCGTCCAAGGCACGCGAAGAGACGGCCAGGGCCATGGCAAAATATGAGGAGGCACAGGCCAGGGCAGATGCCAAAGCGGTTGAAGAGACAGAGACGGCACGGGCGAGGGGAATCGAGGAGCGAGCCAAGGGGAAACCGAAGTGGATCGAGGAAGGTGAAAAGGCCCGTGCCAAGGCGATTGAAGAACAAGGCAAGGCGAACGCGAAGTGGATCGAGGAAGCTGGCAAAGCGAGGGCCAAAGCGAGGGAAGAACGGGCAAAAAATTTCGGCAGATAACAATTCCGACATCGCAGTTCTTGTTTTTCTTCCGGATATCCGGTGATACAATGTGCCGGAGTGCGCCTGCAACGACGCGGCGTGCGGCCATTTGCGTCCCATGGTCACGCCTGAAGAGCATGTGGTACCCGGTGCCGGAGGAGACTTTTCTAGAAAGGTCTGGCTCCTGGAGCCTCCGCATGGCCATGCGGCCACACGGCTCTGTCTCTTCCTGGACGGGGAGTACTATGTGAACCAGATGGCGGCACCGTCGTTGATCCATGGTTTGCAAAAGGACGGTGCCATCTCGCCTGTAACATGCGTCTTCGTCTCACATGTGGATGGCGCGGCACGGCACCGGGATCTGACTTGCAGCAGGGATCATGCGGCCTTCATCGCGAATGATGTGATCCGGTGGATTCGCGAGCGGCATCCCAAGCTGGCGAAAGGAGGTCACCTCATTGCCGGGCCCAGCCTGGGAGGGCTGGCCTCTGCTTACACGGCACTGCTCTACCCGCAGGTGTTTGCTCGCTGCCTGAGCCACTCCGGATCCTTCTGGTGGGCAGAGGAGTGGCTCACCACCCAACTGCGCCAGATGCCGCACTCACGGCTGCATTTCTGGCTGAGCGTGGGGAGCCAGGAGACGGGGTTCGGCATTTCACATCCACCCTCGGGATTGAGGCAGGAGGTGTCGCAGATCCACGCTTGCGAGCGCTTCGCCACCGCGCTGGCAGGGCATGACCATCACGTGCACTACCGAGTCTATGAAGGCGGGCACGAAATGGGGCAGTGGCGGGAGGAACTGCCCAATGCGCTGCAATGGCTGCTGCCGTGATGGGCCACTGCGGCAGATGAGCGCGGATCAGCGCCAGGGCAGCACATACACGGACGGCTGCGAGATGGTGGCTCCGGAGACGACGTTGTAGTTCGTGCCTCCGTGCTGCTGATAGGTGCCGGTGCTGAAGGAGGACTGCGCGTCAATCGTCGCCAGCGCGTGCACCTTGCCTTTGGCGTCCACGGCCATCGAGGAATGGCGGGCGTGGTAGCGCTCCAGGACAGCGACTTCACCACCGGGGAGATTCTTGTGGAAGAAGGATTCCGAGCGGGAGTTGCCGGTGAGTCCGCGGGGTGCTGACCACTTCTCGCCATCGAAGGACAGCGCTGCCACATCGGTGCTGTCGGACAGGCCGGCGGCTCCCTGACTCCACTGCATCGTGATGTGTGCGGTGCCGTGGATACCGCTGGCGAGTTGGAAATTCTGAATCGTGTCCTTCGCATCGCGTCCGGTGAAGATGACGGTGCGCTGACCCGTCAGCGGATCCAGATCCCAGAGCTCCGCCTTCGCAGTGGAGTCGGGGTAGGGGATGTGGATCACGTGGATGCGGCCGGTGGCATCGGCGAACATCTGGGAGGGGTAGTTGAAGGTGTTGCGAGTCTGATACTTGGGATCTGAGGCCAGGACGTGGAGTGTGCCGCTGTGCCACAGGATGAGTTCCTGCGCGTTCTGATACTTCCGCTCGGCCAGCACGATCACTCCGCCTTTGGAATCCGGGAGTGCGCAGAGATTGCTAGGGCGATTGTAGGTGGGATTATCCGAGGGGATGCTGCCTTCAGGCACGATGACGGTGCCGTCTCCACCCGTGGCTGGGCAATGCAGGATCACGCCGCCCTGCTCTCCCCACACGACCTGCAGCGAGCCATCGGTCGCATTGCAGAAGCAGAAGGAGCGCACGCTCCCGAGATTCCCCACGGTCTGGGTTGCATCCCAGCCACGCCCATTCCAACGCCGAAGCATGAGCGTGCCCTCCACATAGCCGCCGGGGCCATCCAGGGTGGATTCCGCGACCACGATATTGTCTTTTCCAAAGCGGACCCAGGCCGCGAAGACGTTGCCATGGATGTCCTGGCCCATCCGCGGATAGCTCGATCCATTTCCAGTGCCATCGTCCGAAATGGCCTCTGGCGCAGACCACGTGGCGCCGCCATCCCGGGAGGCGCGGTGATAGATGAACACCGGCTTCCCATAGGTGGCTTTTTCCTGAAACACGGCATGCCAGGTGCCGTCCGGCCCAATGATGCAGGCGGAGCCCGCCGCGTGCTCAAATTGGGACAACCTCACTCCGACGCCGAGGGCATTGCCATTGCTGTTGCCACCTGCTTCGGTGCTGCTGCTTCCGCCGCCAGAGGATCCATTCCCATTGGAGCCGCTGCTGCCGGCCGTTGTCGGGGATTTTTTGGAAAACCCAATCCAGAGCGCGGCTCCCACCACGACAACGATCACGGCAAACACCAGTGCTGCTCCGCACCCAATCAGCGCATACATCCCGCGCTTGCCGGATGCCTTGGGCGGTAGTGGTGGCACGGGCGCTGGCGGCTGGGGTGACGAGGGGAGGGGAGGCACTGCTGGCATGGCGGACTTTTGGTGCACGCCATGGGAAACCCGTTCGCCTTCAAACGCAAACCGTATCTAAATGAATACTCATCGAAAAAGGTGTGCAAACCGCGCGCTGCTGCACTTTGCAAGGGCGGTTTCCCCAATCTGAAGGTCGCCTGATTACTTGATGGGTCCCCAGTGGCTGGTCAGCGGCCAGTAGCAGAACCAACCTGGGCCAACGAGATTTTGCCGGGGCACCGCTCCCCAGAAGCGGCTGTCGCTGCTGTGGTTGCTGTTGTCACCCAAGGCCATGAACTCGTCATCGGGGAAGGTGCGGAGTGTTTTCTCACCCGCGCCGATGGACGAGTATCCGTAATAGCCCGGCTCCTTCTGATCGATCACCCTGCGGATGCCGGGTTCGGTGGCCGGCTTGCCATTGATGATCAATTCTGGAGGATCGATGTAGAGAGTGTCCCCGGGCACGCCTGCCAGACGCTTGATGTAATGCTGTGAGCCCCAGTTCGGATTGAAGCGAGATTCCTGTTCGATTCCGGCGATGTTCTTTGTAGTGAAGACGAAGACTTCACCGCGTTCCGGCCGCCGGAAATGGTAGGCGAATTTGTTCACGATAACGTGGTCACCGTTGCGCACGATGCCGCGGGCGAGGAGTTGCCCCTTTTGCACCCGCGTGCCTGAGGGGACCTGAAGCACCTGCTCCACCGTGCGGTCGGGATTGTCCATGCCGACCTGGCGGGTGTTCACACCGAGATGACGGGCGATCTGCAGCTCACCGAGAAGCTGGGTCATCGGAGCATTGATCTTGATGGTGTGTCCATCCTTGAAGTGCAGCCTGCAGAAGCGCCGGAAAATGAAGAAGGGGTGTTCGGTGATGGTGACCGGCGATGCCAGTTCGCCGTCGTGATCAGACACCACATTGAGGTACGTGGTGCCGGTAAACCAGCCGCCCGCCTTCCCGAGGAATCCAGGATTGGGGTCTTCCTCCCGGTACTCTGCCGTGATGCCATTCAGCGTGGGCTGCATGGATCCAGTGGGAATCTGGAAGGGCTGGGCGATGTACGTGCGGATGCCCAGAGCGATGACGATGGAAACGAAGAAGACCTCGATATTCTCCGCCAGCTCGGACGTGCGCATCTCCGGCAGCGCCTTTTCACAGGTCCGGTTGATGTCCTTGGTGAGGTCCTCGATCTTCTTGGCGTCCTTCTCCTTGATCGCGTCCTTCAGCGCGTCCCGCTGCTTCTCAATCTCATCCAGCTTCGCCGGCGGAAGCAGGTCCCGCTTGTAGTGGAGGAAACGGGTGACTCCCTTGTAGAGGAGCTTGGCCTGCTTGAGGTAGCGGGGCTGGAACATGAGGAGGAGGAGGAAGACGCGGAGAAACGGAGAGCGGGAGACGCGGAGGAGGGAATCAACGGATGGACCACTTTTCGGGCTGGTCAATCATGGTCACTAGCATGGCGAGGATTTCTTCGTAGAGGGCATCGAGCCGCGTCCGATCGGTTTCTGTGATGTAAGAGCAGCGATTGGCAAACTCCAGATGGGTTTGCGTTTCTGCCGCTTCACCCTCGGAATCGTTGAGCTTGTTCACCCAAGCTCCCGGGTAGCGTCGCTTGCGCCAGGCTTCGGAAATGTTCGCCGGCACAGAGCGTGATGACCGCCGAATCTGGTCAGTCAGGGAAAACCTCTCCTCTGAGGGCCATTTCTTGGAAAGCTCGAATACCGCCATGGCTGCATCCATGGACTTCTGCCAAACAATCAAATCCCGGAACGATCGAATGTTTGGCATACACGTATGAGGCTCGACTCTACACTACAGATCTCGTTCCACGATGCATCTCCGTGTCTCCCCCTCTCCCTTTCTCCGCGTCTTCCGCCGCTAGCCTCCCGTCTTCAGCACCTCGATGAACGCTTCCTGCGGGATGTTCACGCGGCCGATGGACTTCATGCGCTTCTTGCCTTCCTTCTGCTTCTCCAGGAGTTTGCGTTTACGGGAGATGTCACCGCCGTAGCACTTGGCGGTCACGTCCTTGCGGAGGGCGCTGATGCTTTCGCGGGCGATGACCTTGCCGCCGATGGCGGCTTGGATGGCGACGACGAAGAGCTGTTGGGGGATGACCTCTTTTAGCTTCGCGGCGAGGGCGCGGCCTCGGGACTCCGCCTTGCTGCGGTGCACGATGCACGCGAAGGCATCCACCGGCTCGCTGGCGATGAGCATGTCCATCTTCACGAGGTCGCTGGGCTGGTAGCCGGCGTGCTCGTAGTCCATGCTGCCGTAGCCGCGGGTGATGCTCTTCAGCTTGTCGTTGAAGTCCACGAGGATTTCGTTCAGCGGAATGAGGCTGTGCAGCAGCACGCGGTTGTCATCCAGCGTCTCGGTGTGATCCACACTGCCGCGCTTATCCATGACGAGCTGCATCATGTCGCCGATGTATTCATTCGGCACCATGAGGAAGATTTTCACCATGGGCTCGCGGATTTCCGCGATCATCTGCGTGGGCGGGAGGAAGCAGGGATTGTCCACCAGGACCTCGGTGCCATCCGTCTTGGTGACTTCGTAGATAACGCTCGGGTACGTCGAGATGACGTCCATGTTGAACTCACGGCGCAGACGCTCCTGCACGATTTCCATGTGCAGCAGGCCAAGGAAACCGCAGCGGAAGCCGAAGCCGAGTGCGGCGCTGCTCTCCGCCATGAAGGTGAAGGCGGAGTCATTGATCTGCAGCTTGCCCACGGCCATCTTCAGCGCTTCGAAGTCCTCGGAGCTCACGGGATAGATGCCGCTGAACACGAGCGGATGAATTTCCTTGAAGCCGGGCAGCGGGGTCGGCGCAGGGTGGCGCATCTCGGTGACGGTGTCACCGATCTTCACATCCGCGGTGGTCTTCACGTTGGCGATGAAGTAGCCCACATCACCGGGGCCGAGCTTGTCCACGGCCATCATCTTGGGCTTGAAGACGCCCACTTCCTTCACTTCGTTGTCCAGGCCGGAGGCCATCATGCGGATCTTCTGCCCGCGCTGAATGGTGCCGCTCATGACACGGACGTAGGAGACGACGCCGCGATACGGGTCGAAGACGGAGTCAAACACCGAGGCGCGCAGGTAGCCATCATGCGGATCCGTGGGTGCCGGGATCAGGCGGATGATGGCCTCCAGGATGTCGGTGATGCCGAGACCCATCTTGGCACTGGCGGGCACGGCTTCGTCCGAGGGAAGCTGCAGAATGTCCTCAAGTTGCTTCTTGCAGCGCTCAATGTCGGCGCTGGGGAGGTCGATCTTGTTGATGACCGGGATGACGTGCAGCTTCTGCTGCAGCGCGAGATTCAGGTTGGCGACGGTCTGGGCTTCCACGCCCTGGGAAGCATCCACCAGGAGCAGGGCGCCTTCACAGGCGGCCAGGGAACGGCTCACTTCGTAGCTGAAGTCCACGTGACCGGGGGTGTCCAGCAGGTTGAGCTTGTAGGTCTTCCCGTCCTTCGCCTTGTAGTGCATCGTGACCGGGTGGGCCTTGATGGTGATGCCACGCTCACGCTCCAGGTCCATGGCATCGAGAAGCTGATCCTGCTTCTGGCGCTCCGTGATGGTCTTGGTGGATTCCAAAAGACGATCGGAGAGCGTGGTCTTCCCGTGGTCGATGTGGGCGATGATGGAGAAGTTGCGTGTGAGGGAGATGGGCATCGGCGCGGAGCGGGAAAAGGGGGTAATGGAGGTACACCTGTTTGCCGTCATACGCAAGCAGTGTGGCGGAGGCCTCTTGCTAGCAGGGTACCGCGATGCCTAGGGAGCCCAATTCCGTAGGGTTACGGTGCTCTGGCTGGATCAAGTTCTACCGTCACCAGCGCTTCGTGAACAGCTTCCCGATCTGCTGTGGATGTAGCTGCTGCTGCTTCAAGAGCTTTAGCAAAGGCCCAGAAATCAGTCTTTTGCGCTTTGAGGAGAAGAGGAAGTGCTCTGATCCAAATCTCCGCAGCCTTTTCAGTTCCCTTACCTGGATGAATCGCTTCCAAGTTAATAGATGCGAGGTAGAAAGCACGATTTAAGATGCCATTGCCAACAACAAAATCGCCGTGTTTACTGGGGCTGTAGTCACTCATGGTCGCCGGTTGGGGATCGTTGCCGAGCATTGAATCGTCCTTGTAAGCTGTTCCTGGAGCCTTGATTGACCTAAGCGGACGCCGATCTCCACCAGAGGGGTCTTCGCCGCGGAGCCAAGCAACCCCACCTTCTGCTAGCACCCATCGCGCAGTTGTAGCGGTCTCGCCCTCTTTCCGTTGTTGAATGACCATAGGAAGGACGTCTGCGTAGGAGAAGAAAATTGTTCCTAATTGCGGGCCTACAGCTTCGGCCGGCAGGTAGAGGAATACCATACTGTGATAGGTGACATCCGGCAGGTACTGCACTTGTGGTGGAGCAGAGTATTCCCCTTCGTTCGGTCGAAAAAAGGCGTTCCTAACGCTGCTTTTGAGCAGCACTAGTGGCGGAGCCGAATATGTCTGGCCAAAAAGTGCATTGAGTTGTTTGACTGCGTATTCCATGTCGGCTTCAATTTTCTGCCGGGCAATGGGATCTTCGGGCCCTGCTTTTAGGGGGGAGTGGAAAGAGTCTTCTCTGGATCGCTTTTCCGCTTCGGATTGGAGCTTTTTCACCCGAATGACTAATTCTGGAACCGCTCCTTGTTGGCTATGGCTGACCATAGCAAGCAGGGCGGAGGAGTAGAATTCGGATGCTTGCTGGTATTCCCCGGCCTGTTCAGCGAGAGTTGCTGCAAGAAGCTGGAGTTGATACCATCCAGGGACGTTACCAGCGAGCGGAGTGATTTGTTGCAGCGACTTGGTGAATCCCGCCTGTGAATTCCTACCCATAGATGCGGACCTGCGATGTTTCGCCGCATCACGCAATACCTGCACAAGTATTGGAAACTCATCCGGTTGCAATATTTCCACTTTGTTATTAGAGTCACGCCCTAGTCGTTGACGTAGAATCTCATACGCCATGCGTTCCGCGATCAAGCTCAGCGAAACATCGGTTTCTGGAGGTTTGGTTTCCATCTCCAGTCGGAGGGCACCCTTAACGTCAACTGCGGCAAGATCGCCGCTCACATGGACCTGTTTGTTCGAGTTTTCGTAATAGGTGAAGTGCAATGTCCGGTTGCTGGCGAGCTGGCGGTTTAACCAGTGAATCACTCCCCCGACGTCCACGCCACTTACACTTACTTGTAGGGCCGGAGCATCCAGCAACCTAGTGCCGAGCTCGATCCCTCCTGCGTTCCAAATGGGAACAGATTCCGGCACCCTGACTGAGCCTGCAATTCCAGATAACTCTCTCGTGGTTATTGGGGGCTTCTGCTCTTCCGGTTTGATTGCCTTCGGCTCAGCAGACATCTCCGGGGTGAGTATGAGATGCTTGAATCGGTTGTCGGACTCGGTTGTATCAATAAGCTCCAGCTGAGAGTCTTGAATCTCCAAGGTAACTTCACGCAGACGGGCTTGGAGCATCTGGGCAAGAGCCTTCCCGATTTTGCCATCGGGATCCTCTTTCCCTACTACGGTAAACTCAGCAATCACGATATCCCCTCCTCCAGTGATTGCATTGCTTAAGGAGCGGATGTACCAGACGCATCCGACGAGCAGCCCCAAGCCAACGGCAACATAGAATGCCACCTTAAATGCGAGATCCAACATAGGTAGACGTTTCCACACGGCAACAATTTGGCTTAGGCCCGCGACCAGCCTCGCTTTGAACGGATGCTATGTCGAGAAAATTTTCTGATATTATGGTGGAATATGGAAAAACGGTGACTAGGGAGGACGATCACGCAATGTCGCCTTGATTCTAGGCAGTCTCCTGACATAGAGGCCTGAAATCCACCCCCAGGGGCCTGTTCATGCGTATACCCTTGGGAAAGCACGTTGCGCTTTACATGGGGGGCATTCTCCCCCATGTCTACTGCCCCCGATTTTGACCGACCCATGAGCCGCCAAGAAAATCTCGATACCTTCTTCCGCGACGGCAAGACCGTCATCCTTCCTATTGACCATGGCGTGGCCATTCCAGTTCCGGAGCTGAGCAACCCCTTCCAGCTCATCGAGGACGTAAATCCCTATGTGGACGGATTTGTGCTGAACCTGGGCCTGGCCCTGCGCACGGGCGACCTGCTCACGGGCAAGGGCATCTGCCTCCGCACGGATGTGTACAACACCCGCATCACCGGACGCGGAGCGGGCAGCATCAATGTGTATGGCCTCGGCGAGGCGGAAATGGTGGGCGCCACGGCGGTGATGAACATGCTGTACCCCGGCGCGGAAAACGAAGAGACCGTGACCCAGAATTGCGCAGACCTCATCAGTGAGAGCCTCGACGTGGATCTGCCGGTGATTCTGGAGACGCTCCCGGTCGGCCTGGGCCAGCGCGAGCACTACACGGTGGAGAAGATTGGCTTTGCCGTGCGCCTCGCGGCGGAACTCGGCGCGGACATCATCAAGACAGCGTACCCGGTGAACGGTACTTCCGATGACTTCAAGCGCATCGTGGAGAATGCCTTCGGCGTGCCGGTGATTGTGCTCGGCGGTGCGGCGATGAACAGCGACCTCGACCTGCTCTCCATGGTGCATGATGCCATGAAGGCCGGCGCCGTGGGTATCGCGATTGGCCGCAATGTGTGGCAGCACCAGTCTCCCGTTGCCATTGCACGCAGCCTCTCGGCGATTGTGCACGAAGGCGCGAAGGTGGAAGAGGCGCTGACGCTGCTGAAGGAGCCGATCTAAGGAGATTGGCTTCGGCTTGGACTGCCGGGATTGGATTTTCTGTCCAAAACCGGCGTCGAACGGACGTATTTCACGGGGCAGAATTTGTATATGCCCTTGAGGGCATATGATCATTTTTCCATCATTCATGAAAGCACGCTTCCTTCCACTCCTGTTGTCCGCGCTCGCCATCACGGCCACGGCTTCCGCCGAGCCCAAGAAGTACGCCTATGACTGCGAGTCTTGGGAGCTGGGCGAACCGCCGAAGGATGTCTTTGTGGTGGAAGGCAAGTTCAACGTGGTGGCCAAGGACGGCGGCAAGGCGCTGCAGGTGGAAGTGGGTGAGCTCACGGACTCCAATGCCTTGCTGGGCGACTCCGCCGCGGGCAGTGCCAGCATTGAAGCGAAGGTCTTTGGCACCAAGCAGGGCCGCAGTGTGCCGAAGTTCGCCGTGGGCGTGCATGGCCAGAGTGGCTATCGTCTGATTGCATTCGCCGCGCGCAAGGAACTGCAGCTCACGAAGGGCGATGAAGTGATCAAAGTCGTGCCGCTGACCTGGAAGAGTGATGAGTGGTTCAAGCTCAAGCTCGAGGTGAAGAAGGTGGACGAGAAGAAGTGGACCATCACGGCCAAGGCTTGGCCTGCCTCCGGTGAGGAGCCGAAGGAAGCGCTCATCACACATGAGGACGCTACCCTGAAGGGTCAGGGCAAGTGCTCGATCTGGGGGACGACGTTCTCGAACACGCCGATTCTGTTTGATGACGTGAAGATTGAGATCGACGCGGCACCGGCGAAGTGAGGGGCCAACGTAGAAGGTTTCTCCAGAAGCCTTTCAGGGAAGTGCGAAAGGCTCCGAAAGGGGCCTTTTTTGTTTTTGAGGCGTGGTGCGGCAGGGCAATGCGGAGAGCACCGGGTTCACGGGTGCGGGTTTGGGTGCAGGGTGTTCAACGCAGAGACACAGAGACGCAGAGGAACTTCGGAGACTGAAAGATACAAATACAGCTTCTACAAAACCTGGAGCATTGAGGTGCAACGCATTTTTGGACCAGCGAGTGTCTTAGTTTAGGTTTCTGGATTGGGTCTCAAACTGATTGGGGGTGAGGTAACCGATGGCGGAGTGCTTGCGCTGGTTGTTGTAGTAGCCCTCGATGTACTCAAAGAGTTCCAGTCGTGCATCGGTGAGATCTTCAAAGCGGCCTCCTTGAAGCATCTCGCGCTTGAGGGTACCCATGAAGGACTCTGTCCACGCATTGTCATAGGGGTTGGCTCGCCCCGACATGCTCTGGCGCAGGCCGGCACGCGTGAGCACGGAACGGAAGGCCGTGCTGCCATACTGGCTGCCCCGGTCGCTGTGGAAGACAATGCCGCTGGCTTTGGGATGGGTTTGCAGGGCTTGTTCCAAGGCATGGACGACGAGTTCTGCACGCATATGTGATGCGAGACTCCAGCCCACAATGCGACGCGAGCCCAAATCCATGACCACGGCCAGATAGAGCCAGTTTGCCGTAGTGGGAATGAAGGTGATGTCTGCGACCCAGGCCTCGCCGGGCTTCTGCGGCACGGGCTGCTGGGCCAGCAGATTGGAAGAGGGACGGTCTGCCCGGCCATCGCTGGTTTTGGGCAGGTAGTTCTTGGGTTGGATGGCCTTGAGGCCCCGTGTTTTGAGGATGCGGCGCAGCCTCGAAGGCGCACACACGATGCCATGGTCACACAGCTCCTCATGGATCCTGCGGTAGCCATAGCGGCACCGGTTGCGTTTGAAGATCTCCTCGATGAGTTCCCCCAGGCGAGCGTCTTGCTCATGGCGTGAGATAGGCTTTGCCGCATGGTAAAAGCTGCTGCGGGGCAGCTCCAGGACGTCGCAGATCTTGCGCACACTCCCACCGGTCTGGCGCTGGAGTTGCAGGATCATTTCGCGAGTTTGGACGGCGATGGCGTGCCCAGGATGACAGCGGCCTTTTTTAAAATGTCGTTCTCCAGGCGCAGGTTGGCGATTTCACGCCGCAGCCGGTGCAGCTCGTTGGCTTCGCCCTCCTCGCCTCCGGCTCGTTGGTCTGCGCCCACGAGCTGCACCGGCTGCCTTTGGGACCGGGTCCAACGGTAAAGGATGCCAGTGCCAATGCCGAGTTCTTCAGCCACCTCGGACACACTCTTGCCCATGCGGACCAACTCCACGGCATGGGTTTTAAAATCACTGCTGTAACGCTTTTTTCGGGTCACGGTACTCATACGGCTTGTCTCTTATCCCGTGGTCCAAGAAATTAGCGCACCTCACATGACCTCAAGAAAGGAGCGCGGCCTTTCCAGGCCGCCGGGTTGCTTGGTCCGACAGCGTCAAAAGGGGAATTCCCCCTGCGGCCTGGAAAGGCCAAGCTCCCTTCAACCACACAACCCTCAGTCTCCGAAGTTCCTCTGCGTCTCTGCGTCTCTGTGTTGAATCCAATGCAGCCTGCCACACCCAACATTTCAGTGTGCAACTCCACCCCACGCGCCGCCACCGGGGGTCTCGATGCGCAAACGGTCGCCCGCGTGTACATCGCGCGTCACGCTGGATGGCAATTCCTCTTCAGTCCCCTCCGCATGCACCAGCGTCTGCTTCCCGCAGACACCAGCGCCTCCGCCATCTACGCCATACGGCGCTACTTTCCGATGCTGGGTGAGCAGCGAGATCGTGAGGGGCTCCAGAAACTCCACTTCGCGAAGGATGCCGTTACCGCCATTCCATTCGCCCTTCCCGCCTGACTCGCGACGAATCGCAAACTGCCGCAAGCGCACGGGATAGCGCCGCTCGATGATCTCCGGATCGGTAATGGCCGTGTTCGTCATGTGCGAGTGCATGGCGTCGCTGCCATGGAAGCCAGGACCTGCGCCTGTGCCGCCGCAGAGCGTTTCGTAATAGCCGAAACGCGCATTGCCGAAGAGGAAGTTGTTCATCGTACCCTGGCTGCTGGCCTGGAGTTTCAGGGCCTTGAGCAGGGTGTCGACGACACGCTGGCTGACTTCGGTGTTACCGCCGACGACGGCTGGGCATTGGGCGGGGTCGTCTGTGAAGATAGGGCTCAGGAAGGAGCCTTCGGGTAGGATGGTGTCCACATCTTCGAGCAAGCCTTCATTGAGTGGCAGGTCTTCTTGAAGTGCGAGTCGCAGGACATAGAGCACGGTGCTGCGCAAGATGGCAGGTGTGGCATTCAGATTCGCGGGATGCTGCCCAGACGTTCCCGTGAAGTCGAGTTGCAGTCGCTCGCTCTTCTTCCGCAAGGCAACACGAATGAGGTGGCCATCATCGAGTGATTCCTCAGCGCTGCCTTCGGGAATGGAATCAAGAAAGCGGCGCATGAGCAGCCGGGACTCGCGGAGCAGCCAGTGCATGGCTTCATTTGTGTCTGCCACGCGAGCGAGTTCACGCAGGCGGTCCGTTCCCAGCAGGTTGGCAGCGAGTTGGGCCTGGAGATCGGCGAGATTGTCCTCTATGCCACGTGTGGGATACGGAGCTTGAGTGAGGAGTGCTCGCATCGAATCCAGATTCACGACACCATCGCGCCGCAGAATCATCGGAGGAATGACCACGCCTTCTTCCACGAGCGAGGTGGCGTTCGCAGGCATGGAGCCGGGAGACTTGCCACCAATCTCCGCGTGATGCGCGCGATTCGCCACGATGCCCAGCAGGCGATGCTCGTCGTCATGCACTGGCGTGATGAGGGTGACATCAGGAAGATGGGAGCCACCAAACGCGGGATGATTCGTGATGATGGTATCGCCTTCGCGAAGTTCGCAGACTTTCATCACCTCACGCACACACACGCCGAGCGCGCCGAGGTGCACGGGAATGTGCGGAGCGCTGACCACGAGGCGGCCCTCGGCATCCAGCAAGGCGCAGGAGAAGTCGAGTCGCTCGCGGATGTTCGTGGAAAGCGCGGTGCGACGCAGCAGGGCGCCCATGTCTTCCACGATGCTCGTGAAGCGATGCCGCATGAGATCCGGAGGGATGCTTTTCTCGTCGCCGCTGGGAGCGCCGGCGCCAGAGGTAGTTGCCTTGCGTAGGATCCAACCGGCGCCGGGATGGTCAGTGCCGCTCCAGCCATGGCTAATCACCAGCGTGCTGAAGGCGTCTTGAACAAGCTGCGGGCCATTCACTTCTGAAGTCGTTTTTCGATCAAGAGGCGGGAGATCTTCATTCGTGGCAGCGCGGGCAATGACACGCAGGCTGACGAGCTCCACCGGCTTGCCCGCAGGGGGAGTGTAGCCGAAGAGATGGGTGTAGCGTTGGGCGAATGTGCGGTGCAGCGTTTTTGGATCTTCGAACTCGATCTGCAGCGGCGTTTCCTGTCCCTTCAGGCGCAGCTCTGCGATCTGCCGGAAGGTCGCTGTCGTGTGAGGTGATGATGTGTGTGGCAAATGTGCCTGTGAGGGGACCGAAGCAAGTTGCGTCTCTGCACTTGCCCGCAGTTCCTGTAGCAATGTGGGCACTTCGGGAGAGATCTCCTCCAGCAGTCGCAGCACCTGCTTCTCCGCGAAACGCTCCGGCAGTGCTTCCTGCAATCCCACCGCACTGAGGATGCCGGCGTGATGTGGTGCGAGGATGGTGGTGATGCCGAGATTCTCCGCGACATCGCAGGCGTGTTGCGGGCCAGCACCACCGAAGGCGAGCAGCGCGTAGTCGGAGGGACGGTAGCCTTCCAGCACGGAGATTTTCCGGATGGCATCCGCCATGTGCTCGGTGGCGAGTGCGAGGAGTTGCTTCAGCAGCTCCTCGCGTGAAAGTCCACGATGCGCTTCGGCATTCACCGTGTGCAGGAGTTCGGTGAGTCGCACTTCCGCAGATTCACGGCTCAGCGGGATGGGTGCACGTGCCGGATCAAAGCGACCCATGAGCAGGTTTACATCCGTGACGGTGAGAGGGCCGCCTTTGCCGTAACAAGCAGGGCCGGGATCGGAGCCAGCACTCTGCGGACCCACGGTGAGGCCTTGTGGTGTCCACGCACAGATGGAGCCGCCGCCAGCCGCCACGGTTTCGATGGCCACACTGGGGCTCAGCAAGGTGATGCCGCCGACTGTTTGCGTGAAGCGATAGCCTGCTGCGCCATCGAGTCGTGCGACATCCGTGCTGGTGCCGCCCATGTCGAAGGTGATGATGCGCGTGAAGCCGAGACGCTGTGCCGCGTGCAAGGCGCCGAGCACGCCGGCAGCGGGTCCGCTGAGAAGCAGATCCTTGGGCTTGATGCTGGAGGCGGGTTCCAGCCCCGCGGCACTCGTCATCATGAGCAGCGTACTCGAGCCGTCCTGAGGCAGGGGAGAGCTGACATCCGTGATGAATTGCGAGACAGGTCCCGTGAGGTAGGCATTCACCACGGCGCTCTGGGCCCGCGGGAGGATGCGGATGAAAGGTGCGAGCTCGCTGCTGAGTGAGACGTGCGTGAAGCCGCACTGCAGAAGGACGTCCCGCACCTGCTGCTCATGGGCGGGATTCACATCGCTATGCAGCAGGCTCACGGCGGCGGTCGTGATGCCGTGCTGCACGCATGGCATTGCCGCTGCGCGCAGGGCTTCAACATCCAAGGTGGTGATGGCTTTGCCTGTGGCGCCCAGGCGTTCGTGCACCTCGCACACGGTATCATAGTGGACCTCGCGCGGCTCATGCTTCAGCGCGAAAAGATGCCGTCGGCGCTGGTCACCTATCAGGAGCAAGTCACCGAATCCCGCCGTGATGAAGAAAGCCACGCGTGAGCCCTTGCGCTCCAGTAGAGCATTCGTCGCACGCGTAGTGGCGAGTCGGAAATGCACAGGTGGAAACTCCGCGCCAGGAGCCGTGGAGGTGAGTAATCTCGCGCCGAGCACGGGGGCGGCTTCGCCCGTGGTGAGTTCCACGGCGGCTCCCGCGTGGAAGAGGTTCAGTGCGGCGGAGTCCCTCACGTCGAGTTCAAGCATCGTATCGTTGTCACGCTCTTGTGAGCGTTGGACCCGGACTTCTTGCTGCGCCGCCGAGACAGGACGCACGATGAATCCGCTGAAAAAATCCGCCGACACGTCCCGCCTTCCTTGCAGCACCAGCGTGCGAGGTTCGATGATCTCGCGGATGGTGGCTCGCAGGCATCCGGTGGAGAGCACTTTCACGCGATGTTCATGGCCGTCCGGCGCGATGCCGTGGCAATCCGTGAATGTGCCGCCGGTGTCCGCTGCTATCCGCCACATACGATTGCGTGATGTTGGGAGAGTGCCGCCTTCCGAGTCATTCTCGAACGTACTGAGTGGTGAATCGGGTGTCAAATAGGTGGCCATCTGGTGCTCGCGTGATCGGTGCGCGTTGTGGATTTGCTCGCGGATGCATGGTTGGATTGAAAAAAGATCTATTCCGCCCGCCACAATGATGAAAGCAGCAGCAGTTGGTTTCGTTCTTCACGCACCCGGACCACCGGGATGCACGCATGACACTTTTGCACCGCTTCCTCCTTGCCGTTTCGGTCGTTGCTCTTGGCATAGGGCGTACTCACGCCGCTGATTTCGTTCTGGCCTCCAGGAGCATTGCGCCGGCTCCCATCGTGGTACCGAAGGATGCGCCGCCGCGGACGAAGCAGGCAGCGGAGGAACTGGCGCGTTGCCTGGAGAAGATGAGTGGTGCGAAGCCGCAGGTCCTCGAGGGAACCCCTGCAGAAATGCCGGCGCGTGCCATCTGGGTGGGATACCAGCCTGCGGTGAAGTCGGCGTTCCCGCAGGTGGATTTCGAGTTCAAGCATCCCGAGGAAATCTTGATCGTGGCGAATGACAAACATGTGGTCATCGCGGGTCGCGATCGCTGGATTCCGGGAGGGAGGACCGTCAAGGATCGCAATCGCAAGACGTTTGATGTGCAGCACGAGTCCGGCACGGCGAATGCGGTGTACACGTTTTTGCAGGGCCAGTTGGGCGTGCGCTGGTTCTGGCCAGGTGAACTGGGTGAGGACGTGGTGAAGAGCGAGGAAATCAAAATCGCTCCGATGGAATACCGCTATCACCCCAGCATCGTGGGGCGCTCAGGTGTGTTTCATTATTCCAATCAGTCGGATGTCGGCTACGGACGCTCGCAGGATTGGACGCTGCATCAGCGGTTGATGCTGGACTCCTTCCCTATGGAAGGTGGGCATGGGTTCGGCGACTGGTGGGAGCGCTATCACGAGACGCATCCGGAAATCTTCGCGCTGCAGCCGGATGGCACGCGAAGTGGCTTCCCGAATCCACGCACGGTGAAGCTGTGCTCTTCCAATCCGAAGGTGTGGGAGCTGTGGCTGAAGCAGGTGGAGGAGGAACTCGCAAAAGATCCGGGGCAGACCCTTTTCAACGCGTCGCCGAATGACGGCTGGTCCAGTGGCCACTGCGTGTGCAAGGAGTGCTCCGCGTGGGATCACCCGGATGGCGAGCCGCGTGTCTTCAACTGGTACAAGCAGAATGCCCAGCGCCCGGCGCTTTCTGATCGCGACGTGACCTTTGCGAACACGCTCGCGGGGCTGCTGGAGCAGAAGTATCCCGGCAAGGGCTACCAGGTGATGATGCTGAGCTATGGGCATTCACGGCCAGCGCCCATTGCGGCGCGTCCAGCGAAGAATGTGGTCATTGCCAGTGTGGCAAATTTCCTGGGCAGGACCGGCTTGGTGGATCGCGGCTCCACGCGAGGTGATACGTATCGTCAACAGTGGGATGCCTGGACCAAGGTCACTTCCGAACTTCTCTGGAGGCCCAACACGGGCAGTCCCGCAGGCTGGCAGCAGGGGCTGCCAGATCTCTCCACGCAGCAGACGGCAAGTGACCTCAAGGCGGTGGCTGCGGCAGGATGCAAAGGCATCTACATCGACGGCGTGTGGGAACACTGGGCCACCATGGGACCGCAGTATTATGTGATGGGGCAGCTCGTGTGGAATCCCTCTCTGGATACGGCAGCGGTGCTGGAGGACTACTATCGCCGTGCCTTCGGTCCTGCCGCGTCACACGTGCGTGCGTACTATGAAGGCATCGAAAAGGCGCGTATGGCGTTCACGGCGGAGAATCTCGAGGCTGGCGTGTTTGATTTCCCCAAGCTGTACACGCCGGAGTTGTTGCGGGATTCGCAGACCAACCTCGATGCCGCGAAGGAAGCAGCCAAATCAAGCAGTGAGGTGTATCAGAGGCGCGTTGAGTTTGTGCAGGCTGGGCTGACGTACACGGCGCTCATCCTCGACAACATCCGCCTCATGGATGGTTATTGGAAGAAGAAGGACCCGGCCGTGGCTGCGAAGGTGCTGGAGAACTGGAAGGAAGTGGAGCGCGTGATCGCAGAGCATCCCCCTGCCATCAATGCCGGGCCGGTGCGTCCCATCACTCCCCGCATGGTCGGGTTGCATCCAGAGTACCCGGATCGCGCCAAGAAAAAGAAGACCGCGAAGAAGGCGGTGGATGATTTGGATGCGAATTGATTGATGAGCGGGGGCACAAGGTGCGCCCCCCCTGAAACTCTTTGCCAAAGAGTTGCTGAGCTCACCGTGGCTCGAACGTGAGCGCAATGATACAGAAGTTGTGACGCGAAGCGTCCCTGGACTGCGTGCAGCCCTGCTGCCGCTTTCCTAAAGTGCAGCCTGCTGCACGCTTCACTGCGACGAAGTCGCCAAGCTTTTTTGGACGCGTCGAGGTACAAGCGGGTGTCACCATCGCCACAGCAGGCTGTGGACTCTGGAAAGCGGCAGCAGGGCTGCACGCAGTCCAGGGACGCTGCGCGTCACAGCATCCGGATCAGTCGCATATGTCAGCTTGCTCTAACGCCGATTATCAATAAGAACGGCGGGAGAACGCCTTCAAGCGAAGGCGACTCCGCAAACGATCACGAGTCTGCTCGTTAGAGAAGGCGTTCATCTGACATGCTGAGAACTTCAGTACACGTCGCGACGATACCGCTTGGAGGCCTTCAGGTTCTCCATGTACGCGTTCACTTCGTCGGGGGACTTGCCGCCTTCCTTGGCCACGATCTGGCGCAGTGCGTTGTCCACGTCCACGGCCATGCGTGAGGCATCGCCGCACACGTAGAAGATGGCGCCCTGTTCGAGCCAGTCATACATGTCCTTGCCGTGATCCAGCATTCGATGCTGCACATAGAGCTTCTTCTCCTGGTCGCGGGAGAAGGCAGTGTCGAGCTTTGTCAGCGTGCCGTCGGCGAGGTAGTTGTCCCACTCATCCTTGTAGAAGAAGCAGGAGCTGCAGTTGATTTCGCCGAAGAAGAGCCAAGACTTGCCCTTCGCGCCGGTGGCCTTGCGCTCTTGCACGAAGGAACGGAAGGGCGCGATGCCGGTGCCGGGTCCCACCATGATGATGGGTGTTTCATCCGTGGGCTCGGGAAGACGGAAGCCTGCGCCGGACTTGATGAAGGTCGGCAGGGGCGTGGATTCATCCACACGGTCCGCGAGGAAGGTGGAGCACACACCGCCGCGCTGGCGGCCATGGCTCTCATAGCGCACGGTGGCCACAGTCAGGTGCACCTGCTCAGGGCACGCGCGGAGGCTGGAGGAGATGGAATAGAGACGCACCACCAGCTTGCGCAGCAGGCCGGCGATTTCCGGAGCGTCGAAAGAGGCACCGGGATTCTCGGCGACGACGTCCAGCACGTCCTTGCCCCAGAGGTAGTTCTTGAGGTCTTCCTTCTTCTCGGGCGTAGCGAGAGCGGCGAGGTCGCTGTTGCCGGCCTTCTCGGCGACGGAGCGGATGAGCTTGCCGTCCACTTCGGTGATGGAGTACACCTCGGTCAGTGCCTGGCGCAGGCTGATGGTGCCGCCCTTGGGATTGGCCACTTCTTCCGAGCCGGAGAGTTTGAGCAGGCTGAGGAGTTCATCCACCAGCTTCGGGTCGTTCGTCGGCATTACTGCGAGGGAGTCGCCGGGCAGGTATTCCATGCCGCTGCCGGAGAGATCGATCTCGTAGTGGCGGGTGTTCTTGGCCGCGCCAGCGCCGGTCAGGTCGTATGCGCGCTTCAGGTGCGCGATGAAGGGATTCTTGACGTTGTAGGGCGACTTGGGGGCGGCGGTGCTCATGGACGGGTTTCAGGAAAAGGGGCGGGCAAATTAGGGATTTGAGAGTCAGTGTCAAGAAGGGGTGCAAGGCGGAGCCCGTCCGCTGCAAGGGATGGTCAGCAGCGGCGCCTCCTCAAAAGAAAAAGAAGCAGCTTCGAGGCCAGAAATGGCGGCTAGAGTCTCTCTCCACCATTGGCCTGCCAAGTGGACGGTTCATGCAGCACCCTGCTGTGGGTCACTGTGACGAAGTGTCGAGGTGACGGTCCGATTTCAAAGTGTTCTATGTCAGCCTCAACTTAAAACACTTTCAAAACCTGGTACCACTTCGGCATTTCGACACACAACGAGGATGAGCCAAGCGGGAAGTCGGGCAGAATGCGTTGATTTTATGTTCAAAAGAACACTTGAGTTGCGCGGATTTGGCCTCACCTTTTCCACCTGATGGACCCGTCTGCCCTGCCTCCTACTCGTCCGCGTGGCCGCGGGGCAGGGGAGAATCCGGACCAGCGTTTTGCCCAGCTCCACGTGGCGTATGAGGAGGGCGAGGCTCCTGCCAAGGTTCAGACGAAGTACCTCATCGACCACTCCCAGTCGGTCATCTCGAAAAACGACAGCCCGGACATCGGATTCACAGTCAGCCTGAATCCCTACCGGGGTTGCGAGCACGGGTGTGCCTACTGTTACGCGAGGCCCACGCACGAATACCTGGGGTTCAGCGCGGGATTGGACTTTGAGTCGCGCATCATGGTGAAGCAGGATGCGCCCGCACTGCTGCGTGCGGCCCTGGCCAAGCCGTCCTACAAACCTTCCACCATGGCGCTCAGCGGAGTGACGGACTGCTACCAGCCAGTAGAGAAGAAACTGCGCATCACGCGTCGATGCCTGGAGGTGCTGGCCGAGTGCCGGCATCCGGTCTCCATCATCACGAAGAATCATCTCGTGGTGCGGGATCTCGATTTGTTGAAGGAACTGGCGAAGTACCAGGCGGTGGTGGTGTTCTTCTCTGTCACCTCACTCGACCCCAAGTTGGCGCACATTCTTGAACCACGCGCCTCGGCCCCGCAGCAGAGACTGGAGGCCATGCGCACGCTGCATGAGGCGGGCATTCCGGTGGGCGTGTCTGCAGCGCCCATGATTCCCGCGATCAATGATCACGAGATGCCCGCCATCCTGGAGGCCGCGGCGAATTGTGGCGCGGCGGGTGCAGCATACACGGTGGTGCGATTGCCTTTTTCCGTGAAGGAGGTCTTTTCTTCGTGGCTGGATGAGTATTTCCCGGAGAGGAAGGAGAAGGTGCTCGGACGCATTCGTGAGTGCCAGGGAGAGACTTTGGCGCATCGCGACTTTGGGACGCGCATGCACGGCGAGGGTGTGTGGGCAGACCAGATTGAGCAGGTGTTTCGCGTGAGCAAGATTCGCAGCGGCATCGCGGCGCGGAAGATTCCGAAGATGAGCAGTGCGTCGTTTCGGCGGCCTGCGGTGGGCGGGCAGATGGAGCTGGGGATCTAGTAGTGTGTCCCTGAGCCTGCCGGATACATCATCGATCAGAGTGCCATCGCGGAGACTTCACTTCGCGTTCATGCTGTCGCGCAGGCTGATCAAGATTTCTTCGGAGTCCTTCACCTGAATCATTCCCAAGTGGGGATATTCCAGGTCAATGATCACATACACAGTCACTGAGAGTACGAGTGCGAACGCCATGGGATGAAGCGAAAGCCATGGACGCCGGTTTGCCATGTCGTAGCCGGCGAACAACGAACTGGCGAGAGAGAGCACCGCCAGCATCGCGGTGATGACGATAGGCGGATGCATTTTCGAGGCCTCGGTCCGCAGGGTGGCAGTGTCGAACATCGAGTTCAGCGCTGGAAGAAGCAGCATGGGTGGGGGACTGGCGCCCGTGCCCTGCGTAGATGAGACGGCCAGGGTCCAGATTTTCGATTGCAGTTCGGCTGTCTTCTGGAGTTCCGCCTTGGCAGCATCAAGATCAGGCAGCTTCCGATAAGTTTCGATTCTGGAGTCGAGGTAGCCTCTGAAAAGGTCGCGCATGGCTGGCTGCGTATCCACCGGGAGAAGATCCACGCGGAGCCATGCAGTACCGATGTCATTGCACTCTTGAGTGATGATTTTGCGGCGATCATCAAATCGCGACAACGCCCCTGAGAAGAGAAAGGCCAGAGTCAATCCGAGCAAACCGAAGACAGCACCTTCGATGGCGCTGATCCCCGTAGTAGCAGATTCGCCCTCCTTTGAGAACCTGGCCTTCCCAAGCCGCTTTCCCAATTCAATACACAGGAGGATTCCCACGAACAGAAAGCACACAAAGAGGATTCCCGTTGCGATGATGCTCATACGTGGAATTGGGCGCGGTTGCGAGTAGTCTGTGCGCACATCATCCTTCAATAGAGATGGGGTGAGGGGCCATCGGACCTAGGTCTTACTGTGGGGCAGTGAGAAGGAACACATCGGTACTGTCACCCGCGACGCCCGGCAGAAGGACCTCGTGCGTTTGGAAACTGAAACGCCCGGGGGCGCCTTACGGAGATATCTCTCGGAAAAAGTAAGGCGCACCTGGCATTATCAGATCGCTCTTCGGCGTGACCTCGACACGCAGCTTCGTGATCTTCCGCTCCTTCACGTCGAGCGCCCAGAACTCAATAGGCTTCTCCGGTGCCGCGAGCTTCACACGCACCTGCCAGGGATACATCTCTTTTACCGGTACGTCCTGCACATTGCCGAACTCGTAGTCGAGACCATAGATGCGTAGCAGGTGCTTCGGCGCGTATTGGCCAAGGCTGATGACGCGGCCCTCTTGCACTAGCAGGATAGCATCCACGGGCTGGCCAACGTTGAAGCGGGCATAGCCCTTGAGATCCAGCGTGCCATCTTCCAGCAGGCGGGCTTCGGTCACATCCGCTTTCTCCTGAGGCAGAGGTTTCTTCTCCCGGACAAAGTGACTCAGCTCGGGCGTGCTCAGCGGTTTCGTGCGGAGGAGATTGAGACTCTGGAGCGTGTTGATGGCATCCAGTACATTCCAGTTTTTCTTCACCATGTCGAGGGTCTCGATGCTGATGAGACCGCGCTGCTCATTGAGGTGCGGCATGAAGATCTGCAAGACCTGCGCCTGCCTTCGAGCGAGGTGCCACTGGTGGGTGAGGTGCAGGCCGTATTGCCACACGGGAATCTGCGCGACGCAGAAGGCGGTGATGGCGACGACTCCCAAGGTGCCCACGAAACTCTGCCCACCGGTCTTGAGTTCCGGCAGTTCATCGGGATGCTTCTCGCGCCAGCGTTCTCCGGCGCGGCGGAAGACGGTGCCGAGTGTCGCGGTGATGGCGATGCCTGCGACCAGCAAGTACTGGCTCGCGGCAAGGTAACGTGGCGTCACGGCGCGATGCTCACCGATGTCTGACGCGCGCTTACTCACGAGCAGGCCGATCACCACGACGTACAAGGCCAGCGCCATCCACGGCAACACGGCTTTCAGCAGGCGTGCGCGCAGGGTGAAGAGAACCAGCACCGCGATCCAGGCGACGGTCCATTTGCCCATCGTCACGGCAGTATCGAGCGGGTGGTCCACAAACGGTGAGCGCGCGAACCAGGTGCCGAGGAAGGCGAAGAAGAAGTTCAGCGCGGCCTTGAGCCGTCCCCCCTCAAGCAGACTGCCACCCGTTTCGAAGGCGTTGTCACCCGGTTTGAGGTTGTAGGCGTGATACGCCACGTTGATGAAGTTCGTGAAGTAGCAGCCGATGGTGACACCCGCGATCACCAGCCAGATAGCGGAAAGGATGAGGCGCTGCTTCACGCTGCCGAGCGTGGGCTGGAAGAGGAAGATTCCCAGCATCACCGGCCACACGCCGATGCCGTGCGCGAAGCTGTGCGTGGCCATTTCTGCCAGCACGACCGCGCCAGCGAAACGCAACCACACGCCCGCGGTGCTGGGTTGTTCACGGGGATTCAGCAGGAGCAGGCAGCCGAGCACCCCGGCCATGGGAATCGCCGCCCACATGGCGGAGCCCCAGAGCAGAATCTGAAAGTGCATGGGGCAGAAGAGCAGCAGGTTGAACGCAAACATCAGCGGCCAGCGCCACGGTGAATTCCCCATGGTGCGGCCCAGCAGGAACCAGAGCATGACGGCATTCGCGGTGAAGATGAGGAGCGCCGCGTAGTTCTCCCAACGGAAGTCCCCGCCGCTCAGGTGGGACATGGCGATGATCATGAGCCGCGGCACCACGATGCGGTGCTGGATCTGCGGCGCGTAGAGGTCATGCCAGGTGAGCGTGCCGTCGTGCCACTTTTTCAGCAGGGGGGCATTCTCCCACATGTCCCAGCAGCCGACGTCCACGGCCGTGTGTTTCATGAGGAAGGCCGCGTACAGCGCGGGGGAAAAGACCAGTAGGAAAAGCAGGCAGCGAAGAAAAAGGCTGCGGGGCGGGAGGTCGGTGGCCTGGTTCATGGGAGAGTGCCGGACCGAGTATTAGCATCAGGTGGGGTATCGGCACGAACCTTTTGCCATGTCTGGGTCGGCTTGACGGGGCGGCATTGTCCCGTAGAATCCCGCGGTTTGCTTGGATTTTTATGGTAAAAGTTTCCTCCTCCCTTCAGCCGAGGGTTCTCTCCGGTCGGCGGTTGGGGTGTGGCCTGGCGGGATTCGCGTGGCTCTTGAACATGGCATCGATGTGGGCGGCGGGAGTGCCCGAGCAACCGGACTACAACAAGCACGTCCGGCCCATCCTGGCAGCGGCCTGCTTCAAATGTCACGGCGCCGATGAAAAGCAGCGTAAAGGCAAGCTGAGGCTGGATGACCGCGCCGCTGCCGTGGACAAGCACGCCATCGTGCCCGGCCAGCCGGACGAGAGCGAGTTGGTCAAACGCATCCTCACTTCCGAAGAAGATGAGGTGATGCCCCCAGTAAAGGAGCACAAGGACCTCACGGTGGAGCAAAAGGAAATCCTGCGCCGCTGGATTGCCGGGGGTGCGGAATATAAGAAGCACTGGGCCTTCATCCCGCCGGTGAAAGCTGAGGTGCCGGAGGTTGCCGGGATGGACGGCTCCGACGTGCATGCCATCGATGCCTTTGTACTGCAGCGTCTCCGTGACGAGCATCTGCAGCCTGCCCCTGCGGCGGCGAAGGAGCGCTGGCTGCGGCGGGTGACTCTGGACCTCACGGGCCTTCCGCCTTCGCTGGAGGAAATCGATGCCTTCCTCGCGGATGGCTCACAAGAGGCCAAGGGCAAGGTGGTAGACCGTCTGCTGGCGGACAAAAACTTCGGCGAGCATCTGGCGACGGACTGGCTGGATGTGGCGCGGTATGCGGACACGTACGGGCGCCACGAAGACGCGGAATCCGCTGTGTGGCGCTATCGCGACTGGGTGGTGGATGCCTTCAACGCAAACCTGCCGTACGACCAGTTTGTCGTCTGGCAGACGGCAGGAGACCTTCTGCCCAATCCCACGCGTTCGCAGTATATCGCCACGGCGTTCAACCGTCTCGTGCAGCAGTCCAATGAGGCGGGGAGCAATGAAGAGGAGTTCCGCCAGGAGCACGTGGCGGATCGCGTGAAGACGAATGCCACCGCCTTCCTGGGCCTCACCATGGAGTGCGCTCGCTGCCATGATCACAAGTATGACCCGATCTCCATGCGGGACTACTACAGCTTCTCCGGCTTCTTTAATAACATCGATGAGCTCGGCCTCTTCGCGCGGCAGACGGCGGGCATCCCATCCCCTTCGCTGCTCATCCTGGCTCCCGGGGACGAGACAAAGCTGACGGCGATCCAAAAGCAGATCACGGAAAAGCAGAAGGAACTGGCTGGCATTCGTGATGGCGCGAAGGAGCGCTTCAAGAGCTGGTGTGAGTCCAATGGCATGCCTGGCGTGGCCAAACCGGTGGCGTATTATGATTTCGCCACGCTCAAGGGGAAGAAGGCCTCAGACAAGAAGATGCTCTATGATCTGGTGCATCCGAGTGAAGCTCCCGCCACCGTGAGACAGACTCCGCAGGCGATTTCCCACGGCGAGAATACCGCCATCCGCTTCCAGAATGACAACACCATGGAAATGCCGGAGACGGTGGGAGCCTTCCGTCGGAGTGATGCGTTCTCACTTGCGTTCTGGTTCGAGAACATGGTGGACCAAGAGAAGGCGGTGCTGGTGCATCGCACACGCGGCGCGCTGGATGCGGCCTCACGTGGTTATGAGGTCACGCTCAATCATGGACACGTGGAGTTTTCCCTGGCGCACTTCGCTCCGGGAAACTCCATCCGCATTCGCAGCAAGAATGTCCTGCCGCTGAATCAGTGGATGCATCTGGCGGCGAGCTATGATGGATCGAGCAAGGCCGCGGGTCTTAAGCTCTTTCTCGATGGCAAGCCGATGGAGTGTGAGGTGGTGCGTGATAACCTGTATCGCGACATCCTGTATCGGAAGGAGTGGGGTGATTTTGATGACTCCAAGATTCAGGACAACGGCACGCCGGTGATCAAGCTGTCGCTCGCATGGCGGTATAATGATATGGGGCTGAAGGATGGCGCCTTTGATGAGTTCATGGTCTTTGACCGCGCGCTCACCCAGCCGGAAGCAGCGACCCTCGCCGGCACCGCGACCGCGGCGCCGGAGCGAGGCTGGTGGGACAAGCTTTGGGGGAATCATCCCATGCCGGCGAACATCGACGACTGGCTCGATGCCTGGCTGCGCGACACGGATGATGCGTGGAAGAAGGCCGCCGCCCAGCTGTACACGCTTCGCACGCAGGAGGATGATCTGATCAATAGTGCGGATGAAATCATGGTCATGCGTGAGCAGACACAGCCGCGCCCGACGCATGTGCTGACACGGGGACAATTTGATCAGCCGGGAGATGCAGTCACTCCAGAGACGCCTTCCGCGCTTCCTCCCATGGCCGCGGGTTTGCCCAAGAACAGGCTCGGTCTCGCGCAGTGGATGGTGGATCGGCAGAATCCCCTGACGGCACGTGTGGCGGTGAACCGGATGTGGCAGCACTTCTTCGGCATGGGACTGGTGGCCACGCAGGAGGACTTTGGGATTCAGGGGGAATTGCCTTCCCACCCTGAGCTGCTGGACTGGCTGGCGTGTGACTTCATGGAGCATGGCTGGGACATGAAGCGCCTGTGCCGCATGATCGTGCTCTCGCAAACGTATGGTCAGAGCGCGATACCCGCGGACCGCGCGCTGGAAAGCAATGACCCGCAGAACCGGCTGCTCGCCCGAGGCCCGCGCCATCGCATGACTGCGGAAGAGGTCCGGGACACCGCGCTGGTGGTGAGTGGTCTGTTGATGCGGGCCAGCGGTGGCGCGCCGGTGAAGCCGTATCAGCCGGAGGGACTGTATGAGGACTCCGGCATCCAGGCGCACTACACGCAGGATCATGGCGACAGTCTCTGGCGTCGCAGTCTCTACACCTTCCGCAAGCGCACCATGCCTCCGCCGAACATGATTGTGTTCGATGCTCCCTCGCGTGAGTTCTGCCGTGTGCGGCGTGAGTGCACGAACACGCCCCTGCAAGCGCTGACGCTGTTGAATGATCCGCAGTTCCTGGAGAGCTGCCGGGTGTGCGCCGAGCACGAGTTGCAGCAGCATCCCCGCGATCTGGATGCCTGCATCGCGGAATCCTTCCGCCGCTGGACTTCACGAGCCCCGAAGGCAGAGGAGCTGGCGGTGCTGCGAAAGTTGTTTGATGAAGAACGCGCGTGGTATGCGGCGCATCCCCAGGAGGCAGCCGACGTGCGCCGTGCCAACGGCGAGGCGGCGGTGGATGCATCCCTGCCGGATGCGGATGTCGCGGCGCTGACAGCCGTGGAGCGCGCGCTCCTGTGTGATGATGAAACGCTTGTGATCCAGTGACTGCATTTGCATGAACCCCGCGCTCAATCGCCGCCATTTCCTGAACCGTCTCACCCAGGGGCTGGGTGGCATCGCGCTGGCGGATCTCCTGGGTGGAGTGGCTCATGCGGCAGGGGAGGGCACGCCGGGATTGCCCGGCTTTCCCCACTTCCCGCCGAAGGTGAAGCGGGTGATCTTCATGTTCATGAGCGGGGGCATGACCCAGCATGAGACCTTTGACTACAAGCCAGAGTTGCAGAAGCGCTTGGGACAGGAGTTGCCTGATTCCTACAAGAGCGGAAGGCAGGCCCTGCTGGGCATGTCCGGCAACCAGGCTCAGTTCCCGCTGGTAGGGTCGGCGTTCAAGTTTGCCCAGCATGGCCAGAGCGGTGCGTGGGTGAGTGAGGCCCTCCCTCATCTGGCGAAGATGGCGGATGACATCTGCTTCATCAAAAGCATGAAGTCGGACGCGGTGAATCATGATCCCGCGATGACCTTCATGCACACCGGCGCGCAGTTGCCGGGACGTCCCAGCATGGGAGCCTGGGTCACGTACGGGCTCGGCAGTGAGAATGCGAACCTGCCTTCCTTCGTGGTGCTGGTGAGCAAGAGTGGCTTCGACCAGCCGCTTTCCACGCGCTTGTGGGACAGTGGATTCCTGCCTTCGCAGTATCAGGGCGTGCAGTTCCGCGCGGCGAAGGATGCCGTGCTGTACCTGGGCAATCCCAAGGGTGCGACACAGGAGAACACGAGGCATATCCTCAATGCCATGCAGTCGCTGGCGAAGGTGAAGGATGGTCCCGAGACGGAAATCCACGCGCGCATGGAGCAGTTTGAGATGGCCTTCCGCATGCAGACCTCCATCCCCGGCGTCACGGATCTCTCGGGTGAACCAGACAGCGTTTTTGAAATGTATGGCCCAGAGTCGCGCAAGCCGGGCAGCTTCGCTTCAAACTGCATCCTGGCGCGTCGGTTGGCCGAGAAGGGCGTGCGTTTTGTGCAGCTCTTCCAGCCGAACTGGGACATGCACGGTCACATTGTGCGTGATTTGACGAAGAGCACCACCATTGTGGACCAACCCGCTGCCGCGCTCCTGCAGGATCTCAAGCAGCGTGATATGCTGAAGGACACACTGGTGGTCTTCGGCACGGAGTTTGGCCGCACGCCCTACAGCCAGGGCCGTCTGCGTGGGGATCCTCCGGACTATGGCCGTGAGCATCATCGCGACTGTTTCACCATGTGGATGGCGGGCGGCGGGGTGCGTGGAGGTATCACGCATGGCGCCTCGGATGAACTCGGTTTCGGTGTGGCCCAGGATCCGGTGACTGTGAATGACCTGCATGCCACCATGCTACATCTGCTGGGGGTGGACCATGAACGGTTCACCTACCGCTTCCAGGGACGCGATTTCCGTCTCACGGATGTGGCGGGAAATGTCGTGCGCCCGATTCTTGCGTAGGCGGGAGTTGCGCTTGCATCCCCCGCGCCTTGCCTGACTTTGCCCCACCGTTCATGAGCGTTGTCCCCGCCTCCCATCTCCCCAAGCTCTGCGTCGTCATTCCCTGCTACAACGAGGAGGAATCCATTCCTGTGCTCGTGGAGAAACTGACGCCGGTGCTTGAGGCGGAGACGGGCGGCTCATGGGCCATCCTCTTTGTGGACGATGGCAGTCGGGACTCGACGGCCAGTCTCATTTGGGCTTTGCATGAAAAGGATGCCCGGTATCAGGGCGTGCGCCTGAGCCGGAATTTCGGCCACCAGCCCGCGGTATGGACCGGCATTCAGCATGCGCGAGGTGAGTGCATTGGTGTCATTGATTGTGACCTGCAGGACCCTCCGGAGGTGCTCATGGAGCTTTATCGCAAGGTGGTGAACGAAGGCTTCGACGTGATCTCGGGCGTGCGTGGCAAACGTGAGGAATGCCCCTGGTGGCTGCAACTCGCGTACCGCACCTTCTATCGCGTCATGAACTGGCTCGCCGAGCATGACTACACGCTGGACAGCGGCGACTTCTGCGTGGTGAACCGTCGCGCGCATGAAGCGCTCAAGCGTCTGGGCGAAGCGACCCCCGTGCATCGTGGTTTGCGCTCGTGGGTGGGCTTCAAGCAAAGCACGGTGAGCTACCAGCGCCCGCCGCGTCTTCATGGCCAGAGCAAGTACAACCTGCGCCGCCTCACGGTGCTGGCCATGAACAACCTGGTGAACTTCAGCACGGCACCGCTCCGGCTGGCGACCTTTGTGGGTCTGTTCATGGGCGTGATCACGCTCTTCGCCGCCGGCCTGTTCCTCGCGAACCGTGTGTTTCCCTCCTTCTCGCTTTTTGGATACTATGTCGGTGAGAACGCCGGTACCGCGACCCTGGTGCTGTACCTGTCCTTCATCGCCAGCGCCCTGTTCTTCTGCATCGGCATCTTGGGGGAATACCTCGCGGTGGTGGTCAAGGAAGTGAAGAAGCGCCCGGTGGCCGTGGTGGCGGAGGTGACGGAGGAAAATTCAAATCGAGGGTGAGCATGGAACCCGGTTCGGAAGAGGAAGAATTGGACCGCAGGCTTCTGGCGGCCTTGGAGGCTTACGCTGCGGGCGAACGTGGACAGCCTGCTGAACTGGTGTTTCAGAGGCTTCGTAAAGACTATGGTCTTCCGAGTGAGGTCGAATGAGGGGCGGGATGTTGTCCCCCCCAGTGAATGGGAGGCATGGCTGATAGTCCAGATTCCCTTGCTCCCCGGCCCCTCGCGTGCTTAGTGGGCCGTCCCAAGCCCCCTATGGGAGTTTGCGGACATTGCGATATGCCGACCGCTCCCGATGAACAAGCTTAAGGACTCCCTCATCCGGGTCTGGCCGGCGTTGCGTCTTTTTCTCCGGTGGCTGCTGGTGCTGCTGCCCGTCGCGGGACTGTTTCTGCTGATTCGCGAGTATGCGGTGAACATCCCCTTCCTGGATGACTGGATGTACATCTCGATGTTCGAGAAGGAGCGGGCGGGCACGTTGACGCTGCACGATTTCTTCATGGTGCAGATGGAGCACCGCATGGCCTTTGTGCGGGGCATGATGCTGGTGTTCTACAAGCTTCTCCCCGGGAACTGGACGATCCAGATGTTCTTCTCGTGGCTGCTTCTAGGGCTCACGTATGTGAATGTGGCGGTGCTTTTCAAGAAGACGACCGGGAGGGCTTTCGCAGCCTGGTGGCCATTGCTGGCGCTCGCCGGGCTCGCCATCTTCTGCCCGGTGCAGTACCGGATTGTGCTGTGGAGCATGATGTTCCAGGTGGCGGCGCTGGGCTTCTTCCTGAGCGGCGCGCTGCTGGCGATTGTGAGCAATCTGCCGCTGTGGCTGCGCTGGGTGATTGGCATTGTGTGCGCGAGTCTGGCCACGCAGTCCTTCGCCTCCGGTATCCTGGTGTGGCTGCTGCCGCTGCCCCTCGTATGGTTCACCCCGGCGGTGAAGGGCATGCGGGCGCGGACGGTTTTCACCGTGCTCTGGCTCGTGGTTTTCGGAGTGACGATGAAGCTCTACTTCACCAATCTGGTGAACGAAGTGGAGCCCATGTTCGCCTACAAGCAGGGCGAAGAGGAGACCATGCGCAAGGACGTGAAGGGCATGATCTCCAATCTGGATCATACGACTGCCTATGTGTTCCGTTTCCTGGGGAATCACCTCTGCCGTGGCTCCAGTTTCTCCATGATGGACGTCAGCCTCGTCATCGGTGGCGCGTCATTTGCCCTGTATCTCGCGGCATTCGGCTATCTGGTAGGAAACTGGCGTCGCGAGGAACTCCGTGGGCAGCTCGGCCCATGGCTGATGTTTGGCGCGTACTCAATCGGCACCGGGGTGCTGGTGGCGATGGGACGCAGTTGGGCCTCCAGCACGGGGGACAACGCCATTGCCCCACGGTATGTGATTCACGCGGTGCCGCTGACAGTGGCCCTGATTGCGCTCATCTGGATCATCGCGCAGGACATTCTCAAACGCCGGCCGGAGTGGCAGGGCGGCATCCAGCGTTTCATCCAGGGAAGTGGCATGGCGCTTCTGGCGGTGCTCATCCTCTCCTGGGCGCAGGGCTGGAGGTTGATGGACATGTGGCATTCCTCGCGCCTGCGCGGTGCGGTGAATACCCGCTTCTTCAATGCGCTCTACCAGGTGGAGGATGCGGTCCCGGCCAATCGCGACCATGCCCGTCGCGCGGAAAAAATGGGACTGCTGAACCCTCCGATGCTGAAGGACTGCATGCTGTCGAACTTCAAGCTGCAACCCTCGCTGCTCAGTTCCACCACCGCGAACTTCCGATCCATGAAGATCGAGCAGGAGGAGGTGAAGAAAGGCCGGGACAAGGACAAGGACAAGGGTAAGGAAAAGGAAGGCGAGGAGTCCCAAAACACGGCGGCTGAAGGCCAGCCCAATGCTGGGGTGGAGCAGCGGTACGTGGCCCGGGTGGAAGGCTTCGCCTGCCTGCGGGGTCGCGATCGCGTGGCGGATGGGGTATTTTTCACCCGACGCATCCCGGAGACCGGAGACTGGGAGATCTTCCACGTCGTGCAGGTGAGTGGCATGCCGCTCTTCCTCTTCGAGATGCTGAACAAGGATACCCAGTTCGTCCACGTGCCCAGCGGACACATCGCGCAGGATGGCCTGGCGGGATTCACCGGGAGCTTCGTCATGACGCAGCTTCCTCCCGGGGTGCACGACATCATGGCATGGGCCTATGACGCGCACGAGGACAGCGTGTACCCCATGGCGCCCTTCTACCAGCTCGATAACCGGTCGGAGGTGCCTCGCGTGAAACGGCTGGGCATGGATCCCGCGGCGGTGCACATCGACAAGTTCCTCGGCAAGGGTGGCAAGCCCGCGCCCAAGGAGGAGGCAAAGGAAAAGACGGTCGCTGAGTAGCAGGCAGCCGGAGCGCTCGCCCGGGAAAAATGCAGAATGCCTGCTCTCGCATTTGGTGCTGGTGTTGTTGATCAGAACGGCGGGCTAGGTGCGTACATCACGCACGCCATGCCCGACCCTTCCTGCTCTGTCACCACCCGCCGCCGCTGGCTGGGTGGGGTTGCCTCCCTCTTCACGGGGAGCGTGCTCGCCGCACCAACTGCCGGGACGACGGCTGCGGGTGCTGGAGGCAAGGCCTTCCGCTTCGTCCACATGACGGACATCCACGTGCAGCCAGAGCGTGGTGCGGTGGAGGGGCTCAAGCAGTGTCTGCACTCGGTGAATGCGCTGCCTGAGGCGCCTGATTTCTGCATCACGGGCGGGGACTTGATCATGGATGCCCTGGAGGTGGGACCGGATCGGCTGAAGCAGCAGTGGCAGATCTTTGACGAGTGCATCCAGACGCTGGAGAAGCCGGTATATCATACCCTCGGGAATCATGATGTGGTGGGATGGTCTGCGAAGTCGGTCATCATGCCCGGCGAGACGGACTACGGGAAGAAGCTCTTCTCCGACCGCTACGGCCAGGGTCGCACGTACCGGAGCTTTGACCACCAGGGCTGGCATTTCATCCTGCTGGATTCCATCGGCCAGGATCCGGTGACGCGCGATTACCTCGGTTGGGTGGATGAGGAACAGCAGGCGTGGCTAAAGGCTGACCTGGAAAAGGCCGGCACGTCCACGCCCATCGTCGTGGTCACCCATGTGCCTTTCTACAGTGTGTGGGGACAGATGAATGGCGACCCGCGGAAGGGCGAAAGTCCGCGAGGTCTTGTGAACAACGCGCATGTGCTGCGCAAGCTCTTTGCCCCCTACCAAGTGAAGCTCGTCCTCAGCGGGCACGGCCATGTGCTGGAGCGCATCGACTTCCACGGCACCTCGTACATTCAGGGCGGGGCCGTGTGCGGCATGTGGTGGAAGGGCCCTGTCTTCGGTAATCCGGAGGGCTTCGGGGTCGTTACCTGCCATCCGGACGGAACTTTCGCCTACGATTACCACGGCTACGGGTGGAAGGTGGTAAAAGCATGAGTTTGAACTAATGAATGGTTGAGTTTTTCTAGAGTAAGGGTATTGCCTACGCCGCCTTTTCCTCCTTCTTTTTCGCCCCAGGCAATGCGCATTCTGCTCGCCCTCGACAAATTCAAAGGCTCGCTCACTGCCAAGCAGGCGGCGGATGCCGTGACGCGCGGGCTGCAGCGCGGAGGGGTGGATGCGGACATCGAAATCTGCCCGATAGCCGATGGCGGTGAGGGCTTTACAGAAGCTATCATCACAGCCCTTGGCGGGCAGTGGCAGGAAGCTCCGGCCCACGATGCCCAGGGTCGGCCGGTCATGGCCCGGTACGGGCTGATCCGTCACGACGACCATCTGGAGGCCATCATGGAGATGAGCGCCGCCTCGGGGCTCGCCCTGGTGAATGACCTCCCCCTCGACCCGGCCACGGCCAGCACGGCGGGCACCGGGGAAATGATGCTGCACGCCATGCAGCACGGGGCGCAGCGGATTCTCATTGGCATTGGCGGTAGCGCCACGAATGACGGAGGCACCGGCATGGCCTCGGTGCTGGGGTGCCAGTTTCTGGGTGAAAATGAGCAGCCTGTGGGACGGCTGCCTGGGGACCTGGACAAGGTCCGCCGCATCGCCAAGGAACGCATGCTGAACTGCGAGGTCGTGGTGGCCTGCGACGTGTCCAACCCCCTTCTCGGCGAGCACGGATGCACCCAGGTGTATGGCCCGCAGAAGGGTGTGAAAGATGTGGCCTACTTCGAAGGGCGCATGACGCGGCTCGCGGACATGGTGACGCGTGACCTGGGCTGTGACCATCGCAACAACTCAGGCGCCGGCGCCGCAGGTGGTCTTGGCTTCGGCCTCATGAGCTTCTGCGGTGCGCAGCTGAAGTGCGGTTTTGATTTGGTGGCAGATGTCACTGGCCTGCTGGAGCGCGTGAAGCGGGCAGATATCGTGATTACCGGCGAGGGCAAGCTGGACGCCCAGACTCTGCACGGGAAAGGCCCCATGGGCGTGGCCGAGATGGCCCGGGATGCCGGGAAGCCCGTCATTGGCGTGGGTGGCATCATTGACGACAGCGAAGGATTGCGCAGCCGTTTCCAGGCCCTCTGGCAGGTGAAGCCGGAGGCCATGGCCATCCCCGAAGCCGTGGCGCGTGCGGCAGAACTGCTGGAGGAAACGGTGGCCAAACACAGTGGCGAGATTGTCCATCTTGTGCGCCAGGCGTAACGCTGGACGCGGAATCCACTTTTATTTGCGCCCGGCCCGGCAAGAGGCTAGAGCCAGCGGTCTATGAGCAAGAAAGTCGTGTTGTTGTTTGCCGGTCAGGGCGCGCAGAAGGTGGGCATGGGCCAGGATCTCGCCGGCGCCTCCCCGAAGGTGAAGGCCATGTTTGACCGCGCCAACGAAGTGCTCGGCTTCAACCTCACGGACACGATGTTCAACGGTCCGATTGATGAGCTCACACGCACCTCGCGCTGCCAGCCCGCGCTGTATGTGCACGGCCTTGCCGTTCTGGAAGCGCTGAAGGAGCGTGTGCCTTCCCTCGATATCGCCGCATGTGCAGGACTTTCGCTGGGGGAATTCACCGCCCATGCCGCGGCGGGCACCTTTGATTTCGAAACCGGCCTCAAGCTGGTGTTCCAGCGCGGCAGCTTCATGGAAGAAGCTTGTGAAGAGACGAAGGGCAGCATGGCCGCGCTCATTGGCGGTGAAGAGTCCGCCGTGCGTGACCTCGCCGCCGAGTGCAATGTGGATGTGGCAAACCTGAACGCGCCGGGACAGATTGTGCTGAGCGGCAGCGTCGAAGGCATCAAGCAGGCTGTGGCGAAGGCGAAGGAGAAGGGCATTCGCAAAGCGGTGGAACTCACCGTGGCCGGCGCTTATCACAGTCGCCTCATGAGGTCCGCACAGGACAAGCTGGCCGCCGTGCTGAAGACCACTCCGGTGCAGATGCCGAACGTGCCGGTGGTCAGCAACTACGAAGCGGATGTCGTGACGAGCGACATCGTGATCAAAAGCACGCTGGAGCGCCAAGTCACCGGCTCCGTGCGCTGGTCCGAGTCCATGCAGCTTTTGTTGAAGGATGGAAACGACCTATTCCTCGAGCTCGGACCCGGCGGCGTACTCGCAGGCCTGATGGGCCGCATTCAAAAGGGCACGAAGGTGCTGACGATTGAGGACGTCGCGAGCCTGGACGCGGCGGTGGCGGAGCTGGGTGCGTAAGTCTTGTCAGTTATGACGACCGCAGCCCAAGTCTCTTCAAACACACTGCGGGAGGCGCTTGTGAAGTGGGAGAGGCTCCGGCTGTGGTACAACGCAGTGATGTTTATTGTTGGCTGGTCGATTTCCTACCACCTGAAGTGGCATATGGATCAGCAAGCAATGCTTGGGTATTGGGGGAGCGCTGTTCTCTTCGGCGTGACTGCCAATGTCTTCTTCACGCTGGGACCTGCATGTGAGTGTTACTGTCTCGCGTTTCGTAACAGGGGATTCGGAAGAGGTCGAATCGTCCTGTTCGTGCTGGGGCTGGGCGTATCACTGGCCGCAGCAGGTCTATTTTCTTTGTCTCTCACCCTGATGTACGGAGCGATTTTCGGAGGGCCGCGTTAGGTCGCACAGGAGTTGGGGATTGTCAGGGATTGAGCAATCCCCTAGTTTTTGTGCATGCAGCCGGTACCCAGCACGCATCAAGTGGCAGCCTCAAGTCCCCCGGTGATTCCATGGAGCCTGCTTTGGGTGCTGTACAATGTCGTGATTTGCTTCTTTGGCTGGTCTTTCTGGGAACTTGAGTCGTACAACAAGTTTCCCGGTGGAATGACCATCCTTGAGCCATGGGAATGGTGGATGCGGGTGATTGGAGTGTGGGGATTGGCGAATGCGTGCTTCGCAGTTGGACCGCTTCTGGAGTGGGTTCTGCGTCGGTGGTTCCAGCGCACGCTGGTTACCCGGGGAGTCTTTGTCTTCCTCATTCTTGTCGTGTCTGTGATTCTGATCACTGACTGGGCCAGCCACTTCAGGACTGACTACCTCAGGGCAGGGGAATCCGCCACATTGCGAATGCGGGACTTATGACCCTGTAACTGAGAAGACCGAACCGTCGCTTGCTGCCAACCTCGACAAGCTCCATGGCTGTTGGGTGGCGTCAGACGCTGACCTAAAACATGAGTGCGTATGCGAGAGTGCGAGAGATTTATGTTGGCGGCGAACGGGAAGCCCCAATGAAGTTCGTCTCAAGGATTGAAGCGATGGCGGGCAGGGGGCTGGCGGGTGACCGCTACGCTCTCGGTATGGGGTCATATTCCAAGTCCAAAGGAGTGCGTGACGTGACGCTGATCGAGATTGAGGCGTTGTGGGATTTCTTCCATGCATCGGGGATTGATCTTCACCCCAGCCTCACTCGCCGTAATATCGTCACTGAGGGGGTGAGGCTTTCCGAGTTGATAGGCTGTTCCTTCTCGATTGGCACGGTGTCCTTGTTTGGACTTCGTGCCTGCCCTCCATGCCGACATCTAGCCAGGCTGGTTGGCATTCCCGAGGTTCTTGGCGGCCTTGCTCATTCAGGAGGCATCTACGCGCAGGTAGTGAGCGATGGAATCATCAGCGTCGGCGATGAGGTGGTTTCATCCTCTGCTTCTCCCCGTGATTCCAACGTTCACGCCTGATCATGCGCTGCATGCGATCCGTCTACCTGCTTCGCGAATTGCATTTGTGAGCTCTTCCAGTATCAACATGCGTTCCAAGCGCACGGCCCGGTGGACGCTGCACTTGGTCGTTAGGCGACTCGCCAATCGTACTCTTCATGAAAGCTCTCTACCTATTGCCGGCCGCGCTCCTTTTGGCTTCGTGTTCAGGTTTGCAGCCTACGCCTAAATTCGCGCTGTCGATTCCTGAGCAGTTTGATCATCACACCGAGCGCCGCACGTTCAAGCAGGGTGAACCTCTGGTGGACGATCCCACATTCGGACCGATTAATCGCGCCGCACGTCCAACCACTTTCGTTTCAGGCCAAGCCATCAATCCGTCGTTTGTTTCTTATGCTGGAGGCGGATACGGCACGGGCAGGGAGCGGAGAGGCTGGAGTGTCGAGGTTCAGGCCGGTGCTTCCGAGCGCGTGTTGCGTGCACTACAGACCGCCAAGGAGGTTATGAGGCCGACTTGGGCTACAACATCAACTCTTCGCCACGGATTTATCCGCGGTTCACCCGCAAATCATTTCCGTGGGGCGACGCCGTTTCCTTTATTGTCCAGTATCAGAACGACAACACGAACTACGTCCCGAACAACGGGATGATGTCCTACGAAGTGCAGGGCGTGACCCACGACCACCGTTATACGGTTCGCGCGAGGTTTGGCATTACTCATCCTCGGCTCGACGAGTTTGGTCCCAAGGTTAGGGATTACAGCGACGACACATTCAAGCCGGACTCTCCGATGCGTCGTGACCGCGACTATGTGCTTGTCGAACGGTGCCCAGACACAGCATTCCAACCAAGCCTCGAGGATATTGACGCGATGCTTCAGACATTGAAGCCAGGAGTTTCCCGCTAAACCATTGCTCAGCCATCGCAACCCACCGCTCAACCACCGCCAACTCCCCCTCGCACTTTCCCCTTTCCAGAGGCACGCATCTCGCTACCGTGAGGTCGCATGCTTCAGGTTGTCTTCAACGAAATCTCCGCCGCCGAGCTCTCTACTCTTCCCACCCAGGTCCAGTTCACGATCATCGAAGCGATGAATGTGCAGCCGGATGATGTAGAGGAGAATCGCCTCGGCAAGCGCTTCGGTCTGCTGGAGCGTGGTGGCCAGAAGCTCTACCGCTGCCGTGCCGGTGAATGGCGCGTGTACTTCGCCGTGGAAGGCGCGCATGTGAAGGTGCATCGCGTTTTGCACGCCAATACCCTGAAGGATTTCCTTTTCCGCAGCAACCTCGGCGGCGCTGGCGCTACTCCTGCCCCTGCCGGTGAAGATGAGACCCTCGGCCAGTCGAAGAGCTTCTGGAAGCTCATTGATGAGGGCGAGAAGACGCTGAAGGTGGTCTAGCCGGTACGACGGTAAGCGGTGAGCAGTGCGACGGTGGATGAGCCGTTGTGGTGTCTTACCACTTAGACCTTGGTCGTCGCTGCTCGGACATGATCTGCCATGTGCGTTACGTGCGACAGTAGCTGTTACTGTCCTACTGTCGCACCGCTCACCGTCGCACTGGGCTAGGACGCCTTCGCCTGCCACGCCTCGAACTGCTCCTTCGCAGCGCGGTAACGGGCGCCGCAGCGGGGGCACTGCACGGTCATGACTTCATCGTCGCCGAAGGCTTCCTTCAGCGCTTCCGGACTGAGCTTGGCGAGGATGGGGTAGAGGCGCTCCACGGTGCAGCCGCACTTCCAGATGTAGCGCCGTGTCTCCAGGAGACTGAGCGTTTCCTTCTGGTCGATGGTGCGCACGTCTTCCTCGGTGAGGGCGGCGAGCCAGGCTTCGTCGCAATCAGGTTGGGAGGAAATCATGACGATGTCCTCTTCGGTGTTGCGGAAGAAGCGGGCGAGGCGCTGCTCGCTCTGCTGGTAGTACTGCTCCACGCAGGGAAGGATTTGATTCCCCTCCACCTGCACGAGGCTCTGCTGTGCGGTGTGACCGATGCGGGTGGTCTGGGCGCTGAAGATGTTCGCGCCCATGTCGCGCACGTCCTCGGTGAAGACGCGGCCGGCGATTTGCCCGGGGCGTGTGTTGCCGGTGACGAAGAGATTGATCGCAGGCTTCTGGAAATTCATGGTCCACCCGCAGTTCTCGTCCTGGGGACGGGAGGCGAGGTGCAGCGTGAGCCCCGCCAGTGCGTCCTTCAGCATGGCGTCCTGCTCATTGGTGTATTGCAGACCGTGGTCTGCGCGGTGCAGGTAGTAGTCGATGTACAACGGTTCAAAATCCGCCCGCGCCACGAGCGCATTGCGCCCGCGCACGAAATAGGTGCGGACTTCGAGAACGGAGGCGTTGGAGTCTTCGGACATGGTCAGGTCTTTGGAAAATGGGGGCTGGTCATTTAGCATAAAACGTTCCTTGGTGAAAGAAGGGATACGCGGGAAATGCAGTTTGGGACGGGGGAGGGGGAAATGGAACGGTATGGGGTCGGAAGCCCTCGAAGCCTGGCAACGTGTCAAGGAGTGGGGACATTCCTGTCCCCATTTTGGATGGCATGCCGACACGGGGTGGAATCTTCCCGTCAGCATCTTTTGCGTTGTGGATGGGATTTGAAAGGCAATGCTCTTTTCACCTCTAAATGGGGACAGGAATGTCCCCACTCCCTGGCACGAAGTCACCTTGTGGGAGGTGTTTCACTTCGTGCGCAGATACGCCATCAAATCCGCGAGTTGCTCCACAGTGAGTGCAGCTTCCAGACCCTCAGGCATCAGGGAGAGGCCAGTGCTCTTGAGTGTCTTGATTTGAGGCCGGGCGATGGATTGCTCCACGGCGTCTGCGCCTTTCATGGTGATGCTGGATTCCGACTCGCCGGTGAGCATGCCGATCAAAATACGACTGTCCTGAAGCTCCACCACGTACTGCGCGAAGTTGGGCGAGACCTCGCGATTGGGGTCGAGGATGTTGGTCAGCAACTGCTCCGGTGTCCATGCCAGCGTGGTGGCGAGATTTGGGCCTACGTCGCGGCCTTCATCCTTGAAGCGATGGCACACGGCGCACACGGTTGTGAAGACAAGCTTGCCGCGCGTGGCATCGCCCAGTGTTGATAGCGCTGGCTGATACTTCGCGAGCACTTCGCTGCGACTGCTGGTGGAGAAGAGTTTTTCGGCGCGGGTCTTGAGCGTCGAGTCCGTGGTTCGCAGCATGAGCGCGCGAGCGGCGGCGGAGATTTCCGCGGGCTTGATGCGTCCTGCTTCAATGGCTCCCAGAAGCCCGTCCAGCCATTCCTTTTTGCCTGCAAGAGCCTGGAGCGCGGCTTCTCTCGGTGCCGGTGTGAGGGTGGACCATGCCTCAAGCAAGAGGGTTCCCACGCCGTCATCGCGGCGTGGGCGGAGCACCTGAATCGCGGCAAGGCGGATGCCATCGGGCTCGTGAGGCCCCAACAGTTTCACGGCAATCTCACGCAACGAGGCGAACTCCAGCAGGGCGAGCAGATTGATGGCTCGCGTGCGTTCCTCCATGGGGAGACTCGCGTTCAGGGCGATGTCCGTCTTCGCTTTTGCCACGGACGTGAGCCATGCCTTTGTCTCCGGCTTGATGGCCGAAGTCATGAGTGATTTGTTGGCTTGTCCCAAGGACGCTTGAAGTCCCTCCAGACCCGATTCCACCGTCCGGGGTACACGGTCGCGCTGGCTCTCAAGGGCGGAGAGGAAGAACAGGCCCTGATTCATCAAGTGCATGTAGGTCGTGCCTCCGGATAGACACTTGCCGAAAACCTGTCCCGCATCACGCATGAGCGTTTCCATTTCGGGAGAGCCAGGCAGATCGCGCAGGAGCGTGGCCGTACTGCCGGCGAGGATGTCGACGGGCGCGGACAGCAGGGCAGTGCGCATCCACGGATCGCGAAGGTCATTCTTCACTGCAGTCACCAGCGGCTTGATGGCGGCGGTGTGTGTGAAGCTTCCCAACGAAAGTGCGAGCTGGCGCCGCACGCGGATGTCCGGGTCTGAAGTCATCGACGCCAGTTCACGAAGCAGGGCTGGTGCTGGTGACTGGGAGTTTCCGCTCGTGGCGGTAATGACGATTTCAGGCGCGAGGGAATGCGCTCCAGGGGTGGAAGGAAGCTGTGCGGAAATCAGTCCCTCAGTCAGCAGCGTGGCATGCTCGCGAACGTGCGCATCAGCATCGTGCACGGCTGCCACTGCATCGGTGTCCGTGAACTTCCACAATCCATCAAGCGACCAGAGCGCATGCAGACGTGCCAGGGCGCTGGTGGACTCCCTCAGAGTAGTGCGCAGCTCCGCAACCGCGGCTGTGTCCTGTCGCTCGAAGAGCAAGCGATGCGCGGTGTCGCGATGCCAGGCGTTGGGGTGCGCGAGAAGCTTCACCAACTCCGCGCTGCTCTTGTCAGCCAGTGGCTCTATCTTCCGCACCTTGTAGCCCTTCGGAGTGAGGCGCCAGATGCGGCCCTTGTCGATGCCCTTGATGAGGTCAATGGCGGCGTGGATGTCATCCGGCAGGCTCCAGGGGTGCTCGATGGCCTCGCGATACATGTCGCACACGTGCAGGCAGCCATCGGGCGCGTTGGCGAAGTTCACAGGGCGGAACCAGATGTCACGGCTGGCGCAGAATTCCTTGTCGCCATCCACCCGCGTGGCCTTGAAGGTGACGCCGTCGGGCGTGAGCTTGAGACGGTAGAAGAGATTACCTGCAACATCCGCCACAAAGGCCATGCCGCGATAGCCTTCCGGATAAGCGTCGCCGCGGTAAATGGTGATACCGGCGGATGAGGTGACAACACCGGCGCCCACCAGCTCGCTGCGCGGCATGTGATTGGTGGGATCGTTACTCCAACGATCCGCGCGCAGCACGCGCCAGGCTTCGGGAGGGCTGATGCGATGAACAGGAAGCTGGTCGCCAAACTCAGCGGAGTCGTGCAGGGGATTGACCGCAGGGAGGTAGGGATTGCGTGAGAGGTAGCGCGAATCGAGAACGACATGCTGGCAGGGATTGCGAATGTTGCAGAGGAAGCGGTTGCCCCAGTCATCGCGGGTGTTGCCAAAGCGGGCGCCACCGTCCGTGGCCTCAATCTTCATGGTCACGGGATCCAGCCGTAGATCAGAGCGGCGAATGGTGACGGGCTTTTCATCAGGGTGTATCAGATTCTGAACGGTGCCGCCGTTCGTGCCGCCGGCGATGTAGATCTTGTTATCGAGACCCCAGATGGGATTGTTCGCCACCGCCTGGACGTTGAGCTTCTTTAATCCGGTGAAGAGCTTCTGCCGCACATCGGCTACACCATCATTGTCCGTGTCCTTGAGATACCAAATGTCTGGCGTGGCCACGACAATGATGCCGCCCTTCCAGCAAGCGGCGCCGGTGGGCCAGGAGAGATCATGGGCGAAGATGGTGCTGCGGTCGTAGACGCCGTCGCCTTCCGTATCCGTAAGCAGGCGCACTTTGCCGATGGGGAGGTCGGTGGAATTCTCCTGGCTGGGCTTGTGCTTTGCCTTGTCCGTGTACGGATAGTCATTCATCTCGCACACGAAGGCGCGGCCGTATTCGTCATAGGTGATGGCGACGGGGTCCGTGACCAGCGGTTCCGCGGCGACGAGGTCCATCGTGAAACCGTCGAGTACGTCGAAGGTGGACGCCGCTTTCTCCGGTGGCGTCGCGGGGACGGTAGGGAAGGCGAGTGGCGCGGGAGTTTGGCCTGAGATGAAAAGAGGAACGCAAAGCAGCGAAGCAGCAAAGGGAAGGAGGAGGGGGTGCGGCTTCATCTGAGTTGAGGGGAAGGGGTGGCGGGTGTCAGCTTTGCAGGCAGCGTGCGGCGTTGTCGTGCGTGATGGCGGCGAGTTGCTTTTCGCTGAGTTCGGACTCCTGGAGTTTCAGTTTGGCGGACTCCCAGTAGAAGAGCGGGGCGTGGGAGCCGAAGACGAGCTTCTCAAGGGGCCAGTCCTTCAAGAGAGCTTCGATACCGGCGACACCCTCCAGCATGGCGAAGTCCAGCCACACAGGGCAGTCCTGCAGCGCAGTCATGGACATGGCGCGATTGGCATTGAGCACCATGACGCGGGCATTGGGGACCTTCTTGAGTATGGCAGGGAGCGGCTTGAGATTCACCGGCTTTACCTGCATCAGTGGATGCTGGGTGCGCTCGTCCTCCATCTGGACTACTACCTGCACCAGGAACCCCGCCTCGGTAGCGGCTTCCAGGAGTTTCAAGAAAAGAGGATCGTCCAGGGTGTACCCGTGGTAATTCGGATGCAGGCGGATGACTCGTTCAGTAGTGAGCGCCACGGAAACACATTGAGAAAAATCATTCTCCCACGAGGGAAGCGTGGGATTGATGGTGAAGGCCGGAAGGAGAAGGCGAGCACCACCGTGCTCTCTGCCATACTCCGTACAGCGCTCGTGCAGGATGTCATTGGCCTGGGTGACATCGCGGTAGAAGATCCCCTCGATGCTGCCTGCCCAGCCGCGGGTGAGGCCTTTCTCACGCAGGAGCCGGCATTGTGTCAGGATTTCGGAAGACTCCTGTCCGCGGTAGTAACGAAACGGCCAGTGACCGATGGAGATGTTGCAGTCGATGATACCAGATGCTTTTGCTTCCGCGGCTGGTGCAGCATGGAGTGCTGGACCAGCGGCCAACGCTGCGGCTGCCGTTGCGGCTGTCTGGTGGAGAAAGGAGCGACGGTTCATAATGCTCATGCCTTGATGCCTTTCGCGGTGAGGATGGGAAGCATCATGTTGCGAAGGTTGTCGCAGAAGATTGCCTGCTTCGATTCATCGGTGATGTTGGCCCCGTGAACCTTGGCGAGCTGGCTGGCGAAGCTACGTCCGCCGCTGTCACTGCCGTAAATGACGCGGTTGGTTCCGAGTTCGCGCACGGCCATTTCCGTCATGCCGGCGGTGGGGTCACTGCCGGCAAGATCCACCGAGACATTGGGACAGTCACGGATGGTCGGGATGCCAATCTCCCAGGTGCCTCCGCTGTGGCCGCAGATGAGCGGTACGTTCGGAAAACGCTTCGCCAGTTCCGCGAACTCGGCAGGTGTCGATTCACCCGCGTAGTTGCCCATGGTCTTGTACCAGGTGTGCTGGAAGATGACGGCCTTCAGCTCAGCCGCACGCTGGATGATGGGATCGATCTCCGGCACGTTGCAGCGCTCGGCGACCCAGAGCTTCACGCCGACCATGGGCCCCTTCGCCACGCAGCGCTCCAGCTCGGCGAGGCTGGTGTCGACGTGCTTGGGGCTGACGTAGACGAAGCCGAAGGTGCGGTCGGGGTGCTTGCTGATGGCGCGCAGGACTTCGTCGTTTTGTTTTACGAGGTCATCCGCAGCAGGGTCCTGGCTCCACTTCATGCCCATGTACACGCAGAGGCGCTCGATGCCCATGCGGTCGGCATAGCGCAGGAGCTGGCTCATGCGCTCCTCAGGAGTGAGACCGGGTACGCCGGAGAGGTGACAGTGGAGATCCCAGATGCGCATGAAATTAGGGTTGGAGTGGAAGGAGGTGTGGATACGCCATGCGTTCGGGCTTGTTGCCGTTCTTGCGAGTATCAGACACAGAAGGTCGACAAGCGGGCATATTCAGAGCAGTCGGATCTGGCCTGACCTGAGAACGGTAGGGGGAATGCATGGGGCGCTGGAGGGCGGACGGGTCTAAGGAGATCTTGAGCCCGCCTGCATCGGGATGAGCCCGCGTTATTTGTTACTTGAAGCGTGGTGCCGTTCGCCTACAGCGTCCGTATCTATGTGCGGCAACTCAGAGCCTGACCCTATGGATTCAAAGGACTTTATCACCGAAGACTTCAAACATTTCTCAGACTCCTACCTGAAGAACGAAGAGACCGGGGAAACCAGGGTCAACTGGCTGATTGGTCTTGCCACCGCCACCTTGGGTGGCTTGGTTCTACTGTTGGGTACGGACCATCGCCCCTCGTTCCACATCCTTTGCTGGGCGGTCGTGGTTCCGGCGCTCTTCGCGAATCTGGCCCTGGGTGTGGTGACCCTGCTTCGCATTTTGAAGAGGGACAGCACTACGGATGCCTACCATCGGGTGCTCGACAAGTACCGCGCTTTCTTTGTAGCGCAGGGGGGTGACAATACGCCCCTGCCGTCGGTCATGGCCCTGCTCAAGCGGAAGCCGACGCGGTTCTTTGGCGGCGGCTTGAGGGACATGGTCCTGGTGATCAATTCCCTCTTTGGTGCCGCGATTTTCATGGCGATCGCCTTTGATATTTCGAGGGGGAATGCCCCGACCGTGGATTTCGAGGACGTGATACTTAACAGTTATGCTGCCGCGGCAGCGGGGTTTGTGCTGGCCTTCTGCCTCCAAAGCATTCTCATCAAGAAGGTGAAAGAGAAGATGAAGGACCGTGCTTCCCATGCGGGCGGCATTGTGGTGCGGGTCGATGCCGATGGGCCAAAGTACTTGCTGGTGCAGCCCAAAGGAGTGTCAGCCACCGTGAATGTGGGGAGAACCTGGGTCCTGCCCAAAGGACACATTGAAGGTGGTGAGGATGCCGCGGACGCCGCGGTGCGCGAGGTGGAAGAAGAGACCGGAGTGGTCGGTGGGATCCTTCAGTTTGTCGGGAGCAACCGATTTGAAGCGGCAGGCGAGAGCATTCATGTGAGGTACTTTCTCATGAAGTGCTTGAGCGAGGGAACGCCCAAGGAAAAGCGCGAGCGAGGATGGTTCCCCATTGAGCAGGCTCTGGACATTATCCATCCCGATAATCAGGGTCTCTTGGTTCTCGCGAACGATGCGTTTGCGCGTGTGTCCAAGGGCAAGGTGTCCGCGTGAGTTGCGGTGATGAGCACAAAAAAAAGGGCAGGTCTGTGACCTGCCCTCGTGGCTGAATGGGTGATTCGAAATCCGAAATCCCTTAGGGGAGCGGCTTGATGAAGAGGTCCTTGTAGTAGACCACGCTCACGGGGTCATGGCCCTGGATGGCGATGGTGCCTTCGCTGAGCTTGCGGCCGTCCATGTTCTTGAGGGCCTTGCTGGGGTCCCAATCTTCGGGTTCGGTCCACTCGGTGGTCACCTTGCCGTTGATGGAGATGGTGATCTTTTTGCCGTCGACCTTGATGCCGTAGTCGAACCATTCGCCGTCCTTGTTGGGGGCGTTGTTGAGCACGTCCTTCACGGCGTAGAGGCCGCCGGTCTTCTTCACGTCCTTGTGGGTCGCGTTCACCTGGCACTCATAGCCCTTGCTTGGCCAGCCTTTTTCTTCGAAGCCGGTGTGGATGTAGATGCCGCTGTTGGAGCCGGGGGTGGTCTTCACCTTGGCCTTGAACTCGAAGTTCTTGAACTTGGCGTTGCCGTCTTCACCCACGAAGAACATGTGGGCGCGACCGCCCTGGACTTTGATTTCACCGTTCTCGACGACAAAGGACTTGGCCTTTTCCTCGGGCTTCTCTTCGGTGGTGACATTCGACTTCCAGCCGGAGAGGTCCTTGCCGTTGAACATGGAGATCCAGCCGTCTTCAGCGGACGCGATGCCGCTGAGGGCCAGGATGGTGACGAGTGAGAGGAACTTGGATTTCATGGAGCGCGGAGTTTGCACGTGGGGTGAACGTTGTCGAGTTGGTTGTTTTGGACGGAAAATATGGAAAGGAGGGCTGAATTTGCCATGGCCCAGGAAACCACCACCCTCGTCTGCAAGGTCACGCCGAACGCCCGGAAGTCGGAGTGCCTGGGCTGGGGCGCGGATGAGCGTGGGCGGAAGTTGCTGCTGGTGAAGCTGGCGGCTCCGGCGCAGGAGGGGAAGGCGAACAAGGAACTGGTGCGCTTTCTGGCGGAGTTGCTGGGGTGTGGGAAGAGCGAGGTGGTGCTGCTGCGTGGGGATACGAGCCGGACGAAGTCGCTGGAGGTGCCAGCGGGGGCGGTGGGGAGGCTGGGGTGAGGTGGGTGTGGTTGCGTGCAGGGTGTTCAACGCAGAGACACAGAGACGCAGAGGAACTTCGGAGACTGAGAGTTGCAGAATGAGCGCTGGTCTTGCCCTCAAATAAGATGGGCTGCCTGGCGGGTTCACCGCGGGCAGCCCATCAATGGCGTTGAGTTAGATTCCTTGGTATTTCAGGAAGATCACGGCATTAGCCGCGGATCTTGGAGACGGCCTTGTCGCGCGCCTCGATCGCAAGCTTCCAGGCCTGATCAAGGCCAAGCTTGGCGACGGAGAAGGACTTCTTCACCACTTTGCCGGGCTCAGGGCTCCAGGAAGCTTCCACGTGCTCGTAGACGTACTTCTTGTCGTCCTTGGTCACGATGGTCTTGCGCAGGCGCACTCCGCGGTATCCGGAGGTGTTGCGGGCGGTCAGCTTCTCAGCGAGCTCACGGCGGGTATAGGGCTTGAGCTTCTTCTCCATCTTGTCACGCACGGTGCGGGCTTCTTCCAGAGCAGCCTTCTTGCCGCCATGAGCGGAGTCGGAGAAGAACTGGTTGAAACGCTCGCCACGACGATAGATCCGCACTTCCCAGCCTTTGACGGGGCGCTTGCCCTCGCCGCCGCTGTTGTCGATGCGGGTGATGTTCCTGTTGTTTGGATCTTTTCTGGCCATGGTATTGGTGGGTTGGTATTTCTAGGTTTTTTTGTTGGTGGTTTCTTGTTTTCTTGGGGTTCCGCAGTGCCGGGGACCGGCGTGCTCTGCTCCTCCGTCTTCAGTGGGTGGCTCCCGGTCAGGGATCCATGTGGCTGGAGACGAACTCGCGGAACAGTCCGGCCACCCGCCTGGTGAGCGGGCCGACGGGCTGCGAAAGGGGGGTTCCATCCACGGAGGCAATGGCCTGCACTTCGCGCATGGAAGAAGTGAGAAATGCCTCATCCGCGCCGGCGAGCGCCGTGGCGGGCAGAGGCTCTTCTGAAACGGGAATGCCGTGGGCGCGGCAGACTTCGAGCGTGAGCTCGCGGGTCACTCCGGCCAGGCAGCCGGAGGAAAGGGGCGGTGTATGGAGCAGTCCGCCACGCACCAGGAAGACATTGCTGGCCGCGCCCTCGCAAAGTTCATCCTTCGTATTGGAAAAAATCGCCTCTCCTGCACCATTGCAACGTGCATGATTCAGGGCCACCACGTTCTCCGCGTAGGACACGGACTTGGCGCCTGCGAGAGCGCCCCGCTCGTTGCGAGGCCAGGGGACCATGGCGACGGATTCGGACGGTTTCGTGGGGGTAGCAGGGACGGCGGTGCAAGTGAACAATCCGTCACCATGATTGGATTGCAGTCCGCCCGGGATTTCTCCACCGCTGACCGTGAAGCGCACTCGCGCTTCCTGCAACTCGTTCGCGCTCAACGTCTCAGTCATCGCGTTGGCAAACTGTTCCAAGGTTGGGGGACGCAACCCGAGGACCGCACAGGAGCGTACGAGGCGGTGCCAATGACGGGTAATGGCGAAAGGTTTTCCTCCATAGGCCCGGAGGGTCTCGAAGGCTCCGCAGCCCACCAGAAACGCAGCATTCCATGGCGAAATCCGTGCCTGCGCAGATGGCTCCAGACGGCCATTGAGCCAGACACAAGATTCGTGCGATGCCATGGGTGAATCATTTCGTATATTAATCTGTTACGCAGGTATTAGTTTAGCGGATGCATCCTCCAAATGAAAAGGGCGAGTGTGCCTTAACATTTCGTGGGGCGTTAGCTTAATGGAACGCAAAAAATTCCCACAGGAATAAGGATGACCCTTACACGCAACTTTTATGTGATGTTCTGGCTAATCGAAGGGGCCATGGGGGGATTTTTTTGTGGGATACTACCAGTACGCCTCTGGTGTGTCAGCATGATATTTTCAATGTTCAGTGGCGCCTTGCAAACCCCCGGCCCACTGGCACGGTTCTATATTCGATGCTCGCCTCCATTTTGACTGCATTTTTCTATGCTGCATCGGGAATTTGTGGTCGACGCTCCGCTGTTGCTTTTGGCTCTCTCCGTGGGAATTCGCTCCGCCTGGGGCTGGCCATTCTTATCCTTGCCGTTGTTACACGAGGGGCTGCGGGGCTCGAATGGTCCTCTGTTTCAACTCATCGGTTGCTCTGGAGCGGCGCGGTGGGCTTTGGCGTGGGGGATGTAGCGCTCTTCCTGGCGTACACGCGACTGGGAGCAAGGCTGACGCTCCTGCTGAATCTCTGCAGTGCGCCAGTGTTTGGCGCCATCGGGGATTGGCTGCTGGTTGGCGTGGGAGTGTCCGGACCCCAGATGCTGGCCACGGCGATGATTCTCCTGGGCGTATCGGTCGCGATTGGGTCGCACCGTGATGGCGGAGGGCTCTTTTCGCCGCCGCCCAAGTTGTTCACGGGCGTGATATTCGCGCTTTTTGCGGGGCTGGGTCAGGGTGGGGGAGCCTCGTTGAGCCGGTTTGCCCATGCGGCCATGAAGGTGGAGGGGCACATGGTGTCTCCGGTGCAGCAGGCATTCGTGCGCATGCTGCCGGGGCTGCTCTTCACCCTTCTCCTCTGGGGCGTGGTGGTCTGGTACCGCTCGGCCAGGCGGCTGGCCGCGGCGGAGGTGGCGCAAACGTTTTCCCACCGGTGGTGGTGGCTGCTGGGCGCGGCCATGTTTGGGCCCGTGCTGGGTGTGAGTTGTTTTCAGTGGGCCTTGGTGCAGGCGCCGGCACTGGTGGTGCTGAGCCTCACCGCCACTACGCCCATCCTCATCATGCCGCTTTCCGCTGTGATCGACCATGATCGGGCGGGAAAGGCGGCCATCTGGGGTTCCGTTCTGGCGGTGGCCGGGGTGGTGCTGATGGTTTGGCTCACCAAGCGGTGAGGGTGGGGTCGTGGGGAGGTGTCGAAAGCATCAATCTCCGTCCTTGCGCCATGAGGGTGCCGTCGCTTCAATCCGCTTCCCCCTTCGGGTTCGCTTCCTTTTCCAAGCACGCCAAGATCAACGTCAACGTTTACGCCAACACTCCGTCACTCCCATGCGCCTTCCCACTGACATCCGGGTCCAGTCCGCCACTGTGTACTTCCTGCCCATCGATTTTCGTGTGCCGCTGAAGTTCGGTCCGGAGGTCACCACCCATGTGCAGTGCCTGCGCACGTGTGTGACCGTGGTGGATCGCGAGGGACGCACCGCGCAGGGCTGGGGCGAGACGCCCGTGGCGGTGTCGTGGACCTGGCCCACGCCGCATGTGACCGTTGCAGATCGCACGACTCGCATGAAGGACTTCTCCCTGCGCCTCGCGAAGCGTCTTGTGGAATTTGATTCCTGGGGGCATCCCATGGAATTCGGGTATGATTTTCAAAAGCAAGCCCTCATGCAGGAGGTGGCCTCGGCCAATGAAGAGGCCGGTGGAGTAGAGATGCCGTACCTGGCAGCCCTGGTGTGTTTGAGCGCGTTCGATATCGCGATTCACGACGCGTTCGGCAATCTGCTGGGGAAGGACATCTACGACTGTTATGGGCCTGAGTACATCAGCCGTGACCTATCCGGATTCGTGGAACCAGCGGAGGGGAGTGACGTGGATTTCCGTGGGAAATACGTGCAGGACTTCCTGGTGCGTCCTGCGCCCTCCCGCCTGCCCGTGTGGCATCTCGTCGGTGGGGTGGATCCGCTGGAAGAGTCGGACCTCACCGGAAGCGAGCCCAAGGATGGCCATCCCGTGCTCCTAGCGGACTGGATCAAGCAGGACGGGCTCACCTGCCTGAAGGTGAAGCTGCGTGGCACGGATGAGCAGTGGGACTACGAGCGCATGGTGCGGATTGCCCGCCTCGGCTTTCCGCTGGGGGTGAAGTGGCTCAGCGCCGACTTCAACTGCACGGTCCGCGACCCGATTTATGTGAATGACATTCTCGACCGTCTACTGCGCGAGGATCCAGAAATCTATGCCCGCACGCTCTACGTGGAGCAGCCATTTGCATATGAACTGGAGCACGACATGTTGGACGTGCGCAGTGTCTCGGCGCGCAAGCCTCTCTTCCTGGATGAGAGCGCGCATGACTGGGAGTTTGTGAAGCTGGGCCGCAGCCTGGGCTGGAGTGGCGTAGCGCTGAAGACCTGCAAAACACAGACTGGCGCGCTTCTCAGCATGTGCTGGGCAAAGGCCCACGGCATGCCTCTCATGGTGCAGGATCTCACCAACCCCATGCTGGCCATGATCCCTCATGTCCGACTGGCCTCCCACGCAGGCACCATCCAGGGCGTGGAGTGCAATGGCATGCAGTTCTACCCGGACGCATCCCTGCCTGAAATGGCGGTGCATCCAGGCCTCTACCAGCGGCGCCAGGGACAGCTGGTGCTGGATACCCTGAAGGGCTCTGGTTTTGGATATCGACTGGAGGAAATGCGTCGTGAACTCCCCGAGCCTGCCGGAGTGTTCGGCCAGGCTTGACCTTCGCATTGCTAACAAGGAAAATTTTTTCGGAAAAATTGAAAGGCCCTAAGAAGGCGACGGCTCAACCGTTTGCACCTCAAGAGGGTCAAACCTCACCCCGACTCACCGTACCGAGACACAAATGAACACAAAACCGCTGCTTCTTGGCCTGGGTATCATCACCCTCGCAGTGATGCCGGCATCTGCCGCCACCACCCGCGTCTGGACTGACGTCCAGGGCCGTAAACTTGAGGCCACCTTCATCAAGCTTGAAGGGGAAACCATCCATATCCAGGCCGCCAACGGCGTGGTGTATGCCATGCCACTCAACAAGTTCTCCGCAGAGGACCAGGCTGCCGCGCGCACCATGCAGCCGCATGAGAATGCCAATGCGCTGACCTCCGTGGCCACCAATGCCACCGCCGCTGCCGCTGCTGCCAAGATTGACGCCCTCGTGGCTCAGGGCATCGCTGCCGGTAACGTCAAGCTCGCAGCCGCCGCCACGAAGCAGGCCGCCGACGACGCGAAGGCTGGCAAGCAACCGAAGGCGTTCGTTCCCCTCAAGGAGAACCCCCTGATGAACGACGAGCAGTTCGTGCGTCGTGTGTACCTCGACATCGCGGGCCGCATCCCCAGCTACGATGAGACCACCGCCTTCCTCAAGGACAGTGCCGGCGACAAGCGCGCCAAGCTCATCGACACCCTCCTGGCTTCCGATGGCTACTCCAGCCACATGTACAACTACATGGCGGAAATGCTGCGCGTGATTGACCGCTTCGAAGGCGGTGGCGGTTATGTCCGCGGCCTTCCCTACATCAAGTGGCTGAAGGAAGAAATCGCCAAGAACACCCCTTGGGACCAGATGGCCGCCGCGATGATGACGGCTGACGGCAAGGTGTGGGACAACGGCGCCGCCGGCTACCTCCTGCGCGACTCTGGCATGCCGCTGGACAACCTGGCCAACACGCTGACGATCTTCCTCGGTACGGACGTCGCCTGCGCCCAGTGCCATGACCACCCCTTCTCCGACTGGACGCAGCGCCAGTTCTATGAAATGGCCGCCTTCTTCGGCGCCACGACGACCCGCTACAACGGTCGTGACAACGGCATGATGATGGCCAGCGGCTCCCGCAACCTCGTGGACGAGGCGGTGCAGCTTGCTGAGAGCAACGGTGGCGCAGACCCCCGCCGCATCCGCAACCTGATTGGCAACGTGGTCGGCGCGAACCGCTATGTGGTGAGCGACATCGACGTGAACAAGACCAAGCTGCCCCACGACTACAAGTACAAGGACGGCAATCCCGGCGACCAGGTCGTGCCGAAGCTGATCATGTGGTCCGAAGAGGACAAGCGCAACCCCGCCTACAACGAGCTGACCAAGACGGTGAAGAAGAGCCGCAAGTCCGTGGAAGGCGGCGTGAAGGATGCGGAAGACCTTCGTCAGAAGTTCTCCAACTGGATGACGCACCCCTCCAACCCGCGCTTCGCCATGACCATGGCCAACCGCATGTGGGAGCGCGCCTTCGGTGTGGCCCTCACCCCCACGGTGAAGAACATCGACAACGTGGACGAATCCTACAACCCGGCCCTCCTGCGTCACCTGTCCAGCGAAATGGTCCGTGTGAAGTTCAACCTGAAGGAGTTCATGCGCATCGTGTACAACACGAAGGCCTATCAGCGTGAAGCCACCACTGAGGAACTGGCCATGGGCATGCCCTACTACTTCCAGGGACCGGTCCTGCGCCGCATGAGCGCGGAGCAGGCTTGGGATTCCTTCATGACCCTCGTGCTGGGCGCAGATGTGGACAAGCCAAAGAACACCGAGTCCGACGAGTACGCTCGTGCCGTGGACATGGACCTCAGCAACCCGAAGCTGGATGCCGGCACCGTGCTCCGCAAGGTGAGCGCTGCTCAGGGTCTGGGCCAGAATCAGCGTAAGAAGGTGAGCGGCAGCCTCCAGGATGCCGGCAACATGTCTGACGACGCCATGATGGCAGGCGGTGGCATCCTCAACTACGGCGGCATGAACCTCATGCGCGCTGCGGAACTGCCCCAGCCCGCTCCCGGCGGCCACTTCCTTCGTGACTTCGGCCAGTCCGAGCGTGCGCTCATCGATGGCGGCTCCAGGGAGGGCTCTGTGCCCCAGGTGCTGATGATGATGAACGGCAAGGCGCAGGAAATGCTCACCAACCCGCAGTCCCTCATCTTCCGTAACATGGAGAAGGTGAAGAACCCGGCGGACAAGGCTGAGGCCATCTTCCTGAGCCTGCTCAACCGCAAGCCCACCCTTCGTGAGAAGGACATCGCCAAGCGCGTCACCGCGGAAGGCGAACAGGGCTATGCCGACATGATCTGGGCCCTCGTGAACTCCCGCGAGTTCTGCTTCATCCAGTAAGTCTCCGCCTGAGCCGGGGTGCGCAGGGCGCACCCCGGTGATCGGCACACCCAACACCATTTCAAAGGAATCCAAAGCTCATGAATCCCTACCTCAAACTCGACCCGGCATCCCGCCGCGAATTCATGCTCCGCACCGCGAAGGCGGCTCTCGGGGTGAGCGTCCTCTCCGGACTGAACAATGAGGCGTTCGGCGCTGCGGCTGCTGCGCCTGCTGGCAAGGGCGGCAAGGCCAAGGCCGTCATCTATCTCTACATGGCCGGTGGTATGAGCCACATCGACACCTTCGACCCAAAGACGGGTGAAACGAAGGGATTCAAAGATCCCATCAAGACGAATGTTTCCGGCATCCAGCTTGGCGGTTACATGACCAAGATGGCGGACCAGATGGACAAGATCTCCATCATCCGCTCCATGACCTCCAAGACGGGCGTGCATGAAGACGGCACGTACATCATGCACACGGGTTATGAGCCCCGTGGCACGATTGTGCACCCCACGCTGGGTTCCTGGGCGCAGCACTTCAAGGGCCGCTCCCACAAGACCCTTCCTTCCAGCGTCGTGGTTGGCGCCGGCACGGCCAACGCGGGTTTCTTCCCGCCCGCCCTTGCCCCGCTGCCCATCAGCAGCCCGGAAGCCGGTCTGCAGAACTCCAAGTCCGCTGTGGGTGAGGCGATGTTCAAGAAGCGTGTGTCGCTCCTCAACGAGTTCGACTCCTCCTTCCGCGACAAGTATCGCTCCCATGAAGTGAAGGCCTACACCGAGTTCTATGATGAGACGATGAATCTCCTCACGAGCTCCGACCTTGCCGCCTTCGACATCACGCAGGAAGATTCCGCCACCCGCCAGATGTATGGCAATGGCTTCGGCCAGGGCTGCTTGCTTGCCCGTCGCCTTGTGCAGAGCGGTGTCCGCTTCGTGGAAGTGCGCACTGGTGGCTGGGACATGCACAACACCATTGACGACGCCATGGGTCGCACCGGCGCCGGCATGGACGCTGCTTTCGCTGCCCTCCTTACCGACCTCAAGCGCACCGGCCTGCTCGACTCCACCCTCGTGGTGCTCGGTTCCGAGTTCGGTCGTACGCCGAACATCAACGAAAACGACGGTCGCGACCACTACCCGAAGGTGTACTCCACGGTCTTCGCCGGCGGTGGTGTGAAGGGCGGCTATGTGTATGGCTCCTCCGACCCTGCTGGTAAGGAAGTGGCCGACAAGCCTGTGACGGTTCAGGACTTCATCGCCACCATTGGTGCTGCGATGGGCCTTCCGATCGACGAAACGGTGATGTCACCCTCGGGACGTCCGTTCCGCGTGGGCGACATGAAGAGCTCCGTCGTCGCCGACATTTTCGCCTAGTTGTTCTTAGGTTTCTGCCACGGACAGCTTGGTTCTTGGGGAACACCCGGCAGCAATGCCGGGTGTTTTTTTGCATTGAACCCATCGGCACACTCCAGGGGTGTCAGGGCCTGCCTTTGGCGGGTGAATTTACGTCGCTAAAGCGTTATACAATGTGCGAGTCCCCAGGGGTGTGGCCTTGCACCAGCGACCCAAGTTGTCACACTGCGGGATCGTTGGGGGAATTTGGTCCTCTGCGCAATGTCGGAGGTTCAGGAATGATATCAACGCCCATGCAGATTCAGGATTCTGTTGCTCTTGAAAGCGAGAACGCGGCTTGGGACGAGCGCTTGCGTATTGCCAGGACCCAACCAATTGCTCCCAGCCTGAGAAGTCGAATTGAACTGGCTGTTGGCTGTGACGATTGCGCAGTGATACCAAAGGTCTCCGGCGCGGGAGACGTCATGGAGATTGGAGGTGTTCCCGTGCAGAAAATGCACAATGGAGTCATGGTCCATGCGGGCGGCTATTATGGCTCCTGGATGATGGAAGTGATCCAGCGCTTGAAGGGGCATCATGAACCCCAGGAAGAAAAGGCATTCTACGAGGTGATGCGGGTTCTGCGAACGGCTGAAACGATCATCGAACTGGGCGCCTTCTGGTCGTACTACTCGCTTTGGTTTCTTCGGGAGTATCCCCATGCGAATGCCTATCTCGTCGAACCGGATCCCTACAATCTGGAGATTGGCCGGAGAAACTTCGAACTGAATGGCAGGAAAGGGACCTTTATTCAGGCGTCAGTCGACAGCTGCTCCTCCGGTCCGATGCCATTCGCTTGCGAGAACGATGGGGGGAAAACCCGCCTCATCAGCAGGCTGTCGGTCGATGATTTGGTCGCCGAAATGAATATTCCCATCGTGGATGTGCTGTTTGCCGATATCCAGGGGGCTGAGACGGCAATGCTCGCGGGAATCAAAGAGACGGTAAGAGCAGGCAAGATCCGTTATGTTTTTGTCTCCACCCATCACTACGATATTTCTCAAGACTACCGGACGCACGAGAGATGTCTGAATGCGTTGCGAGAGCTGGGGGCCCGGATCGTGGTGGAGCACACGGTTGAGGAATCCTTCTCAGGTGATGGTTTGATCGTGGCGACCTTTGAGGCCGGGAGTGATTTGGAAATCAAACTGAGCTACTGCAGGCATCAGGACTCGCTGTTTGGGTCGAGCGAGCATCGCATCGCTGCGGTGGCGGACACGATGTCCCTATTGCAGGAGCAGCTTGCCGAGAAGAATCCTCTACTGAATGGAAAAGGGAAGGGGCCGGCGAAAAAGGAACACACGATGGTGGCCGCACGACTGGCTGCTGCGCAGCGGGCGCTTTCCAATCAGCTACTGCAGTCAGTCAGCGCGGGCCGGGTTGCGTTGCCAAAGAGCATCCGGAGGTTGCGAAAGCTGGCACGGGATTGGAGGCTGGATCGAATGGCAGCGAAGCGAATCAATGCGCTCCGAGCCCACGGGCGCACCGAAGTCGTGGTCACCTTGCATGGGGTATTCGAAATTCTCAGCGCGGAACAGGTCATCAGTGGAGCCCTCAAGACGCACCATCAGTGGGAGATGGATATGTTCCGGCGCGTCATGCGCCTGGTGGAGAGTCATGTTGGCACCCCCCTCAAATCAGCGACCATGCTCGATATTGGTGCCAACTGCGGCATGGTTGGCATTCAGGCTGTTTTTTCGGGTTTGATGAAGCGCTGCATCTCCATCGAGCCGCATCCTGATAATTTTGCATTGTTGCACGCCAATACCAGGGTGAATGGACTGAAGTCCTCGTTTCATTTGGGCTGGTGTGCCCTGGGTGGACAGAGCGGGTCCTGTGCCATTGAGGAGAGCCCTGAGAACTCAGGAGATCATCGCGTTCGCCTTGGAACGCACCCTGTGGGGGAAGAGCGATATCGGGAAAACGTTCGCAGCGTTGTCCAGGTACCCATGGTTCGGCTCGACGATTTCCTGAAGCAGGTTCCAGGTGACTTCAAAAACAAGATAGGCCTCTGCTGGATGGATGTGCAGGGATTTGAAGGGCACGTGCTTGAGGGTGGGTTGGACGGCTTTGGCTCCCACGGCTGGCCCAGCGTGCTGGAGTTCTGGCCTTACGGACTGAAGCGGGCCGGCTATGATTCGGCGAAGCTCAAGCAGCTTCTGTCCCGGATTTGGAGCAAGTTTTTGGTCCTGGAAAACCCTGACGATCAAGCATGGCGAGGGTGGGACAGCCTGGCCGCCCTTTGGGATGAAGTGGGCACTGAAGGCAACTTCGTGAATCTGTTGTGCGTCAGGTGAGCTGCCGCTGTCGTGGAGCCTGCGTGGACTGACCACTCACCTGCAGGAGACGGATGCCAGTGTGCCGTGCTACGACAGCTCTCTTCCCTCACGCTCTCGCCCGCCGCACATCCCGCAGGGAGTCCGCGAAGTCGGGGACTTTTTCGAGGAGGGATTCCCAAGCGGGGAGATTGGCGACGGTGGGAGGCGTCTTCAGGCACTCGTGGGCGACTTGCTTGATGAGGCGGGCAAAGACGCTGACGGCTTGATGTTCTTCCGCAGACGTTTGTTCGAGGCCATTGAAGGCGGCTTCGTGGGCGTAGCGGGTCAGGAGCACCTTGGCGGTGGCGGTGTAGGCATCCGAGAGACGGTCGAGCTTGCGTTGCTCGGCGGAGAAGCCGAGGTCGCTCCAGAGGTGGGCCATGAGGGCGCGGATGACTTCGCGGCCCATCTTCATGAGGCCGGAGGCGGCGTCCGTCTGGCCGGTCTCGGGGTCGTAGCCCAGGTGCTGGTGCTTGTGCTCGAAGTTGCTTCCCAGGTCCACCTGGCAGAAGCGTTGGGAGGGCGCCTGGCGGAAGACATCGCAGAGCATGCCGATTTCCAATCCCCAGTCGGCAGCGATGCCCAGCTTGCTGAGGAACTCGGTGTCCGCGGCGAACTCGCCGGAGAGCGGGTAGCGCGTCATAGCCAGGAAGCGCAGCAGCGGCGTGGAGCCGAAGACTTCACGCAGGGCCTGGATGAGCGGGAAGACGAGCAGGCGTGTCACGCGGCCGTACATGCGCTCGCGCACGCGGCCGTAGTAACTCTTGGCAAACACATAGCTCATGCCCGGGTGCGCCACCGGCAGGCAGAGGCGCCAGAGCATGGAGCGGTCGTAGTTCAGGATGTCGCTGTCATGGCAGGCGATGACGCCGCTGTGGCCTTCCACCAGGAGGGAGGCGATGCCCATCCAGACGTTGCTGCCCTTGCCGTGTTCATGCTTGAGGCCGGCGAAGCGGGAGACGGTGCGGTGCAGGGTGTCGAGCTCGGGGCCGTCGTTCCACAGCACTTCGTGATTGATGCCGGAGAGGTGCTTGTCGAAGTACCTGCGCGCCTTCGCATGGCCCTTCGCATCCATGTCATTCATGCTGAAGATGACCTTGGAGAGGTAGGGCACGTTGGAGATCTCCTTGAGCATGCGAGGCAGCGCTTTGCGCTCGATTTCCGCAAAGAGAGCGGGAATGACCAGCGCGATGGGCTTGGTCTTGGCAAACTCACAAAGTAATCCTTCGCGCTCCTCCAAGTCGGTCTCCGCTAGATGATGGAGAGTCGGGAGAAGAACTGGCTGGTGAAAGTCCGGCATCCGCGGGGGTCGGGTAGCAAATGACTGTGGTGGTGACTATGGCCGCCTGCTTGGGGCAGGGAATGAGGCTGGCTGGCTGGGAGAGAGCTGGATCAGATCAGGCTGGCGGGGTCGGTCGTCTTGGCATTGCCGTTGTTCGAGCGTTCTTCATCGAGCACTTCGGGGGAGACGCCGTTTTCATCCAGCACGGGGTCGTGGCCTTCTTCAATCTCGCGCCGCCATTTGCGGGAGACCCAGGGGCGCACGAGGCCGTAGGCCAGGTAGCTCACGAAAAGCACGGAGGGCATCCACTGCCAGTACGCCACGGTGAGGGCGAGTACGATGATGCTGATGAGCACCCAGTGGAAGGAGCGGCGCGCGCGGAGGTTCAGCGACTTGAAGCTGGGGTACTCGATCTTGCTCACCATGAGGTAGGAGAGCAGGACCATGAGGAAGGGCAGGGCGTACTTCCAGCGACCGATTTCGCGATTGTTCCCGTCCAGCCAGAGCAGCATGAGGGTGAGGGAGACGATGACGCCTGCCGCGGCTGGGATGGGGCAGCCACGGAAGGAGGTGGAGGCCTTCTTCTCCTTCTGAGGCATGGCGGCGAGGCAGTTGAACCGCGCCAGGCGCATGGCGCCGCACACGAGGTAGATGCAGGCGATGAGCCAGCCCAGACCGCGGGTGGTCTGCTCGAACTCCGCCAGCACGATGTCATGTACCAAGAGGGCAGGGGCGATGCCGAAGCTCACGATATCCGCCAGGGAGTCGAACTCACGGCCGAAGTCCGAGCTCTGGCCGCTCAGCCGGGCGAGGCGCCCATCGAGAAGGTCAAACACGCACGCGGCGAGGATGAAGCCGATGGCCCAGAGGTAGCGCGTGTGATCATCCTCATTCTGAAAGCGTCCCACGATGTGCAGAATGGCCATGAACCCGCTCAGCAGGTTGCCGGCGGTCATGAGATTGGGCAGCACATAAATGCGTGGCTCGTGCTCGCGATCAGTCATTCCAGGAGTGTAATCGCATTCTGAAGGTGTGCGCATCTTTTTTCCCACTGGTGAAGCGGTTGACCCTCCCCCCGACAGGCGTACTCTGCTTGTTCAGACTCACATGACCGCCACTGCCACCGCCGATACCCTTCCGCCGCTCTCGGGCGACACCCTCATGGGAGAGCTCCTCCGGCTCTATCCCGGGGCCCAGCGTGCCCTCTTTGCCAAGTATCACATCGGCGGCTGCCGGAGCTGTGGCTTCCAGCCCACGGAGACGCTGGCCCAGGTGTGTGAGCGGAATGAGAACATCCCGGTCGCGGAGGCAGTGGAGCACATCCAGGAGAGCCACCAGGCGGATGCGAGTATCCAGATTTCTCCGGTGGACTTCGCGAAGCTCCGGACTGAGCGGAGCGATGTGAAGGTGCTCGATGTGCGCACGCGTGAGGAACATGAGGCGGTGGCCATTCCCGGCGCGGAGCTCGTGACCCAGGAACTGGTGCAGGAGGTCTTCACCTCCTGGGACAAGAACGCACCGCTCATCATCTACGATCACACGGGTGACCGCTCGCTGGATGCCACGGCGTATTTCCTGGGGCATGGATTCGCCGAAGCGAAGAGCCTCACCGGCGGCATCGACGCGTACTCTGTGGAGGTGGACCCTTCCCTGCCGCGCTACCGAGTGGAGATTGAGTAACATTCTGCCAACAGCCCAGCCCTTTTCTTTTACCCTCTTTCATGAACGAAGACGCACTCCAGCAGGCCATCGCCAATCCCCAGAATCTCGGTGAGATGAAGGATGCGGATGCCGTGGGCACGGTCGGCAGCCCCGACTGCGGGGACATGGTGCGCATGTGGATCAAGTACAAGGAGAAGGACGGCAAGAAGGTCATCGACAAGGCCAGCTTCCAGAGCTTCGGCTGCCAGACGGCGATTGCCGTGGCGAGCATGGCCACGCAGCTCATCAAGGGCAAGACCCGGGAAGAGGCGCTGGACATGAGTGCCTCCGAACTCTCCGCACCGCTGGGGCCGCTGCCGCCCATGAAGATTCACTGCGGGCAGATGGTGGAAGGCGCGCTGAAGGCCGCGCTGGATGCGGAAAATGCCGAACGTGCGGGCGCGACTCCTCCGGTGAAACCCGACCTCGATGTCACTCCCCAGCCACCCCAGGCCGCCACGCTGCATGATGCGCTGGCGAATGCAGGGAAGCAGGTGGGCAAGATCAAGATTGTCATGCAGCCTCCGGCACCTGCGCCCGCCTCGGCACCCGCGAGCCCCCAGTCCTGAGTCGCTCGTATCTCTTCTTATACTATACAGGCAGCCTTCATTGCCTTACCACTCCCTTCCCACCACGATCACATGCATTCCGACACCACTCTCACTCGCGCCGTAGAAGCCATCCAGATTCCCAGCGGCGACATCGTCACGCTGCCGGAGGGCACGCGTGTGATCATCACGCAGGCACTCGGCGGCACGTACACGGTGGCCACGGATCATGGTCTGGCCCGCATCCAGTCGAAGGATGTGGATGCCTTGGGCATCGACCCCGAGGAGGAGAAGAAGGCGGAGGCGCACACCTCCTCGAACATCCCTGATGACGCCAGCGACCTGGAAGTGCAGGTGTGGCACCAGCTGCGCAATGTGTATGATCCAGAGATTCCCGTGAACATCGTGGACCTCGGCCTCGTGTACGGCTGCGAAGTGCAGCAGGACGGCGAGGGCAAGCACAAAGCCGTGGTGAAGATGACCCTCACCGCGCCCGGCTGCGGCATGGGGCCGACGATTGCGGCGGATGCGCAGTCCCGCATCATGACGATCGAAGACATGGATGACGCTGCTGTGGAACTGGTCTGGGAACCCGCGTGGAACCAGAGCATGATCAGCGAAGAGGGGAAGATGAAGCTGGGGATGATCTGAGGTGTCTTCTGGCTGTCCGTACAACGCGAAAGTCGCGCTGGTTTTTTAGCCGCAAAAAGACGCAAAAAACACAAAAGAGTCTGACGCTGGGTGATGACATCTGATGTGAGATGGTTCATGCCCAAGAGCCCTCATCTTTTGTGCCTTTTGCGTTTTTTTGCGGCTAATGAATTCAGGCTCGGATAGGGCTATAGGGCGCGGCAGCCTACTGACTGCACTGCTCAGTGTATGGACCACCCCTTGCACACCGCCCGTGCCCCGCTAAAGGACTGGCATGTCCCAGTCTCAGTCTTCCGTCTCCGCTTCCATCGGCACACCGTTCACGCCTTCTGCTGTTAAAATCCTGTTCCTCGGTTCGGGGGAGTTGGGCAAGGAGGTGGTGATAGAACTGCAGCGGTTCGGCTGTGAGGTGATTGCGGTGGACTCGTATGCCAACGCGCCGGCCATGCAGGTGGCGCATCGCTCGCATGTCATTTCCATGTTGGATGGCGATGCTCTGCGCCGCGTGATTCTGGAGGAGAAGCCGGACCTCGTGGTGCCGGAGGTGGAGGCGATAGCCACGGATGTGCTGGTGGAGCTGGAGGCCCAGGGACAGCGCGTGATCCCCACTGCCCTCGCGGCGAAGCTCACCATGAACCGTGAAGGCATCCGCACACTCGCGGCGGAGACGCTGGGGCTGCGCTGCTCCAGCTACAAGTTCGCGGCCACCGAAGAGGAGTTCAACGAAGCGGTGAAGACCATCGGCATTCCCTGTGTGGTGAAGCCCATCATGAGCAGCTCCGGCAAAGGCCAGAGCGTGGTGCGCAGCGAGGCGGACATCCCCAAGGCGTGGAAGTATGCCCAGGAAGGCGGACGCGCAGGCAAGGGCAAGGTGATTGTGGAGGGTATGGTGGACTTCGACTACGAGATCACCATGCTCACGGTGCGCCATGCCAATGGCACGTCCTTCTGCGCGCCCATCGGGCACCTGCAGATTGACGGCGACTACCGCGAGAGCTGGCAGCCGCAGCCCATGTCACCGGCCGCGCTGGAGGAGAGTGAGCGCATCGCGGGCGCGATTACGAATGCGCTGGGTGGGTGGGGTATCTTCGGCGTGGAGCTCTTTGTGAAGGGGGACACGGTGTGGTTCAGCGAAGTCTCTCCCCGCCCGCACGATACCGGCCTGGTGACCCTGATTTCGCAGGACCTTAGTGAGTTCGCCCTGCATGCACGCGCCATCTTGGGCCTGCCGATTCCAAACATCCGCCAGCATGGCCCCAGCGCCTCAGCGGTCATTTTGCCCGAGGGGCATTCCAAGAATGTGAGCTTCAGCAATCTGGGCGAAGCCCTGGCTGAGCCAGACACGCTTTTGCGCCTCTTTGGCAAGCCCGAGGTGAAGGGACGCCGCCGCATGGGGGTGGCAGCAGCCCGGGGAGCGACCATTGAGGAGGCCCGCGAAAAGGCCCTTAAGGCTGCCGGAGCGGTGCAGGTGACGCTGGGCTAGGTGTTTTAGGCTGGGCTTGCACAAGGCAAGACAGGGCTAGTGACAGGCGCGTGAGGAGCAAATTTTGCCTCCATCTTACCGATGGAGGCATATTTTTTGGCCGCAGTTGCAGTTTGCAATTGCAAACAAGCAAATCTTAAGCTCTAAATATGCAATTAGGAGTTTTATTCAAAACTGCTATAATTGCCATAAATTGCGAGCTAAAGTAGAATTTGGCTCTAACTTGCCCTTGTATGAAAAAGATTCTGTCACTCACTCTGTGCTTGATCGCTCTCCCAGCACTGGCTGACTTTAATCTCGGGGGCCCTGGTGTTCCCGCAGGTACCGTGAAGGCCGCTGGTGCACCTTTCAAGGTTGAATACACCATTCCTGGTGGGGTCTACCGATTCGTCTTCCGTGGCATCGAGGCCCGAGGCGCGACGCTTGGAGCTCCCGGTAGCTCCGGCACCAAGGGCAACGGTGGTCAGTTCCACCTGAGCGCCACGGTGTGGACCGATGTCGGCCACGAGAAGCTTGGCAAGATCGAATTCCGTGATGTGCAGGAGTTCAACGCTGCTCCGCTGAAGACCTTGCTCTTGGATAACCAGGAGGTCTTTCAGGCTCCTGGAAACACGCCTATGAATGTGACGATCGAATGGGCTGGCCAGGGCAATGCGCATAAGCCAGATGGTTTCTTCAACGTGCTGGGTGAGAGCCAGGCGCAGCCCACTGTTCCCACGGGCACGCTGACCTTCGAAGTGGGTGACTACGCCCTCAGGAACCTCCCGACCGGCGCCTACCCTCCCGGCAAGGCGACCATCGTTCGCGACTAACGTTTTTAGACAGAATCGCTTAGTAGTGATGATTTGAAACCGGGCGCTTTGCGGCGCCCGGTTTTTTTGTGTCCGCATTGCCTGAAGGATTTCTCCATCGTCATGTGAGCTTTGCGCTTGCTCTTCGAGAGTCAGTCACGGAGTCTGGTTGGTACTGCCGCCGCCATGAGTAAGAGAGTATTTGTCATCGCCTTGTGCCTCGCCCTGACGAGCCTTGCGGGCCAGCTTTCCGCGGATGTCCCCTCGGAACTGGTGAAGATGGCGAACGCGGGCGATGCCGAGGCCATGTTTCAGGTGGGCTCCACGGCGCTGCTGGAGCAGGACTATGGCACCTCCTTCACCTGGCTCACGAAAGGGGCTGAACAGAAGCACCCTGCCTCTCTCGGTGGACTGGGGTTTCTCTACTTTAATGGATTCGGGTGTGAGAAGGATCCTGCCAAGGCGCGCCAGCTGTATGAGAAGTCCGCTGCTCTGGGCGCGCACCAGGGGATGAACAATCTGGCGCACCTCTACCGGTATGGTCTCGCGGGATTGGAGAAGGACCTGCCGCGCGCGGTGCAGTTGCTGGAGAAGGCAGCGGAGCTGGGGAATCCGAAGGCCGTGAATACGCTCAAGGAGCTGTACATGGGCACAGAACTTGGCCCTCCAGACACGGCGAAGACTCTGCACTGGCTGAAGTACGGCGCGGAGCGCGACAATCCGGGGTGCACTTGTGACCTCGGCTACGCGTATCAGCACGGTATTGGCGTGGAGAAGGACCCCGCGAGGGCGCTTGAGCTTTACAAGAAGGCGATTGCCTTGGGTTCCACCGGAGCCGTGTCCAACCTCGGCATGCTCTACCTCACCGGACAGGGCGTGGAACGGGACTATGGAGCTGCGTTGACACTGTTCAGCAAAGCGGCGGAGAAGAACGATATCGGTGGTCTCATCAATCTGGCCGTGATGCGCTATCAGGGCCTCGGCTGTGAGCGTGATGTGCCGGGTGCCTTTGCCCTGCTGGAGAAGGCGAAGGCGCTGGGAAATCCACAGGCTGGCCAGATACTGGAGGCGTGGAAGAAGAAGGAGCAGGGAGGCTAAGTTTACTCAGTCTGCCGGAGACGAGAGCGTGTGGCGCTCGGGGGTGAGGTGAATATCGGGTGAGTCCGCAAGGCACTACACTTTCCTTTTGATGAAGAAAACTTTGCAATAGCAGGCAATATAAACGCCCCTTCAGGGCACCTTCAGCGATTCCCAAGGACGCTCTCCCAAGCTCCATGGAACCGACTCTCGAAAATATCCAGGCTTTCAAACATGCGCGCTGGCGCGTTCGATTCACCGCCCGCCTCATCGCCTTGAACGAAGGGCTGAGTACCCGTGACTCACCCAGCTGGGGGGAAGAACGTGTGGAATACGAAAACCGCCATCTGCTCGCCAAGCAGGAGCTCGCAGCTTTCCCCAAGGACTGGAGCAGTCTGTATCCCTGAGAGTACCCCCAGCTGAACGAATGGAGTATCGACGAGATGGACCCTCAACAACATGTCCTCGGCAACCTGGCGCATGCCCGGTGGAGGGTGAATTTCATCCGAAATCTCCTCCAGGCACACCGGACTTCGCCCTGGAAGGGGACGCAGGAGTGGCAGGCACGGCATGCAGAAATGCTGCACCAGCTGGCTTCCGCGGAGGATGAAGTGAAGCTCTGCGAGCAGTCGGTGAAGGCGCTGGAGCCCACCTTGGAGGACGGGCAGGTCCTGTTGCCCGAAGGCGAATCAATCATGGAAACGACCGACCATGGAATAACAACACGCAGCACAGCCAATGATTAAGAACATCTTCCCCACTTACCTCGATAACTTGGGCATGGCCGTACGCGTGGCCCATGGCGTGGAGGCTCATCACGAAGGCTCCGTGCGGGTGCATGTGGTGATGGATGGAACCACCATCTGGGAAGGGTATGTCGAGATTTACACGCTGGAGGGCCATCCCGAGGCGTCCCGGGCCTTTGCCTGGGGACGCGAGGACGAGGAAGAGGTGCATTTCATCTCTGTCCTGAACGTGGCCCCCATCCGTACTCCCACGGACGCAGTGCGGGCGGCGATTGCGCGGTCGTCAAAGGGAGAAGACAAGCGCGCGCGAAAGAGAGAAGGGGAGGAGGAGCAGGGTGGGGAGGGAGAGGGGTAGCGGCTATGCATGGTGGTCATGTGATATGATGTAGTGTGCCGCTGCCGGGTGGGAGATTGTATGATGATGACTGGCGGGTAGGAAAACCCGCCGACCGCTGTCCGGTCTGGAGACCCGACTTCCTCTGACACTCTGCGCGAGAATCACGCCCGGTTCATTAGCCGCAAAAAGTCGCAAAAGGCACAAGAAGTGAGGGCTCCTTGGGCTGGCTGTCTGCAGTGAGCCGTTGCGTTATCTTTTGGGAAACCCCTTGAGTTTTTTGCGTCTCTTTGCGGCTATCCTCTCCGTGTCGCCAACTCCCATCACAGAAGAGGACGACACGGTTGGAGGTGGAGTCAAAGGCGGTGATGACTCAGGGTTTCTCCACGAAGATGGAGGTGGCGTTGACGATGAGGTTGTCCTTGGTGGAGGCGGGGTCGACGGTGCCGGAGATGACCACGAGGCTGAGTTCCTTCAGCTCACCGAGGCCACGAAGGGGGGTGCGGAGGATTTTGCCTTTTTCATCGCGCACCTGGATGGTGGCGGTGGATGAGCTCAGCTTCTCGGGTGACTCGCAGCAGTAGTCCCAAGGGGTCTTGCAGGAGTCGCCGGGCATGTCGTTGCAGGAGGTGATGGCTTTTTCATCGGCCAGTACGGCCATGGCGAATTTCGGAAGCAGGGCGATCTTGCGTCCGCCAATCTTGCCGCGCAGCACGACGGCCTCGCCGGGCTTGGCGTTCTCACGCGCTTTCACCACGCTCACGGCGTCCTTGGGAGCCTTTTCAGCGAGCAGGGAAGCGGGGAGCGCGGGGTCGGCGGCGTGGGTGGTGGTGGCGAGGGCGAGGGCGACGATGGCGGTGAGAGAGCGGAGGGTGGATTTCATGGGTTCTTGGTTCTTGGTTACTGCTTACTGCTTACTGCTTACTGCTAGCGGGTGAGTTGCGGTGAGAATGCAAAATGGGGGTTCGGGTGGTGGGATGGGGTGTAGGAGGAGTGGATGATTATGGTTATGAGGCGCGGAGGGCGGCGGGAAGGAGCGGCTTGAGACAGGTCCAGGCGGGGGGCAAAGTGCCGATGAGGGCGAGGGCCACGCCGCCGAGGACGCCGAGGCCCAATACCTGAGGGGTGATTTCCAAGGCGAAGGTGCCGATGGAGAAGGTGACGGCGAACCCGTCCGCCAGCCAGAGGGCGAGGGCGGCGGCGACCAGGGCGCCCATGAGGGTGGCGAGCATGCCCTCCTGCAGCAGGCTGAGCAGCAGGGCACGCCGGCGGTAACCGATGGCCTGCAGCGTGGCCATTTCCCGCACGCGGGAAGCGAAGGCAGCGTACAAAGTATTCAACCCACCGAAGATGGCTCCTGCCGCAACGAGGCAGGTGGTGACCCATGTCATGGCGCGCAGGGGGCGGTAGAAAGAGGAGAGCTTCGCGTAGTACTCGCTCTCCAGCATGGCGGCGAGTTCGAGGTCGAGCCGCTGCAGCGTGAAGATTTCCACGTCGTCGAAGGTGGCATCATCGAGGCGCACGACGGCGCAGGAAATGGTGTCGCGCTGGCCGATGGCGAGCATGTCGCTGAGGTCCGCCCACACCTCCGCCTCCATCACGGTGCCGGGTGCGTGGAAGATGCCGACGATGCGCATGGGATTCTCTGCGACGGTGATGGTCTTGCCGAGGGCGAGGTCGTCCTCGGTGAGTCCCAGCTTGTGCGCGGCGAGCTTGCCCACCATGACCTCGCCTGAGCGCGGGAAGCGACCGGAGAGGAGTTGCACTTCCGGATGCACCAGCAGCGCGGCGGGAGTGACGCCGCGGATGAGCGCCTGGCTGGCGGGATGCGTGCCGGCTTGCAGAGGGCCGTTGTAGTGGATCTCGCCGGAGACCGCGGGCTTGCCAAGGACGGTCTTGATGCCGGGCACGGAGGCGGCGAGGAGGGAGGGAACGGAGGCTTTGATCTCGCTGCGTTCCACGCTCTCCTCGCTGCCCGTGCCGAGCACGATGACGTTGTGCTCGGAGCCGGAGGAGCGCAGCACGGCATCCATGCCGTTGGAGAGGGCGGACGCGAGCATGAGGAGGAAGATGACGAGTGCCGCACCGAGCACGAGCTGGCAGAGCCGCGCGGGGACGCGGAAGAGATTTCTCACGGCGTAGGAGAGGGGGAGCATTTCGGTGGGACGGTGTGGCGGTGAGCGGTGCGACAGTGGGGGCTGGTGCTGGGTGTGGTGGTGTGCAGTGAGTTCAACGCAGAGACACGGAGACGCAGAGGAACTTCGGAGACTGATTACTGATTACCGTTGTGGTGGGATGGGGTGTAGGAGGAGTGGTGGGATGGAATGCAAAGTGAAAAATGAAAGGTGAAAAATGCAAAGTGGCTGGACTCAGGCGGAGCGCAGGGAGGCGACGATGGGTTTGCGGGCGGCTTTGAAGGCGGGGTAGAGGCTGGCGAGGAGGCCGAGGGCGAGGGCGGTGAGCATGCCGCGGATGAGGATGGGCATGTCCGGCATGATGGAGAGGGTCACGCCTTCATTCCCCACGGTGAAGCTCTGCCAGCGCAGCATGCCGTAGGCGGCAGCGACGCCGAGGGCGCCGCCCAGGAGGCCGAGGAGAATGCCTTCCACGGCGACGAGCACGCCGATGGCTCGCTGGGAGAAACCAAGCGTCTGCAGCACGGCATTCTCCTTCACGCGGGAGCGCACCACGAGCAGCACGGCATTGGCCACGAGGCCGAGCACGGCAGCCACGGCGCCGAGGCCGAGCCAGCGGGTGAAGCCTACGAGCTCCACGAGTTGCGCCGCGGTGTCGGCAAAGAAGGCTTTCTCGGGACGCGTGCTGGTGGGTGCTTGTTCAGCATTGAAGCGTTCGTCGATTTCCTTCGACACGCGGGCGAGGTCGCCGGCGGAGTTCACGCGCACGTTGAACTGGGTCACAATGCCGAGCCCACGGCGGGAGGCTTGCTGGAGGAAGGGGAGGTGCACATAGGCCACGTTGCTGTCCTGCGGCTCATCACTCTCGATGATGCCTGCGACTGTCACCGTGACGCCAGCGGCATCGAAGCGGTCGCCCACGCTCAGCCGGCGGCGCGTGGCGAGGTTGCGCCCGAGCAGGGCGGCATCGGAGCGCTTCTTCCATTCGTCGATGGAGCCCTCCAGTACGTGGAGATGCGAGGCGTAGCGCATCAGATTGTCCGGTGGCACCCCTCGGAAAGCGATGATGTCCAGACTGGCGCCGCAGTTGTTCACCACAATCTGGATGGGGATGACTTCCTTCACGCCCTCGATTTTTCGGATGGTGTTTTCGTAGTGCTCGGGCAGGCGGCTGGTGGCGGGGCAGAAGCGGTTCTCGCGATAGACCACGAGCGTGGTGTCATCGGCGCCAGCCTGCGTGGCGAGGCGCAGGCTGCGCTGCATGGTCTCCACCGTGGCGAAGAGGAACATGCTCATGGCCACACCGAGGATGGTGAGCAGCGAGCGCAGCCGGTGGCGGCTGAGCTGCTTGAAGGCGAGGATGACGAGGTTGGTGAGCTTCGAAATCATACTACATCACTTTGTATTGTGTCCCATCACACGTGGGCGGGTGCTAGGCGATGGGATTGGGATTCCAAAAGGCGTCCCTTTTCCAGGTGCAGTACACGGTCGGCGGCATCGGCGGCACGCGGGTCATGGGTCACCATCACCACGGTCTTCCCGTGATGCGCGACGAGTTCGCGCAGCAGGCCGAGGATGGAGTCGGCGGACTCGCGGTCGAGGTCGCCTGTGGGTTCGTCTGCCACGAGCAGGTCGGGATTGGCTACGATGGCGCGGGCGATGGCCACGCGCTGCTCCTGACCGCCGGAGAGTTCGGAAGGCGTGTGATGGGCGCGATCTCCGAGGCCGACGAGTTGCAGCGCCGTCTGCACGCGTGCGCGCCGCTCGCTGCGTGAGAGCGGGCTCAGAAGCAGGGGCAGCTCCACATTCTCAAACGCGCTGAGAATCGGCACGAGGTGGTAGAGCTGGAAGATGTAACCCACATGGCTGGCACGCCACTTCGTGAGCTGGCTGCGCGACATGCGTTCCAACTGCGACTCGCCGATGCGCAAGGTGCCCGAGGTGGGGCTGTCGATGCCGGCGACGAGATTCAGCAGCGTGGTCTTGCCGCTGCCGGAGGGACCCATGAGCGCGAGGAAGGAGCCGCGTGGCACATCGAGGTCGAGGTCCAGCAAAGGAGTCACGGTATTCGTGCCTTTCTTGTAGGACTTCGTCAGGCCGCGGCACTGGATGAAGGGGGATGGGACGGAGGGGGAGGACATGGGAGATGGGGAGACAGGGAGAAGCGGAGAAGCGGAGAAAGGGAACGTGTATCAGCCAATGGCACGTCTCGTGAGCTCGCAGACACTTGAGGCGGAAGAGCGTCCGCATGGCATGCCACGTTGCGCGAAGCGCTTTGGAGTGCGTGTGCGAAGCACCGCTTTGAGCGGAGGAGTGAAAGGTCCGAACGACGCGCGGGTTCTTGAGGCTCCCGATTTCTGGACGACGGGATATTGGTGAATGCCTGGAGAGGTTTGATGCTGGCTCGCGCTGTTCAAAGCGGTGCTTCGCACGCGCACTCCAAGGCGCTTCGCGCAAGCTCGTACCTTGCTGGCTGGTTTGCTGTGAGGAGTGCTTTTCATGTCACGAGACGTTCGTTAGTGCGTGGGAGCACAAATGTTGGAGTGATGGGGTCACTGAGGGGACCCGGTGACTCGGACGCGGCGGCCTTCGGTGAGGTGGTCGTGCGGGGGGAGGATGACGAACTCGCCGGGGAGGACTCCGGAGGTGATGGAGACGTAGCCTTCACGCTCGATGGGGCCGCGCTGAGCGGGGCGCTTCGTGGCGGTGGAGTTGTCTGGGGAGATGACCCAGAGGGAGGTGGCTTTTTGCGGTGTGCTGTCCGTCACCAGAGCGGTGGCGGGGACCATGATGGCGCGGGTGGGGTCTGCGGGTGAGACGTCTGCCACGGCAGTCGAGGATGAGGGCGAGAATGAGGAGGAGGACGAAGCGGCTGTGGAGGATGATGGCGTGGATGAGGTGCCGAGGAACTTCACGCGGCAGAGCATCTCGGGACGCAGGCGAGGGTCGGGGTTCTCGATGCGCACCTTGGCCTGGAGGGTGTTTCTCTGGAGGTCGGCGGAGCCCACGATGCGGGTCACCACGCCGTGGATCTCGGTGTTGGGCAGGAAGTCGGAGGTGACAATCGCCTGCTGTCCCACCATGAGGCCGCGGGCGTCCGCGAGAGGCACATCCACGCGCGCCTGCAGTTTCCCCTTCTCGAAGAGCGTGGCGATGGTGGCGGACTGGTGGTCATCCATGCCCAGCAGCTTCTTCTGGCCGGGGGCGGCGTGGAGTTGGAGGATGACACCATCCACCGGCGAGGTGATGCGGGTGCGGGCGAGGGCGAGCTCCTGCTTTTCCACGGCTACTTGAGCGGAGGCGACGCCGGCTTCCATGGCGGCGGCCTGGGCCTTGGCGGCTTCCACCTTGGCCTTCGCGGCGATGAGTTGGGACTGGCGGGAGGCCACTTCTGCAGCCTGACCCTGGACCACGAACTTGGCCCGCGAGCGTTCCTGATCGGACACGGAGCCGGAGGGAATCTTCGCGATGCGTTGCTCGTTGTCCTTCTCCTCCGCGAGCTTGGCTTCGGCGGCTCTCACCTGGTCGGCCATCACCGCTACCTCGGTCTCGGCCACGGTGACCTGCACGGTTTGCAGCTTCTGCTCGGCCACGGCCTTGTCATGCGCGCGCTTGGCGGCATCGAGGGAGATGCGATTGTCGTCTGCGATGAGTTCCGCGAGGAGCTGGCCCTGCTTCACCTCCTGGCCTTCCAGCACGTGCACCTTTGCGATGACGCCATCTGTCAGGGTGGTGGCATAGATGGGCAGCGGGTCCGGCTCGAACCACCCGGCCGCTTGGAAGAGGAGCTGGGGTGGGGAGGGGGATGAGGGAGCAAGATTAGGAGCAGGAGTGGACGGTGATGGCGGTGTAGGATGGTGTGATGCCGTTTCATCCTTCTCCCCGCCGGCTGCGGCCGCGGGAGCGGAGTCGATGTCCGTCAGCAGGATGGCTTGTGCGACCTGCACCTCCAGCGCGGGCAGGAGACGGTCGCGGAAGACGAAGGCAAAGAGCCCAGCAAAGGCGAGGATGAGGACAGCTGGCAGCAACCACGCGGGCAGCAGAAGGATGCGCCGGCGCAGCGGGGTGGAGGATTCGGCTGTGGCAGCCGGGCTGGGGGATGCGCTTGCCTTCGCGTTTGCGGGCAATGCGTGGGAGGCAGGGGAATAGAGATCGGAAAGAGACACGGCGACAGCTTGGGCATGGGCTTGGGTTGGGTGTGGATGCGCGGCATTGGCATCGGCATCCACAACGACATGCGCCGCCTGTTGCAGGGAGCAACAAGGTCACGGCGCACCAGCCAGGGGGCGGAGGCGTGTCTGCTTCAAATCAGAAGCGAGCGATACAGCACCAAGCGGGACGGACCCGGGGGTTCCGGCTGGTGTGTGAGATTCCACGACATCATTCCCGTGGGGGCGTGCCGTGGCATCATGGGGACGAGCAGAAGGGAGGCGAAGGGCTCCGCCGCCGTGTATACCGGCGCGGGCGTGTGTTCCTTCGCCGTGGAAGGCAGGTAGGTTTCCCAGCCTTTGGAGACGACAACGAAGCAGTTTTCCCGGCTGGTGAGCATCAGGCAGCCGCTGGCAAGGGGGCTTGCGCTGGCGGCCTGGAGGGTGGCAGAGGCTTCTTGTTCCTCCGGGCACTCGCCGCAGCAGGACTCCGGTGCGGCACCCACGAAGACATGCCCCGTGCAGCGGCACACCGTCATGGACAGACCCTGCGACACGCAGGTCGCCACTGCGATAAGCAGCAGGACAAGGGCCTTGGCGCGACGGGTCATGCCATAAGGATAAGGGGAGGAGAAATGCGGTGCAAGCGGGATTGTGGTGAGGAGATGGGGGTGGCGGTGCGACAGGCGAAACTAGAGAATGGCCTCGTTGCGTCTATTTGGAGGACAGGCATGGTGGGTGATGCCATCGAAACGCCCACGGAAGACTGCTGCGAAAAAGCCAGAGACGATTTCCAAAAAGCAGAAGGTGAACAAGGGTCGCGAGGAAGCAGTGCAGAAGGATGGTGGACCGTTTCTGGGTACGGGAATGGATGCGGTGGTGCTTCTCTGCAAGAAGCTCGACAGGCTGGGCTCAGGACTGTCGGATGCGGAGATTCAGGATGCCGCCATTGATTTGCATGATGTGGCGCACGGGTGCCTTGCGGTGGCGCGGAAGGTCCAGGAACTGTCGACCTGCAGGTCCAAGAAACAGGCAGCGTGGATACTCGAGGATATCAATTTTGAGTTGTTTGACCACCTCCAGCGGTTCCATCTCCGGAGCCTCCGCCGGAGTTTGAAGAAGCTGACGGCGGGAAAGGAGTGATCCGGCTGAGCTAGGCGGAAGCAGGGGGGCGGCAGCGATAGTGGCCGACTTTCTCCGAAAGTCGCAGCAGTCTGAAGCCCTTTGTGAGCGAGCCATGGCTCCTGGTTCTCCGCCTTCGGGAAGCTCCCTTCGGTTGGAAGTTTGCCAGGAGGGAGTGTCCTTTGGCATCACATGGGTGGTACGCAATGGATGGGGTGGAGTGCTGCGACTTTCGGAGAAAGTCGGCCACTATCGCTGCATCCGCGTCCTCAAGCCCCAAGCCTCCCTCCCACTTTTCTCCTCTCCCATGGCACTCTGCGATCTTTCCATACCTCCATTCGACAAATCGGCACTGCCTGTGCTAGATTTCGCTGGCGTTGCAGGCGGAACTTGCTAACGGCCTGCGAATTCCTTCAGGATGGCCAGCCGAGCTACAAAGATAGGCGTATCCGCTGAGACCCAGTTGCGCGAGCGCATCCGGGAATTGGAGGCGCAGGTCCGCCAGGAACAGAGCGCGCGGAAGGCGTGGCTGGCCAGCGAGGAGCGTTTCGCCATGGCGGTGCGCGGCACCAATGACGGCATCTGGGACTGGACCGTCCGCACGCAGGAGATCTATTACTCGCCCCGCTTCAAGGAACTGCTGGGCTACGGTAACAACGAGCTCTCCAACAAATTCATCGAATGGGAATCCCGCCTCCATCCGGAGGACAAGGCCCGCACCATGGAGGCGCTGAACGCGCACCTGGAGCGCGACCTCCCCTATGACGTGGAGTACCGCCTGCGCTGCAAGGACGGAGGCTACCGCTGGTTCCGCGCGCGTGGCAAGGCCATCCGCAATCCAGACGGCACCCCGCATCGCATGGCAGGCGCCATCACGGACATCACCGAGCGCAAGGAGGCCATGCGCGCGCTGGCGGAGAGCGAGGAGCGCTTCGCCTTGGCCGTGCGCGGGGCCAATGACGGCATCTGGGACTGGGACATCCTGACGAATCAGGTCTACTTCTCCCCGCGGTGGAAGGCCATGGTGGGGTATGAGGACCACGAACTCGAGAACGTGTTCGCCACGTTCGAGGCGCTGCTGCATCCCGATGATCACGACCGGGTGATGCAGGCGGTGAATGACTACCTGGACGGTCGCATGGAGGGCTACGCGGTGGAGTTCCGCTTCCGGCACCGGGACGGTAGCTACCGCTGGATGCTCGCCCGTGGCATGGCCTTGCGCGATGCCAAGGGGCGGCCGTATCGCATGGCCGGTTCCCACACGGATGTCACGGAGCAGAAGCAGTCCTTGTATGCCCTGGCAGAGGGGGAGGAGCAGCTCCGCCTCGCCAAGCAGGCCGCCGAGATGGCGAACCGCGCGAAGAGCGAATTCCTGGCGAACATGAGCCACGAAATCCGCACGCCCATGAATGGCATCCTGGGCCTTACGGAGCTCCTGCTGAACATGCACCTCAGCCCCGAGCAGCGCTCCTATGAGACGCTCGTGCGCCAGTCCGCAGAGTCCCTGCTGACCATTCTCAATGACATCCTCGACTTCTCCAAGATCGAGGCGGGCAAGCTGGGGCTGGATGACCAGGAGTTCCGCCTGCGGGATGCGATTGGCGATACGCTGCAGAGCCTGGGCGTGCGTGCGGCGGAGAAGAATCTGGAACTCGCCTGCCACATCGAGCCTGGGGTGCCGGAGATCCTGGTGGGGGACATCGCCCGCCTGCGCCAGGTGCTGGTGAATCTGGTGGGCAATGCGGTGAAGTTCACCCACGAGGGTGAGGTGGTCGTGGAGGTGCGGGTGGAGGCCCTCTCGGAAGGCCACGTGATGCTCCACTTCTCGGTGAAGGATACCGGCATCGGCATCGCGGAGGAGCAGCACCACAAGATTTTCGAAGCCTTCACGCAGGCGGAGAGCTCCACCACCCGGCACTATGGTGGCACCGGTTTGGGGCTCACCATCTGCCGGCAGCTCGTGGAGATGATGGATGGACGCATCTGGGTGGAGAGCACACCTGGTGCGGGTAGCACCTTCCACTTCACGGCCCAGTTGGGACTGGTCACTGAGCCAGTTCCCTGCAAGCGTCCCGAGCCGGGTGTGCTCAAGGGCCTGCACGTGCTCGTGGTGGATGACAATGCGACAAATCGCCTCATCCTGGATGAAATGCTCAAGGGCTGGCAGATGATTCCCACCTGCGTGGCCAGTGGCGTGCTGGCGCTGGAGCTTCTCGGCTCTCCGAAGGGGCGCATCTTCAATCTCGTGCTCATGGATGTGATGATGCCCGGCATGGACGGCATGGAAGTGAGCCGCCGGGCGCATCTCCTGTTGGGCAGTGATGCGCCCAAGATTCTCATGCTCTCCTCCGCAGGACATCTCCTGCAACTGGCGAATTCTCCGCAAACCGGCATCGAGCGCGTGCTGACGAAGCCGGTGAAGCAAAGCGATCTCTTCGATGCCATCGTGCAAATCCTCGACCTGTGCGAGGATTATGAACTGGGGGACACCTGCCCCTTCCAGCCGCTGCCCTCGCACCCGCTGCGCCCGCTCAATGTGCTGCTGGTGGAAGACGGTCGCGTGAATCAACTCGTGGCCACGCGCATGCTGGAGGACCGCGGGCACGCCGTGAGCGTGGCGAACAACGGCCGGGAGGCGCTGGAGATGCTCTCGCAGGAGTCCTACGATGCGATTGTCATGGACGTGCACATGCCGGAGCTGAATGGCTTTGAGACCACTGCCATGATCCGCGAGCAGGAGCGCGAGTCCGGCGGGCACCTTCCCATCATCGCCATGACTGCGAATGCGATGAAGGGTGACCGCGAGCGCTGCATGGCTGCCGGCATGGATGATTATGTCTCCAAGCCCGTGCGCTCGGGCGAGCTCTACCGCGCCGTGGAGAGCTTCACCACCGTGCCGCTTTCCGCGCGCGGCGGCACCCCTCCTTGTGACATGCCAGACCCACTGGAGCCGGATCCGGATTCTGTGTTTGATGCGGCGGCGTTCCGCGAGTCCATCAGTGATGAAGGACTGATGCGCCAGCTCGTGGAGATCTATCCGGAGGATTCCGAGGACATGCTCCTGGAAGCGGAGACAGCCTTGCGAGACAAGGATCGCGCAGCGCTGCACCAGGCCGCGCACTCGCTCAAGGGCCTGCTGGGCAACTACAGCGCGCCCATCGCCCTTGAAGCCGCACGCACCCTCAGCCGTCTCGCACGCGAGGACCGGTTGAAGGATGCGGCGCCCGTGCTCGCGGATACGATTCGCGAGGTGCGCCGCCTTGCCGATGCGCTCAAGGCCTTCGGCAAGACGTTGCCAGCGGAGCCTTCCGCCAACGGTCAATGATGATCATGGTGGTCATGACCGTGACCATGCCCATGATGATGACCGTCTCCACGGTGATGTCCGTGGCCACCCGGGTGGTGATGGTAGCAACTTGAAAGTCCGAGCGCTCCAAAGGTCAGGGCGATGATGGTGGCAATCCTGGTGAGGCGAAGCTTCATACGATATTCAATGGGTTGTTTTTTGAAAAACCGGACGCAGACGAGGTGAGAGGTGAGGCATCACGCCGGAGCGCTTCTGCTCCTCTTAAGAACACTCGTCTGCATCTGCCTGATTGGATGGGCGTGGCGGTGATTCTATTCAGGTGCTTGCGCAGATTTCTGTGCAAGGGGCGTCGCTTACTTGTGCCCATAGCACTTGTAGTTGCGGTGATCCCATCCGTGCCAGTAGTGCACATGATGGTGCCTGTGGCTGCCGCAGAAGCGCACCGGTGTACGGTGATGATGGCCGTGACCACCATGACCATGGCCATGACTGTGGTGGCGGTGTTTCTTGGACTTCTTGCTGTGATGATGGCCGTGGTCATGTCTGTCGCGTGCCTCTGCGGGAAGCGCGAAGGCGAATGCTGAGGCAAGCGTGATCGCGAGCACCACAGGCGCGCGGAAGATGCGTGACGTTGAAAGTTTCATCTGGGGTTCTGGGGGGTGGTTTATCGATGGGTTTTTTTGTGCATCCGTTTTGCAACGGACGCCCCATTGGATGAAACCGCACTCCGGCTTATTCGGCCCCATGAGCGGAATGTCCGCGCATCCCGCAGAAAGTTGCAACGAGGGATCATTCGCACCCCGTATTGTAGGATGGTGTAATACAAATGCTTATGCCTGGGTGCCTGTGATGAGTGTGAGCAGCGACTGTGATGATGGGCTCACTTTGCGCAGAGCGCTTTCGAGCACGTTTGGAATCACTGCTTTGTTTGAAGTCGCACGCGCCTTCTCAAGGAGCGGGAGCATTCCTGCTCCCGAACTCCTGACGCACCATCACTCCACGTCAGGCATGCGCGTCATCATCTTCTCGCGTGCTGTTTATGAGGAGATAATGCTCCCTTCGATCAGAGCTGTTTAACAATGACATTGCCGCGCTCAATCACAGAGGAGAAGCAACTGGATTTAGTCGCGAAGCGACGCCCGAGTCTTAGCCCGGCCTTTCAAGGCCGGGTGGGATGGTGGGGCAGTAGTGTCGCGGAGCGACACCCGAACACATGACCGCGCCCAAGATTCACCGGTTCGGGCGTCGCTCCGCGACGCTTATTCCAGTCACATACCCGGCCTTGAAAGGCCGGGCTAAGACTCGGCCGTCGCTCCGCGACTGAGTTCCCAATGCAGCCACGTTTAGGTTAACCGATCTAGGCCTGCGAGCACGGATGATCCAACACCCGCAGCTTGTGCGCGGCGAAGCTGATGGCGGTGGGGTCATTCTCCTTCGGCACGAGCATGCCGGAAGTTTCCAGTTCATGCCACGCGTCCCCGCTGCTCAGACACCGGTCCGGATACAGGTTCATCATGCGGCGTGCAGCCTCCTCCATGGAGAAAGGTCTGCCATTGAAGCTAAGGCAGGTGACTTCTACGGCGGTGCGGTTGTCCATCATGGCGGAGTGGGGGTGAGGGTTGAGGCCTTTGATGTAGAATCGCATTTGCCTGGTATTGCGAGGGCGGGGAGGTGGGTGGATTCTTGGGTTTCAGCGTGTGGTGAATTGCATGGTGCAGGGATGTTGGTGTGGTGGTGAATGGAGAAACTTTCAGCGTCGGGGAATGACATCTCAACGCATGAACGTCTGGTTAAAGATATGGAAGCGGTGCCGAAGGCCCTGGACTGCGTGCAGCCTGCTGCCGCTTTCCTAAAGTGCAGCCTGCTGCACGCATCACTGCGACGAAGTCGCCAAGCCTTCAGCGATGTGTCGCCTTACGAGTGAGTGTCACAATCGCCACAGCAGGCTGTGGACTCTGGAAAGCGGCAGCAGGCTGCGCGCAGTCCAAGGACGCTGCGCGTCACAACATCTGGATCTCTCGTGAATCTTAAACCTCGACAGATGCCAGCCCATCACCGCCCACAAAAAAACGGGAGCAAGCATGCTCCCGTTCCCTTGAGTTGGTGAGATGTCAGCAGGGGCGTGGCTGTTGTTGCCGTTCCCGCTCCCTGCGCACTCTCTATTTACTACGAGCTACTTCCCACTCACCACTTACTTCCCTTGCGCCTGGTGCGCCGCCTTTAGGTGCTCGCCGAGCAGGTCGCGACCGAAGTCGCTGTCGAAGTCGCGCCACACCACGTGGATGTGGTTTGCGTCATTCTGGGTGTTGTCGTACTCCACGACGAAGGTCTTGCCCTGCACGCGGTAGTAGTGGGGTTGGCCCTTCTCCTTGCCGCCAGCCCAGGCGAAGAACACCGGACCGCTGGTCTTGATTTCCTTCCAGGCTTCCTCAGCTACCTCGGGGCGGCTGCGGAAGAGGTGGGCCTTGATGAGCTTTTCCAGTTTGGCCTTCTGGGCGTCGTTCAATTCCGTCTCGCTGAGGCCATCCGGGGTGAGGGGAGTGACTTCACGCTTGGCTTCGGTGAGGACGTCCTTGTAGGCTTCCGCGCTCACGAGGGCCTTTTTGAACTGGGCGTCGTCCAGGGACTTCACCAGGTCGCGGCCGAGGTCTTCTTCCTGACCGAGGACGCGCAGACCGGTGCGGGGGCCTTCGCGGACTTCGCCAGGGTTGGTGCCGAAGAACGCGGGCGTCACGCGGAGCAGGGCGCCGTCCTTCACGGTGAAGTTGAGGGAGAGGTGGTGGCCTTCGAAGCGCCAGCCCCAGGTACCCTTCATGGAGGGTTCGCCGAAGATGCTTACGAAGTAGCGCTCCGGGTTGCGCTTCTCACGCGTGGCCTCACGCTTCGCGGGGTCTGCACCTTCGATGGTGTAGAGCACCTCTTCCAGGGACATGATGGAGACGGCCTTCATGTAGCCGGTGGTGCTGAGACCGGAGTTCAGCAGAGCGTGGGCCAGGAGACGCTGCTCCTGGGTCATCTCCTTGATGGGGAGGCCGAGGCGCTCCTTCGGGATGAAGTGCCAGTTCTGGCGCTCGTCGTGATCAAAGGGAAACACGGCCTTGGCCTTGGATTCCGCAGGCAGGGTGGCGAGGAGGGCATTTGCCGTGTCCACCATCTGCTGGGCGCCATCATGAGCGTGCAGGTCAGCGGGCTGAAGCGGGAGAATGGCAGCGCAGACAAGCGCGAGGAGGCTAGGCAATTTGCTGAGTCGTGAATACATGGGAGGCGTATGGAATTTGACAGGGTGGGTGAGAACGAACGCGTCAAGTGACAGCCGTATCTCAAGATTTAGTAAAAAAGGCGGGCAGTATTGACACTGAAATGCCGCACGGGGTAATCTCACCTTCCTGACAGGAATTTGCCCCTAAAATCCACGTAACAGCCACGGTTTACATGTATTCCAACGAAGACTTTTTGCTCGAACTTCTCCGCGAGGCGGGAATGGTGACCGAGCAGGACCTTGAGCACGTCCGCAAGACCAAGAAACCCGCCGAAACGCTGATTGAGGGCCTGATTAAGTCCGGGGTGGTGAGCGAGGAAGATGTGGCAAGGACCATGGCGGTGAATTCCGGCATGGAGTTTGTGGATCTTACGGGCTTTGTACCGCCGGCGGACCTGAAACTGGTGGTGTCGGAGGAAGCCGCCCGCCGCTACCGCGTGGTCCCGCTCGGTTTCGAGCACGGCCGCTTGCAGGTCGCCATCAGCGACCCGAACAACTTTGAGACGCTGGATGCCCTGCCCCACGTGCTGAAGACGGAGATCGACTTCGTGTGCGCCACGCCGGAGAACATCCGGACCCTCCTTTCCGCAATCTATGGAAATGAAGGGGACATGGCGTCAACCATTGTGAAGGGCGTGGAAGGAGTCGGCAGCGATGCCGAGGCACCCATCATCCGCCTGGTGACGAACACCCTGATGGAGGCCTTCAAGGCGCGCTCCTCGGACATTCACATCGAGCCCATGGAGAAGGACCTCCGCATCCGCTACCGCATTGACGGTGTGCTGCATGACGTGGAGCACCACCCCAAGAAGCTGCACAGCTCCATCATCGCCCGACTCAAGATCATGACGGGCACGATGAGCATCGACGAAAAGCGCATCCCCCAGGACGGCCGTATCCAGATGAAGTTCCAGGACAAGGAACTGGACCTGCGCGTGAGCATCGTGCCTACCAGCAATGGTGAGAGCGTGGTCATGCGTATTCTGGACAAGAGCTCGCTTCGCCTCGGCTTGAGCGACCTTGGCTTCCTCTCGGATGACCAGGAGACCTTTGAAAAGCTCATCACCCTGCCGGACGGCATCATCCTGGTGACCGGTCCCACCGGTTCGGGCAAGACCACGACGCTCTACGCGTGCCTGAACTACATCAACCGTCCTGACCGCAAGATCATCACGGTGGAAGACCCGGTGGAATACGAACTGCCCGGCATCAACCAGGTGATGGTGAAAGAGGATATCGGCATGACCTTCGCCGCCGCCCTGCGCGCCATGCTGCGCCAGGCGCCGAACATCATCATGATTGGTGAGATTCGAGACATGGAGACGGCGAGCATCGCCATCAACGCCTCCCTCACCGGTCACCTTGTCTTCAGCACGCTGCACACGAATGACGCGCCCAGTGCCGTCTCGCGTCTCACGGACATCGGCATCAAGCCCTTCCTCATCGCCTCCGCCGTGCGCGCCATTGAGGCCCAGCGCCTCGTGCGCAAGCTCTGCAACGAGTGCAAGAAGGAAGGCTCGCTTACGGAATCAGAATTGCGCAAGCTGGGGCTGGATGCCTCCCAAGTCTACGGCGCCACCATCATGGTGCCGGAAGGTTGCCCCAAGTGCCGCAACAACGGCTACCGCGGACGACTCTCCATCATCGAGATCTTCAAGATGGATGACGAAGTGCGCGGCATGATCAACCAGTCCCTGTCCTCCCCGCAATTGCGCAAGCGCGCGAGAGAGCTGGGCATGCGCACCCTGCGTGAAGACGGCGTGCGCAAGGTGCTGGCCGGCATGACCACGGCGGAAGAGGTGATCGAAGAGACCATGTCCGACGCGAGCTAGTCCTGTGGAGCCGCCGGAGTTTTAGAACGCAATCATTCAGCTACAGCACTTTTAATTCTTACGAACATGACAGCAGACAGCGTGGTGGACATGCTCTTGCAGCGGGGCCTGCTTGATGAGGGCCAGTCGAGCGATTTGGTTCACGATGTGAAACACACTGGCAAGGACATTGTGGACCTGCTGGTGGAGTACGGCATTTTTAATCACGTCGATGAATTCTGGGCCACCGTGGCCGAGGAAATCGGCGCGGAGCATTACGATCTGGACGCCTTCGAGCCGACCCCGGATATCCTGCAGACCATTCCTGCAGGCATGGCGCGCCTTTGTGGCGCCTTCCCCATCCAGCTCGCGCCGGATGGCCTGCATGTGGCCCTCACGGATCCGCTCAATCCCCAGTTGCTGGAAGACCTTCGCTTCGGCCTCGGGAAGAACATTGTGCCCGTGGTGGCGCGTCGTGAGCAGGTGCAAAAGCTCATCGACAAGAGCTACGGCAGCGGCACCGAGAGCATCCAGGACATCTTCAACCAGCTCGGCGTCACCTCAGGGAAGCCCGGGGACAAGGCCAGCCTGGAACAGGAGGCGAACAGCGCCCCCATCGTGCGCTTCGTGGACCTCGTGCTGGAGCAGGCCATCAAGGAAAAGGCCTCGGACATCCACTTCGAGCCCTTCGAGCACGAGTTCAAGATTCGCTATCGTGTGGACGGTTCGCTGTATGAAATGGCGCCGCCCCCGGTGCATCTCTCCGCCTCCGTCATCTCCCGCGTGAAGGTCATGTCCAACATGAACATCGCGGAGCGCCGAGTGCCCCAGGACGGCCGCATCATGACCGTGGTGGATGGCCGGCCGGTGGACATGCGCGTTTCCACCCTGCCCACGCAGTACGGCGAGAGCGTGGTGCTCCGCGTGCTGGACCGTTCCTCGGTGAACCTGTCCCTGGAGAATCTGGGGATGCCGCCCTTCCTGTTCAACTACATCCACGAGACGATCCACAAGCCCAACGGCATCTTCATCGTCACCGGACCCACGGGCGCGGGCAAGACGACCACTCTCTACGCCGCGCTGAAGGAGATCAATACCATCGATGCGAAGCTGCTGACCGCAGAGGATCCGGTGGAGTACGACATCGAAGGCATCATGCAGGTGCCCATCAATGAAGCGGTGGGTCTCACCTTCGGCCGTGCGTTGCGCGCCTTCCTTCGTCAGGACCCGGACCGCATCATGGTAGGAGAGATGCGTGACGTGGAAACGGCGCAGATCGCCATCCAGGCCTCACTCACGGGTCACTTGGTGCTGAGCACGCTGCACACGAATGACGCCGCGGGCGCCGTGACGCGTCTCATCGACATGGGCGTGGAGCCCTTCCTCGTGGCGGCCACGCTGGAGGGCATCCTGGCCCAGCGCCTCCTGCGCACCATCTGCAAGGGCTGCAAGATTCCCTACCAGCCGAATGCCATTGTGCTCAACCAGCTTGGCCTTTCGCAGAGCGACATTGGCGACAAGCACTTCTACACCGGGGGGGGCTGCGAGAAATGCGGCAACTCAGGATACAAGGGCCGAAAGGGCATCTACGAACTCCTGGATATCAATGACCCCCTGCGGGAGCTCATCACCCAAAAGGCGCCGACCCTGGTCCTCCGCCAGAAGGCCATCGAGCTGGGCATGCAAACGCTCCGCGAGGACGGCCTGCGAAACATCTACGACGGCGAGACCTCCATCGAAGAAGTCCTCAAGTATACCTGATGAAACTCCGGTTCGGTAGAGCCTGAGCCGCTGGAAATTGCCATTTTTTCCCAGTGGACAAGCTTCCCCGAAACCCAGTAATCTTTAAGCGAAGCAAAAACCAGCTGACCCACTGACGACCCCACGTTATGCCGAAATTTCATTACATCGCCCTTGATTCGAACGGGCAGGAGAATGCCGGAGTGATTGATGCGCCGAACGAGGCTGAGGCCATCGGGCAGCTTCGCCGCGGCCAGCTCTATCCGACGCAGGTCGTCGAGGAGGGCAAGGGGGATACCGCCGCCATCAAAAAGCGCGTCCGCACGTCCGCGGGGAAGGGCAAGACCAAGACGGGGGGCAAGGCCTCCGGTTCGGCCAAGGTGGCTGGCAAGACGCTGATGATTTTCACCCGCCAGCTCGCAACACTGATCGACTCCGGTCTTCCGTTGCTGCGCGGTCTCACGGTGCTGGGCCGTCAGGAGCCCAACCCGGTGATGAAGCGCACCATCAATACGCTGGCGGACTCCGTGCAGACCGGCAGCACCTTCTCTGAAAGCCTCCAGCAGTTCCCGCGCATCTTCAACAAGCTGTACGTGAACATGGTGAAGGCCGGTGAACTCGGCGGTGTGCTCGAACTCGTGCTCAACCGTCTGGCCGAGTACCAGGAAAAGGCCCAGAAGCTGAAGAACAAGATTGTGGCCGCCATGGTGTATCCCATCATCGTGATGGTCATCGCCGTGGGCATCATGATCTTCCTCATGACGGTCATCGTGCCGAAGTTCGAGAAGATCTTCGAAGAAATGCTCGGCGACCGCAACAAGCTGCCTGAACTGACCAAGGCGGTCATCGGCTTCAGCCGGTGGATCCAGGGGAACATCATTTTCCTCATCATCGGCACCGCGGGCGCCATCGTGCTGTGGCAGGTGGTCAAGTCTACCAAGGGTGGGCGTGCCATCATCGATGCCTGGAAGCTCAAGCTGCCTCTCTTTGGTGACGTGCAGCGCAAGAGCGCCATCTCCCGCTTTACCCGTACCCTGGGTACGCTGGTCACCTCCGGTGTGCCGATTCTCCAGGCGCTGAACATCACCCGTGAAACCGCCGGCAACGTGGTCGTCTCCGACGCCATCGACAAGGTGCACAACGCGGTGAAGGAAGGTGAGAGCATGGTGGCTCCGCTGGAGTCCAGCAAGGTCTTCCCCCCGATGGTGATTTCCATGGTGGACGTGGGTGAGGAAACCGGTCAGCTCCCCGAAATGCTCCTGAAGGTGGCGGACGTGTACGAGGATGAAGTGGACAACTCCGTGTCAGCGCTCACCTCCATGCTGGAACCGCTCATGATCGTGATTCTGGCCGTGGTCGTCGGTGTCATCGTGCTGGCGCTGTTCATGCCGCTCATCCAGATCATCCAGGGCATCAATGAGAAGAGCTGATGCGTCAACGGGGCTGCCGTACGGCGGCCCCTTCGTCCGCTTGCTTGTCCGTAAATCCCCCCAAAAGAACGACCTCATGAAACTCAACCGTTCGCAATCCCTGCTTGAGAAAGGCTTCACGTTGCTGGAGCTCCTCGTGGTGATCGCCATCATCGCCATTCTGGCAGGCCTTACCCTAGGTGGCTTCAAGTACGCCCAGCTGGCCGCTGCGCGCAATCGCACCATCGCCGCCCATGCGGTGATCAAGTCGGCCCTCGAACAGTACAAGGAGGAGCAGGGTGAATACCCCGAACCGAATACGCCAGGTGCCACCACCCAGGTGCACGGTCAGGATGTGCGTGTCGGCGGCGCGCGCATGCTTTACCAGGCCATCTCGGGCGACGGAGACAACGAAATCAAGCTCGCCACGGGTAGTGGCAATATCTCCGACGGAAAGATCACGGCGGAAGAGTCCGAGATGAGCATCAACTCCAACCTGCCGAAAAGCATGGTGGTGAAGAGCCCGGACGGTTACTTCCTGGCGGACGGCTGGAACCGCCCGTTCCAGTATTCCAAAGGCTCGCTGCCTACCGGGGATGCCATCAATTCCACCTATGATCTCTGGTCTTTCGGCGACTTGGAAGGTCGTGCCGGTGGCATGGTCTACGAGGCGGAAGGTCGTAGGAATTCTGAGACTACGGCTGCCTGGATCAAGAACTGGTAAACTGGACCTTTTTATCAATCTTATTGATAAACGCGACCCAGTCATCGTGCGATGGCTGGGTTGTTTGCTTTTTGGGGATGTCTATCTCCCTGTGCGTGCAGAGCATTGCCGTCCATCCGGCCAGCCTGTAGGCCCGCGTTACCTGAAAAGCACTCATGAGTGTCGATAGTTCACCACCTTGTCCCGAGAAGGGCTTCCCGGCGCTGAAGTGGCTGGTGGGGCTTGCCTTCATTGGTCTTCTGGCGGGACTCACCCTGCGTCCCATTCCAATCTCCCATGCGCCATCGAAACGCAACCGCAGCGTCGCTGCCCACGCAGTCATCAAGTCCGGCCTTGAGCAGTACTTGGAAGAGCACGGCCAGTATCCCACTCCAGCGCATCCCGACGCCATGATGAAGGTCTCCGGCAAGGACATCCGAGTGGGAGCCGCGCGGATGCTGTATCAGGCATTAACGGGCGATGGCGATAGTGAAATCAAGTCTGCTTCCGCGACTGGCAATGCCTCAGATGGGAAGATCAGCGAGGAGGAGGCCAAGCACAGCATCAACTCGAACCTCCCCAAGAACATGGTGGCAACCAGCAGCGAAGGCTACCGCTACCTGGTAGATGGATGGGGCCGTCCTTTCCAGTACATCAAGGGAGGCACCGAGGATGCGATCAATCCTACCTTCGACCTTTGGACCTTCGGCGATATCGGGTCCCAGGACCCGCTCTTCTACGATGCGGAGACCCGTCGCAAGGATGAGGCCATCGCGAGGTGGATCAGGAACTGGTAGTTTGTTCGTCCACTGATGACGCCACAGGGAGTGAGCAGACTATCTCCCCATGGATGAAAACGCACCCCGTGGCGCAGCCCGCACTTGTCAAGCCGGAGTGCTGTGCTCATCATGTCCCGCGATGGTTTCCTCGACCCAGAGACATAGGACTTGGCGGCATGTGGCCGGCCTTGTGCTTGTGGGGCTGGGAATGCAGGGGGCCATGCGGCTCCCGGCTGCTGAGCCGAAGCTGGAGATGGTGTATCAGCTTCCATTGGCCCCTGCCGGACTCACCATCACTCCGGACAACCATTTCCTCATGAGCGTGAGTCGTGAGGAGCGGCCACAGAATCGCATCATTGATGTGGGTAAGGGCGGCACCTCGCGCCCATTCCCCACCACGGACGTCAGCCAGGCCACCGCAGGCCAGCCGCTCCTGCTGGACGCGGTAGAGGGCATGCAGATCGACAAGGCGGGCGTGGTCTGGATGCTGGACAATGGCCGGCGTAGCGAGTACCCGCCCAAGGTCGTCGGCTGGGACACCGCCAAGTACAAGCTGCACCGCATCTACAATCTCGCCTTTCCGGCGGTGCTGCCCGGCTCCCTTCTGGATGACCTCGCCGTCGATCCGGAGGCTCCGTTCATCTACATCAGCGATCCAGCTGCCGGAGCGGATGCCGCCCTGGTGGTGCTGGATCTCACCACCGGCCTGGCCCATCGAGTCCTTCAGGGACATCCCTCCGTGGTACCCGTGGCCGGTCTGGAATTGACCATCGACGGGCACAAGGTGGAGACCCGCCGCCTGGATGGCACGGTGGCGGACCCACAGGGAGGCGTGAGCGCGCTCGCACTCGACAAGAAGGGCGAGTGGCTCTACTTCGGCCCCGTGCGCTCCCAGAAGCTCTACCGTGTGCGCACGGAGCACCTGCGGGATGTGAACATGCTTCCTGAAAAGCTGGCCGGGCTCGTGGAAGAGTACTCCACGAAACCCGTGAGCGACGGCATGTCCATGGACAACAAGGGGAACATCTACGTCTCCGATCTGGCAGCCAAGGGCATTGGAATGATCTCGGCAGGGAAGAAGGAGTACCGCATCCTCGCCGCCGAGCCGCGACTGCTGTGGCCTGCGGGACTCTGCTTTGGTGCAGACGGCTGGCTGTATTTCTTCACCAACACCTCCCGGACCCGACCACCCCTGCAACGCCCCATGCTGGGTGCCGGCACACCTTTGGATTCCACCACCGGGGCGAACATGAATTACCTCTTCCGCCTGGAGACTCCCGGATCCGGCCGGGTGGGGGATTAAGCTCCGAGCGCAACGGCAAGTCACCGTTCATGGCGGGTGCCGGGGAGAGGGTTCCCCTCTTTCGGTTGAAGACCGCGCCTGGGAGTCATTTCAGGCTGTTTGAGGTCGGAATGGCCCGCGATCAGGAATGATCCAGCCCTTGGTGAACGGAAAAGAGGACGATATCTTGATAATTTCAGTTGAGAAAACCCAGCTTCGGCTAAACTGACCCTCCTGCCGCAGACAAAATGCTCACGTGGCGGAATTGGTAGACGCGCAAGATTCAGGATCTTGTGGGGAGACCCGTGGAGGTTCGAGTCCTCTCGTGAGCACCATTTTCTTGCTGCGTACAGTACTCAGCACGGCACATGGAGCAGCAAGCAGCGAAGGAATCGGCAGCAGCAGGCCCCATGGGACAGGATGCCACCTTTGTGCGCCGTGCCTTTGCCGCCATCGCAGGTCGCTATGTGCTGACGAATCACGTGCTCAGCCTGGGCATCGATGTGCTGTGGCGGAAATCCACGGCGCGAGCCGTGGAGGCGCTGCAACCGAAGGTGGTGCTGGATGTGGCCACTGGCAGTGGTGACCTCGCGGAAGCCATCCAGAGGGCCTGCCCGCAAGCTACCGTGGTGGGGCTGGATTTCTCCGCACCCATGCTCCAGGAAGCGCGCAAGCGTGGCCTGCAGCACCTGATGGTCGCGGATGCCATGAACATGCCCATCGTGGATGGCGCGGCCGATGTGCTCACCGTGGCCTTTGGCCTGCGGAACATGGCCTCCTGGCCGGATGCCCTGCGCGAAATGTCCCGCGTGCTGCGTCCCGGTGGCAGTCTCTTCGTACTGGATTTCTCCCTGCCCACCCAGCCGCTCATGCGGAAGGCACACCTCTTTTACCTGAGGAAAGTGATGCCCAAGGTGGCGGGTGTCATCACCGGTGAGCGCGGAGCCTTCGAGTATCTTTGCAATACCATTGAGCAATTTCCCAGTGGGGAAAACATGTGCCGCATGATTCGCGAGAATGGCTTCCGTGAAGCGAAGGCGCGGCCACTATCCTTTGGCATCGCGAGTTTGTATCACGCGGTGAAGTAGCGACTGTTCCTGTCCATGGCATCGAGTTGCCGAATACTCATTCTGGGCGCTTCGGATGAAATGACATGACCTCGACGTCAGTCTTGACCATCCACCCCAACTTTTTCCAGAAGTTGTGAGCGGGACCGTTGTCCTTCATCACAAAAATCCGGATCTCACTGATACCCAGCTCCGCAAATGCCTTCACCGAGTTTTCCACGAGTGTGGTGGCAATGGAAAGGCCCCTGAAGGCGGGCTTTACAGCCAGAAGTTGAAGAAAGCCTCTACGTCCATCGGTGCCGGAAAGTAGTGTGCCAACCAGCTCATTTCCGCACGTGGCAACGAAACTCAGGCCCTTGTTGTGGTCAAGGTAGGAGGCAATTCTTTGGCGTGTATCATGCTCGTTGGGGGTGAGTCCATCCATGCCCATCCAAAGTGCAAGCATTGAATCATAGTCCCCAATCTCCATTGGGCGAATGCGCCATTCCGGTCGTGTCATTGCTCGATGTTCACTCCTACCATGGAGCACACAAGGAACGGTGGCAATTTAAATCCCCGATTTCAAGGCCACTAGAATTTGAAGGTTTCAAGTTTAGAATGCGAGTTTCGCCATAGAATTGCGTAAACTGTAATATGTTCCATTTCAAGAGTAACCGATCCTTGGTTCTGGCTGTTCTCTGCCTATCGATTGCGCTGGTGTACATCGCGTGTCTTTTTGTCTATTGGCCGAGGGATCCTGAAAAGCCCAACCCGCCGATTCAATGGAATGAGGCGTTCAAGGAGGCAAATCGTGGATTGTCGAGTCAAGTCCTTCCTGGATTGCTTTTTACACTGTTTGGAGCGACGCTTTCGTTGTTAGGATCCTACTTCCAGCGGGAAAAACAAAACGAAGAAGCCAATCGGCTTATTCATCAGCTTAAGATGGCTGGTGTAGCCGAAAAGGTCGGTGCGCAAATTGCGTCTGTAGCGGCTAAGGGGGTCCAGAAGGCGTACGGAAAACAGGAATATGGCTATCTAGATGACATCGAGGTCAAACTGCTTGAAACGAAAAAAGGAGATAAGGTCGTAGTCATCGAGAACTGGCTTTGCTCGGGGTTGCCCCCTGCGTATGAGAAACTGGAGTCCGGAATAAGAGGGAGCCTCGACAATGGAAGTGAAGTCATTCTAGTTCTGATGCATCCCAATTCACCGCTAGTTCAGCGGCGAGAACATTTCGTCGAGTGGGGAGCAGTTGGTGGGGAGATTGCGAAGTCCTTAAAAAAAGTAGGTTGCTGGTACACCAAGTGGGCCGTGAAATGCATCCATGGAAAATGGCCAAGCGACGATGACATGAAGGATCTTCAGTGGAATACTCTCGAGCCGGGATTCAACGCCGTAAGAGGTGAGATTCAAAGGTTTAGGGTATATCTGATTGATACTTTTCTCACTTTGCAGCTCTATGCACTGCCCAACTGCGCGTTCGCTGGCTTTTACGTTGCCAAGGACACGTCAACGCATGGTCCACACCTGTGGGGCGCGTGCGGTTCATCGTTTGGAGATATGTTCCGTGAATATGCCAACCGCATTCTGACGCTGTGCGACGATGCAGACCAGTTTTGGGCAGTGCGGGTTAAGCTTCACGAGTTTGACCGCTTCAAGGGGATTGCGGCTCGAGAGGCTGACAAACACCTTTTAGGAATTCAAATTGCTGATTGCGAATCACTGTTCCACCAACTGCAAAAAAGGTCACGTGTTAAAGATCCGGGATCGGCTTTGTATGAAAAGGTTGTGAAGAGCGCGGTGGAAAACAAAATGACCTTTGTTTCTGCAGTGATGAAGCTGCCATCGTCCGAGAGAAGCACTTTCATTGAATATCTAAGACGTGAGTTCGCGTCAGATCGAAAGTAGGTTCCTGCTGCTCGGTATGAAAGCCAGTCATGCTCAGTAGTTCTCTATCTTGGAGTTCTAATCAAACATCGAAAAACAAAACCGGGCCAAGGAACGTGGTCACACCATCTGCAGCGTCGCCTGCATCGCCTTCTCCAGATGACGCATCTTGTCGTCCAGCGTGGCCATGCCGATTTGGCCGAAGTGGGAGGCATAGTTTTCCGCTTGTTCGGGCGTCATCAGTTCGATGAGGAAAGTGCCTTCCACCCAGACCTTGGTGAATTGGAAGAAACCTGCGTTGCCGGGGAAACAGTCCCAACCCTCCTCGGCGGAGATCTCCTCAATACGGGAAGTGGAGAGCGGCGTTTGAATCAGGAAGTGCGTGCTGCTGTGCTCACGCATGGCTTCGTCGAAGCTTTTCCCGATGCCGCCCTTGTCGCAGACGGGATTCCACAGGATGTGACCCCACGGCAGAATCTCCAGGATGGTCCCTGCGGCATCACCGAGGCAGACAAACCATGACCCTTCCGGAAAGGGTGGACTGGGAGCCTGAATCGCGTCACAGGCGAAGAGACGGGCCAGACCGCGGGCGGCGGCTTCTGGATTGCGGGCGCTGAAGGAGGCGTGATGGATCATGGTAGTGTCCCTGGAATGGGGGCTACATGATGCAGGTCACTTCAGGCACTCACTGTGACGGAGGTTTTTCTGCCGGGTCGACTGGCGCGGGAGCGGGGGCTGGGGTCGGCGTCGGAACAGGCTGAGAATCAGGTGCTGAAGGTGGTGCTAGCTTGGGCTTGAGCTCCTCCAGGGGATCGTTCGCCTCGTCGATGCGTTTCTGCAGTTCCTCCATGAGGGGGTCTTTTTTCTCAGCATCGATCTTCTGGGCATCAATCTTCCTCTGTACCTCCTCCTGCAGATGTTTTTTCTCCTCATCCATTTCCTTCACCCTATTGATGGCGGCATTCCCTGCGCGATTGATCATCACGCGGAAGAGGATGAGCACCACGATCATCAGGATCATGACGAACAACTGCATCTGCGAACGACGATGGCGCATGGAGGTGGGTGGCTGCTGCTGGTGGTGGGTGCGTGAGAGCGAGGGTCCGGGTGGCTCCTTCGCTTCACCTCACCTCACGTCACTTCATCTTATTTAACGAGCGTACGCGCGAGTTGTTGGTAAAGATCGCGGCTGATGAGGAAGGTGTCCGGGTCGTCGTTCAACCTGCCATGATACACCGCCGTGGCCATGCCGGGAGAACTTGGGGCAAAGGTAAGTGTCTTTATCTCGGGCTTCACATCGGGTTGGCCAGGCTGAGAGATGAGTACCTGCACCGTGAGGGTGGGGCTCTTCAGGGCTTCAATGGCGGCAGTGCGATCAGAGCTCCAGTCTGACACTTCAAAGCTGGCGAGCTGCTTGAGCAGGGTGTTCGCGCCGGCTGTATCCAGTTTCTCGGTCACGTCCGCACCGGCATACTCTGCCTTCCAGGTGCCTTCGTCGGGATTGTATTGGAGCGTGAGGGTGGGCTTGTCTCCTTCGGTGATGATGATGCGGCGTATCGCGAAGATGCTGGCATCGATCACCCGCGTGCCGCGCCATTTCACCATTTCGGGTGGCAGGATGGCGGGCAGCATGAGCGGATTCACCCGGAAGATAGAAGGCTCGTCCCCATACTTCGCACAAACCTGGTCGGTGCCCTGGCCAAACTGAAGCGCACTGGTTTTCCCGTCCACGGTCCACTCCAGGGTGAGGAAGGGCTGATGCAGGCCATACAGCTCCAGGTTCGGCGCGGCGTCGCTCACGAAGTCGAGAATCTGGGCCGTGTTGATGCCCTCGATGAGGCGCTGGATGCGGGCCTGGTTGGCCGGCTCTTCATTGCCGAAGCGGTTGAGCGTCCAGATCTCACCGGAGCGGGCCAGCTTCACGTCGGGAAAACCCGGACCGTGGAGACGGATGGTGTCCACGCGGTCTGCCGGGATTTGCGCGAGGCGTTGGTCGCGCAGGTGATTGGGCTGCAGCTTCCAGAAGTCCGCCAGCTTTGCAGGAGCCAGGAAGGTGCCGCTGCGGTCGCTGACCTCTGCCACCACTTCTGCGCCTGCGGCGGAGGGGGGCTGGAAGGTGAGTTCCACCGGAGGCTGCGAACTCACTCCGGTGCTGAAGGTCACCTTCATGACAGGCAGCACCTGGCCCGGATCGGCGGGGGGAGCTGGCAGCTTCGCGCGGACCGGTTTGACCTGCATTTTCAGCAGGGCCTGGATCACGCTGCTCACGCGCTCGTCACTCGCGCGCGCCTGGATGGGCTTGACCAGGCGCCAGGGCTGGCCCGGCTCCCGGCTGAACTCCATCGCGCCCGTGCCGGCGGCGAGCGTGAAGCGGCCCACGTGCTCCAGCTTCAGGCGCACGAGCCGGTTGTCCCGCCAGTCGTCGGAATGCTTTTCCAGCAGGGGCTTCACGCCAGACTTTGCCAGGTAGAATTCCTCGGCGTTTTCACCCAGGCTGACATAGGTGGTGTCTTCCACCGGGGACCCTGCTCCGAAGAATCCCTGCAGCACCTTTTCCTCGCCGTGGCGCAGAGTCACGCGCGTGGAGGGCTCGCCGAGTCCGGTACGCTTGAAGTCATCCTTGCGCAGGTCGGCCTTCTTCAGTTTCTCCACGAAGGTGACAGTGCCAAGGCTGTCCAGGAACTGCTTCACCAGTTCCTGATTCGCCCGGTCTTCCACGGGCTTGTTCATGTACCACAGTCCATCGGGTCCACGCGTGAGGCGCAGGGAGAGGTCCTCTCCCACGATCTCCATGTTGTCGACAGTGCGGAGATCTTCGGAGAAGGGTCTCTTTTCAAGAGCCTGGCGCTCGGGCGTGGCAGGCTGCTTCTGCTCCCAGAAGATGATGAAGGCAGCCAGCCCCGCCAACAGCAGAAAGAGGAGGATGGTGGTGCGGAGCTTCATGCGCGTCGATGGCTCCAAACCAGCAGTCCCAGGGCAAGCACGGCGCCCGGCATGATGACGGTGGTCACCCAGAAGATTTGCTGGCGCTGCTCATCCGTGAGCTGGACGCGGAACATCTGCTTCCGCTTGGGAGCCGTGCCGATGAGTGTCTCGCGATTCATCATCCAATTCAGGCTGCCTGCGATGAAGTCCTGATGCACGCCGAGACGCGTCATGGGGTCGAGCATGGAGGAATTTCCCACGACCACCATGCGCGAGCTGTCCACGCGGAGGCGCTCGTCACTCACGGCGCCGCGCTCCACACTGGCGGCTACAAACACCGGGGGCTGCGTGTCGCCTTCATCGGCCACGGGGAGATCCTTGGTGTAGAACATTTCGCCCCAGTACTTCTCCGTCGCCTGCATGAGCGGCTTCACCTCGATGTGCTGGGCGCGCAACTCGTCGGAGTCCAGCTTCAGGTTGAGAGACTGTGTCTGCCCGCTCAGTGAGGATGCCACCTCGGTGAAAGGCTGTGAGATGGGGGAGTCGGGAAGAAAGAGGGTCTGCACGGAGAATTGCTTCTTCGGTCCGGCAGGGGTGCTCTCCGCATACAGCACGCGATCATTGCGGGGAGTGACGCCCTTCTCTGAAAGGAACTTCGTGAGGTTCGGTGTGGAGCCGCTGGGATCCAGCAGGATGAGGAGCGCCGCGCGCTTCTCCTGCCAGTAGTTCTGCAGAATCTGAATCTCCTGCGTGCTGAGGTCATAGCGCGCTCCGATGAGGACGACGCCGGTGGCATCTTGCGGTATGGATTCCACCTCGGAGAGGTTCAGGGGCGCCAGCTCGAAAGTCTGCTGCCTGCCGATGTCTTCCAAGGTGCGCCAGGCGAGCTCATTACCGCCCTCCTTGGCTGCGCCCTTTCCAGCGATGAAGTAGAACTTCCGCGTCTTCCCTTCGATGAGGCCAACAATGGCGGACATGACGGCGTCTTCTCCACGGAAGTCGAGGCTGGGATTCTCTCTGCTACGGTTCAGGCCGCGGAGGACAATCTCCTCCTCCGTGATGAAGCGGGTGCGGTTGTTCGCGCGAACGAGGATGCCATTTCCCTTCAGCGAGATGCCGTACTTCAACTTGAGTTCTTCGGCGCGCTCCACGTCGCGGGCGGGATCGACTTCATCCACCTTGATGCGGACCTTCTTGGCACGGCGGAATTCCTCCACGAGGGAGCGCACGTCATTCATCACGGGCGAGTCGCGGGTGAAGACGACCGTGAGTTCCACGGGCTTTGTCAGGCTCTCCTTGAGCCATTTGATGGTAGACTCGCTCAGTGTGTAGTCCTGGCTGGGCGTGAGGTCGAACCGCCAGTAGTGGCGGTAGCTGAGGTAATTCACCAGGCCGAAGAGCACCAGGCAGATGGCGAGTTGCACCATCACATTCACCCCGATGCTGAGCCGGCGCAGGGGCTTCGGCTTGCTCGCGGGTGGCGCAGGCTCTTGGGTGGATTCTGGTGATGCCATGAAGGGAAATGGAGGAAGAAAAAGGTCGGAGAAAGGAGAGGTCGGAATGTAAAGGCCGGAAGTCTGCTCGCTCACACCCGCCAGCGGCGGAACTCGAGAACCTGGTGCGTGATCACCAAAAACAGCAGGGACATGCTGGTGTAGTACACCAGCGGCCGCGTATCCAGCAGGCCATTGGTGAAGGTCTCAATGTGCTGCACGGAGGCGATGTAGTAGACGAAGTCCACGAACGCCTTCTGCCCCGCGCGCTGGAAGTAGAGGATGAACGCGCCCACCAGGAAATGCATGAGGCTCGCGGTGAAGGAAACCACGGCGGCCACGATTTGATTCGCCGTCAGTGACGAGGCGAGGCAACCGATGGATAGATTGAAGAGGCCCATGGCCAGCAGCAGGATGTACGTGCCAATCAGTGCGCCCTGCGGAACGTCTGCGGCGCCAGCTGTCATGGTCTGGAAGATGGCGAAATTCGCGAGGCTGGGCACCCAGAGAAGGCAGTAGAACACCACGCACGCGAGGTATTTGGCCAGGACAATCTGCCACGTGCGCACGGGCGCGGTGCAGAGCGTTTCCCATGTGCCAAGCTTTCGCTCCTCCGCAAAGAGCCGCATGGTGAGCAGCGGGAATACGAAGAAATAGCTGAGCCAGAACCACTGCGAGGAGAAGGTCCACGTGACAATGCTGGCCTGCTGCGGCTTCGACTCCAGCACGGTGATCGCCGCGCGGAAGGAAAGGCCATTGATGATCATCACCAACGCCAGCACCACGTAGGCGATGGGTGAGTAGAAGAAGCTCCGGAGTTCCTTGGTGAACAGGGTGAGTAGCAGGCGCACGGGTAAGGAATCGGGGAAAGTGGTGAGGTGAAAAAGGAGGTTCTGGAGAAACGAAGCAGAAGCAGTGAAGGGGAGCCGGACAATCAGTCGCCGCTGGTCATCTCCACAAAGACATCCTCCAGGCGGGGCTGCTCAAGATGCAGCTCACGGATGGGCCACTGCTTCTTCAACGCCAGATCGCAGAGTGCCTCGCGGATGTCTCCCCGGGCCTCCACGCGCAGGGTGAAGCGCCGCCAGGTGCCGTCCGCCTTTTCTTCGGTGATCTTGCGAATGCCGGTGACGGCGGCGAGGGACTCTTCCACCGTGCCGTCTGCCTGAATCTCCACATGCACATCGCGCGCCACACGCAGGCGGCGTACGAGGTTCTTCGGAGTGTCATCCGCGCGCAGTTTGCCGCGGTGCAGGAGGAGCACGCGATCGCAGGTGAGCTCCACTTCGCTGAGAATGTGGGTGGAGAGCAGGATGGTCTGCTTGGCGCGGTAGGTCTGGAGGAGATCGCGGATGTGGCGGATCTGATTTGGGTCCAGGCCGTTCGTGGGCTCGTCGAGGATGAGCACGGGAGGACGGGCCAGCAGGGTGTCTGCCAGGGCCACGCGCTGGCGGAAGCCCTTGCTGAGCGTGGCGATGATCTTGCGCCGCACCTCGGTGAGCGCGCAGGCTTCCATGACCTCACCCACACGCTTGCGCAGGGTGCTGCCATACACGCCTTTCAACTGGCCGCGAAATTGCAGGTATTCCTTCACCCGCATGTCGAGATACAGCGGTGCATTCTCGGGCATGTAGCCCAGGCTCTGGCGCGCCTGCACGGACTCGTGAAAGACGTCGTAGCCGTTGACCTTGGCCGTTCCCGCGGTGGCTGGCAGGAAACCTGCCAGAATGCGCATGGTCGTGCTCTTCCCCGCACCATTGGGCCCCAGGAACCCCACCACTTCACCCGGCTTCACGGAAAAGGTAAGCCCGTCCACCGCAGTGCGGCCGACATAGGTTTTGGTCAGGTTTTCGACTTCGATCATGTGGGGAGGGGAATCAAAGCGCAGCCAGCGGGGGATGACAAGGCTGGATGCAGTCCCGGTCAAAAGGCGTTTCTGGTTGACGAGACGGGGTTTACTCGCATCTGAAAGTTTTACCCCGCTCGCATGGCACCGCTTCCCGTCACCTATGCCGATGTGCTCGATGCCCTGCCGCGTATCCACGCGGTGCTGCAACCCACGCTGCTGCGGAACTGGCCGGGCCTGTCCGCACTGCTGGGGTGTGAGTTCCACCTCAAGCATGAAAATCACCAGCCGGTCGGCGCTTTCAAGGTGCGCGGCGGGATCAATCTCGTGGGTACGCTGAGCGAGGACGAGCGTGCTGCAGGCATCCTGGGGGTATCGACCGGGAATCATGGGCAGTCCCTTGCCTTCGCCGCGCAGCATTTCGGCGTGAAATGCACCATCGTGGTGCCTCGCGGAAACAATCCGGACAAGAACCGCGCCATCCAGCAGCTCGGCGCGGAGATGATTGAGCACGGGAAGGACTTCGATGAAGCACGCGAGTTCGCCACCGTCTTGCAGAAGGAGCGAGGCTATCGCTATGTGCACTCTGCGAATGAGCCGAAGCTGATCGCGGGCGTGGGGACCTTCACCTGGGAGATCTTTGAGAAGCTGCCGGATCCTGATGTGCTGCTCGTGCCCATTGGACTGGGGAGTGGAGTGTGCGGCGCGTGTATTGTCGCGAAGCATCGGAATCCGCGAACGAAGGTGATTGGCGTGCAGGCGGTGAATGCCTCTGCGGTCGCCGAGTCATGGCGCACCGGCACGGTGAAGACGAATGAGTCCGTGAACACCTGGGCCGAAGGCTTGGCCACGCGCGTGCCGGCGGAGATGACTCTCACCATCATGCGTGCACTCATGGATGATGTCATCCTCGTGAGTGAAGAGGAGCTTCGCATCGCCGCGGCGCGCATTCTGGAGCACACACATAGTCTCGCGGAAGGCGCCGGCGCGGCGACCGTGGCTGCGGCGCTTCAGCAGCGGGAGAAGCTCGCCGGAAAGAAAGTGGCCGCAGTGCTCTCCGGTGGGAATTTGGACTTGGCGAAGTTGCCGGAGATTTTGCGGTACGTGGGGAGGGAGTGAAGAGGAAAGGCGGCGACGCTTACTTATCCGCCGCATTTTCCACCGCCTTCTTCAGCCGCTGCAGCATGTCCAGAGCAGTCGGAGTGAGGTCTTTCAGTTCCACGGCCAGAGGAATGAACTCCGCATCCTGCCAAGCAGCCGGAGTCGATTTCAACGGTGGACGGAAGAGCACCACCTTCGCGACTGTGATTCCGGTCTCCGCAAACTTTTGTGCCAGGACTTCCATGCCATTCGCTTTTGCTTCGGCAGCGTCACCCTGAGCGACGGCGGCGAAGTGGATCGTGCGATTGTGATTGGTGCCCACCATGGCGTGCGCCACGGACATCATCGAGGCAATGCCACTCGCGTCTGCGGCATCGTAGTCCGCCAGCACGAGGACGGTGTCTTTCTTCGCTTTCTTCCCAGGAAGCTCGGCGAGGAGATTGGCAACCGTCTGGCCTCCGGCTTCGAACTCCTGCCGCTGGATGTTGTAACCCATGTTCGCGAAGCCCATGGTGGACTCCACATAATTGCCGGCTGCATTCAGGCCGTCTGGATTCGCCAGACTGCGGTCACCGATGCCCTGCACGAAGCCCTGCACATAGCGGTCCATGTCTACGGCATTGAGCTCACGCTGCAGCATGGGCGCGAGATGTGAGGCAGCCTCCTGCGGTGCGTATTTTTTCTGGTAATAGATCCACAATGACAGCGGGACCATGAAGGCCAGGCCGAGGGGTAGGGCGATGATGAATGCCTTCACGACGCAGCCAGCCTTGACCGGTTGTTCCGTCGCTTCGGGTGAAGGGGGATTGCTGTCGCTCATGATGCCTTGTTCGCCACTTCCTCCATGTGCATCTGGGTGAGCACGGCTTCCGCGGCGCGGCGGTAGGCTCCACCTTCACCAAGGGTCGCCACCACTTCCGCGAGTCGCTTCGTGAGTGCGTTGCGTGCGGCATCATCCTTGAGCAGGGTCACGAGCGACTTGGTCACGCTCTCGGCGGTGAAGTCGTGCTGTACGAGTTCCTGCACGACGGTCTCACCTGCGAGCACGTTCACAATGCCGAGGTGCTTGATCTTCACCACGGACTTGCCCACGGCATAGGTGATGGCGTTCACCTTGTACACCAGCACGTAGGGCAGGCCAAAACAGGCCGCCTCCAGTGTGGCGGTGCCGCTGGCTACTGCGCCCACCTGCACGCGCTGCATGAGGTCATTCGCGGTGCCTACTTCGATCCAGCGGATGGCTTCCGGCAATCCTGCCGACTCCGCCATGCCGCGCATCATGTTCGCCAGACTCTGGTTCGCCGCGCTCACGGCAAACTTCACGTCAGGTACCGCGGCACGGATGAGCTTCACCGACTGGAGCATCACGGGGAAGTGACGCTTCACTTCATTCACGCGACTGCCGGGGAAGAAGCCCACGAGATTCGCCTCACGATTCCAGCCGCGACTCAGTGACTTCGTGCGGTCCACCATGGGATGGCCGGAGAAGACGGTGCGCAGACCGCTCTTTTCATAGAGGTCCTTCTCAAATGGGAAGATGCAGATCATCAGATCCAGCAGCTTCGCCATGGTCTTCACGCGACCTTTCTTCCAGGCCCAGACCTGTGGACTGATGTAGTAGATGATGGGACGGTCGAAGCCCGCCTCACGCAGCGCCTTGGCGAAGCGGAGATTGAAGCCGGGATAGTCGATGAGGATGACTGCGTCCGGCTTCTCTTCAGCCACGAGCGCGAGGGCCTCGGCCATCTTCTGCTTGAACCAGCCATACATCTTCAGCACCTCCCACAGGCCGAGTACGCCGGCCTGTTCCACCCAGTCCAGCATCTTTGCGCCGCCGCAGTTCTTCATCTGCGGGCCGCAGAACCCGGAGAACTCGATGCCGCCGTGCAGCTCCTGAAGCGCACGCATGAGCCCCGCTCCGTGCGTGTCACCGCTGACTTCACCAGCGAGGATGAAAATCTTCTTCATGGGCGGAGCGCTGCCGTGGCCTTGGCAATGTCCTCCGTAATACGAATCGCAAGATGCAGGGCATCCGTCCCTTGTTGGCCGGTCACTTTCGGCTGGGAGCCTTCGCGCACAGCATCGAGGAAGGCGGCGAGTTCCAGCTTGAGCGGCTCATCCTTTTCCACCTGCACCTCTTCGCGCGCGATGCTCATGCCCTCGCGGCGGTAAATGTGTCCGGACTGCTCCTGGTAATCGAGCGAGATGTAGCCCTCCATGTGGAAGACCTGGATCTTGCGCATCTTCTTGTCACTCACGCGGCTGGCGGTCACGTTGGCCACACAGCCATTCTCGAAACGGATGCGCGCATTGGCGATGTCTTCGCGCTTGGTCAGCACGGGCATGCCCACGGTATCCACACTCACCACCGGCGAACGCACGAGGTGCAGGATGATTTCCAGATCGTGGATCATGATGTCCAGCACGACGCCGACATCCATACTGCGGTTCGGGAACGGGGAGAGACGTGTGGACTCGATGAAGCGCGGAAGCTTGATGCGTTCCTCAAGCTGGCGCATCACGGGATTGAATCGCTCGATGTGGCCCACCTGGAGCACGAGCTTCTTCGCATCGGCCAGGGCCACGAGTTCCTGTGCTTCCTTGAGGCTGTCACTCAGCGGCTTTTCCACGAGCACGTGGCGGCCCTGTTCCAGAAGGTGACCTGCCACGGGACGATGTGCAATGGTCGGCACGGCGACAGCCACGGCATCAGTCAGCGCGGTGAGTTCCTCCAGTGTGGACACCGCCTTGGCATTGTACTGGGAAGCTAATTCCTGGGCTCGCGCCTGGTCCAGGTCATAAATGGCCGTGAGTTCCGCTCCTTCCAAAGAAGCCAGCACCCGGGCATGATTTTTTCCCATCGCGCCGACACCGGCAACACCGACCTTAATCCGTTCACTCATGGAGCGCGCACCTTGCCAACAGGGGAGGGGGAGGCAAGTGCAAATTATTGCCTCGGCGCCCTCGGCCCAAAAGACCTGTGATCAACTCAGCTCCAGCATGTGCCATCGCGCTTTGCGTCTTGGAGTGCGGTGGCAAGCGCTAAGGCGCGACACCGCTTTTGCCGGAGCCCATCAACTATAAACGGCAGACCGGCATTACTGGAACCTCTGAATGACTACACCACGAACGGCTTTACCAGTCGATGGATGGCTCGAAGTCATCCTTGACCTTCACCCGCCCGGTTTTGAAAGCGGTAAATCGCTTTCACTTGAGTTGGCGGAGCAGTCCGCTCGAACCACGAAGCAGAACACCACGGATACTCAGACGCTACCTTTACCAGGCCGTGTTTGACGGGATTCTGATGCACATAGCTGAGCCGCGCGAAGTAGGACCGCTCGTGGCTCAAGAACGTGTCCCAGTGATTGTGCCAGACTTTGCGTCCAATGGTGTTGTCGTCCTGATTGACGTACTTGCAGGTTTGCTCGTGCAAGAGTCCCACGAGACCCGGCAGTCGTGACGCAAAGTCTGAGTGTGCGCAGTGTGCTACGAAGTGGTAGTGGTTCGAAAACACGGCCCATGCCTGAAGTCGCCAACCATGATCTTGGCAGTGCTGCAAGAGTGAGTCGTGGAGCATGGCGAGACGTTGCCTGCCCTGAAAATGGTGCTGCTTGTTATAAGTGGACGCGGTGACAAAGTAGGTCCCATCTTCGAGCAAGCGATGTGGGGGAGCATGTGGCCATGGTGTGGAGTTTTTGCCATCCATGAGGGAAATCTAGTGGGCTTCTAAATCGTGGCAAGACCAGTTCCGGTTCAATCGCTCCGTTCAAAGCGGTGTCGCGCCTTAGCGCTTGCCGCCGCACTCCAAGACGCAAAGCGAGCTATGGCAGGCCGTGGAGTAGTTCGCCGGAAGGGTATGCGGACGTTTGATAGGAGCGGACTGGGGTTACTCCCCCTTCTTCTCCCCCATGCCCAGCAGGCTCACTTTGAGCTCCGCACAGCGGCGGAAGACTTCGGGCTGGTCCAGGATGAGGGTCTTGTCAGCCTCCACGGCGATGACGTCCACGCCGGCAGCGGCGGCATTGCTGATGGTGTCCGGGCCGATCACTGGCACGTCGAAACGCATGTCCTGATTGGGCTTGCTCACCTTCACCATGGTGCAGCCGCCTTTGCCGAGAGCGCCACCGCGCTTGATGCATTCATTCGTGCCTTCAAAGGCCTCCACCGCGAGCACGGTGCCTTTTTTCACCACCACGGTCTGGCCGATGTCCAGTTTGCTGGAGGCCTTGGCGATTTCGAAACCATATTGCGCATCCTCCCAGCGGCGCTGCTTGGGGTCGGGACCTGCCACCAGCCCTGGGCCGGGCATGAAGTCCTCCAGGAACGTGGTGGCCGGCAGCAGTTCGATCTCCTCCTTCTTCAGTTCATCACCAATGGCACCGAAGAGGGACTCGGCGTTCCGCTTCTTCAGCTTGGCCAGCATCATGAGCGTGCGCAGGTCGGGGCGCAGGTCGAAGAGATTCTTCGGGGCGATCTGGCCCACCATCACGGCGTGCTTGATGCCTTCCTTGTGGAAGAACTTGATCATCTTGCTGAGCTGCCCCACGCGGAACCACGCCATGGCATCCACCTGCCGCTCGAGGTCGGGGCGGGTCTCATCGATGAATCCCGCTGCCACGAGCTTCTTCACACCGGCCTTGCGGGCGGCGCTGACGAAGGTTTCGGGGTAGACGCCGTTTCCGGCGATGAGGGCGATGGATGACAGGGACACGGGGTCATTGGTCCATGGTCATGGGGCACTCGTCAACCATGTGTCACGATGAGGTTTCATCCAGACCATAGTAGCTCTGGTAAGATGCGATCCAGCCTCCTACGGACCATTCCTCGAAGTCACCCTCAGCGATGCACGCTTCAAGGTGTTCGAAAGCTCGTGGTGCCGCTTCCTCAGCGGAAGAAGACAGATAGGTCCTGGTAGCTTCCACTCCGGCACCGCAGAGCAATTGCACGTCGATGCTCCAACCAAGGTCCATATTGCGGCGTTTCGCCTGCCAGATAAGGAGCGAGTCGGCGACCTCGCCAATGGAGAAGAGTTGTACCGCAAGGCATAGGATCAATTCGTGATCCATATCCAGCCGCGTCAATTCCGCCGTGAAAGCCGCTCGAATGGCATCCCGGTCCGCGATGTCCGCAGGCAAGCTGAATTGTGCCAATGCATCCTCATCCGTCATTTCCGGTGTGCCTTCATTGCTGCATTCACCCGCTTTACCAAGGTTTCATTCAGCTCACCGGAATTTAGCGGAAGAGTGATGAGAAGCCTGAGACGAAGAGTTCCTATCTTCTTCAATTCGCCACCGTCGATTTGGTGCACGGGTTTTCCACCTACGACGATGAGGCAGTGCGCCCCTTCCTCTTTGGAGGTCATTTTTTTCAGGGCATTATTGCCTGAATTGGTGAGCCGCACACTCAGGCCTGGGCAGGGAGCGGAGCCATACTCGACTGTTGTAGCATGGATGTCATACACATCCCCCGGCATCACCAGTGGAGGGGTAACAAACCAGCCGGTAATATCTTCTTTCCCATCGACACTCTTGAAGGAAAACTCCTGCGCGTTCGGAGTAGCGGCGTCCACCGTATGGTAGATGGCAAAGGCCGGTAAAGGAACCTCCGCTGGGAGCACAAAGGCAGCGCTCCAACACAGGGCGATGAGGAGAAGACGACGCATGGTGGAATGGCCTACAGCTTGAACTTCTCTGTCTGGCTCATGAAGGCCACGGGATTGTCGAAGGCCACCTTCTGGATCATCTCCTCGTTCCAGCCACGCTTGCGCATCTCCAGCATGGTCTTCGGCGCAGCGAGGGGATCGCTCACACCCCAGTCGCAGGCGGAGTTCATCCAGATCTGTTCGCCTCTGCGAGCCTCCAGCATGTCGATCGCACGGTGCGGGGTGCACTTGCTCTCGGGATAGAGGGTGATGCCCGCCCAGAAGCCCGCATCGAGCACGAGGTCGATGGTGTGCTCCTCCACGTGGTCGATGATGACGCGCTCGGGCTTGATCTTGGAGTGGTTCTTCAGCGCATCCAGAATGAGGCGCGTGCCCTTGAGCTTGTCTTCCAGGTGCGGCGTGTGCACGAGGATGAGCTGGTCATGATCCGCCGCGATTTGGATATGCTTCTCCAGTACGATCAATTCATTGCGCGAGTTCTTGTTCAACCCGATCTCGCCAATGCCCAGCACCGTCGACTTGTTGATGAACTGCGGGATGAGCGCCATCACTTCATCTGCCAGCACGGTGTCCTCCGCTTCCTTGGGATTGATGCAGAGCCAGGTGAAGTGCTTCAGGCCAAACTTCGCCGCACGCTTCGGCTCGTATTCCGTGATCTGGCGGAAGTAATCGTAGAAGCCCTGCGGCCCCGAGCGGTCAAAGCCGGCCCAGAAGGCGGGTTCACAAATGGCCACACAGCCCGCGAGTGCGAGCTTCTCGTAGTCATCCGTCGTGCGGCTGACCATGTGGCCGTGGGGTTCGATGTAGGGCATGGAGGAAGTGAGGAGTGATGCGTTAAGTGTTATGAGTTAGGTGGGCGAATTGAGGCTGCAACCCTTAACTCCTAACCAGTAACTTCTAACCTTTGTACGCCCCGATCGCCCCCTGGGTCGTGGCCTTCGCAATGGGCTCTTCGCTGGGGTCACTGAAGCTCAGGAGCACCTCCCTGGCGCGCTGGGGCTCGTTCTTCTGCAGCAGGGTGATGGCGTGCTTCAGCGCCTGCACCCGAAAGTCACCATCCTGCCCTGAGCGCTGCACGCGATCGAGGAAGGCGGCAAGGTCGATGAGCTTGCTGCGTGAGTCCATGAAGCCCAGGTCCACGAGGTTCGTGGACTGGGGAGGTGTCCAATTCGTCATATGGGAATGGTCAGGGGTCATGGGCTGCGCGTCAAGAGGGAGCCCTCTGCTGAGCAGGAGCTGCAGCGCGAGCGCGAGTGGAGGTGGATGAGCGGGCTGCCTTGTCCAGTCGGTCCTACTTCTTGCGGACTTCGAGCTTTGTCAGGCGGATGCGTGTTTTCCCCGTGGTGGAAGCCGCCGCCAGACCGAGTTGGGCGAATCTTTCATTCACCGCACCATCGACCTGTACAAGGTCACTCCAGACTGGCTTGCCGTTCACCGTGAGGTCCAGGAACCCAGGTCTCATGGTGAGGGTGAAGGTGTGCTTCGCAGCGGCGTCCAGCAGGGTGGAGTGCACAGGAGCGCCCAAGCCCGTGGAGAGCACGGCGTGGGCGCCGCCTTTGTCAGTGAACACGAAACGCACGGCACCCCAGCGTCCCTTCCTCGAGGGAGGTGGATATCCGAATGTCACTGCCACCTCCGTCATTTCACCCGGGTCCTGCACTTCGAACTCGCCTGTCACTTCCACATTGGCGCCTACGCGCGCCAGGCTTGTCAAAATGCTGTGGCCAACCACGCCGCCGTGTTCCAAGGCTTTTTCAGGAGTGACCTGCCAGCCTTCGCGGCCCACCTTGATCCAGCCCAACATCTCCGCATTGGGGATGAAGTTGAGAGTTTTCCCTGCACTCAAATCCATTTCACTGGCGGTCACGGCGATGCGGTGTTCTAGGAACAACTTCCCGTTGGCAGAGAGTGCCGGTCCATCCTGGAGTGCCTTGCGGTAGAGTTCATGCGCGCGGGAGGCCTGGAAACCCTCCTCGGCCTTTTCCGCGTCACGCAGCACGGAGCCCTTGGCGGACGCATAGGCGGCGACCCGGCCGACGAACTCTTCCTTCTCCACGCCCCACTTCTCCATCAGCTTGGAGTTGGGTTTGAAGTCGAGCTTCTGCAGCCACGATTGCGCATCGGCATACTCCCCGCATTTGGCGCTGAACACAGCGGCGATTGTGCGATCCTGGGAGCGCCAGGCGGCGCGTGAGGGTTCACTCTCATAGCCCTCGAACAGCTTCCGCATCGAGGCGAAATCCTTGAACTCACGGAAGTAGTAGTCAGGCAGGTCCCATTCAGAAGCGCAATCGGCGTGCGCTATCAGGTAGAACCACGGGGCATCCGTATCAAAGCGGGCCGTGCCCAGGCAATCCCTGCCGAAGGCCTGCATCTTCTGGTGACTGCCGTACCAGCGTGGGCGGAGACCCCAGAGGACGTTGCGGTAGGTCTCTTCATGATCCGCATGCACGCTGACGGCTTCTTCGAACCAGCGACGCATGACGCCGGGTGCAGCGTCCCGGTTTTGTCCCAGTCCGGCGTACACCATGGAAGCGGCAGGACCGGCGTGCTGGGGCTTGAGCCTCCAGGCTGCGATGAGGTGATCCTGGGCCTTCTCGAGCTCGGCGCGGAAGACTTTCCTGTTGCGGTCTGTCACGGTATCCGAATAGCCGCCGCCCCGTGCCTCCCAGGCGAGATGGATGCGGTGCAGTCCGCGTGCCCACAGCTTGAGCCAGCGCTTCATGTCATTGGAGGCCTCCATGATGGGCAGCAGATCCTCGTGAAGTTCCGAGTACACATCCCTGCGATGGCCCTCGAGCAGGATCCACGCGGCGATCTGATCGTGGTGCTTGCTCAGGCCGGCGTCTTTTTCCAAAAGGGCACTCAGCGACTCCTTCACGTGCTTGACCGTGGATTCGATCGAGCTGCCCTCGGGATGCTCGGTGAGCGCGAGATCGCATGCCACCATCCAGGCGAGATGCTCCGAGCCGGGCTGCTTCGACAGTGACTCCCAGGCCTTCTGCAGCAGCGTGTACTTGCCTTCGTGATCTGTCAGGACATGACCAACCACCGCTGCGGCGACGGGATGTTTATCCGCCACCGGGACCAGATCCACGGCGAGGCTTTCCAGCTCTCGGGAGGAGGGGGCGTCCGGTGCATTGAGTTCCGCAGCGACGGCTGCCTTGGCGAAGGTCTTCCATTCTTTGCTTGGAATTACGTCAGGGACCGGTGCTGAAAGGCCCTGCACCTGCCAGGTCTGCTCCAGCCACGGCGTGAGGATGGCGCGCACGGAGTCATTGGTGAAGGCCTCCTTGCCGATTTTAATCCCCTTGCCGCCAGGTTGTGTAGAAGTGGCTGGGGAGGTGGAGTTGTCGAAGGCCGGGTACTGACTCTTCGTCCACCAGTACACGGCAGCGCCTCCGGCACAGGCGACGAGTATGGCGCAGGCCACGATGGCAAGGACACCTCCCGTGGACATGCCACGGCCCTGCCGGAGGTATTGCAGACGAGTGGGGGGAATGGGAAGCTGCATAAGGGCAAACATAAAGAGAGCGTGCGTGCAGCGTCCAGTGAAGAACAATTCGCTACGCCGCCGCGGCCCACCGTCCGACCTGCAGCATCTGGCACTCCGCTTGCGCGATGCCCCGGTCCAAGGTAGACACTCACTCGTATCTTTCCTGCTTCTTCATCCCGCCGTGCCCTCGTCCTCCCATCTCACTCCCGCTGAACTTCGCCGCTATGCCCGCCACCTTTCCATGCCCGAGTTTGGGGTGGAGGCGCAGGAAAAGCTGAAGGCAGCCCGGGTGTTGTGCATTGGCGCGGGTGGATTGGGATCTCCAGTCACCATGTACCTTGCCGCGGCGGGCGTGGGTACCATCGGCATCATCGATGCGGATGTGGTGGAGGAGTCGAATCTGCAGCGCCAGCTCCTGCATGGCACGTCTGATGTGGGGCGCACGAAGCTGGAGTCGGCGCAGAAGCGGCTCCATGACATCAATCCCAATGTGCAGGTGGAGTTGCACCCGCTGCGCTTCACCAGTGAGAATGCCATGGACCTCGTGGCGAAGTATGACGTGGTGATCGATGGCACGGATAACTTCCCCACGCGTTACCTGAGCAATGACGTGTGTGTGTTCCTGAAGAAGCCGAATATCTACGGCAGCATCCTGCGCTTTGAGGGGCAGTGCTCTGTGTTCGCGTCGCATCTCGAAGGGCCATGCTATCGCTGCATGGCGCCGCAACCGCCGCCTCCGGGGCTGGTGCCATCGTGTGCAGAAGGCGGTGTGCTCGGTGTGCTGCCCGGACTTATCGGCACCATGCAGGCGACGGAAGCCATCAAGCTCATCACGGGCATCGGCCAGCCACTGGTGGGCCGCCTTTTGCATGTGGATACGCTGAGCATGAAGTTCCGCACCTTCAACCTGCGCCGCGATCCCGAGTGCCCCGTGTGCGGCGATCATCCCAGCATCATCGAGCCCATCGACTACGAGGGCTTCTGCGGACTGCCTTCCCCCAAATCCATGAGCACCGAAACGAAAGACGCCATCCCCGCCATGACCGTGCAGGAACTCCAGGAACTCCGCGAGAGCGGCGCACCCTTCACCCTGCTGGATGTGCGCGAGGCGTTTGAGCGCGACATCGCCATCATCGAAGGCGCGGAGCACATTCCTCTGGGTCAGCTTGGTGAGCGACTCGAAGAGATTCCCCGGGACAAAAAGCTGGTGGTGCACTGCAAGTCCGGAGGCCGCAGCGCGAAGGCCGTGGGCCTGCTGCGTGAGGCTGGCTTCGACGATGTGTGGAACGTGACTGGCGGGATCAACGCGTGGTCGAAGGAGATTGATCCGAGCGTGGCGTTGTATTGAGAGGCCGCCCCAGAAACCCTTCTTGCCACCCACGCTCTGTCCAGAGAGCGATGATCTTTCGCTGACCGTCCGGAGCTTCTTCAACAAGGTGCATGCCCATGGCCTTGGCGTAGGGACAGAGAAGGTATTTGTGGCCAGCCACCGCATTGAATGGGAGGGGGGCGTACGGTTTCGGCCTGTCCTCAAGTTCAGGCTGTATCACCGTGGCACCTGGTGGAATGCGGAAGAAGTTGCACACCGAAGCGTGGGCAACGGGTTGGCCGTTGATGGAACGTACCAGCGTCTCCCAGTCGGACCACATTCCTTCCTTGCCGTACTCTTGTGCAATCAAAAGCGCATGCGGTTGACTGCGCGGGACGTTGCGAAACGCACCGGGGGAGGTGCAACTGGAGAGCAAGGTACAGATAATGGACGCCAGTACGAAGGCGACGCCGAAATGCCCTGGGCACTGTAAGTGGCCATGCATTGTCGATGATGCGGGCGCCATATAGTCTGAATCATGCTGCCTACTTGGACGCAGGGGAACGCTCATCCGGGCCCCGAAAATGAGCGGATTTCTCTGTCAGCTCCTTCTTGATATTGTCGACACCCTTTCTACCAGCCTTGACGATCTCATTCCAGATCTTGCCTGCATCGTCCTTGTTGCTCCCCAAGGAACGCAAGATGGCGTCAGACAGTTCCACTCCTTCCTTGGTATGGAGGTCATAAGCGTGAAATCCGCGAGGAATTGCGCTCGCCGCGAGCATTGCTACAGCGTCTTGTAAGTGCGAATCATTGATGGGGACATGAGAGCGAACGATGTAGAAGGTTGCCCAAAAAAGTACCCCCTCCACATCATCTCGATTTACCTCAACGGACTGGAAGTACCCCAGCATCTTTTCCCCAAACTCCTTGCTGCTTTGTCTCAAGCCGGGAGTGTCGATGTATGCTTTTACCGCTTGGATGGCGGCGTCACTGCCTTTTTCAGACTCCACCTTGAGGAATTCGATGGACTTGCTGACTAAATCAGAGGCCAGTAGTTCATCCAATTTCTTGGCGTAGAATTCGGCCTGTGCGTAGTCTTTTTTGCTGAGTGCCAGCGCGAGCTCGTCGTAGCGAGTTTTTGCCGCGGCGAGGTCGACACCCTCGAGTGCCTTCTTCGCGTTGGAGAGGTCTACTTCAGTGAGCTTGTTCTTGAACCCATCCCAGTCGAGCTTTTCCACGCTGGCCAGTGCTCCCCGGGTGAGTTCCCTGGCCTTTGCAACGAGTGACGTTTCACCGGAAGAAGTCGAAGAGTCTCCTGAAGCCGACGGTGCCTTGCTTTCACCACAGGACGAAAGCATGAGTGCTGCAAGAAGCCACAGAGAGAAGGTTTTACTTTTCATCAAGTAATGGAGTAACGACGCATCAGACACGGTCTGAAAGGAGTATGTTCAACTCCGCGATAAACAATGCTGTCCTTTGGTGACAAGAACCAGTGGCCGGAGACATCAATGATTGATCCGAGGAGACCATTGCCATGCCCATGTGTCGCATCTCAAAAATCCGCCTTCGGCTTCCCAATGATCAGCACATATGCTTTCACCGCACGGTCCTGCACAAGGGCTGCCCTGCCCGAAGGTGGCTGGGGGAGACCTGCGTAAGCGCGGGAGGAGATGAAGCAGGCGTAGTCATCCATGCGGTAGCCAATGCCCAGACCCTTGCTGATGGCATGAAAAATCTCGCGGAAGGTCATGTCCTCGCCCTGGAGCGTGATTTTCGAAGTCAGCTGGGCAGGAGTCAGGCGTGAGGTGTCCAGCACCACGTTGATGGGGGTGTCGTCATACCACAGTTTTCGCGACGCATTGCGGAGGTAGTCCAGCGCCTCTCGCAATGTCAGATCTTGTATGTCCACCTTTCTGAGGACAAACTGCACTTCTTGATGTGCGGACGCGGTGAAGAACCCGCAACTGCAAGCCAGCAGCAAGATGACGGCAATGCCAAGCCGCAGCAGGCGGGAAGGCATCTTCAATGCGGGAGTCATGGCGTTGGGATCACAGAGTCTGCTCCACTCGCTCATGTGGCGCTGTACTGAGCTTCAGCCGAGCCCAGTACAGCGCCGCAGTGGTAAGGGCTACTTGCCGGTGCGTATTCCGCGGCCCTGGTTTTCGGACTTGTCCTTGGAATGCACGAGCTCCGGGTGTTCCTTTCTCAATGAGTGGTCGTCCGAGTCCTCGACCTTCGAGGTTCTCTTGGCGCCCATTTGAAGTTCTCCACGCTCGGTGCCTCGGGGGCGGACACCTAACATGTCCCGCACATGGACGTGTTGCTGGTCGCCGGGTCCCTGGACCTGAGGCGCCTGCTGGCCGACGATCTGTCCCGGCACTTGGGGAAGCTGGGGCAGCATCGACTCGGTCTTCATTCTCTCGTTGAAGTTCCCCAAGTCGACCTTGTCCTGTGCCGCAATCTTTTGGGCACGCAGATCCCGGAGTTCGTCGAGGAGCTTCACCCGCTCATTGTTTACCTTGGCCAGCGGGTCGTTGCCCCTCGTGCTGAAGAAGGACTTCAGACGGTCTCCTCTGCTGGGATTGTTCCGAAGATGGTCAATTTTGTTCTCCAATTCCCTCACGCGCTCCGATTTCTCCTGAATCTTCTCAGTGAGAGCGGTGACTTCCTTGGAGGCGTTTTTGAGGGACTGGTTTCTGGCATCCATGCACTGGGCCATGTTCTGCCTGAGCTGACCGGCATTCAGCTTGTTCAGCTCCGTGCTCATCTCGGTCATCTCCTGCTGGGTGTAGAAATGCTCCACGACCTGGCCGTTCTGATCCACCTCATGGGTGCTGGTCACCGCCTGTTGCAGGGCCTGCTGGTTCTGCTGCATGTACTCGAGGCCATCAATGGCTCCCATGAGAAGGTTTGCCGCAAACTGCTTCCTCTCTTCCGGACCCAGTTGTGCCAGGGCATCCTTCTCCTGCTTGGACATGAACGAGTCAAATCCTGGCTCGACCACCGTGTTCATGGTCGCCTTGAAGGGGCACTCTTTGATCAGTTTGGCCTTGTCCTTTTGGCTGGTGTTGATCATGTCCTCAAGCGCCTTGTCGAACGCTTCGGGGCTCTTCGTGACCTCCTCCAGGTAGGTCCTCATTTTCTCCAGGCTGCGGGCAGCATTGGCCTCGCCAACTCGCGGGATGGGGTTGTCAGGCGTGGGATCCGTAACGTCGCTGCTGTAGTCGATGACCGACAGCTTGCCTGACTCAGGCGAGTACATGAGGTTGGAGACATTCGCCTTGTATCCCACGGACTCTTGCACGCCCAAGTGGTCTGAGAGACCCAAAGCGATGGAAGGAGCCATGGCGCGCCCGAGTGTCTGGGGGAACTCCTCACTCCTGAGGAGCGCCAGCTTGTCCTTGGTCGGCAGACGGTTGGCCTGCTGGCCTTCCGCGAACTCCATGACCATGATCCCGCTGTCACTGCCTCCGCTGGCGATGCTGTTGAAGGCCTTTTGCGTATCCTCGAAGCCTGTGCGCTGACCTTCAGGCGTCTGGGAGAGGTTGCCCAGCGTGGTGTTGATCTGGCCTACCAGATTTGGATCTCCCTGGAGGGAGCCGGAGTCGTACACCGTCACGCGTGGCGCCACGAAGGGCTGCGGTCCCTGGGCGTTCTTGAAGAACTCGTCCATGACCTGGCCGCACTTCTCGGCGACTTTCACCGTGGCGTTGTTCTCGATCTTGATCGCCCCACCCACGGGGAGATTGTCTCCCGGAAGCACCAGGATGGCGCCCACAGCACCGGATTCGGAGTGTTTGATTTGGGATCCCGCGCCAAGAAGGGTGTCGAGCGAGTTCTGGGGGCCTGTGGGAGGGATGATGGCTGGCGCGAACTTGCGATTCTTGTTCAGTTCAATGGCTCTGTTCCTCGACTCAGTGGTTTCTGGGGTTTCAGGCATGGGTCGTAAGGGGGGGATTGGACTTGATTCCGTTTTTGGGCTCGAAGAGGAAACTGAGGCGAACCTAAGTTTGTATTCGGGTATAGCCGAAGAACGTTACGATTTCGCCTGCATTGTTTGGTGAAATTCAATGCCTCTCCCTTTTGGAGATGGTCCAAGTGAAGTGCGAGCCGCTGCTCCTGCGTGCCGGGGTCTTAGCAAGAAAGTTTGTTCAACGCCGCAATGAATGACGCCATGGCTCCCGACGAAGCCACCGTGCGCACGTGATTCCAGAAGGTCCAGGTGACGAGGTAATCCGCCCAAAGCTTCGCCCCCTCCGCGCTCGCAGCGTCGACGGCATCGAGTGCATTGTTGCGCGGGACATTGAAGATCATGGTGAAGACAAAGCTGCCCACGAAATACAACACACTGCCCGCGAGCAGCCAGGTCATGGCCGAGGGCGGGCGTTGCACGAACGCGAGCACCGTCATGAAAACACACAGCAATGCCGTGCCGATGAAGAGCGGGATGAACCACGGATTGATGATCACCACATTGATGGACTGCATCGCCGCAATGCCCTTCTCCGGCGGCAGCTTCCCCAGCGCCTTCATGATAAACGTGGAAAACGCAAAGAAGATGCCTGCGACAAGCCCGCTGCCCAATGCCGCAATGAAAGTGGTGGTGTAGAGGAGACTGCTCATGGCGATGTGTGGCCATGATAGTGGCGGGGCAGGGGAGTGTCTCGTGCGAAGCGACTCACTTTAATGTGAGCGGTGGAATGGGATTGGGTGCTGCAAATCCAGAGCTTGATCTGGGCAGATGCATACCCGGGAAGCCCTACGCCGCAGGCGTTGTACATTGTCTAGCCCAAGGTCAGCTCGCGAAGCGAGCGCCACCTTGGGTGGAGCATCAAGCATTTGGAACGCTGAAAGCGTTCAACAAAAATGCCGCATCGACTTCGTCACGAATCCTCGGCGAAGGGCTGGTTTGTTGAACGCTTTCAGCGTTCCCTGCTATCGTACATCACCCAGGGTGGCGCCTGCTTCGCAGGCTGACCGCTGGGCTGGGCATGTACAACACCTTCGGTGTAGAACTGCGAAAATGCGCTCGGAGTACGTGGTGCAGCGGTCTCCGGAGCTCTCTTGTAGTCAGCCTTCTTTTCCCTTCAATGGCGGCTTGCCCACCCGAATCGCCAGAATGCGCGACTCCCCGCCACCCGTCAGCTCCAGCGTGTGCTTCTCATTCGCCAGTCCTTGCAATAGGAGGACACGCGTCTCCACAGACGGCTCCACCACCATCGGCGCCTGAAACGTATCCATGAACCATGGGACGACGCTCCACTTCACGGTGAACTTCTCCGGCACGGGCTTCAGGCCCGCCATTCCCATAGGAAAGGCCACACCCCAATCCTCCGGCTCGATCACGATGCGGCCTGACTTTGAAACAAACTTCTGATCGCTGCGGCCTTCACCATCCGCTCCCGTCTTCGAACCGGAAAGCGTGAAGGAGAAGAGCTTGTCATCCGCGCCTTCCTTCTTCACTTCCATGGTCCAGTCCTCGATGAGAGGCAACTTCTCCGCGTGCAGCGGCATGATGACCGGCCAGTGACCACCGGGCTTGGCCACGGCCCGGGTGAAGCCGTAGAGCTGCTTCAGCTCGGAAGGTTTCTTCCCATCAATGCTCACCTGTACCGGCGTTGCATTGGCGCCTGCTGCCACGATGAGCTCCACCACGCTGCCTTCGAAATCGAGCCCGAGCTTGCCGTCCTTCCAGGACACATCCTTGCCCACGACGTAATCCTTCGTCCACGCCTCCGCGGGTGAGGGGCCAAGCTTCGGATCATGGCGCAGATAGGAAATCACAGCGGCGGCCATCACGGCTTCACCCTTTTCATTGAGATGCACTGCGTCCGTCAGCAGTGCCTGAGGCTCCAGCTTGTGCTGCGTGAGGTGGTTCTTCCAGATGGTGCGCTGGTCACAGAACTCCGTTTGGTAGTTACGCGAGATCTGCGGCAGCCAGTTGAAGTTCATGAACCCATTCCAGTTCCCTCCATTGATCCGGTTCTTGTCGGGATCCATCTCCTCGATAAGCTTGTCCTTCGCGCCGAGATGATCGTTCTGCTGCAGGATCTCCGCCGTGGTGCGCTCGCGGACATGGCGGATGATGTCCTCATATTTGTCATGTGCTCCGAACACGTGGAAGATCACCAGGTCAGGCTGGAAGGGATAGAGGTCTGTCTCCGCGGTGCGTGAGAGTAGTTGTGAGGCGTACCCGCTGAGCGCGCGGTTCTCCGAGATGATGTTCGCATTCGGGAAACGCTTCTTCAGGTCCTCGACCACCAGCTTCGTCCACTTCTGCGCCGTGATGCTCTGGCCATAGAAGAGGATGCGAACCGTGTTCTTCTTCTGCGGCGTGCTCTCCGCGAGGAGTCGCATGGTGCGCTGGATGTTCTTGCCACGCTGGGAGGCATCGCCGGTGTCGATAGTTTCAGCGGCTGGAGCAGTGTTGCCAGCCAGGAGCGAGAATGCAAAACTGGCAACGCAGATTAAGGCGAAGCGTGATGTAGGCATCGCCCCTTCTACCAGAACTCCCGGGATTTCGTGAACTGGTTTCTCCTTCAATTTGGAGAATCACTTCAATAGGTTCTTGAGGAGATGCTTCTCGATAGGACCATCTCCCTGCAACCAGATGTGAGTGTCCGATAGTGAGGTGACACGAGGAGCTTGCAAGTACCCGCCATGAGCATCTTTCGGACGGTATCTTGGCGCATCCAGGGAGCCCCATTTCCAGTTTCCGTCGTGTTCCTTATAGAAGAGGAGAAATACTTCATCGGGATAAGCTGTGGTGCCATCTTCAATGACCAAGACGGTGTGATGCGTGGTGCTCACATGGATGGCCAGACTGTCGTTCGCCCGGTGGTACGTTGCGAATTCTGATTCATCGGTGGAGGGGTCGATCAGCGATGAAGGAAATGTGCCGACGAGCGTTCCTGTATTGTCGCGGAGTTCATAGATGGACTCTGTCCGCTCGCCATTGACTTCAGGGCGGAAGGTGGATTCTGGAGCGCATTCTTTTCCTGCGATGTGTCTCAGTTCCCAACCTTGTTCCAATGGCACGACTGTTACCGGATAGGTGAACTTTCCGTTGTAAACGGGCTTCCTGACGGTTGGCCGTGTCTGACATCCTGATAGGCTCACAGCAATCAGGGCGAAGGTGAGGGCTTGGAAGATTCTCAGGCGACTGAGGAGTGTTGGAGACATTGCCCAGCTCTTTCGATGGTGCGTGATGGTAGTCAAACCAGAGACACTGGCTGCGGACGTATTTATGCAACGATGTGCACGAATCCCCCCTCCGCCAGCATGACCTGGCACGGTGGGTGGCATTGCGACTGCTGAATGCAGAGGCGTGCGCCGCACTGCGAACATCAACCCGCAGGGCGGCATTTCTGGAACTCCAATACCCACCGAACATGCCCGAAGTAAAACTGGAAGCTCACAAGGACGGCGACGTGCTCGTCGATTACGAACAGAAGGTCTTTGAAGACGTGAAGGCCAATCCCGGCGAGAAGGCACTCGTGACCTTCCACGGCGTGGCGTTCGAAGGCTCCATCGGCCTGGTGAATACCCTCAATGCCACCCGCCTGCTGCGGAAGGGCTACGAGACTTCCATCCTGCTGTATGGCCCTGGCGTCACGCTCGGATTCCAGCGCGGCTTCCCCACGCTGGGTGATGAGGCCTTCCCCGGCCACCTCTTGGTGAACAAGCGTCTCGCCACCTTCATGGCGGAGGGAGGCAAGATCTATGCCTGCCGCTTCTCCACCCAGGCCCTCTACGGCCAGACGGAGAAGGCCTTCATCCCCGGCATCATCCCCATCAACCCGCTGGATGTGCTGGACTGCATCCTCCTGCATCAGCGCGCGAATGCGGTGATGATCCACTCCTGGAACCTCTAACACGTCGAAGCCATGTCAATCATCCGAGCCGCCGCGGTACAAATCGCCCCGGATCTGACAAGCTGCGAAGGCACGGTGGACCGCGTCTGCCGTGCCATCGCGGAGGCCGCCGGGAAGAAGGTCGCGCTGGCGGTCTTCCCGGAGACGTTCATCCCCTACTACCCGTACTTCTCCTTCGTGGAGCCTGCGGTGAGCATGGGGAAGGAGCACATGCGGCTCTATGAGAATGCCGTGGAAATCCCCGGCTGGGTGCCGGAAATCCTCTCCCAGCAGGCGGCGAAGTACGGCATGGTGCTGGTGGTGGGGGTGAATGAGCGTGAGCACGGTTCGCTCTACAACACCCAGCTCATCTTCGATGCGGATGGCAGCCTGCTGCTGAAGCGTCGCAAGATCACACCCACCTACCATGAGCGCATGGTCTGGGGTCAGGGCGATGGATCCGGGCTGAAGGTGGTGCAGAGCGAGGTGGGCCGCATCGGCGCGCTGGCCTGTTGGGAGCACTACAACCCGCTCGCCCGCTTCTCCCTCATGGCGCAACACGAGCAGATCCACTGCGCGCAGTTCCCCGGCTCCATGGTGGGGCCCATCTTCCGCGACCAGATCGAGGTGACCATCCGGCACCATGCCCTGGAGAGCGGCTGCTTCGTGGTGAATGCCACGGGCTGGCTCACGGATGAGCAGGTGAACTCCATCTCGCCCGACCCGAAGATGCGCAAGGCCCTGCGCGGCGGCTGCTACACGGCCATCATCTCGCCTGAGGGCGTGCCCATAACTGAACCAATTACCGAAGGAGAAGGCATGGCGATTGCTGACCTCGACTTCGATCTCATCACCAAGCGCAAGCGGATGATGGATTCCGTGGGCCACTACTCCAGGCCCGACCTGCTTTCCCTACGCGTTCATCGCGAGCCCTACACGCAGACCATTCCTCCTTTCCAGAGCCAACTCCAATCCCGTTCCGAAGATGTCACAACGTCTCAGCCTCAACTCACCGCAGGACGTGAGCTCCTTCCAGACCTCGGTGCAGACGCACAAGCAACTGCTGGCGTCTGAGCTGCAGTCGCAAGGCATCCGCATGGTGGATGAGGCTGCGTCCTCAGCCAGCCGCCGTGGAGGAGCCGGTCCCAGTGACCACAAGGCCATCACCCTGCTGGGCACCACCATCATGGTGCCCATCCACACACGCCCGGCACACCAGTCCATCTTCACCGCCGACCCGCCGGATACCTCAGGCAAGTCCATGCTCTACCGCAATGGCGTACCGGAAGCGCCGCTACAATTCCCGCCTCAGCCGAAGTTCTACGGGCTGAGCACGGCGGATGGCATCCCTTATTGGAAGATCGGCCAGCTTCACTCGCACAACGTCCTGGCAACGACGGTCCTGCAGACCTGCATCCGCTATGGGAACAGCGACACGAAGTGCCAGTTCTGCGCCCTCGGCGAATCGCTGCGTGCAGGCCGCACGATTTCGAAGAAGTCGCCCGCGCAACTCGCGGAAGTGGCGGAAGCAGCGATGAGACTGGATGGTGTCGAGCAGGTGGTGCTCACCACCGGCACACCGCCTACGGAAGATCGCGGTGCCGCCGTGCTGGTGGAGGTGGCGCAGGCCATCAAGGAGCGCACCGGTCTGGCCATCCAGGCGCAGTGCGAGCCGCCGGCGGACTTTGTGTGGTTTGAGCGGCTGAAGGTGGTTGGCGTGGATTCGCTGGGCATGCACCTCGAAGCGTGGAGCGAGCATGTGCGGGCGCGCATCATGCCGGGGAAGGCGCAGGTGCCTGTGTCGTTTTATTTGAAGGCGTTTGAGGCTGCCGTGGCAGTCTTTGGCCGCGGCCAGGTCAGCACCTACTTGCTGGCTGGACTTGGTGATACGGTGGAGGAACTTTTGGAGGGCTCCTGGCAGCTCATCGCGCGTGGCGTGTATCCCTTCGTGGTGCCCTTCGTGCCCATCAGTGGCACACCGTTGCAGAATCAGACGCCGCCTACTGCGGAGTTCATGCGTGCCGTGCTGGAGCCGCTGGGGAATATGCTGCGCACTGCAGGCATGACCTCAGACACCGTGAAGGCAGGCTGCGCGAAGTGCGGCGCCTGCTCCTCCCTCTCCACTTTTGAGAAGGGGAACCGCGATGCCCTCGCCACCACCTCGCCCTGCGCCGTGGGCTGAGTGCTCACGCCATCCCATCATCTTTTTCTTAAGTTTCTTATTTCCATGCCGGAAGTCATTTTCACTGTTGAACTGCCCGACGGCTCGAAGCGCGAGTGCTACTCGCCCTCGACCGTGGTCTTCAATTATTTCCACAAGGGCGATGAGATGTCGCTCACGGAGTTCGTGAGCCGTAGCCGTCGCGCTCTCACGGAAGCGTCGGAGCGCGTGCGGGCCAGGTATGGCTTCGCCTGCTCTTCCGCGGCCGATCAACTGGAACAAATCGAGCGCTTCGCGCGCACCCAGCCCGAGGAGGGCACCGTGCGCATCTTGAGTATTTAAAGAAGAACAAACGCGAACATCCCTTGGTCACTTGTCATGAGCCAGCCTCCTACTGAATCCATCACCGGCATCGTGCCGCCCCCTGCGCTGCCCACGCACTATCCCGTCATCATCATTGGTGGAGGCCAGGCCGGTCTTTCCATGAGCTACTGCCTGAAGGAACGCGGCATGCCGCACCTTGTCTTCGAGCGCGATCGCATCGGTGAATCCTGGCGCACGAAACGCTGGGACTCCTTCTGCCTCGTCACGCCGAACTGGCAGTGCAAGCTGCCCGGCTTCAACTACTCCGGCTCGGATCCGCATGGTTTCATGAAGAAGGATGAGATCGTGACCTACATCGAGGAATACGCGAAGTCCTTCCAGCCACCGCTGCATGAAGGCGTGACGGTGAACCGCCTGAAGAAGAATGATGCTGGTGTCTTCGAACTCAGCACCACCATTGGTGAATACACCGCGGACCAGGTGGTGATCGCCACTGGTGGCTATCAGGATGGCAAGACGCCCCGCATCGCGGAGCGTTTCTCGGAAGATATCTTTCAGGTGCACTCCAGCGACTACAAGAACGGTAGCATGTTGCCACCTGGTGAAGTGCTCGTCGTGGGCTCAGGCCAGTCCGGCTGCCAGATTGCCGAGGACCTGCATCTCGAAGGAAGAAAAGTGCATCTTTGCGTGGGCAGCGCGCCTCGCACGGCGCGACGATATCGCGGACGCGATGTGGTCGACTGGCTCCATGACATGGGCTACTACAACAAGCCAGTGCATGAGCATCCGCTGAAGGAACGCGTGCGGGCCAAGGCGAACCACTATGTCACCGGTCGCGATGGCGGCAGGGACATTGACCTGCGCAAGTTCGCCACGGAGGGCATGCAGCTCTACGGCCGGCTCCTGGAGATCAAGCAGGGCAAGCTCACCTTCGGTGATGACCTGAAGCAGAATCTCGACCGCGCCGATGAAGTGGCGAACAGCATCAAGGCCACCATCGACAAGTACATCCACTCCATGCACATCACCGCGCCCTCGGAGGAACCCTACAAGCCGTTGTGGGTACCGGAGGAGCCGGTGAAGGAACTGGAAATCGCGAACTCCGGCATCACTTCCATCGTCTGGTGTGTGGGATTCACAGCGGACTACAGTTGGATGGAGGTTCCCATCTTCGATGGCAAGGGCTATCCCAGCCACCAGCGGGGGGTGTCCACGGTGCCCGGCATCTACTTCCTTGGCCTGCCCTGGCAGTACACGTGGGGCTCAGGTCGCTTCTCCGGCGTGGCGCAGGATGCGCGCTATCTCGCAGGCTACATCGAGGCCCGCCACACGGCGCCACAGCCAGGTACCACACGCGGACTGAATGAGCTTGCGCTGGGTTCCTGAGACGCCGCTTGGCACGCACTCTGCATTCATTTCATCCAGTCATCAGCCACCACCCTCATGCTGTTCGATCCCTATCCCGAATACCGCCCGCGCGATTTCATCTTCAAGATCGCGGAGACTCCTGCGGAGTTGGATGGCTACTGGCGACTGAGACGTCAGGTCTTCTGTGAGGAGCAGCATGTGTTTCACGATGGTGATGATCGCGATGCCATTGATGACCACGCCATCCCCATCATCTGCGCCACCTTGGTGGCCGGCATGGTGGATGACGTGGTGGGCGTGGTGCGCATCGATGAACGCCAACCACGCCTGTGGTATGGCAGTCGTCTGTGTGTGGACACCGCCTTCCGTCGTCTCACGCAACTCAGCCCCGGCGTGAGCGTGCGGAACCACCAGCCCGTGTACAAGGGCTTTGGCGCCCTCGGTGCCGGACTCATCTACAAGGCAGTTTCCACCGCAAATGCCATCGGCTGTGAAACCTTCCTCGCGGATGTGCAGGAGCAGAATGAGAAGTTCTTCCAGCGCCTGCACTGGACGAAGCTGGGCGAGCGCACGCTTCATGGCCTGCGTCACATTCACATGACCGCGGAGCTCAGCCACTACCCGCCTGCGGAGATGGTGGCGTGAGTTCAGCATGCTGAAGCAACGATTGGTTAGAGGCGCAACTCTTCCACTTGAACCATGCCGCTGGGCCAATTTGCATGTGGGATCGAAAGGGCGCTTTGCGTCTTGGAGTGCGGTGGCAAGCTTCCGGCGCGACACCGCTTTGAACGGAGTGTCTGGGTGTGGCTTGACCATTTAGACATCCAGTGCCGAAGCACATCGCCTGGCGGATGGAAGGAACTTTGCGCCCGATTTGGCGCATGCTTACCAGATTCCTCCGGTCAAAGCGGTGTCGCGGCCTCAAGGGAGGCCTCTGCCACCGCACTCCACGACGCAAAGCGCGCTGGTGCACCATGGAAAACTTCTTCGCTTCATTGTGGCAGTAGTGTCATCTGGAGAAAATTCGTCCTGCATCCACTCCAGCGGAGTTAATCGCATGGAGCCCCTGTCAGCCCTCATCGATTCCCTGCGCTCGCATCCCAACGTCGCGGAGAAGCTGAACATCCTCCAGGCCTACGCTCCCAGTCTCCCCGTATCTGGTGGAATTGAAGTCGGAGATGACGCCGCCGCCATTCCCGATGGAAACGGCTATCTCCTCTTCGCCGCGGAGGGCATGATGGAAGCCTTCATCGAAAAGGACCCATGGTTCGCCGGCTACAGCGCCGTGATGGTGAACCTCAGCGACATCGCCGCCATGGGTGGCATGCCCACCGCCGTGGTCGACGTAATGTGGACTCACTCGGGCTCACCTATTGCCGCCCAAATCTGGGAGGGCATGCGCGCTGCCTCCGCCGCCTATGGTGTGCCCATTGTCGGCGGACACACCACGCGCTTCCCCATCGAACGCACTCCACTCCTCGCCGCCGCGGTCGTAGGCCGCGCGCAGCATCTCATCTCCAGCTTCGATGCTCGCCCCAGAGACGCTTTGATGATGGCAGTGGATCTGCGCGGCGCCTATCGATGGGAGGGCTCTCTCTGCTGGAATGCGAGCGTGAACTCACCTCCGGAACGTTTGCAGACCGATCTGCGTCTTCTCGCCGAACTGGCAAATGAAGGACAGGTCACCGCGGGCAAGGACATCAGCAACGGTGGCGTCCCCGGCACCCTCGCCATGCTTCTCGCAACCTCCCAGTGCGGCGCCATACTGAATCTCGACGCCGTCCCCATGCCCCCCGGAGTGGACATGCTGCATTGGCTCGTCTCCTTCCCCAGCTACGGCTACCTCCTCAGCGTGCGCCCAGAAAAAGTCGCTGAAGTACGCGCAAAATTCCAGTCCAGGGACATCGCGTGTGAAGTGATTGGCGATATCACACCCTCTGACGAAGGCGCATCCGCACACCCCATCATGATGCACTGGAAGGGCGAGAGCATGCTCTTCACAGAAGTGAACGCTGCACCCCGACCCGTGTAGCAGGCTCTCCAGACGCAAACACACTCCATTCATTGAGCGCCCCTTCAAACCCACCACCAAACCCTTTGCGTTTTTTTGCGTTCTTTTGCGGCTAATAAAAAAACGAGAACCTCGCCTCTGATCCAAACTCCTCTCCGCTATTCCCTCCTCCTGATCGTCGGCCCATCCTTCCACGTGCCCTGAACCATCACATCCCTCGGATGCTCCGGGATGCCACGCTCATTCGTGTGCAGCTTCTGCACCAGCAGATCCACCGCGGCCGCACCCACCTGGTTTAGATTGCCATCAATGCCAGCCATGTTCTTGCGTTCTTGCTCCGTGCCGAAGAGATGCGCCACGCCCACATCCTCCGGCACACGCACGCGCAGGCGGTCCAGCAACTCCACGACGCGTTCCTTGTACGCGATGATGGCATCGGGCCGATGCTTCTCGAACCAGTCACGGAATTTGCTCATGTTCACCATCGAACCTTCCACCATGAAGGGCGGGCATTGCTCCTCGGCAGGGCGTTGCCATTGCTCATCAAGTGCGGCAGCCGACCACTGGCCGCCCACCACCCGGTTGTTGCGCACGGGGGCCACCAGAGCAGGGCGTTGGTAGCCCGCCGCACGCAATTCACGAAACGCGAGCTTCACATTGTAGAAGCCATTCAAGTGCACCCGGTCCACCGGCAGGGCATCAAAGTAGGTACTCAGGCCCACCACGGAAAACTCCGACATATCCTGACGTGTGAATTGCCCCTCATCCCGCGAGAACCCCAGAATCATGCCGGAGATCCCCTGCGCCCGGAGCACCTTGCAGAGACGGACCGGATTCTGTCTCACGGATTCTAGCGATGCCACTTCAACCCGATAGCCAAGCTGTTCCGCACGATCCCGGATGCCGCGGAAGTACCACCGGCACACATCCTTCCCCTTCCAATCTGCCTCGGAGAGGTGCGTCACTAGCGCCAGCGTCTCTGCATGAGGTTGGATGCGTCGTCGCCGCTGCGTCATCAGCGCCTGCACCAGCGGATTCGGGACATAACCCAGACGCATTGCATGGCTCTTCACCCTCTGCTTCACATCCGGTGTGATGCGTGGGTCATCCCGCAGCGCACGCGAAACCGTCGCCGGGGAAACCCCCGACGCACGTGCGACATCGAGCATGCAAACCCTGGCTTCCGGCATACCTGGTGATCCGCACACACCGTGTGCGTTCAGCGCCTACCTCGCAGACTTCGTGCCAGAGACCCGGGAGTTGCGAATACGCCAGTCAGGGAGTAGCTTGTCAGAAGTATGAGTGCGACTGTCGATAGTGTCCTTCAGGAGGCTTTGCAGCTTCCCGAGGAGTCCAGATTGGAGCTTGTAGAGCAGCTCATTATTCGTTCAAGCTCCTACGCAGCCGTTGAGAGGGAACAGGTTGCAGTGGCGGAAGCCCGTTTGGAGGAAATGGAATCTGGCAAAGTGAAGGGTATCCCCCTCGAAGAAGCGTTCCGTGAAGTGCGCGAATCATTGGCAGCTCGGAAGTCCAAATGACTGGTGAGTTGCACCCTTCGGCGAAGGAGGAGTTGAGCGAAGGGGCTTCGTGGTATGCAGAACGAAGTGCCTTGGCGGCGGCCAGGTTCCTGGCTGCCGTTGAGAGCGCCATGACATCCATCCTTGCCGACCCACTGAGATGTCAGCCTGCCGGAGACAAGATTCGTGTCTTCAGGCTAAAAAGTTTCCCGTACAAAATCTATTTTCACTTCGACGCCGAAGAGCAGCACATCAAATTCCTTTGTGTGATGCACAACAAGCGCAGACCTGACTACTGGCGATCGAGGAAATAAAAGACAGGCTCCTGCGGCCTACACCAGCAATGCCAGCGACACGATCTGCCACAGCAGCACGATCACCCAGTACACAAACTGGAACCAGCGTTTCGCCGTTTTGTGCCTCAGGTGCTGCTGAGCGATGTAGGCACCGGGCCAGCCGCCGAGCAGGGAGAAGGCGTGCAGCGTGGTCTCCGGGATACGCCAGCCGTTGGCCTGGGCGCGGCGCTTGTCATGCCAGTAGAGGCCATAGGCGGCCATGCTGAAGAGGGCCATGAAAACCATGAGGCCCAGCCAAACATCCGACCCGCGGCGTAGGGCGGCGAGTGAGGGGAGCACGAGCAGACATGCCATCAGCGCCGTCCGGGTGCGGACGAGGTGAAGGAGGGGTTTGGTGAATCTTCCTGACTTGCTGCCAGCCATGTGCGCCACAAGATACGGACTGCCCGGTGCATCCCCTGCCATCGATTCGCTTCCAACGCAATGGCGGGAGATGGTGGACGAGCGTCGAGGTTCTGTTCTATAAGCATCCATGCTCGCTCGCTTCTCTTGCTCACTGCTCTCCAGGGGACTCTTCACCGCCGCTGTCGCGCTTGTACTGGCTGGTTACGGCTGGACCGCGGAACAGCCGGACGGGGCAAGGCTCTACCAGCAGTACTGCTCCATCTGCCACGGCGCGGAGGGGCAGGGAATTCCGAATGTCTTCCCCCCTCTGGCCAAGGCCGACTTCCTGGTGAAGCAGCGGACGAAAGCTCTGCGTGCCCCGCTGGAAGGGCTCTCGGGAAAGATCGAGGTCAACGGCCACACCTTTGAGGGCGCCATGCCTCCGGTGATGCTTGAGGATGCGGATCTGGCTGCCATCTTCGCGCATGTGTATTCCTCATGGGGCAATGCTGGCAATGCCCCCACGGCTGAGGAAATCGCAGACGTACGCAAAAAGACCAAGTTCCCCACACTGGCCGCACTCAAGGAAGCGATGGGTGGTGGAGTGCTGCCTGCAGCGCCTGAGGGATGGGAGTTGAAAGTGGGAGTGGAGCTCAGCTTCTCACCCATCCGCCTGGCCTTGCATCCCGATGGTGAAACGGTGCTCGCGCTCGCGCAGCAGGGAGACATCTGGCAATGGAAGCCCGGTGAGACCACGGCCACGAAACTCTTTGATGGTTCCGAGTACATTGATCGCAATCTCGGTTCCGAGTCCACCTTGGGCATGACCGTGGACCGCGAAGGGCGGCTCTATGTGACCAGCAATCAGTGCAACAAGAAGAAGGATCCCGTGGCCAATGAGGTCACCGTCTTCCGCACGGGAGCTTGGTTGAAGGACAAACCTTGGACCAAACCAGCGCCGTGGTACCAGACCTCCTATCCCTTCGGAGCGGGTCCATACAATCATGGGCTCTCCCACATCGCCCAGGGACCGGACGGCTTGATGTATGTGAATAGCGGCGCGCGCACCGATGGTGGCGAGGTGAAGGTGCCAAAGGGTTACTCAGCCGCAGGGGAAGAACCAAACACCGCGTGCATGTGGAGGCTGGATCCCAAGCTCGACAAGCCCACGGTGGAAGTCTTTGCCCACGGCCTGCGCAATACCTTTGGCTTCTGCTGGGATGACGAAGGCCGCTTCATCGGCACGGAGAATGGTCCTGATGCGCACGAGCCGGAAGAGCTGAATCTCATCGAACAAGGCAAGCACTATGGGTTCCCGTTCCAGTTCGCGGATCACAAGGGCAAGCCCTATCCCCACACGCCCGAGGCGCCTGCGGGCGTGGAGTTCACGCTGCCGTTCAAAAATGTGGGACCGGATGCAGGCGCGGCGAAGGAGGGGATGTCCACGTTCAATCCGCACTCATGCCCTTCCGGTATTGTGTGGCTAGGTGCGGACTGGCCTGCGCCATTGGGTGGCAGCTTCCTCACGGCGCGCTTTGGCAATCTGCTGGAACTCCCCGGCGGCGACGTCGGATTCGATGTGCTGCAGACGAAGCCCGACTTCAGCAACCGCACGGTGGAGGTAAAGCGCGTGCTTCAGCCATGGAGCAGGCCGATTGATCTGCTGAAAATCTCCGGTCACCGGCTCATCATCGCCGAGTACTGTCGCGGCGCGAATCTCGCGGCGGGCATTGGCACGCCGGGAAGACTGCTGGTGTTGGGGCCGAAAGGAAAGTAGTCCGCCGAGCCTCGGCGGTCAGTAGGCATGGCACTTCGTCTTCAGCTCAGCAATACCAAGGTCGGCTGCTCCTTTCTAATAGCAAAGCTTTGCCCGTACTCGGACGTATCACGGTGACCGCCGAGGCTCGGCGGACTACTTTCTCACTTCCCCTCCTTCGCCCACTGCTTCATGAGGGCGATGTTCTTCTCCACCTCCGGATTGCCTTTGCCAAGGTACTCCTGCATGTCGCTGTCGTACATGGCGTCGCTTTCAGGACCCTTATCGCCGGTGTCCACGATCCACTTGTCGAGGTCCGCGCTCAGCTTCTCCAGCGTGGCTTTGTGTGCAGGGTCATCGGCGAGGTTCTTCACCTGCCATGGGTCGGCCTTCCAGTCGTAGAGTTCTTCAGCGGGGCGCTCAGGGCTGAAGAGGAGTTTCTCGCTCGGCGGATCCAGCTTGCCGTCCGCATGCAGTGCTCGCAGTTGCTGTACGATGCTCTTGCCATCCTTGTAAGCGTTGGGCTGCAGATGCGGACGCTTCGGGTAGAAGTTGCGGATGTAGAGATACTGGTCCGTGCGCACACTGCGGATGCGCTCCACCGTTTCGTCACAGCGATCGCGTGCGGCGAAGACTTCATCGCGGGGCTTGTAGTCCTTCGCCAGGATGTCGCGTCCTTGCATGACAGGCGGAATGGGAATGCCCGCCGCAGCAAGTGAGAGAGGGGCAAGGTCGATCTGCATCACAAGGTCATCGCGAACCACGCCTTTTGCGATGCCGGGTCCACGCATCACCAGCGGGATGTGCGTGCCTTCGTTGTAGAGGAATTGCTTCCCGCGCGCGTGACTGATGCCGTGATCCGTCATGAAGATGATGAGCGTGTTCTCCAGCAGCCCTTCCTTCTCCAGGCGTGCGAGCACCTTGCCCACGTGCTGATCTGTAAAGCGCACTGCATCCAGATACGCCGCCCAATCCTCCAGCAGCACGGGGTCACGTGGGTAGTACGGCGGGAGGGTCACAGCTTCTGGCTTTGTGGCCCCGCCAAGCTCCTTCTCCGCACGCTGCGACAAGGCTGCGGCCTGCGCTGACTTGCCACCACGCAATTTCCCGCCGCCAAGTTGCACCTGCATGAAGAAGGGCTGGCCATCCTTCCTGCCATTCCAATCCGGACCATCGTAGATCTTCGGGTCGTATTCGAAGTTGTAATCCGTCTTCCCGAGACCACCACCGCCTTTCCCTTTGGCTTTCTTGCCTTTGGCAGGGTTGTCGTTGATCAGGCCACTGCCGATGCAGGTGTAGTACCCTGCCTTCTGAAACAGCGCTGGCGCGGGAGTCACGCCTTCCGGAAGCTCAATCTTCATCGTGCCGCGTCCGCTGCGGTGATGATGCGCGCCGATGGTGGTCTGGTACATGCCTGTGATCAGCGCGGAGCGGCAAGGCGAACACACGGGTGCCGTGACGAATGCATGCGAGAACATCGTGCCCTCCTTCGCAAGCCGATCCACATTCGGCGTCTGGACGGCCTTCTCCCCGTAGCAGGAGAAATTGGTAGACATGTCATCCACCACAAACCAGAGGACGTTCGGACGCTCCGCGGCAAACATGAATGTGCTGCTGGTGAAGATGCTGAAAAGCAGGAGGGAAAGGAGATGCTTCATGGATGCGGCGTGATGGGGAATTGTTTCAGGAGCGCGGCTGCGGCCGTTTCGCGTTGTTCCGCCAGCGAGGGGTCGTCGATCGCATTGCGCAGCTCCTGCGGATCCTTCGTGTGATCGTAGAGCTCGCGGGCAATCACTTCACCCGTCTTCCAGTCGCGCCACTCCGTGTAGCGCACCGTTGCCGTGCGCACGCTCACGCCCATGGACTTCGGCTGCTTGTCGGGTTCGCGGTCGTAGTACGCAGGACGAGGATGCTGGGTGAAGGCGTCGAGTTTTGAGGGAGGAGCGTCAAGCCACCCGTTCAGCGCAGGTACGAGACTTACGCCCTCCAGCCCCGGAGGTTTCGGTAGTTCACACAGATCCACCAGAGTGGGGAAGACATCCAGCAACTCCACGGGCGAGGTATATCGCTTCCCTGTCAGTTCCAGTTTCGGTCCGCTGATCATCAGTGGCACCTGCGCATCGTATTCGAAGTTGGAAGTCTTGCCCCACTGGGTGTGTTCTCCAATATGGTAGCCGTGGTCACCTGCAAAAGTGATGACGGTATTCTCTTCCAGTCCCTGCGCCTTCAGTGCCTCCAGTACCTTGCCGAGTTGCGCGTCCATGTAGCTGATGTTTGCAAAGTAACCGTGGCGCATTTCCAGCACCTGCTCGGGTGTCAGTGGCTTTTGTTCCTTCGGCGGACCGAGGATTTCGCGACTATCATGAAAGGCCACCTCAGGTGCGCCAGCCGGACGAGCGGGGTTCAGCGTCGGCAGCTTGCTCTTGTCATATAGATCCCAGTACTTCTTCGGGGCATTGAAGGGTGCATGTGGTTTCCAGAAGCCTACGGCTAGGAAGAAGGGCTTGTCTTCCTTCTTCAGTTCCGTGAGCACTCGTACCGCTTCCGCGGCCACACGTCCGTCATAGTAGGCTTCATCGGGTACATCGCGTTTCTCGCAGACGTTCACATTGCCGTAGTTGCGCGGCCCGGGCACTGCCGTATTGGGAGGCACTTCGCCGGTGACCTGGGGTGTATCATCGCCATGGTTCGCATAGTGCAAAAATTCCGGTGCACTCCACGAACTCGGATCCCCGTGCATCTCCGTATGCCAGTTGTGGAAGATTTTCCCCACGCATCGCGAGGTGTATCCATGCTCCATGAACCATTTCGGCAGCGTGGTGACTTCTGGATTCAATTCCCGGAAATGGGTGCCATTGTTCCAAATGCGCAGCGTATCCGGACGCAACCCGGTGAGCATGGAGGAGCGTGAGGGATTGCACACCGCCTGCTGGCAATAGGCACGGTCAAACTGCACCGACCTTGCCGCCAGCTTGTCCAGATTCGGCGTAATGGCCGGCGAACCATACGTGGCCAGCTCCGGACGAAAGTCATCCGCCATGATGAAGAGCACGTTCTTTTTCGGTCCAGCCGCTGCTGCTGCGTGCAGTGAAGTGACGCATAGCAGCAAAAGAGAAAGCAGAAGCAAAGGCGTGCTCCTGCGCAGGAGTGTGTGAAATGGAAGAGTCATGGCGGCGAAGCGAGGCACACGGCGTGAGTGTGTGCCGTTTCAACCTCGCCGATGAGAACGATCTTTCCGCAAATGTAGGGCGCAGTGGCGTCCCCTCTTGCTACGACCCCTTCTGCTTCTCGCTGCGGTATTTCTCCAGCGCCTTCGTGAGCCATGGTCCCACCTCGGTGGTGGTGCCATCCTTGTTCTTCATCAGGTACGGCTGGCCGCTCAGGTAGCTCTTGGTGCCGATGCCCTGGATGAAGTCCTCGGCGGTCTTCACGCGATTTCCCGCCTGGCCCAGCTTGGACTTCAGGTGGTCTGCGCCCTCCTGGCTGCTGTATTCTTTTCCGTTGCGGATGAAACGAGCATCCGCCTTCGCCACGGTATCAATCAAGTAATCCACCTCTTCCTTTGCAGGAGAATCTAGCGCCAGTGCTGAGCCCACTGCAAAACAGCAGAGCAGCAGTGCCAGAAGGGCAGGGAAGAGTGTGCGGCGGGGGCAGGTCATCAGAACAAGATCGCGTGATGACCCATGATGGACGTATTGCAAAACAGTCCCCGCCCTGAACTTTACATCGTCGTCCTGTCCACCGTGCGTAGGCGTCGGCTCAGGCCCTTCATCACGTGCAGTGCAAAGAGGGGCACTTCATGCACCATGAATTCAAAACGCTTCTCGTTGATGGGGATCAGCACGGTGTCTGTCTTCGCCACGGCAGTGGCCGTACGGGGACCTTCCTCGATGAGGGCCATCTCGCCAAAGAAGCCATCGACCTCCACCACTTCGACGGTGCGGCCTCCCACGCGGAGTTCCACGGCGCCCTCTTTCACCACGAACATGGCATCACCCGCATCTCCGGAGGAGAAAATGATGTCGCCGGCGGCAAATTTCTGGGGCTCGGTCTGGGATTCGAAGATGTTTGGAAGTCTCATGGCGGCAGAGGTAGGAGCGAATTGGTAACTTTTTCGACACACTGCAAGGGGTGAAATGTGAAGTTTATCCCGGCGGTTGAGGAAGCGGCACATGGCGCGGATCTCCGAGCAACTTACCGAGCACAAATTCAATGTGTTTCTCCACCAGGTCTCCCATGCTGCGGCATTCTTCGAATACAGCCGTCTTGTGGTGCTCGCCCAGCTCATGCTTCAGTTGCGCCACCTTGTCCGCAGGTTCTGCGGGGTGATGCTTCATGGCACGGAAGAGAGCACGCAGGCGCGATTTCTCAGACAGGAAACGGCGCGCGATCAGGCTGCGCTCCTCCTGCTGGTACTGCTGCGCGGTCGCGAGGTTGATGTACCGGGTGCAGAGGCTCACGACTGGAAGGTTCTCCTTGTAGAACTGGGGCAGGTACACCCGGCAGCGACCTTCATAGCTCTGCTGGTCGAAGTCGATGGCGCGCACCCGGTATTGCACCTCTTCGAAGTCGGGCGTCATATCCACCACATAGTTGTAGCTGCGCATGTCTCCCAGCAGGCGGATGAAGCAGCGCTCGCTGAACTTCACGAACTCCTTCGCGATACGGACCGGGTTCACATCTGGCCGCTCGAAGTAGTCGCTGATGAAGACATCCCCAGGCACGCCGGCAATGTGCTCCTCGATGAGCGTGTCCTCATGCACGAGGTAGTTGATGCGGTTGGGCGAGAGCACGTGCTCCAGCTCCAGTCCATAGATGCGGGAGGCATCCCCCACCTTCAGGTAGAAGTGATCGTAGTTGTCGTTGTACTGGTTGACGATGCGGATGCGGAAGGGCTTGCTGTTGCCGAAGCTGCAGTAGTCCACGCGTTCCACATAGAGGTGGGGCACCGCCTGGAGGTCGCCTGTTTTTAGGAGGGAATAGATGCTGGTGAGCTTGGGCCACAGCTCTTTCATGTAGGACCGTTCGTAGACGACGGTATCCCAGAGCGTCGACTTGCCCGACCGGTCCATGAGCGGGTAGCAGCCGCTGAAGTTCTCCAGATCCCTGTACAGGGCGGGCAGCTCGGAGAGGCGACCATAGTGTCGGAGGTACAGGCGGAGTTCCTCGCTGATGCTGATGAAGGCCTTCCGGCGGGAAATGGTAGTGAGTTCGTCCGACATGGCGGCGGGGGGAGGGGGATGCTCCGGGTTCGGGTAAAGGAGCCTTCTTGGCTGGGGGCGGGGGGTCCGGGAACTGCCAGCAGGATGCCAACCCGTGCAGAATGTCGCAAAATTCCTTGTTCGCGACGCCGGATTTTGTCAAGATTCCGCGCCCGTGACAATTCGCGCCCTCATTTTCAGCACCTTTCTGGCTTTAAATTCCGTTTGCGCGGAGGATTTACCTCTGCCTTTACCTCTTCCAGCGGCAGGTCCTCTCCCGACGGTCCAGAGCGGTCCGAGAACTCTGGAGAAGCCGAGTCTGGTGATCAAGCCCCCGACAAAGAGTGTCATTGTCGTGCCCGAAGTGACGGAAATGGAAAAGCAGGATCGGATCGTCGCGGAGAAGGAGCGCCAGCTCATTGATGCCATGCTCCGCCGTCAGATCGCTCTCGCGCACGCCACTGGTAAAGCCGGAGAAATCAAGCGGGTGATTCTCGTGAGCGGAGCGGGCGATGCTGCCCTCAGCCAGGCCACTTCTGCTCCTGCGACAGCGGGCCGTCTTGAGCTCATCGGCATCGAGCCGAACGCTGGCGTGACCAAGCAGCTTGATTCTTTCTTTGGTTCACCGCTGACCCCGGAGAGCGAGCAGCGCCTCCTGCAGACGGTGAAAATGCAGCTCACCGCGGACAAGGGGAAGGACAATCTGAACGTGCGCCTCGCCGGCTGGTGGCCGGAAGAGGGTGTGGTGGCAGTGAGCGTGGTGCCCGAGCGTTGATTCTGCGGGTAAGATAAGTAAAGGTCGGCGGCATGCGCTTCTGGACCGTTCTTGCAGTTTGGTGTCTTGCCGCCGTCGCGACGGCAAATCCGATCGTTCCGATTTATCCGGCGTACATTTCCTCAGAGCGCCTTGAAATAGAGATGGGCCAAACCGCCGCCAGGGTTTCGGGCCAGTTTCACTTTGCGACAGCAGGAAAAGTCGAAGCACCGCACGATGAAGGTGACGTGCACCTGAACGTTCCGATTTGGCTGCCCGAGAATCCGAAGGAGGGAGACCAAACGGTGGCGGACTTCTACGCGACCTTTCGTCCTAACTTGAACATATTGACTGCTCAGACACGTCCCATTTTCGACAGGGCATTTGATTTCCAGCTTCGCATCGACGGGCGTCCTCATGCGATTAATGGGTTTTCGCTTGCCGACGTTTCTACTCGTAAAAGCCGGCGGTTCTCCACCAAGGAATGGCTTTACCCGGGCTTCACCCACGTCCTGGTCTATGTGACGTTCGATCCGAAAGTCCTGAAACGAAATCCGCTGTTTCAGCTCAGCTACCGCCAGCCTCTGCGGCTGAGAGGAGCGCAAACCGAGACCTTCTACGTACCGACGTTTGAGCACCTGCCCGAGGGGCATTCGACAGGGAATCTGGACCGCTACAGCCTCAGCCTCAAAAATCCCGGACCAGGGGTTCTTTCCGCACTGGACTACTGCATCCCTGCGAGGTCCCTCATGACTCTTCCGCTGATACATGGCACGCCCATACACGTGATTTGCAAAAAGTAGTCCGCGAGTCCATCGGGAGAGACACACATAGAACGATGACCCGCCCCAGCAACATCTCCGCCATTGGAAACGAAATCGCGATTGCGTGGGATGATGGCACCGAGAGCTACATCCTGATGGAAAACCTGCGTGCCGCATCTCCCAGCGCGGAGAATACCGGCGAGCATGACCTGCTGGGCAGGCGCTACGGCGGCACGGACCAGACCGAGTTTCCCGGAGTCACGGTCACCGGCTGGCGGATGATTGGCGGTTATGCCGTGCAGTTCGATTTCAGCGATGGCCACGCCACCGGCATCTACCCGTACGATTTCCTAAGGAAGCTGGGTGAGGCGGGCAATGCCTGAAGCGTGTTAGTCACTCTCTTCCACATCCACCAGCATGAGTGAGTCCGTTGCCGACCCTGCCTCCCACGTCCCGCAGGTGTTGAAGCATCGGCTCACGCGAGAGACACCGTTTGCCTCGCAGCTTGGCTGCACGTTTCTCATCGCGCTGATCCTGGGTGCAGTTGCCGCGTTGGGCATCGCAGCCGGCGTCACCAGTGAAGATGACAAGGGTAAGAACAACTGGGTGCCCTATGTCGTGGGCGGCGGCTTTGGCTTCTTCGGCCTGCTCGTGCTGTGGTCCGGCATTCGCCAGCTCGCCACGCGGGGCATCAAGCAAACCATCGTGGAAGTATCCGCGTCGGCATTGCATTTGGGACAGTCGGCCAAGGTGGCGCTGGTGCAGCAGGGACCTGCCACGATCAGTTCCCTGCGGGCGAACATCATCTGTGTGGAGACCACCTCACGCATGGTCACGGCCACCGATAACAAGCAGCAGGGGTCCCGGTCGCGGCGTGAGGTGCGGGAGAAATACCTCGTGCAGGAGAATATCTTCGAGGCCTCCCACCTGCGCGTGGCTCATGGGGATGTGTGGCACGAGACACGCGAGTTCACCGTGCCGGAAGAAGGCAAGCCCACCCAGGGCGAGGATACGGAGGACTACTATGTGCGCTGGCGTATTGAAGTGTGGGGCAGGGCAGGCCTTATCGGCAGCTTCATGCATCCCTTTCCGGTGAAGGTCATTGGGCCAAAGTCCGCGTAGTGGCTCAGCGCCCGAACCACTGTTTGTTTTCCCGCGCCGGACATTTTTCTGACATCGGGAACTTGCTCTGTGATAGTAGATACAGAGGGCTCGCAGAGCCCCCTGTGCAATGGCCAGCGATTCACCTGACTCCGCTTCCCAACGCGCCGACTCCACCCGCGCTGCTGAATCGACCAGAAGGCCCACCGCCGAGGAGACTTTGGAGCGCGTGGAGCGGCTCGCGCGTATTGGCAGCTGGTCGTGGGATATCGCCGCGAATCAGACCCAGTGGTCCGGCATGATGTACGAGATGTTCCAGTGGGACTCGTCCAAGCCCGCACCACGATTTGAGGAACTGGGTGCCACTCTCACTGCGGAGAGCCAGCTTGCTTTCGCCACGGCAGTCGAGCGTTGTACCCGAGAGGGGGAACCTTTCAGTCTGGATCTGGAGGCTCTGCGCGGAGACGGCTCACATTTCTCCATTCAGGTAAATGCGCAGTCTTCCCGGGATGGGGGAGATCGCGTCATCGGGGTGTTCGGCACGGTGCAGGACATCACGGAGCAGAAGCGCTCCGAGCGCGCTCTCAGGGAAAGCGAAGCCCGCTGGCAGTTCGCCCTGGATGGCGCGGGTGATGGCGTGTGGGACTGGAATGTTCCCGCCAAGTCCGTGTACTTCTCCCATCACTGGAAGGCCATGCTGGGTTATGCGGATGATGAAGTCGGCAGCTCCCTGGAAGACTGGTCGGACAAGGTGCATCCGGATGACCTTGCCCGCTGCTGGACGGAGATTCAGCGGCACTTCAGTGGTGAGGTGCCCATGTATCTGTGCGAGCACCGCATGCGTGCCAAGGATGGTACGTGGCGGTGGATCCTCGACCGTGGGAAAATCGTCTCACGCACGGATGACGGCAGTCCGCTCACGGTGATTGGCACCCATACTGACATCACCCGGTTGAAGGGGACAGAGCAGGCCTTGCGCGACAGCGAGGGAAAGATCCGCCTGCTCCATGAGCGACTGCAGCTCGCCATCAAGGCCGGCCAGGTCGGCATCTGGGAAGTGGATCTCGTCACCAGCAAGTTTTTCTACAACGAGCAGATGCATGAAATCTACGGAGTGGGCGAGGGGTGCTTCCGCGATGGCATTCCAGTCAATACCTTCGGTGGCCACAAGACCGACTGGTACGCCGCCGTGCATCCGGATGACCGTGCGCACGTGGCCGGTACCCTGGAACTGGCCAAGCGGACGGAAGGAGTCACGGAGTATGAGCACCGCATTGTCCGGCCTTCGGGTGAAGTAAGGCATGTGAAGTCCTCCGCGCTGTTCCTGCGGGACGAGGATGGCGTACCCGTGCAGGGAATCGGCACCACGCTGGACGTCACGGAGGAGCGCCTGCTCACCGAGTCCATCGCCAGAGAGAGGGAGCGCATGCTGCTGGCCACCCAGGCAAGCAGTATCGGCGTCTGGGAGTACGACTTTCAGACTCGCCTGTTCATCTGGGATGAGAAGATGCACGCGCTGTACGATCCAGAGCCTGGCATTTTTGACTACACGCTGGAGGGATGGAGAAACATGATCCACCTGGAGGATGCTGAGCGCGTGATGCAGGAATGGCAGGCCAGTGTGGAAAAGGGCACCCAGTTTGAGTGTGAGTTCCGGGTGGAGCATCGCGCCGGCGAGATTCGGTCCATTCGTGCCCTGGCCCAGATTCTCTACAGCCCGGACGGCGCCCCAGTGCGTGCCGTGGGGACGAACTGGGATGTCACCGAGGAGAAGCAACCGGCTGCCAGTTCCAAGAAATCCCCTGCCTCCCCTGCCGCGCAACCCATCCCTGTGGGCAGCCTCACCGCCCGGAAGCTCGCCATGGTCCTCGCTTACATCGACCAGAATATCAGCGAGCCTCTGACACTGGAAATGATGGCCCAAGTGGCGAGCATCAGCGCTTCGCATTTTTCCGACCTCTTCCGGCAGTGCATGGGCCAGTCGCCGCACCAGTACCTCATGGCGCGCCGCGTGGAAAAGGCCAAGGACCTGCTGGCCAGCACGGACCATTCCATTGCGGAAGTGGCTGCAAGTGTGGGGTTTGCGGACCAGAGCCACCTCACCCGCCTCATGCGCCGCTTCACCGGTCTCACGCCCCGGATGCTGCGCGGAGCAGAGGTGCAATAGACGAAAGCGTCAGGGTTTTGTTCCAAAACTCCGTAAGTCCGTTCAAGAAATCAACAGGGGTACCAGCTAAGGTTCTACTCAGCGCGCTGCAAGGCGTGCGAAAAACCCCCACTCCCCCAATCTCCTAGGTGGCTCCCCCCAACACCCAGGATGAAACGGTGCCAGAGTCACAAAAGTGACAACGGCACGCTAGTCGCCGGGGACGCCCCACCTGTTACCACAGGCCCGGGGCGAGGCGCGTCTATCTATTGCGGGACGTCCACCTGACGCCTGTGGAATTCTGGTTGTGGCGAGCGCACATATTTGGAGAGCCACGGAGGGAAATGGCGCCGCAAGAAGCTGCACGAATCCGCAAACGTCTGTCCTCCGTGAGGATACGACACACATAGAATGTGAAACGAACTTTCCTTCAACCAACCCTTGAACATGGGAGCCCCCGATTGCGAAATCTTGAGTCGCTGCCCTGGCTTCACCAAGACACCAGATCTCACTGGCGGCTCAAAGACGATTTCATCAAGAGAGCCATATTCTCCGATCTTAGGTCCTTCGATGACTCCCCCCAAGAACAGCGCTGGATACGGGGATGTATTGATGACCTCCAACTCGAAGGTCGGACCTCCATGAGCTGCTGCGGAAAGCTTGTGAATGTCGATCTGGAAGGGGACTTTCTGACTCCATGCCAGGGTGAAATAGCCTGCAGGCAGGACTATGAGACAGATCAAGGAGGTCCACAGGAGGAGAGAGACTTTGGACGAGCGTGATGGTGGCGTCGTGTTGCTCATTCTGGTGATGGAATCTTCGAGGCAAAGCGACCCTGTTGTCGACGATCAAGATTCACCCTGCTCTTGTGCGGAATGTGACTGTTATCTGCTTGGATGAACAGCACAAGCGGGCCGTCGCCATCTCCCCGGACGAAGAAGGACGGCACAAACTGCTTTCCACCCGCCTTTTCCCTCCTAAGTTCGGGCGCTCGCCATCGAATCCGAAATCAACTGAATGAGCATCCAACGAGCGCTTCTCTCCGTGTCCGACAAGTCGGGTCTTGAGGACTTTGCCAAGGGCCTGACCAGCATGGGGGTGGAACTCCTCTCCAGCGGCGGTACCCACAAGTTCCTTTCCTCCAAGGGAATCCCTGTGAAGGAGGTGTCTGAGCACACCGGTTTCCCTGAACTGTTCGACGGCCGGGTGAAGACCCTGCACCCCAAGATTCACGGCGGTCTCCTGCAGCGTCGCGATCTGGAAGAGCACCAGCAGCAGGCCAAGAAGCACTCCATTCCACCCATCGACCTCGTGGTGGTGAACCTGTATCCCTTCGAGGAAACAGTCGCCAAGGACGGCGTCACGCTCGAGGAAGCCATTGAGAATATCGATATCGGCGGACCTTCCATGCTGCGCTCCGCGGCGAAGAACTACCAGGCCGTGACCGTGGTCACTGATCCTGCCGACTATCCCACCGTGCTGGCAGAAATGCAGGAGCGCAATGGCGACACCACCCTCTCCACCCGCGAGCGTCTTGCGCTGAAAGTTTTCCAGCGCACCGCTTCCTATGACTCGGCCATCGCGCGCTTCCTGAACAAGGAACAGGAAACCGCCAAGTCCTTCAGCGTTTCCCTGCCGCTCTACAGCGAACTGCGCAACGGTGACAACCCGCATCAGGGCGCCTCGCTCTATGGCAACTTCGGCGACTACTTCGTGAAGCTGCATGGCAAGGAACTGAGCTACACGAACGTGCTGGACATCGAGAGCGCCGCTGCGATTGCGCTCGAGTTCCGCCGTCCCACCGTGGCCATTCTCAAGCACACCAATCCCTGCGGCGTGGGCTGTGCGGATGAAGATCTGCGCGAAGCGTGGGAGAAGGCTTTTGAAACCGACAAGCAGGCTCCCTTCGGCGGCGTCATCGTCATCAATCGTCCCATGAACATGGCATTGGCCAAGGTCATCGGCGAAATCCACACGGACGTGATCATCGCTCCGGACTATGAGTCCGATGCACGCGCGCACCTTCAGAAGAAGAAGAATCTCCGCCTCATGCAGATGCTTCCGGGCGTGGAAGAAGCGCTGAGGCAGCCAGTCATCAAGTCCGCCCCTGGCGGTCTCATGGTGATGGACAGCGACTCCAAGGCGCTGGGCCTCGACGCGATCGAGAGCAAGGTGAAGACCGAGCGTCCGCCCACGAAGGAAGAAATTGAAGCCATGCGCTTTGCGTGGCGCGTGGTAAAGCATGTGAAGTCGAACGCGATTGTGTTCGCCTCGCATGATCGCACACTCGGCATCGGCGCCGGCCAGATGAGCCGCGTGGATTCCTGCCGCATCGCCATTTGGAAGGCGAAGGAAGCTGGACTTTCTCTTGAAGGAAGTGCCGTGGGCAGTGATGCCTTCTTCCCCTTCCCAGACGGCCTGATCTCCTGCGCGGAAGCAGGAGCCACCTGCGCCATCCAGCCGGGAGGTTCCGTGAAGGATCCGGAAGTCATCGCCGCTGCCAATGCGCATAAGATGGCCATGGTCTTCACCGGGTATCGTCACTTCAAGCACTAGACTAGGCTTCGCATCCACCCGCAGGGTCAGGACATGCTACATCTCGGAGTTAATATCGATCACGTGGCCACGCTGCGCCAGGCGCGGTATGCCACCATGCTGGATTCACCGAACGCGGAACCCGTGCTGCTCGACGCGGCACGGGAGTCCGAGGCGGCCGGTGCGCATAGTATCACCGTGCACCTTCGCGCCGACCGCCGGCACATCCAGGACGCGGATGTGTACCTGCTGAAGCGCGAGCTGAAGGTGAAGCTCAATCTGGAAATGGGGAACACACCGGAGATCCTGGACATCGCCCTGCAGGTGAAGCCGGACTTCGTGTGCCTCGTGCCGGAGAACCGCAAGGAGATCACCACCGAAGGTGGGCTTGATGTGCCATCGCATGCGGCCGCACTGAAGGAAACCACGACGCGTCTGAAAGCTGCGGGCATCCGCGTGAGCTTCTTCGTCGATCCGGTGCGCGACCACATGTACGCCTCCGCGGATTGCGGCGCGGACATGGTGGAATTGCACACCGGCACTTTCGCCAATGCCGTTGGCGCGGAGCGTCAGGCAGAGGTGGCGCGCCTGGTGGAAGCTGCGGCGCAGGCACATGACCTCGGTCTGCAGGTGAATGCCGGACACGGACTCACCACGAACAACGTACGCGACCTTTTCGCCGTGCCTCACCTTGCCGAACTCAACATCGGCCACTCCCTGGTATCACGAGCCATCACAGTCGGCTTGCGTGCCTCGATTGGCGAGATGCTCGCCGTGATGTCGGAGTACCCGGGCTGATTGGGCCTTCGGTCATGGAACCTTCATCCACCCCTGATCTGGTTTCCAGCAACGTGCGCCGTCCCGCGCTCGCCGTGGGGGTAGGCATCGACCTGGTGGAAGTGGAGCGGATCCACTCCCTGCTGGAGAAAAGTGGCGACCGCTTCAAGCAGCGTGTCTTCACGGAGGGAGAGATTCAATACTGCGACAATTGTGTCGAGTCCGCCATGCACTACGCCGCCCGTTTCGCGGCGAAGGAGGCCGTGGCCAAGGCGCTCGGCACCGGCTTTGCGGAAGGCGTCGGCTGGGCGGACATCGAGGTGCTGCGCGGGGGAAATGGGGCTCCCACGGTGGTGCTCCACGGCGGGGCTGCCCGGGTGGCGGCGCAGGCGGGTGTGACCCGCGTGCTGCTCAGTCTTACCCACACCCGTACCACGGCTGGCGCGAGCGCGTTGTTATTGAGCGACATCTAAGTCACCTGGGTGTTTCACTGGGTCGTATTTACTCGACCGGCTGCGGGTTTCCGCTAGGTTGGTGGGTAAATTTTCCGATCTTGATTTGCCCATGAGTGAATACTCCTTCCAGCCCCCCAGTCTCGATGAACTGGCAGCACTTTTGCCGGCCTACGAGATGATGGATTTCCTGGCGCAGGGCGGCATGGGGGCGGTGTACCTCGCCAAGCAGATCTCGCTGGATCGACTGGTGGCCATCAAGGTACTGCCCCCCTCTTGGGGCACGGAAAAGGGCTATGCCCAGCGTTTCCAGACGGAAGCCCGCGCCATGGCCAAGCTGCGGCACAACCACATCGTGGGTGTGTACGACTTCGGCATCACCACCGACGAGCATCTTTATCTCGTGATGGAGTACGTGGAAGGCCAGACCCTGCATGACATGATCCGCCTGCGCCGCCTCCCCGTGGCCAAGGTGCAGGACGTTGCCGTCCAATTGTGTGACGCCATCCAGTACGCGCACGAGCATGGCATCCTCCACCGTGACATCAAACCCGGGAACGTGATGGTGGACAAGCACGGCCACGTGAAAGTCATGGACTTCGGCCTGGCGCGCCGCGCAGAGGCGGCAATCGAGGAGGAATCCCTTGGTACTCCAGAGTACACCGCCCCGGAAATCCTGGTCACCGGCGCGCTCATCGACCACCGCGCGGACATCTATGCGCTGGGCATTGTGTTCCAGCAGATGCTTACCGGAGTGGTTCCACGCCAGCCACGCGAGCCTCTCGCGGAGCATGGCGTTTTTGATCCGGCCTGGGAGCCCCTCATCTCCAAGGCAGCAGCGACCAATGCCGGCGCGCGCTTCCAGACCATGCGCGACCTGAAGGAAGCCGTGGCAAACGTCGGCAGGCCCTCAGCTGCCGCCCGATCCGTGCCCGGAGTGAAGCGCGTGACGGGCCCCGGTCATGGGCCACACAGTCCCGCCTACCATCCCACGCCTGCGCCGAAAGCCAGCACGCCGATCATGCCCATGGTCGTCATTCTGGTGCTCATTGGCGTCGGGATCTTCTGGTGGCTGAAAAATCGCGACGAGCTGGGAGCGGGGGATGGTACATCGAAGTCCGGACAAAGCACCGCGAGTGTGCCCTCGACGGGTGGTGGCAACAATGCCGGTGGCAGTGGTGCTTCTTCCTCAGACGCGACGCCTGCGGGTGGCACCACCGTCGCAGGTGGAGGCGCAACAACACCGGCAGGAACTCCCGCCGAGGCCTACCAATTGCCGAAGGACATCCCTGCGGGGCATGTGTACAAATTCCAGGACGGTCACAAGGACATCGTGAATGACGTGGTCCTGTTCCCCGATCTGCATCGCGTGGCCACCGCGAGCACCGATGGCACCATCGGCATCTGGGACCTCCACAAGGCCAAGCGCCTGCAGACGCTTGGGCCGGTGCCCGGAGCGGTGTTGAAGATCGCCGTTTCACCCAATGGAAAGTATCTCGCCGCCGGTGGTGACAACTACAAGGTGCTCCTCTGGAAGCTCGAGGATCTCCAGAGCGAGCCCACAAAGTCGCTGGATCTGAAAGTCCGCACGGTCACCAATCTCGAATTCTCCAAAGATGGTTCGACCGTGTTGGTGGGCACGTCAGATGGTCAGCAGCCCCTTGTCGCCTGGGCTTGGGAAACAGGAGCTGAGGAACCTATTCCAGGATTCCGCGGGCAGGTGTTGGGGCTTCAGCTGTTTCCCGGTTCTGAAACCGGCTTTGTGGCCGGTGGCACCCGCAGGGAGAATGAACGCTGGGTGTATGATGTCTGGTTTGGTGATGCGGCGCGCCGGTCGCTGGTGAAGGAATTCCCCAAGCCGCCCCAAGGAGCCTACCGCCTGCGCATTGCTCCGGACGGGAAGACCATTCTCAGCATGGGCGGAGGAAGATTCCAGGTGTGGGATCTGGACGCGGGCACGAGGATTTCACGCCAGCAGGGCGGACCGCTGAGCTTCTACCGGTGTGAGTTCCTCGATGGTGGACGGCTTGTGGTTGGCGGCGGACAGGACAGGGCGCTGCATATCTTTGAATCCGTCACCGGTACAGAGGTGTGGAAGAGCGATCCACATGACACACGCTGCGCGAATGCGTTTGTGGTCAGCCCGGATGGTTCGTTCCTTGTCTCCGCTGGCGGATTCGGCTTTGGCAATCCTGTGGAGAAAGACGGCGACTATGCCCTCCACGTTTGGAAATTGCCGGATCTCTCCACTCTGAAAACCGAAGGCGCTGCCGGTGCCCTCGCCAAGCGTGATGTGTTGGGGCTGGAGACGGTGGACCCCGAACTGTGGAATCTGCTCGGCACTCTGCACCAGGAGTGGCAGGAGGCCCTGGCCGCCAAGGGAGACGATAGCAATCGAAAGGAGCTGGATGAAAAGTACCTCGGCGCACTCAGGCGCGAAGTCGCGGCTGCCACTCCGGCGGAGAAAGAGCATTTCCTGAGTGAGATCTCCCGTGTGGCCAACAATGGCCCCGTGCCCTCGCAGCGCCCGGCCACCTGGCCGGTTTCGCTGACGCGCCTCCACGATATCTATGTGCAACAGCTCGCTCTGTTGCCTCAGCAAACACAGGAAACCAAGACCACGCTGATTTCCACGCAGAGGGGGAAGCTGGCTGCCCTTGAGCAACAGCGGACCGGCCAGAACAACGTCACCGGCGCGGAGCGCGTTCGTATCGTCATGCAGACCCTGCAGACGCTTGGCGGGGAGCCGGACAGAAACAAGATTCTGCAGTCCCTGAGGAACAGTGCGTCTCAGACCAGTGGCAGCACTGCGTCAACCACACCAACCACCGGCGGGTCTGGCTCTGCCACATCGTCCCCGTCGACCATTCAGCCTGTCGGCATGACTGCGCCTCCCATGACCGGTCCCTCGGTCCTGCGCCGGCCTGTCCGCGCCGGCCGAGTGGCAGTGTGGAAGCGCTCCTCACGCACGGATGAAAACGCCAACATGCAGTGGGCTGACACATCGCCGCAGATCGCGGATGCGGTGAGTGTCTCCGCAGGCATGAATCACGCGCTTGTCCTGCGTGCGGATGGAACCGTCGCCGCCCTGGGCAAGAAGAACTCCACCACACAGGCCACCGTGCCTTCCGGCCTGGATCGCGTGGTCGCGGTGGCCGCAGGAAATCGCTATGACATCGCCCTGCGCGAAGACGGCTCCACGGTCGTTTGGAGTACTGGAGGAGTGTATCCCTTGGAGGGGATTCGTCCTGCCGTGGCGGTGCATGCAGGTCCAGGGTGGGGATATGCGCGGCATGCGGATGGCAGCCTTACCCGCCTGCCCACAGGAAACATTGGAAATGCCACAGCCTACAGCGAGCCGCCTCCCGGTCTCGGTGCCGTGGTGGATATCGCCGTTGGTACCGATGCGTGCATCGCGCTGCTCCCGGACGGTTCCCTGGCCAGCTGGGGCAGTGCCAACCGGGCTGGGGGAATGGCGACCATTCCGGAGGGCAAAGGCTCGGGCATCGTTGCCATTACCTGCAACAATTGGGATGCCGCTGTCCTCCGTCGAGACGGTGAGATGGCGGTGTGGGGTGCGTATCCCAACTCTCCACCGAGCTACAGCCCCAAACGTTTCCCCGGCGCAGATCGCGTGGTGCGTGCGCTTCCCTCGGGTGCCTTTGCGGTGCATTTCCCAGGCGATCGCTGGATGATCTGCAACTCCGCCGGCGGGGAGATCATCGATGCCAGCACGGCAGAACCTCTTGCCAGCGGCTGCTTCGATCTTGGCGTCACCTCGCTCTATTGCGTGGGCATCAAGCCCTGACCCTGAATTGTAAGGACGAACCCCTTCGTGACGGAAGCGAGAGGGGAAAAGGATTAATTTCGCCGTTGCCGTGGGGCTCGCGTGCGTCAAGGTGCGGCCATGACTCCCGAGGAACTTGATACACTGGCCACGGACGTGGTGCAGCGTGCGCCTTATGAAGCCGCCGAATTGCTGGAGGCGCAGAAGGATGAGGACGCCATCGCCATCCTGGAGATCATCAATCCACTCGTGGGCCAGCAGATTCTCCGTGAGCTGGACGATCGCCGTCGCAGCGAACTCATCGCCGCCGCACCGGTGGACAAGGCGCGTCAGTGGATGCGAAACCAGGAGTATCCTGAAGACAGCGTGGGCTGGCTCATGGAGCCGCCGGTCGCGGTGTTCCGCCCGCACATGACCGTGCGCGAGACCATCGAGGCCATGCGCAAGCTCACCAAGAAGGCCTTCATCACCTACGGCTATGTGGCGGATGAATCCAACAAGCTCGTGGGTGTGCTCGTCTTCCGCGATCTCATGCTCGCCTCGCCCGACAAGAAGCTCAGCGATGTGATGTACTCAAACATCTTCTGGCTCAAGCCGGAGATGGCGCTCACGGATGCGATGAAGAGCACGCTGAACCGGCACTTCCCCGTGTACCCGGTGTGTGATGAGGAAGGTCATCTACTGGGTCTCGTGCGCGGGCAGTCGCTCTTTGAAGCGCGCGCTATCGAACTCTCCGCGCAGCCCGGTACCATGGTGGGTGTGCATGAAGAGGAACGCCTCGCCACTCCGGTGAAGCGCAGTTTCTGGATGCGCCATCCCTGGCTGCAGTTCAACCTGCTGACGGCTTTCATCGCCGGCGCGGTGGTGGGTTTGTTTGAGGGCACGCTGGATCGCGTGGTCATTCTCGCGGCTTTCCTGCCCATCCTTGCCGGGCAGAGCGGCAATACCGGATGTCAGGCGCTCGCCGTCACCTTGCGTGGTCTCACTCTGGGTGACTTGAAAACTGGTGAGGAGCGCAAGCTGTTCTTCAAGGAGGCGATGCTGGGCCTTGCGAATGGTGCCATCGTGGGCCTCGTCGCGGCCATCGGTATGTTCGTGTATGCGAAGATGCAAAACAACCCCGCCGCCTTGATGCTCGGTGTGGTGGTGTGGTTCTCCATGGTATCGAGCTGCGTGGTCAGTGGCCTCGCCGGTGCGACCATCCCTCTCATCCTCCGCAAGTTCGGTTTCGACCCCGCTACTGCTTCCAGCATCTTCCTCACTACGGCTACCGACGTGGTGAGCATGGGGACTTTCCTCGGGCTGGCGACGATCTTAATCTAACGTAGCTCGCGAGTCCCTTCGCGAGTGTATTTCACGCTGCAGAAATCTCGCGAAGGGACTCGCAAGCTACGTTGTTCCGCCTCCAGAAAGTAGTCCGCCGAGCCTCGGCGGTCAGGAGGGCAGACATCCCAGCTAGAACCATCTTTGCTGATACAGAGACGGTGTGCAGTGAAGCTCTCGTCTACGAGACGCTGGCGAATTCAGCGGACACGCCCACCCACCGCCGAAGCTCGGCGGACTACTTTCTCATCTCCCTCACCACCTTCAGCACATCCGCCGCCTGCTCAGCCGTGGACGCCTTCGCGTCATGCCAGATCACTTTCCCATCCTTGATCAAAAACGCCTGACGTGAAGCGAGGCCAATCAACGGAATCTTCTTCACCTTAAATGCTTCGAGCACCTTCCCATCCGGATCCGCCAGGATGGTGAACGGCAACTTCTTGTTCTCCACAAACTTCTTCTGCGCGGCCACATCATCCGTGCTCACGCCGAAGACCTTGATGCCCTCCTTCGTGAGGTCTTCATACGCATCCCTCAGGCTGCAGGCCTGTGCCGTGCAACCCGGTGTGCCGGACTTCGGGTAGAAATACACCAGAGTCAGCCCCTTCGCATACGCCTCCTCCAGCTTCACCGCGTTTCCATCCTGGTCCTTCGCCTCCACCTTGGGTGCCTCATACGGCTCCACGAGTTTTCCTTCGGAAGCAGAGGCGAAAAACGAACCAAACAAGCTCATGGCGGCGATCAGGATGAAGAGTTTCATTGTTAGCAGCACGATCCAGTACGTCTGCGAACGCTTCGCTGGCGGTTGCATATGCTGGTGCTGAACACGGTCGTTCACCATCACGCCAAAATCCCCTTCACCACATGCGCTTCCTCCACGCCTGTGAGGCGCTGATCCAGTCCCTGGAACTTGTAGGTGAAGCGTGAGTGCTCGATGCCCATGAGGTGCAGGATGGTGGCGTTCAGATCATTGATGTGCACCGGGTCCTTCGCGATGTTGTAACTGAAGTCATCCGTCTCGCCGTACACGGTACCGCCCTTCACGCCCGCACCTGCCATCCACATGCAGAAGTTCCGCGGATGGTGGTCGCGTCCGTAGTTGTCTTTGGTGAGCGTGCCTTGGGAGTACACGGTGCGTCCGAATTCACCCCCCCACACCACGAGGGTATCCTCCAACAGACCACGCTGCTTAAGATCCTTCACCAGTGCGGCGCAGGCCTGTTCGGTGTCCATGCACTGGGCTTTGATATTCTTCGGCAGGCCGCTGTGCTGATCCCAGCCGCGATGCAGAATCTGCACTACACGCGTGCCGCGTTCTACGAGACGGCGGGCAAGCAGCGCGCTGGAAGCGAAGGAGCCCATGCGCTTCACATCGGGGCCGTACATATTGAGTGTGGCTTCGCTTTCATCGCTCAAGTCCGTGAGCCCCGGCACGCTGGTCTGCATGCGGAAAGCCATCTCATACTGCGCGATGCGCGTCTGGATTTCCGGATCCCCGAAGCGCTCAAAGTTACGCTGGTTCAGCTTGTTCAACGCATTCAGCATGGTGCGGCGATCACTGCCATCCACACCAGGAGGATTCTTGATGAAGAGCACCGGATCACCCTGGCCACGCAACGCCACTCCATTGAAGCTGGTGGGCAGGAAACCACTGCTCCACATGCGGGTGAAGAGCGCCTGCGCATTGCCTGTGGCCGGGAAAGTGGGGGTGAAGACCACGAATGCCGGCAGGTCATTACTCACACTGCCGAGGCCATAGCTGATCCACGAGCCGATGCTCGGCTTGCCGGGCACTTCGCTGCCGGTCATCACGAACGTACACGCGGGGTCGTGATTGATGGCGCTGGTGTGCACCGTGCGCACCATAGCGATGTCATCCGCGATGTGCTGGATGTTTGGCACCAGTTCGCTCATCCACATGCCGCTCTTCCCGCATTGCGAAAAGTTGAACATGCTGGGCGCGACCGGCAGCCTCGACTGGCCACTGGTCATGGTGGTGATGCGCTGGCCGTTGCGCACGCTCTCCGGCAGATCCTTGTCGAAATACTTCTGCAACTGCGGCTTGTAGTCGAACAGATCGAGCTGCGAAGGCGCACCGTTCATGTGCAGGTAGATGAGCCGCTTTGCTTTTGGCGCGAAATGCGGGAAGCCCGGCAACGGCTGATTCACCTGGGAAGATGCGGGCGTGGTCGCCGCGCCCAGCATGCGCTCACCCATCAGCGTGCTCAACGCGAGTCCACCCAGACGAAGTCCGGCGCCCTGGAAGAACTGGCGGCGGGTCTGGGAGAGGTGGAAGTCGAGGGCGGTATTCATGAATGAAGTTTTCAATGTTCAGTTCTTCGTCACCGTCTCATCCAGATTCAGCAGCAGGTTCGCTACCATGGTGTAGGCCGCGAGTTCGCTGAAATTCAGCTTCTCATCCCGCTTGCTTTCGCCGTAGGTAACCGACTGCAGTGCAGCTTCAGGGTTGGTGTAATACTTCGTGAGATGCTGAATCAGTGCATCCTGCACCAGCGATAGTTCTTCCGCAGAAGGCCTGCGTGAGGTGGTGATGCGCCACGCCCAGGTGATGCGCTCACTCGGGGTGCTGCCGCCTTCCTTCAGCATGCGCTGGGCGAACTGTCTCGCGGCTTCGAAGTGCTGCACGTCATTCATGAGCTGCAGCGCCTGCAGCGGCGTATTGCTGCGCTCGCGGCGCGTGCAGGATTGCTCGCGGTTGGGCGCATCGAACGTGGTCATGAAGGGCGGGGGAGCGGTGCGCTTCAGGAAGGTGTAGAGACTGCGGCGGTACAGCGCATTGCCACTGTCCTGCTTGTACTCACGCGTGTTGCTGCCGCCGAAGCCCACGGGCTCCCAGATGTTCGGCGGTTGATAGGGCTTCACGCCTTTGCCACCCATGGTGGGATCCATGAGGCCGCTGACGTAGAGGGCATTGTCCCGCAGAATTTCCGCATCAAGGCGGAAGCGAGGACCGCGTGCGTAGAGGCGGTTCTCCGGGTCCTTCGCCAGCAGGGCCGGCGTCACCTTCGTGCTCTGCTTGTAGGTGGAACTGCACACGAGTGTCTTCACCAGTGCCTTCACATCCCAGCCGCTCTCCATGAAGGTGACGGAGAGCCAATCGAGCAGTTCCGGGTGGCTTGGCGGCTCGCCCTGGGAGCCGAAATCCGCACTCGTCTTCACCAGTCCGATGCCGAAGAACTGCTGCCAGAAACGATTCACCGTGACGCGTGAGGTCAGCGGATGCTCACGGCTCACCAGCCAGTTGGCCAGGTCCAGGCGGTTGTAGTCGCCGGTTTCCTTCTTCGCCAGTGGCGGCAGCACCGCAGGCACGCCCCGGCTTACTTTGTCCCCAGGCTTGTCATATTGACCGCGCTGCATCACGAAAGTCTCGCGAGGTGTCTCCATGTCGCGCATCACGAAGGTGATGGGCACCGTGGCCTCCACCTGCTTCTTCTCGGCTTCGATGGGAGCCTTCTCCGCCAGCATGGGAGCCATGAGATCCTGGGCGCCCAAGTAGAGATTCCCCAGCCAGAATTCTCGAATACGCTTAACTTCGGCTTCGCTCCACTCCGCGCGCTTCTTGCCACGCACGATGTTGCGCAGGTCCTCCGGCAGCGCTTCCACACGACGTCCCTGATTCTGATTCGACCACACTTCGAAGGACCAAGCTGGATCCTTCGCGGGCTCCACGCGCGACTTCACACCGAGTTTGTCCCAGTACACCGTGCCGTCGAACTGGGTGAAGGCATACCCATTGATCTTGGTCCCCGGTTTCAGGCCCAGACGGTCTGCCACGATCTCCAGCTTCACCCATTTTCCAACCTCAGGCAGCGCACCCATGGAAACCTTCTCCGTGGACTTCGGCTTGCCAAAGGGAATCAGATCCTCAGCGCCCCACACGGCACGGTGCAGCCACCCCGTCGTGTGGAACTGCATCATGATCGTCTTCGGAGGATTCTGCGGATCGAGGTAACAGTGCACAAAGATGCGACCGTTCTGTGGAATCACGAATTCCGCCCCACCGGTGAAAAAGTCCTGCTCCAGCCCCTTTGCGGCGCGCTTCAAGGCAGCTCCACCACTGAAGACCTGGCCACCTTCATTGGTGCTCACGATGCAGAGGGGAGCCCCCTTGGTCTCCGGCTTGGCGGCCGGAGGGAAACCATCTTCAAACCACACCACCTCGGATTCCTGCACGGGCGGCGGAGGCTGGATGCTCGCGGGATCCTGGTAGTCCATCTTCGTGATCGCCGTCTTGATGCGTTCCTGCACGCCGGCGAGTTTGCCGTCCAGTTCCTTCAGCTTCTTCTCCTGCGTCGCATTGGTAAGCTTCATGATGGGCGGTGTATCGATCTTGTTGCCGTCCATGGGAGGATCTGCCGCCGAGTTGAAGAAGGCGTACATCGAGTAGAACTCCTTCTGCGAAAGCGGGTCGAATTTGTGGTCGTGGCACACCGCGCATCCGGCAGTAAGGCCCATCCACACTTCCACCGCCGTTGCCGTGCGATCCACCGCATAGCGGAAGACGAACTCCTCATTGATGCTGCCACCCTCGCTGGTGGTCACGTTGCAGCGGTTGAAGCCGGAGGCGATGTCCTGCTCACGTGTGGGATTCGGCAGCAGGTCACCAGCGAGCTGCCAGCGCGTGAAGTCGTCGAAGTGCAGATTGTCATTGAAGGCCTTCACCACCCAGTCGCGGTAGGGCCACATGGAGCGTTCGTTGTCCAGGTGCAGACCGTGCGTGTCCGCATAGCGGGCGAGGTCCAGCCAATGGCGCCCCATGTGCTCGCCGTAGCGGGAGGACTTCAGAAGGCGGTCTACCACGCGCTCGTAAGCCTGCGGGGATTTGTCCGCGAGGAAGGCGTCCACCTCAGCAGGCGTGGGCGAGAGACCCGTGAGGTCCAGAGTCACCCGGCGGATGAGTGTTTCCTTGTCCGCCTCGGGGTTCTGCTTCAGGCCCTCGTCCGCGAGACGTGCGTTGATGAAGGCATCAATCGGATTTGTGATTGATGATTTTTGATTTTTGATTTGGGGAACGGGAGGCTGCTGCGGCGTGATGAAGCTCCAGTGTTGCTGGTACTCCGCGCCTTCTTCAATCCAGCGCTTCAAGATGTCGCGCTGTTGGGGCGTGAGTTTCTTGTGCGAATCCGGTGGCGGCATCAGGTCATCCGCATTGGTGGTGATGATGCGCTGCCACACGCTGCTGGCATCCGGGCTTCCTGGCTTGATGGGTTGCGCGCCGTCCTTGTCCGGCTTGTACGCGCCTTCGGAAACATCGAGCCGCAGATCGGCCTTTCGCTTCTTGGCATCGAAACCATGACACGCGAAGCAGTTGTCCGAGAGGATGGGCCTCACATCACGATTGAAGTTAATCTTCCCCGCGGCCCATGCGTGATGGGCCGGCACAAGGAGAGCAGTCAGCGCAAGGCATGACGTGAGCGGTGAGAGGAAGGTCTTCATGCGGTCAGCGTAGAAGGCGGATCGGAGCACCAGCGGTTACGAAGGAGACGCCCCCTCTCTTGCCTTTGGGTCGTGCGCAGAGGCGTCTGGAAAAGGATAGCACACCAGGCGAGGCAGCATTCTCCATGGGAGGAGACTCTCTTCTCGCTAGCCCCGCCTTGGCATCAGGGCACAAAAAAGCGAACCCGCTGGGTTGACTCTAGGAAAAAAACCCCCAAAACCTAGAGGACAATGATCAGCGGGTTCGCTTTGTAGGAAATTATGCCGTCCAATTCCTTCTGCAAAGAAAAATCGTTGGGGACCCGCAGGATTTTCTAACTTTTGCCCTAAATTGACTGTGCATCGTGATTACAACGTAAAATTTGGCCCCCTTTGGGTGGTCTTCTGTCTGGCATTTTTCGGTTTAACAGACGTCCGCGGGCAGGTTCCGAGTCAGGCCCGACAGCTCGTTGTGGCCGTCGCGCCGGACTGGGATTCCATGCGCGCCTCCCTCCAGTGCTGGGAGCGGGAATCGGCCACTTCTCCTTGGAAACCCGCCTTCAAATCGCCTTGGCCCGTGCTCCTGGGAAAGAAGGGAATGGCTTGGGGGCGAGGGGTTTCAACGCCCACAGATTCCTCGATCCCCTGGAAAATGGAAAAGGATGGCAAGGCGCCAGCCGGGGTTTTTGAGTTGGGCCGACTCCATGGTTATGCAGCGGGCCCTCCTCAGGGATCGGACTGGCCCTACCTTCAGGTTGGCCCTTATGACGCATGGGTGGATGATCCTCGTCTGCCCCACTACAACCAGCATGTCCGCGTGGATCCGGAGAACATTCCCTCGTGGTTCGAGAGCCAGCGCATGAGGCTGGGCGATGCCGCCTACAAGTGGCTGCTGGAAATTCGCCACAATACAAATCCTCCACAGCCTGGTTACGGCAGCGCCATTTTCTTCCACGTGCGCCGCGGCCCCGACCGTCCCAGCGCCGGCTGCACCACCATGGCAGTGGAGAATCTGGAAAACATGATCCGCTGGATTCGGGAGGAAAAACGCCCGTACTACGTGCTGCTTCCCAAGGCGGAGTATGACAAGGTTCGGAAGTCGTGGGGGCTGCCGTGACTTGAGTAGTCAGTAGTCGATGGTTGGCGAGAAACGTGTTTTCATTGTCAAAACACTCCCGACTCTTTCTGACGACTGACCCACTGCTTACTGCTTACTGCTTACTGCTTACTCACCCCCCATGCCCACCGTCACCTGCCCCACCTGCTTCGAGGAATTTGATGTCCCGGCGCCTTACATTACCGAGGTGCCTTGCACGGTGGACTATGATTGCGAGGTGTGTTGTCGTCCCATGAGCATCGACTTCTGGGAGGAGGACGGCGAGGTGGTGGCGCAGGCGAGTGGGCTGGCTGAGTAATTGCCAACTCCCTGGAAAGAGCAGATAATCCATCTTGTAGAGCCATCCGTACGGGCGGGTGGGCTTGCCACGTTTCGCCATCCTCTACTAGCATGCGCCCTCGCCATGACCCGGTTTCTCCGCAGCTATTTCCACACCGAGAGGGATGCCCTTCGCGGGGCGCTCTATCATACGGTGCGCGCGGGGCATCTCGTGGCGGACAAGGCTCACCACGTGGATCGCGAAACGCTTGCGGGGCATGAGCTGGTCTATTGCCTCCGTGGCGCCGGTTCCGTCCGCGTCGCTGGCAGGACCCATCGTGTGAAAGCTCGAGGGCTCTACTGGATCTCCTGCTGGCATCCCCATTCCTACCGCGCGGATGCCACGGATCCGTGGGAGCTCTACTGGGTGCGCATTGATGGCCCCGGTCTCGATGCCCTGGCGAAAATCCTGCGCATTTCCGATCTGCCGGTTTTTCCTGCACTGGATGATGCCGCAGTGAAGTCCTGCTTTGGCGACATCTTTGAAATCTTCGATGCACCCTCGCCGGCCAGCCCCGCGCGCATGCATGCGAGTCTCGCCCGTCTGCTGGCCATGCTCTACGAGAGCCGCTTCCGCGATGTGGCAGACATGGACGCGCTGACGTCCGTGCCGAGTGCCCTGGAGCGTCCGCTGGTGCGCATGCGTCAGCACTATGCAGACCCGCTGCGCCTCGCCGATCTCTCCGGGCTGGCGGGCATGAGCGTGAGTCATTTCATCCGCACGTTCAAGCGCAGCATGGGCACCAGCCCCATCGACTGGCTGCGTCGTGAGCGCATCAGTCAGGCAAAACGGCGTCTCATCGATACGGACGAGCCCGTGAAGGAAATCGCCCGGCAGTGCGGCTACCGCGATCCCTACTTCTTCAGCAAGGACTTCAAGAAGCTCACCGGCCTGCCGCCTTCCAGCTACCGTGAGCGCGAGCGTGGCGCTCGTCCGCCGGTGAGCTAGCCGAGGGTTTCGTCACGGCACCATCACCAGCATCTTCCACACCAGTCCCAGCAAGGCGCACACGCCGATGGTCTGGACGACTCCCGCCTTGAAGCGCGTCAGCGCGATGAAGGCGGCGATGGAAACCACCAGCACATACCAGTCGAATCCTCCGGTCGGCGGACGCAGCGCGTGCCAGGCGAACCACACGGCGAGATTCACGATCACGCCCACCACCGCAGCCGTGATGGCCGTGAGCATGATCGAGAGTGTGGGACGCGAGCGCAGGTGCTCCACATGCGGTCCGCCGAGGAAGACAAAAAGGAAGCAGGGCAGGAAGGTGGCCCACGTGGTGATGAGTGCGCCCAGGGTGCCTGCGACGAGCGGGCTCATTTCCCCAGGATGCTGCCAGGCACCGACAAAGCCCACGAATTGCAACACCATGATCAGCGGCCCTGGCGTGGTCTCCGCGAGGGCGAGGCCACTCATCATCTGCGGCTGCGTGAGCCAGCCATGATGCTCCACCGCCTGCTGCGCCACATATGGCAGCACCGCATAGGCACCGCCGAAGGTCATGAGCGCTGCCTTGCTGAAGAACACACCCTGCCGGAAAATCACACTCGCCCAGCCCTGCCACAGGCCCATGAGCAGAATGGGAATCCACCAGAGCGTGCAGGCGACCAGGGTGATCTTCAGCGTCCGCGCCCACGTGGCCTGCTTGCAGGGGGGGAGCTTGAGAAATCCCTTCTCGCTGTCGTCGTCTTCGTCGCCATGTGACTTGGTGGCGGGGAATTGGGTGGGTGAGATCCGCGAGCCAATCCAGCCAATCGCCGCAGCGGCGAGGATGATTAGCACAAAGGAAATCTTGAAGTAGAAGATGGCCACGAACGACGCGGCTGCCAGCAGCCACAGCGCAGGAGTCTTGAGCGCCTTTTTCCCGATGCGCAGCCCGGCACTGGCGATGATGGCAATCACAGCGGGCACGAGACCGTAGAAGATGGACTTCACCCAGCTCACATCCCCATGGCTCATGTACAGCCAGCTCAGCGCCCAGAGGATGAGGATGGAGGGCAGCACAAACAAACCACCCGCCGCGATGCCCCCGCGCGCGCCATGCAACCGCCAGCCCAGGTAGGTGGCGAGCTGCTGCGCCTCCGGTCCAGGAAGCAGCATGCAGAAATTCAACGCATGTAGAAAATGTGGCTCACTGATCCAGCGGCGCTTTTCCACCAGCTCCTTGTGCATAATGGCAATCTGACCCGCAGGACCGCCGAAGCTGATGAACCCGAGCTTGATCCAGAATTGCAGCGCTTCCCGGAACGTTGGAAAGGCGGGTCCGGGGGCAATTTCAGGCATGACTCATGCTGAAGAGTCGATGTAATATTCCAAGTGACTTTTTTGGGGACGAACAACGTCTGTAGGGACGTTGTCATCAAAACAAACCATCTCGCTTCCACCGCCATGAAGACTTTCGCACTGCTCCCACTCGCATGCGCTCTCATCGCCGTCACCGCGCACGCTGCACCACCCAAGCAGGCTGCCATCGTCACCAAGGGCAAGAATGTGTCCTCAGGCAATCTCAGCCTGAACATCGCCACCATTCCCACCCCACCGACTGGAACCACTCAGGTGGACCGGGGCAGCAGTGGGAGCATTGATCGACAGACCTACACCACACCTACGGGCACGGTGATTACCCGTGATGGACGTGGTCGCATCATCGCCAGCTCCACCACGACCACGGCGGGAGAGACTTCCACCACGACGCATCGCGATGGTGATGGCCGCATCATTGGCAACACCTACAAATCGCCGACCGGCACCGAGTATACTCGCAATGCCCGCGGCGTAATTACTACCACGGCTACCACGACCACGGCAGGCGAGACTTCCACCACGACCTACCGCGACGGCAGCGGTCGCATCATCGGCACCAAGTACGTGAGCCCTATCGGCAGCGTGACCTACCGCGATGGCGATGGCCGCATTACGGGACCGGATTTCAAGTGAGCAAGAGCGGGCTCGCTGGTGCGAGCCCGAACCTTGGTTTTACTTAAATCATTTGAATCGGATGGCCACGCCGCTGGCAAAGCGTGTAATCGCCCAGCCGTCGTTGATCAGGCCTTCATCGGTGATGATCACCGCATTTGCGCCCAGTGTGGCAGCTTTCGCCCGGAGACCATTATGCATTTTGGCTACTTCGGACGGGCCAAATCCCAATGCGTCAACGGCTCCCAGCTCTTCATAGCTGCGTTCCGGGCGGGTCTTGAGAATCTCCACGAGGTTGGGATTCGTCGAAGCATAGGTCCCCTTGGACGTCTTGGTGACTTGAACATTGGCGCAAGAAGCGAGCGTGAGGGCAACGAGGCAGCAAAGAATGATTTTCATGTTACTTGAATTTGATTACTGAAGCAGTGGCGCGGGTGTACAGCCCATTGATGGGAGCTTCGGACGGACTGACAGCTCCCAGATATACGGGGCCACCCACGCGCTTGAAGATGATGGCATCGCCTCCCAGAGTCGCAGCCCGCTTCTTGAAGAACGATTCCGGAGCACCATTTGCCTGGATGTCCGCCACCAGATCGTATTTACGGGCAGGTGGTTCGCTGAAGACCTCGATCGGCGCCTTCGGTCTTGCGGCAAGGGTCATGTAGACCTGCTCTGCGTGATCCTGATACACGCAGGAACTGAAAGTGAGGCAGAGTATGACCGTCGCGGATAATCCCCCGATTTTGCAGACTACGGATAAGGCGTGATGAAATAGCGGTGAGCGGAGAGACATGATTTTCTCGGTCTCTTCATGAAGACTTTTCCCGGAGAGTCAAGGAGTTTGGTGATGGTGTATCCAACTCTGAGACAGTTATGCATGGCTATGACCAGGATAAAGGATTGGTGTTGCGGCAGGTTGGCCAAAAACCTGAGTCAAGAACACCAGTCACTCCTAGTCCATCTCCCAGTCGTTATGCGGCAGGAATGGCTGGATGCTGCCGACGTCTGCCATCTCTTTCGCAAAGGCCGTGCTCATGAATTCGGCCGAGGGAATGATGCTTACGCGTCCGAGATCGAGCCGGTCCGCATCCCAGCATGTGCCGATGGTCGGGTCATCGTGATGGTGACCGTCCGTGTGCCACGTGCAGGCATAGTGGAGCAGCTCGAATTGATCGTCGGAAATGTTCGCGAGCCATTCCTTGCGTAGCTGCGTGGCGAACTCCGCGCCACGTCCTCCGTGGCCGTGATCCCAGCCGTCATTGGTGCGACGGCTGTCATGAAATACCGAGAAGAGCCGCACCACCACCGGGTCCGCGCCGGTCTTCGTGGCGAGCAGCAGGCCATTGCGTCGCACCCGCTTCCAATGGGCAGGTCCGTGGATGGAGGTCAGCTGCCCTTGGAACTTGGAAGTGATGTACTGCCAGAGCAGGGCTTCTTCGAAGGGCAGGGGAGTGACGGGCATGGTAAAGCCTAGGGCGTGTTTTAGAAATGGTATTTGATAGCATTGAGAACGCAAGCTAGCTGAACAAAGGCGAGGAAGGTGGCAGCAAGTTTGTCGAGGCGGCGGTCGATGCGAAGGAAGGTTTTGAGGCGTTGGAAGAAGTTTTCCACTTGGTGACGCTTGCGATACCAGCCTTTATGATGTGCGGCTGGCTGCTTGCGTCCCTCGCGTGCGGGCACGCAAACGCCCACACCGCGGTCCTCCCAATGGTCACGCAAGGCATCGACATCATAGGCTTTGTCTCCCACCAGCGTACAGCCTTTGGGCACGGCCTTGGTCAACTCGAGAGCCACTGTAGATTCATGAACCTGTCCGGCACTCAGCTTCACGCAACAGGCCATGCCTTTGGTATCTACCAAGGCGTGAACCTTGGTGTTGGCCCCGCCCTTGGTGCGCCCGATGGCATTGGCTTGGACTCCTCCATGTCCGCCATTGGCAAACTGATGCACCTTGCAGCACGTAGCATCCATGTGGCGCAGCTTGCCTGTGGTGTAGCGTGCCAGCCTGCCTAAAAGGCGCTGCCAAAGGCCACCCGCCAGCCAGCGACGAAAGCGACCGTACACTGTCTCCCAAGGGCCAAACCCCTCAGGCAGGTCCCGCCATGGGGCTCCTGTACGCAGCACCCAGACAATGCCCTCCAGCATCAACCGCACATCCTTGGAAGGACGGCCACGCCGGCGTCTCCTTTTGGATCGAATCGAAAAATCTTTCTCCGACCGCTTACGTTAATTTTTTTAGCGCCTCCCAGCGGGCGTCCGACAGCCACAAACGTTTGATTGGTTGCATCGCAATCACCTATCACTCAAGAACATTGCCCAGGCAATCTCGTCGTCCTACATTATCAAAACACGCCCTAGCACATCGGATGGCAGCAGGACAGGAGGTTAGGCGTCCTCGCCTGACGGTGGAAGTTGGGTCTCCGGCCTGACCAGCATCATCCTTTTCGGTCAGGCCAGAGGCCTAACCACCGCTGTCAGACCGGAGGTCTAACCTCCCTCTAGTGCATCTCCACCGCAACGGAGCCGATGCCGCCGCGGAAGTAGTTGAACTGCACATTCGGATGGTCTGCCAGCAATGACATCGGAACGGCGGAGTCAGCGATGCCTTTGGAAATCATGAACGCCGTCAGGCGCTGGCCAAGCGGATTGTCATGCGCGCCGGCGTGCCAGATGCTCACCTTGTCTGCCATCCAGGTTTCCTTGGGGCCCACGGTGATGGCCATCTTCGGCACCATGGTCACGTTGCCACCGCCGCTGGTGCGCGCGTTCTGGGCGAGCGTGACGGGGTGCAGTTCCACCACGCGGGTGCCGAGCTTGCGGTACTCTTCAGGTGAGGGCGGCGCGCTCTTGTACTTGCCGGCGCGCTTGAGGGGATCGTTGAAGGCCCAGTGTTTGATGTCGCCCTGCCCGCCCTGCATCACCGCGCAGCGCACGCCGGCCTTCCAGGTCTTGGTAAAGGCGGCGATATCTGCTGTGGGGAAGTGCAGGTTCGCGTCCGGCATCACCAGCTTGCGGTCGATGCGGCGGAAGCAGAGTTCGCGGTCGGCCTTCTCAAAGGAAAGCGGGTGGGTGATGGGCACTTCCTTCTTGGTGGCGGCATCATACCACTCATCCATGCCCCAGAAGTGCGCCGTCTTCAGCGAGATGCCCAACTCATTCACGAGACGGGCCACGAGCGGAAGCTGCTCCGTGGGTCCAATGGGGCCGCAAATGCCCACGGGATTGTCCGCGGTGGACTGGCGCCAGGCGTTGATGTACTCCAGTGCCTCGGCCAGGTAGAAGTCCTCCAGCGTGTCATACATCACGACTTTGAACCCGGGCCGCGAAAGCTGCTGCAGGTCACGCACGGAAAGACGGGCGGCGTCGTTGATCAGGGAGTCATCGAGCGTGGTGTAGTCCCACCAATCGGGGGCGATGTGGCTTTGTTTGCGAGGCATGGGAAGAGCTGGAAAGAGAGAGAAGTTGGTTCGGTGGCGGCCTTCGAAACGTGGTGTCAGACGGTTTCTAGCCGCGCGATGCGGCATTAACTCACGGGCATCACAATTTTTCCAGAACAGGTGACCGGATGGTCATTCCTCATTCTGACTTCGTCATTTTTCGAGGAGGTGAGGCGGGCGGAAGGGGGCGGGATGACCTGCTATTTGTTCTGGTCCTCGGAATTCGCTTCTACCGCAGGGACAACTCGGACCGGAATGACGTTGCGATGCGCGTCCAGTTCAGCTTCGATGGTGAACCACTGGGTGTGGTCTTGATTGAAGGGATGCGCTGCGCCGTCCGGTGCGATAGGAATGCATTCGAACTTCACACGGTCACCACTGAACCCAAGGGGGGCGATGATGTACTTTGTTCCCGCCCTGAATTGGCGATGTTTCTCAAGGGTCTTCAACAGCGCGTCAGGTTGGTAAGGGGTGACTTTGACATCACCTGTTTTTTCCTTGGTACGGGCGACTAAAAGCAGTACCCGCGTCCAATCCCACTTATAGCCATGGTGGTGCACAATGACGGCGTCCAGAGTAGTTGAAGACTGAACGCTTACATGATTTGCTGCACTCGAATTGTACCCAAAGGACTGACTCCACAGGACCTTTCCAGACTTGCCCTTGGCTTGGACGACAACGTCTTCTTCGTCTCCCGCGGATTCGATCTTTAGAGTCGGATACGGTTCGGAGGATGTAGCAGGCTCAACCTTTGCGGACTGAGACACTTTTACCTCGAACCGCAATCCGAGGCCCTCTAGCTGGACCAAAGGATGTTCCGTCGCATGAGAATGTCCGGCCGCTGCGATTGCGAACAAGAACAGGGCGGCAATTTTTGTGGAGGTAGATCCCATAGTGCGTGAGCAGCTCCCTTGATTTTAGAACGTCTTATTCCTCCAGCCACTTCTCGTAGTCCACACTGATGAGGCAGTCCGAGCCGAGGGCCTCCTTGAGCGGATCCGTCTCCGCACTGCTGAAGCCCAGGTGGAGGTGGCGGCGCCAGCCTTCCGAGTGGGTGAAGTGTTCCGAGAGCAGGCCGACCGCGCGGGACATTTCATCCATGGTGATGAGGTAGGAGTCCATGCCCTGGCTCACGTCCAGCCAGTGCTTCTGGCTCTCGTGCGCGGCGAGTGCCTTGCGCTTGTGGTCGTGCACCTTCGTGGTGTTCACGTACTGCCCGGCACGGATGCGTTTGCGCAGGGGATCGCGCAGGCCGTGCGGCATGGCGTGGTACACCGTCACATCATGGAAATAGGCGTCCCGGGGCGGGTCGCTGGCCAAATTGGGAATGCCGTGCATGAAGGCCGCGCTCACCGCCAGGCGCGAGGCAAACATGTGGTCCTCCATGTAGTCCTGCGGCGAATGCGTCAGCACAATGCTCGCTTTCGACTCCCGCACTACCGCCGCTACCTTGCGCAGCAGTTCGGGCGTGTAATTCAGCTCAAGGTCATGGCAGATAGGCGGGTAGAAGGTGGCCCCGAGAATCTTCGCCGCTGCCTTACCCTCCTCCAGCCGCTTCGCTGCGGTTTCCTCCGAATTCATCTGCACCGAGCCACCATTGCCCGTGCACAGATTCATGTAGTGAATGTCCCAGCCCTCCTGCTTCAGAAGCAGTAGCGTGCCGGCGGCGACGAATTCGATGTCATCAGGATGGGCGAAAATGGCGAGGGCGGACGGCATGGTGTGGATAAAATCAAAAGGGCTGATGGGCGTAAGCGATATTAGCGGGTTTTTGCCGGTTCAACCGTCATCGGGAGATCAGGACCCTTTTCGGTCCTGCGTCCGAGAATAAAACCTTGCTGCTGAGTCGGGCTAATCGTGATTTCCATGGGTATTTGCTTTGAAAGCGGGGAGGTTAGGTGCACTCCTGATATGGACATGATAATGTCATCCGGATTTTCCTTGGATGGAACTTCATCCTCCGCAAACTCAGTCAGTACAAAAGCCTCCGCCTTGAGTAGCGCATCGATGGTATCGGGGGTAAGAGCGAACGGTTTAGTGGCGGGAGGTTTGGTGGTACGCAGAGCCCATTCATTTCTTCTCCGATATTCACCGCCGTTCTTCAACTGGTAGCAGACTGTCAGGTGGCATTCTGGGTCCAGTTTGTGCGTTTCCTGGTGAGCCCAGTACATCGTGACACCTCCAATACCGCAAAAACTGGGCGGTTGTGCCTTTGGTTTCTCACACGGAGGCAGCACTGCATAAAGCTGCCGCCGGTACATCCCCGCTTTCACGGTCTTGAGCAACGCCTCGTATCCTTCCTTCCTTAGCTCTGCCCCTGATTTCTCTTTCTGGAAACTGGCGCAGGACGTGAATCCTGCGCCACACAAGACGGCAGCAACGGCGGCCCGCATCATGGAAACCATCAGCGTTCTGGTAGTGCCCATGAGCGGTCCGACAAGTCGCTTACTTCAACTCGCTCAGCTTCACCGGACGACCGCCTTCCTCCGCGCTCTTGTCCGCGGCGAAGAGGACTTCGAAGCTCCGCAGCGACTCACGGAAGCTGGTGAGCGGCATGTCTTCGCCCTTTTCCAGGGAGTCGAAGAACGTCTGGAACTGGGTCTGGTAGGGGTGGTCGCTTACGTCACCGCTGTCGAGCATCTTGAGGTTCAGCTTGCTCCAGCCGCTCTTGTCCGCACCCAGCTTCATGGAGTGGAACTTGTCATCCAGCAGGCTGCCTTCACTGCCCACGAGATGCGTGTGGAAGTAGTAAGGCTGCAGGCAGTCCACCACGGCGGCGCACTTGCCCACGCGACCATCCTTGAAGTTCACCAGGGTGACGCTGGTGGTGTTGTACTGATAGGGCTCGAAGATGTCGCTCTTCGACTTCGTGGAGAGGCTCGTGACGCTTTCCACGTCATTGCCCATGCACAGGAGCAGGGCGTCCAGTGCGTGGCAGCCGGCGGTGAGCAGAGCACTGCCGCCATTTTCCTTGCCCACATTCCAGCGGAACTGGCCGTACCAAGGTCCGATGCCGTGGTAGTAGTCCACTTCGGCGTAGTGCAGGTCGCCCAGCAGGCCCTGCTCCAGCACAGCCTTGGTGGCGAGGAACTGACCGGAGAAGCGGCACTCGAAACACACGCAGCCCTTCACGCCATTCTTCTCTGCGGCGTCCACAATGGCGCGGCAGTCGGCGATGTTCATGGCCATCGGCTTTTCCAGGATGATGTGCTTCCCGGCGTTCGCGGCAGCGATGGCCTGCTCGGCGTGCAGTGCGGGCATGGAGCAGATGTCCACCACGTCGATGCCGGAGTTCAGGAACTCGTCGAAATCCGTGTAGGTCTTGATAGAGCCGCCGTGGCGCGAGCTCACTTCAGCGTCGTCGAGTTTGCGGGCGGAATAGACTGCCGTGACCTGTGCGTGGGAGGTGGCGTTGATGGCCGCGATGTGCGCGCCCGCCGCCCAGCCGTAACCGATGATGCCGACTTTGTACTTCTTCATGGAGTGCCTTGCGTTGAGTAGTGGTGAAAGTGATGAAGTGGGGACAGAAAAGGTCGTACGCTCTCACATGTCAATCCTTGCCTCTTGCAAGCGAACTCCCGCGCACGCGTTCACCAGAGCCTAATTCGCAAAAGTACCGAAACACGGCAGAAAAGGGGAGGCTTCCGGTGTGACGGTGAGATGTGGAGTGAGGACAGTGAGCGGGAGAAATTCAGAAATTGCCCAACGACCTTTTTTCTTGTGTGACCCATTCGGATGGGCCTCGAATTGAGTCTGGGATGTTGCAGGCGTTGAGGGTGACTGTGTGCCTGGAAGTGTACAACCCACAGGGACTAAAAATCATTGGGTTCTTTTGTCCGCTTCCGCGTTCTCTCGTACTCAGGCAGGGCCACGGGCGCGCAGAACGCACAGGTCCTGCTAGGCGGATGCACCTCCGCGGGTGGCGTCGTCCTTGCATTCGGGGAAAATTGCCGGCATTGGACCTCAACGAGGGATTCGATGAAAGCCTCAGGCCCCGGAGCGTCCCCATGGGTATGGATCTAAGGTGGCGATGCGGTAGTCGTTCAGGCTTGATTTGCTCCTTCGCTTCAGGCGTTCTCTACGGTTATTCGTTCATGCCCTTGCGCAATACTTTTCCGGTTCGGGCTATTAACTAGGTGCCATTCGTGAAAGATACCTCGTATTTTTGTGTTCTTTATTTACAGTTGACACAACGTTTTTTGTGCGACAGTTCTGGTAATCGAATGAGTAAGTTTGAGGAGCATTTGAACCTGCTGGCCACCATTTCTGGCCTGATTGCTTTTCTTTGGATCGGCCTTCGAAGCGATTTGCCAAAATTTTGCGAATCTTGGTCGACGTGGAGAAATGGAAACGAGCGGTCGCATCTATGGCAGGCACTCCTGCTGGTTGGACCGTACCTTCTTTTTGCCTGTGCTACTCTCGTTCTCGTCACGCAGGAGCCTGATATTGTGATTACACATCACGTTGTGAAATCCATTCACTCCGAACAGGAATCGATTGTTGTAAACGAGGTGGGGCGTCCAACAATTCCACTCATCACCGATGCCGATCATGTTCAAGTGACTGTCCATGGTGCTATTGTCGGACCAGAGCTTCGAGCTCTTCGAAATCGATACGGCTCAACTCAAATTTGTGTTTACGTGTTAGTTTCGCAGCCAGAATTGAAAGTTCAGTCGGATCTAATTTGGCTGCAAAGCGCTGAGCGCGGAGTTCTTGATTCCGCAGGAAAATACGAAGCCAAGGCTTATTTAGGGGGGAAGGGTATCGACTCCGCTCGGAACGACGATAGATTTGACCTCTATCTTTATATTCCGAAGGACCAGGGCTTGAATTTTGAAAGTGAAAACATCTTTTCAGGCATGCAGTCACTGCCTCCGTCGCTCTTTTTGTCTGATGTGTTGAAGGTGAAGATTGTCAGAGCTTGATTTTGCCGGGGGGAATGCCCACGTGTGGCAATGTCGTGGGGCCACCTCAATGCGTGCTGCGATACGGTCATGGCACTCTCCAGAATGAGTGCAAATGAGATTGTGGAGATGCTTTGCATTTTTGAGATCGCTCATTGTTGATCGCTTTCCTTGGAAAAAGATTCCGCCTTCTCCTCCGTATGGAGCAGTGCATGAATTCACCCGCGCGCGTCCTCTCCCGCCTGTCATCGCTCACTGTTGCCGCGAGCATCGCAGCACTGCTCACACCTGTTGTGTTTGCCGCCGATGCTCCCGCCACCGTGCCCGTGCGTAAGTTGCGCGACTTGAACAAGAGCTATTTCCCCTTCACCCCGGTGAAGTCGAAGGAGGAATGGGCGGTGCGCCGGGCGGACATCCTCCAGCGCACGCAGGTCGCCTGCGGCCTGGTGCCCATGCCCACGAAGACGCCGCTCAATCCCGTGATTCATGGTCGTGTGGAGCGCGACGACTACACGGTGGACAAGGTCTATTTCGAATCTGTGCCCGGGAACTTCGTCACCGGCAATCTCTACCTGCCGAAGAACCCTGGGGAGAAGATGCCCGTGGTGCTTTGCCCGCATGGGCACTGGCCGAACGGGCGCTTCATGAATCTCGACAATGCCGGGGTGAAGAAGGAACTCGCTTCCGGTGCCGAGCGATTTGAGAATGCCGCCCGCTCCCCGCTACAGGCCCGCTGTGTGCAGCTCGCGCGCATGGGTTGCGCGGTCTTCCACTACGACATGCTGGGCTATGCCGACTCCTTGCAGTTCGCCGATGCGAGCGGAAATATCGAGCATCGCCACGGCCCCAAGGCGAATGGCTTCATCAGTCCGGATGCCGAATCACAACTGGTCGGCTACTTCAACCTGCAGACGTGGAACAGCATCCGCGCGCTGGACTTTGTCCTCTCTCTGCCGGGCGTGGATCCCACGCGTGTTGGTTGCACCGGAGCGAGCGGTGGTGGCACACAGACGATGATTCTCAGCGGGCTGGATGAGCGCGTCACCGCGGCTTTCCCTTGCGTGATGGTCAGCACGGCGATGCAGGGCGGCTGCACCTGTGAGAACACCAACCACCTGCGCATCGACCAGGGGAACATCGACTTCGCCGCGCTCACTGCGCCGCGCCCGCTGGGCATGACCACGGCGAACGACTGGACCAAGGAGCTGGAAACGAAAGGTTTCCCGGATCTGAAGAACCTCTACACGATGCTCGGTGTGCCGAACAATGTGACGGCCCTCTTCGCCCCGCACTTCCCGCACAACTACAATCACGTGTCGCGCACGGCGATGTACAACTTCTACAACAAGCACTTCAAGCTCGGCCTCGAGGAGCCGGTGCTGGAGCGTGACTTCCAGTCCCTGAGCGAGCAGGAGATGAGTGTGTGGGATGCAAAACACCCCAAGCCCACCGGTGACAAGATCGGCGAGGCTCACGAGAAGGCGCTGGTGAAGTGGTTCACGGAGGACACCGCCAAGCAAACAGCGCCTTTGCTGGCTCCCAAGACGGAAGCGGACGTCGCGAAGCAGCGTGATGTAGTCGGCGCCGGCTGGCAGGTGCTGATTGGCGGCAAGATGCCCGCGAAGGGGGAGTCCGTGCACAGCCTCGGTACGAAGGAGGACAAGGGCGGCTACCTGCTCATGCGCGGCACCATCACCAGCAAGCTGGGTGCGATTGAGACCGTCTACATCTATCCGAAGCAGTGGAACAACAGCGTGGTGCTCTGGGTGTCGCTCAAGGGTGAGGCTTCGATTCTGGATGACAATGGCGATCTCACCCCCGCTGCTACCAAGCTCCTCGCAGAAGGCTTCTCCATCGCCTGCCCGAACCTCTACATGAAGGATGCGAAGAAGAATCCGAACGTGTACGACGACGGCAAGAAGAAGCTCGATTCCTTCTACGGCTACGCGGGCTACCAGTACGGCTACAATCCCTCCCTCTTCGCCGAGCGCGTGCGCGACGTGATGGCGAGCATCGCGATGATCCGCGACAACGACAAGTATCGCACTGAGACGATCTGCGTCGCTGGAGTGGAAGGCGCGGGACCCATCGCTGCTGCTGCGGTAGGCATCGCGCAGTCGAAGGTGAACCAGCTCTTCGTGGATACCGAAGGCTTCCGTTTCGCGAAGCTCAATGACGTGTGGGACATGAACTTCGTGCCCGGTGCCGTGAAGTACGGGGACGTGCCTGCCTTGCTCAGCCTCTGTGCTCCGGTGAAGACCACGGTGGTGAATGAAACGAAGGAAAGTATCGCCCCGGCGGTGGCGACTTTCGGTGCAGGGAAGGCCTCACTGGAGGTGGTGGGCAAGGCAGAGGGTAGTGGCACGGATGCTGTGGTGAAGGCGCTGGTGGAGCGGCGGTGAGAAAGGTTTCAGAAGCTGTGCGAAGCACCTTGGACTGCGGATGCCTGCAGCCGCTTTCCTAAGGGCAGCTTGCTGCACGCTCCATCGCGCCGAAGTCGCCAAGCTTTCTGGACATATCACCCGACGAGCAAGTGGTGCCATCGCCACAGCAGGCTGTGGACTCTGGAAAGCGGCAGCAGGGCTGCACGCAGTCCAAGGCCTTCGGCACGGCATCCAGATCTTGGGCTGACGCTCATGCGTGTCGGCGGTTCATTTTTGAAGTGGAGGCTACATTCGAGCGCTTGCGCGCTCGGGCAGTCGGGCGTTGGTTGTCTGCATGAAGCATGGGGATATTCGGCGAGTCATTGCAGGGGCCATCGGAACCGTGTTTGCAGCATCAGCACCAGTGCTCGTTGCCGAAACTCCCGCTCCGCTTCCCGCGCTCGCTCCACTGCTCCAGCACGTCACCTCCCATCCAGACGGCAAGGCTCCGAACAGCATCGACTTTGCCGCACTGAAGGGAGATCGCTCTGAGCTTCCCATTGGTGTTTTCGATTCCGGCATCGGCGGACTTACGGTGTTGGAGGCGATCCTCAAGCTCGATAGCTTCAGCAACAAGACCCTCCAGCCTGGGGCGGATGGCATTCCAGATTTTGCCGGGGAGAAATTCATCTACCTCGGGGACCAGGCGAACATGCCGTATGGCAATTACCCTTCCCAAGGTCGCGAGGACTACCTGCGTGAGCTGATTGTGAAGGACATGGTCTTCTTGCTTGGGAAGCGCTACCACGGCGCGGAGGGTCCTCGTTTGGACAAGCCGGCGGTGAAGGCGGTCGTCATCGCGTGCAACACGGCCACGGCCTACGGCATCGATGACATGCGCGCCGCGTTGAAGGCATGGAATCTCGACGTGCCCGTCATCGGCGTCGTGGAGGCCGGAGCGCGGGCCGTGGTGGAGCAGCTTCCTTCCGAAGGAACGCCACCCATCGTGGGTGTGTTGGCGACCGTGGGGACCTGCGCCAGCAATGCGTATCCCAAGGCCATTGCCCGTGCCGCTGGTCTGGCGGGCAAGCCAGTGCCTCGGGTCATCCAGCAGGGCAGCGTGGGCCTCGCAGGGGCCATTGAGGGGAATCCTGCCTTTGTGTGGAGTGGGGCAGGGGAGCGACCGATGGCCTATGCGGGCCCGAAGGAGGCGGAGCTGAATTCCGTGGCGGCTTATGCCTCATTCGATGTGAAGCAGATGGTGCTGAACCCGAAGGTGAGTGAAACCGTGGCAGGCAGGAAGTCGGACGACAAGGCCCAAGGCTTGGGCATGCTGGTGCTGGGATGCACGCATTTCCCACTCATCGAAAAGGAATTGGACTCTGCGCTTGAGGAGCGAAGGACTGCGCAACGCACCGATGACCTTGGTTCATCTGCGGTACTTGTGTCTGACAAAGTCGCCTTCATCAATCCTGCGGAACTGACGGCCAAGGAACTCTTCCGGGAACTGGCCAAAGCCAAGTTGCGCGCGAAAGCTGCTACCGAGGCTACAGCAAGTGCTCCCGCGCCCCAGGGCACCTTTTACCTCAGCGTGCCCAATCCTGCTGTGGCCGGAGTGAAGCTGGCTGCGGACGGCTCCTTGGATACTGCCTACAAGGTGGGGCGTAAGACGGGCGAGTCGGAGAAAGAAGACACCAAGGTGATTCCCATGACCATGAAGACTCTGCCTGAGTCTTCCCGGTTGTTGTTGGAGAAGCTGCCTGCCGTGGCCGAGCGACTGAAGGTTACGCCTTGATCCGGGTGTGTCTTTGGGTGGCTGATAGCGAGATCGGAGAATAGAAAAATCAGCTCGGCCTCGTGGCATGCAATTGCCTCAGGACCATCGCGCCTTGAGCATCGCCACGGGAAAAGCTGGAGTGGGGTTTTCTCATGGGATGTCACAGGAGATCCGGTGCTCACATGCATTCAGGACAGCCTGTAGTTTCAGGCCTACCTCCATGAAAATACAACGTGCCAGTATCCTTAGAAACATCCTCCACCCCATCCTTGCTCTGGGCCTGACCATGAGCGCGTTCGCCCTCGACGACCGTTTTGATGAACCCCACCCTCAGGACGACCCCAAGCCCAAACCGGAAGTCGACCGTCCTGACCTGGTGCCCCTGGGGATCAGCTTCACCTTCGACCACGCGGATGACGGAAAAGATGCGTGGCGCTACTGGGCTGCCAAAGTGACGCTGGCGAACTTCGGCCCGGCGGATGCTGGTTCGTTCAACGCCCACATCGGCTTCAAAGTGCTCAGCACCACGGACCCTGTGAAATGGCCTGTAGGCTCGTGTCATTATGGGAACCAGGGCCCGATTTATCTGCAGAGCCTGAAGATGTTCGAGATCGTCGATGTGCCGTCCTACCAGTGGGGCAGCCCTGATTTTGCCATGCCGAAAGCCGTGACCTCCGCGGAAATTTTCCTCGTGGTGGACCGCTGGCGCTACCTCAATCCTGACTACGATTGGGAGAATGACTACGGCGCGGATTACACCGGCGCCGTCATGGAGGGCAACGAAGACAACAACGTGATCAGTTGCGCTGTGATGCATTTCGCAGAACTCCTGGATCCTACGACGACTGAACCCGTGGTGGTCAAGCCGACCCTGAAGCTGCGCGGCAAGTAATTGTCCCGACAATGGTATTTTGAAAACGCGGGATGCGGCCGGCATCCCGCGTTTTTTGTCGCATGGTGGGCATCGCGAGATGGGTCGTCATGGCAGGAATGGGATGCCGGGTGTCTGGACGCGCTGCACTTGGTTTGGACCACGGAATGTCACAATCGAGGTGGCATTCACATGCACCCTGTACAGCCCTGTAGTTTCAGGCTCACATCCATGAAAATCGACCGTGCCAGTATTCTGAAAAACATCATCCACCCCGCCATGGCTCTCGGCCTGACCATGAGCGCTTTCGCTGGAGGTAATGGACCCGTCATCACGACCGGTCCCATCGAACGCTCTCCAGATATCAAACTCCTCCCGAGGCCTGACCTGGTGCCCCTGGGTTTCACCTCCACCCGCAAGGAGCAGTATGACACCCAGTGGCACCGCGCCTATTCCGCGACGGTGACTGTGGCGAACTTTGGCACGGCGAAGTCAGAGCACTTCGCCTGCATCTTCGGCTTCAAGGTGCTCGCGACCAATGACCCTGTGAAGTATCCAGTCGGCTCCAAGGGGCTCTGCGGATTTGTCACCTTCACCGAGGGACTCGACGTCACGGAGATAAGAGATGAAAGCTCCACCGTCTCCTTCAGCATTCCCAAGAGTGTCTCGAAGATTGAGATCTACCTGCTTGTGGACCGCTACCTGTGGGGCACTGACGACGACTGGGAAAATGACAGCGGCGCAGAACTGACGTGCAACATCGCCGAGTCCAATGAGCTGAACAACGTCTGGGGACCCAAGGTTTACAGCTTCATCCCCCTGCCCAACACGCCGCCTGTAGTCTCCTGGTAATCTGGCCAGAGTACAAGCTTCTGAAGTTTTTCGCGCGGGGTGCAGAGATGCATCCCGCGTTTGTTTCGGGGCATCGGGCGCATAGCTGGAGCGCTGGGCCCATTGGACCTTTGTCTTATGGACTCACTCTAGACGTGTCAGGAAAGAGCCGCGCATACTCGGGGCGCAACACCCTCAACGTTATGTATTCATCTCTTCCTCGCACGTGCGCAGTGCTGGCAATTTTGCTGGCAGGTATGACGACTACTGTAGACGCTCAGGCTCCCGCCACAGCGCCCGCTCCGCAGTTGGACAAGGCGCAGCTCAAGACTCAATTGGATGCACGGCAGAAAAGAGCCGATCTGATGCTCGCTGAACTGAAGGCTTCCGACGCCCGCATCGAAGGAACGATCGACCGCGTCATCGAGACCTTGAAGATGGTGGGGGACTCCAAAGACTCACGCACCAAGGTGGCCCGCATCAAAGAAGACACCGTGAAGCGACTGGCGAAGAACCTCGAATTCTATCAGCGGAAGCGAGCCGATCTGATGGAACAGATGCGCCGCCCCACCTTGAATCTCACGATGGAGCAGAAGCAGAAGGCCATCGCGAAAGTGGATTCCCGCATGGAGAAGCGCGTGCAGCAGATTCTGGCGCTCAACCAGTCCATGCCCACGCACCAGGACTACGACAAGTACAAGACCGTGGACAACGGCTGGTACGGTACCACCTTCGCGGTGAACGATGACTACAAACAGAATCAGCGTCTGATGACGTACACGGATTCCCAAAGGGGGAAGATTCTGGAGGGGTTGCAGAAGAGTGTGGGCCGACTCGAGCAGTACAACCGGACTCTGCAGGGCTGGCTCGCCAAGGCCACGGGCGATGAGCATCGCAAAACCCTGCAGGGAGAAATCGCACGGAACGAGGAGCTTCTGAAAGAGCGTCGCACTCAGATCGCCGACCTCGCCAAGCCGACCATCGACTTTACCCGTCCCATCAGTGGGAAAGAAGCGCAGGATATGGACGGAGCCTTGCGCAAGACCGTGGATTCTCTTCAGCGTGAGTTCACCACGTTGTTTCGCAATTACTCGACCTATCTTCAGGAACTCTCTGCGGTGAACACGGTGAAGGCTGCGGTGGATGCCGCCAAATAGCCAGGCGCACTGAGACTGGTGCTAGCGAGGTCTGCAAGGCCCTGCTCGAAACGGAGCGGGGCTTTTTTGTTTTTTTCGAAGAGCGGTTTTAGTTTCAGTCCTCTCGATACAGGCTCGCAAGCGCGGGTAGGCAAATCCTTTGGATTACAGTGATGTTTATGGAATTACATCTGCCCGGGCGAGGTGTTTTTACATAGACATTCAAAGAAAAGGCTGTGCATACTGCCCGGCAGTTAAGGAGACTTTCTTATGCACCTATCCGTACTCCGTCCCTGTGCTGTTTTCTCCCTTCTGCTCGCTGGCCTGGCACCTGTCCTTGATGCACAAACGCCTGCGCCCCAATTGGATAAGGCCCAACTGAAGGTCCAGCTCGCCGCACGCGAGAGGAGAGCGAATCTCCTTCGGGATGAACTCCGGGCGACGGATGCACGCATCGAAAGCACGATCGATCAGCTGGTCGACTCCTTGAAGCTGGTGAGGGACTCCAAGGATTCCCGCACCCGGGTTGCGAGGATGAAGCAGGACTCCATGCAGCGGTTGAATAACAACATCGCTCTCTACCAGCGGAGAAGGGCGGACATGCAGGAGCAGCTGCGGCGGCCCACCCTCAACCTGACGCTGGAGCAAAAGCAGAAGGCCATCGGGAAAATCGACGCCCGCATCGAGCGTCGTGTGCAGCAGATCCTCTCCCTGAGCCAGGCCATGCCTGCGCACGAGGAGCACCCCCAGTTTGACGCGGTGAGCGACGGATGGTGGGGGACGACTTTTGTGCAGAATCAGGACTTCAAGCAGAACCGCCGCCTGACCTCGCACACCAACACCCAGAGACGGCAGGTCATGAACGGCATGCAGGAGAGCATTGCCCGATTGGAACGCGAAAATCGCACGCTGAACGCCTCCCTGGCGCAGGCCACTACGGAAGGGCAACGGAGGATGCTGGCGGATGAGGTAGCGAGGAACGAAGCGCTCCTGAAAACGAGGCGGACCCAGCTTACGCAGGCTGCCCTTCCTTCAGATTCTTCAGGGCGTCCCGTCAGCCTGAGGGAGGCGCGGGATTTGGATACGGCCATTCGCACCACGGCAGACTCCCTTCGCCCTCAGGTGGATACCTTGTTCCAGCAGTATAATGCGCTTCTTCAGGAGGTATCCCGCGTGAATACTGCCAGGGCAGCCTTGGATGCGGCCCAGTAAGACAGAGCAAAGAAGGGCGTATTGTAGATGAAACAAAGGAGTAAACTGCGGCTGCGACTGGGAAAATCCGGTCGCAGGGGCGAAAAATCGTCCCAAGAACGCGAAGAAAGTGCAAAAAGGAGTTGCACGGGTTCGACATCTCCGTAGTATTCGCGCTCCCACAGCCTCGGCCCCGGTAACACGGGGTGGTTTTCAAGGCCCGCTTCGGCGGGTCTTCCTATCGGAAGCAGCCCCGGACAAGAAGCGCAACCCACAAGGGTGACGTGTCTTTCCGTGTCGTGACCGAACGAGCGAGAATCTTTGACACCGTCGATATGCCCACCATCAATCAACTCGTGCGACATGGCCGCAAGGATAAAGCGGTCAAATCCAAGTCCCCTGCACTGGCGAATTGCCCTCAGCGTCGTGGTGTATGTCTTCAGGTGATGACCAGAACGCCCAAGAAGCCGAACTCGGCTCTTCGTAAGGTCGCCAAAGTACGTCTCACGAACGGTTATGAAGTGATCGCGTACATCGGCGGTGAAGGTCACAATCTTCAGGAGCACTCCATCGTGCTGGTGCGCGGCGGACGTGTGAAGGACCTTCCGGGTGTGCGTTACCACATTGTTCGTGGCACGCTGGACTGCCTTGGCGTGGACAAGCGCCGTCGTGGCCGTTCGAAGTACGGTGCGAAGCGTCCGAAGCCCGGTGCTGCCGCTGCTCCTGCCAAAGGCAAGAAGTAAGCCCTGAAGTCCTGATAGCGAAACTTTTAACTGCCTCACAACATGTCCCGCAGGAAGCGCACTTACTCCAAGCACACCTACAAAGACGCCCGCTATGATAGCGAGCTCGTCGCCGGCCTCATCAGCAAGCTGATGGTCAGCGGTAAGAAGTCCCTTGCTGAGCGTCTGGTGTATGCCGCCATCGACCGCCTCAACGAAAACAGCGAAGCTGTTGACCCTCTTGAGCTGGTGACCCGCGCCATCGAGAATGTGAAGCCTCGCGTGGAAGTGAAGCCTCGTCGTGTGGGTGGTGCCACCTACCAGGTGCCTCTTGAAGTTGCTCCCAATCGCTCGCTGGGCATGGCCCTCCGCTGGATTGTTGGTTATGCCCGTGCCCGCAAGGGTGTGCCGATGCATGTCGCCCTCGCCAATGAGCTGAAGGACGCCTCGGTCAACCAGGGTAGCGCCATCCGCAAGCGTGACGACGTGCACAAGGCCGCCCAGGCCAACCGCGCGTTCGCCCACTTCCGCTGGTAGTCGATTTTTCTCTGAGCTGTACGTCGCAAGTCCTCCTTACCCAATATTCCCCCTTCCATGTCTGCCAACCTCAATTCCCCCAACCGCAGTTTCCCGCTGGAGCGTACGCGCAACATCGGCATCTGCGCGCACATTGATGCGGGAAAGACCACGCTGACTGAGCGTATTCTTTTCTACACGGGCATGATTCACAAGATTGGTGAAGTGCACGACGGCGCAGCCACCACGGACTGGATGGAACAGGAGCGCGAGCGCGGCATTACCATCACTTCCGCTGCTGTTACCACGAACTGGAAGCAGCTTCCTGAAAACGACATCTTCAAGCTCTTCACCGGCCAGGACATCCGTGTGAATATTATCGACACCCCCGGTCACGTGGACTTCACGGCCGAGGTGGAGCGCTCCCTGCGCGTGCTCGACGGTGCCATCTTCGTGCTTTGCGGCGTGGCCGGCGTGCAGCCCCAGTCCGAGACGGTCTACCGTCAGGCTGAAAAGTACGGTGTGCCCCGCATCGCCTTCGTGAACAAGATGGACCGCACCGGAGCGAACTTCGCCCGTGTCGTGGAAGACGTCCGCACGAAGCTGGGTGCGAATGCCTGGCCGATTCTTATCCCGATTGGTGCCGAAGATCAGCTCAAGGGCCAGATCGACGTGGTGAACCAGAAGGCTGTCATCTACTCGGATGACGACAAGTGGGGTTCCACCTACCACACCCGTGAACTTGAGGGTGACGAAATCGCCACCGCCAAGAAGGCGTACGACGAGCTCGTCGAAGAGCTCTGCAATGTGGACGACGAAATGGGCATGATGTTCCTTGAGGAAAAGCCCATCTCGAAAGAAGACGTCAAATCGGCTCTTCGCCGCGCTGTGATCAGCCTGAAGATCATCCCGATGGCGGGTGGCTCGGCTTTCAAGAACAAGGGTGTGCAGTATCTCGTGGACGCCGTGGTGGATTACCTCCCTGGTCCTCTCGACATTCCTGCCGCCAAGGGTCAGAGCCCCGACGACGCTGCAATCGTCATCGAAGCTCGCCCGGACGACAATGCCAAGTTTGTCTCCCTCGCGTTCAAGCTTTGGAGCGACAAGTTCGTCGGCAAGCTGGTGTTCTTCCGAGTCTACTCCGGCTGCGTCCGCAAGGGCGATGTGGTTTACAATCCCCGCACCCGCAAGACCGAGCGCGTGGGCCGCTTGATTCAGATTCAGGCCAACCAGCACAAGGACATCGACTGCTGTTACTCCGGCGATATCGCCGCCATGGTCGGCATCAAGAACGTCACCACGGGTGACACGCTCGCAGAAGATGATTACGACATCCTGCTTGAGCCCCCGTCCTTCCCCGAGCCTGTTATCTCCATGGCCGTGGAACCCAAGGCCAAGGGCGATCAGGAAAAGATGGCTCTCGCACTTCAGCGCCTCTCCGACGAAGATCCGACTTTCGTGGTCCGCACGGACGAAGAAACCGGCCAGACCATCATCGCAGGCATGGGCGAGCTTCACCTGGAAATCCTTCGCGACCGTATGCTTCGCGAGTTCAAGGTGGACACCAACGCCGGCAAACCTCAGATCGCCTATCGCGAAACCCTTACCCTGGCAGCCGACGGCGAAGGAAAGCTGGTCAAGCAGTCCGGTGGTCGCGGTCAGTACGGCCACGTGATTCTCAAGGTGTACCCGAGCGAACGTGGCAAGGGTGTGACGGTCGAAAACAAGGTTGTCGGCGGCACGATTCCCAAGGAATACATCAACGCTTGTAAATCCGGCGTTCTTGAAGCGGTGACCAACGGCATCATCGCCGGTTACGAAGTCATCGACATTCACATCGACCTTCTCGATGGATCGAGCCACGACGTGGACTCCAACGAAAACGCGTTCAAGATGGCGGCTATCTTCGCCGTGAAGGACGCGCTCAAGAAGGCGAAGTGCATCATGCTTGAGCCCATCATGGCAGTGGAAGCCACCACTCCTGAAGAGTATCAAGGCGACATCATGGGTGACCTTAACCGTCGCCGCGGCAAGATCACCTCGATCGACAGCCGCAACAACATGAGCATCGTGAAGGCCGAAGTGCCGCTCTCCGAAATGTTCGGATACAGCACCACCATCCGCACCCTGTCCAGCGGACGCGCCTCCTACTCCATGCAGCCCTCGCATTTCGAACAGGTGCCCCAGCAGATCGTGGATCAGATCGTGGAGCAGCGCGGCGGCAAGAAGTCCTAACCTGAGAATCATTTCACCCGAGCGGGATACACACCATGCAAAGTCAACGCATCAGAATTCGCCTGCGGGCTTACGATTACCGTGTGCTGGACAAGTCCACTGCGGAAATCGTGGAGACAGCCAAGCGCACCGGCGCCAAAGTGGCGGGCCCCATTCCTCTGCCCACCCGCATTGAGAAGTTCAATGTGAACCGCTCGCCCCACGTGGACAAGAAGTCCTCCGAGCATTTCGAAATCCGCACGCACAAGCGCTTGCTTGACATCGTGGATCCCACGGCCCGCACCGTGGATGAGCTGAAGAAACTGAATCTGCCGTCCGGCGTGGACATCACCATCCGCATCTAAGCGGGCACCCAGGAAGACGACTCCCATGAAAATTGGTTTGATTGGCAAAAAGCTGGGCATGACCCAGGTGTACACGGACAAGGGCGAAGCGCTTCCGGTAACCGTCATTCAGGTGGCGGGCAACCAGGTGGTGCAGGTCAAGACCGTGGAGAAGGATGGCTACAGCGCTGTTCAGCTTGGCTTCGACGACAAGAAGGAGAAGAGCGTGAACAAGCCTGAGGGCGGTCATTTCAAGAAGGCTGGTGCCTCTGCGAAGTACGTGCTCAAGGAATACCGCATCGATGGTGAGGCTCCTGCAGCCGGCACCGTGTTCGGTCCTGAAGTGTTCGAAGTTGGCGACGTCGTGGACGTCATCGGCACCACCAAGGGCAAGGGCTTCCAGGGCGTTGTGAAGCGCTATGGCTTCCGCGGCCAGCCCATGACCCACGGTTCCATGATGCACCGTCGTACTGGTTCCATCGGTTGCCGTCTTACCCCCGGTCGCGTTTGGAAGAACCAGAAGATGCCCGGACACACCGGCACCACCAATCGTACCACGCAGAATCTGCAGATCGTGCAGAGCCGCACTGAAGAGGGCGTCATCCTTGTGAGGGGCTGCGTTCCTGGCCACAACAATTCCTACGTCTTCGTGCGTCCCGCCATCAAGAAGGTGGCCGCCAAGAACTAACTTTTGAGTCGAGCCCATCGTCATGTCCGCAACTACTCTTACACTCGACGCCGCCAAGAAGGCCAGCATCAACCTGGTCGAGGATCCTGCCAAGGGCCTCCAGGCTCTGCACGAAACCGTCGTGGCCTATCGCGCCAACCGCCGCCAGGGCACTGCCAGCACCAAGACCCGCAATGAAGTCGCGGGCTCCGGCAAGAAGCTCTGGAATCAGAAGGGCACCGGCCGCGCTCGTATGGGCAGCGTCCGCTCTCCCATCTGGCGTGGGGGTGGTGTCGTCTGGGGCCCCCGTCCTCGCGACTATTCCAAGAAGATCCCGCAGAAGATCAAGTCGCTGGCTCTCCGCCGCGCCCTGACCTCCCGCATTGAAGACGGCGACGTCCTCACCACGGCGAACTTCTCCATCCAGGACGGCAAGACCAAGAGCTTCATCAAGACGCTCAGCGGTCTGACCGACGCCAAGAAGGTGCTCGTGCTCGCCAGCGCCTTCGATGAAACCACCTTCCTCAGCGGTCGCAATGTTGCCAACGTGCAGCTTCTGAACGCCGCCGACGTGAATGCTGAACACCTCCTCAACTTCGCGAAAATCGTCGTGGTGGGAGACGCACTTGAAATCCTTGCCAAGAGGACTGCCTAAATGAAAGACCTTTCCTACGCCATCAAAACGATCCGCCTCAGTGAGAAGGCCACCCTTCTTGGTGAGAAGCTGAACGAGTACGTCTTCAAGGTCGATCCGCGCGCCAACAAGATCGAGATCAAGCAGGCCGTGGAGAAGCTCTTTGGCAAGAAGGTCGTCGACGTTCGCACCATGAACTACTCCGGTAAGGAACGCCGTCGCGGCGCCCGTGCCGGTCAGACCTCCGACTGGAAGAAAGCTGTTGTCCGCCTCAAAGAAGGCGAAACCATCGAGCTCGCCTAGTCGACTCCCGCCTCGTTCGTCCCTGTAGAAATTTTCCCCTTATCGCGTCATGGCTCTTAAGACATTCAAGCCCAACACGCCCTCGAACCGGTTCAAGCAGCTCCCTGCCTTCGAAGAAATTACGAAGCACACACCGGAGCGCAGCCTGACTGAGGCCCTGCGCAAGTCGGGTGGCCGCAACAACACGGGTCGCATCACCTGCCGTCACATCGGCGGTGGTCACAAGCGCCGCTATCGTCTCATCGACTTCAAGCGCTCCCGCCGTGATGAAGCTGCCAACGTGGTCGGCATCGAGTACGATCCGAACCGCTCCGCCCGTATCGCGCTCATCCAGTTCCCGGATGGCCAGAAGAGCTACATCCTTGCTCCCGCCAATCTTGAAGTGGGTGCCAAGGTGACCGCCGGAGAGAAGGCCCAGCCTGAACTCGGCAACGCTCTGCCCCTGCGCAACATCCCGCTCGGTACGCAGATCCACAACATCGAGATCAACCCTGCCCAGGGTGGCAAGCTCGTCCGCGCCGCCGGCCAGGCCGCCATTCTCTCCAACCGCGAAGGTCGCTACGCGCTCATCCGCCTGCCCTCCGGTGAAATCCGCAAGATTCTCGCCGAGTGCTACGCCACGATTGGCCAGGTCGGCAACACCGACCACATGAACGTCATCAGCGGCAAGGCTGGACGTACCCGCTGGCTGGGCGTTCGCCCGACCGTGCGCGGCATGTGCATGAACCCCATCGACCACCCGAACGGTGGTGGTGAAGGCCGCTCCAAGTCCGGTGGTGGTCGCCAGCACCTCCTCAGCCCCTGGGGCCACGCCAAGGGCCAGAAGACCCGCAGCAAGAAGAAGCACTCGAACCGCCTCATCGTGCAGCGTCGCAACGCCAAGTAATCATTTTCGAACCTCTGACCCAGCTAGTTACCTGCCATGGGACGCTCACTTAAAAAAGGACCTTTCATCAACCAGAAGCTGCTCTGGAAGATTGACACTCAGAATGAAGCCGGCACCAAGCGGCCCATCAAGACCTGGGCTCGTGCTTCGATCATCCCGCCCGACTTCGTTGGCCACACCTTCCTGGTGCACAACGGCAAGGACTTCATCAGCGTGTATGTGACCGAAAACATGGTCGGACATCGCCTCGGTGAATTCTCCCCGACCCGCACCTTCAAGGGCCACGGCGCTCACACCGCCAAGGTCACCAAGTAAGCAAAGCAGTTCGTTCGTCTTCGAGTCTCCTTATTTCTTTCTTCACCGCCATGTCACTGTTCCGCAACATCGCCCGCCAAGGCACTGCCGCGCTTCTCGCGCTGGTGGCGCTCGGTGCTGGCCATGTGCAGGGGCAGCAGAACCTGGCGGTGGAACTGAAGGAGGCTCAGATGACCCTCACGGCGGCGCTGACTCGCGTCTCCGACCTCGACGCCCGCCTGACGAAGGCTCGCGAACAGGTGAATGCCCTGGCGGAAGCGCTTGCCTCCGCCAACGGTGAGTCCCAGCAGGGCCGCGAGGCCTATGAACGCATCCGCGTGCAGATGGAAGGTCTCGGCATGGCCGCGCTGGATGCCAGCAGCAGTGAAACCAATCAGCGCCTTCTCGCCGCGCTGAGCGACCTCCGCATCCTCGAAGGCCAGAACCGCGCCCTCGCAGACGCGCTCTACCAGCTCTCGTTGGCCAGCCTCGAGTATGCCAAGGCCTCCGGTCCTGTGCAGGGCCAGCCCAAGCTGAAGTTCGACGAAGGTCTCGCCGCTGCGGACAAGGCCCTGGCCAAGGTGCAGGCCGCCAAACAACCCGTCGGAGATCTCGATCTCCAAAACGCCCGTGTCGTAAGCCTGAAGGAAGACACCGGTATTCTCATTCTCAATGTCGGATCGCGCCACGGGGTGCATCCCGGCATGCCCTTTTCCATCTACCGTCAGGATAAGCCTGTGGCCCGCGTCCTTGTAGTCGATGTCCGCAATGGCATCAGCGGTGCCGTGTTGCAGGAACTCGTCAGCAAGGATGAACCCGTCAAAGTAGGGGACACCGGTCGCGTCGAGCCCGTGAAGAGTTAACTGGAAGCAAGTCAAGCCATGGAAGTCAAATCCGTCACGAAATTCGCAAGAATCTCCGATCTCAAGGCCCGGGAAGTCGCCCGCGCCGTGCAGGGGATGCCCGTCTCGCAGGCCCTCAGCGTGCTCAACTTCACTCCGAAGAAGGCCGCCCTCTTGATCGGCAAGACCCTCCGCTCCGCCATCGCCAACGCGGAGAACAACCACGAGCTCGATGCGGATGATCTCTACATCAAGAGCGCCACGGCCACCAAGGGCCCGGTTCTCAAGCGCATCATGCCCCGCGCCCGTGGTTCCGCCGCCGGCATCAAGAAGCGCATGAGCCACCTCACCATCGTCCTGGCACAGAAGCCGGAAGAAAAAGAAGAAGCGAAACCCAAGCGCGCCGCCAAGACGAAGAAGGCCGCTGAGCAAGCCTAATCAGCCGCCAGACACCCAACCCTTTCAAATACTATGGGCCAAAAAGTCAATCCAATCGGATTCCGTCTCGCCGTCAATAAAGACTGGCGCTCGAAGTGGTACGCCCCGGAGAAGGACTATGCGGAGTTCCTGCATGCTGACCTTGCCATTCGCGACTACCTCAAGAAGAAGCTTTCCTCGGCGGCACTCGCCAAGATCGTCATCGAGCGCGCCTGGAACCTGGTGCGCGTCACCCTGCACACCGCGCGTCCCGGTCTTGTGATCGGTCGCAAGGGCCAGGAAATCGAGGTGATGAGCAACGAGATCTCCAAGATGTGCGGCGGCAAGTCCGTGAAGATTGACATCCTTGAGATCAAGCAGCCTGAGATCGACGCCCAGCTTGTGGCTGAGAGCGTGGCGACCCAGCTTGAGCGCCGTATTTCTTTCCGTCGTGCGATGAAGCGCGCCGTGCAGACCGCGATGGACATGGGTGCCGATGGCATTCGTATCCGCTGCGCCGGTCGTCTCGGTGGTGCGGACATCGCCCGCGCCGAGCAGTATCGCCAGGGCAAGGTGCCTCTTCAGACCCTTCGTATCAACATCGACTACGGCTTCACCGAAGCCCGTACCGTGTATGGCATCATCGGCGTGAAGTGCTGGCTCAACCGCAAGCCTGAAGTCGAAGGAGCTCCCGCTCCCGAGCGCCGCCAGGAGCGTCGCCCACGTCGTGAAGGCGACCGCGGCCCGCGTGGCGGTGGTGGTGGCGGCGGATATCGCGGTGGAGACCGTGGTGACCGCGGCGGAGATCGTGGTGGTGACCGTCAGGCCTCCGCGCCTGCCCCGGCTCCCGCCGAAGCGCCCGCTGCGCAGTAAGTTTTTTGAATCGCTTTTAACACTGGAAACAAAGGAAGGATCTGAGTCATGGCAATGCTGCCCAGCAGAGTTAAGTATCGCAAGACCCAGCGCGGAAGCCGCGCGGGCAATGCCACCACGTGCAACAAGATCAGCTTCGGCGAGTTCGGCCTTCAGGCCCTGGACCGCCACTGGATCAAGAGCAATCAGATCGAAGCCTGCCGTGTGGCCATCACCCGCCACCTCAAGCGTAAAGGCAGCGTCTTCATCCGCATCTTCCCACACAAGCCCGTGACGGCCCGTCCCCCGGAAACCCGAATGGGTAAAGGTAAGGGCGCTCCCGAATTCTGGGTGGCGGTGGTGTACCCCGGCACGATGCTTTTCGAAATCTCCGGTGTGAGCGAAAACCTTGCACGCGACGCCTGCCGTCTGGCCGCCAACAAGCTGGGTATCCGTACCCGCTTCGTGACCCGCCAGTCGATGATGCACTAGTCATTCCCGAGCAACCAACCGAAATAGAACGCGCCAAACCAGCGATATGAAAGTCCAGGAACTCAGGGAACTGACCAACGAAGAAATCGCCGTCCGCCGCCGCGAGGCCAGGCAGGAACTGCTGCACCTCAGCGTACAGCAGGCCAGCGGACAGGTGGAAAACACCGGACGCTTCCGTCAGATCAAGCGCGGTATCGCGCAGATGGAGACCATCCTTTCCGAGCGTCGCCTCAACATTGTGGTGACCAGCGGACCGAAGAAGGAGAAGAAGGCCAAGGTCGAAGCTCCCGCGGCTGACAAGCCCGCCGCAAAGAAGGCAGCCAAGAAGGCCGCGAAGAAAGCCGCCAAGAAGGCTGAATAAAGAATTCAACAGAGACACCAACGATGAGCGAAACGCAAACCAGTGCAGCCACCACCGAACCGCGACAGGCGGTGAAGAAGACCCGCGTGGGTGTGGTCGTGTCCGACAAGATGTCCAAGACCATCGTGGTCGAAGTGGAGCGTCGGGTGCCGCATGCCCTCTTCAAGAAGATTGTGCGCAAGACCTCCAAGTTCTATGCGCATGATGAAGAGGCCAAGGCCAAGATCGGCGACAAGGTGCGCATCGAAGAAACCCGCCCTCTGAGCAAGCTCAAGCGCTGGAAGCTCGTCGAAGTGCTCGCGCACTAAATCAATTCACGAAACCCCAACTGAACTACTCGAGGGAGGATCTGGCTTATGTTGCAAATGGAGTCCGAAATCGCGATTGCCGACAATACCGGCGCTCGCATGGCTGAGATGATTGGTGTCATCGGCCGCAAGAACAAGCGTACCGCGGACATTGGTGATATCATCACCGCGCACGTGCGTGTTTCCACCCCCACCGCCCAGGTGAAGAAGGGTGAAGTGGTCCGCGCCGTGGTGGTGCGCACCGCTGCCCCCATCCGCCGTGCTGACGGTTCCGTCCTGCGCTTCGACAAGAACGCGATTGTCATCATCGACAAGGACAACAATCCCCGCGGCAGCCGCATCTTTGGCCCTGTGGCCCGTGAGCTGCGTGACCGCAACTTCATGAAGATCGTTTCTCTCGCCCCCGAAGTGCTATGAGCCGTACCAAGAACCACGTAAAGAAGGGTGACCTCGTCGAGGTGACCTCCGGAGAACACCAGGGCAAGCAGGGCCACGTCCTGCAGGTCCTCCCGCAGAAGGGCTACGTGCTCGTGGAAGGCGTGCGCATGATCAAGAAGTCTGTGCGCCCCTCTCAAGACAAGCCCCAGGGCGGCTTCGCCGAGCGCGAAGGCACCATTCACATTTCTAATGTGAAACTTGTTGAATCCAAGAAATAACCAGCCATCTTGACAGCCCGTTTTTCGCGGCCCCCCGATGGGGCTGCGGGGTTAGAAACCAAGGGACTCTGATACATGCAACCGGAACTGCTTACTCAATATAAAGAACAGGTCGTCGACCAACTGCGCAAAACACTGGAGCTTGAAAACGTTCACCAGGTGCCTCGCCTGGAAAAGATTGTGTTGAACTGCTCCGTGGGCAAGGAACCCGACCGCAAGCAGGCCATTGAAGACGCGGTGAAGGAAATCAGCATCACCGGTCAGAAGCCCGTCATTACCCTCAGCAAGAAGGCCATCGCCAACTTCAAGCTTCGTGAAGGTGAAGCCATCGGCGTGAAGGTCACCCTGCGTGGCCGCCGCATGTATGACTTCATGATGCGTCTGGTGAAGACCGCCATCCCGCGCATTCGCGACTTCCGTGGCGTCACCCCCCGTGCCTTTGACGGCCGTGGCAACTACACCCTCGGTGTGGCTGAGCAGAGCATCTTCCCCGAAATCGAGCTGGACAAGATCAAGCGCTCCCTCGGTTTCGACGTGACCTTCGTCACTTCCACGAACAACGATGACCACGCTCGCGAGATGCTTCGCGCTCTGGGCATGCCGTTCCGCACCCGCACGCAGCAGCCGAAGAAGGAAGAAGCTGCCTCCGCCTAAGCCGCAAAAAGTATAGACTGAGGATTATCCATGAGTGTTGTCACTGACCCAATCGCCGACTTCCTGTCGCGAATCAAGAACGCCAGCCGCGCGGCCAAGACCGAGGCATTGGCGCCTTTCTCCCGCATCAAGGCTGAGATCGCCCGTATTCTCCAGGAAGAAGGTTACGTCTGGTCCTATGAAGTCGTCACCCCGGAAGGCGGCAAGCCCACCATCAAGGTGAAGCTCAAGTATCAGGGCCGTACACCCGCTATCACGGATGTGAAGCGCGTGAGCAAGCCTGGTCTGCGTCAGTACGTTGGCTCCGATGAGGTGCCCAAGGTGCTTGGTGGACTTGGAATTTCCATTCTCTCCACGCCGAAGGGCGTGATGACCGGCGCCAAGGCGCGTCGTGCGAAAGTCGGCGGCGAACTGCTCGCTCAAATTTGGTAAGGAGGACCTGAATCATGTCACGCGTAGGTAAACAACCCATCCAGCTCCCGGACAAGGTCACCGTGAAGGTGACGGACTCCAACGTCCATGTGGAAGGTCCCAAGGGCAAACTCGACTACACCCTTCCCGAAGGTGTGAAGGTCTCCCAAGAAGGAACGAACATCGTGGTGAAGCGCGAGAGCGAAGACCGCAAGGTCCGCGCCATGCACGGCACCGTGCAGCGCCTCATCAGCAACATGGTCCAGGGCGTGAGCGCAGGCTTCCGCAAGGATCTTGAAATCCACGGCGTGGGTTTCCGTGCTGCGGTGAAGGGCACCAACTTGGACCTCAGCCTTGGCTACTCCCATCCACTGCTTCACCCGATTCCGAAGACCCTCAAGGTCGCGGTCGCTGAGAACACAAAGATCAGCGTCGAAGGCATCGACAAGCAGCTCGTCGGTCAGTTCGCGGCAGATGTCCGCAACTACTACCCGCCGGAACCCTATAAGGGCAAGGGCGTGCGCTACGTCGGCGAATACGTCCGTCGTAAGGAAGGCAAGAGCGTGAAGTAACGAATTTTTCCAGGCAATCATCATGGCTACGATCAATCGCAAAGCTAACCGGCGCCGCATTCATGCGCGTATCCGGAAGAACCTCAACGGTACGGCGGAACGTCCCCGTCTGGCGGTTCATTTCTCCAACAAGCGCGTATACGCCCAAATCATCAATGATGAAGAAGGCAAGACGCTTGTGTCTGCCTGCACGACCGAGAAGGCCCTCGCTGCATCGCTGGCGAACATCGCCAACGCCACCAAGGTGGGTGAGGCGATCGCCGAGCGCGCTCTCCAGGCCAACATCAACCAGGTCGTCTTTGACCGTGGTGGTCATGTCTTCCATGGCAAGGTGAAAGCCCTCGCCGATGCCGCCCGCGCCAAGGGTCTCCAGTTCTAATTATCCGACACCGATTTTCATTATGGCCTTTAATAACAGCAGAAGAGACAACCGGGGCTCAGACGACGGCGAGAAGAGCGATATGCTCGAGAAGGTCGTCTTCATCAACCGATGCGCCAAGGTCGTGAAGGGCGGTCGCCGCTTCAGCTTCAGCGCCCTCGTCGTTGCCGGTGACCAGAAGGGTCGCGTCGGCTTCGGCTTCGGCAAGGCGAACGAAGTGTCGGACGCCATCAAGAAGGCCAGCGAATCCTCCCGCAAGGATCTCCAGACCGTGAACCTCCTCAATGCCACCATCCCTCACGAGGTGACTGGTGAGCATGGTGGTGGCCGCGTGCTCCTCAAGCCTGCATCCCCTGGTACCGGCATCATCGCTGGTGGTGGTGTGCGCGCCGTGTGCGAAGCCGCCGGTGTGAAGGACGTGCTGGCCAAGTCCCTTGGTTCCAGCAACCACGCCAACGTGGTGAAGGCCACGCTGGCCGCTCTCTCCGCCCTGCGCATGCCGGACGAAATCCTCAAGATGCGCGGCAAGAAGGTCGCTTCCAAGCAGGCCATCTAAGCCCCGCAACCCAACCCTTTTTCCAGTAGACTATCATGAGACTTCACGACCTTAAACCCACCCAGGGCGCCCGCCATCGTCGCAAGCGCGTTGGCTGCGGTGAAAGCTCCGGCCACGGCAAGACCTCCGGCCGTGGCAACAAGGGCCAGAAGGCACGCTCCGGCGGCGCCATTCGCCCAGGCTTCGAAGGTGGCCAGATGCCCCTTTATCGTCGCCTTCCCAAGAAGGGCTTCAGCAACGCCATGTTCCGCAACGTGACCGCGGTGGTGAACATCGCTGACCTCAACGAGCGCTTCGAAGATGGCGCCGTGGTCAACGAAGCGAGCCTGCGTCAGGCTGGCCTGGTGAAGGGCAGCTACGACGTGGTGAAGGTGCTCGGTGCCGGCGAGCTCACACGCAAGCTCACGGTGGAGGTGGCCAGCGTCAGCGCCTCAGCAAAGGAAAAGATCGAAAAGGCAGGCGGCTCAGTCACGCTGAAGGCATGACCTGTCGGCGTTTCCGCCACACTTTTTCCATTTTGATGTTTGCGGGCGGCTCAGTTTGGTACTGAGTCGCTTGCCATTTCAAGACACGACTCCCTCCATGATTTCCGCCTTTGTAAACATCTTCAAGATACCGGATCTGCGCCAGAGGATCCTGTTCACCCTGGCCATGATTGTCATCGTGCGCATCGGGTACGCCATCACTCTTCCCGGCGTGAACCCGCATGTGCTCCAGGCGTGGGTGGATCTTACGGCCAAGGAAGCTACCAACAACCCCTTCGCCGCGGCAGCAGCCCTGGTGAACGTGTTCAGCGGTGGTGGTCTGCAGCGTTGCGCGATTTTCGCCCTGGGGATCATGCCCTACATCAGCGCGAGCATCATGATGCAGCTTCTCACGGCCGTGGTGCCGAGCATGAGCAAGCTGTCCCGTGAAGACGGCGGACGGCAGAAAATCAATCAGTGGACGCGCTATGCGACCGTGGGCCTCTGCCTTCTGCAGGGCTACATGCTGGCGGTGTCCTTGAAGAATCCGGGCCAGAACATCTTCCTCAGCGGCCTGGACAAGGCCATGCAGGCGGTTGGCAGCCCGCTGGTGCCTGATCACAACTGGATGTTTGTGGTCACCGCGGTGCTCACCATGACGGCGGGCAGCATGTTCATCATGTGGATGGGTGAGCAGATCACCGAGCGCGGCATCGGCAACGGTGTCTCCCTCCTTATTTGTATCAACATCGTGTCCGACCTTCCCGGCGCCCTCGTGCGTGTGTGGAAGACTTTCATCGCGAATGAGCAGGCGACCACCATGGACGCCATGAAGCTCCTGGCCATGCTCGTGCTGCTGGTGGCGGTCATCGCCGGCATCATCGCCCTGACTCAGGCACAGCGCCGCATTGCCATTCAGTACGCCAAGCGCGTGGTGGGCCGCAAGGTCTACGGCGGGCAGACGCAGTACATGCCGCTGAAGGTGAACTACGCGGGCGTCATGCCCATCATCTTCGCCCAGGCCATCCTTCTCTTCCCGGCTCAGATCATCGGCTTCATGTTCCCCCACCAGGCGGCCGTGCAGCAGTGGGCCGAGTGGCTCGCCTACGGCTGGCCGAACCTCATCATCTCCACCACGCTGATCTTCTTCTTCAGCTACTTCTGGGTGGCGACGATGTTCCAGCCGAACCAGATCGCGGAAGACCTTAAGAAGAGCGGTGGTTACATCCCCGGACAGCGCCCTGGCAAGCCCACGGCAGACTTCCTGGACTTCACCATGAGCCGCCTGACCTTCGCGGGTGCCCTCTTCCTGACCCTCATCTACCTGCTTCCGCTCCTCGTGCAGCGCGGCATGAAGATTGACCAGACCGTGGCCCAGTTCTTCGGTGGTACCAGCATCCTGATTCTCGTGGGTGTGGTGCTCGACGTGATGCGCCAGGTGGAAACTCATCTTCTGCAGCGCCACTACGACGGCTTCCTGCGCAAGGGCAAGATTCGCGGTCGCTTCGAGCGTCAGACGGGTGGTGGCATTGCTGCCAATCCCAAGCTGGTGGTCATGCTCTGGACCGTTATTGCCATCATCGCGCTGGTCGGCGTGTCGTTTGCGGTGTTCCACGGCAAGTAAGATGGTTTCATCATTTGAAGTGCCTGCGCGTCAATTGATTGATGCGCAGGCACGTTTGTTTGACCTTTGAGCGATTTGGGCTGACTTAAGTTATGGCATTTGGTTTTGACAGGATTCCCATCCGGAGTGGTAAAGCGCTCGACGGGATGCGGCGCGCATGCGGACTGGCCCGCGATGTTTTGCTGAAGGCAGCATCCATCGTGCAGCCTGGAGTGACCACGGCGGAGATTGATCGTCTGGTCGCTGCTGAAATCAAAGCGGCCGGAGCAGTCAGTGCCTTCCTGAACTATCAGGTCGGCAACAAGCGTTTCCCCGGCTACGCCTGCATCGGCGTGAATGAAGTCGTGGTGCATGGCATCGGCAATGACCGTCCGATTCAGCCGGGTGATATCGTGAAAATCGACGTGGGTCTGCACAAGGATGGCTGGGTGGGAGACAACGCCCTGACCGTGCCGGTGCACCCCATTGCCCCTGATGTGCAGAAGCTGCTCTCCGCCACGGAGGATTCGCTGCAGGTGGCCCTCGACTGGGCGCGTGATGGCATGATGCTGGGCGACCTCTGCAATTCTGTGGAAGCTTACGTGCGACGCTTCGGATTCACTGTGGTGCGCGACTACGTGGGCCATGGCGTGGGCCGCAAGCTTCACGAAGAGCCCCAGGTACCCAACTACGGTGTGAAGGGCGCCAAGCCCCGCTTGCGTGCCGGCATGACGCTGGCCGTGGAGCCAATGATCAATCTTGGCACGGAAGAGACCGTGACGCTCGACGACGAGTGGACCGTGGTGACCGCCGACCGCAAGGCCAGCGCCCACTATGAGCACGTGGTCCTCGTGACCACCGGTGAGCCTGAAGTGCTGACCTGGCGCGAGCGCATCAATCCGCCGCTCACGCAGCCGCTGAACCACACAGTCGCCTGACAAAGGGTGACCGGTGCATTGCCATGACACGTTTCCGTCCCTGCATTGACCTTCACGACGGCAAGGTAAAGCAGATCGTGGGCTCAACCTTGAAGGATGCCGGGGAAGGCCCGCGCGAGAATTTCGTGAGTGAGAAGCCTGCATCCTGGTATGCGGAACTCTACAAGAAGGACGGGCTCGTCGGCGGCCACGTCATCATGCTGGGGAAGGGGAATGAGGAAGCGGCGCTCGGCGCACTTCAGGCCTTTCCCGGTGGCCTGCATATCGGTGGCGGGATTCGTCCGGACAATGCGAAGAAGTTCTTGGATGCCGGTGCCAGCCATGTGATCATCACGAGCTATGCGTTTGATGCGCAGGCGCGCTTCCGCGAAGACCGCGTGCGCGAGATGGTGGAGACTGTGGGCCGCGAACGCCTTGTACTCGACCTGAGTTGCCGAGCTACCACGGATGGCTGGGTGGTCGCGATGAACCGGTGGCAGACCATGACGGATCTGGTTGTGGACGCAGATGCGTTCAAACGCCTGTCACCCTATTGCGATGAGTTTTTGATTCACGCCGTAGATGTGGAAGGCAAGTGCGAAGGCATTGATGAAGCCCTGGTGAAATGCCTTGGTGTCTGGTGCGACAAGCCGGTGACGTATGCCGGTGGCGCGAGGAGCGTGAAGGACCTGGAACGAACGCAAGAGCTGAGCGCTGGCAAAGTGGACGTTACGATCGGCAGCGCGCTGGATATCTTCGGTGGGAAGGGCGCGAGGTACGAGGAGTGTGCGGCGTTTAATCGGCGGTAGAAGCGAAGCCATTGCCTCGCCTATGGGTCCTGAATGAAAGGTCTGTCGGGAAGTTTTTTCCCACACCAAGGGCAAAAGGAGATGAAGCTTCGCACATCACCTATTCTCCAACAGGGATCCTCACCTCGGAAGAGTTCGAAGGTGATGCGATTTGCGCCTCGTTCTCCGGACTCCTCTACGGCAACAAACATCCCTGCACAGCAGTAACGGCTCAGTCTGCTTTGTCGCCGCAGGATGTCCGCCGGAATGACGTGGTGCAGCCAATGCCGGCATTTCGGGCACTGTCGTATGTGCATGGTTGCCCTTGCGTCGGGCATGGCATCTTTCTCCTCGACAGGACATTCATCGGAGAAAAACTTCAGCGCGATGGCAGCCTCAAGGTGGTAACGTGAAACCAACCACTCCCGCTGTGCGCGACAAATGGGCAGACCTTCGGCCCCGTCAGCATCATGGATGGGAATGGTCTTCACTCCTGGTGGAAAGGTTTGGCGGCGGCTGATAGTAAACCACGGTAGTATCTGTGTCACCAAGCTCCTCCCGGATGATCTGAAGGATGGTCTTCCAGTCACCGCCCGCCAAGCCTGCACCAATCTGAGGCAGTCCGATTCTGGCATTGGGAAAGTCAGCGGCCACTTTTGTCAGGCATGACCGGATGGCATCGTAATCGGCTTTCTGACCAGAACCTTGCCAGTGGTGTTGCGTGTAGGCGTTTACGATCGTGAGGTCATTCACCTTTGCGGATGAATAGGTGCCCAGCTTGTTCCGGTCGCCTTTTGGTGTCCTGCAGTCGGACCTATAGGCTGCAGGGAATGTGGCTTTGATCTGCTTTGCGATGCCCGCACCCATGGTGCAGAAGCAATTGCAGCCGTGAACCACAACATCGAATTCCCCAGCAAGGGCCATTTGGATCAAGTCACCGTGGGCTTCGCGAATCATGGAAGGAACAGGTTAGAGAAGGACTACGTACTCGGCGCCTCCATTTGGAAGGATGACAGGCACCGTGAAATGATTGGATCATCGTGGTGCGATCCCGCGGATATCACCAACACCCAGTACACATTGCCATTCGCATAGGCGACGCGGGTCCAGAAGCGAATTTTTCCAGCGTCTCGTTCGAGGGCGAGGGCGAATCCGGCTGTGGAACCCAGTTGCATTGGCTCTTCATGGATCACCGTGAACCCTTGCTGGGTGAAGTACATCTTCAGGGCAGTAATCTTTTCGGCGTCTGGTATGTTCTCCTGGCCAGGTGGAAGTTTACTGAAGGAAAGGAAGATAGAAATCTCCTTGAATGGAACGCCGTGGACCAGGCTCGTGCGAAGCACGCTGACGCCGTCCAGGGTATCGGTCTGCTCCTGCGTTTTTGTCTCTCCCGGAAATTCAACAGAGGCTGCTCTATCAAGGGTCATCAATCGTTGCCAGCTGGGTGGGGGCGGCTGTTCCGTAAGCCGGAAAGTGCCATAGAGAATCATGAGAGGGCCGCAGACTTTCAGAATCGTCAGCGAGCGCTTTTGGGCCTCAGTCCTTGCTGGAGTACGACGAATGGCGACGAAGCAGGCGAAAATGCCGCCCAAAATCGTAATCAAGGCGTCAACGTGCTGAGCGATGAATTGGAGCATGTATTGAAGGTGAGCGTGGAGGCGAAACTTTTCAGCCGCGAGGTTCTTGACGCTTGATGGAGTCGTTGAGTGGCCGGGGCAGGGGAGCCAAGTCCGGAGCGACAAAGGATGCTTTCGCCTCGGGCGACATGATGCGATCTCGTGAGTAGAACAGCAATAGAGCGCGCTTGCCGCTCAATTGCGTCTGGGCATCGAAGAAGGCATCTGCACTATCCGCCGGACCGAACTGACAGAGCGTTGTGTGAACCAGATGCAGCCATGCCTGGGTCATGGTCTCGTGATAGCCGCCGGTCGGGGTGTCCTTGATACCCTTGGCTGCGTTGTAGGCACGGATGCCTGTTTGCAGGCGACTCAGCGTCTCTTCAAAGGAGAAACGCTGGAGATAGAGATAGGCCACTTTCAGGTGCGCCCGATGGTTCCAGAGCTCGATGGGCAGGGTGTGGTCCTCGAAGCGCTGGAGATGTTCGTCGTCGTTCACGTGGGTGTCATGGTTGGTGACGTCCCGATGAAACTCCAAGCGCCCAGCGACTGGCAAGCACCAATTCTCACACACCTCTTCCCTCTCCCACAATCACATCGCGCAGAATCTCTGCGGCCTTCGCATTGTCTGAAGCGACGAGGCTGGCGTAGGTCTGGCCGGATTCGCGGCGCAGGATGTGCATGGAGCGCAGGTCGAGGCCAGCATCACGCAGGCGGATGGCGACGGCGGCGAGGGCACCGGGTTTGTCATCCAGACGCACAAGCAGGGTGTCCTGGGTGATGGCGCGGAAGCCTTCGTCTACCAGAGCGCGGAGAGCTTCATCATAACGATCTACGGAGAGCGTGACGATGCCCTGGCTTTCGGCACCTTCGATGTCGATCTCCTCAATGTTCACGCCACGCTCGGCTAGGCACATGGTCAGACGTGCGGCGATGCCGATCTCATTGGGGACAAAAACCGTGAGCTGTTTCATGGTGTGATGCGACGGCGGTGGGAGGAGAAGAATCAGGTGAGCGGCTTGCCTGCCAGGGTGGCGGTGAAATCGGACACAAAGGCATCGATACATTCCTTCGTGACGTGAGGCATGGTGATGAGGTGGCCGATGTCCTTCTTTGGCGCGATGATCCACTTCTGCATGAGGGAGGCCGGAGGACGGGGAAAGACCACGGTCACGGAGTTGGTATTCCGCCAAGCGGCGATGCCTGCCTCGTTGAGTTTGTTCACGGCGTACTCCGCATTCTCCAGGCAACCTTGTACCAGTTTCCTGAGTCCAGCATCACCGAGCACGCGGAGGCGATACCAGAGCATGAGCGGCGTGAAAGCACTGCGTGAGCCGGCGATGGTGGTATCCAGCGCACCCACGTACTCGATGGAGCGGGCGATGCGGTCCACGTTCTTCTTCCTCGCGAGGGCCACGCCGCAGGGAAGGGGAGAGCCGAGGAACTTGTGACCGCTGATGGCGATGCTGTCTGCGCCGTCGGCGAAGTCCCATGCTTGCGGCGCATCCACGAAGGGTAGAATCATGCCGCTCAGGGCGGCGTCCGCATGGATGTAGACATTGGGAATCGCGAGGTCATCGAGCACGCCGCGGATCTTGGCAAGGTCATCCACCGCGCCCTTCATGGTGGTGCCGATGTTGGCGAAGATGATGGGCGGGACATCGCGGTGGATGCGCAGGGTTTCGTGCAGGTCATCATAGTCCAGTTCACCATTGGGCTGGCTCTTCAGCATGATATTGCGGGTGTGCTGGAGCCGCAGGATCTTCGCGACGCTGTAGTGCGTGTCTTCGCTGAAATAGCAGATGCCTTCCGGATAGAGCTCGCGGGCGACATAGAGGCCGTACATGTTGCCTTCCGTGCCGCCGTTGTTCACGTAGCCCCACCATTCGTTTTCCGGAGCGCGGGTGTAGCGGGCGAAGTCAGCGAGTACTTCGCGCTCGAAGTCCTGGGTGTTCAGCCGGTAGTTGGTGGCGTTGAATGGATCGCCGACATTGTTCGCGCTGAACTCGAGGAAGCGGAAGAGCTCCGAGTAGTCGAAATTCTGGTTGCAGGGGTAGCCGATGTTCCCGGGCTTCAGGTCGGAGAGCCGTGCGTAAAGCTCGTCCAACCGTTCCCGTTCGGCGGGGGGCAGGACCGGGGGACCGAGTGCGGAGGAACCCGATTTCATGGCGTGCATGTCATTACAGACAATGCCCGGATGAAATTGCTGAGGGAGAGTTGTTTAGAACACCGGGGTAAGATGCTCGCAAGCAATCCATGCAGGTTCTGCACATCAGAAACGGCTCATGGGCTTCTTTGGGCGGGTAGGAAAACCCGCCGGACGCTGTCCGGTCAGGAGACCCGACTTCCTAGAGCACGCAGCACGTCCACCCGTTACTTCTGCGTCACGGTTCCCTGCGCCTCAGGCAGGTCTTGCGAGGCTGACACCACGGCGATGTCCTGCAGCAGCTTCTGCACGCTGAACTGGTTCTTTTCAAACGACTGGCGCAGGCCTTCCAGGGTCTCAGGGCCATAGGCGAGGTAGGGCTGCTTCACCATGTGGTTGAAAAGGTGCCGGATGAACGCGAGGTGGCCGGAGGGATTGGTGACAGCATATTCCGCGATGTCCTTCGGGCCGGTGAGCTTGAGCGTCTCGCCGTCGTGTGTTTCCAGTTCGCTCACGGCATCGACCGGCTTGTTGTTGTCCTGCGTGCGGAAGCGGCCAATGGCGTCGTAGTTCTCCAGGCTGAAGCCGAGAGGATTGATAGTGCCATGGCAGCCCATGCAGGCGCCGGACTTGGTAAGCTCCGTCACCTTCTCGCGCATGGTGAACTTCGGATTGAAGTGCGCGTCTTCGAACTTCACCGTGTCCGGCGGCGGCTTGATGTCCATGCCCACGATGTTCCGCGTGATGAAGACGCCGCGGTGAATGGGTGAGGACTGGTTCGTGTATGCGAAAGAGGAGAGCAGATACGGATGCGTGAGCACGCCGGTGCGCTGTTTGTTGTCGAAGGCCACGCGCTGAAACTCAGAGCCGACGGGCTTCTCCTTGCCGCCATAGAATTTTGCCAGGCGATCATTGAGCATCAGGTAGTCGGCCTGCAGCAGTTCACGATAGTCGGAGCGTTCATTCCAGATCACCTGATCGATGAACATCCACAACGACGAGCGCAGATCCGCCACGACGGCAGGGCTGAAGTCGGGGAAGGCCTTCGAGTCCTTGGAGATCATCTCCGCGCGTTCGAGCTCCAGCCACTGATAGAAGAATCCGTGCAGCTTGGCCTTGGTACGGAGGTCGACGACCATCCGTGTGGCCTGCGAGCGAATCTCCTCCTTCTTACGCAGTTTGCCTTGGGCGGCGGCATCGAGCAGGCGCTTGTCGGGAATGGAATCCCAGAGATCCAAGGCCAGCTTCGTGGCGATCTGGTAGTCCAGCTTGTCCTGGGGAACGTCCAGGCCGGGATATAGGAAGACGGGTGACTTCAGCGCGAGCATCACCACGCGTTTCACGCCCATCTCGGGTGTCGGTGCCTTGGTGAATTGTCCATCGATGAAGATCTGCTGCTCCTCCGGTGTGAGCGGGCGGCGGTACGCGGTCTCGGCGAAGCGCTTGGCGAAGTCCTTGAGCTTGTCGGTGCGATCCGGAGCGCCGGCCTTGGTGCCCGCGAGGCGGTCGAGACGTTTTTCCACATACTCTGCCAGCTCAATCGCGGCATCGGTGGTGGCCTGCTCCCAGTCCTTCGACATGCCGGTGCCGCGTTCGTAGCCATCGCTGCGATCATCGGCCGGGAAGTTGGTCGATGACACAAAGACTTCACCGCCGCGCTGGGGAATCAGGAAGCGGCTGGGGATGGTCTCCTGCACGCCGTGCGGCGGTTTCCACTGCAGGGAGATGGAGGCGGTCTTGTCCTTAAACTTGAAGAATTCGATGCTGATGGGGTAGATGCGACCGCCGATCAGAACGATGGATTTCTTCTCCTCACGCACTTCCGGCCCGGGGGTGACCCAGGCATCGATGAGGCTGCGATCAAAATCATTGATGTTGAGCCGCACGCCATTCTCCGTTTTCAGGATGAACTCGTAGCTGCCGGTTTCTTCCACCACGAGGGAGCCTTCCCAGCGAATGGAGAATTCGTCCGACACCGCTTTGCCCGGCGCGGGGCTGTCGGCGCCGAAGTTGAGTGCCACCTGCGAGTCCAGGCGCTCCATGCGGAACTTTGGCCGTTCACGGTCTTCCTTGATGATGGGCTCCAGCTTCTTCTGTCCGGGACGTGGGGGACCGTGCAGCGGGGGCAGTGGTGGCTCGACTTCGAAGCCGCTGTAGCGCCCTTTCAGTCCGCGCTCATTGGGCAGACGCTCGAGCGGTTGGCGGAAGCGCGCCATGATGTCCGCCACGGAGGTGCGGTACTGGGCATTCGTCAGGTGCGCGAGATCGCGCAGAGGCGCGGGGGCATTGCGGGCACGTGCCTCGGCCGAGTAGAAGGCGTGGTAGATGTACTCCGCGACATTCTTCGCGTCCGGGCCGACACAGGTGCCTTCCTTGCCCTCGGGCATGGTGCGCTCGATGCGCTTGGTCAGGGATTCCAGCGAGCGTTCGCCGTGAAGTGGGTCGTCATATTTGCCGGCCACGCCTTCGCCACTCTTGCCGTGGCACTCCAGGCAGGTATTCCGGTAGATGACGGCGCCGGGATGATTCTGGTCAGGAGCGACGGGGGCTCCATGCAGCGCCGCGGCCGTGGGGAACAAGCCCATCAGCACAAGTGATTGGAAAAGAGGGGCGCGGCGTGTGGTGGGAGCAGGCATCTTCAGGGGACAAAGGAGTACGCCCTTTCAAGCAGGACTCTTGCCGCTGGGAACGCTGTGGGGGTAATTGGCGTTTTGGAAAAACCACCCCCCGGGCGACGCCCTATCCGGAGGTGTGGTTCGTCGGATTCAATGGCCGCAAAAGAACGCAAAAAACGCAAAGGGATGAGGCCGGAAGGGCGGTGGTGACTGTGCGGAGAAGAACGAAGCGATTGGGCAGGCTCAGGGTTTCCTCGCGGGAGCGGGCTCGCCCTTCCACTCAATTACCTGTCCACGCTCCAGCAGGCGTGCCTGAAGTTTTGGTACGTCAATGGACTGCACGTCGGCATTGGCGCGGATGGCGTGGGCGGCGGCGACGCCGGAGGACTCACCGAGCACGCAGAACACGGGCTCCATGCGCGCGGAGGCGTAGGCGATGAAGCTGGCGGAGAAGCAGGTGGGCACGAGGAGGTTGGTGCACTCGGAAGCCTTGGGCACGATGCTGCGGTACGGAACGGGGTAGGGATGCCCGGTGCCCTTGGCGCCGCCGATGAACATGTTACCTTCGGTGGCTACGCCGAGTTCCTCGGTCTCCGGATGGAGGGCCACGTAGCGGCGTACGGGATAGATATCCACGCCGTAGAGCGCGAGGCCGACGCCGTCCTTTTCATCGGTCTTGTTCAGCACGTCGGCGTGGGTGAGGATGTAGTCGCTCTGCATGCGGCGGGAGATGCGCACGTAGAGCTGGTGAGGCCAGCCTTCCGTATCGGGATGCATGGTTTTGTTCAGGCCAAGCTCGGAGGTCTCTTTGCGGAACCATTCGGGCACGCGTGTGTCCGTGCTCAGGAAGTGATGCAGGCCGCGTAGGTAGTCTACGTGCTGGCGCCACACCTTGGCCTTGGTGGCCCAGTCGCCATCCTGGTAGAAGCGGCTGAGTCCCAGCGGAGCCATGGTCACGAGGGACTGGCGCTGGTAGTTGTACTCTCCTGAATTGAGCCATCCGGGAAAGATGCCGCTGAGTTGTTTCTTGAGCTTCGCCTGGTCATCTCCAGCTTGCTTCACGAGATACTCCACGTAGCGGCCCACGAGTTCGTATTGTGCGGGGTTGTAGTCATCGGGAACCGCGAGGGCAGCGCGTTTCTCGGGATCGGATGTGACGTAGAAACGGAAGTTGTAGGCTTGGGTGTAGTCATCGCCGGCGTGGCGGGGCTTGCCGTGATCCTTGTCCACCAGAGGCAGCACGCCGCTCGAGGGATCTCCTGGTGTGATGAAAGGTGATATAGGTGTCCAGTTCGTGGGTGGGCCCACACCAGCGACGGATTCGTTGAACTTGTCCTGCGGTTCGCGACCGGAGGTGTAGTTCACCTTGGCGGCGGGAAGGAGATCGCCTTCGTAACTTGCGTCGATAAAGACTTTGGCGGTGACCACGGTGTCGGAGTCATCGACGGCATTGGGAAGAGGAATACCCCACTTGTCCGGCGGTGCGTTATCGAGATGAATCTTCGTGATGCGCGTGCCTTCCTTGTCTGCGCTGCGGAGGCGATGCTCAAAGATGACAGGGATGCCTTCGTCCTTGAGCCATTGGGTGAAGGACTCGCGGATCTGGGGTGGAGAGTTTCCTGCTTTGAAGACCTTGGTGGTGGTGAGTCCACCCACGGCGCTTGGGTCGGGGCAGTCCTGCATGGGCTTGATGCCGGCGCCGAGGATGCCGCCCAACCAACGGCTGGGCTCGATGAGTACGACGGAGAGACCTTCCTGTTTGGCGGCGACGGCGGCGGTGATGCCTGCGGGTGTGGCACCGTAGACGCAGACGTCAGCGGTGTGGGAGGTGGGCCGGGCGTGGAGGGACGACCATGCCAACGAGAGGATGGTGGCGAGGAGGAGGCGTTTCATGCGGGAAGGAGGGACGTGAGGCGGCTTCGCCGCGGTGGAACGCCCAGCAGGCTGGGACTTTGGAAAGCGGCAGCAGGCTGCCGCAGTCCAGGGATGCTGCGCATCGGAGCTTCAGATGACTACGGGAGATCGAGGGCTTGTTTTTGGGCGAGGAGGCGTTCGCGGAGTTTGGAGTATTCCAGTTTTTGCACGGGCTCGCCACTCTTTCCAACCATGGCGGCGGCGATGCCGGCGCTTTGGCCGATGGTCATCCAGCAGGGCTCGACGCGCACGGAGCTGTAGGCCACGTGGGTGGAGGAGAGGGCCACGGGGACGAGGAGGTTGGAGCATTCCCCGGTCTTCGGAGTGATGGAGCGGTAGGGGATTTGGTAGGCATAGCCGCGCTTCGTGTCGGGCACACGAACGGGGAAGATGGTGCCTTCGTTGATGACTTCGCCATTGCCGCGGGCCACGCGCTGGCAGTCGTGGGAGTCGATGGGGAACGAGGCGAGGGCGATGGAATCTTCCTTTGTCGGGTTCTTCAAGACATCGTCCTGGGTGAGGACATGCGCACCGCGCATGCGACGACCTTCGCGCACGTAGAGCTGCGGGGACCAGTGGCCATATTCGGCGAACTCATCTTTGCACAGGCCGTAGGCGGCGAGCTGGTCGCGCAGGTTCTGCGGGACCGCGGGGTCGGTAGTGAGGAATTGGTAGAGTTCCAGGATGTACTGCTTGTGCTCCTCCCAGATGCGGGCGCGCCCTGCTTCATCGGCCTCGGACCATCCGTTGCAACCGCCCACGAGGCCCATGGAGAATTGTTTTCCGATGCCGTTGTTGGCATCCACCTTGTCACCGGGGAGCGGGTAGAGATCCCAGAGCAGGATGGGCTTCTTCTCCTGGGCAAAATAACGGCGTACAACTTCGAAGCGTGCAGGGTCATACTTCGCCGGCGCGGGGAAGGGTACACGATTCTCAGCCTTCGTGGTCAGGCAGAGGCGGAAGCTGTAGACCATCACATTCTTGTCGCCCTCTTCTTCGGCACCGGCGTCGTTGGCGGTGAGGAGTGGTAGCAGCTTGCCGTTGGCATCCAGGCCGGAGATGGCCATGGGCTTCTTGGGGTACTGCTTGCCTGCATAGGTTTCGTTGAACTCCTTGCGGCCTTCGCGGCCGATGACCCAGGTCACGCCGGAGGCGGCCATGAGATCGCCTTCATAGGTGGCATCGACAAATGCCTTCGCGGAAAAGGTATCGCCGTCCTTGGTGGTGAAGCTGGTGAGCTTGTCGCCGTCCTTCTTGGCGGAAGTGAGCACCTTCTTGCTCAGCACGCTGACCTTGGCTTCGTCCAGCATGGCTTTCTGGACGCGGGTGGCAACATGAGGCTCGTAGGTCCAGGGCTTGTGGTCGTCCTTTACGGAGACATCGTAGGGCAGCTGCACGCCACGGCTTTTGTAGTCTGCCTCCATGCGGAGATGGAACTCCTCAAACACCCCTTTGAGATGCGTGCGGAACATCTGGTTGGAATCGCTGAAGCATAGACTACCGGTATTTACGCCGCCGATGTGGGCACTGGGCTCCACGAGGATGACGGAGGCACCTTCACGCGCCGCGCCGATGGCGGCGCAGAATCCCGCAGGCGTAGCACCGTAGACAATCACATCCGCCGTGTGCGTTTCTGCCCGGAGGGCAGGCGAGATGAGGATGGCCGCGAGAGCGCAGGTGATGGAACGGAAAAATCGATGGCGGGTCAGTGAGAGCATGGTGGAGGGAAGGAGTCTGCGTACGTCGGCCAAAACGGGCCGGCGGAGACAAGAGTGCCGGGAGGCACAATTTTGGACACGGCGAGGATTCCGCCCCGTGTCCCGCAGGAGCTAGCGCTTCCCGCCCCAACGCGTCACCGCGCCAATCAAGGCACCTGCGACCACGCCTGCCGCCGTCACTGCGACCACCGTCTTCATGCTGGCAGGCGCATTGCCGTTGGAGTGCTGGGTGGATTGTTCGAGGAGGGCCTCCTCCCGTGCAGACAGGGGTTGTCCCGGGCGCCAGACCACGGAGGGTGCTTCCTGATCCTTGCGACCGGCGACAGGCAGGCCGCTCTGGGCGCGAGCTTCCTCTGTCACTGGTTCGGCATCGGGCTCAGGGACGATCTTTTCCGCCATCACCTTGGTATAGTTGTGGGTAAATTCCGCACCGAAGAGCAGGATGCACGAGGAGTAGTACACCCAGAGCAACAGCAGCACCACGGACCCCGCCGCGCCAAAGCTGGATATGGTGCTCTCACGACCGAGGTAAAAGGCGAGACCGAGCTTGCCCGCTTCGAAAAGCACTGCGGTTACCACTGCGCCTAGCAACACGTGGCGCCAGGCGATCACCACATCCGGAAGCGCCTTGAAGATCATGGCGAACAAGGTGGTCACGATGGTGAAGGAGAGAATGAAGTTCGCCCAGGTCCACACATGCGCTGGAACGCCGAAGCGCCCCTGCAGATAGGTATTCAGGCTGGCCACCGCGGCGCTGAGGAAGAGGGAGGTGAGCAGGAGGAATCCGATCACCAGCACCATGGCGAAGCTCAGGAGGCGATTGTGGATGAAGTCACGCACCACATTTGAGGTCTTGAGCTGCACCTCCCAGATGGTGTTGAGCGCATCCTTGAGTTGGGCGAACACACCGGAGGCGCCAATCATCAGGGCCGCGAGACCCATGGCGAGCGCGATGCCTCCGCGCAGGGGTTGGTTGGCGCTCTTTACCAGTGCCTGCACGGCCGTGGCTGCCGGAGCACCAATGTAGTTCTCCAACTGCGACTCAAGCTGTCCCTTGGCGGCATCGGGCCCGTAAAACACCCCCACGATGTACACCGCTACGATCAAGAGCGGAGCAATGGAGAAAATAGAGTAGTACGAGAGGGCGGCGCTGAGCCGGAACACGCCATGTTCCGCGAAGCCCTCTACACTGCGACGGAGGATGACGAAAAAGCGGCTGGCAGTAAGAGCCTTCAATCGTGTGGCCGCTCGCATATCCCATCCCCATCGTGCGAGATTCGGGTTAATTCAAGGGGCGCTGGAAGAGCTTGGTCAGGTTTCGCGGGGCTTCGTGGTTGAGATCGCGGGGGAGATTGTCCTGCAACGTGCTGAGCCATTTGGGAGAGAGCTCGTCGAGGATCGCACCATTCACCTCCGGGGGCGCGGCGAAGGCCCACCTCTCGGGTTGGTAGGTCTTCAGAAGGCGGGCCATGTGACACGCGGCCTGCTTCGCGAAGCCATCGCGGGAAAGGCCGGCGACGGGAGTAGCTTCATCGTGGTCTGCGATGGCAATCGCATTCACCAAGCGGAGGCGTTCGTTGCCACCTTCGGAAGAGAAGACTTTGAGGGTCCGGCGGTCAGCCACCAGGATGAATTGGGGAGGGTTCATGCATTTTACACATCGCGATGAAACTCATGCGCGGATGGGTAAGGCACGGACTTCGCCGCACTGTCGTGGTGGCTGACCGCTGTGAATCAGCGGCGCAGAATGAGCGTGTCGCTGGTGTTGGCCACGACCGTCCAGCCTTCTTTGGCCTGCTGGTCCACCACGGACTGGAGGATTTCCGGGGCGGTCCTGTGTTCGGGACCAGTCAGTCGGGCGAGGTCAATGGCGCGGTACTCTCCTGCAGGGTCAGTGGCGGCGAACTGGGTGAGTACGGCGGTGGACTGCTCACCTTGGGTCTCCTGCTGCGCCAAGGATACCAAGGTCATGAACGCTAACGCGGCGCACACAGCAATGGTTGAGGGATTTGCTTTCATGGTTGAGGGTGGGGTGGGTTTTTAGTTACAGGAAGGAATCGTTGCCCGCACTTGCAGTGGATCTGTGGGTGGCAACTCGCACATTTTTTTGCCCTGGTGATGCGAATTGCTCGGGCAGGATGCGGCAGCCCCACCTTTGTTTTTCGATGAGCTATATCATGGTCGACATTGAATCGGACGGTCCCATTCCCGGGGACTACTCCATGATCTGTTTTGGAGCGGTGTTGGTGGAGCCGGATCTAGCCACCACGTACTATGGGCGGTTGAAGCCGATTTCAGAAAAGTGGATCCCCGAGGCTTTGGCCGTGAGTGGATTCACTCGCGAGGAGGTGTGCGCCTTTCCTGGGCCGGCGCACACCATGAGTGAGTTCGCGGTGTGGCTGAAGGAGCACTCCCAAGGTCAGCCGATGTTCATCTCGGATAACAACGGCTTCGACTGGCAGTTCATCAATTGGTACTTCCACCACTTCACAGGAAGCAATCCCTTCGGCTTTTCGTCCTCGAACCTCGGTTCCTTGTACAAGGGATTGGTGAAGGATACTTTTCAGAACTTCAAACACCTGCGGCGTACCCGGCACACGCATCACCCGGTGGAGGACGCCCGCGGAAATGCCGAGGCGTTGCTGACCATGAAGCAGGAGATGGGGTTGAAGATCAGGCTGTAGGCGAGGATCTGGAGCGACGGGACGGCGGGTGGCCGGCGGAAATGCAATACCTGCATTTTTCTTGAGTCTTTGGCTCACTTGTCGCGTTAGACTCCATGCATGGCGGGTGCATTCTGGACGATTCAGGCACACCTGGCGGGGCTTAGCCTCGCGGCCTTCGCATCTTTGGCTGTCATCGACTCCCTCCCAGCGCAGGAGCTGGACGTGGCGCGGGTGTTCGACGAGCGGAACATCGAGCCCATGCGGGAACTCTACCAGCAGGGGGACTATGAGCGGGTGGCGGAGATTTCCCGAATGTTCATCGAGCGCGGCCAGCCCTCCCCGGAGTGGTGGATTTTCCGGCTGCAGGCGTGCCATGAACTGGGGCGGGTGGATGACCTGGTGAAGGCCAGCGAGGAGGCGATGCAGAAGCATCCCAAGGAACTGCCTGTGCTCATCACCTGTCATGAGGTCCTCTCGGCCTGGGGCAGAAAGGATGAAGCCGCGAAGGTGCTGCAACAGATCAATACGGTAGCCAAGGGGAAGCCCGCCAGCCAGCGCACGGCACGGGATACGGTGGCGCTCGGTCGCGCGGCGCTGGCGGCTGGGGCGGACCCGCAGAAGGTCATCCAGCAGTTCCTGGATCCGGCCAAGAAAAAGGATGCCAAGCTGAAGGACACCTATCTTACGCTGGGGGAGCTGGCACTGGCCAAGTCTGACTTCGCGCGCGCGGCCAATGAATTCCGCGAGGGACTCAAGCATCACGATGCTGACCCGGACCTGCGCTACGGACTGGCGAAGGCCTTCCAGTCCAGCGACCGGAAGCGCAGCATGGAGCTGGTGGAGCAGATTCTGGAGAGCAATCCCCATCACCCGGGGGCTCATCTGCTGAAGGCGGAGCACCACATCAATGCGGAGGAATATGATGAGGCGCGACTCGCGCTCGAGCCGGCGATTGAAGTGAATCCCCAGCACCCCGAGGCGTGGGGACTGCGGGCGGTGCTCTCAATTCTGCAGGACAACAAACCGAAGGACGCGGAAGACGCTCACCGGGAGGGACTGAAGCTCTGGGCGCAGAATCCGGCGGTCGATATCATCATCGGACGATCGCTGTCGCGCGGCTACCGGTTCCGGGAGGCGGCGGAGCACCTGCGTACTGCACTGAAGCTGGATGCCAGCTCACTCCCCGCAAAGCTGTATCTCTGCCAGGCGCTCTTCCGACTTGGGAATGAGGAGGAGGCGTGGAAGCTCGCCAAAGAAGTGCGGGATGCGGATGGCTACAATGTGCAGGCGTACAACATCGGTCTGCTCGAAGCGGAGATGAAGGGGTTCAAGGTTCGCGAGACCCCGGACTTTGTGCTGAAGCTGCCGGAGAAGGATGACGCGGTGTATGGCGATCGCGCGCTGGCCCTGCTGAAGGATGCCAAGGAGGTGCTGTGCGCGAAGTACGGCCTCACGCTGGATCATCCCGTGCTGGTGGAGTTTTTCCCCTCGCAGCAGGACTTCGCGATCCGCACGTTTGGAAATCTCGGTGGGCAGGGCATTCTCGGGGCATGCTTTGGTTCCGTGGTGACGATGAACAGTCCGCAGGGCCTCGCGTCGAACCGCAGCAACTGGGAAGGCACGCTGTGGCATGAGTTCTGCCACGTGGTCACTCTGACCGTGACGCACAACCGCATGCCGCGGTGGCTGAGTGAAGGCATCTCCGTGCATGAGGAGGCGAAGAAGGATCCCTCCTGGGGCATGCGCATGACGGCGACGTATCGACGCATGACGCTGGATGAGGAAACGCTCACGCCCATGAGCAAGATGAGCCGTGCCTTCCTGAGCCCGAAGAGCAGTGAGCACGTCATGTTCGCGTATTATGAGTCGTCGCAGGCGGTAGACTGGCTGCTGAAGACTTATGGGGAGAAGAAATTCCAGGCGCTGCTGAAGGACCTCGCGGAAGGGCGGCGCATCAATGAAGCGCTGGCGAGGAACTGCGCTCCCGTGGAGAAGCTGGATGAGGAGTTCGCGAAGCACATGCGGGACCTTGCGGAAGCCTTCGCGCCGAAGGGCGACTGGGAAAAGCCCGAGCGTGCAGAGGTGGACCCACGGAGCGAAGCTGCCGTGGCGGAGTACCTTCGTGAGAACCCGGACAATCTCTGGGCGCTGGAGCAGCGCACGCGACGCCTGATTGCTGGTGAGAAATGGACAGAAGCACTGGACCTGGCGAAGCGGCTCATTGAGCTCGCTCCGGAGAACGTGGGCAACAACAGCGGCTATGACTTCGCCGCGAAAGCGTATCGCGGACTGAAGCAGCCGGAAGGTGAAGCAGCCATGCTGCGTGAGTGGGCAAAGCGCGATGGCAGTGCGGATCCTGCCTTCCTGCGCCTGGTGGAACTTGATGCCGAGGCTCAGAACTGGAACGGCGTGCGGGAGAATGTGCAGAAGCTGCTGAGCATTCAACCCTTCCTGAAGCAGCCGTATGAACAGATGGCTCGCGCCTCGGAAGCCACCGGTCACCCGGAGGATGCCGTGTGGGCTCTGCAGAAGCTGATGTTCCTCGGGCCGGATCATCCAGTGGAGGTGAATTTCGCCCTCGCGCGGCTGCTGCGCGAGAAGGATGCTCCGGCGTCAAAGCGTCATCTGCTCGATGCACTCGCGGAGGCACCGCGTTTCCGTGATGGACACAAGCTACTGCTTGAGCTGCAATCGACCAAGCCTGCTGAAAAACCGTCGACCGTGACACCTTCGGCTCCATGAAACGCAACCGCTTCACCCTGCTCTGCGCCTCGATGGTGACCGTGTTCACGGCCACCCTTTTGTATGCGCAGTCACCGGCTCCTGCGCCGGTTCCGGCGGGAGGTGGTGCGCAGCCGAAAAACTTTGGGTCCAAGGACACGGAGACGCCCGAGGATCCACGCGATTGGGGGCGCAATGGCGAGCGTCTGGATTTCCCCACGTGGAAGGTCAATCAAGAGCTGCCCAACGATGTCTTCACCTTCGCACGGCTGCGATACAACTCCTACGGTCGCGGCTATGGACGGCGGCGGGGCGGCAACTGGTTGACGGACTACCCGGATTCTGATCTGAACTTTTCCTATCGTCTGCAGCAACTCACCTCCCTGCAGGTGAATCCCAAGGGCGCGGTGGTGGATATCGAGGCGGACCAGCTCAAGCACTATCCCTTTGTCTACATGCTCGAGCCGGGAGGCATCAGCCTTAGTGAAGCGGAGGCGAAGACGCTCCGGGATTATCTCCTGAACGGCGGGTTCATTATGGTGGACGACTTCTGGGGCTACGATGAGTGGGACACGTTTTACACGGCCCTGAAACAGATCTTCCCAGATCGCGAACCGAAGGAGCTGCCGCTGGAGCATGAGATCTTCCATATCGTTTTTGATCTCAAGGTGAAGCCGCAGATCCCCAGTGTGGGTGCGGCCATGGCGGGGCGGAGCCGGGGCATCACCTATGAATGGGGCAAGCCCGGTTCCGAGGAAGTGCACTACAAGGGTGTCTTCGATGACAAGGGGCGCATGATGATGATGATCTGCCACAACACCGACCTGGGAGACGGTTGGGAGGAGGAGGGGACGGACCCATGGTACTTCCGTGAGTTCTCCGAGAAGTATGCCTATCCGCTGGGCATTAATATCATTTTTTATTCGATGACGCACTAGGGAGCAAAGCTCATGACGATCCGACGCAGACTATGGATGGTAGCAGGGAGCCTCGTGGCTGCGGCGGGGTTGTGCTTTTTGCTTTGGCCTCCGTCGGCAGAGAGCGCGTTGTTGGGTTTCCTTGAGAAGGAGTATCCAAAGGCAAAAGAGGTGGTCATTTATTCCCTCGATCCTCATACTGCATCCGAACCCAGTGACGCAAAGGCGCCACAGGCTGAGCAACTCTGGGGATGCTCCGTGTTGGGAAAGGCGACCCTGGTGGATGCTGCTGAGCGAGGCGAAGCCAAGGTAGGGATGATAGAGGCGGTGAAAAGCGGGACCCAAGACTATTCCATGGCTTGCTTCGATCCTCGCCACGCATTCCGCATCACGACACAGGATGAGAAAGTGGTCACCATCGTCCTCTGTTACGATTGTGGAGCGGTGAAGTTTACTGGCATTCGGAGCCGTGGCTTGGGATGTCAAATAGGCAGCGGAGGGTGGGAGCGCCTCACCACCCTCCAGGAGAAACACAAGCTGCCACGGGACATCCCCGACAACCAAGCATCCAATTTCTGATTTCATTTCCGACCATGTCTGCCACACCACCCAAACTCCCCGTCGCCGTGCCAGACACGGATAGCGAAGCTGACGCGTATGTGCTCGAGCGAGATACCGTGGAGCTGCTGCACACGGCGCACGAGCGGATCCTCAAGGAAGTATCCAAAGTGATCGTGGGGCAGAAGGAGGTGGTGGAGCAGATGTTGATTGCACTGCTGGCCGGTGGACACGGCCTCATCACTGGAGCGCCGGGCCTGGCGAAGACGCTGCTGATCAAATCGCTGGCGCAGGTGTTCAGCTTGAGTTTTCAACGCATCCAGTTCACGCCGGACCTCATGCCCTCCGACATCACGGGCACGGAAATTCTCGAAGATACGGGCGATGGTGGGCGCGACCTCGTGTTTCACAAAGGACCGATCTTTGCGAACATGATCCTGGCGGATGAAATCAACCGCACGCCGCCCAAGACGCAGGCCGCGCTGCTGGAGGCGATGCAGGAACATCAGGTGACCACTGCTGGCCAGACATTCACGCTGGAGGAGCCCTTCTTTGTGCTGGCCACACAGAACCCAATTGAAATGGAAGGTACCTATCCGCTGCCTGAAGCGCAGCTCGATCGCTTCATGCTCAATGTGGTGATCGACTACCTCGATGAGAACGATGAGGTTGCGGTGGTGATGCAGACGACTTCAAAGAAATCCGAGACCATCCAACCGCTGTTCTCAGGGGAGGACCTCATGCGTTGTCATGATGTGGTGCGTCGTGTGCCGGTGGCGGATGAAGTGGCGCGCTATGCCGTGCGCCTTGCTTCTGCTACCCGTCCGCATCGCGCTGGCGCACCCGACTTTGTGAATGAATGGGTGAACTGGGGCGCCGGCACACGCGCGAGCCAGTATCTCGTGCTGGGTGGCAAGACCCGGGCGCTACTGCAGGGCCGTGCGCATGTAACCTTCGATGACATCAAAGCCATGGCGCGTCCCGTGATGCGACATCGCATTCAGCTTAACTACCGTGCCGAGGCGGAGGGGATGACGGTGGACAAGCTGATCGCGAAGGTAGTGGAGGCGGTGAAGCAGTAAGCAGTAAGCAGTAAGCAGTAAGCAGTAAGCAGTAAGCAGTAAGCAGTAAGCAGTAAGCAGTAAGCAGTAAGCAGTAAGCAGTAAGCAGTAAGCAGTAAGCAGTAAGCAGTAAGCAGTAAGCAGTAAGCAGTAAGCAGTCTTTTGACTCGTGATGAGTAGCCCGCTTTCCAAAATCAAGAACTGAATACTGATCACTGAATACTGAACACTAGATGCCTTATGTCGGCCTCCACCCCAAAAACCACCGGTCCCGACCTCGCGGCGCTCATGCGCATCCGGTCGCTGGAGTTGCGGGCGCGATTGGTGATGGAGGGGTTCTCCAAGGGGATGCATCGCAGTTTGCAGCACGGATTTTCCGCGGAGTTCAGCGAGTACCGGCAGTATGTGAACGGAGATGATCCGCGCTTCATTGACTGGAAGGTGATGGCGCGGAGTGACCGGTGTTATGTGAAGAAGTTCGAGGAGGAGACGAATTTGCGCTGCCAGCTTCTGATGGATGTGAGTGCCTCCATGGCGTATGGATCGAAGGGATACAGCAAGCTCGACTATGCTGCGACACTTGCGGCAACGCTCGCGCTCTTCCTGAGAGAGCAGGGGGATGCCGCGGGCATCACGCTCTTTGATGAAAGGGTGCTGGAGCATCTACCGGCGCAGGGGCGCGCGGGGCAGTGGCATGCGTTGCTGCTCCATTTGCAGAAGGCGCATACGACCTCGCGAGGCACCGGCACTCGGTTCCCTCTTCGTGCCTTGGGAGAAATGATCCGCAGGCGTGCGTTGCTGGTGATGTTCTCGGATTTCCTCACGCCGCTGGATGAGCTGGAGCGCGAGCTTGGCCTGCTCACCGCCATGCAGCATGACGTGGTGATTTTTCAGGTGATGGATCCCGCCGAGCTGGAGTTTCCCTTTGAGGAGTCGGCTGCTTTTGCCGACAGCGAATCAGGGAAAAAGCTTTTGCTGGAGCCTTCCATGGTGCGGAAGAACTACCTCGCGAAGTTGCAGGCCCATCTCGAGCGGCTTCGCAAGCTCTGTGACCGGCATGGTGTGGAGTACCGACTCATTCGCACGGATCGGCCCCTGGAGGAGGATCTCTTCGATTTCCTCAGCGCACGCCGCAATCTTACCGGGCGCCATCGCGCCAGGCCGAGGCACGCCGCATGAACTTCCTCTTCCCATTCTTTGCGCTGGCGGCGGCGGCGGTGGCCATCCCGATCCTGCTGCATTTCCGCAGGCAACCGCCGCAGAAGGTGGTGCCCTTCAGTTCGCTGATGTTCCTGGAGCAGACTCCGGTGCCGCCGAAAACGAAACGGAAGCTGGAGGACTGGCTATTACTCGCGCTGCGCTGCCTCGCCTTGATTCTGCTGGCGCTCATGTTCAGCCGCCCGTTCCTGCGTTCGAAGCAGACCACGCCTGCGGAAGGTGGCGTGAGCTGGTGCATCCTGGTGGATGCGAGTGCCTCCATGCGGCGCGAGGGTGTCTGGGAGCAGGTGGAGGAGAAGTATGGCGCTGCCCTGGAAAAGGTGGGCGAAGCGGACTCGCTGGTGGTGGCGGTGTTCGATGAGAGTCCACGGCTGCTGCTGGATCATGAGACGTGGGAACACACGCCGGTGGGCACACGGCGCATTGCTGCATCCTCGGTCATGCAGGACGTGGAGCCCTCGTGGGGCGGTACGAACTTGGGTGGAGCGCTGGTGTTCGCCGCACAGCAACTCACTGCGGAAGGCAGCGGGAAAACGGGTGAGAGACGCATCGTTCTGATTTCAGACATGCAGGAGGGCGCGGCGCTGGAAGCATTGCAATCCTCCTCCTGGCCCGAGCACGTGATGGTGTCTGTCGATGTGGTTGATGCAGCATGGAAAAACAATTTCACGCTGTCTGCGGCACCCGCCGTGGTTGAGGAAGCTGCAGCGTCCCTGGATGCGGCGCCTGCCCAGACCAATCGGGAAAATACTGACTCGGTGCGTGTACGCGTCACCAGCAGCCGGGACAACGAAGTGGAAAAGTTCTCCCTGCAATGGGCGACTGGTGGCGAGGTGGTGGAGGCCACGGTGCCATCCGGTGGCAGCCGCATCCTGAGCGCGCCGGTGCGGACGAATGCGGGTGCTGATGGACAACTGAACCTCCGTGGTGACGCAGAGCCGCTCGACAATCACCTGTTCGTGGCCAAGCCCATCGCGCGGCCCGCACGGGTGGTGTGCGTGGGCCATGATTTGTCGCGCGAAGAGACGGCGTCGCCGTTGTTCTATCTCTCTCGCGCGCTGAAGCCGACTGCGGCATTCATCCCGGAGTTGGTGATTGTGAACCCGACAGAATTGCGAGGGGTGAACTTGCAGGATGCTGACCTGGTCATGCTCTTTGGTGAGGCTCCTGCGGCGGCGCGGGACATTCTGCAGACTTGGGTGAAGGCCGGTGGCGCGCTGTTGAGTGTGGCTACCGTGGGAAACAATGGTGAGACGTTGCGTGCATTGGGCGCAGCACCAGAGTTGAAGTTCAAGGAGGTGGAGGACGATGCCCTGCTGGAGAATCTGGACTTCGCGCACCCTCTGCTGCGGACGTTTGCGGAGTCGGGTGTGCGGGATTTCACGCGCATCCGGTTTTGGAAGCACCGGGCCATGGAGGGCATGAATGGCATGCAGAAGGCCACGGTGATTGCGAAGTTCGACGATGGCTCTCCCGCGTGGATGGAGTGGCCGCTGGAGAAGGGGCGCGTGCTGGCGATGAGTGCCGGGTGGCAGCCTTCCGACAGCCAGCTTGCAGTGGCATCAAAGTTCGTGCCCCTGCTCTACTCCGTGCTCGACTGGGCTCAGGGCACTGCGGGCAATTCGCCAACGCTCACCGTGGGCGATGCCATTGCCGCTCAATCGGGCTGGCGTGGAGCCGTGCCGGTAAAGAGACCCGATGGCAAGACGGTGACCTGGAAAGTGGATGAGCAGAAGACCTATACTGCGACGGATGTGCCGGGCATCTATGTGATTGGCGAAGGGGACACCGCGCGGTCGGTGGCGGTGAATCTCGCGCCGAATGAAGGACGTTTCGCGCCGATGGATGTGCAGCGACTGGCCGATGCCGGTGTGAAGTTGAAGAGCGCTGGCCCTGTGTCGTCCGGTGCGGCCAAGGATGCTGATGCGGCAGCCGCGGAACGGCGCGTGGAAGACTCCGAGCACGAACAACGTCAAAAGGGCTGGAAAATCCTTCTGCTGGCGGCCCTGCTCGTGCTGCTTCTGGAAACGTGGCTTGCAGGCAGACGGAGCAAGGGAAGCCAGAGTCAACCCACCACCCAGGCCGCATGACATGAGCCGAATCCGTCCATTTCCATGTTCTGCCATCGCCTTTCCGGGCGTGCTCCGATTGAGCGTGAACATCCTCCTTCAAAAGCGTATTCTTTCCTGAGTCCGCCTCGCCACGCACGAAACTGTCAGCCGCTTGAATCCCATGAAGCCGCCTACGCCTTCTGTCCTGGTCGCGCTGGAGCGTCGCCTGGAGCCGCTCATCGAGATGGAGCGTCTCATCTTCCGTCGCAAGCTGCTGGCCGCAGGGTTTGGCGTGGCAGCGGTGGTGGCCCTGCTGCTGTGGTGGCGAGCTGGTGCTGCAGGACTCAGCCGCTGGGACCTGGTGCTTTTCGCGGTTGGCGCGTATCTGGTCGTGTGGTTTGGCTCAAGCTGGTGGTCGCGTGCCCGCAGGGTGGACCAGCGTGAAATCGCCCAGCGGTTGGAGTCGGCACATCCCGACATGCAGGCCGTGCTCCTCACGGCTATGGATCAGCACGGTGAGGGCGGCAGGCTGACGTATCTCCAGCAGCGGGTGGTTGCGGATGCTGTGCGACACTCAACCTCGCACGACTGGCAGCGGCAACTCTTTGGCAACAAGCCACGCGTGTGGGATCTTGTTTCCAGCGGTGCGCTTACCGTCTTCGCATTGCTGGTGGCGCTGACGTTTCCCAGGCTCGCGGGCAAAGACAATGTGCAGCACGCACCTCTAGCGTCCAAGGACAAGGTGGAGAAGCAGGCGGAGGCTCCCACCATCAATGTCGAGGTGCGTCCCGGTGATACGGAAGTGGAGCGCAACACACGGCTGGTGGTGGATGCGAAATTCACGGGCGGCACGCCGGCGCATGCGGTCATCGTGCTGAGTGAGGATGAGGAAGGCAAGCAGGAGCGCGCTCGTGTAAACATGAATGCCACCGTGGAGAACAACGCCTACGGCGGTGTCGTCAAGAGCGTGGAGCGCGATGGCTTCTACCGCGTGGAATATGAGGGAGGAGTCTCGAAGGTATTTCGCGTGACCACGTATGTGCACCCTGAGCTGGTGCGCTCGGATGCCATCATCACGCCACCCTCCTATTCCGGACAGCCGGCGAAGGAGGTCAAGAACACGCTGAATGTCTCCGCGCTGGAGGGATCCGAGATTCGCTTCCGCATGACCGTGAACAAACCCGTGGCTGTGGCGGAACTGTTTGGGGAGGACAAGACGAGCATCCCACTCGCGCCTACCAAGGAGGATCCGCTGGTGCTGGAGGGCGTCATGAAGCCGGAGGAGTCGCAGAAGTACCGCCTGCATCTCGTGGACGCCCAGGAGCGTAGCAACAAGCAGCCACCGTGGATCAAGGTCAATATCCTCAAGGACAATCCACCCAAGGTGGACCTGGTTTTCCCGAAGCGGGACCTTGCCGTATCGCCGCTTCAGGAGCTGCCGCTGGAAGCGAAGGTGTGGGATGACATCGGCGTGGAGAAGGCGGGCGTGGTCTTCATGCTGGGAGATTCCACGAAGGAGGTGCCGCTGAGCGAAGGCAAGCTCGATGGCAAGAAGTCGCATGAAGTGAAAACGATGCTCGCGCTGGAGGAGCTGGAAGCAAAGCCCCGCCAGATGGTGAGCTACTACGTCTGGGCGGAGGACCATCATCCGCAAGGCGGCGTGCGCCGCACCATGAGCGACATGTTCTTTGCCGAGGTACGTCATTTTGAAGACATCTTCCGCGAAGCGGACGCTCCGCCCGGAGCTGGTCAGGGACAGCCAAGTGTGGCAGACAAGCTGGCCCAGCTTCAGAAGCAGGTGGTGAATGCCACGTGGCGCCTGGTGCGTGATGCCGGTGGCGGGAAGAAGTATGAGAAGATGGAGGGGGATGTAGGTACTGTGAAGGAGGGGCAGGACACCGCCGCTCAGCAGACGGAGGAGGCCCTCGGTGAGGTGGAGGATGCTGAGGTTCGTCAAGCGTTGGAGGATGCCCTGGATGCGATGAAGCGCGCCTCCGGCACGCTGGATGAAGGCATCAAGAAAAAGGAGACGAACTCGCTGACGGTTGCACTCACTCCTGAACGCGAGGCTCTGGAACATCTGGGCCGTGCGCAGAGCCGTGAGCACCACGTGATGCGTGCGCAGAACCAGCAGCAGGGCGGACAGAGCCAGCAGAATCAGAACCAGATCATGCAGCTCGAGCTGACGCAGAAGGAGAAGATGTACGAGGAGGCGAGCGAGGCGAAAGAAGAAGAGACTGCGGAGCAGCAGGAGAACCTGCAAGTGCTGAACCGGCTCAAGGAACTGGCCCGCCGTCAGGAGGCGCTCGCGGAGAAGATCAAGGATCTGGAAGAGCAGATGGCCAAGGCCAAGACCGAGGAGGAGAAGGCGGAACTCCAGCAGCAGCTCAAGAGATTGCAGGAGGAACAGGAGCAGGTTCTCCGCGATTTGGATGAGCTGCAGGAACGCATGGAGAAGCCGGAGAACCAGCAGAACATGGCTCAGGAGCGTGAGAAGCTGGACAAGGCCCGCGAGCAGGCGCGAGAGGCGGCGGAGAAACTTGCCCAGGAGGAAACCAGCGCCGCCGCGAACTCCGCCACCCGCGCACAGGAGAATCTTGAGCAGGTGCGTGATGAATTTCGTCAGCGCACCGCGAAGCGTTTCGCGGAGGAAATGCGCCAGCTCAAGCAGCAGGCCGCGCAACTCGATGAAGGGCAGAAGCAGCTTGCCGAAGCCCTCCATCCCGAAGATTCACCGAAGCAGGAGCAGCAGCCGAAACCGGGTGAAAAGGGAGACACCACAGCAGAGCTGAAGAAGAACCTGGAGAGAAACCAACTGCGTCGGCAGGCGGAGGCGCAGGGTGAGGCACTCGATAAGATACTCGAGAACATGCAGCAACTCAGCGAGCAGGCAGAAGGCTCGGAGCCGTTGCTGGCAAGCTCCCTGCATGACGCCGTGCGCAAGGCGCACTCGGATGGCATCAAGGATGCCCTGGACGAAACCAGGCTGAACCTGCAGTACTCGCCAACGGATGCGGAGAGCAGCGAGCGCAAGGCAGCCCAAGGCATCGAAGAACTGAAGAAGGGTGTGGACCGTGCTGCCGAGAGCGTGCTCGGCAGCGAGACCGAAGCCCTGCGCATGGCGCGCAATGAATTGGATCGCCTGCTCAACGACGTGGAAAAGGATCAGGCGGAAAGGCAGCAGGGCGGTCCAGGTCAGGAAGCCAAGAACGAAGGACAGCAAACGGCTCAAGGCAAGAAAGGCGAGGGTGAACAAGCCCAACCCGGGAAGAACGCGCAAGATGCAGAACGCCGCATGGCCGCAGCTGATGGTGATCCTTCCAAGGAACAGAATGAGAAGGGTCAGCAGGCTTCCGCTTCCGGCCAGCAGGGTAAGGAAGGTCAGCAAGGCAAGCAACCAGGCAAGGGCACAGAGCCGGGCAAGGAAGGTGAGCGCGGCAAGGAGCCTGGAGCACTTGCGGGGAACAGTTCTGAGAAGACACAGCAGCAGGGGCAAGGGCAAGGACAAGGACAGGAAAAGGGACAGCAACAAGGTGCTGGCCAAGGGGAGCAACAAGGCCAGCAGCAGGCGGGCATGCAGCCGGGTCAGGGACAAGGCCAGGGACAACAGCGTGGTGAAGGGCAGGGCGAAAGCCAACAGGCCGCCAATGGTCAGCAGCAAGGTCAAGGCAGGCAGCCTGGTCAGCAGCCGGGAGAACAAGGCCAAGGCCAGGGCGAAGGCCAAGGTGGCCAGCAACCCGGACAGGGACAGCGTGCGGGTATGATGGCTGGTGATACACCGGGTCAGGGACAGGGTCAGCAACAGCAGCAAGGTCAACAACCCGGGCAGGGACAGCGTCCCGGTGGACAGCAAGGCATGGCGCAGGGTGGGCAGGGCCAAGGTCAAGCACAGGGTCAGGGAGAGCAAGGCCGGCAGCCGGGTGAAGGTGGGCAGCGTCAGGGAGGTCAGCTTGCGCAGGGTGGCAATCGCGCAGGCGGTGCGCAGCGTAGCGGTGGAGGCGAAGGTGGACCGGGAGGAGATGGCGGATGGTTCTTCGATGGTGCGGCTGAGGCCGACAACGACAGCCCCCTTACCGGATCCAATGCTGGCGAGTGGTCCGACCGTCTGCGTCGCGTTGAGGAATCGCTGGATAACCCCGAACTCAAAAATCAAGCAGCAGGTGTCATCGAGAATGCACGGCAGATTCGCCTCGACAACCGTCGCAATGACACGCCGCCGCAAAGTGATGTGGTGCAGCTGAAGGTGGTGCAGCCGCTGGCGGAATTGCGTGATCGCGTTTCTGAAGAGTTGGCGAAACGCGAGGCGGCCAATCCTCTTGCACCGCTGGATCGGGATCCGGTTCCGCATCGTTATCGCGAACAGGTGCGTCGTTATTATTCGGAACTGGGAGGGGGCAAGTGAGGGGCGGCATGCAGGAGACGAAGAAGAAGCTCGTGAACCAGGGAGGTTGTGGGACCCATGGCTGAGGAATGGTTTTGGCAGAGCGCGAATGGTTCATGGCCCCGCATCGCCGTCGCGTTGAGCGTGGTGGGTCTGGCGGTGCTGTGGATCAGCTATCGTGGCATGACCGGCCGCACGTGGCGTCGCGAGGCCGCGATCCTGTGCAAGGTGCTCGTGTTTGCCCTGCTGCTACTCATGCTGCTGGAGCCCATGGCGATGACCCGTGTGCCCAAGCCGGGGCAGAATGATGTGCTCATCCTGGCCGATGATTCCGCCAGTCTCGCACTCGTCGACAGCGCCACGGGCAAGCCTGCGGGTGATCCCGTGAAGTCTGCGCTGCATCGCGATGCCGCGTGGATAAAGGACGTCGAGAAGACCTTCCGCGTGCACACCTACTCGTTCGATGATCGCCTGCATGAGCGCACGCAATTGGACGACTTGAAGCTTCAGGGCATGCGTTCCGCGCTGGCGGACAGTCTTCACAATTTGCAGCAGCGTTATCAGCGGCAGCCCGTCGCCGCGGTGCTCTTGCTCACCGATGGCAATGCCACCGATGCCGCGAAGCTGGAGGAGATGATGGCAACGTCCAAGCCCACCGCACCCATCTTCCCCGTGGTGACCGGAGTGCGTGAAGTGAAGAGTGATCTGGCGTTGAAGCAGGTGGATGTTACGCAGACGCCGTTTGAAGATTCACCGGTGGCGCTCACCGCGAAGATTGCCGCCGTGGGGCTGGGCGGCACGGGTATCTCCCTCGTGATTCAGGATGAAGCCGGCAAGGTGGTGAAGACGGAGAAGCACAAGCTGGCGGATACCCAGACGGAGCACACCTTCCAAACGCGTTTCCGTCCGGAGAAGATGGGCATTTCCTTCTTCAAGGTATCCGTAGTGAAGGATCAGGCCGTAGCGCATCTGGCGGATGCGGCCAAGCTGAAGGAGACATCCGCAGAGGCGACCATGGAGAATAACCAACGCTTCCTCGCAATTGACCGACGCAATGGTCCCTATCGCGTGTTGTATGTGAGTGGGCGTCCGAACTGGGAGTACAAGTTCCTGCGTCGTTCGCTGGAACCAGACAATGAGGTGAAACTTGCGGCTCTCATCCGCATGGCCAAGCGTGAGCCGAAGTTTCAGTGGCGCGGCAGGGAAGGGGAGACAAGCAATCCGCTTTTCCGTGGATTCAAGTCGAACGAACCGGAGGAAGCGCAGCGCTATGACCAGCCGGTGCTGAAGCGTCTCAATGTGATGGACGCCTCAGAACTGGCCGATGGCTTCCCGAAGACGCCGGAGGAGTTGTTTGGAAAATTTCGCGCGGTGGTGCTGGATGATGTGGAGGCGGATTTCTTCACGCGTGAGCAGTTGGATTTGCTGGAGCGCTTTGTGAGCGTGCGCGGTGGATCGCTGGTGATGCTGGGCGGGCAGGAGAGTTTCCGCCTCGGAGGTTATGAGCACACGCCGGTGGGACGCATGCTTCCCGTGTATCTGGATCGTGCGGGCCAGGTGGCTCCGGCAGAGGAGGCGCGTTTCACTCTGACACGCGAAGGCTGGCTGGAACCGTGGATGCGACTGCGCAATACGGAGCCGGAGGAGGAGTCTCGCATGGCGACGATGCCGGCGTTCTATTCGGTGAATCAGAGCACGGCGATCAAACCCGGCGCCTCCATCCTGGCCGCGGTGACGGATGCACAACGCAAGTCACACCCCGCATGGGTGGTGCAGCGGTATGGCAATGGACGCGTCGCAGCCGTGACGGTCGGTGACATCTGGCGCTGGGGTCTGAACGATCCAGCATCGCAGGCGGACATGGCAAAGTCATGGAGACAACTTTTCCGGTGGCTGGTGGTCGATGTGCCAGATCGCGTGGAGATTCAACTCAACATCACCCCATCCGGTTCTCATGAACTCGTGAAGCCGCAGGTGCGCGTGCGTGACCTCGCGTTCCGTCCCCAGGACGATGCCACCGTGGGCATTGAGATTCAGGAGCCGGATGGTGGTTGCATTGCCCAAGGTGCGGAACCCGCGGTGACGGAGGCAGGACTTTTTGAGATGTCCACCCATGCAGGCGCGCAGGGCGTGTATCGGGTCAAGGCAACGGTGAAGGACAGTGCCGGCGCCGTGATCGGTGAGAGCGCTTCCGGATGGGCGCTGAATCCAGCAGCAGAAGAGTTTGCGTCGCTCCTTCCCAATCGTCCGCTTTTGGAACGCCTCGCTGCCTGGAGTGGCGGGCGTGTGATTGCGGTCGATGAACTTGGTTCCTGGGCCGATGGCTTGTCCGAGATCAAGATGCCCGTCATGGAAACTCGTACCGAGCCGCTCTGGCATCGCTGGTGGGTGCTCGCCCTGCTGGTCGCGCTGCTGGGTACCGAATGGTGGCTGAGAAGGAGGCAGGGATGGAGATGAGGAAATACAGGGACAAGGGAAAAGGGATAGGGGACCAGGGAGGCCTCCTTGGAGCTTGGCTCTTGAGCGCGTGGCTGCTTGTAGGAATAGTTTTGCCGCTTGGTGCGCAGCAAAAGGTGGAACCGCAGCCGGAGGCGCGGGATTTGCGCGTGCTGATTGTGATGGGGGCGGAAGGGACGGAGGAGTACGGGAAGCGGTATCGCGAAGAGGTGCAGATGTGGGAGGAGATGTGCAGGAAGGCGGGAGTGGAGTTGCAGACGATCGGCGTGAGCCCCCAGCAAGAGCAGGAGCAAAAGCAGAAGGAAAATGAGAAGACGGATGCTGTACTCTTGCAGGAGGCGCTGAAGACTCTTTCTGCGAAACCGGCGCAGCCACTTTGGGTGGTGTTGATTGGGCATGGCACGTTTGATGGGCGTGACGCGCGCTTCAATCTTCGCGGGCCAGACATCATGGCGCCTGAACTCGCGGGATGGATGAAGCCCTTCACCGGACCTGTGGCGTGCATCCAGACGGCGTCGGCGAGTTCGCCGTTCCTCAAGGCGCTGGCGGGTCCCAATCGCGTGCTCATCAGCGCCACGAAGAGTGCGGACGAAGTCTTCTACACGCGATTCGGCCAGTTCTTTGTGAAGGCCATCAGCGGCTCCGATGAAGCAGATCTGGATCGTGATCAGCAGGTGTCCTTGCTGGAGGCGTTCCTGTGGTCATCGAAGCAGGTGGATCGGTTCTTTGAGACAGAGCAGCGTCTTGCCACCGAGCATGCATTGCTTGAAGACAACGGCGATGGCATCGGGACCCGGGCGCAGGCGTTTCAGGGGGTACGTCTCGCGGAGGCGCCTCCGGAAGGCAAGACGCCGGAAGGATTGCTGGCACGTCAGTGGTCTCTCTTGCTCAGCGATGCGGATGCGCAGCTCACCGAAGCCCAACGCACGAAACGCGATGCCCTGGAGCGCGAGATGGAGGCGCTGAAAGCGAAGCGCAAGGAACTGGGTGACGACGCCTACTACTCCAAGCTGGAGGCGCTGCTGCTGGAGATTTCGCGGATCTACGACGCTACGGAGAAGGATACGTAGGCAGCATTTCAGCGTGGCTCATGCGATCCACGGCTTCGAAAGCCAAAGATCGGCGGGTAGGAAAACCCGCCGGCCGATGTCCGGTCTGGAGACCCGACTTCCTAGGGACTCACTTCGCTACTTGTGCTGTGGTGCCTTTGATGGCCTTGGGCGCATGTTCCAGCTTTGCCAGCGCTTCCCTCACCAATGAAGGTGTGAACGGCACATCCGGATCGATGATGATGGGCTCCTTTTGGCCAGGGACGTACAGGAGGTTTACAGGAATGGCCGTCTTGTTGAGGAGCGCGAGTGCGTCTTCAATCCGGACATCTGTGGTGGTCCAGTCGGCGCGCAACAAGGTCACGCCATACTTGCGGAAGTCTGACTGCAAGGCCTGGTTCTTATACACCCATTTATTCGCTTGGCAGGTGGCGCACCAGCGGGCGGTGAAGTCCACGAAGACAGGCACGTTCTTCGCACGGAGTTCATCCACCAGTTCGGGGGACCACTCCTTCCACGAGCCATCCTTGGGCCGCGGATAGGCCATCCAGAATCCGAAGGCAAAGACGAGCGCGGTGAAGATGATGGCCTTCACCCGTGTCTTGGTGGGCTTGTCCGGGGTGAACCACCTTCCATAGATCCAGCAGGCAGCGGCAATGAAGACAAGGCCGATGAGCAGGTCACGCTGGCCGTACTCGCTGATCAGGCCCATGAGCGACCACGTGAAGTACGCGGCAGCCGCGAGCATGAGGAAGGCCATCGCCTGCTTGAAGCTCTCCATCCAGGCACCGGGGCGGGGGAGCAGGCGGAGAAGCTTCGGGAAGAAGGCTAGTACCAGAAATGGAAACGCGAGACCGAGGGCGATCACCGTGAAGAACAACATCGATGGCCAGAAGCTGAGTCCGAGCGCGAAGGTCAGTGCTCCTGCGAGGAAGGGCGCGGCACATGGCGTGGCCACCAAGGTGGCGAGCAGGCCGGTGAAGAAGGAGCCCTGCAGGCCGGACTTGCCCGTGAGCTCCATGCCCACACCAGTGGCGGAGGTGCCCACTTCGAAGAGGCCAGCCATGTTCAGACCGAAAATGAAGATGATCAGCACCACGATGAAGGAGAACCAGGGCGACTGGAGCTGGAATCCCCACGCGAGCTGCTCACCCCATGAGCGGAGCAGTTGCAGGACACCCACCAGCGCCCAGAAGGAAACGAGGATGCCCGCTGTGTAGGCCAGGCCGTGGAGCATCACGCGGCGCGGATGCTCCAAACTCTGCTGCACCACACTGGTCACCTTGATGCCCAGCACGGGGAAGACGCAGGGCATGATGTTCAGGATCAAACCGCCGAGGAAGGCGAGCATGAGCTGTTTGAAGATATTCACCGGCTGCGCCGAACCTTGGGAGGGCGTTGCGGATGCGGAGGCAGCGGGAGTGCCAGTGTCGGCGCCGGTACCTTTGGTGGCGCCAGCGGTAGGAGAGGTGTTGGATTCGGCACCTGTATTCCCCTCGAGGCCTTTGAACACATCCGCCGCAGCGGCATTGACCACAGCGGTCTGTGCCACGGAAATTTCGAGCGAGAATGGCAGCTTTATGGGATTGCAGCTCTTGGGATCGCAGACCAGCGCATCCACGATGCCTTCCAGCTTCACTTGATCACCGACCTTGAGATCGGCGGGAGCGGTGAGCTTGACCGGCAGATATACCGTGTCTGAGTATCCCAGGGACTTTGACCCGCCGGTGCCCTCTGTTTCGTGAGGCGCGGGCCAGGGAAGATCTTCTGCTGTCCATCCGTCCGGGAGTTTCCATTGGATGACCGTTGGCTTGCCGGTGCCGTCCTCGGGCAAGACCTTCCCATAGGTGTGGAAGGTGGGCTCATGCACCAGTTTCGCCGCCACGCGGAAGCTGCTGCCCGGTGCGATGCTGCTCTGCTCGGAGATGAGCTCTGCCGTCACCGGTTTGCTCTTGATTAGGGCGAGGCCGGGAATATCCGGACTTTGGGCCTGGAGTCCTGCCGGAAGCAGAGAGACGAGCAGCAGGAGAAGGAGACTCGGGAGGAAACGCGTCATGACGGAAACTCTACGTGGAGTGGGGAGGGTGTTGATGAAGCGAGATGAAATGAAATGGAAATGCCAGCCCGGCTTCAAGATTGCTTGGGAGGCAATTCATTGTGCGAACCATCGCAATACGGTGGATTCTTTGTGTGCTTGCAGTTGCACAGCCACACACGGCGCTTTTCCGCCAGAGTGAATTTGAAAGGTGCGATGCCAGTGCCTTTGTGCGAGCCGTCACACAGCGGCTGGTGACCCGACAGCCCACAGCGGCACCACCAGTGCACTCCGGCTTCCAGCTCCAGGGTCACGGGCATGCGTGAGGATGTTTGTGGTGTTGGCACGGGATTCATCTCATCTCCATCACTCCCAATGGGTTCGATTGGTGCGCGCCTGTGGATGTCTTGGATTCAATTCACCTCACACGGTGTTTGGGATGCCCGCCACCTCGGCAATCAGCTTGGGTCCGCGGTACACAAGTCCGCTGTACACCTGCACGAGGGCAGCCCCGGCTTGCAGTTTCGCCTCGGCATCCATTTCTCCCATGATGCCGCCGACTCCGATGATGGGCGGCGGCGGCGTACCTTTGGCCTCGCTTTTGAGCGCGAGAGCCAGCGTGGCGATGATGGCCGTGGACTGGCGCAGGAGAGGCTTCCCACTCAGGCCGCCAGCTTCCTTCCACAGCTTGTTCTTTTTCACACCTTCGCGTTCGATGGTGGTGTTCGTGGCGATCACGCCATCCATGCCAAGTTCCACGAAGACCTTCGCGAGCACCTCGATCTGTTCCTCGCCGAGATCGGGTGCGATTTTCACGAGGAGGGGGCGATGCACTCCATGCACGCCCTCGAGTCTGCCTTGCTCTTCCTTGAGCGAGCCCAGCAGTCTGCGGATGGGTTCCTCGGCTTGCAAGTCGCGGAGGCCCTTGGTGTTGGGCGAGGAAATGTTCACCGTAATGTAGTCCGCGACCTGGTAGGCCTTGCGGAGACAGGTGAGGTAGTCATCCACCGCGTTCTCCAGGGGTGTGTCGAAGTTCTTGCCAATGTTCACCCCCACGATGCCGGTGCTGGTGCGGCGCTCCAGGCGATAAACGGCCTCGTCGATGCCAGGATTGTTGAAGCCCATGCGGTTGATGATGCCCTCCTGCTCAATGAGGCGGAACAGGCGCGGGGTGGGATTCCCCGGTTGTGGGCGCGGGGTCAGGGTGCCGACCTCCACGTGGCCAAAGCCCAGGGCGCTCCACGCATCCACAGCGGAGGCGGACTTGTCCATGCCGGCGGCGAGCCCTACGCAGTTCGGGAACTTCAGGCCCATCACCGTGCGGGCCTTGGAGGGATTTGGCTCGGGGTCGGGCAGCATGCCCAGCAGGTGGCCGGCGCGGAGGAGCTTCACTGTCCATTCGTGGGCCGTCTCCGCATCCAGTTGGAACAAGAGAGGGCGGAGAAGGGGATAGAGACGGTGGATGAGGGGCATGTGCCCCTTCAATTAGCGCTTGCCCAACCAAGGGGCAAGACCGGGTTTCTGCGGGATTATTTCGCCGGAGGTCGTCTATTCACTTAAGAACGGAATCCTGGGACATTTCCATTGCGCATGGCCACGGTATTGAGCATCCCTTTTCCTTCAGGAAATACGAGGTGACGTAACTCCTGAGCGGGCCAGTAGAGGCGTGGCCGAATCCTCACGGACTGTGGACCATTTTGGCTATTCTGTGCGTACCTTTCTCATGATATTTCAGGCTTCCTTCCGGCGCTTCTGCCAGCACCTCGCCATGGGCATATGTTGCCTGGCGCCCATGGTTCTCGGAGCGGCCACGACGAAGGACTTTCGGCCACTTCATATCAACTGCGGCGGAGGCAATGTCACCGACAAGAAGAACGGCATCACCTGGATCTCAGACAAGGAATACATCGTCAGGGGGAAGAAGTACCGCTTCAACACCAGGCCGGAAGCAAAGAACATCGAAGGGGCGCCACCTGCGGATGTTTATGAGTCCGTACGTCGGGCAAATGTGACCTACCAATTCCGCAAGCTGAAGGACGGCATGTACAAGCTGCGCCTGCACTTCATGGACGGCAAGAAGCAGGCGAAGCGCAGCATGGACTTCTATGTGGATGGCGCGCATCTCTTGCAGAATCTCAGTGTGCGCGAAGCCGCTGGTGGCGCGAACCGCGCGTATGTCTTCGAAGCGATTGTGGAGGTGAAGGGTGGCAAGGGGATGGAGATTCGCGGGACGCGCGGGCATGGGGATGATGTCTTTATCAGCGCGTTGGAGATTCTGCCCGCGCCGGCCGGAAGTGTGGCCACGCGGTCGGCGGATACGTCACCGCATGCGCCCGCGGACATGGCGAAGAAGCTTCGCGAGTTCGCCGGGGGGCATGTGCGGCTGGTGTGGTCGCGCACCGAGGTGGAGGAGGATTTCTACCTTGCCCTGAACGACAGCCAGCTCGTGGGCTATGACACGGAGGATGGCAAAGGAGAGCGGGTCATCCTTCAAGGCCCCGGCAGCTATGCGCTACCCACCCTGACTCCAGACGGCAAGAGTGTGGTCTTCACGGAATCGAAGCAGCACAAGTGCTTCGTGGTCGGTTTCGACGGCACTGGGATGCGCGAGATTGCGCCAGGCTATGCCTCAGACGTTTGGCAGGATCCGGCAACCGGGCGCACCTGGGTATATGTGCGCACCGGCTGGCGCGATCCGAAGTCGCTCATCGTGCGCTATGATTTGAACGATCCCTCCCAGCACGAGGAAGTGTGGTCGAAGTCCGCCACGGGGCAGCCGCAGATCTCGTACTTCCAGCTTTCGGGAGATGGACGCCTGGCAGCGGATGGTTTCCCCTGGCCGCAGTGCGGTGTGGCGGACCTGAAGAGCGGCGACTTCAGCATCACCGCGAAGGGTTGCTGGCCCGGCGTGGCGCCAGATGACAGCCATCGCTCCTTTGTCTTCACCGGACAGCACACGTCGATTCAATTCTTTGATGAGCCGGGAGGCAATGCGCGCCTGGTGAATCTCGCCACGGTGCCGGGGTGGATTGGGCGAAAGCTCTACCATCCTCGCTGGACCAATGATGTGCGCTTCATCACTGCGACCGCGCCACAGTGGATGCCGGAGACGGAACTGTATCTCGGGCAGTTCGACTCGAACTTCACACGCATCAACAACTGGTTCCGCATCACGTACAACAGCACCTCGGACTTCTTCGGCGATGCGTGGTTTGAGAATGCGAGCATGCACAGGCCGCAGCCGCAGCCGGGAACGCTGCAGCCCACGCCTCCTCCCGCACCGGTGGTGACAGCGGTGCCTGCGTCCACAGGGGCTCAGGTGCCGGGTCTCATCTTCCTTTGGGAGAATGAACGGGCGAAGAACGCCATCCTCGATGAAAAAGGGAATGTCGTCCGCCGCTGGACGGCGAGGTATGAGGGGGAGACGCGACCGAATCGCTTCTTCGGCGCGGACCTCCGCAAGGGCGCACTGGTGCCGGACGAAGATGCTGCAGGCGTGATCGCAAACGCGATCAAAAAGACAGGGCAGTTTGCACTCAGCTTGGACGTCTCAAATTTCCTGGCAGCACCGAAGGAGCGCTCCATCGTTGCGTTCCTTGGGTCTGCGGATGGAAAGTCCGGTCTCATTGTGGATCATGATGAGCAGGGATTTGGCGTGCGCATGAACATCGACTCCAGCACTCCGACGCGGCTGTCACTCGGACAGGGCCGGGAGGGTGAGCATCACCAACTGGTGGTCGCCTATGCGGACGGGAAGATCACCGGCTATGACAATGGCGCGGAAAAGGGTGCTGCGAAGGTGGCCGGCAACGTGAGCCAGTGGAATCCTGGTGTGCTGCTTTTTGGTCGCGCGCCGGGTGGTGCTTCAGCGTGGACTGGCTCGCTGGAGAATGCGCGCGTTTATGATCGCGGGCTCACGCTGGCCGAAGTGCAGGCGAGGTATGGTCAGGCTGCAGACACGTGGAAGACCCGCCAGCCGGCGCAACGCGTGGTAGTGGAAGCGGAGCTGCTTCAGGCATCCCAGCCGGATGATCCAGTCACCATCGCTCCGTACATGCGCAGCCTCGGCGAGAACGTGTACCGCGTGACGAAGGTGGTTTCCGGAGAGTTGGACGCGAAGGAGATTGTCGCACTGCAGTGGGTCATCCTCGGTGGGAAGGTGCTTCCCTCTGCGGAGCGCGAAGAAGGCAAAACTTATACCCTGGTGCTGGAGTCGGCGGATGTGCATCCGCAGCTTGCAGGTGAACATCGCTCCACAGACATCTTTGAGCCGGAGATGCCGGTGTTTTATGATGTGGGAAGCTGACGCTGCCAAGTAGCTGACGGCGGAAAGTCTCCGGGCACGAAGGAATACCCCACGGCGTCATGTGGTGTCCCGTGGATGACGAGGCGGTTTCGCAGGATGCCTTCGCGAGTCGCCCCGGCTTTCTCTGCGACACGCTGACTGGGGAGATTACCGACAGCCGCGACAATCTCTACCCGCTGCAGTCCAAGGTCACGAAATGCAAACTCTGCCAGCAGACGCGTCGCGCGGGTGGCATAGCCTTTTCTCGTCTGGCTGGTGCGGATCCAGTATCCCAGATTGGCCAGGGGATGGGCATCGTGCAGGCTGTTGATGCCACCGCTGCCGATCTGCTCGCCGCTGATGGTTCTGATGACGAATTCAAACTGCCTGTCTGCATCCCATTGGGCGATGGCAAAGGAGGCCCAAGCCTGGGTTTCGGAAAGCTCGTATCCGGGGTGGCACCAGGGCATCCAGGGATGGATTTCGGCCACCGACTCCAGGGCTCCGGCAAAGACGTCTGCCGCGTCCTCCACGCGGTAGCGGTGGAGGGTGATGATACCATCCGTGAGGGTGTCGCGCCGTGAAGTGCTCATGTTGCTACCAGCATGGAGAAAAGCGCGCCGGTGAACTCGTGTCAATGCTGGTTGACGATTGCAGCGGTTCTTTGACATTGTGCCTGCGCGTCACGTTTGGAATTCCAGACCTTCCCCCTTCCTTTTATGCGTCGTCTGCCTTTGCCCCTTCTTTCCACTGCGTCTGCCGTTTCCTGGATGGCCTGTACCATCCTCGGCTCCAGCGTCTCCGCCCAGGTGCCGGTGCCGATTCCAGGTCAGGCGCTCAAGGAGGTGGTGAAGATAATCCCGCTCGGCCTGCTGCCTGCCTCGACTGCCACGACACCGGGAGAGCCGGAACCGATTGAGGGCGGATTCACTATCATGGTGATGCCGGACACGCAGTATTACTCGCAGAAATATCCGGACACCTTCCACAAGCAGACGCAGTGGATCGCGGATACCGCGGCGAAGTACAATACCATCTTCGTAGCGCACCTGGGCGACATCACCGAGACCGCTGCGGATGCGGAGTGGGAAGTGGCGAAGGCAGCCTTCGCGCGGTTGGACGGAAAACTGGCCTACCTGCCGACGCCAGGGAACCATGACTACGGCGGCCGTCTGCAGGTGCAGACGCATCGCTCGCCTTATACAAACTTCTTCCCCGTGGCCAGCTTCCAGAAGATGGCGACCTTCGGCGGCACGTATGACAAAGAGCCGCAGAAGAGTGACAATCAATACCATCGCTTCACCGCAGGTGGTCGAAAGTGGATGGTGATCGCGCTGGAGTATGCGCCGCGCACGGATGTGCTGCGCTGGGCTGGTGACGTGTGCAGCGCGAATCCTGACCACACCGTCTTCATCACCACGCACGCGTATCTTGATCCGCGCACAAACCGCCGTTTCCCCGGAGCGGAGGCAGAGGCGAAGAAGGAAAAGAAGAAGGATGATGAAGGCGCGAGCGCGGCTTCAACACCCGCTAAAGCACGCCCCGACCTGAATCAGGGCGAGGACATGTGGCAGAAGCTGGTGTCCAAGCATGGCAACATCGCTATGGTGCTCTGCGGTCACGCATCTTACACCGCTCATGTCACCAGCACCGGCGAGGCTGGCAACACGGTTCATGAAGTGGTGGTGGACTACCAGCGGGATGTGAATGGCGGCGATGGATGGATGCGCCTGCTGCAATTCCTGCCAGATGGCAAGACGGTGCGCACACGCGACTATTCACCGACATTGAATCTGAGCTGCACCATGCCGGATCGCTGTTATGACATGGTGTTTGAGTTGCCCAAGGCACCGTCGGGATCTGCTGTTTCGGTATTGGCAGGGACGACGCTTCAGCTTGCGGCTGCTGCTCCGGTGGCGCCGGCTTCTGGCAAAGACAAAGATAAGGATAAGCCGAAGGCCAGTGCCAATCCGGTGATGGACCCCATCAAGGATGTGCCCGGCCTGCCCCGCGTGTTGCTCATTGGAGACTCGATTTCGATCGGCTACACCATGCCGGTGAGGAAGCTGCTGGAGGGCAAGGCGAATGTGCATCGCATTCCGACGAATGGTGGACCGACCAAGAACGGCATCGCGAACATCGACAAGTGGCTCGACAATGGGAAGTGGGATGTGATCCACTTCAACTGGGGCATCCATGACCTGAAGTACATGCCGGACGGCAAGCGTCAGGTGGAGCCCGAGGACTATGAGAAGAACCTCCGTGCGTTGGTGAAGAAGATGAAGGCCAAAGGGACGAAGCTCATCTGGGCGACCACCACACCGATCCCCGATGGTGAACTCAATCCACCGCGCCGCTTTGGTCAGGTGAAGGAGTACAATGAGATCGCCGCGCGTGTGATGAAGGATGAAGGCGTGGCGGTGGATGATCTCAATGCCTGGATCACACCGGACCTCGCGAAGCTGCAGAATCCCAAAGACGTGCACTACAGTGCCGCAGGCTCTGACAAGCTCGGTGAGAAGGTGGCGGAGGAAATTGAAGCAGCGCTCTCGGGAAAACAGAAGCGGTCGTAATTTTCAGGGGAATGAACTTTCAGCCTGTCAGCCTCGCGAAGGAGGGGAATATCGAATATTCCTTGCGTCGGTGGGCGAGGGGCGAACGTCCATATCTCTCCATAGTCCACATCGCGTTCTCGGGAGATTATCGTGATGGTTCCTCAGGTGCGCCGGATGCCCACTACATCGCCGGCGTCGCGGGCATCCTGAAAGCTGTTTGGCGTCCCGCAGCCATGATCCTGGATCTGCGAGAACTGAGGTATGAATGGGGCGATGAGATGATTATTGTCCTAAAGTCCCCCTCCGATGTGCATGCCATTTTGGTGGGACCCAAGTGTGAGCCCGCAATCTCAAGCCTGTGCTGTGGAATTGCGTCAGGGAAAAGCGTATTGGAGCGACCGCATTTCTTCCGGGAGTTTGAGCCGGCCATCGAGTTCGTGAAGGAAGCGTTGGTGGAAGATTGGAACTCGAAATTGGAACGGTATAAAGGAATGCTATCTGAAGAGGATCGCATCACGGTTGAGGATCTTTGCTAGGGAACGCTCACTGCTTCATTGCCGCATGACCTTCATTCGCATCGTCCTTCTCTGGTTGTGTGTGTGGACCGGAGCGTTCGCTGCCGCGCCACCGAACATCATCTTCATCATGGCGGATGACCTTGGGTGGAGGGATGTCGGTTGCTATGGGAACACCTTCGTCGAGACGCCGCATCTCGATCGACTGGCTAAGGAGGGCATGCGGTTCACGAAGGCACTGCAGCAGACGGTCTGCTCACCTACGAGGGTGGCCGTGCTCACGGGGATGCATCCCGTGCGCACAGGCATCACGGACTATCTTGGACCGGAAGCGGGTGCGTTGTTTTTGGATCCCAAGGTGGATACCGTCAATGAGCGGTTGAAGGAGGTGGGCTATCGCAGTGGGCTCGTCGGGAAGTGGCACCTCACTGGTAACTACGAAGCGGCGAAGGGATCGCCGGACAAGCATGGTTGGGACGAGGTGATTGCCTCGGAGAACAACTACATTGGAGGCGGGAGTTATTTTCACCCCTACAAGCACATCGATGGATTACCCGCGCGACTCGGGCAAGGGGAGTATCTCACGGACCGCCTGAACCTGGAGGCGTGTGAGTTCATCACGCGCAACAAGGAGAAGCCATTTTTCCTGTACCTCGCGCATTATGCGGTGCACACGAAACTTGCCGCGAAGCCGGAACTACTGGCGAAGTATCAGAAGAAACTCGCTGCGCTGCCACCCGAAGAGGTGGCGAAGGTTGGCACAAAGCCCGCGCTCGCCGCCATGATGGAGAGTGTGGATGAGGGTGTGGGGATGATTCGCGAGGCATTGACTAAGCTGGGGCTGGAGAAGAACACGCTCATCATTTTCACCAGTGACAATGGTGGTGAAGCGGTGCGCGGCACCAAGGACGGCAAACTCGCGCCCGCAGCCACTAGTGTGGCGCCGCTGCGAGCAGGGAAATCTCACCTCTATGAGGGCGGGTTGCGCGTGCCGTTGATTGTTTCCTGGCCGGGAGTGACGCCATCGGGCTCGGTGTGTGAAGTGCCGGTGAATGGGCTGGATTGGTTTCCCACGCTGTTGGACGTCGCGGGAGTGAAACCGAAGGACACGCAACCTATGGATGGCGTGGGCATCATAGGTCTGCTGCGTAATTCCAAGGAGAAGCGCGAGGGTGCCATGTACTGGCACTATCCGCTGGCGAAGCCACACTTTCTCGGCGGACGCAGTGCCGGTGCGATGCGGGATGGATCGTGGAAGCTCATTGAGTTCTTCGACACGGGTGAACTCGAACTCTACAACCTCGCCACAGACGAAGGAGAGCAGAAGAACCTCGCGAAGGAGATGCCGGAGAAACTCGCGGCCATGCATGAGCAAATGAAAGCATGGCGCGCGAGCACGGGAGCCGAAGTGCAGGCGCGTTGAGCAAGCCCGTGTTTACGGAATGCTCGGCGCGTGACGCCACGCGAAGGTGAGTCCGGCGAGGATGAACTTCATCGCTTGTGATGATGAAGGTCGTGGCTTTGATTCAGCTTCGGGATGGTCTGATGGGGTCTTGGTCGTTTTCATACTTGGGGGGAATGGATGGAGGTGAATGATGGACTCAGCCCGCGAGCGCGGCCTGCTGCATAGCGACGAGCGGCATCTCGCGGAGTGTGAGCCAGTCGGTGCGGATCTTGTCCCAGTCCTGAAGGGCCAGGCCGTGGGCGGTGAAGAGGTCGCGAATCTGCGCAGAGTTCCAGCCGAGAAGATCCTCAAGGATGGGCACGAGCACGCTGAAGGCGCTGTCGCTTAGAACGGTGCGCTTCGCGATGCGGCCGATGCTGATGGATTCCGAAACGGCGATGGTGTGGCCATCGCGGCTGTTCACATGCTGCATCACATAGAGGTCAGAGCTTCCGTCGCCCATGTAGATGGTGCGGTCGGAGGGTGTCTGCATCTGGCGCTCCAGTTCCTGTAGCACGGCGACCTTGCCGTATCCGGCGGGCACGCGGGTCACGGTGGAGATTTCGCCGGTCTTCTCGTCGTACTCGAGTTCCGTTCCGTAGATGCGATCCGGTGGGACCAGCCCTTCGAGCGCGGAGCGGACCACATCGGCAGGGGCGGCCGAGATGACGAAGAACTCAAACTGCACGCCGGGCAGTCCGGCCGCCAAAGTCTGGGTGAAGAGATCCACGTTCTGCTTCAGGCGCACGCGCTTGCCGGCTTCGATAAGGTGCTCGCGCCGCACTTCGCGGAATTGCGGGTCATGGCGGAGCAGGTAGCTCAGTTCTGCGCCCTGCTGCACGAGATGGGAGCCAGCCAGTCCGGCCACTTTTTGTGTAAAATCCTTCATGCCCAGCAGCTCGCTGAGCACCAGGCCGGAGTCATTAAAACTCAGGGTCTGGTCAAAGTCGCTCGCCACGAGATACGTGGGGTTGAGGTCTGAGGTTTTCATGAGACAAGGATCGCATAGCTGATATATCTGGCAATTCACCAAAGGAGGGCGGTGAGCCGTAAATGAAGTGAAATGCATTGGTAGTGAGTGAAAAGCGGCGGCGCTACACTGGGTTGAAATTGCGTTGCTAATTGCAAAATCTGTTATATCATTTGCCTCGTGCCTGCCGCGCTTCCCCTCTCTGCTCCCACCAAGCACCGGCAGGTTTTTGACACGCTGAGGCATGAGATTCTGACGGGCAAATACCAGCCGGGTCAGCGTCTGCCCAGCGAGGCGGAACTGGTGAAGCGTTTTGGCGCCTCTCGCATCACGGTGGGGCGTGCGGTGCGGGAGTTGCAGCAGAGGCAGCTGGTGGACCGCAAGGCGGGCTCAGGGACCTATGTGCGTGGCGAGCCCGGGCAGGGATTGTCGTTTGGGCTGCTCATTCCGGACTTTGGTCGCACGGAGATTTTTGAGCCCATCTGCCACGGCATGGCGGATGCACCCCAGGCTTCCAACCATGTGCTGATTTGGGGGCAGGGGACTGGGATGGTGGCAGCCGGTGAAGTGAGCCGGCAGGCCCGGGCGCTGCAGCTTTGCCAGCAGTATGTGTCGCGACGCGTAGCAGGCGTGTTCTTTGCGCCATTGGAGCGGCTTTCGCCGGGAGATGATACTAATGCGCGCATCATGGCTGCCTTTGATCAGGCGAGCATTCCCGTGGTGTTGATTGACCGCGACCATCTGCCGTATCCACACCGCAGCCGGCATGACCTGGTGGGCATCGACAACCGGCGTGCAGGTTTCCGCATAACAGCGCATCTGCTCGGGTTGGGAGCGAAGCGTGTTGCTTTCGTCAGCTATCCCAACTCACCCTCTACCATCGGCGAACGTCTGGCGGGGTACCGGGAAGCGTTGCTTGTGCAGGGTGTGGCGCCGGATTCTGCGCTCGTGCGTGAACTGGAGGGAGATTCCGTGGAAGCCGCCACAGAGGTTGCGAAGTCGTTGGACGTGGATGCCATCGTCTGTGGCAATGATCGTACCGCAGGCCGCTTGATGCAGGGACTGGCCGCCTGTGGCAAACGTGTGCCGATCGATGTGCGGCTCGCGGGAATTGATGACGTGGGCTATGCCACACTGCTGCCCGTGCCTCTCACTACGATGCACCAGCCGTGTCGTGAGATAGGCATGGCCGCGATGACTGCCATGCTGGAGCGTACCACGCGGCCGGACATGCCGGTGCGCGACATCCTCCTGGAGTGCCCGCTGGTGGTGCGGGATTCGTGCGGAGCGAAGTTGTCGTAAGCGACTGAGCGGGTGTACCAACTACTGAGATTGATCGACATGCCGATTCCAAGCGTCCCAGTCGAAAGTCCGGCCCCGAGCATCTTCAAAACCCATTTCCCACGGCTGCCGATGCACCTTGACCCGCGTCGGTTTGACAAGCGGTCCATGCGCCCGATCCCAGATGGGTGTCTGTTCACGTCCGAATACCACCCGCTCTACGCTGCTTGGAATCACCGTTTCGAAGTTTATCTCGGGAGAGAGGCTATTCCGCGAGCCAAGCTCCATTGTCACTCTAAGCTCATCGTTGCTATGTTCGCTCGCAATCCTCTTAATTCCTCCCATGCTTTGGTTGATACGGCCTTCGAGGTGGAGGATGGCTTTCCCCCTTGCTGTCTTGCTGGTCACCAAAATCGGATGAATGTCCCGCAATTCTACGTCCATCCGTGGTTTGGTGCACGAGGAAAGCCCGCGCCAAGAGCCATCAATAAACATAGGGAGAAGTAACCTCCGTAATTTCTTTGGTGCTTTGATGCCATGCTCGTGCGCTCCGTTTGCATTTTGAATTGGACACTTCAGGCACACGGGTTGTCAACGGGGTTCCGCTGGCTAGGGTCGGTGAATGGCGGACTCGCATCTCACCCCTTCATCCACTTCCCACCAGGTAGATATCAAACGCATCGGCATTCTAGGCGCAGGGCAGATGGGCGCTGCGGCGGCGGTGATGTTCCGCAGGGCAGGATTTGAAGTGCGGCTGTGGGCCCGGCGTGAGGAGAAGCTGCTGGAGTCGAGGACGGCGCTGGCGGCGGTGGAGTCTTTTTTGGATGGGCATTTCGGAACCGTGCAGGGAGGCGGGGGAGTGCTGCATTTGGAGTCGTCGTTCGCGGAAGTGGACGCCACCTCGGATGCAGTGCTGGAGTGCGTGGTGGAGGACATGGGCCAGAAGATTGAGCTGTTGAAGCAGTTGAAGAGTTGTCGCGAGCGCGGTGCTTTGGTGATGACGTGCACAAGCGCTCTGTGCATCTCGGACATGGCTGCCGGGAGCGGCATGGAGCCCGTGCTCGTAGGCGCACATTTCTGGAATCCACCGCACTTGATTCCGGTGGTGGAGATCATCGGAGGAAAGGACACACCCGCCATGCAGGTGGAGCGGGCGATGGCGCTGATGAAGACCGTGGGCAAGATTCCCGTGAAGTGCGCGGATGTGCCCGCTTTGTGGGGAATCGCCTGCATGCATGCCATGTGGCGCGAAGCATTGGCGATGGTGGATGCTGGCGTGTGCTCCGCGCAGGACATCGACCGCGTGGTGAAGTGGACCTTTGCGCTACGCCGCCGGCGTTGGGGCCGATGGAAAACATCGACCTCGTGGGCATCGGCCTCGTGCACCGGGTGGAGTCGTACCTGTTCCCGCATCTTGCCACGAATGCGGCGCCTTCCGAGGCCCTGAGTTCACGACTGCAAAGCGGGGAGACCGGCATGGATGCGGGTCGGGGTTTCTATGACTGGAAGGAGCGCGATGCGCAGGCCACGGTGGCGCTGAGAGATCGGCAAATTGTGAGACAGTTGCAATTCCTCCGGGAACAGGGCGTTTTTGACAATCCCCAATAGTTCAATCCATCACCATGCGGCGCTTTCCCTGTTCCATGAATTTCATCCCCCGACTCTTCCTTTCACTATCCATCCTCACGCTGGGCTTGGTCCAGGCGGGCGCGCAGGAGGCGGGGGTAGAGCGCATCCGCGATGTGATCTACACGAAGCATGATGGCGTGGCGCTGACCATGGATGTCTTCAAGCCGGAGAAGCCGAATGGCGCGGGCATCATCAAGATCATCAGCGGCGGATGGAAGTCGAATCACAAGGGCATCAGCGATGGTGGCTGGCCGAAGGCGGGATATACGACTTTCGTGGTGGTGCATGGCACGCAGCCCCGTTTCCAGGTGGAAGAGATCGTGGCGGACCTGAACCGCGCCGTGCGGTTCATTCGTGCGAATGCCGCGCAGTACGGGGTGGATCCGAACAAGCTCGGTGTCACCGGCGGCAGCGCGGGCGGTCACCTCAGCCTCATGCTTGCGACTCGTGGTGGCCCTGGCGATCCGAAGGCGGAAGATCCGATCGATCGCGAGAGCAGCGCGGTGAATGCGGTGGCCTGTTTCTACCCGCCCACGGACTATTTGAACTGGTTTGAAGACGGTGACAATGCGGTGGGCATTGGCAAGCTCGAAGCCTATGCAGGCGCCTTCGGCCCGAAGGCTGCGACGGCTGAAGGCAGAGAAGCGCTTGGTAAGGAACTCTCGCCCATCTACTGGGTGCACAAGGGTCAGCCTCCCATCTTCATTGTGCATGGGGATGCCGACCCACAGGTGTCGATCACGCAGGCGCATCGCTTCTTCAAGAAGTGCGGTGAGGTGGGAACGCCGTGTGAGATCTTCATCCGCGAAGGCGCCGGGCACGGTGGCTGGCAGGAGATGACGGAGGACACCGCGAGGATGACGGAGTGGTTTGATCTCCAACTCCTCGGCAAGCAGCCGGCAAAGCCCTTCAAGCTGGGCATTTCCTCCGGACCGAGCACGCCGGTGAAGAAGCCTGCGGCGACGCGCTGAGTTCTTCCATCAACAGTTGAAAAAGGTCTTGTTCAGGGAGCCGGGGACTGGGCAAAGGAGCGTGGACACTCTTGTCCGCCGTTCTATTGTGTAGCGACCTTCTTGATACGGAAGCGACTCGTGACATCACTGGATCATCTGGTGGCATGTGGCCTTGCCTGCCAGATGAAAGAGGGTGGTGCGTCAGGGATGGCGGACAAGAGTGTCCACGCTCCTTTGCAAGGCCAGGCGCATCACCTTGGGATTGAATGGCTCCCTCGCAGGCATCCCACCAATTACCCCACGGCTGTCTTGCGATACTTCATGCCCCAGCCGATGCCGAGGGCTGCCATGATGATGAGCAGCACGATGGTAAGAAGCGGACGGTAGGCGAACCACGCGGTGCCGATGACCAGCAGGGACAGCATCACCGCGAGCACGGCAGAGAACAACGTGACGCCGGTGGAGAGCAGGCGGCTGACGAAGGGAACCGAGCGGCCCAAGGAGGCGAGTGGATTGAAGAGCAACCGGATGCCCGCGAAGACAAAGAGGGTTCCCACGAGGCGAATGGCCCAGGTGAGGGCGATGTTCTCCTTCACCGCGCGATCAAACATGACATCGGCGCCCACATGGCCATCGGCCACGAGTTCGATGAAGGTGCCTGCCTTGGTGGGATAGGGTGTGATGGAAGTGCCGGTCTGGCGTCCCACGATGCTGTGGGGGCCGGGCTTGAGAATCCGCCAGGTGACCTTGAGATCGCCGACCTGGGGCATGAGCGGGTTGGCTCCGAAGTAAAGGGTGCTGTCCTGCAACTGCGGCGGATTGGGCTCGGTGAAGGTGTAGGCGCTTTCATTCATCGGCAGCGCCTGTCCTTCGCCGAGTTTTGCCACCAGACCTTCGGGAAGATGAAAGGCACCGATGGTCGCATCCTTCGCGGTCCATCCCTCGCTGGAGTAGCGCCATGCGGTGGGGTTGGTGTGGTTGAGCGGTTGGTTGAAGGAGGCGGAGTTGATGGGCTTGTCGTCCCACACCTTGTCATAAGTGTAGGTCGTGGTGCCGTTGCGGCTGCTGTCGTTGTTCGAATAGGTGGTCTCAGAACTTTCCTTCCACTGGTACATCTGAACCTTGCGTGCGAGGCGCAACGCCAGTTGTTTGATGCCAAAGGCGCTGTCCTCCAGCGGGACTTTTGTGACGGCCTCGCCGGAGAGATGCACCAGCTTCGACTCCTGCTGGGCATCGACTTTCGCAGCGTCCACGGGAACGACGATGGCGGCGCCTTCTGCAAGGCCCCGGGCTGTCCGGATGGCGCGACCTTCATTCTTCCACAACACGACGGTGAAGACCAGAAGGAGCAACAGGCCGATGCCTGAGCTGATGAGCGTGGCTTTCACTCCCTGCATCAGGGAGCTGGAGGTGCTTCCGGGAAGAGGCGGTGGCATGAAGGGGAACCGCGGAATGGTGCGGCGCGCCCACTTCTAGCGCCGAATTTTCTCCTCGCAACAACCCTCATGCGGGTGATGCGGGATGGCTCAGTTTTGGTGGAAAAAACTCATGCCGCTTGATGAGGGCGATGGCGAGGAGAAGGAGGCCCAGCGGGAGCAAGTACACAGCCGCTGACCAGGCCACACCACTTGCGATCATGAACCAGAAGACCCACTTGTCGCGGTAGGGTGTTGCGATCACCGCGATGCAAATCAACAAGGCGCCGATGGTGCCGACTCCCATGCCGATGGCTGTAGACCAGAGCACCTGCCCAATGGCAGCACTCAGGTGGCTTGGGTCTTCCACGCCGGCGGTTCCTAGCGTCTCAAACGCCTTGGTCATTCCGATGACCGTGCCGATCATGCCAATGAGAATAGCCAGATGCATCCATGCGCCGGTTTTGGCCAGCTTTCTGCCGGTGGCATGGGCGCTTGAGGTGTTTGGGGCTTCCGACATCGCCGGATGATACGTTGGCGAGGCATCACCTTGCACGGTTTTTTCCAGTGTACGTGAAGTGCAGGTTCGCGTCTGCCTTCTCCGCCCGCTTGCAATTGCATGCCTTTCCTGCGATGGAGGACGATGAACCTCCGAACTCTGATCCTTGGCGTGCTCGCGACCACGGCGCTGACGCTGGCCAGTTGTACCACGCCCTCGACGCAGGTGCATGGACCTGCGAATGGCGGACCGTTCCGGCTGGGCGTGGATGTGCTCGCGGGAAACAACTGGGATCTACTGCGCGGCAAGAGAGTGGGCCTCATCTGCAATCAAACGAGCATGACGGCCAGCGGCCTGACCACGCGTGCGGCGATGAAGCGTGGCGGCGTGAACCTGGTCGCGTTGTATGCGCCGGAGCATGGCATCGACGGCACCATCAAGGCCGGGGTGCATGTGCGGAATGCGCGCGATGGCCAGACGGGATTGCCGGTGTACTCGCTGTATGGAGACACGCGCAAACCCACGCCGGCGATGCTGGCTCCGATCGATGTGCTGGTGTTTGACCTGCAGGACATCGGCTCGCGCAGCTACACGTACATCTCCACCATGGTACTGGCGATGGAGGCCTGCGGTGAGACGGGGAAGGAATTTGTGGTGCTGGACCGCCCCAACCCCTTGGGTGGCATCCGAGTGGAAGGGCCGCCGGTGGAGCCCCGATGGAAATCCTTCGTGAGCCAGGTGAATGTGCCTTATGTGCACGGCATGACGGCTGGTGAGCTCGCGATGATGACAGCAGGCCAGGGCTGGGTGAGCCGCCGTCCCAACCTGCGCGTAGTGAAAATGACCGGGTGGAACCGTGGCATGCTGTGGGACAACACCGGCCTGCGCTGGTACCGCACCTCGCCAAATATTCCGCACTCCACCTCGCCGCTGTACTACGTGACCACAGGCATCCTCGGTGGTGCTGCTGGGGTAGACGTGGGGATTGGCACGGAGAATCCCTTCGGCTATGCCGGCGGCAGTGGGGTGAATGGCGCGGCCTTCTGCGGCTACTGCCAGCGCCTCGGGTTCCCCGGCGTGAGGTTTACCCCGTACAGTAAAAATGGCTTTGGTGGCGCGAGACTGGCCATCGACGGTCGCTCCCCGGCGAACCTCGTCGCGCTGGATGTCTACATGCTCGCCGAGCTAAATCGCCAGTCACGGGGCCGTGTGCTGGGCAAGATGTCCGGCTCGCAGATCAACCTTTTCAACAAGGTGTATGGCAGCGATTCCCTGCGCCGCGACCTCCTGCGTGGGGTGCCCCCGCAGCGGATTGTTTCTTCATGGAAAGGCTTTGAACAAGGTTTCAGAGGCAGGCGGCAGGCGTACCTGATGTATCCCTGATGCAATCTCCCCAGAGAAACCACTGGACGCCCTACGGGTTTCTCTGCCACAAATAGGCCAGCACGGGCCTGGCCCAATCTCATATTTTTCTCAAACTGACTGATGGCAAAGAAAGCAGCAAGCAAGAAGACCGCCAAGCCGACGACGGTGGCAGCGGCAGCTCCCTCCAAATTCGAAGGGGAGGCCATGGCCAAGGCCGCGGCGAACTACGCGGATGACAAGAAGGCGGAGGACATCGTGATCATGGACGTGCGCGGCATCTCGCCGGTCACGGACTACTTCGTGATCTGCAGCGTGACTTCCATGCCGCAACTGCGCGCCGTGCGTGACGAGATTGAGTACCAGTTCAAGACGGAGCACAACGCCCGTCCGCTTGCCGGGGATCGCAATCTGGAAAGCCTGTGGCTCATCCTGCACTACGGCGATGTGATGATTCACGTCTTCCACAAGGAAAAGCGTGACTTCTACGCACTTGAGGACCTGTGGAGTGACGCGCCGGTGGTGTCGTGGAGTCCCACGCTGCCCGCCGCCGCTGCCGCAGCGAAAAAGGTCACCGCAGTGAAGAAGGCTCCCGCCAAAAAGACGGCGGCCAAGAAAGCCGCAAGCAAGAAGGCGACGAAGAAGGCCAAATGAAGATCGAGCTCATCAACACCGGCACGGAGCTGCTGATTGGTGACGTGATCAATACCAACGCAGCCTGGCTGGGGCAGAAGCTCGCCGAGCTGGGTCTCGCCGTGGAGCGCTCCACCGTGGTGCCGGATGGCATGGCCATTCAGCACGCGCTGGATGAAGCCTGCCGTCGCTCGGATGTGGTGATCGTGACGGGTGGGCTGGGACCCACCTCGGACGACGTGTCTCGAGAAGCGGCTTCCGCCGTGCTCGGGCTGGCCATCCAGGTGAGTGACGCGATTCTGACCCAGCTTACCGAGTTCTTCGCCAAGCGCGGCAAGCCGGTGAATGAGCACAACAAACGGCAGGCCATGGTCCCGCATGGCGGTATCACCCTGCCCAATCCTCATGGCACGGCGCCCGGCGTCTTTCTTCCGGCGGCTCTGGGTCAGAGCCGGGGATTGAACTGTGCCGTCTTCCTGCTGCCCGGTCCTCCTCGTGAGCTCAAGCCCATGATGGAGAATGAAGTGGTGCCCCGCCTGAAGGAGATGCTGCCGGGTGGGGAGGACCGCGTGTGCCGGTACTTCAACTTCACCGGCCTCGGCGAGTCGGACATTTCGATGGCCTTGCAAGATGGCCTGGAAGCGATTGGCGGGCTGGAGATCGGTTACTGTCTCGGGAAGGGAGACGTGGATGTCCGTCTTTCAGGCCCGGCCGCGGCGATTGAGCAGGCCGGCGTGCTGTGCCGCGAAAAGCTCGGTGAGTATCTGATTTCCGATGATCGCCGACTCGTGGAGGAGGTCTGTGTGGCCATGCTTGCAGAGAAAGGTCAGTGGGTGGCCACTGCGGAGAGCTGCACAGGCGGCTTCATCGCCCACCGGCTGACGAACGTGAGCGGCGCCTCCAAGGTGCTCGGGCACGGATTTGTGACGTATGCCAACGAGGCCAAGACCCAGCATCTGGGCGTGCCGGCCGCACTCATCGCGGCCCATGGCGCTGTGAGTGAGGAGGTGGCGGCAGCCATGGCAGAAGGCTGCCTGCGCGTGAGCGGGGCGGACCACGCCGTGGCGGTGACCGGGATCGCCGGTCCCACCGGGGGCACGCCTGACAAGCCCACGGGCACTGTCTTCATCGCGCTGGCGTCCAAGGGACAGCCGGTGGAGGTGCAGAAACGGTGGTTCAGCGGCGAGCGGGAGCGGTTCAAGATCCTGACCAGCCAGACGGCCCTGGACTTCCTGCGCCGCCGCCTGTGCGGGTATGGCTTGCCGACGGCCTGAATTTCTGCCACAGTGTTTTCCCGTATTTATTTCGGGAGGACTCCCCCCATCCGTTTCCGCATGTCTGCTGCTGTGCCGCGCCTGAACTTCCGTCGTCCCCTTGCCCGCATGGCGTGGCTGGGTGGTGCGCTGGCCATTACTATTTCCACTTCTGCCCTGCTGGCCGATGTTGCCACTGGTATATCAAAGAAGGAAAAGGAACGGGATCGCCGCGACAAAGACGAGAAGCGGAAGGAGACGTCCTATCTGCCTGAAGGTCGCTCGCTTACCACAGGATTCGTTGCCGGTCAGTCGATTGATATAGAGCTCAGCGCTGCGGCGGGTACCGCCCGGCAGGTGGAGTTCCTCATTCGTCAGGCGCCACAGAATGGTACTCTGTCCCCGCTCCGGCCGCACCCGTCGGACTCGAGCAAGGTGATGGTCACCTACCAGCACGGCTCTGCACAAGGACCGCTCTCGGACAGCTTCACCTTTGCCTGCCGTGTGTCGGACGGAAGCTGGTCTGCCCCTGCCACCGTTACCTTGGTAGGCCAGCGGATGGAGCCGAAGATCGAGATCGTGGAAAACCCTTCTTTTGGGAGAATTTTTACCGGTCAGGAGAAGGTGGGCAAGGTGATGGTGAGAAATGCGGGCAGCTCTCCCCTGTACACTGATCTTGTGTGGCAGGAGCCGTGGGTGGGCCCGACGAGTCTGAAGGTGCCAGTGGGTGGCATTGAGGAGTTCCTTGTGATCTTCCGGCCGACCAAGGCTGGTGAGTACCGTCAGGACATGGTGCTCCAGCCCGGCGTCGCATCCAGCCGCGTGATCCTGTACGGGGACAGCGTGCTTCCATTTTCCGTGAGCCCAAGCAGGGTGGATTTGGGATTCAAGGAAGCCGAGGGCCGGCGAGTTGGCTCGATTTCCCTGGTAAACGCGAGGGATGAAATCGTGCAGGCCGTGGTGATCCTGCCTGCGGGGCTACTGGGACCGTCCACCGTGGAGTTGGGACCCTCGTCAAAAACCGAGATGCTCCTGTGGCTGCCCGAGGACCATGTGGAAAAATTTTCAGGCGAGGTCGTGATCAAGTCGGGACCTTCCACCGCCACAGTGGATGTGGAAGCCAAGCCCACGCCTGCTTTCATGAAGCTGGTGTCGCCCGGTGCTGGTGGCATTGACTTTGGAAAAGTCACCGGGAAAACAAATCCCACCTATGACGTGGTGGTGGAGAATCGTGGTGGTGAAGCGCTCGTTCTGGAAGCGAAGACCATTCCACCCTTCGCGTTGGACAGCCCGGGTGGCGCCATCAGTATCGAGCCCAGACAGCGGAGAACCTTCAAGGTATCCCTGCGGGCGGACCGACCTGGCTTGCAGACCGGTCATGTGGAGTTCCTCAGTGGGACAGGCCGCATCACGGTGCCCCTGCGTGTGGACGTGCAGGAGTCCAAGGGACAAATGCCTCTGGCCTCCTCAGCCGGGACCGCGCACAAACCTCAATCGGCGATCTCTGAGGTGCGCCCGGCTCCGATCTCTTCGCCCCGCCCCGCGAACTCGGTCAGCGCGGCTTCCAACAGCAACAATACTTCCGCTTCCTCGCACGAAGCCACTGAGGAGACCGACGTCACACCCAGAGGCCGCACGGAGACGGCAGTGCTCGCCTTGCTGGCCATGAAGGGTATGCCGATGCCCAAGGACTCGGTGAATCCCTACCTGGATCAGGCAAGTGAAGTGGAGATCCTTGGTCGCGACTCTTCATCCATCGCGCTGGCGTGGAAAAAGCCCTCCGTGGTGCCCTCCGGCTGGACGATCGAGTTCGCCAGCATGGTCTACCACCAGGATCTCAACACTTTCGTCAAGGTATGGAAGCAGTACCCCAACTGGAAGCCTGAGGACGCGGGAAGCGACAAGGTCGGTATTCGGTTGTTTGGTCTGCGTCCGGCGGAGCAGTATGAGCTGCGCATCTTGGGGGTGGATCGCGAGGGCAAGTTCTCGAAGCCTTCGGCAACGGTGTTCACGTCCACCTCCGATGCCTGGCGTGTGCCCGCCTGGGCCTGGCGTCTGATGATCGTGAGTGCGCTGGGCTTGGTGGGGTATGTACTCTTCCGTGTGCGACGCGGAGACTTCCTCGTAGAGGCGTGAGACGCCAGCCTCACTGGCGAGCCGGCTGCTCTGGCCGCTGAGCGCGAGTCTGGATTTCACCACATGCCGGGTTGCGCGCGGGTAAACCACTGTTCATGGTGGCCGCTCTCTCCTGACTGCCCATGACACCTCCTCTCCGCTTCCAGCCCCTGTACCAGACACGCGTCTGGGGTGGCCGACGGCTTGAAACCGTGCTGAAGCGTGAGCTGCCGGACGAACAGCCGTACGGTGAAAGCTGGGAGCTGTGTGACCGCGCGGAATTCCAGAGCAAGGTGGTGGATGGCAGGTACAAGGGAATGAGCCTGCACGATCTGTGGATGCACCACCGCGTGGACATCTTCGGCTCGCGCTACGCGAGTCATCCCGCCACACGATTTCCCATCCTGCTGAAGGTCCTGGATTGTGAAGAGGTGCTGTCCCTGCAGGTGCATCCGCCAGCCTCCATCGCAGCCTCACTTGATGGAGAACCGAAGACGGAGATGTGGCACGTGATGGATGCAAGTCCCCAAGCAGCCATCTACGCGGGGCTGAAGCGTGGTGTCACGAGGGATGACTTTGTGCGTGCCCTGGAGGAGGGGAGCGTCGCAGATCTGGTGCATCAGGTGCATCCGAAGGTGGGCCAGTTCATGTTTGTGGAGAGCGGCAGACTCCACGCGTTGGGAGCTGGATTGCTGGTCTATGAAATCCAGCAGAACAGCGATACGACTTACCGCGTGTTCGACTGGAATCGGGTGGGATTGGACGGCAAGCCGCGCGCCCTGCATGTGCAGGAATCCCTTGCCTGCATCGACTTTGACGATGCCGAGCCATCTCTGCAGCAGCCTGGCCCGGATGGCGGTCTGGTCACGTGCCCGTGGTTTGATGTGAGACGCTCCACCCTGCCTGCGGGAGAACGCGTGGAACTGGCCAACTCCGAAGACTTCGTCTGTATCGCGGTCCTTCGCGGTGACATCAATTTGGGTGAAGGAAAAGCCGGTGCGGGTGCACTTCTTCTGCTGCCGCCTGCCACCGCGGATGCTGCTGCACGGACAGTCGCGGCGGTTTCCGATGCCGAATGGCTGGAGATCAGGCTTCCCTGAGGCAGTGGTATTCTGTATTACACCCTATCATCTTCACTATTTCTTTCATGCATCGATCGCTGGCGAAGCACGTGCTGTTGTTGCTCATCATCGTCTGGTCCGCCGGATGTGAAGGGCTGGCGCCCCATCCGGGAACGACGTCTCAGCGACGAACACCGGGCGTGGAGAGGTCTGCTCCTCCCCGTGCGATCGTGCGACCGGCCGCGCGACACCGTGTTGTGAAGGTGCATGACGGCGACAGCGTGACGCTCCTCTCCGATGGTGTGCAATATAAAGCGCGCCTGTCCGGGATTGATGCGCCGGAACTGCGGCAGGAGTTCGGACTTCATGCGAAAGCAACCCTTGTGGCAATGGTCGAGGGAAGGGTGGTAACCTTCACCGACAGCGGCCTGGACCGTTATCACCGCACCCTCGTGCGCCTGCACGTGGAGGGAATGGATGTGAATGCGGAGATGGTGCGGCGCGGCATGGCCTGGAAATACAGCGCCTATACCCGTGATCCTGTCCTTACTTCCGCTGAACAGGAAGCGCGCCAGTTCCACCGGGGACTCTGGTCGCAAGCCAATCCTGTGCCTCCATGGGAATGGAGACACGCGCGGTAGGGGTCGTGTTTTTTCCCTGAGAACGGGCAGCGGGTATGCTAGTGCGATACCTGCCCGTGCTCGGACTGATCGCGCGACATGCGGCGCAGTTCTTCGTAGGCGAGTTTGCGGTCGTCATCGGTGACCCGGGAATGGCCGTGGCGCTTGGCCACTTCCGCTGCGCGGACTTCAATGGGATCGGGGCTGCCGGGTTTGGGTACGGTATCGCGGACGATCGGTTCTGCTTCAGCTGGCATGGTGATGTGGGGAAGGATGAGGATTGAGGTGAAATGCTCTGCCCGGAGCAGGCAGTGCGCCCTTCAGCGCGCTGCCGTCACCGGGCAGGATTGAGATAAATGGAGGACTACTTCTGGAGGCGTTTGATGTGCTCAAGGTGACCTTCAATGGTTGGAAGGTTCTTTGAGGCGAAAGCCTTTACCTCGCCATCCTTGGCGTTTTCCGCAGCGTCCTTGAAGTTCTTCACGGACTTTTCATGCCCGTCCTTCATGGCTTCGAGGAACTGCTTGTCGAACTCTTCGCCGCTGTACTTCTCGAGATCCTTCACCGTGTCTGCGCCCTTCGGAGCGATGACGGATGAAAGCTGTGCGCCCTTGGTGCTGGCGAGGGCCGTGAGGCCTTCATTGAGCATCGTATGATCCTTGATCATCGTTTCAGCCAGCGCCTTCACCTCAGCGCGGGTGGCCTTCTGTGCGCCGAGCTCGGCCACCTTGACTTCGGTCATGCCGCTTTCGGCAGCCATCTTGACGAATTTCTCATCTGAGGCGTTCAGCGAGCTGGGATCCTTGGCGTTTACGAAGAACGCAGCAGCGAGCGAAAGGCAGGCGATGGAGATAGCTTTAAGTTTCATGGATTGAGTTGGTTTGGGGTTACTGAGGCGTATCGCGACCCTTTCTGGAAGTGGATGCGTTTGCGGGAGCGACAGCCCGTTTTTGGGGCGATTTCCCTATCGCTGAGGGCAATCTGCACGACTAGAACGTCGCTGCGGTAAGACCAACGCGGCCACGCTGAAGCATCACATCGTGGAGGGGAGAACCCGGATCATTGGAGGCCGGGGAGGGTTCATCGAAAAAGCGTACTTCATCCCGTTGCATGGCGATGGAGGGGTGTGAGCCTGAGCCGGTGTCGACAGTGCTGCAGCTCGCGAAGACGAAAGGAAGGGCGAGAAGGAAAAGGTGTTTCATATGCGTGATTGGTGAAGTGGGCTTTTACCGGGAATCGGCACGCTCAATGCAAATGGATGGGCAACATGCATTCAGGCTCGGGGCCCATGACGTGAATGCTCCCGCGTCCGACAAGTGCGCGGTGGAACATTGTCGTACTCCCCCAAGTTCCAGCTACTCGAGCGGTAGGGGGCACGTGGCTTATCCTGCTATCGCGAGGAAAAACTTTTCAGGCAAGAGTCGAACGCACAGACCCCCGTTCACGACGAGGAGTGCGACGCGATGAAGAAGCCGGTGTCGACGGAGGCGTGCACTGATGCGGTCACGCTGTTCGGCCCTGTCGCTGGCAATCCCTTGAAAACTGGTCTGGCGTTGAAAGCTAAAAGGTCCTTACGGGAATGCCCACACGGCCCTGTTGGCGCTGCACCGAATTCAATGGGGAGTTCGGGTTTTCAGAAAGGGGGGTGGGGTCATCAAAGGCGCGTGTCTCGCGGCGTTGCAGGGCTGTTGGCTCCGGCCTGTTGTGGTCGTGGGAAGCGCAGCCCGTGAAAACGAGAGTGAGGGTCAGAGTGAGGAGGAGACAGACTTTCATGGGCATGATGGATTTCGATTTGAGAATCGGCCTGATATCCACGCAAATGGATGCGGGGAAAATACTGTCGCAGCGATGTTAACGCGAATGTCGGTACAACGCCATTGGTAAAATTGCCCGGCGGGAAGTCCAATGGCACGACTAGCCGCGAGATTATGAGTGCCTCACACGGCTCTCTATGAGACAGAATTCCCCCCGAGACCAGGAATCCCATACTGGATCCACTTTCGCAGCCCACCTGACCACCGCGATCGTCAGCGGCGTAACCACGGCCGTCCTTGCCCGGAACTTTTTCGAAAGCGAGAAGAAGGTGACGCACTCGATTGAGACGGACTATGGGGTGGAGGATCCCGACTTCCGCCGTACCATCAGCCACATGCTGGGGCCTCCCTTTGTGGGTGGCAACGACGTGAGAATCTACAACAACGGTGCGGAGATTTTCCCAGCCATGTTGCATGCCATCCGGATGGCTCAGCATTCAGTCACGTTTGAGAACTTTGTGTTCACCAGTGGTCGCGTGACCAGACAGTTCGCAGGCGCCTTTGCCGAGCGCGCCCTGGCGGGCGTGAAAGTTCACTTCCTTCAGGATGCCATGGGCTGCAATTGCATTCGCGGTGAGGAGTTCAACGTGATGAAGAAAGCCGGGGTCGAGGTGGAGGTGTTCCGTTACTTGAATCTCCGCTTCAACGAACGCACCCACCGCAAGCTGCTGGTGATCGATGGGAAGTTTGGCTTCATCGGCGGCGTGGGAATCTCCGATGACTGGGATGGTGATGCCGAACAGCCAACCCACTGGAGGGACACGCAGTACCTCGTCCGTGGGCCAGCGGTGGCTCAGATGCAGCAGGCTTTCATGGACAACTGGATTCAGACGCGCGCCTGCGTGCTGCATGGGGATCGCTATTTCCCGCACGTCGAAAAGGAGAACGGAATGAACTGCCAGGTGTTCAAGAGTTCGTCATCCGAAGGAGCAGACAGTGCGCGCCTGCTCTTCATCTTTGCCATAGCTGCCGCGCGTCGCACCATTCGCATCGCCAATGCCTACTTCATTCCAGACGATCTCACCGTCCAGACTCTGGTGGAAGCTCGTGCACGGAATGTGGATGTGGAAGTGATCGTGCCGGGCGAACTCACCGATCAGCACCTCGTTCGCAAGGTGGGACGCGCTCGCTGGAAGAAGATGATCGAGGCAGGCATCAAGTTTTACGAGTACCAGCCTTCGCGCTTCCACTGCAAGTACATGATTGTCGATGAGTTCCTCTCATGCGTGGGCTCGTGCAATCTCGACAACCGCTCGCTGCGCCTGAATGAGGAGGCAAATCTCAATATCCTGGATCGTGACTTTGCCCGGGAGCACCTGCAAATCTTTGAGCGGGACAAGGCCGACTCACGGAGAATCGGGCTCGACGAGTGGCGCTCCCGTCCTCTCGGCGAAAAGGTCGTGGGACTGTTGGGTTGCGCCCTGCGTTCCCAGTTGTGATACCGGGATAAGCAGATCCGCGATCAGCGGCAGATGGTCAGAGGCCACCTTCGCGAGTGGGGAACGGCAAACTTCCACGGACTCCACGGAGATACCCGAAGATACAAAAATGTAGTCGAGGCGCAGGAAAGGCAGTCGCGAAGGGAACGTGGCCCGGGCGCGGAAAAAGCTCCCGGTGCGTTGTGCATCCTGCATCCGTGAGGCCAGCCGGCGGTAGATGCGCGAGGTGGGAAGGTCATTGAGATCCCCACAAAAGATCACGGGTGAATTGCAGTCGGGATGAGACAGCCAGTCTGGACCGAGGAGTGCCTCCACCTGATTGCGCCGTTCCGTGTTGCTCAGACCGAGGTGCGTGTTCAGCACATGAAAAACGGCGTTCCCCTTCTTCACGGAGATCCACAGGGCACCGCGGGGTTCGAAGGCAAGAGGTGAGGCCGCGGTGGGCAGTTCCGCTCCCTTGATGAGTTGGAAGGGCCAGGGCGTGAGAATTGCATCGCCATACTGCTCCTCAGGTAGAGGAAGCCAGGCGGGATGGAAATGGCCCTTCATGCCCAGGCATTCGGCTATGAGATTTGCCTGGTGGCTGCCACCGCTCCGGCGTCGGGCGACGTCCAGTTCCTGCAGCGCGACGATGTCCGGGCTGTAGGGAGCGATGACTGAGGCGATGCGCTCCGCGTCGAACTTGCCATCGGTACCAGCGCACCCATGGACGTTGTACGTCATCACGCGGAGCGGCACGGTCCCTGCGGCGCGATGGAGGGCATCACTCATACCGTTGTTTCGCACATGAAAGGGACCTGGCCGCATGCACGCGGCTTCGCTGCAACGCACGATAACAAAGGCAAAACAACAGCAACAACAACATTAACATTGCCATGAACACCGAACCTTCTCGTGCTCCCCTGGTAACCACCAGTGCTGAAGATGCCGCCAACATGATGATGAGCGAAGGAGGCCCGGTAAGGTCCTCTGAGCCCGAGTCGAACAGCCTGGCGGCTGCCTGCTGTTCCTGGGTGGATCTCCGCGCCACGGTGGACAGGCATCCGTTGTGCACCCTCGCCGTGGCGTTCTCCGTGGGGCTCGTGGCGGGAATTTGCACGCACTTCGAATAACGTTCTCATTTCAGCTCGCCTCTCGTCACGCGGGCACCGGTTCGGCTTGGATAGCTGCCGGCTGCTCTGCTGGTGCAGGTTCGGCAGGGACGGTAGCCGGACGCTCGGCTGGCTTGGGCTTCGCCACAAACACCGCCAGAGAGCGGGCCTGAATCTTGAACTTGTTGGATTCACTCACGCGGGTCTTACCCGGGATGTCGGAGGTCATGGCACGAGGTGTCCAGAAGCGTGTGCCAAAGGTGGGCGGCATAACGCAGTTGAGATCCTCGTGATGGGCATTCATGAGGATGAAGACGGAATCGCTTACACGTGGCTCCCCGGCATCGTTCAGCTCGTTGAGACTGTTTCCAGGCAGCAGCATGCCGAAGCACCGCACAAAGCCGGCGCTCCAGTCCTCTCCGGTCATCTCGCGCCCCTCGACGTTCCACCAGATCACGTCCTTGGGCAGTCCTTCCGCGGGAGGCTGGCCGGTCAGGAAGTTCTTCCGACGGAGCACGCGCTGTTCGTCGCGTAGCGCAATCAATGTGGTCACGAACTTCTGCAGTTCCGCGGCATCCTGATTATCATTCCACGGCAGCCAGGAGATTTCGTTGTCCTGGCAGTAGGCATTGTTGTTGCCCTTCTGGGTGCGCCAGCGCTCGTCACCAGCGGTGATCATCGGTGCGCCTTGTGAGAGCAGCAGGGTGGCCAGGAAGTTGCGCACCTGACGGCGGCGCAGGCGGTTGATCTCGGGATTGTCTGTTTCGCCCTCGGCGCCGCAGTTCCAGCTGGCGTTGTTGTTGTCCCCGTCGCGATTGTCTTCGCCGTTGGCCTCGTTGTGCTTGTTGTCGTAGCTCACCAGATCCCGCACGCAAAAGCCATCGTGGGAGGTGATGAAATTGATGCTCGCGTGAGGATGGCGCCCGCTGTGATCATAGAGATCCGCACTTCCGGAGAGTCGCGCTGCCAGTTCACCTGCCTGGCCCATGCCTTTCCAGAAATCACGCACCTCATCGCGGTAGCGTCCATTCCACTCGGCCCAGCCGGTGGGGAAGTTTCCGACCTGGTAGCCACCCATTCCCACATCCCAGGGTTCCGCGATCAGTTTCACCGCGGAGAGAACGGGATCCTGCCCTATGGCATCGAAGAAGGAACTGAGCTTGTTCCACCCATGAAGCTCTCGGGCGAGCGCGCTGGCAAGGTCGAAGCGGAAGCCATCCACATGCATCTCCGTCACCCAGTAGCGCAGGCTGTCCATGAGGAGGCGCAGGCCCACCTGGTTCTGCATGCTGAGAGTGTTGCCGCAGCCGGTGAAGTCCTCGTAGTAGCGGGGATGCTCCTGGGACAGCCGGTAGTAGGACGCATTGTCGATGCCGCGATAGCAGAGGGTGGGGCCACACTGATTTCCCTCTGCCGTGTGATTGTACACCACATCGAGGATGACCTCGATGCCCTCCGCATGAAGACGCTTCACCATGCCCTTGAACTCATGCATGGCCTGATGGGGATCCTTCACAGAGGCGTAACCCGGTTCGAAAGCAAAATAGGAGAGCGTGTTGTATCCCCAGTAGTTGTTCAGGCTTTTCTCCAGGAGGTAGGAGTCATCCAGATGATGATGCACTGGCAGGAGTTCAATGGCGGTGACACCAAGAGATTTGATGTAGTTCATCGCTTCATCTGAAGCGAGGCCGGCATAGGTGCCACGCAGGTGCTCGGGAATGGTGGAGAGCTGCTTGGTGAATCCCTTCACGTGCAGTTCATAGATGGTGGTGCGGTGCCATGACGTCTGCGGTGGTCGGTCATCTCCCCAGTCAAACCCCGTGTCCAGTACCACGCTCAAGGGTGCATAGGGTGCCGAGTCGCGTTCATCGAAGCTGAGATCCACGGCTTCATGACCAGTGGTATAGCCGAAGAGTTCAGGAGACCATTTGGTGAGGGTCCTTCCCATGGCCCGGCCATACGGGTCTACGAGCACCTTATTGGGGTTGAATCGATGGCCACGTTCTGGCTCGTAGGGACCGTGCACTCGGAAGCCGTACTTCTGGCCGGGCTTGATGCCGGGGACAAAACCATGCCACACCTGATTGGTGCATTCCGGCAGTGTCAGGCGCGTTTCCCGGGTTGGGTCATCGCCTTCAAAGAGGCAGAGCTCGACCTTGGTGGCATGCGCGGAAAAGAGCGCAAAATTCACGCCGTCTGGTTCAAGGGTGGGACCGAGGGGGACAGGTTTTCCGGGACGGACGATGATGTTGTCGCTCATGGATGATGATTCTAGCTGGGCACGGACTAGGCCCCGGGAGGTGCGCACGCGCATGGCGCCACCGGGGCGGCACTGTTGCATCGCAGTCAGTCGCCAAAGCGGCTGTCACGTGGCTGCATGTTGCATGGAGAAATCCACGATGTGGAAGTGAGGGGAACCGGAAGCCTCTGTCTGGGCGATTTCCGGTAGAAGAAGACGCGGGCACACGCCTCGCGTGTCATCAAACACCCTGATTTTTACGTCATGAAACTTTCCGAATTCCTAAGCAGAAATTTGAAGCTCCTGAGTCCCGAGGACACGGTCCAGACTGCGGGAAGCCAGATGCGGAAGCATCATGCTTCGAACATGCCGGTGGCCTCCGACCGCAAGCTGGTGGGCATGGTCGACCAGCCCGATCCTGACCTTCAAGCGACTCGATATGGTCATGATCCCAAGAAGGTAACCGTGGGAGAATCCATGAGCGAGAACGCGGTCTGCTGCACCGAGGAGCAGGATCTGACCTCAGCGCTTCGGGTGATGAATGATCATCATCTGGACTTCCTCCCGATCGTGGACAAGCAACATTGCGTTGTCGGAGTGGTGCACCGGGATGAACTGGTGGAGATGGCCGCGACCCAGGGCGACGCGGGTCTGTAGAGAAGGTGAAGAGTTGAAGGAATGGCCGCAAAAGAACGCATAAGGCTGGCTCCGGAAGACTACGTCACCTGCTGTGATTGCATTTCCTGTGTGTTCTTTGTGCTTTTTTGCGGCTATTTCCCGTGGCGCATAACCGAGGGGCGCAGCCCGGCAGTTTTTCCCAGGCACACGCGAACAGTTCTTGAAAGACGATCCACTGGCAGACGAAGATGTCCTTGATGCCTGCCACCACTCTCTCCCTCCGGCCGTCTCACCTCAAGAGGTACCACACGCTGATCCGGTTGCTGGCCAAGTATGGGCTGAGTGATCTGGTGAAGAACGCGCCGCTCATTGACGATCCGCTTCCCCAACAGCCCATCCAGCTCGTGCCTGCAAAGGCCACCGAACTGGCGCGGGATCTGGAGGTGCTGGGGCCGGCGTTCATCAAGCTGGGGCAACTGCTCTCCACGCGCGCAGACTTCATTGCGCCCGTCTATGCGGATGCGTTGAGCCGTCTGCAGAATCAGGTGGAGCCCTTCCCCTTTGAGCAGGTGGAGGCCATCGTCAGCGTGGAGCTGGGCGTGCGCCTTTCCAAGGCGTTTGCAGAGTTTGATTCCACACCTATCGCGGCGGCATCGCTGGGCCAGGTGCATCGCGCCGTTTTGCGCAATGGGCAGGTGGTCGCGGTGAAGGTGCAGCGCCCGGGAGTGCGGGAGTCTATCGCGGAGGATCTTGAAGTCTTCGCCGAGGTGGCGGGATTTCTGGATGCCCACACTGAACTCGGGCGCCGTTATGAGTTCAGCAAGATCGTCGAGCAGCTGCGCATCTCCTTGATTCATGAGCTCGACTACCGCCAGGAAGCGGAGAACCTGAAGCTCATGCGCAAGCAGCTTGAGGAGTTCAAGCTGATCGTGATACCGGCGCCCGTGGATCACTACACCTCCGGCAGGGTGCTAACCATGGACCACATCAGTGGGCAGAAGGTGACCTCCTTGAGCGGCCTCACCCAGATGGACATTGATGGTCCTGCTTTGGCAGAGGAGTTCTTTCGCGCGTACCTGCACCAGATTCTGAACGTGGGTTTGTTCCATGCAGATCCGCATCCGGGAAATGTGTTCGTGACCAACGACCATCGGATTGCCCTGATTGACCTGGGTATGGTGGCCCGCATTGGTCCACAGATGCAGGATCATCTCATCAAACTCCTGCTCGCGATCAGCGAAGGCCAATCCGAACGCGCGGCGGAGGTGGCCGAGCGAATGGGCACGCCCAAGGATACATTCAAAGCAGCAGCGTTTCGCGAGCGCATTGGTGCCCTCGTGAGTGAACAATACAGCGCGAGCCTGAACCGCATCCTCGTCGGCAGGGTGGTGGTGCAGGTGGCCCAGATCTCCGCAGAGACAGGCCTGAGTGTGCCTGGAGAACTCACCATGCTCGGCAAGACCTTGCTGAATCTGGACCGCGTGGGCATGGCACTGTGGCCGGAGTTCAGCCCGAATGAATCCATCCGCCGCAACGTGGCGGACATCATGCATCGCAAAACCTTGCAGAGTCTCTCTCCTGCCAATCTGCTGGGCACGGCGATGGAAGCGAAGGAACTGCTGGAGCGTTTGCCCTCACGCCTAAATGCTATTCTTACGCATCTTGCTGAGAACCGTCTACGTGTGGACCTGCGGGCCGTGGACGAAGGGGAGTTTATTTCCGGACTCCAAAAAATAGCCAACCGTATCACGCAAGGATTGATCTTTGCAGGGCTCACCGTGAGTGCTGCACTGATGATGAGGGTGGACACAGGGTTTAAGATCTTCGGCTACTCCGGCCTCGCGTTCCTGTTTTTCATCATTGCCGCGATTGGCGCCATGTGGGTGGCCATCGAAATCATGCTTCACGATCGGCGACCGCGGAAATAGCACGGAAGATATCCCCGCTTGCTGATGACTGTGCTGCCGTTGCGCTCACCGTTCACGATGATGTGCGACTAGGAAATGCTGTTACGACCATCGTCTCATGCTAGTGCGTATCGGTATCATGCTCCCACCTGGTACGACTGCTTCCCCCTCGGTCACTGCACAGCCTTCGTCGCGCTCTTCAGCTCCCACACGGCCGTGGCGCATTGGTGTGGCGGATGATCATTCGATTATGCGTGCGGTCTATCGCACCCTCCTGGAGGATGAGCCCAGATTTACCCTCGCGTGGAGCGCCGCGACTCTGGCAGAAGCCCGGCAACAAATGCAGGCGGATCTGCCGGATCTTTTGATCGTGGACATCAACATGCCGGATGGCGATGGCCTCGACTTCGTGCGCGAGACACTGCCCCAGGCACCGGATATGCGGGTGCTGGTAATTTCCGCTCATGAAGAGCGCGAGTACCCTGAAATGGCGCGTGCCTGTGGAGCGCACGGGTACCTGTGCAAGAACAGCACTCCGACCGATGTACTGGCCGCGCTGGACTCGCTCCGCAGAGGCGAACCTTCGTTTTAGGAGCTTTTTCTCCGGGAAATCGCCGTGTTAAGACGCTTTTTTGTGCAGCGTGCATGAACACGCCCATCCGCAGCATCCTCATGCCGCGATAGTTGCACACCAGGGAGTACTTCTCGCCGGCGCGCCTCGGGGTGCCTGCGTGTCGGTCTGCCTGCTCCCTGAATCCATCGCTGCTTGTCCGAAGCGATGGCTCAAGTACATTGCCATTCACATCTTCAGAAATGACCCACTCCATCATTCCCCCCACGCCAGCCCTGGTGCTGGTCGTGGACGATCAGCCCAGGAACTTGCAGATGTTGAAAGCCTCCCTGATGCGGGAAGGCCTTCGAGTGGTAGTGGCAAGCTCGGGCGAGGAAGCGCTGGAGATGATAGAACGGCAACAGCCCGACCTCATGTTGCTCGATGTCATGATGCCCGGCATGGATGGCTTCGATGTGTGCGCGCGGGTGAAGTCGAATCCTGCCACGCGTGACATTCCCGTTATTTTCCTCACGGCAGAAACGCAGCTTCAGTCGATCAAAAGAGGATTCGAAGTGGGGGGCGTGGACTATGTCACGAAGCCCTTCAACCGGCAGGAAATGGTGGCGCGGGTCAACACGCAGGTGGAACTCCGCCGCGCCCAGATGCGCCATACTGCGAGCCTGATGGAACAGACACGGCTCATCAATATCATTGCCCAGCACTGGCTCAAACCGCTGCAGCGGCTGGTGTTCCTCACGTCGCAGAGCAGAAACATCTGCCGGGCCAATGCGAATGGCGCAGATACGAATGCCAATGCTGGGGCCTTCGCCATGGAGGCCGAGGCGACTGCGGGGCAGATGCTTTCTTCCCTCGAGGATTTTCTCCACGAGTCCCAAGGCGTAATCACCGGCGCCAGGCATCTTCAGCCGGGTACCATCACCACGGATGAACTGAAGGCCATCATCGAGAACTGGTATGTCACCGCCATCCGCCGACAGCTCGACTTTCAGGTGATGGCGCCTCCCATTCCCATGCCGGTGTCTGCGAGTGTCTTCACCGCTACTCAAATCCTCGATCCCATCCTGGCGAATGCCGTGAAGGCCGCGCGAGAGCAGGGAAGGATCTCTGCACGTGTGCGGCATGTGGGAGGGGAGATCATCGTGGAGGTCGAGGACGATGGCCCCGGGTTCTCGAAAGAGTACCTCAAGCATCCGTTCCAGGCGAGTGTCCGCCCCAGCGGCAACTCCAAAGAACGCCAGCATCTGGGCATTGGCCTGGCGCTGGCCAAGCGCGCCGCGGATCGTATTTCCGCGCGTCTCGAGTTGGATAACCTTGGCGCTGGTGGTGCGTTGGTTCGAGTGACTTTTTCCCCCGCCACGGCGGAGTCTTCCAAAGATGTCTGATTCCTCTCCCGCGAAAGACCAGGATGCACTCGTGCCGCTGGGCGCGGTGGTGGCATTTCTCAAGCATCATCTCCATGATGTGCGCAATGATCTCAACGCGCTGAACCTGGAGGCCATGCTGCTGGACGTGTACGTCACCGACAAGGACGGCGCGGAGTCTGTGCAACGCATCCAGGAATCGCTACACCAGAGTGCCACACGACTGGGCGCGCTCTCTCGAAAATTCTCCGAGGTGTCTCCTGGAAGCGAGCCGCTGTCCGCGCAGTTCGTCCTCACGAGCTGGCGGGATGAGTGGAACTCGTCAGGCGCTGCTCCGAAGATCGATTGGGAGCCCTCTACCGTGCAGGCAAATGTGAAAGCGGATCCGGTGCATCTCGGGGAGATCTTCCGGGAATGGCTTTCCAATGTGAAGCAGTACGCGAGTGCTGGCGCGGTGATCTCACTGGCACAGAATGGCGAAGGGGAAGTCATCTTCCGTCTCGTGGAGCAGAAGTCCGAGCCAGTGGATCCTTCCGAGTGGGGAGAGCGCCCCTTTGAGAAGCCCCGGCGTGGCAGCTATGGTCTGGGCCTCTGGCGCGTGCGCAATCTCGTGAAGGCGAATCAGGGCTCCTGGCGGCAGTACTACTCTCCTGAGGACAGCTGCCTCGTGACTGAATTGAGCTTGCCAGTGTCGAAGGGCTGAAGCGTTCGCGCGTTCTAGTACCAAAGGGAGTTGAAGCCGACTCTTTATATTAAAGACGTCGGACTACCTGGAGTGATTCATGCGACAAGCGTTCTATGGAACACGGACATGGCACAGGCCCAAGGATCGGGAACGCCTCGTTCCGGTGGGTGAAAGGGTATATGTGGTGTATCCATCTCGGCACTCTCTTGGAACACAGGGGATGCTCGACATGCAACATCACCGAGCATGGTGACCGCTGACGGGAACGAGGCGTTCCCGCTCCTTGGGCCTATCGCAACACACTGGGTGAGTTCGTTGCGTTCAAAGGCCCGCTTTCAACTCGTCCTTGGTATAATCCCTGAGTTCCTCGGGTTTCATTTTTTTGGCCACGCGTTTCTTCATGCGCAAAAAGAACGGGAGCCATATGGCTCCCGTTCTTTTTTGGAATATTTGAATGAAATCGAATCAGGCCAGTCCCCAGAGATCAGGCGGCTTCGGCCAGTTCCATCATGCGGCTCAGCTTCTTCACACCAAGTTCAATGCGGGTCTTGATGGTGCCCAGCGGTACTGAGAGATGAGAGGCGATCTCGCGCTGGCTCAGGCCATCGACAAACGTGAGCTTCACTGCGATGCCCTGGGCGGGCGGAAGTTCTTCGATGAGGTCGTTCAGTTCGTGCTGGCGGATTTCGCGATCCACCACATTCGGACGGTGCTCGGGAAGATCGGCGGGGGCGGTCTTTTCGAAGCGCGTGGTGGCGGCCTGATAGGCGAGTTTGCGGCGCACGCGGTCAAGCGCACGACGGCGGGCCACGATGATGAGCCAGCCAAGCAGCTGTCCCTTTTCCGAGGAGAAGGAGGAGGCCTGCTGCCACAGCTGTACGAATACGTCCTGCAGTACTTCTTCGCCATCAGCTTCGTTATCCAGCACGCGCATGATCACACTGCGCAGCACCTGGCGGTGGCGGCGGTAGAGGATCTCAAGCGCTCTGGCGGACCGGTTCTGCGCAACCTCGACCATGAGATCGGCATCGGAAGGTCCTTCGACAGGGGCAGGAATGGGATTCTTTTTCATGAAGGTGATGGTGCGTTGTTCGAAAGTTCGGGATGGGTTTGTTGGCATCTCTAGTGCAAATCTTGTGCCTTTATGCCTCGAGCAGTCGCAAGTGGCTGAAGTCGAATGATTTACAAAAAACGGCCAATTTGCCAGTCAGCCGCGATTCTGTGCAAAATGTCTGACTTTGCCGGGGGCTCGTGTGCAAATTGCACAGTGCACGGTCCGGTTGGCACGGTGCCAAAAGAAAGCGCCGTGCGAATGACCGCACGGCGCCAAGTGCCCGTTTTCGAAGGGGTTAAAGGGTTCCCAAGGAGTCTGTAGCCCTAGCGATTGGTGGAGCCCCCAGAGGTGCCGCTACCCGAACTGGAGCTGCCTCCAGAGCTGGTGGAGCCGGAGCTTCCGGAAGTGCCTCCGCTGGAAGTGGATGTACCCCCGCTGGTGCTGCGTGCGCCTGTAGCGGTGCTGCCCGTAGAAGAGGTGCCGGTGGCACTACTGCCAGTCGTGCCGCCTGAGGTTCCACTCCTTACGGCGTTCGGATTGTTGGTGTTTTGGCCCTGCGGAGTAGCCGTACCACTGCTGCTTCGCTGATTTGGCGTTGTGGGGCGCGGGGTGGTTGTTTGCGAGTTTACGCCCGTATTGGTGCCGCGGCTGTTGAGTTGGTTGGGCGTGGCGGTGCTGGACGCGCCGGGCGCGTTGGGGTCCACGTTGGTGCCCGTGCTGGCCCGCTGGTTGGGCGTGGCATTGCTATTCGTCGTGGTACCAGTCGTATTGGTTCGGTTGGTGCCCGTGGTCTGACGGTCTGTGGAAGTGGTGCCGGTCGTTTGTCCGTCCACGAATGTGGTCACACCAGGATCGACAACTGTGCTTGAACTGCCCCGGTCAGTAGCGGTCCGGCCTCTGCCTGTGGTATTCGGTACTTGAGAGAAGCCATCGGGATTCGAGGGCGCTGTAGAGGAACCCGGAGGTGAGATGGGGTGACCAGATCCTGCCGGAGCCAGGCCCGAACGGTTTTCACCGGTGATCGTGGTAGCGGCACGGGTGCGATCATCCAGCGTGAGCAAGCTGGGATCCACGGGCACGACTCGACCATCTGTGGTGAGCATCTGACCTGCCGGGATCTGCCACGTGCGGCCATCAAACCCCGTGACTGTTCCATTGGGTTCGATACGCAGAACCTGCTCCTTCGTCACTTGGGAGAACGCGCCGTTTCTGATCACGTACACGTTTCCATCTCTCAGGAAAAAGCCGTCAGGAATGGGAGTCACAGCCGTGGTGGTTGTCGTGGTGGCTGTGGCAGCAGTGGGAGGAATCGCCGGCATCGGTGTACCCGGCGGAGGACTTTGCTGGAAGGGAAGCGCCTGACCTCGGGTGAAGGTCGGCAGGCTCAGGCAGGACACTGCCGTGAGAACGAGCACGGGGATGGTTTTCATGGGGGGCAAGGATGAAGCGGCATGGCGCAATCATCTTGCGCCGTGCGGGGGTTGCGGGTGTGCCACCCCGGAGTAGCATGCTGCTCACCGAGGTGGGCGCGGAGGAAATGTCCTTCGCACAGGGATCAATTCGCCCTGGTACCGCCGTGTGCGTTGGTTTTGCTCGAAAGCAACTCCCTTGCACCCACACTCATGAATATTGCAATGCCGCTCTCGCAACCGCGAGCTACACCGAATTCGCTGAGGTGCCCGTGGCTTGCAGATCACTCAGATTCTGCAGCGTTACGGAGGCGATCTGCTCCATGGCTTCACGGGTGAAAAATGCCTGGTGTCCCGTCAGCAGCACGTTGGGAAAGGTGGTGAGACGCATGAAGACGTCGTCGGGAATGATATGATGAGAGTGATCGCTGAAGAAGAGCTTGTCCTCCTCTTCATACACATCCAGGGCCAGACCACCGATGATGCCGCTCTTCAGTGCGGCGATCACGGCTGCGGTATCGATCAATGCGCCGCGACCGGTATTGATGAGCAGCACACCGCGCTTCATCTGGGAGAGGCTTTGTTCATTTACCAGGTGGCGGGTCTCGGGCGTGAGGGGGCAGTGCAGGCTGATGATATCACTCTGTGGCAGGGCCTCCTGGAGTGGCAGGTAGGTGACCCCCAAGGCTTCCAGTTCCGCGTTGCGATAGGCGTCTACTGCGAAGACACGGCAACCAATGCAATGCATGATGCGTGCAAAGATGGCGCCAATCTTCCCTGTGCCCACCACCGTGACTGTTTTGCCAACGAGGTCGAAGCCCATCAACCCGGCGAGTTCGAAGTTCCCCTCGCGGACGCGGTTGTACGCTTTGTGAATGCGGCGGTTCAGGGAGAAGAGGAGGGTGACTGCGAACTCTGCCACCGCGTGGGGTGAATAGGCCGGCACACGCACGACGGCCAGGCCGCGTTCCTTGGCGCGCACAAGATCCACGTTGTTGTACCCGGCGCATCGCAGCGCGATCGCCTTCACACCGAGGTCGGCCAGCGTGTCCACGACCGTCGCATTCACGAGGTCATTGACAAAAACACAGACGGCGTCATACCCCTTGGCCAGGCTGGCGGTGGCTTCGTCCAGTCGCGCCGGCAGGAACTTCAACTTGTGGTCTCCCTTTCCGTTGGCGGCGTTGAGAAACTCCTCATCATAGCTCTTGCTGCTGAATACGACGGTCTTCATGCCGCCATGATAGTGGGTGGAAGCGGGCAGGCGAGGAACAAATGAGGCACACAAATAGGACCTTTGGGCAGGGGAGAGGGCTTGAATGCCGGCTCATTCGCTATGGGAACAGGGGTTGCGAGATTCGCATTCGTCAACGTGTGGAATAACGCGCGGATAATTCGATGATTTATAGAAAAACAAATCCAAACATGGATGCGGCCTGATTTATTGCGTGTGTGTCTGGTCATACTGGTGCTGGTTCGCGGTATTATTTGGCTCAAAAGATTTCCTGAGCGGGCAACATCACTTGGCACCGCTCATGCTTATCACCCGTTCCAAGCGGCTGGCACAGTCGTCACACGTGAACAACAACCAGAAAGGCAAAACGAATGAAATTCATCTCCCGAATGACCTCAGGAAAACTTGCAACAGCAGGCCTGGCGCTCGCGATCGCGGCGCTCATGACTCCTGCGACGGCGACCGCCGGTACGGTCAGCGGTAAGGGTACCACGATCGTCACTCCCCCGGTCGAGGAAAAACCCTTCATCACCGGCAACCTGTCACTCTTCTATGACACCCATTTCATCTCCTACGGCCAGGACGTCTGGGGCGTGGGCAACGACTGGGGTGAGTGGTTCTTCCACCCCTCCTTCGAGCTCGATTTCCAGATCACGGACTCCCTCCAGTTCTATGTGAACACCTGGGCGGACGTGAACGACCAGATCGAAGGTGATATCGGCGACTACGTGCAGGAAATCGACGTGAACGTGGGCTTCTACTACACGCTCGACAAATTCAAGTTCCAGCTCGGCTACGGCTCTTGGAACTATGCTTCGCAGACTGAGCACATCATCGACGGCAAGGTCACCTACACGGATGGCCTGATCAATCCGTTCGTCGCTGTGCACGGCCGCGTGGGCATTGACATCCCCGGATATGACGAAGGCGTGGTCGCCCAAGTCGGTGTGGCTCCGTCCACCGCCCTTGGCCCTGTGACCCTGTCCTTCCCTGTCACCGTGTCCTTCGACACGGACGGCTTCCACGCTGGTGACGGTGGCTTCGCCTACGTCTCCGCCGGTGTTGGCGCCTCCATCCCGATCCACAAGCAGATCTCGCTGAGCATCGGCGCGACCTACTACCACACGCAGGACGACGTCATCCCGAACGCGGATGAAGACTTCGTGGTGGGTTCGGCTGGTGTCGTGTTCACCTTCTAATTCGTGCCTGGTTAGCCATTCAAGTGGGCGCGCGCCGACGCCACAAACGCGGCGCGCGCTTTTTTAGTGCCATCGACAAACAAGACACTCATTCATCATTCAACCATTCATCATGAAACGCCGGTTCTTTAATTCGATGATGGCCGCAGCCCTGGTGGGCTCTGTGGCGCTCCCTGCGCATGCCGCCGACACCGTGAAGGTGGGCGTGCTGCACTCCCTGAGTGGCACCATGGCCATCAGTGAGACGTCCCTCCGTGACGTGCTTCTTTACACGTTCGACGAAATCAACGCCGCTGGCGGCGTGATGGGCAAGAAGATCGAGCCTGTGGTGGTGGATGGCGCCTCCAACTGGCCGCTCTTCGCTGAAAAGGCCAAGCAACTCCTCGAGCAGGACAAGTGTGCGGTCGTCTTCGGCTGCTGGACCTCCGTGAGCCGCAAATCGGTGCTCCCGGTCTTTGAAAAGAACAATGGCCTCCTCTTCTATCCCGTGCAGTACGAGGGTGAAGAAGAATCCCCGAACGTCTGCTACACCGCCGAAGCGGTGAACCAGCAGGCCACTCCCGCTGTGGACTACCTCCTTGAGCAGGGAATCAAGAAATTCTACCTCCTGGGCTCCGACTACGTCTATCCCCAGACCACGAACCTCGTGCTTCTGGAGTATCTCCTGAGCAAGGGCGTGCCGCTCGAAAACATCGGTGGTGGTTATCGCAAGGACGACTCCGGCAAGATCATCTCCGCCGGCAAGTACACCCCCTTCGGTCACACCGACTACCAGCAGATCGTTGCTGAAATCAAGCAATTCTCCGCCGGTGGCAACGCCGCGGTGGTGAGCACGCTGAACGGCGACACCAACGTGCCCTTCTTCAAGGAATACGCCGCTGCCGGCCTCACTGCTGAGACCTGCCCGGTCGTGTCCTTCTCCATCTCGGAAGATGAATTCCGCGGTCTCCCCGCTGACAAGCTCGTGGGCCAGCTCGGCTGCTGGAGCTACTTCCAGTCCATCGACAGCCCTGCGAACAAGAAGTTCGTGGACGGCTTCCAGTCCTGGCTGAAGAAGTCTGATGTCACTGGCATCGTGAAGGAAGGTCGCGTGACCTGCTCCCCGATGGTGCTCTCCTATGACGGTGTGTACCTCTGGAAGGCCTGCGTGGAAAAGGCTGGCAGCTTCGATGTGGACAAGGTGCGTGAAGCTTGGAAGAGCGGCCTGAGCTTCGAAGGCCCGAACGGCAAGGTCACTTCCCAGAAGAACATGCACATGACCAAGAATGTGTACATCGGCGAGACCAAGGCGGATGGCCAGTTCAAGATCCTCAAGGACTTCAAGGAAGTGTACGGCGAGCCCTGGCTGAAGGGCAAGTTCAAATGATTTGAGGCTGCTTCGCCCCGCGAAGTGAGAGCTGGCCGGCGTGCCAGTTCCGAGTGGGGGCGGGTTCAGGAATGAGCCCGCCCCTTCAATCCCTTCAGACGTTATCGCTGACTTTTCCATCCATCTTTTCCTCTGCACGTGAAAGCTCTCTTCCGCCTGCTCTCACTCACTCTGCTCTCGGGCTTGCTGTGCTCCGCCTCGCTCTTTGCAGAGACCGCCCGGCAAACCATTGCGAACGCTGCGCTGGCAGAAGACGCTGCCAAGAAGCGCGAGATCATCACCTCGCTGATCGGGCAGGGGGATGAAATCATCAAACCATTGCTCGACGATTGGAAGGCGGACAAACTTTACATTCACACCACGGCCACGGGCGAGAAGATTGCGGTGCGCCTGCAGGACGACAAGGATGACGCAGGCACCCAGAGCGCCGTGCGCGTGGACGATGGCACATCGCTCAAGGATGCTGCCGGTCAACCGCTGCGACTCATTGCCAAGGAGCAGAAAATCGTGGAGCACGATCGTGGCCTGCGCAATGCCATGAAAGGCGTGCTGGACCTGCTGGACCTGTCTTCACCCGATGTGAAAAAGCGCGTCCAAGCCGTGCAGACGCTCGGCTTCGCCCAGAATGCGGAGAAGGTGCCTGCGCTGGAAGCTCGCATGAAAGTGGAGCAGGATCCGGAGGTCATCCGCGCGCTCAAGGAAGCCATGGCGCTGATCAAACTCAAGGATCCTTCTGATGATGCGAAAGTAACAGCGCTCAAGGAGCTGAAGGAATTGCACACATTCTCGTCCTACGATTCCATCAAGGCCACGCTGAAGGAAGCAGAGGCTGCCTCCAAAGCGCCTGTGGCTGGTGCCGCGAAAGAGGCGCTTGCTGCCATTGATAGTCATCGGAGCTTTGTGAACTTCTTCGGTACCATCTTCCGTGGCCTCAGTCTCGGCAGCATTCTTCTTATTGCTGCCCTCGGTCTCGCCATCACGTTCGGCCTCATGGGCGTGATCAACATGGCGCACGGCGAGATGATCGCGGTGGGGGCCTACACGACCTACATCGTTCAGAATATCTTCGGTGCGGGCGTGACCATTCCGCTCTTTGGTCTGTCGCTGGCCATCCCTGGTATGCATGCCACCGGAGCCTTATACAATAGTTACTTCCTCTTCGCAATTCCCGCCAGCTTCCTGACGGCTGCACTGGTGGGCATTGCACTGGAGCGCGGCATCATTCAATTCCTCTACCGCCGTCCGCTGGAAAGCTTGCTGGCGACGTGGGGCGTGTCCCTGCTGCTCCAGCAGGTCTTCCGTCTGACCTTTGGTGCGAACAATGTGCAGGTGGGCAGCCCGACATGGCTCAGTGGTAACTGGACGATTGGTGATATCATCTTCAACTGGAACCGTGTCTTCGTCATCGGCTTCGCGATCTTCATCGTGTTTGGTACTTATCTGGTGCTCACGAAGACGTCGCTCGGACTCTTGATGCGCGCGGTGATGCAGAACCGCAACATGGCCGCGTGCATGGGTATTCGCACGAGCCGGGTGAACATGATGACTTTCGGCTTCGGTAGCGGCCTTGCAGGCCTGGCGGGAGCCTTCCTCAGCCAGATCACCAATACAGGTCCTTCACTTGGGCAGAGCTATATCGTGGAATGTTTCATGACCGTGGTCGTGGGCGGGGTGGGGAATATCGCTGGCACTGTCACGAGTGCGGTAGGCATCGGCATGGCGGATCAGTCCATCCAGCAGATCCTGCTGAATCCGGTGATGGGCAAGATTCTCGTGCTCGTGGGGATCATCCTCTTTCTCCAGTGGAGGCCAGCCGGCATTTTTGTCACCCGCAGCCGCTCGCTGGACTAGGTAGGCCATTTCTCCGGTGCTGGCACTCTTTTTGCAACGGCTTCTCCAATTCGCAACGCACATCCACCTGACTCCGCCACATGAGCCTTTCGCTTGTAGGTAACAATTTCTGGAACACACGCCGCACGATCGAGGTTGCCGCCGTGGGCAACATCGGAGTGTTGATGGTCGTGGTCTTGCCACTGCTGAATTCCTTGGATTTGATGTCCAACTTCTGGCTGGGCGTCATTGGCAAGTACCTCTGCTATGCCATTCTTGCCATCTCTGTGGACATGCTGTGGGGCTACATGGGCTTGCTGAGCTTGGGGCAGGCCCTTTTCTTCAGTCTCGGAGGGTACATGCTGGGCATGTATCTGATGCGAATGATTGGCGGCGAGACGATGCCCACGTTTCTTTCCATGCAAGGCTATGAGGACTGGCCGTGGTTCTTCGCACCTTTTACAAGCTTCTCCTTCGCCATGCTGATGGTGGTCTTCGTTCCCGGGATAGTAGCTCTGGTATTCGGTTTCCTTGCTTTTCGTTCGCGCATCAAAGGGGTGTACTTCTCCATCCTCACCCAGGCTCTCACCTATGCGGCCGCTCTTCAATTCTTCCGCAACGACATGCTCATGGGAGGAAACAATGGCTTTACGGACTTCAAGCTCCTCCTTGGACATGACATCCGCAGCGAGGTTACGCAGCGTGCGCTCTATATCATTACCGGAGTGGCCCTCATCGGCATCTATGCCATGTGCCGCTGGCTGAATGGCACCAAGTTCGGCCTAGTGCAGCGAGCTATTCGCGACAGTGAAAATCGTGTGCTCTTCTCAGGCTACGCTGCGGCACACTACAAGCTTTTCATCTTTGTGCTGAGCGGGATTGTGGCGGCCATTGGTGGCGCGCTCTACGTGGCGCAGGTGCAGATTATCAATCCTGCGGAGATGCAGGTGGACAAGTCCCTGGATGCTGTGGTGTGGGTCGCGGTCGGTGGTCGGGGTACACTGCTGGGACCCATCATCGGTGCGGTCAGTGTGAATGCACTCAAGAGCTGGGCCACCAACGCTTTCCCGGATGCATGGCTCATCATCCTGGGTGGTCTCTTCGTTTTTGTAGTGCTCTTCATGCCCAAGGGAATCGTGGGTCTGCCTGCGCAATTGATGGGCGTGTGGAGGAAATATCAGGCTCGAAAGTTGGTGGATGATGAGCCGACGGTGCCCCTTGCTGAAACTCCCACTGCAGACCCCACCGCTTCTTCTCCAGTCAAATGAGTGCCACGCTGCAACTTGCTGAACCAAAACCATTCCTCCTGGCTGCGGAAGGATTGAACAAGTCCTTCCAGGGATTCCGTGCGATCAAGGATCTCTCGTTCTATCTCGACCAGGGGGAGCTTCGAACGGTCATCGGGCCAAACGGTGCGGGGAAGACCACTTTCCTGGATCTCATCACCGGTCGCACCAAGCCCGATACGGGGACGATGCAGTTTGAGAATCGCGACATCCTCCCGATGAACGAGTATGAGATCTACCGTCTGGGGATCGGTCGCAAATTTCAGACGCCTACGGTCTATACGGATCACACGGTGTACGAGAATCTTGTGCTCAGCTTGGAGGGTTCTCGTGGGGTGTGGCGCAGCCTCTTCAGTAAGGTTAAGCCCTCCGAAAAAGACCGCATCGCTGAGATTCTGGATACCATCAAGCTCAAGGATAGCGCGAAACGGAAGGCCGGTGAGCTGGCGCACGGGCAGAAGCAGTGGCTGGAGATCGGCATGCTACTGGCCCAGAATGCGAAGCTGCTCCTCGTGGATGAGCCGGCTGCTGGCATGACGGATGAAGAGACGCACCGCACAGGTGAGTTGCTGCTTTCACTCGCGGGTGCGCACACCATCGTGGTGATTGAGCATGACATGACCTTTGTGCGGCAGATTGCCAAGGACCGCCGCGTGACCGTGCTGCATCAGGGTACGGTGCTTTGCGAGGGTGCCGTCGACTTCGTGCAGAACGACGAGCGTGTCATCGAAGTGTATCTCGGCCGCAAATCAAAACACTAGTCCTTCATGAACGTATTAGAGGTCAAAGGCCTTCAAGCATCGATTGGCGGAAGCCGCATACTGCGTGGCGTGGAGTTTCAGGTGCCGCCGAAGTCGGTCTTCTGCCTGATGGGGCGCAACGGCGTGGGGAAGACCTCCACGCTGAAGTCGCTCGTGGGACTGCTGGGCACGGACAGCGGAAGCATGACGCTGGATGGAAAGGCCCTCAATGGTCTTGCGCCTGAGGAGCGTGCGCGCATGGGGATTGGCTATGTACCGCAGGGACGCGAAATCTTCCCGCACCTCACTGTGCAGGAGAATCTGGTCATCGGCACCGTGGCGCGTGGCATGAAGCTCAATGGCCAGCTCGACCGTATCTACACGCTCTTTCCCATCATCAAAGAGTTCCTGCCGCGTAAGGGCGGGATGCTGAGCGGTGGACAGCAGCAGCAGCTCGCCATTGCGCGAGCCCTGCTCACGAAGCCCAAGCTGCTCATTCTCGATGAACCCACCGAGGGCATCCAGCCGAACATCATCGACCAGATCGGCGATGCCATCAAGATGCTGCGCGAAGAGGGCGAGATGAGCATTCTTCTGGTGGAGCAGTACCTCGACTTCTGCAAGGAACTGGGGGATAACTTCGCCATTCTCGAGCGCGGCTCCGTGGCCGCTTCTGGAGCAATGAAGGATCTCTCGGACCAGATGATTAAAGAATTTCTCACGGTGTGAGCGAAGCGCAGTTGCGCTGCTGCTCATGCCATCCCAATTTGGCCAATACTCTCTCATCTTCTTCCCAAACTCCCATGACCCTGAGAAGACTGCTCCCGAAAGCCCTGCCCCTGGCCCCGTTCCTTCTGGCCACGAGCGCGTACGCGCACCCCGGCCATCCGCATCCCTTTGAAGAGGTGGACGAGTTCGAGTCACCTGCCGCAGATTTTGCGCAGGCGGTGCTGCATCCGTTCTCAGGGTTGGATCACCTCCTCGCTGCGGTGATGGTGGGATGCCTGGTATACATGATGGGGCGTAAGCTCGGCGCAGTGGCCTCCGCGATGTTCATAGGCAGCCTGACACTAGGCTGGGCAATTGCGAAGGTTGGTATGGCCTTGCCCATGATGGAGCAGGGACTCGCGCTCTCGGTGGTGGCCGCAGGGCTGATGTTGGTGATGTATGCGAAGGCCTCGAATGCGGTGTGTTTCGGTGTGATTGCCGCCCTCGGATTCTGGCACGGCAGCGCGCATGGGATGGAGATGGCCTCGGTCGCTCCTGCAGCAGGCCTGATTGCAGGCACGGGAGTCGCGATGATGCTTGGCTCCATGGTGGCGATGGTTTCCACGAAGCTGAGTCCCTCAGCTATCAAGTATGCAGGTGCTGCGGCTGCGGTCGCTGGCGTGGTGATGGTGGCCCAGCGCGTGGCCTGAGGTTTGGGACTTGAGCTTGAGGCTTCGAAAATTTCACCATGCATCTCTCTCCTCGCGAACAGGAAAAGCTCCTTGTGGTTGTGGCGGCGGACCTCGCGCGCAAGCGCCGTGACCGCGGCCTGAAGCTGAACTATCCCGAAACGATCGCGTTCATCACCGCCGAGATTTTCGAAGGTGCGCGTGACGGCAAGAGTGTCTCCGAACTCATGAGCTACGGCACCACTCTGGTGAAGAGGAGTGAAGTCATGGAAGGTGTGGCCGAGATGATTCACGACATCCAGGTGGAAGCGACCTTCCCCGATGGCACCAAGCTCGTCACGGTGCACAACCCTGTACGCTAACAACGCACATCCATGATACCGGGCGAAATCATCCATCCTCCAGGAAGCGGGGAGTTGCCGGCGAATGTCGGCCTGGCCACGACCACGGTGCTGGTGTCCAACACCGGCGACCGGCCCATACAGGTGGGGAGCCACTTCCATTTCTACGAAGTGAACACTTCGCTTGAGTTTGATCGCGCTGCGACGCTGGGTTTCCGGCTGAACATTCCCGCGGGAACCGCCGTGCGTTTTGAGCCGGGCGACACTCGTGAAGTAGTGCTCGTGGCCTTCGCCGGCAAGCGCGAGATGTACGGACTCAACAACCTCGTGAACGGACCGTTGCCAGCATGAAGATGACCCGCAAACAACACGCCCGCATGTTTGGGGCGACCGTAGGGGACCAGGTGCGTCTCGCGGATACGGAACTCTTCGTGGAGGTCGAGCGTGACCTCATCGCGGAGAAGGGCGGCTACGGCAACGAAGTGAAATTCGGCGGTGGCAAGGTCATCCGCGACGGCATGGCCCAGTCGCCCCTCGCGCTGGATGCCGAGTCGCTGGACCTCGTCATCACCAATGCGCTCATCATCGATGCCGTGCAGGGCATCATCAAAGCGGACATCGGCATCAAGTATGGCCGCATCGTCGGTATCGGCCATGCGGGCAATCCTCTGCTGCAGGATGGCATCGACATGATCATCGGCGCGGGCACAGAAGTCATCGCCGGTGAAGGTTGCATCATCACGGCGGGTGGCATCGATACGCATATCCATTTCATCTGCCCCCAGCAGATCGATCACGCGCTGGCGAGTGGCATTACCACCATGATTGGTGGTGGTACCGGCCCGGCGCACGGGACCTATGCCACGACGTGTACGCCGGGTATCTGGAACATTCATCGCATGCTGGAAGCGGCGGAGGAGTATCCCATGAACCTCGGCTTCCTCGGCAAGGGGAACTGCTCCACGCTGCCTCCGCTTCGCGAGCAGGTGGTGGCGGGAGCCATCGGCCTGAAACTGCATGAGGATTGGGGCACGACTCCAGCGGCGATCGATACCTGCCTGAGCGCGGCGGATGAGCTGGACGTGCAGGTGGCGATTCACACGGACACGCTGAATGAAGCGGGCTTCGTGGAGAGCACGCTCAAGGCTTTCAAGGGACGCACCATTCACACGTATCACTCCGAGGGTGCTGGCGGCGGTCACGCTCCGGACATTATTCGTGTGTGCGGCGAGGCAAATGTGCTGCCTTCTTCCACGAATCCCACGCGGCCCTTCACGGTGAATACCATTGATGAGCACCTGGACATGCTCATGGTGTGCCACCACCTCGACTCCCGCATCCCGGAAGACGTGGCCTTTGCAGAGTCACGCATCCGCCCGGAGACCATTGCGGCGGAAGACTTGCTGCATGACCTCGGCGCCATTTCCATGATGTCGAGCGACAGCCAGGCGATGGGGCGCATCGGGGAAGTCATCACGCGCACGTGGCAGACGGCGCACAAGATGAAGGTGCAGTTTGGCAAGCTGGAGGACTCCAGCCATCCGCTCGCGGACAACTTCCGTGCGCTGCGCTACGTGGCGAAGTACACCATCAATCCCGCCATCACCCACGGCATCTCTCACGAGGTGGGATCCATCGAAGTGGGCAAGCTGGCGGACCTCGTGGTGTGGAAGCCCGCGTTCTTCGGCGTAAAGCCGGAGGTGATACTCAAGGGGGGCATGATTGCCATGGCGAACATGGGCGATCCGAATGCGAGCATTCCCACGCCGCAGCCCACGTATTACCGCCCGCAGTTCGCGGCGCATGGGCGTGCCAAGCTCAAGACCTCGCTTACCTTCGTGAGTGCTATCTCGCTGGAGCAGGGCGTGGTAAAAGAACTCGGCCTGGGCAAGATGCTCAGCGCTGTGAAAAATTGCCGCAAGGTCAGCAAGAAGGACCTGCTGTGGAACAATGCTCTGCCCAAGATCGAGGTCGATCCTGAGACTTATACCGTGAAAGCGGATGGCCGTGAGCTGCGTTGTGGCCCTGCTGAAGTGCTGCCCATGGCCCAGCGATACTTCCTCTTCTAGCAATGCATCTCGTTCACCGCATGGCCGCTCCCACCTCCGCGCGGCCAGAGGATTCCCAGATAGTCTTGAACGCGGAGCGGGCCATGTTTCTCAAGCGTCGCTGGCGCGGCGTGGCGAGCGATGGCCAGGAGTTTGGCTTCGACCTGCAGGAACGCCTGAAGGATGGCTGCGTCATCTTCCAGACGGAGACGGTGGATTACGTCATCCGGCAGATTCCGGAGCTGGTGTATCAGATCAAGATGACGTCCCCTGAGTTTGCCGCGCTGGTGGGCTGGAAGGTGGGTAACCTGCACTTCCCGGTGCAGATCACCGCCGAGTGGGTGCGCATCACTCATGACCTGGCCATCAAGCAGCTCCTGGAGCGGGAAGGCTGGGCGTTTGAAGAAGCGACTGTTGTGTTCAACCCCTTGCGTGTGATGCCCCATGCTTCCTGAGTGGCTTCCCTGGCTGTTGCAGGTCAATGATTCCCAGTTTCCCTCCGGGTCCTATGCGCACTCGATGGGACTGGAGGAACTGGTGCAGCGCGGGTTGGTGCCGAAACCGGATGATGTGGAGAAGTTTCTGCATCAGCAGGTGGTTCCCAGTCTGTGCGCATTCGAGCTGCCCTTCCTCGCTCAGGCGCATGCAGCGGCGACTGCTCATGACATTGCCGAGCTGCGCCGCCTCGATGATGAACTGGATGCGTGGAAGCTCGCGGCAGAGCTGCGGCAGGCGAGCCGGCAGATTGGCTCACGTCGATTGACGCTGACGCGCAAGCTGGAGGATTCCACTCTCGCGGCAGAGTACGCTTCCACGGATGCGCCGTGTCATCATCTCATTGTGTGTGCCATTGAACTGAAGTCCCTGCCTGTGGCAGCAGCAGCCTGTGCGTATGCCCAGCAGACCATCAGCGGATATGCCACGTCCGCCATGAAGCTGGTGCGCATGGGACAGGAGCGTTGCCAGTTGATGGTGCGTGGCGCCATCACCGCGCTGGCCCCCAAGCTGGAGGCTGCCGTCGAACTGACGCCTGAGCGCCGTATCGGTTGGTTTAATCCGCTTCTCGAAATCGCTTCGATGCGCCATTCTCGGGCGCACGAGCGTCTCTTCATTTCCTAGTTTCTGTATCGTATGACCACGAACGCTTCTATTGATAGCACCCGCCCCATCCGCATCGGAGTCGGAGGTCCGGTGGGCTCCGGCAAGACCATGTGTGTGCTTCGCCTTTCCCAGTGGCTGAAGGACGAGTACTCCATGGCGGTGATCACCAATGACATTTATACGCGTGAGGATGCTGAGTTCCTGATGCGGCAGAATGTGCTACCCGCAGACCGCGTCATGGGTGTGGAGACAGGTGGATGCCCACACACGGCGATTCGTGATGACACCAGCATGAACATGGCCGCCGTGGTGGAACTGGAGAAGCGCCATGCGGACCTGAAGCTCATCCTGATTGAGAGTGGTGGTGACAATCTCTCCGCCACTTTCTCACCTGAACTGGTGGATGCGTACATCTATGTGATTGATGTCGCGGAAGGTGACAAGATTCCGCGCAAGGGTGGCCCGGCCATCCGCACCAGTGACTTGCTGCTTATCAACAAGACGGAACTCGCTCCTTATGTGGGTGCCGACCTTGATGTGATGGCTCGCGATGCCAAGATTATGCGTGGGGAACGTCCCTTCATCTTTGCCGACTTGAAGTCGGAAAAGGGGAAGGATGACTTGATTGGTTGGTTGAAGCGCGAGTATCTCTTCGTGTGACCTGTCGCAAGTCATGATTGGTCATCTCAAGCTTGTCTGTTCCCTCAGGGAGGACGGTGTCAGCTATCTGCGGGAGCAGTCTTTTCGCGCACCGATGCACCTCAGCAAGCCGCACTTCGATGAGGGTGCTCTGGTGGTGAATCTGGTGAATCCGACGGCGGGCATCTTCGATGATGACCACATCGCTCTGGAGGCGACGGTGGAGGAGCAGGCGAGGCTGGTGCTCACGACGCCGGCATCCAGTCGCGTGTTTCGCTCACGCAAAGGGGACGTGGCACATGTGACGCAGACGCTGCGCGTGGCCGAGGGTGGCATGCTGGAGTATTTCCCCGAGCCGTTCATCCCGCATGCAGGGGCGCGGTATCATCAGAAGAATGACATCCATGTGGCCGCAGGTGCGTCGCTGATGTTCTTTGAGTGGCTGGCGCCTGGGCGCGTGACCAGTGGTGAAGTCTTTGAGTTTGATGAGCTGCAGTGGGATACCGATGTGTGGTCGGGTGGAGCGCTGGCGGCAAGAGAGCGGTACACCTTGAGCAGGGTAGGGGACTCGCTGAATTCGCTGCTGCTGGTGTCTGAGACAGCCCACTATCTCGGGTGCTTTGTGTTTGGGTTGGCGACATTCCCGCAGGCGGAGGCGGATGCGCTCACGTCTGAGGATGTTTACATCGGTTGTGGGCCGCTTGCGGTGGGCGGTGGGTGGACCATCAAAGCGGTGTGCCGTGATGCGGTGGCAGCGAGGAGGACGATGAAGAGGCTGCGGGAGATGATGTATGAGGCGATGGGGAGGGCGCTGCCGACGTTGGGGAGGTTTTGAGGAGGATACAGCTGCGGGTGATGGGTGTGGCGGGCTGCATTGGATTCAACGCAGAGACACAGAGACGCAGAGGAACTTCGGAGACTGAGGGTGGCCGCGTACCAAAGACAGGTGGGAGTGGGTTGGGCCCTTTGAGCGAGAAACGAGGCTTTGCCAAAGTGGCTCACGCTGCCCTCAGCGTGAATCGTATCAGTATCCCTGAGATTGCCATGTGCCTTGAGCAGGAGTGAATGGGAGGTGCGGCACCAGGGGGGGGGCAGGCCGACTCAAGATTAGGCGCTTCGCGCTTGGTTTTTGAATCACGCTGAGGGTAGCGTGAGCCACTTTGGCAAAGCCTCATTTCTCCCGATAAGTAGAAACTAACTACTCCGACTCTTCATCCAGTCACGCCAGCCGCCGAAGGAGGTGATTTCTTCTTCGGGTTGCAGGGCGATGGATTCGCAGAGGAAGCCGAAGACTTTGGTGCCGTCTTCGAGTTGCACTTTGCCGAAGCCGAGGGGTGGAGGCACGGCATTTACAAACGAGCCGACGGTGTCTTCGGGCAGTTCCCAGACTTCGAGTGCGATGGAGGTGCCGCCTTCCGTCACTCGGACGAGACCAGGACGGTCAGGGATGCTTCCAGTGCCGGGCACGCGATAGAGGCGGTAGTCCGGGGTGGTGCTGCCCTTGCGCACAAGGCGCCCGCCGCGTGAGATGAGTTGGTGATTGAGCGGCAGGCCTTCCATGTGCGCACCGCATACCGCGATCTTCATCCAGGGCTTTGCTGCGGACGCTGTAGGAGATGGCATGGCAGGCAAAGCACTGCTGTTGATAGCGGTCTTCCCCACAGGAAGCTCGCTCTTCGCATGCATGGCTGCCGCGAGTACGGCCAGTCGCTTGTCCTCAAAGGCAGGCGAGAAGAGCGTGATGCCCCAAGGCAACCCATTCCCAAGGAAACCCGCTGGCACCGCCCAGGCGCAGAGGTCCAGCAGGTTCATGTAGTTCGTGTACTTGCCCAGGTTGGAGTTGAGCTTGATGGGCTCGGCGAGAACCTCGGCGACTTTGTAAATCGTACCTGCGGTTGGCGTGAGGATGGCATCCACCTCAGACCACACGGCTTCCGAGGCGCGCTTGAGTTCGGCGAGACGATATTGCGAGGTAAAGGCAGCCACCGCATTGGGCTTGGCACCACCTTCAATGATCTGTCGCGTGACGGGATAGAGTGCTTCCGGAGTCTTTTCGATCAACTCAGGAATCACCGAATACCGTTCCGCGACCCAGGGGCCTTCATAGAGCAGACGTGCAGCATCGAGGAAGGGTTGCAGGTCCACTTCGCGAATGCGCCAGCCCAGCGACTCCGCGCGGGCGATGGAAGCTTCGTAAAGCCTCTGTGCATCGGCATCACCGAAGAAGTCGCGCTGCTCCGGCTTGGGCACACCGATGACGACGGACGCAGGATCCCAAGGCCGCTGCGAAGCGACATAGGGGCGTGCATAGGCATCCGCCTTATCAAACTCGGAAACGACGTCAGCCACGGCAGAGGCATCTGCCACGGACAAGGCGAAGACAGAGATGCAATCCAACGTGCGGCAGGCGGGCACCAGCCCCGAGGAACTGAGCAGGCCGCGCGTGGGCTTCCATCCCACGAGATTGTTAAACGAAGCCGGCACGCGGCCTGAGCCTGCGGTATCTGTGCCGAGGCTAAAGCTCGCCAACCCAAGCGCCACGGACACGGCAGAGCCAGAGCTGGAGCCGCCGGGGATGTATTCCGCATCAAACGCATTCTGCGGCACACCATACGGCGAACGCACACCCACAAGACCCGTAGCGAACTGGTCGAGGTTCGTCTTGCCAAGAGGAATGGCTCCCGCAGCGATCAGCTTCTCCACCACGAAGGCGGATTTCGCCGGCTGGTAGCTATACGCAGGGCAGGCGGACGTGGTGGGCAGGGCATCCCAGTCGATGTTGTCCTTGATGGCAAAGGGGATGCCATAGAGTGGCAATGACGTCGGGTCCTTTTTCTCCAGCGCCGTGAGCAGTCCATCCACCACGCTCCACTCCGGACGTGCAATCCAGATGGCGGAGTCGGATTTCTCCGCGAGGTCAAACGCAGCGCGCACGACCTCGCGAGGAGTGGTGGTTTTAGAACGGTAGGCAGAGAGCAGGGTGGCGATGGACAGGTCCGGAGCCGGAGAGGAAGTCATGGAGCGATGGCGAGAAGTGTTTGGCCAGGAGAGACGGACTGGCTCTCACGTACCAGCACGGAAGATACCAATCCCGCCACCGGTGTGTGGACGTGGATCTCCATTTTCATCGCTTCCACCAGGGCCACGGTCTGCCCACTCTCCACGCGGTCACCCTCGGCTACGAGGAGCTTCCACAGGCTGCCATTCACCGGGCTCTGGATGGCCTCATGGCCATCTTCGAGCACGAAGTCTGCGGTCTCTTCAATCGCTCCTGTCTCGGAGGCGCTGGCGACATTCAGGCCTGCGGCGGCCCAGCGCTGGCGCTCTTCGTCGAAGGCGCGCTGCTGCTTTTCCTTGAACTCACGAATACCGGCATCCTCGCGGCTCAGGAACTCATGGTAATCGGAAAGCTTGAAGGTGGTGTCTTCAACACGTGGCGTGAAGCGGCCGTAGGGGAAGTCGCGACGGAGTTCCAGCAGTTCCTCCGGGCTCACGAGGTAGAACCGCACCTGGTCAAAGAAGCGCAGGAGCCATGGTCTGCCCTGCTCGAATGACGCGGTGGAGCGGAAGCGGTTCCACATCTGGATGGTGCGTCCTACGAACTGATAACCGCCGGGGCCTTCCATGCCGTAGATGCACAGGTAGGCACCGCCGATACCCACGGCATTCTCCGGCGTCCAGGTACGGGCAGGATTGTACTTCGTGGTGACCAGACGGTGACGCGGATCCAGTGGAGTCGCTACAGGTGCGCCGAGATACACGTCGCCAAGGCCCAGCACGAGATAGCTGGCATCCAGCACGATGCGTTGCACGTCATCGATGGATTCGAGCCCGTTGATGCGGCGGATGAATTCGATGTTGCTCGGGCACCACGGAGCATCCGGTCGCACAGATTGCGTGTATTTCTGAATCGCTTCCTTCGTGGCCGGGTCATCCCACGAGAGCGGCAGGTGTACGATGCGCGAGGGCACCTCCATCTGATCCATGCTGGGCAGGTTTTGCCGCACTTCCTCGACCAGATCGATCACCCCATTCAGGCTGAGATCCTGGTTGTCGAAATGGATCTGCAGCGAGCGGATGCCGGGCGTGAGATCGATGATGTCCGGATGATCCCTGCGCACGAGTGCGAGGTAGATCGCATGCGCCCAGAAGCGGAGCTGGATGTCGAGCACCAAAGGTCCGAACTCCACCAGGAGACAACGGTCCCCGGAGGGACGGTACACAATCTCCGGACGCTCACCGTCGGCAGGGATGGTGCGCAGCACCGCGCTGGTGTGGGGCACTTCTCCGGGCTCAGTGCGCCCGGGTTCCACGGGGGACTCAAGCTTGAGCGTGGCAATGAGGGTCTCCTGCTGTTCCTGCAGGATGCGGGCTTCGTCTTCCTCCAGCTTGCAGAAGCACACCTTGTCCCCGGGCTTTAGCTGGCCCAGCTTCCAGAGTTCTGCCTGCACGACCACGGCGGGACAGACAAAGCCGCCCAGGCTCGGGCCGTCCGGGCCCAGGAGAATGGGCATGTCACCCGTGAAATCCACGGAGCCCACCGCATAGGCGTTGTCGTGAATGTTGGAGGGATGCAGACCGGCTTCGCCGCCATCAGGACGCGCCCACTTGGGCTTGGGGCCGATGAGTCGCACGCCTGTGCGCGCGGAGTTGTAGTGCACCTCCCACTCCGTGGCGAAGAAGGTGTCCATGTCTTCCGGCAGGAAAAACTCTGGTGCGCCGTGCGGACCATAGAGAACACCGAGATTCCAGAGCCGACCTGCGCCCGAGGCGGAGACGTGGCCTGACACAAGGGCGAAGGCATTCGCGAGTCCCTTCGCCCTTTCGGCGATGATCTCTTCCTCTTCTTCTTCCAAAAGATGGGCAGAGCCATTCTCCTTGATGGAGAGCACATCTCCCAAGCGCAAGGCGCGACCGGCATGTCCGCCCACGTTGCCAAGGGTGAAGGTGGATCTGCTGCCAAGATACAGCGGGACATCGATGCCACCCTGTACGGCGAGGTAAGCGCGGCAGCCTGCACCCGAGGCCGAGCCAATCTTCAACGTCTGCCCTGCCTTGATGGCGATGGGGCGCCAGAAGTCCACGGGCACGCCATCGAGTTCCGCAGACATCGTGGCGCCTGCGAGCGCGATGCGTGTATCCATGTTGAACCGCAGCGTGGGTCCGCCCACGGTGATCTCCAGGCCCGCGGCCTGCTGGCCATTTTTCAGCAGTCTGTTTGCCAGCCGGAGCGAGAGCGGATCCATGGCCCCTGAGGGAGGCACGCCCACTTCCCAGTAGCCCTGCCGCCCGGGATAGTCCTGCACCGTGGTCATGGTGCCTGGGGCCATCACATCAATCGTGCGGGGCTTGTACTCAAAGTCGCCGAGCGCGCGCGTAGTCATGCGGCCATCCTTGAAGAGATCGCTTTGAGCGATCTGCTTGAGGTAGGCGACATTCGTCTCGATGCCACCCAGTCGCGTGGACTCCAGTGCGGAGATGAGCTTGGCGCGGGTTTCCTCGCGGGTCTCACCGTGAACGATGATCTTCACCAGGAGAGGATCGTAGTGCGGTGTCACCTCCGTGCCGGCGCTCACCCATCCATCGTAGCGCACTTCCTTGGGCAGGCTCACGTGGGTGAGCACGCCGCAGGAGGGCTGGAAATCCTTGTTGGGATCCTCCGCATACACACGGGCCTGCATGGAGCAGCCAAAACGCGTGATGTAGATGTTCTCCACATTCATCTCGTGACCTGCCGCCAGGCGGATCATCCACTCCACGAGGTCGAATCCGGTCACCTCTTCCGTGACGGTGTGCTCCACCTGCAGGCGGGTGTTCACTTCCAGGAAGAAAAACTTTCCTGTGTCCGCATCGTACACAAACTCGACGGTGCCCGCAGAGCGGTAGCTCACGGACTTCGCGAGGCGCACGGCAGCCTCCCAGAGATTGCGGCGCTTCTCCTCATCGAGTCCTGGAGCCGGAGTTTCCTCGATGACCTTCTGGTTGCGCCGTTGCGTGGAGCAGTCGCGCTCGCCGAGAGCAATCACGCCGCCGAATCCATCGCCAAAGATCTGCACCTCGATGTGCCGCGCGTTGACGACGAACTTTTCCAGAAACACTCCACCATCACCGAAGCTGGCCTTGCCCTGTCGCACGACGGATTCGAAGGCATTGCGCAGAGCATCCGGGTCATCACAGCGGCGCATGCCGATGCCACCACCACCCGCCGTGCTCTTGAGCATCACGGGGTAGCCGATGAGTTCGGCTTCATCCAGGGCTTCTGCGGCGTTGGAGAGCAGGTTGGTTCCCGGTACCAAGGGCACCTTGCAGGCGATCGCGTGCTCCCTCGCCATGTGCTTCATGCCAAAGGCACGCATCTGCGCGGGCGTCGGCCCGATGAAGACCACGCCTGCCTTCTCACAGGCCTCGGCAAAGGATGCATTCTCGCTCAGCAGACCGTAGCCGGGATGCACTGCCTCAGCACCGCTCTTCGCGATGATCTCCAGAATTCTCGGCTGGTTCAAATAGCTCGCGGAAACTTGTGCTCCCCCCAACAGGTAGGCTTCATCCGCCATGGCCACATGCGGGGCATCACGGTCCGCTTCCGAGTACACGGCCACGGATTTCACGCCCATCTTCTTGAGCGTCCACATGATGCGGCAGGCGATCTCGCCACGATTGGCGACCAGGACTTTGCTAAACATAAATCAGTCCCAGATGAGCACCTTGACCGGCGTCGGGTTGTACGCGTTGCAGGGATTGTTAAGCTGCGGGCAGTTTGAGATGAGACACATCACGTCCATCTCGGCGCGCAGTTCCACGTAGCGATTGGGGCCTGAAATGCCGTCGGCGAAGGAAAGACCGCCGTCGGGAGTCACGGGTACATTCATGAAGAAATTGATGTTACAGGTGATGTCGCGCTTGTTCATGCCGTGACCCCAGTGCTGGATGCCGCAGATGAAACTATCGCGGCAGGCGTGCATGGGTTCGACATCGAAGGAGTAGCGCATGGTGTTGCTTTCCCGGGAGCAGGCACCACCGAGGGTGTCGTGCCTCCCGCAGGTATCGGCGACGATGGTCAGCAGGGCATGGCCGCGTGTCGAGTAGAGAGTGGTGCCGGTGGATAAATAAAGATTGTGCTGTCGGCGGATGGTATCACTGGCGCTGTAGCGGTCCAGTGGTTCGTGGAGGTTGTAGAAGAGGGTGTCCGCCGCCTGATTTCCCTCCAGGTCGACGATGCGCAGGATTTGCCCCTTTTTGACGGGATGCAGCCAGTGGTCGCCGGCCAGCACGGTGTGGTCATAGGCCGCGCAGGAGGGGTCGAGGGGGGATTCTTTGAGCAGGGAGGGGGATGGTGCAGCAGCCATGGCCTTAGCGGGAGAGCAGGTAGTAGTCGAGGGTGTTGCGGTAGGCACGCGCGTTTTCCGGGCGCACCGTCATGGTGGCGTCCTCCATCGTGGGCGCGGCATTGGGGAAAACACTGAGCTTCACCGGGCGTGGCCCGTAGGTCTGGGAGGGGTGAAGTGGGTGCTGGCACGTATGCAGTACCACGAGCGTGTCCATTTCGAAACGCAGGTCCACATGGTCGCCCGCCTTCGAGTGGCCCTCCACGTAGGAGAGATTGCCATCCACATCCGCCACCACCTTGCTGAAGAAGTTGATGTTCGGCACCAGGTCGCGTTCCCCGAGCCCCCACTTGGCCAGCTCGATGAGGAAGCATTCGCGGCCGTTCCGGTAGAATTCATTCCGCGCCTCCTGGAAGTTGTGCACGCCGTAGCGCTCCTCCACCAGTTCCGCGTCGCTGGTGCCACACACCGTGTCATGCCAGCCGCAGGTGTCCTCCGTGATAGAGGCAAAGAGGCGGCCCATGTCCGAGTGGATGCCGTAGGGCGCGCGGAGGTAGAAGATGTGCTGGCCTTTCAGCGTGTCTGGCATGTTGTACCGCTCGTGGCGCTCGGGAGCGTGGTAGAGCAGCATACCCACATTGGCGCCACCGTTCAGGTCGGTGAGGCGGAGTGTCTTGCCGCGGGAGATGACGCGGGACCACATGCCCGCGCCGGTGAGTTCGATTTCGTAGATGGGTTCCATTGAAGAATGATGATGACTTGGCTCAAGCAGCCTCGGATTCCACTTCGGCAGACTGGATGGGAGGCAGGATGGTACGGGAGAGATTGAAGCGCCCGCTTAGCACGCCTTTACAGGCCAGTAACTCGCTGGCAATCCGGCGCAGGGTTTTTGCCCGTCCTTGCACCAACAGCACCTCCATGGTGTGGCTGTTCTCCAGCAGTACCTGCAGCGAGCTGATGACCTCCGTGATGTGGGTGTACTGGATCTCGGAGAGCTGCTGCTTCAGGCCGGGCTTCTTGTGATCGTAGAGCAGGGTGATGGTCCCGGCCATGAGGTGGTCTCCCTTCAGACTGTAGTAGTCCGAGATTTGCTGCTGCATCATCTCGGAGATCGCCTGGGAGCGGTTCGAGAAGCCGCGCTCGTCCATCATCTCCTCGAACTGCTTGTACAGGGGGACCGGCAGGGAGATGGAGATGCGCTGTACAGGCTCGGGACGGGAGAGGGGAGTTTCCGGCATGCATGCCGCAGCAAGCATCGGGAATGCCACCGCGTCATACGATTTTCATCAGGAGTAATATTCAAAGCGCGGCCCGGTAGGATGGTGGCCACACGCCAGTGGTACTGGCTTGCGTTGGGTCCTTCCCCCGAGGCTCCCACGACAGACACGCACGGCTCTTCGTGGCAGTCGTGGGAGTCTCACACACGGCCCCAGCCTGACCACCAGACAGACACACACACCCCTAAAGGTGTGTGTGTGTCTGTCTCTGTGTCAGTCTCGGCTGACCCAGGCATGCTTGGGTCATGAGTAGTAGAGTTCGAGACTAAAGGACAGAACCTGAGAGGATTAAACGCGTATGGACGCAGCTCCATAGGCATGGCCAGTTCCTGTGGCTGCTGGGCTTCTCTCCAAATCTATCGTGGACTGGGCAGCCCATCAGGTGTATATACACCTGGCGTGTAAGTCTCATGCGAGGGCTCGCGTGCGTCATACGAACTGCCTCAAGAAATATTACGATCTTTGGCCCGAAGCTGGATTTTGGCATGCCCGGTGCTGACTTGGATGGCCTTCACCACCGACCCAAGGAGATACACATGCTGAAATTCATCTTGTCCAAGACCAAGACCCTCGCTGTGGCCGCGCTCGCAAGCGCCGCCTTGTTTGCTCCCACCGCACCGCTCGCCGCTGCTCCGCTCAAGATTGGCTACAGTGACTGGCCCGGCTGGGTCGCCTGGGAGATTGGCGTGAAGAAGGGCTGGTTCAAGGAAGCTGGCGTGGATGTGGAGTTCGTGTGGATGGACTACGTGAAGTCCATGGAAGCCTATGCTGCCGGCCAGCTCGATGCCGTCACGATGACCAATGGAGATGCCCTGGTGACAGGCGCCACGGGAAAGCCCTCCGTCGGGATCATCATCAATGACTTCTCCAATGGGAATGACATGGTGATTGCCAAGAAGGGCATCGACTCCGTGAAGGCGCTCAAGGGCCAGACCATCGGGGTGGAAGTGGGCTTTGTGGATCACCTGCTCCTTCTGAAGGGTCTTGAGCTGAATGGCATGACGGAGAAGGACGTGACGCTCAAGAACACCCCCACGAACAACACGCCCCAGGTGCTCGCCTCCGGTGAAGTCGCCGCCATTTGCGCATGGCAGCCGAACTCAGGACAGGCGCTGAAGGTCGCTCCCGGATCGAAGGCCATCTTCACCTCCAAGGATGCCCCCGGCCTCATCTATGACCTGCTCTACGTCGATGCCGCCAGCCTCAAGGACAAGCGCGAGGAGTGGAAGAAGGTGGTGCAGGTCTGGTACAAGATCGTGGACTACATGTCCGATGAGAAGAACCTCGATGACGCACTGGTGATTCTGGCTGGTCGCGTGGGTGTCACTCCTGCGGAGTATGAGCCCCTGCTTGGTGGCACCATGATCCTGAAGCCCGAGGCCGCGCTGAAGGCCTGGAAGAAGGGTGAAGGTCTCGACTCGGTCTATGGTTCCACCAAGGTGGTGGATGCCTTCAACGTGAAATACGAGGTCTACAAGGAGCCTGCCAAGACGGAGTCCTACCTCGACCCCTCCCTCACCTTGGAAGTGCTCGGCAAGAAGTAGTCCTCACCTGCTTCCTGTCGCACCGCACCTTCCTCAACGCTGAACATCCCGCATGGGTTCTGACCCTCTTCCTCCAGAACCTCAGAAGCATCGAGAGCCGTGGTTTGCCGTCCGGAAAGATCTGGACGGCCCGCGGAACTCGGCGCTGATGACGTTGTCATTTGTCCTGCCGCTGCTGGCATGGATCGTTGCCTCCTACGGTCCCTTCTGGAAGGCGCTGCATGAGGTGCAGATCTCCGCGGAGAGTCCTTCCGTGGCGAGCGTGTATGTGCCGGGAGACCGGCTCGCACCCGACTACTTCACACCTTTCCAGGAAGCGATTCGCAAAGACAATGCCGCGGTGCAGGCTGCGCGTGATGCGGGCACGCCGCTGGAAGCCACGGCGCGGCAGAACAAGAAAGTCGTGCGGCATCTCTTTCCACTCGCCCTGGCAGAGGGCTGGGCGGGAAAGGAAGATGAAGCCAATGATGACAAGCTGCGCAGCGTGTGGCTGAAGATCGCGAGTGGCGAGTCCATTCCTCAGAAGGTCGAGCCCAGCGATGAGAACGCGAAGATCATCAAGGCCAACGCCGCGCTGCTCTCCGGTGCCGAGTGGCCCACACAGGCACTGCTGAAGCTGGTGCCGCAGTCGCGCGTATCCTATGACTATCCCGTGTATCTGGTGCCTCCGCACAAGGTCTTCACCACCGCGTGGGCGGACTTGAAAGGGAAGCCTGACGATACGAGCGCGGAGGAGGGGACAGAGAACAAGTCGGACGCGAAGTCGCTGCTCGTGCGTTACCAGGAGTCGCTGCGCACCATCAGTTTCGGCTTCCTGCTCGCGGCGCTGCTGGCCATTCCTCTGGGCATCCTGGCTGGCACGTTCGCGGTGTTTTCGAAAATGTTGGAGCCCTTCACGGACTTCTTCCGCTACATGCCGGCGCCGACGTTTGGGGTGGTGCTGATGGCCATCTTCGGCCTCGAAGCCGCGCCGAAGATCATGCTGGTCTTCATCGGTACCTTTCCCACGGCGCTGCTGGTGATTGCGAATACCACACGGCAGCTCGATGTCTCGCTGCTGGAAGCGGCGCAGACGCTCGGTGCGAATCAGAAGCAGCTCGTCACGCGCGTCATCATCCCGGGAATCATGCCCACGCTGTACAATGACCTGCGCATCCTCATCGGCTGCGCGTGGACGTGGTTGGTGATCGCGGAACTGCTGGGCTTCAAGAGTGGCCTCACGGAAATCATCGACACACGTGGGCGTCGCTTCCAGTTTGAGCATGTGTATCCGGCCATCTTGATGATTGGCCTCACGGGATTCTTCACAGACCAGTTCCTTGGCTGGATAGGGCGCGGACTTTTCCCATGGGCGTTCCGTGGGCAGGCGGCTTCGTCACGCTGGTTCATCCGGGCACTCACGTTCCTCCCGCGTCTTTTGGTGGCTGGCATTCGCAAGGCTTCTGCATACGCAGAGAAGCCGACCTTCCCCGCAGTGGTGCCTGAGGAGCCAGTTGCAGCTCCTGCGCCGTCGCCGTCCCCCCTCCCTGCCGTCACTCCCACGCCTCGCACCTCGCTATGATTGCCACCCTCGACCTGCCTGACTATCGCGCGCAGACGCCTGCAGTCGCGGAGCGCTTCACGAAGCTGAAGCAGCGTCCGGCGGTGCTGTCCGTGCGTGGCTTGGAGAAGCGGTTCCCTTCACCGCAGGGTGAAGTCACCGCGCTGAAGAACATCAACTTCGATGTGCATCGCCGGGAGTTCATGTGCGTGGTGGGACAGTCCGGTTGCGGCAAGTCCACGCTCATCCGCATGCTTGCGGGACTGGAGACGCCCACGAGTGGGGAACTGCTCGTGGATGGCAAACCCGTGCGTGGCCCGGGTCGTGACCGCGGCATGGTGTTCCAGGGATATACCCTGTTCCCCTGGCTTACCGTGAAGGCGAATGTGATGTTCGGCCCGCTCATGGCAGGCAAGGCGAAGTACACCGCCGAGTCCGAGGCTCGGCAGTGGATCGAACTGGTGGGGCTCAGCAAGTTTGAGGATGCCTATCCGCATCAACTCAGCGGTGGCATGAAACAGCGCGTGGCCATTGCGCGTGCGCTGGCAAACGAGCCACGCATCCTGCTGATGGATGAACCCTTCGGCGCACTGGACGCGCAGACGCGCGCCCAGATGCAGAGCTACCTGCTGCAGATCTGGAAGAACATCGACATCACCATCCTCTTCATCACGCATGATCTGGATGAGGCCGTGTATCTCTCCGACCGGGTGCTCGTGCTGGAAGCACGCCCGGGCAGGGTGAAGGAAATCGTCGAGGTGCCGGTGCCACGCCCGCGTGACTTCTCTCAGATTGCGTTGCCTGAGTTCATGGCCACGAAGAATCGCTTACAAGAGCTCATCCATCCCGAGTCCGAGCGGAAGGAAGACAAGCTGCCCGTGCTGCGCCTCACGACGGTGGGGGATGATGTGGAGTAGCACAGCGCGGGGCAGAGGCTGACCTCGGGCGCTATCGATTTTCAGGCCTCTCCCGGTCGCGAGAGATCCCGAATTGCAAAAAATGCGCAAGAATCACCCCGCTCGTGCGATTCCGCATCATGGAGCAGGGTGCACTTTGCGAGACTGAGAAAGCGACATTAAACGTCGGTAACGCCGGTGCCGACGCCGTTCCGGAGTTTTCACCTCGCATGCTCGCGGCAGAGGTTCGCCAGTTGTCCAAGGGGAGCAACTGGCGCCCCGCGTGGACCGTCGCCCTGCAATGGATTGTCATTGTCGGCGCGGTCGCATTGGCGCTGCACTTTCACCACTGGGCGGTGTGGCTGGTGGCTGGAGTGGTCATCGCTACGCGTCAGACTGCCCTTGGGGTGTTGATGCATGAAGCCGCGCACTATCATTTGTCTTCCCGCAAATGGCTCAATGACTGGATCGGAGATATCCTGTGCGCCTTGCCGATTTACATGACGACCGCTGGCTACCGCTACGAGCACATGCGGCACCACCTGCACACGAATACTCCCGAGGATCCCACTTGGGAAAAAACCCAGGTGGACAGGGATCTGCTGGTGTTCCCCCAGGGGGCGCTCAAGACGTTTCGTGTTTTCCTTTTCGATCTGCTGGGCCTGCACATCCCGCGCATGATGCGTTACGTCCGCTCGCGGACGTATATCCACAGACTGGTGACGGGTGGCCCGCCACGTCTCAGCATTGCCGAGCATGTACGGTGGTTTCTTTTTCATGCCGCGTTGATCACCCTCCTTGCCGTGACCAACAGCTGGATTCCCTACCTGCTGTTGTGGGTGGTGCCGAGCATGACCTTGGGGACGGTGCTTTTCCGGATACGCATCCTCGCCGAGCATCCCGCCACCAAGGCGGTCGACGAGATCCACGACACCCGATTCGTCGAAGGGACCGTGCTCGAACGCCTCAGCATTGCTCCGCTGAACATCAATTATCACCTGGAGCATCATCTCTTCCCTTCCGTGCCGTGTCATCAACTGCCAGCCCTTCACAAGCTACTGCTTGGTCGTGGCATTTACAGACCGGGGCAGAATTACTTCCGCTCGTATCTTGGCCTGCGGCACGGGGTGCTGGGATGGCTCATCGGTAGAAACCGCTTCCATCCAGTAACGACCGAGCAGTCGGATAATGAGGCGTGAGCACCTTACTTTGGCGTCTGAATCTTCAGATGCCGCGCACGGGGAAAGTTCCAGCCCTTGGGCACATCGTGGTAGCCAATCCACAACTCACCAGGGGCGCCTTCGATCACGAAGGGATAGGTGGTGCTTTTCCCACGAGCTACGGCGACCGGAGGCGACCACGTGCTGCCTTCATCTGAGGAGGTGGCCACGTACAGCTCGCGACGATTCTTGGCCTTCTGGTTCCACACCATGGCAATGCGGTCATCGCTCAAGCGCGTCATGTGTCCCGGTGCGGAGGGTGCCTCGATGCTGCCAGCCTTTGCCGCAGTCCAGGTGGTGCCGCTGTCCGTCGAATACGAATCCCAGAACTGCCCACGCGTGGTGCGGATGAGCATCCACACGCGGCCGTCCTTGAGTTCCAGCAGGCTGGGTTCGAGTGCGCCTTCGTGGTCGCCAGCGCCACCGATATCAATCGGCGTGCCGAGAGTCCAGGTCTTGCCGCCATCGGAGGAAATGGACACGCGGCTCACGAGTCTGCCCGGGTCATTCACATAGTGCGAGTAGGGGACCATGATTTTTCCATCCTTGGTCTCGATGGCGCCATTGGTCGCGCCGCTGTAGCCATCGAAGATGGGTTGGGGCGTACTCCACGTCTTGCCGTCATCCGTGCTGCGCGCGGTGTACACATCGCTTTGTGCTTCCGGGGTCGGATTGAGGTCCTTCCACTTCCACGTTTTGAAGGCGAGATAGAAGATGTGAACGGTTCCATCGTTCGTCCGCAGGACTGAGGGATGCGATGCCTGACAGTCCGCATTCCGCGCAATCTCACGTTCTACGGACCACGTCTTGCCGCCGTCCTTGGTCACGCGCGCGGCGATCCATGTCTGGCCTGCCTTTGCGTAGTAGCTGGAGGGCGTGGAGTACACCGCCATCATGGAGCCATCGCTGAGCTTGGTGAGGCCACAACCCAGCAGCACGGTGTCGCCGGGCGCATCGAGCGAGATGTCCGTGCACTGCGGAGCAATCTCCACGGTCTCACCGCTGGCCTTCCACACAGCGCCGGGCTGAACGCCAATCGGCGTTTCCTTCTCCATGGCGAGGACGCGCTCACGGAGAAGACCCGCCACGAGGCGATGGCCTTCGTCGTTGGGGTGCATGCCATCCAGTAGCAGTTTGTCGATCTCGATCTTCCCCTTCTCTGCACGGTCGCGATAGGCGCGCTGCGTGTCGATGAAGGGCACTTCGTTCGCCTGGGCCACCTTTGCCGCAGCCTCGTTGTATTTCACGAGCAGTCCGTTGAAGCCATCCGGGCTGGCTGGGTCATAGGGCGGCTTGCCGTACATTTTCTTGAGCAGCTCGGTCCAGCGCAGGGGATTGGGACCCATCACAATCACACGGGTGCCGGAGCTCTTTAGCGTTTTTACGAAGTACTCCAGGTTCTCCGTGTAACGCTCCAGCTTCACGCGCGGCTCCGTGGCGGGTGGGGTTTTCCACACGTCCACCGCGGAGTCATTGATGCCAAACTGCAGGATCACCAGCTTCGGCTTGTGCGCCAGCACGTCCTTTTCGAACCGCTTCCGCGCCATCTCCGTGGTGTTGCCTCCGATGCCGGCATTGATGATGGTCACATTCTGCAATTCCTCCTGAAGAATCGCGGAGTACACCGTGAGATTGCCACGGGGTGCCGTGGTGGAATCGCCAAAGGCCACGACCGTGACCGGTTCAGCCGCGGGAATGGCATTCGCGAGTAGCGTGGATGCAAGGGCGGCTGCGGTCCAGACCATCAGGTGGCGCGCGGATGAAAGAGGCTGATAGCTCATAGGTCGGTACAAAAAGGAGGTCGACTGGCTTACGGCGATGCCACTGTACGCCCCGAAGAGGGGTTCACTTTCGTTCTGGAAAAACGGCAAACCTGCGTTTCCCCGTTGCATTATGGCCACATCGGGGCGACCGCTACCTTCCCCCTCGCCCACAGCGAGCGGAGGCAGAAAAAAGAGCAGTCATGGTTAAGCTCGAGAGCATCATTTCCGGTGGCCAAACAGCCGCCGATCGCGCCGCATTGGATTGGGCGATTAAAAACAGCATTCCTCACGGCGGCTGGTGTCCCAAAGGCCGCCCTGCCATTGATGGCAGCCTGGACGACAAGTACCAGCTCAAGGAAACGCCCTCGGAAGAGGGCATGGAGCGCATCGAGTGGAACGTGCGCGACGCTGACGCCACTGTCGTCTTCACCATGGCTGAGAAGGCCACGGGTGGCTCGCAAAAGACCCTTTCCATCGCCCGCAAGCTGAAGAAGCCCTGTCTGCATCTCCATCGTGGCATGCTCGCCGCCTCGGAGAAACTGGTGACCTTCCTGGAAAAGCACTACGTGCGCCGCCTCCACATCGCCGCGTCACGCGAGTCGAAGGAGCCCGGCCTGGAAGGCTGGGTGGCCATGACCTTGGACAAGGCCAAGCGTCTCATCGACGAGCGGTCGGCTGGGCTTTGATGTGTAGACACGCCACTTGTTGGCGAAACCGTCTGGTGAATACGGACTCAGAGTGAAGGGGGAACGGACTAGAGTTACCTCACATTCACTTGAGCACCTCATCATTTGCTCGCTAAACTGGGTGCCGCTCATTTCGCCAGCGCGTTCCGTTTTGCTTCCTTCTCCTCATGTTCCTTATGTCCGACTCTCTTCCGCCTCTCCGCAGTCCGCTTGATCTGGAGCGTGTGCTGGAGTTCGAGTTTGTGCGTGCCACTGAGAATGCCGCGCTGCAGGCCATCCATTACCTTGGACGTGGTGAGAAGGAGAAGGCAGATGCCGCAGCCTGTGCTGCCATCGCGGGTGTGTTCGACATCCTCGACATCAAGGGTGAGGTTGTCATCGGCGAAGGCATCAAGGACGAAGCCCCTGGCATCTTCATCGGGGAACAGCTTGGTACCTGGCGTGATGGCACGCCCCGGTTCGACATCGCCCTGGATCCCATCGACGGCACTTCAAATATCGCGAAGGGCATGCCCAACAGCATCTCCGTCATCGCAGCCGCGCAAATTCCCGTGGGATCGCCGCATGCCATGCGCGACCTGCCGAGTTTTTACAGCCACAAGATCGCCTTTGGCCCGGCGGTGAAGCAGCTGCTGAACGGCAGCGGTCGCAATCTGCTCGACATGCCCATGGGCGAGACGTTGCAATTCATTGCCGATGCCTTGGGCAAGCGGGTGGGGGAGCTGGTGGTTTGCACCATGGACCGTCCACGCCACGACACCATCATCAAGCAAGTGCGTGAAGTAGGCGCGGCCCTGCGCATGATTTCGGATGGGGATATCACCGCCGCAGTGGCTCCCTCCATGCCCGGCTCGGGCGTTGATGTGTACATCGGCATGGGTGGCTCACCCGAGGGTGTGCTGGCCGCTGCCGCGTTGAAGTGCCTGGGCGGTGACATGCAACTCCGCATGTGGTTCGACAAGAGCCGCCATGAGTCCCACTACAACGAGGTATGTGCGAGCCTCTCCAAGGACGAACTCGAGCGCGTGTATCAGGTCGATGACCTTGTGATTGGAGAGAGCGCCCTGTTCTGCGCCACCGGCATCAGCGACAGTCCGCTGGTGCCTGGGGTGAAGATTACCGGTCATCGTGCGGAGACACATTCCGTCCTCATGCGTGCCCGCAGCGGTACTGTGCGCCACATCACGGCGACCCACAATCTGGACCGGAAGTTCATCCCGATGCGCCCGAGCTTTGCGAAGCTGATGTAACATCGGGAAGAGCGTTCGAAGGTGAAGCGCCGGGCATTTCAAAGGAGCGCGGACACTCTTGTCCGCTATCCCTGACGTACGGACGTCTTTCATCTGGCAGGCAAGGCCGCATGCCACCAGCTGCTCCAGATGCATCACCAGTAAGTTTCCGCGTGATAGAGGTCGCTGCGCAACAGAACGGCGGACAAGAGTGTCCACGCTCCTTTGCCTACCCTTCGCTTTCCGCCAAAGGGAACCAATCATGCTCTGGTTCCCGAATTCATGGGAAACCCTTGTTTCCTATGAGCATTCCTCTCGAACCTTCCCCTGTACCGGCTCCGCCTCCCGGACCCAATCCCAGCGATCCGAGGCCCGTTCAGCCCACCCAGCCATCACCCCGGCCGCCCATGCCTGAGCCCACGGATCCCACGCCTGCTGAGCCACCGCCGAGTGTGGTGCCAGTGGCGTAGCATGGCGTGCGTGACCTCAAGGGATACCGCTGATATCACAGGTCCTTCATCGGGTCCGGATCGAAGGGTCGTGCTTGCAAGAGGGGCACGATGTTCTCAACGGGTCTCGCGCTCTTATTCTTGTCCTTCTGCCATTTCTGGATCTCCTCCTCCCATCGACGCATGGAGTCGTAGTGGGGGCCATAGAAAGAGAACGGGTATGCCTTGAGGTCTGTGTAGGCGGCGTACCATGCTTCGAAATCCTCCACATGACGCAGTCGCCATGCTGTGGGATCGTGAGCGACCCCGTGGCTGATGCACCAGGGGGCCCACACTTCCCTGCGGACCTTGTCCAGCTTTTGAAGGACGGACCACTCCAGCCTGGCGCATTCCTTGATGTAGACTTCCCGGGTGATGGGCGTCCTTGAGAAAATCCGCATCTCGAGGTCGTTCAAGTCGGGGAGATTTTCAGCATTCAAGAGCTCAAAGAACAGGCAACTCCAGGCATGCTCGAAGTTCTTGGAGTTCGCGAGGTGGGGGTCGCCGGCATCTCTGATGGTGATGCACAGGGGTTCTCCGCCGCATCCCCCGCCCCAATGGGACGCATACCGTTCCGTGGCTGGTAGAGCGTCCGCAGCATGAAAGTTTGGCTTCCAGTAGATGGGCTGCCTGGTGTGCTTGCCTTCGAAGTGCTCGATGGCCCATGCCGCAATGGTGTCGTCTGCCGTGACGATGTCGAGGCGACGCGAGGGCATCGCGAGGTATTGCCCCATGTGGGAGCGGTCATCGATCATCTTGTTGAACTGGCGGAGGCCATGATCCTTCCGCACCGTGAAGGAGGCAGGAAGGTCCATGGACCTGAGTGCGATCCGAAGCGCTTCGGATCGGGAATCCACTGTCGACTTATCCAATACGGGCGCAGCGGTGGTAGGAAACACGCGCTTCAGGATCGCGATCGGGAGCGGCGGGAAAAGAGGATCGATGACCGGCTCTTCTGACCTGATTCCTGGCGATGGAAGAACCATGGTCACGACGACGCCGGCGCGGAGGAGCGTCAGGCGCGCCCATGGCCGAGTCGTCAAAAACTTCATGGCCGGATTATCCCTACAGAAACGTCGGGCGTCACGGCCAAATTTGGCAGACGGATAGTCCGTGAAGAAGAAATGGAAAAGCGGTGACCCTCAGGATGCGTCATCCTTTTTCCCCAGCCGCTCGAAGAAATACGGCACGGAAATCTTCAGGCACTGCACGCCATACTTCAGCGCTTTCTTGAAGGGGATGGAGCTGGCGTCCTCCTCGTAGGAAGTCGGGCAGGTGACTTCGCAGGTGTCGAATCCGGCACGTAGCGCGCCGATGAACATCTGGTTGTCGAAGATGAAGTCGTTGCGGTACGTGTGGAAGGGCACCGTCTCCAAAAGCTTGCGCGTGTAGGCGCGGTAGCCCGTGTGGAACTCGCTGTGGGTCACACCCAGGCACACGTCCATGGCGGCGGTGATCACGCGGTTGGGCAGGTAGCGCCAGAAGGGCATGGTGCCCTTCGCGCCCTTGCCGCTGGTGCGTACACCCAGGCAGAGATCCCAGTGCTCGGTGGCCAGCATGGAGGCCATGGCCAGGGTGAGCTTCGGCGTGTACTGATAATCCGGGTGAAGCTGGATGACGATGTCGGCCCCGGCGTCGAGCGCGTACTGCAGGCAGCGCTTCACATTGCCGCCATAGTTCTGGTTCGTCTCGTTGCGATGCACCTCAATGCCCAGCGCCTGGGCAGCGGCCACGGTGTTGTCCTTGGAGCAGTCATCCACCAGGATGATGGTGTCCACGAACTCACGCGGGATGTCTCCCACGGTCTTGGCGACGGTCTTCTCCGCGAAATACGCGGGCATCGTGACGGCGATCTTCTTTCCTTGCAGCATGGTTCCGACTCTGGCGTGCTCGCATACTCAGGCAACAGCAAGCTCCCGCAATCCGATGCGGGGCAGCATGCTTTGCCAGGCGTGTTTGGCCAGAGAGTCGGGAATGTCCACGTCGGATGCGGAAAGGATTTGTCCTGCGGAGACGGAATTGCGGAGGCGTGCGCCGGTCAGTAGGCCAATGGGTGGCGCGGAGCCGCACTCGGAGAAGCGCATGGCCTCGCCCCGGAAGTCGTTGCCGCCAATCGCGCGGTCAATGAGCTGACCGGCCCGAAGATCCCTCTTGGCAATCGCGACCACGTTTACCTTCGGGGTGGGGGAGTTGTTCAGCAGAGGTCCGCGGCCTTCCAGCACGCGGCGGATGGTGCGCGGCATCTCCAGGTGACAGAGGTGATAGGGGCGCAACAGGGTGTAATACGGTCCATCACCCAGTTTCAGGTAGCGCAGCACCTCGGGGCGCTCCGTGTTGTGGGTGCCCACAAGGAAAACGCCGGCGGGCAGTTTCGGGTTGAGCACGTAGTCGCTGATGGGGCTGCCGAGCGCCGTCGCCTCATGACCCAGCATGAGGGCTGCGTCTTCCAGCGGGATGTCCCGCAGGCCCAGCATGCCGCGCTGCGCGACGTCCGCCTGCAGTCCGTTGGCCACCAGCGCCTGCTCAATCTGGAGCTTGGTGCCGTCGGTGAAGCTCGTCACCTGGGGAATGCTGATGCCGTTGCGCTCCGCCCAGTAGGCCATCTCGGTGGGAGCGGGGTTTTCGTTGAGGAACCCTTTGATGTTTCCGTAGACCAGCGGGCGGAAGCCCATGCTGACTGCTTCTTCATGCAGGGCGGCGAGGGAGCCGGGCTGGTCTCCCTCTGCCTCGGTCAGGAGCCCTCGCGTGCAGAAATACGAGCCCACAGTCACGTGGAATTCCGCCCCCATGGTCACCACCGGCAGGCCAGCCTTGAATGCTGTGTCCACCACCGTGGCCGCATGCTGGATGTCCCCGCTGCATTCCACCACAAGATCGGAGTTCTCGATCAGCTCGTCCAGTGACCGGGTGAGCAGTCGCGGCTCAAAATTCGCCACGGACTCGACGCTACGCCGGGTGAAAATGCGGCTGACGCTGAATTCCGAGGACATGCGCATCAGCATGCACAATCCCATCGCGATGAATCCTGTACCCACGATGCCTATCCGCGCAGGCACAGAACGAGGGGAGCGGGATTTTGACGAATGCTGCATGTGTTGGGGGCGCTCGAATTCTGACGTTAAAAGATGGGGAAAGCAACCAATTACCCAATAAGATCACTCCCGTGTATTCATGGCGATTTACCCTTGTAGAGGAACACGTGGCGGGTCGTAGGATGAAGTAATCCGTAATGTACGGATTTCAGTTCAAAAATGGCCGGATCGCCCAAAATGTCACAGATGGGCTTCGTGGTCGGCTGAGCTTGAAGGAATCGCAGGAATCCCACATTGATGTAGAAGGGGCGGCCGGATTGGTCGGAATCCGCCATCAGCTTGCGGAACTGCTCCACTGTGTCGAAGCGGTACTGAGCCGGGTCATACCCCTCGGTGTACATGCGGAAGGCGCCGCTCATCACTCCCTTGTCGATATCTGGATTTCGGGGATTCATCACGGCACGGTAGCTGGCCACCGCCTCCCGAGAGGGCTCGATGGCGTGGTCGCGGAGCAGCGAACGGGGCTGGCGGGTGATGAAGGCGAACAGCGCAATCGTGATGACGAGCGCGGCCTGTACGGCCGCCCTCGCCGGGCTACGTGCAGGCGTAAGTTCAGTCAAAAGCCCACCTCCGGCGGCTGCCATGAGGAAGAGACCCGGGATGAAAGGACTGAAGTACCAGTCATAGGGACGGTTCTTGCTCAACATCATATGCAGCAGCATCAAGGCGGGAGCGCCCACGGTGAAGAGGAAAAGGGAACGGTTAGCCGACTTGGCGAACAGTGAGATATAGCCCACACCGAGAAGAACGATGAAGAGGGCAGCCCCCACCCAGTGCAGCACGGGCAGCGTCTGTGCGGAGATCTGCCAGGCGTAGCGGTAGGGATTCTCCGGTTCATCCCAAGGCTGAAAGGGCTGGCCGAAGAGCCACGCAGATAGGCTGTCCTGCCAGAAGCGCGCGTCGAGCGTGCCGTGAATCTCGCCCTTGGCCATGAACTCCTGGAGCTGTGGCAGGCAGGGAGCGAGCCAGCCCACCATGATGACGAGTGTCAGCATGTTTGCCACGAACCAGCGGCGTGCGAGCAGCCACATGGAGGGATTCTTCAGGCCCAGCTGAAGCAGGCAGAACATCGCTGTGAAGTTCAACGCGACCACCGGGTACACGCCCTGGAGATTGCTCCAGATCATGAAGAAGTTCCCCAGGCCGAAGAGCACCCACCATGTCCACCTTCCCGTCTGCAACGCACGACCAAGGACGCCGAGCATCAAGGTGGCGCTGAGCATGATGAAGCCGTACCCGCGGCCATCCACCCCGAAGCGGGTGAACCAGGGATGCAGCAGCAGCAGCGGCAATCCCCACCACCACGCCCGTATCCCCCAGACCCGCAGTGCCCAGATGAAGGCGGGAATCAACAGCAAGCCAGCTACGAAGACAGGTGCGCGCAGCAGCGCCTCGCTGAACCACGCAGCACCCGGCTCGGTGCTCTTTTGAAAAAACGTGTCGTGCGAGAGGCGCGCAAAGACGGAGTAGCCCAGGTGGTTCGTGGGTTTCCGCATGTTCCACAGCGTGGTGGTCCACTCACGGGGTGTTACCTTGAGGCTGCCGTCCGGCTGGCGGTCCACACGATCCAGGATGAAGCGGCTGGCGTTGAATTCTTCATCCCCCCACATGGAGTGGAAGAGGCGCGGTTGATTGTGCCAGGCTGCCAGCCCCATCAGCAGGATGCAGGCGATGATTTCCCCCTTGCCCAGAGACGGCTGCTCCGGAGACGGTGTGAACTTCATGTCTGGCGTCCGCCTCTTTCCCAGCCAGGGAGAGGCGAGCAAGAGAGCGCCCACGATGACGAGGTTTACCTTGAGCCCCTTGTACAGCCACACCGGCACGTAGGCCTCCGGAGCCGCGCTGCCACCGTCCGCGCGGGCCTTTTCCTGCAATCGCTGAAGTCGCTTCTCCGCCTTGTCCTGGCTGCCCATTCCTTCTTTCAGGGCGAGCAGGCCCAGCAGCACCACCAGGCAGGTGATGATGAGAGGCAGGGATTCCCGAAAGGGAATGCGTGCGAACAGGGAGCGCATCACGCGATGATGGAGAGGCAGGCGCGACGCTCAAGCTCAAGGACGGCTTTCTGCATCTGCGCACCGGATGCGTGAGGCTGCGCCAAGGCAGCCGGTCAAGAAACTGGCAGTCAACACATGCCTGCATTGACTTTTGCGACGCGGCAAGCTCCGTCTTTGCGTATGAACGTCGGGTTAAGATATGGAAGTGGTGCCGAAGGCCTTGGACTGCGCGCAGCCTTGCTGCCGCTTTCCTCAAGTGCAGCCTGCTGCACGCATCACCGCGACGAAGTCGCCAAGCTTTTCTGGATAGGTCACCCTGCGAGCGCATGCCACCATCGCCGCAGCAGGCTGCGGACTCCGGAAAGCGGCAGCAGGGCTGCACGCAGTCCAAGGACGCTGCGCGTCACAGCGTCCGGATCATTTGCGCAGATTTCCCTTCCCTGTGATGGCACGCAGTTTTCTTAGCCCGACGTTCATGCGCAGAGAGGGGCGCGACACGCGCTTCACAACGCAATGCGAAGCGTTCCGGCATCTGCAACCAGCACTTCATCGCGACTGCTGACGCCTTACCATCCGGAGAATGGCGGCTACGCAATAACTTGAATGCTTAGTTCGACTTCGGAGCCTCTGCGGGTGCATCCGTCGCAGAAGGTGCTGCTGGTGCTGCTGGTGCTGCTGGTGCTGCTGGTGCTGCTGGTGCTGCTGCAGCCTCTGCACCGGCACCTTGCGTCGGTGTCGAAGGATTCCCCTGGTCGGCTGGCGGATTTTCTTTTTCCTTTTGCAGGGCCAGCAGGCGCTGCGACTCGAGCAGCAGATACTCGGGGCGCACACAGGATTGGTGCGAGATATTACTCCAAAGAATGTTGCCCTCGCGATCGACCAGGAAGGCGCCGTGCACCGGCTTCTCCAGATAGTTGTCGTAGCAGCCCCATGACTTGAAGGCGAACTGCTGCCGGTCAGACAGCATGTTGAACGGCAGCTTCGGGGATGGTGTGCCGGTAAGCCCGAGCGCTTCCAGCAGCATGGTCGCCTCCTCCGTGCTGACCACCACAATGGGAATGCCGAAGTGGGCAAAGGATGGCGCGTGTGTCCTCAGTTCTTTCAGCGGGGCCGCATCTTCCGCCCGCGCGCCGCCTGCCTGAAAGATAACCAGCACTGGCTGCCCCGCCCACTTTTCCATGCCCACGGTGCTCCCTGTTTCATCTGGCAGGGTGAAGCCGGGAGCGGACTGGGGATTGGCAAGGACGATGCTCGGCCCGGGATCACCGGCGGTTGATTCGGTGGGAGTGACGATCGGTTTTCCGTCCTTCGCCGCCTGAAGCATGGCGGTCAGAGGCTTGGAGGCGGGCTGGTTCAGGAGATCCTTCTCCAGCAGTTGCTGGGCTTGGGCGCGGTCTCCCGCCTTGGCAAGGAATGGCGCGAGGGCCACCGCCGGCACGTCGATGATATCCCCGACATAGGGAGAGACGTGCCCACTCGCGAGTTCGATGAATGCCTCCGCGCCGCGTGTCATTCCCTGCGCGAGTGCCCGGTGACGGTCGAGAGCTGTGTCGCCTGAGATTTCCTCGGTGACCTGGCGCAATTCATCGAGCTGATTGTTCGCGTTCTGGGCAAAGCCCAGGGCGGCATAGGCAATGGCACGCCAATAGTGGGTCTGCGCGCTGGCAAATTTGCAACCTGCTTCGTCCAGCGCCGTGAGAGCATCGGAGCGCGCGAGGTCCTCCCACTTGCCCGCAGCCATCATGAGCTGGGCACGTAGGCGGCGTGCTTCGATGAACAGGTCACCCTGATCCGCGTCAGGTTGTTGATCCGAAGTGAACCGCGGCAGGCGGGGCAGGCTCCGCAACTCGTCGGCCAGCTTCAGCGCTCCGCTGGTATTGCCCTGGTGGTAGAGAGCCCAGGCGAGAAGCCGGATATTCTCAAACTCCTCGGGATCGTCCACTGATCCGAAAGAGGCAGAGAGCAATGAGTTCGCAGCGGTCCACTCTCCCAGGGCTTCGCGTGGAGCAGCAGCGAGGCGGCGGGTGACGGGGGCCTCAGGAAAGAGCTGGTTCGCGTGCTCAAGAGCGCGGCGCGCGTCCGTTTTCAGCCACAGGAGCACACCATAGTGGGCCACTTGCTGGACTCCCACGTCGTTGGCCAGGGCATTGAGCAGAGCATCCGTGGCCGCCGCGTCTGGGAGGGTGGCGTCCGCCAGGTGATGCGCCAGAATCCGGTAGCGGATGGCGAAAAGTCGCGCCGCGGGATCCTGCTCCTGTGCGGAAGCAATGGAATCGAACGCACCAGCCAGAGCACTGAAGCGCCCGGCGAGCTCACCATTCTCCGCGGAGGAAAAGAAGGAACGATAAGCCGTGATCCAGGACAACTCGAGAGGGGACTTCCCGGTGGCGGCCTCTGCCCTATCCAGGAAGTAGTCGGCTCTTCCCGGTCGTGTCTCGCTGGCGATGGCGAGCCCGAGCCAGGCCCCTGCGCACTGGGCATCCTCGCTGACGGCGGTGCGGAAGCAGCGCTCGGCTCGCGGCAGGTCAAAGGTGTGCAGCGCATTCGTCCCCGCTCGCATCAGGATGGGGACTGATGGCACATTGGAGGTGAAGGGGAGGGCGCGTCCCACCGCTTCGGCGCCTCCTAGATTCTCCTTTTCAAAAGGACCGTGCAGAAAAGCTTCCTCATCGGTGGCGGGGCGGAGGAAACGGCTGCCCTCCTGCCATGCTGCCGGTGAGAGCCGTCGCATGCTGGTAGGCACGGGCCCGATGGTGTGCGCGGCAGCAGCCTTGCCGTGCTTTTTCTCAGTCATGGCCACCTCGACTCGGTCCAGCGCCCAGGACATCCAGTAGACCAGAGCTGCCAGGGCGAGGGCCAGGAAGATCATGATCCATCGTGCTGGGTTCTCAATGAAGGACATAATGGATTGGGACGGTCGGAGTCGGGGTATCTGGGGTCAATCTTAATCGGTTACGCTTGAGAGAACAAGAGGGCTGGTCAGGATGTGCCGTGGGAACATTCTTCAGACGCGTTGCAAGTAGGGGCAATCAACTATTTTTGGCGGAAACATCCGCTGTATTGTCCAATAGAGCGCGATCTGTTAAAAGAATCTAACCCCTACCCCCTGCCGCCATGAATCCTAATCGGTCTTTTTTACGCGGTGGTTTCTTCCGAGGGAGAGTCCCCGGAACTCTTGGTGTGTGGTGCCTGCTGTTGGTTGTGTTCGCAGGAGTTCTGCTGGTTTCACCCGCGCTGGCTGACCCGCCGATCGTCAACAAGCCGAGCGGCGCGAAGGTTAAGAACTATAACAAGCCCTCGACGGACCCACAGGGTGGGCAACGTCCCCCGCGGATCGTGGTGATTCCCAAGCCGCCCATCACGCAACCTCCGGTGGTGAATAAGCCCCAGCTTTCCGGCGTCGCCACGCCGTTCCCGGATTCTTCCGTAAAATCGTATCCGACGAAGGTGGAGGTGCGTCCCGCCCAACCGGCGATGGGGCCGGGATTTCCGCAGACACGTTTCCCTCAAGCAGGCGGGCCATCCACGAATCCCTTTGCTCCGCAGCCATTCAGCAGGCCGACGGTGAATCAGTTCCTTCATGGGAAGCCGCTTCCGGCCGGCCCCACGAACTCGCAGATGCCAGTTCCTTCCGCCATCTCTACCACCAAACAGATTTCAAGCTTCACCCCCCTGCCGAAATCGGTCGCACCCACGCATCCCTCAGCCGTGGTTGTGCGCTCGGGACACCTGCCGCGCCCGGACAGGTGGCAGAAGGTGCAGGACCAGTGCGACTCGCAGTGGGGTTCGTGGCACCAGCAGAACGAGTCGAACCTGTCGAACATCAAGGGCAAGCGGATGCAAGGCTGGGGTGAAGTGGCCTCGCGCTACCGTGAGCCCGGTTGGGCCAAGCACTACCACAGCAAGGAATACAAGAATTGGTGCAACAAGGTGTGGGACTATCGACGTGACCGCTGCGTGGAGGTATGGTCTAACCGCAAGCCTTTCTGGAATCACGTCTTCGATCAGGACTGGTGGAATTCCTGCTGGTGGCGCGGTAATCCGCCGAAGCACGTGAGAGGCGGGGATCAGACTCCCTGGTGGTGGTGGCGCACCTGTGAGCCGGAGCAGCGGCGCACCTTCTTTGGCGTGGCGCTCGCGGTGCCTGCGGTGATTTATGATCCCGGCACCACGGTGCTCTACGATGGCAGCAACTATTACGTGGATGGCGAATTCATGGACACCGCGGTCGACGCAAGGCAGGAGGCAATCGAGCTGGCGAATCCTGATCTCGGCGGTGTACCGCTGCCGGATCCTGCCCCTGAAGGCGAAGCGGAAACGTGGCTGCCGCTCGGTGTCTGGGCACTCGCGCAGCAGCAGCAGGGTGAGCCGACGATGTTCATGCAGCTAAGCGTGAACCGGGACGGCATTGTGGCGGGCGCCTACAAGAACATCCTGACAGGGGACGAGCAACCCATTGTGGGCAAGGTGGACTTGAACACCCAGCGCATGGCCTGGCATATCGGTGATGCCACGCAAACCGTGTATGAAACGGGGCTCTCCAGCCTGGATAAGGATGTGGCCAGTGTGTTCATTCACCTCGGCGAGCAGGGTACGCAAACATGGCTGCTGGTGAAGCTGCCTTCGCCGGAAATGCCGCTGGGACCAGAGCAGATGCCGACGGTCAATTGAGTTGCTCCCAGTCCTTGGGCCTGTGCCATGCTCGTGTTCCTTGGATACCCTTGAGGCATGACTGCTCCAGGTAGGCCGATGCCTTTCAGACTTCAGACAAAGACCCAGTTTCAAGTTCTTTGGTATTACTGCCCATGCACGCGACCGGGCGCTTTTGCCCGGTGCTCGCTGGGGCGCCATCCGATCCACTTCTTGAACGTGGTGGAGAAGACGAAAGGGTTCTGATGTCCCACCGCGCGCGCGATGGACTCGATTTTCTCATCGGTCGTGGCCAGCAGCTCCGCCGCGCGACGCATGCGCAGCCAGGTGACGTGGCGCATGGGCGAGCGACCCAACTGCGTGGTGGTGAGGCGGCGCAGGTGCTCCTCGCTCATGTTCGCGTCGCGCGCGAGCCGCGTGGCCGTCCAGGGCGCGCCGGGATTTTCCGCGACCTTTTCCCACAGGCGGGAAAGGCGTTCATCCATCTGCCAGGGTTGCGCGAACTGCAGCACGTATCCCTGGATGAGCTCCACCCAGTGATGAATGGCTGCAGGGGCGCTATGCGCTGATTCACACTCTGCTGCGAGGCCGAGCGCAGCCAGGCGCAGGGCGGAGCCATCAAACTTCGCCAGCACCGGTGAGCCCGCCATGACGATGGGGCGCTTCTCAGGCACGGATTGGTAGCGCACCCAGGCGAACTCCCACTTCTTCCCCGGCACAGCGTGAAAGGCATTGAGCAAGTGAGGCGGCAGCAGGCATGCCATGCCGGCGCGGCATACCTGCCATCGTCCATCCACCAGGATACGGCCTTCACCTCCAATGCACGCCATGAAGTAGGTGCCGCTCTGCCGCACGCGTACGATGCGGTACGGCGCATGCGCTTCACATACACCGAGGTGCGCAATGCGGTGCTGCGCGAGTGCCGGGCAGGCGGGTGTGTTTTGCAGCCATGTGCGCTCGTCCTTCTCGTCCACGCGCACGACGGTCTGCCGCGTACGCCTGCCCAGGATGTGGGTTTCAGATAGGTGGTCGTGGGAGCCCGGCATGCGAGAATGTGGAGAATGGAGAACGGCGCTGCGTTGATAACCTTGTCCTCCACGCTGGTTCGATCAACCTTCAACAGAGAACTCTTAACTTTCCTCACTATGCCCAATCCCTGGACCGGAATCGGAAATCCCTACACACGACTGGAAGTTGTCGACCGTCTCAATGCCACGCTGAAGAAGGGTGAGCCTATCATCGCAGCGGGAGCGGGTACCGGCATCAGCGCCAAGTTCATTGAAAAAGGCGGCGCGGATCTCATCATCATCTACAACAGCGGACGTTTCCGCATGAGCGGTCATGGTTCTACCTGCGGTCTCATGGCTTATGGCGACGCCAATGCCGTGGCCATGGAGATTGGCGAGTATGAAGTGCTGCCCACGGTGAAGGAGATTCCCGTCGTCTGCGGCGTGCATGCCACCGACCCACGCCGCCGCATGTGGCACTGGCTGGGCAAGGTGAAGGACATGGGTTTCTCCGGCGTGAACAACTTCCCTACACACACGATTGTGGACGGCCATTTCCGCCAGGTGCTGGAGGAGACCGGCATGAGTGTGCAGAAGGAGTTTGAGATGGTGGGGCTCGCCCATCGCATGGACCTCTTCAGCATCGTCTATGTCGCCACGCCTGAAGAAGCGATTGAGATGACCAAGCAGGGCGCGGATGCCGTGATCGCCCACGTGGGCACCACGGTGGGTGGCAGCATCGGCGTGGTGAATGCCGTCGTTGACTGGGATTTCACGGTGAACCGCACCCAGGAAATTATCGATGCCGCACGGTCCGTGCGGAAGGATGTCTTCACGCTTACCCACGGCGGTCCCATCAATACGCCGAAGGATGTGGAGTACATCCTCAGCAAAACCACCGCGGATGGTTTCGTAGGCGCCAGCAGTCTCGAACGCATGGGGGTGGAAGAGAGTCTCACAAACCTCACCCGGGAGTTCAAGAGTGTGCCTCTTGCTAGATGAACAACGAGTTTTCGGACCGCTAATGGACGCTAACGGAACGCTAATATTTTCCCAGAGCTCTCCTGGGTCTGACTTCGAGACGTTTCGGTCTTGTTATTATTAGCGTTTGTTAGCGCTGATTAGCGGTCCCCTTCACTATTCTCTTTCACGTTCGCTCGCCATGCTTCGTATCCTCCTCACCCTCGCGCTTCTCTGCAGCGTTGCTCAAGCTGCGGATCCCATCCGCGTCTTCATTCGCAGCGGTCCGAAATCTCACGGACCCGGCGCGCATGACTATCCCCGCTTTCTCAAGGAATGGGTGCCGCTCTTGAATGAGCGCGGCGCCAAGGCGGATGGCGGAGATGCGTTTCCCACGAAGGAGCAACTCGACAACACCGACGTGCTCATCCTCCACGCACAGGAGGCTGGGAACATTGCCCTCGGTGAAGAGCGCAAGAACCTGATGGAGTTCCTTAAACGCGGTGGTGGCATGGTGGTGATTCATGCCGGTGCTGTGTCGCGCGATCCGGAGTGGTACAAGAGCATCATCGGTGGATCCTGGAATCACAAGACACCCACGAAGTGGCTCGAAGCTCCCATGTCCCTCTATTTTACGGACCGGGACAATCCCATCACGAAGGACATCTCGAATTTCGATATCGATGACGAGATCTACTATGACATGGACATCCTTCCAGAAGTGAAGGTGCTCGCCGCGGCCTATACACCAAAGGCGGCCGATACTCGTGGAAAAGGAAACAAGGAAGCCCAGCAACGTGCTGCCGAGGCCGTGGCCAAGGGCAAGGCGGTGAACATCTACGACATCCAGCCGCAGATGTGGACATATGAGCGCACGGCGGAAGGTGGCAGCACTCCTTATCGCGCCTTCGTTTGCATTCCCGGTCACTACCACGCCAACTTTTCTCATAACGGTCTTCGTGCCGCCATCCTTCGTGGCATCGCGTGGGCGGGAAAGCGTGACAATACGGATATGCTCTGCAAGCCGACTGAACTCGGCAGCGCCCTGCGCTACCTGCCCGGGGGCTGCCCGCCGCCGCAGGACATTCCCAAGGACCTGGAAGTGCATCCCGAGTTTAACATCTCGCTGGTCGCCTCCGAGCCGCTGATCAACAAGCCCATGAACATCGACTGGGATGAGAAGGGCCGCCTGTGGGTGGTGGAGACGCCGGAGTATCCTAATGGACTTCGTCAGGCGAATGTCGAGGCCTGGAAAGACTCGGGCGCCGTGAAGCCGGGACAGCATGAGCGCGAGCCGCTCGACCGCGTGTCCATTCTCAGCGACAGCGACGGCGATGGCATCATGGACAAGAAGACGGTCTTTGCCGACAAGATTGAACTCGCGACCTCCAGTGTGTTTTACAAGAGCGGCGTCATCGTCTGCGCAGCGCCGGACATCTGGTACTTTGAAGACACCGACGGTGACGACAAAGCGGACAAGCGTACCAAGCTCTATACCAATCTAGGCAATCGCGACACGCATGCAGTGATCAATAACATGCGCTGGGGACAAGATGGATGGGTGTATGCCACGCACGGCTACTCCAGCACGGAAGATGCAAAATCCGGTGATGGCACGAAGAGCTTTGGCGCCATCGGTGCAGGCGTCGTGCGCTTCAAGCCAGATGGCAGTGCGATTGAGCAATATGCCTCCCGCGGTGGCAATACGTGGGGACTGGATATCACCTGGGGCGGCGAGGTCTTCTACACGCAGCCCACGAGCGGCAATCACTTCATTCACGTGGTGCTGCCTGAGTACGTCCTCGCGAAAGGGAAGCTGCCCGGCGTGATGGGCACGAATGGGTTGCTGCCCAAGGAACCCACCTATCCCGCCATGCACTGGGAACAACAGGCCTATGTGCAAATCGACCAGGTGGGCAGCTACACCGCTGCGGCTGGTTGCTCCATCTATGAAGGCGGCGCCTGGCCTGCAAAGTGGAACTACGGCTACTTCACCACCGAACCTACGCTGAACATCGTCAGCCACTTCATGGTCGAGCCCGATGGCGTCACCTTCAAGGCGCATCGTGAACCTGGTCGTGAGCACACCGAGTTCATCCGCAGCAAGAACCTCTGGTTCCGCCCCATTGAAGTCCGTGTCGGTCCGGATGGCGCGCTCTATGTGGTGGACTTCTGCAACCAGGCCGTGATTCACAATGACACGCGTGGTCCCGTGCATGGCCCTGCGAACGCGGCGGTGCGGCCTGACCGAGACCATTACTATGGCCGCATCTGGAAGGTGCAGCACAAGGACGCGAAGAAGGTTGAGGTGGCGAAGCTGGATAAGAACGATCATGCCGGCCTGGTTCAATCGATGGAGGCCAGTCCCAATGTTCATGTGAAGCAGCAGGCACTGAGGCTCATCCGCGAAAACCACCAAGAGGCCGACAAGGGGCGCTATACGAACGAATCCGTTTGGCAGAACAAGTTTGGAGCGCTTACCCGCCAGCTCTCAAGTCCGTGGAGTGGTCTCTCGCGTCAGTTTGAAGATATTGCCAGGAAGTATGCGGAAGCGCAGGATGATTGGACACGGAGCGCCATCATTGCGGCTGTTTCTTACAGCCCGCCGATTCGGGAAGAGGAAGGTCAGGCGGCGAAGGCTCTGCAGGCGTGTTTTAAGAGCTCGCAACACGACAGGTTGCGCCCGCTGATCTCAGCCATTGCTCAAAATGGAATCAATGGGGTCTCTGGTCCTGCGGTTGTGCTGGAAGCCTGTGCGGAAGCGCCGCCTCACGCGGATGAGCTTAGACTGGAAGTTCTTCAGGTGCTCGCCAGGAAGGACGGTATCACCCTTGAAACAACACCTGCGCTGAAGGCTCCGCTTCAGAAGCTGCTTTCCAATGCGTCCACAAGTGGGCTCGCCCTCCCCCTCGTTGTGAAGTGGGATACCAAAGGCGAGCTGGCCGATGCGGTAAAAGCCCAAATCGCCAGCTTTACTGCTAAGCTGTCGGACAAATTCGCCTCCGTCGCAGATCGCATCCATGCCGCAAAGGCACTCATCAGCGTCGGAGGTGAAGCGCGACGCAATGTAGCTCCGGTTTTCGCCGCGCCGGATGCGCCTGACGCATTGCAGTCCGCCATCATTGAATCTCTCAGCGAAAGCGATAGTGTCTCTGAACTTGTGCCCGCTTATGTTGGGTTGAAGCCGGAACTGCAGAACCGCGCCTTCGACGCGATCCTCAAACGTCCGAACGCCACGCTTGCGCTATTGGATCTTGTTGAAGAAGGCAAGGTCACTCCCAAGTCCCTTGGGCCCTCCAACATTGCCCGTCTACGCACGCATCCGAACAAGCAGGTTGCTACTCGCGCGAACAAGATGCTGGAGAAGCTGAGCCCCACCACGGCGGAGAAGAACAAGCTCATTGCCCAGCTCGCACCGGAAGTGGAGAAGCCTGGTGATGCCGCAAAGGGCAAGGTGGTGTATGCGCTGTGCGCCACCTGCCACAAACTCGGCGATGTCGGTGTTGCCGTGGGCCCGCCGCTGGACGGCATGGGCGCGCATGGTCCGGCGGAACTGCTGGTGCACATCATCGATCCGAATCGTGAAGTTGACCCCAGTTTCTGGGCGCACAACATCACGACCAAGAAAGGTGACGCCATGGTGGGTGTCATCACTTCGGAAAATGCCTCCACCCTCACACTCGCCACTCAGGCAGGGGTGAAGGAGATTCCGAAGAGCGAGATTGCCACGCGTGAAAATACGCGCCGCAGTCTGATGCCGGAAGGACTGGAAGCGATGGGCACCGAGGGATTGCGTGATCTGCTGGCCTACATCTGCGGCGATGCGCTCAAGCATTTCCGCATCGTCGATCTTCGTCCGGCCTACACGGCGGACAGTCGCGAAGGTGTCTTCGCGGGACCCAAGCCCAATCAGGGTCAGGTGCGTCTGGCGAAGTATGGCAATGTGAAGGTGGAGGGAATTCCCTTCTTTGTCCAAGATGCGGCGAAGAGCGACACGGGCACGAACATCATCGTGCTCAAGGGCGGTCCGGAAAAGAGCCAGAGCTGGACCTATCCGCAGCGCGTGGAGGTTGCGGTGAATGCACAGGCGAAGAAGCTGCACCTGCTCAGCGGTATCGCCGGCTGGGGCTTCCCTGCGGTGAGAGACCGTGTGCCCGCATTGAAGGCCACAGTCACTTATGACAGTGGCGAGACGGAGGAGTTCACGCTGAACAATGGCGAGGCGTTTGCTGACTACATCCGTGAGGTTGAAGTGCCGGGCAGCCAGTTGGTGAAGGAGCCGATTAGCGATGACCAGCAGGTGCGTCTCCTCAGCCTCACCCTGACAAAATCGGGAGTCATCAAGAAGCTGGCTCTTGAGAGCTTCGCTAATGGTGTGGCGCCGGTAGTGGTCGCCGTGACCGCAGATGTCGAGGGTCGGATGGGCGCAAAGCCGGGTGCAGCAGCGGCAGCTTCTCCTTCTCCCGCTCCCGCGGCTGAATCGACCGAACCAGGGCCCAAGGAGGGCGGCAAGGGTGATGGCAAGCTGGTGCCTGCGACACCCGTGTCCTGGGAAGCAGGCAAGGCGAAGGTGTTGATCGTTGGTGGCGGCAGTTCGCATAACTTCGCCAAGTTCTTCGGTGAAGTGGACACCGCTACGCTGAAAGATGCAGGATACACCGTGCACTACACCGAGGACCGCGACCAGGCGGCGGCTGAGCTGGCCAATGCTGATGTCGCTGTCATCAGCGTGAACCGCCAGTTCTTCGACAGCCCGGCGTATCGCAAGGCGTTGTTTGATCGTGTGGCTGCCGGGAAGGGCGTGGTGATGATGCACCCTGGCACGTGGTATGCCTATCCTCGCTGGCCGGAACTCAATGCGCAGATCGTGGGTGGTGGCTCCAAGGGCCACGACAAGCTTGGCCCCTTCGCGGTGAATGTGGTCAAGGCGGACCACCCCATCATGAAGGGTGTGCCTGCGAAGTTTGACGTCACGGATGAGCTCTACTATGTGAATGCCAAGCCAGAGGAAATCCCAACGGGCACTGCGGGGATTGAAGTGCTCGCGGAAACGTCACCGAGCCAGAAGTTTGGCAAGCCGCACCCCAGTGTGTGGATCACCAAGAATGACAAGGCTCGCATCGCGTGCATCGCACTCGGGCATGATGAACGCACGCATGAGGACGCTGCCTTCAAGAGCATCCTGTTGAATGCGGTGAAGTGGTGCGCTGGCAAATAGCACGCTGTCCAAGGTTCAATCACAAAGACAACGCGAGGAGCAGTGTGAGCTCAGGCTCCGCTGCTCCTTTTGTTATTCGGAGCGGGTCTTGCTCTTGATGAGCTTCAGTACATTGCTGGCGGCGATGGCGTCATGGAGCACCATGAGGGTGCCGGGTGTCTGGGTGCCGGGCTTGGAGGGATCCTGATACACCGTCTGGATCTGGGAAACGTGACCGATGGCATTGCCGTGGGCATCCAGCACGGCAGAGCCGCTTGAGCCAGGAGCCCATGAGGTGCTCACCTGAATCCAAACCGGATCATTCTCGGGATTGGCACTGACAGGTTCGGGAGGCGGTGGTGGCGTGCCCTTGGTGGGGGCCGGCTTTTGTGTTGGTGCAGGTGTGTCCGGTGCTGCGACGCGCATGTTGCTGCGGAAGGGATGCCTGGTGAATCGATTAACGATGCCCTCACTGAAGTAGCCGCGTCTCCCTTTGGGTTCGCTGAAACAGTAGACCCTGTCACCCGGCATCACATCGGAGGTGAAGGAAAGGGGACTGAGCGTGGCGCCTTTGACTCGGATGATGGCCGTGTCCGTGGCCCGGTTAGCCGCCAGCACTTCCACCACCGGGATCACCTGGTCGTCTTCATCTGCGACGATGAGGTAACCCTCCCGGATATTTTCATTCTCCAGTACGTGACCGCAGGTCACCACGGCATCGTTGGTGATGGCGTAGCCGCCCGCGAGATTGAGATGCCAGTTGTTGCACTTCTTGCAGAGGTAGTGCCAGCCCACGCGGAGGTGGGCACGTCGCGCGGCATTCCACAATTCACGGCCCTCCAGCTTCTGGGTGCGTGGCTTGGGCAGATCGAGCTCGCAGGTGGTGCGGCTCATCTGTTCCACGATTTTCTCCATGGGGACGAGTTCGCCGCGCACCTTGAGGCGATTTGCCTCATCGGTGATCACCATCTGGGACTTGGGATTGCGTGTTTCCGGATAGATGGGCACCTCGGGAGCCTGACTGTGCAGGGAACTGCACATCAGCAATGTGCCCAGGACAGAGGCAAGAGGAGGAAGAGCGTTCATGGCTTGCCGCTCAGTACGGCCGCTTTGGCGGCATATTGCGAACGGCTGCCTGTCTATTTATTCAATGATCACCTTGCCGCTCTTCTGCAGGGCGACGCAGTGGCCTACGGGATTGCCTGTCTCATCGGTGACCAGCCAGCAGTGGCCGGCATAGGTCTGTTGCATGGAATCTCCGCTGGGAGCCACACTGCCGTAGGGTTTGCGTGTTCCTTTCGTGTCCACCCACCAGAGTTTCACCGCGGAGCGGCGGGTGTTGAAGAAATGCAACATCGTCTTCTCACTCCCATTCAGGGAGGCAGGCGCTTGCGCGGCCTTCATGGGGACCAGCCGCACCGCAGCGTATTCACGAGAGCTCATCAGTGGCTGGCGATTCTTCTCCTGCCATTCCACCAGCGCTTTGGGCCACTCGAACTTCGGTGCAGTGGCAACGTCCCAGCCTCGCAGGTGGGCGCGATCTTCCGGCAGGCGGTCTGCGATGCGCTGGTAGCGCCAGGGCTTGTCGCCAAAAACTTCCTTCAGCAATGCTGCGAGACCGGAGTCATAGGTTTTGAGTTGATCCCGGGTGTTGATGTGATTGTGCTGGTTGTCGTTCTCGCGGTTCGTGTCGAACCAATCCTGGACGCCTTCGGCCCAGTACTCGTTCTTGTTGCTCGCAGCGTAGGTATCCTTCCAGAGGCCGGCGTTCATCGCGGATTCGTAAGTGGCAGCGAGGCGTGTATCGAAGGTGGGATCCACAGTGTTGAGTCCCATTTGATGAATGGCATGGCCGAACTCATGCACACAGATGTTTTCCCGCTGATAGGGATCGCCGGGGTAGCAGAGCAGATTCTCCGCACCGCAGCTCACTGCCGGCCGCAGTGGTGTGGCGCCCAGACCACGGGCCCTCTTGTCCCAGTAGGGCGCCGGTTTCATGTCGCTGTGCTCCGGCATCGTGGTGGTGAATTCATCATGCGCCATGATGGCGAAGCGGGCTTTGTTCTCCGCGAGGGCCTTCAGGATGTCAGGCCGATGCCCCACCATGCGGTTCACGAGCCAGGCAGCTTCGTAGAGTGCGGCATCGGGCACCTTCTCAGAGGAGACGATGGAGAAGCCTTCTACGTCCACATGCTTCTTGTAGAAGGGAGAAAGCTTCAGCTTCTCGACCACCGCAGCTGGTGGCGTTGTGATGTCAGCAGGCTGGGCTGTCACCAAGGCGCCGCCCAAGACGCCAGCTAGCAGTGACAGGCACAAGGATTGAACCCAGAGGTGCTTCATGATGGAAGGATGATAGCGAACCTGTCGCCAGATGTCTCGGATGCAAACGCTGCCACCGCTGACAATCTATGTGCTCACGGGCTTTGGCGCACCCGCTCCCATGAGGCAGCACCCACGCGGCGGTAGAGCATGCGGTCATGGAGACGGCTGGGGCGGCCCTGCCAGAATTCGACCTCATGAGGCGCTACGACGAAGCCTCCCCAGTGGGGCGGGATGGGCACTTTGCCTTCGGCGTATTGTGCCTTCAGCTCCTGGTCGCGGACTTCCAGCCATTCACGATTGGGAATGACCTCGCTCTGTTCGCTGACCCAGGCGCCAATCTGACTGCCATAGGGGCGGCTCTGAAAATAGGCATCGCTTTCCTCCCGGCTGAGCTTGGTGACGGCCCCGCGGATGCACACCTGCCGCTCGCGCTCCTTCCAGAAGATGGTGAGGGCGGCCTTGGGATTGCCTTCCAACTCGCGGCCTTTCCGGCTGTGGTAGTTGGTGAAGAAGGAGAAGCCGCGCTCGTCGTAGCCCTTCAGCAGGACGGTGCGGGAAGAGGGCTGGCCATCCGCCGATACGGTAGCAAGCGTCATCGCATTGGCCTCCAGCACCTGGGCAGCCAGGGCATCGTCCATCCAGAGACGGAAGAGCTCCATGGGGTCGCCGGGGAGCGTGGCCTCGTCGAGGGCGCCTTTCTCGTAGCTCAGCCGCAGGTCGGCGAGATTCGGTTTGCCAGCGGGCGAGGACGAGGGATAGAGAACAGACATGGCGTATGCCAATAGTTACGCATGAGCGCAAATGTTGCAGGTGTTCTTTCCAGCGTGGAGCGCATTCTCCTGGACGAGGTGGTCATCCGGCAGCGGGTGAGCGAGCTGGCTGGGCGCATCCGGAATGACTTTGCGGGCCGTGAGCTGACCGTGGTCGCGCTCATGGACGGCGCGATTTTCTTCGTGGCGGATTTGCTGCGGGATGTGACGCTGCCAGTGCGGCTGCACACGCTCTCGGTGAGCAGCTATCATGGCGGCACAAGTTCCAGCGGTCGCCTGGAAGTGGCGCGCACGTTGCCCTTTGACCTGCGGGGGAGGGATGTCCTGCTCATCGATGACATTCTCGACACCGGCCTCACGCTGGGCACGGTGCAGGAGCGCATTCTTACGGAGTGCCAGCCTCTGAGCCTGCGCACGGCGGTGCTCATCAGCAAGGACCGACCCCGCGTGCGCGAGGTGGTGGCGGACTACATCGGTTTTGAAATCGAGGATGAGTTTGTGGTGGGGTATGGCATGGACTACCAGGGCCACTACCGGAATCTGCCCTGCATCGGCATCCTGAATCCGGCGAATCTTCCTGTGTCATGACGGTACGAGTTCTTTTCTTCTCTGTGTTGCGGGATGTGGCGGGCGCCGATGAGGTGCCGGTGAAACTCCAGTCCGGCGCGACCGTGGCGGACCTGCTGGGGGAACTCTTCACCCGCTGGCCGAAGCTTCAGGAGTGGGACAAGAGCCTCCTCATTGCCGTGGACCAGTACTATGCGAAACGCGACGGCGCCCTGCATGAGAATGCCGAAATCGCCATCATGCCGCCGGTGCAGGGAGGCTAGTCGAAGAGAAGTCATCCTGCAGAGACATGAGTGCCCCGGAGCCCTGCCCCTACCTGCCCATGACCGGGCGGATGCTGACCTCGGATAGCATCCACGCCCTGGGTGCGGATCGCAGTGAAGCGTTTTACTACACGGCCATGGAGTATGCCCAGGTGCTGTGGCTGGCGGGGTTTCCTGCGAAGGCGATCCTGCTGGTGAACCGCGCGCTCTCCTGCTGGCTGCCCCATGTTTCGTATCAAGCGGCCGTGACGCACCAGCCGCCGTTCGATGGCGTGGGTCCGTGTCCGGCGGCGCCGTATCATGCGAAGGCGTGGTTCCTGCACCATCGACCTGAGGGCCTGTTCATCGGGAATCCGCGCCGGCACTACCAGCACCTCGCCACGCGCATGGTGGAGCCGCACAAGGAATTGCGAAGCTGGCGTGCCTGGGCGTGTTGGTATCTGGCGAAGGAGTCGCTCTCCGAGCATGAATTCCCGGATGATGCCAAGCAGGTGCGGGAAGAGGGCATCATCAAGCCGACGCGTGGGCAGATTGTGGACCACCTTTCGCGGTTGAGTCCCACGGATGATCTCGATGCCTGGCGTGATGCGCTGACCTTGGTGCATCGCTGGGCGGGCAAGACGGTTGCGGCGCCGGCAGAGGTTCGCTTCGAGCCGGTGGGGGAGGAGGCACTGCCCACCATCCAGCGGCTCGCGCATGAAATCTGGCATCAGGTGTATCCCACCATCATTAGCATGGAGCAGATCACATACATGCTGGACCTCATGTACAACCTGGAATCGTTGAAGCGCGAGGTGCGCGAGCGGCAGGTGCACTACGCCATGATGATTCATGATGGCGAGGCCGCGGGCTATCTCGCATGGGAGAACAAGCCCGGAGGTGACATCACGTACCTGCACAAGGTCTATCTGAAGCCCGCCCTGCACGGCCATGGCGTTGGTGCGAAGGCACTCGCATGGGTCTCAGAGCGTGCGCGTGAGGTCGGCATGCGACGGCTCCGGCTCACGGTGAATAGGAACAACAGTGCTGCAATTCGCGCCTACCGCCGTGCGGGTTTTGAATTTGAGGGGGAGGTTTGCACGGATATCGGCGGCGGGTTTGTGATGGATGATTATGTGATGGTGAAGGTGATTTGAGAGGGTGGGGGAACGGTGTGTTGTGGTTGGGGCTCGTTCATTGCGCGTGAACGTCAGGCGAAGGATATGGAAGCGGTGCCGAAGGCCTTGGACTGCGTGCAGCCTGCTGCCGCTTTCCAGAGTCCATAGCCTGCTGTGGCGATGATGACACTCGCTCGTAAGGTGATATGTCCAGGAAGCTTGGCGACTTCGTCGCAGTGTAGCGTGCAGCAGGCTGCACTTTAGGAAAGCGGCAGCAGGGCTGCGCGCAGTCCAAGGACGCTGTGCGACACAGCGTCCGAATCAGTCGCGAATGTTTACCTTCTCCTCTGGTACCATACAGTTCGTTTAACCTGACGTCCCTGCGCACTGCTCTTCGTTAGTGGTTGGTTTTATTTCCTCCGTCTTCTCATCACCAGCATCATCATGCCGCCGAGCAGGAGCACGGCGCGTGACGGTTCGGGAACGACGTACACGATGCCCTTGGTGAGGAAGAGGTCGGTCTTCCACTCGTGGCCTTCGGCGAGGGTGGGGAGATCGAAGATGGCATCCACTTCTGCTTGGGTGGTGATGCCGACGAGGGCAGTCCAATCAAACAGGTCGAAATACTGTCCATAGGTAAAGGTCATTCCCGTGGAGACCACGGAGATGGTCATGCCGGGATTGAGCGTCAGCGTGCCGTTCGCATCGATGGCATCATGCTCGGTGGTGGGGTCCAGGTCCGCCAGCCCATTAATGTAGCTGCTGATGTTGGAGAGGGTGACGCTGCCGTCTTGCGGCACGGTGCCGGTGGGCGATGCCAGTTGCATCGTGATGGACGACCCGGCGTTGAAGGTGATGCCGGCATTAAAGGTCAGCTTGCCGGTTTGCGTACCGCGCCCGGAACCGGGAGTGACGGAGCCGTTGATGACGACAGCATCGCTGAAGGTGCCATTGCCACCCACCGTGCCCGTGGAGGTGACGGTGAAGCTCGAACCCGTGGCATTGAAGTTCTTCCCGCTGCTCACGTAGAATTTGCCGGCTACCGTAGTCAGCGAAGCAAGCTGGGTGAGCTCAGCGCCGGAGCCAATCAAATCCACCACGGCATTTTGACCAATGGTGGTGATGCCACTGCTCACGCCGAAGGGAGCCAGGTCGATCTTGGCGAATGTCGTGTTCGCATTCACGGTGCTGTTTGCCACCCAGGTGCCGCCGGTGAGTGTACCTGCGCCGTCGTTTTGGGTGAGGGCGACGTTGGCGAATTGAGTGGAGCCGTTGACGTTGGTGGTCACACGGAAGAGACCGCCATTCACCTCCACGGTGCCCTGGTTGTCGAAGATGGCTCCATTGCCATCCGCCAGGTTCGAGAAGAACTGGGCGGCATCAGTGCTGTTGCTCGTCGCGGTGACATTCACCGTGCCGAGATTCGTGAAGGTGTATCCGGAGATGATACGGTAATCCGGGATGCCCACGAAGTTGAAGGTGCCGTTGTTCGTGAACTTGCCTCCCGCCGTGAGGGATTCCAGGTTGTCATTCGCACCCGAGGCGGCGAAGTTGAAGGTGCCATTGTTTTCGAACGTGCCAGCTCCGCTGAGCGAACGGTTGGCATTGCCGGTGAGATTCAAGACGCCGTCATTGCGGAAGGTTCCGCCGCTGGCGATGCTGAGAAAGCCGCTGGAGCCCCAGTTCACGGTGCCGTTATTGTCGAAGGTCGCGCTGGTGGCGATGTTGAAAACGCCGTTGGCGTTCCAATTTACGGTCCCGTCATTGCTGAAGGTCACGCCGGCATTGATATTGAGGGCGCCGGCAGAGCTCCAGTTCACGGTTCCGGTGGCAGCGTTTTTGAGGGTGCCTGTTCCGTCACCCGCGAAGTTGTGGGCGCTGGTGGCATTGATAATCACGGTGCCCTGGTTCTCCCATGTAGCGCCGGTGTTGAGCGTGATGGTGCCCGAGATCCAGTCATAGGTGCCCTTGTTGAGCAGGTGTACATCGGCACCGGTGAAGGTGAGATTCCCGGTCACATGAGTGAGGGTCCCGCCGGTGTCATTGTTCAGGGTGCCAACGCCGGTGAATCCTCCGGTGCCAGTGCCTCCGAGTTCGATACTGATGGAGCCCTGATTGCGCAGGACACTGTTGTCCGCCAGGGTCACGGTGCCGCTGAGCAGTTTCAGTGTGCCGGTGTTGAACAGTTCGCCACCGCCGCGCAACGTTTTGACGTCACCGGCGAGTGTGTCGATGATGTTGAAGAGACCTGCATTCGAGAGCGTATTCCCGCCGGTGAGGATGTCCTTCTTGTCCCAATACACGCCGCCGCCGGAGATGTTCAGAGTCAGTCCACCAGAGCCCACGGTCAGGTCGCTGGCCACGCTGGCGTTGCCGCTGTCGGTGATGCGCACGCGGGTGGTGCTGGCGGTGCCGGAACTGCCCGCAATGGTTCCCGTCCACGTGCCCGCGATGTCGAGGTTTCCGCCATTCGCTGTCCACAGGGCGGCGGCGTTGCTGGTGCCACCGGAAGCCATGCGAAGGGTGCCTGACCTGGAGAGGACCTGGCTGCCTGCATTCGCGACGAATCCGGCTTCTCCGTAGACAAAGCTCGGGTCGGCCCCGGCGATGGTTTTCTGAAGCAGGCCGTTGTTCACGAACTTGCCGCTGGCAACGAATTGGAGGTCGCCACGGTCCCAGAATTCGAAGGTACCTTGATTCTGGAAGGTCATGGTGCCGCCGAGTACGAGGTTGTCGTTACTGCCGCCGTAGTTGTGGTTGAAGGTACCGTTGTTTAGGAAGGTGCCGGTGCCCTGGAGAGTCACGTTACCATCCTGCGCGATGAAGGCCGCCACGCCATTGTTCGTGAGTGTGGTGCCGGTGATGGTGACGGTGGTGCCTTTGAGATTCAGCGTGCCGGTGCCGGTGTTGGTGGCCGCAGCGGTGAGGTTCCAGGTGCCTGAGGTCTGGTTGAATGTGCCGGAGTTCGTGAAGCTGCCGTTCGTGTTCAGCGTGGCGCCTGCGTTGGTCATGGTGCTGTCATTGCTGATAGCAAGGCTGGTGGTGAGTATGCCGGTATTCAGCGTGATGGTGCCTGTGGTGGCGTTTTCCAGCAGGCCAGTGCCGCTCAGGGTCACGACGGTGGCCGCAGTGGCGGCGCTGAGGGTCATGGCTCCCTCGTTCCGCAGGGTCACGGTGGTGACGGTGAGGTCGCCGGATTCCAAGCGGAAGGTCCCATACATGGAATTCAGGAATGAACCGGAGGTGCCGGAGAGAGTCGCACCGACGCCTTGCAGCCGGAGGAGGCCCTGGTTATTAATGACGTTGCCATTAGGCCTGAGCTTGCCGTCTCTCCAGATGAGGCCATCGCCCTGCATATCCAGGATGGTGGTGGCGGCCATGGCCACGAAGAACGTGCCGGTGGTGGCGGCCGGGTCCTCATCGCTGAGTTCCACCGAGCCACCCGCGCTCATGTTAGAAGTGCCGCGCAGGAGTGACCAGCCGCCGGAGAAGGAGAGCACTCCCGTGCCGGAGGTGGTGAAGGTGCCGCCGGTGGAGCTGGCCGCTTTTCCAGCCGCTTGAGAGCCTGCGATATTCAAGTGGCCCGCCTGCACGGTGATGTTGCCGTTGTTGGTGAACTTCCCACCCACGGTCTGGCTTATCGGATAGATGTAGGCCGGGTCGTTGGAGGCTGCGTCTGTACCCTGTGATTTCAGGATAAGCCCGTTGTTGGTGAAGGAGGAGCCGTTGGTGGAGAGCTGGAGGTCTGTGCCGGCGTCGAACTGGACGGTGCCGTCATTCACCACGGAGAGGGTTCCGGTGACGACGAAGTTGTCCGTAGCGGTCTTGGTGTCGAACAGGAGCGTGCCGCCCTGGTTGATCTTCAAGGTGCCTGCGCCGCCGTGGTTCTGGTTGGCCGTGGCGTTGTATGTGACTGTGGCCAGGTCGGGAATGGTCACCGTCACACCGCTGTTGATGGTCGTGCCAGTGGTCCAGGTGTCACCGTTCGCGAGTGTCGCGTTCGCGGAATAGGTCCCTCCGACTTCGGCAGCGAAGGCGGCATTCTGGATTCCGATTCCAAGGGTGAGAAGAAGGGAGGCGAGGAAAAGAGAGCGGGGGCGGCTCATTCGGGGCTTGAGGGGGCGTGGGGAATTTTTCGGCGAAGTACAAGCTCCCGGAAGTTGGAAATTGGACACGAATTTCCGGGAATTATTGGGAGGGGTGCGTGCGGAGGGTGCTGGGTGTTGCAGACTGCAAGGGATTCAACCATCTAAAGGAGCGTGGACACTCTTGTCCGCCGTTCTGTAACGAAGCGAGGTTTTGCGTATGGGAAGCTGCGAGCACCTTTACAGGAGCTGCTAGTGGAACGTGGCCCTGCCTGTCAGATGAAAGTGGGTGGTGCGTCAGGGGCAGCGGACAGGAATGTCCGCGCTCCTTTGGCGCCTCCTCAATCACTACGGCGCGGACAGCCTCAAGATGGGCGCACCCCGGATGCACACGCCCCATTTGATGCTGGTTCCGCAGGTGCAGAGGAAATTCTGGATGACGGAAAATCTCGTCTCGTTGTAGATGTGACCAATCGTTTCCTCAAGAGAGCAATCACCATCAAGATGGCTGACTCTCTGCTCCCGAAGGTCGTGCAGCAACTGGTCGAAGATCCATTCCCAATTGGAGTCGGTCATCTTCTGGTCGTACTTCCTGCAAGTGTCACACGGCATGGGATTCGCAATCTTGTTTGGGCTTAACGCTCCAAGCTCAGTCACTTGGCTCGTGCGACGCCACGATTGCCACCAGAGCGGGATGGCCCGGTTTGATGCAGCGCATGGTTGGCGAAGCTTTCATTCAGTGCTCGCGAAATCGGCTGCGAACATACCTGAACGCGTCGTCAAAGTTTCGGTGGTATCCGCGAACCTGGATATCTTGAGCGAGGCACTCAAATGTCACTTCTTTCAGTGGCACAATGAAATGAAAGAGGGAACTCGGCTCATCGGAAACGCCTGCGCCGCGTGAACCCCCAATGCGGTCTCTCGACCGTCTCATCTGTGAATCAACTTCCGCGAGCCACGGAGAACTTGATAGTCTATAAAAGCCTTCCCCGTCGGAAATACCCGCTGAGTAAAGCGGATGCTCTGGAAATCCCTCGTCATTCGGGTATCCCATCTTGGCTGATGAGCACCCGATGCACTCTGCGACTGCAACGCCAAGATCATCCAGATACCCACTGCTCCCTATCTCTTCGGAAACGGCGAAGAATAGAAGAAAGGTAAGCCAACCATCTTGCACCAGAGTTTCAGCTGGCACTGATGGTGACGGCATACATCCGAGTTTGATGTGTTTCGCGTGAGTCATGGCACTTCGCCGAAAACGTTGGCCTCGAGCAAGGAGTGCGACTTGCCGAAGTCCCGGCACGCTTGAGGCACTCCACCTCCTCTCCCTACTTCATCTTCTCCATGATGAAGCGTAGCTTCTCAAACGTCATCTCGATGGTTTCCTGCGGAGGTGCTTCGTTCGTGTTCGCCCAGTGCTTTTGGAGCATTTGCAACACATTGCCGAGGAGCACTACGGAAGGGTCCTGACGGGTGGTTTCCGTGAGTCGCTCGTAGCGGGCCATGAGTTCGTTCAAGAGATGCACGGAGCCCACGCAGAGGCTCTTGTTTTCCACCTCGGTATCGGCAACCACGAGGGTGGAGGCCACTTCGAAGAGGCGCATCCACATGCCCAGATTCACCAGGATGGCGAGGTCTTCATCGCGCTGCTCGGCCAGGAGGGTTTCCGTGAGCTTGTGCGTGTCTCCGATTTTCGCACGGAGGGCGGCCCAGTCTTCGGTCTGTGCCATCTTCGCCTCCGTCATGAGGTCGGGGCTCATCTTTTCCGCGAGACCCAGCACGCGGCAGTGGGTGAGGACGTCCTGGTTGTTGTCGCGGAAGCGCTGGGAATCTCCCGCCTGCAGGGCGAGGTAGGCATCGCCCTGAAGGGAGCCGAGGGTGAAGGCCACACGCAGCCGCTGGGAGGAGGGCGTGGGTGCCTGCTCACGGTAGAGCTGGCGCCATCGGGCCTTCGTCTGCTGGCCCACGCAGGCGAGGAATTCCGAAGGCTTCATATCCTGCGGAGAAGGAGGACCGGCGGCAGGCGCATCCGGCAGCGCTCCCGTCGAGCCTGCCTTCATGGAGACTGGGTCCGCGGGGGACGGTATCGGCGGAGGCGAGGGAGCGATAGCCAGGGGTGCCGAGGGCGGCGCTGGAACGGGAACAGGAACGGGTGTTGTCTCCTCGGCACGCATCATCCCGGTCGCAAGCATCAAAGGCAGACCACAGGACATCGCAAGCGCGCGAAAAAACGGCATGCGAATTCTGATGCGAAATTGTCCCAAATTGTTCATTCCACCGTCACGCTCTTCGCGAGATTGCGCGGCTTGTCCACGTCGCAACCTCTGGCGAGGGCCACGTAGTAGGACAGCAACTGGAGCGGGATTGCTGTCAGGAGGGGGCTGAGAATGGACGGGCAGCGCGGGATGTAGATCACGTCATCCGCCACCTTTTCGATGTTCGGGTGGCCTTCCGTGGCCACGGCAATGACGGGACCCTTGCGTGCCTTCACCTCCTGGATGTTGCTGATGTTCTTCTCGAACACCGCATCGTGAGGTGCAATGAATACGCTCGGCAGCTCCGGCTTCACCAGGGCGATGACGCCATGCTTCAGCTCGGCGCTGGGGTGACCGCTGGCGTAGATGTAGCTGATTTCCTTCATCTTCAGCGCGCCCTCGAGCGCGACTGGGTAGTTGATGAGGCGGCCCATGAAAAGCATGCCGTCCACATGCGCGTACTTCTCCGCGATGTCCTTGATGTGGGAGGCCTGCTTGAGGATTTCGGTAATCTTGTCCGGGATGGCTTCGAGCTCGTCGATCATCTCCAGGCCATCCGTGCTGCTCAGGTGGTGGATGCGGCCCAGCAGCAGGCTCAGCAGGGTGAGCACGGCCACCTGGGAGGTGAAGCTCTTCGTCGCGGCCACACCGATTTCCGGACCGGCGTGGATGTAGATGCCGCCATCCGATTCGCGGGCGATGGTGCTCGCCACGTTGTTCACGATGCCGAGGCACTTGATGCCCTTGCGCTTGGCTTCACGAAGGGCGGCGAGGGTATCAATCGTCTCACCGCTCTGGCTGATGACGAACTGCAGTGTGTCCTTCGTGGTGGGCACGTTGCGGTAGCGGAATTCACTCGCGATTTCCACCTCGGTGGGGATGCGCGCGAGGGATTCAATGAGGTACTCGCCGACCATGCCTGCGTGGCAGGCGGTGCCGCACGCGCTCAGGATGATGCGGTCAATCTGGCGCAGCTGCTGCGGAGTCATCTGCAAACCACCCAGCACGGCCGTGGCCTCATCCCGTGAGAGACGGCCGCGAATGGCATTCCGGAGGGACTGCGGCTGCTCATAGATTTCCTTGAGCATGAAGTGCGGGAAGTCGCCCTTCTCCGCCTCGTCCTCGGTGAAGTCCACGGTGCTCACCTTCACCTTGGCCACGCCACCTTCCAGCGACTGCACATCGAAGCCATTGCGCGTGATGGTGACGACGTCGTAGTCGTTCAGATAGATGACTTCCTTTGTGTGGGCGATGATGGCGGAGACGTCGCTGGCGAGGAAGTGCTCCTCCTGGCCCAGGCCGACCACCAGCGGGCTGCCGAGTCGGGCTCCCACAATGTACTCCGGGCAATCGGTGTGAATCACCGCGATGCCGTACGTGCCTTTCACCTTGATGAGGGCTTGCTGGATGGCGCTCACCAGCTTCTTCACCGGAGCGTCGCCATTGCCCTTGTCGTAGTAGTAGCCAATCAGGTGGGCCAGCACCTCGGTGTCCGTTTCCGAGGCGAAGGTGTGGCCGTCATTCGTGAGGAAATCCTTGAGGGACTGGTAGTTCTCAATCACCCCATTGTGCACGATGGCAAGTTTCCCCGACTGGTCACAGTGCGGGTGCGCATTGTCATCCGTGGGTGCGCCGTGGGTGGCCCAGCGGGTGTGGCTGATGCCGGCAAGGCTCGTGGGGCTCTTTTCCGCCACCAGCTGGCGCAGGTTCTCGATGCGCCCCGCACGCCTCAGCACATCGAGGTGGCCGCCATTCTGAAGCGCCATGCCCGCCGAGTCATACCCGCGATACTCCAGACGCCGCAAACCATCCAGAAGGATGGGGCTGGCCTGCCGTTTTCCGATGTAGCCTACAATGCCGCACATGTGGGGGTTCCTGTAATCTTTAAATCTAGAAGGGGATGCTGCCCGGGTCAATCCGGGAGGGTGGATCCAGTGACATTCTTCAGAGGTGGAATATCGGGCATTTAGTCTGTTGTTGCTGTATTGATTGGGTCGATTGAGCGGCAGTTTTTTTCAATGGCACGAATAGGGGCCGGAGCTGCTATGCCTTCAGCACGTATGATTGCCGCAGTAGAATCGTCCCTGTCGCGTCACCCGGTGCATCTGGGTGCCTATTTTGCCGGACTTTCCTCCGGCACCCTCACGCGGGAGCAATTCATTTGCTCCCAACGGCAGTTCTATTTTGCCGTCCGCTTCTTTTCACGCCCCATGGCGGCTCTCATGGCCCGCCTGCCGGACTCTGCCTCCCGGCAATCCCTGATGCACAATCTGGCGGAGGAGCACGGCTATGTGGAGACACGAGGGGACTTCCGGCCCTCCATGGCGCATGATCATACCTTCCTCGCCTTTCTGAAATCACTCGGGGAGGACGCTGGTGACATGCGGGGCGAGAGCGAAGGACCTGCCGTGATGGCCTTCAACTTCGCGCTCATGGGAGTCTGCAGTTCGGGAGAGGTGGAGACAGCCTTCGCCTGCCTGGGCATCATCGAGTACACCTTTGCCGATCTCTCGGCGATCATCGGCAGCTCGGTGGTGGAGTCTGGTTGGGTACCCCGGGACCGGCTCGTGCATTACGCACTGCATGCGGAGATCGACAAGGAACACGCCGCGGGCTTCTTTCGCATGGTGGAGCCTGCGTGGAACGCGGGCGGCATGGCACGCCGCCGGGTGGAGCAGGGACTGGTGCTGGGATTGCACATCTTCCACCAGCTGTATGAGGACCTGGCACTGCTGCATCGCGGGAAGGCATGACCATGAACCCTGCTGGCGCCAAACCCAAACTGGAACCCGGCCTGCTGCGCGCCCTGCACGTGGTCGAGTCCGGGGCGCACTGGTCCCGCATCGGGTCGTTTGTGTTGCTCTATCTCTTCGGAGCTGCCGCGGCGGTCTTCGTGGCGCAGGAGTGGCATTGGGCCGCAGCGCTGCCGTTCTGCCTGCTGGCGGGCGCGTCGCTGCATGGCATCAGCCTCTTCACGCATGAAGCAGTGCATGGCACGCTGAGCCGGTATCCGCTCTGGAATGGTGTACTGGGCGCGCTGTGTGCCATGCCCGTGCTGCAGAACTTTTCCGCGTATCGCGTGCTGCACCTGCGTCATCACAAGCATCTGGGAAATGAAGGTGACCCGGACCACTATGAAAACTACACGCGCTGGACATGGCTGGTGTTTTCCATGAACTGGCTGCGCTTGCTCGTGGGCTACCCGGTGTACATCGCTGCCATTCCCATCCTGGGTCTCAAACAGGGGACCTGGAGGGATCGCGGATTGATTAGTTTGGAACTGGCGGCTCTGGGCGTGATGATCGTGCTGGTCTGGTCACTGCATCTTCCGGGTGCCTGGCTTTGGTACGGGTGGGTGGTGCCGATGCTCTTCATCAATACCATGGTCAATATCCGTGGCATGAGCCAGCACACGCTTTTGGAGGAGGCGGATGATGAGGTCCGAGGCACACGCACGATTTTGACACAGCCGCTCGTGCGCTACTTCATGTGCAATGAGAACTACCACCTCGAGCATCATTTGTATCCCGGGGTGCCGTGGCATCACCTGCCGCGCGTGCATGCGGCGCTGGAGCCTGAGCTGCGCAGGCAGGGCGCTTCGTACATCCCGTCCTATGCCTCGTTTGTGGGTGAGTTTGTGCAAGGCAGCTTGAAGAGGAGTCCGTGGGGATGGAAGCGTAGGCATCGAGAATCGTGAGCAGGGTTTTCTTCACATCGCGAATCCAGGTGCATGAAGCGCTCTTCCTCGCGCTGGGCAGTGTGCTTGCCCTCGTGCTGATGGTGTGTCACGGCGTGGCGCGGGAAGCCACGCTGGGTGTCGCCGCCTCCACGGTGGGCTATGCCGGAGTGCTGTTCCTTTCCCGGAAGGGAAGCCGCGTGCGCCTGCTGGCCAGCGCTGCGGTCACCTGGCTGTTGTACGTGGGCAGTTCGAGCCTCATCGAAGCGCTGCAATTGCCACTGCACAGTGCGCAGATTCTGTCGTGGGACACGTGGCTGCTGGGTGCCACACCTGCGGTGGCGTGGGAGGGAACCTTGTTCCCGTGGATGGTGGAGGTGCTCAGCGTGGCTTACTTGAGTTACCAGGTGTATGTTCACTGGGCTTTCCTTTCCGCGTGGTGTCTCTCCACGGAGTTGCGTCGAGAGTTCATGCGGTGGGTGTTCACGACGTTCATCGTAGGGTTCACTGTCTATTTCCTCTTTCCCGCCGCAACACCGGCCGCGGCATTTCCAGAACTCTTTGCGGCTCCCGTGCAAGGAGGCGTCGTCACCAGCTTCAATGAAATGCTGAACGCTCGCATCGCCGCGCGGTATGATGCGTTTCCCAGCATGCATGTGCTCGCGACCATGACTCTGCTGGCGTGGGATTTTCAGAATCATCGCGTGAGATTTTGGATCATGCTGTTGCCTGCCCTGCTCATGGCGGTGGGGACCTTGTATCTGCGACTGCATTACTTCACGGATCTCGTTGCGAGTGTCGCGCTCTTTGCCGTGCTGCAATCGTGCTTCCGCTTGCGAACCGCCCTTCAAACCACGCCCACCCATGCCGCCTCTTCCGCCACCTGACGCCTGGGCTCGTGAAGCAGCGAAGCTGCCCCTGGCCTTTGCGCAGGTGCGTGAAGACCCGCGACTGGACCTTGAACTCGCCTCCGTGCTGCCCTATGAGGGCACGGTGGTGATGGTGGCCTCCGGAGGGGACACGGCTGTGTGCCTGAGCTGGGTGCCGCTGGAGCGTTTGCTGCTGGTGGATATGAATCCCGCGCAGCTGGAACTCGCACGGCTCAAATGGCATCTGGCCCAGACGCTCAAATCTTCTGAGGTGAAGCGTCTGCTGGGGCATCTCCCCATGCCTGGTGAGAAGCGGCGGCAGGTATTGCAGCTCTGCTTTGAGAAACTGCACGTGTCCCAGGATGCGCTCGGCCCGTTGGAGATGGTGGCTGCGCTGGGCCCGGACCACGCAGGCCGTTACGAGGTCACGTTTGCGCAACTGCGGCAGGCACTCGGAGGGAGAGGCGAGCATGTCATACGGGCGCTGCAGTCCGGAGATGCATCCCAGGCTGCGGCACTGCTGGCACCGGGAACTCCGGACGGCGATGCGCTGGACGAGGCGCTGGCCTCTGTGATGTCGCTCGCCAATCTCGTGTGTCTCTTTGGCGAGAGCGCCACGCAGAACCCGCGCCTCCCATTCCATCGTCACTTTGCGGAGCGGATTCGTGATGCCGTGGTGCGACCCGAGGCTGGGGCCAATCCCTTCCTCTGGCAGATGCTGGCCGGCCGCTTTCCTGATGTGGTGTCCTATGACTGGATACAAAACTGTCATGGTCAACTCACCGCGCGGACCAAGCCGGAGTATGAGCACGGCCACATGAAGGAGGTGCTGGAATCGTTGGACGCGGGAAGTGTGGACCTCGTGCACCTCTCGAATATCCTCGACTGGCTTTCTGAAGAAGATGCAACGGCCACGCTGGAAGCTGCGCGTCGGGTCTTGAAGACGGGTGGCAGGGTGATTCTCCGCCAGCTCAATTCCACCTTGGACATACCTGCTCTCGACAGCGGACTGGCGTGGGACGCCGAACTCGGCAGGGCGCTGCGGGAGCGTGATCGCAGCTTCTTCTATCCGCACATTCACGTGGGCACGCGCTTGTAGATCGCGGCCGCTTTATCATTCAACAAACACATGAATCTTCACCGGCTGGAAACATCGCCCCCTGAGTGGCTGGGCATTGCGCTGGAGGAATTTGAGCGGGAATTCCGCTATCCCTTGGGCGAGCGTGCATCCTTTCACGTCGTGCACGGCAGGCAGTATGTGGCCTTCTTCCAAGCGATGGGTGAGGCGATGGTCTTCGTCGTGGAGCGAGAGGGACGGGTGCTGGGCACGGTGGCGGTGATTCGGCGTCGACTGCGCAGCCCCAAGGGGAAAAAGACGCCGGTGTACTACGTCTGCGATCTCAAAGTCACGCGCGGCCGCGCGGGTGGGCCTGTATTGGCCAGGCTGATGCATGCCGTGCGCGACCACATACTCCGCACCGGCCTGGCTCCGGTGTATGGTATTGTCATGGATGGCACGGCACGGCTCCCCACGCAGTACACCGGCCGTGTGGATATCCCGCCATTCGAGCCGATGGCACAACTTGCGGTGCTGAGAATTTCCACGGAGGTGAATGATTCCTGGGCAGAGGCTTGTGAAAGTGCCTCCCGCGACAGGGTGGATCATTTGCGTGAGTACTTGAACCTTGGAGCGTGGTCCTCCTCGGCTTGCTCAAGCGAGCTGCGCTCCGAAATGACCGCCCTCCCGCTGATGAGCCAGTGCGCCGATGGTTGCGGCGTATTGGAGGACACGCGGCTCGGCAAACGTCTCATGATGCATGACGGCACGGAGATGAAGGCCGCCCATCTCTCGTGGTTGGGCTGTGGCAAGCCCATTGCCGCCATGGCGGTCATCCAGTCCGCGCGTGCCATCGCGCGGCAGCAGGGATTTCCCTCGCTGTTTGTGTCCCTGCCCAACACAGAATCGTTTGCAGGGCTCATTCGCTCACTGGTGCGGAGGCACGGAGCGCTGCTCGCTCCCGCCACGGTGTACGGCACCGGCTTTCCCGTGAAGGATGGTGCGGAGTGGTGGGTGAATACCTCGGAGATTTGATGCGTGAAGAAGGCGACATCTCCATCGGTCCATGAAGCGAATGAGTCAATGAGGACAATGGCGACCATGAACACCAACGAAGGGAATCCCAGCAACGCGAACACGAGCGCGGCCATCCACCTTTGCGATCTGTGCGGCAAGCCCGGCGCCACGCTGCTCGGGGGTCGGTTGATTTGCAGTGCCTGTTATGAAGTCAGCGGCTCCTGCTGCGCGGAGTTTCTGGAAGTGGATGAGGATGCTGAACGCATCAAGCGCATCGCGCGTGAGGTGGCGAAGGGCTGACGCTCGGGCTGAGTTGCGAGGCTGCTGCGTGCAAAGTAGCTTCGAATTCAGTCGAATGATTTGCTCTGCGCGCCTGTGCACCTCATATGCCCATACGGCTGAAGCCGTAGCTAATTTGTTGGGGCTGCGCCGCGCGACCTACGAAACCGTGGCAAGCTTGCTGCGCCTGCCTTCCTTCCAATGCGTGAAGGGCGGGAACAGCGCACAGATGTGTACCTCTTCATCCGCATCCACCACAGAGCCGGGTGAAAGCAGGGCATAGCCACCAATGCGACAGCGGTCTCCGATTTCAATGGGGCCGACGTGGAGCACGGACTGGCCTTCCGCATCCTTGCTCACCACGTGGGCGCACAGCCTCGCGCCGGCGCCGAGCACGACGTCATTTCCAATCCGCAGCAGCGAACGATCCAGGACCCGCACACCGGGTGCCCAGTAGGTGAGGCGGCCAACCTTGGAACCCCATAGCCGGAGCCAGAGGGAGTACAAGCCAGGCACGAAGCGCAGAAGTTCCTCAAGAAATGGCAGCCGTGAAAAAATCACCTGCGGCTGGGAACTGGCCCACCAAATCAAGAAGGCGCGAGAGCCAGGCGGGTGCGTGCCGTGCACGAGTGGGAAGGCCAGCAGCAGCACGCGCAGCAGCAACGGGGGCACCAGATAAAGACAGGCCACCGCACCCCACCAGGCCACCGCACAGCCAATCCAAAGCGTCAATGCAGCATGTGCCAGCGGCACGAGGTTGAGCAGGAGCATCACCAGACGCGTACTCACGGGCCACGGCGATGATACGCTTACCTGAGAGGCGATGGAATGTTCAGACGGTTCCACGAGTCACTCGGTAAAGAAATCTTCCAGCCCTTCAAGTTCCGGCCAGCGCGCGGCAAGGTGGCGTGTCTTGGGGAAGCTCACCTTGGGGTAGAGCGTGTGCAGGTAGACCTTGTTGGATTCGAGCGCATGCATGGCGTTATGGATTTCCCCGCGGCGAGGCATCAACTCGGGGAACTCGTGCAGCCACGTGTCGATCACGCGAAGTCCGGAGCGTTTGGGGAGCAGGAAGAACTCGCGCAGCGACCAGAGCAGCGCGTGCGCATTCATCCGGCGAAGCCAGAGCGGCGTGGCGGGCCACAGCCATTCGAGGAAAAGTACATCACGCCGGATGTGTGCCGGTTCCTCCAGGAGATGCTCGCGATGCACCGCTTGAAAGCGCGGGTCCATGGCGCTGCCGCAGGAGACAAAGGCCCGGCCAAAGTACAGAGCGCGCTCTTCGAATATCAATTGCAGCCAGAGCATCGCCGGGAAGAACCGTACGCTGCTGCCCGCCATCCTCATGAGCCTGCGTGTGGTGTTGCCCATGTCGAGCAGGTGGAAGTCGCCATGCTGGTACTGCGCGGGCGCTTCCTCACGCAGCAGGCCGCGGAACCACGAGGAGTGCGCATCCTCTTCCGCGAGGAATTGTGCGGCCTCGTTTCGCAGTTCCGGCGTCGCGGCGCGGCGTACGAGCCACTCCAGCGTGGGGCGCGCCATGACTTGCTCGAAGAAGATGATCTGTTCGAGGAAGTAGAGACCGTGCACTCGGTTGTAACCCAGGCGCTGCTGGTTGGTGAGGGTGTGATACACTGGTGTGAACGCGAGCGGGGTCAGGGACTCGGGAGAGAAGAGCGTGCCCTCGTGCGGGAAGCCGCGGTTTCCTTCCCCGGTATGCGGTGAGGGCTTGAGACGTCGGGCATCAGACATGGGTCGAGGCGAGGCGGTAAGGTGGTGTGATGGTTGCGAGCGAGGCCGGAGCCTGTCTGTCCATGGGTGGCACATTCTCCACGATGCAGGATATTGAAAAAGAAGGTGGCGCTATTGAGCAACTCAATATCGACAGGGGGTGCAAAATAATGGCAGGATGGCGGCGCTTGCTCCCGTCGTCGAGAGCGAAGGAAACGCCCGTGGCCCGAAGGGTCACACGAGTACAGCCCAGGGATGAGGGAGCCTCGGCGACCGATTCCCTGGGTTTGTCGCAAAAATGAATTGCGCCCTGAAGGGGCGCTCGAACATTCAACTATGCCCCAGTCTCTTGCCCAACTCTATGTGCACCTCATCTTCTCCACGAAGAACCGCGAACGCTGGCTCGTCCCAGATCTCCATCCAGAAATGCATGCCTACATGGGAGGCATTCTCAATCGTCACGATTGCATGCCGGTGGAAATCAATTCCGAGCCCGACCACGTGCATGTCTTGTTCCGACTGGGCAGGACCGCCGCCGTGAGCGATGTCGTGGCCCATGTGAAAAAAGGCACCAGCGACTGGCTGCGTGCGCGCAGCCGGGAGTTTGCGGGATTTTATTGGCAAGGAGGCTATGGAGCCTTCTCAGTGTCGCAGTCGGGCGTGGATGAAGTGCGCACCTACATCCGCGAGCAGCAAGAGCATCATCGACGCCGAACCTTTCAGGAGGAGTTTCTGGAATTCCTTCGCCGCTATGAAGTGGACTATGATGAGCGCTACCTTTGGGATTGATTCCGCTGCTCGTGCGACCTTTCAGGTCGCGATCTTCCGAGGGTATATACCCAGGGAATCGGTCGCCGGAGCTCCCTCATCCCTGGGCTGGAGTCGTGCGACCCTTCGGGCCGCGATGTGGCGAAGGCTGCGATGACGGTCGCATCCTCATCCTCTCGGATGGTGTCTGGAAGTACTGCGGCTTCGAGGCCATCAAGGCCGCGTTTGAGATGTCTTCTTTCGTGGACGCAGCATCGTTCTTGAGGGCCGCTACACAAAAGCGTGCGGGCTCGGGCCTGCCGGATGATTTCAGTGTGATCGCGGTGGAGTTGGCAGGCATCTAGCTCCTCGCCCTTTTGGACTAACCGTTTAGCGGGATGTTCTTCCCGCTCGCGCCAAAGCCCGGGTTGCGCCAGGAATTCCTGTATCGATGATCGGTGGTACTCTGGATGCAATTTGCACGGTTGTTTTAGAGGTGATTGTTCGAAATTCACGTTGAAACGCCGCACTGCCCATTCTACATGCCCATGCCCCCCGGCATTCCGAAATCGCTATATGTCGCTGAAGAGCGAAGTGTTATCTAATCATCTTGAGAATACGACGGCCGTGGGCACCTCTGGGGGGAGCGTTCACGGTGGGTCTCCTTATGATTTCCTTCTGGAGATGATGCGTGATCGGGCGGGCTGGGTGAAGTATGACAGCTCTTATGGGGAGGTGTATTTCTTTGGGCATCCCGATTATGTGCAGTCCGTCGTGCATAATGCTGGCTTCGTGAGAACGTCGCTGGGCAAACTGCTTCTGGGAAACAGCCTTCTCACCAGCGATGGCCATGAGTGGAGGGCGAAGCGGCAACTCCTGCAGCCGCATTTCCACGAGCGATGCATGGCCGCGCATGATGCGCTGATCACGGGCCGCACCATGGACATGCTCCGCCGGTGGGAACCGATAGCGGATGGACACACCCTGGTGGATCTCAGTGCCGAGACCGAGTGTGTCACGCTGGAGATTCTGATGAAGGCACTCTTCGGAGGAATTCCCGCCGGGGATGCTGCGAAGCTGGCCGCAGCCGTGCGGATGCTGATGCAGGAACTCGGGGACCTTTCGGACGCGCTTTTCATGACCAGGCCCGTGGTGGACTCCGCGCGAAACGCACGTTTCCGCAAGGCCCTGCAACTGGTGGATGGCATGGTGGCAGATATCATCGCGCGCTGGGAAAACATGGAGCACCGCGAGTGCGGCATGATGGCGTCCCTGCTGGCGGTGCGTGATGACGAGGGAAACCAAGTCGCCGCAAAGCAGGTGCGCGATGAGGTCGTCACCATGATCATGGCCGGGCAGGAATCCGCCGTGTCCCTCTTATGGACGACGCATCTGGTAGCCAAGCATCCCGAAGTGGAGCAGCGTCTGCTGGAGGAAATGGATGCGGTGCTGGGTGAGCGCATCCCCACCGTCGCGGATTTCCCCAAGCTGGAGTACACGCGCATGGTGGTGGATGAAGCGCTGCGCCTCTACCCGCCTGTGAGCGTGGTGGTGAGGCAGGCGGCCACGGACCTGATGGTGCATGATGTGCACGTGCCGGCGAAGAGCCTGGTGGTGGTGAGTCCCTATGCCACCCACCGTCATCCGGACTTCTGGGAAGAACCGGAGCGGTTCCATCCCGAGCGTTTCCAGGCGGGGCGCATGGAGGGCTTGCATCGTTATGCCTATTTCCCCTTCTTTGGTGGGCGTCATCGCTGCATCGGCCAGCCGCTCGCCTTGATAGAAGGGCCCCTGATGCGGGTGCTGATGACACGGCACTACCGCATTTGTCCCTTGCCCGACCACGATTACCAGCCCCTGCCCGGCATGGTCATGCGCTTGCGCGGGGGCTATCCCGCACACCTGGAGCTGCGACGCTCCGTACCGCGCGCGGAGCCAGCATCCTGTCCATTTGAGAAGCGAGCATGACGGAGACTTCCATGATGACGCACACACCGGCATCGCCGCTGAAGGACATGTCCATTGGCGATGCCACAACGTTGGTGGATCTCCTGCGTCATCGAGCTGCGCAGCATGGTGACAAGCGGGCGCTGACATTCCTGCCCGATGGGGAGAAGGTCGGCGAAAGCCTGACTTATGCGGAACTGGATGCGCGTGCCCGTGCCATCGCTGCCTCCCTTCAGGCGCAGGGGATGCACGGAGGGCGGGTGCTGTTGATCTTCCATTCCGGACTCGAGTTTGCTTGTGCCCTGCTCGGTTGCATGTATGCGGGTGCGATCGCGGTTCCCATCTATCCGCCAAAGGCAAATCGCAATGTGCTGCGTCTACGCAGTGTGTATCAGGATGCGACACCCGCACTGGCCCTCACTACGGCCGCCATCCAGCAGCGCACGCGACCGCTTCTTGAGGAGTGCGGGTTGGATTCCCTGCGCATGGAAGCGGTGGAGGGATGGTGGCAAAGCCATGCAGATGCCTGGTTCCGTCCGGATATCGATGGCGAGACGCTGGCCTTCCTGCAATACACCTCCGGCTCCACTTCGAATCCGAAGGGCGTGATGCTGAGCCACGCGAACCTGCTGGCCAACCATCGCATGATGCAGGAGGCATTTGGCCATACCCACGAGTGCCGCATCCTCACCTGGCTGCCACTGTTTCATGACATGGGGTTGATTGGGAATATGCTCCAGTCCCTGTATCTCGGTGGGGAGTGCATCATCATGCCGCCCGAGGCGTTTTTCATGAAGCCACTGCGCTGGCTTGCGGCGATTTCCGCGCATCGCGCCACTCGCAGTGGCGCGCCGAATTTCGCCTACGATCTCTGTGTGCGGAAGATAAAGCCGGAGCAGTGTCGCGCCCTGGACTTGAGCTGCTGGGTGACGGCGGATGTGGCCGCGGAGCCGGTGCGGCACGGCACGCTGGAGCGTTTCGCAGAAACGTTTGCGGGTGTTGGGTTCAGCGACACGGCGTTCAATCCGGCCTATGGGCTCGCGGAGGCATCGGTCTTTGTCTCCGCACGTGACAAGGGTCGCGGCTTTCGTGGCACGGCATTCAAGACCGCAGCACTCGCGTGCGGTCGTGTGGAACCTGCCGAGACCGGCGCAGACAGTGATGCGCGCATCTATGTGGGATGCGGGCACACGTGGCAGGCGCAGGAGATGGCCATCGTGCATCCTCAATCTGGCGTGCGATGTGCGGAGGGTGAAGTGGGGGAGGTGTGGCTCTCGGGTCCGCATGTGGCGCGTGGCTATTGGAACCGCGTGGAGGAATCCGAGCGCACCTTTGGCGCGCGCATCGCAGGTGAGGAATCATCCATCGCCACACGTTATCTGCGCACCGGAGACCTCGGCTTCTTTTATCAAGGCGACCTCCACCTCGCCGGACGCATCAAGGACATCATCATCGTGGCCGGAAGGAATCACGACCCCGCAGACATCGAGCTGACTGTCGGTGGTTGTCATCCCGCGATTCGCATGGGTGGTTGCGCCGCCTTTCAGGTGGAGACGGAGGAGGAGAGCCGGGTGGTCATCGCCGTCGAGCTGGAGCGCACCTCAGGCATCCTCGGCGATGCCGCGCCTGAGGATGAGAACTCCACCTCCGCCGTGATGCTCGCGATTCGCAAGTGCGTGGCGGACCACCATGACCTCGCGCCCCACGACGTGACCCTTCTCAAACCCGCCGCCCTGCCGAAGACCTCGAGCGGTAAGATTCAACGCCACGCCTGCAGAGCGGCCTGGCAGTCAGGAAGCATGAACGCATGGCAGTGGACGAGGTAAGCGCAGGAGTGATCCGGGATTGGCTGGTGAGATATGCCGCCAAGGAAATGAGCCTTCCGCCGGAGAGGATTGATCCGCATGCTCCCATCACAAGCCTGGGGCTGGACTCGCTGACATTGATCATGCTCACCGGAGATCTCGCGGAGTGGATGAATCAGGACCTTCCTGCCTCCCTCCTGCATGACCACTCCACCATGGATTCACTGGCGAGGAGTCTGGCGGAGGAGGAGCCGGATAATTTCACGGACAAGCTGCCCGAGCTATCACGCAGCGAGCCGCTGCCGGTGAGCTTCTCCCAGGAGCGCCTGCTCAGGTTCGCCGAGCTGGGTGATGCGGGAGATGGCAATCTCGTGGTTGAGCGGTTCGCCATTCGTGGTGCAGTGGATGTGGAGGCATTGCAGGGCGCGTTCAGCGACGTGATCCAGCGCCACGAGATATTGCGCACGACTTTCCAGAAGCACGGCGATGGATTCACCCAACGGGTGCACGACCAGGCGCATCCGGGAGTGTTTGAGATACTCGACTACACCGGGGATGAGGATGGCGCGTTTGCCAGGACCACTCAGGAGAGTTCGCGCCCCATGCCGTTGCAGACCGGTCCGTTGATGCGTGTGGTTCTCTTCAAGCTCGCGGAGCAGCACCACGGCATCAACTTGATTTTCCATCACCTGCTCATGGATGCCGGTGCGCTGAATGTGCTGCACGCCGAGTTGAAGCACTTCTATGAGCAGCGTCGCACGGGAGCTCTGTCACCGCTGCCGGCGTTGAAGCTGCAGGTCGCGGACTTCGCTGCCTGGGAGCGCCAGTGGCTGTCCAAAGAAGGCGCCCCTCACCAGACGCGGCTGGCATGGTGGCGGGACTATTGGAAAGGGGAGATTCCTTTGCCAGCGGATGTACCGATGCGGCATCATGAAGCGCCGGAGGTCACGCCGCCCGCGGCGTCCTGCCATGGCTGGCGGACTATTTCCCCGGACCTCGTGGAGGGTGTGCGCACCCTGGCCAGAGAGGAGAAGGCCACGCCCTTCATCGTATACTTTGCTGTCTTCACGATACTGCTCCATGCACAAACTTATCAAGAGGAGTTCGTGCTCGGCTCCTACGTGTCCGACCGCAAGCGGGTGGCGGCGCAGAATCTCATTGGCATGTTCACCAGCATGGTGATGACCAAGGTGCACTTGGTGGGAGCGCCAAGCTTCCGCGAATGGATCGCGCATGTGCGGCAGCAGCACGAGGAAGTCACGCGGCACCAGGAGTTACCGATTGAAGACCTGCACGACAGCCTGCGCGCGGAGGGCCTGCCGGTGCCCGGGGTGAATATCATCTTCCAGTACTTCGTGGACCCGGTCTCCACCTTCCTTCTGCCGGGAGTGGAGACCTCGCGGTGGCGCGAGATTTCGGAAAGCACCATGCCGTGGGGATTCCAGTTCCGGGTGATGGAGTGTTTCGGCGACCTGCTCGCGGCGGTGAGATTTGATGGCAATCTCTACCGCGAATCCGAGGTTCCTGCGTTCATGGAGACCTTTGAAAAACTGCTTCGCATATGCCTGGCTAATCCCGAGCGTTCCGTGCGTGATCTGGCGGGGGAGTTGGGGTGGTGGTAGGTGGAGAGCTCGGTGCAGTCAGAGTTCATTTGCCCGCCCATCGCCGGGCTTTCTGTCGCAGTCTCTGCAAGTGCACCGCGGGCTCTGCTGCGTCTCCATGATTCGGCAGGACTCCGTCGAGCTCAAGAGACAGCGCCTTCTGGACACTTGCTGGTATCAGCTCTGGACAAGAGTTGAGGATACGTGGCGGGAGGTGGGTGATGCCACGATAGCTGGCAAAGAGGTCGGCGGTGAAGAGAGCTCTGAGTTTTTCGCAATACCAGCCGGTGTGGCCATGGGTGTGCCCGGGCAGATGTATGGCGCGAAGTCCCTGCCAGATATCGAGGGTATCACCATCATCGATCCACCTGTCGGGAGTGAAAGGCTGGAAATGGAGCAGGGGACGTCCGATGGCTTCCAGAATGCCTGCTCCATGAGACCATTCCGTATACTTGGGTCTTCCCGCATAGTGGTCGGCATCCAGTCGAGGCGCTGCCACCCACGCGCTGGTTTCCTTCACCAGAGGAGCCACGTTGAGAATGTGGTCGAGGTGACCGTGCGTGAGGATGATGCCCTTGATGGGTTCCTTTTCCCAGCCATGCGAGCGCAGCGTGCGTTTCAGCAAAGTGATGCCGCCGATGAAGCCAGCATCCACGAGATAGAGTCCGGCCGCGTCGCGGAGGACGTGGAAGTTGACTGCTGGCGCGCGGACGGTGAGGATCGATTCGTGCAAGGGAAGAGAGATGAACGAACCTTACGCCTTCTGGAAGGGGTCATATCCCAGCTTCTCATTCAGTTCTGAGCGTTCCACCTCGAACCTCTTCGCGCCGAAGTCCTGCTCCAGGAATATTTCCAGGGCATGACATCCACTGCCATCTCCATCGGCATCCTTGAGAATGGTTTTGCCATGAGGTGTTAGTGCCCATATCACCAGACCTTCGAAATCAAATCCACTCACCTGGAATCCCTGTTGCAGGGCCTTGCGCTGCTCTTCGGGAGTGAGGGCCTGTAGATGCTCCATGTCCGTGACGCTTTTGTGGGCGGCTGCTGCTGCCTTGAAGAGGTGCGTTTCAAGACTCTTGAGCAGCCGGTCATCCACTGGCTTGGAACTGCCGGGATTTTCATGCGCACTCCGGAAGGTGATAGGCTTTCCCGGCGCTGCACGGTTCAGAACCACTCCTGTCATGTATGCATCGCCTGTGTCGGTGATCAGGGCTCTCGCGATGTGGAGTTCTGTCCAATCACCCTTGAAAAGTTCAGCCACCTTGGCGTCGAAGGTTGCTGGCTTCGCCTCCTCAGCAGCCTTCGTCCCGAGGGGAAAGCTGGCGAGTGCGAAGACTCCCGCAGTCAGGAGGAAGTGCAGAAATCGTGCGACATGCATGGGGCGCGGGACGTGGGATGAGGGGGATCGTTTCAGGCGAGGATAGGAAAAAGTGCGGGCGGTGTCACGGCGGGAGTTGGAGGAGTGGTCGAGTCGGGTATGGCTCCTTTGGGAGCGCCTGCTGCTTCGCCCTCGCCATGGACAGCCTTCCCACGCGTCTGTTAATCTTGCTGGATGTCCACCCGCCGCCTTTTTGCCTTCATCATGCTGCTGCTGTTGCTCGGGTCCCTGAGCCCGGGACTGCACGCCGCCCTGCCTTCAGAGGAGGCAATCCTCCGCCAGGGAGGAGAAGATGCGAAGAAGATCATCGAGAAAGCCTATTCCATCATCCGGCATGCGAGGGTTTTCACGTCGAAAGGAGCAGGGGAGGGTGGTACGCCCACGGAAGGGGCGTGGGCCCTGACGGTCATCACCCGCTACGACCCCAAGGCTGTGGAAGAACTCAAGCCACTTGCCGAGCAGTCGAAAAATCTTGAGGTGAAGCTCTATGCGATTGCAGGGCTCATCACTCTGGAACCGAAAGATGCAGCCAAGTACCGCTTGGAGACTTTCCCAGAATCCGTGCTCAAGGCAGAGGCTCATTCTCTTTGTGGATGCATCTACGAGAAGCAATTTTACATGATCATCTACTGGCTGGTTGACCAGGGAGGGTGGCAGCGCTGCACCTTTGAAAAGCTGCCGCCGTTCTTCGAGACGCATGACGTCCCAAGAAGCGGCGAAGGGGAATGAACGTCCCACACTCCTGGATGACGAAAAGGTGATGCCCGCTGCCAACACCCATCCGGCTGACTTTTGGACAAATCTTTTCGAAATTATTAATTCCCCCGGAAAGAACCGGCAACGGGGGGCGTAGGTTTGTTGGTAGGGTTTGTGCCCTGCAGCTTCAGAAAAAGACATCCCCTCAGCCTGCTCCCAGCAACCTCGTCCTCTCCCGGACCCCTCAGCCCTAATACTGCCATGAAAATGCACCCCATCTGCCAAGGCAATCACCTCGACCTGCGCTCCGGCGTCAGCCGCCGTGACTTCATGTATGTCGGCATGGCAGGCGGTCTGGGCCTGACGCTGCCGAACCTGCTCAAGCTGCAGGCGGCGAACTCGGTTTCCTCGGCGATGCCTGAGGTTGAGGCGTTCAAGCCGATTGCGGATTCCATCATTCACATCTACCTCCCTGGCGGCATGGCGCACCAGGAGTCCTGGGACCCGAAGCCCTTCGCCGCGCCCGATTATCGCGGACCCTACACCCCCATCAAGACCAGCATCGCTGGTGAGTATGTGGGCGAGAAGTTCGTGAACATCGCCAAAATCATGGACAAGCTCACCGTCATCCGCTCGATGACCCACGGTGAGGCGGCCCATGAGCGCGGCACGCACAACATGTTCACGGGTTACAAGCCCAGTCCGGCCATCAAGTTCCCCAGCTTCGGCAGCGTGATTTCCCACGAACAGGGTTCCCGCAACAACCTGCCTCCCTACGTGGTGGTGCCGAGCGTCATCGCTCCTGAGCAGGGTACCGGCTACATGAGCAGCGCCTTCGGTCCCTTCGCCCTCGGCAGCGACCCGGCGGACAAGAACTTCACCGTGCGTGACCTCCTCACCCCGAAAGGCATGGAAGGCAATCGCTTCGACCGCCGCCGCTCCCTGCTGGGCACGGTGGACGAGCACTTCAAGACCATCGAGAAGTCGGACTCCATCAACGCGATGGACAGCTTCTACGACGCCGCCTACGGCCTCATCAGCAGCCAGAAAGCTCGTGAAGCCTTCGACCTGAACAAGGAAACCGACAAGCTGCGTGACGAGTACGGCCGCAACACCGCTGGTCAGCGCTTCCTGCTGGCCCGCCGCCTGGTGGAAGCCGGCGTGCGCATGGTGTCCGTGAACTACGGTGGCTGGGATCACCACTCCAACATCAAGAACGCTTTCGATGGCCAGGCTCCGAGCTTCGATCAGGCCTTTGCCCGTCTCATCACGGACCTCGAAGAGCGCGGCATGCTCGAGCGCACCATCGTGATGGTGAGTTCCGAGTTCGGCCGTACCCCGAAGATCAACGGCACCAATGGACGCGACCACTGGCCGCGCGTGTTCTCCGTCGCCCTTGCCGGCGGTGGCTTCAAGAAGGGCTACATCCACGGCGCGTCCGACGCGCTGGGTGGCGAGCCCGACCGCGATGCCGTCAGCCCGCAGGATCTCGCCAAGACGATGTACCGCCAGCTCGGCATCAATGGTGAGAAGCGCATCATGGCGGACGGTGTCCGCCCGATCGACATCGTGAATGGTGGCCGCATCATGAACGAGTTGCTCGTGTAAGGCTTCGATCTTTCGCAATGCTTGAACTGATTTCCTGGAAAGGCGGTCTGGCCCGTGCCGGCACCGCCTTTCTGGCAAGTGGCGCCCCTCCATCTGCAGCCGTTCCCGTGCTTGGGGAGCAGCAGGCAGGTGCAGCGCTTTCAGAAGTTGGTTGAGTAGATTTGCACCGGTTTCCGTCTCATTTCGCCCCCCTTTGTTTCCATGAAAGTCTCGCGATTCTCCACCGCCGCAGCCGCCGTCTCTGCGTGCGCCCTCGCCCTGGCCGGCAGCGCCATGGCCGCCTATCCCGGCTTCAGCACGCTGAAGCCGAATGGCGCCCAGCGCGGCACCGATGCCAAGGTCACCATCACCGGTGAGCGCCTGGATGACTTCGAAGGCATGATCTTCATGTCCCCCGGATTCACCATGAAGTCCGTGGACAAGGTGGAGAAGAGCAAGGTCGAGCTTACCCTCGGCGTGGGTGCGGACATCCCGCCGGGCTATTACATGATGCGCGTGCGCACCAAGACGGGCATCTCCCACATGCGTCCCTTCTTCGTGGGCCAGTTCCCCAATGCGGAGGAAAAGGAACCCAACAACGACTTCGACGCTCCGCAAGCCGCCACCATGAACACCACGGTGGAAGGCCTGGTGACGAATGAAGACGTGGACTACTACAAGGTCACTCTGAAGAAGGGCGAGCGCCTGAGCCTGGAAGTCGATGGCCTGCGCCTCGGTTACGTGGTCTTTGACCCGTACATCGCCGTGCTGAACAAGGACCGCTTCGAAATCGCGAACTCGGATGACACCATCCTGCATCGCCAGGACGGTTTCCTCACCATGACGGCTCCGGAAGATGGCGACTACACCATCATGATCCGCGAGTCCTCCTACCGCGGCGCGGGGAACAACTACTACCGCCTGCACATCGGCAACTTCCGCCGTCCGGAAGCCGTGTATCCCTCCGGTGGGAAGATTGGCAGCACCACGAAGGTGCGCTTCATCGACAGCACGGGTGAAAGCTTCGAGGAAGAGGTGAAGCTTCCCGCGGATACCGATGAGCGCTACATGCTCCTTCCCAAGTCACAGGGTGCTCCGCCTTCGGGCAATCCCTTCCGTGTGTCCGCCTTCGACAACACGCTGGAAGCCGAGCCGAATAATGACATCGCCACCGCGACCACTTCCGCCGGCGACCCCATCGCCCTGAACGGCATCATTGGTGAGGCCAAGGACGTGGACGTTTTCAAGATGCCGCTCAAGAAGGGCATGAAGCTGGACCTGCGCTGCTACGCGCAGACCCTCGGCTCTCCGCTTGATCCGGTCATCGGCGTGATGAATGAAAAGGGAAACAGCCTCGGCAACAACGATGACGGCGGTGGCCTGCGTCGCCTCGACAGCAAGCTCACGGTGAACATCCCTGCGGATGGCAACTACTTCATCCGTGTGACGGACCACCTTGAGCGCGGCGGCCCCACGTTTGTGTACCGCCTTGAAGTGATGGCCTCCGAGCCGGAGCTCGCCTTTTCCTCACCTGAGTACAGCGTGAATGACACGCACCTGCGCCAGTTTGTGGCGGTGCCCCGTGGTGGCCGTTATGCCACGCTGGTGAACGTCTCGCGCAACAACGTTTCCGGCGACTACAAGTGGGTGGCTCCGAACCTGCCTCCCGGAGTGAAGCTGCTCAATGACGTGATGCCCGGCAGCCTGCCGAACACACCGCTCGTGTTTGAAGCTACGGCGGATGCACCCCTGGCTGGTGCTGCGGTGCCCATCAAGCTCACGTCCGTGGATCCTGCGGTGAAGACCGTCGGCAAGCTCCGTCAGGAGTTCGACATGGTGCGTTCCGGCAACGTGCGCTACTACTCGGAAATCGATGACAACCTCCCGGTCGCGGTCGTGGAGGAAGCGCCGTACTCGCTGGAAATCGTGAAGCCCACCGTGCCGCTCGTGGCGCAGGGTCTCATGGATCTCAAGGTCGTGGCGAAGCGCAAGGAAGGCTTCAAGGCACCCATCCGTGTGTTCATGATGTGGAAGCCGCCGGGCATCAGTTCCCTGGGTGAAGCCACCATTGCCGAGGGCCAGAATGAGTGCACCTTCGTGCTGGATGCCAATGCCAACGTGGCTGCCGGCAAGTGGAACTTCGTCGTCATGGGTGAAGTGGAAGGTGGCAATGGCCGCGTGTACAACGCGTCCCCCTTCTGTGAAGTCACCACGGCACCCGCTTACATGACCGCGCCTGCCATGGCCCTGGCCGCGGTGGAGCAGGGGAAGGAAACCGAACTGACCTGCAAGCTCGATGGAACCCTGCCTTTCAACGGCGATGCCGAAGCCTCCGTCATCGGCGTGCCTGACACCATCTCGATCGAGCCTGCCAAGATCAACAAGGACACCAAGGAAGTGAGCTTCAAGGTGAAGACCAATGAGAAGTCACCGATTGGCAAGCAGGGCAACCTGTTCGTGATGGTGAAGGTGCCCGTGGAAGGCGGCATCACCACGCATCGCATCGGCGTGGGTTCCACCCTTCGTATCGACAAGCCGCGCGCCGCACCCGCTGCTGCGCCTGCCCAGGTTGCCGCAAACACCAAGCCCGGCGAAGCGCCCAAGCCTGCCGCCGCTCCGGCCAAGCCGCTCTCGCGCCTGGAACAGCTCCGTGCCGAAGCGCAGGCGAAGAAGTAGGAAGTTAGTAGCTGGTAGTTCCTGATACACCAACGAAACAGAATCCCGCCCGCCGCAATTCCGGATCTACTACTTACTACTCGCTGATTACCCGCTCCTCCCACGCTCGTATTCCTCTCACCCGCCTGCCAGCAACCCGCCCCGCCCCCCACAAGTCGCCATGAAACACCTCACCCTGCGCCATACCTTTGGAGCCGGTCTCGTTGCGAGTTTCTCGCTCGCCGGTTCTGTCTTTGCGCAACCGCCAGCTCCCTCCGGACCGGTGGATTTCACCCGGGACGTGCAGACGCTTCTGGAGACGAAGTGCCTCGAGTGCCACAACCCTGCCAAGGTGAAGGGCAAGCTACTCATGGATACCCAGGCGAACCTGCTCAAGGGCGGTGAAGCCGGTCCCGGGTATGTGGTTGGAAAGCCTGACGAGAGCGAGCTCATCAAGCGCATTGTGTTGCCGGCGGATCATGACGACATCATGCCTCCCAAGGGTGGCCCGCTGACGGCGCAGGAGATTGATGTGCTGAAGCGCTGGGTCGCCGAGGGCGCGAACTGGCCGCAGGGACTGGCGCTCCGCCATCGCAGCGCGGAAGAGCTGAAGGCGCTCGCTGATTTTCAGCGGAAGCTTCCCACCGTGACGGAGGTGAAGATTCTCCCCGACAACTACACCCTTGAAACCAAGCGCGACTTCAATCGCGTGGTGGTGCAGGCGAAGTTCGCGGATGCGACCACGCAGGACGTGACGCAGTTCGCCAACCTCAAGCTGGTGGATGACAAGATTGCCAAACTCGATGGCGACAAACTCAAGCCCGGCGCCGATGGCAAGACCGAACTGGTGGCCACGATTGGCAGCACGGTCGTGAAGGCTCCCGTGGAAGTAAAGAGCGCCCAAGCGGATCGTGAGGTTTCCTTCCGCCTGGATGTGATGCCCGTGTTCCTCCGCAGCGGTTGTAACCAGGGTGGCTGCCACGGCGCTGCCCGCGGCAAGGATGGCTTCATGCTTTCCCTCTTCGGCTATGACCCAGCTGGCGACTACAACCGCATCACCCGTGAGATGGTGGGCCGTCGTGTGAACCTGGCCGTCCCCGAGGAAAGCACGCTTCTTGAGAAGTCCATCGGCGCCGTGCCGCACACGGGCAACGACAGCTTCAACAAGGAGTCGGACTACTACAAGGTCCTCATCGAATGGATTCAAAAGGGTGCCCTGGATGACAAGCCCGATGTGGCCAAGGTCACGGGTGTGGAAATCTTCCCCACTCAGACCGTGCTTGAAGGCAAGGGCTCCAAGCAGCAGATCACCGTGCGGGCGAAGTACTCCGACGGCACGGACCGCGACGTGACGGACCTGGTCATCTTCAGCTCGAACAACGACCCGACCGCCGCGGTGACCAAGGGTGGCCTCGTGACCTCCGGCGACCGTGGTGAGGCTTTCGTCCTCGCCCGCTTCGATGTGTTCTCCATCGTTTCCCAGGTGATCGTCATTCCTGACGCCTTGAAGTATGAGCGTCCCAAGCTGGCAGAAGCCAACTACATCGACTCGCTGGTCAACAACAAGCTCGACAAGCTGCGCATCCTTCCCTCCGCCATCGCCGGTGATGAGGAGTATGTGCGCCGCGTGTACATCGACCTCGTGGGCATGTATCCCTCGCCGGATGAAGTGAAGACTTTCGTGGCGGACGCCAATCCTGAGAAGCGCACCGCACTGGTGGACAATCTCCTGCAGCGCAAGGAGTTCACTGAAATGTGGGTGATGAAGTGGGCCGAACTGCTCCAGATCCGCTCCGGCCTGAACAACAACCGCCCGCCCTTCTACAAGAACGCGCTGCTGTATTACAACTGGCTCGCCGAACGCATCGGCAAGAACATGCCGCTCAACGAGATCGTGATCGAACTCCTGAGCAGCACGGGCGGAACCGTTTCCAGTCCGGCGGTGAACTTCTACCAGATGGAGATCGACCCGCTGAAGCTCACGGAGAACGTGGCGCAGGTCTTCATGGGCATGCGCATCCAGTGCGCCCAGTGCCACAACCATCCCTTCGACCGCTGGACCATGGATGACTACTATGGCTTCCAGGCCTTCTTCATGCAGATCGGCCGCAAGCAGACGGACGATCCGCAGGAAGTGGTGGTGTACAACAGCAAGGGTGGGGAAGCGCGCCAGTTCCTGACGAAGGCGGTGATGAAGCCCAAGTTCCTGGGCGGCGCCACTCCTGAGATCAAGGCTGGTGAAGACCGCCGCGCCATCATGGCCAAGTGGATGGCTTCTCCTGAGAACCCCTACTTCGCCCGCAACATCTCCAACATCGTGTGGGCTCACTTCTTCGGCGTGGGCATCGTGGAGCCGGTGGATGATGTGCGCATCTCCAACCCGCCCTCCAACCCTGAGTTGATGGACGAGCTGGCCAACCGCCTGACTGGCTACAACTACGACTTCCGCAAGCTCATCCGCGACGTCGTGCTCTCCCACACCTACCAGCGCACGTCGCAGGTGAATGACAGCAACGAGTCGGACAAACGGAACTTCTCGCACTCCATGGTGCGCCGCGTGCGTGCTGAGGTACTGCTGGATGCCATCTCCCAGGTGACCGAGACGAAGAACAAGTTCCAGGGCCTGCCCCTCGGCGCCCGCGCGGTGCAGATTGCAGACGGTGCCGTGTCGAACTACTTCCTCACCACCTTCGGCCGCGCCAAGCGTGAGTCCGTGTGCTCTTGCGAGGTGAAGATGGAGCCCACGCTCTCCCAGGCGCTGCACCTGATGAACGGTGACGCGGTGAATGATCGCATCCGCCAGGGCGGCATCATTCCGAAGATGCTCAAGGACGGCAAGTCCGAGACGGATATCGTGAACGAGGTCTACCTTCGTGCCTTCGGCCGCAAGCCGAACGAGAAGGAACTCGCTGCCATCAACAAGGCCCTCGCCGAAACCACCGACACCAAGCAGGCCGTGCTCGAAGACCTCTTCTGGGCGCTGCTGAATGCGAAGGAGTTTTACTTCACGCACTAAGTCAGGGGAAACAGGCAATTACTTGAATTCGAAAACGCCGGGTGGTGACGCCCGGCGTTTTTTTGTTTCGCAAGGTTCGCGGCCGGGAAGGCGGTGCAGCGCGAGGCAGCTTCTCGCAGGGAGAGGGACACGCCGAAGTCCCTCACACCACGCCGTGTCTTGTGCTTCCCGATTCCGCACACAGTGACTCCATCCCCATGCTGCTGGAGAAATGAATCTGAATGGGAATTGCATTCCCTCCCGAGAGGCTTCCGGTTACTCTTGCGATCTTGTGAGCGATGTGACCTGCCTGCTCGATGCCATTCGGAAGGGCGACCCGGATGCAGAGGAAAAGTTGCTTCACGAAGTCTATGCCGAACTTCGCCGGCTGGCCCGCGCACGCATGGCCCGCGAGCAATCCGGCCAGACTCTGCAACCCACGGCGTTGGTTCATGAAGCCTGGTTGCGGTTGGGAAATGGAGTGCGGTTTGAGAATCGGGCGCACTTTTTTGGGGCTGCAGCAGAAGCCATGCGCCGCATCCTGGTGGAATCAGCACGGCGCAAGATGCGGCGGAAACATGGAGGTGAACTGGAGCGTGTGGATTTCGTGGAGGTGGAGATTGCCCAGCCCATGCCGGATGACGATTTGCTCGTGCTCGACGAGGCTCTGGACCGGCTGGCTGGAGTGGATGCACGTGCAGCGGAAGTCGTGAAGCTCTGCTACCTCGTGGGACACACCCGGCAGGAGGCGGCAGACGTTCTTGGCATCTCGCTCAGCACCGTGGAGCGGCTCTGGAGTTTCGCCCGCGCCTGGCTCTTCAGGGAAATGGAAGGGATGCGCAATCCTCCAGCATAGTTCCGTGAAGGGATTCGGCCCGGTTCGTCGCATGAAGTGTTAGGCAAGTTGCTTCTGTCACTCACAGCCATGGCCAGCGCGGATCGACTCATCGAGGTGTTCAACGAGGCGAAAGCCCGGGCCGCCGGTCCTGCGCGCGACCAGTTTCTGGCCGATGCCTGCGGGGACGACCTGCAGATGAGGGAGCAGGTGCTTTCGCTCCTGCGAGCAGACGACGGAGCCGGTGCGTTTCTTGAGAAAACTATCCCGCTGCCTCGCGAGATCGAGACGGAAATGGCGCGCTTCAAGCCGGAGCAGGCTGGCGATCACATCGGACCCTATACGCTGCGAGAGCAGCTCGGGGAGGGCGGCTTCGGAGTGGTATGGGTGGCCGAGCAGGTGAAGCCTGTGCGACGTACCGTCGCCCTGAAGATCATCAAACTCGGGATGGACACGCGCGATGTGGTGGCGCGCTTCGAGCAGGAACGGCAGGCGCTGGCGATGATGGACCACCCGAATATCGCGAGGGTGTTCGACGCCGGTGTCACCGACCATGGCCGGCCGTTCTTTGTCATGGAGCTGGTGCACGGGGTCAGAATCACCGAATACTGCGACAAGGCGAATCTGCCGACCGTCGAGCGCTTGAAGCTGTTCATCAGCGTCTGCCATGCAGTGCAGCATGCGCACCAGAAGGGAATCATCCATCGCGATCTCAAGCCCTCGAACATTCTTGTGACGCTGCACGATGGTGTGCCTGTACCCAAGGTCATCGACTTCGGCGTGGCCAAGGCGACGCAGGGGCGCGTGGTGGAGCAGACAATCCACACGCAGTTCCATCAAATGATTGGCACGCCGCTGTACATGTCACCTGAGCAGGTGGAGTTGGGCGGGCTGGATGTGGACACGCGCGCTGATATCTATGTGCTGGGCGTGCTGCTCTATGAACTGCTCACCGGCCGCACGCCTTTCGATGCGAAGGTCCTGCTGAAGGCTGGCTATGACGAGATGCGTCGTGTGTTGCGCGAGCAGGAGCCCCAGAGGCCGAGCACGGCCCTCACCGGCATGACGCAGGAGAAGCTGAGCTCGGTGGCGCAAAAGCGTGGCAGCGAGCCACCGAAGCTCATCCACGCGATACGCGGTGATCTCGACTGGATCGTGATGAAGTGCCTGGAGAAGGATCGCGCGCGCCGTTATGAAACGGCCAACGGCCTTGCCGCAGACATTCAGAGGCATCTGGACAATGACCCGGTATCGGCGTGTCCCCCGTCTGCCATGTATCGCTTTCGCAAGCTGGCTCGCCGCCATCGGGGCGCGCTCGCGATCGCTTGTGTTGCCACCATGGCCATGCTGTTGGGGCTGGCTGGGCTGATCGTCAGTAATGTGCTCATCACACAACAGAAGGACGAGAAGGTCGCGGCCCTTGAGCAGTCGAAGATCAACGAACAGGCCGCGAATCGCAACGCCGTCAAAGCCCGAGAGCAGGAGCAGATTGCCGAGGCGAACGAGTTGCTGGCCCGCCGTCGCTATTATGCGGCCCAGATGAACTTGGCGATGCAGGCGTGGCATGCCGGTGAGATGCCGCGCGTGCTGGAATTGCTCGAGAGTCAGCGGCCCAGTCCGGGCGAGGAAGACTTCCGTGGTTTTGAGTGGTACTACCTCTGGCGGCTCTGCCAGGGTGGAGATCGCGTGCCCATCCGCGGACACGACCAGACCGTTCTGGGACTGGCATTCTCGCCCAACGGGAAAACGCTGGCGTCGGCGAGTTGGGACCGGACGGTGAGACTCTGGGACACGGCCACGGGGACGGAGCAGAAGGTCTTGCGCTGCAACCACGGGCCTTGGGAAGTCGCGTTCTCTCCTGACGGAAAGATGCTGGCAAGCAGCGGCCAGGAAGCCAAAACGATGATTCTCTGGGATGTCGAATCCGGAAAGGCATTGCAAACCATCGATGGAGCGGTCGTGGGAGCGCGGTTCACTCCAGACGGTAAATCGATTGTCGGAGGCCAGCACATTGCCTCGGGGAATTACATCAAGGAATGGGACGCGGCCAGCGGACAGGAGCGATCCTCGTTTGCCGACTCCAGTTTCGTGATCGGTCTGTCCGTGGAACGGGGGACGGTGATCACGAGCACAGGCATAGACAATGGCGATGAGATACGCGTCTGGGACTGGCCGAGCGGCAAACGGCGACTGACGATTCCTGTGCGCATCACGACGGCAACCTCGTCCCCCGACTGCTCTCGAGTCGCCGTGTCGAGCTGGGGAAAAATCTTGCTGTGGGACACCACGAACGGAATCTGTAAGGCCACCTATTCTCTCGACAGCTTTGCTCGGGGACTTGCCTTCTCGCCGGACGGCAAACGGCTCGCCGCTGGCCTGGAAAACCGGCGCGTCGTGGTCTATGACATCGAGAGCGGCAAGCAGATTGCCGAGGACGTGCATCTCGATCCGATATGGGGCCTGGCGTTTTCACCCAATGGCAAGTCCCTCGCTTCCTCAACGCTCGCCGGGGCAATCAAGCTCTGGGACATGATGCCGGCGGAGGAAGCGACGACCTTTAGCGGAATTGAGCCCAATCCCGGACTGCCGGAGGGGTCCAGGAGGTGCCTCCGGTTCACGCCCGATAGCAAGTCGCTTCTTGTAGGAAGCAAGGGTCTGACCAGGGTGATCGACGTGAAGGCAGGCAAGGAGGTCGCTGTGTTGCCGGCCAGCGGCGTCGGGGCCATCTCTGCCGATGGCAATGTGCTTGTGGGAAGCACCGCCGACGGTGGGTTTGAACTTTGGGACGTGCGAGCCGGAAGCAAAGTGCCCGCCATTTCAGTTTCCGAGGGTTCGAAGATGCCGAAGGTCATCGTGTCCCCCGATGGCGGTACTCTCGCGAGCTACTACCCGTGGAGTTCGAACAGCACGGTGACGTTGCATGATGTGACCAAGGCCATGACTCCGAGAGTCCTGCCGTCCCAATCGAACACACTCTCTGTCATCAGCGCTGCATTCTCGTCGGATGGAAAGCTGCTGGCGTCAGGATACCATTTCCAATGGGTCGTCGTTTGGGACCTGGCTACGGGGGAGGCGAAATGGAGGATCTACCAAGAGCCGGGAATGATGGTTGTCGTCTCGGTGGCGTTTTCGCCCGATGGCAAGTCGCTCGCGATCGGGACCGATGGTGGAGCCGTGACGCTTTGGGATATGGACACGGGCAAGCAACGGGTCGCGTTCCGGGGGCATACCTCCTTTGTCAACGCGCTGGCCTTCTCGCCCGACAGTCGCGTCCTGGCCACCGCCGGAAATGACAAGACGGTCCGATTGTGGGACGTCGTTACCGGACAGGAACGCGGCACGCTCACCGGACACACGGGTGCAGTCATGAACGTCGCGTTTTCGCCAGATGGATTCACGCTCGCGACGGCGAGTGGGGACGGAACCGTGAAACTCTGGCGTGGCGCGACGGATGCCCTTGCCCTGGCCCCGCGCAAGGATGTTCCCTGGATTCCGAGCGGACCATTCATTCTCCCGACAGGGGCGATTGCATTGACCGAGGAAGCGCTCCGCGAAGCTGCGCTCCGCTGGCCGAATGAACCGGAATTCCTCAAGAGACTGGCGGAACTGCTCCCGTCAGGCGGCCGGATGAAGGAGGCCTCGATGAGTCTTGCAGACGTCCTACTGCCCGGCAGCTACGAATTGTATCGTGATCGATCCGCAGTCCTGCGCGAGATGGGCAAGCTGCCGGAGGCGGAGGCTGCGCTCCGGGAAGCCATCCGACTGAAGCCAGACGCAGGCTCGCTGCACCTCAAGCTTGGTGAGATTCTTGAGCAACAGAATAAGCTTCCGGAGGCGATGGCCGCGTATCAAGAGGCGGTCCGATTGGACTCGTCTGACCATGACTCACGAGCGAAGGTCGGGTGGACCCAGTTCAACATGGCCAAATTCGCCGAGGCTGAGAGCGAGTTCCGGGAGTTGATCCGCCTGAGGCCTGACTACTTTGATGGCTACTTCGGTCTGGGAAGGGCATTGGCCAGCCAGTCGAAGCATGCCGAGGCGGCTGTCCCCCTGCGCGTGGCCATTCGTCTCAATCCCAACCATGCTGGACCCCACGGCTCCCTTGCGTGGGTGCTGATGAAGCTGGGGCAGTTTCCTGAAGCTGAAATGGAATTCCGGGCACAGCATCGCTTGGCGCGTCCGAATTCATCGTTTGGTCTTCATGGTCTGGGCAGCGCCTTGATGAAGCAGCGCAAATACACCGAGGCGATGGTCCCACTCCGCGACCTCGCCCGGCTGGAGCCGGAGAATTATTTGCCGCACGAGACCCTGGGCTGGGCGTTCCTGCTTACCGGCGAACCAGCGAAGGCGGAAGCCGAGTTTCGCGAGGTGATTCGCCTCAAACCCACGTTGGTGACGGGACACTGGGGACTGGGCCGGGTCCTGGTGGAACAACGGAAATACGCGGATGCCGAAGCCGCGCTCCGAGAAGCCATTCGACTGGAGCCGACCCACGCCGAAGCACCCCATTGGTTGCGCCAAGCCCTCACCGGGCAGGGGAAACCTATCGACGCAGAAATCGAATCGCTGAAAAAACTAAGAAAAGGCCAGGGCGAACAGGACAAGAACGAGAATACGGAGTGATCGCGCTTACTGGCCGCGATCGCAGGCTCGTGGAAAGGTTAAGCGGCCGGTGAGCTGAGTTACCAAACCCACATCCCGACGGCCAAAGGAATCTCTCGGGTGCCCCGGTCCGCCTCAGGATGCACTCTAATGACACTCCTGGTGACTCCGCATTGATGCATGTCGGCGGCAGGCTGCTTTTGTTGCTTGATGATAGGTAATCAATTGCGGGATCAAGGAACAGCCATCAATGACATGGATGTTCTCAGCGGTGGTACCCACGCCGTTCGCGCGCCTTTTCCCCCGCTTGATCAAGTTTGACAATCTCGTCAGGTTTGAGTTCTGAGTTGGGAAACATTCTTCGCGCGCGGGCAAGGCTACCCCTGGCCAGGATCTCGGATCCAACCGATCCGGGCCGGAATCCAGGATTGTTGTCATCTTCGACCCTAACGTTCGTCCCGGATGAATGACCTTCCAACTGCCCGACATTCTCCTGTTGTAGAGTAAGTTTATCCTTCAGCAAGTTGCCGAGGTGCGAGTTGATATTGTTGCTCGGTACGATGGGAATGCTGTGTTCTTCAACGTTGGTGATGGTCTTCTCCGCCAATTTCGTCAAGTATCCCTTCGGGTGGATATCCACCCTTGAGTAAAGCTCATCCATCTGAGCGATGGAAAAGGCGCTCGATTTCATCGTCTGTTCTACCTGACTTGGGTTGAGTCCTTCCTGCTGGGAAGAGATGGCTTTCACGCTTACATTGGTGTCTTGGAGGGTCTGAGAACGCGCGACTTTTTCATCCAAGGCTGTCTTGAGTGAGGCCACGTGACCCGCTCCCAAGTCGGGTGTGAGGATGACACCACCGGTGCCCTTTTCCGACATCCTTTCCATGAGGCCAACCAGGTTATTCGACATGGTTTCAATGCGAAAAGGTTCGAGGGTGGTGAGATAATCGTAGCGTCCCATATTCAGCCCCGTTTTCTCCAGGTTCTGGACCTCTTCCTGAGTGCGGTCAATCCCTTCCAGGGGGATGCCTTTCTCTTTGGCGAACTTGTAGAGATCACACTGCGCTTTGTAGGTCGGAACGCGAGCAATGAAATCATCCAGACCGTGATCGGTGTCAAAAGTGGATTGGTTGTAGTCCACCACATGAGGGAAGTAAGGCTTCGGATCTTTCAGTTCCACACCCATTTCTTTGGCCTTTTCGATGACACGTTCCCCCACCGTCTTGCCCTCTATCGGTCCTTCGGCAATGACCTGCAATTCAGCAGCCTGTTGCGCTGTAAAGCGGATCATCCGGTCCACGTCCACTCCCTTGGAGTTTTCCACTGCAAGGACAACAGGCACTCCCTTTTCATGAAGGTCTATCATCGTCTGGTGGAGCTGCTGTACCAGTGTGGTATCGGTATGGTTGCCGCCTACAAGGAGAAGAGAGACGTCATCTGGCATGGTAGTAGAAAGGCTGAAACGCTTTTAATTCGTCAGGGTTTCACTGTTTGTATAACGAAACCACATGGTCCTTGAAGTAGAAAGTCCAAGGTTCGTCGTTTTGCTCCATTTTGATGCATCGTCCATAAAATAAATATATGTTTGGAAGTGACGTGAAGGGAGATGCCTGCTGACTTTGGAAGCGTTACGTGTGAGCAAGTCTGGCCGCTTGAGTTTGGGAGCCATCTTGCGTCGTCATACACGTGGAGGTGTCCTTGGCGCGGCGTGCCCGCATGATTCTGTTGAACGCAGAGGGGTTGCCCGGTCGTCAGATTGCCAGGAGGGACGGATGTGTGGTGTATTGCGACTCCGCGGTGTTTTACGAGCCCGCTGTGATCGGCGATGGCGGTCATCTCGTTCCATCCACGCACGGCTTATCAATGAGGTTCATCTCACCAATGAAGCTTGCACCACGGGACTTCAGCGGGTCCAAATCCTTGATCGGGGGCATTTTTTCCTGTGGGTGTATTCCGACTTTGCAGTGATGCATGTCGGAGGCAGGCTGCTTTTATTGCTTGATAGGCAACCAAATGCGGGATCAAGGAACGGCCATCAATGGCATGGATGTTCTCACTAGTAGTACCCATGCCCTTGGCGCTCCTTTTCCCCAGTTTGAGTGCGGACAACGCCACCCTTCGCCATGATCTCGGATCCAACCGATCCGGGCCGAAATCCATGATTGCTGTCATCTTTGACTTCAACTTTCGTCCCGGATTGATGATCATCCACCTGCCTGACATTCTCTTGTTGTAGAGTAAGCTTATCCTTCAGCAAGGTGCCGAGGTGGGAGTGGATATCGTTGCTCGGTATGATGGGGATCTTGTGTCCTTCAATGTTGATGATGGTCTGCTTCGACAAATTCTTCAAGTATTCCTCTGTCATCAAGCATCCCTTTGAATTAATTTCCAACCCTTCGTAAGTACCAGCCATATCACGGATGGAGCGGGCGCTCGATTTCATCGCCCATTCTATCGATTGTGTGCCGAGTCCTTCCTGCTGGGAAGAGATGGCTTGCACGCTTACCTTGGGGTTTTGGACCTTTTCATCCAAGGCTGTCTTAAGCGAGGCTACGTGGCCCGCTCCCAAGTCCGGTGTGAGGATGACACCACCGTTGCCGTTCGACATCCTCTCCGTGAGGTCAACCAGGTTGTTTGACATGGTTTCAATACGAAAAGGTTCGAGGTTTTCGAGGGCATCGTAGCCGTCCAGGTTGAGCCCCTTTTCCCTCAGTTCCTTGATGTGTTCCGGTGTGCGGTCAATCCCTTCCAGGGTGATACCTTGCTCTTTGGCGAACTTGTAGAGTTCACACTGCGCTTGGTAAGTCGGAGCGCGATCAATGATCTCTTTCGGAAAGATTCTAGGGTCAAAATTGGATTCGTTGAAGTCCAACACCCGAGGGAAGTAAGGCTTCGGGTCTTTCAGTTCCACACCCATTTCTTTGGCCTTTTCGATGACACGTTCCCCCACCGTCTTGCCCTCAATTGGTCCTTCGGCAATGACCTGTAATTCAGCAGCATGTTGCGCCGCAAAGCGGATCATCCGGTCCACGTCCACTCCCTTGGAATTTTCCACTGCAAGAACAACAGGCACTCCTTTTTCATGAAGGTCTATCATCGTCTGGTGGAGATGCTGTACCAGTGTCGTATCGGTATGGTTGCCGCCTACAAGGAGAAGAGAAACATTTTCTGGCATGGTAGTAGGAAGGTTGAAGGCCTTTAATTCGTCAATGCTTCACTATTTGCATAGCAAAACCGCGGGTTCCTTGAAGTGTAAAGTCAAGGTTCGTCGTTTTGAACCGTTCTAGTACACCGTCCATAAAATAAATATTTGCTTGGAAGTGGTATGAAGGGGATGCCTGCTGCCATGGAAACATTGCTCTGTTGAGCGCAGAAGGGATGCCCGGTCGTCAGATTGCCAGGAGAGGGACTCGTCGAAACCGCCGACACCAGACAGGCTGTGCCCGACGTCAGCTCCAGATGAAGGAAACGTGAGAGGCGTAGAAAGTGGAAGGCTTCTCCAGAAGCCTTTGAACGTCTCCGCCCTGCCGCCACACCCAGCGCCAAACTCCTTTGTGTTCCTTGCGTTCTTTTGCGGCTATTCCCTCCGCTCAGAAAGGCTTCTGGAGAAACCTTCTACTTTGTCTCACCGCCTGAGTAGCAGCACATCCTCCGTGCTCGCCATGATCTGAATCTCCTCCGCACCGGGCTCAAGGATGGAGTCGGGATTCATCTCAGCCACACGGAGCGGGGTGCCGTCGCGCAGGGCGAACTCGTACTGCACTTGATCGCCGAGGTAGGTGGTCTCGATGATGTTTCCGTAGAATTTGTTCGGTGTGTCGCGCAGGGATTGCAGCGTGAGTGCCTCTGGGCGGATGCTGAGCATCACGGGCTGGCCGGCCACGGGTGTCCATTCCGAGCCGGACCTGCCACGGAGAAGACCGCAGGAAGTCTGCACGTCCCAGAGACCGTCGCGGTAGCTGGCCTGCTTCACCACGCCTTCGATGAGGTTTGTCTCGCCAATGAAGCTCGCGACCATGGGGCTCACCGGATGGCGGTACACGGTCATGGGCGTGCCCACTTGAGCGACCTTGCCTGCATCCAGGATGGCGATGCGGTCAGCCATGCTCAGCGCTTCCTTTTGATCGTGAGTCACGTAGATGGCGGTGAGGCCAAATTCCTTGCAGATGCGGCGGATCTCCGAGCGCATTTCGATACGCAGCTTCGCATCGAGGTTGGAGAGGGGTTCATCGAGCATCAGCACACTGGGGCGTACCACGAGCGCGCGCGCCAGGGCTACGCGCTGCTGCTGGCCGCCGCTGAGTTGCTGGATGCGGCGCTGCTCCAGGCCATCCATCTTCACGAGCTCCAGGGCCTCCTCCACGCGGTCGTCGATTTCCTCCTTGGGACGCTTCCGTTCCTCCAGGCCGAAGGCGACATTCTCCGCCACGGTCATGTGCGGCCAGAGGGCATAGCTCTGGAACATCATGGCGGCGCCGCGTTTGTGCGGTGGCACGTGGCTTACGTCCTCGCCATCGAAGAGGACCTGCCCCTTGTCCGGCGTGTGGAAGCCGGCGATGTGGCGCAGCAGGGTGGTCTTCCCGCAACCGCTGGGTCCCAGCAGGAAGAAGAGTTCGCCGCGGGGGATGTCGAGCGACACGTCATTCAGCGCCAAGGTGGAGCCGAACTTCTTCGTCAGGTGCCGGATGCTGATGCTGACCATGCACGGCTGTTGTAGCGGGTGGAGTGCGGCGTGGCAAGCAGCGCCTTGGTTTTCAGCCCCTTTCGTATGGGTTCGGGGCTTGGCTGACTGCATGGGGCTTCAGTCCCCGATTGGGAGGCTGCCGTGGCGCCCTGCGGGATGATTGGTGAAAATTGGGCGGCTTCCCGCTCGTTCCCACGCGCGCACGTTCTCGTCTCAGTTCGCCCCATTCCTCACGCCATGATCACGCGCCTTGTTCTCACGTTGTTAGCGGCCTTCAGCATGACTTTTCATGCGCAGGCGGCTGCCAGACCCAATGTAGTCTTCATCCTTTGCGATGACCTCGGCACCGGCGATGTGAAGTGCTACAACCGCGAGGGGAAGATTGCCACGCCGCACATGGACGCCATCGCGGAGCGCGGGATGAAGTTCACCGATGCGCACTCCAGTTCTGCGGTCTGTTCCCCCACGCGTTATGGGGTGATGACTGGTCGGTACAACTGGCGATCCAAGCTGCAGAACGGGGTGCTGGGTGGACTGAGTCCGCGACTCATCGAGCAGGACCGCATGACCGTGGCTTCGTTCCTGCGCGATCAGGGGTACCAGACGGCGTGCATCGGCAAGTGGCACCTCGGGATGGATTGGGTGGTCTTGCCGGGGAAGGATGTCAGCGAACTCAAGATCGAGTCGGTGGAGCAGGTGAACAGTGTAGACTACGCCCAACCCATCAAGAACGGGCCGACCAGTGTGGGCTTCGACTACTACTATGGCATCAGCGCCTCGCTGGACATGGTGCCATACTGCTTCATCGAGAATGATCGCGTGACTGCCGTGCCCACGGAAATGATGAAGCTCGCGATGAACAAGGGCGGTGCGGAGCAGACCTACACGCGCGAGGGACCCGGCGCTCCCGGTTTCAAAGGCGAGGACGTGCTCCCGACGATCACCAGGAAGGCGGTGCAGTTCATCGAGAAATCGGCTGCTGCTGCCGAAGCTGACAAGGAGAGCAAGCCCTTCTTCCTCTACCTGCCGCTGAATTCACCCCACACCCCCATCCTTCCCTCCAAGGAGTGGCAGGGGAAGAGCGGACTGAATCTGTATGCGGATTTCGTGATGGAAACGGATGACGCCATCGGCCAGGTGGTGAATGCGCTGAAGCAACAGGGTGTGATGGAAAATACCATGGTGATTGTCACCAGTGACAACGGCTGCTCCCCCAGCGCAGACTATCCCACGCTGCTGGCCAAGGGGCACAACCCGAGCGCCACTTATCGCGGTACGAAGGCGGATATCTACGATGGCGGGCACCGCGTCCCCTTCCTGGTTCAGTGGCCTGCCGTGGTGAAGGGCGGCGGTGTGTATGACCAGCCGGTATGCCTGCTCGATTTCATGGCCACCTGTGCGGACGCGTTGGGCGTGAAACTGCCGGACAATGCCGCGGAGGACAGCGTGAGCCTGATGCCTGCACTGAAGGGTGGCAAGGAACCGGTGCGTGACACCATCGTACACCACTCCATTCACGGATCGTTTTCCATCCGGCAGGGGAACTTGAAGCTTTGTCTCGCACCTGGATCCGCGGGTTGGAGTGAGCCGCGCCCCGGCAAGGAGCCGAAGGACGCGCCGCGCATCCAGCTCTTCGACGTGAGCACGGATGTGGGCGAGAAGAACAACGTGGAGGCGCAGCATCCCGACATCGTCGCGAAGCTGACGAAGCTCTTGGAAAAGCAGGTGGCGGATGGCCGCAGCACGCCTGGCGCCCCGCAGAAGAACACGGTGGACCCGGACATCCAATCGGGAACCAAGCCCTTCACTCCACCTGCCAAGGCCAACAAACAGAAAACCCCCGCAAAGAAATCAGTGTAAATCGGCCTGTTTCGGCCCTCCAGCGGGGAATTGTGACGAGGTTGTCACCTGATTTGCTCCATGGACCCATTGCCAGGGTGGGGTTTCGGGCGATACTGTGCCCTCGTTGAATAACGAAGTAGAAACAAAGAAGGGCAGCGGCAGGGCGCCGGCTGCGGAAGCAGAACTCTGGCAGAAGTTGGAAACCTTCCCGCTAAACCGGCGGGACGCCGTGCAGGATTTCTCCGCACGGTTGGCCAGGGAAAACGGTTGGAGCCGGGTGTACGCGCAGCGCGTGTGCTCGGAGTATCTCCGGTTCCTCTTCCTCGCCATGAAGGCGGGGCATCCGGTCACTCCTTCAGAGGAAGTCGACCAGGCATGGCACCTGCACCTGGTGTACACCCGCTCCTACTGGGAGGAGCTGTGTGGCAAGGTGCTGGGCCGACCGCTGCACCACGAGCCCACCGCTGGCGGGCTCGATGAAGGCGCGAAGTTCCGCGACCAGTACGATCGTACGCTGCAAAGCTACGGGCGCTGGTTCGGCCACGCTCCACCGGAGGACATCTGGCCCCCGGTGGAAAAGCGCTTCGGGCCACATGACGGACGCTGGGTGGACATGACGCGCCACTGGCTGCTGCCGAAGCCGCGCTTCGTGGCGAGGCTGCGACCCATGCGCGCGGCTGCGATGCTGGGCGTGGTGTTGATGACCATCCTGGTGGCGAGCTGCACGGAGTCGATGAATGTCTTCGACTGGCGTGGGAAGGCGTTTCTCGGGTTTTACTGGACGGCGTTCATCGCTGCCTTTGTCACCTCGCTACTGCTGGTGAAGATGGCACGCGGCAGGGCTCGGCCTTCCGATGAGATGCTCACGGACCCGTATGAGATTGCCTACCTTGGTGGAGGCGGCGTACGGGTAGTAGATGCCGCGCTGGCCTCGCTTCATGGGCGCGGTCTGGTAAAGGTCTCCAACGAGAAGAAAGGAGAGTCCGGGCTGCAACGCCTGGAGGATCCCTCCCAGCCCATCACGAGTGATGTGGAGTTCGCGGTGTATTGCGCCATGCCAGGCTCAGGTGAGGCTAATGTGAAGGATGTGCGCAAGGTGCTGCGGCCTTCCATGGAACAACTCCGTGATCGGCTTGTGGAGAAGGGGCTGGTGGTCTCCAATGGGCAGTATGCAGGGCTCGTGCTGCTCGCCGCGCTGCCGTTCGTGGCCTTGGGGGTGACGGGTGTCATCAAGCTCTTCGTGGGCTTGGGGCGTGGCGCTCCGGTGGACTTCCTCATCATGTCGCTCGCGGTGACCCTGATGGTCACCATTGTCCGCCTGACCACCGTGCGACGTCGCACGGCTGATGGCGAAGCGATGTGGCAGCGCTTCAAGCCGCTGGAGAGGGCCATGAAGGAAAAGCTGAAGCATCCCTACGAGCCACAACCGGATCCTCTCGCCGTGCCACTTGCTGTGGCCTTGGTGGGTGTACCGGGGATGAATTGGCCCGGCTACTACGAGCTCCACACGGCGTTGCAGCGAAACAACAACACCTCCTCAGGTGGTTGCGGTTCCGGCTGTGGCAGCAGTGGGTGTGGTGGTGGTGGCTGCGGCGGAGGCGGATGCGGTGGGTGTGGCGGTGGGGATTAAGCCACCACATCAGGGACGAAGTCAGATGCCTTGCCTCGCACACGCGATAGCTGGATTCTTGAACGAAGGTAGGGAAAGCCCTGCGGACGGAGGCTCAGGAGCCATCGGTGCTTTGGACCAAAGTCCAGGAGCAGACGCTCTTGGTCCAGGCACTCCATTCGATCAAGAGAGTACGAATTGAAGAGCCCTACAAACGAGCGGCGAGAAAGGAGGTGAAAGTCGTGAGAGCACAGAGTGATGTGGGTAATCTCCTCAAAAGGACAGTCGTAGTCGGTAATGAAGAGGTACCCCTGCGTGGTATGAAACTGATGCCGGAGCACACTTCCCTCAAGATGAAAGGGGATGGGTTTGCCGTCCCTGAATAGTTGAGAGTTGTTGCCGAACCACTTCTGCACAGCGCTCGACGAAGGGCCAAGTGAGAACTCCGAAAGCTCGGTCATGACCACGTACCATCGGGGAAGGATGGAGTGGGCTCAAGTGAATGTAGAAGGCTTCTCCAGAAGCCTCCTACATCAATTCAATTCACCACCTGCCGGTGCTTCGCAAACAGTCCATATTTCGGGCTGAACACATACGCCACACCAAACATGACGCCGAGCACCAGCACAATGGTGGAGCCGCTGTTCCAGCCGAGCAGGTAGGTGAGGAAGAACGCACCCGTAGCACCCAGGGCTCCGAGAATGCCGCCGCCCAGGAAGATGGTGCGGGCGTTGTCCGAGCAGAGATACATGGTGGCACCCGGGGTGACCATGAGGCCCAGGCTCAGGATGCAACCCACCGCCTGCAGGGAAGACAGCAGCATGAGGATCATGATGCCGAAGAGGGTGTAGTTCAGTGCGCGCACGGGCACGCCGAGACTGGCGGCGACATTGGGCTCGAAGAGGTAGATGAGCAGCGGGCGCTGCAGCACGGTGAGTGTGATTACCGACGTTGCAGCAATGCCGAAGGCGATCCACAGGTCCGCGTCCGTCATGCCCGTGATGCTGCCGAAAAGCCACTCACTGAGCTTCTGGGTCATGCCGAGACTCTGCAGGAGAATGTATCCACCTGCGAAGGCCGAGGTGTACAGGATGGCCATGGAGGTATCCTGATCGAGCCGTGAGGTGCGCGACATGAAGAGCGAACCCATTCCAATGAACAGCGCGGCGATGATGGCGCCGGCAAGGGCGGTCCATTGGGTGAGACCCATGAAGAGCACCGCGAGTGCGATGCCCGGCAGCAGGCCATGGGACAGCGTGCCCATCTTCAAGGCGGACTTCCGCATCACCACGAATCCACTCATGAATCCGTTGGCAAAACCAAAGAGTACACATGCCATCAGCGCGCGGCGCACTCCAACGCCGCTCATATAGTCCCAGAAATCAGTCATGATGCGTAAGCGGATTTGATGGATTCTTCCGTGAAGACTTCCTTCACCGGACCAAAGGCGACCTGCTGGCGTTTCAGCAACAGCACGTCATCGAAGATGGAAGAGACAGTTTGCAGATCGTGATGGCTCGCAATGAGCAGGCGGCCTTCCTTGGTGAGTTCGCGGAAAAGTTGTGAAAGGGCTTCCTGTGCCGGCTTGTCGAGTCCGGTGAAAGGTTCGTCGAGCAGGAGCACGTGCGCTTCTTGTGCCAGCGCACGGGCGATGAAGGTGCGCTGCTGCTGACCGCCGCTCAGCGCGTTGATTTGCCGCTTCTGCAGGTCAAGCAGGTTCATGGCGGTGAGGGCGCGCTCCACGATTTCTTCATCGTGCTTCGAGTAGCGCTTCCAGAGGCCGAGGTTCGGATAGCGGCCCATTTCCACGAGGCCGCGCACGGTGATGGGGAAGTTCCAATCCACGGCGCCACGCTGGGGCAGGTAGGCGATCTCATGGCTGCTGCTGACGAGCGCCTTGCCTCGCCAGAGGATGGTCCCCTGGTCAGGTCGCACCAAGCCGGCGAGGGACTTGAGCAGGGTGCTCTTCCCCGCGCCATTGGGGCCAATGAGCGCCATGCTGCGGCTGCATTCCGTGCGGAAGTTGATGCCCAGCAACGCCTGGATGTCGCGGTAGCTCACGGCGAGATTAGAAACTTCCAGCCGATGATGATGCGACGTGCTGTGGGTGCTATGACCCCAGCAGACATGCTCGTGATTGTGCTCGTGGCTATGCGTGTGAGTGTGCATCGTAGGTCGCCTACCAGTGGAAGGTGTAGGCTGCGGAAAGTTGATTGCCGGCGGACCAGTTCGTCAGGCTGCGGTTTTCTTTTTCGCTGGGTTCCAGATCGAGGGTGAGAGCGGTGTCCGGTGTTCCCTCGGGCCAGGTCGCGGTGGCGAGGATCTCGAGCCCATCGGCGGGAATCGCGATTTCCGTGTTGAACGAGATGTCCGTTTCCTTGGGCTTCTGTTGCTCTGCAGCGAGCAATTCGTGACCATCCACCTTGAGGGACAAGGAGGTGGGCACATGGGCCAGTCGTACTCGAATGAAAGTGGGCACTTTTTCTGAGGCTGCCATCTCGACCTTGGAGGTAGTATGGACCGGCTTTTCATCCACCCTCGCAAAGGTCAGGCGTGCAAGCGGGATGGCGAGTAGCGCAAAGGCCACTACGAAGATGAACACGTGAAGGGGAGGAAAGCCGCGCACAAGGGGAGTGAGGTGAGATTGGGTTAGGCGTTAGACGCGATCCGGCGGGCGTCAAGGCACAGCAGGCGGATTGCCGTTTCCGGCAATCCGCCCAAGGGGTGTGCTCTACCTTTTGAAGGGGAATTCATTCAAGTCATCAGGGCTTCAACGCCTCGACGATGGCCGTTACATTGTGCTTCAGCATGGTTTCAAAAGTATGTGCAGCGGTGGAAGTGCCATCCGCCACCAGCGGCTTGCCCACCTTCACACCGGTCTCGCGGACGATTTCCGTGAGCACCTTGGGGTTCATCTGGTCATCGGCAAACACGGCACGGATGTGATGCTCCTTGATGAGCTTGATGGTGTCCGCCACATACTTGAGCGAAGCTTCATCTTCACGCGAGATGCCGAGGAGTGGGATGGTCTTAAAGCCATACTCCTTGCAGAAGTAGCTGAAGGACGCGTGCGAGGTCACGAGCTTGCGGTCGCTGCGGGGGATGGCTGAGATCTGCTCCTGCGCCCAGCTCTTCAGCGCGGCGAGTTTCTGGTCCACGGCCTCTGCGTTTGCCTTGTAAGTGGCGGCGTTGGCGGGGTCGGCCTTGCTCATGGAGTCGGCCATCACGCGGGCAGCGCGGCGCATGTTGTCCGCGCTGTGCCACCAGTGGGGGTCGATGCCGCCCGCAGTGTGCGCGGGGCAGCACATGAAGACTTCACTTCCTGCCTCGATCTTAATGCTGGGAATGGTGCGGCCCACTTCCACGACCTCCGCGCTGCCGGCGAAGGTGTCCGCGATCTTGGGCAGATAGGCTTCCAGCTTCTTGCCGCTGGCGAAGATGATCTTCACTCCCTTCATTGCGGCGAAGTCTTTCGTGGTGGGTTCGAAGTGGTGGGCATCACCACCGGGCTTGAGGAGGTCAACGACCTCCACCTTGTCTCCGCCGACCTGGCGGGCGAGGTCACCCAGCAGTGGATGCAGGGCGGCCACCTTGAGTTGGGCGGAGGCGCTGGCGGTGAACATCACAGCCAGCAGGGCAGCGGCGAGTTTAAGCGGAGTTTTCATAGCGGACGAAGGCAGGGAAGGAATGCGATGGATCAGTGGGACTGAATAAAAGGCTACGCGTGAAACGTGGTGAGCGGCTCGGAGGTGTCAGCGGACTTCGGGGCCACCCCAGTTGAGGCCGACCTGAGCCCAGACGCTGTGCTCATCGCCGAAGTCACTGGAGTGGTCATAATTGTACTGGGTGCGCAGGTAGAGGGTGCGCTGGGGATTCAAATAATAGGTCACGGACGGACTCACACGGAAACGCTCATCCAGTCCGGCATCGGCGACTCCTTCGACGTATTCACCGCGCAGGCCGAACTCGAGGCCGTTGTTCAGACCATACGCAAGGGCGCTGTAGATGCCGAACTCGGTGAAACTGCCGGACTCGGCGTGGTGTTCCTCCTCGTGCTCCTGATGTTCGGCATGCTCTTCCTCATGCTCGTGGTGATCGTGTTCAGCACTGGTACTGGCATCGAAGTGGCGGAGCATGCCCTCCGTGCGCCAGCGGAAGTAGCTGCCGCCGGTTTCGTAGCCGTTCTCGCGCCACTGGTACTCGACGTGCAGGCCGTAGACCTGGGAGGTCTTGGAGAATTCATTGTCACCCCACGCACCGCTCGCGCCGAAGCGGAACTGGTGGAAGTCATTGTAGTCCCAGTTGTTCGTCCAGTTCGCCACGACGACGGTGTCATTGAAGAGTGCGCCCTCGGATTCAAAGGAGGTCTCTTCGTGCTCGTGCCCTTCATGCTCGTGGTCATGCTCATGCTCGGGCACTGCACCCACGCTCACACTGATCAGGGAGGTCCAGCTCACCGGCAAGGTCCAGGTGACCTCGCCGCCGATGGTGTAGAGCCCGTCATCGCCGAGGAAGCGGCCATTCACGAGATTGTTGTCCACAAAGTCCCAGCCGTGGGTGTGTGTCTGGTTGTGAAAACCGAAGCGATTGAGATACCGGCCACCGCGGACTTCGAAGCCGCCGGGGATGTTCTTGATTTTGCCAAACCACTCTTCGAATTCACCGTCCCAGTCGCGGGTATGGGCATCCTGGAAAAGGTGGTAGGTGCCGTAGGCCTCAAACCACTCGACCGGCCGCAGCGAGCCACCGAACTCGAAGCCCTGGATGGTCCAGCCGTCCGACACCGGGTCGTGATGACCCGCGCCGAAATGCTCGACATCGTCCGCAGTGGTCCCGCCGTAGACGCTTTGGAAATGGAAGTGGGGGAAGAGGATGCCGCCGAGGCTGACATTTTCACCGGTGAGCCAGTTGGGCTCGGTGGTGGAAACGGAAGAAGTTGTGGTTGAGTCTGTTGTGCTGGAAGAAGTGGTGGTGCCAGCAGTCAGGGAAGAGGCTCCGAGGGCGGAGGTAAAGCAAAACAGAGAGAGGCGGGAGAGCTTCATGAGGTTGCTTGGGAGTGCTAGATTAACGTAATCGGGTCGCATTCGCCGATCAACTGCTTTTGCAATGAAATTGCGTTTAATGGGCGAGGTGAGGTGAAACGCAAAGCAGCGAAAGCAGCAAAGAACTCCAAGAACCAGGGGATGAGCCCCCTTGTTGGGCAGTCGCGCGGACAATCGGAGCCCCCAATGGCCTCCCTCAATGAAGCTCTTTGCTGCTTCGCTGCTTTGCGTTTCACCTGACTGGAGGTGTCGCTACTGGCAGCACAGGAAGTCTTCGAGCTCGCTTACGTTGGTGCTGCCTAGCACTTCTTCGGCGGTGCCGGAGCACAGGACCTGGCCCACGCCTTCGCGCACTCCGACGAAGGCGAGTTCATCGGCGACTTTGCGGGCCTGGCGGATATTGTGGGTCACGACCACGAGGGTGTGATGTTCCCTGAGACGAAGCATCAGTTCCTCGATTGCCTCGGTGCTCTTCGGATCGAGGGCGCTGGTGGGCTCGTCCATGAGGACGACTTCGGGCTTGCTCGCGAGCGCACGGGCGAGGCAGAGGCGCTGCTGCTGGCCCACGGAGAGGCGCAGGGCAGGCTGCTTCAGGCGGTCTTTCACCTCGTTCCAGAGAGCGGTTTCACGCAGGGCGCGTTCGGCGGCCTCGGGCCACTCGCGACGGGGGATTTCCCCGAGGTGCTTCACGCCGAAGATGACGTTTTGATAGATGCTCTTCGGAAACACCACGGGCTGCTGGAAGAGAATACCGATGCGCGCGCGCAGAGCATCCGGGTCGGTGCCGCTGCCATACACGGGCTTGCCGTGGAAAAGAATCTGGCCGATCACGCGGAGGTTTGGCGTGAGCTCGACGAGGCGATTGATGGACTTGAGCAGCGTGCTTTTCCCTGCGCCGGAGGGCCCGATGAATCCGAAGACTTTCTTTGTCGGTATCGTGAGGGTGGCCTCACGCACCAGCGTGCGAGCGCCTGCGGTGACCGTGAGTTGTTGGATCTGCAGGATGGGGGCGGAATCAGCCATGATGCGCTTCTTCGTGAATCTTCAGGCGGGCGGGCAGGGCAATGAGGCTCAGGGTGAATACCAGGCCGAGCATCACCAGGGCGGTGCCCCAGATTTTTTCCGCCACACCGGGATCGAACGAATCCTGCACGAGAATGAAGATGTGATAAGGCAGGCTGAGCACGGGGCTTTCCTTGATGCCCTTTGGAAGGGACGCGCCTGCAAAGATGGTCGCCGTGAACATGATGGGCGCGATCTCACCCGCGATGCGCGCCAGACCCAGCAGCGAGCCGGTGATGATGCCGCTCATCGTTTGCGGCAGAATAACGGACCAGATGATCTGTGATTGCCGCATGCCCAGGCCGGTGGCGGCTTCCACATACTTGCTAGGTAGTGTGGCCATGCGCTCCATGAGAGCGACGGTCACGGTGGGCAGCATGATGATGGCCAGCAGGAGGCCGCCGCTGAGCCACGACTTGCCCCAGCCGAAGTAATTTACAAACACGATGAAGCCGAAGATGCCGCATACGATGGAGGGCATGCCATTGAGCACATAGAGCATGGTCTCCAGCGCGCGCTTGCGTGTTCCATCCCGCAGATAGACGCCATGCAGCAGCGCGAGCGAGATGGCCACGGGCAGCGTGGCGATGAGCGCAGTCAGCAGGAGAATGCCGGTGCCGATGATGTTGAAGAAGATGCCGCCGCTCGCGCCCACGAGCTTGATCTGCTCGGTGAAGAAGTGCCACGAGATGGCCGGCAATCCACGTCGCGCGATGGCCCACACCAACCACGCGAGAATGCCACACGCCAGCAACGCGCAGAGCGCGGTGATGCCACGGAAGAGATGATGCACCAGCTTACGACGCATGGCGGTTGCGGGAGAAGAATTGGAGCGAGGCGCTGGCGAGCGTGATGCCCGCCACCATCAACATGAGAATCAGCGCGAGCCCGCAGATGGCGCCCCAGTGGATGGGGTCACCATAGGCGATGTTCGTCTCGGAGCTGGCGAGTTTCGTGGTGATGGTCTGGCCGGACTCAATGAGCGGATTGATGGAAAGAAGCTTCTCCGGCCACTGATTGTCCTGACGACCCACGACGAGGAACACAGCAATGGCTTCCCCTAGCGCGCGACCAAGACCAAGAAGCAGTGCAGCGAGCAATCCCCGGGCGCTTTGAGGCAGGCTGACATGCAGGACGACCTCCGTGGGATTGAGACCCAAGCCACGCGCTGCGGTGCGCTGCGCCGATGGCACGCTGCGCAGGGCATCATCTGCCAGGGTCATCACAGTGGGTAGAATCATCACCGCGAGTAGTACCGCGCCAGTGAGCAGGGTGTCGCCACTCAGCGGGTCAAAGGGCGTGAGCAGGTCGTAGATCCAGTTCCGCAGGAAGAGAATGCCCAGCAGGCCATAGACCACCGCAGGCACACCGGCGAGAAGCTCAATGATAATCTTCACCGTCAGCCGAAGTCGCGAGGGTAAGAACTCCGAGGTAAATATAGCTGCGCCGATGCCAACCGGGCCCGCGAGCAGCAGGGCTGTGAAGGACACCAGCACTGTGCCAAGAATCATGGGTGCCGCGCCGAACTCATGCGTGCGCATGAACCACTTCGTCCCAGTCAGGAAGCCCCAGCCCTCGTGCTTCCACACGGGAATGCTCTGCACAATAAGCAGCACCAACATGGCCACCATGATCCCGGCCGCGATGAGCGAGAAAAAGAAGGTCGATATTTTGGTGAAACTCCAGCGACTGACCATTACTAAGAATTGAACGATGCGTATATGCGCAAGAACGCCGTCATCGCAAGTTTCAACGCGATGACGGCGTGAGATGTATCAGTGGATTCCCCGTGGAGGACGGAGGAGTGGCAGGCTTACTTCAGGTCGGAGAGCTTCATGTAGCCGTGCTTCTTCACCAGGTCCTGACCACGCTCAGTGAGCATGAAGTCCACGAAGGTCTTTGTGTCGCCGGTGGGTTCGCCATTCGTGAGGAGGAAGAGAGGACGGCTCAGGGGGTAGGTGCGATTGGCGATGTTCTCGTTGGCAGGGGAGATTTCCTTGCCGTCTGCCGTCTTGATGCTCAGGGCGAAGACGGTCTTGCCATCGGCCCAGGAGGAGGAGAGCTGGCTGAGAGCGCCCTTGGTGGAGGCCACCTTGTTGCGGGTCTCTTCATTACCGCCCACTTCAGGGAAGCTCACCTGCGGAGCCTTCTTGGGGCTGCCGTATACCCAGTGCACGAAGACTTCCCAGGTGCCGCGTCCGGGCTCCTTGTTGAAGAAGGCAATGCGCTTGTCGGGTCCACCGAGGTCTTTCCAGTTCTTGATCTTGCCTTCGTAGATGTCGGCCGCCTGCTGTTTGGTGATGGACTTCACGCCACCATCCCACACGTCCTTGGAAACGATGAGGGCCACGGCATCTTCGCCCACCTGGATTTCCTTGAAGGTCACCTTGGGGAACTTGGCGCGGTCGTCGTCACTTACGTGCTTGGAGATCATGCCAATCTGCACCAGTCCTTCACCCAGCATGGAGATGCCACCGGCGCTGCCGCCCTGGGTATCAATCTGGATGTCCATCTTCTTTTCCGAACGCAGAATCTCGGAAGCTTCCGCGGCGGGAAGGTTCACGGTAGTGGAGCCATTGATCTTGAGGGTTTCTGCATGGGCTGTGAGAAGGGGAAGCCCAGCGAGTGCCAGCAAGGCGAGAATGTGCATCTTCATGCATGCGCATCTAGGCATGCATCGGGCTGGCGCAAGTGAAATATGCCGTTTACGGCAAATGTTTCCCGGGCAGGCACGGAGTGAGGTGGGGAGATTTTTGCGAACCCGTGGTTGAGATAGCGTTGACGGGAGTGGGGCTGCAGGTGCATCATGGGATGGCTGCGGAGTATTTTGCGAATCTCACCCCCGTAGCCGCTCCGGCTTGCGTATCAATCGATTGGGTGCGCCATGAAAAACGAGAATGCAGAGGCTAACAGCCGCCCGAGACGCCGTCGCTGGCCCTGGGTGCTGCTGGTGTTTGTGCTTCTGCTGGGCGGGGGACTATGGGGGGGCTACGAATGGGCCACGGCGAACGCGGTGCGCACGTTGAACAGCCGCCTCGCGGAGAGGAGTCTGTACCTGAGTTACACCTCAAGCTCATGGGTGCCATGGCGCGGCCTAGGGCTGGAGAACATGGCGCTGTATCATGATGAGGCGCGTACCAAGCCCATCATTTCCCTCAGCACGTTGGACGTCGAACTTCCCTGGCAGGAGATGGCGCAGAATCGGGAGTTCATCAGCCGGTGGAAAGTGCACGATGCCACGCTGGAACTGCATGATCCGAAGGGAAAGGTGACGCTGGAGCACGTGACGGTGGACGCGGTGGTAAAGGACGGGGTCATTGAATACACCAAACTGGATCTGAAACATGGCCCCCGCCTGTTCGCCTTGTCCGGTGAGTTGCATCTGAATACGGACGAGAAGGGAGGGGAGAAGCCGGGATCGCTGGAGATGGATCTCGACCCCATGCGGTCCATCCTTGATGCGCTGGACTTCAAGAAGGACGCGGGGACGTTCTTGATCAGTGGCAAGGTATCCTTCGATGCGAGGGTCACGCCCATGGCCTGGAGTGCGGATCTGACCGGTGAAGGTGAGCACGTGGTGTGGCAGGGCGTGCCCATGCGAAAGGCCGTGATGAAGACCGCGATGTCCCAGGACGGATTCACGGGTACCTGCAACATCGCCTTTCCTAAGGGCACGACAGATCTGGACTTGAGCCTCAAGAGCTGGAGAGACGCGCCGATGGTTTTCACGGGGAAGATTGCCGACTCCGGGGGACGCACCAATCAATGCAAAGGCACATACCGCGGGAAGGAAGACGTGGTGACGGTGGAGGAGATGCAGGGAAAGGCGAACATGCTGGAGTTCATGGGAAACTTCCCCGCGATGAATGCACAATTGCCCAAGGAGGTGCATGTGCGTGAATATCCCGACATGGTGATGAAGAACCTCGTGTGGAAGACTGCCGAGGGCACCTGGGCCATGGAGTCTCTGCGTCTGCGGTCGCCTCTGGAACTGAGTGTGAAGGTGGAAGGACATGAACTCCTCGTGAATCAGTTGAAGGGAGATGTGTCCTACACCGGTGGAGCGTGGAAGTTCGCGGATGTCACCGCGAAGGTATTGGGTGGTTCGGTTTCACTCCAGGGCAGACACGACGGCAAGGTGTTGCGTGATGCTTCGATCTCGGTGCAGAACGCGCGCATGGCAGAGTTGAGCCCCTGGATGGGGGAGAGTGGTTCTTCCTTTGGGAAGGCGCTGGCCTCGCTGAACTACAAAGGTGACTTCGCGGTCGAACCTGAGCACCTCACGGGGTCAGGCTCGATTCAGATTGAGAATGCACCGACGATGCACGTGCCGTTGCTGGATGCGACCTATACATTGTTTGCTGCGCTCATACCCGGATTGAAGAAGGAGGATGGCAATGGTGAGATGCGCGGGCAGTTCACCAGCAAGCAGGGCGTGTTGAACTTCTCCAGTTTCCAGGCCAGCGGGGGTTCTATCACGGTGACGGGCGCAGGCAGCGTGGATTTGGTAAATCACACCATATCAGGCAAGGCTCAGGGAAGACTGCGAGGAGTGGGTGGGGTCGTCACCGCGCCCATCAGCCGATTGATGGAAATGGAAGTGAGCGGTCCACTGGATGACATCCGCGTGAAGCCTGCGGGCGATGGGTTGGTCGGCAACGTGGTGGAAGGCACGGTGGATGTGGCGCGCGGTACGATCAAAGGAGCAACGAAGGTCACGGGCTCCGTGGTGAAGGAAGGGGTAAAGCTGCCATTTCGTGCGTTGAATTTGTTCCGGAAGAGGGAGTGAAGGTGATGCGATGTCTGGGGAGATGGAACGAGATCGGAATGGCCGCAAAAGAACGCAAAGAACACAAAAGTTTACTGAGGTGGCCGCTGTGACGTGGTGGCTCGACCGAAGCAAGAAGCTGGCAGCGTGAGCCCTGCCCTGATGCATCCTCTTGGTTCTCTTTTTTGCGCTCTTTGCGTTCTTTTGCGGCTATTCCGATGCTCCCTTCATCACGCGTCCTTCTTCCACGGTGAGGACTTCGTCGCAGATGGTCTGGAGTTCTTTCTGCGAGTGGGTCACGTAGATCATGGGAAGGTGCAGATCCTCACGAATGCTGAGCAGGTAGGGGAGGATCTTTTCCTTCAGGCGATCATCGAGGCTGGAGAGCGGTTCATCGAGCAGCAGGATCTGCGGTGAGGCGAGGAGGGCGCGGCCGAGGGCCACGCGTTGTTTCTCACCACCGGAGAGGTTGTGCACGCGACGAGTGAGGAGAGGGCGGATCTCCAGTAGATCGATGATGTGATCCGCGTGGCTCGTGGTGGAGCCGTTGGGACGATGACCGTAGTAGAGATTCGAGCGTGTGCTGAGATGCGGGAAGAGCGCAAGGTCCTGCGGCACGTAACCCACACGGCGATGCTCGGGTGCGAGATTCACCTTGTCAGCGGTGTCGCAGAGCACGTGGTCATTCAGCACGATGCGACCGGAGGCAGGGCGGCGCAGGCCGGCGATGATTTCGATGAGCGAGGTCTTCCCTGCGCCTGACGGACCACGGATGCCAGTCACCGGTGCGGTAAGGGTGAGATTCACGCCAAGTGTGAACTCCGCCAGTGGCAGGCTCACATTCTCAAGCTGCAGCTTCAGCGTCATGGTACGCGCCTCCTGCGTGAAAGCGTTTCGCTGATCCACAGGGCTATGAAGGCCATGATGACGGCGACCACCAGCAGCTTCATCGCTTCGCTGTCATGACCAGTCTGCACATGTTGGTAGATGGCGAGGGAGAGGGTGGACGTTTCGCCCTGAATGAAACCAGCCACCATGATGGTGGCGCCGAACTCACCGAGTGCTCTCGCAAACGCCAGAACCACGCCCGCGGCGAGCCCACGCCGTGCGAGAGGAAGGGTGACGGTCCAGAAGACGCGCCATGGACTTGCGCCCAGTGTGCGTGCGATGCCTTCCAGTCGTACCGGCACTTCTTCAATTGCGGTGCGCATGGAGCGCACGAGGAGAGGGAAGGACATCACACCAAGCGCGATGAGCACGGCCTTCCAGGTGAAAACGATGTCCACGTTGAAGCTCTCATGCAGCCAGCCTCCGATGGGGCCGCGGCGACCAAGGAGCTTCAACAGAATGAGACCCGTGGCCACCGGCGGCAGTACGAGGGGCAGCGCCACGAAGGTCTCCACGAGAGACTTGCCTGGCCACTCCTTCCGCGCCAGCAGCCAGGCGATGGCCACGCCGGGTGGCAGGATCAGCAGCACACTCAGGGCGGATACCCAGGTAGTGAGCCAAATCGTCTGCCATTCTTCGGCGGTCATTTTTGATCCTTATTCGCAGATCTCTCCAGCGCGTTGAGTGCCCACTCTATGTCCGGAAGAAGTGACTCTTGATAGTCGCTGAGGCTTTTAAATCCGTCAGTGCGGACGAAGACTTCCTTCGCTTGCATCAGGCTGAGGGGAAAGAGCTGTCTGAGGAGAATAATACAAGCCGAGAATTCATGACCTTTGGCACGCATCGCAAAGCAGATGGTCTCAGGGGCATCGCCCCTGAGCTTCATCGCTTCGTACGTGGAGTATTCTTCCGGCTGCATGCGTGGGTTCCCGCTGGACTGGCATCCAACATGAGGTGCATCCCGCCGGCTTTCAAGCTCAAGGAACTTCGGGCAGCACCACAAAGCCGAACTTCTCAAACACCGCCTTCGCTTCAGGGGTATCGAGGAAATCCAGGTATTGCTTCGCGGCCTCCGCATGGGACGAGCTTTTCAGAGCGGCCATGGGATAGGTGATGACCGGGCCTTCGCTCGCGGGCACTTCGAAGGCGATTTTCACCTTCTTGGAGATGGCGGCATCGGTCTTGTACACGATGCCAGCATCCACATTGCCGGATTCCACCGCCGCGAGGGCGGCGCGCACGTTTTCCGTGGCGATGACCTTGGGCTCGACCTTGTCCCAGAGGTTCATCTTGGTGAGCCACTCCTTGCCGTAGATGCCTGCGGGCACGGCTTTGGGATCGGCGAAGGCGACCTTAGCCACGCCAGCTTCGGCCAGCGTCTTGCCTCCAGCGATCTCCAGTTTGCTGTCGGAGGGCACTACCACCACGAGGGCGTTGGAGAGTTGGTTCTCCTTGGTGGCCACATTGACGAGGCCTTTCTTTTCCAGGCCTTCCATCTTCGCAAGGTCGGCGGAGATGAAGACATCGGAGGGAGCGCCTTCTTCAATCTGCCGCGCAAGCTGGCTGGAGGCACCGAGGTTCAGCTCAATCCTGCCACCGGTCTTCTTTTCATACAGGCCGTGAATCTCCTTCAGCGCGTCGGCGAGACTTGCTGCGGCGGAAACACGGAGGGTGGGTGTCTGGGCCTGCATGGTGGTCGTGACCAGGGGCAGGAGGACGCCCGCGGCCAGAAAGGCACGGGCGAAGAAGGTCGATCTATTCATGGGAGGATATCGCGGACGGTTGAGGATTCGCGTGGTTAGAAGTTGAAGGTGGCCTGCACGTAGACCCAGTCTGCGCCGGTCGCGCCGCCATTGGCAGGCACGCGGCCCACCGAGCTCTTGATATAGTCGCCCGGGAAGAAATGGCCATAGCCAACTTGCAGGTCGGACCGCGGAGTGGGGGAGTAGCGTACCAGCAGGTCCAGTTCGGAGCCTACGAAGGAGTCAAAGCTGGGGTTTCTGCCGTAGCCGTTGACATTGCGACCGGAACCGGACTCGGGGTAGAAGAAGTCATTCGTATCTGCCAGCCAGAAGAGCAGGTAGTCCAAGGAGACGGTCAGCTTCTTGCTGGGCTTGATGGAGAAGGAGACACGGGGGCTGTTCGTGTTGCGCAGTCCCGTCAGGTCCATGAGACCGTAGAAGCGGTGGTTGGTGCCGAAGAGCTGCTCAAAGGTTTCCTGCTTGCCGTCGTTCGGGTCGCCGTCGCCGGAGCCGTAGTCATAGCCCAGGCCGACACGCGGCTTGCCCCACGCATTGGCAAAGGTGTATCCAAAGCTGCCGGTAATTGCATAAGACTGGAGGTCGAGTTCACGGCCTCCGCTAACCACTTCGCCGAACTGGCCAGCGCTTTCGAAGGTGAAATCCCAGTCCCCGAAGGCTTTCGGCAGCGACTTGATGCGCACGCCATAGGTGTACACGTCACGTTCGGAAGGACCGCCGACACCGGGCGCAATGGCATTCGGAGAGCCGGAGTCCACATTGCGGGCCAGGAAAAATGCCTGCGTCTCCAGTGTGCTCACGATTTCCTGTGAGGAAGCGTAGATGCCGGAGAAGAGATCCTCGTCGTTGGATTCATTGAAGTAATCGTCACGGGCGATGACCACATTCGAGGCGAAGAGATCGATCCACGTCGCCTTGCCCAGGCTCCAGCGCACGTTCACCGCGTCGAAGCTGCGGCCCACGTTGCTCCAGTCACCGATGCCGATGAAACGTTCATCACCGTAGAGCATTTCCTGGCGACCGACTTTCAGCGTGAGCGGGAAGAGCTTCGGGTCGCCGAGCTGGATGTACGCTTGATGCAGGTCGAAAGAGTCTTCATCCGGGCTGGGATCGCGTTCGTCGGAGGCGACCTGGGCACCGCGGCCCTGCACGAAAACCTTCAGCCAGCTCTCCGGCTGCCAGCCCACGTGGATCTTCTCGCGGAAGAGGAAGTAGTCGTTGCTGTTGTTCTGCCCGCGGCTGATGAAGTCACGGTTGGGGAAGGAGCCAGCGTCATCCTTCAGTTCATAGCGAGTGCGGAATTGCACGCCGAGGTCCCATTCGCTGAAGGCCGGGGACTGGCTGCGAAGGTAGTCATTGAGCAAACCGGCGCTGACCGGTTCCTTCGGTGGAGGAATGACAGGCGCCTTGGGAGAGGTGGCAGGTTCACCGGCCCAGAGGCAGGTGGCGGAGAGCAGGAGTGCAGAAGCACTGTTTCTCAGAGTCTTCATGGTTGGGAGTCGATGTGTGAGTGTGTCTGTGAGGCGCGGTCGGATACGGCCTTCGATATATTCAGTCAAATATATCGATGATGAATTGGGTTCATGGAAGACATGAAGTGCCATGAAAAGCTGGGCTGCGCCCCGTGCTCAGGCCTTGAGCAGGCCTGCCAGTTTTTGCTGGGTCTTTTCGATGGCGCGGGAGGCTTCCTGTTCCATCTGGCGGTAGAGTTTCAGGACCTGTTCGCCAGTTTCCGTGAGTGTGGCGCCACCCTTTTCACTGCCACCTCGCGAGGAGGAGACGAGTGGCTCGCGGAATCCTGCGTTCATGGTTTTCACGTGGAGCCAGGCGCGGTTGTAGGACATTTCCATGCGTCGTGCGGCCTCTGAGATGGAGCCGGTTTCCGCGATGTGGGCCAGCAATTCCGCTTTGCCTGGGCCGAGGACGAGGTCGTTCCCCCGGTACATGCGGAAGCGCGGAAACACACGCGGTTTCCCGGTGCCGGATGCGGACTTCTTGGTGGCAGCCACGGGACTCGGGAAAATAGCGGTGGCCTGGGCTGACTACTTCGGCAGCTTGTTGAAATCAAAGGTGCAGCACCCGAGGTCCAGCACGTTGTTGTTATCGCTCAGGTGGCTGCGGAAATCCTCTGCCAGGGAGTAGAGGCGTTGCTGGCCTTGTTTCTCCGTCTGGAGCAGGCCGGCCTCGCGCAGTACGCGGAGATGTTTGGAAACATTGTACTGCGTGATGTCCAGCGACTCCGCGATTTCATTCACGCTACGCTCCTTTTTTAGGAGCATGCGCACCATGCGCATTCTGTTTTCCTCACCGAGCGCTTTGAGTGCGTGAATGCAGTCGAACTTTTTCACAGGCGACTTCTAACGCAATTACGGGAAATCGGCAAGTCCGCTGGTGTGTGCAACTGCGGGAAACGAAAATGTTCTGAAAGTTTCGAAACAGGTTGTTGCTCTGGTGCGTCTTCATTTATATGCGCACATAAGCATATGTAGGCTCTCCCCAAGCGGCCCGCATGTGCCTTGTTTGCGCTCCCCTCGCATCACACGCTCCCACATGAAACGACACTTCGTATCCGTCTCCCTTGCACTCACCGCACTCTGCGGCTCCCTCTCCGCCACCCCCAGCGGCTTGAACAATATCCCGACCGCAGACGTCACTCCCATGGGTGTGGGCGTCATCCAGGCATTCTCCAATTTCGGCAATGACGTCGATTCGGATTTCAATCTGGGCTTCAAGACCGGCCTGGATGTTTTCGGGCAGAAGTTTGAGCTCGGCGCCGACTCCCACATTCTGCCGGACAAAGGTGGTCCCGTGGTGTTCCATGCGAAGTACTCGCTGCCCTTCGGTGAAGGGCTCCCGACGCTGGGCCTCGGTGTGGCGAACATCGCCCTCACCAACGATGACCGCGACCGAGCCGGTGACCCCTTCACGTATGCGGTTCTTTCCCATGACTTCGGTGGGATGTTCCGCGCCCACGCCGGCTACGGCTTCCAGACGGACAACAACTCCGTCCTCCTCGGATTGGACAAGACCTTCAAGGTGCTGGAGCGCGACCTCGTGCTGCGCACGGACCTGATTCAGATTGCGGATGAGTCCGACTGGATGGCCAGCTTCGGCTTCCTGTATGCCCTTCACGAGCACGTGGTGCTGGAGTCCTGGATGAGCCAGCCCTTCGATGATGGGGATCCCATTTTCACCGTGAAGCTGAATTTCGTCCTGAAGTTCTGACATCCGCCCACCTCAAAAAAAACTAGCAGCAGACAGTCATTGTCATCGTTCGAACCCATGAAACCCAGACCCAAGACACTCGCGCTCCTGGCTGCCACCGCCCTCCTCTCGGGAGTCGCTGGCACGGCCTCGGCTGAAATCGGCATCATCTCGCCGGAAGAGGCCAAAAAGCTCATCGAAACCTCCGATGCGGCCAAGCGCCCCATCGTGCTGGATACCCGCGGCGGCTACAAGGACTACTTCCGCGGCCACCTGCCCACGGCGCACCACATCAACTTCGACACCCTGCGTGGTACGGATCACGGAGTGCCGGTGCAGTACCTTCCTGCGGACCTCACCAAGGCGCTCCTGCTCCGCGCGGGCGCCACGGCAGGCCGCACCCACATCATCTACGCCACGGGCGAACAGCTCCCGAATGATGAAATCCTGAGCGCGAGCATGGTCGCCTTCGTGCTGGAGAAGTACGGCATCGAAGACATCAAGATCGTGGACGGTGGACTCCCCGCCTGGAAGGCCGCGGGTTTCAAGCCCACGCAGGAATACTACGGCAATCCCGAAGGCAATCTGCCGAAGAAGGGTCATCCCGAAGTGGCGCTGACCGTTGAGGAAGTGATCGCCCAGAAGGACAAGCCCGGCCACATCCTCGTGGATGCGCGCCCCATGAATGAGTACCTCGGCCAGGACGAAATCTGGCTGCGCAAGGGGCACATCCCCGGAGCGATCAGCTTCCACTGGGCGAAGCTCATGGAGAAGGACAACACGCATAAGTTCAAGAAGTATGAGGACGTGAAGGCCGAGCTCGAAGCGGCCGGCATCACCAAGGACAAGGAAATCCTCTGCTACTGCGGCACCTCGCGTGAGGGCAGCCTGCTGCGCTTCTACTTGAAGCATGTGGCCGGCTATCCTAACGTGCGCCTCTACGAAGGCGCCTGGAAGGAATACGTGTGGCTCAAGGACAAGTCCCTGCCTGCGGAAACGACCGAGAACAAGGCGAAGTAACCTGACCCTTTAGCTAGCGCCTGGTTGGTGTTGGTATCTCAGCATGTCCCGTCGCACTGGTGAGCGGCGGGGCATGCTGTTTTCTTTTGGGGCCTGCCTGTCCCCTGTCACAAGGACTTTGCTGGAAGGCCTTACCGTGCGTATCCTTGGGATAGATGTATTCCGAGTCCGGCACTGCCCCCACAGCCACCACGGTATCCCCCGTGGTGCGGGACGGGCTTGGCCGAGCGCTGACGGACCTGCGCCTCTCCGTGACGGACAGGTGCAATTTCCGCTGTACCTACTGCATGCCGAAGGAACTCTTTGGCGCTTCGCATGCGTTCCTGCCCAAGTCGGAGATTCTCTCGTTTGAGGAGCTGGCCCGCATCGCCCAGGTGTTTGTGGGACTGGGCGTGGAGAAGATTCGCCTCACCGGTGGCGAGCCCCTGCTGCGCCGTGAGCTGGATGTGCTGATTGCACGCCTCGCCGCGATCCCGGGAGTGCAGGATCTCACACTGACCACGAATGGCTCCGCGCTGGTGAATCTGGCGCCTGCCTTGCGCGCGGCTGGATTGAGCAGGCTCACGGTGAGTGTGGATGCGCTGGATGACGCCGTATTCCGCGCGATGAATGACGTGGATTTCCCCGTGCACCGGGTGCTGGCGGGGATTGATGCGGCGCTGGAGGCGGGCTTTGGTCCCATCAAGATCAACACGGTTGTTAAGCGTGGCGTGAATGAGCAGGAGATTCTGCCACTGGTGCGCCGGTTCCGCGGGCCGCAGTATGTGCTCCGGTTCATCGAGTACATGGATGTGGGGAATTCCAACGGCTGGCGCATGGAACACGTGGTGCCTGCGCGTGAGATTCTGCAGCGTATCGAGCAGGCCTTTCCGCTGGAGCCGCTGCCGGCACACGCACCTTCAGAGGTGGCCCGGCGCTACCGGCACCGGGATGGGGGAGGGGAGATTGGAGTGATTTCGTCCGTCACCGCGCCCTTCTGCCGGGACTGCACGCGTGCGCGTGTTTCTTCGGACGGGAAGCTGTACACCTGCCTGTTCAATGGGCAGGGGCATGACTTGAGGAGTCTGTTGCGCGACGGCGCCACGGATGAAGAGTTGGCGGATTTTGTGCGTGGGGTATGGCACAAGCGGGATGACCGCTACAGTGAGCTGCGGGCCCACCAGCCACAACAACCGCAGCAGGTGGCGAAGGCAGAGATGTCCCGCATTGGCGGCTGAGCCGGCTCTTTCACGGTGATTGTGCGAGGGAGTTGTTTGTTCGCTTGGCAGCGGAGAACTGGCGTGGGAGAATCGTCGGGAATGAGCAAAAATACCTTGGGAAGATGGATGGCCGCTGCGGTGCTGGTGATGGCGACGGGTGCCGTGTGGGGCGAAGGGCCGGACTACACCATCGAGCCCGGTAAGAGGGTCAGCGCAGTCACCCGCACCACCACCCTTTCGGAGCTCCAGACAGCCTATGGGCCAAAAAATGTGAAGGCCACGGACCTGCCGGGTGTGGAGGGCGAGACCATCAAGGGCGCCATCGTGCTGGGCGGCACAGACCGTGAAATGCACGTCATCTGGGATCCCGAAAACCCGGAGAAAGAGGCTCTCGAAGTGGAGTTGGTGGGCAAGGCGTGGGACTTGGAAGGCCTGAAGCGGGGCGCCACGCTCGCGGAGGTGGAGAAGGCCAATGGAGCTCCCTTCAAGATGACCGGTTTTGGGTGGGACATGGGTGGCTATGCCCTTTTTGAGAAGGGAAAACTGGCCGGCAAGGTCATGGTGCGTTTTACTTCCACGGGCCCTCAAAGTGATGACATCCAGGGGGACCGGCAGATACCCAGCACCCACGCCGGACTCCGCGCCGCCAAGCCCGTGGTGGAAAAGGTTTCGATTTTTTTGAAATGAGTTGCGAAAAGGTTCGTCAAAACAAGCTCGCGAAATGTTGTTGCACCCCACCGCCCAGACGCTAGACTTCGCGCCACTTTTTCCGATCTGATGCTCAGGCATTAAGTGGAGACAGTGTCGGCTTTCGGTGTGCAATCCTTTTTCCCCTTCCTGCCATGGCCAAGAAACCTGCAAAGACTACCGCCAAAAAACCTTCGAAACCCGCGAAGGCTGCCAAGCCCAAAGCGCCAGTTAAGAAGGCCGTAGTGAAAAAGGCTGCTGCCAAACCTTCTGCCAAGCCCGCAAAGAAACCTGCCCCTGCCCCCAAAAAAGCTGCCGCCGCCCCAAAGAAATCCGCAGCAACGGCCAAACATCAGCCGGTGAAGGGCAAACCCCAATCCCCCGACGTGAAATCCCCCAAGAAAGAATCTTCCAAGCCAGCCGCCGCCAAGCCTGCCGCCTCCGCCAGCAAGACCACCAAGACGACGAGCAAGCCCGTCAAGACTCCCGCCGCAGCCGCCAAGCCGGCTCCTGCCCCCGCGCCCGCACCTGCTGCGGCTCCCGCAGCGAAGACGACGAACGGGAACGGCAAGCCTGCAGCTGCCGCCAAGGCTCCGGCGAAGGCGCCTGGCAAAGCTCCGGCAGCGGCCCCGGCCCAGTACGCCCCCCTGCCCAAGGTCATCAAGCAAAGCCCGCTCGAGGCTTCCGCTGACCTGGTGCTCAAGCCTGCCTACAACCCGAAGAAGCTTCCTCCTTTCTTCAAGAAGCAGCACCAGCGCCTCATTGAGCTCCGCAGCGCCCTCTCCGACCTCATGGAAGGCATGGCCGCTGAGACCCTGCGCTCCCGTCCGGAAGGCAGCGATGCCTCCGTGGGCGGCATGCACATGGGAGATGCCGGCAGCGACGCGTATGACCGCGACTTTGCCCTGAGCATGCTCACCAAGGAGCAGGATGCGCTCTACGAAATCAACGAAGCGCTTGAGCGTATGGACCGTGGTGTCTACGGCCTGTGCGAGCTGTCTGGCAAAAAAATCCCGGATGAGCGTCTCGAAGCCCTGCCCTACACCCGCTATACCCGCGAGATGCAGGAGCAAATTGAGCGCGATCAGATGGGTGGTGGCCGCTTCCGTCGCCCCATCGTCAGATCGGTGTTTGGCCTTGATGAAGAAGGAGAAGGAGATGAAGACGATGAAGAAGGCGAAACCAAGGATTCCAGCCCGACTGAATCCTCGCTTGACTTCATGAAAGAGTAGTCCATTCTACCGGCCCACTTTTTATGCCTCGCGATATCATCACCCTCGAATGCACCGAAGCCCGTCCGGCAGGGATGCCTCCCTCCCGCTACGTGACCACGCGCAACAAGAAGAGCCCGAACACACCTGGCCGTCTGGAGAAGGTGAAGTTCAATCCCTTCATGCGCAAGCGCACCCTGCATCGCGAAGTTCGCTAAGCTTGGGCCTCGACCTGTCTCTTTCCCGTAGAACCTCATGCAACCGAAGACCAAAGAACGTCTGATCGCCTTCCGCAGGCACAATCGCAAGCTGCCCCGTCGCCGCATCGACCTCCCCGCGGAACAGATCACCTACAAGAATCCTGAGCTTCTCGCCAAGTTCTGCACGGAGACCGGAAAGATCCTTCCCCGCCGCGTTACCGGCGTGGCTGCCTGGGTTCACCGCAAGATTACCAAGGAAATCAAGCGCGCTCGCGCCGTGAACCTCCTCAAGTAGTCGATCTCGACTTCGCAAAGTTCCTTTGCTTTTTGAAAAACGTTCCGGTCTCGCGGCTGGAACGTTTTTTGTCTCCAAGACGAACCGCCGCGACCGATTTGACCGATGCCTGCTTCCAAGTTGCACGACACCCAAAACCAGAGTGATGCCCGTGGCATCCCGATTGATCGTGTAGGCGTGAAGGGGCTGAGATTCCCCCTGAAAATCCGGGACCGGGACCAAGCGGAGCAGAGCACGGTGGCGGTGGTGTCACTGGCGGTGGACCTGCCCCATCATTTCAAGGGCACGCACATGTCCCGTTTCGTGGAAGTGCTGCATTCGCACGGACAGGTGCTCACGGTCGGAGACATCGCCGGCATGCCCCGCGAGCTGCTGAAGAAGCTGCACGCGGACAAGGCGCACGTGGAGTTCCGCTTTCCGTGGTTCCGCAAGAAGAAGGCCCCTGCCACCAAGGCGGAGGGTCTCATGGACTACGGCATCATCTTCGAGGTGAATGCCGAAGCTGAAAAAGTGGACTTCGTGGTGACCGTGGAAGTGGCCGTCACGACGCTCTGCCCGTGCAGCAAGGCCATCAGCACCCACGGTGCACACAACCAGCGCGGCGTGGTCACCTTCTCCGTGCGCTTCACGGAACCCGTGTGGATTGAAGAGCTGGTGGATCTGGTGGAGGCCAGCGCCAGCAGCGAACTCTACAGCCTGCTCAAGCGTCCGGACGAAAAGGTGGTCACCGAGCGTGCTTACGAGAATCCCGTCTTCGTGGAGGACCTCGTGCGCAATGTGGCCCTACGCGCCAAGCAGCACCCGCAAATCACCTGGTTCAAGGTGGAGGCGGAGAACTTCGAGAGCATCCACAATCACAACGCGTATGCGTTGATTGAGCAGACGGTGGAGCGGTAGAAGCTCTGCGGTTCAGGCGCTGGCGCTGGTTTCGATGCCCCAGTGCTCTGGATAGTGCGTGTTGGGAAATGCCTCGCGCGCTTCTCGCAGCATCTCCTGCCATTCGGCGCGAGCATAGCGGTCGGAGACGTGGAATAGGATGAGCTTTTCCACGCCGGCACGTTTTGCCAGTTTAGCGGCCAGCACCGTGGTCATGTGGTAGTTCTTCCGCGCCAGCTCGATGTCTGCATGCCGGTATTGGCCTTCGCAAATGATGGTGCCACAACCGTGCAGCGATTCTGCGAGGCCTTCCATAGTGGAGTCGTCCAAGAGGAAGTCTGTGAGGTAGGCGGTGGAGTCACCCTTGGACTCGGTCATCAGCGCATCCTGCAGGGATTTCACATCATGTGGCGCGCCCTCGATCAAGAGTGGTGGTGAGTCTGAAGACGCGTCCTTCAGTTGCTTCAGCCAGGGACCAGGTTTCAGACCCAGACTCGCCAGCTTGGATGTATCCACATTGCGACGTGAGTGCTCCTCCACGAGATAGGCGATGGAAGGCGTCTTGTGATCCATCGTGAACGCCTTCACGGTGCCACCTGCGCCACTCCACACGATGCCCTGATGAGGGCGAGATGACTCCTGATGCGCGATGCTGAAGGCTTCGCCGAGGTCGAAACGGGTCGTTCGGATTTCCGATTCGTGGATTTCAGAGACACGCCATTCACCCGGCTCACCAGCTTGCAGGTTCCAGAGGAATCCCTGAAATCGGTGCTGCAGGATCTGCGCGGTGCCGGGAGGTCCCCAGATGTGATTGGGCTTGGTGAGTCGATCGTAGGTGCAGCGGAAGAATGAATCGAAGCCCGCCACATGATCGATGTGCAGGTGGGAAAAGAAGAGCTGATCCACATTGCTCACCTCCGCGAATGGGAGCGTCGAGGCACAGTCCTCCCCGCAATCGAACAGGAGCCGCTCCAGCGACTTGCCGCTGTCGATGCGCAGGAACAGGGCATTGTCGCACCCGGCCTCACCCAAGACGACGTTTGTGAGACTCATGTGGATGAGGTGGGAGCGAGCCCGTGACGAGCAGTGGAGGTCGTGGCCCGGCCTACTCTACACCTTCCGCCACCGCTGGAAGCTCTCGATGGCTTCGTAGTTCGCCAGACCGAGGGAGTCGTACTGGTGTGCCGTGTGCTGGTTCACCTTGGTGACTTCGCCTTCCATGCTGGTAAGGGACTGGTAGCGGGTCAGCGCGCGCGCCTTGCGCTCGAGCTGCATGGGGCTGGCGGGTACGGCCATGTCGATTTCCCAAGGCTCCAGAGCCTTCTCACGACCGCGGTAGAGCCAGACGGAGCAGGCAGCCACCCAGTCCTCGTGCTGGAGTTCGGCGAGCGCCTGCTCCAAGGCTCGGAAGCTGAGTGCGGCCACGCTTGAAGGGTCAGCGGCATCACCGGTGACGTAGATTTGGTGCGGGCGGAATTCCTTGAGCAGTTTCACCACTTCCGCAGTGTCTTCCTGACCCAGCTTGAAGCGGCGATAGCGGCCGCGCTCGTAGAAGGGGAGATTGAGGAATTGGACCTTCTCCTGACCCACTCCCAAGGCGTGAGCGGCGTCGCGGAGTTCGCCACGCAGAATCAAGCTCTTGAGCTGGCGCAGGGCGGGCTGGTCTTCGCCGAATTCTCCCTTCTCTTCCAGCAGGCGCAGGATGTGGCGGGCGTAGTCCGTCTGCTCATCCCAGCCCTCGGGCGAGAGGGTGGCGATTTCCTGGAGGGTGCTGGCGAACTTGTCCGCTTCACTGTCGGCCACGCGCAGGCTGCCGCTGCTCATGGCGACGAGGCGGATGTCATGACCCTGCTCCACGAGGCGGTCGACGGTACTGCCGAGGCTCACCACCGCGTCCTGGGGCTCCGGGCTCAGGATGAGGGAGCGCTTCGGGTACGGCTTGGCGCGCTCGGGGCGGAAGGTGTCGTCCGCATTAGGCTTGCCACCGGGCCATCCGGAGATGGTGTGCTGCAGCTGGTTGAAGATATTGATGTTCAGCTTGTACGCCGGGCCCTGCTCGCTCAGCAGGTCGGAGAGACCATGCTCGTTGTAGTCCTCGTCGATGAGCTTGAGCACGGGGCGGTTCATGCTGGCGGAGAGCCAGCACACCGCGCGGCGGGTTTCGCTGGGGGACCACTTCACAGGACCGACGAGCCATGGCAGCTTCACGCGAGTCAGTTCACGCGAGGCGCCCTTGTCGACGAAGAAGCGTGCTTCTGGATGCTCCTGCAGGAAGGAGGCGGAGACAGCGTCTGTCACGGCGCCTTCCACGGCTTTGGCCACCACGCCGGCCTTGTTTTCACCCCAGGCCATCAGCACAATTTTTTTGGCGCGCAGGATGGTGGAGACACCCATGGTGATGGCGAAGCGCGGCACGTTTTCTTCACCACGGAAGTCCGCCGCGGCGTCTTGGCGCGTGATGCGGTCCAGCGTGATGCGGCGCGTGAGCGACTCGCGGGAGGAGCCGGGTTCGTTGAAGCCGATGTGGCCCGTACGACCAATGCCCAGAATCTGGAAGTCCACACCACCAGCGGCATCGATCATCTCCTCATACGCGCGGCAGTGTTCGAAGACTTGATCGCCGGGCACCAAGCCGCTGGGGAGGTGGATGTTTTCCTTCGGGATGTCGATGTGATCAAACAGCTGATCACACATGAAGCGGTGGTAGCTCTCTGGGTGCTCCGGCGTGAGGCCGTAGTATTCGTCCAGGTTGAAGGTCACCACATTCTTGAAGCTCAGCCCTTCCTCGCGATGCAGACGGATGAGCTCGCGATAAAACGAAACGGGTGTGGAACCCGTGGCCAGACCAAGAATGGCATTCTTCTTTTTCGCCGCGCGGGAAGTGATGAGTTCCTTCACCTCCTGGGCGAGAGCAGCAGCGGCAGCAGCCGAGCTGTCATGAATGATGGTCGGTATCTTTTCGTAGGCCTCGGCGGCGGAGCGGCGCTTGGACATGGTCGTAGAGTGAGGTGGAAAGCGAACGTGCGTGCGTGCGAGCCGCCAACATCACGAGCGGCTGGCACATTGCAAGTGGCGGGGTGACGTCAGGGGAGAGGTAGCGCGATCGGAATGGCCGCAAAAGAACGCAAAGAGCGCAAAAAGTGATGAGGTCCTGGGTGGTGTTGTGTATTGGAGGGGTGGAGTACTGCTTGGGCATAGTTATCCGCGATGGGAATCATCTCGGGATTGGTCCTGCGACAATGCGTACTTTCTGATCTGGAACTTGTAGGAGCCGAAGTTCATGAGAAGGCCGTGCTCGATACGCGTGGACTTTAGATAGCCAAGTAATTGAGCGGCGTGTTGCTGGAGCAAAGTGCTCACTGCCTTCAGTTCCACCAAGATAACACCTTCAATCAGGAGGTCCGTGAAGTACTCCCCGACCACCGTGCCATCTTCATCCAAAACGGACACAGGCTGCTGTTGTCCTACCAACAACCCTTGTTTCCGAAGACGGTGCGCCAAGGCATTCTCATACACTTTTTCCAAGTGCCCATGCCCATGATACAAATGGATATCATAGGCCGTCTGCCGCACCAAGTTGCATAGCTCATTGATGGAACGCATGGAGCAAATAGATATGCCCAGCCATTAGGTCCTGGCAAATGCCTGCAAAACTTTTTCAGCCGTTCATTAATTTTTGCGCTCTTTGCGTTCTTTTGCGGCCATTACCATCACTCACCACCCCAAAGAGCGTTGCGTCACTCCTGCCAGTCCGCCGCCGTGCCCACGCTCTTGGTCTTGCTCAGGCGGTTGCCGCGTCGGGCATCAGCGACGGCGAGCATGGTGGCTTCGCAGGCGTCGGCGATGATGTCGAAGCGCTCGGTGGAGATCCATTCCTTCTTCACCATCCAGGTGCCACCGACACCGACCACGGGCTTGAAAGGAAGGTACTCGGGGAAGGTTTCCAAGGTGATGCCGCCGGTGGGCATGAAGCGCATGTTGGGGAAGGGGCCGTGGAGCGCTTTCAGCATCTTGATGCCGCCGCTGGCTTCTGCGGGGAAGAATTTCACGCATTCCAAGCCGAGGTTCGCGGCCAGCATGACTTCCGTGGCCGTGGTGGCGCCGGGGATGATGAGCACCTGCCGGGCCTGGCAGTGACGCACGAGTTCGGCATCGATGCCTGGGGTCACGATGAACTGCGCTCCGGCGGCGATGGCTTCATCCGCCTGAGCCGGGGTGAGCACCGTGCCGGCGCCGACGAGCAGGCCTTCCTTGGCGAAGGCGGCCATGCGCTTCAGAATCTCCAGGGCGGCGGGCGTGCGGAGGGTGACTTCCGCGCAGGGCAGGCCGCCGTCCAGCAGCGCATTGGCCAGAGGCTCAGCATGGGACACGTTTTCCAGGATGATGGCGGGGACCACGCCCAGTTGCTCAATGCGAAGGAGATGCTCGTGCATGCGTGCACGCTAGCCAGTCACCGGCTGCGCCGCAATCCATGAATTCCCCTAGTCGCTCAGGCCCCGGCCGGGGTGCGAACGGCGGAGGAAACTCCTTGCGCCCGGGGTCAATTTGTTTGAGTCATCCGATTCCTTTTCCAACCCGCACATGTCCCAGACCAGCCTCCCCTCCGTCCGCCCTTCCGAACTCGGCAAGCCCATCTACATCGGCTCCGTGCAGCACCTCTATGCCGTGCCGGGCCGTGATGACCTGATGGTCTGCGAAACGACGAACGCTGGCAGCGTGTTCGACGTGGGCAGCATCTTCGACATTCCCGGCAGCGACGTCGCCCGCGCCACCTTCCGCCACGCGCTCTACACCCGCATGGGCAAGCCTGAGACCTGGGCCAAGGTGCGTGACGCCATCGTGGCTGACCCCGATCTGCCCGCCTATTTCAAGGAGGACATCCAGAAGGGACCGCTCGAAACGATGCTGCGCGAAGGCGCAAAGACCCACCACGTGGGCATGCTCGATGGAGACACGGGCGTGATTGCCACCGAAGGCATGCCAGCGAAGCCCAGCACCTACAACGTCGTGCGCCGCTTCCCCATCATGAAGCCGGTGCAGAAGACCTTCCTCGGCACCTATGTGTATGACTACGCCATGTTCCACCAGGCGGGCACGTATGTGATTCCGCTCGAGAGCATCGTGCGCTTCGGGATCACCGGCGGCTCCTCCGTGTTGAAGAAGTACGGCAGCCTCACGGACTCCGGCAAGCGCGCCTATGAATCGGAACTCGGTCTGACCAAGCCCATGCAGGCCTGGCAATTCCTGGAGAAGCCCATCTTCGACCTCACCAGCAAGCACGAGCCGGAAGATCGCAACGTCTCCAAGCAGGAAGCGCTGCTCATGAGCGGCCTGGAGGCAGAGGCCTTCGTCTCCGTGATCAAGATGACCATCCTCGGCGCCTGGGCCGTGCGTCAGCTTCTGGACGAAATCGGTCTGCTGCTCTGGGACATCAAGTGGGAGTTCGCCGTGGACAATGGCGACTTCTACTACGTGGACACCATCGACACCGACAGCTTCCGCGCCACCAGCTTCCTTGAGACAGACGGCAAGAAGCTCGTGCTGCACTACAACAAGCAGGCCATGCGCGACTACTACAAGATCGTGCACGCCGACTGGTTCGCTGGCGTGAACGACGCGAAGAAGGAAGCCAACAAGAGCGGCGTACCCTTCAAGCAGGTGCTCAAGGAAGGCCAGGCCGCCGGCAAGTGGCCGAACACCCCTGTGGTGGATCCCGAATTCCTCGCCCTGCAGGCGAAGAAAATGGACCTCATCCGCCTGCACGTGCTGGGCGGCGGCGACACCGCGAAGGTGAAGTCCGCGCTGAAGGATGTGGGTGTGGCCGAAGTCGAGTTCTACCGCGCGCGTGGTCTGTTCGATGAGTACGCGAAGGCGAACTCGGTGGCGTAGTGGTGCGGCGGTCTGATTTTCGGACCGCTAATAGCAGCTAACGAACGCTGATTTTTTGGGCGGGCTCTCGTAGTGAGAGCCCGTTTTTGTTTTGTGATGGCATGGATTCACCGTGTCGTGGTAAAAGTGGCGGCATGAGTGAAGAGGCCCGTCATTGTTCCATCTGTGGTGACCTCCTGGTAGAGGTCGAAGCGGCGCTGAACCGCACGTGGGGAAATGTTATTGCTACGGGCTTTGGGAGCTCCGTGCTGGAGATTAGAAATGGGAAGGCGGACTGGATGCCCTTCATGACACCGGACCGCAGTGCGCGGGGATTGTATTGCACCAAGTGCGGGTCACTGACGATTGCGCCAACGTTGGGAGAGCATCGGCGGGCGCTTGGGTTGGAACCGTGATTCCCGTCAGAGCCGGTCGTGTCGTATTGACATGCCTATCCCCAGCATGCCCGCAGTCGTGTTGATTTCTCCCCCACTAGTTGTTTGCGCGGCATCCGGCGATGGCGCAGGGAAGGCTGTGTGTGCTGGTGGAGGATACGTTGTTCTTCGCCGCTGCGCGCTACCCGCTACCCGCTGTGCTTCCATCAATGCGCATCGGCCATCGCGCTCGGCAGCACTGTATGCTCATGACATCACTACCCGCCCATAGGGAAACTTGTGTGGCGAAGCCACCTTGGACTGCGCGCAGCCCTGCTGCCGCTTTCCAGAGTCCACAGCCTGCTGTGGCGATGGTGGCACTCGCTCGTAAGGTGATATGTCCAGAAAGCTTGGCGACTTCGTCGCAGTGTAGTGTGCAGCAGGCTGCACTGGGGAAAGCGGCAGCAGGGCTGCACGCAGTCCAGGGACGCTTCGCGTCACAGCATCCGAATCAATCGCATGATTTACGCCTTGAGAGGCCGGACTGAGATACGGTCGTCGCTCCGCGACTGAGCAGCCACCCTTGCTATGAATGGCTACAACGGCCAAACCCTTGGCACCAGTACGATGGCCACCACAAAAATGACCAGTGTGAGTGGCCCACCGACACGGAGATAGTCGAAGAACCGGTAGCGTCCCGGCCCATAGACCATGAGGCACGCGGGCTCGAGAGGCGTGAGGTAGGAGCAGCTTGCGGCGACGGCGACCATCATGGCAAAAGTGCGGGGATTCACGCCGAGTTGCAGGGCTGTCTGGATGGCCACGGGTAGAACCACCACGGCGGCGGCTTGGTTGGACATGGGTTGGGTGAGGAGCACGGTGAGGGCGAAGAAGGCGCTGAGCAGCCAGAGAGGGCCGGCGTGGCCCACCCAATCCACAATCAAATCGGCGAGATACGCGGCGGTGCCGGTGTGCTCCATGGCGACACCCAGTGAGAGCATGGAGGCCACGAGCACGAGAACCTTCCACTCCACGGCCTGATAGGCTTCCTCCGAGCTGAGACACCGCGTAACGAAGACGGCAAAGACACCCAGCATCACGGCCACGGGCAGTGTGACCAGTTTGAACGTGGGCAGGAGTATCACCAGCAGGAAGATGATCATGGCCCACGGTGCATGCTTCACCTTGGGGCGTTCCCCCTCCAGCATGCCGAGGATGCTGAAGACGCGCTGGTCACTCACACGAATCATTTGCTCACGACGTCCCTGCACGAGCAGGATGTCGCCCACCTTGATGGGAATGGTGCTCATCTTCTTGTGCATGGTCTCACCGTGGCGGCTGAGGCCCAGCACTTGCAGGTCATAACGCTCGCGGAATCCGGCGTTCTTGAGTGTGCGACCAATGAGGCGTGAGCCGGGCAGTACCAGTACCTCGGCGAGTTCCTGTTCATCCGGTGTGATGGCGGGATCAGAAAGCTTCACGTCCGCCTTGATGTCGATGCCGGGAATATCCTTGATGCGCACGATGTCATCCGAACTGCCTTCCACGATGATGACATCACCACCTCGCAGCATGGAGCCGGCGCGTGGCTCGTAATATTCATCCTTGTTGCGGATGATGCGCACGAGGGTGAGTTCCAGGTCACGCCCGAGACCGGACTTGGCCACGGTCTTGCCTGCGAGAGGGGAGTCATCGTGGATGAGAAGCTCAAACAGGTAGGGGCGCACCACCAGTGTGGAATCCTCCTCAGAGGAAGCACCAAAGCGATCCGGCACGAGTTTCCTTCCCACGAAAATCATGTAGAGCACCCCTAGCACGGCGATGGGCACACCTACCGGCGCCATTTCGAACATGCCCATGGGTGCCATCTTGTGCTGCTGCATCAGGCCGCTCACCACGATGTTCGTGGAGGTGCTGATGAGCGACACGGAACTGGAAACAATGGACGCAAAGGCCAGCGGCATGAGCAGCTTGCCCGGACTGATTTTCGCTCGCTTGGCGATGCCGAACACCACCGGGATGAAAAGCGCCGCTGCAGCCGTGTTGCTCATGAAAGCGCTCAGTCCCGCCGCTGCGACCAGCAGCACGATATACAGCACCTTGGGATTCGTGCCTGAGTGCCGCAGTATGGTACGGCCCATCAAGTCCACCACGCCCGTTCGCACCAGGGCCGCTGTCATGATGAGCAGGCCGAGGATAAGGATGAAGGTATCACTGCCAAAGCCGGCAAACGCCCGGTCCAGCGGCACGAGTCCAAAGAGCGTGAGTGAAAGCAGCAGTCCCAGCGCCACTACATCAGCGGAAATCCATTCAAAGGAGAAGAAGACCAGGGCAGCGGTCGTGAGTGCCAGCAGAATGGCTATGTCAGGAGTCATCAGTAGTGGGAGCGGGCGAACGGTGGTGGTGTGTTGCCTCTGCAATGGAATCGCCAAACGGAGGCTGGCCGGAGGCGAGAATGTGTGAGTTTTGATTCCGCCGCCCTACGGATTCTGCTTGCATACAGGGATGGATTTTTATTGCGACCAGGTGTTGAGCGGCAAGGTCCAGGTGCAGAAGCTGGTGGAGACAGAGCATGCGCTCGCCTTTCACCACACGCAGCCTTACTGGCCGGTGCACCTCGTGATTATTCCGAAGAAGCACATCGGCTCGCTCGCCACAGTGGAGGGGGATGACCTACCCATTGCACAGGAAATGCTGCGCGTGGCCGCAGACTTGTGCCGGCAGGTGACGGAAGAACATGGCGGCTGCCGTCTCTCCACCAACAGCGGCCACTACCAATCCACGAAGCATCTGCATTTCTACATTCACCATGGCAAGAGGCTGAGGAATGAGGATGGAAGTCCAGTGGTGCCGCCTACACCCTAGTCAAACACCTACCGCAATGCACTTTCCCTTCGAGATACGAATTGCGATGCCAATCCTGATTGGCCTTGTGGCGCTGGTGGTCTTTATCGTGGCCGAATGGCGTGTGAGGCAGCGAGGTGTCCGGGTCGCCATCGCCGCGGGTTCCCTTCTAGCCCTCGCAGCCGCCGTCTGGGATTTCAAGAATCTGGAGAAGCAATGGGAACAGCACTTCCTGCTGTATTCCACAGGACAGACCTTTCTTCAGATCGAAGCAATGCTTGAGCGTGGAGAGCAGGCTGAGGTGGAGCAGGTGCTCAAGAAGTGGGAGAGCGATGGCTCGCTCTATCACTTGAGCCGTGTCCAACTTGAGGACATCCGTGAAGAACTGTTCCGAAACGAACCTGCCGGCATTGAAAAGCAGAGATAGATGGAAGCCAAGTCATGATCCTTCCCGGCCACATCAGTGACGAAGCGCACTTTGTTTTCAATGGCTTTGCCCATCTGCTGACGGAGACGGAGAGGCTCGCTTGGAGGAATCTCCAAGTGCAGTTCAAGCGGCACCATTCGGAAGATGATGCCACGAGGAGGGGGCTCTCGAACTGGCTGCATCACTCGCCGGAGGTGGGGGCCCTGCTCGCGGATGGTCCGGAGCGCTTCTACCGCCGTGTAGTTCGCAGGCTGTACGATGAACGGCGCGCTGACTTGAACCTGTGTCCAAAGTGCGGCTCTCTCTGCCGGACACCCGAGGCCTGTCTCTGCCCCGCCTGCAACCACACATGGTATCACCTGCGCGGTGCACCCAACGACTCTTCCGGAATCCAACCTCCACCTTGACACCACCCCTTCTTCGAGCACCCATATACCGTCGCTACCATACGACTTTTTCCGTCCCATTCACCCCCACTTCCCTTGATCAAGACCTACGAAATCGCCGGCAAGTTTGAGCACGAAGCCAATGCAGCCTCCCTGTTGTATGCGCCTCCGGCGAAGCCGCTGATGTTTCGCAAGACGATGCGCTACCTCTTTGATTATGAGGGGGATGAATCCGCGTTGGACGCGTTCGTGAGCAAGGTGCTGGTAGACGCCATCAGCCAGGAGGAGCACCACGACGGAGCGCCCTTGTGGCCGAATGCGAACCTCATTCTCGACTACGGCATGAAGGGCGGCGCCCTGGACCTCGAAAAGGAGGCCATCCTCAGCTACTACCGCACGCTTTCCCAGCCCGCCTTCACGCTGAAGAAACTCACGCTCAAGACGCGCTTGTATGTCTTCGGCGAGGGTGCGGAGCCTTCCATCTTCGTGCGGGATATTGTGAATCCGGCGATTCACACCCACGAAGTGCTGAAAGCTGCCTAGGCTGCGGGCGTTTTTTTCCGCTCAGGATTTTGCCCGGTGCCACGGTGCCTATGAAGCAGCAGGTCGCTACATTCACCCAGCAGAGCCGGCCGCAACAGGCTGTCCGGCATCTGGTGGTGCTTCTGGCCGCGGGAATGGTGACGTGCGGCGGCATCATTTCGCTTTACGCCGGGCCGTCCGTAGAACGGCGGCACACGGGTCGGGAGATTATCCGAACCCAGGGGTGGGCCTCCGTGCCGTACTGGAGACAATTGCGGGATCAGGCGGACAGCCTCATGGGGTGGGGTATCTACGACAGGGCGGCCAAAGCGTATGAATTCGCGGACGCTGTCCTGGTCACCCAGAAGGGAATGACGCATCCGGATACCTTGCGAAATCGCGTGGATCTGGCGGACGCGCTGTTGCGTCTGGGAAAACCCGAGGGAGAAAAGAAGCTGATCGAGGCCTATGGGTTCCAGAGGAAGCACCTGGCGGCGGACGATCCCGACATTCTCCGCACACGTCATTTGCTGGCCAGCCTGATGATTGCCCGGTGGCAGCTCCCGGCAGCGGAAAAGGAACTGAAGGCCGTGATCGCTCTTCGGGCAAAGCGCCTGGGACCCGGTCACTCCGATACCCTCTCAAGCCGGGAGAACCTGGCCTATGTGTACAATATGATGCTCGATTATGAGGCTGCAGAGCAGCAACTCAGGGTCGTGCTTGCTGCGGACATCTTGACCTTCGGGCCCATGTCTCTCCAAACTTGCGCGACGCGTGAGCGGCTCGGCGAGTGTTTTCAGAATCAGAGCAAGTTTGATCAGGCTCTGGCGGAATTCCGCGCAGTGATGATGATCGTGGAGGATGAGTTTGGTCCGAGGCATCCGCTGACCTTCCGGGCCCATCGTCGCCTGGCGAAGATCACCTATGATCAGGGAAAACACGAGCAGGCGGAAGAAGAGTATCGAGCACTGGCCGCAAATCTTTTGGTGACACTGGGGCCGGACAGCTGGGAAGTTCTTCCATTCAGGGAGGGGATTGCGGACTGCCTGAGCGCGCGGGGTAAGCTGGCTGAAGCAGAAGAGATCCTGAGGAAGGCCCTGGCGAATTGTGCCAAGGATCCTGGCGAGACTACGCCGCTGATGCAGAGCTTGCGCGCGAATCTCGCGCATGTGCTCATGGAGGAGCGCAAGCTGGATGAAGCAGAGCTGCTCTTCAACGCGGTGTTGGATCAGCGAACCAAGATGTTGGGGCCCAATCATCCTGTCGTTCTGGACTCCATGAACGATTTGGCGGCATGCAAGATTGCCCGGGGCGACCTTCGCGGCGCTGAGTTCAATCTGCGCGGCTTGGTGAGGCGGCGCGAGGAGGTTCAGGGATACAACCACCCGGCAACTTGGTTCTCTCGAATCTACCTTGCGGATGTGCTGCGGATGAACGGCAATCCGGAGGAGGCTCTGCCTCTCTTCGAGGGGGTGCTGAGGTACAATTCGGCCACGCTTGGTCCCTTCCATCCTTATACCCTGAAGGCGGTCAACAACGTGTCGATCACCCTCTCCGCCCTGGGGAAGGAGGAGGAATCTTTCAATCTCCAGAACAAATTGCTGAAAGAGCGGATCCGCGTCATGGGAGCTGATCACCCTGACACGTTGAAGAGCCGGCTCAACATCGCGGTGAATCTCTCCACGGCCGAGAGATATCGCGACGCGGAAATCAACTTCATCGAAGCAATCCTGACGGCTGAGAAGACGCTGGGGATGACGCACATGCTCACCCTGAAATCGATGTTCGCCTACGGTGAGATGCTGGCACTTCTGCGAAGGGGTTCGGATGCCGAGGCGGTGGCCAGGCAGGGTATCCGGAGTACGACGGGGTTCAGTGAGGACGATCAGGATGCACTCCGGTTCAAGGCAATGCTGGGGGTGAGTCTGGTGCTGCAGAATCGGGCCAAGGATGCCGAGGCGGTTGCCGATGACTATGAGCGCCTGCTCGAACGGCGTCAGGGCCTGCTGGACTGGGAGGCCATCCTGAATGCCAACATGGTGATCTGGGTACACCTGGCCGAGGGAAGGAACAAGGAGGCGGGGGAACTTCTGGCCCGCAATATGATGCAGATGAGATCCATGGGGTACAACGACAGTCATGCGCCCTACATTCGGATGCGGTGCATCGAGGCCCTCTTGCTGCATCTGGCCGGCAAGAAAGAGGAGGTGGCATATCTCACCAAGGAACTGGAGCCACACATCAGAGAGTGCTTCCGGGACGGCGAGCCCATTCTGCTTTTCGCGCGCGGCCTGCAACAGCGGAAGGGACCGATTTCGATCCCGACGATCATGCATGCAGTGGAGTTTTCCCGCTACAAACCGCAGAGTCTGCTCACGGATCAACAGCGGAAGGCGGGCATGTACTTTCCGCCGAACACACCGTTTGAACAAAGGAGGCGGGTCTACGAAGCCTTTGATGAAGCCCAGACGCTGGCCGACAGCAAAGAGCACGAGAAGGCGCTCGAAAAGTTTGGCGCCTATTTGAAGGTTGTCGCCGAAGTGGCGGGTGAAGGGACCATCGGTTCCATGACCGCGCATCTTTGCCTGGCGCGAGAAGCGGTGCTTTGCAATCGCGATGATGTGGCGCAAGAGCACGCGAAGAAAGCGGCGGGTGTGCTGAAGAATCTCGGTGAGGAAAAGGGAGTAGAGCTGGTGACCTTCGTCCTGAAGAATCTCGCCGTGCAGGCGGAGAGGGGCAACATCAAGGCCGCCACCACGCTCGGGAATATGCTTCTTGAAGCCTGCTCGCAGGCGATAGGCCCCGACCAATTTGTCACCTTCCGCCTTACATCCATCAAAAACGACATGGCGATCATGGCGAACGAGCCCGGCGCCGGGGAAGAGCTTCAGGCGCTCATCAAGCGAATGGAGGCCAAGAATGGCAGCGAAGAGGGCGGCACCCTGTTGGAGAAGGTGAAATTGCTGCGCCTGTATTTGCAGAAGGGGGATTACCACGCTGCGCACGCGCTGGCTTTCCGTATCGAGAACCCCGTGAAGCGGGTCTTTGGGGAGACTTCAGACTCCGCCATCAGTGTGCGTGAAGGCCTCGCCGCCGCGCTGGAAGGCCAGGGGCTGCGGAACCTGGCCGTGACTGAGACGAAGATGGTGCTGGCCGATAGCGAACGCATCGCGGGCAACGAGGCCCTGGCCACGGTAATGACGCGGCACCGCCTTGCACTGATGCTGGCACGCAGCGCGCAGTTTGACGAAGCTCTCAGATTGCATCAGATCAACTACAAAATCCTCCAGCATCCCGGTACGGAGAAGCAACCGGTGATGGTGGAAGTGCGGATGAACATGGCCTATGCGCTGCTCAATCTGCGCCGCCCTTCGGAGGCGTTGGAATTCGCGAAGGCGGCCTACGATGGCGCACGTGCGACCTTGGGTGCGGACAGCCCGCTCACGGATATAGCGAAGAAAATCCTGGATGAGGTGCGTGCACACGCGGCTTCCCAAGGCGTCACCAGGTAGAGCACCCAATAGTCACGAACGGAGGTTGGAAAGTGAGAGACTGGTCTATTCAGTCCCCGCTGCTTGAGGATTTCACCGGTGGTTCATCCAGCGGTATGTCCACCACGATGGGTCGGTGATCGGAGAATTTCGGCTTTACGCTGTCGTTGAATTCCGCCAGTGTTTCCCCGAAGTGCGGGGCGAAACGGTAGGATGCTTTGTCGTCTGTCGGAGACTTGAGATGGCCGGAGCGGACGAAGAACCAGTCCAGGCGATATCGGCCAATGGGGCCGATGGGGCGGCGCACACTGAAGGTGGTGCGGTGTCCCCAGAGACGGTGTTCGTTGCTGTTTGCCAGCGTGCGTGAACTTCGATTGATGGAACGGTCGGCATCGCCGCGGAAATCAAAGGCCGTGCCATCTGCGAAGCGGTGATCCCGCACCTGCTCGAACATGCCTCGCACTGGGTTGGGGAAGAGGATCGGAATGTCCGGGGCGAGCGGGTTCTGGAAGTTCTTCAGCACATTCACAATGCTGCGTTCACGATAGCCCGGCACCACCGTCCCGGTGACGAGATCGGAAACCCGGGCGGCGGTTTCGAGAAACGCTTCTGGAGAGTTCACCTGGCGCCAGACGACTCTTACCAGCGAAGTGGGGCTCAGGTCATCGGGTGCGGAGTTGTGATCACCAGCCATGATCACCGGATGGGTGACGTCTTTGATTTTGCCAAGAATCTCCACCATCTGCTCCTCGCGACCTTTCGGAGTGGTTTTGATCTCAAGGTGGTTGTTCACCACGGTCACGACACCGCCCGGCACCTGTGGAACCGCGATGTCCACGCGGAAGAAGCAGCGTCCACCGACCTTCAGTTCACGGCGAATCTCGGAATCGAAGGCGATCTTGCTTCCGAGCCTGCGACCGTGCTCCACGGCATCGGCTTTCTGCCGTTCCCCCTCATGCCAGTCATACACCTTCTTCAAGGGCACGACTTGCGCACTGACAATGGGGTAGCGTGAAAGCACTGCGGAACCAAAGCCGCCTTTGTAGCGTGCCTTGTCGATGGGCAGGAATTGCTTCTCTCCTTTGCGGTCCACGGACACCGGTTCCAGTCCGAGCATCACGGGATCCACTTCCACGGCCTGCACGGCGTAGGCGTAGTTCATGCCCAGTGCTTTCGCGAGCGTGCGAGTCGCATCGATGTAGCCTGAGCGGCTCACGCCAATGTCCATCTCCTGGAGGAAGATGACATCCGCGCTGGCGAGCCGCTCGCGCTGGCGCAGGAGTTCGGCGTGGGCGCGTTTTCCGGGCGTGCGTTTTTGTTCGCTCAGCATTTCCTCGTAAGCAGCTTGCGAACTCAGGGCTTCAGCGGCGCTCGTGATGTGAAGGGATTTTTCAATGTTCCAACTCGCCACGCGCAGGAAGTTGCCAAGAGTGGGCGTGCTGGCCTCGACGGGTCGCTTTCCAGAGAGGTAGGCGCTGTTGTCTACGATGGGAGTGCGCCAGAGTGTGTCGAGTTTCGACTTCAGTTTACCCTGCGGCTTGGGATTGCTGGCGAGGCCCACGGCTTCATCGTACGTGGGGAAGGCGGGTTCCACATGGCGTGCCAGCCTGCCAGGCATGGAGGACGGAAACTTCACCGCTGCGTGGCGCTCCACCTGGGTGGTGAGGAAGGCGTTTTTCTTGGAGGCAGTGCATCCCGTCATCAGGACATGCAGCACGGGCAACATCAGGATGGTTTGTCCCGTGCGCATCCATCCCTGTCTTGTCGTTCCTGAAGCAATCAACCGCATGATACGCCGCGGATCTACCTAAGTAGAGGAGTTGCGGCAAGGTGAAATCGCCTCGCAGACGGGACATCGGGCAACTCGCAATTTGCGACGATCTTGTGGACGCAAATCGAAGCAACGAATCATGGAAAATAAAAGCGACGCATGACAGGGCTAATGCCGCGCTCCGCACGCGCGGCAAGTTCCTTCAGCGCGAATTCCGCGTGGTAGTTGTCCTTGTTCCGTGCCAATCCTCGCTCCAGAGCTGGGATGCCCTCCTCGCGATGCGCAGACAGGATCGCCAGGCTGAATTTTTCTTCCTCCATGTCGAGGCGCTGTTGCAGGAGGTCGAGGTCGGCAAGCCACTTCTTGCTGCCGGATGCGACGACAATTTCCGGGGCGAGATACAGATGCGGCTTGCTGCCTGCCAGGAGCTCTCGCATGAGGGCTTCGTCTTCCACGCCAGTGATGGTTGAAATCAACACTTCCCACACGCCGCGGGCCTCCAGCGTGGTTTCTTGTGATTGCTGGGCACGCAGCAGCGGCACGGCGGGCGCCCCAAATCGGATAAGGGATTCCATCTCGCGAAACATCCAGGTACTCCCGCTCAGATAGTAGTTGCCTGAGTGGGATTCCTGGAAGGGAACAAACCGATCTCGCCAGCTCTTCATGGAGTACTTGATGCGGTCCGTCTGGCCCATGGAGCGCACGGCCTTCCATTGGTCCTGGAGTTGCTGGCGAAGGACCACCAGGGTCTTCGCCTGCTCTTCCAGAAATGCCTCCCTTTCCCCGGGTGGGCCGAGCCCGCACCTTCGCATGGGAATCTCTGCGGGTGGTGTCCCCAAGTAGGTCGTTGCAAACTGGAAAAGCGGTTTGCAGTCGTGAGGCGTGGTCGCGGATTCCAGTTTTTGCATCACCCTGTCCATGATAGCATCGTCAGCCACCTCACCTAGTGCTTCGTACATCGCTTCTTTCGCTTGCTTTGTGAGATCGTATTGCAGGGATTCTGACATCGGGGGGGAGGGCAGACTTTCGATGGCCTGCACCAGGGTCTCACGAATGGTTGCCGCTTCCGTCATGGCGACCGGTCGCAGCACTGGGCGCTGTGGCGCGTCAATGCGGCATTGGTTGCAACTTCTCTCCGCTGCTTCCTTGCCGCGAATCCATGGGCTGATGATGATGGCGAGTTCATAGGCTGACCGGCCTTTCGCGCCGGTGTCTCCGCTCCGAATGCGCTCCAGCAACGAATGGATGAGAGTCGATTGCTGAGACTCGAGTGCAGCTTTTCCCTGGGCAACTACCTCCACATGATCGCTCACCAAGAGTTCCACGATGCGACTGGACTCCCCGGCGGATGCTGGGGCCGGGTTCTCTGCCGCGCTAGATGAGCTGAACGGCAGGGATAGGCATGCCGTGGTGACTGCAAATACCAGAGAGTGGAGAGCCGCTTTCATGAGTTGTTGCTGGGCAAGACGTGGTGTGGCTCGGATTCTTGGGGGTTTGATGGAAAAAGACAAGCTTTTCAACGAGGGAGGGACTTGCGTCAAAGGCTGGGCTGCGGGAGCGAGAGCTGCACCTCAAATTTCGCGGGGCTCGTACCCCCGGCCACTTTCTCCACCCCCGCCATTGACCCGGCCCGGATCCGGGGGCAAAGCATGGGTCCACCACAAGCTGCTTCCCGCGCCTTGCATACTCATCCTACCGCCACCGGCCGCGCCGTTTTCCGTCACATCCCCATCACCTCGCTTTCTGGGGATGAACTGCTCGCACTGAGCCAGAAACACAAGCTCTCCCTCTCCCGCGAGGACATGCTCGCGGTGCAGAAGATCTTCCAGGAGGAGAAGCGTGAGCCCACCGACGTGGAGTTGGAGGTCATCGCCCAGACTTGGAGTGAGCACTGCAAGCACCGCATCTTCGGCGCACGCATTGAGCACAGTGTGAACGGGAAAGCGGAGGTCATCGACAGCCTTTACAAGACCTACGTCAAGGCGGTCACCGCTCGCATCATGGCGAAGAAGCCGGGCTTCGTGCTCAGCGCCTTCACGGACAATGCCGGCTTTGTGAAGCTGGATGACAAGCTGGCAGTGTGCCTCAAGGTGGAGACGCACAATCACCCCAGCGCCATTGAGCCCTACGCGGGTGCGAACACCGGCCTCGGCGGCGTGATTCGCGACATCCTCGGGGCTGGCAAGGGCTCCAAGCCCATCGCTTCGCTGGACGTATTTTGCTTCGGTCCGCCCGATACGAAGCAGGAGGACATCAAGGCCAAGGATGTGATTCACCCGCTCGGCGTCATGCGCGGCGTGGTGCGTGGTGTGCGCGACTACGGCAACCGCATGGGCATCCCCACGGTGGCCGGGGCCATCCAGTTCGACGACACCTACATTTACAACCCGCTCGTGTTCTGCGGCACGATGGGTGTCATCCCGATTGGCGACATCGACAAGGAAGTGAAGCCGGGTCAGTTGCTCATCGCAGCGGGTGGTCGCACCGGTCGCGATGGCTTGAAGGGCGCGACGTTCTCCAGCGTGTCCCTCACCACGGCGAGTCACGAGGAAGACCAGACCGCCGTGCAGATCGGCAATCCGATCGAAGAGAAGAAAGTTTCCGATTTCATCCTCGCGGCACGTGCGCAGGGATTGATTCAGTTTGTGACCGACTGCGGCGCTGGCGGATTCAGCAGCGCGGCGGGTGAAATGCTCAGCGAAGTGGGTGGGGAAGTGTGGCTCGACCACGCACCGCTCAAGGAGCCCGGCCTGGAAAGCTGGCAGGTCTTCATCAGCGAGAGCCAGGAGCGCATGGTCATCTCCATCGAGGAGAAGGATCTCGATGCGATGCAGAAGCTCGCGGCTGTGTATGAGACCGAGCTCTGCGTGCTGGCCAAGGCCGATGGCACCGGCATTCTCAAAGTGAAGCACCATGGCGAAATGGTGTGCGAACTCGACTGCCGCAAGCTTCACGAAGCGCCCCGCCGCCACATGAAGGGCGAGTGGACGGAGTCCACCGATGAAACCGCCGGATTCACCTTTGAAGAAGGTTGGGAAGATCTGCTGCGCGGACTGCTGGCCGATTTCGCGATCGTCTCCCGCGAGCCCATCATCCGCGAGTATGACCACGAAGTGCAGGGCAATACCTTGCTGAAGCCGCTCGCTGGCGCACAAGGAGATGCGCCGCAGGACGGCTCGGTCATCCGTGTGGATGGCAGCCAGCAGTGCGTGGCTCTTGGCCTGTCGCTGCTTCCTGAGTGGGGCAAGAACGACCCGCTTCTCATGGGCCGTGCGTGTGTGGATGAATGTGTGCGCCAGCTTGTGGCCATGGGCGCGAATCCCGAGCGCATCGCCATTCTCGACAACTTCTGCCTCGGCAATCCCGACGACCACCGTGAACTCGGCGCGCTCGTGGAGTCCTGCAAAGGCATGGCGCAAACTGCTGAGACCTACGGCACGCCTTTTGTCTCCGGCAAGGACAGCTTCTACAACTACTTCAAGACGGACGAAGGTCCCGTGTCCATCCCGTGCACGCTGCTCGTCAGCGGCTTCGGCGTGGTGGAAGATGCCAAGCACATCGTGGGCGCCAGCGTGCGTCGCACGGGCAGCAAGCTCTGCCTCGTCGGCGACACGACCCCTGGTCTCCGCGGTGCTGTGCTCGTGAAGGGCATGCAGTCCCAAGCGGGTCAGCCGGCGAATTTCGACGAAGCGAAGGCGCTCGAGAACTACCGCGCCTACTACACGCTCGTGGAAAAGGGCGTGGTGCTCTCCGCACACGACGTCAGCGAAGGCGGCCTCGGTGTCGCGCTCGCGGAAATGGGCTTCTCCGGCAAGGCAGGTCTTAGTGTGGATCTCTCCAAGGTTCCCACCAAGGGCGCCTGCGAAACCGCGGAAGTGCTCTTCGGCGAAACGCCCGGCCGTATCGTACTGGAAATCGCTCCTGAGAATGCGCACCTTGCAGAAGCGCTTGGCTTCCCGGTCATCGGTGAAACCACGGCAGATGGAAAACTCAGCATCACCAAGGGTGGTGAGTCGCTCATCAATGCCTCCATCGGTGAGCTCAAGCCCATCTGGAAGCAGGGTCTGGTGAACTACTATTGATTGGTCCTCATCTCCCGTCTCTTCGCCCCGCATATCCCTTTTCTCCTCTCTCCCTTCAATGGCTGCTACTCCGAAAGCACTCCTCCTCAAGTTCCCCGGCACCAACTGCGATGCCGAGACGGCCCGCGCACTTCAGTCCGTGGGTTTCGAGACGCAGGTGATGCCCAGCGCGCTGCTGGAGCCTCATGCGCTCGATGACGTGCAGATGGTCGTCTTCTCCGGCGGCTTCAGCTACGGCGACTACGTGATGTCCGGCCGCTTCGCGAAGCTCACCACACTCTCGAAGTTGGGTGATGGCCTGCGCAAGTTCGTGGACAAGGGCGGCTATGCCATGGGCATCTGCAACGGCTTCCAGATCCTCACGCAGCTTCATCTGCTTCCCGAGGGCAGCCTCATTCACAACACCAGCGGTCGTTTCATCTGCCGCTGGGCAGGCTTGAAGAAGAACAGCGCGAGCCCCTATCTCAGCGAAGTGCCGGATGAGTTCGAGCTTCCCGTCGCGCATGCGGAAGGTCGCTTCGTGGGCATCGATGATGCCGCCGGTGACTATGTGAAGAATGGCCGAGCTGCGCTGCTCTATACGAGTGATGTGAATGGCAGCACGCATCAAATCGCCGGCCTGCAGGACGAGACCGGTCGCGTGTTTGGTCTCATGCCGCACCCCGAGCGCTTCACCTCGAAGCAGCATCACTATGATGCAGACTGGAGCGGCGCCGAGCACGGCTGGGGCTACTACATGTTCCGAAGCGTGTTCGCGGCGATGAAGTAAGGAGTGCAGTGCGCTGGTGCGTGGAAGGTCACGCGCTCAGGCGTGGTGTGTTCTTTGGATTAGCCGCAAAAGAACGCAAAAAACGCAAAGAAGGATCTGAGGGCGGTGGAGTGGTGCATCACTTCAAGGAGTGGGGGCATTCTTGTCCCCATGGTTGCGTTGCGACGCCTTGAGGTGAAGGCAAGTCCTCAACACTCGAGGTAGTTTGCCAGTGTACGAGGGAAGGCGCTGCAGACCGAAATGGGAGCAGGAATGCTCCCACTCCTTGAGAGGCTACGCCTCTGAGGTGGTATTTGTGCTCGTGGCTTTCTTCTTGCCGGAGTACACGGGCTCGATGCGTGGATCCCATTCTTGCGGAATCATCGGCGAACCCCAGCGGGCATTTTCTGCTTTGGCGTCTTCGTAGGCGAGTTGTCCAGCACGCAACGCCCGTTCTGTAGAAGGGCTCATCTTGCGAGGTTGGTCTTCCTTGATGCTCATGCTTGTCAAAAGGGTGACGGGTGAGGGACTCGTCCGGCATGCGTGGCCTGCATGGAACGTTTGTCCGGTTCCAGCGTCAAGCCTCGCCACTGCTCAAGCAGCAGAAGGTATCTTCGCTCCGCCCATGTGAATGGGGCGATCGAAGTGCGAGGCGTGGAACTGCATGCCGCGTTGCAGCGTGTTGCGGGTCGCCTGGATGTGGGCAATGACCTCGATGCGGCGCAGCAGGGATTCGAAAGACTCTTTCCGCACGGCACTGAGCTCCCGGGACGCTGCATCGAGCTGGGAGCGGTATTCTTGGACCAGGTCAAGGGCGAGGCTGGCGCGTCCATGCTCGCCAAGAGAGAGGTAGGCCAGGCAGAGGGCCACCTCGTTGAGAAGGGAAGGTTCGGCAGTGAGGGACTCCAGCCCAAGTCGCAAGTTCTCCACCTCGGCCTTCAGGGACCTTTCGAGCGCGTTGGGGCGCGAGAATGGAGGGTGGGAGAGTTTCATTGAGGCAGGCGCGAAGCCTGACAGGGGTTGCCTCAGAAATCTAAGAAAACGACATCGCGAGTCTATAAATTTGTATTGATATTCATAAAATATTCCCGCGTGAGTACTACCCGTCAGCCCATGTTTTCAAATCTTCTCCGATGAAAAGTCGGGTTTCAGCGAGATTACGAGGGTCTTTTGTAAATTTTCGCGACTTGCGGTGGTCATGGCTGTAGACCGCCTTCTTGATGGTGAAAGGTTGAATTAATGATTAGATCGGCCCCGTCCTCCGGAGCCCTGCCGAGGGGCGAAAATGGCGGGCAAGGGGCGTTGACTTGGGGGCAATCAGTCCTAAGGACAGGCGTCCGTGGCCTGCGCAGAAGTGCCCTTTTACGCTCGCAGCATTTTCAATTATCCATGATTGCCAAAGGACGAAAATCTTGATAGTTAAGAGGTGCTAACAGTTTAGGGTATTTCTGGCACGTCTCGCTGTTGTTTCTGCTTCTTTCTGACCGCAATGCCATACCCCGTGACCATGCCCGTGCCACTCTGGAGGATGATTCCGCGAGTGCGGGCATCCCTCGCGGCATGGGGGAAAGGGGTCGTGCAGGAGTTCACGAAAGGCCCTGAACCGTGGTCTTGGGAGATGGCTGCACTCGGTGCCTGTGCCATGGCCTCGATGCCTTCGCGGCACGGTTACGGCCAAGATTCCGGTGGTGCCGCTGGCTTGACTGAGAACTCTTCCTCCTTCAAGGCATCATTCGACCCTCTGGCCTATCACGCTCCCGTTCTGCCGGAGGAAGTGATTCACTATCTCCAACCAGCACCGGGGAAGATCTTTCTGGACTGCACGCTTGGCGGTGGAGGTCACAGTGAGTTGCTGCTCGCAGCGGGCGCTGAAGTCATCGCCCTTGATCAGGATGCAGAAGCCCTGGCCCACGCACGGCAGCGCCTGCAGCAGTATGGGCCGCGCTTCCGCGCGTTTCAGTCGAACTTCCGCCACTTCCCCACAGTGCTGGAGGAGGCCGGTATCACCGCTGTAGATGGCATCCTGGCTGACCTCGGTGTTTCCTCACATCAGCTCGATGACGCGCCACGTGGCTTCTCGTTCATCCGCGAGGGACCGCTTGATATGCGCATGAATCGTGATGCCGGCCAGACGGCGGCGGATCTGGTGAATCATGCCGAGCCCGGTGAGCTCGTTCGCATCCTGCGTGAGTACGGCGAGGAGCATAATGCGAAGCGCATCGTGCGCGCCATCGTGGATCGTCGTGAGCAGCGTCCCTTTGAGACCACGCTGGATCTGGCGCAGGTGATCGAGTTGGTGATCCCGCGTCGTGGCAAGAAGACACATCCTGCCACGCTGACGTTTCAAGCCCTGCGACTGGCCGTGAACGAAGAAATGACGGTGTTGGACGAATTTCTCGCTCAGGCGCCGCAGTGGGTGAAGCCCGGTGGCCGCATCGCCTTGATTTCCTTCCACTCCGGAGAGGACCGTCCGGTGAAGCAGGCCTTTGCCCGCTACTCCACGGAGTGGCTTGACCGCCCCGAGTGGCCCGAGCCCAGGCGCAATCCAGATTTTTGCATGCGCTTGCTTTCTCGTAAGCCCATCGAAGCCACGGAAGCCGAATTGAAACGCAACCCACGCTCACGTAGTGCCAAGCTGCGTGTCGCGGAACGCCTGCCCACTTCTGCATGAAGCGCGAGGAAATCAACATGCCCCGCCATCGCAACCAACCACGTGCTGCCCATGCGCAGTCCTCGCAGGTTGGGCTGGGCATTGTGCTCATGCTTATTGCCGTCACTGTGGGTGGTGCTGCCCTGGTGAAGACGCTGGTGAAAAACAAGACGCACGCCATCGGTCGCGATCAGCAGGCGGTGGAGCGCCAGATTGCCTCGCTGGATCAGGAGATTCGAGCGCTGGAACTGAGTATCAAAGAAGTACTCGCGCCGAAGCATCTCAAGGATCGTCTTGCTGCGCAGCGCACCCAGCTCAAGGAAATCGAGAAGAAGAACATTATCAACGTACCCGCGGTGCCGATGGCAAAGCTGCCCCCGCCCGCGTCTGATTCAGGCTCTGTCCAGCCATGAAGAACTCGCAGAAAGCACCCCCAGATATCAACCGCTGGTTGCCCGCACGCATGGTGCTGGTGACGGTGTTGTTGCTGGCATGCTTCGGCGTGGTGGGGTGGAGGCTGTACCAGGTCCAGGTGAAGGAGCACAAGATGTGGCTCGCCCGCACGGAGGCCATGCTGCGCACGAAGCGCACCTTGCCCGCGATGCGTGGACCCATCCGCGACCGCAATGGCGAACTCCTCGCGCATGACAAGATGCTGCACCAGCTCTGGGTGCACACCCACCGCATGCGGGATATCAACGACGTGACCGCGCGCCTCGCCATCCTGGAAAAGCGCACGCCCAAGGCCATCGCGCGCGAGATGGAGCCGGAGCAAATCTTCACGCTCTATCGCCAGCATGTTGCCCGGCTGCTGGCCTGCACTGCGGAGAATACGACGAAGCCCTCGGCAGGCGCGCTCGCCGAGATGGAGCGCGTGCTTTGCAGCGAGAAGCCTTCGGAATTTGCCTGGCTCGCGCCCATGTCAGAGGATCAAGCGGCGACGTGGCGGACCATGCTGGAGCAGAATCGCATCGTGGCGGTGACCATGCGTCCGTTCGTGCGTCGCTTCTATCCCTCCGAAGATCGGCTCACGCATGTGCTGGGTTATGTGAATGATCGCTTTGCGGATCCGGAGACCGGTGAGCTCATCAGCCAGGGAGAACTTGCCTCACATCGCCAGGCGCGCCGCCTGCAGGTCGGGCTGGAAGGCATCGAGGCAGTGTTTAACAAGGAACTCACCGGCAGCGATGGCTACCAGTGGATCGAGCGCGATCGCAAGGGCCGCGAACTCACGGCGTTCCGCGGAGAGACCGTGCAGCCATCGCACGGGCATGATGTCATGCTGACCATCGACCTGCATTTGCAGGACGCGCTGGAGGAAGTGCTGGAGGAAGCGAATGAATTCTACCGTCCGAAGCGGATCATCGCCGTGCTCGTGGAGCCGAAGAGCGGTGAAGTCCTCGCGATGGCCAGCCGCCCACACATCCGCCGCGATGCGCAAAATGGCGTGACGCCGAATCTCGCCGTGAGTACGCCGTATGAGCCGGGTTCTGTGTTCAAGGTGGTGACCTACGCTGCCGCATTCGATGCGAAGGTGGCGTCGCCCAACGAGATGCTGAACATTGATTCTTCGCTCCGTGTCTTCGCGAAGCTGAACATTAGCGACCATTGCCAGAGCGATGTCAGCGTGATGCAGGCCTTTGCCCAGTCCAGTAATCGTGCGGCCTATCTGCTCGCCGCGAGGTTGGGGGAGAAGCGATTCCTGAAGAGCGTGCGTGACTTCGGTTTTGGCGCGCCCACCGGCATTGAGCTCACGAATGAATCAGGCGGTGTGGTGCACAAGCCCGGTACGCCCACGTGGGATGGACTTACCTTCTCCCGCATGGCGTATGGACACGCCATGACGGTCACTCCTTTGCAGATGTGCATGGCAGTGGCGGCGATCGCGAATGGTGGCAATCTGATGAAGCCGCAAATCGTGAAGGAGATTCGCGATCAGAAGGGCGATCTGCTGCGCCAGTTCGAGCCGCAGGTGGTGCGTCGTGTGTGCAGTGACAAGACTGCGAAACTCATGACGCAGGCCATGGTGGGTGTGGTGCAAAGCCCCAAGGGTACTGGCGCCCGTGCTGCGGTGGATGAAATCATCGTCGCCGGGAAGACCGGAACGTCGCAGCTCTACAAGACCGTTGGTCGCGGAGGTGTGGCAGAGGGCCACTACTGCGTTTCTTTCGCTGGTTTTGCCCCTGCGGACAATCCCAGCTTGTGCGCTATCATCGTGGTGGATGATCCCTCCGAGTCGGAGGAAACGGTGAGCGGTGGCAAGCTCGCCGCACCCATCTTTGCCCAGCTTATGGATCGCTGCTTGCGAACCATGGCCATCGCTTACAACGGCAAGACCGTAACCGCATCTGATCGTAAAGGAGAAGGCCAGTGAAAATTCGTGATTTAATCAAAAACTTGGAAAAACCCGTCGTGAGCGGAAGCCTCGATACCGAGGTGGAGTCGCTTACTTATGATTCACGCAAGGCCAATGCCGGCGTGGTCTTTTTTGCACTTCGTGGCAGCAAGACGGATGGCCATGACTTCATCGGGAATGCACTCGAGCAGGGTGTCTCCGCCGTGGTGGCGGAAACCGCGCCACCGGACGATTGCAAGGTGGTGTGGCTGCACGTGAAGAACACCCGCATCGCTCTCGCAGAGATGGCGGCGGCGCTGTACGGCCAACCGGCGAAGAAGCTCAAGCCCATCGGTGTCACTGGTACCAATGGCAAGACGACCACGGGCTTCCTGCTGCATCATCTGCTGAATCATGCCCAGATCCGCTGCGGACTCCTTGGGACGGTGGTGTTTGACACGGGAGGAAATCTCAAGACCGCCACGCATACCACGCCCGAGTCGCTGGAACTGCAGGGCCTGCTGGCCGAGATGGTGAACAACGGATGCCGCGCGGTCGCCATGGAAGTGTCCTCGCATGCGCTGCATCAGCATCGCGTGCACGGCGTGCCCTATGAGGTGGCCATCTTCTCCAACCTCACGCAGGACCATCTCGATTATCATGGGACGATGGAGGATTACTTCATCGCGAAAATGAAGCTCTTCGAGATCACCGCGGCACATCCGAAGGGAAAGTTGCTCATCAACACGGATGACAAGTGGGGTCGCCAGCTTGCGGACAAATACCAGTCCCATCCCGGATTGATCACCTACGGCTTCGGCCCGCTCGCGACCTTCCGCGTGGGCGACCCACGTTATGACCTCACCGGCACTACGTTTGAGTTGCATCACAAGGGGCGTCAGTTCCTGGTGCGCACACCGTTGATTGGTCAGTTTAATGTTTACAACACGGTGGCCGCGGTGGCTGGCGCGTATGCTGCGGGCTGTAATCTTCGCGAAGCTGTTCGCGCCATGGCGCAGGCTCCGCAGATCCCGGGACGCATGGAGCGCGTGTCGCCAGACAACAACCGCTTCCACGTCTTTGTGGATTACGCGCACACGCCGGACGGCCTCGTCAATGCCCTCTCCACGGCGCGCGCGCTTCGTCCTTCGCGCATCATCACCGTGTTTGGTTGCGGTGGCGATCGTGATCGCCTCAAGCGTCCGCTCATGGCGAAGGCGGTGGAGGACAGCAGCGACGTCTGCATCCTCACCAGCGACAATCCCCGCATGGAAGATCCCCAGCGCATCATGGAAGACGCTCGCAAGGGCTTCACCCGTGAGAGCCACATGCTGGTCGTGGATCGCAAGAAGGCCATCGATACCGCGTTGCAGGGCGCGCGCGATGGCGACATTATCGTCATTGCCGGCAAGGGCCACGAACCCTATCAGGATATCCAGGGCGTGAAGCATGACTTCGACGATCGCAAGATCGCTCGCCAGCTTCTCGACCGCAATACGCGTATCAAAGGCGAGATTCGCCTGAAGAAGCAGCAGGAGGGAGGCCGGCCATGATCCCGCTCACCGTCCAGATGGTGACGGAGTTCTGCGAGGGCAGGCTCATCAAAGGTGACGCACAGCGCATCTGCCGCAGTGTCAGCACGGACTCACGCAAGCTCGTGGCGGGCCAGCTTTTCATCGCACTGGTCGGTGAGAAGTTCGACGGGCATGACTTCGTGAACCAGGCTTCGCAAGCCGCCGCGACCGCTGTGCTGGTGAGCAAGCTTCCTGCGGATACGGGATCGCTGAGCTGCGCAGTCATCGAAGTGCCGGACACACTTGTGGCTCTGCAGAAGCTGGCCGCACGTCATCGCCAGCTTCTCAAGCCACTCGTCGTCGGCATCACCGGCAGCAATGGGAAGACCTCCACCAAGGATCTCACGCTAGCCGTGCTGCGGAAAAAGTATGAGGCCATGGCCACGGCGGGGAACCTGAACAACCACATTGGTGTGCCCCTCACGCTGCTGAGCATGGAGGAGCAGCACAACTGCGGCGTGGTGGAAATGGGCATGAACCATCCCGGGGAGATCGCGCCGCTTGCGGAGATCGCCCGGCCGGATGCGGCCATCATCACGAACATCGGCATCGCCCACATTGAGTACATGGGTTCGCGTGAGGCCATCGCCCTGGAGAAGGGCACGCTCGCGGAAGCCGTGCACCCCGGTGGTGTCGTGGTGTTGAATGCCAATGACGACTTCACGCCAGCCATCGCCGCCCGTTGCAAGGCGCGCGTCATCACCGCCGGTGTGAATGCCGGTGAGGTGCGCGCCACCATTCATGAAAGCGGCGCCCAGGGCACACGCTTCACGCTCGATTTTGGCGGGACAGCGCAGGTCCAGATTCAGCTCGCTGTACCAGGCGAGCACATGGTGGGAAATGCAGCCCTGGCAGCCGCATGCGCCTGGCATCATGGTGTATCACCAGATGAGATTGCTGCCGCGCTCGGAGCTGCCTCACTGACCAAAGGCCGCCTGCAGGTGAAGTCCTGGCGCGGCGTGGTGTTCCTGGATGATTCCTACAATGCCAACCCGGACTCGATGAAGGCCGGGCTGAAGACCCTGCAGACCATGCAGGTGAAGGGGCGCCGCGTGGCTGTGCTGGGCCGGATGGGCGAACTCGGTCCGCATGCCGAGCAGGGCCACCGGGAGGTGGGCGAGTTCGCCGCGCGCTGCGGCATGGGCGCGGTCTACACCGTGGGTCCGGAGGCCGCTTTAATCTCCAATGCCTTCACCGCCAGCGGCGGCACGGGCGAAAGCAGGAACTTCACCTCGCATGGCGAGTGTGCCGAGCATCTCCGGGCCTGGCTTCAGGAAGGTGATGCTGTCTTGTTGAAAGGGAGCCGCTCCACGGCGATGGAACAGGTTCTCAATCACCTGGAAACCTCCCCATGATCCACTGGCTCACTGAACTCCGAGAGCACCTCGCTGCGGACAGCTTCCTTGCGAAGCTGTTGAATGTTTTTCACTACCACACATTCCGCGCGGGCGGGGCCTTCCTCACGGCCTTCCTGCTGTCGCTGATGTTTGGGGAGCGGGTGATCCGCAAGCTGATCTCGCTCAAGGTGGGCCAGCCCATCCGGAGCAAGGAGGAGGTGCAGAAGCTTTTCGACCTCCATGGCAAGAAGGCTGGCACCCCCACCATGGGTGGCGTGTTGATGCTGGGTACCTTTGTCGCTTCCGTCCTGCTCTGGACAGACTGGCACAACCGGCTCGTGTGGATCTGCCTCATCACCACGCTGCTTCTAGGTTTGCTCGGGTTCTGGGATGACTACGAGAAGGTGGCGAAGAAGAACTCCAAGGGTGTGAGTGCCCGCTTCAAGCTCGTCTGGCAGTTCAGCGTCGCCATCGTGGCTGCGTGGGTTCTCGCGTACGCCATGCCAGACGGCACGGTCACCACCAGCCGCACCACCTTCACCCCCGTCACGGATGCCATCACTTCCACAACCCCGGCCGGCGCGACTGTGCTCAATGAGGTGAAGCTGCCGGTGAGCTACCGCAGCCTGGTGCTGCCCGGCTTCAAGGAGCCTCTCATCGAGGATATGGGTATCTTTGCCGTGGTGCTGTTTGCATTCATCATCGTCGGCTTCTCCAATGCGGTGAACCTGACCGACGGTCTTGATGGCCTGGCCACGGGGTGTTCCATCAGCACTGGGTTGGCATATGCCGCGTTTTGTTATCTTACGAGCAACGTCACCTTCTCGAACTTCCTGTTCATCCCTTATTTCCGCCTTGCGGATGAGATGACCATCGTGGCCATGGCCATGGTGGGAGCGTGTTTCGGGTTCCTCTGGTACAATTGCCAGCCCGCCCGCATGTTCATGGGTGACACCGGCTCCCTGGCCCTCGGCGGTGCCATTGCGACTCTGGCCATTGCCTGCAAGCAGGAGATCCTGCTGCTCATCGTGGGTGGCGTGTTCGTCATGGAAGCCGGCTCGGTGATGATCCAGGTGGCCAGCTTCAAGACGCGTGGGGTGCGTGTGTTCCGCATGTCCCCCATCCACCATCACTTTGAGCTGGGCGGGTGGAAGGAGAGCCAGGTGGTCGTGCGCTTCTGGATGCTTTCCATCATCTTCGCCCTCATCGCTCTTTCGACGCTCAAGCTCCGCTAGCTCCATTTCGCTTCATTTCATGGCCTCCACTCCACAACAGCACATAGCCATTCTCGGAGCCGGTCGCAGTGGTCTCGGGTCGGCGCGTCTTGCCCGCAAGCAGGGTGCGGTGCCGGTGGTTTTTGATGAAGGTGATCCGGTGAAGCTGCGGAAGGCTGTCGAGGACCTGGAGCGTGAGGGATTCCGTGTGGTGCTCGGCCTGGAGGGAGCCAGGGAAGCCTGCGCTGCGCAGAAGTTTGATCTGGTGGTGACCAGTCCGGGGCTCGATGCCGGATGGCCGCTGCCGAAGGTGTTCACCGACGCGGGCGTCCCTCTGATTGGCGAAATGGAGTATGCCTGGCGTGCGCTCAGCCACATTCCCGTGGTGGGCATCACCGGCACAAATGGCAAGACCACCACCACGGAAATCGTGGAGCGCATGTTCAACGTGTGCGGTCGCCGGACCATCGCCTGTGGGAACTACGGCCACGCCATCAGCGAGGTCGCGGTGGCCGAGGCTGAATATGATGTGCTCACGGTGGAGGTGAGTTCTTTCCAGGTGGAGACCATCACCAGCTTCCGTCCCACAGTGGCACTGTGGCTGAACTTTGCGCCGGATCACCTCGACCGTTATCCGGACAATGAAGCCTACTTCGCGGCGAAGAAGCACATCTTCGACTACATGACGGAGGAGGACTTCGCCGTAATCCGTGCAGGCGAGCCACTGGGGGAATTGAAGCCGAAGGTAATCACCTTCACCACAGAGGCTGGCGTGGAAGCGGACTTCCAGCTTCTGAATGACAGCGTGCTCTTCCGTGGCCAGCGCATCGCTCATGTGTCCGATCTGCCTCTGAAGGAGCGGCACAACATCGAAAACCAGATGGCCGCCCTCGGCGCCGGCTGGGCGATGGGGCTGAAGTTCGAGGAGCTCGTGCCGGCCCTGGCGGGTTATGAACCCGCGAGACATCGCTGCGAATTCGTCGCGGAGGTCGATGGCCGTCGTTACATCAACGACTCGAAGGCCACGAACCTCCACGCTTTAGAAACTTGTTTAAAATCGCAAGATAATCCGGTAGTGTTAATTGTTGGTGGCAAAGAAAAGGGTCTCGATTATACTCCTTTTCGTCCGCTCCTTCGGGAGAAAGTCACCGCCTTGGTGACCTTGGGCGAGATCGGAGAGAAGCTTGCGGCCCAATTCTCCGATCTGGTGCCGTGTGAACGGGTTGCAACAGTCCAGGATGCCGTCGTTTCCGCCACGGAAATGGCCCGTCCAGGGCAGAGCATCGTGTTCAGTCCGGGGACTTCATCATTCGACATGTTCAGCGGCTACGCGGAGCGGGGCAATGTGTTCCGCGATGCCGTGCTCAACCTTTCCAGCGCCAAGCAACCAACCCAAACGAAGGAGACGCTGTCATGAAACCCAAGACGACTCCCAAGAAGCCAGAGGACTTCAATTCGGACAAGTTCTGGCGACACTACGTGGCCACGGATGCGGCCGATGCCGACATGCTCGAAGACGAAAACAAAACCGGGAACGCCAGTCGCATCTTCATTTTCCTGTTGCTGCTCCATGCCTTCTTCATTGGAGCCGTGGTGCTCTACAATCTTGTCGCTGATCGTCCGAAGCCTGCGTTCGTGGATGCTACAGCGCCGACGCCGAAATCCGGAGATTCCGGCAAGTTCACGCCGCCTCAAGTGATTCCGGGGAAGACCAAGGAGTACATCGTCGCCTCGGGTGACTCCATCAAGACGATCGCGGACAAGACCGGCACTCCTGCAGATGAGATTGTCAGGCTCAACGGCCTCGATCGTGGCAACTCGATCACTGCTGGCAAGAAGCTTGTGGTGCTCGACAATTCGCCGCCGAAGGCTGCCGCCGTAGCTCTTCCTCCGCAGGTGCCGCAGCCCGGCCCCACGCCGCAGGAGACGGTGGTGGCCGTACAGCATACCACCAAGCCGGGGGTCATGGAGACCTTCCGCGCCGTGGAGCCGGTCAAGGCGATAGCGCAGCCCACGAAGATGGTCGTCCTCGACATGCCGCCGGAGAAAGTGGAGGCCGTGGCACAGACCCGCCCCATGAAGGTGGAGGATAAGCTTCCTGAGGAGCCCAAGCCTGCGAAGAAGCACGTGGAAGACTCCCTGCCAGTGGCCAAACCCGTGGAAACGAAGCCCGCTCCTGCGAAGCCTGCTGAGCCCAAGCCCGTCGCCAAAGTGGCCGAGCCCAAGAAGACGCCGGCGGCTGAGCCTGCTGTCGCTGCGGCCAAGCCCGCGGAAGCAAAGCCTGCAGCTGCGAAACCCGCCACCGCCAAGCCTGCCGCGGCCAAGCCCGGGAATGGCGCCTCTCACACGGTGAAAGCGGGCGAGACGCCCTATGCCATCGCACGGAAGTACGGCGTGACGCCGGATCAACTCATGCGCTTCAACGGCATCAAGGACGCAAGCAAGCTGAAGATTGGCGCCGTACTTAAAGTACCGCCGAAGCAGTAGAAGGGTCTCAGTTTTCAGAGTCTGAGAAGGTCCGTACTGGAGACTCCGCATGCATCGCGCCAGCCTCTACATTTTGCTCTTCTCCGTAGCCTTGCTCTCGGCGTTTGGCATCGTGATGCTGGCGAGCACGGGCTACTATCTGGAGGAGGGTGAGAAGCAGACCTACGCCACCATGAATAACCAGGCCACGTGGCTTGGGCTGGCCGTTGTCGTGGCGGTGGTGGTGGCATTCTTGAATCCGGAGAAGCTGTACGAGTACCGCTGGTGGATCTTCGGCGTCGCCCTGGTGGGTTTGGTGATGTGTTATGTGCCTTTCTTCGCCAAGGAGATCAATGGCGCCCGCCGCTGGGTGAGCCTGCACTCCCTGGGTCTGGACAGGCCGAGCTTCCAGCCCTCGGAAGTCGCGAAGCTCGCCATCATCATCGTGCTCGCGGGATGGTTCGCGCGGTATGAGCCCCTGACGCGGGAGTTCATCGGTGGTTTCGTGAAGCCCGGATGTCTGCTGGCGGTCACGGTGCTGTTGATCGCGGGTGAAGTGGATCTGGGCACGGCGGCGCTCGTCACTGCCGTGGGCGTGTCGCTCATGTATGTCGCCGGCACGCGCTGGTACTACCTGGCCGCTGTGGTGGTCGCTGCAGGCGGGGCATTGGGGCTGGCGATTCGTCTCACGCCCAACCGCGTGGCACGCATCATGGCCTTCCTGGATCTTGAGAAGTACAAGGATGAGATTGGCCTTCAGCAGTGGCGCGCGCTCATGGCCCTCGGCAGCGGGTCGTATGAGGGCGTGGGAGCGGGGGACGGGCGCATGAAGCGCGGCTTCCTGCCGGAATCGGAGACGGACTTCATTTTTCCAAACGTCGGTGAAGAGCACGGTCTGTATGGCACGCTGTTGATTATGGGCCTCTTCATCAGTGTGTCGATTGCCGGCATGATCATCGCCCATCGCGCTCCCACCCGGTTCATGCGGTTGGTGGCTGTTGGCATCACCGTCACTCTGGCGCTGGAGGCTCTCATCAACATGGGCGTCACCACGGCACTGTTGCCCAACAAGGGACTGCCGCTTCCCTTCGTAAGTTATGGCGGCACGAACCTCCTCTTTGCGATGATCAGTGTGGGCATCCTTGTGGCCATCCACCGCAAGTCGTTCGGAACGGTGGCAAGGAAGGACTTGCTGGAAACGCGCCGGGGCGGTATGAGAGCCGCCACCCATGGCGCGCATTCTCTTTGACAACCGCAGCCCGCTCACCAAGGCGGGTTCCGGTCTTTTGCGCCCCGATCACGTGCAACACGTATCCGCCATTTTTCCATGGTTTCGAGAAACTCGAAAAGGTTTCCGCTTTTATCCCGCAAGGAATGCTGACGCGCAGCGATCTCAGATCGTTGCTTCCAGTTTCTTACCACCCACCCATTTTGAATCGCCCTCGCGCCTGCGACTCCATTCCGCCCCCGGAGTCCCGTGCAGCGCAGGACCAACCCTTTCTGCTCGATGAAGAACCCGCGCAAAAAGAACAAGCACCAACGCCACCAGAATCCCAACCAGAAGCAGCAGCAGAAATCAAATCAGCCGGCGCCCAATGGCAGGCAGGTGGAGCAAAGGCAGAAGCAGCAGGGCACAAACACGGCAGGTGCACAGAAATCCTCCGGGAAGAAGCACTACCTCATCGCGTGCGGCGGCACGGGCGGGCATCTCTTCCCCGGCATCGCGGTTGCTGAGATTCTCCAGGGGCGCGGCCATGACGTGACCCTGTTGATCAGCGAGAAGAAGATCGATGCGCTGGCGGCCAGCGGCCACAGCAAGCTCACCTTTGAAAAGATGCCCTTCCTGGCCATGCCCAAGCCATGGTCACCCAAGATGGCGGGCTTCATGATGGGCGTGTGGAGCGGCCTCAAGCGATGCAAGGAACTCATCCGCAAGCACCAGACGACTGCGGTGCTGGGCATGGGGGGCTTCACCTCGTTTGCCCCGGTGCTGGCGGGCAGGCAGTGCAAGGTGAAGACCTTCATTCACGATTCCAATGCCATCCCGGGGAAGGCGAACAAACTGACTGCCCGGTTCTGCGATGAAGTCCTGCTGGGATTTGAGGAGTGCGGCCAGTATTTCCCTGAGAAAAAAGTGAAGCGCACCGTGGGAACGCCGGTGCGCAGTGCCCTGCTCTGGGCGGCGACGGAAACCTCGGAAGATCCGTATGCCTTCTTCAACTTGAACAGGGACCTGCCCACCTTGCTGGTCATTGGCGGAAGCCAGGGTGCCCGTGGCATCAACAACGCCGTGGCGCATTCGCTTGACCAACTCGATGCACTAGGCATTCAGATCCTGCACATCACCGGTCCGGGGGACTACCAGGAGATGACAGATGCTTATGCTCCGAAGGAAATCCGGCTCCGCTCGCATGTGGCCGCCTTCTGCCACCGCATGGACCTCGCGTACCGCGTGGCGGATGTCGCCCTCGCCCGCAGTGGTGCCTCCACCCTTGCGGAGCTGGCCACGTTTGGCGTGCCCAGCATTCTGGTGCCGTATCCTTATGCGGCCGACGATCACCAGACGAAAAACGCGGCCATCTTCGACAAAGCGGGGGCTGGTCTGATGATTAAGGAAACAGACCTCTCACCGGAAGAACTGACAGCCCAGGTCCGCCGGCTCATCCAGGATCAGGAGCACCATCAGAAGATGCAAACCGCAGCCCGCACCATGGCGCACCCCAAGGCAGCCGTGGCGATTGCGGATGCCTTGGAAGAATAAGGACTGAACAGGCAAACGCGCATGATTTCCGGCTCGCGGGCTCCTGAGAACCCGCGGACGAAGAGGGCTGGCTAGCTGCCTCCCACTTCCACGGAAAGAACGAGAGCCTCCCGCAGGGAAGCCGCTGCCGATTCCGTCAGGACGGGGGCATCGACTAGGATCACCGTCACCAGCCCGAAGCGGGTGGAGCAGGGCAGTACATGCACGTCACCGAGGTCGCCCACGTTGACCTGCAGGATGCCCAAGGGTTGGTGCAGGCTGCCTGCACTGGCTCGCAACTCCTGCTGCACCGCAAGCATGGCAGAGACAATCAGCGAGGGATGGGTGGGTACTCCCCACAGCATATCGCCGTGGTCATCTGCCAGGAGGATTTCTGTGGCCCCGGTGAGGCGGGCAGCCCAGTGGGTGAAATTCTCCAGACGCTCGGTGATGGGCCCTTCCATGGGCTGGAAGGCGGGAGCTATGGCGGAAATCGGGGCAGGGGAGGCCTCTTCTTGGGCAGCTTCAGGAACAGAAACAGGCGCGGGCGCGGGAGCTGGAACCGGAGCGACGGCCTCGACAGGAGGTGCCGGTGCAGGTGCTGGTGCTGGCTCGGGACGCAGGCTTGAGAGTGGCGGCAGCTGGCTGAGAGGCGGAGGTGCCGGGGGTGCCATGGGCGCTTGTAGAGGCGCAGCCGAAGGTGGTGCAGCCTGCACCGCAGGTGGTTCATCTTGAATCAGTCCTGCATGCTTGGCTCGATCCCGAATCACGCGCAGCTTCTCGCGAATCAGCACCACATCGGCACTGGGAGGCTGGGGCTGCTGCGGCTGAGAGATTGACGCCGGCGCGGAGAGAGCGCTGGGGGCAGGCTCCGAGTTGTTGGTGGCCGGTTCCGGTCCCTGTGGCAGGAGCGGTTGCTGGCGGGGTTGAGAGGCATCCGGCAGCGTCTGGATATCCCAGCCGCCTCCTGTGCCTGTTGATGTGGTCCCGTGTAACAGCGCAGCCAGAGCCCGCACTTCGTCAGGTTCAATCCAGGAGACTTGCATGGCTTTGGAGCTGGTCTTTGCGGGTGCTGAGTCCGGTGCGGTCTTCGATGTCGGCGGCGAGTTGATCAAACAGGAGAGCGGTGGCCGGCGGATTCTTGCGGAGCAGGCCGAGGGGCAGGCCATGCGCGCTGGCTTCGAGGAAGAGGGGGTCGCGTGGGATGGCCTGATTGAAGAGGAAGGACGCGGGAAGCATCTCGCGGAGTTCGCGGGCCACTTTCAGGCTGGCCTCGTGATTCGCCATGAGCATGGTGAGCAGAATGCCGGCCACGCGCACCTGGGATCCTTCCGACCGGAAGCGGGCCAGTGTCTCCAGCAGCAGGGGGACGCTGCGAACGGCGAGGGGCTCCGCCTGCTGGGGAACGAGCACCCAGTCCGAGCCGCGCACGGCCACCTCGGTGATGCTGGTCAGGCCTGCGGCGGTGTCCATGAGCACCACGTCGTAGCCGAGGATGTCGCATTGCCTCAGCAAGTCCTGAATTTTCTGGGGTGCATCGTCCACGCGACCCGCCTTCAGGAAGGCGTCCGGCACGCCGCAGGGCAGGATGCTGAACTCCGGCAGGCGCGTCGGCAGGACGTAGGGCCGCACGTTTCCGCCCGACATGAGGAAGTCATAAAATCCACGCTTCTTCCGGGTGTTCCTGCTCAGGGAGAGCCCGATGCCGCCCTGGGGGTCTGTGTCGATGAGAAGAGTATTCCAACCGCGGCGAGCGAGGGCGTGGCCGAGATTGATGCAGACGGTCGTCTTTCCGACGCCTCCTTTTTGACTGGCAGTGGCGAGAGCTATCACGTGGGTGAGGTTAGCGAAGATCGCCGGCTTTGCAGCGAAATGTTCGCGTTACATGGCGCAGGTTGGCAAAAGTCTTTACTGACGGAGGGCAGTTTACTAGGATCGAAGGACTTTCCCCAAAAAATCACGAGACCAAGCGCCATACATGAAACTGAAGTTCAAGTTTACACCCCTGTTTGCGAGCCTGCTTTTGGCTTTGGGTATCGCCCATGCGGACACCATCACCCTGAAAAGCGGAGAGAAACTGGAGGGGAAGGTCCTCAACGAAACGGACACTGAGGTCATCCTCGAATACAACCTCACACCGAAGATCAAGGACAAGAAGACCATCCAGAAGGCGGACATCCAGGAGATGATCCGCCTCACCCCGGCCCAGCTGGCGTATGCCGAGCAGAAGCTGGGCGAGGTGCTTCCCACGCCAGACTTGATGACCGGTGGCGACTACGAGCGCGTCATCCAGGACAAGCTGCGCACCTTTGTGGCGAAGTTCCCCGGCACCCCCGAAGCTGCGGAGGTCGAGAAGATGATCACCATCCTCTCTGAGGAGAAGAACAAGGTCGTGAATGGCCAGGTCAAGATGCAGGGCGAGTGGCTGGATGCCGCGACCGCCAAGCGTCAAGCCTACAACATCGAGGCCTACCGCGCCCGCATCGCGATGAAGGCGGCGATGGAGGGGACGGATGAGAAACGTTACCGCGAAGCGCTGAGACTGTTTGAAAAACTGCGCACCCAGTATGGTGCTTCCACGCAGTATGTGGACGCCATTCCTGAGGCATTGGAAATCCTCAATTTGTACCAGAAGCAGCTTTCTGTCATGGTGGCCGAGCACCCCGTGATCACGAAGCAGCGGGAGGACGGCCTGAAGACACTGCAGGGTGCGGACCTCGCCCTCACCAAGTCTTCCATCGATCAAGAGGCACGCGCCTTCAAGAGCGCAGTCGAGGCCCAGACCAAGCAGAAGATCAAGTGGCGTGATGTCTACAAGTTTGACATCAAGTCCATTCAGGCAGCCATGGACACGGTGAACAAGGAGGCGGCAACGCTCAAGGCCACCGACCAGGCCGCTCTGCGGAGCGAGAACGAAGAGCTGAGCGCCGTGCTCGCTAACATTGTGGACGAAAAGCCCGCCGAAGCGGAAGCCGGATTGGAGAAGCTGCGCGACCTGAAGACCGCGATGGTGAACAAGACCGAGATGGCTCGTGTCGAGAAAGAGCTCCGTGCGCTGAAAGAGCGGATGAGAGCGCAGCAGAAGGCTGGCGGAGCCATGGCGGTGGCTGCTTCCACCGACGCAGACGCCGAAAATCCTTCGGCCAATCCCATCGAGGAAGCCATGCGCCAGCGTGAGAAGGAGAAGCAGGAAAAAGCTTCCGGCAAGACCTCGTCCGCTACCACCAAGGACAAGAAGTCGTCGGAGTCCGATGACAAGAAGGACACGAAGAGCGACAAAAAGACCACAAAAGCGAAGTCCTCCTCCGAAAAGCCCAAGACTCCTGCGACCACCACTCCAGAGCCCGAGCCCGGCATGCTCGCCAAGATCAATGACTACATCCCCTACATTGGCGGTGGTCTGTTGCTGGTCCTCATCCTTGCCATGGTCCTCGGAAAGAAGAAGAAGGCCGACGCCTGATTCAAGACCTCCGGTCTGGCTTCCCAGTCCGTTTCAGGGCGCGTCCCCCGCTTGCGAGCGAGGTTGACGCGCCCTTCTCTTTGGCGGTAATTGCCCGTTCAATCTCCCATGAGCGCAGCACGCACGTCCAAACAACATCGAAAAACCGCGGAAACCGACATCAGGCTGGAACTGAATGTGGACGGAACCGGTGTGTCAGACATCAAGACCGGCATCGGTTTCTTTGACCACATGCTCACGTTGTTTGCGAAGCATGGACTGTTCGACCTGAAGGTTCAGGCGAAGGGGGACATCGAAGTCGACTTTCACCACACGGTGGAGGACACCGGCATTGTGCTGGGGAACGCCTTTCGTGAAGCCCTTGGAGCGAAGACCGGCATCACCCGGTACGGTCACATCCTGCTGCCCATGGACGAAACCCTGGCCCAGGTGGCCGTGGACCTGAGCGGGCGTGCATTCACCGTTTTCCGCGCCCCAGAGCGGGTGGATACCATCGGCATCGGCTTCCACTTCCAACTGGTGGAGGAATTCGTGCGTGGCTTTGCCAACGCCGTCCTCGCGAACGTGCATGTGGAGATCCAATACGGGAAGGATGCCCACCACATGGCGGAGGCCATCTTCAAAGGGCTGGCCCGTTCGCTGGATCACGCCACGAAACTGGACCCCCGCGTCACCGGCGTGCCCAGCACGAAGGATGTGCTCTAGCGATTGGAGATTTGAAATTTTAAATCTCCGATGTCTTGAGGCTTCTGAAGCGAACGGCCTGGTCCCTGGAGGGACAGCCGTTCGTACTGAATACTGACAACTGATCACTGCTTACTTTTTCTCCCCTTGAACCTCGGAATCCTCGATTATGGCGCCGGAAACTTGCGCAGTGTGCGCAATGCCTTCCTTGCGGTGCAGCAGCCTGCCACCTTCGTCTCCGCGCCGGAGCATTTTGACGCGCTCGACATGCTTGTGTTTCCGGGCCAGGGGGCATTCGGCGACTGCGTGCGCCAGCTCAAGGAAACCGGCCTCTGGGCACCGCTGAAGAAGTGGCTGGCAGAGGAGCGCCCCTATTTTGGCATCTGCCTCGGGTACCAGCTTCTCTTTGAGAACGGAGAGGAGAATCCAGGAGTCGAGGGCTTGGCAAAGTTTGAGGGTTCCGTAGTCCGGTTTCCTTCCCAGCCCGGGCTGAAGATCCCGCACATGGGGTGGAACAAGGCGCGCTTCACGGATCCCGCCCATCCCGCATGGAAGGGCATGGGAGAAGATGAGACTTTTTACTTCGTGCACTCCTATTTCCCGCAGCCCAAGGATGCCTCCCTGGCCGCCTGCCTGACGGACTACAGCGGAGAATTTGTGAGCGGCATCGCGGCGAAGAATCTTCTGGCGGTGCAGTTCCACCCCGAGAAGAGCCAGCAGGCGGGTCTCACGCTGCTGAAGAATGCGCTGGAGTATCTGGGGAGGTAATCCCGTGCCCAGATTCGGCGCTACAGCCGGAGGCGCGAAACGGAAATCTTCCCGCCAAAGCACGCCTCGACATCCGAGCCCGGCTCCACGGGGCGGTCTGCGTAGCGCGCGGTGTATTTCAAGGTGCGGTGGCCGGGTGGTGTATCAGCTGTTATCACGTCCTCATAGGCCACATTGAGCGGGAGGCGGCAGGGGGTGGTGGCGATGCGCTCGGGCAGTTCTCGTTCTCCGGGAGGGAGATGAGGGAGATTCACATTCCAGAGTTCTCCATTCGACAGCGGGTGGGTAACTAGCTCCTGGAGAAGCTGTGCTGTCCAACGTGCGACTCGCGACCAGTCCAGCGCGATGCCGGAGATGAGGTAATGCGAAACCGCGATGGCAGGGATGCCGTGGTAGGCGGCTTCACGGGCGCCCGCCAATGTGCCGGAGATGGGAATGTCCTGGCCCATGTTTCCTCCGGCATTCACTCCGGAGAGCACGAAGTCCGGTTCGATGCCGAGGGCAAAAAGCCCGAGTCGCACACAGTCCGCGGGCGTGCCGCTGGTGTGGTAGCGGTTTTCAGATTCCTGCACCGTAGTCAGGAGCTGATGGGTGGTGAGGCTGTGACCGCACTGGGAACGCTCACTGGATGGAGCGACGACGCTGAATGTGGCGCCGGGAATGAGGGATACCGCTTCCGCCATGGCAGAGAGGCCGGGGGCGTGAATGCCGTCGTCGTTCGTAATGAGGAAATGCATCAGGCGCTCAGCTTAGCTCAGTTGCACTTCTTTTTCTGAAGCGCCGCCAACAGCATTTCGTAACGCTTGATGAGGGAGACTTCGGCGAGGAGTTTTTGCTGCAGCTTTGGGCAGCGGGTGAAGTGGTAGCTCAGCACATCGCACACGAGTTCAGGATCATGGGTGCCTTCCAGGGCGGCTCGCAGTTGTTTTGCTTCTTCGATGCAGGCGTTTGCGAAGAGTTCCAACACCTGGCGTTTGAGTTCGCGGGCACGGTCCAGGTCTTCGGGGAGGGTGGCCACTGGCTCAATGGTGGCGACTTTGAAAGGCTTCTCCTGCACCCATCCCGTGAGTCGAATGCGGCGGAGTCCCAGAAGCAGGAGTTGCGATGTGCCGTCCGACTGCTTCACACAGGCACGTACAAGTCCTGCGGTGGTGTAAGGCTGTACGGGTGACCCTTCCTCCGTGCTCTCACGAGAGCCCACACAGAACATGCGATTGGTGCTCAGCACATGGGTGAGCATCAATCGGTAGCGTTCCTCAAAAATGTACAACGGAAGCAGGCACCCCGGAAAGAGGTGGCAGTCCGTCAGTACCATGACCGGCAGCCTGTCCGGCAGGGTGCGGTCTTCTGGGGGATTGGGATCGAAGGTTTGCGAGCTGGAATCCATGGGCAGGTGATCAACACCGTGCGGTTACCCGTGGATTACGCGCCGGAGCAGCGTCTGGGTTGAGAGATTCCTCTCATGAAAACAACGCGCGCACCGGCGTGCCGCCATCCGTGATGGGCACCGGACGGGAGCCATCCATCAGTTCCTTCGTCGGGTCAACCCCCAAGGCTGCATGAATGGTGGCATGGAAGTCCGGCAGGCTTACCGGATTCTCCACGATTTGCTTCGAAAGTTCATCGGTGACCCCATAGGCGCCGCAGTGCTTCAGCCCGCCACCCGCGAGTACCATGGAGAAGCAGGTGCCCTGGTGACCGCGGCCACCACGACCATCAAACTGCGCAGGGCGACCAAATTCCGTGCCGATTGCAATCAGAGTCTTATCGAGGAGCTTCTTGTCGCGGAGGTCGGTGATGAGCGCGGCGAGAGCGGCGTCGAGTTCCTTGATCAAAAGATGCTGTGCAGCCTGGCCTTCGTTGTGCGTGTCCCAGCCGGTGCCGTTCATGAAGTTCAGGTTATGCGATACTTCAATGAAACGCACCCCGGCCTGCACGAGCCTGCGGGAGAGGAGGCAGCGCTGGCCGAACTCACCGCCGTAGGCATTGCGCAGCTCTGCGGGCTCCTCATCGAGCTTGAAGTTGCGCATGAACTCAGGGCCGGCGAGGCGCAGGGCTTCACGCTGGGCCGTTTCATAGTCGGCCATCAGCGAGTCATCTGGGATGCGATGCTGCAGGGGCTGCAACAACTTTGCCCTCGCGTCCATGCGCTGCTGCGTGACGAACTCCGGCCGGGTGAAGCCCATGGGTCCCTGCTGGGTGTCCGTGAGATAGATGTACCCGTGCTTCGTGCCGAGGAAGCCAGGGCCACGGCTCACATTGGGATAGCCGATGAGCATGTACGCAGGTACCTCGGGATTGGCCGCACCACGCTCGTGCGCGATGATGGACCCGATGGAGGGATAGGTGACATTGCCACTGATCATGCGGCCGGTGTGCACGATATTCGTGGCGAAGGCATGCTCATCGATGACCTTGTGGTTCACCGTACGAATCGCGGTGACATGTTCCATGAGCTTTGCCGTGTGGGGCAGGTGTTCGCAGACCTGCACCCCCGGCACGGAAGTATCGATGGCAGGATAAGCGCTGCCCGCCTTCTTCGGATTCGCCTGGGGGTCACCCAGCGCCTTCGGGTCGAAGGTGTCGATCTGGGCCATGCCACCTCCGAGCCAGATGAAGATGCAGTGCTCAGCTTTGCCCTTGGGAATGTTCAGCGCGTTCGTGTTGGACGCGTGACCAAAGAGCGGAGCAGCGGCCAGCGCGGCGGTGGAGCGGAGGAAGTTGCGGCGATTCATGGCGAGAGAAAGATGAAAGAGGTTGCTGGTGAAATGATCGTAGGAAAAGAGCGAGTTCTTCAGGGTGCGTAGACCCACTCAGGAGCGTTGAGCATGGCCCAGAGCACGTCCTCGAGCTTGCCGCGCCAGGTGGCATCGAGCTTGTCGGTGGGTGGGTCGCCCTTGCGGGAATCCACCTCTTGCTGCATGCGCACGGTGGTGGCCTCGGGGTCGAGGTGGTTGGACCAGGAGACGTACTTCGCGGGCTTGCGGCTGATTTCGGCGACCTTGGCAGGTGCCTCCGTCTTCACGCGGGAGGCATAACCTTCGGAGAGATAGGAGGTGTAGTTCTCGCGCTCTTCCGCAGTGGGCTTGCGGGTGAGGAGCTTGAGGAAGAGGGTGTCGATGAGCTTGTCCACCGGTTGATCCTGCAGTGCGAGTTGGGTCACACCGTGATCATCGCTGAGGCGCGTGAGCCAGATGCCCACCGTGCCGTTGGAGATGATGGCGGGCTGCAGGGCATTCGGATCCGTTTCGCGCACACTGCTGGGGTCCTGACGGGCACCACGCCAGCCGAAAGCGGTGAGCACGTCGCACATGGCCTGGATGCGCGGCAGGCTCAGGCTGGGACGGTCGCGCTCGTTGGAGGTGGAGGCGAGCATCCAGGAGCGGCGCGGGTTGCCCATGCTGATGGAGTTGTTCAAGTCGCGGCGGCCATCGATGTCGAGGCTCACTTCTTCCGTATGGAAGGGCTTGCCGGTGGCGGCGAAGAGCGAGTCCACGATCTGCTCTGCATTCAGGCGGCGCGGGGCAGGGGAGGTGAAGAGCGGGCTCGGAGCCTTCAGCGTGGAATCAGTGGCGCGCTGATATGCATGCGAGTTCATGATGAGGGCGGCGAGCTTCTTCAAGCTGTAGCCGGAACGCACGAATTCGCGGCCGAGGTACTTCAGCAGTTCCGGATGCGTGGGCTTGCCCTTCTCCCAGTCCGCCACAGGCTCCACGATGCCGCGGCCCATGAGACGCGCCCACAGGCGGTTCGCGATGACCTGGGCGAAGCGCTCGTTTTGCGGTGCCGTGATGAGTGAGGCGAGGCGATCGCGATCATCCTTTGCATCCTGCGCGAGTTTGTCTGCGACGTCTTCGGCGCAGAACTCGGGGAAGGGCCACTTCGGCTGCACCTTGGTGCCGGGCTGCAGAGTGACCTGAATCAGCGGCTTGCGACCACCGGCATGCAGCTTGTCCATGGGAACGCTGCTGGTTGCTGGCACATCAAGCGGCTGCGTGGCGAGCATCGCTGCGATTTCGAAAAGGTCCTGCTGCGTGCTTTCATGTGCGGGGGAGTCATGGCAGCGGGCGCACTTCGTTTCCACACCAAGGAAGGCGGTGGTCACGATGGTGCCCTTGGCAGCCATCGGCACGTCATTCTGTGAAGCCACACCAAAGCCTGCAGGTCCACCGAAGCGCACACTGCCGCGCATGCGCACGAGTTCCGTTACGAAGAGATCCATCGGCTTGTCATCAAGCATCGACTCATAGATCCACCAGCGGAAGGGGCCGGTGTTGTTGAGCGTCGGGTTGAGGATATTCGGATTCTCCGCCAGCACATCCTGCCAGTAGCCCACCCAGTTGTCTGCCCAGCGTGGATCCGCAAGGAGACGCTCGATGGCCTTGGCGCGCTTGTCCTTGCTGGTGTCCTTCGTGAAGGCTTCGATCTCGGCCAGCGAGGGAGCCACGCCCACGGTGTCGAGGGTTGCACGACGCAGGAAGGAGAGGTCATCGGTGAGCGGTGTGAGGTTCGCATGGGCAACCTTCACCTCGGGCCAGTTGGCGCCTTCCTTGATCCAGCGGTTGAGAAGTTCGATCTGCTCCTTCGTGAGCGGTTTGCCCTTGGGAGGCATGATGAGTTCTTCATCGTCCGTGGAGACACGTGCAATGATGGAGCTCTTCTCAGGATGCTTCGGGGTGATGCCGGCGCCATCCGATTCACCACCACGCATCGCAGCCACAACATCATCCAGGCGAAGGTCGCCCTTGGTCTTGGTGCCCTGGTGGCAGTCGTAGCATTTTGTTTCAAGGATGGGCTGGATGTCGCGGAAGTAATCCACAGTTCCGCTCTGTGCCGCAGTGTTCTGTGCGGTCACGCGTTTGATCTTCTGCGAGATGAAGTTGTCGATCGCATTCTGCGTCGGGTATCCCTCAGTTGCTTCCGGGACCTTCACTTCCGGAGTGTCGGCAAGCCACTTGGTGGCAGCTTCATGGCGCTTCACCCAGTAGCCGGCCTGTCCACGGCGGAGAGCAGCACGGGCTTCTGAATTTACCTCAGCGAGCTTCAGGTCCTGCTTCGCTTCATAGGCCGCCCAGGCCTGATCGTTGTAGGCGAGGGGTTCCTTGCCCGGAGTGAGCAGTTCCCAGGTCTCCGTGCCCTGCTTCGACCAGGCCACGACCATTTCTCCGGTTTCCGGGCGGCGACGATTCTTCGCGCCCAGCACACCGCCCACCATCTGCTCGAGCATCACCACATGCTCGCCACCCTTGAACTCGAACTCAATGACCGACTCCTGCGTTCCGGGAGGAGCAAAGCGGAAATCCGGGCCAAGGTCGAGATAGGTGGCCTGCTCTGCGACATAACCATGACCACCGCTGTCCGGCTTGGCGAAGGCTAGCTTCATGACAAGCTTGCCATCAATGTACAACTGCGAGGCGCTGCGGCCACGCAGCAGCAGGCGGTGCTTGCCTTCGGGCAGGGTTACCTTGGCAGCGGCGCGAAGCACCAGCGGATTGGCACGATCACCGCGTACCCCCGTGTCCACGTACTTCTGGGGAATATCGCTGATGCCGAAGGCCGCGATGTCATACGACTCATCAGCCTTGGGTGGGACGGTCGGCCAGGCGTTCTTGGCCGGCACGCCACTCTCACAGATCTCCACGCGCACGAGGCCTTTTGGAAGCGTGTCCGGATTCACCACCGGAGGAGGGGGAATGAACTGATAACGCTGGGCCAGCAATGTCTCCGGCACTGCTTTCCGATAGATCGCGATCTCATCCAGCCAGCCGCGCAACGTGTTGCCTTCGCCGCCACCGTAGCCAGTGCCAATCATGATGTCGTCGCCATCCTGCACGGGAGCGCGGTCAGATTTGCCATCCAGATCCCAGGTGCCCTTCACTTCCTTGCCATCGATAAAGCCGCGGATGCTGGATCCCTTGCCGAAGGTGTAAGTCACAGCAACGTGGTGCCAGCCACTGCCGGGCGTGAACCCTTCCGTGGTCACCCAGCGGTGGTAGCCTTCCTTCTCCCCTGGCTTGTCAGGAAGACTGCGGAACAGAAACGTAGGCCGCGCCTCGCCGCCTTCACCCTTGAGGCGGAGTGCGTAGTTTTGATTCTCCGGGGTGAAGTCCTTGCTCTTGTTGCGGCCCTTGCCGATGAGGTAGCAGTACGAGCCGTTGCGAATCTCCTCCACGTTCACCCAGGCTTCGAGCGTGATGGCATCGCCCATGCCGAAGCGCACGTTGGTGTCGGGCAGGTCGGATTCCTTCACCACAATGGCGGTGTTGGTGCCACCAAAGTAGGCTGCTTTGTTGTCCGCATGAAATGCCGGGAAGGTGGGAGGCAGGGGACCATCTTCAAGTTGCTCCTTGCCCTTCCACTTACCAGCTTCCTTGGCATCAAAGGTCCACTTTGCGATGGGCTTGTAATCCGCGGCTTTGGGATTCTCCTTGGAATCATTCTGCGCATCATTCGCAGTGTCGTTGTTGCCAGCATCAGTCTGCGCAAGCAGCGGTGTGGCAGCCAAGGCGAGTGCGAAGGGGAGTATCCTGAAATGCTTCATGGTGAGGTAGGTCGATGATAACGAAATCCGGCTGGAGATTCCAACACCGCAAAGAGGTGAATTTTGGCTCCCCCATTTGGGGGATGGATTTGTAATGAGCTTGTAATGAGTTGTTTGGGATTGGGTCGGTGTTCCCGTTTTTGCTGAAGGCGACACCGGCCGAAAGGAAAATCTGCAAATCAAGGCAGCGGCGGCTGTCTTGACACTTTTTGTCGAGCTATTTACCCTCGATTTCATGAAAACGATTCGGGCGCTTGGGGTGACCTTGATGGCGGTTTCAATGACGTTTGCCAGCACCGTGCTGGCAGGACCCGGTGGCCAGATTGGCGTCGGGAATCGGGTGGCTGCGATGTGGAGCAATGGTGGCTATTTCCTCGGCACGGTGACGGAGATCGAAGGCGACCGTTATAACATCCTTTTTGAAGATGGAGATCGGTTGGCGGTGAACTCCGCAAATGTGGTCGCGCTTCGCGAGGACATGCCTTTCTCAGTAGGCGATCGCGTAGTCGCAGCATGGAAGGGCATCTCCATGTACCCCGGTGTGGTGACCAAGGTGCATGCGAAATCCTGCATGGTGGGATGGGATGACGGAGATGAGCCTCTGCTCGTGGCGAAGGACAAGATCTTCCACGCGGACAAGGCGGTGGCGGCGACGACGGCAGCAACTGCCTTCAATGTGGGCGATCATGTGACCGCCATGTGGAGGGATTCACGCTACTATCCTGGCATCGTGACCGAGGTTCGCGGCAGCCAGTGCCTCATCAAATGGGACGATGGCGACGAGCCTCTCTTTGTCCTCCAAGAGCACATCCGTTCGCTGTCGAATGCTCCGTCAGCATCACTGAACGTGGGTGACCACGTCCTCGCCACCTGGAAGGATGGTCACAAGTACCCGGGCGTCATCGCTGAGGCTCGTGGGGACTTGTTCCTCATCAGGTGGGACGATGGCGATGAGCCCATGCTGGTGGCGAAGGACAAGATTCTTCCCTTCCCTCAGCAGCAGGTGCAATTGCTCCCAGGCGCGACCCCTACACGGCAGGAGTCAAATAGAGAGCACTAGGCTGCAGATGGCGCGAGCGAGATGCAGGCCACCGCCATGGCGGCCACGCCTTCCTCGCGTCCTACGAAGCCGAGGCGCTCATTCGTGGTCGCCTTGACACCCACGCGATCTGGCGAAATGCCAAGCGCAGCACCGATGCGTTCCTTCATGGCGGCAGCGTGAGGCCTTACCTTCGGCGCTTCCGCGATCACCGTGCTGTCCACGTTCTCAATACTGGCGCCTTTGCTCCGAGCAATCTCCGCGACTTTCTCCAGAATCTTCAGGCTGCTGATGCCCTCAATGCTGGCATCCGAAGGGGGAAACCAATAGCCGATGTCCGGCTCACCGAGGGCTCCGAGCACAGCATCCGCGATGGCATGGCTGAGCACATCCGCATCCGAGTGGCCCTTCAAGCCTTTGGCATGGGGAATCTCCACGCCACCGAGGATGAAGGCGCGGCCTTCTGCATATTGATGAACGTCGTAACCGATGCCTACGCGGGTCATGAATTTTGTCGTTTGATGCGTGAAAGGATTCTGCGGACAGCGACAGGGTTCTTGCGGCTATCGAGCACGGCCTTGATGGTTACCGTTTCGCCATCAATCGTGTAGTAGATGGCGAATGGATGATGAGAACAATTGGTCTTGTGGTAGTGTTTGAGTCGCTTTGAGTGCACGCCACCCAAGGTCGCTAGTCGATCAAGGTCTTCTGCAAGGCACTGAAGAAAATATCTCCCAGCGCCAGATTCCTGATTATCGTAGAACTCGCAGGCCTCCTCGATGTGAAAAGTCGCCGTATTGGCGATCGCAACTTTCATTGGAACTTGGCGAAGAGTTCCTTTTTAACATCTTCCCAATCCCTGATCTCTTCCTCGCCACTGGCAATGCGCTGCTCGACGCCGGCAAGTACCTCCGCGTGCCACGCTGGCATTTCCAATTCCTCGGAGTTCTTCTCAATATCCTCCCAGATGGTCTCTATCAGAGCCATCTTCTCGGCGGTAGTCATTTCAGACAGCGGAAGAACGACGTTCATACTCTCAGGATACGATTGAAGGGACCGTGGCGCAACGCCCGATTCGCCTCAAAGAAACTCCGTGAGATCAACCTTGCCGTTCGTGGCGCAGATGAAGAGCTTGCCCTCGTGGGTGCGGCTGGGCTGTTCGATGAATTCGCCACCGGCTTCGATCAGGAGCAGCTTGCCTGCGGCGATGTCCCATTCGCTGAGCTGTTCCTCGACATAGGCATCAAGGCGTCCGCAGGCGATGTAGGCCAGGGCCAGAGCGGCGCTGCCGAGCATGCGGGTCTTGCGCACGGCCACGGAGATGCGCTTGTAGCGGTCGAAGCTGGCTTCGATGGCTTCGCGGCTCTTGGAGAAGCCGACGGTCACCACGGCATCGGCGAGATGCGCACGGGAACTGGTGCGGATGGGTTTGCCATTGAGCGTGGGCTTGCTGCCCTTCTCGATGGCCCAAGTTTCCTTCTGGATGGGATCGTAGATGACACCGGCGACGAGTTCGCCCTTCTCCTTCACGCCGATGGAGACGCAGAAGTGTGGGATGCCGTAGAAGTAGTTCACCGTGCCATCGATGGGATCCACGATCCACTCGGTGGTGCTCTGAAGATTCCCGTCGCTGCCTTCCTCACCCAGCACGGCGTGATCTGGGAAGTGCTTCAGGATGATGTCCGTGATGATCTGCTGGCTGCGCACATCGAGCTCCAGCTTGATGTCGTACTGCAGCATCTCATTCACGGAGAGGTCCGAGCCGAAGTGCTCACGTTGCAGTTGGCCGGCGGCTTGCGCGGCTTCGATGGCGACATTCAACAAGGAACTCATGGATGCGTTTTTTCCGCTGCCAGCTTCGCGACCCTCCGGATGATTTCGCGGGCCAGCGAACGTTTTGATTGCTTGGGAAGCGGTTCGGTATTCCCGGAAGGGAAGCAGAGAATGACTTCGTTTTCCGCGCTGTCAAACCCTGTGTCCGCCCGGCTGACATCGTTGGCAATCACAAGGTCGCAGCCCTTGCGCTGGAGCTTGGCCATGGCGTTCTCCACGAGGTGCTCCGTTTCCGCGGCAAAGCCGACCAGAAAGCCCTGGTACCCAAACACCGTCCTCATGGAGCCGAGTACATCCGGGGTGCGCTCCAGTTCCAGCGTGAGGGTTTCGTCATGCTTCTTGATCTTCTGGCTCTGCACCGTCTTGGCCCGGTAGTCGGCCACGGCAGCGGCGTGAATGGCGATATGCGGTGCGCTGGCCTTGCAGAATGACTGCACGGCCTCCCACATCTGCTGGGCGGATTCCACCTTCACGAGGTGCACGCCTTCTGGTGCGGCAAGTGCCACGGGCCCACTTACCAAGGTGACCTCATACCCCGCTTCCTTCGCTGCTTCCGCGAGCGCATAGCCCATCTTGCCGGAGGAGCGGTTGGAAAGGAACCGCACGGGATCCAATGCCTCGCGTGTGGGTCCTGCGGTGATGAGGAGGTGCATTGAGGAAACGTAGCTCGCGAGTCCCTTCGCGAGGTATTGTCTTGCGTGCTCCCTGACTCGCGAAGGGACTCGCGAGCTGCGTTAGACCGCTCAGGCCGCTCTTCCTTCCAGCACTTCCATTGCCCTCGCCACCACGCCCTCCACGGGCCAGAGGCGACCGCTGCCTTCATAACCGCACGCGAGCATGCCGTCATCTGGACCGATGAAATGGTGCCCCCAGGACTTGAGCGTTTCCACGTTCTTCTGCGTGGCAGGGTGCGCCCACATTTTGCCATTCATGGCAGGTGCAACGAGCACCGGAGCGCGCGTGGCCAGCGCTATGGTGGTGAGGGCATCATTCGCCAGTCCATGAGCCATGGCGGCGAGTACATTCGCCGAAGCGGGCGCGATGAGCAGCAGGTTGGCGCTGTCCGCGAGACCAATGTGCGTGGGCCGCCAGCTCTCCTTTTCATCGAAGAGGTCGGTCACCACCGGCTGCTTTGAGAGCACCTGCAGGGTGAGCGGCGTGATGAATTGCTGCGAGTCCTTCGTCATCACGCAGGTGACCTTGCAGCCCTGCTTCACGAGCTGGCTGGCGAGGTCTGCTGCCTTGTACGCGGCAATGGAGCCGGTGACGCCGAGGAGGATGTGTTTCATCTGTTGTGGTTACACCCTAATACGCCCCACGAGGCACCGCAAGACATGGGTGCGGGCCGGGCCTCGGACGATACGGTCAGGCTGAGACCTTTCCGCCGGTCCTGAGGATGGTGGTGAAGAAGCGAAACGTGTCCGCCACGTGCTCCGTCCAGTACTCCCAGGTGTGGGCTCCGGGGTACTCCTCGTACACATGGGGAATGCCCTCGTGCAGGAGGTCGGCGTGCAGCACGCGATTGTACTCAATGAGGTCATCCTCCGTGCCGCAGTCGAAGCGCAGCGGAGGAAGCTTTCCGCGACGGTGCAGCATGGCCTCGAAGACGCCCGGCTCCTCATCTGGAGAGAGCTTGAATGCATCCACGGATTCCTCCACGAAGCCCTCCATCTGGCGGAAGTCCGTGATGCTGCTGTGGGCGCTGATGCCTGCGAACTTTTCCGCGAAGAGTGTCCCCAGCCGCAAGGCGCCGTAGCCACCCATGCTCAGGCCACTGATGAAACGCGGCGACCGCGTGACGCGCGGCTCCACGTGAGCGGCGAGGGCGGGCACTTCTTCCACTATCCACTTCGCATAGTCCGCGTCCTGATGGTGCAGGTATCCAGAGCCATCCCCCCAGAGACCGTCGGAGGGCATGGCGAGCATCATGGGCTCGCATTCGCCGGACTTGATGAGCTTTTGCAGCACGCGATGCGCGGCGCCTTTGAGTGCCCAGGCCCAGTGGCTGCCGTAGACGCCGTGAAGCAGCAGCACCAGGGGAAGCGGCTTTTTGTCCGGTGCGCCTTCCGGAATGTAGAAGGTCACGTCCGCCCGCCGCTTCAGGGCCGGTGACTTCACAGTCGCGAAACGCAAACCCGGCTCGGTGAGCGAAGGCTCCGAAAGTTCGACGGTGCGGAATGGTGTGGCCTCGCTCATGGCTTGCGTTGCTATTGAGGTTTCACGGAGAAATCACTGTCCGCCATGCTGCGCAGCACGAGTTCGCGCGTCACGCACCAGTCGTCCATTTCCAGCACCTTGAGGATCGCATCCGCCACGTGTCGTGGAGTGAGGAATTTTTCCACCGGCGCCTTGCGGTCAGAAGCTCCGTCCCAGAAAGCGGTATCCACGCCTCCCGGTAGCACAGCGGTGACGCGCACGCCATGGGCGGCTGCCTCCTCCTGCAGGCCCTGCGTGAAGCCGCGCACGCCCCACTTGGCCGCGCAATAGACCGTTTCGCTGGGGATGCCACGCAGGCTTGCGGTGGAGATCACATTCACAATGTGGCCGGACTTGCGGGTCAGCATGCGGCGCAGGGCTTCCTGGGAGCCGAGGATGGTGCCTTTGAGGTTCACATCCAGCATGAGGTCGATTTCCTCTTCGGTGTAATCCGGAATCCAGCGGTGGCGAGCGAGGCCGGCGTTGTTGATCCACACGGCGATGGGGCCGTGCTTTGCCTCCACTTCCTCGGCGAGTTCGCGTACTTCGGACTGTTTGGTCACATCGCAGGTCAGGGGGAGCAGGTCATCCATGCCCACCATTTCGACAGCGGAGGCCAGGGCCTCGGCATCCACGTCTGCCATGGCCACTTTCATGCCGGCGCGTGCCAGTTCCTCACAAAGCGCGAAGCCGATGCCACGCGCTGCCCCTGTCACTACAGCTACCTTGTCCCGGAGAATCATGCCCCGAATGTTGGCGGGGAGAGGAAACTGGCCAGTGGTTTTTCGGGCTGCACTCGTGGTTGATTGTGACAGGGGGCTGGGCGATGAAGACTGTCCACCCATGCCCGCCGTTCCTTCAGAATCCACCAGTGGTCAAATCCTCGCCCGCGACTGGCGCGACTACGAACTGCTGGATACCGGAGACGGCATGAAGCTGGAGCGCTGGGGCGAGTATGTACTGGCGCGTCCTGACCCCCAAGTCATCTGGCCGCGCAGCGGCGAGTGGAAGCAATGGGACGCCTGGTACCACCGCAGTGACAAGGGTGGGGGACGCTGGGAGTATCGGCGGAAGCTGCCGACTGCGTGGAATATCAAGTATGGCGGGCTGACCTTCAAAATTTCGCCCACCGGATTCAAGCACACCGGCCTCTTCCCGGAGCAGGCGGTGAACTGGGACTGGTGCAGCGGCCTGATTCGCCAGGCCAAATCAAAGGCAAAAGACCGTGAACTGTCCGTGCTCAACCTCTTCGGCTACACCGGCGCCGCCACCGTGGCAGCGGCTGCTGCAGGAGCGAGCGTGTGCCACGTGGATGCCGCGAAAGGCATGGTGGAGTGGTGCGGTGAGAACGCGCGCCTCAGCGGTCTGGGCAAGGCTCCCATCCGCTACATCGTGGATGACTGCATGGCCTACGTGCGCCGCGAGATTCGCCGTGGCCGGAAGTATGACGGCCTCATCATGGACCCGCCGAGCTATGGCCACGGAGCAGCCGGGGAGGTGTGGAAAATGGAAGCACACCTCTGGCCCTTGCTGGAGGAGTGCAAGAAGCTGCTTTCGGATGAGCCCATCTTCTTCCTGGTGAACGCTTACACGACTGGCCTGTCACCCACGGCACTGGGAAATGTCATGACGCAGTTGCTGGGCCCGACGGGTGGAAAGCTGGCGACCGGTGAGGTGGGATTGCCGATCACGCGGGGTGGGTTGACGCTGCCTTGTGGGATTTATGGGCGGTGGTCGTGGTAAGGCCTGAAGGTGCTGGGTGTGGTCACCTGCATGGGATTCAACGCAGAGACACAGAGACGCAGAGGAACTTCGGAGACTGAGGTTGAAGAGGTCTAGAACCTCCAGTTTGCGTTCAGGCTGATGGTGTGATTCGCTTCATCGGTGCGGCCAAACTCGGCGTGGTAGAAGAGCCCGCCAAAGAAGGTACGGTCCACCTGGACGTTCACGCCGCCACCGAGAAAAAAGGCATCGCGCTCAGGGTCCTCAGTGAGATAATCGAATCCGGGACCTGAGCCTCCGGCGAGTCTTGTGTGGAGTGTCTCGCCATCTTGCAGGAACTCATGCTGCCAGAACGCTCGCAACTCAGGAATCACCGTCACCTCCCCGGGCAGCGTGATGGTGTAAGCGACACGTGCGCCGAGGTAGCTGCGCAAGCTATCCACGCTCGCATCATCCAAGCGTAGATTCAGGCTGTCCGCACCGTTCTCGGTGAGGCCATCCAGACTCTGCCGGGTGTATTGAAGGGCGATGCTCGGACCAAAGGTGAAGCTGCCCGCCTCGAAATCATAACCGGTGCCGAAGCTCGCGGAGACCTCATGCCCATCGGGCTCGCTGCTCGCGGTGCGATCGAGCGTGGGCAGCACGATGGCACGCCGCACTTCGTATTCAATGTCCCCGCCTTCCACCGTGGCATGCGCGTAGAAGTTGCCGCGATCATAGAGCGCATAGGCGCCAAAGGTCACCTTCTCCAGATCCGTGCGGTCGCGGCCTGGGTAATCGCTCTCGCCGAATTGATAGCCGGCAAAGATACCCAGGGCGAATTGATCACTCACCGCATAGTCCGCACCGGCGAGGAAGGTGCCGCTGTCGAAATCGCGATCCGGCGTGGTGCCCCAACCCGTTTGAGAAAAGAGTCCCGTCGCCTGCGTCCACACCACCCATCGATCGTCTTCAGGAGGAGCGAGGCCGTCCTGCACGGCTTTCACGTTCTTGGGATTCTTCGTGCTGGGTGTCTGTGGCGTGGCCTGTCGATAGGCTTCGGCACCCATGGTGCGGATGGCGAGGCGGCGTGAGCTGAATTGCTGGTGCAGTCCCTGCATCTGGCTGTGCGCGAGTTCGGTGCTGATCTGCAGCGCGGCGTCGTAGTGACCGGGCAGAATGGCCTCGAACGCCGCGGGGTATTGCTCCTCCCGCAGCATGTCGAGCGCGAGCGTGGTCACGCCGATGTCTCCATCTTCGATGCCAATCCACTGACCGAGCGCTTTCGCCAGTCGTGTCTGGTTCGGCGTTTCCGCTACCAGGGTGTAACTCGCCGGCGCGACCAGCAGGATGCCAGTGCCACTGACGGTGTAGAATCGCCCGCGATTCGCCGAGGGATGCGGCATGGTGATGCGTGAGAAGTGTCCCTTGATGTGTCCCGCGCGCAGGAAAGGGAATTGGTCACCATACTCCAGATCCGCACCCAGCGAGCGCACATCCAGGGTGCCTCCGAGATGAGCGGTACCGCTGACGATCAATTGATCAAAGCGGTGCTGATTGGCAAGCTCCAGCTCCAGCGTACCGCTGCCTGCCTGCCGGTAGTTCCCGTGAATGGTGAGTGTGCCCACCGAGTTCCCCGGAGCCACGGTGCCGTGATTGAGTACGTTGCCGATGATGATGCCACTGCCACCCAGCGTGCCGGCAGGATTCACCCGCACGAATGGAGAGCGCAGCACGGTGTTCACATACAGTCCGCCCTGCTGGATGAGCGTGGTTCCCGCGTAGGAAGGTTGGGCACCTGCGAGGATGAGCCGCCCGGGACCTGACTTGGTGAATGTACCCGGCACAGAGATGGGCGCAGCGATGGTGGCGCGCGCACCTCCCACCACATTCACCTCCGCATCCCCCAGTGAGTACAGCTTCTGTCCCGCAGGTGATACGATGCGATAGCCGTTCACTTCGAAGATGAGCTTCTGGAAAGGCACATCACTTCCGAGAGTGACCACCCCGGGGTGAGCGGTGAAAATCGCGGTCTGTCCAGCCCATGGGCCATTGATGTTGCCTGCTCGATTCGTCCAGTCCGTATCCGTGACATTCCAGATGCCACTCTGTCCGTCGATGGATCCATTGGCGGTAACGTTGCTGCCATCCCAGTATTGCATGCCAGTCGCGGCATTGGCGTCCACCACCACTACCACCAGATTCACTTCGCCATCGGTGCTCGTATCGATGGCAAAGTTTCCGGGATTGAACCCTGCAGGAACGCTTTGAATCGTGAGCAGGGCGTCTGTGAGCGTGCCTCCGTAGGTCATCAGATTGTAGGTGTCTGCAGTGAAGCCACCTCCATCCGTGATGCGTAGCAGGCCATCCAGCAGCAGGTCACCATCCACCTGGATGTGGCTGTTGCTGGGATTGCCCGGAGCGCCAAGAGTGAAGGCAAGGACGGAGGTGTTGTTCAAGTTGAGCGAGCCCACACGCAGTGCTCCGGGAGTGGTGCCATCGCCGGGATGGATGATACCTCCGGCTCCGATGGTCACCGAGTTCTCCACCCGGCCAATGCCACCGAAGGTCGCGTCGCTGGCCACGGTGACGTTGGAGGAAGCCAGCGAACCATTCACATACATGGCGCCTGCATTGACTGCCGTATCTCCCAAGTAGGTGTGGGCACCTGTGAGAATCAAGGTGCCAGTGCCACCCTTTGCGATGCCACCACTGCCGATGACGGGTGCATTGATCGTTGCCACCGCGCCGGAGTTCACCAGCACCACGGCATCAGTAGTGGGATGCAGAGCATAGAGCTGAGCCAGATCCTGATTGATGACATAGCCGCTGGTGATGAACTGCAGTCCTTCAAAGTCGATGTCGTCTCCCAGAGTGACCGTGCCCGCCGTGCCCTGGAAGATGGCCGTCTTGCTATTCCATCCTGAGTTGGGGATCCCTACTTCAGTGGTCCAGTTGGCCGTGGTGTTGTTCCAGGTTCCCGTGCCACCATCCACCACATTGTTGCCCAGGACATTCGGTCCATCCCAGTACTGCAAATCCGTGAACCCGACGATGAGATTCACCTGGCCTGCCGTGGCCGTATCGATGGTGTAGTTCAGCCCAAGCGGCACATCGCCGAGGCCAAGTCCAAAGTTGTTCGTGAGCGTGCTGTAGTTGATGAGGCGATACGTGCCGACGTTGAAACCGGTAAGCGCGTCGATGTTCAGTACGCCGTCCAAAGTTAGAGCTCCATTCACCTGAAGAAGGTCACTGTCCGTACCTGCGATGCCGGGAGGCTGCGGCGGGCCAAGTTCGTAGTCCAGGAGCGAGAGATTGTTCAGGAGCAGGCTCCCCACGGTCAGGGTTCCCGGACTGGCTCCGGGGGCAATCCTGCCGCCGTTGTTGATGGTGGAACTACCTGTGATGCTTCCTGTACCACCAAGGGTGGCCCCATCACTCACCGTCACGGCAGAGAGAGTCATGGAGCCATTCACCCTTAGCGTGCCTGCGCTCACCAGCGTCGCGCCGGCATAGCTCGTGGTGCCTGAGAGGGTCAGAATTCCCAGACCCGTCTTCGTCATTCCTCCTGCTCCACTCAGCGGCGCGCCAATTCCAATGTTGAAGCCATTGCTGTCGATCGTCGCTCCACCGCTCTTGAACTCCACATCCCCGGATTCAAACCCCGCGAGGAACTCCGCTTCATTGGCAGTGGCGCGCAAAGTCCCACCGTCAATATTGAGTTTGGCGCCTGCTACTCCACTGCCACCACCAAATCCGCCTTCTCGAATCTGCTTCGTCACCATCAGTGCGCCACTGCGTACGTCCAACACAGATGGAAACGGCTCGTCGCTGGCCACATTGAGGCGGACCGTTCTTGCTGTGACGGTGGCTTGATTCTCCACGGTCAGTGTTCCCGTTCCGAAGAAGCCCAACTCTAGATCCTCAGTCATCGTCCAGGAAGTGCCACTGCCCGAGACCGTGGCAGTGCCGATGGCCCCATCCAGGTCTCCGATAAAACCAGCCCTGCTCTCAACTGTAGCGCCACTGTTCACGGTGAAGGTGCCAGTGCCATTCACTCCCACCGCGATCTGTTCAGTCAGATGGATGCCTGACCCCGCTCCGGTGACCGTGACTTCGGCTGTGGTGCCAGGGTTTCCCGCAATCGACAGATACCTGCCTGTCAGCTGGCCTCCTTTCTCAAATACGGCTTCACTGTCGTTGAACACGCCGACTTGGAGTTCCCCATCGAAGATACTGGCAGTGCCCGTCAGGGTGAGCTTGGAATTGGCTCCTGAGACTAGCAGATGCCCTTCGCCGAGGTCCCCAAGAAAGGAACCTCCCATGCTCAGGGAATCGGCACGAAACTCACCACCATTCAGTACATGCAATGTGCCATCGCCGCCCTCACCGATCGCGCTCGCGAATCCCGCCAGCGAGGAGGCGTCCCACAGCGAGTTCGCACCCGTCACGGTAATTTTTGAAGTGCTGGTTGCCCGCCGGGCCACGTCTACAAAGCTGCTTCTCATCACGGCTCCATTCTCCACGGACACTGTCGCGGATCCCTGGTCACCAATCAGCGCCCAGCCGCTGTTGTTCCACACCGTGCCTGCGCCCTGGAGGGTGAGCTGGTGCACTCCTCCTGCGGTGCCAGCCATTTGAAAGGAGGCGACATTCGGTGCCGTGGACGAAGTGTTGATGGTGGAGCCTTGGGAAACCGTGGTGGTGGTCGTGCCAGCGCCTGTGAAGACCATGCCCCCTTGGGCCGTCCATGAGCCATTGGTGATCGTGATCCCCAAGGTATCTCCGACAGCCGCCAGGAAATTGGTGCTGTTGCTCAGTGCTGCGGGTGCGCCTGTGACCACGGAACCACCGCTCAAGACCTGGACCTGTGAGTTCTGCACCACGGCGCCGGCCAGCGAGCCGAAGCTGGCGACATCGAGGATCTCCAGCTTGGAGTTGGTGCCGCTCACCGTGAGGTTGAAGGTGGCATTCGCGGAGAAGCGTCCGTTGGTGCGCACATAGCCGCCGTTCAGAATCGACAGCGTGGCGCTTCCTCCAGACCCGGGTGCTGTAGCTCCGGTGGTGATGTCGCCGGACAGCAGCCATTTGGAGTTGGCTCCTGTGACGGTCACTTCACCCGTCGCTCCGATGTTCTGGCCGATTCTTCCAGTCGTGCCGTTCACTACCCCGCCGTCTGAAATGAGCATCGTACCACGGCCACTGACTCCCACATTCACCCCGGCAGCGGTGAGTGTGGTATTCGCATTTTGCACCGTCAGCGTACCCACTGCGGCCGCGTTGGTTCCAATGTTGAGCGTGTTGGTTGTACCTGTGGCTCCCTGGGAGAGTGTTACGGTGCCCTGCGCGCTTTGCCCGATGGAGGTGATGCCGCCATTCCATATTGCCAAGGGACCTGTCACTCTGATTTCACCGGTGCTATTTGCCGCAGCCCCCACAAATGTAAACACGACCGTGCTGCTCGTGGCAGCCGTCGTGCCGGTGATCACCACCAGGCCACTCGCGCCACTGTCATTGCCCACGTTCATCGCGCCATTGCCGGAATTCACCGTCCCGCCTTCGAGCACGTAGAGTTCCCCGTGACCGCTGCTGCCCACATCGCCTTGGGAGCTGAATGTCCACCTGGAGTTTGCACCAGTCACCGTGAGCGTGCCGGTGGAGCCTGCATTGTTCGCGATGCCTGTGATGCCGGAGGTGAGCGTGCCACCGTTGGAAACGGTCACGGTGCCAGTGCCGAAATCTCCCACGAGGAGAGAACTGGAAGTCGTAAGTGCCCCGCCTTGCACCAAAAGCGTTCCCGATTGCCCCGCGGAGGCTCCGAGGGTGAGAACCCGGACCTGCCCTCCGGTGGTCAGAACCTGTGCCGTGCCAGCATTGTTGATGAAGGCATTGATGCTGGAAGTCGGCACCACACCCGGTGTCCAATTGGTGCTGGTGAACCAGTTTCCGGTTCCCGCATTCCAACTCACCTGCGCGTCGGAAAAAACTGGGACTGCTAAAAGTGCAAATGCAAGCCAGGTTCGACGACGGAAGGCATTCGTTGTCATGGGCTTGCTGTCGCAGCCCGGGATGATCCGGTAAATACGCGATCTGGCGTAATTTTCGCTTTCAACTCCCCGGCGACTTGCCAGTTTCTCCCCAAGGTCATGCAACGAGTCTCACACCTCGACTTGAAAGCCGTGAAGCAATGCAGCCATGATCTGCTGGAAGCTTCCAGTCATGAAGATCTGCGTGATCGGCTGATCTTTGGTTGGCTGCCCAAGCTGATCGACTCGGACTTCACAGCCTGCAACGAGTTCTCCCAAGGGCGCGTGCTAAAGATTACCTCCACGGTGAACAATGCGGAGATCAACAAGTATGCGGAGCCCTTCGGCGCGCTCATCCATCAGCATCCCTGCTTCAAGCTGCAGTCGGAACTCGGCATCACGACCCCGCTGAAAATCAGTGACTTCATCACGCAGCGCGAGCTTCATGACCTGGGGTTGTATCAGGAAGTGTACAAGTATCTCGGCATTGAGCGGCAAATGGCCCTCTCGGTCCATCCTGCGCCAGGGGAGCTCGTCAGCATGGTCCTTTCCAGTTCTACGCGTGATTACACGGAGCGTGATCGCGTGGTGCTGTCGCTGCTACAGCCCGCCATACAGCGCGCCTTTGCAGTGATGCGCCACCGCACGTTGTTTGCGTCGTTGTCGTCGCGGGAAGCAGAGGTGCTTTCCTGGGTTGCCGAGGCGAAGACGAACAAGGAAATCGCCCTTATCCTGGGCATCAGCGCTCGCACCGTGCAGAAGCACCTGGAAACCATCTTCACCAAGCTCGGGGTGGAGACGCGTACGGCGGCTGCTCTTTGGGCCCGGCAACTGGCAAGCTCCGTGCCGAAGTAGTCAGAGCGTCAGCCGCCAAACAACTTGCTGCCGAGCTGCCAGATCATGGTGGCCAGGGTGATCCACACAAACGCCCAGAAGGCCAGGAGGCCGAGCCATAACACGATGAACACGGTCATGAAAACCCGGCTGCCACGTCTTACCGCCGCCTGGTCGCCGCCTTTCCAGCGATTGATGAGCCGGAGGTTGCGCGAGTTCGATTTGAACCATGCGGAGAAGACATCGCCCACGCCCGGGATGCTGCCCACGGCGTCGTTGATCAAGATGTTGCCACCCATGCGCATCAAGACGGAAACCGGCACGCGTTGGCGTACACCTTCCGTGAGTGTGACCAGCCCAATGCTGGAGGCCAGAAAGTCACCGACACCGGGAAACAGTCCAATGATAGGGTCCAGTCCGATGCGGATGTTCGTTCCTGGAATGCGGATGAATTCATCCATCCAGTGCGCGACGATGCGTGCGGCATCCGAGGCGTTCTCCGCATCCTTGCCACGCGGTGCCTTTCCCTTGCCGTCGGGCGGAAGCACGGCGTCGATGGAGACGTCGCGAGGTGGGGGCTGGGAAGTGGACATCGGAGTAACCAGTGGATCAGTATTCAGCAAACAGTAGCTCGCATGTGATAGTCATTCTGGCGGCGTCAATGTTCATCGAACATCGTCACCGTTCAGTCTGAATACTGAACACGGACCTACTGAATACTCCCGGTCACCTCCCGCAAAAGGTGTGCCTGCACTTGCTTACACATTCACCCTGCCCGGGAGCTCGATGAGCATCTGGGCATTGTTTGGTGCACGCTCCATGAGGGTGATGACACGCTGGATGGCATCGATGGGCTTGTGACCCGCGAGACCGCGACGCAGCATGTGCACCTTCTCCATCTGGAAGGGAGGCAGCAGCAGCTCTTCGCGACGGGTGCCGGAGCGGAAGATGTTCACCGCAGGATAGATGTACTGCTCGGCGATCTTGCGATCGAGCACGAGCTCCAGATTGCCGGTACCCTTGAACTCCTGGAAGATGGCATCGTCCATGCGGCTGTTCGTTTCGATCAGCGTGGTGGCCAGGATGGTGAGTGAGCCGGCGTCGCGCGTATTGCGCGCAGCGGCGAAGAGGCGGCGGGGCATTTCGAGGGCGCCCACGCCGAGACCGCCAGTGGCAGTGGCCCCGCCCTTGTGCGCATTGTTGAAGGCACGGGCCATGCGCGTGATGGAATCCAGCAGCATGAACACATGCTGGCCGCTTTCCACGAGACGCTTGGCACGCTCAATCGCAAGAACAGCGGTGCGCAGATGGCTGCGGATGTCGCTGTCATTCGAACTGGCGTGCAGCTCGGCATTCGGCAGGGAGCGGCGGAATTCGGTGACTTCTTCAGGGCGCTCGTCCACCAGCAGAATCATGAGATGCATCTGCGGATGATTCTGCGTGACGGCTTCCGCGATGTGCTGCAAGAGCGTGGTCTTGCCCGCGCGAGGAGGCGCCACGATGAGACCGCGCTGACCGCGACCCACGGGTGTGATGAGATCCATCACTCGCGTGGTGAGGCGCGTGGGCACGGTTTCAAGCTGGATGCGTTTGTTCGGGTTTACAGCCTTCAGCTCTTCGAAGAGGGGCAGATCGCGCGCCTTCTCCGGAGGCTGGCCGTTCACTTCCTTGATCTCCGTGACCTGAGGTCCACGGTGACCCATGCGCTCCACGCCGCGGATGTACATGCCGGTGCGCAGGCCCAGATTGCGAATCCACTCGGGGGAAACCCACGGGTCCTGGGCGAAGTCCGCCCACAAGCGGCTCTTCTGGCGCAGGAAGCCATAGCCCTTCGGCGTGAGTTCGAGAATGCCCTCGCTGGGCTCCGGTGGACCGAGCGGACGCTCAGGTGCAGCCGCCTGCTGCTGGCCCTCACCTTCGCCTTGCGGCTGACCGTCGCGATCACGATCACGGTCCCGATCGCGATGCTTGTCGCGGAAACGGTCGCGGAATTTGTTGCGCTTCTCCCACTTGCGACCGCGGCCGTGGCCGCCGTGCTGCTGGTGCTGGCCTTCGCCGGAAGGAGAGCCACCCTGGCCGTGCTGCTGATGCTGCTGGCCGCCGGTATGGGCGCGCGCGTGCGCAGGAGCATGCTGCTGTGGCTGGGGTGCGGGCCGGGCCTGGGCGTCACGCACTTCCGCCACAGGTGCGGGTGCGGGTGCAGGAGCAGGGGTTGGCGCAGGAGCGGGAGCGGAAACTGGAGCATCGACAGGCGCGGGGCGCGCCGTCGGTTCATGATGCACGACATCCGCAGCGGGCACGCGGGTGACACCGCCATCTTGTCCCATCACTTCCGCGGCTGCAGGAGAGGCGGCGCGGCCTTCACGCTTTGCAGCACCCTTCGTGCTCTTCTTTGCGGCCCGCTTCTTCTGGGGCGCCTCCGTCGGGAGTTCCGCCTGCACTTCTGCCTTGGCTGCCGCTTTCTTCGCGGTCTTTTTCACCGCCTTCTTGGCGGTGGCTTTCTTCGCGGCGCGTTTGCCGCTGAGGGCTGATCTTGATTCCTCGGGTGCCATGGGAAACAGCGTGGGCGTTGAGACGTCCGCTTGCAAAGTTGAGTGCTCAGTCATCGAGAGATGCGATACAAAAAAAGGTATGTCTGGAGGGCGTCACGAGAGCGTGGCCATCACGTCATCGGCCAGTTCGAAGTTGGCGTGCACGTTCTGCGTGTCGTCGTAATCGTCCAAAGCGTCGTACAGCTTCAGAAATGAACGTGCCGTGGTTTCATCGTCCAAGGTCACGGTGGTGGATGGCTGGTAAATGAGCTGCTGTGATTTGGGGGTGACGTTCTTCGCCTGGAAGGCGCCACCCACCGCGAAGAGTTTATCCACCGGCGTGTAGACCACCCACTCCTCTTCCTCGCCCACCACGTCATCCGCGCCTGCTTCCAGGGCGATTTCCATCACCGTGTCCTCGTCCAGAGCCGCTTTGTCGAGCCGAATTTCCCCGAGACGGGAGAACAGGTAGGATACGCTGCCGGCATCCGCGAAGGTGCCGCCCAGCTTGCTGAAGATGAGGCGTAGGTCGCTCACGCTGCGATTGCGATTGTCTGTAACCACTTCGATGAGCATGGCCACGCCGCCCTGGCCGATGCCTTCATAGACCACTTCCTCCAGCGCTGCTCCCTGCAGCTCGCCGGTGCCCTTCTTGATGGCGCGCTCGATGTTGTCATTAGGCACGTTCTGGGCCTTGGCGTTCAAGATGGCCGTGCGCAGGCGGGCATTGGTATCTGGACTTCCGCCGCCATGCTTCGCCGCCAGCGTGATCTCCTTGGCGAGTTTGCTGAAAACCTTGCCGCGCTTGGCATCGACGACGGCCTTGATGTGCTTGACCTTCGACCATTTGTTGTGGCCTGCCATGACAGATTGCGTTGTGGGTGAGAAAGCTGGGATGTCACCTGAGGGCCTGAGGTACTGCCCGCGGGGAATGAAAGGGAGGAAAAGAAAGGGTGAGCCGTGTGGGGGTTCCAGGCGGGTGCCGCACCGGGACTCAAAACGCTGGATACCATGCCCGGAAGGGCGCGTTTGAGACAGGCGGACCGTTGCGCGGAAGGCAACCTTTGGTCACTCGTGAGGGCATGCAAGCCCGTCAACAGGGTCAATGTGAACACAGTTCCGCAGCCATGCAAGGCTTTTTCTAGGGGAGAGTGGGTGGCCGCCAACCCCGCTGCTGGCAGGTCTTGCGCATTTTTCACCTTGATTCTTCAGGCATCGGTGGAACTTGTCCGCCCTCTTTTACAAAACACTGCATCCATCCTCATGGGACAACAACTCAACAAGATCATCAAGCGCCGCCGTCGCGCCGCTTACCTCAAGCGCAAGAACGAACTCTCCAAGCAGGGCGTTAGCCGCAAGGTAAGTCGTCCCGCGAAGGCCGCCCCGGATGCCGACAAGAAGGCCGCTGCTGCGAAGAAGGCTGCTGCCAAGAAGCCTGCCAAGGCTCCCGCTGCGAAGAAGGCTGACGCCGCTCCTGCGCAAGACGCGGCTCCCGCTGCTGAAGAGAACTCCTAAGTCGGGCAAAACGCCTGCATCATCTTTTGAAAAAGGCGAAGCCATGCTTCGCTTTTTTTATGGGTACACGCCTATCGCGAGCCTTCATGCTTCCACGAATCCGCTGACCATGGCAGGCTGAGCGTGATTGTGATGAATCCCCGATATAGACGCCGTCTTCTCCTCTGTGCGCTTGTTTTGCTCCCGCTTCTCTGGTGGGCATTTGTCCCGATGACGCGTGCTGAGTGGACCTTGACCTCCTCCACGTCTCCCATCTCCCTCGGCCACGGTGCGACCGTGGTGACGAAGCATCTCGCGAAGGGGGATGAGAAGTGTGAGCTGACCTTGGTACTCTTTGATGAGTCCCAATGCCTGCTGCAGGTGGCGTCCAATGCCACCAAGAAAGGTGCACGTGCGGTGGCTGCCATCGCGGCGCAGGCTGGTGCGATTGCCGCGTGCAATGGCGGCTACTTCGACCCTCCCAAGATGCTGCCGTCGGGTCTCGAAATCGCAGGAGGTGTGCGCACTGGCACGCTGGATCTCGCCATGCCGTTTGGTGGCACGTTGCTGGTCGAAGGTGGCAGGGGCAGCATCATTGCCAGCGAGAAGTTTGCCGACCATCCCGGCATCAGTGATCTCATCCAATGTTGTCCACGACTCGTGGAGAATGGTCGTGAGATCAAAAATCTGGGCGACGGACCGGTGGCCCTGCGCACCTTCATTCTGACCGATGGTAGTGGGCGATGGGCTCTCGGGAATTCGGGGAACATCAAGATCCAGGAACTCGCCCGTGTCTTGAGCGATCCCAAGATTCTCTCCGAGCTTCAGGTGCAGAGCGCGCTGAACCTCGATGGCGGCCCCTCCACGGCATTGTGGTGCAAGCATGACACAGGCGGGCAGACATCCTCATCGGAAGTATGGAAAGTGCGGAATGTCATCCTCGTCTCGCCGAGAAAGCAGGGTGGATAATCCAGGTCACCACGGCCTCAGATGCTGGATTCTTGAAGAGGTTCTGGCTCCCTTTGCAACGTCTTGAACATCACAAACACAAACACGACGGCAAATAGTGTGGGTGCCGATATCAGGGTTTGTAGCACGGCGCCCGCCAGCCAGTGATCGAGTGCAGGCACCACCAATGCGATGATCGCCGATAGGATCAAGAGTACAAAAGCGATGCCAAAATACAAGGGAGCGAATACCAGGGCGAGATAGCCAAACACCACCCAGAAGCGGCTCCGGACAAGTATCACACTCCGGTCCAAGGCCACCCATGCATCATGGTCCTCATCCATGACGGCACACAGGCTGAATGCCAGTGCTGCAAGCACGAGAAATCCAGGGAAGATGCACATGGTGAAGCCTGCCGAGGAGAAGATGAATACACAAAAATTGACCAGCATGACGCTTCCAATTCGATCCATGGTGACGAACCATGTCTGGCCATAGGTGGGAGTTGCTCCAGACCAGGCCCGGGAAAGCGCTGCAAAGATTGCTGCGGGCGCCACCATCCCGAAGAGTCCTCCAATGGCTCCGGAGAACAGGAAGAACTGAAGCAGGTTCTCCGCCGGATTTACCCGGGTGGAAATGATGCCGACCAGTGCATTGACGGGAAAGGATACCGTGAGGTGTATCGCGAAGAAGAGCAGCCAGTGCCTGTAGAATAGCTCCCATGTTCTCTTCAACATGGGTTCAAGCTGGAAAGGAGTCGGAGACATTCCCGTGACTCCTCCATGATGTGGGTCCTCCGCCTGGCTCAAGTTCACAAAAGCGTAATCACACTCTGGAATGTCCAAGAAACACGCACTACGCGCGGCTCCAGGCCAGGGCGTCTTGCGCGGCACGTGCGATGGCGGCCTGTTTGTCCGCATCCAGCTCCGTGAGGAGCGGAAGCTGCGGGCCGGTGTCGGCGATGCCGGCGAGCTTCACTGCGTGATGCAGCACCTGGATGGGGCTGTACGCATTGCGCAGATCTTCCAGAGGCAGGAAGCGCTCACGGATGGACTCCGCCTTGTCATACTCGCCAGCCTGCAGCGCGAGCAGCAGTTCCTGGGAGCGATTTGGCGCCACGCACACGCAACCTGCGGTGAAGGCCTGCACGCCAAACTTCCTCCAGTGGATGATGGCGGGCTGTTCGCCGATGCCGCTCACGAGAAGCTCACGCGGTACTTCATTGGAGATGGCTTCCAGCAACGGATCCACGGCAGGGTCCTGACGCACCACGGCGTACTTGATCCAGGAGACAGCGCCCGCGTTCACGAGGCTCTTCACCACTTCCAAGTTCACGTAGCCTTCGTCCTTCACATACAGCACGATGGGGCGGCCGAGTTTTTCCACGATGCGCAGCACCGCTTCACGCACGCCTTCTGGCTTCGATACTGCCAATGTGGGCAGCAACATGGCCGTGGGGAATTTGGTTCCTTTGAGAATCTCCACCTGATCCATCGCCGTGCCGTAGAAGGGACCAATGGCGGGAACGATCAGCGTGTCCTTCGCCGCGACTTCCTCAAGCTGCGCCAGCACGCTGCCGTATTCGGAAAGGCTGATGTTGTAGAAGTTCGCATTGCCGCCGTAGAGCAGGATGTTCACGCCACCAGCCTCGATGTGCTTGATCAGCTTCGCGTTTTCAGCGGCGTCCACCTTGAAGTTCGCGTCACGGCAGAGCGGGGGCACGGCGATGACGGAGCGGCGGAGGTCGGCGGGAGTGAAGGTGGTTTGCATGGGAGAGGATTGATGCGGCCTAGCTAGAAACGAACTTTACGGAGTATCCGATTCATTAAAATAGTCTGTGGTGATGTCACGCGCAGAATGCAGTACCCGAATCAGGATGATCCCATCTTCAATGGGCTGGTAGAATATGACGTAATTCCCTTCCGGGTAACTGCGCAGATTTTCCGCCAGTTCAGGGCGACGTCGGCCCATCAGGTTGTTTTCTGACAAAACCTTCAATCGGGCATCCAGCTTGCGCAGCAGATTTGCTGCATGGTTGGGACTGTCTGCGGCGATATACGAATAGATGTCGTTGTAGTCTTGCTTGGAAGCCAGCGTGCGAAGGATTCGAGGCATGCTTTTTTCCGTTAACGGGCAGCGTTTTCGGCGATGATGCTCTCCGCGTCGAACTCGACAAACTCACCCCGGGCCGCTTGGTCTAGTCCTAGACCTACGTCCTGCCTCAGAGCGGAGAGGCGGCTTGCACGTGTTTCCTGGTCTGCCTGAAGGTTTCGCAGGGCGACAGCCACTACCTCGCTCGCACTGTAAAACGACCCGGAACTGACCGATTCATCTACAAAATGCTGAAGAGAAGGATCGAGATGGATGGCGACCGTGCTCATGATGCGTGAAGATACTGGCTGCCAGTGGGCTCGCAAGAGGTAACCACCGAGGAAAGGTTAGTGGATTCTCGGTTCCGGCGTGGGCGTGCCGGTGTAGTGCAGGAAGCGGAAGTCGCAGCCTTCGTCCGCCTGTGTCACTTCGTTCAGGAAGAGGTGCAGGTAGCCGCGGTCGACCTTGCGTGGAGCAGGCTTCCAGGCGGCCTTGCGCTTGGCGAGTTCCTCGTCAGAGACTTCCAGGGTGAGCGTGCGGTTGGGCACGTCGAGCGCGATGATATCGCCGTCCTGGACGAAGGCGAAGGGACCGCCCACAGCACTTTCTGGAGCAACGTGGAGCACGCAGGCGCCATAGCTGGTGCCGCTCATGCGGGCGTCGCTGATGCGCAGAAGGTCGCGCACACCGGCTTCAAGGAGGCGCTTGGGAAGGGGAAGCATGCCCCACTCTGGCATGCCCGGAGCTCCGAGCGGACCGGCGCTCTGCAGCACCATGACGGAATCCGCCGTGATGGGCACACTGGGATCATCAAGACGTGCGGCGAGGTCTTCGTAGTCCTTGAAGACGACGGCAGGGCCGCGATGCGTCCAGAATTTTTGTTCCATCGCGCTGTGCTTCACCACGGCACCATTGGGGCACATGTTGCCGCGTAGCACCGCCGTTCCACCTTCTGTGGAGAGCGGATTGTCGCGCGTGCGAATCACCTCGGTGTTCCAGATCTTGGCGTCGGCGATGTTCTCCGCGAGGGTGTGTCCATTCACCGTCATGCAGTCACCCACGAGGATGTCCTCCACCTGCTTCAGCAGGGCAGGCAGGCCTCCGGCGAAATAGAAGTCCTCCATGAGGAAGCGACCGGCGGGGCGCAGGTCGGCGAGACGCGGGGTCTTGCGTGAAATGGTGTCGAAGTCTTCCAGCGGAAGTTTGATGCCCGCGCGGCCTGCCATGGCGATGAGGTGCACGATTGCATTCGTGCTGCCGCCCACGGCCATGTCTGCGACGATAGCATTCTCAAACGCGGCCTTGTTAAGGAACTGGGAGGGGTTCAGGTTGTTCCAGACGTTCTCCACGATCTGACGACCGGAAGAGGCAGCCATGCGCCAGTGACGCGCATCGCTGGCGGGAATGCTGGAGGCGCCGGGCAAGGTGAGGCCGAGCGTCTCCGTGATGGCCGTCATGGTGGAAGCCGTGCCCATGGTCATGCAGTGGCCATGGGAGCGGGCGATGCCGTCTTCGATGTCGCACCAGTCTTCCTGCGTGATGTTCCCTGCGCGCAGCTCGGCCCAGTACTTCCAGGCATCCGTGCCGCTGCCCAGGGTCTGGTCGCGCCACTGTCCGCGCAGCATGGGGCCGCCGGGGACGAAGATGAAGGGCAGGCCCGCGCTCACTGCACCCATGATGAGGGCGGGAGTCGTCTTGTCGCACGCGCCCAGCAGCACCGCGCCGTCCACCGGGTGGCAGCGCAGCATCTCTTCTGCCTCCATCGCGAGGAAGTTGCGATAGAGCATGGTGGTGGGCTTCATGAAGTTCTCACTGAGCGACATCACCGGAATCTCCAGCGGCATGCCCCCGGCCTGCAGAACGCCCTTCTTCACATTCTCCGCGAGCACCTTGAAGTGCAGGTGGCAGGGATTGATGTCCGACCAGGTGTTCAGAATCGCGATGACCGGCTTGCCCTGCCAGTCCTCCGGTCCCAAGCCAAGCTGCCGTGCCCGCGAGCGGTGGCCAAAGGAGCGGAGGTCATTTGGACCAAACCAGCGGTGGGAGCGAAGTTCTTCAGGAGCGAGACGGGTGGGCATGGCGGGGAGGGAAAGGCAGTAAATCGAGCGGAAAACAAACTGGCAGCGGGAGGCGCAGCTATCAAGGACAGAGAGGATTTTGCGAATTCGGTCCGGAGGGGTGGGGCGGGCCGGTGCGAAGCAGTTGCGCGGACGCCGGATTGCAGTATCCGCAACGCTTGAGCATTCACGTTTCCGATCTTCCCATTGAAGCCCTGCGCCAGCCGATTGTGCACTGGTTTGCGCAGGCTGGTGTGCGCAATGCCGTAGTGCGCTCGCCCACCGGCTCCGGCAAGTCCACCCAGGTGCCGCAGATGCTGCTGGACCACGGTATCGCGGGGGACAAGCGCATCGTGGTGCTCCAGCCCCGCCGTATCGCCGCCCGCATGCTGGCGGCCCGCGTGGCGAAGGAGCGCGGTGCCCAGCTCGGCGATGAAGTGGGCTACCAAGTCCGCTTTGAGAATGTGTCCAGCAACAAGACTCGCATCCTCTTCGTCACGGAGGGGGTGATGCTGCGCAACATGCTGGATGACCCGGCTCTCAGCAAGGTGAGCTGCATCGTCATCGATGAATTCCATGAGCGGCATCTGGACGGCGACCTGTGCCTCGCCTGGGCGCGCGCCGTACAGGCGGAGCAGCGGCCGGATCTGCGCATCATCGTGATGTCCGCTACGATTGCACCGGACCCGCTGAAGGCCTTCTTGCAGCCCTGCGAAATCTTTGACTCCGAGGGCCGCACCTTCCCCGTGGAGATTGGTTATCAGGCTCCGCAGAAAGACAAGGCGGGCTACCCCGAGGCGGTGTGGGACCAGGCGGCACGCGCCGCGGAGGATCTCATCACGCGCCGTGGCATCGAGGGCGATCTGCTCGTTTTCATGCCGGGTGGCCATGAGATCCGTAGAACGATTGCCGCCATGAGCGGCCGTGCCTTCTCGCGCGGCTTCCGCATTCTGCCGCTGCACGGAGAGCTCACCCCCGCACAGCAGGATGAAGTGCTGCAACCCGGTGGCTCGCGGCGCATCATCGTGAGCACGAATGTCGCGGAAACCTCGCTCACCATCGAAGGCGTGCGTGCGGTGATCGATGGTGGTCTGGCACGTGTCGCAGCGCACGACGTGCGGCGTGGCATCAATACGCTCACGGTGCAAAAGATCGGTCGTGCCAGTGCAGATCAGCGTGCGGGCCGTGCAGGGCGTCTTGGCCCTGGCGTGTGTGTTCGTCTGTGGCCAGAGCGTGAGCATCTGCATCGCGCGGAGAGTGAGTTGCCGGAAATTCGCCGACTGGATCTCAGTGAGGCGCTGCTCACTCTGGAAGTGGTGGCCGAGCGTGCGGGTATGACGTTTGATTGGTTTGAAGCACCCACCGCGGAGGCGCAGCAGCTCGCGCGTACCATGCTGGAGTCGCTGGGTGCCATGGATCGCGAAACGAAGTCCATCACATCGCTGGGAAGGAAGATGTCCACTTTCCCGTTGCATCCCCGCTTCTCCCGCATGCTGCTCACGGCGATGGACCTCGACTGCATGGAGGACGCGGCGCTGTGTGCAGCCATCGCGCAGGGACGTGACATCCTGCTGAAACCCACCGAGCAGACCAAGCGCAAGCGTGAGGAGTTCTTCCATCGCGAAGACATCAGCGAGTTTCAGCCGCTCATGCGTGCGTGGGACAAGGCGAAGTCCGTGAACTTCAATCCGGATGCGTGTGCGCCCTATGGCATCCACGCGCGCGCGGCCCAGGAAGCGATGCGCAGCGCGGATCAGTTGCTCCGCTTGTGCCGCAGGGCAGGGGACTCACCCAAGATGGAGATCACCGCGGCGTCCCACGACATCGCGCTGGCGAAGTGCGTGCTCGCCGCCTTCTCAGACCACCTCGGTGTGGAGACCTCCAGTGGTTCCCGCGTGTATGCACTGGCCGCGGGCTACAAGGGTCACTTGGAAAAGGACGCGCATCTCAAGCCGCCGCCCATGCTCGTGGCGGCTGAGGTGGCGGAAATTCAAGGAAAGGCGCTTCAGGTGAAGCTGAACCTCACGACCAAGGTGGAAGAGACTTGGCTGGAGGAGCTTTTCCCCGGAGACATCACCACTGGTAAGCGCGCGGTCTATGACAGCGTGAACAAGCGTGTGACCAATCGTGAAGAGAAACGCTTCCGCGACCTGGCCCTGCATTCTCGTGAGCGCGGTGAACCCGATGCAGGTCTCGCGGCTTCCATCCTGGCGGATGAAATCATCGCGGGCCGATTGGAGATGCCGAACTGGACGGAACGCCATGACCAGTGGATCACCCGGTTGAACAGTCTCGCAACGTGGATGCCGGAACTGGAGATGCCTTCCATCGGCGATGAAGAGAAACGCCTGCTCATCGAGCAGATGTGCCTCGGCGCTACGGCTGCGCGGCAGCTTCGTGAAATCACCCCGGATGGTGCACTGAACGCGTGGCTCTCCCATTCTCAACGCGAGATGCTGGAGCGCTATGCACCCGAGCGTGTGAAGCTCGCCAACGGCAAAACGGCGAAGGTGGAGTATCGCGACAAGGCCACGCCGCAAATCAGTGTCGTTCTGCAGCAGCTCTACGACACGAATGAGAACCCCCGCATCGCCGGTGGGAAGGTCGTGGTATCCGTGAACATCCTCGCGCCCAGCCAGCGTCCCGTGCAGACCACGGGGGACTTGGGGAACTTCTGGAAGACAAGCTACCAGGCGGTGAAGACCCAGCTGAAGGGGCGGTATCCCAGGCACGAGTGGAGGTGAGCGAAAAGGAGGTTGGACTTTCCAGTCCGACAGTGGGCGTTAGGCCTTCTGGCCTGACAGCGAAGACGGATAGCCCTACAACCGTCGGGCTGGAAAGCCCAACATCCACTGTCAGGCCGGAAGGCCTAACCTCCGGGTGATGGTGGCGCGTGATTGAGTGACATCCCATCGCATTTACCGCGAGGCGTGGCATGATGGTCACGTACTCTTGTTCCCTGACTTTGACATTTCGGCCACGCACGCCTCCACATGCTGCTTATTCTTCCCATCATCCTGCTCATTCTCGCGATCGGCATCTCGAGGTTTGCCCTGCAACGGTATGAGCAGGGGATCACGCTGGGGGCAAAGCAGACAGTGCCCGGTGCGCTGACGGCCGGGGAAGCTGCGCGCTTGTTTTTGGACGAGCATGAGGCCACCGATGTGAAGATTGTGGAGCACAACGCCATGGTATCGGACTATTTCGACCCTGAGCGACGGGTGTTGTTTCTGAACAAAAAGGTGATGCAGGGCACGGATGCAGCATCATGGTCCATCGCTCTGCACGAGGCGGCTCATGCCACGCAGAAGGGTGAGGAGAAGAAGGCGCTCCTCTGGAGGTTGGGAAATATCCGTCTCGCACGCTACGCGCCTGCCATCATCGGGATCGCGGCCATCATCCTTGCGTTCGTGAAACGCGCCCCGCGCCCTGCCATCTTTGCCTGCGGTGTTGCCTTCTTCTTGATCGCCCTGGTCAATGCCATGAGCATGGCAGTGGAGTACAATGCCTCCCAACGCGTCTCGGCGTGGCTGGAGCGCAAACTGCGCCGGCACGCAGACATGCTGGATCTCTTCCAGCGCATCCTGCCGCGCGTGGCCTGGCGCGACACGGGCGCTCTGATTCGCTCACCGATGTACCTGCTCTTTGGCATGCTTCCGGTGGGCGGAAGGATGAGGCCGAAGTGAGATTGCTGCCTTGGGCGGGGTGAAGTCCGCGCCAAGGTGTATGTCGCAAAGCAGCGAAGCAGCGGAGCAGCAAAAGGGGATGGAGCAGCGCGTTGCGGTCGGCGGCCGAGGGCTGGGGGATGCGGGCGATTGAGGTGAGCACTGACACGCGGGAAGGCGAATGAAGGAGCCCGCAGCGTATGCATTGCTGATGCTGGTCAGGCCGGAGGCCAAACTTCCACTGTCAGGCGGGACGCCTAACCTCCTGCTGAAGGCACGCAACCTCGCCCCAAAACAGCTACGCCTCCCAGTCAGACCTGCGCGGTCGTGACATGGGAGGCGTAGTAGAAGGCTTAGCTGTAGAGCCGCTTACTTCGCGCTCACCCGGCCGTTGGTTTCCCAACCGCCGCCCAGTGACTTGTAGATGGCCACCAGAGCCACGGCAGTGAGGGTTTCGCTCTCGGCCTGACGGCTCTCGGCTTCCAGCATCACGCGCTCGGCGTCGAGCACGGTGAGGAAGTCGGCCACACCATTCTGATAGCGTTCACGGGCGAGCTTGGCGGCCTGCTGCGAGGCGGACGAAGCTTCACGCAGGAAGTCACGGCGAGCGCGCTGACGGCCAAAGGAGGTCATGGCGTTTTCCGTTTCTTCCAGGGCGCCCAGCACGGCCTGCTCGTATTGGGCGATGCTCTGCACGTTGCGGGCCTTGCTGGCATCGATCCCGGCCTTCACGCGGCCAAGGTCAAAGGCAGCCCAGGAGATGCTGGGGCCGAAGCTGTAGGCATCTGCACCGGACTTGGCGAGACCGGAGAAGGTCTCGGCCTGCAGGGCCACGCGACCGTTGAAGGTCACACGGGGGAAGAGGTCGGCGGTGGCCACGCCCACGCGAGCGGTGGCGGCCTCGATCTGGAACTCGGCAGCACGGATGTCCGGTCGGCGGCGAAGAAGCTCAGCAGGGCTGCCCACGCGCACAATGCTCGGCAGGGTGGGCATCGGCTTGCTCTTGAGCAGCTCGTCGAGCAGCACCTGGGGCTGTTGACCCGTGAGCACGCTGATGCGGTGGATGTTTCGGCGGATGGCGCTCTCGATAACCGGGATGGCCGCGAGCGTGGAGTTCAGCTGGGCACGAGCACGGGAGGTGTCGAGCTCCGTGCCACGACCACCCTGGAGTAGGCTTTCGGTGAGCTTGAGCGTGTCGCGCTGGTTGGCGGCGTTGCGCTCGGCCACGCCGAGTTCGTTCTGCAGGCCGCGAAGCTGCATGTAGTTGCTGGCCACATCAGAGGCGAGCAGCACGAGTGCGTCACGGCGGAGGGCTTCGGCAGTGCCGAGTTCGGCGAGCGCGGCCTTGTTGTTGTTGCGCACACGTCCCCAGAAGTCGACTTCATAGAAGCCATCCAGGCCCACATCATAGAGTTCCAGGCTGCGGCTGCGGCCGGGACCGGCTTGAGCAAGGCTGCTGCGCTGATTGAGGTAGCTCGCGTCGGAGGTGACCGTGGGGAAGTAGTCGAACCGGGCGGCTGTATGCAGGGCGCGGGCCTCATCCACACGGGCGGCGGCGATGCGCAGATCCGGGCTGTTGGCAAAGGCGCGGTCGATCAGGCTGTTGAGCTTCGAATCCTGGAATTTCCTCCACCAGGTGGCCACTTCGGTGTCTGCGCTGAAGGACGTCTCCTTCTTGCTGCTGGCGAACCGGGCGTCGGTCTTGGTCTCGGGACTGGTGAATTTGGGGCCGACGTTGCACGAGGCAAGCATCGCCGGCAAAAGGGTGATCGACACAAGGTGACTGGTCTTCATGCGGAGTGGACTGACTGTGGGAGGATTTTGACTGGCATCAAGCAATAGAATCGAGGCCTTCGCCTGACTGGATACTGCGGGAATGGAGAATACGAATCAGGCGGGCTCGGGGGATTGCGAAGTTGAGGAAGAATCGGAGAGGGCCACAGGCTCGTGGGATGACGGATGTACCTCATCAGCCGGCTTTTTCTTTCGGCTGAAGAGTTTCCGTATCACCACATAAAACACCGGAGTAAGGATCAGGCCGAAGAACGTGACGCCCACCATGCCGGAGAAGACCGCCGTGCCCAGTGCCTGGCGCATTTCCGATCCGGCACCCTCCGCGAGCACAAGTGGGAGCACCCCGAGGATGAAGGCGAAGCTGGTCATCAAGATGGGGCGCAAACGTAGTCGCGAAGCTTCAATGGCAGCCTCAGTAATCGACTTGCCCTGATCTTCCAGCTGTTTGGCGAATTCCACGATCAGGATCGCGTTTTTCGAAGCCAGACCCACCAGCACCACCAGACCGATCTGGGTGAAGATGTTGTTGTCCATGCCTCGCAACATCACGCCCACGAGGGCGGAGAGGATGCACATGGGCACAATCAGGATGATGGCCAGGGGCAGTGTCCAGCTTTCGTACTGCGCCGCCAGCGCGAGGAAGACGAAAATCACGCACAGGGGGAAGATGACGAGTGCGCTGTTTCCCGCGAGAATCTCCTGAAGGTAGAGTTCCGTCCACTCGATGGTGAAGCCCTTGGGCAGCTCGTCCTTCGCGAGCTTCTCCAGCATGGCGATGGCTGTGCCGGAGGACGTGCCGGGAAGGGTGGCGCCCTGCAAGTCTGCCGTCGAAGCCGTGTTGTAACGTTTGGCAAGGTCCAGACCCGTGGTCTCGGTCACTTTCACCAGTGTGCCCAGGGGCACCATCTCGCCCTGGTCATTGCGGACCTTCAGTTTCGTGATGTCACTGGGGGCAAGGCGGAACTTGGCATCCGCCTGCGCCGTGACCTGGTACGTGCGGCCGAAGCGGTTGAAATCATTCACATACAGAGAGCCCAGGCAGATCTGCAGCGTGTCGAACACATCGGCGAGTTTCACGCCCATGCTCTTGGCCTTGGTGCGGTCCACCTCCACGTAGATCTGCGGAACGTTGGGCCGGATGGTCGTGATGACGCTGGTGAGGCCGGGAAGGCTGTTGGCCTTCATCATCATGTTGAAGGCGGCGCCTGCCAGCGCGTCCTTGCCCTGGCCCGTGTTATCCTTGATCTGGAGCTTGAATCCGCCCGCCATACCGATGCCGTCCACGGGTGGTGTGGGGAAGCTCAGGCAGTAGGCTTCCTGGATCTGGGAGTACTCCGCCATCATCTTGCCAAGGATGACATTCAGACTCTTGTTGGGATCACCCGCACGTTTGTCATAGTCCTCCAGGCCGATGAAAATGGAGCCGTGGTTGGGCATGTTGCCGCCTGCCACGAGGGAGAAGCCGGGGAACTCGACGGTGTTGACCACTCCGGGAATCTTGCGGGCTGTCTCACCCATCTTCAGGATCACTTCACGCGTGCGCTCCAGCGATGCGCCATCCGGCAGTGCTGCAAAGGCAATGAGGAAGCCCTTGTCCGCGTTCGGCACGAATCCGGACGGCACCTTGTTGAAGAGGCTGCCCGTCATCCAGAGCAGGCCGCCGTAGAGTACGAGGGCGATGGCGGAGAAACGAAGCGTACGGCGCACGAAGCCGGCGTAGCCACCCGAAAAGCGCTCGAAGAACCAGTTGAAGCCCTTGAAGAACCAGCCAAACGCAAAGTTGATGCTGCGCTGGAACCAGTCCGGCTTCGCGTGGTGCGGCTTCAGAAGGATGGCGCTCAGCGCGGGCGAAAGCGTGAGCGAGTTGAAGGCGGAGATGATGGTCGAGACCGCAATCGTCAACGCGAACTGCCGGTAGAACTGTCCCGTCAGGCCGGAGATGAAGGCGGTGGGCACGAACACCGCGGTGAGCACCACGGCCACGGCAATGACCGGGCCGCTCACTTCCTCCATGGCCCTTCGCGCAGCGGCCAGCGGGGACAGGCCGAGCGCCATGTTTCGTTCGACGTTTTCCACCACCACGATGGCGTCATCCACCACAATACCGATGGCGAGCACCAGGCCGAAGAGGGTCAGGTTGTTCAGCGAGAAGCCGAACAGTTTCATGACCAGGAAGGTGCCTACGATGGACACTGGCACTGCAAGCAGCGGGATGAGTGAGGCACGCCACGATTGCAGGAAGACAATCACCACCAGCACCACCAGCAGCAGTGCTTCCACGAAGGTGTGAATCACCGCATCGATGGACTTCTGGGTGAAGATCGTGGTGTCATACACGATGTCGTACTTCAGGCCGGGCGGGAAGTTCTTCGCCAGCTCATCCATCTTCTCGCCGACCGCGTGACGGGTTTCGAGCGAGTTGGAACCGGGAAGCTGGAAGAGCACCAGGGCTGCCGCAGGTTTCCCATTCAGGTAGGAGTCGAGGTTGTAGTCACGAGCCGCGAGTTCCACGCGGGCCACATCCTTCACACGCGTGACCTGGCCGTTTTCACCACGCTTGATGATGATGTTCTCAAACTCCGAGGCCTCGATGAGACGGCCCTGGGTGGTGACCGTAAGCTGGTACTGGGTTCCGGGAGGGGAGGGTTGCGCGCCGAGCACGCCCGCAGCCACCTGCACGTTCTGCTCGCGAATGGCATTCACCACGTCGCTGGCAGTCATGTTGCGACCTGAGATGAGCTCCGGATCCAGCCAGACGCGCATGGAGTAGTCACGTGCGCCGAACACCTGCACCGAGCCCACGCCCGGGAGACGCGCGAGGTGGTCCTTCACGTTCAGGAAGGCGTAGTTCCCCACATAGAGACTGTCATAAGTGTCATCCGGTGAGAGCAAGTGCACCACCATCGCGAGGCTGGGCGACTGCTTCACGGTGGTCACACCGATGCGGCGTACCTCCTCAGGCAGCTTCGCCAGCGCGATGGACACGCGGTTCTGCACCTGGACCTGCGCCATATCGAGGTTTGTGCCCAGCTTGAAGGTGATGGTCACCGTGCAAACGCCGTCCGCCGTACAAGCGGAGGACATGTACAGCATGTTCTCCACCCCGTTGATTTCCTGCTCGATGGGGTTGGCCACCGTCTCGGACACCACCTGCGGGTTGGCGCCCGGATAGGTCGCGGTCACCACCACGGTCGGCGGAGCCACTTCAGGGTACTGCTCGACGGGCAGGGAGGTGAGCGCGATATAACCCGTAAGGGTGATCACGATCGAGAGCACCGCGGCGAAGATGGGCCGGTCGATGAAGAACTTGGCAAAATTCATGGCGTGGGGGAGATGCCGTGAGCGTGTGTTGAGTGGTCAGGAACCTGGAGGGGGGGCTCAGTTCGCTGCAGTTCCGGGAGCAGCACCGCCGTTCTGCGCTGTTTGTTGCGCCTTGGCGGCTTGTTCCTCGGTTATTGGATTCACGGGCATGCCCGGTCCGATTTTTGCCATGCCATTGACGATGATGCGGTCTTTCTCAGTGAGACCACTGCGTACCACGCGCTTGCCATTGATCACCGGGCCTACTTCGATGGGGCGGGGCATCACAATGTTCTGTTCGTTCACCACGTAGACAATCTTCTGCGCCTGGTCGGACTGCACTGCCTTGTCGTCGACCACGAAGGCCTCGTAGTCGCTGCCACCGGGGACACGCACACGGGCGAAGTAGCCCGGCTGCAGGGCACGCTGCCCGCGCTCCGGAAGGGGATTCTCAAACACCGCGCGCACCTGGATGGTGCCGGTGGTGGGATCCAGCCGGTTATCCACGAAGTCGATCACGCCCTTGTAGGGATAGCCGCTGTCATTCCCGAGCGCCATCTCACAGGGGATCTGGTCATCCCTCGGGCTCGCGGTCTTGTTTTCGCGATTGAGCTTCTGGTAGCGCAGGACGGTCATCTCATCCGCATCGATGTAGCAGTGGATGGGATCCAGGCTCACGATGCTGGTGAGTGCGGTCGCGCCCATGGGGCCGCCGACCACCAGGCCGCCCACGTCCATGAGCTTGCGGCCGAGCCGGCCATCCATGGGTGCCTTTATCTGGGTGTATTCGACATCCAGTTTCGCCTTGTCCACTGCCGCCTGGGTGACGCGCAAGCCTGCCTCTGCCTCGCGCACGGCCTTGCTGCGCGTGTCGTAGTCTTCCGCGGAGATGGCTTTGGAATCGAGGAGCTTGGAGGCGCGATCATACTCGGAACGAGAGAGTTCGAGTTTCACCTTGGCCTGTTCATGCTGGGCGAGTGCCTGGTCGAGCACGGCTTGGAAGGGGCGCGGATCGATCTGGAAGAGCAGCGTGCCTTTCTTCACCTCGGAGCCGTCCTTGAAGTCGATGCTCATGAGGTAGCCGGTGACCTGGGAGTAGAGCACCACGGATTTCGCGGCATCGACGCGCCCCGTGAATTCGTCCCACTCCTTCACCTTCTGCTTCACCGGTGCCGCGACGGTCACGGCGGTGGGAGGCGGTGGCTGCATCTGGGGGGCTTCCGGCTTGCAGGCGGACAGGACCAGCGCGGGGAGGAGAATACAGAGGGGGGGCAGGGGAGTTTTCATCTGCTCGAGAGGGGGAGTGCTGTGCAGAAGGTGTGCTTCGATGATTGTCAGTAATGCTGATGATTCCCACTGCTGTCAAGTTCTCGGGGGAAGCTATTTCAAGACAAAAGGCCTGCCAGAAAGGGGGGGAGACGCAGGCCATTTTGAGGCAGTCATACATACGTTTGAAAACCCTCGCGGATGCCTAACCCGGAAGAATTTTTGCACGCGGGTGCTTTACCGGGACTCGCTCCATCGATCAGACAGGATTACTCGGAATAGCCGCAAAAGAACGCAGAGATCGCAAAAGGTGGGTTTGGTCGTGCCGTCATGCGGGCTGTTTTGCGCTAACGTGTTGTGGGTGAATGCGCCCGGTAGCAGCTCCTCCCTTCTTTTTTGCGCTCTCTGCGTTCTTTTGCGGCCATTCCGAGCATCCTGCTTCCACTTTTAAGCGCCGTCCTCCCACCCCATCCTGCGCTTGCAGCTCGCGTCTCCATGCTCCATGCTGGCCCCTCCCATGTCCCAAGACGCTGAATCCTTCTACACCGCTTCCTCCACCCACAAGCACGCCGAGCCGCCGAAGGGCCACACCTACAAGCAGGCTGGGGTGGACATTCGCGAGGCGGCAGCGCTGGTGGGAGACATCGGTCAGCTCGTGAAGCGCACGCAGAAGCAGCGCCAGCTCGCCGGGGCCTTCGGCCTCTTCGCTGCTGCGTATGATCTCAGCGCGTACAAGCACCCGGTGATCGTGACCGGTTGCGATGGCGTGGGCACCAAGCTGGAACTCTTGCTGAAGCACGACCTCCTGGAGAATGCGGGCAAGGACCTCGTGGCCATGAACGTGAATGACGTGCTGACCACGGGTGCGGATCCCATCCTTTTCCTGGACTACGTAGGCGTGGGCAGGCTGGCCAAGGACAAAATCACCCGCTGCATCGCCGGCATGGTGGAGTACCTCGAAGCTTGCGGCTGCATCCTCGCCGGTGGTGAAACCGCCGAAATGCCCGGCATGGTTCCCGAGGGCGTGATTGAACTCAGCGGCTTTGCCATCGGCGCCGCGGAGAAGGGCAGCCTGATTGATCCCACGACCATCCAGAAGGGAGACGTGCTGGTCGGTTTCCCCAGCGCCGGCTTCCATGCGAACGGCTTCAGCCTCGTGCGCCGCGTAATTGAGGCGGAAAAGCTGGAACTGACGGATGAGGAGTACCAGACGCTCCTCCTGCCCACCCGCCTGTATCATGAAGAGGCGGCGGCTCTGCGAAAGAATGTGCCCAGCCTGCGCGCCATGTCCCACGTCACGGGCGGCGGTCTGCCAGAGAACCTTGGTCGCCTGATGGTCTTCGGCGGTCACGGCGCCCACGTGCGCGTGCCGCGCTGGCAGAATGCCGTGGTGCAGAAGATTCTCGCGCACGCGGACGAGAAGGACGCTTTTGACACCTTCAACATGGGCTTCGGCTGGGTCGCCATTGTAGCCAAGGAAGATGCGGACAAGGCTCTGGCCTGCGGTCAGGGTGCGGTGGTGCTTGGAGAGGTCGACGGCAGCGGCGAGGTGACCGTGGAACTGGTGTAAGACGACCAGTTATTAAATATTTTTGCGACCGCGGGCGTCATGGCTTTTTGCCTTGACGCCCGTTTCTTTGGCACTTCTGGCCGGGAATTCGTGTCCTTCGCCGTGGTGAATCGGGCCGCAAGATATGCGGAGCAAAACTCAGCAATAGCGCAATTCAGGATCATTGTGATACGTTCTACCATTGAATCACCGTCATCAGGTGGTTCGTGAACGTTACATCCAATTCGTGCCCCTATTTTCCCAGTAGCCACTTCCATGAAAACACTTCTTTCAGTGCTTGCTGCTTCCTTCGTGCTCGCCACTACCGCGTCCGCTGTGGAACCCGTGAATGCCCAGTGCCCAGTCTGTAACAAGAATGTGCGCCTCATTTTCCACAGCACCTTCAAAGGCCAGCGCGTGGCCTTCGCGACGGCAGAATGCAAGGACAAGTTCGACAAGTCCCCCACGAAGTATGCGGTGAAGGCGAAGTAACCGCGACTGGGAACAATTTCGAGAAGAGAGCCGGCAAAACCAGGTAATTCGCTGCCTTTGGCGAAGGCTCTTTTTGCAGAAGGAGGTGGGGAGCCGCCTCCTTCTTTTTTTGCTGTTTGCAGATAAAATATTGTCGCCAGCAGCTTCTCCTCCCGTAGAATTATCGAATACAAACCCGGCCTGACACGCCGAATGCCACTACCCTCTACAAAGAACATGAAAAAATTGCTCTGCCTCGCTTTTGCCATCTCTGGTGTCGCCTCCGCCGCGCCTGTGAATAAGACCTGCCCCGTGGGCTCCCGCCCTGTCCGTACGGACATCACCAGCACCTACCAGGGCAAGGAAATCGCCTTCTGCTGCAACAAGTGCAAAGCGAAGTTCGACGCGGAGCCTGCCAAGTATGCTGGCAGCGTGAAGTAGGCACCCACCTGGTACAACCAGATCTACTTTTGAAGGGCGGAAGCGTGAAGGCGTTTCCGCCTTTTCTTTTTCCGGCAGATTTGGCCGAGGATCGGACTCCGAAGTGGCGTTCTTTTGTTCCCGTTTCCTCAGAGACTCACGCACATGCCTGATTTCCGCCTCTTCCCGCATCTTGTCCGCCTCCTGCCGCTTGCTTCGGTGCTGCTGCTTCTCAATGCGTGCCGCACGCCGGAGCCCATCTGGAATGACGATGGCCGGACCATGACGGATCTTCGGGTGTTGCGAGACCGCAACCGCCCGTCGGTGGAGATCGACCGCGGAGTAAAGCTGTACGCGGACCGCATCAACTACACGGACAAGCGGCGCCGCACCGGAGAGGCGCAGGGCCGGGTGTTTCTGGATGTGGAGCCGTCTGCCCGCTACAAGTGGATGGTGGAGCACGGCCATGCAGACCGGGCCACGTTCGACCTTCAGGCCAGTGAGTTGATGCTGGCGGGTCGCCCCATGCTGGAGCGGCAGGAGATGACGATGATCGCCACCCGCGACTACACCACGATGCACCTCCAGTGGTATGGCAGGACGGCGCAGGTGCATGTGAAGGGCCCCACCTGGACGGATTTTGCCAGGTCCAACCCCATCCCTCCCGGTGCCCTGCCCGTGGTCGCCCATACGGTTCCGGTCCGTGCTCCGGATGCGCAAATGCCTGCCGGGCCGCCGGTTGGGAAGAAGTAAAGAAGTTGTTTCCAGCCTTGCCAGCAGGGGAATCTGCGGCATCGTTCACGCCCCCCGTTCCCAAGCATGAGCGACCCTATCCGGCACGAGTGCGGCCTCGCCGTTGTGCGGCTCCTGAAGCCGCTGGCATACTACGAGCAAAAATACAAGAGCCCTCTCTGGGGCCTCGACCGACTGCACGGGCTGATGCTCAAGCAGCGCAATCGCGGCCAGGACGGCATGGGCATCGGCTGCTGCAAGCTGGACATGCAGCCCGGCCAGCCCTACATGTTCCGCGTTCGCTCCAGCAAGAGCAACTCGCTGGAAGAGGTCTTCGGCGAGGTGATGGACGACTACAAGGACATCGCCCGGAAGGTAAACAAGCAGCGCAAGACGGCCGCTGAGGACGCGATGAGCCGTAGCAACGGGAAGCCCGAGTACCTGAAGTTTGAGCACGACCCGAGGGCGATCAAAGACCAGTTCGAGTTCGGTGGTGAAGTGTTGATCGGCCACCTGCGGTACGGCACCAGTGGCAGCTTTGGCAAAGCCTCCTGCCATCCCTACCTCCGCCGCAGCAACTGGCCCACCCGCAGCCTGATGGTGCTGGGGAACTTCAACATGACGAATGTCCGCGAGCTCAACGACCTCATGCGTGAGCGCGGCCAGCACCCCGTGGTGGACACGGACACACAGACAGTGCTGGAGGAAATCGGCTTCCATCTTGATGAGGCTCACACGGACCTCTACCGCGAACTCCGCGAGACCCTCACGGGCGTGGAGATTCCCGCGGAAATCAGCAAGCGTCTCGATGTGGCGCAGGTCATCAGTGACTCAGCCGCTGGCTGGGATGGTGGCTACGCGATTGCCGGCGTGATCGGCAACGGCGACTCCTTTGTCATGCGTGACCCGCATGCCATCCGCCCCTGCTTCTACGTGAAGACGGATGAGTACATCGCCTTCGCCAGCGAGCGCGCTGCGTTGCGCTCCGTCTTTGAGCTTGATGAAGAGGACACCCACGAACTCCCCGCGGCGCATGTGGCCGTGATCAAGAGTGACGGTGAGTTCTCCATCCAGCCCTTCACGCAGCCGCTGGAGCCGCGTCCATGCTCGTTTGAGCGCATCTATTTCTCGAGAGGAAACGACGCGAGCATCTACCACGATCGCAAAGCGTTGGGAGAGGTGCTCGTGCCGCAGCTTCTGGATGCTGTGGGACATGACTTGAAACACACCGTGGTGAGCTTCATCCCGAACACGGCGGAGACCGCCTTCTACGGGTTCATGGATGGCTTGCGCAAGCAGCGTCGGCTTCAGGTGAAGCGTGAGCTGATGGAGATGTGGGCGAGTGGCAACCTCGATGAGGATCGCATCGACGATCTCATCCTGAAGAACTGGCCACGCAGCGAAAAGATGGCGCACAAGGACATCAAGAGCCGCACATTTATCGCCCAGGAAGAGGGCCGCGATCTGCTGGTCTCTTCCGTGTATGACATCACCTACGGGGTGGTGGAGCCCTCGGACAACCTCGTGGTGCTGGATGACTCCATCGTGCGCGGCACGACGCTGAAGCAGAGCATCCTGCGCATCCTCTCCCGCACCAATCCCAAGCGCATCCTTGTCGTCTCCACGGCGCCGCAGATTCGCTATCCGGACTGTTATGGCATCGACATGAGCGAGCTGGGCAAGTTCATCGCCTTCCAGGCGGCCATTGCCCTGCTGCAGGACAACCTCCAGCACGATGTCATCGAGCGCACCTATGACCTCTGCCTCAAGGAAGTGAAGAAGCCTGCGGCCGAGCAGGTGAACCACGTGAAGGATATCTACAAGAACTTCACGAACGAGCAGATCTCCGCGAAGATCGCCGAGCTGGTGAGTCCCAAGGGGAACGGCTGGCACGGCGAGGTGAAGATTATTTACCAGAGCATCGAGAATCTTCATCTCGCTCTCGGTCCCAATGCCGGAGACTGGTACTTCTCCGGCGACTATCCCACTCCCGGGGGCAACGCCATCGCCAACGAGGCCTACATCCGCTACAAGCGCGGTCAGGGCGGGCGCCCCACTGATTTGTTTACCACGGAACCATGAAGATACTCGTTACTGGAAAAGGCGGTCGCGAACACGCGATCATCACCGCCCTTCGGGAAAGCGCCCCGGATACGAAAATTTTTGCCTATCCCGGCAGCGATGCGATTTCCGAGATTGCCACACGGGTGGAGGCAAAAGACCTCCTGGACCTCGTGGCATTCATGCAGCGTGAGAAGGTGGACCTGTGCGTGGCTGGTGAGGAAGCCTATCTGGTGAAGGATCGTGGTCTGGCAAATCTGTGCGCCGAAGCCGGTATCCCCTGTTGGGGTCCGGTGAAAGAGGCCGCCCAGCTCGAAGCCAGCAAGGCCTTCGCAAAGCATTTCCTCAAGCGCCACAACATCCCCACCGCCGCCTTCAGCATCGCGCACACGAAGCATGAAGCGCTGCGTGCCATCACCACCTACCCGGTCGTTCTGAAGTTCGACGGACTGGCTGCCGGCAAGGGCGTGGCGGTGTGCCAGACGGAGGCGGAAGCCGTGGCTTTCCTGGATGAAGTCTTCACCTCGCGCACCTTCGGTGAGGGTGACATGATCGTGGAAGAGTGCCTCACGGGACCGGAGATTTCCATCTTCGCCAGCGTGTGTGATGGGAGCTATCACATCTTGATGCCGGCGCGTGACTACAAGCGCATCGGTGACAACGACCAGGGCGCGAACACCGGCGGCATGGGCGCGGTGGCCTCCCGCCAGCTCGCGGATGCAGAGTTGCTTGAGCAGATCGAAGAGACCATCGTGAAGCCCACGGTGGCCGGTCTGCAGAAGGACGGGCTCAAGTACCGTGGATTCCTCTACTTCGGCATCATGCTGACTCCCCAGGGGCCGCAGGTGCTGGAGTACAACTGCCGCTTCGGCGATCCCGAAGCTGAGGCCGTGCTGCCGATGGTGCGTGGAGATTTCGCCTACTACCTGCTCGCCGGTGCGCAGGGCACGCTCAAGCGCGACCTCGTCCACTTCGTGGATGGCTGGAGCGTTTGCGTCATCCTCGCCAGCGCGGGCTATCCCGCCAGCTCACGGAACGGGGATGTAATCTCCGGACTCGATGGAGTGAATGGAGCCCGAGTTTTCCACTGCGGCACACGCAAGGGCGAGAAGGGTTTCGAGACCAACGGCGGCCGTGTGCTGGCCGTGGTCTCCCAGGGTACGACCCGCGACGAGGCCCGTGATAAGGCGTACCAGGCTGCGGAGGCGATCTCCTTCGATGGACTGCAGCGTCGCAGCGACATCGCGAAAATGCATTTCGAATAAGCGGGACCTTCGCACTCCGTTCGATTCTCTCCCCCAACAACAAGCACCAACCCAACCAACCACCACACCCTCGTGAAGATCGTCATCATCTACGGAAGCGCCAACGACCAGGCATTCATGCAGCCCGGCCGCGACTACATGGACAAGGAAAAAGTCGCGTATGAAGAGCGCGTGCTCTCCGCCCACCGCAACCATGCGGAACTCGCCGAGTACCTCAAGGAACTGAACGCGAGCGGCGAGAAGATCGTGATCGTCGCGGTGGCAGGTCTCTCCGCTGCGCTTCCTGGCGTGGTGGCCGTGCAGACCGAGTATCCCGTGGTGGGCGTGCCCGTCCCCGGAGGTCCGCTCAATGGCATCGACGCTCTGCTTTCCATCTGCCAAGTGCCCGGACAGGTGCCGCTCGGCACGGTGGGCCTGCACAGCAAGGCTGGTCTCAATGCGTGCATGTTCGCGCATCGCATCCTGAAGCTGGCGCAGTAGTGTGCCTGTATTCAGGAAGTCGGGTCTGCTGACTCGGCAATGTGTGGCGGGTCTTCGGACCCGCCCTTTTTGTTTTGTTGTGCTGTGTAAACAGACTGTAAAGCGACTTGCTGCAAAAGAGTTTGTCTTCAGGGAGGCGGTTCGGTACAACGGGGCTGAGGACGGCGTCACGTCTGATGCCCTCCATAACAGCCTTCCTACCTTCCGGCCATGACACCCGCATCGACTGACAAGTCCATCACGGCTCGTGTCGCTGTGATTCTCTCCTCCGCCTCGCTGATGGGCGGATTCGTCTGGTATTCGCACATCAAGGCTCAGCCGCAAACGTTACCGCAACAACAACAAGCTGTGGCACAGGGAGAAGGTGCCAAGACAGAGGCGGGGGACTCCCCGCGTGCGATGACGATTCTGCCGGGTTCGAAACGCTCGAACGCAGTACTTGCGCCTGATGATTTTCGCTCCGCAGGCGTACCGCTTCCGCAAGCGAACGAGGATGTAAACCCCGCAGTGGCGCCGCCGGCTCCGTTAGAGGCCAAACCTTCAATTCCGGTATTTATGTCGGGTAGCAAGGCGATGACGCGAGGTATGCGGGCAGAGGATGTTCCCAAAGTATTCACGACAAGTGATGTCGCAGGACCTTCCTCGCTTGCCAGTCCGCCGAGCCTGGCTCCACAGTCATCCGAGCTTGGAGCGCCCAACCCGCCGCGTACGGCGGGGAAGGGGGCATCTGCGCCGCCCTCAAACATGATGCTCTCGGGATCCAAGTCCTTTGCAGGTCCGGTCATCTCTGTGGGTTCTGTCGGGACGCTTACGCTTGGAGATGGCTCGGGAAAGCCCCAGGCATTGTCCCTGCAAAAGCAGCTTTCCGCCAATCAGTCGCCACCTCCATCGCGAGTCATGATGGCGGGCTCAAAGAGCCTTCCGACCCCGCCTTTCCCCACGGAAGCTATCCAGAAGATGGTGGAGCGAGGGAAGCTTCCTTCCGCGCTGCCATCGCGTGCGGAAACACCCATCTTCACTAGCAGCAAGTCAGGGCCGATTTTCCGAACAGTTCCTCAGGTTTTTCCCCTTCCTGCTGAGCTTCAAGCACCCGCGTCGAACGCTCCGCCTGCCACCATAAAGGCTGAAGAAGCTGTGCCACAGCTTCCGGCTGCAACGCACGCCCCAGCGTCGCCATGAACATGAATATCTCCGGTCTTATTCTCTCCACCGGGTTGAGCATCCTTTTTCTGGCGCTCGTGTTCCGGCCGTTGGAGAAGCTCTTTCCCGCGAGGGAGCAGAAGTTTTTCCGCCCGGAGTGGTGGACGGATCTCTTCTTCCTTCTGGGGCAGTATCTGCTGTGGAGCGGGCTGGTGTTCTCAGCGCTCTATGTCTGCCGCGGCTGGCTGCACGCCTTTGTGCCGGAATCCTTCCGCACCGCCGTGGCATCGCAGCCGTGGTGGTTGCAGGCGGTGCAGGTCATCGTCTTGAGTGACTTCCTCATCTACTGGGGCCACCGTTTGCAGCACCGCGTCGGCTTCCTCTGGAGGTTCCATTCCATTCATCACAGTGCGGAGCATCTGGACTGGCTGGCGGCGCACCGGGAGCATCCGGTGGATTCCATCTACACCATCGGGCTCATCAACCTGCCGGCTTTCATTCTTGGCTTTCCCTTGGAGACGCTGGCGGGCTTCATCGCCTTCCGGGGCATCTGGGCCATCTACATCCACTCGAACGTGCGTTTGCCCCTCGGGCCGCTTCGCATGCTCATTGGCGCGCCGGAACTGCATCACTGGCACCATGACAAGGCCCGGGACGCAGGGAACTACGCGAATATCTCACCGCTCATGGACATCCTCTTTGGCACCTACCGCTGCCCGGACCATGAGCCTGAGTCCTTTGGCATTCATGAGCCGATTCCACGGAGCTACCTCGGGCAGATGCTGCATCCCTTCCGACGGAAGAAACGCACGGAATAAGCTGGGCGCACCTTCCGCTTGCATCCGGTGACAGAAGAGACACACTTGGGTTTTAATGCCGGACAAAGAGCCGATCCTCACCAAGCAAGACATCGCCCAGCGCATCGAGCGCATTGCTGCCGCCATTGAGGAGAGAAAACCGGGCAAGGACCTCGCTCTCGTGGGGATTCACCGCCGGGGAGTGCCGCTCTCGGAGCGTGTGTATTCCCTTCTGAAGCCGAAGCTTCCTCATCTGCGCATCGGGCGGGTGGATATCTCCCTGTACCGCGATGACCTGCATTCGCTGGAGGTCATGCCCAAGCTGGTGGGCTCGGACATCCCCTTCGACCTGGATGGCATGCACGTCATCCTCTTCGATGAAGTGATGCACACCGGCCGCACCTCGCGCGCGGCGCTGGAGGAACTGCTGGACCATGGACGTCCTGGCAAGGTGGAACTGGCGGTACTGATCGACCGCGGTGGCCGCCAATTGCCGATGTGTGCGGACTATGTAGGCCAGGATCTGGAGGTGCCGGAAGGGCAGCGAGTTTCCGTGTGTTTTGAAGAAGTGGATGGCGAAGACGCCGTGTATGTGACAGAAGGAGGACGTCGATGACCCCTCGTAAAGACCTGCTGGATATCCAAAGCCTGACGGATGAAGAACTGGACTTCATCCTCACCAACGCTGTTCCCTTCAAGAATCTCTTCAAGCGCAGTGTGAAGAAGGTCCCCACGCTGCGTGGCCGCACGGTGTTGACGCTCTTTTACGAACCCAGCACGCGCACGCGCTCCTCATTCGAGGTGGCTGCCAGCCGTCTCTCAGCGGACGTGGTGAACTTTTCCGTGAGCACTTCATCGGTGGTGAAAGGGGAGAGTGTGCTGGATACCATTTCGACACTGGAGGCCATGCGCACCGACTATGTGGTGGTACGCCACAGCAACTCCGGCATTCCCAATCTCATCGCGAAAAACACCACCGCCTCCGTCATCAATGCCGGCGATGGCTTCCATGCGCATCCCACGCAGGCGCTGCTGGATGTGTTCACCTTGAAGGAGGTCTTCGGCGGTGATGTGCGCGGGTCGCGTATCGCCTTCATCGGAGACATCCAGCACTCGCGTGTGGCCCGCTCCACGAATCTCCTGTGCCGCCGCATGGGCATGCACACCGCCATGCTGGCGCCGAGTTCGCTCATCCCACGGGAGCTGCCCAAGGATATCGCTGTCTTCGGATCGTGGGCCGAGCTCTACGCGTGGAAGCCGGATGTCATCTACCTCCTGCGTGTGCAGATGGAGCGGCAGAATGTGCCCTTTTTCCCAAGCCTAGGCGAGTACCACCGCCAGTTCGGCATGACAGACGACCGCCTCGCCCGCATCCGCGACGCCGGTGTCTGGGTCATGCATCCCGGCCCTGTGAACCGCGGCGTGGAACTCACGGACAATGTGATGACCTACGAGCGCTGCCTGATTGACCAGCAGGTAGAGAATGGCATCGCGGTGAGGATGAGCGTATTGTACTGGCTGAAGCCTGGCAGTGTGGGCGAGGATGTCAATCCATGACAATCGAGGTAGCCCCTTGTCACAATCGATTTGAGGGTCCATGTTTTGCTATGTCTATGGAGTCGTTCCAGCAGCATAAGGAGGTTACGGTATCTCCCAAGGGTAGCGGTTTGTTCACAGACGAAGCTACCTCCAGAGTGACCGCAGCGTTTACCAGGGCCGTCACAAGGGCGAGAGCCGAGGATGCATTGAGAGACCGTGTGGACCAAATGGAGTCTGTGGTTTCCTCGCTCACGTCTCGCATGACTGAGTTAGAGCGAAACGTTGTCAATGCACAGGTTTCTGTGACGGCTACTTCCGTCGTGTCTGAGTCCACTGGCGAATACTCGACCAAGTCCTGAGAATGTCGTCAGGTTCGCTTCTGTTGCTTGCAGGTCCAAACGGGGCGGGGAAGTCCACGTTGATACAGTCGGTGCGAGAGGAGCTGGGAATCCCAGACTACACATCGCTCAACGCAGACGAGCGCACGTTGCAGAAGGTCATCTTGGCTGGGTTCACGGGATTTGATGACTCAAGAATGGGCGCCGACGTACTGAAGAGGTTGTTTATCGAATCTGCTAATGAGGTCCATCGGGAGACACTTGAACTTCTGAGGTCGGGTAGAAATGTCTGTTTGGAAACGGTGTTGAGTACCGATAAGTATTGCGATTTGGTTTCCGAGGTTCTCGAAAATGGTGGAGCGTTCGAAATGTTTTACGTGGCTTTGAATAGCCCGGAACTCTCTGAAAAGCGTGTGCGAATCCGCGTACGGAAGTTCGGGCACGACGTGCCGGTTGACCGGCTACGCGAGCGCTGGCAACGTTCGCTTACATTTCTGCCTTGGTTCGCCCGTCGGGCCACCAATGCCACAGTGTTCGACAACTCTGGTGAGGGTCCAGTCATTGTGGCAAAGGGCGGTGGTGGAGTCTGGAGGTGGCAAGTGGAACCAAGCACGGTTTTTCCCGAGCTTCGGCTTGCGCTGGAGTCAGAATTTCCCGAATTGAAGCAAACATGAAACGCCTCTTCCAACACGCCGAAATCGCCAGTGAAGACAGCCCCAAGCTCACCCGTGCGGATGTGCTGGTGGAGGATGGCAAGATTGTGCAGGTGGCGCCTTCGATTGCGGCTGGCGAGGGCGTGGAAGTCATCGACTGCTCTGGTAAGGTCATCCTCCCGGGTTTCTTCGATGTGCATGTGCATGCACGGGAGCCCGGGGGCGATCAGAAGGAGAACATCCGCACGTGCAGCGAGGCGGCCATCAATGGTGGGGTGACGGGCTTTGTGATGATGCCGAACACGTCTCCTGCCATCGATAACGCCGGTGTGGTGAAGACGGTGCTGGAGTCGGCTCGTAAGTGCCGCATTCCCATCTACACGAGCGGTGCCATTACGAAGGGTCGTGAAGGCAAGGAGCTCGCTGCCATCGGCGCGATGCATGCGGCGGGGGTGGTGATGATCACGGACGACGGCTACCCGGTCAGCAATCCTGTGGTGCTGCGCCGCGCGATGGAATACGCGAAGAACTTCGGCCTCATCGTGGCCAGCCACTGCGAGACCATGGAACTCAGTGGCAAGGGATCGATGCACGAGGGCAGCAAGAGCTACAGCCTCGGCCTCGAAGGCATCCCGGCCATCAGTGAGGAGATCTGCCTGGACCGCGATATTCGCATCGGTCAGTACACGGGAGCGCATGTGCACATCCAGCATGTGACCACGGCCCGTGGCATGAATACCATCCGCCGCTTCAAGGAAGAAGGTGTGAAGGTCACCTGCGAGGTCGCACCGCATCACCTCATCTTCAATCACGAGGACGTGGGAGAGTATGACACAAACTACAAGATGAACCCGCCCCTTCGAACGAAGGAGGACAATGCCGCGCTGCTGCAGGGGCTGATCGATGGAGTGTTCGATGTCATTGCCACAGATCACGCACCGCACACCGAGTTCGAAAAGAACAACGACTTCGGCAGCGCGCCCTTCGGCGTTACTGGTTTGGAGACGGCCCTGCCTTCGCTGTACCACTACTTCATCAAGGAGGAGAAGTTCGGCTGGGACCTCTTGGTGAAGCGCTACTCCGCAGAGCCGCGCCGCCTGTTGGGACACGAGCCGGTGCCTGTGGTGGAAGGCGGCGTGGCGGAGTTCATTGTCTTCAATCCTCGCGCGACCAGCACGTTCACCCGCCAGTTCATGAAGTCGAAGAGCATCAACACGCCTTTCTACGACAAGACGCTTCAAGGGCGCGTGGACACGGTGGTGTTGGGGGATGAGGTGCTGCTTTCGAGGTAGTCGGCAGGTGCGGTTTTCTGAGCTCTGAATCTTGCGTCTCTATTGAATAGATTCCTGAGCAGGGAGTCATAGCTTTCCCCACTCAACCCTCATCCTTTTCTTGGTTGAACGTGCGGGACTAACCTCCAAGAATCCGCCAGATGAAACTCCTGATTGCCCTTGTGCTCACTGCCTGCTTTGCGTGCGTCGCTCGTGCGGACTCCGACGGCCCATATGAGGCCGTCCCTGATCTCAGGAAGGGTGAAGAACCTCCGATTTTCCAGATCCCTTCTTCCAAGGAACCTCTTCGATTCTATCTGAGTCACATTCCGCTACTCAAAGTGAATCCGAAATTCCATGAGCCGGATTCATACACGTGGGAGAAACTCAATGGGCACCACGCGTCATTTCGGGTGCTTGGACATGTTCGAGGTCGTGAGCTGTATGAAGTTCGCTACGTGAGCGATGAGCGGGTCAAGCAGGGGTTGGATTATGCAGAAGCCGTGATCATCCTGGCCAGGGGAGGGGACACGGGTGCTGACAGAAGCTTGTTTGAGCCTGTCTATTTTACGAGCGGCGGCATACCGTATGACAGACGCGCGGACTACGTGGAGGACGGTGACAAGTATGGTGCGGTGAAGGTAACGGTGTATTGGAGCGGTACAGGACCGGGACGTTGGCGCAGTGTTTTCATACGAGGTACAGAGGAGTTTAAGTACGAAAGGTTCGAGCCGGAGAAGAGTAAGAAGCAGTGAGCTGGTGACTCCAAGGTGGTGGAGGCACTTTTTTGGCTGAAGAGGGCACAAAAGACTGATGCAAGTCGGTCCACGTGAACCGTTCTGGATGGGAGCTTTTCACTTCCCATCCGGTCATGCTTTCTCGACGCTTCTTCGTTTCACTCCTCGCAGCAGCGTGGTGGTCATCGGCCATCTTCCAGCCTGCTGCCTTCGCCGGTGAATTCCGCGCTGGCGCGGCTCAGGTGGAAATCACGCCCAAGGCTGGCGCGCCGCTGGCAGGCTATTACCAGTTCCGTGCTGCGAAGGAGGTGCTGGACCCGCTATATTCCCGGGCCGTGGTGGTGGAGCAGGATGGAGAGATGGCGGCGCTTGTGGTGCTGGACCTGATCAGCACGACGCGCGCGATGGTCGATGCCTCGCGCAAGTTAATCGCCGAGCAGCACGGCATTCCGCCAGAGCGCGTGATGATCTCCGCGACGCATACGCACACCGGGCCCCAGCTCATCCGAGGTTCCATGATGGATGACCTCACCAAGGTGAACACGCCTCCCGGTCAGGAGTACAATGGTGGGCTACCAGCACTCGTGGCTCAGTCCGTGGGTGAGGCCAAGGCAAAGCTGACGCCCGCCAAAGGTTCCGCCACCGTGGGCAAGGCGGAGGGCATCAGCTTCAACCGCCGCGCCATCGGGAAGGATGGCAGTCTCATCTGGCAGCCGGGCAAGCTGGATCCGAGAGTACTCAAGCCTGCCGGCCCCATCGACCCGGATCTTGGCCTGCTCGTCTTCGAAGCGAAGGAGACGCGATCCGCGCCGCTGGCTACGTATGTGAACTTCGCCATGCATCCCACTTCCATCGGAGGCGGCACGCGCATTTCCGCAGACTATCCCGGCGCCCTCTGCCGCATCCTCAGTGAGCGCAGGGGAAAGGAGATGATCACCATCTGCGCCAATGGTTGCTGTGGGAATATCAACCACAACAACTACATGACGGACACACCTAGGCAGTCCGGCGTGGCTGAGGCGAATCGTCTCGGCACCGCGCTCGCCGACGTGGCGGAGAAGTCCTGGCCCAACCTGAAAGCGCTCATACTGCATGCGCCGCGTTCCAAGTCGGTGCGTATCGTTCTTCCTCGCCGCAGCTTCACGGAGGAGCAGATTGCGAAGGCGAAAGACGTGGTGGCGAGGATGGCCACGGAAAAGCTCGGTACCGTGCCCATAGCGGAGGCCTTCTGCACCCTGGATACGGTGAACTTGAAGGACAAGCCGCTCGAAGTGGAGGTGCAGGTGATTTCCTTCAGCGATGAACTGGCGGTTGTTTCCCTGCCCGGGGAAATCTTCGTGGAGCTGGGTCTGGCCATCAAGGCAGCGTCGCCCTACAAGCACACCTACATCGCGGAGTTGGCGAATGGCAGCATCGGCTACATTCCGAATCGCGAGGCGTATCCGCAGGGGAATTACGAAGTGGTGAGCGCCCGCTGTGAAATGGGCTCGGGGGAGAAGCTGGTGGAGACCGCCCTGGCCCTGCTAAAGGACCTGCGTGCCGGGTCCTGACTCCGACTCAGACCACTTGACCTCGGGGCGCATGGCGGGCATGGATCGGGTACAGATTTTCCGCTCCGATCCATGACCTACCTCGAAAAGCTCAACGCCCGCATCGCCAAGTCCAACAGCAACCTCTGTGTGGGGCTCGACGTCCGTGCGGACAAGGCGGATGACGCTACGCGGAAGTTCCTGCTGGATGTCATCGAGCAGACCGCGCCTTTCGCAGCTGCCTTCAAGCCGAATGCCGCTTACTTCGAGGCCATGGGCTGGGAGGGCATGAAGCTGCTGGAGGAAATCATTGAGGCTATTCCCAGCGACATTCCCGTCGTGCTCGATGTGAAGCGCGGCGACATCGGCGAAACCCAGCGCTACTACGCAAAGGCCTGCTTCGATGTGTTGAAGGCCGATGCCGTGACGCTGAATCCTTTCATGGGCCGCGACACCCTGGAGCCTTTCCTTGCCTATCAGGACAAGGGATTCTACCTGCTCGCCGTCACGTCCAACGTGGGTGCCAAGGACATCGAACTGCTCAAGGATGAGCACGGTCGCCACATCTTCCAGCATGTGACGGAGATGGCTGGCCTCTCCTCTCAGGGCGGCCTCGTGGTGGGCCTCACCAATGCGGCGCACATCCTCCCTCTCATCCCGGACGTGCCTCTCCTCATCCCCGGCCTCGGCGCGCAGGGCGGAGACGTGGCAGCGCTCAAGGGCGGAGAGCGCAAAGCCCCGCTGCTCATCAATGTGTCCCGTGGTGTGCTTTATGACAAACCTGAGCAGAGCTTTGCCGAGAAGGCGGAGGCTTGGGCGAAGGTGATCAGGGGGGAGTAGGCTGCGGAGGAATAGCCGCAAAAGAACGCAAAGAACACAAAGGGTTGGATGCGGGTGTTTGAACACCTGTCATCGGCTGGTTTCGTTCATCGGCTCGCCATCAGGTCCTTTTTTGTGCTCTTTGCGTTCTTTTGCGGCCATTCCCAAAGGCGCTGCAACCGGTAGCAGGCACCATTCTCCAGTAGCTCCTTGCGTTCCTGCCGGTCCCGGCTTTGATGACGGTCCCCACTACCTCATTTACTCCTCTCATGAAGTCTCCCATCACCGTCGCTGTCACCGGAGCCGCAGGCCAGATCGGCTACTCCCTCCTTTTCCGTATTGCCTCTGGCTCCATGTTCGGCCCGGACCAGCCGGTGGCGCTGCGACTCATTGAAATTGAGCCCGGCATGGCGGCTCTCGGCGGCGTGGTGATGGAAATCGACGACTGCGCTTTCCCCCTGGTGCACAGCATCACCCCCACCAGCGACATCAACGAAGGCTTCAAGGGCGTGAACTGGGCGCTGCTCGTCGGCTCCGTGCCCCGCAAGGCCGGGATGGAGCGCAAGGACCTCTTGAACATCAACGGCAAGATCTTCACCGGCCAGGGCCAGGCGATTGCCAAGAACGCCGCGTCCGACGTGCGCGTGCTCGTGGTGGGCAACCCCTGCAATACGAACTGTCTCATCGCGATGAACAACGCCAAGGACGTGCCGGCCGACCGCTGGTTCGCCATGACGCGTCTCGATGAAAATCGCGCCAAGTCCCAGCTCGCTGCCAAGGCGGGTGTGCACGTGAGCGAAGTGAGCAACGTAGCCATCTGGGGCAACCACTCCGCCACGCAGTATCCTGATTTCTACAACGCCAAGATCGGTGGCAAGGCGGCGACCGACGTCATCAAGGACGAAGCGTGGCTGCAGGGCGAGTTCATCGCCACCGTGCAACAGCGCGGCGCGGCCATCATCAAGGCCCGTGGCTCCTCCTCCGCCGCCTCCGCTGCAAATGCCGTGGTGGACACCGTGCGCTCCCTCACCACCCCGACGCCTGCCGGCGACTGGACCAGCGTGGCCGTGTGCTCCGATGGCAGCTACGGTGTGGAGAAGGACATCATCACCAGCTTCCCCATCCGCAGCAACGGCTCCAAGTGGGAAATCGTGCAGGGCGTGCCGGTGAATGAATTCAGCCAGGGCAAGATCAACGCCACCGTGCAGGAGCTCAAGGAAGAGCGCGATGCGGTGAAGGAACTTGGCCTGATTTAATCCAGACATCTTCAGTTTCCGGGGCCTGCGGCGCGAGCGCGTCGCAGGCCTTTTTTTAAATCAAGAACTCTTGCTTGAGGCAGGGCCGTCATTGCAACATTACCCGCCGCCCCTCCGTTCTTTCTCGCCCTTTGCTCCCACCCGTATGATGAAGTTGAAATCACTCCTCGCCGGCGCATTGCTCCTGCCGTTGCCGCTTTCCCTGTCTGCGGCTCCCCAGTGGATCTGGACCTCCACGAAGGCCACGGACGGACAGAAGGCGACCTTCAAGAAGACCTTCACCATCGAGGGCGAGGTGAAGTCGGCCACACTGTCGGTGTCCTGTGACAACGGCGCGGATGCGTTGCTGAATGGCAAGAAGGTGTTCACCAATCCGGACTGGATGGAGGCCACCAAGGCGGATGTGAAGGCTGCGCTGAAATCTGGGGAGAATGAACTGCGCTTCGACGCGCGCAACCAGGGCGGCACGGCGGCGCTCATCGCGAAGCTTGAAATCGAAACTGCGGATGGCAAGAAGACCACCGTGGAAACCGGCGAAGGCTGGCAGGGTACGGACACGGGGAAGGAAGAGTGGGCGGTTGCGAAAGTACTGGCGCCTCTCGGTGCTGGCCCGTGGGGCGATGTCTTCTCCAGCAACCGCGCCAAAGGAAACAACAACAAGAAGAACGATGGCCCCACTACGGCCACCCCTGCGGAGGAAGTCGTGGTGCTGCCGGGGTTCAAGGCGGAACTGCTCTACACGGTGCCGAAGGCCGAGCAGGGATCGTGGGTCAGCATGACGGTGGATCCGAAAGGGCGCCTGCTCGTGGGTGACCAGTACGGCGGCATCTATCGTGTGACCCTGCCTCCTGTGGGTAGCAAGGAGCAGGCGAAGGTGGAGCCTCTGCCCCTCAAGATCGGTGGAGCACACGGTTTGCTGTATGCCTTCAACAGTCTCTACGTGATGATCAATGAGATGAGCGCTCCGCAGAATGCCGGGCGCTCCGGTGGCATCTGGCGACTGAAGGACAATGGCGATGGCACCTTCGGAGAACCGGAGCAACTCCGCAAGATCGCGGGCGGTGGCGAGCACGGCACGCACAGCATGGTGGTGAGCCCGGATGGCAAGAGCATCATCTTCAACAGCGGCAACCATACGAAGCTGCCGGAGAACTTTGAACTCTCCCGTCCCGCTCGTGCCTGGAATGAGGACCACATCCTCCCGCGCATGTGGGATGCGAATGGCCACGCTCGCGGCGTGATGGCGCCCGGCGGCTACATCTGCAAGATGGACCCTGATGGCAAGAAGGTGGAGCTCTTCTGCTATGGCTTCCGCAATGAGTTCGACATTGCCTTCAACAGTGCTGGTGAACTCTTCACGTTCGATGCGGACATGGAGTGGGACATGGGCGCTCCATGGTATCGCCCCACACGCATCAATCACTGCGTGAGCGGTGCGGACTACGGATGGCGCAGTGGCTCCGGCAAGTGGCCCACGTTCTATCCGGACAGCCTTCCTGCTACGGTGGACATCGGCCCTGGCAGCCCCACCGGCGTGGTGAGCGGTACTGGCGCGAAGTTCCCCGCGAAATATCAGCGCGCTGTATATGCCGCCGACTGGACGTATGGCACCATGTACGTGATCCACAGCACGCCGAAGGGTGGCACGTATGAAAGCGTGAAGGAGGAGTTCGTTTCCGGGAAGCCGCTGCCCCTCACGGATCTCATCATTCATCCGCAGGATGGCGCCATGTATTTCGCCGTGGGCGGCCGTCGCACCCAGAGTGCGCTGTATCGGGTGACTTATGTGGGCAGCGAGTCCACCGCTGCCGCGGAGCCGCTTCCACTGACTGCGGAAATGAAACTGCGCCATGAACTGGAAAAGCTCCATGAAGATGGCACGGGTGAAGACGCGATTGCCAAGGCGTGGCCGCATCTCTCCAGCGCAGACCGCTTTGTGCGCTACGCTGCACGCGTGGCCATCGAGCGCCAGCCGGTGACGGCTTGGAAGGGCAAGGCGCTCGCGGAGCAGAATCCGCAGGCTCTCATCGAAGCGTCCATCGCTCTGGCTCGCATTGGTGCCGTGGGCAGTCCCGTGCCGCTGCCGGAGGGTAAGCCCAAGGCGGGCGCGTCCTCAGGCGCAGTGGGCGAGACTTCACCGGAGAATGCACCGTTGCAGGCCGCACTCCTGGGTGCGCTGGAGCGCATTGATTTCGACTCGCTGGATCTCGATCATCAGCTTCAGATTCTGCGGGCGTATGAACTCGTCTTCACACGCCTGGGCAAGCCCTCACCGGAGGTATGCGCAAACCTCGCCGAGAAGTTTGACAGCGTGTATCCCGTCAAGAGCAACGCCGCGAATCTGGAACTCGCGCAACTCCTCATCTTCCTGGAGTCGAAGCGTGTGGTGGCGAAGACACTGGGACTCATGGCCACGGCCAAGGATGACAGTGAAGCGCTGGCGAGCGACGCCCTGCTGGCTCGCAACACCGGCTACGCCCGCGCGGCGGATGAAGTGCATCGCAGCCAGCCGAACCGCCAGCAGATCTCGTACATGTTTGCCTTGAGGAACGCCACAGCTGGCTGGACGAAGGAATCCCGTGAGACGTACTTCTCCTGGTTCCCCCGTGCCCGCCAGTGGAAGGGTGGCAACAGCTTCAAGGGCTTCATCGAAAACACCCGGCAGGAGGCTTTGGCCAACTTTGCTCCTGACGATGAACGCGCCGCACTGGATGCCCTCTCCTCGAAGAATGATGCCGTGCAGGTGGCGAACTTCGTGGCTCCGAAGGGCCCCGGGCGCGCCTACACCATCGATGAGGTTCTGAAGCTTGCCGAAGGCGACGGTCTGAAGCACCGGAACTTCGAAAACGGCAAGGCCATGTTCACCTCCACGCTGTGCCTCACGTGCCACCGCTTTGGTGGAGATGGCGGCAGCATCGGGCCGGACGTTACTGGTGCTGGCAGCCGCTACACGCTGCGCGACTTGATGGAAAACATCATTGAGCCCAGCAAGGTGATCTCGGATCAGTACGACAGCCACCAGATCGAGAAGAAGGATGGCGGCCTCGTCATCGGTCGCATCGTGGCAGAGGAAAATGGCGACCTGATGGTGATGATGAATCCCTTTGCTCCCACCACGCTGACCAAAGTGCCCGCCGATGAAGTGAAGAGCAAGAAGACCCAGCCGGTGAGCATGATGCCGCCTGGCCTCATCAACACGCTGAACCAGGACGAACTTCTCGATCTGATTGCCTACATCCTCTCTGCCGGAAATCCGCAGGATGCGAGGTTTGCGAAGTAGTCGGCATCGGATTCACCAGTCAGAAAGACAAGAGCTCCACGTCGCGAGATGTGGAGCTTTTTTGTGGGTAGGCTCGGGCAGACGCGGAATGCTCTGCAATTCCGGCACAATGTTCCTTGCGCTGATTCGATGTCGCCTCCAAACAGGGCGTCACCCATGATGCTCCGTTCTTCTTCCCGTCGTCAATTCCTCGCCATCGGCATTGCCATGGTGCTTTCCGCATGTTCCGCATTCGCCGGACCGGACATCACAGGGACGTGGTACTTTGCCAGCGGGCAGACAGGTGGCTCCACCGCCTCCGTGTATGGCACCCTCAAGCTGGAGCCGTCCGGCGAGTATGAGGACAGCCACCGCATCGCGGGCATCCTCACGGCTTCCAAGGGCAGTTACACGATCAGTGGAGACTCGCTGAATCTCGTGCCCGTGGCCGGGAAGGGCAAGCCCATGACTTACACGTTTGCGGTCGGTGAACATCAGGACAAGGAAGGTACGAAGTTTACAGGCCTCACCCTGAAAGGGAGCAGCGACCTGACGTTCCTTCTGACGAGGGAGAAGAAAAAATAGTACTCCTGCGAAGGGCGCGTTCACGATGCGCTGGAAAAGTGTGCTGCTCACAGGTCCTGAGGCATTCTCTCAGGCGATACTTTGAACGGCATGTCTCTCACTGCGGCTCACTCCCGAACCATCTCCGGTCCCATCACGCTGTTGGCGTTGCTGGGTTGGGTGCTGCTTAGTTATGCCGCCGCGTTGCCGGGTGTCTGGTTTCCGCCAGATGACTGGTATGCGCATTTGGTGAAGCCTTCGTGGAATCCTCCGAACTGGCTTTTTGGTCCGGTGTGGTCCGTGCTCTACCTGCTCATGGGCATCAGCGCATGGATGGTCTGGAGGAAGGACGGCTTTGCGCGTGCCGGCGGTGCACTGACGTTGTTCCTCGCGCAGCTCGGCTTGAATGCGCTCTGGACTCCGGTGTTCTTTGGCATGCATCGTACTGACCTGGCACTTTTCGTGATCGTTACGCTGCTCATCATGATTGCTGCCACACGGAAGGCATTCCGCAGGCATGATCGGCTCGCGGCCTGGTTGCTGGTGCCCTACCTGCTGTGGGTGGGCTTTGCCACGGCGCTCAATGCAGCGCTGTGGCGCATGAATGCCTTCTGAGCGCGCGTGTGCCAGCGCGGCAACAGATGTCGCGTTATCGCACGATTTCACCCGCCACGGGACGGTCTTTGATGCCGAGGGCCTGCTCCAGCTTCTGCTCGATGAACAAGGCCTGATCCTCATTCATGGAGGTGCTGAGGATTTTGCACGAGGTATTGTCGCGCAGGACGGCCCAGACTTCATAGGTGTAGTGCGGGCCGTTCTTGCCGTTGTGCCGCTTCTCTTTGCAGTAGAGCTGGTCTACACCGTTGGTATCGAGATCCTGATTGCCCCGCCAGGGGATGGGGCTGTGGCGGATGCGAATCAGTCCACTCTCCACACTGATGCGAGTGCGATTGAACAAGGTGGCCAGCGTGAAGTACGCCATGGCCACACCCACGGTCACATGAGCGATGGGAAACAGCTTGAAGATCCACGGGGCATTGTGCTCAAACATTGCGCCATACCAGAAGACCATGAAGCCATTCCAAGCGATGCAGAAGGGGATGAGGAAAAGCACGCTCCAGTTGAACCAGCGACGCTGAATGGTCAGTCCCAGAGCTCCCTCGTCCACCGTCAGTGCGGAGGGGAGGGGCACTGGTGGCCGAACGCGAGGAGAGGCGCCGCCCTGCGTGCTCCCGGCAGAGCCCGAGCCCGCAGTGGGCACCGTCGAGAGCGCACGGCAGTAGCTGCACCGGATGATGCCTGAGTCCCGGTCCCAGTCATCCGCCTTGAGCGGTGAGGCACAGTTGGGACACTTGAAGGCGACCGGTGCAGACATGTGGGGCCAGTTGTCAGGTTAGTTCTCGTCTCCGAACCACTTCTTCCGCAGTTCCAGGCCCACACCACGCTCGCTGAGGGCGAGCAGGGCACGATTGATGCGCTCGCGGTAGGGGCTGTCCTGCTGGAGGGCGAAGGCGTAGTTCTGACGATCAAACATGGTGCCCACGAGTTGCAGCTTGTCGTCCTGCAGCTTGTTGACGTTGTACTGCAGCATGGGGGCATCATACACCACGGCCTGCACTTTCTTCGCCTGGAGCGCCTGGATACATTCCGCCACATTGGCAAAGGACTGCACCTTGGCGCCGCGTGCATTGAGCCACCCTTCGGACGTGCTGCCCTTGATGGTGGCCACATTGCGTCCGGGAAGGTCGCCGGGGCCATTGATGTCACCCTTGAGGGTGTTGATGGTCATGGTGGTGGTGAAGGACGCCGTGAGGAGTGAAACCAGCACGATGCTCAGGAGCATCCACACAATGGCAATCAAACGGCCCGCTACACCCACCGGTCCCTTGTTGTCTGCGCCGCCGACGAGGAGCGTGCTGATGGTCCACCAGAAGGACTCCCACATGCCATGTGCATAGCTCTTGGGCCACATGTCCTCGTTCACCTTGTGCTCATACATCCACACCAGGTGGGAGATGATGAGCATGGCCAGTACCAAAAGGGCGAACATGCCAATGAGCTTCCAGTTGAAAAGATTTCCGGCGAGCTGGAAGAGCGTGTCGGTGAAGCTGCCGCCGCCACCGGCCACGAGGACCTGCAGACCGGACTCGTAGAAGGGTTGGGAGAAGTCGATGGTTTCTTCACGCTTGGAGGTCACGCTGAGTGCGCCCACACCCGCATCAGCGGATTTGTTTTGCAGGGCATCGATCATCTCCTGGGCGGTTCCGACGGTCTGCACCTCGTATTCCAGTCCGGCTTCGCGTGCGATCTGGTCCCACAGTTCCATGGCGTAGCCCACGCGCCTGCCATCCTGCTGAAAGGAGAACGGCTCAATGTCTCGTGAAACCACGCGGATTTTCTCGGCGTGAACGGGGAGGGTGAAAATGGCAAGAAAACTTGCCGCCAGAAGGGTGGAGAGCCAGCGCATGTGAAAGGTGCGCGGAGACTTCCACCAGAGTTGCGCGAGTCAAGGATGCGGCTATGAAATCGTTTAGGCATCGGACTTCCGTCACAACCGGCGGATTTCGCACCAGCACAGGTTTCATCTTCATCGAAGCACATGACACCGCTCTCTCCTGAAAACATCCTCAAGACGGGGCTGGCCTTCTGGCCTGCCAAGACCCTGCTCAGCGCCGTGGAGCTAGAAATCTTCACCCTGCTGGCGAAGGCCCCGCAGGACGCCGCAACGCTCCGGCACGCGCTGGGCCTGCACGAGCGTGGCACCCTGGACTTCCTGGACGCACTTGTGGCGATGGGTTTCCTCCAGCGCGAGGATGGCCTGTACCGCAACACATCGGAAACGGACGTGTTTCTCGACAAGGCCAAGCCCTCGTACATCGGCGGCATCCTGGAGATGGCGAACAACCGGCTCTACCCCTTCTGGGGAAATCTCACCACGGCACTCCGCACCGGCGAGCGACAGAATGAAAAACTGCAGGGCACGGACTTGTTTTCGGAACTGTACAAGGATCCCGCGAAGCTGGCCGAATTCCTTCGCGCCATGTCCGGAGTGAGCCGCGGGGCGAACATGGCCATCGCGAAGCAGTTCCCATGGCTGGATTACAAGACCTATGTGGATGTGGGTACGGCGCAAGGCGACCTGGCGGTGCAGATCGCGCTGGCGAATCCGCACCTCCGCGGCACCGGCTTTGACCTGCCTGAGGTGGGGCCAATCTTCTCGGACTACGTCGCCGTGAACGGGCTCAAGGAACGCGTGACCTTCGCCGCAGGCAGCTTCTTCACAGATGCACTGCCGAAGGCGGACGTGGTGCTGATGGGACACATCCTCCACGACTGGGATCTGGAGACGAAGAAGATGCTCCTGAAGAAGTCCTACGAGGCCCTGCCAGAGGGCGGTGCCGTGGTGGTCTATGAGTCCATCATCGATGACGATCGTTCACAAAACGCCTTCGGTCTGCACATGAGTTTGAACATGCTCGTCGAGACGGACGGTGGCTTCGACTTCACCGGCGCTGATTGCATCGGCTGGATGAAGGAAGCGGGCTTCCGTGACATGCGCGTGGAGCACCTGGTGGGACCGGAGTCGATGGTGATTGGGATCAAGTAGGGAGGTGAAGGGTCAATAGTTGAGGGTTGATAGTTGATAGCCTGAGAGTACCGGACAATGAGGTCGGGGGCCTAAGCATGAGCTGTGTCCTGGACGTGAGGAGTGCTCTTTGCTCCACTGCGTGAGCTTGGGCATCAGTCTCAGGCTATCAACTATCAACCCTAGACCATCAACTCAGGCGAGTTCCGCGAGCCCGCTCCTGTCCGATTCGGCACAAAAAATGTCCGTGCAAAATATTGCGCGACGGCGTTTGATCGTGCGCGCATTTCGCCGCTTCACTTCATGAGCAAAAAACTCAACATCGCCGTCGTCGGCCTCGGATTCGGGGCGGAGTTCATCCCCATCTGGCAGCGCCATCCGCATACGAACTGCTATGCCATCTGCCAGCGCAACGAGGCGAAGCTCAAGGAGTGCGGCGACTACTGGAAGGTGGACGTGCGCTACACGGAGTACGAGGAATTGCTCAAGGACCCGAATGTGGATGCGGTGCACATCAACTCGCCGATTCCTGATCACGGCTGGATGAGCATCGCCGCGCTGAAGGCGGGCAAGCACGTGGCCTGCACGGTGCCGATGGCTACCAGCGTGGAGGAGTGCCTGGAGATCATCAAGCTCACCCAGGAGACCGGTCTTACCTACATGATGATGGAGACGGTGGTGTATGCTCGTGAGTATCTTTTCATGAAGGACCTCGCGGACAAGGGTGAACTGGGCAAGCTGCAGTTCATCCAGGCGAGCCACCAGCAGGACATGGATGGTTGGCCAAACTACTGGCCCGGTCTACCGCCCATGCACTACGCCACGCACTGCGTGGGCCCTGTGCTCGGTCTCGCCGGTGGTGAGGCGGAGTATGTGAGCTGCTTCGGCTCGGGCACGATTCGCGAGGAACTCATCAAGCACTACAACTCGCCCTTCGCCGTGGAGACGGCGCATGTGAAGGTGCACAAGTCAGACCTCAGTGTGCGCATCATCCGCTCGCTCTTTGATACGGCACGCCAGTACCGTGAGAGCATCGACGTGTACGGCAGCCAGAAATCCGTCGAGTGGCCGCTCATCGAGCACGAGCCCCTTGTGCTGCACACCGCGAAGAAGCCGGAGCCGGAGATCCCTGAGAAGATCAAGTGCCCCGATTTCGCGGACCGTCTGCCGGAGCCCATCCAGCGCTACACGACCAAGGGTGTGTACGACGACGACGCCAACACGCACCTGAGCTTCACCCAGGGCGCGGGACATGGCGGCAGCCATCCGCACCTCGCCCATGAGTTCGCCATGGCGCTGGTGGAGAAGCGCGAGACCTTCCCGAATGCCAAGCAGAGCGCCAACTGGACCTGCACCGGCATCCTTGCCCATCAGAGCGCCATGGAGGGCGGCGCGATCAAGAAGCTGCCGGTGGAGACGTTGAGCTGAGCTGAGGCTCGAACCTCAGCGCATGGCCCACCCATCGGATGGAACCGCCACGTGCGATTCCATCCGGGGGACGAGGCTATGCTCTTTCGAGACCGCATCGATGCAGGAGTCCAACTGGCGCAACGGTTGTCCGGCTACGCAGGGCGTGCGGACGTGGTGATTGTGGGCCTGCCGCGGGGCGGCGTGCCTGTCGCGGCGGAAGTGGCGAAGGCGCTGCATGCGCCGCTGGACATCATGGTGGTGCGCAAGCTGGGCGTGCCGGGACATGAGGAACTGGCTCTGGGAGCGATTGCTCCTGACGATGCCCTCGTGGTGAATCCCGAGGTCATGGCCAGCCTACGCGAACCGGAGGTGGCGCTACATGAGGCGATGGTGCGGGAAAGGAAGGAACTGGAGCGCCGAGAGCAGGAATATCAAGGAGCGCGGCCTGCTATCGACCTGAGAGGAAAGACGGTCATCGCGGTGGATGACGGACTCGCCACGGGAGCCACCATGCATGCCGCGGTGAAGGCGTTGCGCGGGCGTGGAGTGGCGCAGTGCATCGTAGCGGTGCCGGTCACAGCGTGGCAGGCTCGCGCCAGTTTTGAGGATGCCGGTGTGGAGGTCGTTTCAGTATTCATCCCTGCAGATTTCCAGGCGGTGGGGCAGCACTACGAGGACTTCACCCAGACGTCAGATGAAGAGGTGTTGCAGGCGCTGCGTGAGGCCAACCTGTCCGCGAGTGGGCGATGAAAATCTCAGCCACTGCGAGAGCGGTCTAGCCGTACCTCAACCAGAGGACGAAATAGGTGATGACGAAGATGACGAAAAGAGTGCCATTAGTGAGGAGAAGCAGGGCGCTGCCAATCTTCCGCACGTGACCGGATACCACGCCGCGATAGCCCCAGCAGGCGAGTATTCCAAAAATGCTTGGAACCACCACCGCGGAAATGTAGCCCGGTTCCCCAACGCCGCACACGTTGGGAGAAGCTACGGAATACGCAAAGATTGCCAGCCACTCGAGTGAAACTATCCACGCAGCCCAATTTGCGATGAAGGCGTTCTTGGGGTCATGTTTGGAAGGGATGAGCCAGTAGTACCATGGGCCCTTTTTCTTCTTGAGCGTGTAACGCCCGGGCCCAGGTGCTTCCTTGCCAGAGGGTGATGCAGACATGGCGAGAAGATGGGATGCCTCTCTCAGTGGAGGTGATTCTTAGCGCCCAATCTCCAGCTTGAGCGGCTTGCCGTTCACAATTCCCTGCATGCTCACCGTCCACGGCTCCTCCTCACGTTTGAGCACGAGCGGTTTGCCTTCAAAGGAATCGACAAAACCCTTCATCTCACCACTTACGTGACCGTCCGTTGGTGGCTGCAGCACGGCGAAGAGCATGGTGTGCAGGGTCTGGGTCTCGAACTGCTTCCGCATGGCGCCTTCGAAGGAGGGCAGGGTGTTTTTCAGCACCTGGCTCGCGTTCGTAAGGCTGGCGTGCATCTCCTTGAGGTCTGCTTGATACTCCTGCCAGGGTTTGGTGCTCGCGGTTTCCGCGCGTGCCTGGAGTTCTCGACCTTGCTCCGCGGTCTTCTTCCATTCCTCCACGGAGGCGAGTGCTTGCTTTGCGGAGGCAGCTCTTGCGTTATCAGCATCCTGGCTCTGGGAACCGAGGAATGACTGGGCTGCCTCGAGCGCGGCCTTTTCACTCTCGGGTGAGTTCTGGATGCCGAGGACCATGCGCCGCATCCAGTCCGCCATCGCATGCTCGCCGGTAAGAGCCTCCCGCACGGTGTGCAATGGAGGCAGGGCCTTCATGTCCTTCACAATGGTCTTTCCCTGCTCCACATCCATGCTGAGCATGTGCCTCGCGGTGGTGCGGATGGCCTGCTGCTCCACACTGTGCTGCATGATGGCAGTGATGAGCAACGGCTCGGCTGCGAGATGACGTGCGGCGGCATGCACATGCTTCGTCCAGGCCCACGCGGCATCCGCATTGCCCGAGGCGTAGTGCACCTCCACCTGCACCAGCGCCAGACGGCACAGTAGTTGCAGCTTGGTGAGGTGCGGCATGGGGGCGAAGGGACCTTCGTCAAAGGTGGTGCCCCACACACACGGTTGGTCACCCTGGGCGGCGCGTGCGAATCGATCCAGGCTGCGCCTCGCGACACCCAGCAGCGTGCCCACCGAGGGGTCTGTGACTGGCAAGCGGCCATCGAGCACTTCCGTGAGCACTTTGAGTTGTGCTTGCTTCAACTCGGGCAGCAACGCAAAGGCCTGCCAGTACAGCAGCGCGGGATTCGGATCGGTGATCTTCTCCCGCTTTCCCGGGAGAGAGGCTGGCTTGGAGCTGTCGCCTTCTGCCGCGGGCGCAGTGGGACCTTGCGCAGCCAGGGAAGGTGCGATGAGAGTCAGAGCGATGCCGGCAAGAGCCGCAAATTTCAGCATGCCATCAAGTTAGCAGACACCCCGCCGGAAACGAAACAGGCAAAGTGGGCAATTCTCAGGACGGCGACTCTGATCGACGTCCGCCTCATTCGAAGCGGCTAATTCGTCAATGTGTGTCAAACCGCCGGTGTCGGTAGCACATACAGAAGCACCGCCAGGAAATGGCAGATGCTTCCGGCCAGCACGAAGGTGTGCCAGATGGCGTGATGATACCGGAGACGGTGCCAGCGGTAGAAGACGACGCCCGAGGTGTAGCAAACACCGCCCGCGACCAGCAGCCACATGCCACCGCTGGGCAGGGCGGCCACCAGGGGCTTGATGGCGACCAGCACGAGCCAGCCGGTGAAGAGGTAGGCGAACACTGAGGCAAAGCGATGCACCTTCCGCGGGACGAGTTGCATCACTGCGCCCGCCACGCACAACGTCCAGATGACGCCGAATAGAGTCCAGCCCAGAGGCCCTCTCAGCACCGTGAGGAGAAAAGGTGTGTAGGTGCCTGCGATGAGCAGGAAGATCGCGGCGTGGTCGAGCTTCTTGAAAAGAAGCTTCAACTGAGGTCCACGAATGGCGTGGTACGCCGTGGATGCCGAGTAGAGTGCCACCAGCGTGGTGCCATATACGGCGAAGCTGACCATGTGCCACGCGGTGCCATGCAGGATGGAATCCACCATGAGCAGCACCAGAGCCACGGTGCTGAGCAGCAGGCCGATGCCGTGCGTAATCCAGTTCGCGGCTTCTTCGCCCGGGGTGAACTGTCGCGCGGCCTTTACTGCGGGGGGGCCTAGCCGTGATGCGGGGTGGGGAAGTTCCTTTGCCATGGCGGGACTCGCTGTAAGGGTTCCGGACGCACAGTGGGCTGCGGTACGATGCCGGTGCATCATTCGTGTCGCATCATCGCAACTTCATGCACAAAGAGCAATCAAAAGAGCGATGCCCCGATGATTTCGTCCTTCATTTAGCACGATGATGCAAAAGGAACGAATGGGGTGAGCCATTGGATGTGCTTGATATCACGGAATGGATTGAATGAGGGCTGCAGCGAGCACGACTAACACGCATCATGAAGACGATATCCCTTCTTTACGCCTCGATGTTGTTGGGCGCTGCCGTTACTCACGGTCAGAGCCAGAGCACACCCACAACACCCACACCTCCAGCGGTCACTCCGCCGAGTCCTTCTGCGCCCGCGACACCCGGAGCCTCGGATGCGGATAAGGTGCTGAACAAAGCAAAGCGGGAAAAGCAATTCTCCCGGCTCGACAAGAACAGTGACACGTTTGTGGATCGTGAGGAATTCAAGAACGCAAGGTTCGCGCAGAAGAAACCGCAACGCGCTGAGAAGCGCTTCGCCCGTGTGGACGGCAACAACGACGGTAAGCTCTCCAAGGATGAGTGGCTGGCGGCGCCGGTGCGCGGGAAGAAGAAGGTGTGACGACGACTTACGCTTTTCGTCCTGAAAAGCGTAGCAATCTCGCCCCCTTGCGAATGAACGTCAGGGTAAGGATCCGGAAGTGGTGCCGAAGGCCTTGGACTGCGTGCAGCCCCGCTGCCGCTTTCCCTCAGTGCAGCCTGCTGCACGCTCTACCGCGACGCAGGCGCCTGGTCTTCTGGAGATATCTTACTACGAGCAAGTGTCACCCTCGCCACAGCAGGCTGTGGACTCTGGAAAGCGGCAGCAGGCTGCACGCAGTCCAAGGACGCTGCGCGTCACAGCGTCCGGATCGTTCGTGAATGTTTTCCTTCACTTGCTTTCACACCGTTCTCTCAACCTGACGCCTAAGACGCAAAGCGCTATATCATGTGCATTCATTACTTCGCAGGCGTCAGCCAGAGGAACGTGGGATCCGTGCTAAGTGTGAGGGTCACCTTCCCTTCCTCACTTGGCACTTCGACGGCCGTGGAGGCATCCTTCGCGAACGGCATGCGCTCGGCCTTCTGCAAGGTCATCCCCTTGGTATCGACGCTGGTGGTGAAGTCATTCTTTGTGGGATGCCACACCGCCCAGATCACAGGAGAGCCTTCCTTCTCCGGCGTGAACTCGTAGATGTAGCCTTCCTCCAGCGAAGCGCGGACGGTGCGTGCATAGCGATAGTCTTCGAGCGACTTCAGCATCCAGGCGATGGCGTGGTAGGAGGGCTTGGGCTGGAAGTTGCGGGTGATGCCGGAGGCGTGGTGCAGGCGGGCTTCATCTGAGTCGTTGAAGAAATAGGTGAAGGCCTTGTCGATGTTCATCCCGGAGAAGAGGAGGAAGGAGCGCACGAGCCAGCGGGCCTGGTCTTCATCCGTGGAGTCTTCCCACTTGGCCCAGTCACCCTTGGGGTCGGGCTTCTTCTCCGCAGCGTCCCAGCCGAACTCGGAAACCCACACGGGCTTGCCGGGCGCATGCTCATCGCGCCAGTGTACGATCTCCTGGATGCGGCTGAGGAAGGGTACCTTCGGGTCTTCCGGATAGCTGCGGCGCCACACGGGCCATTGCGTGGCGATGGCATAGCGATGGATGCGAATGACATCATACAAATCTTCGAGTCCCTGGATGGCATCGGTGCCTTTCCAGTAGCGCTCGCTCTTGCCGGTCTCGATGTTGCAGGTGGCAATCTTCATCTTGGGATTCCCTTCACGCACACCACGCGCCATGGCTTCGAAGATGGCGCGATAGGATGGGTCGTCATACAGGCCGGGTTCATTGCCCAGTTCGACGTATTCCACATAAGGCCACTTGCCGCCGGGGCCGAAGTTTTCCGCGAAGCTTTTCGCATAGGCATGCGCATCGGTAGTCATGTTCTTCCAGTCCTTTTGCATCTCATCGATCTGGAAGCAGGCGGTGATGCGCAGGCCCTTCTCATGCCACGAGCCGTACACCTGTTCCCAGGAGACGCGGTTCTTCGCAAAGGGCCAGTCGGGAAGCTTGCTGGTGTCATCACCAAGGTCCCACTTCACGGGATGGTAGTCACGCACCCAGCGACACACCGGGTAGTAGAGATCCGGTTTGAAATTCACCGTGTGTCCGCACAGACCCACGAAGTCACGGAAGAGTGGAGTGGGTTTGGCTTCTGACTTCGCAGGTCCCGCGCCGTGCAGCGTGGTGAGGAAGACGAGGAGAAAGGGAATGACGCGGAGCATGGTCGTGTGAGTGCGAGGCTGTTCAAGGTGGAGGTCCACTTGGGGGAATGTCCCTGATGAGGTGAGGATAGTCAGCGACAAGCTTGTGCATTAAAAGAGCGCCCGCACTTTCTGAGACATTTCTAATTTCGTAGAACGCGCGGCTCTCCGTGATAATAACGTATTTCTTGGCAAACAAGGCGAGTACCACAGTCTTGTCCTTCGATTTCAGGGTAATCTTTACCACATCGGAACTTGCAGCCCCTTCATCGAGTGTAATCGGAACGCAATCGAGTCCTTTCAGGTAGTTCGTGATCCGGTCCACCACTTCGCGGGATTCCGTATTCAATTTCAAGTGGTGCCTTTTGTCATCTGACAGCGTCGTCCAGCCTTCGACCGCAACACTGTCGTATCCGCTCGCTGATTGCAGTTCTGGCAGGATGTCTCCATAGCAGGCTGCGAGTGATTGTAGCACCATCCAGGTGATTGCTAACCATCTCATAAGAATGCGTTTTCGCGGCCTCGATATGTCTTGCAGCTTGAAGTGGTATTCACACGTGGAGCCATTGTGGCTTCGAGAGACTCGTGGTGGCAAGCGTCTTGCGGAAAGGGTGCAGAATGTTGCTGTTGTTATTTAGGAGCGTAGCTCAGTGTCATTCTTGAATGTTGGCTTATCGTTTCTCTATGCACAAGTGTGTTTCGCTCGGCTAAATCGAAATTGGCTCGACATTGCAAATCGCGATTCGCTATTGTCTCGGGCGGCTATCCCTACCGCCATGAAAAGCTCCATGCCTCTTCTCGCAGCGGCACTGACGTGTGTCGCTGCTACCGGTCTCGGGCAAACACCCGACGCCATCACCACCAAGTTGACGGGCTTTCACACCGTCACTGCGCGAAAGTCCTCCACCACGCTCTTGGGAATTCATTTTGTCCGCTCCAGGCTTGCGTCTGGAAAGGTGGATGCCAAGGCAGCCAATTCGTTAACTGACAACGACGTCGACTTTGCGACGGCGCTTGCAGGCCAGACGAATCTTTGGGTGGAAATCACCAGTGGTCCGAACAAGGGAATCGCCAGCCCTGTGTCTTCAGTAAGTCAGAATGTGCTGACCACCGAGGACGATATCTCTGCCTTGATGGAAGTGGATGACACCTACGCCGTTCGTCCGGCGCATACTCCGGTATCGCTGTTCGGTGCTGCAAACGATGCGGGTCTCAGGCCGAGCAATAATGCAAACACACAAGGGAATGCAGACATCGTGCAGATACCCAATGGATCAGGTGGATACCGATACATCTACTATTCAACGGTGCGGGGTGGCTGGCGCGAGGTGGGAAGCCCGACGGTGGATGCGGGGAATGTCCCAGTGTATCACGTGGACGGCATCTGGATTGACCGCAATCGCACCACCAACCTGAACATCAAGTTCGCGGGGGAACTGCGGACCTCGCCCACGTACTTCTTCGCGGAGACTGGAACGAAGATTGATGTGAATGCGAGCTACAACACCGGAGCCACGCTGACCAACAGCGGACTGAAGGACTACGTCCAGCATGGCTCAGAGACCACGGCGGATCTCATCTGGTTTCAGAACACCAATGGCACATGGAGCCAGTACTACTACACGGATGCAGCGGCGCCGCTGACCGAGGGTTGGAAGCAGGTGGGACAGGGCGATGCTGACAAGGGCGCCACTGCATTCCCATCCGCATTTTCATTTGAGCGTCGGGGTGTCTCGGGAATTCTCAAGATGGTGCCGCCTCCCGCTTACGACGGATTGTAAGACACACTCAAAAAACTTCCCTTGAGTTGGGCTTTGGCAGAGCCCTCTTCCTGTGAGTTTAGGAAGGTGGGTTCTGCTGGAGGTCTTGTGCCAGTTGCTGAAGAAAACGCACCTGGGCAAAAGTCTCCACGGCGCCGGGACGTAGCTGGCGCACACGTGCAATGGCCTCATCAACCGCCATGCCGCGGGTGATAAGATGTCCCGCCAGCATGGTGCCAGTACGACCGATGCCAGCGACGCAATGCACGGCCACGCCATGACCTTGCGCGTGCTGTTGCCGGGTGAATTCCATGAAGGCCTGGAACTGCTCCATGCAGGGCGCTTGTCCATCCACAATAGGAAGGCAGAGGTAGGAGAAGCCTGCGGCGTTGTATGCGGCCTCGGCGGAGCGCATGTTTAATAAACAGACCACGGCGCGGATGCCCTCACGCCACAAGGAAGGAAGTTCATCCCTGAACGCATCCAACGCGGCGCCCGGAGTCTCATGACGGTCCGGGTGTACATGAGGCATCGAAGTCCCCGCGAGTGAGCTGGGGATGACCCACCAGAGGTCGGTTTCAGCAGGAGGTGGGGATGGCATATCGCGTTCTGGCGAAAGGTGATTCCCAGCGTTTACTTCACCAGCTTCAGCACGCGGTTGTTGTAGCTGTCCGTGATGTAGAGCTCGCCGGTCTTCGGGTGAATGGTCACGCCGTGGGGACGGGCGAGTTCGATCTTGAGCGGGTCACCACCTTCGCCGGCAGTGCCTTTCTTTCCGGTACCGGCCACGCGCTGGATGCTGCCGTTCGCAGGCACGTAGCGACGGATGATGTGGTTCTCCGCATCGGCAATGAGCACGGAATTGTCGCGATCCACGCAGATGTGCTTGGGGCCATTCATGGTGGCGTCAATCGCAGCGCCGCCATCGCCGGTGGCGCCTTTCTTGCCGGAGGCATTCACCACGGTGCGGATGCGGCCATCTTTTTCCACTACACGCAGGGCATTGCCGTTGCGCTCCAGAATGTAGATGCGGCCCTCGCGATCCACGGCGACGGCGCGTGGATCCACAAGGGGCGCTTCGGTGGCGAGATCTCCATCCTGGGGGACACCCTTCTGCCCGTTGCCGGCCACGGCCTTGAGATTACTGGTGGTAAGGTCGAGTTCAAGAATCTGACGCAGATTCGCGATGTAGAGCTTCGTGCCGGTGAAGTCGAGGGTGATGCAGTAGGGGCCGGAGCCCTTGGCCTTGTCGAGTGGTGTTGCGTAGCCTTTGAGCGGGGCCACGCGACCTGCTTTCACATCGACTTCACGTACGAGCCCGTTCCACGTGTCTGCGATGAGGATGTTCCCATTCGGCAGCACGGCGAGATTGTGCGGACCATTGAATTGCGCATCGATGGCAGGGCCGCCATCGCCGGAGAAGCCGGGCTTCAACTGACCAGCCACGTGGGAGAGCTTGCCCGTGGAGTCCACCTTCAGCAGGCGATTGCCGGAAACCATCTCCACGATCCACATGTTCCCCTCGGAGTCGAACTCGGTGCCAAAGGGTTCTTTCAGTACGGCTTCGAGGGCGGGGATGTTGACCGCGTCTTTCGAACCACCGGCGACGAGGACGAGCTTGTCAGCGAAGGTGGCACTCGTGGTGCATGCCAGAGCGATTGCGAGGATGAGTGAGTGGTGAAAGGTGAGGCGGGACATGGTGGAAGGTGGTGGGATTGGGGAACCACTAATGGACACTAATAGGCACTAATGGTTTTGCTTTGGGGTGTGAGGCGTCGCGAGGAGTGGTGGGGTTTGGGCGGACCGCTAATGGTCGCTGATGTTCGCTAATAGATTCGAGGGCGGATGTGGTCGGCTGACAAATGACGAGTGACCACGGATGAATGATTGCCTCTCACTTCTTCTTCATCACGCGCACGCGATGCGCTTCGCTGTCGCCGATGTAGACGGAGCCATCCTTGTCCACGTAGATGCCGTGAAGGCGGGCCATGGCGCAATTGAGCGGGTCGCCATCAGGGCCGTCACCTTTCTTGCCAGTGCCGGCCATGAGGAGAAGCTTGCCGGTCTTGGCTTCTACCATGCGCACGGTGTGGCTTTCGGTATCGGCGAGCCAGGCGTTGCCTTCGGCGTCGAGAGCGATGCCCTTGGGGCCGAAGAGTTTGGCTTCCTTGGCGGGGCCGCTATTGCCGGTGAAGCCCTTATCGCCGGTGCCGGCGATGTGATGAATCTTGCCTTCCTTCAGGTCGAGCTTGAGGACTTGGTTGCCCTCGCGCGTGACGAGCCAGAGATTTCCCTGCGGGTCGACGTCCATGGAGCGCGGTCCCTTGAGCGGCGTGCCGGCGATGGGTGAGCCATCGGGCGTGGGGCCGGGTTTGCCGGTGCCAGCGAAGGTGGAGATATTTCCTGTCTTCATGTCCACCTTGCGGATCACGTTGTTGCCGATGTCGCAGATGTAGAGGTCGCCTGCGAGGTCGAACTGGATGCTGTGCGGCTGCTTGAGTTGCGCCTTGTTCGCTGGGCCGCCATCACCGCTGTAGCCTGCGGTGCCGGTGCCAGCGAAGGTGGTGATGATGCCCGTCTTGCCATCCACCTTGCGGATGGCGTGGTTGGCCATGTCAGCGAGGTAGTAGTTGCCGTCTTTGTCGAAGCGGATCTCGTGCGGCAGGTTGAAGGTGGCCTGCAGCGCAGGACCGCCGTCGCCGGTGTAGCCCTTCGTTCCGGTGCCGGCCACGGTTTGAATCTTGCCATCCGGTGTGACCTTGCGAATCTTGTGGCCGGTGTATTCCGTGTACCAGATGGCGCCATCCGGGCCGCGCACCACGCCGAAGGGATTGTCCATCTTCGCCTTCGTGGCCGGACCTCCATCACCGCTGAAGCCCTGCTCACCGGTGCCTGCGAAGGTCTCGATGGTCCACTCTGCTGCGGAGATGTGGGCAGGAAGCGAGGCGGCGATGCAGCAGGCGAGAAGGGCGTGGGTGAGTCGGAGTTTCATGGGAGGGAGGTGGAGGAAAGGAAACGGGGGATGGAGAGCAGGAAATTACAAGGCGGGAGAGGAAAACAGAAGAAGAAAGGCGGTGCTTTCACCCAGGGTGAAGATGCCATCTGCCCGGAGTTGAAACCGGGTTGAGTGTCACATTCTGGAGGGGGGAGACATGCAGGGGGTATCCCGGGCTCGATCCCTGAATGATATGAAAACTGCATCCCGATTTGGCCTCATGCCGCTGGTTGTTGCGGCTTTCGGAATGTTCGCCACGGCAACCCTCAGCGCGCAGGTGCCGGATGTGCCCGAGACCTTCCCCAACGGCGTGGTGTACGGACCGAAGGCGGCTTTCGCCATCGCCGCGCCCAATGGTTGGGTGCTGGACAACAAGTCCGGCGCAGCGGATGGCCTGCCGTGTGTGCTCTATCCCAAGGACTCCACGTGGCAGACTGCGCCCGTGCTGATGTATGCGAAGATTGCCAGCACGACACATGAGGACGCAAAGGAGTTCATCAAGGTCGCGATCGAGCACATGACGAAGGAGCGTCCGGGCTTCACGCATCGCCAGGTGGCGGCGGGAAAAACGAACGAAGGTCTGGCATGGGTCATCAATGAATATCCTGCGTCAGAGTCGTATCCGCGTGTAGAACGCGTGGCGTATGTGCAGATGCCGAAGGCGGTGGCGTATATCGTGATGAGCGCGGAGAACGCGGATGTGGCTGCACGCTATGCGGTGGCGCTGGAGGATGTGATGGCGTCGTTTGCGTACAAGGAGGAGTTCATTGGATACAAGCCGCCGGCGGTGGGAGCGAAGGGGAAGTGAGGAAGGGTGATGAGTTAGGAAGTCGGGTCTCCTGACCGGACAGCGTCCGGCGGGTTTTCCTACCCGCCAGTTTAGTGAACCTTGCGCCCGCTTATGGCGTCAGGGGTTCGGGAGCAGGAATGCTCCCGCTCCTTGAGACGAGTGCATCGTCGTGGGAAAACAAAAAGCCCACCGGAAGTCCGATGGGCTCTCTTGAATGAAATTGAGTGTCTGATTTGAAGAAGACTCGGCTTACTTCACTTCTTCCACCTTGAGCGTGTGCTTCACGGGCACGAGGAGTTTGCGGGCTTCGGTGTCGAGGTTCTGCTGCTTGACGGTCATCTTCTTTTTGAGCAGTTCGAGCGCGGTGCCGAATTCCGGGTCTTCCTTCACGTCGTTGGCGAAGGAGCGGAACTGGGTGATGAGGTTTTTGATCATCACGGTTTCGAGGGCTTGCTTCGTACCCACGGCTCCGGAGAACTTGGAGAAGGCGCTGTCGAAGGGCGTGCTGCTGAACTCAGCGGCGAGGTTGATGCCGGAGGCGAGTTGTTCCTTGGTGAACTCCTTCGTTTCCTTGCCCCAGGTGACCTTGGCCTTGGGTGCGGAGAGGTTCTTCACCTGCAGAGTGTAGCGGTTCAGCTTTTCGTTGAAGTCGCAGAAGGGAAGGATGCTGCGGCTGCCGCCCTTGGCATCGCCTTCGAAACAGAAGGGCCAGCGGGTGCTTTCGAGTTCCGCGGTGCCATTTGCGCTGCTCAGGACCTTGTGGCCTTCGCTGGCGGTGGCGTTGCCCTTCATGTCGATGGTGATGGTGCCGATGTTACCATCCACGCCGAGGGACTTCAGGAAGGCGAGCGCCATGAGGAGCTGGCCGTTGGAGTTCGGGTGCACGCCATCGCGACCGCACACATCGTAATCCGCGCCGAGGGTGGCCTTGGCCTTGGTCATGGCGTTGATCATCTCGTCATGCACATTGGCGAAGCCGGTCTTGTATTCGGCGGCGAGCTTCGCGTCGATGTCGCGCAGGTGGGCGAGGTTGTCGTTGTAGATATCGGGGCCGGTGGCCTTGCTCGCGTAGTACTTGGTATCCACCGCGCCGGGGGAGCCTGCCACGATGCCGGTCACGCCGAGCTTCGCCGCGGTGGTGAGGATGGCACGCATGTTCTTCTCGTACTCGTTGCCGATGCCGGGATTGAAGGCCACGTAGCTGCCGTCATTCATGCCGTAGCACAGGGTCATGGCGGTGGGCTGGAAGGTGGAGAGGTCATTCTCCATGCGCGCCGCGAATCCGCCCGCGCGCTCCCCGCTCCAGCCGTACTGGAAGACCTTGATGTCCGGACGTCCGGCGCTGGCGAGCAGGTAGACCTCGATGAACTTGGAATACTGCTTCTGCTCCGTGATGGAGTCACCGACGATGGCGAGCTTGGTGTTCGGCGGGAGCTTGATGCCTACGCCTTGCGGCACGGTGCTTGTCTTCGTTTCACTGAAGGCGGGGAGTGAGAGGGCGGCAAGGAGGCCGGCGAGGAGGATGGGGCGGAGTCGGAGGCGGGTTGTCATGGGAGGGGATGTGGGAGACATCATACAGCGATGGGAGGCGGGGAATTTCACCGAGGTGGTAAAACGTGGGGAGATGGGTGTGGTAGGCTGCATGGGATTCAACGCAGCGCCGAGCGGAGCGAGACGACCGCGAAGCGGCCCGAAGGGTGAGGACGGCAGGACGAATCAAACACAGAGACGCAGAGGAACTTCGGAGACTGAGATGAGGGTGTGCAGTTCAACGAAGTGAATTCGCAGGAGAACGTCCATTGAGGTGCAACGCATTTTTGGACCAGCGAGTGTCTTAGTTTAGGTTTCTGGATTGGGTCTCAAACTGATTGGGGGTGAGGTAACCGATGGCGGAGTGCTTGCGCTGGTTGTTGTAGTAGCCCTCGATGTACTCAAAGAGTTCCAGTCGTGCATCGGTGAGATCTTCAAAGCGGCCTCCTTGAAGCATCTCGCGCTTGAGGGTACCCATGAAGGACTCTGTCCACGCATTGTCATAGGGGTTGGCTCGCCCCGACATGCTCTGGCGCAGGCCGGCACGCGTGAGCACGGAACGGAAGGCCGTGCTGCCATACTGGCTGCCCCGGTCGCTGTGGAAGACAATGCCGCTGGCTTTGGGATGGGTTTGCAGGGCTTGTTCCAAGGCGTGGACGACGAGTTCTGCACGCATGTGTGACGCCAGACTCCAGCCCACAATGCGACGCGAGCCCAAATCCATGACCACGGCCAGATAGAGCCAGTTTGCCGTAGTGGGAATGAAGGTGATGTCTGCGACCCAGGCCTCGCCGGGCTTCTGCGGCACAGGCTGCTGGGCCAACAGATTGGCAGAGGGACGGTCTGCCCGGCCATCGCTGGTTTTGGGCAGGTAGTTCTTGGGTTGGATGGCCTTGAGGCCCCGTGTTTTGAGGATGCGGCGCAGCTTGGAGGGTGCACACACGATGCCATGGTCGCGCAGTTCCTCATGGATCCTGCGGTAGCCATAGCGGTGCCGGTTGCGTTTGAAGATCTCCTCGATGAGTTCACCCAGACGAGCGTCTTGCTCATGGCTGGAGGCAGACTTCGCCACATGGTAAAAGCTGCTGCGGGGCAGCTCCAGGACGTCGCAGATCTTGCGCACACTCCCACCGGTCTGGCGCTGGAGTTGCAGGATCATTTCGCGGGTTTGGACGGTTGTGGCGTGCCCAGGATGACAGCGGCCTTTTTTAAAATGTCGTTCTCCAGACGCAGGTTGGCGATTTCACGCCGCAGCCGGTGCAGCTCGTTGGCTTCGCCCTCCTCGCCTCCGGCTCGGAGGTCTGCGCCTACGAGCTGCACCGGCTGCCTTTGGGACCGGGTCCAACGGTAAAGGATGCCAGTGCCAATGCCGAGTTCTTCAGCCACCTCGGACACACTCTTGCCCATGCGGACCAACTCCACGGCATGGGTTTTAAAATCACTGCTGTAACGCTTTTTTCGGGTCACGGTACTCATACGGCTTGTCTCTTATCCCGTGGTCCAAGAAATTAGCGCACCTCACATCTACCATTTTCCTAAAATGAACTCCGTGTCTTTGTGTCTCCGTGACTCTGTGTTGAATGGCCCTGACGCAACCCTGCCCAGTGTTCACTCCCCCCGTCGCCCGATCACGGCTTTCCTCGCCTTCTCCAAGCCCGCCTGCATGCCACTGCGAATCAACGCGAGGTCGGAATCCATGGCGAGGCAGGTGAAGCCCATCTCAAGGAGGCCCGGCAGGTCGGAGGCCTTGCGCACGAGAATGCCGGCTTCTTTTCCGGCGGCGTGGGCGACGGTGACGACGTGCTTGAGGCAATCATCGTAGCCTTCCGCGATTTCATTCGGACGGGCGCGAAGGTCGAACTGCAAATCCGCGGGTCCCACGAAGAGGACATCCACACCCTCCACGGCGGCGATGGAGGCGGCGTTCACCACGCCATCGATGGTCTCAATCTGCGCCATGAAGACGGGCGGGGGTGGAGAGGCCTCGGGCAGATTCAAGCCGTAGCCGTACACGCGGGCGGAGCGGGAGATACCGCGCTTTCCCACGGGCGGGTAGTGCATGGCCTCTACGCAGGCCTGTGCGGCCTCGGCGTCATTCACATGCGGGACCATGATGCCACGGGCGCCCCAGTCGAGCACGCGACCGATGAGGTCGGGATGCGGCGCACCGACGCGCACGATGGCTGACGTGATCGAGCCACGCAGGGCGCGCAGTTGCGAAGGGATGGCGGCTTCCGATTCGCAGCCGTGCTCCAGATCCATGAGCACCCAGTCATAACCTACGCCCGCAGCGAGCTCGGCAATCACAGGGGAGCCGATGGAAAGCCAGGTGCCAAGACGGGTGCGGTGGGCGGCGGAGGGGTCGCTCATAGTTGGGAGACTTCTAGGTCCTCCCGGAGTCCATGCAAGGCGCGGAACAGTCGTTCTCGCGTGAAGGTCCGCAGGTCCGCCCCGGAGCTGCCGGAGCCGATGAGGAAAAAGCCATCCGTGCGCTTGAAGTAGCCTGCGCCCACGCGGATGACGGACTTCACGAGCATGTTCCGCAGCAGGTGCAGCCAGAAGCGGCGGCGATGCTCCGGTGGCAGGGGGCGCACGGAGGCGTAGCCGAGCATCGCGGCCTCAATGACGTCTCCCTCGTGAAAGCAGGCCAGCAGGGACAGGTCATCCATGGCATCGCCGGAGACCGCATCATCCCAGTCGATGTAAGCTTCGATTTGTGTCTCGGTGCCGAGGATGTTCCAAAGGGCAAGGTCCTTGTGCACCAGGCAGCCCTGTTTCAGGTCGAGCAGCTTCTCATGTTTTTCGATTTCATTGCGAATCTCCCGCGCTTCATCCAGAGAGAGAAACTCCTGCTCCACGAGGTAGTGCAGGTGGCGGTCCAGCCGCATGAGGAAGTAGTCCGCGTATTTGTCGTGGAACCCCACCAGGTCATCGATATCCCGCAGCGCCTGGGGATTGAAGGGGCCGAAGCCCGTGGGCTGCAGCGCCTGCCACTTCGCCACAGCGGCGCCGATGGACGCGGCTGCCTGCCTCAGGTCCAGCACACCCTCTTTCTCCCAGTGATTGAGGTCGGGGTGGGGGATGTGATCCATGACCTGCCAGGCAAAAGGCACGTCGGTGCGGGTGGCATCCACGATGTACACCTGCGGGGCGCGGATGCCGAGGAAGCGCACCTCCTGCAGCACGCGGGACTCCACCTCGATGTAGTCGTCCCGGTCCGGTCCGTCCTCCACGCGGATGAAGAAGTTGCGGGCCTCCGTCTTCAGCAGCCAGGTGACGTGATTTCCCTGGCTGCCCGTGGGCTCCAAGGAAAGGTGTTTCCCAATGGCGTGCGGGCGCAGCACGTCCAGGAGCTGCTGCTCCAGGGCGGCGTGGTCCCGCGTTTCCTGGGTGCCGTGGAAGGCAGCCGGGCGGTCACATTTCCAGTAGTGGATGTGACTGCGCGGATGGGAGAGCAGAGGAGAGCGTTTCACTGTGGCTTTAACGATCATCAGGAGCTCCGCTTTGAAGAAGTTTCAACAACTTGTGGGTTGACGGGGTGTCTCCTCCACCAAGCGGCGGCGAGGCTGCCCACGATATTCTGCACCACGCTGCTGAAGACCGCAGGCACGGCGGCCAGCGGCTCCATGGGGAAATTCTTTTTCGCCAGCGCGGCGGCGAGCCCGCCATTCTGCATGCCCACCTCGATGGAAACGGTGCGGGCGACCAGTTCCGGGTAGCCTAGCACGCGGGCCACGACGTAGCCCAGCACGAAGCCGAGCACATGCAGCAGCACGGCGGCGACGAGGAGCTTGCCGGCATTGGCCATGACGGCAGCGGCGTTGTTGGAGACGATGCCACACGTGATGAGCACCAGGGCGATGACGGAAACGACAGGACCGAAGCGCGAGATTTTTGCGACCTGCCGGGGGAAGAGCCAATTACTCAACACACCGATGAGCACGGGGGCCACCACGATCTGCATCGTGGAAAGGCTCAGGCCCCATGCGTCAACCGGCACGCGATGACCCACAAGCCACTGGCACCACAGCGGCGTGGCGATGAAGGCCAGCAGCGTGGATGTGAGCGTGACGGAAACCGCGAGTGCCACATCCGCCTTCGCCAGGTAGCTGATGACATTCGACGCGGTGCCGGAGGGACACGAGGCGACGAGGATGAGGCCCACGGCGAAGCCTTTTTCCAAGTCGAGCAGATGAGCGAGGCCCCAGCCCGTAAGCGGCATGATGGTGTAGTGCGCGAGGAACCCCAAGGTGAGCGAGCCGGGCATGCGGAAGAGGCGCTTGAAGTCCTCAATGGTGAGCGTGAAGCCCATGCCGAGCATCACGAGCGTGAGCGCCCAGGTAATCCAGGGTCCGGTGAACCACATGAAGTCTGAAGGCCGCCAGAGCGAGAGCAGCGCTCCGCCCACGAGCCAGACGGGGTAGAGGTTGGTGAAGCGGGTCATGGTGGAGGAAGTGAAAAGGGATAAGTGAAAAGAGAAAAGGGAGGCGGCTGAAGCGGCTTTGGTGGCCCTGGGAGCGCTGGCCTCTGGCCGGCGGTGGGACGTTGCAGGCCGGTGATGGGTGTGATCGCGTGCAGTGGCTTCAACACAGAGACGCAGAGACGCAGAGGAACTTCGGAGACTGATGATGAGCCTGAGCGGCAGGGTATACCTTTCTCCTAACTCATAACGAATAACCTCTGCCCCATAACTATTTCCCCAGCGGTGGCAGCTTCGCACTGTAATGCACCGCCCGATGCCGGTTGTCATCGTAGGCGAAATGCAGCCACTGCTTGTCCTTGCTCACGAAGCCGTCGGGATAGTTGATGCGGCCCTTCGGTCCGTCGCTGGATTCGGGGACGAGCACGCGCTGGTAGGGCCAGGTCTTCAGGCCATCGAAGCTAATCCACAGGGCGAGGGGGCTGCGGTGTGTGGGATTCGGATTGTGCAGCATGGCCACGGTGTCGCCGCCGAGGGAGAAGAGGCTGGCCTTGGAGCCGGGATTGGGGATGTCCGTCTTCGTGGCGAACTCGGGCCACGTTTTGCCGCCGTCCTTGGACTCGGCGTAGTAGAGCACGCCGCCGAGCTTGTCGGCGCGGATGACCATAGCGATTCGGCCATCGCTCAGTTCCACGATGCTCGGTTCGGCCCAGCCGAAGTACTTGTCGTCTTCTGTGAGGCGGATGTTGCCGTGCTCGCTCCAGGTCTTGCCGCCGTCGCTGCTGATGAGCACGCCGTTGCGCGTGTTCGTGAAGGCTCGCTCCAGCGGCGGCTTCTCCTGCTCGGCTTCCGGTCCGATGTAATGCTGGAAGGGCAGCATGATGCGCCCGTCCTTCGTGATGATACTGGGGCGGATGAAGGTGCGCAGCGCAAGGCGACCGGGCAGGGGTTCGGGCTTGCTCCAGGTCTTGCAACCGTCATCGCTGTGGATGAACCACGAGTGCCAGTTTGTGTTCCAGTGCTTCGCGTGGGTGGAGAAGTAGAGCGTGGTGCGATTGCCGTTGACGAGGACCTCTGTGGGACCCTGGCCCATGGTATCGCCCTCGCGGGGGAAGCCGACGTTGAAGGCCTCCAGTGGCGTCCACGTTTTGCCCTGGTCGGTGCTGCGGGAGATGCCGGTGTAGTTCAGCGGCGAAGGCTCGGTGTCACCACCGGCAAGAATGAAGAGCACCCATGACCCATCCGGCAGCTCGCGCAGGGTGGTATCACACACCATGCTGTTGGGCTTGATGCCATCATACGGATGGCTGCTGCGGTCCTCCTTGGCGTCCTTCGCTGCCTGGGCGGTCCAGTCCACGGTTTCCGCGTGGGAAAGGGACAGTCCGGCGCTGGTGGCACCGGTCAGGGCGAGGGAGAGGAGGAGGCGTCGCGTCAGCTTCATGATGATGATGGATAGGGTGTGATGACTTCTCTCAGGAGGTGGTGGAAGGAGCGGGGGCGGGCTTGGGTGCGGGGGCGGGAGCCGGGGAAGAAGAAGGCGCCGTCGTGGGAGGCGCAGCCGGTGCAGGAGCGGGTTGTGTGGCAGGTGCTGGTGTCGGAGCTGCCGGAGCTGGCGTGGGCGCGGGTGTGCCACCGGGTGGCGTGGTCGGGGCGGGTGCAGGGGCAGGCGTTGTTCCAGGTGCCGGTGAAGGAGTACCAGCAGGAGCAGGAGCAGGAGTGGTCGCGGGCGCCGGTGCTGGCTCCGTCGCAGGTGGCGCAGGCGGAGGCGTTACGGTGGCGCGCACGGATTCGATGAGGAAGCCCTCGTCACCTTCATCCGCGGCGGATTGAAAATGCGCGTAGCTGATGCCGTGGCGGGATTCGCGGGAGAAGCTCAGCGTGCCGGTGGCGGGCTGGCCATCGATGAGTACCTCGCACTTCGCGCCCTTGATGCACTCAGCCCATTTGAAGGTGAGGGTGTGCCACTGGCCGGGGGTGAGCTTCACGCCTTCCACATTCGTCGTGCCGTCGCCTTTGATCTGCAGGCTGCCCATGGCCAGCGTATGAGCGCTGGGGTCGGTGGGATTCAGCCAACGGTCGATGAGCGAGAGGCGTGCACCGGCGGACTTTTCCTGGAGGCGCAAGCGGACCTCAAAGCTGCCCGCGGGTGCGGCGGGGAAGTTCCACACGGCGCCTGCGTTCGCGTACATCGCATTGCCATCCGCCACGCGCTTCACCAGCAGGGCCTGCTTCTCCGCGCTGTCGGGATGCGGCACGAGGGCGCAGGACTCGAAGCGGTTCAACGCGCAATGGCCGCGAATGCCACGCTGGAAGCCCTGCACGGACCAGTCTTCGAGGGCATTCGCGAAGTTGTTGCTGCGTTCCTTTTCCTCCAGCCAAGCAGGATTGAAGAGAACCAGCGAGCGGTGCAGCCAGTGCTGGCCCAGTGCCACGAGCACACGACCCTCGGCAACCTCCACGGCTTGCGACTGATGCACGCTGCGGTCGATGCCGCCAGTCTCGGCGTAGCGTCGGTCATTGCGCGCGGGATTCAGATAGAGCTCACGGAAGCCATGCCATGTCTTTCCATCGTCACTCGAAATGGCGGCGTGGATGACATCGCGATTGTTAAACATGTCCTCGCCCTGCCCGTCATTGGCGCGACCCAGATAGGGTGCGGTGGCGGTGTTCTTCACGAACTCGGGCAGGGGCGTCGTGTTGTTCCAGAGGAAGAGGAGATTTCCATTTCTCAGCCGCTTGATGGTCGGCATGGTGAGCGTGCCGAAGAAGGCCGAGGGCTGCGGCTCGCTCCATGTGGCGCCGCCATTCTCGGAGAAGGACTCGTAGTGCGTGTCCTGCGAGGTGCGGAAAATCATCCACACGCGTCCGTCCTTCAGCTCCACAAACGTGGGCTCGTAGCCTTCATTCTGCCAGCGTACGGACTTGTCGCGGCCATTGGGCTTGTGCGGAGGTGCGGACACAAGGTTGGAGCGCTGCCACGTTGCGCCCTCGTCATCCGAGTAGATGGCACCCACCTGATTCAGGAAGTCCGGCTCGAAGCGCCGCATGGTGGTGAAGGGCACGAGGATGCGCTTCCCCTCGCGGATGAACACCGCAGGACGCGTGAGGCCAATCTCCGGACTGCGCACCGGCGTTTCCCAGATGCGGTGCATGGTCCACTGCGCATCCATGCCGCCCTTCGAGCGGATGGCATACACGCCGTCCTCCTTCGAGAGGAGGCGCACGTATTCATTCGTCACCGGACTGCGCGCATCCGCAGCCATGTGATTCGGAGCCACGGACTTGCTGTCCCAGGTGAGGCCGTTGTCCAGGCTCACGATGTAGTTCTTCGGCAGATGGTCCGGTTGGTGATGCAGCAGGATGCTCACCTGGTCGCCATAATCATAGTGACGGATCTCGCCATTCACCAGGCGCACCAGGCCATACCCAGCATCCGTGGGCGGACGCCCCACCCACACCGGCGCATTCACCTCCGCGATGGTGGCGGGCACTTTCGCGGGGAACACCAGCGCGGGATTCGCAGCGGTAAGCAACACGGGAGTGCTGAGCAGGCTCATGCTCAGGCTCGCAAGCAGGAGGGCAAGGCTTCGTGATGTGGACGTGGGCAGCATCATGGGAATTTCCGGGGTTGAGTAAGGCGAAACTTTGCCTCATCAACGCCCGGAAGGCACAGCCTTTTCTCCCACCGTATCGGTGTTTCCGGTGAATCCGGGGCCACCCGCCCCGACGTAGCCACGGCTCGCGCCGGACCCATCCTGGCTGACCCAGAAGGAGTAGAGGCTGCCCCGGGTGAGTTCGAAGTGGAACTTCACGGGCTTGCCGCGCACGGCATCGAGGTTCGCCGCGCCTTTCCACTTCAGCTCAGCGCAAGTCTGGCTTCGTCTGACCAGTTCGCAGTTTTCCCTGGTGAAGGGCGGGATGGGCTTGCCCGTTTCATCGAGAATATCTGCCGACAATGCCCAGGCATCGGTATTCACAAAGAGGTGCCGTCCATTGAAGGCGACCTTCTTCGTTGTGAGATTTCCGAGTGCATCGCCCGCATCCATGGAAGCAAAGCCATCGCGTCGCAGTGTAGCCACACCTACCGTGGCGCCCGTGTACATGCCGCGCACGCCATTCGGGGCGATTCCGGAGTAGGCGGTAAAGGGGAAGTAGAGCTTGTCACCAATCACCGCACACACACCCGTGGTGCCGTGGATGTAGCCGCGATCATACGTCCCGTCCTTCTGCGAAGCGCCGATGAAGGCGCGGCGGTCCGGGCGATGCCAGTGGAAGCCATCTCGCGAGAAGCCCAGCTTGATCTCGGTGATCTTGGGGAACTTGCCCTCGTCACAAATCTTGTTGTCCGGGCCGAGGTGGATGTAGAACTCGCCGAGCAGGATGCTCTCATACGCCACCGCATTGAGCGAGTAGAGCTGGGGTGCATCACCAATCTTTGGGTCTGCTTCATCCAGGCGGTCCGCGTTCGTCCAGTACACGGACTTCTTCCAGTCGCCCTTCATGAAGTCACGGCTCTCGGCGTAATAGCGCGAGCGCCCATGCGGGCCACCCTGCTTGATGCTGTACACCCACGCGTGGCGGAAGGGATTGTAGAAGATGGAGCAGTAGTCGGCGGACTTCTCCATGGGCACCGGGTCAGACCACTTCACGCCATCGGAAGTCTGCAGCGTGTGCGGGCCGCGGTCGGTGAGGTACTTGATGCGTTCCTTGGGATTCTTCGCGTTGATGTCGAGCCACACGGAGTTGTCACCGCCCACGGCCTTGCGACCGGGAGGAAGGAGGAGATTGCCACCGGCGAGTTTCAGGTCGGGACGAGTCCAGTTGATAAGGTCCGGGCTGGTGGCAACTGCCAGACCACCACGCCATCCGGCGGTGTAGAACATCTTGAAAAGATTCTCCTGCGGCTCCCAGAACACACCGCCGTGACCGAGGTAGCACACGGCCTGCTGATTCCCATCCGCACCGGTGGGCGCGAGTTCGAAAGGCGTCTCCGGCTTGAAGACAGGATTGCCTTCATACTTCTCCGCCTCGTGGTAGGTGCGCTTCAGATTGGTCTCCTCGATGAGGAAGTCATCCACGAAGAGCTGGCGACCGAAGGTGATGGGGATGACGTCCGGCTTGTTCTTGTCCTCCAGCCACGGCACGGTCATGGGTTCGAAGGACTTCGGGTCCTGCGTCTTCGGCGGCCACTCGCCGGGATTGCGCAGACCGTTGTAGGTGACTTCACCGATGGTCGTTCCGAGCGCCTTGCTCACGAGCATCTTCGTCTGCGAGCCGGGGGACACCAGCTTGCCTGCGAGGATGTCCTCCTCCGTGAAGCGGGCCATGAGAATTTCGCGCTCCTTCGCGCGCTCGCGGTCGTGGATGATATTGATTGTGCCATCCGGAGCCTGGAAGCCATCAGGGTAGGATACACCATTGCGCTCATCGATGACCAGGCCACCCTTCCATGTCTTGCCCTCGTCCTCGGTGAGGTAGGCGGTCATGAGCGTGCGGCCGGTGCGCTCATTGAGCGGGCCATTCTTCACCAGCAGGATGCGGCCGGAGGCGAGCTTCCGCAGGTGGAAGCGTGCGCTGGGATTCTGCAGCGTGGAAGGTTGCGGCTCACTCCACGTCGCGCCCTGGTCAGAGGAGAAGGTCTCCGCGATGCCGTAGTTCGTGCGCACGAGCATCCAGAGGCGACCATCATTGAGCTCCACGAACATGTGCTCATCAAACTGCGTCTGCGGCACGGCCACACCACCACGGCGGGTCCACGTGGCGCCTTGGTCCTTCGAAACAAAGAGGTGCGCCATGCGCATGTCATCCAACTCGGCGTGGGCATCACGCAGTTCGGGTGGATTGATATTGCCGCGGCCCCATAGGGAGATGGGCAGGAGCCACTCGCCGTTTTTCAGCACGAGGGGTTTGTTCAGCGTGAGCCCGTGCCAGATGCGGCGTGGCTTGGACCAGATGGGAGTTTCGGCATCAGGGTTATCACACGTGATGGCCCACACACCGGCGCGGCCATCGTAGTAGCCCATCGACTGGTCGTAGAAGAGCCAGAGCTTGCCCGTGGGGTCGGTCCACAGGTTCCCCACGAGAATGCGCTTGCGCAGGCCGGTGGGTGCCTCGGGTGGGTCGATGACGAGGCGTGGCTTGGACCAGGTGGCGCCGTTGTCATCGCTGCTGCCGAGGACGAAGTAGCCCAGGTCACTGTCGCCACCTGCGACCCATGCGGCCCAGAGGCGGCCCTTCTGCGTGCGGTCCATGCCAATGACCATGGCATAGTCGCGCTGCTCATCGGAGTACTCGGGACCGGGGTTGGTGTTGATGAAGGAAGGCTCCATCGCCATGTCGCGAATGCGCTTCGGCACCGCGAGGCCGTCGTCCTCATCTGCGGCGACCAGCGTGGACGCGTGGGGCAGCAGGGAGGCCGTGAGGCAGAGGAGAGGAAGCTGGAGGTGGAAGCTGAGGCGTGCGAAGGTCTTCATGCCGGTGCGGAGCGAAATGGAAAGGAGAGCGTGGAGTGGTTTACGGCATTGTGCGTGGCGAATTTCTTGAGAAGAACGCTGATGTCATGTTATGGTAACATCCCATGGCCACTGCCGGACCCTCTGTGAATGCCACTGTCAGCCTGCAAGACATCGCCACGCGAGCAGGCGTGTCCGCCATGACGGTTTCCCGCGTGTTGCGCAATTCACCCCGTGTGGCGGAGGCGACGAAGAAGAAGGTGATGCAGGCCGCCCGGGCGCTGAAGTACCAGCCGGACCCGCACCTCGCGCGCATGATGACCATGGTGCGCAGCCGCAAGGCCCCGCGTGTGAGCGCCGTGCTGGCCGTGGTGCGGGAGGGCGCACCGCAGGATGCGCTGCATGATACGGCATATCAGTATGTATCCATTGGTGATATCCGCAGCCGAGCCGAGAAGCACGGCTACCATGCGGAGGAGTTCTGGCTGGGTCGGGATGGCATCACGCCCGCACGTCTGGGCACGGTGCTGCAGGCACGCGGCATTGAGGGCATGATCGTCTCACCGCAGTCCTCGCAGATGCTGTGCGCGCAGATTGATTACTCACCCTTTGCCGCCGTGACCTTCGGCTACGGGTTGAAGCAGCCATCATTGCATCGCGCCGCGGGAAACATGACGCTTGGCGTGCAGATGGCCACGGCACAGCTTGCCGCGCGCGGGTACAAGCGCATCGGCCTCGCCGTCACCCGTTGGGTGGATGACCGCGCGGAGCACGCGTACAGCGGCGCCATGCTGCACTTCCAGCAGGGCGTGCCGAAGAGCGCTCGCGTGCCCATCCTGCTTTTCCCGCACAATGACCTGCGCAAGTGTGCCTCCGTCTTCAAGGAGTGGATGAAGATGCACAAGCCCGATGCGCTCATCTCTTTCGACACCTATGTGCCCGACTGGCTGAAACAACTCGGCCTGCGCATCCCGGAGGACATCGGCCTCGTGGTGCATGACTGGACGCATCGCATGAAAGGACTCGCGGGCATCTACCAGCGGCGCGATGAAGTCGCCGCAGCCGGTGTGGATCTGGTGGCCACGCAACTCCTGCAACACGAGCGCGGCGTGCCGGAGGTGCCCCGGCAGATTCTGATACCGCCCGCGTGGATGGAGGGTGGAAGTGTACGAGGGTAAACGCAAGGCAGCAAAGAAGTTGAAGGAGGTTAGGCGTCCCGCCTGACAGTGGGCGTTAGGCGTCTCGCCTGACCGAAACTCCGCTAACCTACTCGCTCATCACACCGCAAGGCCGTTTCCGGTTAACCGCAAAAGGGCAGAGAGGCAAAGGACGCAGAGGAGTGAGAGGGTTTGGCGCTGGGTAGGCGATGTGTTGAGGAATGGTGCGTCTCGTTGCAGAGGAGGCAAAGACGCGCAGGACGCGTGAACACCTGCCATCTAGACCTTTGTGTCTTTTTGCGTTTTCTTGCGGCTATCCCTTCAATCGGAGCTGAGGCGATGAACTGAGTGGAGTTGCGGTCAGGCGAGACGCCTAACGCCCACTGTCAGGCGGGACGCCTAACCTCCTTCAATTCCTTTGCTGCTTCGCTGCTTTGCGTTTCACCTCACCTCATCGCCGCCCACTCGCCCGGTCGACCATGTTTTCGTAGATCTTCCTGCGCTCCTCCATACCGAGGCCCTGATTGCGGATGCCAATCATCTGGCGGTTGATGTCCTCGCGTTGTTGCACGCTCAGGCGGGAGAGTTTCTCTACCATCTCGGGGGGCGGCTGGCGCGGGTAGCCATCGGAGGTGAATCCTTCCTTGTAGTTCACAGCGGCCTTTTTCGCCTCTTCGACCTCAGCGGTGTTCAGCGGGCGTGGGCTGCCGCCGGGGCCTCCGCCTCCACCGGATGAGCCATTGCCATTGCCATTGCCAGCACCGCTGCCGCCTGTGCCCGACGAGCGTGCGGGTCTGGGGGGCGGCTTCTGGTAGCGAATCACGGTGATCTGTCCGCCCTGCATTTGAACCTTCGCCGTCCACGTGTGCATCTGGGCCGGGTCACCGCCGATGCCAATCAACTGCCATCCCTCGCGGCTCGGCGTCTTGGAGACCACGTGGGATTCCATGGTCTGGGTATCCAGGAGCGTGGCCACCATTTCATTGTTGATGTGCGCTACGCCCGTGAGGATGAGGGAATCCGAAATGCCCAGCGAGCGGGTGAAGGGAGAGTTCGCGAGGAGCCCTTGGAAGGCGTCGCTCTTCAGCGGCTGTGGCAGGTCCTCATCAGGGACCGTGGCGGGTGATGCCGGTGCCGCCTCAGGTGGCATCTCGGCGCCACCAGCCGTCATCATCACTATGCCACACAGCAACACGCTCGCGAGAAGGATGCGACGCGACGTCATCGCCTTCTTCACCAGCAGCTGGGACAGTGGAGTCACGGGTTGGGATACGGCGGGGACTCGGGGCGAACTTTCATCGGAAGATGAAGGAGGTTAGGCCTCTGGCCTGACGTCACCGGCCGCTCAACATGCAGTGACCTGGCAACGTCTCGTTGCAGAGGAGGCGGAGACGCGCAGAATGCCTGTTGCCCAATCTCTGTGCTTTTTGCGGCTATTCCTTCAGTCGATGTATAGGCAGGAAGCCGGGTCTCCTGACCGGACAGTGGTTGGCGGGTCTCCTGACCTGTCTGTCAGCAGCCCGTGACTTCACCCTAAAAGGGCTCGCAAAACCCAACAATTCCCGATTGAGTTGTGTTTGTATCTGTGTTGATCAAAGCCCCCCAACTGCATGAAAAGACTTACCTCGCTCGTCCTCACGCTTGCCTTGACCTTGGCAGGCATGGCTCATGGTGCCGATGGCTTCAAGACTGGCGGCGTTATTCTCTATCAGACGAATGACGTGCTGCTGACGCGCGCGCCGGAGGTCAAGGTGCTGGCGGCATACACGAAGGCCATCGAAGCGGCATGCCATGAGTATTTCACCAAGGAGGCAAGCCCGAAGTCCCCCTTCTACGTGGTGACGGCAGTGAAACCCGGCAAGGTGGCGAGGGTGTGGTTCATCACGCCTGACGAGAAAGAGATTGCGCGCCTCGAACCGCTCAAGAAGAAGCTGGAAGCCCTGCCCGCGATAGCGGTGAAAGAAGGTCCCGTCGTCTTTGCCATAGCGGATGAGGCCACAATAAAATCGGACAGCCAAAAGGCCGAAAACCCGCCCATCCCGGTGGAGTGGCAGAAAGCTGCAGCCAAGAGCCCAAAGGAAAACCTGGTGATCCCGGATGACCTCCTCGCCCTGGTGTGGCCGGATACGGCAGAGGAAAAGGCTGCCGCGAAGGCCACGGTGGACGAGTTCGTGGAGCAAATCCTGGACCCGCTCGGTGGCAAAATCCCCAGGCCCAAAGCCTGGCACTACTCGGAAAGCCACAACGGACCCGCTTTCATGTGGACCATCTCCGAGCAGGACATCGCCAGTGGCGGCGGTTATGAAACCGGCGTGCGCATCCAGGCCTTCTTCGGGCTGAAGGAGAAAACCGGGAAGACGCCGAAGGAATTCCTCCAGGGATTCCTCGAGAACAAACAGAAGGGCAATGTGAAAGTCCTCTCTACATGCGAGGAGAAGGAGCAGGGCATGTTCACCCGCACCTGCCTGGAGGTGGAGGAGGGGAAGTACCGCATCCTGTACTCGCTCTTTTGGACCACGGGGGACGACCTCGATGCCGGCGTGGTGATGATCTCCGGCGCTCCGAAGGAACAATGGGACCGCTACGCCCCCATCTTTAACCGCATGACGAATTTCCAGCTCCTCGACATGAAGAAGATCGAGGCGGACGCGGCGAAGGAGGAGGCTGCAGAAGGGAAGAAGTAGGGTCGATTAGAGGTGAGTGGTAAGCGGTGCGACGGTAGTCAGTGTGGCGGTGGAGTTTGGATCGCGGTGGCGTATGCCGCGCGAATATGAATAACCGCAAAAAAACACAAAAACGCAGCGCTAGGGATGTGGGCTGTGGCATGGCGGGTGGCGGCACAGGAGGTCGGGTCTCCTGACCGGACAGCGTCTGTCGGGTTTTCCTACCCGCCACTTTTTGGCTGTGTTTTTATGAAACTGCGCTAAGCTTGATGGCAACCATGAACTGGTATGTGCCGCTCCTTGTCACGGGACTGTTCCTCGCATTTTCTGCGACGGTCTTCCTGGTGTCGCTTGCCATCAGCCATAAGATGCTGGCAGGAAATGCTGACTACCAGAAGCAGCGAAGATTTCTTTTGGTGATGTGGGCTGGCTTTACCTTTTTTACTCTGGTGGATATGGGGATTGACCGACTATATGGAAAGCCTGTCTCGCTGGTGGATTTGATGATTGGATTCATGGGGGTCGCGTGGGGATTTGCGCTTGTCTTCTTTGGGCAGCGCATGGCAGCTCGTTTGTTGGGGTTTCAACTGCCTCGCTGAGAGCAGATGCGACCCATGGCTGTGGAGACTACTGAGGTGGGTTTGGTTTGGAGGCGCGTTCTCGTTGCTCGCGGTGGAGGCGGGATGAACACATGATGTTTCGCTTGGGCGCTCTCCGCAGCCGCGCCCTGAAGGGGCGCAGGAGCCCAGCCCAGGGTTAGGGAGCTTCAGGCGACCGACACCCTGGGTGGTGTATCAGAATGTATTCGACCCTGAAAGGGTCGGGGAGTCGTGGAATGGCGAATGCAATATGGCAGACCTTCGCGGCACTCTCCTCGACCCCTTCAGGGTCGGATGATTTTTTTGGATGCCGACCCAGGGTGTCGGTCGCCAAGGCTCCCTAACCCTGGCTGAGCTCCTGCTGCCCTTCAGGCAGCGGCTGCCAGGACCAATGTCATTTCTTTTGAGGTGGAGCTTTTTTGTCAGCAGCTATGTCGATTCTCTTCACATCCTTCACCTCACGGAGGAGGTTCTTTTGCCACTCACCTTTCTCCCAACCCGATTTGTCCTTCCACGCACGTGCATCCTGCTCACTCGATAACGGATGTTGCAGGACATCGAGCAGCACCATCAAGGTGTTTTCTCTAAAGACTTTTTCGTCGCCAACTTGAAGTGTCGGATGTGGCTTCGACTTGGGTTTCCGTTCCTTGTCATCAGCCTCATACCAGATGACCATATCCGTGACTTGCACAAAGCCTTCAAACTTCGCGATGAACCAGGCGTTATTTTCATGCAGCAGGCAGGTGTCACCTGTTGCGTGCACGTAGTCTGGCGTTTCGGCTATTGTTGACTCCAGGCAGGAAAGGAGGAATGCCGTCAGTAATGCGAGAGTTCTCCCTGCGTATAAGGAGTGCGTGAGTGCTGCATTCCATGAGTGCTTTTTCATGGAGCTGATTATCGAGAAACTGCGAAAAACGGCAATCGCAATGGTGTTGTGGCGCACAGGATAAAGCCGCTTGTTCGGGCGGGTAGGAAAACCCGCCGGACGCTGTCCGGTCAGGAGACCCTACTTCCTATCTGTGCTGCGTCCAATGTGATGGCACGACTTCGCCTACGCGATCAACTCCTTAATCACCTGCCCGCCAAACTGCGACAGCTGCTTGAAGCGTCCCGCGTGATAAAACGTCAACCGGTTGTCATCCAGCCCGAGCAAGCGCAATAGGGTCACGTGCAAGTCACGCACGTGGTGCACGCATTCCACGGCTTCGGCGCCGGTTTCATCGGTGGCGCCGATGGTGTGGCCAGCTTTGACACCGCCGCCGGCGAACCAGATGGTCATGGCTTTGGGATTGTGGTCGCGGCCGTAAGCGGTGCCGCCGCGCACGCCGTTGTCGGGTGAGCGTCCGAATTCACCGCACCACACCACGAGGGTGTCCTCCAGCATGCCGCGCTGCTTCAGGTCGGCGATGAGGGCGGCGATGGGTTTATCCACGGCGCCGATGAGGTTCGCATGGGCGCGCTCGATGTAGTCGTGACTGTCCCACGTGCCGGCGTAGAGTTGCACGAAGCGCACGCCCTGCTCCACGAGCTTCCGCGCGAGCAGGCACTTGCGGCCAAAGGCATCCGTGCGGTCGTTGCCGATGCCGTAGTGCTCCAGGGTCTTCGGGTCTTCCTTGGACAAATCGAGAATGCCCGGCACCTGCATCTGCATGCGGAAGGCGAGCTCGTAGTTCTCCATGCGGGCGGAGAGTTCGCCGTGCCACGGATGCTCGGCGAGGTGCTCCTGATTGAGCTTCGCGAGCAGGTCGAGATTCGCGCGCTGCAGCTCGGGTGTGATGCCCTTGGGCGGTTGCAGGTCGAGAATGGGCGAGCCCTTCGCGCGCAGCGGGGTGCCCTGGAAGCTGGCAGGCAGGTAGCCGTTGCTCCAGTTTGAGGAGCCGCCCTGCGGGTAGCTCACCTCGGGCAGCACCACGAAGCCGGGCAGGTCCTGATTCACACTGCCCAGGCCATAGGTGGTCCACGAGCCGATGGCCGGGTCGCCGCCGAAGCGGTTGCCGGTATTCATCTGATACATGGCGGTGGGGTGATTCACCGAGTCCACCTGGCAGCCGCGGTAGAAGCAGAGGTCATCCGCCACGTGCTGCAGATTTTCCCACAGCGTGCACATGTCCGCGCCGCTCTGGCCGGCCTTGCGGAACTGGAAGGGGCTCTGCACGAAGTAGCGTTTCCCACCGGACATGGCGGACTGCTGCTTGTCCGTGCGGGTGAATTCCTTCAGGTGCTGCTTCGCCAGCACGGGCTTCGGGTCAAAGGTATCGATGTGCGAGGGGCCGCCCTCCATCATGAGGAAGATGCAGCGCTTCGCCTTCGCCTCCACGTGGCCTTCCTTCGGAGCGAGTGGTCCAAGTTTCTTCTGCTGCTCTTCCGCTGCCAGCAGGGTGGAAAGGGCGACACTGCCCACGCTCGCGCCGAGCCCATAGACAAACTCACGGCGCGTGGGGGCCCACAGGGCGCGTCCTCCCGAACAAGGGAAGCGATGGCTGGTGCTGGAAAGGGCAGGGTGCATCGGCAGGAGAGGGGGGCTCGTGAGCGGAGCGGCGTGGGCGCTGCTTCTTCTGCGTGTAACGATGCGGATCACCCGTTTTGGACAGGAAATTGCAATGTCGACATGTCGAAAACCAAGTGCTGGATTTCAACACAGAGACACGGAGGATTTTTAAAAAGAGCGTTCTCTTAAGCTCTGTGTCTTTGTGTCTCTGTGACTCCGTGTTGAAATCCCTGATTCCCCACTCGCGAGCAAATCTACAACTGCGGCGGCGGTGGTGCCGGAGCCTCCGCCACGGCAGGGGGCAGTCGGTTGGGCTCGGTGAGCTGGAGGAAGCGGAGTTCCTCCTGGAGCATCATCTGCCCCTGCGGAATCTGCCTCGCGATGGCCTTGGCCTGGGCGTCGCGGCCTGCGGAGGTCAGGATGCCACAGAGTACTGCCGCCTGACCAGGGGTGAGGTGACCGAGGTTGCTTTGATTCATCGCATGCGCCGCCGCATCATAGTTCAGCATCCGGAAGTGCCCGAGTGCGGCGAGCAGCTTCAGCCGCGAATCGTCCGGGGTGTCGTTGAGCAGCTTTTGCGCGCTGGCGATGGTGGTCTCCAGGTTCATCCCGGCCAGAAGGTTGGCGTAGAGGGAGCTCTCACGGATTTCCTTGTTCTCCGGCCAGCGTTCTGCACCATCGTGGCAGGCTTCCATGAAGCCCTTGGAATTGCCATTGCGGTAGGTGAGTTTCAGCAAGCCGTCGAAGGCCCTGCGCTGCATGGGTTCCGAGCGCACCCGGAGACTGGAGGCAATGCGGTAGGCCTGCTCGGCCACCAGCGGGTGGTTGCGCTGCTCCGCATAGGAAGCGATGTGCACGACCAGTTCTATCCGGCCGTACTGCTCCGCGGAATGCAGCGCCTTCACCAGGAGGTCGTTCACTTCATCCCAGCTCTTGCCCCGGATGTAGGCCAGGTGTGCGGTGTACAGGGCGCGCTCGTACGTTTGCAGGCGGGTGCGGGGGTCGTTGATGAGCCGCTCCATCTCATCATGCTTGTTTTGCAGCATGAGCACGTTCAGGTAGTGGCGCAGGAGAGGGGGGTACTCGCGCACCTTGTCCTCGTTGAAGAGAATGAAGAAGCGGTCGTACTCACCCTCCGTGGAGAGCCAGCGGGCAATGGGTTCCAGGTCCTCGCGCTTTGCCTTGAGGCGATCTGCCACGGCGCGGTCCATGATTTCCTTCCGTCTTGCCGGGTCGAGGGCCACGGTCCGCTTCATTGCGGCGATGCGGTGGGGCTCGCCCGCGAGGGGGTGGCGCTCCAGCAGGGCAATGATGAGCCGCTGTTCTCCCGGGTCAGTGAGATTCTGCTCATCGAGAAATTCCAGCGCCTCCAGCCCCGGCTTCTCCTTGGACTCCGCCACCTGCCACACGGCCGCCATGCCCTCGCTCTTCTGGATGGGGTTGCCCAGCTCGATGCGGCGCAGGGCGTATGTCAGCTTGATGTCCAGATCATCGGGCGCGCGCTCCACGTACACCCGGAGGATTTCCAGGAGCTGTTCCTTGCGATTCAGGTTACGCATGACCTGGTCCGCGATTTCCACCACGCGGCGGTTCGGCTTGGAATTGCGCAGGCTCTCCTCGATCTTCACGCTGGCGGTCTTGTTGTCAGACAGGTTCTGCAGGGCTTCGATTTCGAGCTGGAGGTCCGCATCCGTGAATTGCCCGAGCTTCTTCAGCTTGTCGAGGAGGTAGGTGGAGTACTTCTGCTTTGTCTGGACATAGTAGCCGGCCAGCGTGCGGATGGCGTTGGGGTTCTCCGGGTCCAGATGGTAGGCCTTCGTGGCGGAGGTCCACGCCTTCATGAACTGCCTGTCCTTCTCGTACTGCTTGGCGTCCTCCACCAGTTGGTTGGAGCGGAAGTGCTGCCACATGTTGTACCAGGTCTTCCCGTAGAGCAGCACGATCGTCGAGATGCCGAGGAAGGCGACGACGATCAAAATCTTCGCAATCAGGCGGGTGGATTCCGACTGCCTGTCCATGTCCGCCAAGCTGGGCGGGAACAGCCAGCGCCAGGCCCGCACGAAGGGGCGGAACAGGATAAAGGGCTCGGCCGCGTCAGAAGTAGCGTGAGTCTGGGATTTCAGCATGAAAGAGGAGCGGGAAGCATAGTTTTTGGTCACCTAAATGGCAAGGATGTTGAAAACACATCCGCGTCAGGAAGGAAAAGAGTTGAGGCCCAGGGTTGACGCACCCGGCCGGACCGTGGAGGACGGGAGGCATGCTCACCCCGGAAGTCTGTGAAGCCGTCCTCAGAGACCACTACCGCAATCCGCGGCATCGTGGTGTCTGTGAGGGCGCGTTGCAGCGGGAAAAGGTGGAAAATCCGGCGTGCGGAGACGTGGTGACCCTGACTCTCTGCCTTTCTTCCGAGCCGGAGCCGGCCATCACCTGTGCGCGGTTTGAGGGGGCGGGGTGTGCCGCGAGCCAGGCCGGGGCCTCGCTGGTGCTGAGCATGGTACAGGGCCTGAAGACAGAGGAGGCCTCCCGGCTGCTGGACCGTTTCTGTGAAGTGATGACCTCAGGCAGCGCCGACCCGGAAGCGCACCATGAGGAGTTCGGCGACGCGGGCGCGCTGCTCAGCCTGGCACGCTTCCCCGCCCGCGTGGTGTGTGCCACCCTGGCCGCGCAACTCCTCCGGGCCGTACTGGCGGAGCAGGGGTGAGTGGTGGCGGGGCGCTCGACGGTGCAGGTGCTTGCCTGCTTGCGGTTGGGCGTGACGATTGTGGGAAAGAGGGGCTGACGTTCTTCCACCCACTCATGGAGCACACGGTTTTGGAAAAACCCATGAACCTGCTGGCGACATCTCTCCCGCACTTTTTAAGAACACGTCCAATCCCGCCGGTGACGGGAGTACACGGAAACTCCGAAGGCCTCGCTGGCCTGTGGAGGGCACCATGCCGGGCTGTGCCTGACTATGTTCGTAAGTAATATTCAATTCCCTCACCGCACCATGTTTTGTCTCGACTTCCTTCCTTCCAAAACGATGGGGGAGTTCTCACGTGATTCCCGGTAGATCCCCTTTTGCACAAATCCCTGACAGCTCACTTTTTTCTTGAACTCTTTGGCAGCATTGCGCACAGATTTTGTCTCCGCCCGTGTCCACTCGCACAGTGAATGTGGGTGTAACAATCCAGTCACCCCGGCGTTACTTTTCCCTGCACAAAGCCCAAGGCACATCCTCACATCATGATACAGGTAAAGGACCTAAGAAAAGAATTTGGAACCAAGGTCGCAGTCGATGGAGTGACCTTCAATGTGGAAAAAGGTGAAGTGCTGGGCTTCCTCGGCCCCAATGGCGCCGGGAAATCCACTTCCATGCGCATGGTCACCGGTTACTACCTTCCCACCGCCGGCACCATTCACGTGGGTGGCGTGGACATGCTGGAGGAACCGGAGAAAGCCAAGCGCAGCATCGGCTACCTGCCCGAGAATGCGCCTCTGTACTCAGACATGAGCGTCTCCGCATTCCTCAGCTTCTGCGCGGAAATGCGTGGCCTCTACGGGGCCGCCCGCTCGAAGGCCGTGGACAAGGCGCTGGAGACCTGCTTCCTCGGCCCGGTGCGAAACCAGAGCGTGGACACCCTGTCCAAGGGCTTCCGCCACCGCACCTGCCTTGCCCAGAGTATTATTCATGATCCGGAAGTGCTCATCCTGGACGAGCCGACCGACGGTCTCGACCCCAATCAGAAGCACGAAGTGCGCAACCTCATCAAGCGCATGGGTGAGACGAAGGCCATCATCTTCTCCACCCACATCCTGGAGGAAGTGGAGGCCGCCTGCTCCCGCGCCATCATCATCGACCGCGGCAAGATTGTGGCGGACGGCACTCCGGACCAGCTCAAGCGGCGCGCCCCCGGCGCCGATGCCGTGCGCGTGGTCATCCATGGTGCCCCCGGCACGGCCATCCGCGAAGAGCTCGGGAAAATCACCGGCGTGGAGAAAGTGGAAAGCACCTTTGCGGAGGATGCCCGCTTCGCTGGCCGTGTGCTGCCCTCCCGCAAGGGCAGCCATGACGGACTCGCCCGCGAAATTGCCGCCCTCGCCCAGGCAAAGGCGTGGAAGATTGAGGAACTGCACCGCGAAGAGGGACGTCTGGATGAGATGTTCCGCGCCCTCACCCGCTCAGATACCGCATGAGGAAATGCCGTCCTGGTCCCCGGCGCGTCGGGCACTGAAAAAGTTCTCCACGCGTCCGGCGGTGTTGTTCCCTTTTGATTGATTTACCACCACACGTTCTCCCCATGAGTCCCTGGAAAAATATTTTTGCCGTCTACAAGCGCGAGCTGCTCGGCTATTTCAATTCGCCCCTGGCATACATCATCCTCGTCATCTTCCTGCTCTCCGTGCAGGGCTTCACCTTCATCTTCGGTGGTTTTCTCGCCCAGGATAATGCGTCGCTGACGGGCTTCTTCGTCTGGCATCCGTGGATCTACCTCATGCTGGTGCCCGCCGTGGGCATGCGTCTCTGGTCAGAGGAGCATCGCCTCGGCACCATGGAGCTGCTCATGACCATGCCCATCTCCTCGTGGCACGCCATTCTGGGCAAGTACTTCGCGGCGGCCACCGTGTGGCTCGTGGCGCTGCTGCTCACCTTCCCGATTGTGTGGACGGTGTTCTACCTCGGCCAGCCTGACCCTGGCCCCATCATCAGCGGTTACATCGCGAGCTACCTGTATGCCCTGGCCTGCCTGGCCATCACCAGCGCCGTCAGTGCCTTCACCCGCAGCCAGGTGATTTGCTTCATCATTTCCGTGACCATCTGTCTGCTCATGTTCCTGGTGGGACACCAGCCGGTGGTGGACTCCATCCTGAAGGTCGCTCCGGACTGGCTCTCGGGCCCCATCAATACCATCTCCGAGCTCGCCTTCATGAGGCACTATGACTACATGACCAAGGGGCTCATCGTCTTCCGCGACGTGCTCTACTTCGCCAGCGTGATCGCCGTCTGCCTCATGATCACGCACCACGCCCTGCAGAGCAAGCGTGCCTGAACCCCTCCGCTGACCCTTCTTTCCACTTCTTCACCCAGACCTTCCTGTTGCGTATGAAACACAAGGCTACCGTGTCAGCCCTTATCATGGTGATTGTCATCGGCATCATCGTGGTGCTGAACTACATCGTCGGATACCTCAACTTCCTGAATCCCAAGTTCGACCTTACCGAGAAGAACATCTACACCCTCTCGGACGGGACCAGGCACATCATTGATCGCATCAATCCGGATGAGCCGGTGACCATGCGTTTCTATGCCACGCAGGACTCGCGCATCATCCCGCAGGGCGCGCTCAACTATGTGACGCCGGTGCGCGACCTGCTCTCGGAGATCGAGAAGGAGTCGCGTGGCAAGATCAAGCTGGAGCGCATCGACCCCCGTCCCAGCACGGAGGATGAGGACAAGGCCATTGCTGATGACATCACCGGCTTCAATGGCCTGGACGGCACGAGCAAGTTCTACCTCGGTCTCGCCGTCGAAGCAGTGGATCACAAGGAGATCATCCCCGTGCTCAATCCCAATGACGAAGCCCAGCTCGAGTACCTCATCGCCCGAGCCATCTCCAAGGTGACTGCTGGCGAACACAACCGCCTCGTGGTGGGGGTCATGAGCGCCATGCCCATTGCCGCGCCAGCCATGAACTTCCCCGGCATGCCGCAGCGCACGCCACCTCCGTGGGTTTTCATCCAGCATCTGCGTCAGGACTATGATGTGCGTGAGATCCCCATGACCTCCGACAGCATCGATGCGGACGTGAAGATTCTCTTCGTGGTGCACCCCGCGGGCATCAGCGATACCGCCCAGTTCGCCATCGACCAGTTCCTGCTCAAGGGCGGCAAGGTCATCGCCATGGTGGATCCCCGTTCCATGGTGGCAGAGGCGGTGTACAGCAGCCAGAACCAGATGGGCATGGGCATGCCTCCTTCCGCTATCCCACCGGTGTCTGACCTGCCGAAGCTCTTCAAGAGCTGGGGCATCGGGTACAACAGTTCCAATCTGGTGGCAGACATGACGTACCGCCTGGATCTGGGCGGCGGCCGTTCTGTCCCCACCTTCCTCAGCGTGGGTCGGGATGGCATCAACACCAGCGAACCTCTCACCTCCGAGCTTGAGAAGATTCAGATGTTCTCCGCAGGCGCCTTCGAGGTGAGCACGCGGGAGGGCATCACCGCGACCCGCCTCGTGGAATCGTCTGAAAACTCCTCCTTCATCGACAGCAGCGAAGCGGAGAAGGTGCAGACGCAGGACATCACCACCTTCCAACCGGATGGAAAGAGAAAGGTGCTGGCCGTCCGTCTGACTGGAACCTTCACCACCGCCTTCCCGGAGGGAGCTCCCAAGGCAGAACCGGCACCTCCTGGTGGTCCCAAGCGTCCGGGCATTCCCGGCCTTCCTCCTGGCATGAGCATCCCTGGACTCCCGGGTGAAACCGGTGGGGAAGACAAGAAGGACGCTGGCGCGCCTGCCGCCGCCGCCACGCCTGCTCCTGCTCCTGCTCCTGCTCCTGCTCCTGCTCCTGCTCCTGCAGCTAACAAGGACGCTTCACCGGCACCCGCCGAAAAGCCCGCTGAGACCAAGCCCGCAGCCGAGGAAAAGCCTGCAGCCCCTGCACCCGCCACTGCAGCAGCGCCAGCAGCAGAACCCGCCAAATCGGCAGGACCAGAGTTACTGAAGAAGTCCGTGAACAACGAAGGCATGGTGTTCCTCTTTTCCGATGCGGACATGCTCTACGATGTCTTCGCGCTTCAGCGGGACCAGTCCGGTCGTCCACTTCCCATCCCCAGCAACTCGAACATCCCGATGATGCTCAACATCATTGAAATGGCGAGTGGTAGCTCCGACCTCGTGGCTGTGCGCAGCCGCGCCTCCAGCCAGCGTGAGTTCACCAAGATGAGCGAACTCATGTCCACCGTGGAGGCCAAGTACCGGCCCATCATTGAGGAGCAGAACCTTGCCCTCGCGAAGGTGGTGCAGGAAATCGCCAGTCTCTCCGGCGCGAAGCAGGAGCAGGGCGTGGTGTTCCTCAATCCCAACAAGCAGCAGCTTCAGCAGCTCAAGGACACGCAGCTCGAAATCCAGAAAAAGAAGCGCGATGCCGAGAAGGAGTTGAAGAGGCAGAAGGACAGTCTCGAGATGAAAATCACCATCGCCAACATGGTCGGTATCCCGCTGCTGGTCATTGCCATCGGCCTCGTACTGGCCATGCGTCGCCACTCCCTGCAGGCCGCCCACTGAAGCAGGAGCCACTTCTGAAAGTCATTCTTTTTTGCACGCTGTTCCCATCACATGAAAAAAACTGCAATCCTTCTCGTCGTCCTTGTCGCGCTTGTGGGGTTCGCCTTCTTCTACAAGAAGGCGACCGACGAACGCACCAGCGGCTACAGCTTGAGCAAGGCGGATGCGCGTGAGTATCTCCTGCCCGGTATCCCCTCGGACAAAATCCGCAAGATCGTCATCCAGGACCCCAAGGGCAAGGTCACGCTCGCTGTCTCTGGCAATCAGTGGGTCGTGGAAGAGCGCAGTGGTCACCCTGCGGCCTTCCAGAAGATCGAGCACGCCGTGCAGGCGCTGGAAGATGTGAAAATCAAGGACCGCAAGGAAGTCGGCAAGACCGCCCTAGCGAAGCTGAAGGTACTGTCCCCGACGGATGCACAGGCGGGTGAGGGTGCCGGCCTTGAGGTGCAGCTGCAGGATGAAAAAGGCGCGGTGCTCGGCAGCGTGGTGGTGGGCTCCTCTCCCAAAACTTCCGGCGGCGCCTCCAGCGGCAACATGTTCGGCGGACCCACCCCGCAGCGTTTCGTCCGCACGCCCAATGACAAGGACACCGTGTGGGTGGTGGAAGACAGCTTCGATGAATTCCAGGTGGATGCGAAGGGCTGGATCGACACGGCATGGCCCATCATCACGGGTGTGAAGTCTGTGGAGGTCACCTTCCCGAATGCCGCAGACTCGTGGAAGGCAGAGCGCAAGGAAATGAATGTGCCCTTCACCTTTGTGAATGCGCCCGCCGGTGAAGAACTCGACACTGCCAAGGCCTCCGGCTTGGACGGTCGCGTGCTCGAAGGTCCGCCTTCCGACGTGCTGCCCAAGGACAAGGTCACCCCGGATACCATGAAGGGTGCCACCAAGGCGAAGCTCGTGACCTTCGACGGATTCACCTATGATGTGGAACTGCTCGAACAGAAGAAGGGAAGCGAGGAAGGCTCCGCACCCGGGTATCTGGTGACCTTCAAGGTCTCTGCGGACCTCCCCAAGGAACGCAAGCCCGGCGCCGATGAGAAGGAGGAGGACAAGAAGCGCCTGGACGAAGAGTTCAAGAAACATAACGAGGGACTCGCCGCGCAGCTGGCAGCCGAGCAGAAGCAACAAGGCTGGGTCTATGAAGTCTCGCCGTACGGCGTGAGTGCCCTGGTGAAGAAGCGTAGCGAGCTGATCCGCGATGCATCCTCCGCACCCGCCGAGCCTGCGCCCGGCGCCGACATGCCCGGAGCTTTGCCGGCGCCCACCGTGGCCCCCAGGCCGCCCAGGCCCCTCTCCATCCCTCCTGCTTCCATCGCCAGGCCGCAACCTGCGCCGGCACCTGCAGAAGCTCCCGCTCCCGCACCGAGTGCGGAGAAGCCTGCTGAAACGAAGCCCGCACCTTCCGAGGCGAAGCCTGCTGAAACCAAACCCGCGGAAGCAAAGCCCGACGCGCCTGCTGCACCAGCGCCTGTTCCCGCCAAGCCTGACGCTGCTCCTGCTGAAAAGCCCGCAGAAGCACCATCTCCTGCTCCCGCACCGAGCACCGACAAACCTGCTGAGTCCAAGCCCGCCTCGTCCTAGTCGAGGCGAACCAAGCAGACCAAACGAAACGTCTCAGAGAGGACATGCGGACATGGCGCCGCATGTCCTTTTCTTTTGTGTCCGCTTTGCGCGAAGCGCTGCCTTGATTTGGAGTGCTGGAGCTTGCTCCAGCTTTCCGCAGGCAGCTTGCTGCCGTGAAGCCAGAGAGAACTTCCCATCCTCCAGCATGTAGCACGCCGAGTGTAACTTCACGCAGAGCAAGCTCTGCTCCCAAAAGCTGTCCCGCATGCGGGATCCAGCACTCCAAATTCGCCGCATACCCATAGCCCGTGATCATGGCCGGATTTCCCGATGACTGCGTGGCAGTGCAAAGCGTCCCATGCACATGACCATCCCCATCTTCCCTCTTGAACACCCCCCACCCGCACCGTAGCCATACCCATGTCCATCACCACCCGGCGCGGCGACACTGGCGAAACTGACCTGCTCTTTGGCTGCCGGGTGCAGAAGGACTATCCACGCATCGATGCCATCGGCTGTGTGGATGAATTGAATGCCGCCCTCGGCGTCGTACGCCTCACTGCCACCGGAGAAGCCGCTCTCCGCGAAGTGCCGCTCATGCAGAAGACGCTCATCGCCTTGATGGGTGAACTCGCCACGCCCCCCGGGCAGGAGACTCGCTACGCGGAGACACATCCGCAGCGTGTCGATGCCGCCACCGTACAGCATCTGGATGAACTGGTGCGCGAATTGGAGAAGGCCGGCGCGCTCCAATTCAAAGGCTGGGCTCTTCCTGGTGAAGCTGGTTCACTCAGCGGCGCCCATTGCGATGTCGCCCGCACCGTGTGCCGCCGAGCTGAGCGCGCCGTGGTGAGTCTCAACAGCACCCCTGAGGCCGTGCCGAATGAAGAGATTGTCCGCTACCTCAACCGTCTCTCAGACGTACTCTGGCTGATGGCGCGCATCGAGGAGAAGGCAGCGCCGTCCGGTGAATGATTGGTGATAGAAAGTGATATACCATGAAAGCATGGCAAATTCAGAGACCCGAGGGTCCGCAGGGACTGGAATTGGTGGAGCTGGAAGCTCCCAAGCCTGGACCGCATGAAGTGCTCGTACGCATCCGTGCGGTTTCGTTGAACTATCGAGACTTCGGCACCACGAAGCGTGAACGTCCGGGAAATCTACCGCTGCCCTTCACCATCTGCTCAGACGGGGCAGGGGAAGTGCTGGAGGTTGGCGCTGGTGTCACGAGGTGGAAATCAGGAGACCGCGTCATACCCTTGTTCTTCCAGCACTGGCCCGCAGGCGGCATGACCCATGCCGTGATGAAGTCCGCCCTCGGCGGCGCACTTCAGGGGGTGCTCGCGGAGCAGGTGCTCATTCGTGAAGATGGACTCGTGCGCCTGCCGGATTCACTGACCTTCGCACAAGCGGCCACGTTGCCCTGCGCCGGACTTACTGCGTGGAATGCACTCGTCGGTCACGGCCATCTGCAATCTGGTGACACCGTGCTCACCCTCGGTACCGGTGGTGTGTCCCTGTTCGCCTTGCAGTTCGCGAAGATGCATGGAGCACGCGTCATCATCACCAGCAGCAGCGACGAGAAACTCGCACGTGCGAAGGAACTCGGCGCGGATGAAGGCATCAACTACAAGACCAAGCCCGACTGGGAACGTGAAGCCTTTGCGCTCACCTGCAAGCGCGGCGTGGACCACGTCATCGAACTCGGTGGTGCGGGTACCTTGCAGAAGTCGCTCGATGCTGTGCGCTATGGCGGTCGCGTGAGCGTCATTGGCGTGCTCACCGGGTTCGAGGGCACCGTGAATCCCTGGCCCATCATCGCCCGCAGCCTCACCGTGCAGGGCATCTACGTGGGCAACCGCGAGCACATGGAAGCCATGCTGCGCGCCATCGAGTTGCACAAGCTGCAACCTGTGATCGACCGCGTCTTCAGTTTCGCTGAAGCCCGTGCCGCTTTCGAACACATGGCGGCTGGAGCCCACTTCGGCAAGATTGTGATCGAGGCGTAGGGTGGGATGTTCACTCGTCCCAATTCACCTTCTCCAGGCTTCCATAAAAGCTCTCCAGCGACTCTGCGATAGGGAACATGTCTCCTGACTCGTGGTCCCAGTAAAAAATTCCCGTCCCTCGATTGGAGTTTTGCGCCTCAGTGTCGCACAGTACGTAGTCACCATTTCCAATGGCGGCGATGGGGAGAAATTGGTCAGGCAGGTCCCTGTAGTACCGGAGCATCTCCAAAGAACTCGGCATCAACATGCCGGCAACTGAACTGGTGAGAAATAGCAGCGTGGCGTTGTGGACGGAAGCCTGCTCACCAGATTCGTATTCTGCATTGAATTCTTTGTACCGCGGACCTGGAACGTAATCATAGCCTGCGATCTCATCCGACTGCGACGCCTTCTCAAGGTAGACTGAAGGCAACGTGAGCCCAAATTGTTGTTTGAATTCCTCCGCGGTCATTTCTTCGGGTTGTTGACTTTAATCGTGACGTTGTGCGGCATACGTCTCCGTTACACCTTCCCATTCCCCCGGCAAAATCCCTCCCACGCCCTCAACCTGCGCGCCTGTTCCTCGCCTTGCGGAGAACTCTTCACCAGGTCCAGATACATCTGTGCATCACTCACCAGTGGCAGGTCGAGATCCAGATACTGCTGCAGGATGCTGACATAACGGTAGGACGGCTGGGTCTCAAGGAACACACCTTCATCATCCGGGCCGTGCAACCACAGTCCGCCGACAATCGGTGAAGCTTGCTCTGAATCATCTTCGATGTTGTCGATGCGAAGATCCATCTGCTCCAGCGCCGCCGCATCCGGCATGGCGGAGAGATAAACAGACACCACATCCTCTTCGGATTCCGGTGGCGCTCCCTCGGGATGGCGCAGACCTGCGGCAAACTGCCGGGTGAAGGCAATCTGGACATTCTGCGATTTCGCCCAGGCGCGCAGTGTGTGAGCTACTTCAAGCGGGCTGCGCTCCTCCGTGGCGAAGTGCAGTGACTTCGTTCGCGCTTCGAAGTTGTCAGTCGCCGCCCAGGCATCCAGCAAACCGGCCATCTGGACTACCTGCAGCTCCCGCTGATTGGCGCGCGAGGCGACCCCCTGGGTGATGAGATGCTGCGCGATGCGCGAGACCAGTCCGGCGCTTGCCTTGCAGCGTGCCACCACGTCGCCATGACTCCACGGATGTGAGACATCCGTCAGCAGCGTGCGCAGAATGCGGGCGCTCTTTCCGACGAAGATGTTCCGTGGCTCCACCTCGTGCTTGTACGCGCGGCCGGGCAGTGCCGCCCGGTCCACCAGCAGTCCCGGTGCGCGCAGCAGGGTGCGTCCATTCAGATCCATCGCACAGAGGCGACGCTGACGGCAGGTCTCCTGCATGCGGGCCGTGAGTTCCGTGGTCAACAGCAGGGGAGGTGGTGAGCCCGCAGGCACGCGGATTTTCCCAAGTCGTGCCTGGCTGGGGCGCAATTCATAGACCGGCGTGAAGGATTGCGTTTGTCCCTCCACATCCAGTTCCAGCACCGGGATGGGGGCTTCTTTTGCAGGCTCGGAGAATCGCCAACCCAGGTCCGGATCCGCATGCAGCAGGAGAGTGAAGTGCATCACCAGTTCCGAGTGCTCCCGCACCGGCGTGACGATCTTCCTGGACTTTGTTTTGGCAGAAGTTGTCGCAGGGGATGCTGCGTTTTCCGCCTCGTCATGCCACGACTCAAAATAAGTTCGGTCCTCCATGGAAGTGCTCCGTGATTCTGAAGGCGCGGCAGGCAGGGAAAGGAGCGAGGCGAGCTTCATGGGGCAGGCACCCTAGCGGAATTCGTGCCCGCTGGCGAGGAGTTTTGCAATGGGCTTGCGTGCTTGATATTCAAGGTGCGAGCCATCCATTGAGACAAGCTTTACCTATCCTTCGGAAGGTGGCGCCAGCTCGCCATGCCTGCTTTTTTAGTCTTGGCTGCATGGAGAAACTTCCTTATGATGCGATCGCCGGGAGCGATGTGAATTGCTGCACCTTGTGCGGATTTTTTATGGCAACACCACAACGTGGAATCTTAAGCGTGAAACCTTCCACCTCCGCCGTCTGCTCCAGACCCACGGGCTGCAAAATTGTACTCAGCTGTCTTCTGGGTGTCCAATTGATGCTCCCCAGTGTGAGATTGCCCGCCGATGAGCCTCAGGAGAAACGAGAGACAGGAACTTCCAATATTCCCGCTTTTCGTCTCTTGATTCCAGCTCCGCCATTTGAGGCCCGCATTGAGGCGGCTATCGCTGCTGCTGTGGCTCCTGCAGCCGTCGAACGACCTTTGGAACTCCAGGCCGACACCAGCACTTTTCGATTTGATGCAGAAAGCCGCTCGTGGAAGCCCACGGGAGAAAGAACTTCGACCACTCTCGAAATCAACAATCTGCTCGCGAAGGACTTCCGTCTTCGGTATCACCCGCTTGTGAGCATGTGGTTTCCCTCCGCGGAGACAGACATGGAGAAGATGAGATTGCTGACACAGGAGGAGATTCATTCCAGGTTTGGTGAAGTGGTTGTGAGACATCGCATTTCGAGTACCCTGGAAAATGAGCCTGTGCATAAGACGAACCGGGTGGAGATTCTTCCTGCAGCGGAGGTTCATTCATTCACGATGCACGGCCTCTCCTTCCTGAGTTTCACTCTGTGGGGAATGGAGCGCGTTTCCGGAAGGAGTCTGGCCGCTGAAATCGTGGGACCGTTGTGGACCAAGCGCCAGGTGGAGGAGACTGAGGACTCACTGTCGCTCACGCTGATGGACGACTATAACACCTACTATCTGGTGCTTGATAAACGAAAGGGGTTGGCGATGCGCCTTCTTGAGCACAAGACCCAGCTCTGTGGCAGCGGCGAGCCGATGACCACGAGACATGAAATCATGGACCATGAAGCGGTTTCGGACGGAGTGTATCTTCCGAAATTCGCAGCCTTCACCGAGTTTCGAAAGGATGAGCCCGTCCGCAGGATTGAATATCGGATGAACACACTGCGCCGCCTTGAAAAGCCAGTCGCGTTGGATTTGAACTTCGAGGAGGGTACGCCCGTGATTGATAGAAGGCCCGGACAGGTCACAAAGAAGCCTGGCAGGTGACGCGATGGAACTTCTGCGCGAGAATGACGAGGCGTGACCCGTTCATGACCTCGTTCCCGGCTTTCTTCCTATCCAGCGTTCCTCCTCCTCCATGTCCAGACATCACTGCCCGACTCGAGTTTTCGCGTTCCTGATTCTCGGGGTGTTGACTGCGCTCATAGCGACGCGGGTAAACGGGCAGACACCGAACACATCTGTTTCTCCGGCCGCCGCCGCAGCGAGTTCCACGCCTCCACATCCTGGTCTCACAGAGTACATGGGGCGCAATGTGGCGCAGACCATGCACTACACCGGCGCAGCATGGCTCATCCGCACGAAGCGCGATCGAGAGGAGGCGGCCACGCTCATGCGCTCGAAGCTGGAACTCAGGCCCGGCATGACCGTATGCGACCTCGGCTGTGGCAATGGCTACCACACCTTTCCCATGGCCAAGGAAGTGGCGCCCTCGGGCAAGGTCTACGGCGTGGAGATTCAGGAGCCCTATCTGAAGATGCTGGAGGAGGCGGCAAAGAAGCAGGAGGTGACGAACTTCGTCCCCGTGCTCGGCCTCCTGCACGACCCGCAGTTGCCGGACAATACCTTCGACCTCATCCTGCTGGTGGATGTGTACCACGAGTTTTCCCATCCCGTGGAAATGCTCGCCGCCATGCGCAAGGCGCTGAAGCCCGATGGCAAGCTGGTGCTGGTGGAGTTCCGCGCGGAGGATGACTCCGTGCCCATCAAGCCCGAGCACAAGATGTCCAAGGCCCAGATCAACAAGGAGCTCAATGCGAACGGCTACATCTGTGTGAAGGAAGTGGATGAACTGCCCTGGCAGCACATGATGTGGTTTGGCAAGACGGCGGATGGCGCGTCGAGCCCGACGAAGTAGGCGATGAGGCACAGTCGAAGCAGTTCCGCGGACTACCCCCTTCAAGGCAAACGTCCTTCCACAAAAAAGGACGGTAGGGACGCGCAGGAGCGCATCCCTACCGCCCCAATTTTTGTTCTCCTCCCTTGAAAGTTGGGCGCGCTACTCTCAGTTCCCCTTCTCCCATGAAATTCGTCCTGCTCCTCAGCCTCATCTTTGCTGCCGCTGTTTCCGCGGCTGACCCGGTCACTCTCACCCTCGCCGATTTCACCGATGGCGAAGGCAAACCCGTGCCTGCCGGCTGGGTGCAGGAGTCAGATGGCACCATCACGCGCGTGGCCAAGGCCGGAAACATCATCTCCAAGCAGGAGTATGACAGCTTCGAGGTCGAGTGGGACTGGAAGCTCGACGCCGGTGGCAACAGTGGCATCAAGTACTGGGTGAACAAGTTCGACAAGAAGGGCTGGCTTGGCGTGGAGTACCAGATGATCGATGACGAAAAGCACGCGGACGCCAAGAAGGGCGACAACCACAGCACCGCCAGCATCTATGACATCATCGGTCCCGTCGCGGACAAGGGCGTGAAGTCCGCCGGTGAGTGGAACCACAGCAAGATCATCGTGAAGGACGGCAAGATTGAGCATTGGCTCAACGGCAAGCTCGCTGCCAAGGCAGACACCAAGTCGGAAGAATGGAAGGCCGGCATCGCGAAGAGCAAGTTCAAGGACGTCGCGGGCTTCGCTCCCGGCAAGGGCAAGCTCATGCTCACCGACCACGGCGACCCCGTCTGGTGGAAGAACATCCGCGTGAAGGCGCTGTAAGCGGTGTTGCGCTGAGATAAAGGCTCAGTCCTCCTGAAAATTTGAAAAAGCTGCCCGGCAGGAATGCCGGGCAGCTTTTTTTGTGGATGGCGCGGCAGGCTTGGGACGCGAAACAAGGTAGGAAGTCGGGTCTCCTGACCGGACGGCGTCCGGCGGGTTTTCCTACCCGCCTTCTTCATTCTTACCTTCCATCATCATCCTCCGCAAAACCCCAGCCAATCCGTTGCCACTCTGGGTCCACCCAACGATACCATTTTTCTTTGGGTATCCCTGCTTTTCCAGGGTTCCTTCCGATATACCGTACAACCTTGGCGAGATGCGCGGCATCCCTGACAATAGTGTCGTGGCTTTCACCAGCCCACAGATTGCCCTGCCTGCCGATAAGCTTGTTCACCTCCTTTGCTGAAAAGCCTTTCCAGGATTTGAGGATTTCATCTGGATCGTGGCCAGAAAAGGGCCTCACCACCAAGTGAACGTGATTGGGCATCACACAGTGCGCGCCGAGAGCATAGCGTTTCTGGTGGAAATGAAGGAGCGTGTTTGCAACCACGCGAGCGCACTTCTCTTCGCGGAACCAGCATTCGCCGGAGCCAGCGTCGAGCCACGCTTCTATCTTCTTCATGGTTTCCCGTTGCAGGTCTGAGATGGCTTGAGCGTCCAGCTCATTATCCGCATGCTCGCGGAGCCACCTCTCCCGAAAAGCCTCTAGTTCACGAAGCTTCTCCGCTGGAAGCGAATCCGCGAGACGAAAAGTGACGAAGTAGGTGGCTCCGTCTTGTATCCAGTGGGGAAGGTGCCTGCGATATTTGCGAACGGCTCCTTGAGGATTGAATGGCACAAATCGGGGGGACCGTTGACGAAAGACATTGGGTGATGTCTTTGGTATTGGGGGATTGCCAAGCAAAAAAATGACGGGTAGGAAAACCCGCCGGACGCTGTCCGGTCAGGAGACCCGACTTCCTATCAGCTTGGCACCTTCTTTGCCGCTTTGCCCCTTTTGCGGTTATCCAGAGCGACCGTGCGGCGTGAGCCCGCGAAAGATTCTCCATGTGTGGGTTTGTGCGTGCTTCGTCTCTGGAATGAAAAAAGGCCCCCTGTCCGGAGGCCTTTTAGGATTGAATCGATGAAGGGGCGTGGCCCTTGGACAGCCACTTACGCGTTCCGTCCCTTGAACGTCAGTTCCGCAATGCCGCTCTTGTCCAGGCCGCCGAGGCCGAGTTGCACCATCTTCTGGTACTGGGCTTCGGTGGCGGTGTTGAGGGGCAGGTTGAGGCCCTGCTCTTTCGCCAGCAGTCCGGCGATGCCGCTGTCCTTGGCGGCGTGCTCGGCGCTGAACCAGCAATCGTGCGAGCGGTCCGCCATGTCGGCGCCGTCGGTTTCCAGCACGCGGCTGTTGGCGCCGGTCTGGGAGAAGACTTCGCGAATCATGCCAAGGTCATGACCCAGCGCGGCGGCGAGGCCCAGGCCTTCAGCGAGGCCGGCGGTGTTGATGTTCATCACCATGTTCACCAGCGCCTTCACTTCGGCGGCCTTGCCAGCGCCACCGGCGATGAAGCGGCGGTTCACGCTGAGGTCTTCAATGATGCGCTGCACCTGCTGGTACACGGCTTCATCACCGGCGAGCATGAGGTAAAGCTTGCCTTCACGTGCCTGGCTGATGCTGGAGGCCATGCTGGCTTCCAAGGAATTCGCGCCGGCGGTGCGTGCGGCGGCGTACACTTCGCGGTGGATTCCCGGGGTGACGGTGGCGCAGTTGATGAAGGTCTTGCCCTTGGCGTTCACCAGCAGGTTGTCGCTACCTTCCAGGAAGATGGTGCGCATCGATGCGTCATTCGTCACCACGGTGAAGATGACATCCGCCGCTGCGGTCACGTCCGCGAGGGTGGTGGCGTGCTTGCAGCCAATTTCCTTGGCCAGGGAGGCGGCGCCTTCCGTGTACACATCGTAGACGGCAGTCACGTTGTAGCCGCAGTCCATGAGGCGGCGTGCCATGTTGGCGCCCATGCGGCCAACTCCGACGAATGCGATGGTTTGGGACATGATGAGGGAGGGTGGTACGTGTTCGAGGTTGATGATGAAGAGGGCTGCTTACGCAGAGGTCTGTTCGATCTTGCTCCCGCTCTTAGCCCATCATGCACTGGGTGGAAAAGAGGAGAGTGAAAAAGGGCAAGGGCCGGAGCAGGATGCTCCAGTCCGGCGGGCAGGCTATTGTCTGTCTGTCTGGCGCTCTAGCGGACTACGAAGCCGAGGGCTTGTATTCCGGGTAGAAGGGATTGTGCGCCTTCTCCTGGCCCACGGTCGTCATGGGGCCATGACCGGGGCAGATGACGGTGTTGTCCGGATTGGAGAGGATGTAGCGGCGATTGGTGGCCAGGGCCTCCGCCCAGGAGACCATGCCCCCGCCCATGCTGGAGGCGAAGAGCGCATCACCCACGATGGCCACGCGCTCATCCAGTCCATGGATGACATACGTGATGCCGCCGCGCGAGTGGCCGGAGGTCTGCTTGGTTTCAATGCGCAGACCACCGAGGGAGAACTCGTGTCCCGCGTCGAAGAGTTCGGCGCCATCCCAAGGTTCCTTGTCGCATGCGAAGAGGGGCTGGTTGGCCGTGCGGAGCGTGGCGAGATCCGCCACGTGATCCGGATGCGTGTGCGTGAGGTAGATGGCCTCAAGCTTCAGGCCCTTGCTCGCGATGAAATCCACCATGCCCTTCGCCGAGGCACCAGTATCAAAGGCGGCGGCGAGCTTGGTATTCGGATCCCACACCACGTAGGCGTTCACCGTGTAGTCTTCATACGGTGTGTTGAACTGTTCCACTCCGACCAGACGCACTGGATCCGGGTACCAGTCCTTCTTTGCCATGGCGAGCAGAGCGCCGGCATGCAGGTTCAGGGCGCGGGAGATCTTGTCGAACACGATCTCATCCATGGAGCCTTCCTTGAGCTTGGTAATGACCGATTCCGGCATGCCAATGCGGGCGGCCAGGGCGTCATCCGGAAGGTTCAATCCCCTTTGGGCTTTGCCAATGACATCATTATAGTTGTCTTCGAGAGGGATGGGCATGACTGAGGAAGGAGAAGTGAGGGCGCATGCTTACCAGCGGGCGGGCAGCGCCGCAATGGGAACTTTGCGTTCCATACAAACCGGAGGCTCGCGGCGGTCCGCTTCTCCTCCCCATCAGCTTGCCTACTGGGGATTCAGCCAGCCGGTCACGTAGTACCGGTCCGTCGCGAAGTCCTGGATGTCGTCCAAAATCTGCTCGCGGCCAAGGCTTGGCGTGGCTCGCGTGGCCGCGTCCCACGGCTGGAGGGTCACTTGGAGCCATTGTTGAGCCACCCAGTAGATGCTCGGGAGGGGGCTGCGATTTTCCATGATGGGCACGACTGCCAGAAGGGTCTCTCCCTTCTCCGTAGTGAACTGGTGAAGTGCCATGGCATTCGGATACGGCGCATTCTTACAAAGGTCCTTCGACACCTGGGTTATCTTGGTCACTTGAGCGAGCACGGTGCGAATCCTCTCATCTGGCGGAGCGGAGGGGTCAAGAGGCGAGGGGAGTGGCAGGGGGGCCGCGCTTCCGGCGATGACGTTCTGAGAGGCCAGGAACCAGTAAATTTCCCGCACACGCGGAATCATTTCTGCCGGTATGCGCGAAACCTCAAAGGCCATCACGGAATCGCCGGAATTTTTCCACTGGCTGCTGATGCCTGGAAGGGTGGTGCCCTTCTTGAGCTCTGCGGCAGTGAGCACGGCGTAGCAGTCTCCGACGAGCAACATATTGCGTCCGGCCGAGTTCTTCTGCCAGTCCTCCAGGGATGCGCAGAGCGTCTGTGCCATCACGGATACCACTTCATTGGAAAAGTGGGCGTTATCTGGCGCCATGACCGGCCATTCCGGGTGCAGCGCTGCTGCTTTGTAGATATCCGGCATGAGGTTCACGGTGCGAATGCCCGCTTTCCTCAGCGTATGCTCTGCGGTGGTCATGGCCAGCGCGGTTGGCGTGGGCTCGGTGGGCAGTTTCCCATCCGCTCCCACCAGATCCTGTTTAATGGGCCGCAGAAGGACACGAAGTTTGATGTGGCGTGAGGCCAGGTGGTCTTTGAATGCCTGCACGCATGGCAGCAGATCCTCACGGCAGGCAACTTTGCTATCACGCAGTGCGTCGACGAATTGCTTCGTCTTGTGCTCAGCCCACCTTTGCCGTGCCGCAAATTGGACTTCCTGCTGCCAGCGAACAGTGTGCGGCGCCAGCACCAGATGTGCGCCAATCAAGACGATCACCCCAAGCGCCATCTTGAGCCTTGATGTTTTCGGAGGCTTGTCGGCTGCCATGACCAGAGGAAGCGAGCGGGGCATTACTGGCCGGGGATGCCGGCTGCTCGGGCAGCTTGCACTTGGGGTGGGTCACCCCAGCCCGTCACATAATAGCGGTACAGGGTGTAGTGTTCCACGTCATCGAAGATTTCCTCCCGGCTCAGGTTGGGCATGGCGCGTGTGGCGGTGTCCCACTGTTGCATGCTGAGCAGGAGTTTCTGCCCCACTGTCCAGCGCTGGGCGGGAAGCGCCTGTCTGTTTTGCATCACGGGGACCACCGCCAGAAATTTTTCCCCATCGGTGGTCACACATTCATGAGCGGCCAGGGCATTGGCATAGGGTGCATCCTGGCCAAGTGAAGCGGGAACTTGGGACAGGCGGGTGATCTCCGCGAGCACCACCCTTACATTCCCTGGGGTGATTTCGGCAGCCTCTTGCGCGGCGGGAAATGGAAACGGCGCGGCGCTCTGTGTCTTCACGCAGGCCGAGGAGATAAACCAGTAGATCTCGCGCACGCCAGACACATGCTCTGGGGGCAGGCAGGAGAATTCATACGCCATCTGTGAGTCGGCGTTGTTCTTCCACTTGCTGCGCACTTTTGGCATCACCATCCGCTGCTTCAGCCGGGTGGCGGTGAGGAAGGCGTAGCAATCTCCCACCAGCAGCATGGTGCTCCCACTGCTCGCTTTCTGGGTGTCATCCAGCGAGCCGCAGAAGGTCCGGGTCATGACCATCACCATGTCATCGGAAAGATGGTTCAGGTCCGGGTGAATCACTGGCCGCTTGGGATTCAGGCATGCTTCGCGGTACAGGTCCGGAAGCAGGTTCACCGTGGGGATGCCAGCTTCGGTGAGCGAGGCCTCCGCCGCCTGCAGGGCCAGAGCGCCCTCGGTGGGGTGCTTGTACAGGGTCTTGGTATTGAGATCGAGAAGGTCCTCGACGCTGGGGCGCAGCAGGATGTGAAGCTTGATGTTTCTTGTCTCGAGGAAGTCCCGGAAGGCCGTGGCGCACGGCACGAGATCCCACCGATGGGCCTCACGAATGCTCCGCAGTTCGGAGATGTACACGTCCTCCTGGTGCAGGCCCCGCCACCGGTTCACCCGCACCTGGAGGTTCTCCTTCAGGTGAACCGTGGCCGGTGCGGCAAAAAAGTGGGCGACCAACACCGCAGGTACTGCCGTAGCCACGAGGATCCGTCGCGTGGTGGAATGCCTTTTTACTGGAACAGATGCGTTGCCCGGCACGGCGACGCTGGGAGCGGCCGCACCATCCCGTAGGACTATCCGTTTGAGCGAGGACAAAAGTGACGACGTCGTCTTCAGGTTGGCGGAGGGGGCGGATGGGAAACGCAGTGTGTAAAAAATTTACGGGGGGCCGCACTTGCCTGCAAATTGGAAAGTTGGCGTTCGCATTAAATTTCGCAGTCCTTTGGGTGTGGATGCCGACTAGGGCCTTCCTTCCGGCGCGTGAGTCCAGTCGGTGATGTAGTAGCGGTCTGAAGAGAAGTCTCCCAAGTCATCAAAGACCTGCTCCCGGTCCAGGCGGGGTTCAGCAGACACGGCATTCTCCCACGGTCGCACGGTGAGGATAAATGTCGCGTTGCGCTGCCAGAGCCGGATGCCTTCATCCACAGTCTGGCTCCTCATGACGTCGATTACGCCGAGCAGCGGCTCTCCCTCGCTCGTGACGAACTTGTGGAGGATGAGCGCATTGGGGTAGGGTGAGCTCTTTCCCAGGTTCTTGGGGATTGCGGTGAGCTTTGACAGGGTGGCTTTTACGGTGCGTTCACTGTTCTGCGAAGCGGGTCCACCAAGTGTCGTAGGCGGAGGCAGAGGGGTCTTTGCATCCGCTGTCATGTGGGAGGAGGAGAGGATCCAATAGACTTCGCGCACGTTTTCCAGCGCATCTACCGGCGCCTTGGCCAGCTGATGGGCCATGAGGTTGTCCGCGCCATTCCGGAAAAAGGAGCGTGCATGGGACAGCACACCTCCGCTGCGTAGTTCTGCGGCAATGCTATATGCATAGCAGTCGCCCGCCAGCATGAGATGCCGCCCCTCACGGCTGCGTTGATGATCCGTCATGGACTGCTCCAAGGTGCGCGCCATCGCAGCGACCATGCTGGGTGTGTAGTGAAATCCGTCCTGGGTGATGACTTCCATGCCTTTTTGAAGGCACACCTGGCAGTGCAGTGCCGGGAGGAGATTGACGGCAATGATGCCCTGCTTTTTCAGCGCGCTTTCGGTGGCTAGCATCGCCGCTGCCTGCGCGGCAGCTTTATCACGCGGCGCGTTGCGCTCGGCATTCAGCAGGCAATCGAATTCAGGGCGAAGTACGACGCGCAGCTTGATATCTCGTTCTGCGAGCACGTCCCGGAGGGCCAGGATGCAGGTCACCAGTTCCTGGCGGTGTGGCTGCCGGGTCTGGCGCAGGGCATCGAGATAGTCCTCGGTCTGGCGCGCCGCTGCCCTCTTGTGCAGCGTGTCAGGAAGCGTCCTGATGAGATCGGCGGTAAATGGAGCCAGCAGCACATGCGCTGCCAGCAGAACCATGGTGGCCAGCACCCGAATTTTCCATGACGGACGTGCGGTACCTCTCATTGTTCCAAAGAATGGGGCTGACGCATCACACGCCAGCCCCGGAAGGAAGAAGATGCTCCCTTGGGAATTACTCCTTCACCACAGTGACTTTCTTGATGGTGATGGGTTCCACGGGCACGTCGCCGTAAGGACCTTTGGTTGAAGTGGGCACGCCCACGATGGCGTCGACAATGTCGAGGCCGTTGGTCACTTTTCCAAACACCGCGTAGCCGTATCCGTCGAAGCTGGGATAGTCCAGATTGGCATTGTCCTTCACGTTGATGAAGAACTGGGAGGTGGCGCTGTTCGGGTCGCCGGTACGGGCCATGGCGATGGCGCCACGCACGTTTTTGAGGCCGTTCTTGCTTTCGATGGCGATCGGCTTGTCCGTGGGCTTCTGGTTCATGTCAGCCGTGAAGCCGCCACCCTGGATCATGAATTTGGGAATCACCCGGTGGAAGATGGTGCCGTCGTAGTGGCCCTTGTTCACGTAGCTGAGGAAGTTCTGCACCGTGATGGGAGCCTTGGCGCTATCGAGTTCGAGGTCGATGTTGCCCTTGGAGGTTTCGATGGTGACTTTCACTTTGGCTGGAGCTTGATCTGGGGTTGCGGTTTCAGGTTTGGCTTCCTGGGCATGGGCTCCCAGGGCGGTGGCCATGATGCCGGCCGCCAGCAGTTTGAGGAAGACGTTCGTTTTCATGGACAGGAACTGAGGCACTTGTTGCTAGTGCGTGCAATGGCAAAAGTGCCCGCGTCGCCGGAGCAATACGTGTAAAAATTTACAGCACGCGTCCCGAGCAGAGCAAACGGATCGCCCTGGTTTGCATTCAGATGCGCATTTATATTTTGCGCCAGGACGTTATTTGCCGGTCCAGCGGTAGTGTCCGGTGAGCGGAAAGTCGAAAAGACGGTCCTCCATCTTCGGTCCGCTACCGATATTATGCACGATCCAAGGACGCGGACCGCCGTCCGGAGCGGGTACGACGATGGCGATGTGCGGCAGGTGGGGCGGCACCGTGCAGGTGATGAGGTCGCCGGGGAGGTAGTCCTCCGGCTTGTCCGTCACCGGCAGGCTGGCGCCTTTCCGCTTGAAGAAGGTCTGCAAATTCGGCACGCGCCGGTGGTCGATGTTCGGGTCCGGGCGGCTCAGGCCCCAGTTCCTGGGGTAGGCGCTGAAGTTCCGCTTCATGTCCTCATGCACCAGCTTTTGCAGGTCCAGGCTCAGGATGCGGTAGGAGCGGATGACCTCATCCGTGCACACACCCGTGTCCGCGGGCACGTCGCCATTGGGGTAGTCCAGGCGCACATAGGCGGGTTCGTAGCGCACGGTCTGTTTCGTGCGGTCCAGCGCTGCGTGGGCCAGCTTCGTGGCAAACGCTTCGTCCTTGGACAGCCGTGCCCGGGCCGCCTCCACCTGCTCTGGCGTAGTGCCCTGCAGAGAGGGGCGTGAGAGCACCAGCGCGAGGCCGGCCACGCAGAGAACCTGCAGGACGGTGCAGGCTCGTTTCAGGAATGAATCCATTGGCGGGGTCATGCTTCTGGCTACAATGCTGGCTGGATGTTTGGAAGACATTTTTACGCGCCTCTGGTTTGGTTCACGATCGTCGTGGCCGGTATGACCATGGGCAGCACGGATCTGCTCAGCGCGACGAAAAAAAAATCCGGGACTGGCAAGGCGGCGCCGAACACCACACCCGCGCACACCGTCATCCCCGTGGCTCCGGCTCCCACGCCGCCGCCGAAGGCGCGGCCCCTTCGCACGAAAGGACCGAACGTGCTCTTCATTATTGCGGACGACCTCAATGACTGGGTCGGCTGGATGGGGGGCCATCCCCAGTCCCGCACGCCGAACATGGACCGCCTGGCGCACGCCGGCATGCGCTTCACGAATGCGCACTGTGCCTTCTCCCTGTGCAATCCCTCCCGCACCTCCATCCTCACCGGCATGTGGCCTTGGCAGAGCGGGGTGTATGGAAACGAGCAGGACTGGCGCAAGTCCGTCCAGGTGCAGGGCAAGCCCACGCTGCCTGAGTATTTCCGCGACGCTGGTTTCCTCACGGCCGCCGGAGGAAAGATATTCCACGCGAATCATGGCGGTCCTGAAGGACGGCTCGCCGGCTGGCACGGCGGTCGCCGCGGCTTAGAACAGGATGCCGCGTGGGACATGCGCTTCCCCAGCGTCGGTGTGCAAATCCCTGACCTGCCTGTGCACATCGGGCAGAATTTTAACGGACTCAACATCTGGCACTGGGACTGGGGTGGCATTGATGTGAAAGACGCCGACACCGATGATGGCAAGGTGACTGGCTGGGCCGATAAATTCCTCCAGCAGGACCATGACAATGCCTTCTTCCTCGCGGTGGGACTCTATCGCCCGCACTCACCCTGGTACGCGCCGCGCCAGTACTTCACCGACCGTCCGCTCATGGATGTCTCGCTGCCCCAGGTGAAGCCGGATGATCTCAATGACGTGCCTGAGGTGGCAAAGGGGTATCTGAAAGGCCCGGAGAACAACCACAAGCGCATCGTTGAAAAGAACCTGTGGTCTTCTGCTGTGCGCGCCTATCTGGCGAACATTTCCTTCTGCGATGCCATGGTGGGCCGCGTGCTCGATGCGCTGGAGCGCAGTCCGCACAAGAACAACACCATCGTCGTCTTTACCAGCGACCACGGCTGGTACCTTGGGGAAAAGGAACGCTGGCACAAGGGTGGCCTGTGGGAGCGCGGAACGCACGTGCCGCTGGTGGTGGTGGCCCCGGGAGTGACCCAGCCGGAGTCCGTGACCAACGAGCCGGTGAGCCTGGTGGATCTCTATCCCACCCTCTGTGATCTGGTGGGCGTCCCCAAGCCCGCGCATCTCGGTGGTGAGTCTTTCCTGCCGCTGCTCAAGGATCCCACGGCCAAGCGCGCACGTCCGGCATTTACCTTTGCCGGTACGGAGGAAAAGCAATCTTACGCCGCTCGCACGGACCGCTGGCGCTACATCCGCTATGCCAATGGCGCGGAGGAACTGTACGACCACCAGAACGATCCGAACGAGTGGACGAATCTGCTCTTTGGCAAGACACCTTCCCCGGATGCCATGACCGCTGCGGAGACGCTTCGCAAGACTCTGCCCACCACCTGGGCCAGCGCCTACCGCAAACAGAATGATGTGCGCATCGACGCCGGTGCTGATGGCAGCGTGACTTACTGGTACCAGCCGGGCGATAGTTTCTCCGGGGATGATTCTCCAGACATCAAGGAGCGCGCCATGGAGATTGAGATGGTCTTCGAGTATGATCCCGCCGTGGATCGCGACAGCACCCTTCTCAGTCAGGGCGGACCGCAGCTTGGCTATGCCATCCACTGCCTGGATGGGAAGCTCGCTTTCACCGTGAACTATGATGGCCTGCGCACCACGCTGAAGTCGCAGGAACCGCTGCCTGCGGGCCGGGTCATCTACCGCGGGCTCTTCGCCCTGGACGGCACACTCGCCTTCAGTGCCACCGGGCTGAAGGAAGAAGTGCGTGGCTATGCGCCCATGGAGGGCGGCTTCCCCCGCAAGCCCAACCAGGGTCTTCAGGTCTCCCAGAGCTTCGGCGTGCTCGATCGCGAGAGCTTCCCAAACAGCACGCCCTTCGACGGCGCCATCCAGCATCTCCGTTTCACCCTGCTGCCTGGCAGCGCCGTGGAAACCCGCGCCGCCAAGGCCGTGCCGGTGGAATAGCGCGGGCGTGTGTCCTTTCCTGAATAACTGAACCCTTCAAACTGAAAACTCCCAGCCATGCGCTGCCGCATCGTCAAAGACTACCGCTTCGAAGCCGCCCAGACCCTGCCGTCCCTGCCGGGTAATCACAAGTGCAAGAACATGCACGGCCACAGCTTCAAGGTTGAGATCGCCGTGGAGGGTGAGGTGAATCCTGAAATCGGCTGGGTGTATGATCACGCCGAGATCAGCCGCGCCATGAATCCGCTGATGGATCTACTCGATCACAGCTATCTCAACGAAATCGAAGGTCTCGAAAATCCGACCATCGAAAACATGGCCGCCTGGCTGTGGAGAAAACTCGCGCCTCAGCTCCCGGGTCTGTGCGAGATCGTCATCCACGAGACGCCCACCGCCCGTTGCGTGTTCCGCGGCGAGTTCTAGCTCAAAGGAGCGCGGCCTTTCCTGGCCGCATGATGCCATCCTTGATGTGGATGGCTGACGGATAGTGGCCGACTTTCTCCGAAAGTCGCTGCATGTTGATGTTACCCACAAGGTCGCTTTCACCCGCTGCGACTTTCGGAGAAAGTCGGCCACTATGTCCGCCATGCGTCGTGGCATGTGACATTTTCCGTGCAACGCCGGGATCATTCTGCGCGCGTCACTTTTCGTTTCAAAAGATTCCGTGGCGCTGTTCCGTTTTGCAGACTACACCTCCGCCTTTCTGCCCCCTGCCACACGTCGTTGCCCACCAACCCCGCCGCTGTCATGCCTGCGAATCTGAACACGATCACGCTCACTCGCGTTGCCGCCCTCTCGTTGTCATTGATGTCCCTGCTCGGGACGTCAGTCCTGCACGCCAATGCCGCCAAATCCCTTGATGCCATCGTGGCCGTGGGATCGGAAGGGCAGGGGAATGAAACCGCCAGCGCCGCCTGGAAAGACCTGGTCGCCGGTGGACCAGAGAATCTGCTTCCCATCCTCCATGCCTCCGGCAAAGGCAATGTCGTCGCGGACAACTGGCTGCGCCTCGCCGCCACCGTGATCGCCGATGACGCTACCACAGCGAAGAAGACGCTGCCGATCGCCGAACTCGAAACCTATCTCAAGGACACCAAGCATACGCCGCAATCGCGCCTGCTCGCCTTCGATGTCATTCGCCAGGCAGACACGGCGAAAGCCGATGTCATTGAGCCCACGCTGCTCAACGACCCCTCCCAGGAACTCCGCCGCGGCGCCGTGCAGGGCCTCATCAATGCCGGAAAGAAATCCGCGGACGCGAAGGAAGACGCCGCTGCAAAAGAGACTTTCTCAAAGGCGCTCGCCGCTGCGCGCGATGAAGACCAGGTGAAGGCAATCGCCGACGCACTCACGAAGCTGGGTGTGGAAGTGAACCTGCCGAAGCACTTCGGCTTCCTCATGAACTGGAAGGTCATTGGTCCCTTCGACAACACCAAGCGTGAAGGCTTCGATGCCGTCTATGCTCCGGAGAAGGAAATCAAACTGGACGCCACCTACGAAGGCAAGGCAGATGACAAAGGCCAGCCCACGCAGGTGAGGTGGCAGCCCTTTGAGAGCAAGCATGAGTACGGCAAGCTCGACTTCAACAAGCCGCTCGGCATGCTTAAGAGCAGCACCGCCTATGCACTCGCCACCTTCGATGCTGACGAAGCTCGTGACGTCGAACTTCGCCTCGGTTGCAAGAACGCGTGGAAGGTCTGGGTGAACGGCGAGCTTCTCTTCGGCCGCGACGAATACCATCGCGGACAGAAGATGGACCAGTACAAGCTCAAAGCGCACCTCAAGAAGGGCGCGAACACCATCCTCGTGAAGTGCTGCCAGAATGAGCAGACTGAACAGTGGACCGTGGAGTGGGAATTCCAGCTCCGCGTGTGTGATGCGGCGGGCACGGCGGTGGCGAGTATGAAGTAATCAGTAATCAGTATTCAGAAGGTGAGTCATTGATCCTACTACCATTACTTTCGCCATGTCCCTCTCACGCACCATCGTCCGCAGTTCACTGATTACTGTTTACTGCTTACTGAATACTCCCGCTTTCTCTGCCGACTGGCCTCAATTCCGCGGTCCCGGCAGTGCAGCCTATGCAGCCGATGCCGTCGCACCCGCGAAGCCCAAGATCGACTGGAGCGCGTCGCTACCCGGTCGTGGCCTCGCGAGTCCGATCATTGTAGGGGACAAGGTCTTCGTCACTTGCTCCAGCGGACCCGGACAGGAGCTTCTGCATGTGATCTGCTTCAAGGCTTCTGATGGCTCCAAGGTATGGGAACGCCAGCTCAAGGCGACTGGTCGCACCATGACGCACGCCAAGACGGCGGTGGCAGCGTGCACGCCGTGCAGCGATGGGAAGCGCCTCTTCGCGTTGTGGTCCTCCAATGACCTCGCGGCATTTGACCTCGATGGCAATTTGCTCTGGCTGCGTGGTCTCACCATCGACTACCCCAATGCCAGCAACAGCCTTGGCATGGCTTCCTCTCCCATTGTGGTGGGTGAAACCGTGGTGACCATGATTGAGAACGACAGCGAGAGCTACACGCTTGGCATTGACGCCAACACGGGTCGCAATCTCTGGAAGATGGAGCGTCCCAAGTCCGCGAACTGGACCAGCCCGCTCGTGTGGCAGGCCGACAAGAACAGTGCGCCCGTGACCTTGCTGCAATCTTCCAAAGGCATTGTGGCCGTGGACGCCGCCACGGGCAGCCGCCTCTGGGAATATGAAGACGGCGCCTCCACCATGTCCTCCAGCGTGGTGGCGGATGGCGTGCTCTACGCCGCGTCCAAGGGCATCACCGCGCTGAAGCCCAAGACCAACGGCGAAGCTCCCGAGCAGCTCTGGCGTTCAGAACAGCTCAATCCCAGCACCATCAGCCCTGTGGTGGTGGGAGATCACGTCTTCATCATCAACGGCGCTGGCGTGCTCAATGAAGCCAATCGCCTCACCGGCGAGCGCGGCTGGAAGCTTCGCCTTACCGGTCCCTTCAGCGGCTCACCCGTGGCTGCCGGAAAGAACATCGTCGCCGTGAGTGAGAAAGGCGTGTTTCAAGTGGTGGACACCACCGCCAAGGAAGGTGCTGTGATTGCCACCCTGCAACTTCCCCTGAATGCCGAAACCAAGGAACTCGTGCTCAGCACTCCGGCGCTCAGTGGCAAGCATGTGTTTGTGCGCACGGACAGCACACTGTGGAGAATCGGTGAATAGCTGGCGTGAGGATTGGTAACCACTCAAGTTCTTCAACGCAGTGCAGCCCTGGGAGCGCTGGCCTCTGGCCGGCGTATTCATCGACGTCGCGAGACGTAGCTATGCAAATACGCCGACGGGACGTCAGCGCTCCCAGGGCCGCGTCTGGCATGCGCAATCACTAGCCAGTTCAACTGTCGCACCGCTCACTGGCGCACCGTCGCACCGACTCTTCTCCACAGCATTCCCACAAATAGCGGAAACTCATCCCGTGCCCGGTTCTCCGCGCGCGCCCGCGGTCCTGGCTGGCTTTGCTTGTCTGAGTGCCACTCCTCAAACCCCGCGAGCATGAAGCCCGCGCTGAGGGCGCAATACATGAGATCCGAGAGGCTCTTGTGAAAGGAGGTGGTGCTCTCGCTCTGCGCCTGCCCCGGGTGCATCACAATGGGGATGCTCGTGGGCGAGCTGTACGCATCCACGCGGCGGTACTGGATCTTGTTCTCCTCATCAAAGCCCCATGCGGTCTGGCGCGGGATGCGGAAGCAGGGGTGATTTAGCACCCACAGCATGCGGCCGCCGTCACGGAGCACCTTCGCGGCTGACACGCACACCCTGTCCAGATGCTCCATGTTTTGCAGTGCGAGAATGCTGGAGACTGCATCGAAAGGTCCAAGGTTTTTCAAGTCCGCCGCATCACGCGTGACATAGTGGATGGGGGTGGGCGAAGGATACTCCTGCGCGCGACGCACCAACGATGAGGAAGCGTCCAACCCGGTTACCTTCGCTCCGTGTTCTGACAGAGCGCGGGTAAAGACACCCTGCCCGCAGCCGAGGTCCAGAATGGACTCATCCCGCTTCGGACGCAGCATGTCCAACGCGCAGGGAATCACGATGCGCTGATACAGCTCCGAACCCTGCGCGCCGATGATCTTGTCATACCAATCCGCGGACTTCTCCCAGGACGTGCCATGTGCGGAGGCGTCGCGTGGTTTTCCTGTGTGCGCACGGGAAGGGGACTTGTGAGTGTGAGGCCCGCTCTTGGGCCTGCGCTCGCCTTCGTAGGGGCGTTCACGGTCTCTGTCTCCTGCTCTATCCCGCTCGCGGGGTTCATCCTTCCTGCCCTTGTAGTTCGAGTGAGAAGGACCCGGGCCAGACTTCTTCCAAGGACCAGCACCAGACCCGGCTCCGGCACCTGTGCCCGAGCCACCTCCAGCCTCCGAGTCACGTCGCGGGCGACGGGGAGGTTGATTGGAATGGGAATCGCGTTTCTGCCAGGGCATCCAATGCGATCCATCGATTAGATGGCATTGTCAATCCTCGCTACACGTAGGTTGCATCACCCCAGTGACGCAGAATCGCGCGGTTATTTGGAGTGCTGGAGCTTGCTCCAGCTTTCCGCAGGCAGCTTGCTGCCGTGAAGCCAACGGCTGCGTGGTAATCGTCGATGACGTGGAAAATCATGGGTAGCTTCGCGCAGAGCAAGCTCTGCTCCCAAAAGCTGGAGCAAGCTCCAGCACTCCAAATCATTCGCGCGACGACACAGCGCTTGGCTTCAAAGCAAAACTCCAGCCATCTTACTTCTTCGGCGCCTTGATCGAGAAGTCGTCGTACTGCACGTCCACCGCATTGGTGGTCAGGCTGATGAGGGTCTTCGAGTCATGGTTGATGCCCTCGGACTTGAAGCTGCCTACGGCCTTGCCGTCGATGCTCACGAAGATTTCATCGCCGCGCGTGACGACCACCAGCGTGTGCCAGTCCTGCAGGGAGAGATCCACGGGCAGGCTCTTGTTCTTGCCCTTCAGCATTTCCTTTTCTTCCGCGCTCAGACCTTCCGGGGTCTTCTTCTTTTCATAGATGTCATTGCGGAAGTTGCCGGTCTTGGCATCGCCGATGTTCACGGCCTTGGGGCTCACGTTCACATTGCAGATGTGGCCAGCGTGGGAGCCCTTGTAGCCCTTGTCGTCGAACCAGAGATTGAAGCTCTTGGCCTTGTCGCTCGTGTAGCGGAACTTCACCGAAACCTGGAGGTCGCGCTCGGGCTCGATGACCACATTGTCCACGGCGGAGTGGTCGGACCCTTCCGGGGTGATGCCGTTCAGCACGCCATCCTTCACCACACTGCCGCTCTTGTAGTGTCCCCAGCGCTTGCCGAAGCCGTCTTTGGCAAAGTCATCGGAAAAAATTTCGCGGGAGTAGCTGCCGATGGGTTCGGCGAAGGCCACGGTGGCGGTGAGAGAAAGCAGGAGACAGGGAAGCAGTGTTTTCATTGGAAATGACAGATGGGCCAGCCTTAACGCGCAGGTGGTGACCATTCTACGGAAATGATCCGGAAATTGAACTCCGCAAGAGTCGAGCAGTGCTTCGACAACGCATGTCAAAAAAGAAGCCGCACCCACTCGGGTGCGGCTTTTGGTAGTGTGCTCTACCTCAAGTTGAAGTGATCTTAGAAATTGGCTGACCCTTAGAAAAAAAATCGCTAGGAGTCGGTTTTAAAAATTATTGAATTACTTTGTAGGAGATTCGGAAATTTAGCAAGCATTTCTGAATCGCAGAAGTGATAATAAAGCTGTTTTTTAGAAAGTCTACAGGAATTATAAATATTTATGCAGTCCTGATTTGCATCCTTGGCTTAGTGGTACAATATTGGTAGGTTGGTCTCATGATGCGGCTCACGTTGAGCTACCTACTGAGAGTCCTGCTGGTGGCCGCCGTGGTTCTGCCTGTTGCAGGGCTGTTGAATTTCCGTGGGCTGACCGGACACTGGATTCCAATTCGGGAGGTGGAATCGTTGAGCAATCCCATCCCTGTGAAAGCCTGGACGACCGGGGGGCTTCAGTTAGATGACGGTCGCCTGTTGCCGTTGCCTGATGTGATGGCGCTTCCAGAGAAAAGCGCTGCCCTTTCTGAAGCCACCCAACGTGGCGTGGAGATCTCGCAAGATGGCCGCGTTTTAGGGCTGGTGAGAGTGCATCATTGGTGTGGCAACGACCCGGTCCGCGAACATGTGGCAAAGGTCGATCTCGCTGACATGCTCATCTTTGTTGGAGAAGCCACTCCGGTGAAACCTCTGAGTGATTGGCAAAAGGAACTGCGTGCGGTTAACCCTTCCTCCCGGTTCGGAAAGTATGGGTGGAATATCAGCCAGTACTGCACCTTTCACAGCTGGCGATCCAGGGATGGTGAGTGAGAACTGATCCGGCAAGGTCCCGGCGCTTCGACCTCTGCCCTCCTCCTCACACCGCAATCTCCGCCTTGATGGCCGGATGCGGGTCGTAGCCTTCGAGGGTAAAATCCTCGAACTTGAAGGCATCGATGTCCTTCACGTCCGGATTGATGCGCATGGTCGGCAGGGGACGCGGCTCGCGGGTGAGCTGAAGACGAGCCTGCTCAAGATGGTTCTTGTACAGGTGCAGGTCGCCGAAGGTGTGCACGAAGTCGCCCGGCTGCAGGTCGCATACCTGGGCCACCATCATGGTGAGCAACGCATAGCTCGCAATGTTAAAGGGCACACCGAGGAAAAGGTCCGCACTGCGCTGGTAGAGCTGGCAGCTCAGCTTGCCGTTGTCCACGAAGAACTGGAACATCAAATGGCACGGCGGCAGGGCCATGTCCTCGATGTGGGCCACATTCCACGCGCTCACGATGTGGCGGCGTGAATACGGCGAAGTCTTGATGCGCTGGATGACATCCGCGATCTGGTCGTGCTCGCGCCCATCCGCACCCCTCCACCTGCGCCACTGCGCGCCATACACGGGGCCGAGATTGCCTTCCTCATCCGCCCACTCATCCCAGATGGTGACCTTGTTTTCGTGGAGGTACTTGATGTTCGTGTCCCCCTTCAGGAACCACAGGAGCTCGTGGATGATGCTGCGCAAGTGCAGCTTCTTCGTCGTCAGGCAGGGGAAGCCTGCGCTCAGGTCGTAGCGCGACTGCTCGCCGAAGACCGAGTACGCGCCCACGCCGGTGCGGTCCTCACGGAAGCTTCCGTGATCGAGCACTTTGCGGAGGAGGCGGTGATATTCGTCCATGGCAGGAGGATGAAGCACAGCCGGGGGCGACTGCAATATTCGAATCTAAAACGTTACGGCGGGGCGAATGGGGGAGGGCACTTCTGATTTGGGTCGGGATCTTTTTGTTCGTGCCTTGCACCCACCGGTTTCGATAGTATGCCCCGGTAAATCCGACCGGACTCTCTGCATGATGGCAAAAATCTTCACGCTGCTTTTCATCCTCGCCGGACTGGGACTCCTCGTGCTCGGCGTCGTGCGGTACAGGGAGGGCAAGGCCAGCAACAGTTGGACCGAAGTGCCCGCCAAGGTGGAGAGCGCGGACATGGGCAGGACGAAAAACAAAACCGCAGGGTCCCGCTACCACGCGCACGTCACGTACACCTATGAGGTGCAGGGCGTGTCCTACACGAGCAGGCGTGTGGGCCTGGCCGGGCAGGAGTCCGGCAGCGAGAATCATGCGCAGAGCCTGCTGAAGCAATATCCCGTGGGCAGCACTGTGAAAGCCTACTATGACCCCACGAGGCCCGAGAAGGCGGTGCTCATCCGTGGCGTGGGCTCCAGCGTGTGGACAGTTTTTGTGGTGGGTCTGGTCTTCCTGGGCATGGGCGGGTACCTCACGCTTCGTGGACTGACGCGACTGTTCGCCGGTGCGAAAGCAAGCCCTGCACGGGCGTCTTGATCGTGCATCCCGCTGAGGTGGTGCGGCTGCTGAAATGGGGGCTTCGGGAATCGCGCCTTGCGCAGCACCACTTCCCAATCATCTGTCAGCAAAAAGCCATTTCCTTTCGCACTGAATGACAGAAAAAGCCGCCTCCTCCAGTCAGCTCTTCTCAATCATCCTATCCCTCGCCGGTCTTCTGATCTTGGTGGAGGGGTGGAAGTTGCTGGCGCAGGTGAAGGAGTGCAGCCGTTGGAGCGAGATTGATGCGCAGGTCCAGAGCTCCAAAGTGAGCGAGACCTCAGCAAGTAAAAAACGTTATCGCGCCGATATCACCTACACCTACACTGTACGCGGGGACACACACACCAGTCATCAGGTGCTTTTGGATAGGGACTGGAAGGCGCAGCGCAAAAGTCACGTGCTGGAACTGCTTCAAGACTATCCTGTCGGCAAGACGGTGAAGGCCTACCATGACCCAAACAATTCCGGGAATGCGATACTCATTCGTCCGAATATCACGGGCGTCTATGTGCTCTTTGGGGCGGGCAGCGTATTTCTTGGAGGGGGTATCTACTTCGTGGTGTGGCACCTCCGAAGGAGGGCCCGCATGGTGATTCCAGCCACCTGAGATGCGTGTGAAATCGAGGGCTCGCGCATCACAAATCGCGGCAGACGAACAATCATCAGAAAAGCCCCATCCTCTTTCGCTTCTATGAATCTGAATCGACTCGCGCGCAACGCAGCCCTCACGCTCGGACTGGTACTCTTCTCCTGTGTTGGGGTGCGAGCCCAGGAGCAGGGCGTCATCGATGACCCGGACGGCTACACGAATGTGCGCTCAAAGCCGGATACCAGCGCGCCGGTCGTTGCGAAGGTGAACACGGGCGAGGTCTTCACCTATGAGACTGAGGGCATCCCGCAGTATCCGAAATGGCTGAAGGTGACTCTCCCCTCTGGAAAGACGGGCTGGATGCATGCGAGCCGCATTGTCATTCGTGGCAACATGGAGGAACTCAAGGATGGCTCGCCCACCGATGAGATCAACATCTACGGCAAGGGAAAGGGAATCGACTACTACCCGCTCGCGCGCGCCGCAGCTCGTGGCGAGCAGAATGCCATGGTGCAGTACTTCGGCATTGATGACACGGATGGCGCAGCGGCGGAGACGCATTTCTCCGTACTGCGCTCGGTGATTCATCTCCTGGGCGATGACAAGCTGTCCGCCTTTCTGAAAACGAGGACGGCGCAGTATCGCAAGCACCTTTGGGAGAATCTCGAAGTGGAGCTCACCTTCTGGCCCTTTGAGCCGACGGAATACCTGAACCGCCACTTTCCGAAATCGGTGAAGCTCCTGATTCCGGAGTAGGGGGATCACAGCTTCCATGCAGCTCTGGGAAAAACTCCCTCGAATCGATATTCTTCGATAGCTGCAAAACGCCCGGTTCGCGCAAGAACAACACTTGCCGTTTTCCCCGTCCTCAGGGAGACTAGCGGACGTTTCCCTATTCATGAGCGACAACAAACCTGAGCAGCCGGCCTCGCCTGAGGAAATCGGCAAGAAACTGGAGGAGTTCTTCCGCAGCCAGTTTGGTGGTAATGTGCTTTTCAGCAGCTTTCGTGCGCCTGGTTCCGACGAGACACCCCAAGTGCAGCCGCCCGAATCACCCTCCATCGAAGACCCGCCGGATGAAGACGCCTGGGTCGACTTCCGCTACAAGCCCGCGGACATCAAGGCACACCTGGACAAGTACGTGATTCGCCAGGACGAGGCGAAGAAGGTGCTGGCCACCGCCGTGTGCGACCACTACAACCACGCGAAGATCCTGCGCGAGCTGCGCAAGAAGAATCCGAAGGCCGCAGAGGAAGTGGAGTTCGCCAAGCAGAACATCCTCATCGTGGGACCCACCGGGGTGGGGAAGACCTACCTCGTGAAGCACATCGCGGATCTCATCGGCGTGCCCTTTGTGAAGGCAGACGCCACGAAGTTCAGCGAGACTGGTTATGTGGGCGCAGACGTGGATGACCTCGTGCGCGACCTCGTGGCGAAGGCGAATGGCAACATCGAGCTCGCCGAGCACGGCATCATTTACCTGGATGAAGTGGACAAGCTTGCCAGCAGTGGCGAGCGCATGGGCCGAGATGTGAGCGGGCGCGGCGTGCAGACCACGCTGCTGAAGCTCATGGAGGAGACGGAAGTGCCCATGTACTCTCCGAACGACATGCGCTCACAGATCCAGATGATGTTTGAGATGCGCAAGGGCGGAGAACCCCGCAAACAGGTCATCAACACGCGGAACATCCTCTTCGTGGTGAGCGGCGCCTTCAGCGGACTGGACAAGCTCATCGAGCGCCGCACGAGCAAAGGCAACATCGGCTTCAGCGCGCAGCCGCGTGAGGATGTGAAAGGCTCCGCCCTGCATCGCGCCCGCACGCAGGACTTCATCGACTACGGCTTCGAGGCCGAGTTCGTGGGCCGTCTTCCCGTGCGCGTGGTGTGTGAATCGCTGGACGCGAATGACCTCTTCGACATCATGAAACGCAGCGCCGGCAGCCTCATCCGGCAGTTTGAACGCGAGTTCCTGGCGTACGGCATCAGTGTTTCCTTCGACGACTCTGCGCTGCGGATGAAGGCGGACGAGGCGGCTACGGAGAATACCGGCGCCCGCGGCCTGATGACGGTGTGGGAAAAGACGCTTCGTGAATTCAAGTTTGAGCTGCCCTCACTGGGGCTGCAGGAGCTGGTGATTGATGAGGCGTTGGTGAAAGACCCCGTCGGCACGCTTGCCAGCTGCAAGGAGCGGGCCCTGTCTGTACAGGCCAGTGTGGTAGCCCGTGAGGTGGAGGCCTTTGCCCACCAGTTCACGCATGACTACGGCCTGCAGATTTCCTTCCTGAATGAGGCCATCCTGGCGCTCAAGGACCGCAGCACGCGCGAAGGTGTTCCGGTCATGGAGCTTTGCCGCCGTCTTTTCAAGGATTACCCCTTCGGGCTCCAGCTCATCGCAGGGAACACGAGTGAAAAGTCCTTCGCTCTTCCCTTGCGCGCGGTGCAGGAACCGGACAAGTATCTCAGTGATCTCGTAGTGGCGTCCTACCGGCGCAGCCACGGAGATGCCTCGCCCTCGCCTTCGCAACCATCCGTATAACTCATGGGAAAAAGCTGGACCGTCAGTATCATTGTGAGCTCAGTCGTGAGCCTCCTGCTGCTTGCTCTGTATCAGCAGACGGGGGTGTTTGTGGATTTGGCGGTGAAGCTGCAGAATTTTTTCTACACCGTATTCATCCTTCCCCCGGAGAAGCTGGCGTTCTTCATCCCGCTGCAGTACGTGTTTCTCGTGGTCATGGCGTTCGTCACGGCCCTCGTTTGCATGGACCTGCCGCGGGTCTTCAGCAAGGTGGCGTACCTTGCTGGCGCCATCTTCCTGACGCTCCTGCTTTCCCCGGTGCTGGCCTTCTGTGGGGTGTTGTTTGAGCCGTTTTCGGGTGCATTCGCCATCGCGCTCTCCGGTCTGGCGGGCCTGTTTCTGGGCAGCACGGACAAGGGCAAGCGCCAGCACGCCCTGCTGCGCTACTTCACCGGGCGCATCTCCACGGAGAAGTTCAACGAGATCGTAAATTCCAAGAAGCCGGTGGAACTCAGCGGCAAGAAGGATCTCACGGTGCTCTCCTGCCGCATTCTGAACTACCCGGAGCTCTCCAGCCAGATGGAGCCGCAGGATCTGGAGCAGATGGGCTCACTCTTCCTGCGTGCCGCTGCCGAGTTCCTCGTGAGCAAGGGCGCGTACCTGGATTCCTGCAATGCCGAGGGCGTGCGCGTGTACTTTGGCATGCTGGAAGCCCCCGATGACAACCACGCGGTGGATGGTTGCAAGGCCGCACTGGAACTGCGCAAGCGCCTCATCAACCTTGAGCAGGAAATCCAGAACCGCTGGCACCGGAAGCCGTTCTTCGGCGTGTCCCTCGCCACCGGCCCCATGACCACGGGTCTCTTTGGCTTCAGCGAATTCCAGTTCTACAGCGGCGTGGGTGAGTCGCTCGACTTCAGCCGCCGCCTGTGTGCCATCAATCTTGTTTACGGCAGCCACGTCCTCATCAACTCGCGCACCTACAGCCTGACCAAGGAGCACATGGAAGCGCGCCCCATGGAAATGGTCTATGCCCCGCGCATGCACCAGATCTCCGAAGTGTATGAACTGCTCGCCGCAAAGGGTTCCCTCACCGATGAAGAGCTGAAGTCCCGCGATGCCTTCTGGCAGGGCGTGGTGAGCCTGCGCAAGGGTTCCTATCCCGAAGCCGTGGCCCAGCTCAAGAAGGCAAAGATTGAAGGCCGCGAAGACGCTCCGCTGAACTACTTCCTCGAGCGCGCCGAAGCCGGCCTGAAGGATGACAAACTGGCTGCAGCCGGTGGCGGCTCCACCTCCAGCTCAGATACTCCTACCACCCGCTCCAGCACCCGCCACGTGCGGATGCTCACGGCGAACTAGTCAGGCGCGAGAACGGCGCGGTCAGGAATAGCCGCAAAAGAACGCAGAGAACGCAAAAGTCTGAGGGCGCCGGGTGTGCGATGCTGCTTGCGTGTCGCGATGCTTGTTAGTTCTGACCAAGGGCTGTTGAGGTTCCGCTCATTTGCGTTTTTTTGCGGCCATCGTTTCCTTGTTCCTCCCTTGCAGCCCTCGACTACCCTTGAGAAGAACTCGTAGGCGGAGACTGGCGTTGGGCTTCGGGTGAAAGCTCTGCCGCGATGCGATTGCGAAGATCGTCGTAGTCGCCAAGTTCGGTGGCCTTGGCCAGCCATTGTGCGGCTTGTGCAGCATCGCCCTGCTTGTCCCAGGCTTTTGCGAGGAAGAGAGCCGAGACTGTCTTATCCACCTTTTCATTCTCCGGCGTGGTGAGAGGAGTGAGGATTTTTATGGCTTCCGCATAGGAGCCTGTCTGTACCAGAGCTCCTCCCAGGCTGCCTCGAAGAGTCACGGAGTGAGGCGCCAGCGACTGCGCCTCCCGGATCCAGCCCAGTGCCTTGTCCAGGGAGTTCTCATGTCCATGCATCACAGGGATGCTTGCCAGGGAGTCCAGAATGCAGGCGCGCTCACCACCACGCAGCTTTGGATTTGAAAGCAGACGCTCGAATTTGCTGATGGCATCTTCGAAACGGGACCGGATCAGGTCATTCTCAGCATCGCCCAGGAGTTCCAATTCTTCAGGGCTCGCGTTCATCAGCCAGAAGTCTTCAAACTCAAAATCTGGTGTGTAGCGGGCGACGGCTGCTTTGTAGGGTTCATGCGTCGTGAGTGCATCCCTCAGTGCCCGGGTTTGTTTGCCGGTGACGTAGGCGATGAACTGCTTGCCGTCATTGGGATGCAAGCGTCCCTCGATGGTGGCGTCATGGGGAACCACCGAATACAGGAAAAACACAATCTGCATCATGATCAGGAATTCAATGGCCTTGTAGGCAGCAAGTGTGCCTCCAAGATTGTCCGGCTTCAGGAGCGGCCAGAAGGATATGAGCAGCCCGAGCATGCAGAGGTCCGCGACAGGGCCCGCGGCTATCATCAGGGCACCACGCCAGCTCAAGCCCTGGTAAGGTATGCGACTTGGCACTGCAATGCCTCCCCACGGCATGAGGCGAAAGTCGCATTCCAATCCTCGCACGGTGAATTTGAACGAGCCGGGTCCAGTGCCGACTTGTATTCTCTTGGGTGCGAAGCCGACCCATTGGCCCACCATCGCATGCGCCAGCTCATGCACCAGGGTGCTCAAATGCAGCCAGGCATAGTAAAAGAACAGCTTTGACAGGAAGGCTGACATCGGGAGGCGCCGGTGGTAGTCAGATTTGTCGCACTCAATATCGTGTAAACAAGGCGATTCCGATCATCGTCAAATCGCAGATGTTATGCTGTGCAGCTAGGTAAGCCGGGCCATCGTTTCTGGCGAGAGTTCGGCCATGATACGGCTGCGGAGCTTTTCAAAGGCTTCTGGTTTGCCAGCATGGGACAACCACAGGGCGGCCTGACACGCATCTCCCTGTCGATCGCACGCCTTGGCAAGGAAGAGGGATGAGATGACACGGTCCGTCTCGTCATTGTCCGGTGTGGTCAGCGGGGTCAGTAGCTCAATCGCTTCGGCGTAAACTCCGGTCTGTACGAGTGCTGTTCCCAAGGTGCCACGCACAGTGCGGATCTGTGGCACCAGCGCCTGCGCTTCTCGTGCCCATTCGAGTGCTCTGCTCGGTACGACATCACAGTCCTCCATCATGGCCGTGCAAGCCATGCTATCAAGAAGAAAGGCGCGCTCGCCGCCCACCAGTTTGGGGTTCTGTAGCAGAATTTGATATTTCTCGATCAGTGCTTTGTGGTTGCCCGCCGCCACCGCGATGTTTGCTTCCCCAAAGAGTGTCCTCTCTTCCTGGGTAGTCTTCCAAATCCACGATGCTCTGTAGCTGAAGTCGGGGTCGTAGCGCTTCGCACATCTCTGATACGTCTCCCGGAACACAAATTTCGGGCCCCACGACTCGGCGTATTTCCCGCTGATGTACTCCAGTAGCAGGCTTCCATCCGTGGGATATGTCAGGCCATCGACGCGGATTTGCGCAGGAAGGAGATGGACGAGTACATCGAAACCCCGGATGGACAGCGTGAAGACCAGGAACGCGGATACCGGGCCTTCTTTCTCCCATGAGAAGTAAATCTCGATTCTGGGCCAGAACTGCACCAAGGCCCACATCATGGCCAGGTCGACTGCGAGAACGACCAGCGTCATCAAGGCGCCTCTCCACCGGAGTCCAGACATCTCTTCTGGGTGCAGGAGGGTGTATTCCCCGAAGGGGAAGGGACCAAAATACCAGGGCGCTCCTGCGATGGAGGTCTTCCATCGCCATTCGCCGCTTCCCACCCACCCCCGGTACACTTTGAATCCTAGAAGCCGGCCGGCCGTCGTGCGCATCAATGCATGCACCAGCACGCTGAGGTATAGCCAGCCATAGCAGAGAAGGAGAAGGATGGAGTTTTCCAGCATGAGGACAAAACCAATATCAAGACGTGGTCTCTCCTGTCCTCTGAAAATTGCTTCGGTTGTTGGCAGGCGGTCAGTTTGTCATTCTATCTCGTCCTGCGAGTTTGGCGTTCTCTTGCGGCGCTTCCCTCTTCGTGCGATCTGCGGCTCTCCCTGCCTTGACTGTTGACTCCTGACCGTTGACCCTTCACTTCCACGCATGTCCCTCGATTACCCCGCACCCATCCGCGAACTCATCCTGCAGATGAAGTCGCTGCCGGGCATTGGCGCGCGGAGTGCGGAACGCATGACGTTGTGGCTGCTGGGGCGGGGGCATGTGCGGGTGGCAGAGTTGGAGTCGGCCTTGGCTGGGCTGCGTGAGCGTGTGGCCATGTGCCCCGAGTGTGGCTTCTACATGGAGAAGGAGGGTGAGTGCCCGCTGTGCCACGGCGCGAGGCGGCAACCCAAGCTGCTGTGCGTGGTGGAGCAGGCGGCGGATGTGCTGCGGCTGGAGCGGAGTGGTGCGTACTCCGGTTTGTATCACGTGCTCGGCGGGAAGCTCTCGCCACTGGATAACATTGGTCCCTCGGATCTGCGCATTGGTGAACTGGTGCACCGCGTGAAGGAGCAGCATCCGGAGGAGGTGATTCTCGCGCTCGGTGCGGATGTGGAAGGCGAGGCGACTTCCGGTTATGTGGCTGAGGTCTTGCGTGAGACTGGCGTGTCCGTCACCCGCCTGGCCCAAGGCATGCCTGCGGGAGGCGGATTGGATCATGTGGATGAGATGACGCTGCATCATGCGCTGAGTGGGCGGCGGAAGATGTGAGGGAGGCGATTCGGCACGTCTCTTCGCATCAGAAAACGAGTCGTCTCGTGACGAGAACAGCTCGACGCGCTTTGCATCTGGAGTGTTGTGTTCCACCTTGTGCGAAGCGCCTTGGAGTGCGGTGCGGAGCACCGCTTTGGCAGGGAGTTTCGGGCCGGAGGACCTGCTGCGAGACAGGCGGTTAGTGCATATCATATCATATCAGAACTCGGGCGAAATTCCTCTGCTGGAATCAGGGGTGTTTTCGGGATTCTACACGCTTGCAAAAGCGGTGCTCCGCACCGCACTCCAAGGCGCTGCGAGCAAGGTGGTGTGCTGAAGACTGTCATGGCGCATGTACGCGCAGCTCGTCTCACGAGACGTTTCGGAACACGGTTCTGACGTTCCCTGTGAAAAAATGATCCCTCGTTGCAACTGATGCACCGCATGCGCATTCCGCCATTTGACGAACGGCGCGCGTGCGTTCATGAAAACGGCGCACCCCTATGCCTGCACCGGATCCCCAACCGAGATTTCGCCGCACTCTGAGCAGTATGATCTTCCTCAGCCGCTGGCTGCAGGCGCCGCTGTACTTTGGATTGATTGTCGCCCAGGGCGCTTATGTCTGGCACTTCATGGTGGAGCTGTACCACCTGCTGCATGAGGTTCCCGGCATCACCGAGGAGAAGATCATGCTCAGCGTGCTGGGCCTCATCGATGTGGTGATGATCGCGAACCTGCTCATCATGGTGATCATCGGTGGTTATGAGACCTTCGTGTCACGGCTTGAGCTGAAGGGGCACCCGGACCAGCCGGAGTGGCTCTCGCACGTGAACGCCGGCATCCTGAAGGTGAAGCTGGCCATGGCGCTCATCGGGATTTCATCCATTCACTTGTTGAAGAGCTTCATCCACGTGGGCACGCAGTTCAAGCAGGACACGACCTTTGATCTCAATGTCAAAACGGAGTTCCAGCCGGAAACCGTGGCCGCAGCCATCGACATGTCGAATCATGTCCTTCTCTGGCAGGTGGCGATTCACGCCACGTTCCTCTTCTCGGCGCTGGCCCTCGCGTGGATTGACCGGCTCACCTATCAGGGCGCAGCAGCCATGCACACCGACAAGAAGGCTGTCGCGGCGCACTAGGGACTAGAGCGACTCATACAGCGCACTGATCTTGCCAAGGTCATAGCCCTCGGGCTCGGCATCCAGCAGATGCTTCAAGTCAGCACGCGCACCCTCGCGGTCACCCATGCGGGCACGGATGAGGGAGCGCTGCAGGCGATCACCGTGGGACTCGGGCTCGACGGTAATGATGAGGTCCAGGTAAGGCATGGCCAGTTCCGGTTTCTTGGCGTAGCTCGTGAGATTGTGTAGCAGGCGCAGGATGATGGCGCGCGACGTGGCGGGGGCGCGATGTTCGTCCAGCACTTCGGTGCCGGTGGATTGCTCGATGAACTGCTCGGCTTCCACGGAAGTGAGTGTCTTGCCACCCTCGAAAAGGTCCAGATACACCTGCCGCTTCACTTCCTTGACCGCAGCAGAAGTGGAAGCTGTGGCTGCAGCGCCTTCCTCCTTCTTCTTCACAGCTTCCTTCTCCTTGCCCTTCTCTTTATCCTTGTTCTCCACCTCGGGAATGCTTTCCTCATATGCCACCATGAAGCGGCCGGGAAGGGAGACACCATGGATCTCTGGCAATCCCAAACGGCGTGCGAGTTCCAGGTACACGATGGAGAGCGTGAGCGGGATGCCTTCACGATCATCCAGCACTTCGTTGAGATAGCTGTTGGAGGGATCGTCAATGGTATCGTTGCGGGTGCCGTGGAAACCGTTTTCCTTGAAGAGATAGTCCACCAGGCGATTCGCCGCGCGTGACGTTGACTTGGATTTGATGGCGGGATCGCCCTTCAACTCCTCCACCATGCGTTCAATGCCGCGAAGATACGGTTCGATTTCAACATCTGGATTGTCATAGCGTGCCACGAGCAGCGCGGCCTTCAGCAGTTCCGTCTGGTCACCGGGGCGGCGGAGCAGGGTGGAGATCTCCTGACCGATGGACTCACGGTGCATCTCCTTTTGCAGTTCCCGCAGGCTGGCCACCTGCTTCTCCAATTCCTTGGCGCGCGATTCCAAAAGGTGCCTCGCCGCAACTGGCTCGGTGAGCAGTTTCTTCATGGTGCTGTCCCGCTGCACCGTATTGCCGAGATACTGGTCGAGCTCAGTTTCGAGTTCCTTGGCGAGTTGCGAGGGCACGGCCTTCTGCGGCGCGGTCTCTCCCAGGTGGAAGCGTTTGAACTGCGCTGCCGGCACACGGAATTTGCACAGCCCCACCGCGCCGCCACGCAACTCGGCATCCTCCACTTCCGTCACGAGCGTGTCGTTCACGTAGCACTGGATCTTCGCCTCGTCCACGCGCACGCGAAGGCGGTTCCAGGTGCCCTGCTGATAGGCGGGCGTGGATACTTCCGCGAGTACGGTCCAGGAGAAGACATCCGGTCCATTGAATCGTGTGAGGCGCATCTTGCCTGCGCTGGGATAGAAGCCGTAGTGCTGGTCCTTGCCGTCCGAGCAGAAGGCGAGACCTGCCGCGCCGGATTCCTCATCGAGCTTCACCATGACGCTCACTTCGAAGGGCAGCCCGGGTGTCTCTTCCTTGTTCAGGCACACGGTGCGCATGCCCAGGCCCTGGCCTTGTTCATTGGCATGAATCACACCGGCATGCTGCGTCCAGCGGCCGTTGAACAGCGGCTCCCACGCACGCGGATCGAGACGGCCGATGGTGAGCCAGCGCTTCATGGGCACGGGATTCGGCTTCTCCAGCAGAGGGCGCAGCGCATTGATGGGGCGCGCGAAGCCGAGGTTATTCGTCACCGCACTCTTCAAGGTGAGCACCCCCTGCACACGACCCTCGCGGTCCATCAGGGGACCGCCGCTGTTGCCTTCCTCAATGGGAATGGCGACCTGAATCATGGGATGCCCTTCGACTTCACGCACGGCGGAGACTACGCCTTCCACCACGCTGAACTGCAATCCCTGCGGGTGGCCAATCGCCACCACATCCTGCCCCTGCTCGACCTTGTCCGAATCACCAAGCGTCAACGGCTGGAGATCCTTCTTGGAAATGCGCAGCACGGCGAGATCCAGATCCGCGTCCGTGGCATGCACCTCGGTGACTTCATGCTTGGTGCCATCGCTCAGTTCCACTTCCAGCCGGCGGGCATTGCCGATGACGTGGAGATTGGTGACGATGAGGCCATCCTTGTCGATGACGAAGCCCGTGCCCAACGCATCCTGCCCGCCGCCGCGGCCATACTGGGTAACCGTGACGATCGAGGGCCGCGACGCCTGCGTGAGCGCGGAGACACTGGGGGGCGACGTCTTGGTCACCTCCGGCTGGTCCTTGCCGGAGAGCAGCAGCGGGCAGAGGGCCAGCCACAGGGCGGGTAAAATGAAGAGCCGCATGAGAAGGGGAGTGTAGCAGGAAACGCGCTCTACGGGCGCGGTTTTTCTTGCTCCGTCCTGCTCAGTCCTGGGTCAGGGCCTGCAAGCCGCCCTGGTAAATCCACTCCTTGAGCGTGGGGAAGCCGGACAGATCCGGCACCACCTTGCTGCCGAAGGGGGCTTCATTCACCGTGCGCACGGACAGTTCTCCCCCGGTGATTTGCAGGGCCGTGAGTCCATCGGGGCGAGTGGCATACAGGTCCGGATGCGCCTCGGCTGTCTGCCGGGAAATCTCCGGCGGGTACATGCTCAGCCCTCGGAAGTAGTGGTGCCCGTTACGCTCCACATGGGGTACGCCCAGCAGGGCCTGTACGGCCAGATCCTGCAGCAGGGCGATGGGACCCACATTCACGAGATCCTCGCCGGAGATGACAAACTTCTCCCCCGGATGCTCCAGGCGATGCCGGTGGATGAAGCCCGCATTCGCCAGCCCTTTCAGCACGCCTTTGCAGTTCTTGTGGCTGGTGCCGGCGTAGCCGAGTGTCAGCGCGCGGTAGGCGTCGCCGAGGGAGCCATCGCTCTCGTCGATGATGAGTGTGGGCGCGTCCTTCCAGTCGCGCAGGGTGATGCCCACGGCATCATCGAGCGCCTGATCCCGGTGCATCGGCTGCTCCACCCAGAGCATGCGCTCCAGGATGGGGTGTAGCGAGGCATCCCGTTGCAATTCCTCGAAGTAGGAACGGAAGGCGGCCATGTCGTGGAAGAACTCATTTCCGTCCAAGGTGACCTGCCAGTCCTCCGGGCAGAGCGAGGTGAGGGTTTCCGAGATGGCGCGCAGCCTCGTGCGATCCGAGTCGAGGTCTGCGCCGAACTTGATTTTGAAACACCGCAGGCCGTAGGCGGGAATGCATTCCTCCAGTGCCTGGGGCAGTCCGTCGAGCAGGCGCTCTCCGGTAGGGATGTCTTCCACACGGATGGGATCCGCAAGCCCCACGGTGTGACGCACGCGGACGGAGGGCAGGGGAGACTCCGGCAGGTAGTCGGCGGGACGGATGCCCTCCAACGCAGGATGCGCCTCACCGAGGTCCACGCCCAGTTCTTCGGATTTCACCAGGCGATGCAGCGGCATGCCGGTGGCCTGGCAAAGCGCGTACAGCGTGGCGCGCTCCACAAGGCTGATGCCAAAATTCCACAGCAGGGGCGGATGGTTCTGTTGCGCCGCCCAGTGGGCCTGATCCTCCTTGAGCTGCTGCCACAGGTCCATGTAGGTCAGCGGAGAGGCATTGTACCGCTGCGCGACCTTGGCTGCGTGCTGGATCACGGCAATCATCTCCGCCAGATCCTGCTCCATGGAGCTTTGCGGATTTTTCGTGAACCACTTCGGCGGCAGTCCATCGCTCGCGATGCCGGTCGCCGCTTTGCCATCCACGTCGATTTCCACCTTCACAAAGAGGTGTGGCACCGCCGTCATGGAGGCGATGCCATAGCGAAATGGGAACCGCGTGCGCATCGGATGCACGCGGAGATCCACTTCGAGCACTCGCAGTCGGCAGGCAGCATTTTCAGACATGGGCGATTATCCAACACTTTGGTCCCTCAGAAATCCAATCCTCTGTGACGTGATGTGGTAAAATTCACCGTTCACCGCCGCGTCCTGCATTCGTATTTCAACAACACAACACCATGTCCCATTTTTCAAAATCTCCCCACGACGAATCACGCGAGCACGAGGACAACATTGCCAGGGTGGTGGGCAAGGAGGAGGACATCGACAAGAAGATGGCCGGTCAGCGAGCCTTCAAGAAGGTGCTGGAAAGCGGACGCCTTCTGCTTTCCTTGATCAAAGACTACTTCACCGGTGCCTACCGTGAGGTGCCGTACTGGGCCATCGGCGCGGGAGCGCTCGCGCTGGTGTACGTGCTCAGTCCCATCGACGCCATCCCGGACATCATCCCGGGGCTGGGCTTTGTGGATGACGCAGCCGTGCTTGCCTTTTGCCTGAAGCTCCTCGAATCGGAACTCAACCGCTACAAGGAGTGGAAGATGACCCGTGAGGTGGAAGGCGTGCAAGTCGGGCAGGAAGCGGCCGCAGGAGCGTTCAAGGATTGGAAGACGGCCCGCGAGGCGGAAACCAAGAAGCAAAAAGCCTGAGCTGGAGTGGCTTTTCGGAAAATTTGGGGCACTTTGGAGCGTACTCATGGTGACGGTGTTGCGCTTGCGCGTGACCCCGTCATGCCTGCCGTGCGGCAGCGGGCGCGGTTTTTTGCCGCGCCTCTTTCGTCTCCGAGGAATGCTTCGTGCTGAGCGTGTTCCGGAGGCGGAGATGCTGCATGGTGGTCGCCGCTCCCCTCACGTGCCCGCCCCCAGCCTCCGCGATTGCCTCATGCCGAAGTTCCGTTCCGTCTCCCTGCTCTTTGTGACTGCCAGCCTGTCCCCGGTCTGGTGCGCGTCTCTCATGGCACAAGCACCGGCTCCGGCGCCAGCCCAAGCGCAGCCTCAAGCGAAGGGGCAGGTCCTGTCCGAGCACGGGAAGGAACACTATGAGAAGCAGGTGCTGCCGGTGCTGCAGCAGTTCTGCTACGACTGCCACGGCGATGGCATGGACAAGGGCAACTTCGCCCTGGACAAGCATGCCGAGTTCAAGGTGATGATGGGGGACAAGAAGTTCTGGGACAATGTGCGCGAGCATGTGGACACCCACGTGATGCCCCCGGAAAACAAGGAGCAGCCCACGAACGAGCAGCGGGATGTCATCCTCAAGTGGATCGAGGACGACGTCTTCTGGGTGGATCCCAAGCGCCCTGATCCCGGGCACATCACGCTGCGCCGTCTGAATCGCGTGGAGTACAACAACACCATCCGCGACATCTTCCGCGTGGACTCGCGTCCCGCGACCGCCTTCCCGCCCGATGACACCGGCTACGGCTATGACAACATCGGCGATGTGCTGAGCCTCTCGCCGCTGCTCATGGAGAAGTACATGAAGGCAGCGAAGAAGGTGGGGGAAGATTCCATCTGGACGAAGCCCGCCACGCAGGTAGTGCGCGAACTGGGCGCGGCGAAGTTCGAAGATCCGAATGAGATCAGCGATCGTCTGGAAGACCAGACCCGCAGCATCTTCAGCAATGGAGACATCGTGACGAAGGTGGAGATGCCCACGGCAGGGATCTTCCGTGCTTCCTTGAGAGTGTCGGCGTCCCAGGCGGGGGCTGAGAAGGCGAAGATTGCCCTGGTGGTGGATGACAAGGAAGTAAGCCTGTTCGAAATCACTGCCGACTGGAACGATGCCAGCGACAGCAAGAAGTGGCAGACCTTTCATTTCGATCTGCCTCTGGAAAAGGGACAGCGTAAGGTGGCGGTGCGGTTCCTGAATGACCACTTCGAGGAGAAGGAGCCGGATCCGAAGCGCAAGGATCGCAATGTCTTCTTCGACAGCCTTGATCTGCGTGGTCCCCTCCGCTTCCTCACTGGCGAGCAGTCCAAGTTTCTGGATTGGCTGTGTGAAGGGCAGCGTCTGCAGGGTAAAAGCTTGATCCTGCGTGGGACGGATTTCAATGCGAATGGTCCGGGCGTGGGTGGAGACAGCGCCACGCTGTACTTGAGCGGGAATGGATTCGCCCACCGTCCGGTGGAGATTCTCGAGAACGGCACGTACAAGCTACGACTGCGGGTGAGTGCCGATCAGGCCGGACCTGAGAAGGCCAAGCTCAAAGTGAACCTGGGTGACGTGGACTTCGGCGTGCGTGAGATCACCGTGAAAGACACCCACGAGTCCGAGGAGTGGGTGTTCGAATCTGTCTTGAAGAAGGGCACGTACGATCTCCGCATTGAGTTCCTGAATGACTTCTACGGTGGTGCCGGCAAGGATCGCAATGCCGTGGTGCAGGAGGTCGTGCTGGAAACAGCGGCGGACAAGATGATGGTGGCGAACCGTGAAACGGTTCGCAAGTGGATCAGTGCGCTCGGCCTTCGCATCTTCCGCCGTCCCTTGGAGGAGGCGGACGTCACCAAGCTCAACACGATGGCAGACATGGTCTTCGCCGATGGTGGAGACGCCATCGATGCGCTGAAGCTGGTGACCGAGGCACTGCTGTGCTCACCGAAGTTCCTCTTCCGTGGTGGCGCCGAACCCATGGGTGCGGCTGAGAATGGCAGCGCACCGGTGGATGAGTTCACGCTGGCTTCGCGGCTTTCCTATTTCCTCTGGTCGAGCTGCCCGGATGAAGAACTGCTGCGCCTCGCCCGGAGTGGTGAACTCAGGAAGAATCTGCCGGCGCAGGTTACCCGCATGGTTGGTGACTGGAAGGCCTATGCCATGGCGGAGAACTTCGCCGGCCAGTGGCTGCAACTTCGTAACATTGATCTCGTCGCGCCGAACCGCCGCCTCTTCCCCGAGTTCGAGGGAGGCATCGGTGGTGAGATGAAGCGTGAGTCGCTCACGTACTTCGACCACATCTTCCGCGAGAATCGCAGCGTGCTGGAGTTCCTCGACAGCGACTACACGTTCCTGAATGAGAAGCTCGCGCGTTTCTACGGCATCCAGGGTGTGAAGGGGAAGGACTTCCGCAAGGTCTCGCTCGAAGGGACTCCGCGTGGCGGCATCCTCACGCACGGCAGTGTGCTCACGCTGACCTCGCACCCGAATCGCACATCCCCGGTGAAGCGTGGGCAGTTCGTGCTGGAGAACATCCTCGGGACGCCTCCGCCGCCCGCGCCGCAGAATGTGCCGGCGTTCGGCGAAGATCGGGGACGCAAAGTAGAAGGCACGCTGCGCCAGCGCTTCGAAGGCCACCGCGCCAATCCGAGCTGCGCGAGCTGCCATGCCTTCCTGGATCCCATGGGCTTCGCGCTTGAGAACTACGATGCCATCGGCCGCTGGCGCGACACGGACAACCGCCAGCCGATTGATGCCACCGGCAAGCTCCTCACCGGTCAGGCCTTCAATGGCGCCAAGGAATTGCGCAAGGTGCTGGTGGACGCTCGCAAGAATGAGTTCACCAAGTGCCTCACGGAAAACATGCTCACCTATGCCCTCGGCCGTGGTCTGGATTATCCGGATAAGCCGTTCGTGAAGGAGATCGTGAAGCAAGTGTCCGGCAGCGGCTACAAGTTCCAGGACGTCATGATGGGTGTCATCCAAAGCCCACCCTTCCAGCGCATGCGTGTTGGCGGGGATGGTGGGAAGAAGGTGGCGGAGGGGAGCGCGGCCGCAGGTGCGACGGTGCGACAGTAAGCGGTAGGACGGTGGGTGGCCTGGCAGTGTGCAGTCAGAACATAGGTGACACCTGTTCTACATGTGGTGGTTTTTCCATTCATGGTTGAATTGCGCTCCTCGTGGTGCAAGTATGAAGTCGCGAAGCGACGACCGTGTCTTAGCCCGGCCTTTCAAGGCCGGGTAGGTGGAGGTGTAGGTCGTGTCGCGAAGCGACACCCGAACCCTCTGCCACACCCATGGCCACCACGTTCCACAATCTCAATGTCCACGTCATCTGGAGCACCAAAGAGCGGGTTCCCTGGATCACACAGGATATCGAGCAGCGAGTTTGGGAATACATGGCCGGAATTGCGCGTCAGAAACGCATGACTCCGATTTGCGTCGGCGGCTGTGACGACCATGTTCACGCGCTGCTTCGGTTGCCTGCCAATCTGGACACAAGCAAAGCCGTCCAGCTTATCAAAGGATCGTCCTCAAAATGGATTCACGAGACGTTTCCCAAGTTGCGGGCATTCCGATGGCAGGATGGATTTGGCGCGTTTTCGGTCGCGCAGTCCGGGATTCCTGCGGTGTTCAAGTACATCAAGAATCAGCGGGCGCACCATCGCAAGAAGACGTTCAAGGAGGAGTTTGTGGAGTTCCTCGTGAAGAATGAAATCGATTTTGATGAGGGTCATCTTTGGGATTGAAGACGTGGATGGGATGAACAGGCGGTTCGGGTGTCGCTTCGCGACACGATTGTCGCACGTGCCTACCCGGCCTTGAAAGGCCGGGCTAAGACACGGTCGTCGCTTCGCGACTGAGAAATGCTCGGTCATCTCACGTGCGACAGAAGAGGGCGACGATTTGGTCGGGGCCCTTACCCGTAACCAGTGGAAGTTTCTCACCTTTTATGGTGAAGACTTATGCCAAAGTGAACTCCGGGTTGAGTCAGACCTTCCTAAAAAGCAGCTGAAGAAAATTTCTTCGGTGAACGACACACCTTCCCCTACACCTTCGACAACTGCCGCTTCAGCGCGAACATCAGGAAGGTGACCACCACGGCGAGGCCGAACATGATCACGAAGAAGTTCATCCAGAGCGTGCTGATTTTAAACTCCTCGTACCAGGGTTTCTTGAGTGCGGGAGTGTCGCGGGTGAGCTCGGTTTGTGGGGCTGCCGAGTCGTCCGGTTTGCCAAACGGGTGGTAGGTCTTCACGGTGCCGAAGAAGACATTTGGGCTCTCCTTGCGGCGGTAGTCTTCGCGCTCCATCTCGGCCTTGTTCACGAGGTCGAGCACCTTCTGGTTCACGTAGATCTCATCCGCGCTCACGCCCTTTTTGGAGCGGGCTTCGAGCAGAGACGGATCGAGACGGCCGGATTGCAGACCTTTGCGAATGAGCGCGAGGCGCTCGCCCACCACGTTGGCGTCTTCTCCGCTCAGTCCGGACACCACGGCGAGCGCCTGCTTGGCGAGGTCCATGTCCTTGCGCTGTTTTTCGGTAAGCGGGATGTGCCGCGGCAGGTTCGCGAACTCCTGGATGCGATCCTCCAGTTGCGCCTGCGCGACGGAGAGGGGATTCAGTTTGGCCTGGGAGATGATGGCGCTCTCATAGCTCCAGCGCAGCGGCATGAAGTGGCAGATGAAGGGCACCTTGAGCTTGCTGGCAGGCTCAGCCTCCGCGCCCTCCTTCTTTTCCACCCAGTGGCGGATGGAGTACACGAAGTCGAGGTTGCGATTCATCTCCTCGTATTTGATCAACGCACCACCGAGGATGATCTGCGGAATGAGCATCAGGGGAATGATGTTCAGTGCGGTGCGGATGTCATGCACCAGCGTGGACACCAGGAGTCCCAGAACTGCGCCGGAGAGCGACGTCAGGAACATCCAGAACAGGTGAACGAGGAACATCTCCCTCAGCTCCAGGATCGCATTTCCAATGATCAGGTAGATCACGCACTGGATGAGGGCGAAGGCGGAGAGGGACAGGATCTTCCCCGTGACGTAGTAGCCGATGCGCAGGTTGTGATTGCGCTCTCGATTCAGCATGTGCCGGTCGCGGATGACTTCATCCGCGCTGTTCGTGAGTCCCAGGAACATGGCCACCACCAGCGTGAGGAAGAGGTAGCTGGGAATGTGGAAGGCGCTGGCGAAGGTGTACGAGTCATCCTCCGAATACCGCAGCACCATGGAGATGAGCACGGCGAGCATGGGCGCCTCCAGCAGGGTGGTGAGCAGGTTGGCGCGGTTACGCAGCTTGCTCAGGAAGGCGCGCTTGATCATCGTGGCCAGCAGCAGGCCCTCCTCCCGCAGCGTCAGGCGCGGGGGCTTGGGTATCTTGCGATGGCCGGAGAGCGAGTCATGCCGGCTGTGGTCGTGATCACGCCGGGTCTCCTGCTGGGATACACTGCGAAGCAGCACGTGTGTCTGGAAGCGGTCACGCCAGAAGTTTGGCGGGAAACGCCTGGCCGGCACGAGGTGGCCGTCAGACGTCTGCTCGTGGATGATGTCACCACTGATGTCTCGCAGCGGCGTTTCGAGCACGTCGAATACCAGGTCCGGAGTGACGATGTCCGGCAACGCGAGGTCGCCACCCATGCGGCTGCCGTTTCCGGCCTGGCCGGTTTCTTCACAATAGGCGCCCCAGAAATACTCCAGCATGCCCTGGGGTGTGCCGAAGAAGGCCATCTTGCCGCCCTTGTCCAGCAGCAGCGCCTTGTCGAACATTTGCAGCAGCTTCATGCTCGGCTGGTGGATCGAGCACATCACGATCTTGTTGCGAGCGAGTGAGCGGATGAGCTCCAGCACATGCTCGGAGTCCTTCGAGGAAAGGCCCGAGGTGGGCTCATCGAATAGGTACACGTCGGCGATGCCGATCATGTCGAGGCCCGCGTTCAGTCGCTTGCGTTCGCCGCCGCTCAGGTGCTTCTGCTCGGGGGTGCCGGCGAGGCGGTGGCGCAGTTCGTTGAGGCCGAGTTCGACGAGCTTGGCGTCCACGCGCTTGCGGCGCTCTTCCGCCGGAAGGTGCGGGCAGCGCACGGCTACAGAGTAGTCCAGGTTCTCCTGCACCTTCAGCAGTGCGTCGAAAGCATCCTCCTGCGGGATGTAGGCGATGTAGGGAGTGAGATTCGGAAGGCTGCCGTACAGCGGGAAGCCATTCATCATGATGTCACCCACCTTGGGCTTGAGCTGGCCGCCGAGCACGCGCAGCAGCGTACTTTTGCCGCAGCCGCTGGGGCCCATGACACAGATCATTTCCCCACGGCGCACCGAGAGGCTGATGCCATCCAGCGCGGAGCCCTGCCCACCGTAGCGGTGACCCACTTCACGGAGCTCGACATGGCGGATGACGTTGCGCTCCTCCTCGATGATGCGATCCGCGAAGTGGCAGCGCAGGTACTGGCCTTCACCCAGCGTTAGCGTGTCGCCATCATTGAGTCGTGCACGCTCCTTGATGACCGTGTTGCCCACATAGATGGGCCGGTCTGAGCGGAGGATCTCCAGGGAGCCGGTCTTCTCCTCGTAGTCGCAGACGATCTTCAGCAGGATTTCGCCCTCGCCATCCTGGGAGAGGAGGATGTCGCCTTCCTCCAGCAGGTCGGGATTGTTGGAGACGAGGTAGGTGTTGCGGCTGCCTTCCAGGCGGAACTGCTCGCCGAACTCACGCGCGCGGCGGCGGAGTTCCTGAAGCGAGATTTCCACCTCGCCCTTCGCAATGATCTTGTCCTCGATGGAGGCATCGATCTTCGTGCCTTCCTTGAGGCGGCGGCCGTTGATCTTCGCATCCGTGTCGCGCAGGGCCTCGATGGTCACACCGAGGCCGAAGCTGATGCGCAGGTTCGTATTGCGATTGCGCGTCTGGGAGATTTCCGCGCTGCCTTCTTCCGTCAGCGTCAGGTAGAGCTGCGTGCCGGTGAGGTTTTTCTTGGCGTTGAAGTAGCCGGTGAGGTCCGCGTAATCGAGCGAGATGTCCTCCAGCACCACGCGCTCGCCCTGGTAGAGGCGGGAGAAATCTCCCGGCTTCAGGGTGCGGCTGCGTACCAGCACGGGTACCGTGCCGGTATTCTTCAGCAGCATGAGGTTCTGGTAGCGGAAGGCCGCCACGGAGCAGTTGCTGCTCAAGGAGCGCAGCAGCACATCGCAGGGCTCCTCGGAGGCGATGCGGAGCATTTCCAGCGGCTGTCCGGCCTTGCCGGAGAAATCGGTCTCCTCGGAAGGTTTGTCGTCTGCGTTGAGCTGGTAGACGATGTCGATGGCCTGGGCGGCGATGCCCAGGTTTGTCATGAAAAGGTAGAACTCGACGAGCTGCTGGCGGGAATTGTCCGAGCGGGAGATGAGCAGGTAGAGCTGCACTCCGAGCAGGATCTTCTGCTCGATGGACAGTGTGCGGCTCAGTTCGCGGGCACGGGCACTCAGGTCCTGCGGCTTCTGCAGCGCCTCGAAGTAGATGCGCCGCAGTTCGGAGTAGATGGCCTCCGGATAGTCATACCGCATGAACCCCAGGCTGGAGTCGATTTCCTCCTCCATGATCGAGCCGTCGATCTTGGAGAAGCCGGCGAAGACCTCCATGAGCACCGGCAGCATGGTGTGGGAGGTGGAGTCCACCGGCAGGCCCTGAAGCTTTCGCAGGGTGCGCCGCCACCACGGCATGCGCCCGCCCAGTGCTGACCCGCGAACAGGCCTCACCGGACGGGGGCGCTGGGTGGGGAGCGAGGGCTCGACGGGGGGAGGGGGCATGAAATAAATACTTTGGCACCGTAGGCGCGCGCCGTGAAGTCACAACTGCAAGTTCCGGTGTTCCCAAGGAGTCCACGCCGCCTTCGTGATGCGTAACGTTCCATGCGGGTGAACCTGCAATTTCCGAGGAGCCCGAATTTTTACCCCTGCCACTTTCCTTTGCCACACCCGTTTGGGGGTGTATCATCCCAGTTGAATCGTTTTTTCCCAGAAACTCATGTTCGAAGACGAACCTAACCAGCAGCGCAATAACAACCGCAAGACGCCCGAGCCCCAGTTCAACTGGAAGGGTCTGATTCTGCTGGTTGCCTCAGGCCTTATCATCGCCTGGGCCTTCATCCTGAATTCCGATAAGGGAGGCATGATGCAGGGCGGCCCCAAGAAGAACTTCCCGGAGTTTCAGCAGCTCGCTCTTGATGGAAAAATCATCAGCACCAAGGACAAGCCGCTTTACCTGGTAAATGATCCGAGCACCGGAGAAGAGTACCTGGAAGGGTACTACCTCAAGGATCCCGTGGCTCCTGAGAAGGCCCCCACCGAGGCCCAGTTCAAGACCCCGGTGAATGTGGAGTTTCAGAAGGATCAGCTCGCGAAGCTCGTCGCCGAGGTGAACGCGCAAAACGCGGAGAAGCGCAAGGCTGACAAGGAAGCGGGCAAGCCCGAATCGACCGCGACAGATCTGGTGATCACGCCGAGGCATGATACCAGCCACATGGGCACCTTCCTGTTCACCCTGCTGCCGCTTCTGGTGCTGGTGGGCCTGTTCCTGTTGATTCGTCAGCAGATGAAGATGGCGGGCCGCGGAGCGCTCAGCTTCGGCAAGAGCCGCGCCAAACTGCTCAACCAGGACCGCAACCGCATCACCTTCAAGGACGTCGCCGGCTGCGATGAGGCGAAGGAAGAAGTGTGGGAGCTTGTGGAGTTCCTAAAGGATCCGAAGAAGTTCCAGCGCCTGGGTGGCAAGATCCCCAAGGGCGTGCTCATGGTGGGCTCACCCGGCACCGGCAAGACCCTCCTCGCCAAGGCCATCGCCGGCGAGGCGGACGTGCCTTTCTTCAGCATCAGCGGTTCCGACTTCGTGGAAATGTTCGTGGGCGTGGGCGCGAGCCGCGTGCGTGACATGTTCGAGCAGGGCAAGAAGAATGCCCCGTGCTTGATCTTCATCGACGAAATCGACGCCGTGGGCCGCCATCGTGGCCATGGTCTCGGCGGTGGTCACGACGAACGCGAGCAGACGCTGAATGCCATGCTCGTGGAGATGGACGGCTTCGACACTCAGGAAGGCGTCATCATCATCGCGGCGACGAACCGTCCCGATGTGCTTGACCCCGCGCTGCTGCGTCCCGGCCGCTTTGACCGCCAGGTCATGGTGAGCCTGCCAGACGTGAAGGGCCGCGAGGAAATCCTGCGCGTGCATGCGAAGAAGGTGAAGCTCAGTGAAGACGCGGATCTCAGCAAGATTTCCCGCGGTACCCCCGGATTCTCCGGCGCTGAACTCGCGAACGTGATCAACGAAGCCGCCCTGCTGGCCGCCCGCCGCAACCTGAAGGCCATCGGCACGCCCGAGCTGGAGGAAGCCCGTGACAAGGTGCGCTGGGGCCGTGAGCGCCGCAGCCTGGCCCTGACGGACAAGGAGAAGGAGAACACGGCCTACCATGAGGCGGGCCATGCCATCCTCATCGAGCTGCTGGAGCACACCGATCCGCTGCACAAGGTCACTATCATTCCGCGTGGTCCCTCGCTCGGCTCCACCATGTGGCTGCCGGAGCAAGACAAGTTCAACCACCGCAAGAACGAGCTGCTCGACAATCTCGTGGTGGCCATGGGTGGCCGCGTGGCTGAGGAAATTCAGTTCGGCAACGTGACGAATGGCGCCATGGGTGACATCCGCTCGGCTACAGGCATCGCCCGCAGCATGGTGTGCGCTTGGGGCATGAGTGAGAAGCTCGGCATGGTCGAGTACGGCGAGCAGGAGGGGCAGGTCTTCCTGGCCCGCGATCTCGCCCGCAACCGCAACTACAGCGAAGCCACAGCGCAGATCATCGACGAGGAGGTGAAACGCCTTATCGACGAAGCCTACGACAAGGCCACGAAAATCATCGTGACCCACAAGGACAAGCTGGATGCCATCGCCCTGGCGCTGCTCGAGTACGAGACCCTTGATGGTTCCCACATCAAGGAGATCATGGAGCACGGGCGCATCCTGCATCCGCCGCAATCTCCCAAGCCGCCCACGCCTCCGCCTGTGCCGAAGGCTACCCCGGAACGCACCCCCGCCAAGTCTGAAGACGAGTCGGAAGGTGGCCTCCCCGGTGGTGTGGTGGGTGTGCCGGCGTAAGGGTGCCGAGGGATTCCCGCGGCAGCGGGCTGGGGTGAGCAACACGAATGGGTCGGGGCGCAGTGGCGCACGACCCTTCTTTGTTTTTACGTCCTCCCTCCAAGGAGCAGCATATGGACCAGTTCCCGCACAGGTTGCCAGCGGAACCCGTAGGCTGTGGGGTGATGGAAGCCGATGAGTTTCACCTTGTGCCCGTCAGAAATCAAAAGTTGGCCTGTACGGCATTGAGTCCCGACGTCGTTGGGAACGCTCGTGTCTGAGTCTTTGGGAAGATAGGACCACATCCGGTTGCTGAAGGCGATCACGACATCAGGGCGGTGTTCCTCAAGCGTTTCTCGAAACGCTGACTGTGCTTCGAGCCAAGCGGCTGCCGGTGGTTGCTGCCGGGGCCTCGACAGCACTACCTGAAGGTAGTTATAGTAGAGCACTGCGTTCCAAAACCGCTTGCGAGATTCTAAGGACCTAGGGTCGTGGTCAAATATCCGGGCGATCCTCGTGTAAAACCGACTCCGATTCCAGTAGCGTTCGGCATCCGGGTACCCAATTGCGTCGTGGCCCAGATGGATAGTTTGATTGGCGGCGTCATAACCATCCTGAGTAGCTTTCGCGTCATAGGATGACTCGCCAAGGATCATGACCTTGCGATTCCAAAGACCAGTCGTCGCATAATTGGTTCCCACAAAGGGATGGATCACGCGGGTGGTGGCAGACGTCTCGGCGGTGGCTAAAGATTCGTGTCTCATTGATGGATGGAGAAGGGAGAGTGCGGAGGTGGGGCTAAACTACTGCTTGTCTGGCGCTCCCTTCCGCGATGCCTTCTCCGCCTCCGTTTCCTTCTCATCTTCCAGGATTCTGGCTTTGGTCTCCTGTTCCAGTTTCGTCAGTCGCTTCTCCAGTTCCTCGAAGGATTTGTACGGGGTGAGGGGCAGTTTTAGCTCGTCGAAGAGCCGGGCGATTTCGTGCAGGTCGGCACCCACGACCATCCTCAATTCCTCATCCATGGTCGCCATCCGCAGTTTGGGAGATGTTCTGAACCCGGTGCAACTGAAGCAGATCTCAATGCAGCAGAGGGGATCTCCCTGCGACGAGTAGAACACAAAGGCGTGATGGGGATTGTAGCAGTCAAAGATGGGAAAAAGGGAGTCGGTTTTCAGCAGGGCAGTGGTGAGCCGGGAGATTTGGGTCTTCGACACACGTGCCTGTGCGGTGACGCGTGAGACGAGTGTGTCGACGTTCACGACGCCCTCTCCCTGACTCAGGATGCTTACCCCGCTGGTGCTTTCTTCCGTTTCCCCCTTTGTCCCGAAGGGATCTGCCGCGAGACGAGGCCGGAGGTCGCGGTCATCCGCATCCCGGAAGGCATAGGCGATGCAGAAGGCGGATTGGGAGATGAGATCCAGGGCCTTGTTGCCAGCCGGCTGGTCTTCTGCGCGGCACGGAATGCAGAGCAAGGACTGAAGTGCGGCGAGCAACAGGCAAACGGGGGCGAGGCGCATGGGTGAGTTTTTTCCAAAAACGGTGAAGAGACAAGAGGGTATCTTCTTCAGAAAGAGTTGAGTCCGGGGGCGGGACGTGACTGAAGCTGAGGTTTTTGCATGGGTGCTCCCAGCGTGCGGGGTTTGCAATGAGGGGGAAATCCACACTGTGGCCCTTTGGTCCGGAGGGTGCGGACGGAAGTGCGGTTTGCAATGTATGCAAGCTTTTCATGGTGAGTGGGTTACGTCGTTTGGATGCGGCACAGGAAAAACGCCTTGCTGCCCCTCGGGTTTGGCCCTAGCTTTATGACTGTCAGTTCCCCGTCAAAGCACGCCCGCTTTGAGGCCGAGTGTTCACCCGCTCCGGTGCCCGACAATGCGTTTTAACCCATCGCGAATCGAGCCTATCCGCCTCAGCATCCAGCAACTTACGAAGCTGGAACCCCCTCGTGCGACTTTGACCTGCCACCACCGAGCTCTGCCTGCCCAGCTTGCCGAAACCGCCGGTGGCAACTGCCTGCGAGGCCTCGTGTGCGCCGTGTCTGCCCCGCCCGTTGCGGGAAGACTCCACGGTTCCGTCGTTTCGGAACCACGCGCCGCCAGCCGCCTCGCCCAACCCACAGCTAGCAAAACTAAGACAACTCGCCCGTATCATGAGCGACTACAAACCCAACGGCCAGGGCCGCCCCCAAGGTGACCGCCGTCGCCGCCGCCGCGGCGGAAGAAATCGCGGCCCCCAAAGCGCGTCAGAAAATAGCAGCCAGAGCAGCCACAAAAGCTTCACCCGGCCCCCCAAGACCAAACCTCTCACCGGCTTCCAGAAGTTCCTGAAAGTCGTGACCCTCGGATTATACAATCCGACCCCCGCCCCGCGTCCCTCCAACCACGGCACCGGCCAGCCCCAGCGCACTCCGCGTGAGGAAGGCCCCATTGCCCGTAGCGACCGCCAGGAGCGTGAGAGCACCCGCCAGGAGCGCAGCGACCGTGGAGAACGCGGCGAGCGTCAGGAGCGCGGTGAACGTAGTGAACGCCCGGAACGTGCTGATCGTGGCGAACGCCGCGAGCGCCCCCCGCGCCAGGCCCCCGTGTCCACCGAAGTGACCAATGAGCGTCTCTACGTGGGCAACCTGAGCTACGACGCCTCCGAGAGCGATCTCTTCGAGCTCTTCAGCGGCTCCGGCCGAGTGAAGAACGCCGAGGTGGTGGTGAACAACCGCACCCAGCGCTCCAAGGGCTTCGCCTTCGTGACCATGATGAGCGTGGACGAAGCGAAGAAGGCCGTGGCGGATCTCAATGCCAAGGACTTCATGGGCCGCCCGCTGGTGGTCGGTGGCGCGAAGCCGCTGGCTCCCCGCGATGAGCGCCCGAGCCGCGACGACGAAGAAGGCAGCGAAAGCGAAAGCCAGGAGGAAGCTGCCCAGCCCTCCGGCGACGAATCCAAGCCCGAACTGGCTGCCTAACGCATTTTGACGGCTCCTCGTGAGCCTGCCTGAAACCGCCTGTCTGCCTCGTGCGGCAGGCGGTTTTGTTTTTTGTGCCCCGTAGGTGATGAGGTGAAACGCAAAGCAGCGAAGCAGCAAAGGGATGAGGAAAGGAGGGAGGAACGAGGTGGGGCGTCAGGGGCGGATTCCGGTTAACCGCAGAGGGGCAAAGAGGCAGAGGACGCAGAGGATTTTTGGGGAGGGGGCCAGGGTGAAGCGATGTGAGGGAGCGGGTTTTGGCTTTCGAGGAGGAGGAGGCAAAGACGCGGAGGTGGGCCTCTAGGGTGTGATGATGGCTGAGGGGTGCTCCGTTGCCTTGCTGCCCCTCAACCTTTTGCGTCCTTTGCGTTCTTTTGCGGCCATTCCTCAGGACGGAGTTGCGCTCTGCCACGAACTCGCTGGGTGGTAGGAGCATTCCTGGACGTTGCTGCGATTTTTTCTTGCCAGTCCCGATAGGTGCCCGACCATCGTGCAATACTCCGAGGCAGCCGTGAAAACGTCTCCGCAACCGTTCTATGTGGTGGGCCCAACCGGCTCGGGTAAATCCGCGCTCGCCATCATGCTGGCGAATCTGTGGGGTGGGGAGATTGTGAATGCCGATGCCTTCCAGCTCTACCAGGGGCTGGACATTTGTACGGCGAAGCCCACGGCGGCCGAGTGTGCGCTGGCACCGCATCACCTCTATGGCGTGCTGTCTCCCACGGAGCTGTGTGATGCAGCCTTCTTTGCGGATCTGGCGAAGCCGGTGATTGCGGACATTGCCTCAAGGGGTGCCGTGCCCATCGTGGTGGGAGGAAGCGGTCTTTACATCAAGGCACTGACGCATGGCCTCAGCCCGCTGCCCTCGGATGAGGGATTGCGCCGTCGACTTTCACACCTAACCCCGGGAGAACGAGTGGCCTGGCTGCTGGCGCGTGACGCGCATGCCTCGGAGACAGTGAACCTGAAGAACGACCGGTATGTGACCCGCGCTTTGGAAATCTGTCTGCTGACGGGAAAACGGCAGAGCGAGCTACGCAAGGCGTGGAAGGACCGTGTGCCGGAGTATCACGGCATCCAGCTTGCCTGGGAGAGGGATGCTCTGCACGAGCGCATCAACAGCCGGGTGCATGCCATGGTGGCCGCGGGACTGGTGGAGGAGATTCGCAAGGCCACGGAGCTTTCCGCCACGGCGGAGAAAGCGATCGGCGTGCCGGAGATACGGGAGCATCTGCAGGGGAAAGTGTCTCTACCGGATGCGATCGCGGCGATCCAACTTGCCACGCGGCAGTATGCGCAGCGTCAGGTGAAGTGGTTCCGCAGGGAAAAAGGTTTTGTACCTGTAGAGATCCAGTTGGGTGCTCCCATGGAGAAGCTGGTGGCCAGGGCGGAAGAGGTGAGGACGGCTGGGGCTGGCCTGCGCTAGAAACGCCAGGAGGCGGTCACGCTCACCGTGTGGTTCGCATCGTCGTTCTGTCCGAAGCCGACGTTGTAGTACACGTTCGCGTAGAAGTTCGCTCCGACTTGAAGTCCCAGGCCGGTGCCAATGAAGACTGCATCCGGATTCTCATCGCTCATCTGGTACATGAATTCGGGGCCGGACCCGCCATCCAGTGCGGAGTGCAGGTCGCCATCACCGAGGTATTCATGCTGCCAGAAGGCGCGGAGTTCGGGGATCAATGCGGTGCGTTCATTCACCGCGATCGTGTAGGCGATGCGTCCACCGATATAGCTGCGCAGGCTCTCGGAATCCGCGTCGCGCATCTGGAGGTTCAGGACGCCTGCTCCTGTCTCGGTGAAGTCACCCAAGTCCACCTTGTTGTACTGCAGGCTCATCTGCGGTCCCAAGGTCCAGTTGCCAACATGGAAGTCATAGCCGGTGCCCAGCATCGTGAAGAACTCATAGCCATCGGGTTCGCTGGAAGCCCTGCGGTTCAGCGTGGCCCATTGGATGGCGCGTTTCACATCGAACTCTGTCTGGCCACCGCCGACGGCGAGGTCCATGTAGAAGCCGTTCTGGTCAAAGTTCGCGTAGGCACCGAAGCGGGTACTGCGCAGGTCCATGTCTCCGCCGAAGTCGTAGTCACCCCAGCCCTCCTGGTAGCTTCCAAAGAGGCCCACGGTCAGATTGTCCGCCACCTGGTAGTCACCGCCGACGAGGATGGTGCCACTCTCAAAGCTCTCGCCCGGAGTGAGGCTGAGCCCGCCACTGCTGAAGAGGCCACTCGCCTGGGTCCACACCTGCCACTTCTCATTCTCGACCGGGGCCACGGCGAGTTCCTTGGACGAGAGGACATTCTTGCTGCTCTTCGCACTGTTGGTGGTGGAGGGCAGGGGAGGGTGGCCAGAAGCTTTGGAGTCCGAGAAGGCACTCCCGAGGCGACGGGCGCTGAACTGCTGGAACAGAAGCTGTCCATGCGTGTGGCCCAGCTCCGTGGCCGTTTGCAACGCGCCCTCGTAATAGGTCGGCTGGATGGCCTCAAACGCGGCAGGATATTGCTCTGCTCTGAGCAGGTCCAGAGCGAGGGTGACGGCACCAATGTCTCCGTTCTCGATGCCGATCCATTCATCCAGAGCCCTGGCAGTGCTGCGTTGGTTCTGTGTCTGGGCCACCAGAGTATAGCTCGCGGGCGCCACCAGAAGCGTGCCGGTGGAGCCTGAGTTCAGGAAACGACCGCGGAGAAGGTGGTCATCCGGCATCAGGATGCGGTTGAACCTGCCCGTGATTCTGCCTGCCCGCAGGAAGGTGTAGAGGTCGCCGTAGTCCAGATCCGCATTCAGGGAGCGCACGTCGAGGGTGCCATTCAAATGGGCCTGTCCGCTCACCGTGAGTCGATCCACCGCGCCGGCGCCATTGACCTCAATCTGCAGTGTGCCTCGTGATGTCTGGACGAAATTGCCGTCAATGGTGAGCTTGCCAATGCTGTTGCCGGGGGCGACCACGCCGTTGTTCGTCACGTTCCCCGCGACCAGGCCATTGCCCTGAAGCGTGCCGCGAGTGCCCACAAACACGTGAGGGGTGTGCAACGTGCCATTCACTGCGAGCACACCCTGCACGGAGGTGCTGCCCTCCACCTGAAGCAGACCATTGGACGCAACGGTCAGACGTGTGCCGCGACCGATGAGCGCATTGCTTCCCACGGTGAACAGATTTCCCACATTCAGCTGCCCGCCAGCCACCACCAGATTGCCTGGCACGGTGGCTGTACTGTTCACGGTCAAGGTCCCGGCCCCTTGCTTCGTGAAGTCTGAAACGGTGGACAGATGACCGCCCTGGATGGTGCCCCTGCCGGTCGGCACGATGAAGGCACCGCTGGTCACTTCCAGATTGTTGTACACCTGGAGAGAGCCACCGGGGGCGAACCACAGGGCATTGATGACGTTGCTCTCGGTGGTGGTGCCGGTGAAGGAAGGGCCACGTACGACAAACGTGCTTGCCGGATCGGTGTTCACAGGGCTGGAGTTCTGCAGAATGTTGGTCGCCAGCGGGGCGAACAAAATCTGAAACGCGAGATTGCGGTTATTCGAGGTCCATGCGTTTACGTTGAACAAATCCGCGAAGTTGCCGGCGGTCGAGGCGATGAGGAATCCATCGGGGTAAGGAATGTCATTTATAAATCCGCCCACCCCCACGGAAGAAGGTCCATTGCTTGGGACATCAAGGACGCTGACGAAAACCGCGTATTGTTGGCCAGCATCCAAGGCCAGGGGAGTGGGCAGCGTGAACGTGTACAGCTCCATACCACTGGAGCTGTTTGCGACCTGGCTCACCGAACCCTGATACAGCGCCGGGCCTGTGAGCTGACGGTTGACAGTGTCGTAGGCATAGAGGTAGGGCCTTACGTTGACGCCGGGATCGCCGGATGACGCCTGGAAGGCGAGGGTGAAGCTCGAAGCCCCCATGGACGTGTCCGAGGGAGCCTGAAACGTCTGGCCAAACGAGGGAAAATTGGAGGAGCCCAAGTATCCAAAGCCCGATACGCCGTTCCAAGTCGGAAAGGTATCGATGGTCTGTGCACCAGCAGATGAACACAACGCTGCTACCGAGGCTACTGTCAGCATCGTCCGCCTTGCTCTTGTACCCGACAACCCGAACGCCGCCAACAGTTTATGAGCTATGTCCATGCTGGGCGTAATAAGTGCCGATAATTACTCGAAGCAATTGTTTAATTTAGCCTTTAATTGCGGTGCGATCATGCAAAATGCATTCATTTTGAAGCGGTCGTGCGTTCTTGAGTGTGAGGATGTTTGACGAGCGCGCCCATCTTCATGTCGATGTCGTCGAGAAAGCGGCCCACGGTTGGTTTCCGCCATGGGCCTGTCTTCCCAAGGTGAAAAATCAGACGGTATCCTCCAAGAAGTACTCGTCCATCTGTTGCCCTCTTGACTCTTGGCCTCACCCCGTTCAATAGAACAGTTGCCACTTTGTTTTTCCCAGACTTCCACCTTCATGTCCGAGCCTCTTTCCGTACGCGTTGACCTTGGTGCCCGCAGCTATGATGTCCTGATTGGGTATGGGCTGCTTTCACGCACCGGTAGTTATGCCGCCGAACTCCTGGGGCGGAAGAAGTGTGTCATCGTCACCGACTCGAATGTGGGGCCACTGTATGCGGAAGCGGTGAGACAGAGTCTTTGGGAGGCTGGCATCGCCACGACGGTGATTACGGTGAAAGCAGGGGAAGGTTCCAAGTGCATGTCCGTGGTGGAAGATGTGTGCCGGCAGATGCTGCGCGCGGGGCTGGATCGGAAGGCCTTTCTCGTGGCCTTGGGCGGCGGGGTCATCGGTGACCTGGCAGGCTTTGCGGCGTCCATCTTTCTGCGCGGCATTCCGTTCATCCAGATTCCCACGACGGTGCTTTCCCAGGTGGATTCCAGTGTGGGTGGGAAGACGGGGGTGAACACGCCGGAAGGCAAGAACCTGCTCGGGACCTTCAGCCAGCCGGCGCTGGTGCTGGCGGATGTAACCACGCTCAACAGTCTGCCTCCGCGGGAATACGCCGAGGGGTTTGCGGAGATCATCAAGCACGCGGCCATTCGTGACCCGCTCATGTTTGAGTCCATCCAAGAGGTGGCTGAAGGGAATGGAGATCTCGCGGAACTCATCCGGCGGAACGTGGCCATCAAGGCGCGCATCGTGGAGGAGGACGAGCATGAGCTCACTGGCACGCGCGCGTTGCTGAACTTCGGCCACACCATCGGGCACGCGGTGGAGGCAAGCGCTGGTTATGGCGAGCTGCTGCACGGCGAGGCCATTGCGTTGGGCATGGTCGCGGCGGCGAGTCTGTCGTGCCAGCTTTCTGGATTGCCTCCTGTGGCGCGCGGCAAGATTGTGAACCTCATCAAGCGCTTCAACATGCCGACCCGTCTGCCTGATGGCATGGGCGTGGAGACCATCCTAGGGCACATGAAGCACGACAAGAAATTCAGCGAAGGCAAGATTCGCTTCGTGCTGCTGCGCACGCTGGGTGATGCCTTCGTGAGCAAGGACGTTACGGAAGAGAATGTCGTGAACGCGATCAAGGGGTTGCGCTACTAGCGCGGAGAAGGCTGTCATGACCCGCACGGAGGCTTATCTCGCGCTGAATCTGCTGCCCAAGATCGGGCCGGTGCGCGTGCAGCGGCTGCTGGATTTCTTTGGCTCGCCGGAGCAGGTGCTCAGCGCCAGCGCAAAGGAGATTGTGCGGGTGGAGGGCTTCGGAGAAGAGCTCGCGAATGCCGTCGCCGACTGGGAAAATCGCATTGACCTCACACGCGAACTTCGTCGCGTGAATGAGGAGGAGCTGACCATCCTCACCCTTGAGGATCCTCTGTACCCACGCCTGCTGAAGCAGATCTATGATCCGCCCGTCATTCTCTATGTGAAGGGCAAGATCACGGAACGTGACGCGAATGCGCTGGGCATCGTGGGCTCGCGCCATGCTACGCAGTATGGACTGGCGACGGCAAAGAAGTTCTCTTTCCAACTCGCGTATGCGGGCTACACGGTGATCAGCGGACTGGCACGTGGTATCGATACCGCGGCGCATGAAGGCGCGCTGGCGAGCAAGGGGCGCACGATTGCGGTCATCGGCTCGGGACATGGCGAGTTGTATCCCCCGGAGAACAAGGCACTGGCGGAGCGCATTGCATCTCAAGGCGCGGTGGTCAGCGAGTTCCCGGTGGATCGCCCGCCGGACAAGCAGACATTTCCGTTGCGCAATCGCATCGTGAGCGGCTGGAGCACCGGCATCATCGTGGTGGAGGCGCCCTCACGCAGCGGTTCGCTCATCACCGCACAGCAGGCGGCCGAACAGGGCCGCACGGTGTACGCGGTGCCGGGGAATATTGACCGGCCCAGCTCGCATGGTTGCAACCGGCTCATCCAGGAAGGCGCGAAGCTCATCATGGATGGTGCTGAGGTGCTGGATGATCTGAACACACTCTTCCCCACGCAGCCGAAGGCGCCGGTGACCTCCGAGTCCAAGCCTTCCGCCAAGCTGACGGGCGATGAAGAGAAGGTCTATGCCGTGCTGGGCACGACGGAGGTGCATATCAATGACATCGCCTCGAGCACCGGTCTGGCGCTGCCGGTGGTCTCCACTACGCTGATGAAGCTGGAGATGAAGCGCGTGGTACGCCCGCTGCCGGGGAAGTATTATGTGCGGATGGTGTGATGGGAGGTATCAGGGATTGGGTTCCCGTTTCTTGATCACGAATTTGTAGGTGCTGCCGGCGGATTGGGGTGCCTCGACCATGTGTGCCGGGTCGTCCAGGGAGTACTGCTCGCCAGTTGCCCACACATACTCCCAACCGAGGAATACTCTAAATTTGCCAGCAGGAAGCGTGGACACACGGAACTTTCCGTTCACGTCAGTGGGAGCTTCTGCCTGGAGACCATCGTTGACATCCACGAAGCTGGTCTGGGTTGGTACCTCCACGGGTGCGAAGTGCAGCTTCACCCCCTGAAGTGGCTTGCCATCTGGATCGACCACGATGCCCTCTACGGCATGCGCCCGTTCTCGCTTCAGTCGCAGTTGGGACGACGAGCGATCGACTCTGGCAATGAGCGGTGCAATTCCCCGGGTGCTGGGCACGGAGAGGAAGTACTGGCCTTGCACCTCGAAGTTCATGTGTGGTAGTTCGAAGGTGCCATCGGCCTTGATCGGGTAGTTGGTGCTTGTAGTGCGGTGGGCTGGTTCCTTGTAGACCAGGTAAATGTTGCCGCCTTCCATGGGAGTTCCATCAGGTTGGAGAATGGTGCCGCGAATGGACTCACCGTCAGGAAAGGCGATGTCCTGGCGTACCAGAGGACTGGCTTCGTCCACCTCGAACTCCGGCGTTTCTACCATGGAGGTTCCTTCACGAACGAGGAGGCGGTACCTGGCATGCAGCGGAACAGGTGAGATGAAGAAACGGGAGCCGTGGTCCAGTACCTTCAAAAGATGTCCGGAGTCATTGTACACGGTTTGCCACTCTCCCGCCCTCGGCTCATACTTCAGTAGGATGAGATGGGGGTCGTTGCGCACGGATTGGTATCCTGGATACATGCGAATGTCACCGCTGATGGCTCCGGCCGGTTCCATGGGGATTTCCAAGCGTAGAGGTCCATCACCTGCTTCCACTTTCTGCCATGTGTGGTCGAATCGGTAGCCGGTGATACCTCCGGTATTGATCGTCAATTGGGAGTTCAATGGGACATCCACTCTGCAAATGCCATCGGTGACCTTGTGGAAAGTGATGTTCGAATTTTTGATAACCAACGGCACTTCTCCGTTGAAGGGAGGGCTGCCGTTTGGAGTGGAGAACTTCAGTTCCACCTGGCGGGTGGTTTCTGGTGAGAGCCTGGTGTCCTCGGGCACGGAGAGGCATTTCAATGCGCCGTCTTCGATGCGGAATCGGAGCTCCTTCATACTTGAAGTGAAGTCGGTCTCCCACTCTTTGTCATAGATTCTCAACGTGATCTTGCCGGGAGAAAGCTGGCCAAACTCGAAATGGGCCTTCCCTGATGAGTCTGCCTTGAGGCTTTGTTCGAGATCCACCGAGCCTCCAGTGCTGTAGTCTTGGTCGAGCCTGAGATAAGTCGTGCCGTCTTTTCGGATGACCTTCCCTTCCGGGTCTTCAATGGTGCCAGAGATCACAAGTTCTGGATCGAGTTCGAATTTGAAACCACCACTTTCACCACCCAACTCCACAAACTTTCTTCCGTAGACGGGTGCTTCAAAAATGAGTTCATATCTGTCATTGGGATGGCAGATATTGAGCTCGAGCTTGCCCTGTGCATCCGAAGGGATTGCATTCATCTTGGGCATGATGCCGTAGCCATATCCGTGGCTGAATGTGAAGTCATCTCGTCTCCGCATCTTGCACAGGACATTCACTCCCGCGATGGGTTGCTGCGTCCGAGCATCCATCACGGTCCCGACGAGCGGGGTGCTCCTCACGAGAGTCAGTGTAACGGGCTTGTCCTTCACGAAGCGAACGTCCTGAAAGCGATTCCACTGGTAGCCATAAGCGCGGATGTCGAAGCGGAAGCTGAGGCCCTCCAGAGTGTTCCCAGGGATGCAGGTGCCGGAGGCATCGGTGGTCAGCTTGCCCTGCCGAAAGAAGTCACACTCAGGAGCGAGGAAGAAGGAACAACTGATGTCCGCGTCCGGGATGGGGTGTCCATCCTTGTCCACCAGCTTGAGCACGGCCGGGAATCCCCGCTCCATGACCAGCTCGAAGGTGCCATGAGATTTGTCCTCGCCATTGAACTTGGCTTCTGTGAAGGCAGGCGCGTATCCAGCCGCCCATGCTCCTACCTGCATGCGGCTGCCCTTGCCTCTGACGGTTTCCTTCTGGCCAACACTGTTGCCGGAGTAAAAGGACGTGTAGTTCTTGGACCAGGCGATCAGGCCGATGTCTTCCTCGGGCTCTGATCCGTCCGCCGTGCGTATGGTTCCGGTGGCCTTGATATCCCGGGGAGCCGCGTTGTCCTCGGCGGCCTGAAGTGCCTCCCGCTCCTGATTGATCACCGTGATACGCTCTTCTGGCGTGAGAGCGCGGGCGATGCGTGGAACTGCCAGACCGCAAACCACGAAGTAGAGTGCAATGCCCGCCACGCTGGTGATGCCGAAGCGCTCAGGAAGGGAGGTGAGGCGCCCGTGCTCGCCGAGGCCGAGGATGCGCTGGATGCGATGCTTCAGTGAACCCATGCCGGAGGATGCGAGGGCGAACTGGGCACCGCGCCACTCCTCCGCAGCAGCGAGGGCGCGGGCGTAGGTTTTGCCATCGCCTTTCCATTGGAGCACGAGATCATCGCAGGCTAGTTCACCGGTCTGGCGCACGGTGCTGGCGAGGGCGTGGGCGGCGGGGTTGTGGAAGAGGAGGGTTTCCACCATGGTGACCCAGAACTGGAGGAGGGGATCACGACGTTTCAGGTGGGCCAGCTCATGAAGCATCAGTGCCTCCACCTCCGCGATGCTGAGACGGGAGAGTAGTGATGCGGGGAAGCAGATGACGGGACGCAGCCAGCCCACCACAAGGGGAACGCCGAGTGTGGGACACACCAACACGCGCAGATGACGAATGCCGGTACGGTTGGACCATTCGACGAAGCGCGTCAGCCATGTGGGCTCGGGATCGGTGCCCGTGTGTTTCAACCGTGCAATCCATCTCCAGCCAAAGAGCAGTCGGATGATGAGCAGCGTGAGGCCCGCAAGCCATACGGTGGCAAACCAGATGGGAAGCTGCGCAAACCATGACGTCCTGGGCGCTTCGATCGTGAAGGCATCGGTGGGACGAGGAGGAGGCGTGATGGAGAGTGGCGCCGAGGAGTTGGATTTCTCAGGCGAGGTTGTGGAAGGCGTGGGTGGAGTGATCGCTGGCGGTGTCGCGTAGGCGTGGATGGTTTGTGCGGGCGGCGGCACCTCGTGTTTCTGCACCTGCATCCACGTCATGGTCACGACTGGCGCCAGTGCGAGTGCGGTGAGGGTGAGCCATGCGAGGCGATGCTTCGCCGCGGCGGAGAAATGATGGCGGCCGAAAGCAAACACCATTGCCAGCAGTGCCCAGAGGATGGCGCCCTGCCATAGTGAGTGCACCAGCACCCAGCCGAGATCCTTGAGCCAGGGAGATTGCAGGAAGGCGCTCATGGCTTCTTGGGTTTGGTGGTGGGCTTGGCGCTGTCCTCGGCGTCGAGGTTATCGAGGAGTTGGCGGATCTCGGCGCGCTCTTGGGCGGACACTTTCTTGGTGGAGAGGGCACCGAGAACGAGTTGGGCGGCGGAGCCTTCGAAGGCTTGCTGCAGGAGGCGGCTCACGAGGCTGCGCTGCACGCGCTCCTCCGGCATGGCGGCCTGGTAGAGGTGGGTGCGGTCGGACTCGTCACGGGTCACGAGCCCTTTCTCATGCATCACCTGGAACTGCTTCAGCACGGTGGTGTAGCTGCCTTTCGCGCCAAGGTCCTCCCACACCTGGCGCACAGTGGCAGAGCCGAGTTTCCAAAGGACACGCAGCAGGGGCAGTTCCGCTTCCGTGGGTTCAGGGCGGGAGGGGTGTCGGACTTTGGGAGGGCGTGGCATGGAGGGAAGGAGTGGTAGATGAGCTCCCGAGGTGAGGGGGTGTACGATATTAATCGTAATTAAAGCGTGAGTGGAGTGGATGAGTCAACGATAATAATCGTAGATCGGTGCTCTCGCTGAACTTCGGGGAGATGCTTTGGCTCGGGGTGGCTTCACGGCAGCAAGCTGCCTGCGGAAAGCTGGAGCAAGCTCCAGCAGTCCAAATCACTGAGCCTCGCGCGGCACGTCAGAGCCTCAGCCCTTCCCATCCAGTTCGGACTCCACGAGTTTCAGCGTCTCTGCCTCGTTCAGGATGTCCACGTGCCCATGGATGAAGTGTCTCCAGGACTTGGCAGCCTTCTTCACGCGGAGATCTGTTTCGCTTTCCACGGTGACGACGCCGTCGTTTTCACCCCGGAGGTAGAAGGGACCGCCCTTGATGGAGCCGTAGATGAGGTGGTGTGTGGTGCCCTTGGGCAGGGGCGTGTTGTACATCTTCACGAGGTAGTCGCTGCCGGGCGCGACATCGATCCAGGAAGGCACGGGCTTTTTCAGGTGGCGGATGCCGGCCTCGGCGGCCTTGTGTCCTCCCCAGGGTGTGGAGATGCTGACGAACTCAGGAATGAAGTCCACGCCTTCCTCCGCCACCGCTTCGGTGATGGCGGGACGTGCGACGAGGCCGCCCATGCTGTGGGCCACCACGTAGGCCTTTGGAAAACCGTAACGGTGTTTCAGGGCGCGCAGGCCTTCAGCCAGCACATTGGAGACGCGGCTCAGGCGCATGCCGCTGGGGTAGTGGTAGAACCAGAGCTGGTACTTGGAGCGGTCGAAGTTCTTGATGAAGTAGTCCCAGTCCTGGGGGCTGCCGCCGATGCCGTAGACAAACACGACCGGGATGCGCTTTGGATCAAAGGGCTCGGTGAAGTAGATGCCGAGGGTGTTGGTGGTCAGGAAATCCAGGGGGCGCCAGAGCCCGCTGCCGCCGGTGTCCGGGGCGAAGCGTGCCTCACGCAAGGAAGCGACATCGCCAAGGGCGACATTCATCTTGCCGCCCAGTTCGAGATTTTCCTTCGGTCGCTCAATCACCGTGCCCTTGGGCAGACCGTGGGTGCGGGTCAGGGTGACGGGGAGGATCTTCGCCGTGGCGACACCATCAGAAAGAGGCCGGGGGGAGACGTCCTTCAAGAAGCCGAGGGGCTCACCGGCGTCGTATTTCTGATTCTTGTTTTCATCCGTGAAGGCACCCACGCGGTACACCTGGCCGAGCCTCAAGTGAAAGGCGGCGAGCCCGTCCTCCCGGACTTCCTGAAATCCGGCGGAGTCCTTGCGCTTGTCCCCCTCCATGCGCCAGGCGAGCGCATAGGTGGGCGCTGGCCCTTTGGGAGGAGGGGTGACTTGAATTGCGATACCGCCCTGAGCTTCAAGACTCTCCACCTGCTGGCGCAGGCCGAGCAGGGAACAGGAGGGGAGTAGCAATGCCAGGGAGGCAGGGACAGCAAAGGCGAAGGCGGCAGCCAGGCACGGTGGACGTTTCATGTGAAAGTGTGTCGGAGAATCACTGGCAAGATCTGAACACGGTCCCAGAGGGGAGAGGGCTGGGCTAGTGCATGAGGCGGTCGAACCACATGTCGACACGCTGCTGCCGGGCGCGAGCACGCATCTTCCGCTTATCCTGACGTTCCTGGTACCGCTCGTTCTTCTCCCTCAGCCTCTTGTTGTAGGAAATGGTGCTTTCGTCATCTTTGGAGGAGCACGAGGCGAGCAGGGGCAGGCAGGCGAGGGCGAGCGCTACGCAGAGGAGGGGGCGGAGGGATTTCATGATGGGCGTGGAAAAGAGAAGCACAGGGGCTGCCGAGCCCGCCAGTGCAAATTCACGAAAATCGCACGGACCGGCCCACGGGTTGGAAGCCTTGGCGCTGCTGCCAGCGTACACTGGAATGATGACCACTGGAACCCAAGCCAAGCCGCAGTCCCCGGAGCGCGTCGTCGTCCTCGGGGCGTCACCGAACGAAGAGCGCTATGCCAACAAGGCGATGAAGATGCTGCTGGAGTATGGGCACCAGCCGATTCCGGTGAATCCCGGCTTCGAGGAGATCCTTGGCATCAAGTGCTACAAGTCGATCGCGGAGGTGCCCGGGCCGGTGGATACGGTAACCCTGTACCTGGGCGAGGCGCGCTCGGAGCCGCTGATTGCGGACATCCTCGCGACGAAGCCGCGGCGCATCATCTTCAACCCCGGCGCGGAGAATGCGCACCTCGCGCAGGAAGCGAAGGCCATCGGCATCGAGCCGGTGGAGGCGTGTACGCTGGTGCTGCTGCGGACGGGGCAGTATTGACCGACCCGATCACTCCTTCTCAGGAGGGGGCAGGGTGCGGATGCGCGTGGAGAAGTCCGGCGCGCTATTGGCTTCCTGTGCTCGCGCGTTGATGTGGGCACGCGCACGCAGGCGGGGGAAGGGCAGGTTGGTATCGATGAACCCGGCCTCGAAGAGGTATCGATCAAAAAGCCCATTGAGCAGGTGGCCGATGTGGAACCCGCCTTCCCTGCCGGCGGCATTGGCGTAGCGCACGATGTTGATGGTGCAACTGTTGCTCAGGAGATGGTAGAACTCGGGCTTGTTGGCCAGTTCATTGATGCGGTCGATGTAGACCTTGAACAGCGCCCGGGCCCCTGCTGCAGGAATGCGTATTTTGTAGAGGAAAACATCCTCCTTGCGGAAGTTTGAACGAACCCGCACCAGGTCACGCTCATCGCCGACCACGTAGATCAACTCATACTTCTTGAACATGGAAGCGATGGGGTCATAGCTTTCATGTTCCTCTGGCCGGGTCTCGATGGAGATGCAGACCGGTGGCGAGTTGTCGAAGTTAAAGGTCAGAAAGGTGTGTCCCACCGGGCCCTCCACCCAGTAGGAAATGAAGAGGTCGACTGAGGTCAGGTGCGAGAGAAAGACTTCGCGCTCTTCATACTTCACGGTGAAATCCTCCAGGCTCTTGTAGTCGAAGTTGCGGAAGCCGGTGAAGCGCACGGAGTCGCCATTGACGATCACACGAGGCACCACGGCGACATCGGTTCTCCAGATGCGGTCATTGGAAGGGCGGATGGAGATGAACCAGGCCAGCACTCCCAGGAAGAGCACTGCCAGCACCGCGCGTGACTTGAAGGTGCGGCGTATCCACAGGGCCCAGATGCCAAAGGCCAGGTACGCCAGCGCCAGAGACGCCCGCGCCCAATTCCACGGCACGGTCGTGTAGTACAGGGCAAGGGTGGGCCACAAAATATACAGAAGGCCGATGAAGAAGGCCACGGTCGTGTACGCCCAGCGGAAGGGCTTGCTGAGCCACGAGGTGGAGCGGCTTTTGGTGGCGGGAGTGGCGGCAGGTGGGGTCTCTTGCACAGTAGACATCGTCGGAGGGCCCTTGAAGTTTTGCTCAGATGGCTTCGGAGCTGCGCGTGGGCTCACCAGCTGTCCCACCGCTGCAAGATACCTCAGAGTTTCTCAGGCGAGCCAACTTTTTTTACGAAGCACAGACGGAAATGCGCCAGCAGTGCGTGCTGGCGGCAATGAACGCAGCTTGAGTGTGCTTTATGAACCGGGAGCGCAACTACCCTGGGTTTAGCGCGTCACGCCCCCAAGTGCTTGTTTCATGCGAAAGCAGTCTGACTCTCATTAGAGATCGAGGAAGGGACTATCAGGGACTTTGACGGGTGGCTTCTCAGGGGCTGACGCGAGCCAACTGAAAATCCTCGAAGATCCTGCGGAAGGAGAGAGCAGCACGCGAGGCTTGTCATAGTTCAGCATCACCTGCTCCAAAGTGGCCGCCTCGACGTTGAGTTGGACAAAGCTCATGCGATCGCTATTGGTGAGTTTCAACCTCACAACGTAATTTTGGGGTGTCCAAATCGCCAGCAACCAGAGGGGATCTTTCGTGAACTCGTAGATAGAGGGTTCGCCGAATTTTTGCACCAGCCATCGAGCCAGCAGGTCGGTTTCTTTTTTGGCGAGGGGTTGCCTGTTAAAATAAGAAAACCTGTAAACTTTGTTCCGGCTCAAACTCAACTGGCGTGAACTGAGGGTAAAGCTGGATGCGAACGGTTCTTCCACCGTTGGCACACTCAGAATATCAGGGTGGGGTTTGCGCGAAAGATAAGGGCGTCTCGCGCAAATCTCCGCAATATCGTCCCCGAGGACGTCCTGTGTGGCATGCATCGGCAATACACGGGTGAAGATTTCCTGATCCTCGGCGGGCGAGGCCTTCACAGGGATTCCCCAAAGGTGGGTCAGAGGATAGATGGGAGGCGGCGTGGGAACGCTGAGGTCAAGAAACGTGATGTCGCCCGTGTTCGGCTCGCCTGGGAGAACAGACTCGTTCAAGTAAGTGACGGCACCAATCAATTCCCCAGACCGCTTGTGAAAGACCGGGTATCCTGTCTGAATATCTTTAAACCCCTCAGTGGGGATGACGATTCTCGCTCCACCTTTGTGGGGCTCGTTAGGAAGCAACTCAGGCAGATTGAATGTCCCAGGCTCGAAAGTCACCCTACGATGCCCGGCTTGAGTGACGATGACGAGTTCGTCTCCCTCGCGCAGAAGGGGCAGACCCGCGAATTGTTTTGAGCCTGCGCCAGTAGTGGCCGGGCCGTCGGGCAACTCCCAAACCCACAGATTCTTACCCCATTCTCCCTTGGAGTGCTTTAGCAGCCTGCCCGGTTTCAATGGCTTCTCGTTGAATCTTGGTACCTGGATCCGGTCCTCGTATGCTACTGCCACAAGCGCTGACATTTTTGGGAATCTGACACAGAAGGCATGCCACACGTCTCCATTGGACCGATGGGTGATGAGAGGTAGCTTGGCTGGAATGGGAAGCGGACCTTTGCCGGAGCGAGTCTCAAACTGCTCGGCTGCTCGAATCTTTGTGAGCCGGATGTCTTCTGTCTGCGGTGCAGGCTCACTGGTGGCTGCTTGGGCTTGAAGCGATGACAGATTGCCGCACAGGGCGAGGCCAAGCAAAGAAAGCATGGCACAGGCAGGCTTGAACACAGCCCTCGCTTGAGAAACGAATAGAGGAAGCATGGCGCAAAGCGATCGAATAAACGACGACATCCAATCAGTTCGCCGATTTTTGGGCAATCTCAGATTGCTCGAAAATTCCGGAGAATGACAGATTGAGCTTTGCAACGATGCCTGCGCAACGCAGGGAGAGGCGGGGTTACGCCTCCAGCGCCTGCTTCATGCGCTCGAGGATGATCTCGGTGGGTTCGAGGCCCACGGAAACGCGGAGCAGGGTGCGGTCCACGCCACAGCGGGCAGCCCAGTCGAGCTCGTCGTAGTGGGCGAGCAGGGTGTAGGGGCACACGAGGGTGAAGTTCGTGCCGAGGCTGGGCCCCTTGCTGAACTGCATGGCGTCATACACGCGCTGGGCGCTGTCGCGGTCCTTTAGGACAAAGGAGAGGAGGCAGCCGTGGCCGCCATCCACCTTCTGCAGGTGATCATACAAACCACTATCATCTGCGATGGAGTGATACACCTTCTCCACGGCGGGATGCTCGGCGAGGAATTCGTAGAGGGCCACGCTGTTCTTGCTGACGGTCCTCATGCGCTCCACGTAGTCGCGGGAGTTCTGCTCGAGGGCGATGGCATCACCGCGCCAGAGTTCGTGGTCGGCATGCTCGCGCAGGAAGGCGGCGAATTCCTCGTGCCAGGGGGATTCGCTGTTGATGATGACGCTGCCCGCAAGGACATCGCCCACGCCGGAGAAGGACTTGGTGAGGCTGGTGGTGACGACGTCCGCGATGAGGAAGGCATCCACGTTCACATTCGCGCCGACGGTGTCATCCACGATGATGGGAACGTCCTTCTCTTCGAGGAAGAGCATCTCGGTGACCTTGCGCAGATCCACGCACTTCAGCAGGGGATTGCTGGGCAGCTCGGCGAAGATGCCGGCGAGTGGTTCACTCTTGATGATGGTGCGCAGCTTCTCGTAGTCGCCATCGTCTGCGAATGGCAGGAAATGCGCGCCGGCGCCGAAACGCTCCTGCAGCTTCAGCACATCCACATAGGGGAAGTCGAGCTGCACGGTCTTGCGATTCGGCAGGATGCTGGAGAGCATGCGGTGCACGGCGTAGTTCGCCGCCATGCCGGAGGGGAAGAGGAAGATGTCCTCCTTACTTTGGCCGGTGATGTCTGCGAGGCGCTGCTTGATGCGCTCGGTGGCGATGTGGCCTTCCTTCTCCGTATACTCGTGATGCTCCGTGCCGAGGGCGGCTTCGCTCTGGCGGATGCTGAGGACTTCACCGCAGAAGCGCCAGAAGAGGCGGGCGGTCTTGTAAGAGGTCTCGGGGAAGAGAGTGACGCCGAACGATTCTTCGCCGAACTCGGCAACGCGTGCGGGACCGGCGTTGTGTTTCTCAATGAACTCGGCGCAGCGCTCGGCATGGACGCGGCGGGGGAAGACCAAGGCGCGCTCGCCGGGCTTGGCGTGCTCCTTTTCCGCAGCTTCAAAGACGGCGGCGATGGCGGGCGGCACGAAGAAGCGGGGGTAGCCGCTCTTGAACTTCTCCACCACGCGCTGGTCGCCTTCTTCATAATCGATGACATGCTCCCAGAGCGGCAGGCACACCGAGATGCCGTACGGTGTGGGAGGTACAGCAGAGCCGAGGTCTTCAGGCTTGCAGAGGGGGTCGGTCAGGAGGTTTCGCGTGCTCACGGGACGGGGTTAGTAGCGCGGGAGCTCCCGGGACTCAAGGAAAGCATGGAAATAGGTGGGGCAATGGGGCTGTGTAGTTGTGCGGTGGCTACACAGGGGAGGTGGGTGTGGTGGGCTGCATTGGATTCAACACAGAGCACAGAGGAACTTCGGAGACTGAGTCTGCGAATACAGGGACGGGAGATTTGTAGCGCCCCAATTTTTTGCTGCTTCGCTGCTTTGCGTTTCACCTGAGCCGGTGAAGGAGGCTACTGCCTTCTGCGGCGGAAAAGCATTCCCAACACTCCAAGCACAAACAGCAGCGCCTTTCCGGGTTCCGGGACGATGCTGACGGTCAGTGAGCCGGAACCGGAGAAGTTGCTCACCTGCCAGAAGTAGCCGGCGGAGAGCTCGGGGAGATCGAGATTGCCTTCGTTGCCGTCGGCATTGTTGCCGGTGCGGAGGTTGGTGCCGGTACTGAAACCGGTGGCGTCCAGGGAACCGGCCCAGTCGATGAGGGTCCAGCTTTGCCCGAAGGCTGGCGCGAAGGGATTCGCGCTGTCGAAGGTGACCACGATGTTGCTGTTTCCATCCAGTGTGAGGGAGCCGCCGATGTTGATCCGGTCAGCGGAAGCAGGATTCAGGATCTTCAACTCTGCCACTGTGGCGGGTGCGGTGGGATTGAAGACCAGATTCCCCGTGACGGTGAGGGTGCCGATGCCGTCGCCGGCGGTGTTGATGTTGGCGGGATCGGAGGTGGTGCCGGGCTTGAGCACCTTGCCCGCGCCGATGTTCAGGCTGCCCTGGATGGTGCCGCTGCCGCTGATGACGCCGGTGCCCGCGGAGGCATAGGAGTAGCCGCCGGAAATGGCGCTGACATTGAGCGTGGCTCCGGAGTCTACCTGGATCCACGGGCTGGAATCGATGCGGCCGGTGGCATTGAGGGCGAGCGTTCCTTGGCTGACGGTGGTCTTTCCAGTGTAAGCGGTGACGCTATTGAATTGCAGCGTGCCAGCGCCTGTCTTCACGAGATTGGCCGAGCCGATGACGCCGATGGCACTGTTCACCGTGGTGGTGCCGCCCGTGATATTCCATGTGCGGGTGCCGGTGCCCATGTCGATGCGCGTGACGGAGGTAGCCACGGGGGTGCCAGTATTTGCGGCGAAGGTGTTGGTGCCGGAGGCGATGACATCTCCATTGAGGAGGATCTGACTACCCAAGGCATTCAATCCTGTGCCAGGATTGAGGGTGAGCGTCTGGCCATCGAGGAGGAGGCCGCCACTTCCCACATTCAAGGCACCAATCACCGACGTGCTGTTGCCACCGATTTGAAGTACGGCGTTGCCATTGCTGGCATTTACGAAGCCACTGAAGTCGACTTTGTTCGCGATGGTGGTGCCACCGGAGTTGACGGTCCATGCCCAACCCTGGCTGCCGTTGCTGGTGCCGCCAGAGACGGCCAGCGTGTCCTGGATGGTGACAGTGCCCCCCTGGGTGGTCATTTCACCGCCGGTCTTCGTCAGGTTGAGGAGAGTTTCGTTGCGGTTGTTGAAGACCAACGTGCCGCTGGAGATGGTGATGCTGGAGGTATCGGCAATCTGATCGTTGTTGGAGGCGCCCCACGACAGGGTCCCGCCATTGACGAGGACATTTCCCGCAATCGCATTGATGCCGACTGTCTTGGTCATGGAGAGGGTGCCGCCGGAGACGGTGGTGAGACCGGTGTACGTGTTGGCAGCGGTGCCACTCAGCGTCAAGGTCCCGGCGCCGGTCTTGGTGAGAGCGCCGTTCACGATCACGATGGCGCTGCCGATGGTGGTAGTGCCGCCGGTGATGTCGAAGGTGCGAGTGCCGCCACCCAGATCGATCTCGTGGACGGCGCCTGCCACGGCAGCGGCGTCCATGCGGAAGACATTGGTCCCGGAGGCAGTGACGTTGCCATTCAGCAGGATGCGATTGCCCTTGGGTCCGGCATTCATCTGGATGGTCTGACCGTCCATGAGGAGACCGCCTGCGCCCACGGTGAGCTGGGCTGCCAGCGTGGCGGCATTGCCGCCAAGGAGGATGGACTCATTGTTCGTGCCGGAATAGGCGCTGCCACGAATGTCCACCGTCTGGGCGGACACCTGTGCTCCTGTATTCACCGTGAATCCCGCGCCGGTGCCAGAGCTGGCGATACGCAAGGTCCCTGTGATGGTGAGATTGGCATTGGTTCCGGAGATGCTGCCTCCTGCGGCGGCAGTGGTCTGGGTGAAGTTGGCAATCGTATCTGTAAAGCCACCAAAGTTTACTCCGCCTCCATTCACTTCGACGTTTGACGTGTCGGCGATCCGATTGTTGGCGGCAATGGTAAGTGAACCTCCATTGACAGTGATGGTGCCAGTCAGAGTGTTTGCGGTTCCGCCTCCAAGGGTGAGTGTCCCGGTGCCTTCCTTGGTGAACCCATTGGTTCCTGCAAGACTGGCAGTCAAAGTGGCGCCCGCTGTCCCGGCGACGGTGATGTTGGAACCGGTCGCGAGCGTGAGCGTATTGCCTCCTCCGGCGATGGTGTATCCCGTGGTCTGGAACGTAAGGTCCTCCACGGTGATGGCTTCGCCCAAGGTCACGGTATAAGGCCCGGCGCCGCCCTGGCCGAAGATGGCGCTGTCTGGCGTGGCATTATTCCAGGGCTGGTAGGCCGGAGAGGGAAGCGCTGCCGGATTGAACCACCTGTCTGTGGCTGTTGTGTTCCACGTACCGCCTCCGTCCTGCAGGCCAGCCGTGACGGTGTCACCGTCCCAAGTGAGGACCTCGGCACGGAGCGATGCCGTGGTCAGTGTGAGTACCACGTATGGCAGAATCAGGATGGAACAATGTCTCACTAGGAAGGAATGCGGTGCGAAGGAGCGAAAATGATGAACAGGCCCTTCTCTGATTCGTTTCAAAGAAGGCTGAGTCTTGCATCTATTTCTTGTCGCAGGGCGTGCGATTCAGCACTGCAACTAGCCCGCGCGGTGAAAGGCCTGCTCCACATCCGCCCAGAGGTCTTCGATGTGCTCGATGCCCACTGAAAAACGCACGACGCCATCGGTGATGCCGACGGCTTCGCGCACTTCACGCGGGATGCTCGCGTGGGTCATGCTCGCGGGATGGCAGATGAGGCTCTCGATGCCGCCGAGGCTCTCGGCCTTGGTGAAGTAGCGGGAGGCTTCCATCAAGGCCATGGTCTGCTCCAGGGTGAGGCCGAGGTCGGCGGTGACGATGCCGCTGCCGTTGCGCATCTGTTTGATGGCCAGCTCATGCTGGGGGTGGGAGAGCAGGAAGGGGTAGCGCACCCACTTCACGCCCTTCATGTGCTCCAAGCGACCGGCGAAGGCGAGGGCGTTGGAGGCATGGCGCTCCATGCGCACGGCTTCCGTCTTGATGCCACGGGAGGTGAGCCAGGCATCGAAAGGGGAGGGCTGCAGGCCGAGCGCCTTCTGGGCGAAGATCATCTTCTCCTGCCATTCGTCGTCATCCGTGCAGACCGCACCGCCGAGAGCGTCGGAGTGGCCATTGGAATACTTCGTGGTGCTCAGCAGCGAGAGCGTGGCGCCGAGCGCGATGGGCTGCTGCACGTAGCTGGAGGCAAAGGTGTTGTCCACGACCACGGGGGCGTTCACCTCCTTCGCCACGGCGGAGATGGCGGCAATGTCCAGCACCTTGAGCAGCGGATTGGTGGGAGACTCGATCCACACCAGCGCGGGCTTCAGGTCGGTGATGTGATGGTAGTTCTCCGGATTGCTGAGATCAAAGTAGGCGGTCTTGATGCCGAACTTTTCAAACACACGGGCGAAGAGGCGGTAGGTGCAGCCATACACATTCTCCTCCAGCACCACGGTGTCTCCGGCCTTCAGCGTGGAGACCACGGCGGTGATGGCGCTCACGCCGCTGGCGAAGACACAGGCGTGCTTGCAGCCCTCTAGCGAGGCGAGCGTCTGCTGGAGATTGCGGAAGTTCGGATTGCCACTGCGGGTGTAGTCGAAGCCGCCGGGGTTGCCGTACTCAAACGTGCTGGTGAGATACACCGGCGGGATGACGGCGCCTGTTTCATCCTTCCAATTCTGCCCAACATGGATGGCAGCCGTTTCAAAGTGGCCGTGACCGTGGGAATCGGGGGTGGGGGATGAGGAAGGGGAGGACATTGGCGTACAGAGGGGCGGGACAGTCCGAGGTCAGGGGGCGGTGGTCAAGAGGGGAGTGTGGAGTCGCGGAGGTGGCTGTGGAAGGATGGGAATTTGGGAAACCACTAATGGACACTAACGGAACACTAATAAGGGAAAGATGAGCGGAAGGATGTTGGAGGGGGTACGGCTGAATTTTGATCGAGGACTCCGTTCAAAGCGGTGTCGCGGCCTCAAGGGAGGCCAGTGCCACCGCAGTCCAAGACGCAAAGCGAAGGGTCACATGCATGGAGATGTGTCGTATCGCGTTACGTCAGCACACCCCTGAGCCGCTTCAAAATTAGTGTCCCGTTAGTGTCTATTAGTGGTTTCCCACATTCCTCCACTCGCCTTGAGCATCACAAGACATGGAGCCATCTGGAAACTGACTGCTGAACACTGGCCACTCACACCGCTTGCTCAATCGCCCGGAGCAACTCGGACGCATCCGTCTCGCCGTGCATGATTTCACCGAGCACGGGGATGCCCATGCGGTCGAGGATCATGCTGTTGGAGATGCTGGCAGCGTCGCGTTCGGCGGAGGCGTAGTTGAGGATGATGCCGGGGCAGGTGAGGCCGCGGGACTGGATGTTCCGCACGGTGAGGATGGTGTGGTTCAGTGCGCCGAGCTTGTTGTTCACCACGACGACGACGGGCCAGCCGAGGTGCTCGGCGAAATCTGCGGCGGTGTACTTTTCCGTGATCGGCACCTCCCAGCCGCCCACGCCTTCCACGAGGATGTGCTCCGCGCGTGAACGCAGGGAGACACAGGCCGCGAGGACGGCATCCGGCTCGATGGGCTGATTCTCGATGAGCGAGGATGCGTAGGGTGAAGCGGGAATCTTCATCCAGCAGGGATTGAGTTCATCCATACTGAAGCCATCCGCACCGGCTGCACGGAGGTGGGCGACGTCCTCGCGACTGCCGCAGCAAAAAGGTTTGCAACCCACCGCGACGCGCCCACTGGCTTTGAAGGCTTCCAGGAGGCGGCAAGTCACATAGGTCTTTCCGGCATCCGTGTCCGTGCCGGTGATGAAAATCTGCATGCGTGCATGGTTAAGCGGATGGGACGTGGTGCAAGAGGGAAGAACGTAAACGCAAAGCAGCAGAGCAGCAAAGGTGTGGTGGGTAAGCGCTGGGAAATGAAAGCCCGGGTGGACGTCGCCTGATTTTATCGTGCATTTCCAGACATGGCTCTATCCTTTGCTGCTCTGCTGCTTTGCGTTTCACCGTTCCCGCCCTGCCACCGCTGGGGTCCTCCCGTGGAAATTTAGAGAAAATCGCGTGACGCAGGCGCGTAGATGCGCATAACACTGCCTTCATGTCCCAAGACCTGACTCCCCAGGAACTGCGCTCGCACTCGGAATGGCTCTCCAGCAATGGAGCGTCCGGCAAGCAGTTGTCCAAAAAGAATGCGGACCTCACGGGAACCGACCTGACCGGGGCGAACCTGGCGAAGGCTGTTCTCCCGGATGCGCGCCTCGATCGTGCCACGCTGGTGGGCACCGACTTTTCCGGAGCGGACCTGCGCGGCGCGAGCCTGGAAGGCACGGACGCGGATGGTGCGCGGTTCATCAATGCAAAGATGCGCGACGTGAATCTCTGCGAGACCAGTCTGCAGGGTGCTCAACTCGATGGAGCGGACCTGAGCCATGCCTTCGCAGAAGGAGCCCAGTGCTCCGGCGCGAGCTTCACCGGTGCGGACCTCACGGAAGCGGATTTCAGCGACGCGGATCTGGATGGGGCCAACCTCACCGATGCCAAGCAAGGTGGCCTGAATCTCAGCGGCGCTGAGATCTCGGACACGCGTGGTCTGACGAGAGGCTAGTGCTGGCCAACCAGAGTTGAATGATTGGGCAGTGGTGAGGCGTGCCTCTTCCACTTGCCCACGTGATGTGCCTGCTTATCTGATCCATTGATGGAACAAAGACCGGAGGGCACTGATGCATTGCCGCGTGAGGAGAGCGAGAGCCCGCCTGCGCCGCCCGTCGTGATCTCCAGGCGCACTTGGGCGACATGGGTCTTCTTCTTCGCCTGCATTGGCATTTTCGTAGGGATCAATCTCGAGGACGGAGACAAGAAGTACACCTGGGCGGTGCTGGAACGCTTCGGCTTTTTCCCGGCGACGGTAATTTGGGAGGGAGCCTGGTGGGGCGCAGTGACTTCCGCGTTCGTGCACATCAATCTGATCCACGCCTTCTTCAATCTCTACTGGCTGTGGAATCTGGGCAGGCTCATGGAGGATGAGATTGGCTCGTGGCGTTTCCTCGTCTTTTATCTGGGGGCGGCGATCGTCAGTTCCACGGCGCAGCTTGCTGTGTCCGACCAGACCGGCATTGGAGCTTCCGGAGCGGTGTATGCCCTCTTCGGCTTCATGTGGCGCACGCGGTTGGTGTATCCGAAATTTCAGAGCATCATGGTGCCGCAGACCATCAAGACGTTCTTCATCTGGCTGGTGGCCTGCTTCGTCCTGACGGCAGCGGACATGATGAAGATAGCCAATGGCGCGCATGTGGCCGGCCTGATCTATGGAGCCGTGGTGGCGGAATGTTTTGTGATCCGGCGTCCACGGATCCCCTATGCCGTCGGCGCGACAGCACTCGCGGCGTTGTCACTGGTACCCCTCTGGTGGGCTCCCTGGTCAAATACCTGGCAGGGGGTGAAGGCCCAAGGCGCACTGAATGCCGGCAAGGAGGAGGTGGCAATCGTGCGCCTGAGCATCATCATCGAGCGTGATCCCAAGAATGCCTGGGCGTACCGAACCCGTGGCAGGCTGTACCAAGAAATGGGCGAATCTGAAAAAGCGGCGGCCGATTTCCAACGGGCGCAGGAATTGAGTGCGTCTGCGAAGGAAAAGGAATAGTCGCGGAACTACTGCATCAGCCCCGGTACCGGCTTGCCCATGAGGAGCGGAGCCACGTGGTCGCGGATGAACTCCATCTTGATGTTGTCGAAGTGGTGGCCGTAGTCGCCATCGGCCTCGAGCTCTTTGGTCCAGTGAATGGTGACGATTTTCTCGGCGTACAGGCGGCGGGTTTCGTCGGAGGCTCCGCGAGGCAGGGTGAAGCCGCGAAGGCCCGCGCCGGGGTCGTGCTTCTTCCGGTCGGCGGTGCCGGAGAAGGGCATGAGAAAGCGGAGCATGCGATCGTGCGTGGAGGTGTAGAGGTACACTTTTCCGCGCACACGCCGGAGGGCGTTCGTGAGATCGTAGTCCTCGCTGATGGAGGTGCCGAGAAGCACGACGTGCTCGACATTCACGGACTCGGGCAGGTACTCCAGGGCGAAGATGGCCACGGCGGTGCCGGCGGAGAAGCCGAGCAGGCTCACCGGCGCGGTGGGGAAGGCGGCGGTCTGGCGCTGGATTTCGGCGGCCATCTTCCGTGCCCCCGCGCGCTTGTAGGCCACGGGAGCGTCCTGGTCTGCCACGAGTCCTTTGCCTGTCTCCCATGAGAACATTTCTCCGGCGCCGCGATAGCCTGCGGCGAGCAGGCCTTCCTTCACGCCCTCCGACCAGTTCTTCTTTCCCGTGCCGCCGCCCGCGCCATCCAGGAAGTAGAGGTAGCCATGCTTCATCCGCTTATCCCGGTCCGGCAGGTGCTCGGGCAGGCCGGGGGAGGTGGGCTTGCTGGCACAACTGGCGAGCTGACCGGCGAGAGCTCCGAAGGCGAGGCTCCGGGCGAAATGGCGGCGGCTCAGCGTGGGGTGGGGATTCATGGGGTGTTAGGAACGGTTGGGCCGGTGAGGGTGGAACGCAAAGCAACAAAGCAGCAAAGGGGGACAATGAGTTCAGGCTGGAAGCCTAACCTCCATCGAATCTTTGCTGCTTTTGCTGCTTTGCGTTTCATCTTATGAGAGGGGCAGCCATCCATCCGGCAATCTGGTCGTCATTGACGTCCCGACATTCGTACCTTATGGAGTGAATGTTCATGCGCGCCATCGCCGCCATCATTATTAGCGTCACTCGCCTCTGGCTTATCAAGCCGGACGGGCGGAGTGGTGACGCGGTGATGCGATGACGCAGCCGCAAGCGAAACGCGAGACAGCAAACAGCAGCAGTCGTTTCCCAAAGTTTCCCCACCACCCGCCCGCCTCACCGGTGAGCGGGTTTTTTGTTTTCCAGCTCTTCGCCCTTCCTCCGCAAGCCCGACCAATCTCATGTCCCAGACCTCGACTTCTTCCTCTTCCTCAGCTCTCCGATCCTCGATGGCCACCTACGGCATCGTGGCGGCGAGTTCCCTGTTCTTTTGTTCCAAGGCGGTTTTTGTGAAGCTGGCCTTCCGCTATCAAATGGATGCGGTCACCGTGCTGGCGCTGCGGATGGCGATGGCTCTTCCCTTTTTCCTGATCGGCGGCTGGCTCGACGCCCGGAAAAATCCACGGCCCATTTCACGGAAAGACTGGGGAATGCTGGCACTGCTCGGCTTCTTCGGCTGGTACCTTTCTTCCGTGGTGAACTTCATGGGTCTGGAGCACGTGAGCGTGGGGCTGGAGCGGATGATCCTCTATACCTATCCTTCGATCGTGATTCTCGGGTCGGTGCTCTTTTTTAAGAAGCCGCTGCGGTTCGTCGTGGTCGCGGCGATGGCTGTTTCCTACGTTGGAATCATCATTGGCTACCAAGCCGAAGCTGCCACTTCCAGCTCGGAAACGCTCTATGGTGCCCTTCTCGTTTTTGCGAGCGCGGTTAGTTATGCCGTTTTTGTCATGTTAAGTGGCCAAGTCGTTTCGCGCATCGGTCCCATCCGATTTACCTCCTGCGTGGTGGGTTTTTCCGCAATTTTCGTACTCATTCATTTTTGCCTGACACACCCTCCCTCACTGCTTATCAACCTTTCTCCCGGCGCCTACGGGTGCGGAATTGCGCTTGCGATTGCGGGCACGGTAATTCCGTCTTATCTGTTCGGAATCGGTCTAAAAAGGGCTGGATCCCAGGCTTTTGCGATCATTGGCATGGTGGGCCCCCTGGGTACTGTTTTCCTAGGGTGGTTCATTTTGGGAGAGGCGTTGAATCTCACCCAGATCCTTGGTCTCCTCCTCACCTTGGCAGGTGGTCTCGCTGTAAGCTTGTTAAAGGACAAGCCCGTTTCTGAGGCTACTATGAGGCCAGAGAAAGCTAAGGTAATGCGTGACGCATCTCAGTCCTGATTTTGCGTGGCGGACGTGAAAATGCCTTTTCCGCCCGTCGCCCGATTCGAGAGAGCAGATGGTCGCGTTGTTCCTGTATTTTTGGCTGCCACCCGCGTACAGGCTGGATGGTGCCCGCTTCTGCGGAGTCACTAAACACGTCCAAATCGTGACAATCTCCAAGCAGTGAGCCGATCTTCCGCGTACGGCGCAGGCGCTTGGGGTGGTGCAGCCACCGCTCGAGTGCCGTGGACTGGTAGTAGAGCCGTTTCACTTTTTTGCGCCATTCGTGGAGATTCTCCGCGCTGGGCTCTTCTTGGGCGTCCTGCCATGCCTTCCGGCTGGTCTTGTAAGACTTGGCATAGGAGTCGCCCAGCATCTCCCAAGTGAGTTGAGAGAGGTCCAGCAAGCCGATGTCGATCAGCAGTTGTTCCGAGAGCATTCTGGCTTTGTCGACTTTCCCATGAGTGGATCCGGCATCAGCATGAATGCCCGAGACAGAGGCTCCGAGTTTATGCGCCAATTTCGTAAGAACTAAGGTGTCCCGCTGACCGGATAGTAGGTTTTTCAAGTCACGGACATCGCTGAGCACGGACTTCATGGTGGGGTCTGGAACCACCGGCTTGGCGAGGCGCAGCATTGCCTGCAGCTTCTTCATGCGCTTGCGCAGGCTGTGGACCCCCTGCTCCTCCCATTTTGGCACCTTATGGATGTCGCGTGCCGCCTGCTGCACGAGTTGGGTGAGCAGGCGGTGTAGCCAGCGTCCGGCGTGACTTTGGGAGGTGCGGCTGGACGTGGCGATTTCCGAAGCCAAGTTCATGCACCAGACGGTTACGCTGCTCGCGAGGTTTTTGCTCCCCCTCGATTGCGATCTCTAGCGCAAAACGCGCGCAGAGTTATTCCTTCTCGCGCGTCAAAAGGTGCTCCTTGCGGCGAAGCCGGGCCGTCTGGATCTGTGCCAGCTCTTGGGCGCGGGTGAGGGTCCACTGCGGAGCTGAGACACGGAGGTTCCAATGCCAGGCGTGGATGAGGACGCGTTGGCGCTGCTCGTTGAACCATTCGAAGAAGAGCAAATTCTTGAGGCTACCCGTGGACGGCGCGAGAACGCTGCTGGCAGGTGGAGCGCTTTTCCGCAGGGTTTGTGTAATCCTCCGGGAGGCAGTCATCTCGCCCACAGTGCCAATTTGATGACGATGAAGCTTTGAAAGCAGGGTGTTGTCGGTTTTTGGGACGTGGTTGACGATCTCAATGCTGCACCCGGCGATGTCACTCAGGAAGTTGCCCTGTAATTCTACGTGAATCTCGTGTTGAGCTCCTGCGAGTTGGATAATGCCGGTGACGAGATTGGGGATTTCGTTGCTGAACGTGGCAGTGAGAACAGCGTTACTGAGCTGGAGGTCCATTGCATAAAATATAAGAGGATCAACAATGGCGGGCAAGTGGCACGATGCCTCAAGCGAGGGCTCTCCTAGGCTCCAACACGATGATGCCGAGCCACAAAGACACCCCAGATTGTTAATCACGATTAATAACAAAATCCTTTGTGCCCTAGTGTCTTCGGGTCTCTGTGTTGAAGTCCCTGACGCTCCAAGTCCGGAACCGCTCGCCCATGCTTTTCCCGCTTTCGATCTCCATCATCTCCTGCAACGAGGAGGCAAACATCGCGCGCTGTCTGAAAAGCGCGGCGGATCTCGCGGAGGAGATTGTGGTGGTGGACTCGGGATCCAAGGACCGGACGCGCGAGGTCGCGGAGGGATTCGGGGCCAAGGTCACTCATCAGGACTGGCTCGGGCATCGCGACCAGAAGAACGTGGCACTGGGCCTGTGCACCCGCCCTTGGGTGCTGGCTTTGGATTGTGATGAGGAACTGTCCCCGGAACTGCGCCAGAGCATCGAGCGTTTCTTCACGGATGGGTCTGCGGACCGGTTCGACGGAGCGGAGTGCAACCGGAAGGTGTGGTTCCTCGGCCGGTGGATCACGCATGGAGACTGGTACCCGGACCGGAAGCTTCGGCTATTTCGGCGTGAAAAGTCGAAGTGGGGTGGCAGCCCGGAGCATGACTATATTGAGCTCGCGGGGCCGACGATGCGGCTGGAGGGGGACCTTCATCACTACTCCTTTCCGTCGATGAGGCGGTACGTGGAGAAGATTAATACCTTCAGCGATGTCTTCCTAGCCCGGCAGAAGGCGGAGGGAAAACGCTGGTCCGTGGGGGCGAATGTGACCCGCCCGTGGTGGCGCTTCTTCCGCGCGTACTTTTTGCGCCGCGGTTTTCTGGATGGCTTCCCGGGATTCTGGATCGCGGTGAGCACGGCCTACTTTGCCTTTGTGCGGTACAGCCGGAAGTTTGAGGACGAGGTCGGCGAGGGGAAGTGAGGTGAGGGAGCGGTGATGGTTCCCTCCGATTCCTGGTGTGCAGGTTTCGCTTGAGACCTGTGAGGCTTGCAGCCGTTGCTCTGATGGTTCGCGATTCAGTTGTGAACGAACCTAATATACTATGAGCCTCGGAACCATTCTCCTCATTGTTGTCATCCTGCTCCTCATTGGATCGCTTCCCTCGTGGCCCTACAGTTCGGGCTGGGGGTACTATCCCAGTGGCGGACTTGGCCTGTTGGTGGTGATTCTGCTGATCCTTGTCTTGCTTCGAAGGATATAGCCGCCTGACTGGGATAGACAGATAACAAAGTGGGGGCATTTCAGCCCCCATTTTTGTAGCCCTGTTTTGGGCATCAGAAGTTCCCTAGCTGACTGAGCAAGCCTCAACGCGGTCGCCTAACCCGCTGGCGACGACCTGCTGGTCATGGAGAAGTGGTGACCTTCGGCGATTTCCTCAATGACCTTTGCACTGAAGGCCTTCAAGTCATCGGGCTTGCGGCTGGTGACCAGGCCGTGATCCACGACGACAGGTTCATCCACCCAGTCGCCACCGGCATTGCGGATGTCGCTCTGGATGGAGGGCCATGAGGTAAGGCGGCGGCCGTTCACGATGCCGGCCTCAATCAGGATCCATGGGCCGTGGCAGATGGCGGCGATGGGTTTGCCAGCCTCGGCGAACTCACGCACGAATTCTATGGCATCCTCGTTGGAACGCAGCTCATCCGGATTGGCGAGGCCACCGGGGAGTATCAGCGCATCGAAGTCTTCGGAATGGGCGCTCTTGAGGGGGATGTCCACGTCGAACTCATCGGCCATTTCGAGGTGGTGCATGCCCTGGATGCGACCACCGTGGGGTGAGATGATGGTGACATTCGCACCGACACGCTCAAGGGCGTGAAGTGGCTCCTCAAGCTCGGATTGTTCAAAACCATCCGCAGCAAGGATGGCCACATGCTTGTCAGACAGGTCTGTTTTCATGTGAGTGAATCGGTGCCGGAAAATGAGGTGGATGCGTAGGGGGTGGGACTCGGGCCTGGTTCAGGGTTTGAGGATGAGGTGAATGGCGGGGGGAGTGGCTCGTCCACAGGGGGCGGACAATGCGATGTTAGTGATGTAGTGAACAATCCCCAACGAGACCCCTGATATGAAAGCCCCCCTGATGCCGGTGTTGTGTGGAATGGTCCTGTGCGGCCTGATAGCGATGACGCGGAGCCTCGCGCAGGAGGCGGTGCCGAAGGCCATTCCGGTGGAGGACGTGAAGAAGAGCGAGGACCCGAAGAAGATTGAGCGGCTGCAGGTGTATCTGGATCGCGAAGGGTTCCCACCCGGGCAGATCGATGGGAAATGGGGTGAGTTCACCGGGAAGGCGCTGGGGAGGTACCAGATGCATCGTGCCGGGGTGGCGGCCAATGCGGCGGTTGATTTGCCCGCGGACTTCGATGTCTTCACGGAGTACACCGTGGCGGAGGCGGACTTCAGCCAGGTAGGCGTGGTGGGTGCTACGCCAGAAGAACAGTCGAAGCAGAAGTCGAGTCCCTATCCCACGATGGTGCATTTCTTGAAGGAGAAGTTTCATTGCGACGGGGACTACCTTCGCAAGCTGAACCCGGGCCTGAACATGGATGACCTGAAGCCGGGTGACGTGGTGAAGGTGCCGAACGTGACGCCGTTCCTCATTGAAAAGCTGAAGGTGAAGGATCGCATCCAGCCGAAGTCGCAATTCCAGAAGCGCAATCTCCGCGTGGATACGAAGGAGAAGATGCTGGATGTGATGGAGGACGGAAAGGTGCTGGCATCATTCCCCATCACACCCGGGTCGGAGTCGCTGCCGGCACCGGTGGGCATGTGGGAAATCGAGACCATGACCACCCTGCCCCTTTTCCGCCGGGATGAGTCCATGCTGAAGACCGGTGTGCGTAGCGATGACTACCATCTCATTCCTCCGGGACCCTCCAGTGCGGTGGGGGTGCTCTGGATTCAGCTTAATAAAAAGGGCATCGGCATCCATGGCACGAATAACTCGGAAACGATTGGCCGCGCCGCGAGCCATGGCTGCATCCGCCTTTCAAATTGGGACGCCATCCGCCTGAGTGAGATGGTGACGGACAAGATGGCGGTGGAGATTGTGGAGGGGGTGAAGTGAGGGTGAGGAGTTAGAGGGAGGATTGTTGTTTCGGTGGCAAGACGGATGGTGCGCCGGCGTTCTCGGTGGATGCGTTTCCGATTGGTGTCGTTTGTTGTGAGTGTGATGGGGCTGCTGATGGCGGTGCTGCCAAGTGCGGTGCGTGCGGCGGAGCGGCCGAATATTTTGTGGCTCACGAGTGAGGACAACAGCCCCTACCTTGGGTGCTATGGGGACAAGCTCGCGAAGACGCCGCATTTGGACAAGCTGGCGGAGCAGGGCGTGCGGTACCGGAATGCGTTTGCGAACTCGCCAGTGTGCTCGGCGGCGCGCACGACTTTGATCACCGGCATGAATGGCTGCGCGCTGGGGGTGCAGCATCATCGCAGCAAGGTAAGCATTCCGGAAGGCTTCCAACTCTATCCGGAAGTGTTGCGGGCCGCGGGCTACTACTGCACGAACAACTCGAAGACGGACTACAATCTGCCGGATCGCAAGGATGTGTGGGACGAGAGCAGCAAGAATGCGCACTACAAGAACCGCGCGTCCAGCCAGCCATTCTTCGCTGTCTTCAACTTCACCACCACGCATGAAAGCCAGGTGGCGCCGAAGGAGGGGAAGACCGATTTCCGCATTCCGCCGGAGCAGATGACCTTGCCGCCATACCATCCTGATACACCCGAGATTCGCCGGGATTGGGCGAACTACTATGACCAGATGACACTGATGGATGAGCAGGTGGGGAGGATGCTGGAGCAGCTGGAGAAAGCCGGGCTGGCGGAGGACACCATCGTCTTCTACTGCAGTGATCACGGAGGCGCGTTGCCAGGGGGCAAGCGGCACCTGCATGACTCCGGTACGCATGTGCCGATGATTGTGCGCATCCCGGAGAAGTGGAAACAGTGGAGACCTGCGCAGCCGGGCGAGTGGGTGGAGAACCCGGTGAGCTTCGTGGATCTGCCGACCACGTTCTTCAGCCTGTGCGGTGTGGAGACGCCGGCGAACTATCAGGGGCGCCCATTCCTTGGCGAAAAGAAGTCAGTGCTGCGTGATCACGTCTTCCTCTACCGCGGTCGCATGGATGCTCGGTATGACAATACGCGCGCCATTCGTGACAAGCAGTACCAGTACCTTAAGAATTATGCACCGCATCGTCCGTGGGGGCAGTACTATGAGTATGCCTTCGAGCAGCAGCCCAGCATGCGCTCCTGGTATGCGGAGTTTCTGGCGGGGCGATGCAACGAGGTGCAGTCTGCCTATTGGAAACCCAAGGCGCCGGAGGAACTGTATGAGATCGGAAGTGACCCATTTGAAATCAAGAACCTGGCGGGTGACTCTGCTCAGAAGGAACGCATCGCGGAAATGCGCAAGAAGCTGCGCGCGGAGATGCTCGCGGTGCGGGACACGGGATTCATCCCGGAGGGCATGCATGAGAAGCTCGCGGGTGAGAAGACCATCTATGACTATGCGCAGAGTGATGCTTATCCTCTGGAGCGCATCATCGACGTCGCGGATGTCGCGACTTCGAGAGACGCGTCCGCCTTACCACAACTGCTGAAGGCGATGGAGGACCCGCATCCTGTGGTGCGGTATTGGGGTGCCATCGGCTGCCTCGTGCTTCAGAAGGATGCGGCCCCTGCGAAGGAGAAGCTGCTGGGACTCTTAAAGGATGAGTGGAATGACGTGCGCATCGCCGCGGCGGAGGCTCTGGGATGGCTCGGCGAGTCAGAGCAGCCTGCCAGCGTACTGGCGGAGGTCATTCACAGGGGTTCCTTGTACGAGGTGGTCACGGCGCAGAATGCGCTCGATGCCATGCGTGCCGCCGGACATGTGCCGCTGGCGAGGGCGCAGGAGATCGTGCGCGGGGTGAAGTTTCAAGAGCCGGCGAATCGTGTGGCGGACTACCTGCTTTCGCTTGAGAAGTAGAGGGACCACCTCTTTGCATACTCTGCCCTGATCATGAGACATTTTGTATTGCTGTTTCTATTGCTTGCTTCGCTGTGCCCACGAATGGCTGCGGCTGAGGAGAAGCCAAACATCATCATCATTCTCGCGGATGATCTTGGCTGGGCGGACCTGCCTTCGTATGGCCATCCTTTTCATGAGACGCCGCATCTGGATCGCCTGGTGAAAGAGGGGATGCGTTTCACGCAATTCTACGCGGGGCCGGTATGCTCACCCACACGGGCCAACATGCAAAGCGGACAGGACCAGGCACGGTTTGGCATCACGCAGCATATTCCGGGGCATCGCAGGCCTTTTGCAAAACTCAGTGATCCCGAGGTGCCCAAGCAACTGCCACTGGAGGTAAAGACCTTTGCTGAGCGATTGGGAGCGGTAGGGTACAAGACGGGCTACTTCGGGAAGTGGCACCTGGGTGGTGAGGGTTTCGGCCCGGAGAAGCAGGGCTGGCAGACTGCGCTGGAGGCGAAGGGGAATGTGGTGTTGCCAAAAGTAAGTGGTAAACCGGAGCCGGAGCGTATGGCGGATTTCCTTTCGCAGAAGGCCACGGCGTTCATCGAGGAGCACAAGGAGGAGCCGTTCCTCCTGCAGGTCTCTCATGCGGCGGTGCACATCCCGCTTTCCACTACGCCAGCGCTTCAGGCGAAGTATGAGAGCAAGGCAAAGGCGGTGGGTTATCCGTGCAATCCTACCTACGCGGGACTGCTGGAAGAGCTGGACCAGAGCGTTGGCCGCATCATGGATACGGTGGAGCGCACCGGACTCGCGGAGAAGACGCTCATCATCTTCCTCTCGGACAATGGTGGACTGGAGCACGAGCAGAGCGGCAAGATCGTGACGACGAATCGACCACTACGTGGTGAGAAAGGTTCGCTGTACGAAGGTGGCATCCGGGTGCCGGCTATCATGCGCTGGACCGGTCATGTGCCGGCTGGCAGCGTGTGTGAGGTCCCGGCCATCACCACGGATCTGTATCCCACGCTGATGCGACTCGCGGGGGTGACTCTCAGCGACGCGGGTGCCGCGGGTTTGGATGGTACCAGCCTGGCCGCATTGCTGCAGGATCCGAAGGCGTCAATTGCACGTGACACGCTTTACTGGCATCTGCCGCACTATCACCACAGCACACCTGCCAGTGCCATCCGGCGTGGCGACTGGAAGTTGATTGAATTCTTCGAGAGCAATGAACTGGAGCTCTACAATCTGAAAGCAAATGCCGGTGAGAAGCTGAATATGGCCGCGATGGAAAAGGCCAAGGTCCAGGAACTGCACGCAGCGCTCGTCGAGTGGCGGCAGAAGGTCGGCGCGAGGATGCCTGTGCCGAATCCGAATTATGATGCCGCGCGAGCGGATGAACTGGGCAAAGGGAAACGGGAGGAGTAAGGCGTCACTTGGGCAGCAAAAGATGCAAGTGCACGGGGCCCTGCTTCGTCTAGCATCGGATGATGTGCCGCATCTTTCTTTCTCTTGCCCTGACTATCGCGCTAGTTGCCCGGGTTTCCGGAGCCACCGGGAAGCCGGACATCATTGTCATCTTGAGCGATGACATGGGCTTCAGCGACATCGGGTGCTATGGCGGTGAAATTGAGACGCCGAACCTGGATGCCCTGGCGAAGGGGGGGCTGAAATACACGCAATTCTACAACACGGCACGCTGCTGCCCGACGCGCGCGTCCTTGCTCACGGGATTGTATCCGCATCAGGCTGGCATCGGGCACATGATGGATGACAAGGGACTGGATGGCTATCGCGGCGAACTCAGCCGCAATGGAGCGACCATGGCGGAGGTGGTGAAACCTGCGGGCTACCGCACCTACATGGTGGGCAAGTGGCATGTGACGAAGAAGGTCAATCCCCAAGGTGAGAACGAGAAGAGCAACTGGCCGCTGCAGCGTGGCTTTGAGCGCTTCTACGGCACGATCCACGGAGCGGGCAGCTTCTTTGACCCGAACTCGCTGGTAAAAGATAACACGCTCATCTCACCCTACGCAGACCCGGACTACAAGCCAGAGCAGTACTACTACACAGATGCCATCAGCGACCACGCGGTGCGCTTCATTTCGGATCACGCGAAGGAGAACAAGGACAAGCCCCTCTTCATGTACGTGGCCTACACCGCCGCGCACTGGCCCATGCATGCGAAGGAGTCGGACATGGCGAAGTACAAGGGAAAGTATGCCGGAGGCTATGATGCCGTGAGGGCTGCGCGATTGAAAAAGGCGAGGGCACTGGGCGTGGTCGATGCGGACTGGGCCATCACACCGCAAGCAGGTGGCAAGTGGGACGAGGTGAAGGACCGTGCGTATGAGGAGCGCTGCATGGAGGTGTATGCCGCGATGGTGGATTGCATGGACCAGGGCATCGGGCGCATCGTGGCGGAGCTGAAGAAGCAGGGCCGGTATGAGAACACGCTCATCTTCTTCATGCAGGACAATGGCGGCTGCGCGGAGCCCATCGGCAGAGGCAAGGGGGGTGGCGCTGGAAATAAGAAGAAACCAAATGCCAACGCCAATGCGAACAACACTGCGGGCCCTGTGCTGCGGCGCGCCGACAAGCCCACGCTGCCACCGCTGGCGGCAGAGTATCTCCAGCCCGACATGATTCCCAAGCAGACACGCGATGGCTTTCCCATGCGCCAGGGTTATGGCGTCTTGCCGGGAGCGGCTGACACCTACTGCGGCTATGGCGAGGCGTGGGCGAATGTGAGTAACACGCCCTTCCGCGAATACAAACACTGGGTGCATGAGGGCGGCATCAGCACACCGTTGATTGCCCACTGGCCTGCAGGCACGGACCGTCCTGGGCGGCTGGTCAAAGCGCCCGCCCACCTTATCGATATCATGGCCACGGTGGTGGATGTGAGTGGTGCACCTTATCCCAAGGAGCAGAATGACACCGCCACCACTCCGATGGAGGGTGTGAGTCTGAAGGCGCCCTTTATGGGAGGAGATATAAGCCGTCCACAGCCCATCTTCTGGGAGCATGAAGGCAACCGCGCCGTACGTGAAGGCAAGTGGAAACTGGTGGCGAAAGGACCCCGTGGCGCGTGGGAACTGTATGACATGGAAGCAGACCGAACAGAGCTGCACGACCTCGCTGCCCCACATCAGGATGTCGTCACGGACCTGGCTGCGAAGTGGGAGACTTGGGCGAAACGGGCCCAGGTGATTCCGTGGATCTGGGGTGCGCCGTATGAGGAAGAGCGAGCGGGCAGGTAATCCGCCATCCTAGAGTCTATTGCCGTTTCCGATAACGAAACTTGGGACTCTGGATTGACCCGTTTGCGGACTCTGGTACAACGGGGCTACTTATGAAATTTCATGCCTTGGCGGCACGGCTGGTCCTGAGTGCGCTGGTTTGGGGAGGGAGCTACGCCCTTGCGGAGGAAGCTCCGCGCGCGGTGGCGCCGGAGGCGTCGGCGGCACTGGCGGAGCAGCGATTGAGGGAGTTTCCGGTGTTCAACCGGGCGTTCTATGGAGTGATGCTTGCTTGGGATGACTGGCAGGCGTTGGACAAGCGCTGGGCTGGAAAGCAGCAGGCCGAGCCCCGTTTCGCAATCTTGCGCGGGATGCTGGCGGAGCGGTTGGGGGATTTTGAGAGTGCGAGGCGGCACTATGCGGAAGGCCAGAAGACGGACTGGGCGCGGTACCACCAGGGGCGCTTTGCAGCGCTGATGGGAGACAAGGACCTGGCGGTATCCGAGCTCAAGGAGGTAGCGACGATGACCCGGGATCCGTGGCTCTTCCAGCAAGCAGCCCTGGCTCTTGGGGAAATCGCCATGCTGCGTGAGGGATACTCGGGAGGTGAAAAGGCCTATGCAGAGCTGTGGGAGCGCAGGCCGGAGTTCGCGATGCGCCTGCGCCTTTTGGAGCCCTTGTTGAGCCTGCGCGCGGAGAATGCAATCGCGGCGGGATGGCTGGCCACACTGAAGCCGGCAGAGTCACCCGCCCAGGGAGCGGGTATCACGAGCCAGGCGGAGCAGGCGCTGCTGTACTTTGAGGGGCAGAAGCTCCTGACGGGCTACACGGAGCCTCCCCCCTGGGTCGCGGAAATCCTGAAGCGCCCAGGAACGGAGGCGCCGCTGGCCGCTGCGTGGATATTCAGCGCGAGCCCCTCCTACCTGCAACTCCTCCTGCCCGAGGCGGACGATCAATGGGCGGTCATGCAGCGTCTCAGCGAGAAAGGTGTGATGGATGATACCATGGTGGGATGGTGGCTGACCGAGTGTCTGGTGCGCAAAGGTCCGGAGACTTTTCTGGCGGAGGCGGCCAGGCATCGGGATCGATTGCAAAAACAACCCCATCTCTTCATGGAGGCATGCGAGCTGGTGACTGCAAAAGATGCGGAGCTGGTTCGGTCCCGGCTGATGAAAGAGATCTTTGCCGAGGCGCCACCTGCCGTGTGGAACTGCCTTTCTCTGGCCCTTCGTTCTCGAGCCGGTGAGACTGCGGTGGCTCTGAAGCAAGATGCCTTGCGAGCCTGGCAGGAAGTCCGGGATGGAGAATGGGTGTTGCCCCGTCGTCGCATCACGGAGATAGGTGTGCGCGGCCTGAGGTCTGCGTCTTCTCCCGTGTGGGGCCAGGACACACGCCTGCAAAGTGCGGGAATGGAGGAACCTCTGTCCCAAGTGATCTGGAATCTGCGTGGAAAGGAATTCACCTCCGCGCTGAAAGTTCGATTCCAACAACGTCTGCCGGATGCCCTGGGCTACGAGGCGAGCTATCCGGACACCATGCCGCATCCGCTCACCCTGGATCCCGCAAAGGAGCCGGCGCGAGTGCCGATCAAAACACTGGCTGGGGCGGTGTGGGGCATGGACCTGCGGCGTTATCTCTGGGAGCAGAGAAGCTTCTTTGGGCTGGAAGAGGCGGGGACGCTTGAGCCGATGAGAAAACAAGGGGGCGAGCAAGCCGTCTTTGCGACGCTGGTGGATGCGCCATTCGAGGCTTCGCTGAAGCATTGCAGTGAAGCTACGGACCTTGGCAAGGCATCCCTGCTGCCCCTGCTGGCCTTGCGGCAGAAGCAGGAGGATCAGAACAAGGTGTCCATCTACCGTACGCCGCTGTCGCAGGAGACGCGTGCCTTGAGGAGTGCGGCGCATGTCCGGCTCGGGTCGGCCATTCGCACACGGCACCCCGAGTGGCTCCTGCTCGTCTGCCGGGATGGTGCGCCCCATGAGACGCTTCCTGCGGTGGATCCTGTAACTGTCGATGATCTGTTCGGGGCGATATACACCCACAACGTAAGTCGCGCGGAGTCTACCACCTCGGTGAATGCCGCGTGTGCGAAGCTGAACCCGGAGGTGGCAGAGGCCGGCAGGGCTGCAACCATCATGCGTGCCGCGTCTCTTCGGATGCTGGACCGTCTATTGCCGCACGGACTTGCGCACCTTTCGTGGCAGCCTTCCTTGAAGCGGGACTGGTCAGCCGCGCGCACTGTCGTTGCCAGGCACCCGGGGAAGGAGTCATTCTATGCCGCATCCGAACCGGCCCCGCTTTCAGAGTCGGCGCGGCGTTTGTCTCTTGCGGAAGAGATGCGAAACAGGGGAAGGGCACGGATGGTGACTCAGCCGAACCAGGGCCTCATGATCGGGTTCAGCACAATTTATGGCATGGCGTGGAGTGTTCCCTTCGACGCCCGTGAAAGGGAGTTCAAGGAACTCCGCGATCGCATTCCCGCGGTGAAGGAATACGAGGCCATCCTGGAAGCGCAACGTGCCCTGCGCATGCCTGCTCCAGCTGGCTCTGCCAATGTCCCCCGCGGTCCGGCATGGTCCAGCCCCTCCGACGCCTTGTTCAAGGAAATCGGCAAGCGGCTTGCAACGGTGAAGACTCCACGCGCGCAGCACGCTCTGGCACTTCTGGAGCGTGCGGGTGGCTCTGAGAAGGCGGCGTTGGAAATTGCCAAGGGCCTGGAGGGGCGCGAGGGAACGGCCGGCCTGCTGGCCGCAGCGATTGAGACTGGCAAATTCCCTCAAGGGACGTACCAGCCTTCGACCATCAACAAGGCGTACATCGCCCGCAGCAGTGTTGACATGGTGGAAGCCCTCGTGAGAGGCGAAGAAAACCTGCGGCACATTCGCAGGGGCAACGTGGAGCGATTGATGGAGCTCCATATGCGCAGTCTCAGGGGTGTCAGGCAGGATGACTTGTGCAAAGACATGTACCAAAACCTCAAGTCTGCCAGAGAGGACGGAGCAGCCTTTGCCAGCAAGGCGCGGTTGATGGCGATGCTGGCCAGGAAGTTGAAACTTCCGGATGACGAGGCAACAGACGCAGAGCTGCTCGATCTGCAGCTCAATCCAAACTGCGCGGACGCGTGGCTCTGGCGCGCCCGCCGCTATGCAAGCACCAAGAGTGCGAAGACCCAGGAAGAGCAGGCCCAGAATAGGAAGTGGGCCCAGGATCTCTTCATTGAGGGATTGAAGAGGATCGACTTTGAGAACGATCCCGGCATTTTCTACCTGTTGTATCCGCCTCACACGAACTGGTACAAGGAGATGTTCCAGAGCAATCGCACGGATGAATTGGCCGATGCCCTGGGCCAGGCTCTTCAGGCCACGAGGCATCATCAAGCGCGGCCTACAGCCGAGGAGGTGCTCTCCGCGATCCTGGATTCACCTGACACCGGAGCCCGTCCTGGCCGGGTGCAGCGACTGCTGGACATCGTAGAAAAGAATCAGCCGCATCTGCTCCGCTTCAGATATTCGGACAATGTGCACCGGGTGGCTTCGCTGGAATATCAGAATGCGCCAGACTCCGCGACTGCGTTCGCCCGGGCACTGCTGCTCTCCCGGTGGCCAGAGGATACAGGCGTGGGCGCAGAGAAGACTCTGGAAACAAGCTTCAATGAATGCAAGCAGCAGACCAACCTGGGGTGGATATGGGGAGCACCTGAGTATGTGGAGAAAAAAACGGAGGTCACCAGGATGATCGCCACGGCGCTGCGCGAACCGCACGGCACTTTTGTGGAGGACCTGTATCAGGTGGCGAAGGACTATCCCAAAGATGAGCAATCCATCACCGTGGCGTTGCTGGTGAAGGCCATGACCGGCCTGTTGCCGAAGGAGTATCTCTCGTTGCTGGACGACAGCGACGTCATGACGCGCATGCGTGTGGCCTGGAAGGTAAGCGCTTATGCCCCGCCGGAGAATCTCCCGCGCCGTGAACTGGCGGCGATGATGGTCGCTGGTCTGAAGGCGAATTTGCAGGATCCGCAAGCGCGCAAGCAGGTGGTTGCAGGACTTTCCGTGGCGCCTCGACTGGCGAAGGAATTGGAGCGACTAGGGACAAAAGAAGAGCTTGGCGAGGCGGCGGATGCGGTGGCGGTGTTCATCAACGAATCGCGGAAGGACGCGAATTTCCGCTTTACCTTCGGTTGGCGTCCCCTTTCGGAGATGGTGCTGGCACACGGCGCGGAGGTCTATCAGGAGTCCCTGCTCCAGCTCTGGGAAGAGAGTCTGCTCGACGACTCGCTTGCGTCGCGGACGCGCCAGCCGTGGGTTAGCAGCGTTTTGATAGACTACGAGTCTGCCTATGAGCAGATAGGCACGCGCCATGGACTCTTTCTGGCCAGAGGGGCGCTGAGGTCATGGTCGGAGCAATGGAAGGTGCTTGAAGGGAATCGTTTTACCGATGTTGCTCTCTGGGCCGTCTCCAACGATACCTTCAGGCTGGTGACACTGCTCTTGAAGGCAGGTGCTGTCGACGAACTGGAAGCACTTTCCAAGAAGCTGGATGCGGTGCCTTCGGGTCCTGGAATGGAATACCTGACAGAGCTTGCGACAGCAGTCCACCGCGTCCAGGGGCTGATAGCCGGTGGAGAGGACAGCGTGCCGCTCGCTGTGCTGAACGGGGAGCCGCGGGCACACCTGGGCGAGAGATTCAGGGTTGCCTGGCACCTTGATGCTGCGCTTACTGAAACTTCCTCCAGTGAAGTTGAATTTCGCGAGGAGGGGAATGTTCTTCCTGCTGCGTTCTCCCAATCCCTCGAAGAACTGATACTGCCGCAGCTTGATGGGAAGTATGATCTGGAGATCTACGCAGGCGCTCGTGAGAGTGTCATGCGTCCGATCGTTTCGCTGAAGGGTGTTACCGCGACTGGCAGCGTGGAACTTCCTGATTTGCCCGTGTCCGGCTGGATGCGTGCGGTGGTGACGGCGAATCGTTCCGGCGTTTCCGGCTTTGGAGCGGCGACGAGGTTCAGCACGGCGCCAGCGTTGATGAATTCACAGACCATGCCAGGTGCGGACGTGGTCCAGTGGGGACAAGGTGCGCGGGAGCAGTACGGCGTGCCCATCTCGCGGGCTGTGCCCACCGTTCCCGGTGCTGAGTACCTGATCACTCTGGGCGAGGAATCCCGCACGTCCGCGGGTGTCACGCAAAGACTGGAGCGGGTAACTCTGGTGGGGCTGAACAGCCGCAAGGAACCCGTGGCAGTATGGCATGCGAATGAAGAACTGCGGGAGGGTCTATCTTCAGAACAGAACAGGTCCTGGGTGCTGAAACCAGACCAGTGGGTGGCCGTCGATGGATGGATGGGACGGAGGAACCTGCAGGAACAGGCAGATGGGGAGGCCATTGTTTATCTTGCGCTGGCAGCGCGAGGTGAAGCTGCAGGGGATCGGACTCTCCAGCCGTTGATGGTGCAGCCGTTTGGCAAATTCTCCGGAGCGGCGGCACCTGCCGTGCTTGAGTCGGAGTTTCTGGCGCCCTTGGGGTTTCACATGGGAGCCTGGCATGTGTCGCACAGTGTGCCACGTGCCGCATTTTCAGCGAAGGGGCACATCACGATATACGATACCTCCACGGTACCCTGGAAGTTGCTGGGGATGCAACGATCCAACGCGATCCTGGGACGTGAGCTCATCTATGTCCTGAACGACAGCGAAGCGATCAGCCTGGAGATGCCCACGGGTGGCCGGAAAGGGTCGGCCATCCGGCGTATTCGCTGGACGGACAATCTGGAATACGAACAGCGCGAAAGGACCGAATTGCCCTTCACGATGGAGGTGCGTGAGTTGCACCCTGAAGGGAAGGGGCTGCTCATGGTGGGAATGAACGAACGTTCGAATGAATTCCGCGCTGCGTGGATCGATTCCAATGGCAAAGTGTCTGAACTCGTAACTGCGCGATCGGGACCGACTAGTGAAAAGCGCAAAATCGTCTGGTGGTCTGACGACGATCAAGTGGTGGTGCATGACAATGGCACGCTCTTCCATCTCAGTGTGAAGGATGGCCTGAGTCTCGTGAAATCGGAGCCGGGGACAGCAAGTGCCGAGTCCATGCCCAAGGGGGCTACCAGGGGCAAGGGACTCCGTGCAGCCTATTGGAGTTTGATCAAGCCGCGTCTGCTCGCGCGGCAGGATCCTCATACGCGCGAAGTGCTGGCCACGTACATCCTGCCAGAGAATTGCAAAGGATCACCCATCTGGCTCGGGGAGGAGGATGGCTATGTCATTCTCGCGACCGTGGGGAACAATATTATCCGCGTGAAACCGCCGAAAACCGAAGAGAAGAAACCGAATGCTGAATCAGCACCGAGATAGCCAGGTGAAGCCTTATCGCTGACACGGATTATGATTCCATCATCCGCTTCGCGACGAAGTATCCCTTGCTGTCTGTGCTACTGAACAAGGCGCGGAAGAGTTCGTTAGTTCTGGCTTCCACCAGTCTGCCGAGGTAGCTCACGAGTTCGGTGATACGGTCCACTTCGTCATGGGGGGTCATGGCATCTTCGATGATGCGTTGCGCGTGGGAAACGGCGCAGCTCAAGGCGAAGACGTCAGTGCCGATGTCCACGAGGCGGCCGAGCACGAGCTGTTGGCGCTCGAGCTTTGGGCCGAATTTCAGCATGGCGTGGAAGATGCCGCGGGCGAGGCGGCGGCTGCGGGAGCGCGCGATGCGCATGGGCCAGTCCAACGAAGGATGCAAGGCGCGATCATCGTTGTCATCCGAGAAGGGAATCCACTTGGACGGGTACCATGTGGCGTAGTGTTTTCCGGCGCGGAAAAAGACTTTCGCGCGTTCCTTTAGCGGCAGGGTGGGATTGAACATGGCCGCGCCCAGGCGCAGATGCGGGTCCAGCATTTCACGCGCGATGAAGAGGCGCATGATTTCGCTGCTGCCTTCAAAGATGGTATTGATGCGGGCATCGCGGAAGAAGCGCTCCACGGCGATCGCGGGTTCACCACGGGCGCGGAGGCTGTCGGCGGTTTCATAACCTCGACCACCGCGGATTTGCATGGTGTCATCCACGATCTCCCAGCATTTTTCGGAACTCCAGAGCTTGGCCAGCGCGGCTTCGAGTCGCACATCGGCCATCTTGTCCTTGTCCACGAGGGAGCTTACGTAGCGCACCATGGCCTCCATGGCGAAGCGATGTGCACCCATGCGCGCGAGTTTGTCGGCGATGGCGGCGTGCTTGCCGATGGGGGCACCCCATTGTTCGCGTTTCTTCGCCCAGTCGGTCGAAACTTCCACGCAACGTTTCGCGAGGCCGGCGCAGGCAGCGGGCAGGGTGATGCGGCCAGTGTTCAGCGTGGTGAGCGCGACCTTGAGTCCGCGGCCTTCACCACCGAGGATGTTCGCACGTGGCACGCGCACATTGGTGAAACGCATCACGCCATTGTAGAGGGCGCGCAGACCCATGAAGTGGCAGCGTCGCACGACTTCCACACCGGGAGCATGAGCCTCTACGATGAAGGCGGTGGTGGCGTTGGGATGCTTCGGCGTGGGAGTCTTCGCCATCACGACGAGAAGCCCGGCCTTGGTGCCATTCGTGCACCAGAGCTTTTCCCCATTGATGACGAAGTCATCTCCTTCTGGAAAGGCCAGGGTCTTCATGCGCGCCGGGTCAGAGCCCACGTCGGGCTCGGTCAAAGCAAAGGCGCTGATCTCCCCACCGGCGCAGCGAGGCAGGTATTTGGCCTTTTGCTCTTCCGTGCCGAACATGAGCAGCGGTTGCGGCACGCCGATGGATTGATGTGCGGAGAGCAAGGCAGCGAGATTTCCGCAGTAGCTGCCGAGCAGCATGGCGGCGCGTGAGTAGTTCGTCTGGCTCAGGCCGAGTCCGCCGTACTTCATGGGGATCTTGATGCCGAAGGCGCCGAGCTTGCGCAGACCATCCATCACTTCATCCGGGATTTCGCCTTCGCGGTCGATGGCATCGGGATCGACGTGTTCATCCAGGAAACGCTTCAAGCGTGCAAGGAAGGCATCGCCTTGATCGCGATCCTCCAACGATTGCACGGGGAAGGGGAGCAGACGGGAGCTGTCCGGTGTGCCATTGAAGATGGAGGCGGCGAAGCCAAGATTGCGCTCGCGATCGTCGCGGGCAGCCTCGGTCATTTCCAGAGCAGCGCGCTGCCCTTCCGACATCTTGGAGGTGTCGATCACCGACTTCGTATTCTCATCGGGTGGGGTGTGAGTGGGTTTCATGGCAGTCCACGGTGAAGGTGTGAAGTGATGTGTTTGCGAGCGACCTGCCCGCGAGATGGATTAAGAGGAACTGGGGAACAAAGACTGGAAAGACGGGTAACCGGAGCCCAGCATCATCGCGAGCTCGATGTCTCCCGCACTGGAGGCCACGCCTTCCTCAAGGACGAGGGCAGCTTCCCTTTGCATGAGGCCGTTCAAATGCTCCGCCATGGCATCCGTATTCGGGAAGACAGAAAGCGCGCGAGGCTTGAGCAGCTTCATCACTTCAGGATTGGGCTGGTCGCCTGCCTTGCTTCCGAAGGCGAGGTAGAAGCCGCGGCCATTCTTTCGACCCAGCATGCCGGCATTCACCATGCTCGTGAGCAGCGTGGAGCGCGGGATGCGATCGCCAAAGGCATCGCGCATCGTCTTCTCCACATGCAGGGCCACATCGAAGCCGATTTCATCCAGCAGGCGCAGTGGTCCCATCGGCATGCCAAACTCCGTCATGGCATCATCCAGTGCCCAGGGATCACGCATGGATTCGGCAATCTGCACCGCGCCCAGGAGGTAGGGCATGAGGATGCGGTTCACTACGAAGCCGGGTCGGTCCTGCACGAGGATGGGTGTCTTGCCCAGCGACTGCACAAACTTCACCGACGTGGCGATGACTTCGGGAGTGTTGTGCTTCGTCACGATAATCTCGACCAGCGGCATGAGGTGTGCCGGATTGAAGAAGTGCAGACCGATGACGCGCTCTGGGTGGGTCACGTCTGCTGCCATCTCGGTGACGGAGAGCGCGGAGGTGTTCGTGGCGAGCACGGTTGTCTCACTGCAGCGAGTGGCGAGATCTTTGAAGAGATTCTTCTTCACCTCCATGTCCTCCACCACGGCTTCGATGATGAGGTCCATGCGATGCAGTGGGACCTTGTCCGCTGTGGTGCCGATGCGGTCCATCGTTTCACGAGCCTGCTTGCTGGTGAAGGCGTGACTCTTCAGGCCGGTATGCACGAGCCTTTGAATATTGCCCATGCCACGCGCAAGGAACTCCGGCTTGGTGTCCGTCATGAGTACGCGCGTGCCTTTTCCGGCGATGGTGTAGGCAATGCCCGAGCCCATGACACCGGAGCCGATGACGGCGGCGTTCATCACGGGGTGTGGCGTGGCTCCCACGCAGGCCTTGGGCAGCTTCTTCGAAGCGACTTCCTTGCGCAGGAAGGCACCGATGAAGCGGCGCGTCATGTCGGTCGCGGTGAGCTCGCGAATGGCCTGCTGCTCCAGGGCGAGTGAGTGTTCGAAGGATTTTGCAGCTCCGCGTGTGATCACTTCCACGGCCTTCACCGGCGCGGCGGGATGTTTGCGAGTCCAGGGGAACTTGGCATGAATCATCGCCTTGGAGCGGAGGCGCAGGTACTGCGGCATTGGCCAGATCTGCGTGAAATGGAAGTGGTGCTTTTTTACTCCGATGGGTTTGAAGGCGAGGCGCTTTGCCAGCACCTCCATGTTTTCCAGCGGCACCACCTCGTGCACCAGGCCGAGCCGCTTCGCGTGTTTCGCCTTCAGCAACTTGCCGCGGACGATGAGGTCCATCGCCTTTGGCAGGCCGATGAGGCGCGATAGTCTGGTGCAGCCACCCCACGCAGGTACAAGGCCGAGCTGTGTCTCCGGCAGACCGATGCGGGTGGCATCACTATCACTCGCGATGCGCCAATCGCAGGCCAGCGTCATTTCAAAGCCACCGCCCACGCAGGCGCCATGGATGAGCGCAATCTTTGGGATGCGCAGGGATTCGAGGTGGGTGAAGACATCCTGCCCGAGCGAGAGCAATTCATACAGCTCCTCCTGCGGCAATGTCTGCACGGCTTTGAGATCGGCACCAGCGACGTAGACGCGGTCCTTGGCGCTGCGGATGACGAGCGCGCGGATATCCGTGTCGCGATGCAGCTCCTCGATGTGGCAGTCGAACTCATCCAGCGTGTCCAGGTTCCACACGTTCGCCCCGGAGTCCGGCGTATCGAAGGTGAGCCAGCAGATACCATCCGCATCCACTTCATGGCGGAAGCACTGCGTGCGGTGCACACGATGCGCATGCGCGGGCTGCGGGCGCATGATGGTGTCTTCCACCGGGTCTTGTGTGGGATCGAGTACGAAAAGGTCCATGGGGGAAGAGGAGTTATGAGTTAGGGGTTATGCGTTAGGGAAGGATGGAAGGGCTCTTGCTCAGAAGGATTCGAGGCAGACGGCACCGCCCTGGCCGCCACCCACGCAGAGGGTGACGAGTGCACGCTTCTTGCCGGTGCGTTTGAGCTGCTTCAGCGCGGAGAGAATGAGGCGTGATCCTGTGGCGCCCACGGGGTGGCCGAGGGCGATGGAGCCACCTTGAGGATTGAGACGAGTTTCATCGACTTCGCCAAGGGGGGCGTCGAGGCCTGCGCGCTTTGCCGCAACCGGATCACGGAAACATTTCAATACCGCGAGTGCTTGCGCGGCGAAGGCCTCATTGAGTTCAATGAGATCTACGTCCGCCAGGTTCCATCCGGCGCGGTGCAACGCGAGCGCGCTGGCTTGCACGGGACCAAGTCCCATGCGCTCAGGATCACAGCCGGTGTAGGCATAACTCACCATGCGGCCCAGGGGTTGCATGCCGAGCGAAGAAGCCTTTTCCTCGCTGCAAGCGATCATGGCCGCGGCGCCGTCTGAGATCTGTGAGGAATTGCCTGCGGTTACGGTGCCGGTAAGAGGATCAAAAATGGTGGGCAGCTTTGCGAGCTTTTGCACGGAACTGTCTGCGCGCACGCCGTTGTCCTGCATGATGGCTTTCACTTCGCGGGTGCCGGAGAAGGCGGGCACCATTTCCTCAGCAAGGAACATCGCGGCGGCTGCGGCCTTGAGGTGGGACTTCACCGCAAAGGCATCCTGCTCGGCGCGAGTGATGCCGAACTCGCGGGCGAGGACCTCGGCGGTCTCTCCCATATTCAGCTCGGCCACGGGATCGGTGAGGCCCATCTTCAGCGCGAGCAAGGGCATGAAGTCCTGCGGACGGAATGCGGCCATGGCGCGCGCCTTCGAGCCAAAGGTTTTCGCCCGGCCCAGCATGGCAAACTTCAGAGCGGCCTCATGACGGAAGAGCAGCGGCATCTGTGACATGTTTTCCACCCCGCCGACGAGGAAGACTTCACCCTGACCAGCAACGAGCTTCTGATGCGCGGTGGTCACGGCCTCCATGCCGGAGGCGCAGTTGCGATGCACCGTCATGGAGGGCTTCTCTTTTGGAATGCCGGTGCGCAAGGCGATGACGCGCGAAATATTCGCCGCGTCGGCAGGTTGCCCGACGCAGCCGAAGATGGTCTCATCCACCAATGCGGGATCGAAGCCGCTGCGAATGAGCGCGCCAGCAGCTGCGAGACGACCGAGGTCAGCGGCGTGCATCTCCGCCAGGGAGGAACCGGCCCGGCAGAAGGGCGTTCTGGCGCCATCGAGAATAACCAGAGATTTCATGGGAAAGATCAGGTTGGGATTGCATCCTGCCATCAGGGGCTCGCGCCCCCGGTGGTAAGTGGACGTCTCGGGAAGTCACTTCACAGACGACTGCTGCGAAGACGACGAAGGGGAGGGGACGGAAGTGCCGGCCGCGCCCACTTTGGGGCGGCGGTCTGCCAGCTTTTCTTCCTTCAGCAAGCGGCCCACGCCGAGCAGTTCGCGCATTTCCGCGAGCGTGTGGAAGTGGATGGCGTTCGGCTTCAACTCGGTCACTTCCAGGAAGCGGCGATTCAGGTGCTCACGCAAGGTGCTCTCGCTGACGGCATCATCGGGTGTGACGTGCAGCAGCACTTCATCACACTCCAGAGGATCATCGTTGCGCTTGCGTAGCTCGATCTGCCAGGCGGCGACACCGCGCTGATCGTCGAGCAGGTGCTCCAGCATGTTGAAGTCCACCAGCGTGCCTTTCAGCTTGTCCAGGCTGAGGCTGCGGACCTCGCTCACCCTCGAGATGGGGCCGATGAGGCGCGGGCAGTGGCGACCGCAGTGCGGGCACATGTCCCAGGTGATACCGCCCTCGGCGATATCCCCCGTGCGATAGCGCAACACCATGGTGCCGCGGGCATCCAGCGAGGTGTAGACGATTTCCCCGGGCGTACCATCCGGCACCACTTCTCCCGTTTTGGGATTGATGAGCTCGATGATGCCGAGGTCTGGATACAGGTGGAATCCGCTCGCGCCTTCATGAGGCATGGTGGGGCACTCAGGCCAGGCCATCTTCGCCTCGGTAAAGGCGTAGGTGCTGATGATGTGCACGCCAAGCGAGCCGAGCTGGGCGCAGAGTTCACGCAGCTTCGCACGCAGGCCCTGGGGAGTCTTTTCACCGCCGAGGGTGATGCGCTTGATGTTCGGCCAGCGGCGCTTCTCCTCCACGGCCTGACGGAGGACGTGGTACATGAAGGTGGGCATGCCGATGATGACATCGGGCTGGATGCGCTCGATGAGATTGATGTTTCCCTCGGTGCCGAGCGTCTTCCCGCCACCGGTGGAGAGCATGAAGGTGCCGAGTCCCAGTCCCGCATAGTGCGCCTGCCAGAAGGCGAGGTGTGGCGCGTAGGGGAACATGTTCACATGGCGGTACTCGCGGTCGCTGCGGCCCACTTCCATGATGCGCTTCCCGGCCAGCTCCAGATGAGCGAGGTCGTGCTTTGTGTAGACGAAGGGCACCGGATCGCTGCTGCGTCCTGTGGTGCTGGTCAGCAGGATGGGGCGGAACTCCGCCTCCAGCTTGTCCTTCGCATACTGCTTGCCGTGGAAGATGGCATTGAAGATGGTGCGCGGTTCGCGCGTGAGAATCTTCTGGTCAGGAATGAGCACAAACTCACGCTGTTTTTCCCGGGATTCTGTGAGGTCAACCTTGCTGGAGAGCGGGACCTTGGCCCAGTCTTCAAAGGAGCGGATGTCGTTCGGGCTGATCCCGTGCTCCTCGAACATCTTATGATAGTGCGCTGAAAAAGGCAGCACCCTATGTTTCAGATATTCGCGAAGGCGGCGAATCTGCCAGGATTTCCAGAACTCCGGCGTGCCGGCGTCCCACAGTGGAGAGGAGAGGAAGGGTTTCATGGCTGTTGTCGTTCATGAGGTTGGATTGATGGCGATGTTGATACATGATACAAAATGATGGGAGTCACTGCGGCTGGCCGCCCTCGGCGGCAGCGGCGACTGCATAGCCTGCCTGCTCGTCATTCGGTCCCAGGACCACTCCCGGGCGTGGCGGCTGCTCCGATGGTGACGGGGCCGCGGAGCGCGGAATCTGGAGCAGCTTCCGAATCTGCGGCAGTGCCTCCAGGGCGGCGGTGCGGCCCGATTCTATATAGCGATTGAAGTTTTCGAAGTCGTACCAGCGTGACTCCTGGCAGAAGGGATGGATGAGCACGTCGGCACGCGCGCCTTCATGCTCAATGACGCGGAGCTGTGAACTCGTCAGGCAGCGCTTGAAGGTATCCAGCACATTGCCGTAGGCGAAGAGGTTCAGATTCCGGCTGAGGGACCCAAAGAAACGGGACACCATCGAAGAGGGAATGGGCGGCGGAATGGGATAGCTCTGCATCTTGCTGGAAGAGATGTCTTCCAGAGTGGGCATCACATTTACGGCTATAATATAGTCCAGATCCGCGACCTTGTGTAGCAATTCCACAGGAAGAGGCTCCGCGGCGCCGCCGTCGATCCAGCGTGCCTCATTCAGATAAACCGGTGACACGATGCCGGGAATGGCACAGCTCGCCTGCACCGCGGCCGCAGCCGGGGTGGTGGGAGGCAGTACTTCCCCTCGCACCGTGTCGAGATTGGTAGCCACCACATGCATGCGGGTGGCGAGGTCTCCCAGGGTCTTTTCACCCAGGGTGCGCTCCAGATGCTTGCGCACTTTGTGACCTCGAAGGAATCCTTGCAGCGGAGGCACGGCAAGATCGAGCAGGCGGATGAGCGTCCGGCGGTCGCGGATTTCAGAGGCCAGCTTGGCCAGTTCCTCCCCGGGGACGCCCGCTGCCCACAGCGTGCCTACGTAGGCTCCCATGCTGCTGCCCATGATGACAGAGATGGGTATCTGTGCCTCCTCCAGGACCTGGATGACACCGATGTGTGCCAGGCCTCGCGCACCGCCGCAGGAGAGTACCAGACCTATTCTGGGGGGATCCTGGGCTGAGGCGGGAGCAGGGTCGTGAAATCGCTTCAGAAGTCCATCAATATTGAACCATGGGAAGCGCAGTATGGGCGAGGGGGCGCGCATGACTGTAAAAGGGGGTTCACTATGTTAGACATGCAGGTCGCTTCAAAATTCAAAAAATCAGAAGTAAAACACCGAGTTATGGTGTGAGACAAAATGTCTGAATCCATTGTCAAACGGCGCGCGAATATGACAGAAAGGGTGCTGGTTTCCGGGAGAGTTCGGAGCGAAAAAAATGTTGCTTGCTCCCGGTAGGTCGGAGCGTACGAGAGATTGCCATGCGCATCCTCAAGCCCTTCTCCACCCTGCTAGCGTGTCTTTCCTTATCGACCTCTGTGTCCGCGGCCGAATCCTTTGAAATCGGCGAAGGCCGTGAAGGTGACCTGCCCCAAGGCAAGGAGGCGGATGGTATTCGTGGGGATTTTGTGCTGCGCAATGACAAGGTGGTGGCGTTGATTTCCCAGAATGCTCCCTTGCGTCGCGCGAACATGAGCACCTTCTACGGGGCGGACGGCGTGACCCCCGGCTGCCTGTATGACCTGACTCTGGCGGGCGCGCAGAATGACCAGCTCATCTACTTCGGTCCCGCTGGGCAGAAGGGGCAGGTCTCCTGGGTGCGGGTGGTGGCAGAAGATGATGAGAACGCTGCTTCTGTGGAAACGGTGACGACCGCAGCGAAGAATGACGGAATATATAAGCGGCACGAGTACCGCGTTCGTGATGGCGAGTACGGGATCTGGGTCATCACCACGCTGCGTAACGAGGGTAAGGAAAAAATCAAAACGAAGACCAAGGACGCCTGGACTCGCTTCAACGAAAGCGGCCAGAAGGATGGTATCCAGTGGGCAGATGCGGTGGACCCTCGCGACAAGGCTGGTTATGCCTATGCCAATCTCCCGCTGGAAGACTGGAAGAAAGAGCCCCCTGCCGAAGAGGTGGAACTGGCACCGGGAGAGCAGGTGACCTGGGCGCGCTTCCTCGCGGTGGGAACCTCTCCTGCGGAAGCCTGGGGCCGCGTGCGTGAGAAGCGCGAGGGCAAGGAAGGCACGCTTGCGGTCAAGGTAGCGGACAAGGCGGGCCAGCCGGTAACCTCTGCTTCCGTCTCGCTCGTAGATGACAAGAACGTGCTCAAGGGATATCCCAATGAGAAGGGCGAAATCACGCTGACCCTCCCCACGGGCAAGCATCAAGTGGTGGTGGAAGATATGGGTCGGCCTGCGGTGATGCAGGAGGTGACGATTGCGGCTGGCAAGACGGTCAACATCTCTGCCGCGCTGGAGCCCGCCACGCGCCTGAAGTTCGCCATCACGGATGAGAGCGGACGCAGCATCCCGTGCAAGGCGCAGATTCTCGCGCAGGGCGAGACGCCGCCGGTGGACCTGGGCCCCGTGATGCGCGCGCATGGTTGCCGTGACCAGTGGCACAGCGAGCGTGGTGACTTCACCGTGCAGGTGCCGCCTGGCAAGTACCGTGTGGTGGTGACGCGTGGAATTGAGCACAGTCACCTCGCGCAGGAAGTGACGCTGGCTCCGGGGCAGGAGATGGAGGTGAAGGGGACCCTGAAGAGGTTGGTCGACAGCACCGGCTGGGTGAGTGCGGACTTTCATAATCACTCCACGCAGAGCGGTGATAACATTTGCGGCACGCCGGATCGTCTGACGAACCTGGCGGCGGAGCACATCGAGTTTGCACCCACCACGGAGCACAACCGCATCTATGACTGGCGGCCCATCATCGAGAGCCTTGGCCTGCAGAATGACATCCAGACCGTGGTAGGCATGGAACTCACAGGCAGTGCGTCGCACCTCAACTGTTTCCCGCTGACGGTGGAACCTTTCCTGCAGGACAATGGCGCGCCCGTCTACAATCTCGATGCACGCATCGCGGCGCTGACGCTGCGCGGCTGGCAGGGTGAGCGCGCGGACCGCTGGGTGCAGGTGAACCATCCGGACAACGCCTTCCTCTTCAATGATCGCAATCTCGACAGCAAGCCGGACGGTGGTCTGGTGGGCATCGAAGCCATGGTGGATGGCATGGAGACGGAAAACTTCATCGGGGATGGTGTGCTGGCGGATTCCCCGTGGACGCTGAACCGTCCCAAGGGCGCCCTGGCCACGAAGGTGAACTATGTCCGCCAGTTCATCTGGCTGCAGCTTCTCAATGCGGGCTTCCGCGTGAAGCCGGTGGCAGTGGCCGATGCACACACAGTGTTTGGCAATGGCGTCGGTGGCTGGCGCATGTACCTGCCCAGCAAGACCGATGAACCGGCGAAGATCGACTGGTCTGGTGACATCGCCGCGCAGGCGAAGGCGGGCCACTACTTCCTGACCACCGGACCGTTCCTCAATGTCACTACCGCAGATGGAAAGATGCCGGGTGACGATGTCCGTGCGAATGGCGTGGTGCAGCTCAAGGTGAAGGTGCAGTGCACAGACTGGGTGAACATCGACCGCATCCAGGTGCTGGTGAACTCCCGCAAGGAACCCACGCTGAACTTCACCCGGAAATCACACCCTGAGATGTTCAAGGATGGTGTGGTACAGTTTGACCAGACCATTACGGTGCCTCTGCAAAAGGACGCACACCTCATCGTGGTGGCCGTGGAGGAAGAAGGTGACCTGAAGACGGGCTATGGCAGCAGCGACCAATCTCGTCTGCGTCCCATGGCCTACCACACGCCCATCTATGTGGATGTGGACGGCAATGGCTTCCAAGCGAATGGCGATACGCTCGGTTACGACATTCCCGTGGCGAAGATGACGGTGGACACCGTGCGCGAAAAGCTGGGCCTGCCCCCCGAGGTCAAGCCCGCGGCACCGGCCAACGGTGCGACGAAGCCTGCTCCGTGAGATGTGTAGCACAACAAAAGCGGCGGCTCGTGTGAGCCGCCTCTTTTGTTTTGGGCAAAGTCTCTCGTGCGCCAGGCTACGCTTCCAGCGTGGCAGTCATCGTGATCTTGGCATTCAGCAGTTTCGAGATGGGGCAGTTCGCCTTGGCGGCCTCAGCGGCCTCCTGGAAGGCGGTTTCATCCGCACCAGGAATGGTGACCTTCACATCGAGGTGGCTTGCGGTGACCTGAAATCCATCACCCACCTTCTCAAGGGTGACCGTGGCTTCGGTCTCGATCTTCTGCGGCGTCATGTTGGCCATGCCGAGGATCATGGAGAGTGCCATGGAGAAACATCCAGCGTGCGCTGCGCCGACCAGTTCTTCGGGGTTCGTGCCCTTTTCACCCTCGAAGCGGGTGCGGAAGGAGTAGGGGACACCGGAGAGCACTCCGGAACCGGTGGTGATGGTTCCGCTTCCGTCCTTGAGACCGCCGTTCCAGATTGCTGATGCTTTTTGTTTCATGGTCTTTCAGCATCGCATGGGTCGTGGAAATTGGCTGCAATTTTTTGTAGTCAGATTTGCCTTAAAAGATTGGAAGTGAAAGAACGGTGGGACTGGCTGGGTAGGTCAGGCATCGACCATTTGCCCGTTGATTCATCAGGTTGCCCATCCGCCATGTCCCACCTCACTTTTTTCTCAGGTCTCCGTCAGTCCAACTCCGGTCGCCCTGGAGTCATGTGCCCTCGGCGTATATCAAGGCTGATGGTGCTGCTGCTGCCGGTACTGATGGCATGGAGTGGGTTGGCGGTGCGTGTACAGGCAGCAACATTGCAAGCGGGCGCCGCACGTGTGGAGATCACCGACCGCACCACGCCCGTGATGAATGACCCGCTCTATGCAAAGGCTCTGGTGCTCAAGAGCGAGAACACCACCGTGGTGCTCATCACACTGGATGTGGTCTCAATTGGCGAGATAGGCCGCATCGGGAACGGTTTCCTCGCGACGGTGCGCGGTGAGTTGCGGAAGGAGCTCGGCATCGCGCCGGAGTGTGTGGTCATCAACACAAGCCACTGTCACGGGATTCCACGACCCGACACCGCGGCGCTGACCGTGCAAGCGGTGAAGGAGGCCTGGAAAAAGCTGGCTCCGGCTCGCGTAGCCACGGGCAGGGGGAGCGAGCAACGCATCAGTGAGAACCGCCGCATCAAGATGAAGGACGGCAGCGAGGTGGACATGCGCCGTGCCTATCCGCTGCCACGGGATGAAGATGTGAAGGCAGTTGGGCCGATTGATCCGGAGATCGGTATTCTCCGTGTGGACCATGCCGATGGCCGGCCGCTCGCGGTGGTGTACAACTTCGCGTGCCATCCCATCATGAATCCACCCAGCACGGGGAACTCAGCGGACTACCCCGGCTTTGCGTCCAAGGTGATCGAGGATGATCTTGGCAACGGCGCAGTGGCGTTGTTCATCCAGGGATGTGGTGGGGACATCAATCCCGTGGGCTACAAAGGCGTTGCTTATCCTCCGCAGGCGGAGCCACTGGGGACGATGCTGGGCCTCAGTGTCATGAAATCTGTGAGGGAGATGAAGACCAACGCGGATGCGGCCCTGGGGGTCACAAGAACGACGATTGCCCTCCCACGCGCGGCGGACTTTGAGCGACGGATCGCTGCGAATGAAGCGGAGCAGGTGAAGCTCACGAAGTCTCTCCGCGGCACCAATCTCAACTTCAAATCTTTTCTGCCGCTGCTGATGCAGCATCGTCTTTCCCCCGAGCAACCGGCCGCGCATGCCCAGCAGTACCTGCATCAAGGGGCGAATGGCAGGGAGGACTATACCCGCCTGGATGCGGACAACCGCACGAGCATTGAGGCGTATTTGTACAACATCGAGGTTATGGAGAAACTCACGCGATTGAATGCCAACCTCTCGTTGTTGAAGAAACATCAGGCGCAAACTGTTGCCGCAGGCAATACCACGCTGGATGTGGAGATGGCCGCTGTGCGCGTGGGAGACTTTCGCATGGTGACGTTTCCCGGTGAGGTGACTGTGGAGGTGGGCCTCAATATCAAGAAGGCCGCGCCGCATCCGCACTGCTTTGTCGCGGGTTATACGAATGGCTACATCTACTACACACCCACCGCGGCCCAGCGGGGCAACACGGGCTATGCGCAGGAGGATTGTGACACCCTGGTCGCGCCGGAGTGGCAGGCGTTGTTTGAGAAACGCGCGCTGGAAATGTTAAAGGGCTTGTGAGTTTTCAAAGACCGGACTGTAATCACTGTCCGTATCGAATCTGAATTGCACGGCTGCGGACGTCCGTGGTCGATGTGTTCATACACTCAGCCCAATCTTCCCATGAAAAGCAGCTTTCAAGGATTCGCCGCCCCGGAAAAAGGAAAGAAACTCGAGTCGTTCTCCTTCGACCCCGGCGAGTTACGCGATGAACAGGTGGAGGTCGCCGTGGAGTACTGCGGCGTGTGTCACAGCGACCTCTCCATGATCGACAATGATTGGGGACAGTCTGTGTATCCTCTGGTGCCGGGGCATGAGATCGTGGGGCGCATCGTGGCGGCTGGCGACCACGTGAAGGGCGTCAAGGTGGGACAGCGCGTAGGGATAGGGTGGTACTCGGAGAGCTGCATGTCGTGTACGCAGTGCCTCTCGGGGAACCACAACCTGTGTCCCAATGCGGAGCAGACGATTGTGAACCGTCATGGGGGCTTCGCCAATCGTGTGCGCGCCCACTGGGCCTGGGCCACGCCGCTGCCCGATCAACTGGATGAGACGAGTGCGGGTCCACTCTTCTGTGGTGGCATCACCGTGTTTAATCCCATCGTCCAGTTCGGGGTGCGTCCGACGGATCGTGTGGGTGTGATTGGCATCGGTGGACTGGGCCACATGGCGGTGCAGTTTCTCAGCAAATGGGGCTGTGAGGTCTTTGCTTTCACCTCAAGTGATTCCAAGAGGGACGAGGCGATGAAGATGGGCGCACACCACGTGGTGAGCTCACGCGATGCTGGCCAACTCAAGAAGATTGCAGGCTCACTCGATTTCATCATTAGCACCGTGAATGTCTCCATGCCGTGGGATGCGATCCTCAGCAGCCTCGCGCCGAGGGGGCGGCTGCATTTGGTGGGGGCGGTGTTGGAGCCCATCCCGGTTGCGGCATTTTCCCTCATCGGAGGGCAGAAGAGCATTTCAGGCTCCCCGGTGGGTGGCCCGGCCACCGTGGCGAAGATGCTGGACTTCGCGGCCCGGCATGGGATTCCGCCGATCACGGAGGAGTTCCCCTTGAGCCAGGTGAATGAAGCGCTCGATCACCTGCGCGCGGGCAAGGCGCGGTATCGCGTGGTGCTGAAGAACGACCTCGGTTGACGGGCATTGATGCTCGTCGACGCACGGAGCTGGGCATCTGGCCCCGTTGTACCCTTTTCAGGGTAGTGGTGTTTCTTGTGCGGCTGTGAATTCTCCATGATACTGCCTCATGTCTGACGTATCCCGTGCTCCTGAGAAACGTTTCTCCAATCGTGTCGCGGACTATGTGAAGTACCGCCCCGGGTATCCGCCTGAAATCCTGGACTTGCTCCGGGAGAAGACGGGTCTGAATGCGGGGTCGGTGGTGGCAGACATCGGCTCGGGCACGGGTATCTCAGCGGAGTTCCTGCTGCGCGAGGGATGCACCGTTCATGCAGTCGAGCCGAATGCGGACATGCGCGTTGCTGCCGAGTCGATGTTGGGTGGCAGGCAGGGATTCCACAGCGTAGCGGGTTCCGCGACGGCTACCACGCTGCCGGATCATTCGGTCGATCTGATTGTGGCGGCCCAGGCGTTTCACTGGTTCGCCGGAGAGGCGACGCGCGCGGAGTTTGATCGCATCCTGGATCCGGACGGCTGGGTGGCGCTCATCTGGAATGTCCGCAAGGTGGACTCCACGCCCTTCCTCGTGGCGTATGAGTCGCTGCTGCTGAAACATGCCACGGACTACGGGCAGGTACGCTACGAACTGGTGGATGAGAAGGTGCTCGCGAGCTTCTTCCGGGATGGGAAGTTCACTTCCACATCCTTTCCCAATGCCCAACAATTCGACTACGAAGGACTCAAGGGGCGGCTGCTCTCCTCTTCGTATGCGCCTGCGGCAGGACAGCCGGGGCATGAGGAGATGATTGCTGAGTTGGAGCGCATCTTCAGTGAGCACCAGGTCGGCAGTAAAGTGGCGATCGACTACGACACGTGGGTGCATTGGGGACGATGAGGCATTTTGCAATGCCGGATGTCCTGTGAGGTAAACGGGTTTTTCCGTAGTACGGCTTTTTTTGAGTTCCGGTTCAGCCCGTGCTTGATGTGATGCCAAGCATCCCACCAAACTACGTGAACACACCTCCCGCCTACCCGTCGTCCGTTCCGCCACAACCTCCCCAAAAGAAGAGTGCCCTGCCGTGGATCATCGGTGGATGTGGATGTTTGTTCCTTCTGGGGCTGGTGGGACTGGGAATCATTGGATTTGCCTTCTACGCCGCGCAGAAAGCCGAGAGCAAAGGACACACTGTAATCATCCCTGCCGCTGATTGGAAAAGCTACAACAGCATGTCGGGAAACATCCCGGCAGACATGCAGGAGCATCTGGTGCCATTCACTTTCAGCTACCCGCCCCAGTTCGAAATTGTGCGGAGCTCAGGCAACTTTGTGAAGGTGGAGGAGGGCACGGCACCCGGCACCGACGACAATTTTACGTTTGAAAACTTCGGCGTGGGATACTTCAACATCCCGAGTGATGGCGTGGATGCGGTGGCGATGCCGATGCTCATTGCGCAACTCGGCTCGCAATTCGCCGCCGGCTTTCCCGGGTACCGTGAAGTCTCGCAGTTCGAGGAAGAGGTGTCAGGCTACAAGGGGCGGGCCATGATCTTCGAGTCGGAGCTCAAGGGCACGCCGAGAGGCGACGTGAAGGTCTTCGGCAAACTGGTGATGGTGCGCAAGCCGGGTGCGACCAAGGGGGTGACCATCATCATGCTGGCAACCACTGCAGACCCGGAGATCAAGACCGTCTATGACGTGGGCGTGAAAGGTGACCTGCCGGGAATCATCCAGTCGTTCCAGTTGAATTGAGCGACGGAGTCCCTTCCTGCATCGTCAATGCCAGCCGGAGCTAACCCTCCGGCTGGATATCCAGGGTGGCGAGTTTCCCAGGTGGAAGTTTGAGAGACAGCCTGGAGAAAGGACCTGCTTTAACCTCGATGGCAGGCAGCGTGCTCACGTTGCCTGCTTCCTTCAGTGAGGCCTTGTACCTGCCTGGCTTCAGCAGCCGGAGTTCGGCTTCGAGAAAGCGGTCTTCCTTGCCAAAGTGGAAGAGCTCTGCGGTGAGGTGGTTGGTATTCGCTTTCGTCACGAATACCGCGATGTCCTTCGCTGGCGTGAGCCATCGCACGGCCATCTGAGGGAAACGCGGGGCATTGGTGTCGCCGCTCACCATGCGGTAGAGCAGTTCGTGTTTTGGCAGGGTCACGCCCTTGTAGTCGTCGAATTTGTAGTCCTCTGCGAGGAATTGGGCGAAGCGCATCACGCGGTCCGTGGAGCGTACTTCGCTGGTGAAACCGGCGAAGTTCACGCGCAAGGCTTTCGCACTGTCGCGCAGGGCAGCGGTGATTTCTTCGCGGCCTGAGGCATCCGAGCGCAGAGTGTACTGGGCGCTCTCCAGCGCGAGCAATTCGTCGAACTCAGTTGTGCCAGTGAGTGCCTTGCAACGAGCGAGGGACTTCACCAGTGCGCCGAAGTTGCTGTTCGCATTCTCGCGCGGCCCGAGGTTCTCCGCGCACCATGCTTCGCTGCCGGGCTTCGCATGGGTGGTTCCCTTTTCCCTCAGCCACTTCAGGCGCATGGCGGCCATGGAGCGCAGGGGTTGCAGGTACTTGTCCTTGCCGGTCTTCACATGGGCAATGATGAGGGCATCGGTGAGCTCAGTGATGACGCTTGGCCAGATGTAGTAGGAGTGCATGTAGCCGCCGGGCTTTACCGGTTCCCACCATGGTTTCTCGGCCCCTGCGGCGGCGCCATCCGGCCAGCGGATGGAGGACGGCAGGATGCCGGCGGGTTTGCCATTCTCTGCACGCGCAGTGGCGTCCACCCAGGTGTCCAGCCATGCGGGTAGCACTTCATCGAGTACGGAGTCATTCTGCTGCTGCCAGATGAGGAATGCAGGGTGCAGCGCGCCCACGTTCGCCATCACATCAAACGCCCGCGTGGGCACGGGGCTGGTGTCGGTGGCGCTGAAGTAGAAGCTCTTGAACTGAAGCTGGCCGCGCTCGTTCTTTCCCGTCCAGGCGTCCCGCATGAAGGGCCCCATCTTCAGCGCCCAATCCTTCCATCGTTGGTTCTCGGGCTCCAGCGCCATCAGGGGAATGAGATTATCCGTGGTGTCTTCCGCTGCGTGCTCCACGTCCGTGATTTCCTGGTTGAAGCCGCCTTTGAGATGGGGGCGGTTCATGGCGGATTTGGAGAACTTGAGCTGGGCTTCGAGGGACTTCTTGTCCTCGAATCCCATCAGCACGACTGCCCACCAGCGCCACATCTCGCAGTCGTCCCCCCAGCCACCGCCAAACTGGCCATCCTCGCGCTGGCGGTGGTCAATCCACCAGTGGATGATGTCCCGCAGGCGCTCAATCTGTTCGCGCTGCAGCACGGCCCATTCAGGAGCATCAGGTGTATCAGGAAATGATTTCTCCCAGGGGATGGCCTGTCCCAGATACATGCCGGGGATGGGATTCTCCGGAAAGGCCTTCTGAAAGCGACGGAAGTCCTCGCAGGCACGCTGATGCAGTTTTGGTCCCTCCACCGGGTGACTTCGGATGGTGCTGTTCTCAATCAACTGCCACGCACGCATGCGGCCCTGGTACAGCGCGGTGATGGGATAGAGCCGTGATTTTTCGGAAATGCCGAAGTCATACGCGTCCCATTGTTTGCTGTAGAATTTGAGGCCGCCCTGCATCCACTTTTCTACGAAGGCGGCGAGCGTGGCGGCTTCGGCGCGTTGTTCCGAGCTGAGGACGGGATCCATGGACATCTCCAAGAGCAGGCGATGTCGTTCTTCTTCGTTCTGAGTATTGCCTGCTTTCTTCCAATGTCCCGAATAGTCGGGGAATGAAAACGGGAGCCGGTGACGGGTCTCCTTGATCGGAGGACTGTCCTCTTGGGTGAGGATGCCTTCCCTGAGGTTGTCGGCACTCTTGTCTTGTTCCTTGATGCTCGCCGCGGGCGGTTGGATCAGCAGTTCATCCAGCACGGACTCGACGTAGGCATCATTCGGCTTTCCGGAGACGTCCTTCTTCTTGAGCAGGTAGGACTGGTCTTTGTCGGGGCTGGACTTCCACTCAAAGGTCATGTCGTCCTTGAGGTCCATGTAGCCGGTGGACTGGATGTCCCAGTAGTCGCGGTGGCCACGCACGGCGTAGAGCACGGTGGCAAGGTCTGCAACGTGACGGTCCTTCGCCGTGCCACCGAAGTAGTGCTCGTAGGATCGTCGGACAGGATTGTTCATGGGCGTGTTCGCAAGGCTGCTGCCAATCTGCAGGCCGCTGGGAACAGAACACACCTCCCGGCCAGCGAAGACGATGGGCGTGGGCCACTCTCGGATCACCTTCAAGACAGAGCCGGGCTCGCGGGTGAAGTTCACATTGCCGAGCTTGAGGTCATCCTTCGCGGGTGAGCCGATGAAGTTGCCACCCATGCACACATAGAGCTTCACCTTCTGCTTCACGAGGTCGGCTCCGGAGGCATGGCTGCCCTCAGCGGGAAGCTCAAGCAGGTTTCGCAGGTTCGTGAGATAGCCCACGGTGACAATGGTCACGGTCTGGTCGGGCTGCTTCTCGAGGATGTCGCGATAGACCAGCGCGGCATCAGGGACATCGGCGGTGGACTTGAGCGATTGCGGAAACTCTTTCGCAATCTGATCCACATACTTTGAGGGATGGCTCTTGCCGTTTTTCTTCGGCGCTCCGATGGGAAGGTCGGGCCTGCCGTAGTACGCATTGATCGCGGCCACGGTAGGTGCCGCGCCGGGGTGGGTGACGCTCACCACCGTAGCCAGGATTTCGCACTCACCGCGATCTGCGAGCGCGTGGAGCACGGCCATGGCTCCCGCATCATCGCAATCGGTGTCCATGTCCGTGTCGAAGAGGATCTTCGGAATGGGTGAGGATGATTGGGCATGGCCCTGCGCGAGTGCGGAGGAAGAGAGGGCCACAGCCAGCAAGCACAGGCCGGGAAAACGGAACAGGGAGAGGAAAGCCGCCAACATGGGTGATGGCGATGATACGGAGAAAGTGGGCGTGTCTTTTTAAGAACTGAAGATGGCAGTCCAAGGCCTTCGGCATTCGCTCGCACACCTGACCTGACTGCTTGAAGCTTTACTTCACCCTGCTCGCAAAACCGCGCAGCACGAGGCGCATGTACGAGCCGGGTACGGATTTGCCGGGCACAGCATTAGCCTCCCAGAAGTCGGTGGAGGACAGCACCTTCTTTTGTGCCAGAAGTGCAACCGCCTCCTGGTGCGTGGATGCGTCACCCAGCGTGCGCGCCATGCCAAGCAGCAGCGGTCCGACTTTCTCGCCTTCGCAGCGTTCGCCTTTGACCGCATGCTTGAGCCAGTAGTCGGGTGAGGTGATAAGGTCCTTTTTCGCCAGCACCTGCAGGTCCGCTGCAAGCTCGGCTTCGGGCGCTGAGGCTGCGGCGGTATCTGGCGCAGAGGTGGTGGTACGCGCTGGGCGATCGAGGATTTGTTTGTCTGCGAGAAGACGTTCGCGGAGCTTCGCGTAAGGCACCTCCTGAATAGCTGTCTTCTGCTCGATGGCGAGACTCGCTGCCGTGGCGGCTGCTTGTCCCAGCATCATGAACACCGGTTCCATGCGGATGGAACCATAGGCCGCATGGGAAGATGAAAGGCAGCCGGGCACGAGCAGATTGGTGCACTCCTCTGCACGTGGGCGGATGGCGCGATAGCTGATGGGGAAGGATTTCGAGCCGACAAAAAATCCGCGCTCGCGATGCAACACGCCCTTCTCGTCGATATACAGGGTGACGCCGTGGGAATCGAGCGGATAGGAACCGATAGCCACACCGTCCTCCGCCGTCCTGGCACCCTTGGCATCGTGCTCAGTGACCACATAGTCGCTGATCATGCGGCGGGCTTCGCGCACATAAAGCTGGAAGGGAAAGTGGCTGTTGTCAGTGAACTCATCCTTGGGCAGGCCCCAGCACTGCATTTCATCCCGCACTTCCTGAGGCAGGCGTGGGTCGGTGGCCAGGAACCAGAGCAATCCCAGGGTGTAGTTCTTGTGCAGCTCCCAGATTTCCTGGCGCTTTGCGTAATCCGCCTCCGGCCAGTCGTAGCTCGCACCGTACATGTCGCTGCCGAATTCACTGCCGCAGTTCGAGTCCGTCTTGCGATTGGGCACGAGTTCGAAGTTGATGCCGAGGTCGCCACCGTTTCCTCGCAGGCCGATGGCGGCATGCTTGCGTGGGCCGGGGCGCACATTCTTCATGGTCGCGATGTGCCGGGCGAGCAGTTCGTAGTCGAGCGGGTTGTAGCTCGGCGGCTTGGTGAGCGGAACGCGGTTCTCCGGCACGTCGGTGAGGCTGATGCGGAAATTGTAAGCCTGCACGCGGTGGTCACCGGTGCCTTTGGGGCCGGGTGGCTTGGCTTCCACGCGGGGAAGCAATCCACTCTTGGGATCACCGGCGACGACATACGGGCTGACTTTCGGAAAGGGAGCGGGCGTGAAGGGGAAGGCGCCATTGAGCGACTCCTCGTACTGGCTGTTTGGCTCGCGGCCCACGATGTACTTCACACCGGCTTTCGCCATGAGGTCGCCCTCATAGGTGGCATCGATGAACATCGTCGCCTTGAACTCGCGACCACTTTCCATGACAATGGAGGTGATGCGCGGGCCGTCCCTGCGCACGCCGTTCTTCAGATCGAGGCGTTCGTTGAAGACCACTTGCACGCCTGCTTCGCGCGCCATGTCATTGAAGACTTTCTCCGCGGCGCTTGGCTCGAAGAGGAACTGCGATTTGATCTCCTCCATGCGCTTCCCGTCCACACCCCAGATCTTTGGGAGCCAGTTGAGGAACTCCTCGCGTGTGCCCGTCTTCCAGGACGTGGGCTCTGTGTAGTGAAGGTAGACCCTCTGGTAGAACTCCCGTGCCAGTCCACCGATGGTATCGGTGGAGCCATTGTCCGTCATACCCAGGCCACTGGCACTCATGCCACCCAGATGTTTGCCGGGCTCGACGATGGTGACACGTTTACCCATGCGCGCTGCCTGCACCGCAGAGGTGACGCCTGCGGAAGTGCCGCCGTAGACGATGATGTCCGTGGGTTCGTCCGCTCGTGTTTCAAAGACATGAAGGAGAAGGAAGGCCGCGAGAAGAAGGAGGCGTTTCATGAGCAGACAGTCGGAAGGTGAAACGGGGCGAAGGAGGGCAATATGCGTGGACGTTTTCGCCGAGAGGTCCCTCACGACTGGACCTCCAAGTGTGTCGATGATGCGGCGGGTGTGTGACGACTCGCGGCAGCCCAATCTTTCCACTGCCGCGTGCCTAATTGTGGGTTCCGAGAAGGCGTGAGATGGCAGTATAAAATCCGTATACTGCCAGCGCACCTACAAATAGGGAGAGGAGGCACCCAAGGGAACGTCGCCACGCGCTCTTCGCAGTGGACTTTTGGAGTGTATCGAGGCTGTGCTCAGAGATCACTTCAAACACCAGAGAACCTCGCGACTTGGGAGAGTGTTCTTCGGTGACGTAGTGCTCAACCCTTCCGTCGCCCTTGTCTGCCAGGGACTGCAGGTCTACGGCAAGATTCCGAAGATCTGTGGGGGTGGTTAGCACCACGGTGTTGCTATAGCCAGGATGCCCGGACTCGGTGCGGAGGACGTAGCGATTCCTCGGTGAGGAAGTTTTGCCCGTTCCGTCTTCTTGTTCCTGGGAGTTCATCGCAGGTGACTACTTCGCCGTCGTCTGCTCCTTGAGCAACTCAGACGGTGTCAGGAAGCGGCAACCTTGATCACGGAGATACAGCACCGCCTTCTTGAAGTTCTCAAAGCGCGCGTCATCCCATTGATTCGGATGTCCCTGGATGACGAAGTAGGGTACGGAGTCCTTCTTCGTCTCGTAGGTCTTTTGCACATTTTCCGGATTGGGAACGAAGAGCGGCTTCTCCAGCTCCATGAGGCGCTGCACCACGAACTTGCTGGTGGTCACACCCTTCGGCGGTCCGTAGTAGAAGACCATCTTGATTTCCGGGATTCCGTCGAGTGCCTTGTACGTGGTGCCGTCGATGGCGGTGCTGTGCGGACCGAAAGCCATCATTTCAATGCCGGTCTTCTGCTTCACGAGGTCGATCGACTTGCGGAACATCGCAGCCTGCTCCTCCGGCGTGCCGCCCATGTATTCCGCTGTGCGACCATTCACCTTCATCTCCGGGGGGAGCAGGCGAGCGTAGTAGCCGTGGTGCCAAATCTCGAGATACCCCTTGGCGACGTGTTCCTTGATCCAGTCGACGTAGGCCGGGCAGTCGCCTTCCAAGGAGTCGCTGAGAATGCCGTAGGAATATTTGAGTTTCTCACCCTCCAGGAAATCTGCGGTGCGCTGGAAGCGAGGCGAGACCGAGGCGGTCGGTGGCTTGCCGCCTTTCACGAGGTCATCGAGCTTCAGCACGATGGCGAGGGGCTTCTTGGCGGACTCGGTGGCGGCGGGAGCCTGGGCAAATGCAGTGGCATTGGCAAGCAGGGCAAACGCGAGACAGGCAACGGCGAAGAAGGAAAGCGGCTTCATGCGAGGAGATGCCTAGATGTTGATTGCCGCGGCCTGAGATTTCGAGACATTTCTGATCCCGGCGGCTTCTTTCACGGCCGCGAGCTCCAGCGGCAGGTGTTTTTTGAAAAGCAGGATGTCCGCGCTGTGGATGAGCAGGTTTGCCCCCAGCTTCAAGAAACGGGCCTGCTGCTCGATGCTGCCCCAGAAGTGAATGCCCGCGCCGATACCCGCTGCTCGCGCCTTGCGGAAGATGGTTTCACAGGCGGCGAGGAAGTCCGGATGGTCGTACTGCTCCGGCACGCCGAGATTGCATGAGAGATCGTGCGGACCGATGAGCACGGCATCGAGTCCGGGAACGGCGAGAATGTCATCCAGCGCATCGATGGCGGGCTGGCTTTCGATGTTCACAATGAGCAAGCGGTCGGCAGCGGCTGAGGTGATGTATTCGTGGAGGTTGGGCTCCGCGGCAGCGCCGTCCAGCATGGACTGCAGCTTGCCACCTTTGATGGGCCGCAACTTTACCGCGCCACGCAGGGCCTGCACCTGAGCGGTAGTCTCGATGTAAGGAGCGATGATGCCAGCGGCGCCTCCATCCAGCACCATAGTGGCCTCATAGGGACTGGGCGAGGGGATACGCACCAGCGGCGCGAGCCCCATGCTGCCGTAGATCTGGCACATCCAGGAGAGTTGCTCGCGATCGAGCGCGATGTGTTCCGTGTCGATGAAGACGAAATCCAACCCGCAACTCCGCACCGCCTCCGGCCACCGTGGGGAGGGAGAGACAATCAACGTGCCAAAGACGTGTTGTCCCTCGTGGAGGGCGGCGGAGAGTTCGCGGGCATTCATCGAGCAGGAACGAAGGGGCGCTATTTGCGTGGTTACTTTTTCTTCTTGGTTTTCTCGGAGGCCTCCTGCATCTCCTTCGTCCACTCCAGCACCTGGTGGTCGGCGATGAGTCTCTCGCGAAGCTTGGCGTAGTCCACCTTTTGCACAGACGTGCCGGTATCGATGGCCTGCACTGCGGCAGTCGCGGCGGACTGGCCGAGAATCATGAACACCGGTTCCATGCGGATGGAACCGTACGCCACGTGCGTGGAGGAGAGGCACACGGAGACGAGCAGATTCGAGCACTCGGATTCACGCGGTACGATGCTACGGTAGCTCACGGGGTAGGGATGCGGCACTTTGATCTCGATGCAACCCTCAGCCTTCACCTTGCCATCTACGAGGACACGCGAGGTGTGGTGGGAGTCCATGGTGTAGCTGGCGAGACCCACGCTGTCAGGCACCACTTCCCGGCTGTCGCAGTTCTTTTGCGTCATCACGTAGTCAGAAACCATCCGGCGGCCTTCACGCACATAGAGCTCGTGTGGCCAGCCATTGGTCTCGGCGAATTCGCCCTTCGGCAGGCCGAAGCCATTGGTGAACTCGCGTACCATTTCCGGCAGCTTCTCATCATGCGCGAGGAACCACATCATGCCCTGCTGGTAGGTCACGTGCTGCTGGAAGATTTTTTCGCGCGTCTCATAGTCCGCATCCGGCCAGTCATTGCTGGCGCCGACGAAGTCCGTGGAGATGGGGCCGGCGTTGTTACAATCGCCGATATTGAGCTTCACGGGGCCGCTGCCGTAGGTGAACTTCCACTCGGCATTCGGGTCTGTCGTGAGGTAACGCTCCAGCAGGGCGAAGTCGCCGCGGTTGTAGCCTTCCGGCTTGGGCCACGCGATGCCATCTGCGGCCTTCACCGCCCACATGCGGAAGTTGTAAGCCTGCACGAGTTTGTCGCCGGTACCGGGCGCGGGCAGCGGACCATCGGTGATGCCGGGCAGCAATCCGCTGCTGGAATCGCCGGGCTTAACATGCGGGTCCACGGGGAAGCGAAACTGGTGGGTCTTCGCGAGTTGGAAGCCATTCACCGTTTCGCCATAGGTGCTGTTGTCCTCGCGACCCACGAAGTACTTCACGCCGGCTCGTGCGAAGAGGTCACCCTCATAGGTGGCATCGATGAACATCTTGGCTTCGATGCGATTGCCGTTTTCAAAGACGAGCGCGGTGATGCGGTTGCCATCCTTCTCCACGGTCTTGAGGCGATGCTCGTAGTAGACAGGCACATTGGCCGTGCTGAGCATCTTCTGGAAGATGACCTCGGCCTGGGAAGGACGGAAGCCCAGCTCGCCGCTCACATCATTCATGGCCTCGCGCTTCGCGGTGCTGGCGCTTTTCAGGAACTCCGCACCCATGCCGCCGATGGAGCGTGCATTCCCCACGTCTACCGCGGTGAGGCCACCGGAGGTCATGCCACCCACATGACGGCGGAAGACAGCAAGCGCCGCCTTCTTCCCAAGGCGATGCGCCTGCGTCGCGGCGGCCACGCCACCGGGAGTGCCACCGTACACGCACACATCCACCTGGATGGTCTGCGCGGGATTCGCCGCTGGCACGGGGTAGTAGTAGCGAAGACCGGGGTTCGGCGTGGCAGGGCCGTCAGCAGCAGACGCCAGGGAGGCGGTACAGACGCACGTGGCCGCTGTGGCGAGGGAGAGAAGCAGGCGATTCATAAAGAATTCAGTCCGTGGGATGGTTTTTTGGACGGGAGAACTGGGGGAGGTCATTCTCATGACGGCTTGCCGGCGATCGCAGCGAGACTGAAGAGTTTTGCGTTCTTGAGTTCAATCAAGATGCGCACCGGGCGGTCTGTGGGGACGGTGGCTCCCGACTTCCATGAGGCTTCCCATTGCGTGGCGTCTTCGCGTAGTCCGCTACTCTCATCGAGACTGAGCCCCGGGATGGGTGAACCGTTTGCCTCCAGCGTCGCGATGCGTACAAGCCCATGCTTTCCTGTGGCGGCATTGATGATGAGGCGGGTAGAAGTGAGGTGGAGGGGAATGGTCTGCACGCTGCCTATTGCGTCTTTTGCATCCAGTGAAGCAAAGCCGTGCCTCCGCCAGACAGCGCGACCGATGGCATTGCGTTTCTCTGGAAGCGCTCCTCCATGGGAAGTCGTGAGTCCCGTGTAGTACATCCACGTTTCATCTCCCACGTGCACCGCCGTGCTCGATACGCTGAGGATGGTGCCAGCGTCAAAGCCACCCGGTGCGCCGCGCGCGATGACCGGAACACGCGGCTCCGTACGCTGCCAGTGGAGTCCATCTGCGCTCGTGATCAGCTGGACATCAATGTAGCCATCCGTGGGACTCTGACCTTTGGGGAAGGGGATGGACTTGCCTTCCGGTGAGAGGTTCTTGCGGTCGGGCGCAGTGACGCGGAAGATGGCGGGGAAGCCGAGATAGCCCGCAGCATGCGGGAGCACGGACATGTTGTTCACCTCGGTGCGCTGCTTGGGTTCGGTGATCCAGTCGTCATCAGCTTCGTCCGGGGCGAAGGTGAGTTCCGCCTTGCTCCAGGTCGCAAAATCCTTGCTGCGTGAAAGCCACACCGTGCGACGCGACGTGCCGCGGATGGTGGCGTGCAAGCGATGGTAGGCGAGGTAGTCTCCGGTGGTGGGGTCTTGCGCGAGGCTGATGTTGTCTCCCTCGGGAAAGATGGGTTTCTTGTCCGGATAGCTGGTCCACTTCAGGCCGTCGGGTGAGACGGCCGCGTAGTAGTCACCTCCGAAGTAGCCGAGCATCTTCCAGCGCTTGGCCGGGTCCGTCTCGTGCTTGTCTAGCAGCACGCTGGGACTGTGCAGGTCAAATACGATGTTGTTCGCCTTGGAACCGGCGAAAGCGTGCAGATTCAGCACAGGCTTCTCCCACGTGATGCCGTCTCGCGAGGTGGCATACAGCACCACATCATAGCGGTTCCGCCGGAATCCAGGAACCGCGATGTCCTTGATATTCGGGATGGCTTCCTGCCGGGTGAGGTACCACATGCGGAAGCCCCCGCTGGATTCATCCGGATAGACGGAACCGTGGATGTAGACCCGGTCGCCTTCCCAGAATTTATCCGCCTGCAGCACCGGCGTGGTGGACTGTTTTGCGGGATGAATGGTACGTGTGACGCCGCTCTTTGAGGAGATGCCGCTGTCGTCCGCGAAGAGCAGCGGCAACTCGCCCAAGTTGATACTCCTCTCCTCTGCTGAGGCGCCTGTGCTCGTGAAGAGATGCAGACACCAGGTGATGCTGAGGCAGAGGAGCAGGCGCATGCGACGTGCTATGGGGTGGTGTCTTCCTGCAGCATGATCTCCGGGCCACTGGGCAGGGCGTCGTAGCGTGCGGTGCCGTTGCTCACGGGTACGGTGACCTTTTGCGTGCCTTGCGTGACGCTGCACTTCTTCCATGAGGAAGGCACCGTGGTGACGAGGGTGAGTGTCTGGTCGTAGAGTTTCGGGTCCGCCTTGGTGGAGAGTTGGAGGCGGATGGATTTGTCATTGGATTCCAGGACCTTCACCTCGGCGCTGTCGTGTTCCGTGAGGTACTGGTGATAGGTGATGTGGTCGGTCACCCAGAGTGCGCCTTTTTCCGAGCGTTCCTTCAAGCCATCCAGTAACGGGAAGAAGACCGTCTGAGCGAGCGGCCAGAAGTCCTGGTACTTCACTACGGGGCCCACACGCTCCACGCCATGGACCACGAGGTACTCCATGTCTTTTGCGGCGATGGCCTTGTCCGCCAGCGCGAGCATCTCCTCGGTCGTCTTCAGGTGGTAGACCGCGCCGTGCCCGGTGAAGGGAGGGCGGTCGATGAGTTGATGCTTCTTCAGCAGGGTGGCTTCCTCTTCATTCGTGATGTTCCAGGTTCCGGGTTTCGTTCCCGGTCTCGCGTAGGAGACGAGCTTGTCCTTGGTTTGCGGGACGATGGTGCGGATGTAGCTGGCGTTCTCGCCGATTTCATACTCGCCATGTTGTGCGTCCTTGATGCCACCATGTGTCATGGTGTGCACCCCATACACCATGCCCTGCTTCCACAGTTCCTTTTCCCACTTGTCGGCGTGGACCTTGTACTCGCCCTTGGCGGGGCAGATGTAGAAGGTGGCGGTCAGGCCGCGCTTTACCAACTCCGGCGCCGCCACCTGCCAGTGGCTCGGCCAGCTGTCATCAAACATCAGGAGGAAGACCGCGGTGCGATCGTCCTTCCATTTCGCGATGCGAGTGTCACCGGGCGACTGTCCGAAGGCAGCGGTGCAGGCGAGGAGAAGGGAGAGGGCGGAGGCAAGCAGGAGGCGCATGGTGTGCGAAAGACGATTGAGCCGGCTCAACTCTTAGGCTTCGCTGCGGGCGCTGCAGGTGCCACGGGCAGGGCACCGCTGGCTTTCATGCTGGCAAGGATGGTGGCCTTGTTCTTTGCCCAGTCGGCATTTGGCGTGGCCTCCCAGACCTTGAAGTTGCGTGCCGCGCTCTCCACACCGGCCACGAACATGACGCTGCACTTCGCGGAGGTGATGAGCGGATGCTGGCCGGTCATGGTCTTGCCATCCACGGTGACGGTCATTTCATCGCCCAGAATCTCGAAGAGCACGGTGTGCCATTTGCCCAGCGCCATCGGGGTCAGTGTCTGGCCCAGGGGCACAGTCTTGTCGGGACCACCGTGGTCGTTGTCGTCCTTCCGGATGTTGAAGCCCTTTTCATCGATGCCCACGCTGCAGACATAGTCTTTCGTATCCGTGGTGCGTACTAGTACGTAGCGTTTAGGCCGGCCATCCATGGGCACATCATGCATCTGCACTTCGCACTGAATGACGACATCCTTGAAGTCGAAGCCGTAGGACGCGGTGGCGGGATGCTGCACGGCGGGATTTTCCTTCCCGACGAACGTTCCATCTACCACGTCCCAGTGACCGCCACGCGCGGCGGAGTTGTAGCGCCATGCCTTGAAGCCGCTGGCGAATCCATTCGACTTGCCATCGAAGGGCGGCAGGGGCTTTTCAAAATCCTGCTGCACGAGGAGCTTGCCTCGTGTGGTCATGAGAGTGGGCAGCAGGTCCTCTGCGCTCGCAATCGTTGTGCCGAGTGCGAGACAGAGGAGGGGTAGGAGGAGACGTGGCAGTTGCATGATGCCCCAAGTCTGAATGACGAAATCCGAATGTCGAATGACGAATGGAGGGCGTTGGCTTATCGGCGCTCCTTGGCTAACTTGTCCGTTTCCTGCAGGTTGAAGCGGGCGCTGACCACGGAGTTCTGCTCGGGCCCTTCGCGATACTTGATGTAGGTGGTCGCGACGAAGGTGCCGTCCGGCAGCAGTTCCAGCCCGGGGTAACCGCAGTCGCCGCCCTTGTAGCTGTGGAGGAGTTTCAGGCGGTACTGCCCATCGCGGCCCGCGATGATGTCCTCATACTTGCCGACCCACGCCACGAAATGAGTCTTCGTGGGGCTCTTCAGCCCAGTGTCGCGGAAGCAGACCACGAGTCTGCCGTCCTCTGCGTAGTGAGCCATATGGCGATCGCCATGCAGGCCGGCGGGAAGGGGCTTGGCTTGGGACCAGGTCTGGCCCTCGTTGTCGCTGGTCATATAGAGCGCTACTCGTTGTTCGTTCTCGCGGATGAGGCAGAGCAGTTGTTTGCCATTGGGAGAGCGGACGAGTTGGGGTTCGCAAGGTTTGAGATCTCCCATGTCGAGGATGATCTTCCAGGGGCTCCACGTGAAGCCACCATCTTCAGAGATGCTCTGGGTCAGGATGTTGGATTTCTTGTCCTTGGTCTCGCCGGGGCGGCGGATGTTGGTGAGGCCAAGCAGCTTCTTTCCACCTTCGATGGGAACGATGGTGCAGAAGGGCATGACGCAGGTGAGCTTGTTCGAAGTCATGGGGGACCAGGTCTTGCCTTCGTCCTCTGAAACGGATTGATGCATGGCGCCATCTGGTCCCTGACCGGCGAAGACAAACAGGCGTACCTTGCCCTGCGGATCTGTGAGGCGGTAGATGGAGGGGCAGTTCTTCACGGTCTTCCAGCTCTCCGGCACCGGGAGGAGTTGGCTCCAGGTCTTGCCGCCATCATCGCTACGCTTGAGCGGTCCACAGGTGCCTCCGTGCTTGTAGGTCCACACACAGTACATGGTCTTTCCATCCGGCAGGAGCACGGTGGTGGGGTGACCTTGATACTCCTCCGGCGTGCCCTGGGCGATGACCACCTGACGCGCGGTGTCCTTTGAAAGATCCACAGCGGCCGCGGGCTTGGGCGCGAAGATGTCCTCCAGCGGCCAGGTGTCTGTGCGGAAGGGGGAGGCGGGGAGGCCTGCACCGTTGTAGAGATTGCAAACCGGGCTGCTTTCCCAGGCGTAGCGCACCGCGACCGGATTGGGTGTATCAGGACTGGATACCGCGATCCTATCGCCTTCAATCACGGCGGTGGCGGGTTTCCACACCTTGTCCTTGCCCGCGATGAGGAAGCTCTTCAGCGGTCCATCCTTGGCCACGAGTCCGCCATTGGTGTGATCGAAGGAGATGACCACTTTGCTATTCAGGGTTTCCGAGCCCTTGTAGAGCGGACCGGAGGTGGCGGGTACGTCCTTCTTGTACACGGTGCCGAGCGCCCAGTAGGAGAGTCGCTGGCCCACGCCCTGCTTGTTGCGGGGGTGATTGTCATTCGCCTCGCCGATGTCCACCGTGATGGCCATGCCAGTATTCTTCACCTTCAGGCTTTCCAGCATCGCTTCGCGCACGAGAGGACGGTAGCCCACGTGCTGGAAGTTCGGGAGCTGCACCCAGGCGAAGGGCATGTCAGGATTGCCAAAACGTGCGCGCCAGTCGCTCACGAGCAACGGAAGCTGGGTCTTGTACAGCGTGGCCTTCTCAAGACCGGAGCAGTTGTGCTCGCCCTGGTACCAGATGGCGCCCCGAAGCGCGTAGGGCAGCAGCGGGGCGATCATGCCATTGTAGAGATTTGCCGGATGATTCTGGTCGCGTGCGGGCTGCTTGTTCAGCTTGGGGCGAGCGGGCGGCTTGACGGCGGTCAGCTTGGCGTCCTTCACTTTCACCTTCCACGCTTCATCGGCCATCAGCCACTTCGCGTGCACGGCATCGGCATCGTAGGCGAGTTCGTCGGTGGCCCACTGATTCAGCTTCGCCTTCAGGGCGGGTACCTTGGCCTGGGCGTCTTCACTGGTCCATGCGGCGATGTCGGTACCGCCCCATGAGGAATTGATCATACCCACGGGCTGCTTCAGGGCGAGGTGGAGATCGCGCCCGAAGAAGTAGGCAACGGCGGAGAAGGTTCCCACTGTTTCTGGTGAGGCGATCACCCATGAGCCCTCGCAATCGGCCTGCAACGCGCGCTGGGCATTCTGCTTCACGGTGAACATGCGAAGCTCCGGCAGGGCTGCCGCTTGCCGCTCCTCTTCAGGATACTGGCCGCGGGAGAACATGTACGCCATGTTTGACTGGCCCGAGGCGAGCCACACTTCACCCACGAGCACATCTTTGATGGTGGAGGTCTTGGCTGCGGTCTTCACCACCATTTCGGAGGGCTTCGCGGAGGTCTTGAATTTGCCGAGGCGAATCAGCCACTTGCCGCTGACATCAGCCTTGATGGTTTTGGATACACTATTGAAGGTCACGGTGACATCTTCGTATGGCACGGCCCAGCCCCACACGGGAATGATGGTGTCTGACTGCAGCACCATGTGATCGGAGAAGATGGCAGGCAGGGAGAGTTCCTGTTTCCAGTCATCGGTGCGGAAAGGCGCGGCGGGGAGCCCCGCGCCATTGTAGAGGGATGCGATGGGGTTGTCCGTCCACGCATAACGAGCCGCGACGGGTTGCGCGATTTCCGGATGGGAGAGCACCACGGTGTCCTTTACCAGGGCTGCATCGGCGGTGTGCCACTTGCGGTCGGATCCCGCGATTTGGAAGCCCTCAAGCGAGCCGCTTTTGGCCTTCAATCCGCCATCCGTACCGGTGAATGTGAGGGTCACTTTGCCGTCTTTCACGTCACGACTGGCGAGGCGCGGCCCTGAGGATACGACATCCTTCACCTTGTAGACGTCACCGAGTGCCCAGGCGGCGAGACGTTTGCCCACGGCTTGTTTGTTTCTGGGGTGCACATCGCGCACTTCACCCACATCGATGGTCACGGCCATGCCGGTGTGGGGCACCGTTTTGAGAGTCTTGTCCTGTGCTTCGCGAACATCGACCCACGATGGGGAACGTTGGATGTTCGGAAGCTGTACAAATCCGAAGGGCAGCTCCGGTTGATTCCAGCGGGTGCGCCAGTCTTTGATGAGCAGGGGAAGCTGCGTCTCGTAGAAGCGCGTGAGTTGCGGGCTCGCATTGCTCTCGCCCTGGTACCAGATGATGCCGCGGATGGCGTAGGGGACGAGCGGCGCAATCTTTCCATTGAAGAGATTCCCCAGCACGGTGGCGCGCTCATGAGAGGCGACAGGATCGCGGGGGGTGCGCGTGGGCAGCGGTTTGCCTTCTGCCTTGGCACGCTCGACACCTTCTTTGAAAAGGGTGACCTGCTGCTCGAACTTTGCCTTTTCCGCGGCCGCATCGAAGGCGGCGCGTGTGGCGTCATTTTGCGTGATAAAGTCCTTCAACGCCGGTTCCTTCTGTTGTTCTTCCGCGCTGATCCAGGCCTCGATGCGTGTGCCGCCTACGGAGGAGTTGATAAGTCCTACCGGAGTGCCGAGCTTCTGATGCAGTTCCCGACCGAAGAAATAGGCCGTGGCAGAGAAACTGCCAACTGTATCGGGTGAGCACACATGCCACGCACCTTTGCCTTCCTCCTGCGGTGACGCTGCGCCGGGAGATGACTCAATGTACATGCGTACCTGGGGCAGGTTCGCGTTCTTCTTTTCCTCCTCGAAGTTCAACGCGCTGCTGACTCGCATGCCCATGTTGGACTGGCCGGAGCAGAGCCAGGTTTCACCGACCAGAATGTCCTTCACGGTGATCATGTTCTTGCCTTTGGCGACGAGTGTTTGCGGCTCCTTGGTGGCCGCCAGTTTTTCGAGAGTGACCTTCCACTTGCCTGACTCATCAGCCTTCGCAGTAGCGGATTGGCCTGCGATGGTGATGGAGACCTCTTCCCCGGGGTCTGCTTTGCCCCACACTGGGACGGGCACTCCTGATTGCAGGACGGCGTGATCGGAGAACAGGGAGTTCAGCTTCACATTTGCCCGAGCGCCCGTGGTGGCGCACGCAGCGAGCAAGGTAGCGAGGAAGATGGAACGTCGTTTCATGGAAAGAGGAGGTGTGGCGGCAGAACGATATGGAGAAGCCGTGAGCAGTGCAGAAAGGCGTTGGCGAAAGACGATCTCGAATGGGTGGATCTCTCAGCGAATGATGGCTCGTGAATGCACTAGGGGGCAGAACCAGGTTGGGCCGGATGCGAAGCCGTGAGCCATTCAAGATTGAAGCGGGCTACGGTGAGGCGCTTATCGCGCTCGTAGAAGCAGAGGATGGTTCCGTCCGGCAGCACAGCGAGGTCGGAGTAGGCGCTCGGACCTTCTTCAAGGGTGCGGTTCACTGGCCAAGTCCTGCCGTCGTCGTAACTGATCTTGATGGAGAGATTGCGCCGCTTGCCGCGACCGCCGGGGATGGGCTTGCCTTCCGCGTCGACTTCGAGGGAGTGTGGATTGCTGAAAATGAGCGTGCCCGGCTTCTTCGGATAGGCCACGAGGCCACCCATGCAAATAGGTTCCCACAGGGCATCATCGAAGACTGGCTTGCTCCAGCCGGTAGCGCCATCCGCACTCGTGGTGACGAGGCGACGGCTGACCTTGGATACACTGCGGGTGTTCAGCATCACGCGCCCGTCGGAGAGTTCGGCGACGGAGGTCTCATTGGGGTTCTTGAGTTCGCCCTCGTTGGGCAGAGGGATCTCGCCAGCTTTCCATGTCGTGCCTCCATCAGCACTGTAAATGGTGCCAGCCATGGAAGGCGCGTGGTCCCCAGGCTTCTTTCCGTAGGCAAGCCACACCGGCACTACGAGGCGTCCGCTTTTGATCTGGATGCCGTGGCCGGGACCGGTGGCGAGTACGTTCCACGGGCACTTCGGGCGGAAGGCCTCGAACGCCGAGGTGATTTCCACCGGTTTCGAGAACGTGAGGCCATCATCCGTGCTGCGCATGTAGAAGCAGCGCGCGTAGTTGATGCAGTACAGAAAGTGAATGGTCTTGCCATCGCGATCGACGATGGCCACGGGATTGTTCACGGTCTGCTCCTTCGCGCCTTCTTCGTCGTGCTTGTGGGGATTGCCCTCAATGCGCTCACCGCTGTGCGCGATATGTTGTGGTGCCGACCACGTCTTGCCACCGTCCGTGCTGCGTCGCAGGTGCACTTCGATCTCGCCCCAGTCCGAGCCTGCCTTGCGACGGGCTTCGCTGTAGGCGAGTACGGTGCCCTTCGTGGTGACGACGATGCCGGGAATGCGGTAGAGGGCCGAGCCGCCTTCGCCACCGGCGAAGAGGTCGAGCTTTTCGATGGCGGGTTCAGCGGCGAAGACTTGCAGGGAAAGTAGACAGGTGAGGAAAGCGTAGCGCATGCGGGGGATTTGGTGAGGTGACGTGACGCGTGCTACTACTTCTGCTGAGACACATCCTTGCCATCCGTGAGCCACTCCAGGTTGAAGCGAGCTACGGTGAGACGGTCACCGGCGAAGCCAGCCTTCTCTCCGCGTCCGTAGAAGCAGAGGATGGTGCCATTCTTGGTCACAGCGATGTCGCTATACGCGCTCCACTCGGGTTCGATGGATTTGTTGACGGCCCAAGTCTTGCCTTCGTCATAGCTGACTTTCACAGAGACATTGCGGCGGTCGCGATTCTTGCCGGGTTCTTCCTTGCCAGTGGCCTTCTTGAGGTTGTCCGGGTTGCTGAAGAGGATGCGGTTTTTGCCGCCGGTGGCTTCCGAGGAGTAGCGCACGATGGCACCCATGCAGATGGGCTCGAGCAAGGCGTCATCAAATTTCGGCGTGCTCCAGCCGGTGGCGCCGTCCTTGCTGATGGTGACAAGGCGGCGATGGGCCTTCGATTCGCTGCGTACATTCAGCATCACACTGCCGTCCGCGAGCTCGATGGCCACGGTCTCATTCGGATTGATCCATTCCTCCGTGCAGGGTACGGCGACTTCACCCGCGTGCCAGGTCTTGCCCTGGTCATCGCTGTAGATGGTGGAGGTTACGGAAGGCCGATGCGCATTCCCACCTGTTCCAGTGGAGAGCCACACAGGCACTACGAGTCTGCCGCTTTTCGTTTGGATGCTGTGATTTGGACCCGTGGCGAGCACCTTCCAGTCATAGTCCTTTTTGAACTTCTCAAACGTGCTCGTGATCTCGACCGGTGCGCTCCACGTGAGGCCGTCATCTTTGCTCTGCTGGTAGAAGCAGCGCATGTACTCAACGCAAAAGAGCATGTGCACCGTGCCGTCCTTGTCTGCGATGAGAACCGGGTTGTTGTAAGTCACGTCCTTAGGGTCCACGTTCTTCATCACCAACGAGAAGGGATTTTTCGTGTGTGGACCGGGCACGTTCGCGATCTTTTTCGCTTCGCTCCAGGTCTTGCCGTCATCGGTGGAGCGGCGCAGCAGGATGTCGATTTGATCCCAGTCGCCGCCCTTCAAGCGTGCCTCGCACCAGGCAAGCACAGTCCCTTTGGCGGTGACCACGATGCCGGGGATGTGCTGGAGCTTGTAGCCATTTTCGCCGGCCTTGAAGAGGTCGAGCTTTTCAAGGAAGGGTTCGGCGGCGCGGGCAGGCGTGGTGGAGGCGAGCGCCAGTGAAAGGAAGGTACAACAAGCGAGGAGTTTCATGAGGAAGGAAGGGGCAGAGTAGGGGAGTGATGGAAATCAATGTGAGCGATGCAGGCGGCAGTGGTCACCACTCACCATGACGCTGGAACTTCTCTTTGACGTTCTCACCAAACTTCGCGGCAGCGGCGTTGAGTCCGTCGAGAATCTCCCGCGTGCTCTTGCCCGCGGTGTCGCGAGCAGCGGGAATGACGGTCAAGCACTCATTGGCATCCATGAAGCGGGATGCCTCCAGCAGGTTGGGTTGCTCATGCTCCGGCACCACAAGGAAACCGTGCTTGTCCGCATGAATGAGATCTCCCGGCGATACCTTGCGGCCGAAGACCTCCACTTCGCAATTCCAACGCACGGGGTGGGAGTAGGCATGCCCCACGCAGAGGCGGCGGGCGAGGGCCTTGAACCCGGCATTGGTCATTTCGTCGAGGTCGCGAATGGCGCCGTCCGTGATGGTGCCCACGCAACCGAGGGCGCGGTGCATGTTGCTGTTCACCTCGCCCCAGAAGGCACCGTAGGTGTTGGGCTTGTCGAGATCCTGCACGATCACGATCTTGGGTCCGGGAATGCTGGCCACATAGTCGCGATATTCGGTCCAGCCTTTGGGGTTCTCATCGCGATGGCTCTTCTCACCTGGCTGGATGACAACTGTTACAGCGTAGCCCACCATGGGGCCCATCTGGGGCATGAAGTCGCGCGTCTCTTCAGGGTTGAAGGCTTCGCGTGCGATGTTGCGCTTGGTGACCTGTTCCCAACCATTGTAGATGGTGGGGGTGTTCCAGCGTTTCAGTTGAAGGAGGTCGGCGTGGGTGATGGGGCGGGTTGAACTCATGGAGATGAAATGAAAAGAGAAAGGCAGGGGACAGAGAGATGAGATGTGTGAGCTTCTATTTTGAAGAGCCGAGTTTCGCGGTTGCAGTTTCATTCGGCTTCGCCCAATGGATGCGGGCGAGGAGGACGCGATTGGCTTCATCCAGGCGATCTTTGGGAAAGCTCGCTTCGGAGGTGACGACCCAGGTTTCCTGCGGGTTCAGGTCCATCACACCGAAGTTTCCGAGGTCGACGCCCGTCTCTGGCATGAGCACCTGCTCCGTCTTGCGCAGTACACACAGCTTTTCAAGGTCCACCTGCGCAATGAAGAGCGGGGCACGATGACGAAAGACGTGGTCGTTGTTCGCGCCGCGTCGGGTGTAGACAAGATAAAGTCCGTCACTGTGTGTCACCCAGTGCTGCTGGGTATTGTAGCTGCCGAGCACTTGGCCGTCGTCATACCTCCACTCGACGATGGGTTCGTAATTGATGCCATCCTTGCTGCGCGCCACGAAGGCAGACTTGTCTGCGCGCATGGTGACGAAGTAGCTGCCGTCAATACCAGCCACTGAGGGCTCGTACAGGCCGCGTCCGCCGGCGTCCCCCGTGGTGAGTTCCGAACCGTGTTCCTTGTAGGTGAGCGTTTTCCCATCAAAACCACAGCGCGCCACGATGGTGGTATACTGGCGGGTCTTGGGATCCTTTCGATAGCGGATGGGCAGAAGGATCTCGCCGTTCTCCAGATCAAAGCGCTGATGGCAGCCCGCATTCGCCTCCAGCATGGGTCTGCCCTCGCGATCCTTCTCGGGGAGTTGCACGATGTTCAGCCCACTCCATGCCTGCGTCTTGGGGTCGTATACGGTGTAGGACACCCGCTCCCGAGCCCGGTCCTCCGTCTTGCCATCGCGGAAGTTGAAGGTCTTTCCCGTGGCCAACACGACGCCGGTCTTCGCGTGCCACTGCGGACACACATCGCCAATGACGATGTCATATCCATCTGCCTGCCTGGCCCGGCGCAGGTTCTCGATGTGGACAGGTGTTTTCCACGCGCGCCCGAGATCCTCGCTGAAGACATGGAGCATGTCACGATAGCCATGCGCGCCGGTGAGTTCCGTCTCCTGGGTAGTGAGGATGACTTGCTGGGGAGTGCCGGCGATGATCGCGGTGCGAGACTGCGTGAAGTGCAGTCCCTTTTTCCCCGTGAGGATCGTCTGGTGCTCAATGCGATAGGCAGCCGACTCCTCCCCATGGGTAGAAGCGACCAAGGCAAGTACAAGCGTAGAAATGGCGAAGCGAAACATGAGGAAGAAACGCAAGGTGCGTTGAGAACGTGCAGGACTTATCGCGCAGTGACCTTAGCCGCTTCGCGCTCCAAATCTCCCTGGGTGGGAAGATATGGAATCGCCGACTCCTTCAATGTGAGATGGAGCACCTGCTGCCAGCGATGCGGCAGGAAGAGGTGCATGACTTCACCATCCATGAAGGCATCCAGATAGGAGCACTGGTGATTGAAGCCGCCCACCGCGAGATTTGCCTCCACGGCATTCACCATGGCAAAGCGCGGTTCTGTCCAGGTGTGCCCGCCATCCGCGGTCGTGGAGATCCACAGCTCCGTGCGCATCTTCATGGTCTCTGCCTTGTCACTCAGTTCGCCCGGCTTGGTCTTGGGCACACGGCGATGATGGAAGGCGGCGAGTGTCTTCCCATCCGAGAGCGGGAAGAGCATGGGCGGAGCATCGGGGTGCACGAGCGGGCAGGGGGAGGGCTTGGTCCAGGTCTTGCCATCATCCTCGCTCCACGCGGTGAAGAGATGGCCCTGCGGCGTGCGGGTCATGAAGAGCACCTTACCCTTGCCGAGATTGATGGGGCGACCTTCATCCATGCGGTCGAATCCCTCCGCGTACCATCCATTCGGCCGCGAACCGGGGAGCAGGGTCCAGGTCTTGCCCTTGTCCTCCGAGCGCAGGAGGTATTGTTTGGTCTTGAGGGGCTTCACCGACCAATCCGCAAGGTGCGAGCCCAGCAGCCACGTGCCGGCATCGGTCTCTGTCATGCGCATGACAGACATACCAAGGAAACCGGGATCGTTCTGCGGCTTGATGAGCGCCACTTCGGACCAGGTGTGGCCGTCATCATCAGAATAGCGATAGCCGATGGGCGCATTCTCCTGCTGGCCATCCTTCCACGAATATTTGTCCGGGATGGGTTGTGTGCCGAAGGCGTAGATGCGGTTGGTGCCTTTGGGGATGAAGGGGATGAAACCATGCTGGCTGTAGGGGATGTCATACGCCACGGTGGGTCCCTGCCACGTGAGGCCGCGATCCTTGGAGCGATAGGCGAGCATGACATTCATCTTCTCGCCCTTGCTCTTGGCATAGTGATCACCTTCAGGGAAGAGCAGGAGGAAGTCGCCGTTGGGCGTGATGGTCGCGCGTGTTTCGAGAATGCGTGACTTCGTGCGATGCACCACCTGCCCTTCGATGGCTGCGGCAGTGACCAGACCGAGCGACTCACGGAGCTTCAGCTCAGGAGGCAGTGCCGCGGTGCGGAGTTGCATCTGCTGAATGGAAACTGTTTCCGCGATGGGCAGAGGCGGCAGCGCTGGTGCCGGTTCTGCCGACCATGCACATGGAATGTTCGCAGTGACAGAGACAATGACACAGGCCAGGAAGAGTAAGGAAGCTTTCATGGTGAGGAAGCAGGTATTGCGGAAGCGCCGAGCGAGTCGCGTCCATCGGTGAGCCATTCGAGATTGAATCGGACAAAGTGCAGCTCATCCCAGTAGTGCGTGCTGCCCTTGGGCCCGCGCTCATAGATGAAACCAACGGTCATGTCATCCAGCACGACCATGTCTGAGTAGGAGGAAGGGTGTGGCCAGATGGTCTTGCCCGCCGTCCAGGTGGCGCCCTCATCATAGCTCAGGCGCACGGTGAGATTGTAGCGGCCATACGGGTGCTCGGGCTGGCGGTAAGGAGACGCAGGACTGGAAAAGAGGAGGCGGTTCTTTCCCTGCTTCTCCGCAAGCGTGAAACGCTCCACCGGTCCATGACAGCGGGGCGAGATGAGTTCCTCAGCGCGCTTCGGAGCGGTCCACGTTTCACCACCATCTTTGCTGATGGCAGTAAGATGGCGGATGTTGTCCGGCGCATCGGTACTGCTTTCGTTGCGAGACATCACCATGAGAGAGCAGTCCGCCAGTTCCACGAGCTGGCACTCGCTGGTGTGCATGCCGATGTTTCCGCCGAGCTTCCACGTCGCGCCGTGGTCATCGCTGTAAAAGGAATGCGCGAAACTGCGCAGTCGTCCCTTGCCAATGTCTTCACGATGTCGCGCAGACACCACGAGTCGGCCAGCCTTGGGTCCCTTGCTGAGTTGCACCATGCCATTTCCCGGGCCGCAGCCGTAGCGCTGCACCCAGTCCTTTTCCCACATGGCCATGCGGCCTTTGGGATTTGCCGGCTCCTCGGCATCGGACTTGCCCTTGAGCGCATCCCACTCGGGCTTTGTCACCTGTTCATGGATGGACACCGGCCCCTGCCAGGTGCGGCCATGGTCGGTGCTGGTGAAGTGGACGAACTTCTTCTTGTCCCGCAGGAAGAAGAGCCACAGCTTTCCGTTGCTGTGGTCCATGCCTACGGTGATGTCGGTGGAGACGCCCTTCTCGTCGTCGAAGATCATCTGCTCAGCACCCCACGTCCCGCCTTTGTCGGAGCTGCGCTTCAGCACGATGTCGTGATTGCCAATGTCACCCGGGCCATCGTTGCGCTTCTCCGCAAAGACCAGGAGGTCTCCATTCTGTGCCTGCAGGATGGCGGGGATGCGGTAGTTCGGCTTGTTGTCCGGAGTCACCGGGAAGAGGCACACAGTCTGAAAAAGTGGCTCCGCGGCAGACGCGAACGGAGACACCGCCAGCAGCGCGCACAGTACAGAGCCGCTGAGGGAGGGGAAATGGAGTTGCCGCCGGGGGAACATGCGTGAGTGAGAAAGCGGTAGAATAGCGTGAAGGGAACGATGCCGACCAGAGGACCTAACTGGTGAAGGTTGCTAACCAGTGGGGTTCATCACACCTCGCAAGCCGCAAACCTGCCCGGCCAGGAAACCTTTGGCATGATGGGTGCTGTTCTCACGCTCAGCGCGTCGCGCCCTCATGCCCTCCCTCCAGTCCCGAAGCTCGCCCGCCAGGGCACCTGCCATGCTGGCACTGGTGCTGGGGGTGCTTTTGTCTACTGCTCTCGGCGTTTTTCTTCGTCGTGGGCAGGACCACGTGTGGGAGGAAGAAGTGCGGATGCTGGCGCAGGACCGTGTGGAGGTGATTCAGGGGCAGATCCTCCGCTCCATGGAGGTGTTGCACGCCGTGGCGGCCTTCTTTGATGCGCATCCCGATGCGACGCGTGCTGAGTTCCGCGTTTTTGTGGATCGCGCTCTTTCACGACAGCCAGAGTTGCAGGCGCTGGCGTGGGATCCGCGTGTGCCCGGCAGTGAGCGCAGTGCGTGGGAAAATCGAGCGCGCGCGGAGGGCTTTCCCACATTTGGATTCACGGAGGAGAAGGCGCACGAGGAAGGTGTCATCGTGCCCGCAGCGGCACGAGATGAGTATTTCCCGGTGTATTATCTGGAGAGCCTCCAGCGGAATGTTGCGGCTCTGGGATTCGACGTCGGGGCAGAGCCCAGACGACGCGAGGCGCTGGAGCGTGCGCGGGATGCTGCCCAACCGTGTGCCACTGTGCCCATTCGCCTGGCACAGGAGCCTGGATCACAAAAAGGCTTCATCGTCTTCCTCCCGGTTTATTCCGAAACATCGCCACCTGCCACGGTGGAAGCACGACGCGATGCGCTACGCGGCTTTGCCACGGCCGTGTTCCGCATTGGTGACCTTGTGAATCTTTCCCTGCGAACGGTGGGCGAGAATGGTGTGGCCCTTACAGTTTATGATCAAGCGGATGGCTCCCTGCTCTACCGGCAGGTGGGGGATCGCCTGCCGAATCGCCCTGCGTGGCAATCCTCGGTGGAGGTCGCGGGGCGTCATTGGACGCTGAGCTTCGAGCCGATCAAAGGATTCGTTGCGCCGGCATCAGATACACTGCTGTGGCTGGCGCCGGGCTCTGCCATGCTCATCACGCTGTTGCTATCCAGTTATCTGTGGAGCAGTGCGCGTCGTGCGGCGGAGCTGCGGCGCTCGCATGAATCGCTGGAAACCGAGGTGCTCGTGCGCAAGCAGGCGGAGGCTGCGGCAGAGTCTGCCAACCGGGCGAAGTCGGAATTCATCGCGAACATGAGCCACGAGATCCGCACCCCGATGAATGCCATCATCGGGTACTCGCAGATTCTCGCAAGGGATGCGACATTGCCCCCCTTCCATCGAGACGCGGTGGCCACCATCTTGAGCAGTGGCGATCACCTGCTGCACATCATCAACGAGATTCTGGATCTCTCAAAGATCGATGCCGGGCGGATGGAACTGGAGCCGGTGGATTTTGAGCTCTCTGCGCTGATTCGCGAGTTGGAGGCCATGTTCCACCACCCGTGTGAGGAGAAGAAGCTCGGTCTTCGCATCGAGGCCGCCCCATTGGATCAACTCACCTGGGTGCATGGAGATGAAGGAAAGCTCCGACAAGTATTGATCAATCTCCTGGCGAATGCCGTGAAGTTCACTGCGCGCGGGCGCGTGACCCTGCGCGTGCTGCAGGGTGAGGCGGATCACTGGCGCTTCGAAGTGGAGGATACGGGCATGGGGATTGAGCCAGAGGTGCAGGCACAGATCTTTGAGCCTTTCCAACAAGGACCCGGGGCGCGGGGCAGGGGAGGCACAGGGCTGGGACTGGCCATCGCACGGCGGCAGGTGGAGATCATGAGTGGCAAGCTGGAGGTACGGTCTGAGCTCGAGGTGGGTTCTTGCTTCGCGGTATCTGTGGCGTTGCCAGCCGCAGCCATTGCGCGAGGTCATGCACCGCCTGTCTTGCGCGAGGTGAAGAGTCTTGCCGACGGTTGCCGCGTGCGTGCACTGGTGGTGGATGATATTGCGGAGAATCGCGAGGTGCTCTCCACCATGCTCACACTGATTGGTTGTGAGGTGGTGCTCGCCGAGAACGGCCGCCAGGCACTCGAGGCAGTGCGCGTATCCCGACCGCAGATCGTCTTCATGGACATGCGCATGCCCGAGTTGGACGGCGTGGAGGCCACGCGTCGCATCGCAGAAGAGTTCGGAGAGACAGGCGTGAAGGTCGTGGCAACTTCCGCCTCGGCGCTCTCGCATGAAAAGGAGCAATACCTCAAGGCAGGTTGCGATGATTTCGTAGCCAAGCCCTTTCGCGCAGAGCGCATCTACGCTTGTTTGCTGCACCTGCCTGCCGTGGAGTTCGTCTATAAGGAACGGCCTGCTGCGGATGAATCAGGTGAGACCATCGACTTGCGTCAGCTTGCCCTGCCCGAGGACCTCGCCAGTCGTCTTGCCGTGGCGGCAGAGTTGCACAGCGCCACCGTGCTGAAGAGCTGTCTCGGCGAGGTGGAGAAGCTGGGCCCTGCCGGCGAACGCCTCGCGCAGCACCTGCGGGGATTCCTCGCGAGCTATGACATGAAGTCCATCCAGCGACTTGTCGCCCAGATACCCGTCACCTGATTCGATTCTGATGAAGCCTCAAGCACGCATCCTGATAGTAGATGATACACCTGCCAGCCTCTCTTTGCTGGCCAGCGTGCTGGAACCGCAGGGACACGAAGTGCTCACTGCCTCCCATGGCAAGGATGCCTTGCAACTGGCGGCACGCGCCCTGCCGGACCTGATCCTGCTGGATGTCATGATGCCAGGGCACGATGGCTTCTCCGTCTGCCGCATGCTGAAGCGTGAGCCGGAAACCGCGCACATCCCTGTCATCTTCATCACCAGCCGCCAGGAGACAGAGAGCGTGCTGAGTGGTTTTCGTGTGGGTGCCGTGGATTACATCGGTAAGCCGTACCAAGCTGAGGAAGTGGTGACTCGTGTAGCCACGCATCTGAAGATCAGCCTGCTCACGCGTGAACTTCAGGAGCGCAATGCCGCTCTGGAGGAAGAGATGCGACGCCGCGGCGAGGCCGAGCGTGCCAGGGAACGCGCCGACCAGCGACTCTCCACCCTGATGTCCCGCGAAGCTCAGCGCTGGGGTCTGGCCGGGTTTGTGGGAGAAAGTCCGCATCTGAAGCGCATCATCCAGGATATCGAGCGGCTGCAGCACTTCGGGAAAACGAGCGTGCTGGTCACCGGCGAGAGTGGCACGGGGAAGGAACTCGTAGCGCGTGCCATTCACCATCACAGCCCGCGTGCTTCGGGCGCGTTCATTCCCGTGAACTGCGTGGCGGTCCCGACAGATCTCGCCGAGTCGCTCTTCTTCGGTCACATGAAAGGATCCTTTACGGGAGCCACATCGGATCGCAAAGGCTACTTCGAGCTCGCCGACGGAGGCACCCTCTTCCTCGATGAAATCGGCGACATGCCGGCCTCACTTCAAGCGAAGCTCCTGCGCGTACTGGAGGACGGGGAAGTGACCCCCGTGGGCGCGAATCAACCGCGGCGTGTGGACGTGCGCGTCATCAGCGCCACGAATGCGAACCTGCCCGGCAAGATTGCGAATGGTGACTTCCGCCAGGACCTCTATTTCCGCCTGGCTCGCTACACCGTGCAGACGCCGCCATTGCGCGAACGGCCGGAGGATCTGCCTCTGCTGGCAAAACATTTCCTGCAGATCTTCTCAGATGAAATGGGCGTGCCAGTGCCAGGCATCACGGCGGATGCTCTGCGCACACTGCAAGCCTACGCATTCCCCGGAAATGTGCGTGAGATGAAGAATGTGATGGAGCGTGCGCTCATTCTCAGCGCCGGTAGTCCCGTGCAGAAGGAGCATCTGCAGTTGTTTCAGGAGCGCGGGGCGAACGAGGGAAATGCGGCGTACGATCTCCCCCGGGCCAACTCCCATGGTGAACTTGCCTCTGTGCCACCATCGACCTCGCTGGGAGACATTCCCTTCGATCTCGAATCTGCCGAGCACGTGCTCATTCAGCGAGCGCTCGAGCACACAGGTGGCAATGTCGCAGAAGCGGCACGATTGCTGAAGGTGAACCGGAGCCGGATCTACCGGAAGTTTCCGAATGCGTGAGTGAGATTGTAGCTACGGCTTTAGCCGTACTGTCTGCAGCCGACTGATTCGACTGAAGTCGAGGCTACTTTGAAGGCTTACGCTCACGCGTCCTGCGTCGCCACACCCTGTTGCGCCACGCAACACCTGCAACACATCTAGGCGTCCCATCAATGTCGGGGTTGTGTAAGTAATGCGCTCTGTTTCAGCGATCTGCGACTCGCGTAATCACTTGGCATCGCCTGTGCAAATCTCCGCACACGTTGACACCAACTCTCCCACTTACCCTCCATCAACCATCCATGAATCTACTCTCAAAGAAGTGTCTCTCTCACAGCCTCGCTACCCTGGCGGTAGCAGGCGCATTGCTCTCTGGTACTCCACAGCTCTTCGCAGGCGCGCCCAGCACCAAAGGAGTGGTGCCGGTAGAAACGAAGCCCGCTGATCCCTGGATCCACGCACTGCTGCAAGTGGACATCTCGGACCACTACATCACCCCACGCGGTCTGAATGTGGAAAACGAAGGCGTCATCTTCCAGCCCCTCTTCCTGGTCTTCTGGACGCTCTACTCCGAGCCGGATGCCTTCCTGCAGGACATCACCCTGACCACCGGGGTCTGGAGTTCCTTCCACACCAACAAGTCGGGTGCTGACCCCGGCTACTGGAATGAGTTCGACCCCATCGCGGGACTTGGCTTCAAGTTCGACGGGGGCGTGAAGCTCGACCTGAACTATACCGCCTTCAAAAGCATGGTGGATTCCTATCCCACCTCGCAGCACATGGAGATCAAGCTCTCCTATGATGACTCGAAGCTCTGGGGCGGTGGCTTCGCCCTGAATCCCTCGGTGGCCTACTGGCAGGAACTCGAGGACAAGGCGACGGTCGTGTTCGACCCAAGCAAGTCCGATGAGTCCTTCTATTTCACCATCGGCATCAATCCCACCTTCAAGGCGGGTCCGGTGAAGCTTGAGTTCCCCACCTTCATCAATCTGGTGGGTGACGACTTCTACCAGCAATTCGACGGCAGCCCCGGCGGCGATGGACTCGCAGTCTTCTGCACGGGCGTGAAGGCCAGCATTCCACTCACGTTCGTCCCGAAGGACTATGGGTTCTGGAGCCTCTACGCAGGGGTGAAGTACTACCACCTGGACAATCAGGGCCTGCTGGACGGCAACAAGGTGCTGACGCCTAACGAGCATCGTGAGGACCTCGTGCAGTTCCACGGCGGCATTTCCATCTTCTTCTAGGCTCGAAGGTTGCTCCACGAACCGCAGAACAGCCCAACCCCACCGACTGACCTGGAGACTTCTTTTATGGACATCGCGAGCATCGCTGCCGAACCGTATCCCTTCGAATTCAAACCGGACAAGTGTGCCCTGCTGATCATCGACATGCAGCGAGATTTCCTGGAGCCGGGTGGATTTGGAGAGATGCTGGGCAACGATGTCTCGCAACTCCGCCGCACCATCGAGCCGAATCAGAAACTACTCGAAGCCTGGCGCGCGGCGGGACTCCAGGTCATGCACACCCGTGAGGGGCACCGCCCGGATCTCAGCGACCTGCCGCCTGCCAAGAAGGTGCGTGGCAAGAGCGAGAAGACCATCGGTGATGAAGGTCCCATGGGCCGCATCCTCATCCGTGGTGAAGCCGGGCATGACATCATCCCCGAGTTGTATCCTCTGCCCGAGGAGCCGGTGATCGACAAGCCGGGCAAGGGCGCGTTCTTCGCCACGGACCTTCAGGCCATCCTGCAGAATCGTGGCATCCAGCAACTCGTGGTCACGGGCGTCACCACGGAGGTGTGTGTGAATACCACCGTGCGTGAGGCCAATGATCGCGGCTACGAGTGCCTCGTGCCGGAGGACTGCGTGGGCTCCTACTTCCCAGTCTTCCAGGAGATGGGGCTGAACATGATCAAGGCCCAGGGCGGCATCTTCGGCTGGGTCACCACCTCTTCAGAGATCATTACCGCGTTGGATCGCGCCTAGAGATCACTCCCTTCATCAAGATCACGACATCATCTCATTTCATCTCAGCACGCATCATCAGCCATCCATGCAATTGCCACCACCATGAGCACCTCAACAGACTTCAAACCCAAAATCTGGGCACCAGGTGACTGGAACGCCTTTTTTGGATTCGGGACCAATATCCTGGTCAACTTACTGACGCTCACCACGCTGCTGCTGTACGTGGTGAAAATGCCCCCGGAGATCGTCTTCGGTCGCATCCTCCCCGCCACCGGCGTGATGCTCTGCCTGAGCACGATGTACTACGCCTGGCTGGCCTACAGGCTGGCGAAGAAGACCGGCCGCACGGATGTGTGTGCCCTGCCTTCCGGTACCAGTGTGCCTCACATGTTTGTGGTGACCTTCGTCATCATGCTGCCCATTGCCCTGTCGACCGGGGATCCCATCAAAGGTTGGGAGGCAGGACTCACGTGGGTGTTCATCCAGAGTTTCGTACTCATGGTTGGCGGCTTTATCGCGCCCATCATTCGGAAGATTACTCCTCGTGCCGCGCTGCTTGGCACCCTGGCAGGTGTTTCCATCAGTTTCATCTCCATGAGCCCCGCGCTCAACATGTTCATGACGCCTGTCATCGGCGTGGTGTGCTTTGCCATCATTCTGCTGAGCTGGTTCGGCGGTGTGCGCTACTTCCGCGGCATTCCCGCCGGTCTCGTCGCCATCGGCGTGGGCAGCATCATCGCATGGGGCTCGAATCTGTTCGGTCTGAACTACGGCGGCATGAGCCTGGAAAAGCTCACCCAGTCCTTTACGAATTTCGGCTTCTCCATTCCGCTGCCTGCCTTCGGACACATCTTTTCCGGCTTTGAATTCCTCGGCGTGATTCTCGTCACGGCCATTCCCTTCGGCATCTACGATCTTGTGGAAGCTCTCGATAACGTGGAGAGCGCGGCGGTCGCGGGAGATGAGTTCCCCACTACGCGAGTGCTCACTGCGGACGGTGTCATCAGTCTCATCGGTTGCTGCCTGGGCAATCCGTTCATCAATGCGGTGTACATCGGTCACCCCGGTTGGAAGTCCATGGGCGGTCGCATCGGTTACTCTGCCGCGACCGGGATTGTGGTCATCATCCTCTGTACCTTTGGCATCATCTCACTGATGTCCTCCCTGATTCCCATCGTGGCCATCTCGCCCATCCTGCTCTACATCGGCATGCTGATTGGTGCGCAGGCCTTCCAGGAGACACCCAAGTCCCATGCGCCAGCCATCATCCTATCCCTGACACCGCACCTCGCGGCCTGGGGCAAGATGCTCATCGATAACTCACTCGGTGCTGCCGGTACGAATGCCGCCGCCGTGGGCGTGGACAAGCTGGGACAGGTGGGTGTGCTTTATCACGGTCTGGAGATCATGGGGGGCGGTGCCATCTTGAGCGGGGTGATTCTGGCCGCCGTGGCAGCCTTCATCATCGACCGAAAGTTCATGAAGGCCGCGTACTTCTCAGGCGCTGGCGCGGTGATGACTTTCTTCGGGCTCATGCACGGCGAGAAGATTGGGATCAACATGTCCCCGGTCGTTGCCATCAGCTATCTTATGGTGACGGCGATACTCATCGGTTGCGCGAAGTTTGCCGTGGTAGCTCCGAAGCCCGCGGAAGAGCCCGAACATGAGTCCGACGCCCTGCCGGATGCCGCCTAGGCAATGCTTCTTGCCAGTCACTTTCCCTACACCCTTTTGATTCCTCTTTTCTTCGTTGTGCCTGGTCTGGTGTGAAGTGCGGGCGATCCGGTGGGAAACTACCGGATCGCCATTTCCTTTCTCCTTGGAACATCATTTGCTTTCCAACCTCAATCTCACGTATGGCTTTCGTCGAATCTGATCCGTATCCCTGGCCCTATGACGGTGACCTCCGTCCTGAAAACACCGCTTTCCTCGTCATCGACATGCAGACGGACTTCTGTGGTCCCGGCGGCTATGTGGACAAGATGGGGTATGACATCTCCCTCACACGCGCTCCTATTGAGCCCATCCAGAAAGTCTTCGCCGCCACGCGTGCGAAGGGGTACCACGTGATGCACACACGCGAGGGACATCGCCCCGACCTCTCTGACTTGCCTGAGAATAAACTGTGGCGCAGCCAGCGCATTGGCGCGGGCATTGGTGATGCAGGTCCCTGTGGGCGCATCCTCACGCGTGGCGAGCCAGGCTGGGACATTATTCCGGAACTCGCTCCTCTCCCAGGTGAAGCTATCATCGACAAGCCGGGCAAGGGCTCCTTCTACGCCACCGACCTCGACATGCTGCTGCGACGCAAGGGCATCCGGAACATAGTGCTCGCGGGAATCACCACGGATGTGTGCGTGCACACTACCATGCGCGAGGCCAATGACCGCGGCTACGAATGCTTGCTGCTCGCGGACTGCACGGGCGCCACGGATGTGGGCAACTACACTTCCGCGCTCAAGATGATCAAGATGCAGGGTGGTGTCTTCGGTGCCGTGAGTGATTCGACGGCATTCATCAAGGCCATTACGGAATGACCCGTCGTATGAGTGAGGATTCAGCCCTGAACCTGAAATTGATGGAGAAAACTTTCACTCGCCATGGGATGCGGTTTTCCTATGCTGCCGCATCATCGTGACTGCCCCCGACCCGACCCCAGCACCGCCGGCCTTTCCGCACATCGAGCTGAAGGATCTCTTCAACATCGTCCAGCACGAGGAGAACCTGCCCTGGCAGTACTTCCGCGATGGCGTGGATATCGTGCGCCTCTATGGCGACGGCATCACCGGTCCCACCGCGGCGCTGATACGCTTCCGTCGTGAGGGACGCGTGCCCACACACTATCACGATGGCTGGGAGCACATCTTCGTGCTCGCCGGCAGCCAGCGCGACCAGAGCGGTACCATCCATGCCGGGACCTTGCGCATCCACCCGCCCGGCACGCATCACAGCGTGGTGAGCGAGGCGGGCTGCATCGTACTCGCCATCTATGAGAAGCCGGTGAAGTTTCTTGGAGAGAAAGCAGGCGGTGCCGCAGCAGTGGCAAAGGGTGAATCGGAAGAGCGAGAGTAGCAGAGGGCGATTGGATATGTCTTCCCTGCCATCGTGATTGCTACCGCAGTGCGTGGCTTCTCGTTGGTGATATAACCCGCGCTTTGCGTCTTGGAGAGCGGTGGCAAAGGCCTCCCTTGAGGCCGCTACACCGCTTTGAGCGGAGCGATTCGGCGTGAATTGAAAAGGGCGCGTTGACCATTCAACGCGCCCTTCTCACGATCTTCACTGGAAAGTTTGCGTGACCAGTGTCCTGGGTCACGCCATCGCACTTTCTTTTACTTCGTCACCGGTACCCACTGCACTGCATCGATCACCACATAGCCTTGCGTGCCCTTGTTGGAGATGGTCACGGTGGAGGGCTTGCCTGCGGCGAAGTCAAAGGTGCCGAGCGACACAAAGAGACCGTCGATGGTGGGAGGCTTGCGCTGATCCACGGTCACCTTCTCCACGCCGCCCGCGTGCTCGATTTCCACGGGCACGGAGGAAGCGCGGTTGTTGTTCGCGGGATAAGCAAGACGCACTTCGTATTTGCCGGGCTTCGGAATGATGGCTTCGAAGGTGGCTGTCACCGTTTTGGTCTTGTCATTGCCATCGTGCTGATAGCCATTTTCCACGAAGACTTTGGCCGAGCCGCTTTCCTCCCACTCGCCGGTCACCTTGGCCCGCTGGTCATCGATGACCACGCCTTCGAGTTTGCCGGCGTCCTTGCCCTTGCTGGAGGTAGGGCCGCTGTAGTGCAGCACCTGGCCGTCCTTGAGCAGGCGTTCCTTGAGCTTTTCATAAGGCACATCCTGCACGGGGATGTTGCTGTCGATGGCCATCACAGCCGCTGTGGCTGCGCTCTGGGCCAGGATCATGAACACGGGCTCCATGCGGATGCTGCCAAAGGCGATGTGCGTGCTGGAGACGCACACAGGCACGAAGAGGTTGTCCGCCTGGCCCTTTTTCGGCACCAGTGAACCGTAGGCGATTTCATACGGGCCCTTCGTGCTCACGCCGATGTCGCCCTCGTTCTGCACGTAGCCTTCTGGGGTGATGTAGCGTTGCACATTGTGCGAGTCGATGGTGTAGCTGCCCATGCCCACGGAGTCCGGGGTGGGGCGTTGCTTGGTGAGTTCCAGTTCCGTCATCACGTAGTTGCCAATCATGCGACGCGCTTCGCGGATGTAGAGCTGCGGGGACCAGTTGCCATTGTCCTTGTACTCGTCCTTCGGCAGGCCCCACTTCTTCATTTCGTCCTGCACATCCTTGGGCACGCGAGGATCGTTGGCAATGAACCACAGCCAGCCCTGCTGGTAGGTCTGGTGCTCCTTGATGATCTCCTTGCGGCGCTCATAAGAGGCATCCGGATAGTCGTAGTTGAGGCCGATGTTGTCCGTGCTGAAGGGGCCGTGGTTGTTCGTGTCCGTCTTGTGGTTCGGAATCGGGTCGAACTTGCCAAACGTCTCGCGCCAGCCGGCGTCGAAGACGCGGAGGAGCAGTTCGTATTGCTTCGCGTCATAACCTTCCGGCTTGGGGAAGGGGATGCGGTTCTCCGGATGGTCCGTGAGGCACATGCGGAAGCAGTAGGCCTGCACGCGCTTGTCACCGGCACCGTATTCGCCCACGGGCTCGGCGCTTACGCGGGCTACCACGCCGCTCTTCGGGTCGCCAGGCACCACATAGGCGCTGATGGGCTTCTTCACCGCACCGAAGTGATGGCGGTGATGCAGCACGCCCACCTGGATACCGTTCCACTTTTCGCCGTACACGCTGTTCGCTTCGCGGCCCACGTGGTAGTCCACCTTCGCGGCAGCCATGAGGTCGCCCTCATAGGTGGCGTCGATGAACATCTTCCCGCCGTACGTATTGCCGCTCAGCGTGGTGATGGAAGTGATGCGTCCACCTTCCTTCTTCACGCCCTTCTCGCGGTCCAGCCACTCGTCCCGCTTCACCGGGATGTTGAATTCCTTCACATAGTCCTCGAAGACCTGCTCCGCCGCGTGCGGTTCGAAGATCCACATGGTGCGCTCGGCACCGTCCATGGCAGGCGTGCCCTGGCCCTTGTTTCCGTACTCTTCCTTCTTCTGCTGTTTCCAGGACTCGGACTTGTCATAGTGCAGCCAGATGCGGTGGTAGAAGTCGCGGGAAAGGCCGCCGATGACCGCCTTGTTACCCGTGTCCGTGAAGCCCAGGCCGCCACTGGAGAGACCGCCGAGATGCTTGTCCGGCGAGACGATGATGGCAGTCTTGCCCATTTTCTTGGCCTGCACCGCAGCGATCACAGCCGCGCAGGTGCCGCCATAGATCACCACATCATGCTCTTCCGCTTGGGCGGGGGAGAGCAAGGCGGCGGCCAGGAGGGAGGTGAGGAGGAGGCGTTTCATGGAGAGGGAAATAGAGACAGGGACGGCAGCGTGGAAAGTCTGGGGGGAACTGGGAGAGAAGTCCAGCCCGGGCAATTTTGGACAGGGAAACTACGGCAGCGTTTCCTGCTTCTGCGGCTTCTTCTGGGGAGTGCCTTGGTTTCCACCAAACATCGCTTCCAGAAATCCCAGCAAGATTCCTGCGCAGACGATCCCTACGCCGGTCCAGAACATAAGCTCCCATGGCCAGGAGAACTCGTGACTCCTGAGGATCACCACTTTCACCACAGCCACGGAGATAAAGAGCAGCATGCCAAACAGACACAAAATCCCGGCCAGTTTCCGCTGCCGATCTCCCAGGTGTTCATTTAGCCATCTGGCTTGGTTTGGAAGAAAGCGCCAGGCGACCCACCGGATCCCACTGGCGATGCCGACGATGAGCGCCAAGAGTAGTGCTCTCTTGATGAATTCCTCCATGTGCTGTTCACCATCGTAGGGTCTTTTTCCTTCACGGCAACTGCGCACTTCCCGCGCGATCTCCGAATCTGCGCGTTTCTACTTCGTCCAGTCTTCCGAGTACAGCAGTTCCTCAATGCCCGGTGTCAGGGCGATTTCCCGGCGCTTCGCGATGAAGGTCAGGGCATCCTCTGGAGAGAGTTTGGCGGTGCGCATCATCCACACGGCCACGATCACCACCGAACGACTGCGGCCAGCGCGACAATGCACGAGGACCTTAGGTGACAGTCTCACAAACTTCTCCAGCGTGAGCACGGCCTGCCGGACCAGCCAGGGATCGTTTCCCGGTCCATCGATGAAGTCGTACACCTTCAGGGCCTCCACTCCACACTCCGCCGGTTCGCAGCCGACAAAGTGGCCATTGAGGCATAAGATGGAACGGAACCCGTGCTCGGCAATCACCTTGGTGTCTGCGGCATCCAGACTGGTACCTATTGCGACGTCGGGCGTGATGAAGCTGACCATGGGTGAGTGAAGTCTCCTGACGTAGGTGACGACGCCATCCTAGAACCGGATGGATGGCTCGACAATCGCTTGCGCGCGTTTCCTTTTCTTCGGCTCTATCCGATGCTAACCCAACTGTATGCCCCTCGAATCAGAAACCGAATCCACCGCCGCACCTGCACTGAAGGAGTGGTTCAATGAAGCCCGCTTTCGCACGATGGCGGCGGACGTCGCGGCGGTATATCCCAAGTTCGATTCGAAAGCCTTCCTCGCGGCCACGCTTCCCGGACTGGAGCCGTTGAATCTCATGCAGCGGCTACGGCGCATGACGGAGGGGTTGCACGCCACCTTGCCCTCCGACTACGAGAAGGCACTCGGAATTTTGCGCAAGGTCGCACCGCGCATCGATCACAACTTCGTCACGCTGGTGCTGCCGGACTATGTGAGCGTGTACGGGCTGGAGCATTTCGAGCCCTCCATGGACGCACTGAAGTTCTTCACGACGTTCGGTTCGGCGGAGTTCGCCATTCGTCCCTTCCTTCGACAGGACTTGAAGCGCACGCTCAAGGTCATGCACGGCTGGTCGCGCGACAAGGATGAGCATGTGCGTCGTCTCGCGAGCGAAGGATGCCGTCCGCGCCTACCGTGGTCCTTCCGCTTGGATGCGCTCATCAAGGATCCATCCCCCGTGCTGCCCATCCTCTCCAACCTCAAGACGGACCCGAGCCTGTATGTGCGCAAGTCCGTGGCGAATCATTTGAATGACATCACCAAGGATCACCCGGACTGGGTTCTGGAGCGTCTCGCGGAGTGGCCCATGGAGCATGAGCACACGGCATGGATTGCAAAGCGCGCTTTGCGTACCTTGATAAAAAAAGGTGATCGCCGCGCGCTGACCGTGATTGGGGCAGGGGAGAAGGCTGAGGTGAAAGTGGTGGAATTCTCCGTGACCTCCCAAAAGGTGAAACTCGGTGAGCGCATGACCATGTCCCTGCACCTGCAGTCCAAGACGAAGAAGGCTCAGCGACTGGTCATCGACTACGCCATCCACTACGTGAAAAAGTCAGGCGCTACTTCCGCCAAGGTCTTCAAGTGGAAGGAATGTACGCTGGAGCCGGGCGCTGTCCTGACTCTAGCGAAGAGCCAGCGGATCGTGGACTTCACCACCCGCGAGCATCACCCCGGAAAGCACGCTGTGGACGTGATGGTGAATGGCGAAGTGATGAGCAGCGCGGTGTTTGTGTTGGTGAAGTGAACTATGGGTAATGGCTCATCGTGGATCTCAACACAGCGCCGAGCGGAGCGAGACGACTGCGAAGCAGCCCGAAGGGTGAGGACGGCAGGACGAATCAAACACGAAGACACAAAGCTACGGAGTTTTTTTAAGTCTCTGTGCCTCTGCGTCTTTGTGTTTCTGTGTTGAAGTCGAGGAGTCACCTTCTTCCCAGGGCCGCTGGTAAAATCCCTTGACCAGCACACGCCCCATCCGCTTCAGTGCAGGGCATGAAGGGCCAGTCCATCCGTCCGCAACGCTCGTCTCTTGTCGCGGAGACGGTGCGGGTCTTGCGGCAGGGTATCCAGTCGGGACTGTGGCGGGGACATCTACCGGGGGAGCGTGTGCTCTGCTCCCAGTGGCAGATCAGCCGGCCCACCCTGCGTGCGGCCATGGAGGTGCTGCAGCGGGAGAAGCTGGTGGAGGTGGCGCATGGATGCCGCACCAAGGTACTCATCAAACCACCGGCGAAGTCGCCCATCACTCTCACCGTGGGCCTTCTGAGCCCGGAGCCGCTGCATGCGATGCCGCCTTTTGTGATGTTGTGGGTGGATGAACTGCGCGGCCAGCTCGCGAATGAGGGACACCTTCTTCAGGTGGTGGTAGGACGAGCGGGCTTCGGAAGGAAAAATCCCGCGCGTGCGTTGGAGTCGCTTATCGCAGGCACGCCAGCCGCCGCGTGGGTGCTCTATCAGGCCACGGAGGCGATGCAGCGCTGGTTCTCAGAGCATGATACTCCCTGTGTGGTGGTGGGGTCGTCTTTCCCAGGTACGGATTTGTCAGCCGTGGACCGCGACTATCGCGCCGCATGCCGCCATGCCGTGGGCCTGTTCGCGGGCAGGCAGCACAAGCGCATCGCCCTGCTGATTCGCCGTGAGCAACTCGGCGGCGACATCGAGAGCGAGCGCGGCTTTCTGGAAGGGCTGGAATCCTTCGCGCAGCGCGGTGTTAGCGGCACCATCTGTCGGCATGATGGCACCAATGCCGGCCTCTGCGCGAAGCTGGATGACCTGCTCGCTGAGAAGCCGCGTCCCACCGCGCTGCTCATCGCACGGTCCGCCTCCGCGCTCACCGTGCTCACCCATCTGCTGCGGCGCGGCGTGCGCATCCCGCAGGACATGGCACTGGTGTGCCGCGATGATGACACCTTCCTCGATAGCACCGAGCCCCGTGTGGCCCGCTACGCCGTGAGTCCCGCCGCCTTTGCCAAGCGCGTGCATCGCATGGTCGTGGGGCTTGTGCAGGACGGCGTGGTGCGCGAAGGGAATGTGCGTGTGATGCCGACCTTTACGCGGCGGGAATCGGTGTAAGATAAGAATCCCAACCCTGAACTACCTCTGTGAATCCCGACGAACTTGCTGCCCGTATGGCGGAGGACATGGCCGCCATCGAACGGATGCGCATGCCCTTCGGGAAATTTGGCCCGCAGAATTTCCCTCCGTACGGCGTGCCGATTTTTGATCTGCCAGTGGAGTACCTCGCGTGGTTCAACCAGAAGGGTTTTCCCAAGGGCCGGCTGGGAGAGCTGTTGAAAATCGTGTACCAGATGAAAGTGGACGGCAGTGACCTGGCCTTTGATCCCATGCGCAAGCGCAACGGAGGAAGAACCACGCTGCGTGAAGAACGGCGCAGGGAATGGACCGCGCCGGATGCGAAGTGACCGCGGAAGGCAACGTCGAGGATTTCAACACAGAGACGCAGAGGCACGGAGGATTCGAGAAGACTTAGGAAATTCTTCCACGAGTGGCCAACTGCCTATGAGGTGCAACGCATTTTTGGACCAGCGAGTGTCTTAGTTTAGGTTTCTGGATTGGGTCTCAAACTGATTGGGGGTGAGGTAACCGATGGCGGAGTGCTTGCGCTGGTTGTTGTAGTAGCCCTCGATGTACTCAAAGAGTTCCAGTCGTGCATCGGTGAGATCTTCAAAGCGGCCTCCTTGAAGCATCTCGCGCTTGAGGGTACCCATGAAGGACTCTGTCCACGCATTGTCATAGGGGTTGGCTCGCCCCGACATGCTCTGGCGCAGGCCGGCACGCGTGAGCACGGAACGGAAGGCAGTGCTGCCATACTGGCTGCCCCGGTCGCTGTGGAAGACAATGCCGCTGGCTTTGGGATGGGTTTGCAGGGCTTGTTCCAAGGCATGGACGACGAGTTCTGCACGCATATGTGATGCGAGACTCCAGCCCACAATGCGACGCGAGCCCAAATCCATGACCACGGCCAGATAGAGCCAGTTTGCCGTAGTGGGAATGAAGGTGATGTCTGCGACCCAGGCCTCGCCGGGCTTCTGCGGCACGGGCTGCTGGGCCAGCAGATTGGAAGAGGGACGGTCTGCCCGGCCATCGCTGGTTTTGGGCAGGTAGTTCTTGGGTTGGATGGCCTTGAGGCCCCGTGTTTTGAGGATGCGGCGCAGCCTCGAAGGCGCACACACGATGCCATGGTCACACAGCTCCTCATGGATCCTGCGGTAGCCATAGCGGCACCGGTTGCGTTTGAAGATCTCCTCGATGAGTTCCCCCAGGCGAGCGTCTTGCTCATGGCGTGAGATAGGCTTTGCCGCATGGTAAAAGCTGCTGCGGGGCAGCTCCAGGACGTCGCAGATCTTGCGCACACTCCCACCGGTCTGGCGCTGGAGTTGCAGGATCATTTCGCGAGTTTGGACGGCGATGGCGTGCCCAGGATGACAGCGGCCTTTTTTAAAATGTCGTTCTCCAGGCGCAGGTTGGCGATTTCACGCCGCAGCCGGTGCAGCTCGTTGGCTTCGCCCTCCTCGCCTCCGGCTCGTTGGTCTGCGCCCACGAGCTGCACCGGCTGCCTTTGGGACCGGGTCCAACGGTAAAGGATGCCAGTGCCAATGCCGAGTTCTTCAGCCACCTCGGACACACTCTTGCCCATGCGGACCAACTCCACGGCATGGGTTTTAAAATCACTGCTGTAACGCTTTTTTCGGGTCACGGTACTCATACGGCTTGTCTCTTATCCCGTGGTCCAAGAAATTAGCGCACCTCACTATCCATTCCAAAATCAAACTCTGTGCCTCTGCGTCTTCGTGTCTCCGTGTTGAAATCACGTGGCGCCGCAAGCATGCGTCGCTACTCTCCCACCACGCTCACCACCACATTCCGCGTATGCGGCGCACGGCGGTGCTCGAAGAGATAGATCCCCTGCCACGTTCCCAAGGTCATGCGTCCCTGCATCACCGGGATGACTTCACTGGTGCGGGTGAGCACCATGCGGATGTGGCTCGGCATGTCATCCGGCCCTTCGCAGGTGTGCACGAACCACGGTGTGTTCTCCGGTACCAGGCGCTCAAAGAACTCATGCAGATCTGTCCTCGCGGAAGGGTCCGCATTTTCATAGATCACCAGGCTGCAACTCGTGTGCTGCACGAAGACCGTGGCTGTGCCCACACGAATGCCGGAGGCACGCACGATACGCTCCACCTGTGAGGTGATGTCATACGTGCCCTTTCCCCGGGTAGTAATGCTAAACTGATCCGCGTGAGCAGGCATGGTGGGAGTGATGATGGTTGGACGGATGTCTATCGTGCCACCGTCGACTCAGTGTACCTCATTTCTTCCGCGCCTTCTTCGCCGCGGTTTTCTTTTTGGCCTTTGGCCCCGGCTTCGCTTCCGGTTCCTGCTTCGGCTTCTTCTTTGCTTTCGCCTTCGGTTTCGCCTTGCGCAGGGACGCCTCTACTCCGAGCAGCGCCCAGGGTTTCATCTTCATTGGGCTGGAGAGGGCGCTCTCCGGCGGCTCCCAATAGCTCATCACGGTCTCGTTGCCGTCCTTGTCCACGAAGCGGAAGGGCTCGCAGCTCGCGTCGATGAATATCTGGCGATTCTCCTCGTCGGTTTTGAGAAAGAGCCTGCCGTACGCCTCCAGGGCAAACATGATGCCATTCTTGTAGAAGCCCGTGCCGCCGAACATCCGGCGCGGCGTCACTTCTCCCACGGAGGCCAGCAAGTCGAGCATGTCATCCACAGTCATGGCGTCACTCCTTCTCTTCTTCGTTCGACATTAGCAACTCGTCGGTTCCTTGCGTGCCACCTTCACGGTATGTGGAACGGCGCCGACCACAAAGCTGAGACACTCCACCGCACCCGACGGCTTGCCAGGAAGCGCGAGCACGAGCGAGTTCCTCACAATCGCGCCCATGCAGCGACTCAGGATGGCATTCGGCGTGATCTCCAGCGACTTCATCCGCATGAGCTCGCCAAAGCCGGGAATCTCCACGCGCATGATGCCACGAATAGCCTCTGGCGTGACATCGCGGTCAGCGATGCCGGTGCCGCCCGTGGTGAGGATGAGCCCACAACCCTGCGCCGCAAAAGAGAGCACTGCCTGTTGGATAGCCACCACGTCATCCGGCACGAGCGCTTCCGCTTCCACGCTCCAGCCGTATTCGTTGCTGGCCTTCTTCAACGCAGGCCCTCCATGATCCTGATACACACCAGCGCTGGCGCGGTCCGAGACGGTGATGATGCCAACCGTAATCGTGGCAGGCGTAGGAGCGGGTGCAGGAGCAGGTGTGGACATGTGGGTGAGTCAGCCTTTCTCGGCCGGCTCCTTCGTCTTGCTCACCAGATGCACGCCGTCAAGCCGCATTGACTTGTCCACCCCTTTGCACATGTCATAGATGGTCAGCAGCGATACGGTCACCGCGGAGAGCGCCTCCATCTCCACGCCGGTCTGGCAAATCGTCTTCGCCGTGGCCGTGGCGGTGATGCCTTCCGGATTGAGCACGAAGTCGACACCCACCTTGCTAAGCGGGATCTGGTGGCAGAGCGGGATGAGATGCTGGGTGAGTTTTGCCGCCTGGATGCCGGCAATGCGCGCCACGGCCAGCACATCCCCCTTTTGGATTTGATTCTCTCGAATCAACTCCAGAGTCGCAGGCTGCAGCTTGATGTGGCCCGTGGCGACTGCTTCGCGACGGGAGACTGGCTTTGCCGAGATGTCCACCATCGCGGCTTCTCCATTGGCATTGGTGTGGGTGAGTAGCAGGGACATGGGCAGAAGAGTGTTGAAGTTCAGTCGCCTCTGGACGCGAAAAATCCACCAGACAAATCATGGGGCCATGGACGGATTCGCCGGAGGTGGCCTTTGTGGCCTGCCTATTTTCCTTCATCAGCCCTCGCCCTCGAACCCTTACCCTTACGACTCGCTCGTACGACGCAGGGCCTCCACCCGCTCAAACTCACATCGCTTGATCCCTTTGAGAAAAAATCCGTCAAATCTAAATCTAGGGAGGTCTAGTTTCAGCCTCATGACACCTCGTGTGAAGGTCACGTCCGACACGTCACGCCATGGAATTGAAATCAGCATGCGTTCCCCGCAATGGACTTCCACATAGGTGGGAGTAACCTGCCAATGAAACAGGCTCTTTGATTGCACCCGCATCCAGTATCGAGCCATCAAGTATGCCTGCAGGATGTAGAAAAGTTCTGCCAAGACAATCACCTTCACCACGCTCACCGGGAAATGTCGCAAGCTGAAGAATGGGATGGAAAGCAACCCGACCAACAACAGCGACAGCCCTGCCAGGAACAGCCAGAAGGCCCGCCAGAAAGTTAGTCTCTTGGATTCGATGCGCATGGGATGCACGCCGGGAGGGAGAGAAAGCTACGCTATCTTCCGCGCAACGCCACCGAATCAGGACGGCACCTTCGCTACTCGTGGCAAAGTCGGCACGAATCGCAAACCGAGGCTATTGCCGATTCCTTTGAAATTGTGCTACTAATAAAAATACGACATTCCGGCGCGCGAAATTCAACACTCGGAAATCGACCATCATCGTTTAACTCCGAACCCTTTCCGCCATGAAAACCCTTCCTGCCCTCTTTGCAGCGGCCACCTGCCTCCTGCTGGCCAGTTGCGTATCGCCCATTGCCAAGCGTATTGAGCGCAACCCGGAGATCTACAACAAGCTGAGCGAGCGCCACAAGGGCCTCGTGTCGCGTGGTGAGGTGGAGGAAGGCATGAGCAAGCAGGCCGTCTTCATCGCCTGGGGGCGTCCAGATCGCGCCTTCCGTGGTTCACGAAATGGTCGCGCCATGGAGCAGTGGTCCTACCTGGACTATGACGCCGTGCCTGGCGGATGGGGAGGCCCCGGCTGGGGCTACGGTGGCTGGTACGGTCCGCACGGGTATGGCTACTGCTACGATTCCTTCTACTCCTACCAGCCCATGGTAGACTATGTTCCCTATGAACGGGCCACCGTGGAGTTTGCGAATTCCAAGGTGACGGCGTGGAAGAGGTAAGGGGGAACGGGAGATAAAGACACCATCAAACGTCTCGTGAGTCAATCGCGGCATGGCGCATGTCATGTCCTTGAGTGAACCACCTTGCGCGCAGCGCTTTGGAGTGCGTGTGCGTAGCACCGCTTTGAACGGAGCGCTGGCGTATTACTCACCATGAAGTCCCGAGTGGAATGATAGACACGGCACATCAGTGATTGCTGTAGGTTCACTTTGGGGGAAGCTATCATGCGACATTCCTCCGTTCAAAGCGGTGCTTCGCACCGCACTCCAAAGCGCTACGCGCAAGGTAGTACATCGTGAGGTCTACTCCACATGGGGAGTGCAACTTTCCTCACGAGACGTTCGATGAGGAGAAAGCGTTTCACTCACGCGCGATTCGCGGACGTCGACGTAGCCGCACCCGCAGCGCCCTCCGCCGTCGCCACATCGCTCTTCGGCTCAATGCCATGATGCTTCAGGTACTCTCCGCAGGCTGCTTCACCCATGTATTTCCCAAGCAGGCGAGGATCCGTCTCAGTGACATCCACGAGGATGAGTCCATCCAGGCATGAGGAGAAGTCCTTGTCCACGTTGAAGCTCAGCAGCGTGCCATTCAGCCGCAGGTAGTGCTTCAGCAGGGTGGGGATGCCCTTGCCGTCTTCTTCGAGACTGGAGATGAGTGCGGAGAAGTCATCCACATTGCCCAGTTCCGCGGAGATGAACTCACGCAGGAGCTTGCGATTCTTCCCATAGCGGAAGGGCTTGCGCGGCTTCACAAGGGTGGCGAGGTCGGGATGCAGATTGTTGTCGCTCAGGAACTCGACCATGAGCTTGCGCGAGAGTCCTTGATACTCGCCGCTGATGCTCACCGGTCCGAAGAGCTTCTTGTAGTGCGGATACCGCGTGACCCAGGTGAGCACGCCCTTCCACAGCAGGGGGAGAGCCGCGATGCTGCGCTGGTAGTTCGGAGCGATAAAGCTGCGTCCCATCTCCAGCGCGTCATCGAGGTGCGACAGGAATGGCTTCTGAAATTTGAAGAGGGTGCTCGTATACAGCCCCTTCCTACCATAGCGGCGCAGGATTACATCCGCACGGCCCAACCGGTAGGCGCCGGCCACACGGTGCTCCTTCTCATCCCAGAGGAAAATGTGCAGGTAGTGGTCGTCGAAGCGATCGAGGTCGATCTCTTCGCCTGTGCCTTCGCCCACCGCGCGGAAGGTCACCTCGCGCAGACGGCCGATTTCACGCAGCAAGGAAGGGATCTCCGCGGCAGATCCGACGAAGACACTCAGGTTTCCCTGGCTCGCCAGATGACTGCCCTGCGCACGCAAGGCTTCCACCTCGCGCTCGAAGGCCTCCTGCTGGCTCTCTGTCTGCGGCGCGATCACCGGCTTGATGTTGTCGCGCGGCTCGTTCGCCTCATCCGCTTCCTTGTGACGAACCTCGGGCTTGCCACGCTGGCTCATGATAAAGGTATGCAGCCTCAGGTAGCGTGTCAGGCTCTCGTCATCTTCAAACTTCTTCAGCCGTGAGAAGGGAATGGGCTGGCCCACCTTCACCTGCACTGGTTCTTTGCAGCGCTGGAACAGTTCACGGAAGATCAGGCCCGTGCGAGCCAGCGGATGCAGCATGCCGGCAGCGTGGAAAAGCGGACTGTTGTGCCCTTCAAAGTACACGGGCAGCACGGTTGCTTTTGTCCGGCGTACGAGGGCGCCAACATGAGAGCTCCAAGGACTCTCCTCAACCCCGCGCCCCATCTTGTAGTGGGCCACTTCACCACTGGGGAAAATGGCGAGCGCGCCACCCTGGCGAAGGAAGCGCAGCGCCTCCTTCATGGGCGCGAGATTGCGCTGCGCACTGTTCTCTCCATCGAAGGGATCCACCGCGATGATCCACGGACGCATCTCCTCCATGGTGCCGAGGAGATAGTTCGTCATGAATCGCACATAAGGGCGAAACGCAGACACGAGATCGGCGAGAATCACCGGATCCAGAATACCGAACGGGTGATTCGACACCACGATGAGCGGCCCCTCGGCGGGAAGATTGAAGTTCGCGGGCCAGTCCACTTCATAGCGCGCGCCGAGTTCCTTCAGTCCTGAAGAGAACCACGCACGGGACGAGGGATAGTCCGGATGGTTGACGTAAGCGCGGCGGGTGCGCTCGTACAAATCATTGAAACTCCGAATCGCCAAACCGCGCTCTACGAGAGGAGCCGCGAGTTTGTAAAGATTGCGCTGGAGTGGCTGCTGGATGCGGGAGGAAAGGTCAATCACCATGAGCGCGTGCGGGCGTTGGTGGAGACAAGGGCTCTTTCGTTCAAGGAATTCGTTTGGGAACCTCTAAAGAAATGGCCCAAGTCGTGGGGAGGGCGGATCCTCGCTCCGGCCCTCCCAATGTCAACATGGACGAAGGCGTCCTTTATGACACCTTTGTCATCTTGCCACTACGCTTCCCGCTGGGATTTCTTCCTCAGCAGGTAGTACTCAAGGCTCTCACGCAGAGCCTCCCAGCTCGCGTCGATGATGTTGAAGTCCACGCCCACGGTGCCCCAGCTATCCGTGCCATCGGTGCTCTCGATGAGCACGCGCGTCTTCGCCGCGGTGCCGGACTTGCTGTCCAGGATACGCACCTTGAAGTCGCACAGGGACACTTGTGCCAGCTCGGGATGCGCGACGGCCAGGGCCTTGCGCAGGGCGCGGTCCAGGGCGTTCACCGGACCGTCCCCTTCTTCCACCGTGTAGACTCGCTCGTTGTTGAGCTCAAGCTTCACGGTGGCTTCACAGGTATCCAGTCCGCGCTCGCCATGCTGGCGGTGTGTGGTGTGATACTCCAGCAGCTTGAAGCTGGGCTGGTAAAGGCCAAGCTCACGGCGCAGCAGCAACTCAAAGGAGGCATCCGCGGCTTCGAACTCGTAGCCGTCATTCTCACGCTGCTTCACCTGCTCAAGGATGCGGCGGGACTCTTCACCACGCTTGAGATCGAAGCCCAGCTCCTGGGCCTTGCGCAGGATGTTGTCCTGGCCGGACATGTCACTCACCAGCACCACCTGGCGATTGCCAACAGAGGCAGGCTGGATGTGCTCATAGCTGCGTGCGAGCTTTTGCACGGCATTCACGTGCGTGCCCCCCTTGTGGGAGAAGGCCGTGCTGCCCACGAACGGAGCGCGGTTGAAGTGCGGCAGGTTCGCCACATCATCGACGAACTTCGAGAGCGCGGTGAGCTTGGTCAGGTCCGGCACCAGGCCTTCGTAGCCCATCTTCAGAGCCAGGTTCGGGACCACGGTGGTCAGGTTGCAGTTGCCCGTGCGTTCACCGTATCCGTTCATCGTACCCTGCACCTGCACGGCGCCGGCGCGGATGGACGCGAGCGCGTTGGCCACGCCAAGACCGCCGTCATCGTGCGAGTGGATGCCGATCTTGGCCTCCGGGAAGCGGGCCTGTACCTTTCTCGTGATCTCCTCGACCTCATGAGGCAGGCTGCCACCATTGGTCTCGCAGAGCACCAGGAAATCCGCCCCGCCTTCCAGCGCCGCGGCCAGGGTGGAGAGGGCGTACTCAGGCTCATCCTTGAAGCCGTCGAAGAAATGCTCCGCATCGTAGATCACCTCGCGTCCAGCCTCTTTGCAGAAGCGCACGGTATCGCGGATCATCGCGCGGTTTTCTTCGGGCGTAGTACGCAGGACTTCCGTGACGTGCAGCAGCCAGCTCTTCCCGTAGAAGGTGACGACCGGCGTGCCGGCATCGATGAGCATCTTCACCTGTGGATCCTCTTCCACGGCGAGGTTCGCCCGGCGCGTGCTGCCGAAGGCCGCGATCTTCGCGTTCTTAAAGGTCTGGGTCTTCGCCAGCTCGAAGAACTCCATGTCTTTCGGATTGGAGCCGGGCCAGCCGCCCTCGATGTAGTGCATGCCGAACGCGTCCAGTTCGTGGGCGATGCGGAGTTTGTCGTGCGCGCTGAAGTTGACGCCCTCGCCCTGCGTGCCGTCACGGAGGGTGGTGTCATAGAGGGAAACTGCGGGTGACTTTGACATGTGATGCAATGAAAAAAAGTTTGGCTCAAGGGGTGCGGCGGAAACCGCGGAATCAGTTGGCGGTGAGCTGTCCCGAAGTGCCGTGGAGCCTTTGCTTATAGGCCGCCTGTGGGGCGGGAAAGGCAGTGCCACGAGGCACGCGGACGGGCAGCAAAGCTGAAAGGGGCCTCCAATGCAAGCGCACAAAACCTCAGTCTGGCGCGACGGAAGCCCTACCTAATTCGAATGAGCCGGATGCTGACGGCAGCGAAATGCATGAGCCGGAGAGTTTAGCGCGCACTTGCATGCGTGCAAATGGTTTTACGTCAGCCGCCGGTCGCCGGATGAAAAGCCCAGTCCAGGCGACAATCCGCGGGAAAATCCTGCGGCTGAACTCGTTCTGGAAGGATGCCCCGTCTCTGCCGCCTCGCCTTCTGGTATTGCCTGCTCGCCGCCCTAGTTCCTGTCACCCTCCTTGCCGGAGCTGTCTCCAAGCCTTTGCCAAAGCTCGATGTCCCAGGCGTTCGCGAAGAGCACGTGATGATCCCCATGAGGGACGGCGTGAAGCTCTCCGCATACCTCTATTTCCCGGAGTCCGCTTCGCAGGAAAAGCTGCCCGCCCTCTTTGAGCAGCGTTACGCAGAAATCACCGGCCTGGGCACGCGGAAGGCCGCGGCGTCACTGGCGGCTCAGGGCTTCGTGGTGGCCATGGTGAACTACCGCGGCACCCATGAGAGCGAGGGCGTCTGGGTGAGTTACCGCGCCACCCAGTGGGGGAAGGAGCGCGATGGCTGGGATGTGTGCGAGTGGCTCGCGACCCAGCCGTGGAGCACGGGGAAAATCGGCACCTTCGGCAGCTCGCAGGGTGGCTATGTGCAGAACTATCTCGCCGTCACGCAGCCTCCCCACCTGGTGGCCCAGTACATGGTGGACACCGGATTGAGCCTCTTCCACGAAGGCTACCGCCTCGGCGGCGCCACACGTCCGGAGCGCTACAAGGCCATGGGCAAGGTGGCAAGCAACTACGCCGACCATGAGGCCCTGCTCAAGACATGGGACCGCCATCCGGACTACGACGGCTATTGGAGGGCAGAGGACTGCAAACCCTACTTCGGCAAGATGAACGTGCCCTGCTTCACCATCGGAAGCTGGTATGACTTCATGAATCAGGGCAGCATCATGAGCTTCCAGGGAAGGCAGAAACTCGGCGGCCCAAAGTCCCGCGACAATCAATGGCTGCTGCTCGGCCCGTGGCTCCATGGACGCCTCAACAAAGGCAGCAAGGTGGGTGAGCTCACCTACCCGGAGAATGCGACGTGGCCGGAGCTGGAACACATGACCCGCTGGTTCAACTACTGGCTCAAGGGTGAAGCGAACGGCATTGAAAAGGAACCCAAGGCCCGCTGGTATGTGATGGGCGCGACGGGCGAGAATGGCTCTCCCGGAAACACGTGGAGCGAAGCTGCCGATTGGCCACCTGCCCTGAAGGAGAAACGCCTCTTCTTGAATGCCGATGGTCTGCTGGGCATGCGACGCAGCAATGCGGTGGGTTCACGCACGAGCTATGCCAGCGATCCGCGCAAGCCCATGAATATTCCCGGCACCTCATTCCCCGGTGCGAAGGATGCGAGTGCTTTCGAGCAGCAAGCCGAAGTGCGTACTTGGACCACCGAGCCTCTCACCGAGCCCATGGAGTGGACCGGTGAAGTGAAGGCAGAGCTGTACATCTCCTCCACGGCACCGGACACCGACTTCATCGTGCGCGTGAGTGACGTGTATCCGGACGGCCGCAGCATGCTGCTCATGGATTACCCCATGCGCGCCCGCTACCGCGATGGCTTCGACAAGCAACGCCTCCTCACGCCGACCAATGCTGAGGCACTCGCCACACGCAACGATCCCCGCACCGATGAAATAGCGAAGCTCAGCATGCACGTCGGCTGGACGAGCATCATCTTCAACAAAGGCCACCGCATCCGCATCACCATCGCCAGCACCGGCGCCCCTTTGTATGAGCCCAACAATCAAACCGGTGGACGGCAGACGATGGATTGGATGAAGGACACGCAGACTGCCATCAATACCATCTGGCATGATCGCGCACGTCCCTCGTGCCTTCGTGTGCCGTTGCGAGTGGTGGGGAAGTAGGATGATGTAATGCCCATGCAAAGGAGCATGGGCACGCCCCTACAGCCCCAGATTATCCCCTTCCCACGCCGCATCTGTCGTCACCCCACGCTTCAGCGTGTAGGCCAGGTGCGGCGTGTACAGTGCCGGCTCCAGCAGGAAGGAGTCATGCCCCTTCTCTGAGTGCACGGTGATATGCATGTTTGATACTCCGGCCTGCTCCAGCCAGCGTACAAGCTCGGCCTGCTCTTCCGGATAGAAACAGAAATCCGAGTCGATGCTGAAGACCAGCCAGTGATGTCCAGCCTTCCGGCTGATGGCGAAGAGCTCGCCGTGATTGTCCAATCCGGCATCACGCAGTGGATCGTAGCGCAGCCACATGTCGCAGATGCGCAGGTACGTGTTGGCATCGAAGCGCTTCACGAACTTCTTTCCCTGGTGGAGCATGTAGCTCTCCACATTGTGGCCCACCTTGTACCAGGCGAGGCGGTCGCTGGCCTGCATCACATCTCCACGCGCGCGGCGTTCGATGGCATCCAGGTGCACAAACGTCTTGTGTGAGATCATGCGCGCCAGTGCCAGACCATACTCTGGCTCCGGGCCGCCGTAGAAATCGCCGCCCTTGAAGTGCGGATCGTTTTCAATCGCCATCACCTGCTCGAATACGCCAAGGCGCGAGAGCACCGTGGTCTTCATGCCGCTGGCGATGGAGACGACGAGGCGCACACGCTCGGGGAAGAGGGACGCGAAGTTCAGCGTCATCATGCCACCCACCGAAGGCCCAATCACCGCATGCAGTTTCTCGATGCCAAGGAGGTCGAGCAGCCGTGCTTGGGAACGTACCACGTCCGCCGTGCTCACCTGTGGGAAGGCTGCGCCATACGGCTTGCCGGTCTTGGGGTTGGTGGATGCCGGTCCCGTGCTGCCGTAGCAGCCTCCGGGGAAGTTTGCGCAGACAATGAAGAACTTGTCCGTGTCCAGCGCCTTGCCTGGCCCGATGAAAAGCTCCCACCACCCACGATGGCAGTCCTCCGTCCATCGGCCATTGGTGCCCGGCACGGTAGGGCAGTACCCGGCGGCATGTTGATTGCCGGAGAGGGCGTGGAAAAGGAGGATGCCGTTGGTCTTGTCCGTGTTGAGCGTACCGTAGGTCTCGTAGGCCAGCGTCAGGTCATCCAGCTCCATCCCGCAGGTGAAGCGGAACGGATTTTCAGGAGTGGCCACACGCGCGAACTGCGCCTGGGTCGTATTGCTGGGAGGGACGGCCATGGGGATGACAAACATGGCTGCGATGCTCTCACGGGCAAGCGGAATGCTGTCCGCTGCTGGCCCTCAGCCGCGTATGCTTCTTCGAGCATAGACAAAAGTCACCACCGCAGTACATTTAATACTCCAGTCTCCTGCGCCGTCAGCCATGGTCGCCATGCAATCCCCAGATGCATCCGAGGACCCCGTCCTGAACGAGGGTGCCGTGCTGACGGTTTGCTGGACGGAGGAACTACTGCGCAACCTGGACTGGAAGCGTCTCTTGGAGGTCGTCCGCGCCCTATCCGTCTACTCCGGCTACGAGCCCGGCAGCACCGCGATTGAGCCCACGGGAGCGGCCCAGTTTTTCATCGAAGACCCCAAGGCGCGACAGAAGGGAAGAGCCCTGGTACGGCTCGCCCCGTGGAGTCGTTGGATGGCCACGGTCGACTGCGTGACCGGCTTTGTGGAGACCCTCGCTGCAGAGGGGCAGATTCCCGGCATCTACATCGCCCCGGCCGGTTCTACCCCCGGTGCCCAGACCGCGGCCCGGAGCCGGGGGATTCAGCTTCTGGATGCCCGCCTGCTCGCCGCCCGGCTGAATGAGCTGCCGCAGGAGTACAGCGAGTACTTCCATGACCGGACCGTCTCCGGCGTGGCCACGGTACCTACCTGTCCGATCTGCTTCCGGCCCATGACCAGCGCCGAGGAGCCTGACCCCGGAAAGGTGAATGTGGATGACCTGCCGGACCTGCGTTACGCCACCCAGGACATCGTGGGCGAACCCATCCACGCCCGCCGCATTGAGGTGCTACAGAGCGGGGAGGTGCATTTCCTGCGAGAAGTGCGCGCCCAGGACGTGGTGGTGAATGGCGTGGTGAAGGGCGACTTCGTCTGTGACCGCTCCCTCCTCCTGAATCCCGGTGGCGTGCTCTACGGAAGCGTCGCTGCCCGTTCTGTTCTGGTCCGCCCCGGCGGCGCCCTCAACGGCGAAACCCGCATCCTGCAGGGTCCCCTTGAGCCCATCGCCAAACTCGCCCGCCCTTGGGCCTGGCGCTGCGAGCACACCCCCAGCCAGCCCGGCTGTGAGAAGGTGGTGTTCCACCCGCATTGAGTCGGCGCGCAGATGCAGTGCGGCTTACTTGCTGAACATCGTCTCCCTCACCACGCCCTTCAGCAACCGGCCCATGGTGGAGAAGTAGCTGTTGGCGATATCTGAGGTCAGGAAGGCGAGGTAGACGTCGTTGGAGGGCAGGGGACTGTTCGAGGCAAAGTACACGGGACGGTCGGTGCCGCGGTACTTGGACTTGTGGAAGGACAAGCCCTTGAAGTTGTAGATCTCGTTGCCGTAGCGCTCGCTGATGGCGAAGAACATCCTCGTGGCCCAGTCATCATTGTAGATGCCTTGCTCCAGCTTCACGAAGGGGCACATCAGCAGATTCAGCACTTCGATGCCTTCGGGTTTGAAGACATCCATGGCGGTCATGTGGATTGCGGTGGCGAGGCGTCCGTAGCGTTGTTCGTCGCAGCGCACCGTGTTTGCCGAGTAGCCGAAGGGTTTCCCGTTCCGATACATCGGATCGTAGAACACATAGCCCACGGCCACGCCATCTTTGTCGAAGGCCACGAACTTGCGCACGCCGTGTTCAGGCTCATACACCGGCCGGCGCGCATAGACCCAGATCTCGCGATCGTTCACCTTCTTGCCGCCAATCCAGCGGGCGGAGAGATCGTTGAGCTGATCCTGGGACACGGTGGAGATGTCCACCTCGCGGATGGTGATGCCCTCGCGCTTTGCCTCGTTGCGCGCGCGCTTGATCATGTCCAGTTCCTTCCAGTTGCCCTTGGTGTTGTAGGACTGGACGTCCAGCACCGGCTCATAGCCCACGGTGTTTGCCTTGAAGCCAATCTGGCGCAGGATGCGCGCGCACTCCTCGGAGATCACCGCGAAGACCGCGGATGGATTCTCCTTCATGAAGGCCTCGATCAAGGCCCGCATGTTCCCCGGTGCGCAAACCGGATCCGAAAGAACAATGCGCTTCAGTTTCCGGGCAAAAACCGGATGCGTCACGCTGGTGAAGGAAATGTATCCCAGGTCATGGACGAAGTATTCCATGCCCTGCTGCAGGGTCGCGTAAGCCAGCGCTTCCGTGCCGTGATTGAGAAAATGCGGAGCAAGCATCCGCCATTTCTCTTCACGGTTGAAGTTCTTTGCATCGGCACCCAGAATCATCATGACCTCGACAGAGAACACGGGTGGTGACGGTGCGCAACAACCGTCTGAGAATCGCGCACTAAAACGCAGGATGCATCAAGCAAGATGCTTGCGCAGCCAGGACGCAGTGAGTTCAAACACACGCTCACGGTTGCGATCCAGATGACCCACATGCCCGTTGCCCGCCACAATCTCAAGGCCCTTCACGCACTTCAGGGAGTCGTGCAGGCGATGTGCGGTGCTGATGGGATCAAGTTCATCATCCTCACCCCAAATCACAAGGGTGGGAACCTTGATCTGATCCACGCGTTTGATGGTATTGACGATAAAAGCCTGGGCGGCGCCGGGCAGTGGGAAGGCCGCGAAGGCACGAAGCTTGCCCGGATCCTTTTGCAGACGCTTGTTGATCTCAGGGTCGGAAGCCAGCTTCAGGCCATCCAACATGGAGATCAGGGAAATGCGAAGGTGCTTGCCGGTGAAAAGATGCTTGAGGCCGCCAAGGGCAGACAGGCTGCGCATGAGCACCGAGACACCGAAGGGCAGCGTGTCCATGACGGTGGCATCCAGCGTCACGAGTGCCTTGAGGCGGGTCTCCACCACAGCAGCTTCGAGAATGGCAGTACCACCGGAGGACAGGCCGAAGGCAGCCACGCGGTGGTTGTCTAGATCGACGCGTTGCTCGGTGAAATCGATGGCGGCCTTGATGTCGGAGACCCACTCCTTCATCTGGATGCAGTACTCCGGTCCTTCGCTTTCACCATGACCGTGCATGTCCAGCATCAGCGTGGCGATACCCCGGTGTGCGAGGTACTCGGCCAGCTCGATGTAGTTTTCCTTAAATTCACCGGCGCCATGGCTGACGATGAGCACCGGGTAGGGCGCTTCTTCGTCTTCCACCGGAAGCTGTAGTAGACCTTGAATACGTTGCCCGAGTGAGAGGAAGGAAACCTTCTCCCTGCGGGAGTTCATCGTGGTGGTTGGCGCTGCGGTCATCAGGAAGGGATGAAGATGATGGCTTCACCCAAACATCAGTTTACGATGCCCTGAATAAATACACAGCTTTTAGAAAAGGTCTAACAATTTCAGGTTTAGCGGAAATAATTCGGAGTTGATTCCCAAAAGTGAGAACATCCCCAAGGGAGGCTAATGAATCGGCAACAGCCTCTCCCACAGCGAGTCATTCATCAGCACCTTGCTTACAAAGTCACGAGTGGTGAAGGCCTTTGCCCCTTCTGCGGCGGACACTGGTACGGTCACTTCGAGGTTCAGTCCGCCTCTCTCACCGGAGGTGATGCTGCCGCCCAGATGATGCGCGATGAGGTGCGCGCCAAGCAAGGCAACTGCTGAGGGATGGAGCCCCTCGGGGCTGTCATAGAAGGGGTCAAACACCGACCGCAGCGAGTCGATGGAGAGGCCGGGACCGTTGTCCTGGTACTGCACTGTCACCGCGTCAGCACCGCCTTGAGTCGAGGCAGGCTTGACGGAGAGGGTGGCTTTGGCACCCGGGGTGTCGGCGGTCAGCGCAGCGTCCAACAGCAGGTCGACCAGCTTTCGGAAGGTACCGGCGTCGACATTCACGGCAGGAGCCGAGGCGTCTATCTGGGTGGTGAGTTCCACGCCCTTCGCTGCTGCTGCGTCTTTCTTGGCCGCTGCAGCCTCTTCCACAATCGATGCCGGATTGCTGGATGCCCCAGCCGCCGCTCCTACACCTTGCAGATCGCCCAGCAGAGTGCCGACCTGATTCAGGCGCACGCTGATCTGGTCGTGGAAGTCACGCCAGAAGAGAGGATCGCGGAGGCGGTCCTGAGCGGTATCCACAGGACGCAGGCGTCCGGGCGTCAGTTCCAGGAAGGACTGCACCGCGTGCAGAGGATTATTCAGATCGCGGCTCACGCCGCTGGCGAGCACACCGAGGCTGATCACCCGGTCACTGATGAGCACGTTCTGCAGCACGGAGAGCTTCTCACGCAGCAGTTCGTCACGCTCCTGCTGGAGAATGTAGAACTCCATGGCGCGGTGCAGGGTGTTGCGCATATCGTCCACCTGCAGGGGCTTGGAGATGTAGCGGAAGATGCTGCCAAGGTTCACCGCATCCACGGTCACGCCGAAGTCAGCATAGGCGGTGATGAGCATGCGCACGAGGCGGGGCCGCAACTGGCGGGCGCGCTCCAGAAGGTGCACTCCCTTCTCGCCCGGCATGCGCTGGTCCGTGATGAGCACGCCCAGTTCGTCACCCTTTTCCTCGATGATCCTCAGGCCATCCGCAGCGTTGTTCGCGGTGAGGATCTTGAATTCTCGGCCAAAGGTTTTTTCGAAGTACTTCAAGGCCATCTCCTCGTCATCGACGTAGAGGACGGTGTAGCGCTTCATATCGTAGAAGTTGTGCATGGCGTCGTGGGTTGCTCGGGCGGTTTTTCGGGGGGTTATTCAAACGCTCCCCTCGCGTCAGGGGAAGGGAATTCCAATTCAAATTCGGTAAAAAGACCGGGTTGGCTGCGGACATCAATGCGCCCGCCGTGCTCGGAAACGATGCGATGGCAGATGGAAAGGCCCAGTCCCATGCCGGAGCCGACGTCCTTGGTCGTGAAGAAGGGGTCAAAGACCTTGCTCCGAATCTCCTCGGAGATCCCGGGGCCATTGTCTCGCAGGGTTACCATGACCTTGCTGCCGGCCGGTGCCGCGCTGATGGAAATGAGAGGGGATTCGCCGTCGGCATACTTCTTCGTTCGCATGGCGTCAATGGCGTTCTGGACCAAATTAACCAGCACCTGCACAATCTGATTGCTGTCACCCCGGATTTCCAATCCTTCCGGCACGTTGATCTCCGCGGAAATGCCGTCCTTCCACTCGTGGGAGAAGAAGCGCAGCACCGTTTCCGCCACCGGCCTGAACACGAACACCTGGGTGGTCTCGTGAGTCATGCGGGTGAATCCACGCAGGTCCGAGATGATGCGGGCCACGCGCTTCACGCCATCATGCACGTCCTTGAGGGTATCGGCGAAGTCCGCACGCTCCTCTTCGGGCAGCATCTCCGTCACCTGGCCCAGCAGGTGCAAACCCTGGCTGGCATAGTTGAGGGGATTGTTGATCTCATGGATCAGGCCGGCGCTCATGCGGCCCAGAGCGGCGAGCTTTTCATTCCGCACCATGAGCACCTCGGTTTCCTTCACTTGCTCCAGAGCGGCTTCGAGCTGCTGCTTCTGCACGGAGAGCTCCCTCTGGTAGAGGTGGGAGTCCACCAGGTTCTTCAGGCGCACGGAGACTTCCGTCAGGGAAAATGGCTTGCCGAGGAAGTCGCTCGCCCCGGCCTGGAGGCAGTCCATCTTGGTCTTCTCATCCGCGCGTGCAGTGAGCAGCACGATGGGAATGGAGCGCGTGGAAACACGCTCGCGCAGTTCGCGGCAGACCTGCAGACCATCCTTCTCCGGCATCATCATGTCTGAGAGGATGATGTCGGGCAGGAACTGGGCCGCCTTGTCCACGGCTTGCAGACCATCCACGGCTTCCAGCACTTCGAAGTTGGCGGAGAGCTGACCCTTGAGGAAGCGAAGCATGTCCGGCTCATCGTCCGCGATGAGCAGCTTCGGCTTGCGGCTGCGACCAACGCCGGTCTCGATGGGGCGCAGGCTGGCCTGCAGGGACGTGATGGCGGGGAACAGTTCCGCGCGGCGGTACAGGCTGCTGATCCATTCCTGGGTGGAACCGTTGCTTTCTGCTTCCACGTCCTTTGTCTCCACGGCGTGTTCGGGTTCCTCGACTTCCCCCTCAGGAGCCTCCACGTAGGGCAGTCTTACGGACATCGTCGTGCCCCGGCCCACTTCGCTGGTGGCTTTCACCGTGCCACCCTGGGCTTCCGCGAGTTCTTTCACCAGCGCCAGACCGATGCCCATGCCCTGGAACTTGCGCTGGGAAGAGGTGTCTCCCTGCCAGAAGCGGTCAAAGATGTGCGGCAGCTGGGCGGGATCGATGCCCATGCCGGTGTCCCGGATGTCGAATTCCAACCAGTTTCCATCCCGGGTTGCGTTGAACTCCACCTTGCCACCGGCAGCGGTGAACTTCATGGCGTTGAAGAGTAGGTTGAGGCTGATGCGTTCCAGCTTTTCCGAGTCGAGCTTCGCGGCGCCCAGGCTGGGATCCACGTGTGTCTCCAGCCGGATGCGCTTGTCCTTGGCCATGGCGCGCACTGCCGTGCCGATGCCCTCTACGAATTCCTTAACTTCCACGCGGCGTTCCTTCACCTCCACGCGTCCGGACTCCAGGCGAACCAGATCGAGCAGGTCATTGATGAGCTTGAGCAGGCGCATCGAGTTGCCGTGCATCGTTTCCAGCAGCTCCTTTTGCTCGGCATCAGACTTCGGTTTGGGGTTGAGCATCGCCTCCAGCGGGGCGATGAGCAGGGTAAGCGGCGTGCGGAGTTCGTGGCTGATGTTTGCAAAGAACCGGCTCTTCACCTCATCCATTTCCCGGAGCTTCTGGTTGGTCCGCTCGAGCTCTTCGCGATTTTGATCCAACCGGGAGCGCAGCTCAAACTCCGAGCGCCGCACCCCGTTGTACTGCCAGGTGCCCGCCACGATGATCACACCGGTCAGGATCAGGAAGTACACGTTGTTATAGAAGGTGCCCCAGTCCGTGATGCGTCCGTGGGCCAAGCCTGCTGTCCCGTAGGCAATGAGCGTGAGTAACAAGATGATCACGCTGTCCAGCAGCGGCCATCGCATGACGATGGCGGAGCCCAGCATCACCAGGTTGAGCGCCGCATAGTAGGGGGATACCGCGCCGTCCTTGGAATAGATCATCAGGCACATACAGATCACCGGGACAAACATCGCCATGATGCCCACCGCCCGGTAAAACCTGGTTTCCGGTCTTAGGTGCAGGATCAGCCACAGGATAACGAGCACTCCGGAGGTGGCGAAGCGCATGGGCAGCCACTGCCACATGGTTTCCTGCCCGTACACCAGGATGTCCACGCTGGCGCCCAGCGGCATGAAGGTGCCAGCCAGAATGCAACCCAGCTTGTAGTTGCGAATCCGGATCGGACGCTCGTATGCGTCGAACGAACTCTGCAAGCCGCCTCGCGGCTCTATGGATACATTAGCCATTCTCGGGCTTGCGTACTTCGAGGAAAATGTTCACTCCCGTCGTATCCGAGCTTACCGAGCAGCTTCCAGGCGGCGCACTTTCCGGCGCCAGGCGCAGGAACTGCTGTTTGTTCCGATATACCAGATGCCATTCCACCACATATTCCATCCACAGGCGGGACGGATTGGAGGTATCCACGTTGGTGGCCACGAGCAGGCCCCCAGGCGCGAGCAGATCGTAGAACACCTCCAGGAGCCGGCGGCAGATGCGGTCGGAAAGGTAGTCAAACAACCCGGCGCAGTAGACAAAGTCGTAACCTCCCACCTCAAATCCGGCACCCTTCTTCGAGGATTCCTTCAGGATCTGGTGCACGGAGCGTTTCACAAACTTCAGTTCCGTGCGGCGACGGTGCCGGGTGCGCAGGTCCTCGAGGATGCGCGTGGTGTTGGTGATGGTCTCGTCGTTGAAGTCGAGCAGGGAGATGTCCGCATTATCACTCAGTCCATCGGTGGCGAGGAACTGCTGCACCTCCTTCGCCGGACCGCAACCCAGGTTGAACACCCTGGCCATCTTGCCCTTCTGTGCTGCACGCGAAGTTTCTTCGTGCAGGCGTTCGGTCAGGTAGGTGATGCGGTTTCGGTGGGCCACTACCGGCGGGATGTCGAGGAACAGCCGGTTCAGAATCTTGGCAAACATGGAGCTCCCTTCGTAGGGATCACGCAGCATCATGCTTACCATTTCGTAGTCGCCTGCGTAGCCCAGCGGCTTCTGGAAAATGCGGTACACAAACGGGGAGCACAGCACCAGGGGATGAATCTGTCTCTTGATGTAACTGCTGTGCACCGGCTGCAGTTCCGGGGTGATGCTCACCGCAGTCGTTTCAAACCGTTCCAAAAGCGGAGTCACTGCGGGAAGGATGGGCACTTCCAACTGCCGGATGGTATCCCGCTCTGCGGTCAGGCGATCTCCTGCAGGAAGTGAACGCACGCCCAGTTCCACCTGTTCCATCCACCGACGCAGATCCGAGAGCAGCGTGTGAATGTCCGCCACCACCAGTTTGAAGTCGGGAGCGACCGAGTAGGTCTTCTCCGTTTCACGCAGGAACTCGGCAAACTCAGCCAGCAACCGGTCCTTGTTTTGCGCCGGTGCCAGGATGTCGACATCGATCCATCCTTCATCCGCGAGCGAAGCCTCGCAGATGAGCATGATGCCCGTGTTCACCAGGTTCGCGATGACCGCCCGCCCCGAGTACACCACGCGCTCATTCATGAGAATGCGGAAGTCGTTCAAGACTTCCGAAAGCTGCACAATGCTGTACGGATTGTAGACTTCGAAAACCGCCAGGTAGCGCGTCAGTCGATGCAGCGTGCCGCGAACCTCCGCGCCTTGGCTGTTCCGGCAGATGATGAGACTGAGCCGTTCTCCGCCAGAGGTGTTTATGGGCAGGGGATTTTCAGAATTCTCCATGTTAGCACGCCGTTGGCATCACGCAATCAATGGCAAAAAGAGTGACGGTGGTGGTTGTTGCGATGTTTATACACGTGTCCGTGATCAGGTCCATCTTGCAGCGTGGAAATTTCATGTTTTGCAGTTGTTCAACTGAGGAAATTTATCAGACTGCATTTACAAGGTGCATGCATGGGACCGAGCTGTCGGCAAAGCGGGATCAATGGGTTAGAACATAGCCTTACGTTATGCGTCGGCGTTTGTGTGCCGCGAGTTGAGAAATTGGTTCATGGCCATTTCGAGCTGCTTGATGCCAAATGGTTTTACGAGACAGGCATCCGCTCCTGCGATCATGCATTTGTCTCGCTCTGCGGGTACCGCGAGTCCAGACATGGCGATGATGGGAACCTGTGAGAGCGCTGGATTGCTGTGGGTCCGTATCTTCTGGAGCGCTTCCATGCCGTCCATGATTGGCATGAGCATGTCCATGATCACCAGATCCGGCGTTTCCTGACTGGCCAGTTCGAGCGCCTCCTTGCCGTTGGTTGCTGCCATGACACGGAAGCCCACACTCTCCAGATAGTCGTGAGTGATGTTCCGCAGCACATCTTCGTCATCCACCAGCAGAATCAGCGGAGACTCGGAATGGTGCGTATCTATCTCGCCACCCGCAGGCGAAGACGTTTCTTCGGTATCAGCGATGACGCTTTCCAAAACGGCAGGTTCATGTGAGCTGGTTGTCGAAGGCGAGCATTTCAAGGGAAGGCGGACTTTTACGAGCAGTCCGCCGCCCGGCAGTTCGCACGCGTCGAGCTCACCGCCGTCGTGCAGGGCCAGCAGGGAGTTGATGAGACTGATGCCAATTCCCTTGAGCTTGCGCAGCCGCTCCATCACAGGTGGAGAGGAGACTGCTTTTTCCACGGTTGTTGACTGCAATTCTGATGGGCCTCCCCAGGCGCGGATGAGCAGCACTTGGCCTGGGAGATCGGTACTCACATCCAGGTTCACTTTCCCCTTTGCCGGCACCGTTGCCACCACGCAGCCCAGCGCCTCGGTCATGATTTGCAGGATGCGCTTTCCGTCCCCTTCACCGGTGATGTTTTGAGGAGAGGTCGAGTGCCGCAACGCCAGGGACCTGGCCTCCGCTGGACCCCGCAATTGCCTGGCCGCCTGCGCTGAAATTTCATCAAGCTCAAACGAGGCATTTTGCAGCGCGAGGGTTCCTGCGTGGATTTTCTCCACATCCAAGAATCCATTGATCAACGTCAGCAACCGTTGGGCATTGTCCGCAATGGTGCCAAGTGCTTCGCTTTGGCGCAGACCGATGTCCCCATAAATGCCATCCTGAATGCCCTCCACCAAGGCGAGGATATTGGAGAGGGGATTGCGCATCTCATGGCCGGCACGGGACAAAAACATCCCCCGCTCTCCGTTGTTGGCCACTTGGGGGGCTGGTGAGGCTGAACTGACGGGGGAATCCTTGGAAGGCGAGGCCAGAGTCGTAGTCATTTGTTGCTGCTACTGAGAGAGGACGCGGGGTGGCTTTGGGGGCGCTTGTCAGAAAAAGATGCTTCCGCTGAACTTTCGCTTTGTAAAAAAGCAATGAGGAGGTGCAATGCGGTGCGGTCAAGCAAGGGCAAGGAGTCTGAGCATTCCCTTACCGTGAGATGCGGTTCCGCTTACGCGGACAACTTATCAGAATAAACGAAGTTCATTGATCTTTTAGACGCTGCCGCTGATATTTTATCATTCCTACCCTTCCTTTTCCCAGGTCCACCTTGCCCAAAATTCCCCTGTGAATACCCCCTCCTTGGAATCATCGCAAATCAAGACCATCCTGCTCGTGGAAGATAACGATGGCTACAGACAAATCGTGGCAGCATCGCTGGCCAAGGCGCTGCCCGAGTGCCGGATTGTGGAGGCGGACAGCGTTGCGACTGCCCGCGCAGTTGTGCCTGTGGAATCCCTAAATGTGGCTCTTTTGGATATGACGCTGCCTGACGGCATGGCCACGGACATCATGGAGGGGTGGCAGCCAGCTATTGGAAAGGGGCTTAAGGTGGTGGTTTTCAGCAGCTACGACGCTGAAGAAGTGGCGCCAGCCCTGCAACGGTTCGGGGTGCATGAGTATGTAAACAAGGAGCGCGGCATGAGAGCTCTGGTTCAGGCGGTTCAGACTGCGGTTCAGAGCGTTCCAGAGGGAAAAGACGTGCAAATTGGCCGATCCAGCCCCACCTTAGCGGCGGACAGCCTGAGCCATTGATTGGCATATTGCTGCGTCCCCCCCCCTATTCATTGCCCTACCATGGAAGGTCTGATCACTCGACGTGCTGGAAGCAGCCTCTCGGCTGAGCCGGCGCGCCCTGCCATGGGCTGGGTCCAGGGGGTGTTCGACTGTCTCGGCGATGCTATTTTCATTCACGACGCCTCCACCGGCGCCATCTTGCACGCCAACAGCCGTGCGTGCGAACTCTATGGCTACAGCCCTGGTGAACTGTGCCGCTGCTCAGTAGCAGACATCAGCTCCAACGTATCGCCTTACAGTCAGGAGGATGCCCTGCGCTGGATGCAGCGCACCTTCCACGATGGGATGCAACTCTTCGAATGGCAGGCGAGAGCCCGCTCCGGTTCCCTGTTCTGGGTGGAGGTGCACATGAGCCAGGCGGTGCTGGACGGCCATGTCCGGTTGGTGGTTTCCGTGCGTGACATTTCCCGGCGCAAGCTCGCAGAGCATGCGCTGCGGCAGAGTGAGGAGCGCTTCCGCCTGCTCTTGGGCAGCAGCCGTGATCCGGTCTACTGTCTGAACCTGCAGAGCCTCACCTACGACTACCTGAGCCCTGCGGTGGAGCAGATGTTGGGCCTCTCCATGAATGAGCTCATGGAGGGCGGTCTGCGTCTCTTTGTGTCCCGCATCCATCCGGATGATATGGATGCCCACTGCGCCCGGCTGGACCGCCTGGTGCTGGAGGCCTCTGACGACCGCTACAAGCCCGTGGTGGAGTATCGCTTCCTGAACCGCAGCATGGGTTTCCGCTGGATGAGCGACAGCTGCTCCGTGGTACGCGACCCCTCCGGCAGGCCCACCGCCATCATTGGGAATATTCGTGACGTCACCCTGCGTCGTGAGCATGAGGAAGCGCTACAGAAGGCGCACGCGGCACTGCTCTTCCACCTGGAGAGCAGCTCCCTGGCACTGGTGGAGACGGATGCGAACTTCCGCGTGAAGAACTGGTCTCCGCAGGCCGAGCGCATCTTTGGCTGGAGAGCAGAAGAAGTGCGCGGACGCCTTCTTGCTGAGCTGGATTTCATCCATCCGGAAGATGAGGCCCTGGTGGCTTCGAACATCCGGCGGCTGCAGGAACGCAGTGAATCCCGCAATAGCTGCGTCAGCCGCAACCTGCGCAAGGACGGGCGCGTGCGCATCTGCGAGTGGCACAACTCAGCCATCCTGGATGAGAAGGGGGAGTTGCTGTCCATCCTGTCGCTGGCCACGGACATCACGAATGAACGGCGGATTGAAGATGCCCTGCGGGCCATGGCCCAGGGGGTGGCCGGATCGAGTGACGAAGCGTTCTTCCAGTTCCTGTGCCTGAATCTCGCCCGCATTCTGGAAATGAAGTTTGCCTGCGTGGCCATGCTGGTGCCAGAGCGGGATCGGATGGCGCGCACCCTGGGCTTTGCCGGCGACGGCGTGATCCTGGACAACATGACCTACTCGCTCGTCGGCACTCCCTGCCACAAGGCGTTCGACGGTGAGGTGTGTTACTTCTCCTCTGGCGTGCAGGAGCAGTTCCCGGATGACCTGTACTTCAAGGATCAGGGCGTGGTGAGCTACATCGGCGTGCCGTTGCACAGCGGGGACGGTCGTACCATCGGCATTCTCTCGGCCTTCAGCGATCGGCCGATGGATCAGATCGAGCAGTTCCAGACCATCTTCCAGATCTTTGCCGCACGCGCGGCGGCCGCTCTCGAGCGCCACCTCGCTGAGAGTGCGCTGCGCATCAGTGAAGAGCGCTATGCCCTGGCTGCCAGTGCCTCCGCCGCGGGGGTGTGGGACTGGGATCTGGTCTCCGGTGTGGTGTATTATTCTCCACGATTCCGTGAGATGACTGGATACAGCCAGGATGAGCTGCCCAACACGGTCTATGCCTGGGAGCGCCGCATCCATCCGGACGACCTGCCCATTGTGCGTGAGTCCATGGAGCGGCACCTGCATTTCAAGGAGCCGTACCGGGTGGACTACCGCTTCCTCACGAAGAAGGACGGCTACCACTGGTTCTCCGCCCGTGGCCAGGCCATCTGGAATGCGGATGGTGACCCCTGCCGCATGGCGGGTTCCCACCTGGACATCCATGACTTGAAGATGTCCGAGGAGCGAGTGCGGCGCCTCAACCGGTTGTATGCCGTGGCCAGCGGCATCAATGACGTGATGGTCCGCGTGCGCGAGCCGCAGAGGGTGTTTGCGGCGACCGCCCAGATTGCCGTGGATACGGGCATGCTGAAAATGGCCTGGGTGGCGCTTTATGATTCGGCGTCCGGAAGGGTTGCTGCCATCGCCAGATCCGGTCAGGACCAGGGCTTTGTGAAGCTCGTGTCCGAGGCGCCCGGACTGGTGGAGGAGGGGCTCGGCGTCTGCGGGCAGACACTGCGCACCAGCCAGACGTCCGTCTACAACGACGTCGAAGCGGACGAGTCATACGTCTTCCGGGAGGAAGCCATCAAGCGTGGCTACCGTTCTTGTGCCGCATTCCCCATCAAGCCCGCGGGCAAGTGTGTGGGATGCCTGGTGCTCTATGCGGATGAGCCACACTTCTTCAAGCACGAGGAACTCCGCGTGCTGAACGTGCTCGCGGAGAACCTCTCCTTTGCCATCGAGTCCTCTGAGAAGGAAATGGCGCGCCTGCGTGCGGTGGATGCCCTCGCAGAGAATGAGCGCATGCTCTCCACCCTGCTGAGCAACCTTCCAGGCGCCGCCTTCCGCTGCCGTCAGGACCACGCTCGTACCCTGGAATTCATCAGCGAGGGTTGTACAGAGCTCAGCGGCTATGAGCCTGCGGATCTGATTGGCAACAGCAAGGTCAGCTTTGCCAGGCTGATGCATCCGGATGACCTGCCCACGGTGCAGGGCGCCATCGCGGAGGCGCTCGCGGCAGGCCGCACCTATGAAGCCACCTACCGCATCCATGCCAAGGATGGCAAGGAACGCTGGATCTGGGAGCGCGGGCAGGGCATCTCCTCGGAGAATGGCAGAGTGGATTTCCTGGAGGGCTTCATCACAGACGTCACGGAGAAGCGCCAGCTTGAGTCGCAGTTCCTGCGTGCACAGCGCATGGAGAGCATCGGCACCCTGGCCGGCGGTATTGCCCACGACCTGAACAACATCCTCGCGCCCATCATGATGGCGCTGAGCATCCTCAAGATGAAGCTGGGCGCTCCACGCGACAAGGAGATGCTCAAGACGCTCGAGTCGAACACCAACCGCGGTGCGGACATGGTGCAGCAGATCCTGAGCTTTGCGCGCGGGGTGGAGGGCAAGAGCATCCACCTGCGCCCGAAGAACATCGTCAAGGAAATCGAGCGCATCGTGAAGGAGACCTTCCCGAAGAACATTGAGTTCAAGGTGGCGTATGCCGATGATCTCTGGGAGCTGAATGGCGACCCCACGCAGCTCCACCAGATGCTGCTGAACCTTTGCGTGAACGCACGCGACGCGATGCCCAACGGCGGCATGCTCAGCATCTCCCTGAGCAACACCGTCATTGATGAACGCTACGTCCGGCTCCATCCCGAAGCGAAACCCGGATCGTGCGTGGTCTTTGCGGTGAAGGACACCGGCATGGGAATCCCCCTGGACATCCGCGACCGCATTTTCGAGCCCTTCTTCACGACCAAGGAATTTGGCAAGGGCACCGGTCTGGGCCTGTCCACGACCATTGGTATCGTGAAGTCGCACCATGGGGTCATTGAGGTCGACAGCCAGCCGGGACAGGGGACAGTGTTCCGCATTTTGCTTCCGGCGAGGCCGGGAGGGCCGGAAACCAAGGAGCCTGAGAAGCAGCGGGGGAACCGGAAGGGTCACGGCGAACTGGTCCTCGTGGTGGATGACGAAAAGCCCATCCGGGACACAGGCAGCCACATCCTCGAAACGTTCGGCTACCGCGTCATGACGGCTGCCAATGGGGCGGAGGCGGTGGAAATGTTCCGGAACAGCAAGGAACGCCCCTCCATCGTTTTTACGGACATGATGATGCCCATCATGGACGGGCCAGCCATGATCCGTGAGTTGCGCAGCCTGGATTCCAGCGTCCGTTTTGTGGGAGCCAGCGGATTGAACAATGAGTTGGCGGCTGAAGCTAGAAGTTTGGGGGTGAGGCACTTCCTGCACAAACCCTACACGACGGAGGACCTCCTGATGGCCCTCGCCGACACCATCGAAGGGGTAAGCGGACCGGTGGTCGCTTCCGTTCATCATTAAGTCGATTTAGTGGCCGGAGCTGCCATGACGGCACTTAAATTGCAATAAGACAAGCATCTAAAGTGAGGCCCTACACGGTTCATTTAACATAAGGTCCTATTTAGATGTCCCAGTGCATTTTAGTGCTTTCATAGAGCCCATAATTTCCCGGTAAGCGCACCAAAGCTTCGCCAACGAAGTTTGGTGTTTCTATGCTTTCCTTTTCTTTAGCGCTAATTTAGTCTTGCAGGCAAACCCCTCATGAACGTAGCACCGCCAGTCCCTATGCAGGTAGACGAGGATGGTGTGACCGACGGCACGATGATCGAGGCGCTTTGCGCAGATCTTCCATGCATGGCTGTAGGCGAACTTCTGGCGGAAGACGACCGCCGCCGTCTCTCGCTGGCGCAGCATCTCCACAGGGATGTGGCAGGCGGCCTGGTGGTATGCACCACGCTCAATGAGATGGCCCGTATTGGCTGCGAGCAGGGCGATGACCTTGCGACCATCAAAGAATCTCTCGCTAAACTGGAAGGCTCCCTCAAGCAGACCATCCAGGTGGTCCGTGAGATTACCGAGGAACAGTATCCGCTGGCGCTTAAAGCCTTCGGACTGGCCTTTGCCCTGGACAAGCTTGCCAAGAAGATGAGCGAGTCTGGAGAGGCGGAGGTCAGTGTGACCGTTGAGGGGAATGAGTTCTCCCTTCCCCTGGAGAAGCGCCTCAGCGTCTATCGCGTTCTGGAAGCCCTCGCTGGCAGATGCGTACGGAGCGGTCTTGCTTCCATGGTTTCCATCCACTGCCGTTTTTCAAGCGGCGAACTGGAATTCGTGCTACTACATGATGGTGATGCTCCGGTGGTGGCCGCAGATGCCGCCGATGCAGAACTCGCCTGGGTCAAGGCGCGCATTGCCGTCCTGCCTGCCCAGCTTTTTGTTTCCTCCGCGGATCCGGATGGTGCCAGCACCCTCCGCCTGCGCCTGCCAGTTTCAACTCAGTCTTGATGATGACCCCACCTGCTCAAAACTCCCCTTCAATGACTCTAAACATGAAAACAGGATCCAACTTCAACATCCTTGTGGTTGACGACCATGCTCTGGTACGTGAGGCCTTTGCCTCCATGCTGCGCAGAGAATTCCCCGACGCCAACGTCGAGGTCACCGGCTCGTGCACGGAAGCGCTCGGCGCTGCTCGTCGCAATAACTATGAAGTTGCCCTCGTGGATATCGAGCTCGGCGACCGCTCTGGCATGGAGCTGACCATGGAACTCCGCACCCTGCCGAATCCCCCGGTGGTGATCGCTGTGTCCGTGCATCAGGAGTCGACCTTTGTCTCCCGCTCCATGCAGCTTGGCGCCAAGGCCTATGTGGCCAAGGACGCTCCTTCCTCCGAACTGTTTGATGCCATCCGCTCCACGCGCGACGGCCGCTCCTACATCTCCAAGGACCTCGCGGAAAAGTATTCCCAGGATACCCGCGCGAAGAATTCCACCCCGCTCGCCCATGAGCGCCTCTCCAACCGTGAGCTGGAAGTCATGCTCCAGATCGCCCGCGGCAAGACGCCCAAGCAGGTCGCCAGCGACCTCTGCCTCAGTCCGAAGACGGTGGCCGTGCACAAGCACAACCTGTGCTGCAAGACCGGTCTCCGCACCACGGTGGACATTCTCAAGTACGCCCAGACCCACGGTCTGGTGTAAGAAGGGGGATCTGACGATTCTTGTAGGCCGGGTAAGTCCGACCATCTGACTACTGACTGAGTGAAAAAAGCCGCCGGGAGACTGGCGGCTTTTTTGTGCTCAGAGCGGGCGTCAAACCTGGAACGCACCGGCATGGGTCTGCCGAAGCAATGCCTCCACCGATTTGGCATCATCAAGGCCAAAGAAGCCGATGTCACGATATACCGATCGGCCCTTGCTTCCTTTGGAGGCCTCGCGCTCGAAGATAATTTCCCCGTGTCCGTGTTTGTCTTCACGCCGGATCACGGTTGCCAGGCGCTCACCGGTGAAGGACTGGATCGTGCGTTTCCTGTAGCGGGCTTCAATGAGCAGTGCCCTGCGATCGGTGATGACATAGATCGTACGCCGTGCCTCCCACCAAGCCCAAAAAGGCGACAAGACGATGTTGCCTGTGAAGAGCATGAACATGCCGCCCATGAAGATACCGCCCCAATTTGGCCACACGCCCATAGTCCAGAAGGTGGCGAAGGCGAAAAGGAGAATCCCTTGGAGAAATGCGCTCAACGAAGCCTTCACCCGGCTGGCTGGCACGGGCATGGCCTGCCAGATGACTCGTTCGCCAGATGCGAGTTCGCGTTCGAGCAACTGCAGCAGGAAAGGAGGCACATGGTTGGTCATCTCTGTCGGGAAATCGAAACAGAGTACATCATACGAAATGCAGCGGACGGTGCAGAAAAAAACTTGGCTTCCTTGATGACGCAAGGGGAGTGCTCGCGAGGTGCGAGCACTATCTCACCCTTTGTTGTCTCGCACTGCTCCCTGGGGGGGGGAAGAGTGTTCTTCAGGTGTCCTCGTTAGGTGATCCTAAGATGAAATTGCGTGACAAGCTCGCGGATGGCTCCCTCGAGCTGCGCGTCTCCCGTCCACACGTCCACCAGATCTCCCTCCCAGAATTGTATTGTCACTGCTCCGCTGGGAAGATAAAGATACGCACTCCACCCAAACAGGATGGACAGATAGCAGTGGCCAATCGCTTCCGCTTCTTCCTGTTTGCCGAACAAGTGGCCGGGCGCATCAATCAGGTGCCTCCGATCACCGTGACCTCGTCTGAGGCCTGTGATGATTGCCATCTCATCTGGTTCGTAGAGGGGCCAGTCGGAGAATACCACGAGGGCGCCGTTGAATTCGCCGAACGTTCCAAACAGCCGCCGCACAAGGGCGGATAGGGCTCCTCTTTTTTCCGGCGTTTCGAATTGAAGGCGGAACGCCCGGTGTGCCTCCTCTTTTCGGTATGGTTCCTCAATGATTTGGTGTTGCCGGAGCCACTCGGAGCATTGGGGCTGGGTAAGGCACTGCATCTTGCGAAAGGATGTATTCAAGCCAGCAGCATCGCTCGCAACAGCAACAGTGACTCGTTTTCAGTCTGAGTTGGGAATGCGAGATCCACGAGTGCTTTCCAGCGATCATGCAGCTGGTCGAAGCCCGTGCATGTCCATAGAAACTCTCCGGTGCTATTGTTTCTAGTAGAGCGACTCTCTTCCGCGATCAAGCGATCGCACCATACCTGTATATCGGCGTCTGGCACGTGGCCCATGAGAGCGAGGAGAAGCTGGCCCAAGGTGAGGAAGGGCTTCTCGTCTTCTCCCCAAAGAACATTGTTGGTGGAACGGTGCAGTTCACCGAATACGGGATGGAGCAAGCTCAGGAGCTCTGTGTCGCCCAAGGCGTGGGCATCATCCAGCAACGCGATGGCGGTGTAGTTGGCTGGCATCGTTTCACTGGGTCCTTCATCGCTCAAATACAGCATCACTGCGACGGCATTGGTAAAGATACGGAAACGACGAAACCGCTCGGGGGCTCTCTCTTCTTCCGCCTTTCCCCAGAGTGTGAGGTTGATGGTTTCCGTGAGCTCGAAATTCGACGAAGTGGGAGGTCTTCGACTTTTGAGGATGGAGGTGAACTCCCTCACGTATCCGGGATAGCCCGGGTCATCAGGGCAGTAGTTCGCGATGTCCTTCGGAGTTACGAAGTGCAATGCATGCGCGAAAAGCTTCCAGTCGGCAGAAGACATGAGTAGTCCACCTTATTTGCTGCGTCTGCATATGCAGCAAAAACCGGAAGCATGGTTGCTCACGCCGCCGCCGGAAACCGTACCATCTCGCCCTTCGATGTGACAAACACTGCGCTGGCTTTTTCTTTTGCGAGCAGTGATTGCCAGGACTGCGGTTCATCAAACAGCACCACCCAGGCGAGGGCGTCGGCTTGCACGCAGGTGTTGGCGAAGACGCTCACGCTCACGTTCGACTTCATTGGCTTGAGCGTGCGGGGGTGCAGGATGTCGCTCACCCTTTTCCAGTGATGCCGGCGATTGGCGATGCAGGCAGCGGTGGTGGAGACGGCGGGGCCGGTCACTTGCGCGTGAAGCTGCACCTGCTGCGATGCCACGGGGGTGCCGATGGAGAGATTGGAGGGACGGGTACCGATGAAACGGATGTCGCCTCCGGCATTGATGGTGGCTCGCTGGACGTTCTGGGAGGCGAGCAGGTCGGCAGCCTTGTCCACGGCATAGCCGCGGGAGATGATGCTGAGATCCAGCGAGAGCTGGCGGCGGAAGCTCACGCGGCCATCACGGTGCAACACGATGTCGCGGAAGTTGCCCTTCAGTTCTTCCTCAGGTGCCGGAGGTGACGCGATATCGAAGATGCCCTCTGAGACACGGCTGAGGCGCACGGCTTCGCCAATGACCTCACGCGTCCACTCGTTCACCGGCAGCGGATGGAGGTGGCCGCAGGCATTGAGGCGCGAGAGTTCGCTGGAGGGGTCATGAAAGCTCATCAGCGACTGCACCCGTGCAATCCGCCCGAAGGCAAGCTCGGCCATGGCTTCCAACTCCCGCTCGGGAAGACTGGGGTCGGACAGGGAGATTTCCACGAAGGTACCCAGCAGTGGACGGCTGCTCTTGATGAAAGACATGGCGGGGAGGGTAGGAAGGGCCGGAACGCAGGGGTTGGTTGATAGAATGTTGGCAGGGATGGCGGAATGCGCAAGAAGATAATGAGACTCGGTCGCAATTGTAAAATGAAGAGTTGGGCGATGTTGAGGTCCGAGGGCTCTATTTCGCTGGGAATCGTGGGTGTGGTCGCGTGCGTGGGATTCAACACGGAGACACAGAGACGCAGAGGAAACTTCGGAGATTGGGGCTGACGAGTGGGAGTGACGTGGCTCTGCGAGAATGGAGAGCGGCCTTTCCAGGCCGCCGTGTGCCACTTGCGGGGACGCGTACAACTGGCGGTCGTCAACATGCAGCACCACCAGCCCGCTTCTGCGCACCATGCGTGAACAACCCAGCGGCCTGGAAAGGCCGCTCTCCTTTGCGTGCGTGCTAGCTTCGCCTCGCTCCTTACAGCGACGCAATTACTGCCGCGCGTGCATCTTCTTCGGCCACGCCAGCCTTCTCCAGGTAGTAGTCATAGCCACCAGCATAGGGCATGACCTTGCCGTTGTTGATGTGCAGCACCTTCGTCGCGATCGACCGGATGAAGTGCACATCGTGGCTGATGAAAACCAGCGTGCCTTCGAAGCGCTGCAGGGCGAGGATGAGGCCTTCGATGCTCCAGATGTCCAGGTGCGTCGTAGGCTCGTCCATCAGCAGGATGTTCGGCGGGTCCACGAGGAACTTCACGAGGTTCACGCGGCTCTTCTCACCACCGCTGAGCACCTTGGTCTTCTTGAACACGTCTTCGCGCTTGAAGAGGAAGGAGCCGAGGATGGAGCGGATGTCGTCGTCGCGCAGTTCCGGTGAGGCATCGCGCACCTCTTCGAGAATGGTCTTCTCAGGATCGAGTGTGTCCGCGCGGTGCTGGGAGAAGTAGCCGAGCTTCGTATTCGTTCCGAGGCGGCGCTCACCCTTCTGAAAGGGGATGATGCCGGCGAGAATCTTCAACAGCGTGGACTTACCAGCGCCGTTTGGTCCCACCAAGGCAGTGCGCTCGCCGCGCTCCACATCGAGGTCGAGGTTCTCGTACACTTTCTTTTCCCCATACGCCTGGTGAATGCCAGTGAGGCCGATGACGCGCTGGCCGCTGCGGGCGGGCTGGGGGAAGTTGAAGCGGAAGGCTTTTCTCAGCGGCTTGGGCTTGTCGAGTTTGTCCATCTTCGCGAGCTGCTTCTCGCGGCTCTGTGCCTGCGCGGCCTTGGAGGCGACGGAGCGGAATTTGTCGATGAAGTCCTGAATTTGCTCGATCTCGCGCTGCTGGTTCTTGTACGCCATCATCGCGCGTTCGTGATTCTCTTCGCGCTGCTTGAGGTACTCCGAGTAGTTCCCGCTGTAGGCGGTGAGCTGGCCGTCATCCACCTCGTATACCTGCTCGATGAGCTCGTCCATGAAGTCACGGTCGTGCGAAATGAGGAGCAGCGCGCCGGGGTAGTGCTTCAGGTAGTTGCGGAACCACATGAGGGACATGAGGTCCAGGTGGTTCGTCGGTTCGTCCAGCAGCAGCAGGTCAGGCTCGATGACGAGAAGCTGTGCCAGGTGCGCACGCATGATCCAGCCACCGCTGAACTCACGCGCGGGCTGGTTGAGGTGCTCCGGTTTGAAGCCGAATCCCGCGAGAATCTTCTTCGCCTTCGCCTCGGCCTTGGGGTCCTGCAGGGCATCGTGTTTCGCATGCGCTTCGAGGTACTCCGGAGCGGAGACGTCACTGCGTGATTCGTAGTCCTTCAGGATGGCCTCCAGCCGTTCCATTTCGCCCGCCTTGCCGACGGCGATGTCGAGGATGGTTTCGTTGCCCGTAGGCTCGGCTTCCTGACGCAGGTGGCCCAGGGTCGTCCATTCATCGCGCTGAATCTCGCCCGAATCCGCCGTGTCCTGCTTGAGGATGAGGGAGAAAAGTGTCGACTTGCCGGCGCCATTCGGCCCCACCAAGGCGGCCTTTTCCGCATAGTTGATGGTCATGGCCGCATCCTTGAAGAGGACGCGGTTGGCGAAGGACTTGGTGACTTTGTGCAGCGTGAGCATGTGACCCGTTTCTACTGCGGTCAAAGGAGACGCAGTGCAAGGGGAATGCGGTCAAAACCGCCGCTGGATTCGGAGCAGCCACTGGCCTGGGCGGATGTCACTGCTCATGTGGAGGTGGGAGCGATGATGCCCGGGGTGTCGTAGGCACGGTGATCCATGCTCAGGGCTCGGTCGTGCTGACTGGTTTCATCGTGCCCGACCCCCGATGGGGTTCCTTCTCCTTCTCCTTCTCGGCTTTTCTCCGCTCATTTTGCAATGACGGAGAAGCGCCCGGTCTTTGTCACTCGGACAAAGAACCGCTTGAAAAGACATGGCACACCCTGAAGGAGGCTGGACCTCGGGCGTAGGCGTCGCGGGAGACCTGGCCCGATACGTCGCTTGGGGTCCCGTTGGCCCTGAAAGAGTGGGGCATATCGGAAGGCGTGTCTGCGGGCCCGGCGGAGGAATTCTCCAGTTCGCGGACGCATTCCTCGGCAGCGGCGATTTGCTGCAGAAACGCCTGCTCCTGAATGGCCCAACTTTCCGTGTGAAAATGGCCTGCCGTTCGGTGAGCCTCAAGAATGCGGTGTAAAAAATGAACCCTCCACCTGGCGTGGCCCAGCTCAGTGCACTCGTCGGCATTCATGAGATTAAGAGCGTTGGGAAAATATTCGCAGCGATTGCAGTGAAACGCAAGCGCGAGATAAATAATTATTCGCTTCCGGGAGGCTTTACCCAGGATTGAGGAGCCCCTGCGCGGGATGTGCAGGCCGTTTGTGGGGTGTTTTCTTACCCCGCATTCTTTGCGTGTGCGCAGTTAAGCCGCATGTCGGCGCGAGTCCCGCCACGTGCTTAGTCATGATGAAGGTCGACTTAGGATTGATCATTTTGGAGTCATTCGGCAGACTTTCTTTATGCCCCTAAAAATCGCTGCAATGCGTCGTGCCGTGCAAGCCGTGCACGGATGCGAAGCGGAGCATTTGCAGAGTACCCTCGTACAAGAGGTTCAGGAGGGACACACGCTGTGGTCCGGGCAGGTGGAGATCTTCCGCTTGAGTGGGCACCATGCTGCCGACCGCGCCTATGTATGGGCCCAGTGGGAGGAAGGCGAAGAACGGTACATCTCTGTGCTGAATCTTCCCCCCATCTCCTCCGCACGCGAGGCCGTGCTGACAACGCTCGTCAGGACGGTGTAAGCAGGCGGTGCCTCCGCTCCGGCTGATCTATTTTGGGGGCGCTAAAAAGGGGCCGCCTGGCTATATGAGTCTCCCGCTGGCGCTCGCAGTGTGACTTGATGCGTGCGAAATGCGAACTTGGACTTTGGTGAGGGTGCGCCTGTAACGAAGCTCACCACGGTAGGTGGCAAGAGGTTTGCGGGCAACGCTGCGGACAAATTCGAGACGGCTGAGCCTTTCAAGTTCATGCCGGCGGACGCGAATTTGAGGCGGTGCGAGGGGGTGCCAAACGTCACCATTTCCGCTTGGTGATCTGGCGGGGTTCGGCCATGTTATTTGCCCTTCCAGTCCAGTTCAGTCCATGCAGTACATTTCCACACGCGGCCTCACGCACCCCCACACCTTTTCCCAAGCTGTAGAAGCCGGTCTCGCTCCGGATGGCGGTCTTTTCCTGCCGGATACGTGGCCGGACATCAGCGGCAAGCTCGCCGGATGGGAGAAGCTGGGCTACGCGGAACTGGCGGCGGAATTTTTCACGCTCTTCGCGCCGGACATCCCGCGTGAGGAGTGGCACTCGCTGACGCAGAGGGCATATGAGCGCTTCGACTCGCCTGATGTGGCGCCGCTGCGGAAGCTGGATGAGAAGACGTATGTGCTGGAGCTCTTCCACGGGCCCACACTGGCCTTCAAGGACTTCGCCCTGCAACTCCTCGGCCTGCTGTACAAGCGCCAGGTGGAGCACACCGGCAAGCGGCTCGCCGTGCTGGGTGCCACCTCCGGAGACACGGGCTCCGCGGCCATCCACGGCTGCATGGGGCAGGACGGGATTTCCATTTTCATCCTGTATCCGAATGGCCGTGTGGCTCCGCTTCAGGAACGCCAGATGGCGTGTACGGGTGCGGCGAATGTTTTTGCCATCCCGGTGCCGGGTACGTTCGATGATGCTCAGCGCGTGGTGAAGGAGACGTTCGGTGATACCGCGTTTGCCGCGACGCATCACCTCTCCGCGGTGAATTCCATCAACATCGCCCGCGTACTCGCCCAGTGCGTGTACTACATCTGGGCATGGTTGCGTCTGCCGGCGGAGGCGAGGGGGGGCGTGGAGTTTGTGGTGCCCACGGGGAACTTCGGCAATGTGCTCGCCGGCTGGATGGCGCAGCGCATGGGCTTGCCCGCCGGAACTTTCCGCGTGGCGACGAACCAGAATGACATCCTGTACCGCTTCTTCACCTCAGGTGAGTACCGCCAGGGGGACGTGCATCCCAGCTACGCGCCCAGCATGGACATCCAGGCGGCGTCGAACTTCGAGCGCTTCCTCTACTTCCTGCTTGGCGAAGATGCCGCGAAGGTGCGCGAGACCATGGAGCAGATGCGTAGCGGTGATCCCGTGACCATTCCTGCCGGTCACTCCGCCATGAAGGCCTCCCGCATGACGGACGCAGAAATCCGCGAGACCATTGGTCGCGTGCATGCCACCTATCGTTATGTGGTGGACCCGCACACTGCGTGTGGATTCACCGATCTGGCGACGGACCGCGTGAGCGTGGTGCTGGCCACGGCCCATCCCGCCAAGTTCCCGGAGGTGGTGCAGTCCGCCACCGGCACGGAGCCCACGCATCCCACGCTTGAGGCATTGAAGAGCAAGCCGCTGGAGACGCATCCTCTGGACGCGACTCCGGAAGCGGTGAAGGCCTTCATTGCGACGCAAAAGCGGGCGTGAGTGGCGGCGCGCATCTGTCAGAATGCGAAGATACGCAGGGGGTTGTTCCTCAAGCGTGTAGGTATGGCGTGTGCTGCGATGGCACGTTCATGACAACCTGTGATAGTCACATTCTCCAAATGTGATGCAAAAATGCTCCTGAGTCCGCGTATTGTGCCTCCCGTTTTTTCATGAAGCTCACCCTAGTTTCGCTCGCCGTCCTCATCACCAGCGCCTTCACGGCGACGGTCTACTCCGCAGAAGCCAAACCTCTCCGCGCGCTGCTCGTGTGCGGTGGCTGCTGCCATGACTATGCCAAGCAGCATGTCATCCTGAAGGATGGTATCCAGGCCCGGGCGAATGTGCAGGTGAGCGTGATCCACGCGGAGGACCGCGGCACAGCTCCATACTTCCCCATCTACGAGAACAAGGACTGGTCCAAGGGCTATGACATCATCATCCACGATGAGTGCGCGGCCAGCATGAAGGAGCCGCAGTATGTGCAGAACATCCTGGATGCCCACCGCAACGGCCTGCCCGCGGTGAACCTGCACTGCGCCATGCATTCCTATCGTATCGGGAAGAATGACTGGTTCGAGTACATCGGCCTGCAATCAGCGAGCCATGGCCCGCAGGAGCCGATTGAGCTCAAGTTTGTGGATACGGAGCATCCCATCACGAAGCCGCTCAAGGACTGGACCACCATCAAGGAGGAGTTGTACAACAATGTGAACGTCTTCGGCGCGCATCCGCTGGCCATGGGCAAGCAGCGCATCAAGCAGAAGGACGGCAGCATTAAGGACGTGGACTACATCGTCGCCTGGACGAATGAATATGGTGACAAGAAGACGAAGGTCTTCAGCACCACCATCGGCCACAACAACGACACGGTGGCGGATGCCCGCTACCTCGACCTCGTGACTCGCGGTCTGCTCTGGGCTGCCGGCAAGCTTAATGACGACTATCTCAAGCCCTATAAGGGTGAGGCGGGAACGTTTGTGAATCTTCCCAAGCCCGACGCACCTGTTGCCACCGCTCCCGCTCCTGTGGCGCAACCCGGCGCGATTGCGAAGGACGCGACTCCCGTGAAGCTCACCGCTTCCAGCGAGGAATCCGGCAAGGGCAACTTCACCTGGCGCGCGGTGGATGGCGACAAGAACACCCGCTGGTGCGCGGGCAGTGGCGGCTTCCCGCAGTGGCTGCAGCTTGAGTTTGAAAAGCCCCAGCAACTGACCGGTGCGAGCATCGTGTGGGAGGGCGGCAACAACGCGTACAAGCACGTGATTGAAGGCTCGGCCGATGGGAAGACGTGGACTGTCCTGGCTGATGCAAAGGAAAACCAGAAGGGTGGCGACAGCGCGCACACCTTCACGGGCAAGGACATCAAGTTTGTGCGCATCAACGTGCTCGGCACGTCGCAAGGTGGCTGGGCCAGCATCCGTGAAGTCTCGCTGAAGGGCGAGGGTATCAAGTCTCTCGGTGCCAAGGTGGATGCCAAGCAGGTGGCCGCAGCGAAGAAGGAAGAGGCGAAGGCCGCTGATCCATTCGCGAAGGAAGGGAACGTCGCGCCGAAGATCGTGAAGCTTACTCCGGCTCAAGAAGCGGAGATCCTGAAGGATGTGAAGGTGCCGGATGGCTTCGATGTCACCCTCTTCGCCCCTCCGCAGTCGGCGAACTATCCGGTATTCATCGCCGCCGCGCCGAATGGTGACCTGTATGTCTCCAGCGATGGCAATGGCTCCCTGGGCCGCAACCCGGGTCGTGGCCGCATCCTGCGTCTGCGCGACAAGGATGGCGATGGTCGTGCTGATGAAGTGACGGAGTTTGTGAAGGATCTCGATGCGCCTCGCGGCCTCGTGTGGGACAACGATCGCCTCTACGTGATCCATCCCCCGGACATGAGTGTCTTCATCGACAAGGATGGCGACGGTGTGGCGGAAGAACGCAAGACGCTGGTGAAGGGCATTGCGTTTGGTTATGCGGATCGCCCCGCGGACCACACCACGAATGGTCTGAGCCTTGGCATTGATGGCTGGCTGTACATCGCCGGTGGGGACTTCGGTTTCATGGATGCGGAAGGCACCGATGGTACGCGCCTGCAGCATCGTGGTGGTGGTGTGATTCGTGTGCGTCCGGATGGCTCCGGTCTCTCGCTGTATGCCACCGGCACGCGCAATATTCTGGAAGTCGCCGTGAGCCCGCTCATGGACATCTTTACGCGTGACAACACCAACGACGGCGGTGGCTGGAATGTGCGCTTCCACCATTTCACCGGTGGATTCGCCGACCACGGCTATCCTCGCCTGTACAAGAACTTCAATGATGAAGCCATCCAACCGCTGGCGGACTACGGCGGTGGCTCCGGCTGCGGCGCGGTGTACATCGATGAGCCTGGATTTGGCACCTGGAACAATGCTCCTTTCACCGCGGACTGGGGCACCGGCGCATTGTGGCATCACAGTGTGAAGCGCAAGGGCGCGACCTATGAGGAGACGGAAGCTCCGAAGCCCTTCATCAAGATGACGCGTCCCACCGATGGTGATGTGGATGCGATGAGCCGCGTGTACTGCGCAAGCTGGAAGGGCGCGACCTTCAACTGGGAAGGTCCGGATGTGGGCTACATCGTCTGCGTACGGCCGAAGGATTACAAGGCGGAGGCGCTGCCGGAGTTTGCCAAGGCCAGCGATGCTGAACTGGTGAAGCTTCTTGAGTCGCCAAGCAATCGTCGCCGCATGGAAGCGCAGCGGGAACTGGTACGCCGTGGCTTGCCGAAGAACACTTTTTCGACCTTGCAGACTCTGGCGTTTGACAAGACGGTGCCCATGGCGACGCGGGCGGCTGTGATTTTTGCAGCCTCGCAGGTGCCCGAAGCGGGCAAGGAAATCATTGGAACCCGTCAGGTTGAAAATGGCGATGCCGAATTTGCCGGCATCGTGGCAAAAGCGTTGGCGGATGTCGCTCTCCTGATGCCAAGCCCCAATGTGTCGGAGAACTTCACCATCCCTGATGCCTACAAGACATCGGCAGGGCTTGCAGAACTTTCGCGTTTCATTTCCAATGCGAAGGCTTGGCCCACAAAGACGTTGGTGGACTACGCTAAGCTTGCCTTCGGAGATGCTGATGCCGTGACCCAACACGTGGCCGTGCAGGCGCTTGCGAAACTGAAGGCTCAGGAAGCCTGCTTCACCCTATTCGACAGCGCAGACAGTTCCGCGCAGATCAAACTCAATGCCACGCGTGCCCTGCAGAAGATGCATGAGCCTGCCGTGGTGGACGGCCTCATCAAGCGCATCAACGAGACGACCGCGACCGAGCCGCGCAAGCTGTTGCTCTCCGCTCTGTGCCGCCTGCATTTCCATGAAGGCGAGTGGAAGGGTGACTCGTGGGGTACGCGTCCCGACACGCGCGGACCGTACTATCAGCCCGAAGCCTGGGCTGAGACTCCGAAGGTCGCCGCTGCGATCAAGGAGGTGCTGAGCAAGGCTACGCCTGAGGAGTCTTCCTTCCTCGTGAGCGAGCTGAACCGCAACCGCATCCAGTTCAATGAAGCGCTGGAGCGCATCCTCACGCTGGCGAAGAATGATGCGAAGCTCATCCCGGATGCTGTGGGCCAGCTCGCCGCTGCAGAGAATATTCCTGCTGCCGGTGTGCCGCTGCTGATTGCTGCCGCATTGGACGAATCGAGCAGCGCGACCGTGCTTTCACAGGCGGTGGCTGCACTTGCCAAGACGGATAGCGCGGAAGGTGCGCGGGCGTCTTTGACCGCACTGGTCACGCTGGGCAAGGCCCAGGGTGCCGGTAAGGAACAGGAAGCCGCACGCAATGCCTTCCTCACTTCGCCCAAGCTGGAGAATCATCATCAGCTTCTCGAAGTAGAAGCGGAGAAGATCGGCACTCCCACTGCGCAGTGGGCGGACATGGCTCTGCTGAACCTTAGCGCCCGCACCAGCGGAAGCCCTGAGTCGCGTGAACTGTCTGGCAAGGCGCTCAATGCAGGTTGGGAGCATGATGTGAAACGCCGTACGCAGATCCTCAAGGCCGTGGCTTCGCTGAAGCACAACCCTTATGCGGACAAGGTGCTTGCTGCTATGGACGACCCAGACAAGTCGGTGGCTTCCGCTGCGCAAAATGCGGCGAAGGCCATGAAGCTGGAAAAGAAGACCGCTGCCAGCGGTCCGCTCATTGGCACACTGAAGCCCGAAGACGTGATTGCCCAGGTGCTGAAGACCAAAGGTGATGTGGCACTCGGTGAACAGATCTTCTCCCGCGCTACTTGTGTGGCCTGCCACACCACCAGCATGGATCAGCCACAGAAGGGCCCCTACCTGGGCAACATCGCACAGACCTACAAGCGTCCTGAACTGGCTCAGAACATCCTCGATCCGAACAAGACCATCGCCCAAGGCTTCGCCTCGGAGGTCTTTACGCTGAAGGACGGCACCCAGCAGCTGGGCTTCATCACGCTGGAAAGCGCCGACAGCGTGAAGGTGCGCAACATCGCCGCGCAGGAATTCACCTTCGCCGTGAAGGACATCGCCAAGCGCGACAAACTTCCCATCTCCATGATGCCGCCCGGTTTGGCGAATAACCTCACCGTGCGCGAGTTCGCGAGCCTGCTGGATTATCTGGAAGCGCTGGCGAAGAAGTAGCTGGGAGAAGTTGGGATCAGGGATTTCAACACAGCGCCGAGCGGAGCGAGACGACTGCGAAGCAGCCCGAAGGGTGAGGACGGCAGGACGAATCAAACACGGAGACACAGAGACACGGAGGATTTTTGGTGGAGATGCTAAACGGCATCTCCACCTCACGGCCTGCATGAGAAGGCATTAGACCGAGTACTTCTCGATGATCCAATCCGGGATGGATTCCGGCCGGCCGGTGTCGAGCTTCACCATGGTGAAGACGCACCAGCCCACACAGGCAGGGCGCCGTGTTGTTCCCTTCAGTATTTCAAATCGCACCTCTACGTCCGGGCTGCGGATGTCCTCCACCCAGGTGCGCACCACGAAGCGCTCGGCCATGTCCAGTGCGCGCTTGTACTCGAAGTGCGAGGTCTTCACATACCAGCCCAGTCCTTGCTTCAGGAACTCTTCCATGCTCATGCCGTAGCAGCGCTCCATCTGGTCAAATCGCGCCGCCAGCAGGTAGTCCAGATAGCGACTGCTGTGCACGTGACGGAAGAGGTCGATGTCGTCCGGACGGACTTGGAGTTCGGTTTCGAACTTGGAGCGTTGCATGGGGGAAGGGTTAAGGATTAGGAGTTATTGGTTAAGAGCCTCAGGTTCGTTACTCATAACATCTAACCCATAGCTCTTAACATGGAATTCGCGCACAGGGCTCGTCACTTCCCTTGCGTGGTCGCCGGAGCACTGTCCTCCGCATCCTTCACAAACTGCTCATCAAGCTTCTTCCACTCTGTCGCCATGTCGCGGACGCGGTCAGGATCTGCACCGGCGAGATTGGTCGACTCGCTGCGGTCCTTGGAGAGGTCGTAGAGTTCCCAGGGCTTGTCTGGTGAGTCGCGGACGATTTTCCAATTCTCCATGCGCAGACCGCTGTTGTTCTCGTGGCGGAAGTAGAGTGACTCATGCGTGACGGAGCCGTCAGTGGAGAACGCTGGCACTAAGCTCTTGCCAGGGAATGGGGGAGCGGTGGCGTTGTTCCACTGCAGGTCGGGGTGCACACCGGTTGCGTCGAGGATGGTGGGAAGGATGTCGACGACGTGGCCGGTATTGGTGCGCAGTTCATTGCGTGCTGAGATTCCCGCGGGCCAGTGCGCGATGAGCGGTGTGGAGATGCCGCCTTCGTGCACCCAGATTTTGTGGCGTCGGAAGGGCGTGTTGCAAGCGGTTGCCCAGCCGGGGCCGAGGCAGAGGTAGGAGGCGGCGGAACCCATGGGCGCGGTGTGGTCGTGCCCATCGCCCCGTACAAGGATCTCGGCGCTGGCACCGTTGTCGGAGAGGAGCAGGATGAGTGTATTCTCTGCGGCGTTCATGGCTTTCAACTGGGCCAGTACGCGTCCTACTTCCTGATCCATGCGGTCAATCATGGCTGCGTGGATGGCCATCTTCGTGGCTTGAAACTCCTTCTGCTGGGGCGTGAGCGAATCCCACGGCACTGCGTACAGCGTTTCCGCTGGGCCCAATTTCATGAGCGTGTCTGGCGCTCCGCTGGGCGCTTTGATTTCCGGTTCCGGCTTGGAGAGGGGGCTGTTCACCAGATTGAGCGAGCGCATCTTCTCATAGCGTCGCTGGCGGATGATCTCCCACCCCTCAAGATACTTCGTCTTGTAGCGTTCGATATCCGCCGCTGGAGCTTGCAGTGGGAAGTGGGGCGAGGTGTAGGCAAGGTAGAGGAAGAAAGGCACGCTGCCGTGTTCCTCTGCATGTCCCTTCAGGTATTTCAGTGCATAGTCCGTGATGGCGGTGGTGGCGTAATAGCCGTCTTCGCGCTTCACAGGAGGCAGGTGCCTATCATCTTCCGTGTGACTCTTGGGGTCGAAGAAGCGGTTCTGATCTTCCAGGGCGTAGCTGTGGTCGAATCCCGCATCCTGCACCTGGCGTGGTGCCGCGGTTACGTGCCACTTGCCACTGTGGTAGCTGCGATAGCCGGCGGGCTTCAGGTACTTCGGGAGCGTGCGTGTCCAGTCTGGGAGCTTGCGTCCGCGTTGTTGCGGATCCATGCGCACCTGCTGCGGATAGTAGCCGGTCATCAGCGCGGCGCGGGTGGGCCAGCAACGAGCGGTGTTGTAGAACTGGGTGAAGCGCAGACCACCATTGGCCAGGCTGTCCAGATTGGGCGTGGCGATCTCGCTGCCGTAGCAGCCGAGGTCCGAGTATCCCAGATCATCTGCAACGATGAGTACGATGTTCGGCTTGGATGCAGGTGCTGCTGATGCCCCCGTCCCGATCATGATAAGAACCGAAAAGAGGCATGCGCCAAAAGTCGACAAAAGGGAAGAGTATTGCGTCATGACAAGGAAGTGAGTTGGAGCCGTCCTCTGCAACGAAGACAAGCATCGGAAGATTGCATCAAGCTTCGAGTGAAAAAGAAGTGGTGACATGGTGTTGTCTGAAATGGCATAAAAGTCGTCCGAAGAATGAAGTCGTCTTCCGGCGTTGAATGTGGCGAAATAACTGGACTCGCTCACTTCATGAAACGTCTTCTTGTCTTGCTCAGCCTCTTTACGCTTGTCTCATTTACCCAAGCGGCGGAAGGGCCAATTCGTGTCCTGTATGTGGACCCTGATGCGATTGAGCAGATGGCCACAGGGCCGCTGCATGAAGCGATGGAGGCCTTGGGGCGGGATGCAATCTGGTTCGACTATCTGAACGATGAGAAGCAATGCACCGCCGCGCTACTGAAGCACTACGATGTGGTGTGTGAGCGTCGCAAGGCGGGTGCTCCCACGAAGCTCAACGGGACTGGCAATGGCATCCTTACCGCCGTCAACGGGCGTGAGTTGAATGCGGTTCCGGTGCAGGACATGAGCAGTGCGCAGGAGATTCGCGAAAAGGTACTCGCGTCCCTGTCTCCTGAGCGCAAAGCGGCATGGGAGACATTTCTCAAAGACCGCGAACCCGAGAAGCGCGAGGCGAATCCCAACGTGGCGAACTATGAGAAGCGTCCCGAGCCCATCACCTACCAGTTCCCCATGAGTGTGAAAGCGAGCATGCAGCGCACCCAGGTGCCTGCGGACATGGAGTTGCAGCTCTTCGCGTCCGAGCCGGACATTGCCAAGCCCATCGCCATGGCGTGGGATGAGCGCGGCCGCTGCTGGATTGCGGAGACACGTGACTATCCCCACGGCCATGTGGAGAACGGCGAAGGGCACGACTCCATCAAGATTTGCGAAGACACCGATGGCGACGGCCGCGCGGACAAGTTCACAGTCTTTGCGGACAAGCTGAATCTGCCGACCAGCCTTGTCTTTGCGAATGGCGGACTCATCATCACGCAACCCCCGCGTTTGATTTTCCTCAAGGACACCAATGGCGATGACAAGGCCGATGTGCGCGAGGTGCTGATGGATGCGTGGGGCGTGCGCGACACCCATGCGCAAGCCAGCAGCCTGCACTATGGTCTCGACAACTGGATCTACGGATGCGTGGGGTATTCGGGCTTCAAGGGCACGGTAGGTGGCAAGGACATGGAGTTCGCCATGGGCACGTATCGTTTCCGCCCGGATGGATCCAGCATTGAGTTCCTGCATCAATTCACCAACAACGCCTGGGCACACAGCGCGAATGAAGCGGGGGATCAGTTTGGTGGCACGGCGAACGGCGCTCCCATCTTCTACGGAGGTATTCCCAATGCGGTCTTTCCCCAAGGCTTGCGTCCCGTGAGCGCGCGGAAGATCAATGTGGTGGACAAGTGCCACGCCATCACCATGAACCATCGCCAGGTGGACGTGTTCGGTGGATACACCTCCGCGGCGGGCAGTGCCTTCATTGACTCGGATCAAGTGCCAGCGCGCTTCCGTGGCAAGGCCATGGTGTGCGAGCCCACGATGAAGGTGGTGGCGCTCATGGATGTGCAGCCGCAGGGCGCGGGCTATGTGGCAAAGGACTACATGAACCTCGTGGCGAGTACGGATGAATGGATGTCACCTGTGTTCGCGGAAGTGGGGCCGGATGGCGCGGTGTGGTTCGCGGACTGGCAGAACTTCATCATCCAGCACAACCCCACACCGAGCATTGAGCGCGGTGGCTACAAGGCAGAGACGGGCCCCGGCGGCGCGCATCTCAATGACCTGCGCGATCATGCGCGTGGCCGAATCTATCGCGTGGTTGGGAAGGACCACACCCTGATGGGCAAGGAACTCAAGACACTGAAAGGCGTGCCTGAGGAGGTAAAGCTCGCGGCACTGGGCAATCCCAATCCCTTCTGGCGTCTCACCTCGCAGCGCATGCTGGTGGAGGAGCCGACGATGGCGATCGAACCCTTGCGCAAGATGGTCACCGCAAATGATGGCGACATCGCTGCGCTGCATGCCTTTCGGACGCTGCAAGGTGTGGGCCAGCTCGACGAGGTCACGCACAAGGCCGCACTGCTGGCGAAGGATGCGCGTCTGCGCCGCAACGCCATCCGCGCGCTGGGTGAAGACAGCAAGTCACTGGCGCTTTTCTTCGGCACGGGTGTGGTGTCCGATCCAGAGCCGCATACAAGGCTGGCTGCACTGGTGAAGCTGGCGGCATTTCCCACCACGCCTGAAATCAAGACGTTGGTGTCGCGCGTCAGTTCGGATGCTGCGATGAAGCAGGACGAGTGGCTGGGCGACACGCTTCGCATCCTGGCGAAGAAGCATGGTGCCAATGCGTGGAAAGAGGGGCCGAATCTCCTGCCCAACCCTGGATTCGAAGAGCTCGCAGAGAATGGTCTGCCCAAAGGCTGGACACGACGTGACTACGGCAAGAACCCCGGCAATGAGAAAGCGGAATGGAAGGTGATGAATGGCGCCGACCGTGCCCACAGCGGCGGGCAGTTCGTGCGCATTATCACCCGAGATGATGCCGACACCAGCCTGTACGCGGACGTGACGCTGAAGCCGAATACGCAATACCGCCTGAGCGCCTGGGTGCGCGCGCATGCCATGAAGGGCAAGGTGAGTCTGAATGACCACATCGGCCGCGCTGAAACTGAGAAGCTCACGGCGAAAGAGAGTGGCTGGGTGGAGGTGGAAACCACCTTCGACAGCAAGGAACGCGCGAAGGCGAGCATCAACTTGCTGCATGTCGCGAAGGGTGATGGCTTCTTCGATGACGTGAAGCTCTGCGAACTCCTGCCGGTGGAGGATGCCGAGGAAAAGGTGTTGGCTGGTGATCCGAAACGCGGTGAGGAAATCTTCTGGAAGCATCCCGTGGCGGCCTGCATGAATTGCCATGTGCTTCATGGAAAGGGTAGCCCGGTGGGACCTGCGCTGGATGGCATCGCCTCACGCAAGGATGAAGCCTATCTGTGGAAGAGTCTCACCGAGCCAAATGCGGTGCTGGCAGAAGGCTACACCGCCACGCCAGTATCTCCCATGCCGCCGATGAATCTGATCCTCAAACCCCAGGAACTGGAGGACATCAAGGCTTTCATCCTTTCACTGAAATAGTCCGCAGGTCAGCAGCTTTCTAACGCACGCGTATGAACTCGCATCCTTCCCGCCGTTCCTTTCTCGCACAGATCCTCGCTGCCGGTGTGGCGCCCTGCGTGGTTCCTGCCCATGTGCTTCGCGCACAGTCCGCACCCTCCAACAAGATCACCCTCGGGGTCCTCGGCACGGGATCACAGGGCATCGTGGACATGCGGGCCTTTCTCAATCATGACGACGTGCGGGTGACCGCATTGTGCGATGTGAATACGAAGAACCTCGAGCGCGCGAAGTGGCACATCCAGGAGCGCTACGCCAGCGCCGATGTGAAGGTGTACAAGGATTTCCGCGAGCTGCATCGCGACCCCTCCATCGACGCCGTCCTGATGGCGTTGCCGGTGCACTGGCACAGCATACCTGCGACAGACGCCGTGCTGCAGGGGAAGCACATCTACCACGAGAAACCCATGGGCATGTCCATCGAAGAGTCGAAACACGTGCGCGCTGCCGTGAGGAAGAAGGGTATCGTGTTTCAGTTCGGCACACAGCAACGCTCCGACCTGAAGTTCCGCTGGGCCTGCGAGTTGGTGCGCAACGGACGACTGGGGAAGATGAAAGAGATCCGCGTGGGCGTGCCCGGTGGCAAGAAGGCCGCTGCCTTTGAAGAACAGCCTCTGCCGGATTTCGTGGACTGGGAGCGCTGGGTGGGCCCGGCGCCCTTCACCGCGTACAATGAAAAGAAACTGCAGCGCGATAACCACGAGAACATCACGAACTTCTCCCTCGGCATGATTTCCTGTTGGGGTATCCATCACTTGGATATCGCCTCATGGGGGAATGATACGGATGCTACCGGTCCTGTAAGCATCGAAGGGGCAGGGGAGTATCCAGACGGCGGCGGATGTGATGCCGTACTGAGCTGGAAACTTCGCTATGAATTCGCGAATGCCGCTCCCATCACCTTTGTGAATGAAGGCAGGGACAACATCAGCCACGGCACCACCTTCGAGGGCGAGAACGGCTGGGTGCACGTGAAGCGCGGCGCCATCACGGCGAGCTCACCCGACCTCCTGCGCGATCCTGCGAACAAGGTGGGAAGCATGTCGATCAAGCTTCCGGAGAGCCTTGAGCACACGCGGAACTTTGTGGATGCGGTGAAGTCCGGCGGCAGCATGAAGCCTATCTGCGATATCGAGACCGCCGTGCGCTCAGATGCCTTGTGCCAGCTTGCATCAGTGGCCTTGAAAGCGAAGCGTGCCCTGAAATGGGATCCTGTTGCGGAGAATTTCGGTGCGGATGCGGAGGCGAATGCGCTCCTCGCGGCACGGCCATTCCGTGGTGAGTGGAAGTTGCCGGAGGTGGGGTGAGATTTCGGACCGCAACGTAGCCGATTGCAGCCCTGGGAGCGCTGGCCTCCGGCCGGCGTATTGGGGTGACGAACCTGTAGTGTGATGAATCACGTCACACGCCGGCTAGAGGCCAGCGCTCCCAGGGCCGCGTCCGCGTTTGCATGTTCGTCGGGGCTTTTCTATGTTTGCGCGATGCCCCGTTTATTCAGCACTTCGTTTCTCGGCGCGGTGCTATTGCTGAGCGCATGCAGGGAGGCTGAACCTCACCCCTCTTCCGCTAGCCTCCCAGACGGTGCACCCCTCTCACAGCGCGCCTACATCTGGCGGCGTGATTGGAATGCACCCGTGGCTGCGAGTCTGGCAGAGGGCAGGGAAGTGCTGGATGGCTGTGTAGTACTGGGAGCCGAGATCGAATGGAAGAGCGGCAATCCCCGCGCGATCAAACCGCGTGTCGACTGGCTGGCACTGCGCGCCTTTGGCAAGCCCGTGAGCGTGGCCATGCGCATCGCGCCTTCGCCGGGACCGTTCAGCGAGACTGGATCCATCACCGAAGCGCTCTGCGCCACGGCTCGAGAACTCACAGCGGAGGCGAAGTCTGCGGGGGTGAGCCTTGCGGAGTTCCAACTCGACTTTGACTGTGCGCAGAAAAAGCTCGCAGGGTATACCCAGTGGGTGCGTGCCATCCGCCGTGCGGTGGAACCGGCGCCGCTCGTCATCACCACGCTGCCGTCGTGGCTTCCGGAACCGGCATTTCCAGCGCTCGTATCGGAAGCTGGGGCATATGTGCTGCAGGTGCATTCCGTGGCTTCTCCACGCGGTGATGAGAACACCATGATCTGCAATCCAGTCGAAGCACGACAGTGGGTAGCGCAGGCGGTGAAGCTTGGATTGCCCTTTGAGATCGCGCTGCCGACGTACCGTTCGGTGGTCGGCTACAGTCCGGATGGAAAGCTGCTGGGCGTGGTCTCAGATTCCGTTCGGCCCACATGGCCCCCGGGCACGCAGTTGAAGGAATACTCCGCGGACGCCGCAGCCATGGCGGCGCTCGTGGCGGAGTGGCAAAAACAAAAGCCTGCCACGTGTCGGGGACTCCTGTGGTACCGCCTTCCTGTGGCGACGGACGAGAACAACTGGCGCTGGCCTACACTCCGCGCCGTGATGGCGGGACGTGCTCCCAAGGGATCGTGGAAGGTGCGTGTGGAAGGAGCCACTCCCTCCCCAGCGGGGAATCCAAATCCGGCGGACTTTGTTCTGATGAATGACGGAGAAAGCGATGGTCCACCCGGCTGCAGCATCGTGGCCCGCTGGGAGGGGGACGCTGTGCCCACCGCGGAAGCCCTGCCGGGCTGGGAAGTGAAGATGGAGTCACAGCAGGCCACGTTTTTCCCCACCGTGACGAATCAACGCCGATTGCCGCCGGGGGAGGAGTGTGCTATTGGGTGGCTGCGCCTCGAACCGGCCGCACCGCTGCATGTGGAAGTTGTCCGTTAAAGTTGGGCTGGCGATTTTTATCGCGAGCATCAGTAGTCCCACTCTTTTTGCCACGGGCATGTGGATGCCGCGCTCGTGGATTGGTGAGCGAGGTGAGCCCATGGTGGCGCCTCCGGAGTTCTTCTGGGAACTGGAGGTGAAGCGCATTGCCACCGAGTTCACTCCACCGGAGAAACGCGTGCCCGCGCCGCTGCCAGCGGATGCTGATCCAACCAACACGGAGACGATGGTCGGCTTTCGCGATGCCTTCACGGCGAAGGTGGATATCGCAGAGTTTGAAGCCGCGCTGAAGAACGGCGAGGTGAAAAGCGCGGATGACGCTAAGGCACTCCAGGCGCACAAGCACGCGCGTCAGACCTTGAGCGGCATCGCTGAGGGTGATAAGGAAGTTGCGGAAGCGCAGGAGGATCCCGGTGAGTTTGCTGATTATCATCGGGGAGCACTGGCCATGGCAGACTCGAAGCTGCCCGAGGCGAAGGCTGCGTGGGAAGCACTGCTGAACCGGCCAGCTGCCGAGCGGAAGTACCGCTCCACGTGGGCTGCCTACATGCTGGGGAAACTCGCCATCGATGAGAAACGCTACGCGGATGCCGTGCAGCATTTTCAGCAGTGTCGCCAGCTTGCGAAGGACGGCTTTGTGGATGGATTGGGACTGGCGGCGGAAAGTTATGGCTGGGAGGCGCACGCGGAGCTGGAGTCCGGTCATGCGGAGAAGTCAGCGCGGCTGTACCTCACCCAGCTTGCTCTCGGCGATCCTTCTGCGGTGGTATCGCTGAAATTCCTGGTGCCAGATCGTGATGAGGTGGCGAGTTTCAGTGATGAGCTGCAGGCGCTTGGAGCGACGGTCGCTGTCGCCTACGGCGTGGAAAACGTGGAAGATGCCCTCGCCAAGGCAGCCGCGGATCCCGTGCTGCGCCAGCTCGTCACAGCACACGTGCTCGCCGGTGGTGTGGATACGATCTGGGAGGACGGTGCGACCAAGTCCAAGCCGAATCCGATGAGGCAGGCTCGCTGGCTTGAAGCAGTGGCGAAGGCTGGTGCGAAGGAAACGCCGGACGCTGAGCACCTCGGTTGGGTGGCTTACAGCATGGGGAAGTATCAGGATGCCGAGCGCTGGCTGAAGCTCTCCAAGGGGAAGACTCCAGCGGCCCAGTGGCTTCGAGCCAAGCTGGCTCGTAGAAACGGCGACCTGAAGTTGAGTGCCACGCTCATGTCCGAAGTGGTGCACGGGCTTCCCAAGAATGAAGAAATGGAAGCCAGCATCGGTGAAGGTGATCTGCCACTTCCCTCCGTGAGTGCCTGGGAGGACTTGGGAGCGCTTCAGCTCGGTCGTGGTGAGTTCTTGCTCGCACTGGACAGCTTCATGGCTCTTCCAGACATGTGGGATGATGCTGCGTATATCGCGGAGCGTGTGCTCACCACCCAGGAGCTTCTCGACTACACGGAGAAAAAATATCCGAAGCCACAGCCGAAGAAGGAAGAGGACTACAGTGTGGATGTGCCCGCACGCTTCCGGGCGCTGGTGGGTCGCCGTCTCGTGCGCGAGGGACGCTATGAAGATGCGAAGGCGTATCTCCCGGAAAAGGAGCTTCCCCATTTGGAAAGATACATTGCTGCGCTCAAGGTGGGGAACAACGAGAAGACCCCAAAGAAGGAGCGTGCCCGTGCACTCTTCACTGCCGCATGGGTGGCGCGGTACCATGGCATGGAACTCATGGGCACTGAGGGCGGCCCAGACTCAGCTTCCGATGGCGGCATGTTCGCCGCAATGAATGTGGCCATGGAACGCCTGTCAGGGCAGAAGCAGTTTTCCGGATTTGCCGATGAAGAGGAGGACTTCAAGCCCGGTCCCGTGAGCACGGTCATCCCGGTGACTGCCGCAGAGAAGAAGCGTCTTGCTGCCACGAAGCTGAATCCCGAGAAGCGCTATCACTATCGCCACATCGCAGCGGGCCTGGCGTGGAAGGCTGCATCACTCCTGCCGGATCAATCAGCCGAGGCTGCCGACGTGCTGAATACCACGGGTAACTGGCTCAAGGCGCGGTATCCAAAAGAGGCGGATCGTTTTGTGCAGGCGCTCGAACGACGCTGCGACAAAACCGAAATCGGCGCCGAGGTGATCAAGAAGCACTGGTTCGTCGATGTCGGCGGACCGTGGAGTGCGGAGGAGCTTGCGAAGGATCCTCCTGAGCCGAACTGACTGGTCAAGGCATCCCTCCAGCCAGCCAGGGCTCAGTCTCTCCAGCCCTGATAGAAGCCGATGTTCATCCTGCCTCCGCGTCTCTCGACGTTCTGCGCGAGCATCACCATGTCAGGATCGTCATAGCCCGACTCGATGGGGCGAGGCCGCTGTTGTGTGGCGCGCGTGGGATGCTGCTGCGGAGTGGTGCAGTTGGCCAGCGTCATCGTGAGCACCGCGGCTGCGAGGAGATAAGAGCAAGCTTTCATTGGCGGGGGAAATGGCTGCTTTCGGGACGAGTGTACCACACGGAGGCAAATCGTCCATCCACGCGGGTGCAAATCACGTACCGCTCTTGCCCGGAAATGAATGGCCTTTTGCACGATGGCAGGGCGTCGTGTTCAACATCAATCATCTCTGCGGAAAAAAGAAAACCGCCCCACCGGAGCAAGCTCAACAGTAGGGCGGTTTAGGATCCCACGTGTGCCGTCTGGGCAGCTGGCTGCCGTTCCCAAATAGAGCGACAGGGTGGGGATCCGCTGGCAGGTACGTTTGCAGTCCAGTTAAGGCGTGGCATTGGCACCAGATGCGCAACCCCCGGTGCTTTCAATTATCGGTTCGGGCCATGTGCGACCCAAAAGACGAGCACTGCAGGAGAGTGGTTTCCGTTTCCGGAAAAATGGGGTGATGTGAAAAGAGCGAGAGGAAAAGTCTGTTATCAGCGAATGGTAGCGGGGAGCGTGCCAACCAGTGCCTTGAGCACCCGGCTGTGCGCTTCGTCCACTTCCTTCGACTCCAATGTTCGATCTGTGGCGCGATAGGTCAAGCTCCAAGCGACTGACTTTTTGTCGCTTGCGAGTTTCTGGCCCGTGTGATCTGCGAAGACGTCAAACACTTCTGCACCAGCGAGGAGCGGTTCTTTTTGCGAAGCGAAGAAGGCGGCAATCTTCGAGGTGGGAAGATCTGCCGGCACCTCCAGTGCCACGTCGCGCGTAATGCTCGGGTAGCGTTGCAGTTCGGTGAATTTCGTCGTGCCCTGAGCGCCTTGTTGCAGCGCGCTGAGCGAGAGCTCGGCGACATACACAGGATGACGAGCATCGAGTTCACGCACGCGTGCAGGATGCACTTGGGCGATCCATCCGAGTGTCTTGCTGCCGCGCTTCACTTCGGCGGAGAGCAGCCAGCCTTCGAGCGGCTTCGTCACGAGTTCGATGCTGCTGCCTGCGATGCCCGGCAGTGTTTCCAGCACGCCACGCAGGTGGAAGATATCCACCGCAGGGCTTTCCTGTTGCGCCCAGCTTGAGGCATCGGCAGGACCGCTGAGCAGCACGGCAATGCGCTCCTCTTCACGGTTCGTGCCGTTCGGGTTCATCAGGAACACACGGCCAATCTCAAAGAAACGCAGGCGCTGCAGACCCTGGCGGATGTTCAGCGCTGCGGTGGCGAGCAGACCTGGGACCAGACTCGGGCGCAGCGTGGTGTGATCTTCGCTGAGGGCATTTTTCACGGCCACGGACTTCTCGGGCGTGACCGGCTGGCCAAGCACATCGTTGAGCTGTGAGGTGGCGATGAGGCGTAGCGTTTGCGCTTCGAAGAATCCACGCTCCACCAGCGCATTGCGCAGCGTCATGGTGAAGTCATAGGTGCGATCCGTGGCCTGCGCGGGAGAGAAGGCGCCTGCTGCACGGCTCGGCACACGATCCAGTCCGACTACGCGTGCGACTTCTTCGACAAGATCGATGGAGCGCTGCAGGTCGAGACGATGCGAGGGAATCTGCCACTTCGAAGAGTCGCGTCCCTTGGCGCCGAGAAGTTGGAGGCCGAGTGAGGAGAGCACCTTGTGCATTTCATACCGATCGAGATCCGGAATGCCGATGAGGGCCTTCGCTTTGAGTTCGTCGAACACGATGTCCTTCACGAGCACGGGCGCCTTGCCTGCGACGAGTACTTCTTCATCAGCCTTGCCACCGGCGATCTCGAGGATCAGCTTCGTGGCGAGTGCGGAGGCTTCCAGCACACCCTGCGGATCCACGCCGCGCTCGAAGCGGTAGCTGGAGTCGCTGCTGAGAATGAGGCGGCGCGAAGTGCGGCGCACCTGGCTGGGGGTGAAGTAGGCGGACTCCAGGAGGATGTTCGTGGTGCCATCCACCACGCTCGTGGCATTACCGCCCATGACGCCGGCGATGGCCACGGCACAGGCTTTGTCCGCGATCACGAGGTCTTCGGTGGTGAGCGCGTAGCTGTTGCCATCCAGCGCCACCATGGTTTCACCTTCTGACGCGTGGCGCACGATGATGCCGCCTTCCAGCTTGTCGGCGTCGAAGGCATGCAGCGGCTGGCCGACCTCGTGCAGTACGTAGTTGGTGATGTCCACCACGTTGTTGATGGGACGAAGGCCCACACTTTCCAGTCGGCTGCGCAGCCACTCTGGACTCGGTCCCACCTTCACGCCACGGATGTAGCGGGCGGTGTAGTAGGGGCAGGCATCCGGCGCATCGAGGCGCACCTGGCTCTTGGAAGCTTTCTCCTCTTCTGGAAGAGCGATTTCAGGAGTGCTCTTAAGAGCCTTGCCAGTGAGCGCTGCGAGTTCGCGGGCCAGACCCGTGTGGCTGAGGAGGTCCGAACGATTCGGGGTGATTTCGAGGTCGAAGACCACATCCGGGGGCACGATGTCCTTGAAGAGACTGCCAACCTTCAGCGCGGGGTCGAGAATGAGCAAGCCGCCGTGGTCATCGCCAATGCCGAGCTCGCGCCCGCTGCACATCATGCCCATGGACTCCACATCGCGGAGTTTGCCTGCCTTGATTTCGATGCCGCCGGGCAGCTTCGCGCCGGGGAGGGCGAGTGGGACCTTGTCACCCACCTTGTAATTCTTCGCGCCGCACACGATCTGGCGCTTCGTGCCGCTGCCGTCATCCACCTGCGCCACGCTGAGGCGGTCCGCATTCGGGTGCTGCACGGACTCCAGAATCTGCGCCACCACAATCTTGTCCGTGTCCACGCCGCGCACTTCGATGCCTTCCACTTCAATGCCAGCGAAGGTCAGCAGGTCGCGCAGGGATTCCACGGACGCATCGGCCAGGTCGAGGTGCGTCTTGAGCCAGGAGAGGGAGACTTTCATGAACGGGAAGGATCCGGAGTTTCGCCCCTGGGCGGGGGCGGGGATCACCGTCCGATTCAGGGGGGAAGATAGGTACGGATGGCGGGGCTTTGGGCAAGGGGAAATGCAATCTGCCGGGAGCGGCAGACACGGGCGGGAGAGTCGGCCTTGACCAGTGCAACAATGGTTTCACAATGGCGCACTGGCGGTTGTGTCGCGGAAATCCGCTGCCGCTGCCGTCTGCCAGCCATCCACCCATGTCCGGTCCCACTTCCATCCGTGATGAGGCGCAGCGAGGGCAGGGTGGCGTGCCCCGGGTGCTGGGGCCGAAGGTGAAGGCGGGCATCAGCCTCCTGATAGTGGCGCATTTCGCGGCGATGCTGCTGATGGTGGGCACCACCGAGGGCGGGCGCTACACGGCCCCGCCGCTGCTCCAGAAAGCGGCCGAGCCTGTCATGCCGTACGTGCGTTTCCTGGGGGTGAACAGCGGGTACCGTTTTTTCGCGCCGGACCCGGGACCTGCGAGCTTGATCTGGGCGCGGGTGGAGCGTGCCCAGGGAGGGGCGGTGTGGGTTGAGTATCCCTCACGGGAACGGCAGACGTGGACCCTGGCCTACCAGCGGGAGCTCTATCCGGCGATGCTGCTGGGCGCTCAGGTGGCGCCGGGGGATATGGTCATGGCGCCGGGGCGGCCACGCGTTTCGGAAGTCGGCCTGACCTACGCCATGGCCTTTGCGAGACGACTGGCGCGGCTGCATGGAACTGCGGCCAATCCGGTGACGCGGGTGGAACTGTACTCAGTCTCCCATGCCATTCGGATGCCGCAGCAGGTCCGGAGTGGATGGGATGCGGAAGACCTACGCCTCTACTTTCCGGCGAGCGTCGGTACCTACTCTGCCGAAGGCGTGCCGCTTGGCGCGGCTGCCAGCATTGGCCATGATCGTCGCGGCATCTTGGAATTGGCTGAGCGCATGCTGCGTGACGTCGGAGCCTCTGGTGCGCCGTTACAGCAGCAGAGCCCTGACATGCCCGGCACCCTCCGTCGACTGCTGCGGGAATACCCGGAACTCACTGCCGCAGGCGATGGCAGACCTCTGCAGGAGCGCATCGGCTCGGCGGTGATGAGCCGGGATGTGAATCCATGAAAGAGACTGGCTGCGACTGTGATGCATCATGGGATGACCTGAGATGAAAAATACCACCACCGGCAGAACGACGACCTCCCACATTTGGTGGCACAGCCTCTGGCACTCCTGGGATGCGTTCTGGTTTGCCGTGGCCCATCCAGCGCCGCTGGCGCTGGTGCGCATCCTCACGGCTGGTGTCTTGCTCTGGATCCATGCAGTCACCTGGACGCAGATCTCCGCGGTGGTAGGGGAGACGGCGTGGCTGGATCGGAAGGGGATGCAGGAGATGCGTCTCCTGGCGGAAGGCAACCACATGAGAGACTACCGTGACCCTGCGGGCACACTGGTACCTCTCTCGGGGCCACTTTTGGATGACGCTGGAAACCTCAAGCGGGATGCTGCGGGCAATCCCGTGCTCCCCACCAATCGCTGGTGGGGCACCTTTTCCCTCTGGCATCTGCTGCCTGAGTCACCGGGCATGGTGATGGCTGTGCAGGTGGGGCTCATCCTGGCCGCGGTGTGTGTGTTGATTGGAGTTGGCACACGCTGGGCGCTGCTCCTCACCTGGCTGGGACATGTGAGCTACGTCCAGCGCGGCATGGTCATCTACTCGGGCATGGACGCCATTCTCCTGTTGCTGCTCTTGTACCTGAGTGTGGGGCCGGCGGGCGCGGTGTGTTCCATCGATGCGTGGCTGAAGTCTCGCGGCAAGAGTGGACCAGGGATCGTTGTGCCCAGTACCTTTGCCAATATCTCACTCCGGCTCATTCAGGTGCACCTTTGCCTCATCTACTTCTGCGCGGGTGCGGCAAAGCTGCAGGGCCCCACCTGGTGGAATGGCACGGCGGTGTATTTGCTCATGATGAGTCCCGAGTACGGTGGGGTACCCGTGGAGTGGATGGCGCAGCATGAGATGCTGTGGCAGTTCGTCTCCCTGGCGGGCGGTATTTTCACGGTGGGATTCGAGTTGAGTTTTGCCTTTCTGGTCTGGCATCCACGGCTGCGACCGGTGGTGCTGGTGGCGGGACTCTTCCTTCACGTCATGCTCGCCCTTCTCAGTGGCCTCGGCGCTTTCCAGATGACGATGGTCGCGGCGCTGCTGGCGTTTGTGCCTGCCGAGACGGCCGGACGGATATTGCGGCAGCCTTTGCCCTTATCCCGCGGGTGAAGGCCCGAAGGTGCTTGATTCCCTCCACCAGTTGTCTTGACAAACAGCTGGCCCGGTGTTGCAATCTGCCCGGTTCCCTTTTTCCATCATGAAGACGCTCACCATTGCGAAGACAGGGGTGCTGGCTCTTATTCTCCTCGCTATCGGCGGGGTCATCACCAGTACCAGCCACGCGCAGGGGTTCCAAGGCGGAGGGTTCAATTTCAACTTCGGCGGCGGTGGAGGATTCCAAGCCGGTTTTCAAGGAGGCGGGTTCAACCAATTTGGCGGAGGAGGAGGCTTTCAGGGAGGTTTCGGTGGCGGAGGTGGATTCCAAGGTGGTGGCAGTTTCAATTTTGGCGGCCAAGGGGGATTCCAGGGCTTCCAGCAATTCGGTGGACAGAGTGGCTTCCAGGGCGGTGGTGGTGGTGGATTCAATCAGTTTGGTGGCGGTGCCGTGCAGCCGTTTAGCAGCTCGGCCACGGCCAATGCGACCTTTGCAGCTGGCAGCGTGGGAGGGCAGCCGGGCTTCTTGATCGTCACCACCAGTAACTCGGGTGTGTTGGCGATTGATGCCGCGGCCATCGGTTCCTGTGTCGTTTCAGGTCTGCCTGTCGCGCTTTCCCAACGGGAGCTGTTGCTCCACTCGGTGCGTGCCAGTACGCGGGATGTGAATGGGCGTCTCTTCCGCCTGCGCGCTGGTGGGGATCCGGCACCCGAGGCTGTGCCTGCGCCGCCTCCTGCGGTCGCGAGTGGCAAGGGCAAGGTGGTGGTGCAACCCCAGCCTATGCAGGTATCCACAGACGACGGCGCCTTCACCCTCTATGCAGGCAGTGGCTATGCCTCCGCAGACATGGATTGGCGCGGTCTCGCGAGCGGATTCGAAGCGGAAAGCTGGAGCGGTACTCTGGGAGTGGAGTGGCGTGTGGCGGATGATTTGGTGCTCGGTCTCGCGGGCACGTATCTCCAGACGGACGGTGACTTTGACAGTCGTGGAAGCGTGGATCTCGATGGCTTCGCGCTTTCCGCCTACGTGTCATGGACACCTGGAAATTTTTACGCGGACACGCTCTACAGCTTTGGCAGTTTTGAAGAGGACATCCATCGCCGCACTGGCTTGGGCACCACGGCACGCGCTGAGCCTGACAGCGAGAATCACTCCGTGGAGTTCAATGCCGGATACAACTTTCACTGTGGAGAGTTCCGCACCGGTCCCTTCATCGGCCTGGACTATCGAAACGGAGAGCTCGATGGCTATGCCGAACACGGAGCCGGCAGGGCGAATTTGTCCTATGAGGACCAGAAGTACGATTCGCTGGTGACACGCGTCGGCTGGCAGGCTTCTCGCCGGTTCGAGACTGGCTTTGGCGCCATCACCCCGCAGATACGCGCCGCATGGGAGCGTGAAAATCTGAATGCCAATGAGTTGGTGAAAGTCTCCCTGGGCAGCTCTCCCTATCGCTGGCTCTCGGGCGGAGGTGTGACTCCGGACTATGAAGTGCACGCGCGCACCGCTCGACCTGATGATGACTACCTGAATGTGGGTGGCGGCATTCTCATCGAAGTCGGTGCCAACTTTGCCATCCTTCTCGACTACGAGGGACACCTACTGCGGGGCGATGAACAAGAGCACTTTGCCTCCATTATTGCATCGTTGAAATTCTGAGGTGGTGGAGAGATCTGCCGCGAAGCAGGACGGGCAATGGAGATCTATTTCCATTGCTCATGGCACCAGTCCCAGTACCGCATCGTCCCCTCGCCGATCTTGGGATGCACCTGCTCCAGCCAGTGGACGGGAGCGTAGATGAATTGCATCCACGCCGGAGTGTGTTCGCGGGCATAATTTCGCGGGTCCATAAAGTAAGCCACCACTTCTGTGCGTGGCGGAAGTGTGCCGGGAGCAGCGCCTCCCAAGGACGTTGGAGGCTGGTATAAAAAGGGGTGGACGAGGTGTGGCCCTTTCCGATAACACATGAGATACCAGGACTCCACCGGCGCACAGCTCGCGAGATACACCGCCAGAAGCAAAGGAGTGTACATCAGCAGTTGGCTTCCTGGTGAGACCTTTCGTCGACCCATCGATAGACTGTAGAGATCACCAGGCGGGGGGCGCAAGGAGTTTGCTTGTGTTGAGAAGCCAACACTTGCGCTACAATTCGTTTTTGTTATTTCATCGTGGTGCAGCATTCGCAGCATTCTGTTCCCCGAGTGGTCGTCTACACCGCCGTGTTTGGAGGCTATGACGACCCTCCGGTTGTCCATGAGCCGGATCCTGCGCTGACGTATCTGTTTTTTACCGAAGACGAACATGCCCCGGTTCCGGTGCCGTGGGAGCGGAGGGCGGTGCCGCGTGCTTTTGAGGATCCCCAGCGGGATGCGCGGCGGGTGAAGCTGCTGCCGCATCTTTTCGTAAACGACTACGAGGTCTCCGTTTGGGTGGATGCGAACTGCGACGTGCTCAAGCTGGATGCCGGCGGTGTGCTCGACCTGCTGGGAGATGCCGATTACGCCGTGCCATCCCATGGAGAACGCGCGTGTGTGTATGAGGAGTCCGAGGCCGTGCTGGAACTGGGTTTGGACTATCCGGCACTGGTCGCGGGGCAGATGGCGCGGTATCGATCCTTGGGCCTGCCTCAGTACTGGGGACTGCACGCCACTATGTTCCTGGTGCGGCGGCATCAGGTGCAGGCTGCGCGGCAATTTTCCGATGCATGGTGGCGTGAACTGCAGAGCCACTCCAAGCGGGACCAGTTGAGTTTTGATTTCGTCCGCTGGAGGTCAGAGGCTAGCGTGAAGTCCCTGTCCCTCGGTTTCGCCAATTCCATCTTCCGCTGGAATGGCACACACAAGCTGCCGCGCCCCAGCCATATTTCACAGGAGACGCATTTGTCTCCGGCAAGCGCAGGCACAAACGGAGCGAAGCATGGCCTTGCAAAAGGGGTTGCGTACAGCCAAGGAAAATCCATGGAGAAGTCCGTCGCAGAGCGTGTGAAATCGGAATTGGCCACGCGGGGATATGCGCAGCCGGTGCCGGTATTCTCCGCAGCAGAATGCCGGTGGCTCATGGGCGTGCTGGAGCACCACTTCGAAAAGCCTGCGCAATGGTACAAGGGCTGGGCGGTGAGCCAGCGTTCCTTTTACGATGTGGCGGTGGACTGGCGCATCCTCTCGCATGTGAGGTCGGCCTTGGGTGACAATGTGGTGTTGTGGGGTGCCAGCCTCGTGCATCGCATGCCGGGGGAGGTGCATCCCTGGCACTCGGACATCGAGAGTTCAGCGCCCACAGCGCGCACGGTGTCGGTATGGATTGGACTGCAAGGGACGTGTGAGCACACGTCGCTGAAGATGGCGCCAGGGTCCCATGAGTTCGGCGCCACCGTGCAGGAGAAGGCTGCGCAGAAAGGCAGGCGCAGGAATGAGATCACGGATGAGGATATCGCGGCATGGGTGAAGGAATGCGGCGCGCGGGAAGAACCGGAACTCGTGCCCATGCATGATGGCGAGGCTCTGTTCTTCGATGGACGCATCTGGCATGGGTCGAACAATCTCAGTCCACACCTCAGTCGCACGGCGCTGCTGCTGCAGTATGCCGCCGTGGACACACCCATCCGCATGCCGGTTCAGGGGCATTGTGAGTGGCCCTTCAAGTTTCTCGGTCAACCGTGGCCGCCGTGCCTGTTGATGAGCGGCAGGGATGGCACGGGCATCAACCGCATCACCCGGCCACCGATGCTGCCGGATGGTCCCGAGGTGGGCCGCCTGCGCAGCGGAAATCATCATGCTCCCTCGTCACCACTGGTGCCTGGCAAGGTGGGGTGGAATGCGCATCATTTCTTTCGTGGGTACACGGCAGGCCTGGCGGATGTGATCTGCCACATGTCCGTGCTGAGCCAGGGCAAATGCCCGCATCCTCCGTTCCAGCATCCTGAGGAGGAAATTCTGGTGGTGCTGGAGGGGGAGGTGGAAGTTCACCATCCCACTTGGGAGGGGCGTAACCGCTTCGTCCAGCGGGCGGGCGAGGTCGCTTACTATCCGGCTGGCTTTTATCACACGCTCACGACCACCAGCGAACAGCCTGCAAAATACCTCATGCTGCGGTGGATTTCGGATCCTTCGGGTGAGATCCCTCCCTTGGACCCCGGAGTTTTCACGAGTACGCCCAGCCTTCCGGGCGATGAAACGAAAGCATCTGATGCCACGGAAGGATGGCGGCACACGCCGCTCATGGACGGAGCCACCTCCTATCTGAGCAAGCTGCATGGGCATGTCACCATCATGGAACCCGGCGCTGGCTATGACCCGCATGTGGATGACTACGACGTGATCCTCATCGTGCTCGAAGGCGAGGTCTCATGCTTTGGAGGCACCGTGAGTGCGGGAGGAGTGATTGTTTGTGTAGCGGGAGAGCCTCACGGCTTGAAGAATACCGGCAGCAAACCTGCAAGATACATCGCGCTGGAATTTCACACTGGCAGGATGATGAAGCGGCGATTACTGGAAGAGGGCGTGGTGGTAGATTGAGTGGAGCATCCTTCTGGCCTTTCATGAAGCTCCTCTACTGGTTTCTCACCATTTGCTTTGCCGTTGGAGGCGCGGTCGGCGGTATCTCGTGGAATATCCTGCGCCACCGTTATATGAAGCGGCGCGGCATCACGGGGTGGAGGTATTTCTTTTGGAAGGACTCGGAACTTCCCGAGATGCTCAACGAGGAAAGGGGCTACGCGCGCTACATGCGCGCCGGCATGACGGTGGCCGTGGTCTCGTGGGTAACCTTGGTCCTGCTCATCTGGATCTTTGGCCAACCTGGGCAGTAGGAAGAATCTTAGAGCGGTCCATTTAAAGCCGTGGCCGATTGGAAGCTTAGTCGCGAAGCGACACCCGAACGCATGACCTCACCCAAGAGTCACCGGTTCGGGCGTCGCTCCGCGACTGGAGCATCCATGGGATATTGATGCTGCCGTACCGGGCACGTACATCCAACCGCTACTCATCAGAGCCTAAAAGAGGCTATGTCATTTTCAAAATGCTCTAGGCTTTCTCCCGCTCATTTGCTTGGGATGCCAGCCATGTGCCGCCTGCATCGAGCATCATCTCCGCGACAGGATTCTCGGATGGCTCCGTCTGCTCGCTTTGCTTACCTTCGGGAGCGCTTGCCGTGGGCGCATCCGGTGAGGTGCTCGCCATGCTTACCATTCCCCCTGCCGCACGACCGCTCGTGGCGGTGCCGAGCTTGTTGAGGCGGTGCATCACTTCATCGAGCTCGCGCTTCATCGAATTCAGCTTGGCCTCCTGCCGGGCGAAGCCGCGGATGATCTCATCGCGTGAGTCATCGATCTGGCGCGAGAGCATGTTCATGCGCTCGCTTTGTTTCTCTCGCGTCTCCGACTGCCGTTCCTGCTGCTTCTTGAAACCTTCCGACGTGCGGTTCAGCAGCTTGTCCAGCTTCGCCGCGAGAGGTTCAAGCAGGGGGCGGAGCAGGCGTTTGAACATGGCGCAGAAAGGTTCTCGTCAGTAGAAGAGGATACAATGCACCGGACTGTGGTCAGCAGGTTTCGCACCTGCGCGTCATGAGGACTAGATCTAGAACTGCGAGAGGAATCTCGTGTCGTTCTCAATCAAGTGACGGATGTCTGTGATGCCGTGCAGGATCATGGCGAGACGATCCAGGCCCATGCCGAAGGCGAAGCCGGTGACCTTCTCGGGATCGAACAGCTTGTCGCCACGGGACTTGCACACGGCTTCGAACACGGCGGGATCCACCATGCCGCACCCAGCGATTTCAATCCAGCGCGCTTCCTGGCCTTTGACCTCGAGCTTGATGTCGATCTCGAAGCTGGGTTCGGTGAAGGGGAAGAAGTGCGGGCGGAAACGCACTTGCGTCTGCGGACCGAAGGTGTCCTGGAAGAAGTACTCCAGCGTGCCTTTCAGGTCGGCAAGGCTCACATCCGTGGAGACGTAGAGACCTTCGAGCTGGTTGAAGACGCTCAGGTGCGTGGCGTCGATTTCATCGCGGCGATAAGCAGCGCCGGGAGCGATGATGCGCACGGGCAGGGTCTTCGCCACTTCCATGGTGCGGATCTGCACGGTGCTGGTGTGCGTGCGAAGGAGACGGCCATCGGGAAGGTAGAAGGTGTCCTTCTCATTGCGCGCGGGGTGATCCGCCGGCGTATTCAGCGCATCGAAGCAATGCCACTCCGTTTCGATTTCAGGGCCGTCTGCCAGAGCGAAGCCCATGCGGCGCAGCGTCTGGATGGCGCGGTCGCGGATGCGCGTGAGCGGGTGCAGCGCACCGGAGCGGGCCGGACGACCGGGCAGGGTGACATCGATGCCCTTCACGGACTCGGCATCCTTGGCGGACTGCAGCGCGGTAAGTTTCTGATCAATGCCCGCGGTCAAAGCGGTGCGCACCTCATTGAGCTTGGCACCCACGGCGGCCTTCTGATCCGGCGGCACATCACGCATGCCGGCGGACACTGTGGTGAGGCGGCCCTTCTTGCCCAGGAAGTTCACGCGGAAGTTCTCCAGCGCAGTCTCATCAGAGATGCCTTCGAGGGTGGTGATGCCTTCGGTGCGGATGGTGTCGAGTTCAGCGAGCATGGGGAGTGGAAAGGAAAAATGGAAGGTGAAAGTGACGTGCCACGCACACTCAGAGCGGCAGGGCGAAGTGGTGACTGGTGATGTTCATCCCTTTGTGCAGGTAAAAGCGGTGTGCGTCAAACCGCTGCACGCCGGAGTCGAGTTGGAAGTGTGCACAGCCACGGCGGCGTGCTTCTTCCACCAGCCAGTCAAAGAGGGCACTGCCGTAGCCGTGCCCGTGATCCTGCGCGCGCGTGACAAGGTCATCCACATACATGTGCGTGCCCCAGACGAGATTCTGGCAGATGCGGAAACCTGTGAAGGCACGCACCTCGCCCTGGTGCTCCAGATAGACGTAGTTCGCGCCGCGTCCTTGGGCCATGATGGCCGCATGCACAAACGCATCCTCCTCAGTGAAGTGCGGACGGAGTTCCTGCGCCACCGGAAAACAACGCGAGAGCGTCTCCTGATCCACCGGATCAATCAGGCGGATGACGAAGTTGTCTGCGGGAGAGGACATGCCGGTTGGGAGACCTTTGAGCTGAAGTGAGGTGAGTGAAGAGCGGTGAAAAAGCAAAAAGCCGGAGCATGAGAGCCCCGGCTTTCCGTGAAGATTGGGAACCAGTGAGTCTGGCTGTGGAAGGTTCCGTGCCTCGTTAGGCGGCGGTCTTCTTCAGCGTGACGCCAGTCTTGTTGCCCAGGGCCTGCTTGACCTGATTGATGAGGGCGGCAAAGGCGGCTTCGTCCTTGATGGCGAGGTCGGAGAGGACCTTGCGATCGAGTTCGATGCCAGCGGCCTTGAGGCCTTCGGTGAAGCGGCTGTAGCTCAGGCCGTGCGCGCGTGTGGCGGCGTTGAGGCGCTGAATCCAGAGCTTGCGGAAGTCGCGCTTGCGATTCTTACGGTCGCGGTAGTTGTACACCATCGCCTTGCGGACGGCGTCCTTGGCGTAGCGATAGAGCTTGGAACGGAAACCGCGGAAGCCTTTGGCGGCTTTGAGTACGCGCTTGCGGCGCTTGCGGCTGGCGGGTGAGTTGGTGGATCTTGGCATCTTTGTCTTTCTCTAATCAAGCTGTTGTTTTGGGTGTCGATGTTGGCCTCACTTGATTGAAGGCTCCGGGGCGAGGGGAGCCAGGCGTGGCATCGTGGTCCCGCGGTACGGGACCGAACTGGAACGGCTCAGCTCCAGGGCATGTTGGCCTTCACGGCCGCTGCATCCGTCTTGTCGACGAGTGCAACTTTGCCCAGGTTGCGCTTCCGCTTCCGGTTCTTATTCTGGAGAAGGTGGCGCTTCCCCTTTTTACGGCGCAAGATCTTGCCGGAGGCAGTGATCTTGAACCGCTTGGAAACGGACTTTCTCGTTTTGGCTAGGCCAGCATTTTTGGACATAGGGGCGGAGAGAATACGGGGGACCGGCCCGTGCGCAAGGGAATTCTCATCCCTGCTATTTACGCTGGGAGGAATGGGAACGCAAAGCAGCGAAGCAGCAAAGGGAAAGATGGAGAAATGGAATGCTGGGAGAATGGGCAATGGAGGGCGGATGCTTCAAGGAGTGGGGGACATTCCTGTCCCCGTTGAGGCGTCGCTAGGTCTTGAATGTGAGGCGATTTTGAGGTCCGGGCCTCTGGTGCTTTTCTGCTCACTTCCAATGCTTTGCGCTCAGGTGGGTAAGAACGCCTGACCCCACCCGTAGTCAGGCGGCAGTCAGTCACCACCATCCCTTTCCCTCTATATATGAATAGACGGTCCATCCTCGCCCTGTCCCTTCTGCTTGGACTCCTACAGGCCCCGGTCCCGGTTCGCGGGCAGGAAAAGGCAGATGCTGCCCCCGCGCCCCTGCCGGTGTGGAAAGCGGCCGCTACCTCGGTGAAAATCACCCCGGAGAAGCCCATGTGGATGGCGGGATATGCTTCCCGTAAGGCACCCTCAGACGGGGTGGTGCAGGACCTGTTCGCGAAATGCCTCGTGCTGGAGGATGCAAAAGGGAAGCGGCTGGTGATTCTCACCATGGATCTGATCGGCATTCCCGCGTCGCTACGGCAGGGGGTGGAGGAGGCGGCGCAGAAGAAGCATGGACTGCCACCGGAGAGCATCGTGATGAATGCCTCCCACACACACTGCGGCCCGGAGTTCCGCATTGGTGCGTGGCGGTATCTGGAGGGCATGGACCACAAGGTCGCAGAGGCGGAGGAATACGGGAAGCTGCTGCAGGAGCGGCTCACCAAGCTCATGGATGACGGCATCGCGAAGCTGGCTCCCGCGCAGGTGTATCACAATCGCGCGCGCTGCGGCTTTGCCATGAACCGCCGCCTGCCCTCGCGCCTTGGCTACAAGAACAGTCCCTATCCCGATGGTCCCGTGGATCACGATGTGCCGGTGCTGGAAGTGAGCAGTGCGGATGGGAAGCAACTCGTCGCCGTGCTCTTCGGCTATGCGTGCCACAATACCACACTCGGCATCCAGCAATTCTGTGGCGACTACGCGGGCTTTGCGCAGGAGGAGTTGGAGAAAGCGCATCCCGGCACCGTGGCGCTCTTCATGACCGGCTGCGGTGGTGACCAGAATCCCTATCCACGCCGCGAGATTGATCATGCGAAGACGCACGGCAAGACACTGGCGATGGCAGTGGAGACTGCTTTGCAAGTTGTGCCCAAGCAACCCACGCCTAGCGAACTGAAGCTGGCTTTCGAACGCGTGCCGCTCGCCTTCGCCACTCCGCCGACGAAGGAGGAACTGGAGACTCGCGCAAAGTCCACGAATACGTATGAAGCCGGCCACGCGCAGCGCCTGCTCGCCATCATCCAGCATGAGGGCAAGCTCCCCACCTCATATCCGTACCCTGTGCAGGTGATTCATTTCGGTGATGCCATGGCGATGGTCACGCTTGGTGGTGAAGTGGTGGTGGACTACTCGCTGCGACTCAAGCGTGAGTTGAAGCATCCCATGGTGTGGGTGAGTGGGTATTCCAATGATGTGATGGGATACATCCCCAGCATGCGCGTGCTCAAGGAAGGTGGCTACGAAGCGGGTGGTGCGATGGTCTATGGCTCGCATCCCGGTCCGTGGAGTGAGGCCGTGGAGGAGACCATCATCACCAAAGCGAAAGAGCTAGATGGAAAGCTGGGTGGCGGAGAGGTGGAGGCGAGCGGCAAGTAGGGCAAAATCCGTGCTTCTCCCTGCGGCCAGATGGAAGGCGGAATGCGATTCACGGATCCAGTGGTGTCCTGGCAGCGTCCAGGTTTCGCCGGATTTTAACTCCCAATCCCTACCAGCCATGTCTGCTCCCGTGAAGAAGAAGCCGGACGGGTATCACTCCGTCACGCCCAGCCTGGTGATCCGCAATGCCGCTGAGGCATTGGATTTTTACAAGAAGGCCTTCGATGCAAAGGAGGTCTACCGTCTGGGCACACCGGAGGGTAAGATTGTTCACGGTGAAATCCAGATAGGGGATTCGCGCGTGATGGTCTCGGATGAGTTTCCCGAGTGGGAGAGCTTTGCTCCTCAGAGCATCGGTGGCACACCGGCCACATTGTTGATCTATGTGGATGATGTGGACGCTGCCTACCGCCAGGCCCTCGAGGCAGGCGCCAGCAAGATGAGCGAACCTGCAGATCAATTCTGGGGCGATCGCATGGCCGGTCTGTACGATCCGTATGGCCACCGCTGGAGCCTTGCCACGCACATTGAGAATGTCTCACCCGAAGAAATCAGCCGTCGTGCGGGAAAGTTCTTCGGGGCAGATATCAAGGATCTGTGTGCCGGGACGAGAGGCAAGAACAATGGAGAGAAGGCTTCGGCGGGCGGCTGAATTTTGTGCTGAAGCATTGCTGCGGATCAAGGATCGGGGACATTCCTGTCCCCATTGAGGCGTGATACCTCGCAACGTCTGTAGTCATCCACTCGTCCGAACGAAGCGCTTGTTCCGCAGGGAGTGGCACTAGCTTAGTGCCGTCATTGATGTTGCGCCACCAAGTCGTAGACGATGGTCTATGGCATGTCCGGCAGTGCTCGAACCGTCGCTCCGCACCACAAAGAACTCACCGCCGGCACTAAGGCTAGTGCCGCTCCCTGCGAAAGGCTGCCCCGCACGCGGGAACCAGCACTCCACATCAAATCACAGGCCGTCGCGCGATGCGCCTCCTTGGGATTTCGCGATGGGGATCCCGAGGTCCACACTCAGCTTCTCCTTCAACCGGGGCACGTATTCCTTGAGGCGTTGTTCGGTGCCTTTGGCACCATCTGGTAGGGCGGCGACCTTGTCCTTCATGGACTTCAGCTTTTCCACGTGGTTGCCGAGGGCGCTCAGAGCTTCCATTGCGGTGGCGTTGCTGGTCTTCGTGGCATCAGCATCTGCGAGCAGGACTTGAAGGGCAGCGTTGGAGTCCTCGTCATTGCCATAAGTGGCCAGGGCATTCGCAGCAGCGATGCGTACGCTGGGGCTTTCGTCCTTCAAGGCTGTAACCAGAGCATCGCGGCCTTGTTTCACGGCCTCGGCTCCGCGGATGTGCAGGCCGATCGCTCCCCAATAGCGGACGGCCGAAGGCGTTGCAGAAGCCTTCCGTTCGCTCTTCGGCGGATCTATTAGCTTCAACCCCGACATGTGGAATTTGGCATCCTTGACCAAATCAGAGTTGTCACTGGCAGCGCTCGCGGAGGCAAACACAAAATCGAAGTCGTAGGCATCGTCCGAGGCAAAGACATCTCTGGGAGAGCGGTCACCACTTAGTCTCAACCGCTCCGCCTCAGGGATGAAGCCAATGTCTCTCGTGTCCTTCATTTGTTTTCTGTGCGCGGCTCTCAGTTTGATGAGGGTGTCCAGAGAGGCTGGATCTTCCGCGAGATTCTTCACCTCATGCGGATCACTTTGCAGATCGTAGAGCTCTTCTACTGGCTTGGTGGGTTTCCAGAACATCGCCTGCTCCGGTGTGGCTCTGCCCTCGTCATACGCCTTCTTCCACACCTGGGCGGTGGGCATCTGCATCATGTAGTTGATATGCTGGCCGTAGGGCAGGTGTGGCATGTACTGGCGCAGGTACACATAGCGACCATCCGTCACGCTGCGTACCAGGTCCTGCCGTTCATCCATTCTCCCACGGAAGCCAAATAGGAATGCAGGAGCGGGCTTCGCATGAGAGCCGCAGAAGGCGCGGCCCTGCAGGTAGTCCGGCGCAGGCTGACCGATGATGCTCAGCAGGGTGGGGGAGAGATCCACGAAGCTGATGAGTTCCTCCGACTTCGCGCCGGGCGCATAGCCCTTCGGCGCCAGGTGCTCCCACTTCTTCGGGAAATGGACGATGAAGGGCACGCGCAGGCCGCTGTTGTAGGGCCAGCGCTTGTGGCGGGGCATGCCGGCGCCGTGGTCACCGTAAAAGAAGACGATGGTGTCCTCCGCGAGTCCCGCGTCCTCCATTTCCTTCAGCTTCTCGGCAAAGAGGCCATCCATTTCCGTGATGTTGTCCGCGTATTGCGCCCAATCGTGGCGGGACTCCGGTGTGTCCGGATGGTACGGCGGGACTTGGGCCTTCGCGGGATCATGCACCAGCTTGTGGCCGGGCTGGCGAATCTGGCTCTCGTGGGTCTCGGTGAAGTTGAAGATGGCGAAGAAGGGCTGGTCTTTCCCGCGGTTCTTCCAGTGCGCATTCTTTCCGCTGGCATCCCACACCGCGTCTTTGCCTTCCGTGGTTTTGGTTTTCTGCAGGTTGTAGTCCTCCTTCGAGTTGTTGGTGCAGTAGTAGCCCGCCTCGCGCAGCATCTGGGGATACATCTTCACACCCTCGGGCAGGGGCACACTGCTGCGCATGTGCTCGCCACCCGTCGAGGTCGGGTACATGCCGCTGATGATCGTGGTGCGTGCGGGTGCGCACACGGGGGCGTTGGACCAGGCATGCTGGAAAAGCTGCGAGCGCTTCGCGAAGGCGTCGAGATTCGGCGTCACCGCGTACGCATCGCCATAGCAGCCCAGGTCCGGCCCGATGTCCTCCGTGGTGAGCCAGAGAATATTTGGCCGGTCCGCGGCGCCCAGGCGCTGGGTGACACTGAGGCAAATCAGGGCTGCGAGGAGAAGGAAGGTGCGTGTGGTCATGGCTGGGAGCGTGCGTGCGGTGTGGTGTAGTGCGGGCATTAACGCGAGCCAGCCTGCCAGCTTTCGGAGGATTCCGCCGTCAAGCTCCGCCATTTTCCTTCCATACACACATCACTCCCCTGAACCACCCTTTGCCGTTTGCGGCATAACCTGCTTAATTTTGCCTGCATGCCCGAATTCTCCCTCCAGCACAAGGTCAAACGACCCACCTCCATCACCGTGGGGGATTTCTTTGAGCGAAACCGGGATCCGCTGAAGATGAAATTGCTTGGGCCAGACGCCGGATTTGTCAGGAAGATCAATGAGCCCTCCGTGAACCGCCCCGGTCTGGCGCTTAGCGGTTTCTTTACCTACTTCGCTTACAAACGTATCCAGGTCATCGGCAACTCAGAACTCTCGTATCTCAATCAGCTCGATCCCGAGCTGGCTGAGACACGCTTCCGCCAGCTCTGTCTGGCGGATATCCCCTGCCTCGTGGTGGCCCGGGAGAAGCGCCTGCCCTCGAACTTCCTGGACATTGCCAATGAGTGCGGGCTGGCCGTCTTCCAGTCGTCGATGGTGACCATGAAGTTCCTGAATGCGGCGACCATCCGGCTGGACTGGGCCTTTGCACCCACGACGGTGATTCACGGCTGTCTCGTGGACGTGCAGGGCTTGGGCATCTTCATCCAGGGACCCAGCGGCAGCGGCAAGAGCGAGGCCGTGCTGGGACTGCTGGAGCGTGGCGCCAGCATGGTGGCGGATGACGCGGTGCACTTCCGCCTCATCGAGGAGCGAGAGGTCCAGGGGCGAGCTCCTGACCTGACACGAAACATGATCGAGGTGCGCGGCATCGGCCTGCTGAATGTGGCCGCCATCTTCGGCGTGGGTGCCGTGCGGTTGAGCAAGCGGCTCGATCTGATCATCAAACTGGTGCCTAATCCGGACCTGGCCGAGGTGGAGCGCTTCGACACGACTTCACACACGGTCACGGTCCTGGGTATCGACATCCCCATCCTTCAGGTGCCGGTCATCGTGGGGCGGGACGTCGCCGGCCTCATCGAAATCGCGGCGCTGAATCACAAGCTCCGCACCTTCGGCTACAACAGTGCGGCCGAGTTCGACCAGCGGCTTTTGAAAAAGATGGCGGACGAACAGAGTGCCTGAGAAAGGCGAATCCACCGCCTACGGCCAGCCGCTGTTTGAGATTCGATGTCGAGGTCACATGGGAAATTCCACCAAACTCTCTTGAAAAAGATGGCACATGGGCAAAGTGCGTAGCACATTTCAGCACTCCAATCGTATCATCCTTCGTTCACTCACACCCTTCTGCGCCACCCGTTGACGCATGAACAGCCTTACCCAAGAATTCACCATCTGTAATAAACTGGGCATGCACGCGCGACCCGCGGCCCAGTTCGTCAAACGCGCCAGCAAGTATGCGTGTGACATATGGGTGGAGAAGGACGACGAGCAGGTGAACGGCAAAAGCATCATGGGCCTCATGATGCTGGCCGCCGGTCATGGTGCGAAACTCATCATCACTGCCGAGGGCGCTGATGCGGAGGCCGCGCTCAAGGAACTCGGCAACCTGATTCAAAGCGGGTTTGACGACGGGGATTGACGCTGCCAGCATGCGCGGTGCATGAATGGCACGATTCCGGCTGTCGCCGGGCATCGGCTCGCCCCTTCTTGCACCACCTATTAGGCACATGGAGGAAACGACTGCGCACAATGAGCGGGTTTTTCATGGCACCCCCGTTTCCGGTGGGGTGGCCATCGGGGTAGTGCGTGTCATCGGCGGGCGGTTCGAGGAGCCGCGATTCCGTCTTATCGCCAAAAATAAGGTGGAAAGCGAGCTCGCCACCTTCGAGGAAGCCCTGAGCAGCACGCGCTCGGAACTGGAAAGCCTGATCCGCCGTCTCGATTCCGAGGCGGATCGCCAGTCCCGCGAGATCATCGAGATGCACCTCATGGTGCTGGATGACGGCCTCATCAATGACCAGGTAAAGAAGCTGGTCCGTGATGAGCGCATGTGCGCCGAGTTCGCCTACTACCGCGTGGCGAAGGACTGCATGGACTCCTTCGCCCGCATCCCGGATGCCTATCTGCGCGAGCGCGCACTCGACATCAAGGACGTGGCGCAGCGCGTGCTGCAGCACCTCACCGGGGACTGCCGCGACGATGGCACGGGCGATGAGCCGGCCATTTGCATCGCGCATGACCTGACTCCGAGTGAGACCGCCCAGCTCGACCGCCAGAAGGTGCTCGGGTTCGCGGTGGAACTGGGCAGCCGCACCTCGCACACGGCCATCGTGGCGCGTTCGCTGAACCTTCCGGCCGTCGTCCGCCTGCACGACCTCCTGGAAGAGCTGCACAATGGCGACAAGGTCCTGCTGGATGGTGATGACGGCCTGCTCATTCTCAATCCCAGTGAGGCCACCCTCGCCCTCTACCGCGCCCGCGAGGTGGAGGTCGAGAAGAGAGAGGCCAAGCTCCTGGCGAGCAGTGCAGCACCTGCCATCACCAAGGATGGGCGGCGCATCACCGTGGGTGCCAATGCCGAGTTTGTGGAGGAGCTGCCGCACATCCGCGAGTGCGGTGCCGAGGGCGTGGGTCTCTTCCGCACCGAGTTCCTGTATCTTGAGAATCCCGAGGCGGAGGAGGATCGCCTTGTCGAGGTGTACACGCAGGTGGTGAAGACCGCCTCGCCGAATCTTGTGATCTTCCGCACGCTGGATATCGGCGGCGACAAACTCGACCCGGCGTACAAGGGCGAGGAGGAGCAGAATCCCTTCCTCGGCTGGCGCGGCATCCGCGTGAGCCTCTCACGGCCGAAGATGTTCCGGCAGCAGTTGCGCGCCATGCTGCGTGCCAGTCTGCACGGACCGGTGGGCATCATGTATCCCATGGTGTGCAGCGTGCGTGAGGTTGTGGAGGCGAATGCGCACCTCGCTGAGTGCCGCCGTGAACTGGAGGAGGAGGGGCTCGTCTTCACGCATCCCGTGCAGCGCGGCGCCATGATCGAGATTCCCAGTGCCGCCACCATCGCGGACCTGCTCGCAGTGCACGTGGACTTCTTTAGCATCGGCACGAATGATCTTGTGCAGTACACCCTCGCCGTTGACCGGGTGAATGAGCGCGTGAGTGATCTTTACCAGACCACCCACCCGGCCGTGCTGCGGCTCATCCGAAACGTCGTCGAAGCCGCGCACCAGAAGGGCGTGTGGGTGGGCATCTGCGGTGAAATGGCGGGCGATATCTCTGCCACTCCGCTGCTGGTGGGACTGGGCCTGGATGAACTCAGCGCCTCCTCCGGCCAGGTGGCGCGGGTGAAGCACGCCATCCGCCAGCTCGATGCCGGCGAGTGCGCGAGATTCGTGCAGGAAAGCCTGATGGAGAGCGACGCGGAAGTCATTCACGAACGCTCGCTGGAATTCGCGCTGCACCACTATCCGGAAATTCTGGAGGAGTAGGGCGGGGTATCTGCTTGGGAGCGTTAGCTCCCATAAAGAGCAAGGTCGTCCATCCGGAGCGGAGCATCTTTCGGCGATGCGTCGGGTGATTGCGGTCACTTTGAAGGGTTATTGCCAGCCACGCTTTTCAGGGTAAACGTCCGTTACCAAAGAGGCGGTAGGGATGCGCTCCTGCGCGTCCCTCTTTAGGTGGGCGGAGGCGGTGCGGAGCTTGGGCGCGAAATTCTCTTGCAGCGTCGCATTCCCACCGCCTCCGCCCGCGATAGTCGGACGCGCAGGAGCGCATCCCTACCGTCTGATTTTTTTGAAGTATCGACTGCCGTGAATGGTCCCTGTTGTCGGCTGCCTTTCTCAGCACATTTGACTAGTGGCTCTACCAGCCTGGCGTCCCCGGAACAGAAGAACTACAAGAGTAATGCCCTGAGGTACTCCCTGCCCTTACCCATCCATCAATCAATGGCCACCACCACCTTGCCGCGTCCGGCGCGGGCCTTTGCTTTTCCAGCATAGGCATCGGGAGCCTCTTCGAACGGGACTACGACATCGACGATTGCCTTGAGCGTGCCTTCGTCCAATTGACTCGCGATCCTGGAGAGCTGGTAGTGGCTGGGCTCGACGATAAAGAAGGCATCCTTCACGCGCTGCTCGGCGGTTTCCTCGCTGGCCGCGGCGATGGTTACCAGGCGTCCGCCAGGTTTCAGCAGTGACCAGGAGCGATCGAGGGTCTCGCCGCCCACGCCATCGAAGATCACATCCACCAGACCATCGATGGCCTTGGTGAAGTCTTCATCCTTGTAGTCGATGACCTGGGTGGCGCCCAGTTCCTTGAGGAAGGCTTCGTTTCGTTTGGACGCGGTGGTGATGACTTCGGCACCGATGGTACGGGCCAGTTGAATCGCGAACACACCCACCGCACCGGAGCCGCCATGGATGAGCACACGCTCACCGGACTGAAGTTGCGCCCTGTCATGCAGTCCCTGCCATGCGGTGAGAGCGCCAATGGGTACTGCTGCTGCCTCCTCATGACTGAGCCGACGCGGCTTGGTTGCAATAAAGGCTGGAAGCGTGAGGCAGTAGCCCGCAGTGGCGCCCTCTTCGAACCAGTCATTCAAGCCGTACACCTCTTCGCCCACGCGGAAGGCATCCACCCCTTCGCCGAGGGCCTCAACTATGCCGGAGAATTCGTGACCCGGGATGGGAGCCACGCGTGGGGAGCCATCCTTCTGGTGATGGGTGGGGTACCAGAGCAGTTCCGTGGGAGTGATGCCCGCAGCCTTCACCTGGATGAGAATCTGTCCCGGACCGGGGTTTGGTTTCGGTGCATCCTTCGTCAGTTCAAATGCCGCGTTTGCATCGGTTTGAACCATTCTCATCGCCTTCATGCAACAGACATAAGGCCGCGATGTTGGGAAACACAAGGGCGAAGGGGGCAGGTATGCGCTTCGCATCGCTCTTCACCGAAAACGAAAATGCGGGCCGGAGCCCGCATTAACCAATTAACAAACGCACCAACCAAACTGAATCTCCCGCTCAGGCAGCTGCCAGAGCTTCCATGAGGGCACCCTTGGGTTTGCGGCCGCGGCGCTTCTTGGTCTTTTCCTCCACGGTGATCACGTGCACTTCCGGACGGAAGGCATCACCGAAGGCGTACTTCTTCACTACATCGAGCTGGGCATTGAGCTTGCGCAGCCACTTGCCAAGTTCCGCGTGCAGCACTGCCTCTGAGGCGTCCGTGTGAATGACCTCGTGCAGATCCGCGTGGCGCATCTTGAGCTGGGACTCGAGGGCATCGAGCGCTGGCGGCATCATCATGTCCACCGCCTCGAACATGTCCATCACGCGGGCAGCATGGCTGCGCTCCCAGAGACGGCTTTCGCGGTCATAGGAGCTGCCGGTTGGCGTGTGCACAATCAAATACTGCGCCGCGTCCGCATACACTTCAGAGGCGATCGTGACCCCATCGAAGCTTTCCTCTTCACCCGTCACCGGGATGGCCACGGTGAGGTCATAGCCTGCTTCGGCGAGCACGGCGTCGAGCTGGGACTTTCCAAAGAAGCGCTGGAACGCTTCCGTCATGCCGGTGTCGATTTCCATGACGACCAGGTCACTTTGGTCAAGCTCCGTAAGGAACTCAGCTACACCGAGATCGTTGCCGTCCAGATGGGAACGGCTGGACCCGGCGACGACGGTTTCCGCGACCACGACACTGTGATGGGGGACGCGGTGAAGGTTGAGATATTGTTCAAAGCACTGCGCCAGTGTGGTCTTGCCCGCGCCAGCATAATCGTTCTGGATGAGGATGAGCCGTTTCATAGCGGTGATGAGTTTGAAATTTCAAATATATACTATAATTTTTAGAAAATGTGGCAAGGAAAATTTAAGGACACCTAAAATATCGGAAGGGTTCGGATTACCGCGAACTCGGTGGAATGTTGTCTAGGATACTTACAGTGAGCTGATTGTACGCTCAGTGGGTGGGGATGAATTTTTTAAAAAAACGGTGCAAATTTTTTTGTTCCCGCAAAAACGTTTGGGGGTCAGGGCGACTGAAAAGCAGCGTGAGCAGTCTCCCTTCCCGGAAAATTCACCACTCGATTGGAACGCTATTGCCGGCCGGCCTCCAAAGATGAACCGACGTTACTGGGTCCGTATCTCGCGATCGTGTGAGCAGGAAAAATTTTAGGTACCTGCGTGAATTCACTGCAAAATGTCCCACGTAAATTCGTTCACCAGGACACTCGAAATTCCGCAGTACTGAGGCGTCGAGACGGCACTAAATCGACTTGAAGCCCAACGTTGGTAAACGGAGTCGTGAGCAGATAAGTCAGGTCAATTTCTGACCATGAAGGGTAATTTTCAGGGTGCTTTTTATCCACGAACTACCATTTGGACCCAAATTGCCTCAGAATGCGAAATTTGTCCAAGGTCTTTTTGTTGAAGGGGGCTTTAAATTGGAATTGCCTATAGTTGTGATAGCAGACGACACACAGGATGCCAGAAACCGGGAAACCGTGGAGCGCGCTTCGGCGCTGCTACTGCGTGATTTGCAGCATCCCCCGGATCTGGCGGAGATGTCCCGCGATGTCGGTCTCACCACTTTTCAACTCAGCAGGCTATTCGGGAGGACTATGGGAAAATCCATGCCGGCACTTCTTCGGGAACGGCGCATGCACCGCGCAGGCGAGCTTCTGAAGGCAACGAACCACAACATTGGCGATGTGGCCTTCGCGGTGGGGTATTACAGCATCAGCGCCTTCTCCCGTGCCTTCTCCCGTGAAATGGGAATGACCCCCAGCGAGTTTCGCAAAAACCCTGCCGAATCCACCAGCGTTGCCCATGTGGTGAGCCCGGTGTGATGGATGGAATAAATGAGCACGCCGCGCTGGCAGGAGGCTGGTGCGGATAGGGCACCGGTTGGTCTGTGGTGACCCGACTATTTCCCTGAGGTGAGGCGCCCCGTAAGGTATTCCTCAAGTGCCTCTTCCCAAGGACGGGGCACGGTGCCGGAAATCTCTTGAAACTTGCTCGTGTCGAACGCGGTGAACTCAGGGCGCTGCGCCTTGAAGGCGGGGAAGTCCTTCCGCGAGACACCATGCACCTCCCGGACCTTGAGTGGCAGGCCCAGGGCGCTGGCGATGTCCAGGCACTTCTGCCCGTACTCGCGCCAAGAAGTGGCCCCGCGGTTGCTCAGGTGGAGCAGGCCGTGGTACTTCCGATCATCGACCATGGGCTCGATCCATTGAGCGAGATCCAAGCTGTAGGTGGGGGAGGAGACCTTGTCCGCAATGGCTTCCACGCGGTCATGTTCCAGCGCGCGGTCGAGGATGATGTCTACAAAACTTTTTCTGTCCGGCCCGAAGAGCCATGATACCCGGAGCACCAGGAACTCGGGGGATGTTTCCAGCACGGCGTGCTCGCCCTGCAGCTTGTGCAGGCCATACAGACAGATGGGTTTCGCTTCGTCCGTTTCCTTGCGAAGCTCGGGATTGTTTCCCTCAAACACGTAGTCCGTGCTCACGTGGATCAGACGCGCGCCCTTTTCCCGGCACACTTCCGCAAGCACCCGCGGCGTCTCCGCGTTGGTCGCCTGGGATTCCGCAGGGTACTCCTCGCACCGATCCACGTTGGTAGTGCCGGCGGTGTAGATCAGCGTCGTGAACTCCTGGCCCCGCACCGCCTCGCGAACCACGGACGGCTGGGAAATGTCTAGATCGGCGCGCTTCCAACCGACGACGTCGCGTGTGTTGCCGAGATGCCTGGCGAGGGCCGCGCCCATGCGTCCTCCTGCACCAATGATAAGAACCCTGCCACCGTCTGCCATTTTGGGAACGGCCATAGTGGGCACAAGCGACCTAGGGGCAAGCGGAAAAACCGTTTCCTAGCCAAATGCCGAGGTCAATTTAAGCCTCTTTCCCAGCCGTGTAGGACGGGGACGACAAAGAACTGCAATTCGGGATCTCTCTGCGTGTAGGAGTGGGGAGAGCGGCTGAAATTGAGGAGATGAATGCAGCGAAATGCGGAGCCAATGATAGGATTCGTATCCGTTGATGCTTTGGAGAAAACGGACCCTTCTCCAAGCTCGCCCCGATGCCTATTTTTCGATGTAGAGATCAGAACAGACCTGCGCCTATCCCTTGGTCGCGGAAATGACTTCCGGAAGTGAGGAGGGGATGCCGCCTACAGGTCCAGGCGCTGCCGGGAAAGGCTGCGGCTGTGGCTGGCCTTGCGCGGGCTGACCGGGCTGCATCGGCTGAGGTTGGGGTTGGCCAAATCCTGGTTGGGCTGGCTGCCCTGCAGTGGGCTGGGACGGAGGAGCGGGAACAGTGGAGGTAGGTGTAGGCGCCTGCGGCATGGGTGTGCCATCCTTTGCCGGGGCACCAGGAGGCAGGGCCGTGAGCCCACCCTGGTCGGTCATGGCCTTCTGCTGGGCCTTGAGAATTTCCGTCTGCACGAGTGGCATGATTTCCGCCGTGTAGGCGCCCATCTTCTTCATGGCAGACTTGCCCACCTCCGAGCTGTAGAAGTCGGCAAGCGCCGCCAGCTCTGTGGCCGTGAAGTGGCGCACCATCGCCTCCTTCATGGACTTCACGAAGGTTCCGTAATTGAAATGCTTCGTGAGCAGTTCCTTGAACTTCGCCTTCTCCGCATCCGGCACCGAAGCGGCCATCTGCGTGGTCATTTCATCGAGCATCTCCTTGGGCGCAGCCGCTTCGAAATAGCGGTCCGCCTCCTTCGCCCGGTTTACCGGAGTGTCTTCGAGGGTCTGAGCGGGCAGCGCGAGCGAGAATGCACAGCAGCAGCTGAGGAGAAGAAGTTTCGTCTTCATGGGGGGCAAGCGTGAAGTGGCGTGGGGTTTTCCGGTGATTGTAAGGAATCTGCCGGGTGTGACGGAAGTCGTGCAAGATGAATTCGGGGTGGGACAGGGACTTGGATGGACGCTGCTGGGTGGTGATCAATTCCCGGACAAATGCCACTTTTTACTCCCAGTTGCGTACGCCTTGGAGCATTGTGGTTCCTTCGTCGCGTGTGCGCTTGTTCGAATCACGACGTCAGGTTGGTCGAGAAGCGCGTGGGACGTGGCAGGCGGACTCGCCGCCTCGAGGTAGGTGTGTTACGTCCCTTCTGCGCTCGTCAACTGTTCACCTTGTCGTCCGTTTCTGCCGGCTTGTTCGCACGCCCTAGAGGTCATTCTTCCACAACTTCACTTCCGCTTCTCCGCGCTTCTGCCGCTCAGACATTCAAATTCAGTTTTTCCACCGCCTCTTCAACGTCGTCGTTCCAGATCCACAGACGGTAGGGCGGCGGAACCTGCCAGAATCCGAACTGGTTGTGCAGTTGATCCGTACGCATGTCCACACAATGCCGTGAGAAGGCCTCCATGCCCACCGCTGCGGTGGCAGCCTGGGAAAGCTTGATGCAGAGGCGGTATTCGTAGCCCAAGAGCAGAAGCGGCCCCGCCTCCACCCACGGCCCGCGCTGCTCTAGCCAAGCAGCCTCCGCGCCATTGAGTGCGAGATTGAAGTCAACGGGTTTCCCAATGGCCGGATACAGAGGGAAGAAGGCCGCCCAGCCCTCCGAAATCATGTTCAGGTTGAGGGTGTGTCGGCGCGGATCACCGATTGGTGGCAGGGGGTCACTCGCGCTGTTCGCGTAATACGGAGCGAAGTAGGCCAGAAGGCGTCCGTAGGTGTCGATGAGGTCACCACCGGGCATCACGGCCACCCTCCGCCTCGTTCCGTCTGGCTTCGTGAGGCGCTCGTCCATAAGCATCTGGAAACGTCCCGAGGCCCCATGGGCAGCATGCAGGTGACGTGCAGCCGCATCGCCATCAAGCCGTTCGATAAGGTAGTCCTTCGTTTCGTTGGGAATATCGGGGAAGAAGCCACCTTCCAACCGGGTGCGACAACGGTCCAGCTTCGGCTGCGCGATAGCGGCCGCTCCGGCAAAACCTTCCTTCTCCGGTGTGTCGCACGAGAGCATGCGGATGGGCTGCACGATACTGATGGTGTCGCCGTCGGCGAAGGAAACCATCTGCCGGGATTGTGGAGGAAGCGAAGCGCCCAGAGGTGGATAATTTTTATCGAGAGGCATGACGGTGGGAATTGTGGATGGACACCAATGTCCCATAGAAAAAGCCAACCGTTGACCGCTTGCAACCATTATTCTGTAACAACATGAGTTTCAGGTTTTACGTCGCACAGTTTCCGGCCTGCAACATAAAACGTTTTTCAATGCATGTTCTAATATTGCATTGAAAAACGTTTAACGGTCGATCCTTCATCTATGTCATTCTTGAACTAGTGCTTTACGGGCAGGAGTGCCCCGATTCTTGAGAGGAGAGGAATCCTTATTCAACCTGCGTTCATCCGAATTGGGCATGATACATATGCGCAAACAGCACGACCACAGGGAGTGCGGTCGTGCCGTTTGTATCAGGCGGGTGGGTGACGTCCTCCTTTAGAGGCTTGCCTAGGCGAGTTTGTAGCTGTCAGCCCACTCTTTGCGGGGAGCGGCTCCGGCGAGCAAGGCGTTGGCGGCGTCGTTGCCGGTGAAGCGCTTGGTCTTGGGGTCGAAGGTGAGTTCGGTGTTGAGGTACTCGGAGATCATGCCGAGGTTCAGGACCTGGGTGAGTTCGCCGGAGATGCTGAAGGGGGATTCGGTGGTGCCGTTGCCCATGCAGGCTTGCACGAAGCTCTCGAAATGGGTGAGCTTCGGTGGGTGAAGGGCCAGGGCGTCACGGAATTCGAGCATCTTGGTGCGGGGATAGACCAGGGAGTGGTTGTCGTGGGAGCCACGCTGCACGATGTAGTCGCCCTGCTTGCGATAGAGGAGCGATCCATTTTTGAGGGGCTTCGGGACGACGATTTTTCCATCCTTGTCCGGATCGCCGTACTTTTCTGCAATCTCGATTGGGAAGTCTCCGGCTTTCCAGTCGAGCTCGACGGCGGGAAGTTTGGCGCCGCGCTCGGGGAATTCGAATCGGATGTTGGAGCTGAGGGGGAAGCTGATTTGATTGTGATCCGCGAGCGCCACCGGAGTGATGCGGGTGGGCAGGCCCAGCTTGAGGTGATGGTGGGCGAAGTCGATGATGTGCGCGCCCCAGTCGCCGAACATGCCGCCGCCGTAGAGGTGGAAGCCACGCCAGTTGAAGGCATGGTACATCTTGCTGAAGGGCTTCACCTCGCGAGGCCCGCACCACAGATCCCAGTTCTTCAGAGATTCCGGCATCGGCTCCTCCGGTGGGAAGCCCTTGATGCGCTGGGCGGCATCCATGAACCAGAGCGAGGGTGATTTCCACGCTTCGATTTTCACGATGTCGTCCACGATGCCGGCGGCGAGCATCTGCTTAAATTGTTCGGCTCCTGCGGATGTATGGCCCTGGTTGCCCATCTGGGTGACCACCTTGAACTTCTTCTCCGCACGCATGAGGATCTCTGCCTCTTCGAAGGTGTGAGTGAGCGGCTTCTCCACATACACATGCTTGCCGAGAGCCATCGCCTGAATCGCGGCGGTGAAGTGGGTGTGGTCAGGCGTGACGACGCTGACGGCATCGATGTCCTTGCCCATTTCATCCAGCATCACCCGGAAGTCATTGAAGCGCTTCACGTCGGGGAAGGCTTTCAGGTTTTTATCAATGTTCCCGGCCGTTGCGAAATCCACGTCCGCGAACGCGATGGGCTTGGCGGTACCTGCGGCAGAAAGTCCTGGGATGACACTCTGAGCCCGGCCACCCACGCCAATGCAGCCGAGGTTTAGGCGTCGGCTGGGTGGGAGTTGGGGATTGTCGGCAGCGCGGGCACTGGTGAGGTAGGCGGGAATAAACGTGAAGCCGAACCCTGCTGAGAGCGATTGTTTGACGAATTTGCGACGGGACGGGAGGGGGGAGGTGTCGGTGGTTGGTTTCATGAGTGTACTTGGGAAAGGGAACGGGCGCGCGGTGTTGGGTGTATCAGTGAAGGCACCGGCTTAGAAAGATCCAGTGTTTGGGGGATGCGAAGCTTTCCGGTTTCTCCGAGCCAGGAGCGGAGACCGTGCTGGCCCTGTTTTGCGGAGCTACAGAAGGAACAGCTTATAAAGAGTCATTCCGTCTGATTGCGAAAGGGCAGCCCCTTCGCATCCGATGGTAACGATATCCCGCGAAGGGACTTGCTGACTTGCCTCACTAATGAGTGACAAAACCTTCCGCCGCCCATCGGAGTAGTAGTGAAACTGCAGAGCCCAGAAATATTAAAGATCCCGGAACGCCCCCCATCCATGCTATCGCAAAAAGACATCGATTCCCTCGATTCCCCTGAAGTTCCGAGGGGAACGAAAGAACAACGCCATACAATCTAACCCTGACCCTCCATGGTATGGGCTGAAGCGCCTTGGGTAAGGACTGCGACCTTGCCCAAACGGCATTCTCTTTCCAAATGCGCCACAACAACCATTGTTCCGCAGCCCAACCGGCCAAGAAAAATAACATGCCTGCTTTCGCGAGAAATTCGAAGAGCATTTGACTACCAGCTATGAGTTTTACTGCACCCCAACACCTGTTTCTACCCGAGCGCCATGCCAATGGCAATGCCTTCGCAGTACCAAGCGGCAGTCAGTTTCATTTCACGGCGGAGTGAAGTCAAAACGAAACGGCAGCTAAAGCAGCCGCTCCTTGAATTGCCGGGTTCTCCTGCATGCAAAAAGAAAGGCCGTCAGGTGGTTTTCCTGACGGCCTTTCGATGAATGATTTGCGGGAGTACCGCTGGCTTCGCCTACCTTACTTGGCGGCGATGTACTTCACGAGGTCCACGCAGCGGTTGCTGTAGCCCCACTCGTTGTCGTACCAGCTCACCAGCTTGAAGAAGCGGCTGTTCAACTCGAGGCCGGAACCGGCGTCGAAGATGGAGCTGTGGCTGTCGTGGATGAAGTCGGTGCTCACCACTTCGTCAGCGGTGTAGGCGAGGATGCCCTTCATGTAGGTCTCGCTGGCCTTCTTCATGGCAGCGCAGATTTCCTTGTAGGAGGTTTCCTTCACGGTCTTCACGGTGAGGTCCACCACGGAGACGGTCGGGGTGGGCACGCGGAAGGACATGCCGGTGAGCTTGCCCTTCACTTCGGGAATCGCGAGACCCACGGCCTTGGCGGCGCCGGTGGTGGAGGGGATGATGTTGATCGCAGCGCTGCGGCCACCCTTCCAATCCTTCTTGCTCGGGCCGTCCACGGTCTTCTGCGTGGCGGTGTAGCTGTGGACGGTGGTCATGAGGCCTTCCTCGATGCCGAAACCTTCCTTGAGCAGCACGTGCACGACGGGTGCGAGGCAGTTCGTGGTGCAGCTCGCGTTGGAGATGATGTTGTGCTTCTCCGCATCGTACTTCTCATGGTTCACACCCATCACCACGGTGATGTCTTCGTTCTTGCCAGGAGCAGAGATGATGACCTTCTTCGCACCAGCCTTGAGGTGGCCGGCGGCCTTCTCAGCTTCGGTGAAGAGACCGGTGGACTCGATCACGATGTCCACGCCGAGTTCCTTCCAGGGGAGGGCGGCAGGGCCTTCCTTCACGGCGAGGCACTTGATTTCGTGGCCATCCACCACGAGCACGTCGTCTTCAGCCACGCTGTCGCTGGACTTCTTGCTGTACACTTCTTCCTTGGCCTTGCCCTGCGTGGAGTCGTACTTCACGAGGTAGGCGAGGTTGTCGGCGGGGACGAGGTCGTTGACGGCGACGACGTCGATTTCTTTGCCGAGCAGGCCCTGGTCACAGATGGCGCGAAAGACAAGACGCCCGATGCGTCCGAAACCGTTGATGCCGATTTTGATCATGTTCTAGGAGTGTATTGTGGTGTTTTGAAAGAGTACGCGTGTGAGGCGCGGGGGAGAAGGACTTAGGCCGAAATAGGGGGGGAGTCAAATGCAGCGTGTTCCGTGCCAGCCGGGCGGCCCGGGGGAGGGGAAACCTAGGGAGAATGGATGGCCTCAATCATACGCATGGCTTGGGCGTTCGGCTTCACGTCGTGCACGCGGATGACATCCGCGCCAGCGTCACGCATCCACGCCGTGAGTGCCACGGTGGGCCAGTAGCGGGCGTTGGGGTCATTGTCCTGCAACAGCCGCGCTATCATGGACTTCCGCGAGACACCCACCGCCAGCACACAGTCACTCACCCGGAGTTCCGGCAGAGCGCGCAGCAGGGCCAGATTGTGCTCTTGTGTCTTCCCAAAGCCGAAACCGGGGTCCAAGGCCACGCTGGCGGGGGAGACGCCGGCCTCGGCGAGATTTGCCAGTCGGCTGGCAAAAAATTCACGGACCTCGCGCACCACGTCGGTGTAGACTGGATTGGCCTGCATGGTGCGTGGCGTGCCCTGCATGTGCATGAGGATGAGTCCGGCCCCGGTCTCGGCGGCGGCACGCACCATATCCGGGTCGGAGAAGCCGGTGACGTCATTGATGATGTCCGCACCTGCAGCCACGGCGGCGCGGGCGACTTCTGCCTTCATGGTGTCCACGGAAATGAGGGCATGTGTCTGTGCACGAAGTTTCTCGATGGCTGGGACGATGCGCCGAATTTCCTCTGCGGCACTCACTGGGTCTGCCCCGGGCCGGGTGGACTCACCGCCGATGTCCAGGATATCCGCACCCTCTGCGACCATCTCGAGGGCGTGGGCCGCCGCGCTTTGCAGATCGAAATATTTCCCGCCGTCCGAAAACGAGTCAGGGGTGACATTCAGCACCCCCATGATCATGCCTCGCTTGCTGAGGTCGTGATGCTTGCTGCCGATGCGCCAAATGCGGGACATGCTTGTCCGTAGCAGGCTGCGTGGTGCATTCAAGAGGACTGACGGTGAATCAGTTTTGTGAGGGATTTGGAGCTGCAGAGCGAGCAACGCCGGCCAGAGGCCAGCGCTCCCAAGGGCCGTGCTCGCTTCGTTCGCGTCATGTTTCATGAATGACGAACTGCCATTCGACATTGGGGAGGGGTTGCCTACCTTTGTCGCCATGTCACGCGCCTCCGTTCTGCTGTTCGTCCTCCTTGTTCTTGGCATCGGACTTGGTCTGGTGCTCAAAGACGGGCGCAGCGCCTCAAAAAAGAACACGCCTGCTGCGTTAGCATCCGGGATGGCAGAGGCACAGAAAACTGCTGCGTCGCCTGCTTTGCCACCGTCTGCCCAAGCTCCACTTCCGCCGGCATCCGCACCGACAGATCTCGCGGAAGCAGCCTCCGCCATGCAGAACCTTGCCACCAGGGAGGGAGCGGCGCCTGCGGCGACCGAAAGTGCAGCCACCGATGCCGGCAAGTCCATCAAGGTGCTGGAGGAGCAGATCGAGTACCTGCAGGGCCAGGTGGACATTTTGCGGAAGGAGAACTCCACGCTTCTAGACAGGCTGGCCACGCTCACCGCACCGGCAACGGGCAAAGGCGCGATGCCACAGCAAGCGCCACAGTCGCAGAAGAATCCCTCCGCCTGTGAACCGCCGAAGCCAGAGGCGGAAGGCGAGGCACCCGACTTCGTGGGTGTAGGCATTGAGCTGGTGAAGATTCGTGAGCTGAAGGATGTGCCCATTCCCACCATCAGCGTGGATCGCACTGCGGTGCAGAAGCACATCGCAAAGTGGCTGGAAACGCAGTTCCCCGCGGACCATGGAAAGCTGCAGGGCCGCGCTCTCACTGCCTTGGGCGCGATTCCTGAGCCCGTGGACACGGTGGCGTTGAAGGCGCAGTTCCTTTCCCACCAGATTGGCGCGTGGTATGTGCCGGAGGAGCAGTCGCTGTATCTCGCGTCCGAAGGGGAGATTCCCGTGGGTATGGAGCGCCGGGAGAATGCGCTCGGTCTTGCTTACGGGTATCTCTTCAAACGCTTTGGCAGCAAGCTCTTCCCCAGCGGAGCGAAGCCGCTCACGCTGGACGCACGCCTCGCGCATGAAACTGTGCTGGCGGGTGATGCCTCCCTCACACGCTTCCTGCATGCGCTGAAGCATCCGCACACGGGTGGTGGTGGTGGCGTGGGAGAGGATCCTGATGATCCCTCGCGCTCGGTGCCCATTCCGAATTTCCTGCGCCAGCTTGAGCTTGCAGCATTCAACGCGGGCTTCGATTTCATGCAGGCCCTGCACAGCATCGGTGAGTGGGAACAAGTGAATGCCGCCTACTCTCGCACGCCCATTGCTGGTGCTGAGATTCTCGACCCGCAGTTGTATCTGAATGAGACACCCTTTGCTTTGCAGCCAATTGAGTTTGCGGACGTGAAGGTGAATGGGGCGGATCCCTTCTGGCAGGATACGCTGGGACCGCTGGCCACGGTGATTTTCCTGCGTGCCCATGCGCCCGAGCCCATTGCTGCAGATACCGCACCCGGTTGGGCGAATGACAAGCTCTTCACCTACGCTGCCGGCGACAAGCCACGCGGCCATGCGGTGTGGCAGACCTTGTGGCGCGACAGCAATGCGGCGGACGCTTTCTTCTCCGCCATGCGCGACGCCCAACTCAGCCGCTACAAGGGCAGCAAGGCCGCAGCGAATGCTCCCTCCGGTGTCTTCATGCTCGAAACGGGCGACCGCACGGTGATCATGCAGCGCACGAACAAGGGCTACGGTGTGCTCTTTGTGGATGCCGCAGATGCCGGTTTCGCGAAGGCGGCGGTGGAGAAGTTTGCGAAGTGAGTGGGGAGTTGATGGTCTATGGTCGATCGTTGATAGCCTGAGGGAGTTGGGTGTGGTCACCTGCATTGATCCAACGCAGAGACACAGAGACGCAGAGGAACTGCGGAGACTGAGAATTTGTCAGCCTCTCAATTTTGTTCCCTCAGGCTATCAACGATCAACAATAGACCATCAACCGCGCCTCAATACAGCGTCCACGGCCGGAAGTAGTCCAGCAGGATGAGATTCTTGCCAGGTTCCCAGCCGGGCAGGTTTCGTTTCACCTCCGGGAAGTTCGATTGTGCGCTGAAGCGGAAGCCCTTTTCAGCGGGGATGAAGAAGTTGTCCTGATGGCTGGGCAACACGTACTTGGGCTTCAGAATTTTGACGGTTTCCGCAAGACTCCTGCGCGGGTCGGGGAGGGCCACGCCGGTGATGGCGAGATCCACAGGGGTGACTTCCCTCTGCTGCAGGGCCTGCACCATGCCGGAGGAGACGAAGATGCGCTTGCCGCCCATGGTGATGATGAAGGCGAGAGGCTCACCTGCCACCCAGTCGCGAGCACGCCTTGGAGGCGTTTCGGGCGGCTCGGTTTTGCGTCCCGGCATGATCTCCGCGCCACAGAGCCGGTCATGCTCGGTGTAGAGCGCTTGTACGGTCACGCTGTCGAATTGTCTGGTCTCGTGCGATGCCAGCGTGGGATTCGGCTGCGTGAGGATGGGCACAAGCTGCCAGTCCGGCACCTGCTTGAGTGATTTCACGAGGTTGCAGCTCGTGGGTGAGGCCACGATCCTGGCGCCGGTGCGCTGCGCGATGATGGGAACATCCAGCAGGTGATCGATGTGGCCGTGCGTCACCAGGATGAGATCCACGGTCGCGGGGAAGTTGCGCATGGCCCAGTCGATGCGGCTCTTGTTGGGCGTCACCTCACCGACGAGGTAATTGCGAAGGGGCGGACGGGAGAAGAAGGGGTCCACCAGCACGGTGGCATCACTGCTCTGGAGCAGGTAGCCATTCACCCCGAGGTAGGTCACTCGCACGCCCGAGTCGGGGGACACGGGCACATCCGCCACCACCGTGTCCTTGAATTTCCCGATGCCGGGTCCTGCACAACTGGTGCACAACCCAAAGCAAGCGGCCAGAAGCAGAGAGCGCACGGCGGGAAGAGTCATGGCGGGAAAGATGCACAGAGCACACCAGAATCGCATCTGGCAGGCAAGATCTTTGGACGAAGGTGCACGAGAACGAAACTTGGCAAACCGGGTGCCACGGAACAGGTTGCGCCTGCCCTGCCTAGACCTCACCCATGCCCGACCTCCTCAAGTTTCTCATCCTGGATGGACACAGCGTGATCTACGCTTGGGAGGAACTGCGCAAGCTGCACCTGCGGGCGGCAAAACGCTACCTCGCGCGTGAGGAACTCCTCAAGCGCATGCGCACCCTGCAGGACATGCGAGGCGAGCGGGTGGTGGTGGTCTTTGATGGCATCGGCACCAAGATTTCCGAGAGCCGGGAGAAGGACGATGTGCAGGTCTTCTATGCGGATGCGGGGCACACGGCGGATGCGCTCATCGAGCAGCTCGCGGCGAAGTATGCCGGTACTTATGCCATCCGTGTGTGCACGGCGGACAGGATGATCTGGGATGGCATCAGTGCCTCGGGTGCGAACTGGATTTCGCCGGATCTGCTCAGGCATGAAGTGGAGCAGGCGGAGAGTGAGGTGGCGAGGAAGACTGGGAAGAAGCGGTAGGAGGTTAGGCCTTCTGGCCTGACGGTGGGCGTTGGGTCTTCCGACCCGACGATAGTAGCGATTATTTCTGATGGTCGGGTCAGAAGACCCAACATCCCTGTCAGGCCGGAAGGCCTAACCTCCGTCTGAGATAGCTGCTATTTCAAGTGCTCCAGGAAAAACCCGAAGATATCTGGATGCTTCACATCCTTCGCGCCGGTGTAGTTGAACTCGTAGGGTGCGCCCACGCTCTTGAGCTTTTCCACCAGGCCGGCGCCGAAGTTTGCGGAGTGGGGTGGGTCCTTGGCGGGTTGGCCCATGGCGGGTACGGAATCGTAGAAGAGATACACGGGCGGGTCGTCTGCGGTGGCGAGCAGGTAGGGTGAGAACTTCTCAATCCACGGCATGAGGGTTTCGCGTTTGTCGAGGAAAGCCTGGTAGCTCGGCAGGGCGAAGGCGTGGTTGCCGTATTCGTTGTTGGAAATCCAGTCGCGCATCTGCTTTGGATCCAGTGAGGTCTGCGGCACGAAGGTGATGGCGCAGAGCAGACGCGTGGATTCACGGGCGATGGGGTCCGCGCTCTTCGGGTCGGCCAGGTCCGGGTGATAGGCAAGCCACAGCGTGGTGAATCCACCTGCCGAGCCACCGCAGCCGACGATGCGTGTCTTGTCGATGTTCCACTCGCCGGCCTTGCTGCGCACGAACTGCAATGCACGGGCTGCATCATCGAGACAGGCCTTCACGGGCGGGTCGATCTTCTCCTCGATGGCATTTGGAATGAGCCGGTAGTTGATGGACACGACGGAGATGCCGGACTCCAGACACTTCGCGAGGAAGTCAGGGTTCGCCTTGTCTCCATTCATCCATCCACCGCCGTGCACGAAGAACATAAGCGGGGTGGGCTTGCCTGCCTCCTTGGCGGACTTCGTCTGGTAGAAATCCAGCACCTGCCGCGCATGCTTGCCGTAGGGCACGTTGGCCTGGGTGGGGGTGGGGGATTGGGCCTGCAACGCCGTGGTGAGCGCTGCGGCAAGAAGGGATGCAAGACCAAGTCTGGCGATGAAGGTCATGAGGAGAGGTGTGGTGTGCCGGTATTTCGAGGGTGGTCGTGGGAATGCAACTGTGGTGTGGAGGGAAGTGTGCGAGTTCGGGATCGAAGCTCCCAGATGCTGACGCGTAGCGTCCTTGGACTGCGGCAGCCTGCTGCCGCTTTGAAGAGTCTGCAGCCTGCTGCAGCGATGGCGACACTCGCCGGTGATCTCACGCTGCCAGAAACCATAGGCGACTTCGTCGCAATGAAGCGTGCAGCAGGCTGCACTTCAGGAAAGCGGCAGCAGGCTGCGCGCAGTCCAATGCCTTCGGCTCCAGCTTTTGTTGCTAGTTCGGTCCGCCGCGCTAGCCCGGACTCAACCCCAGGATTTCATTCCGGCTTTCCCGCAACCATGCTTGCTGTTCCTCGGTGTCTGGAACGGACACACCTCGGGCCTTGGTAATGTGATTGAATGCGTCATCGGGCTCGAAGCCTGCGAAGAGTAAAACACTCGCAACCATCAAGCTGGCACGGCCAATCCCGGCGCGGCAGTGAATGACGGTGTTGATCCCGCCTGCGGTAGTTTCATAGAGCATGGACGAGAGTTCGCGGAAGTCATGAATGGAAGAAGGCACACCGCGATCTCCGATGGGGAAGGAGAGAAACTGAATGCCGTGTGTGGCGCAGAGTTCCGATTCCGAGCCCAGTCCCAACTCCCGCGCTTCTTCCGGTTCAAGAAGCGAGACAATGCGATCAATGCCCATCTCCGACAGTTGGGAAAACTGTTCATCGATCCATTCTCCAGGTACTGGCCTGGCCATGATGGCAAGGAAACCAGAACCGATTCGTTCAACGATGTAGATTTGAGGTTCGAATGCCATGAGCGAGGTGAGAGACTGCCTTAATTGCGCCTGCTACCCCAAACTATCGGGATACTTGAAGTCTAGTTTTGCCATGAAGTCGACCAGTTGCCAGCAGTCCCAGGCTTCGAATTCGTCGGACGCGTAAGCTTTGGATTCGCCGTCGAAGTCTTCGGCGCCATGATCCACGAGATAGCGTTCGATGTCTTTTTCCTGCACACCCGGCCACGCAGAGCAGATGGCTTTTGCATTCCCACGCCACTTGTGCCGTTCTTGTTCGGAAACTTCTCCCCAGTATTCGGGCAAACTGTTGAAGCAGTCCGTTTCCACGCCGGAGCGATAGAAGATGTACATCCAGAGGTCATCGTCATGGATGTGGAAATAGAATGCCGGGCACTGGATTGTCGCTGAGATGGCCTCAACGGCCTCACCAGGATCTTCTGCATCCCCATCCATCATCATGATGGTCCGCTCTGGGGAGGATACGTGAAATTGTACCTCGGTGAGTGATTTGGGGTAGGTATCGCGGAGCGCAGAGACTGCTCGCGAAACGTCTGATTCCGGTGCGAGGAAGGCGCCAAGTTGAAGGAAGAGACCCATGATGTGGATTGGATAGGTGATGCATCAAGCTAGTGGCCAGTCGGGTGTGCCGTCGAGTGAAAGTGGTGTCAGCAAAGAGGTCGTCCGCGCCGCGAGGTTCCGTTTCCCGATAAAAGCGGCGAGGGACTGCTGGTTGCAGGGGTATTTCATCCGGATGCTCCGCCCACGAAATTAGGAGGCCGACGCAGCAGCCCCTACCAGCCAATAGGTGGGCTGCATCATGGACCGGAGGCGCACGATTTTCATTCCTTCGCCTGCGTTCGGCGTACGCTCAGGTGGGCCCGACATGAAGGACTCCAACAAAAAAGCTGGAGCAGGCTCCAGCTTTCAAGTTTTGGGATTGCGGGTCCGCGAAGTCGTCTCCGAGCGCTGCCCTACTTATCCTGTTCCGCACCAGAGGCCACGGCCACGCCGGCTTCATCCGGGGGCAGGAAGGCTTTGAAGCGGTTCTTGTCGATGGCCTTCATGTAGGCCTCCATGGGGCTGATGTAGCCGTCGCGGAGTTTTTCCCAGATGGCTTCGTCCATGAACTGCATGCCTTGGGCCTTGCCGCCGATGATGACGTCGTAGAGCTTCTGTGTGGCACCTTCACGGATGATGGCGCCCACGGCGGGGGTGGCGACCATGATTTCATTCACGGCGGCGCGGCCCTTGCCGTCCGCCTTCTTCACCAGGAGCTGGGCCACGACGCCGCGCAGGGAGGCGGCGAGCATGGTGCGCACCTGGCTCTGCTGGTCCGCGGGGAAGACGTCCACGATACGGTCGCAGGTCTTGCGTGCGTTGTTCGTGTGCAGCGTGCCGAAGACGAGCAGGCCCGTCTCAGCAGCGGTCAGCGCGAGGGAGATGGTTTCGTGGTCTCGCATTTCCCCCACCAGCACGATGTCTGCATCTTCACGCAGGGCGGAGCGCAGGCCGTCGGAGAAGGTCGGGGTCTGGATGGGCACCTCACGCTGGGTGATGATGCTCTTCTTGTTCCGGTGCACGAATTCAATAGGCTCCTCCACCGTGATGATGTGGCGGTTGAAGTTCGTGTTGATGTAGTCGATCAGAGCAGCAAGCGTGGTGGACTTGCCGGAGCCCGTGGGGCCCGTCACCAGCACGAGGCCGGAGCGCATGTGGCCGAATTCCTTCACCACCTGGGGAATGCCGAGCTGCTCCAGCGAGGCAATCTTGGTGGGAATGATACGAAAAACCGCGGCGTAGCCATTGAGCTGGCGGAGGTAGTTGCAGCGGAAGCGCGAGTCGCTGTCCATTTCGTAGGCGAAGTCCAGGTCGCCCTTTTCCTTGTAGCGATCCCAAGCGCGCGGCTCGCAGATCTCACGCATCATCGTTTCCATGTCCGTGTCAGACATGATGGTGTCCGAGATGGGCTTGATGCTGCCGTGCACGCGGACCTTGGGCGGGTTGCCCTGGGAGAGGTGAAGGTCAGAGCCGCCCAGCTCGATGAGGCGTTTGAAGAGACTGTCAATGATGGCCATGATGGGGGAGTAAAGTGGGATGCGGTGCGGTGCGGCAGCGGGGAATCAGGAATCAAGGAACTTGAGCATGCTGCCCTTGTCCTCGGCACGGCTCAGGGTTTCTTCGCGACTGATGGAGCCTTGGGAGTAGAGCGCCTTCAGCGAGTCATCCATGGTGATCATGCCCACGGATTTGCCGGTCTGCATGATGCCGGGGAGCATGAAGGTCTTGCCTTCGCGAATACAGTTCGCCACAGCGGGCGTGTTCACCAGAATCTCGAGTGCCATGATACGGCCATCGCCGTCCTGCCGCGGGATGAGCTGCTGGGAGATGATGCCGCGGAGAGATTCACTCACCATGATGCGGATCTGGTCGCGCTGGTCACTGGGGAAGACGTCCAGCACACGGTCCAGGGTACGCGGGGCATTGCCCGTGTGGAGCGTGCCGAGCACCAAGTGACCCGTTTCTGCAGCGGTGATGGCGAGAGAGATGGTTTCCAGGTCGCGCATTTCACCCACCATGATGACGTCCGGGTCTTCACGGAGTGCGCCGCGCAACGCTGCGGCGAAGGAGGCGGTGTGCGAGCCCACTTCGCGCTGATTCACGTGGCAGCCTTTGGGCGTGAAGACGTACTCGATGGGGTCTTCCAGCGTGATGATGTGGTCCTCACGTTCCTGATTCACCTCATCGACCAGGGCCGCGAGGGTGGTGGACTTGCCGGAACCGGTGGCGCCGGTCACGAGTACGAGGCCGTTGTGATAGCGGGTGAGTGTGCGAGCCGTTTCCGGCAAGTCGAGCTCTTCGATGGTGCGGATGCGGCTGTCGATAACACGGAAGACCATGTCAATGCCGAGGCGCTGGACAACCACGGAGCAACGGAAGCGACCGAAGGTCGGAGAGTAGGCGAAGTCCACGTCACCGCGCTTTTCCAGCGTCTTCACGTGGGCATCGGGGAGGAAATTGTAAGCCAGGCGGCGGGCGTCTTCCGCCGTGAGGAGAGCGGCATCCGTCCAGATGGGTTGGAGCACGCCGAAGCGGCGCCACATGGGAGGTGCGCCAGTCGCGAGGTGAAGGTCCGAGCAGCCGTACTCTTGGGCGAGTTGCAGGTACTGATCCACGGAGCTGAGCGTGGTGACTGCGGGATGCGAATGATCTTCCTCCACGGCAACTGCTACGGCTACGGCTTCGTCTTCTGTCTGTGTCTGGCTCATTCAGGGTTCGAGGTTTGGTGGGGGGCTTGAAATTGCGACATGTACTTTGAGATGAAGGGCAGGACGATGGGCAGCAATTGCTGGGTGGCCAGGGCGAGCAGGGGCTCACGGGCGATGCCCCACAGTCCATTGAAAAGGAAACTCGTGATGGAACGCCGCCGTGGCGCGGCCCCGGACGCTACTGAACCGCGATCCGCAAACAGCCAGCGGAAGGCGAGGAATCCCGCAACGACAGAGCCTACCGCGATGGCGATGTGGTGTTTTTCCACGCGCTCGCGAATGATGTTGCGCGGCCGCCAGTGCTCACGTGCTTCCGCCCAGCCGCCGCGCAAATTGGTGCGGGCCTGGTCTAGGGCATTGATGGCTTGCAGTTTCAGCGTTTGCCTGTCTGGCTGGAGAGCCATGCGCGATCTTTTCTGAATTCGTTAATAGTGTCTCCAAACCAGCGCATGGACGCAAGACGGTTTCTTGTGGCCAGGAGGAAGATGAAGGCGACGAAAAGGTGAAAGCCGGCGAGCGCACCTGCAGCCGCCTGCCAGGACCAGCGGGCCTGGGTCATGAGAAGGTCCGCCACGACTCCCGCCAGCAGCAGCCACCCGATGAAGATGGCGGCACCGGCGAGCCCCACGAAGATGAGGACACGCACCACCTGGCCGAGTGCTTCCTGAGCTTCCAGCGTCAGCAGGATGCCTCGCGCTTCCAGATAGCGGAGGAAGGGCTCAGAGAGCCCGGAGGAAGGCATGGCGGGGCCTCGGGGGTGTTCGTTTTCAGGCGGAGCCGCATCCATGGGCGTCTGCGCGAAGCAATATGTTCAAGGGTAAGCGCCCGTGGTGGGGTAGCGAGTGCGAGGGATGCTGTCTGCCTAGCGCTTCAGGATGACTCCCACGAGGAATCCCACGCCAAACGCGGCAAGCACCGCTTGAAGGGGCTTCTCACGGGTAAACTTCTCCGCCTCAGTGGCGATGTCCTTGGTCTTCGCGCGTGTTTCTTCCCAAGCCTTGTCCGCGTATTCGCGCGCATGCTGGGAGGCTTCCTCGGCGGAATGCTTCCACTGCTGCGCCCGCTGCTCGGCGGCCTGGCGAAATTCCTGGGCCTTTACCGTCGCGGCGCTGCGAAGATCCTCGGCGGCTTTCAGAGCGCTGGCCTTGGCTGAGGCAAACGGATCCGCACCCGGCGCGGCTCCAAATGTGGGATCAATGGAATTGTCACTCATGGTATTGGGTCGGGTTGTGGTGGTTTTCGGATTTTCGCGAGTTTACCGAAGATCGATTCGGCAATTCAACAACAAGATGCACGGATGGCGAGGGAAATTGTAGAGGGCGCTCTCCTGCGGAACACGGTCTAAATCAAACCTTGGTCGGTGGTGATTCGGATTCTGTAGAGGTGGTATGCCTCTGGTTGCGTAGTGCTTTCGTTCGGTGGTGGTATGGAGGCAATGATTCAAGTTCCAATCGCAACGCGGCACAGGGTCATGATGGGAATCGCAGATGACCCGGTCTGGCGTGTGGACATCATTATTGCAAACTGCGAGACGCCCAGTCTGCCGGGAGTCAATAAGCAAGTCGAGTAGAGAAAATCTAAGATTTCCGCTTAGGTCGTCAGCGACGGGCGTTGAGTTTGCGGCAGATTGGGGGAATTTTACGCAATGAATTCACAATGAGCAGAAAACGATCTTGAAGTGCTCCCGGACGGTGGGCGGGTAGGAGAGTTCCCAAACGCTGCCCACTCGACAGGTCCGACTTTCCTACCTTCCGCGTCCTTTGCTGCTCACACTGCTTTGCGTTTCACCTCTTCACGCGGCGGGCAGGCCCCGGGCGCGGCGGTTGATCTCGTCGATCTGGCCGTTCAAAGTGCAATAGTCTACGACGTAGCCGATGAGGAACAGGCCGCCGGTGGCCAGCCAAAGCAGGCCGGTGAGCCATTTGCCCATGTAGAAGCGGTGCACGCCGAAGACGCCGAGGAAGGTCTGCAGAGCCCAGGCCACGGAGTAGTCGATGGGGCCGGAGGTATATTTCTGGTCGGCCTTTTTGTCCATGCCGGGGATCAGAAACAGATCGATCACCCAGCCGATGAGGAGTAAACCGCCCGTGAAAAACCAGATGGTCCCGGTGATGGGCTTGCCGAAATAGAAGCGGTGGGCGCCGGTGAACCCGAAAATCCAGAGCAGGTAGCCGATGGTTTTGCTGTGAGTCTTGTTGGGGGAAGCGTCCGTCATGGAGAGGGCAGGGATGGTACTTTGCATGCTGATACGTGTGCCGCCCTCAGTCGTCGCGTAAAACGCAACCAATTTTTACCTTGCGATTCAGGAGATTTCGGCAAATTTAAAGGACCGGCAGCCGTTCTGACACGATTCAGACTGCCGGAATGAGATTTCTACTGCATGCCAGCGACAACTGCGAACAGCGCCATCACCCGTTTCGAAACGGTCGTGAAAGAGTGGAGCGTGCTTGCGAGTTAAGTTTGTCCCTTATGGTGACTGCTGCTGCCATGTACCGCCCCTGTTTTTCGATCCTTTACGGGATCACGTCATCCGAAACCATTGGAGGTTAACCTATAAACCCTAGCTTCAACAATCGTCCCCGACCCGGCTTCCAGCGTGGAGGCCGTTACCAAGATCAGACCCGCGTCAATGACCGCATCCGGGCACCGAAGGTGCGCGTGATCGACGGTGTATCCGGACAGCAAATCGGGGTGCTTCCCACTGGACAGGCCATCCGCATGGCGCGTGAGCGCGGCCTGGACCTTATCGAAATCTCCGCCTCGGCCGATCCGCCGGTGTGCAAAATCGTCGACTACGGCAAGTACAAGTACGAGCAGGAGAAGAAGAAGAAGGAGGCCGCCAAGAGCCAGAAGGGTGGGAAGCTGAAGGAAATGAAATTCCGCATCGGCATCGACCCGCACGACTACACCATCAAGATTGCCCACGCGGAAGAGTTCCTCTCCCACGGGGACAAGGTGCGCGTGCAGCTCCAGTTCAAGGGCCGCCAGATGGCGCACCAGGAGCTGGGTTTCCAGCTGGCCCGCCGCATCCGCACCGACTTGGAGGGCATGGGTCACGTGGACCAGGAGCCGAAGATGGCCGGTCGTAACATCAACATGCAGATCTCGCCGCACCCCGAGCGGCAGCGTGTGCGCAAGTTCGCCAACTTCAAGCACGGGAAGTTCATCAACCCGGAAGAAGAGGACAACACGCACGAGTCCGACCACGATTCCGAAATCGCCGCCGAAGCCATGCAGCAAAATGGCAATGGCAGCGTAAACGGGAACGGGAATGGCGCGGTGAACGGCGATGCTCAGCCGAAAGGTGAAGGCGCCAATGCTGCGGTCTCGGACAACGCCCGCGGCTGAGTCCGTCATCCAGGATAATTCAACAACTTAAGAAGTGGAGGCATTCGTGCCTCCACTTTTTTGTAGTTGTGAGGAAGGAGGTGGCGGTCAGCTGCCGGCTAAAGGAGCGTGGGCACTCTTGTCCGCCGTTCTGTCATGTGACTGGTTCTCCGGCTGCGATGTCGCTGAGGCAGGCTTGCGTGTTCTCGCCCATCCTTGAGAGTAAGGTGAGCGCTGTTAGTGTAGGGTTCTACATTGCTCAAGCGAGCCCCGCACTCATGCATTCCTGCCCCAGCACCCTCCTCCTTTTCGACATCGATGGCACCCTGCTGGACACACGCGGGGCCGGAGCCGGGGCGCTGCTGGATGCCACTGAAGAGGTGCTGGGTTTGGCCCGCGAAAAAATTCCTCCCCTCGACCTTGCCGGAGCGACGGATGGCGCGGTCATCCGCAAGCTCTTCGCCGACGCGGGCCAGCCAGTCGAGCAGGGAAGGGTGGAGGCATTCCAGAAACACTACCTCGCCCGGCTGGAGACGAGGCTGCACCACGACGAGTTTCCCGGAAAGCTGCTCAATGGGGTGACGACGCTCCTTGCACGCTTGGGGGATGAGCCCCATTTCTCGCTGGGCCTGCTCACTGGGAACTGGCGAGCCGGAGCGCGGCTGAAGCTGGAGCGTTTTGGCATCCATGGCCACTTCCTGGACGGCGGATTTGGTGACGATGGTGAGCATCGCAACGACCTCGGCCCCGTGGCGGTGCGCCGCATGGAGGCGGCGACCGGGCGCAGCTTCGCCCCGCACCAGGTCATCGTCATTGGCGATACACCGAAGGACATCGCCTGCGCGCATGCCATGGGGGCGCGCTGCCTCGCCGTGGCCACGGGGGTGTTTGCCCATGCCAGCCTGCTGCCTTTCGCCGCCTGGCAGGTGTTGGAGAGCCTGGAGGACACGGAAGCCCTGCTCCAGGTGCTGGCGGCATGAGTCCGCTGGGTGGGTCAGATTCTCCATTCCACCGAAAAACTCAGGATTGCGTAGGGGTGAGTAATTGTTCACATTAGGGCCATGGGCACGCCCGCACTACTCACCACTACGGTAGGTTCTTATCCTGTTCCTGACTGGCTTCCCGCGCTGCCTAGTTCCCAGGCGCTGCTCGATGCGACTCGTGTGGTCTTTGACATCCAGCGCGAGGCGGGCATCGACCTGCCCACGGATGGTGAACTCTACCGCTTCGACATCAATCATCCGGATACAAATGGGATGATCGACTACTTCACCAGCAAGCTCGGTGGTATCTCACCCGCAGGGCGTGCAGAGACGGAAGTCTTCCGCGCGAAGCAGGAGATGCAGTTCCGCGCCAAACCCGCCGGCGTGGTGCGTACGCCCATCACCGAAGGGACGCTGAATCTGCCGGAGGATTGCGCGCGTGCCAGTGCAGTGGCGCGGGGTGCCTTCAAATTCACGCTTACCAGCCCGTACATGCTGGCGCGCACCTTGCTGGACAAGCACTACCGCGATCTATCCGGACTCACGCTCGCCATCGCGGATGCGCTTGCGGCACAGGTGGCGTTTCTCGACACCTCATGCATCCAGATCGATGAGGCCAACATCCCCGGCAACCCGGCGGATTCTGCGCTGGCCGCCAAGGCCATCAACCGGGTGCTCGATGCCGTTCCCAATGGGGTGCAGCGCGCCGTGCACCTCTGCTTTGGCAACTACGGCGGGCAGACGGTGCAGCAGGGCACATGGGACGCGTTGCTGACGTTCTTTAACGATCTCCAGGTGGATCATGTGGTGCTGGAGCTCGCGCATCGTCCCTCATCTGATCTGGATGCACTCAAGGACCTGCCGCCGTATGTGGGTCTTGGCATCGGGGTGGTGGATGTGAAGGTGAATCACGTGGAAACGGAAGACGAAGTCGCGCGGCGCATTGATGCCGCGGCGCAGAAACTCGGTGCGGATCGTTTGAGGTATATCCACCCTGACTGCGGCTTCTGGATGCTCAAGCGCAGCGTCGCGGATCGCAAGATGGCCGCGCTGGCGCAGGGGCGGGACAGGTATTTGAGGAGTTAGGAATGAACTGGAGCATTCGCAGGGAGCGGCACTAGCTTAGTGCCGTCATGTGGCGTGGCTATACTTGAGAACTTGGAGGCGTTCTTGAAGCTTCGGAAGAAGAGGCTCCGCCCCACACTCTGCCCACCACCGGCACTAAGGCTAGTGCCGCTCCCTGCGGAATGGTCGCTTCGTTTGGACCAGAGGAATGATGGTAGATGCGAGGGTGTAGTACATGCAAACGGGGGCAGGAATGCCCCCGCTCCTTGACAGCGTGCTGCTTCAAATGGCACGTTCAGGTATTCTAGAACTCCGGCGGACCATTCAGGTGCTCACACTTCTCCGGTTTGCCGGGGATGAACTGCACAACTTGGCCCTGCGATTCCAGCTTCTTCTGCAGCTCGGGCAGGGACACTTTTTGCACAGGTACATCGGACTTGGCGGCCATCGCGGCAGCGACACCGGCGGCGTGGCCGCCGATCATCCACACGCTCTCAAGGCGGTAGGTGCAGAAGGCGACGTGCGTGAAGCTCGCGGCTCCGGGCACGAGGAGGTTGCTGGCTTGCTCGGCTTTGGGCGTGAGTGAGCGATAGGGAATCTGATATGCATAACCCATGCGCCAGATGCGGCCTTCGTTGAGGAACTCCGTGGGAGACACAGCGAGGCGCTGCACGTGGTGGGAATCGATGAAGTGGCTGCTCATGCCGATGCTGTCGTCCTTGCGACGATCCGTCTGCACGTCCTGTTGCTTCACGACATAGGCGCCTTTCATACGACGCGCTTCGCGCACATAGAGCTGCGGGGGGAAGTTGTTGGTGTCTGCAAACTCGTCCTTGTGAAAGCCCCAGGTGGCCATGTCCTCACGCACTTCCTTGGGCACGCTCTCATCGCTGCGGAGAAACTTCAGGAGGCCGAGCGTGTAGTCCAGGTGATCCTGGTAGATGGTTTCGCGCTTCGTGTAATCGGCATCGGGGTAGCCGATCTGTCCACCGAAGTGGCCGAGAGAGAAGATGGCGGCCTGCTTGTTGTTCCCTTCAAACTTGCCGTTGCGGCGTTTGTAGAAATCCAGGATGTCCGTGCGCTTCACCACTTCGTTGCGGGAGGCCTTTTCGCGAAGCCAGTTCTCCAGTAGCTTGTAGCGTGAGCGGTCGTAGTTCTTCGGCTCGGGGATGGGCACGCGCAGGGCGGGGTCATTGGCAAAGGTGGGGCGGAAGTTGTAGTTCATGGTGCCGGGGTGGGCGTCACCTTCCTTGTAGTCCTTGACCCAGCCGCTGATGCCGGGGAGGAGTTTGCCGTTTTCATCCACGGTCTTCGCCTGGCGCACGGTCTTGTCGAAGCGGATGCCGGCGGCTTCCTCGTTGTACTCCGCCTTGCTGTCACGACCGAAGGCGTAGTCCACGCCGGCGCGTGCCATGAGATCGCCTTCGTAGCCGGCATCGATGAATACCTTACCTTTCACTTCCACGCCATCGCTCAGGGTGATGCTGGTGATCTTCGCACCGTCCTTCTGCACCTTTTCCACGACCACGCCGTAGCGCGGGGTGAGGCCGACTTCCTTCAACATGTCCTGATACACCTGCTCCGCCACGCTCGATTCGAAGAAGTACTCTGGATTGTTCGTCCCGTAGTGCTTGCCGAGGCGCTTGTAGAATTCATCCGCGAAGCCGCCGATGGTCCACTTCAGCATGTGCTCGCTCTCCGCCGTATTGATGCCGCTGGTGCTCAGGCCGCCGATGTGTTTCGTGGGCTCAATGAGGAGCACGCTGGCGCCTTCACGTTTCGCCGTGATGGCTGCAGCAATGCCACACGGCACGCCGCCGTAGATGACGACGTCATAGGATTCGGGTGCCTTGTTCGCTTGGGCGGACAAGGACAAGGGAGTGGCGAGAGCGGTCAGCAGCGTGGCGAGGAGGAATCGGCGGCGGAGCTTCATGGTGGGAGTGGGGAAGGGTGGATGGCGCAACGATCCAAGGGCCGGATGCGCAGTTTTGGACGGATGAATTTACTCGCAGGTAAGAAAGATGCCTGGTGTGGCAGCACGGAGAGTGGGCGAGTTTGAGTGCAGGGTGTTCAACGCAGAGACACAGAGGAACTTCGGAGACTGAATTCATGAGGCTCTCGACGCAACTTTCATCTCTCAGCTACTCGGGCTATGAACTATCTACCATAGACTATCAACCCTGCTTCAGTGTCAGTCTCCGAAGTTCCTCTGCGTCTCTGTGTCTCTGCGTTGAATCCAATGCAGCCCGCCACACCCAGCACCTTTCTGGAGGCGTGTCGAAGGAGCAATCTGCGAAAAGTCAGGATGCCGCCACCGCCGACTCCTCCTCACCCCCCAACTCCAGTGCCTTGATCTCCGGCAGTGCGGTGCTGCCCATGATGCCCTGGAGGCTGCCGTACAATCCGCTGGTGCCATTGAGCACGCGGGTGAGTTGCATCTCGCGCTTCTTCCAGAGGCGCTCCATGGCGCGGCGCTCTCCGTCGAGGTCCTTCTTCATTTCCACGAAGGACTCCACCACGCCCTCAATCTGGTGCTTGAACTGTGGGCTGGTGAGGAACTGATACAGCACCGCCATCTTCTCTTCCTTGCCGGATTCCGCACGCTTTGCGGCAGAGACTTGCAGCAGTCCATTTCTCAGTGCCGCAGCGAGGGCGAGGGCGAAGGGGAAATTGCAGATCCACACGCCATCGACATGGCCGCCGTGGGAGACACCATCCGGCAGGACCTGGCTTACGAGGATGGCAAGTTCCGCTCCCTGGGCGCGCTGATCATCCTTGAGCTTGCCGAGCCAGCCGGGACTCCAGTTCTTCGTGCGTTTGCTTTCCCAGATGATGGTGCCGCAATCGTGGCCCAGGTTATTGCGCACCTTCTGCAGGAGATCGGCGCCACGGGTGCCCTGCGGCACGGGGAGGAATTCATCCAGCACAAACGCTTCCTTCAGCAGATCCTCCAGTTCGAGTTCCATCACTTCGCCCTGGCTTTGCTGGGAGCCCTGCTCGGCTTTCTGCTTGAGCGTTTCGATCTGCGTCTTGAGATCATTGATGAGCTTGTCCTTGTCCGCCAGTCGCAGGTGCTGCTCCTCCGCGGCGCGGCGGCGGGCATCCTCCTCCAGGCGGGAGGTCTGCTCATCGACTTTGCGCTGCACTTCGAGTTCCAGGTTCTTGGCGCGCTCCTCCACCTCGCGCTGCTTCGTGCGCAGGGCCAGTTCATTGCGCTGGGCTTCCTCCAGCTTCTGGCTGCGCTCGGCGAGTTGGGTGCGTGCGTCCTGGAGCTCCAGGGCGAAGCCTTCTTTCGCCTCACGCACGGCCTGCTCGGTGAGTTTCTTCTTCTCCGCAGCCAGGCGCTGTGCTACTTCGCGATCGAGCTCGGCGCGGGCAGCTTCATTCTTCTGCCGCTGGGCCTCGACTTCCTTCTGCCGTGCCGCGATTTCCTGCTCCAGCTTCCGCTGCTTTTCCGCGAAGTCGCGATCGAACTCCTCCCGCAAGCTATGCGTGACAGCATCGCTCAGAGGGATGTCCGCGTGGCAGTTCGGGCAGGTGATGGTATCGGCCATGCCGACACGCTGGACAGTTTGTGAAGGGAGTCCAGAGAATTGCGCCGCTGTCCTGACGGGGGAACGAAGCTGTTCTACGCGACTGACCGACGGCGGCGGAAGAGCAGGCATGCACTGCCGCCAAGGACGAGGAGGGCACGGGATGGCTCGGGTACCACGGCTGCCTCAATCCTCAAAATGCCGGTGGTGAAGATCTCGGTGGTATCCCACGCGAGATCAGCGGACAGCGTGGGCAAGACGAAGTTGGCGCTGGTGGTTCCGGGCAGCGGGACGGTGAGTCCGCTCCATTCAAAGAGCTGCCACGCGTCACCGATGGCCCAGTCCGTCATCCCGCCGCGATCGGTGATCGCGATGGTGGTGTCTGCAGCAATGGCCACGCTGCCGGAGACCACGAGCATGTCTGCGTAACCGGTCATTCCGGTGGTGTCTCCCTCGCCGGCGCCGTCGAAGAGGTCGAGCGTGATGGTGGAACCGTCCGACAGACTGAGCTGGCCGCCGGTGCCAGTCATGATGGTGAGAATGCTGGCGGAAGACGAGGGCTTTCCAGGAAGGTCCAGGCCGACCTGCAGGGTGGCGCCCGTGAGTGTGACGCTGCGGTCATTCGCAGTCTGAATCATGCCGCGGCCACCGAAGACGGCATTCTTCGCGACGGTGACATTCCCACTGCCCGTTCCAGAGCCGAGGTCATTCGCCACCAGGAGAGTGCCTGCCTGCACGGAGGTGCCTCCGCTGTAGGTGCTGCCACCCGTGAGGGTCCAGCTTCCCACGCCGGTCTTTTCCACCTTGCTGGTGATGCTGGCATTCACATCCATGAAGCTCACGATTTCGTTGTCGCCAGCATTCGTGCCGCCCAAGCGCAGGACGCGCTGCACAGTATTAGAACCGGCCGCGGTGAAGGGAGAGGTGAATTTCACCGTGCCTGTGCCGTTGTTTTCCAGCACGGCGGTGACGGAGACTACATCACCGGGGATGTCTCCGTTGCTGACGTTAATCGGTCGGTCGGTGACGGAGTTGGTGTCGCCAATGTAGGCGAGGGTGGCAATCACGTTGAAGTTCTGTGAAGCGGTAGTGGCCGTGGCCATGTCGATGATATGCGAGGTGGAGGTGGCATCGCCCGTGCCCAGCGAGCTGGCCACGCCACGATTGGCGAGCTTGGTGACCTCAATGGTATTCTGCAGCAGGGTGGTCTTTCCCTTGAAGGTGTTTGAAGTGCCAAGCTGCAGGGTGCCCAGGGAGATGGTGAGGTTCAGGTTGTCCTCGTTGGTGCCGCTGCCGCCGATGAAGCCTTTGCGGAAGTCGTGCACGCCCGATACGTAGTGGAGGAAAGTGGAGTAGCTCGTGGAGGCGCCCACCAGGGAGTTTGCTGTGCCGCTGCCCTGGGTGAGGAGGCCACCGTATTGCGTGACCGAGTTTCCTCCAACATTGCCTAGGATGAGCTTGCCACTGGTGGAGCCGCTGCCGAGGATGAAATTCGTGCTGGCATACAGGTAGTAGCTGATGCTGGTGGCGGTGGTCCTCACGAGCTGGAGGGATCCATCCTGAATGCGGGTGTCCCCCGTGTAGTCTCCGGCGATGTAGCCGGTATCAAATTCCAGCACGAGCGTGCCTGCGCCTGCCTTGGTGAGGCCTGTGGTCGAGATGACGCCACCGGTGGTGGTGGTATTGAGGATGCGGCTGGAGATGGTGAGCGGCGCTGCGGTATTGTTCTGGAAGATGACGAGGTCCGTGGAGCCCACGGCCGCACGAATGCCTCCGCCACGAATGGCGGAGACATTGGCGCCCACGTTCGGGGTCACCAGAATGCCGCCTGTGGTTAGGACGACACTGGGGGGAGTGACCGGGTTCGTAAGAGGGGGAGTCGGCTGGGTGATGGTGGTGGCCTGGGCTTGATTAAACCGCAGGCTGCTGATGGTGCTGCTGGCCGAAAGTGCTGTATCCGTGATGCCGCTGGCGATGTCGGCATTTCCGCTCAGTGAAGTGGCGGTGCTGTTGGTGTATCCATTGATGGTGGAAAGTCCTACAATATTGCGCGAGCCTGAGACGGCGGTGGAGGTGGCGGCCCAGTCGCTGGCGCCCACGGTGGCATATGCCACGCCGCCGGTACCGGTGAGGATGGCATTGTCCGTGCCGGAGGTGGTCTTGATGGTGCCGATGGCAGGCAGGTCGAAGCGCGCGGTCCCACCCACGGTACGGGTGAAGGTGAGGAAAGATGTGTCCATGCTCCCAGAGCCGGTGGAGATGGCGGAGATGCGGGAGAAGCCGCTGCTCAAGGTCAGGGCGCCCAGTGCCTGGCTGCTGGCGCTGTTCGCCTTGCCGGTGAGTTTCAGGGCGCCACCACCGAGGGTCACCGAGCCTACCGTGGCGCTGATGGCTGCGCCGCTGTAGAGGATGTTCGAGGCAGGAGCGCCAGCGCCGTCGAAATTGAGGTGCAGCGTGCCATCGGTCACGGTGGTGACACCGACGGCGTTGCTCGCACCAATCAGGGTGAGGGTGCCGCCGCCTTCCTTGTTCAGGATGCCGCTGGTGGCAGTGATGGGGCCGCGCACTTCGAAATCACCACTCCCGGAGAAGGTGTATGCCGTGGCGCTGATCTGTGTGGTAAATCCTCCGGCGAGCACCAGGGTGCCGCTGTCTGAGGTGAAGCGTGTGGAGGACTGGAGACGCACTGAGGGGGTGATGGTATTCACCCCGCTCAGGTTTCGGATGGCGCCATCTGAAGCGATGCCGTGGCCGTTTGCCTGGATGGTCTCTCCCAAGGTGATGCCCCCGGAGAGATTCAGCGATGCGCCGGTCATGATCTTGGTCATGCTTGTGGCTCCGGTGGCACCGAGCGCATCCGAATGGCGTACTTCGAGCACGCCGCTGTTGATGATGGTGAGGCCCGTGTAGGAGTTCGCTGCGGTGAGCACCGTCTTGCCCGTGCCATTCACATTGAGGCTGACCAAGCCGGGACCGTTGTCCGCGATCATGGAGTGGATGGTCAGCACGCCGTCGCTGGACATGTTTGTCAGCGCCAGTTGGCCAGACGAGCCCCAGGCGTCGCCTGCTGTGAGCATGCTATACTGCCCCTGAGTGCCGACGCTCAGGCTGCGCGCTCCAGCAACGATCTGAATGCCGCCTTCCAACCCCACGCGCAGCGATTCGCCATCTACTCCCAGTTTCCTGTTGGAGACTGTATCGGTCATGGAAATGCTGGCCAGATCCGTGATGCCAAAAGCGCTCTCAAAGACCACGTCACCGCTCGATGCTCCAGAGACCCGGAGCTGTGAAGTGATGGTGGCGCCGGGGAGCGCGTGTGCTGCAACGCCGGTCTGATAATCCAGATCTCCATCGAACACTCCCACGACGCCATCCTTCAGCCCTGCCCAGCCGGCGGTCTTGCCGTCCGCGCTGCTGTAGGTGGCCCAGGTGCCCACCAGGCCTTCCGTGGCTCCGAACACACTGCCGGTAACCTTTCCTTCCACCGGTCCCTTGATGGCGAGCGCGCCATCCCCCGTGCGGCTGAGCTCACCGAGGTTCGCATTCATGGTGCCGCCGAATCCGGAGACAAGGGTGATGGCGGTGGCGCTCTGCTGCGCACTCGTGCTGCCGAAGGTCTGCGAGTTATCCTCGCCCGCGGCGCCGTGGAGCCTCAGCTCCGTGCGCGAGGCCAGGCCGCCGATGAGCTGCAGGGCGCCGGGCGTGACATTGTTATAGAGGATGTTGGTATCCGGAGCGGTGGCGGATGTGAAGTCTAGGATATTGACTCCGCCTTCGGTGCCACCGGACTCCGAGCTGCTGGTGATGGCCAAAGTACGTCCGAAGACGGTGGCCCCGGTGTAGTTGCTCGCGCCGGTGTAGGTCGTATTCAGCGGCGTTGTGGTATTGGTGGGTGAGTTCGCCGTGCGCTGAAAGCTGTAGCTGCCACCCGACTCCGTGATGCTGCCGGTGATGGTTGTGTTGAGCGTATTGATGTGCGTGTGGAAACGGGCATCTGCCTTCAGTGTGATGGTGCCGGAGAAGGTGGTGTTGGAGGCATCCACACGGACGGCGCCATAGTTCGAAGTGCCCACCCCGGCGATGGAAATGGGCACGGTATAGGTGCCGGTTCCGGTGGGATTGAAGATGGAGGTTGCCTGCACATCGATGCCGCTGAGGCTGCTGATAAAAGTGGGGCTTCCCACGCTGAGATAGATGCCGCTCGTGGCTCCGGGCGCGCTCTTCAGCGTGAGCGTGCCGGTGAGATTGGGATTCGCCACAGTAAGGCGGACAAAGGCGACGGTCGAGCCACCGGACTTCTGGATGGTGAGATTGCTGCCCTTGAGCTGCGAGCCGAAAGTGACCCACTGTCCTCCGGTACCTCCGCCGGAGGCGCCGTTGGCCACATTGATGACGCCACCGGTGCCGAGATTAATGGTGCCTCCCGTGAAGCTATAGGCGCTGGTGCCCAGCGGTGTGCCGAGTGCGGTGAAGTTCAAGCCCGCCGCGAGGACTTCACCGTCAACCGTGATCGCGCCACCATTTACGCTGGTGGTGGAGCCGAACTCCGCGATGGCCAGGCCGCTGTTGTCCCAGGCGGTGTACACGCCATCCTTCAGCCAGCGGAGATTGGTGGAGACGCTGCTGTTGGTGCTCCAGTTGCCAGGGCCGTTCTGGATGGTGCCCTGACTGGAGAGGTCACCGTCGAATTGATAGGTTTGGGCATCAGTGACTATAGGCAGCGCCAATAACGCGAGAATAAGGGCGAGGGCGGTTTTTTTCATGCGGGGGCGTTTTCACTCCCGCATCCAGGCCGTGGACTGCCAGGACCAGCTCGAGGCTGTTCTTCGACATGGGGGGCGGGGGTTTGCCCAGATACAAAGCAGGTGGCACGCCAGTGGGGAGCGCTGCGGGCCAGATCATCACAAGAGTACTAGATCTCGCATGGTTTCGAGCGAGGGCGAAGTCATGCGGTGATGCCAAAATTCGTGTCTGCTATTTGCAAGAATATGTATGTTCGCCCAGTGGATATATCGATATCATCGCGAAAATGTATATATCGTGCTGTCGACGAAATTCAGGGTGGGTGATTTTTGACTCAAGTTGCAATTGTCGAAGCGAAGAAATCCTCGTGCCGGGTGTCATGAACCTCTTGGGGTAGCATGCGATGTACATAGTACATTCGTCCTTTGGGGCGTCATCGCGATTGCGACGATGGGTTCCGAGAATGGGGGATTCTTCCTGCAATGCGCTGTGCGTGAGGTTTGAATTTGTTGACTGACACAGGCACGTCTCGTGACGCGTCCGACGTGGACCAGCCAGAAGTATTCGTGAACGGGCTCCACCTTGCGCGAAGCGCCTTGGAGAGCGTGTGCGAAGCACCGCTTTGGGAGGTGGACGATGCAGAATCCATTCACGCCTCAAGCGGAGGCCTCGCTTGTTGCGTCCATGCAATGCGAAACTACCCAGCGTGAGCGTGACTGTACGAAGCTCCGCACCCCAAAGCTTCCCACCAAAGCGGTGCTACGCACACGCACTCCAAAGCGCTTCGCGCAAGGTAGCCAACTCCCAAGGCGAAATCCCGCCGTCAAGAGGTGCTTAACTCACGAGACGTTTCAGGCTTGTTCCACCTCTGTGTTAACCTGGCGCACCTGCGCAACGCGGGATCAACGGATGACGGGGTCATACTACCAAGGTCCAATAGCCGACTCGGGGTCCTCCAATAGGTTGGGGCGGAAGCAGGCGAACAGCACACGCTGAGGCCCTGCCCACCCTTTCTTTTGCCCATGAAATACCGTTCCTTCTCAATTTCTCTACGTGGTTCCCGCGACCTCTGCCTCGTGGCAGCGCTGGCTTTGTTTCCTGCCTTCGATGTGGGTGCTGCCGAAATCGAACCCGCTGCCAGGGCGGTGGCCAAGGCTGCAGCGGCGAAACTCGGGGCCGCTCAAACCGTGAAAGTCACTGCGACACACAAACTGAGCCCGGGCTTTAAAGGGGGACCCAGGGTGGAGGATGGACCTGTGAACATTACCGTCAAACGCCCCAATCAATTCTACGCCATTCAGAAGGGCAGACTGGAGACCAGTGAGATCTCCTTTGATGGGAAGTCCATCTGTGTAATGCACCCGGAGGTGAAGCTGCACTCCCTGGAGCCGCTCAAAGCCGCTTCCGTCGAGCAGTTCTCGGATCGGCTGGATGAGCGCTTCGGATTCCGTCCACCCGTGGCCGAACTCCTTGCCAATGATCTGGAAGCGCAGCTCTTCGTGAATGCCACCTCTGCTAAGGTTGTCGGTCGTGAGTGGTGTGGATTTTCCCGATGCGAACGGCTGCGCATCGAGCAGGAGGGGATGACGGGTGACGTTTGGATTGGCGCGAAAGACAAACTGCCGCGCCGGTTGCTCCTGACTTTCACCGCCCTCGAAGGACATCCCACCTGGGATATCAAGCTGTCCAACTGGCAGCTTGGTTCGGCAGTGGATGAGTCCCTGTTCTCCAAGCGCCCCGCAGCCGATTCACAGCGTCTGAAAATGCTCAAGAGCCGCTGACTCGATGCGACATCCTTCCGAAATTTTTCCCTGCCATTCTCGAATGAAAACTCTCGTCCGTTTCCTGCTGCCGGCCGTGCTCCTTTGCTCTGCTGCAAACCTTCACGCCCTTCCGAGGCATCGTCCGGGCAATCCCCGGGGCGTCGCCGACCCTCGTGGTATCGCGGATCCTCGAGGCGTGCTGGACCCGCGTGGTATCGCGGATCCCAGAGGGGTCTTTGATCCGCGGGGACCGTTCGACCCGCGCAATCCTGCGCGCTACATGTATGGCCTGCCGACAGGGTATGCCATGCGCACCTTCGCGGGTGTGCGCTACTACTACTGTGCGGGTACCTACTACTATCCGTACATCATCAATGGGCAGACCGTGTACACCCGCTGCGTAATCAAGAATGGTGTGCCGGTCATGCCGCCGCGTCCTTATTGACGTACGGATTTCAAGCGGGGCAAGGGAGCGTTTCGCTTCTGCTCGTTTCAAACGCTGCTCCTGCGATGACATTCAAACCCTTTTCAAAGGTTGGATTCTGTCGTAGAGAAAAGGGAGGACTCACATGACCCGAGCACTTCGAGCCATCACTCTCTTTTCCCTGGTGTTCCTGCTGCCGCTTCTGGTGTGCCAGTGCCGCACCATCCATAGGTGCCTCAGTTTCTTTAAGGATCATACCAGCAAGGGGCACAGTATGCAGAGCGGAGGAGTATCTCCCACACGTGCGCTGACAGTGGAGGAGTTCATCGAGGCAAATGCGCATCGCAATCTGGACCCCGAATTGCTGAGGACCCGCTTTCGTGTAGCAGATGCTGACCGGGATGGACTTCTCACTCCCGAGGAGGTCGAGAGCCATCGTGCTCGAGCAGCGGAGAACAAGCGCAACGCGGCCCGTGGGTAGCACCACCTGCAGCAGGCGTCCGCCGGCGGGCTCCCGACCCCCCGGCGGACTTCTTTTGCTCACACACACATGACATCAAGCGATGGTCGCGTGGACCATCGCGAGTGCCGAGGACATGCTAGACGAAGGGACTGGATTGGGTAGTCGTGGATTTCCCCGAACAGGGGGTCAGGTGAGAGCGGTCCGATGAGATGTGCGGGGAACTATGGTTGCTGGGAGCAACCATGGGATCAAGCCCGCGCGAATGTGAGTGCATGAGCTATCCCGCACCATCAGTTTCGTCCCTGCCGGAAACCGCCTTTCCGAGCGCATCCCTACTTCGCCAACAAAATCAAAACGTGAACCAAAGTGAGCGCTCCGCGTCGCTCGCCCTGGGTACAGGTGTCTTGCTGGGCTCGATATTCGGACACGGTTTTGGACGGCTGATTGCGTTTGGCGCAGCGGCTGGCCTGATCTACCGTGGCATGACGGGTCATTGCCCTCTTTACGAAAAGCTGCAGGTGGACACGATGACCCCGGAGGAAAAACTGACGGGAAGCACCGCGGACTTCACGGGCGTGTAGCATCCACCTGCCGGAAGAATACATTGCGAGCAGCCCCTTGCGTGTCGGCACGACGGGGGCTTTTCCTTTTTTACCTCGCTCCCTTCAATGGGTTCTTCTTCGATTGTTTGGGCATGGGCAATGAATCCGGCTACGGAGTATCTCCCATGAGCTTCTGTGGACTCCACGCGGGCTGATCCGTCTGGCGTGCCGAGCGCAGTTCACGTTCGGCCTGGAACCAGAAGTCCAGGTCCCGCCCTTGAGGTGATCCTGCCGCCAGCCAGCGCTCCCGGGCATGTGTTGCGATGTCCGATTCACTCACGGTATCCTTCTGCCAGTCGTTTGGGGAAGTGTTCATAGGATGGGATGATCTTGCTTTGGTGCTTTGCCAGCATGGGGCTCATCAAGATGCTCTTCGCGGGGGCATGTTGGTCCTGGTGCTATTCACCAGCTTCTTCGTCTGCTTGCTGGCTTGCTCGTGCATGTTGGAGATTTCGCCCCTGTGGCACAGTCTGGATGGGTACGGACGGTGGTCTGCAAAATGAACTCAGGGGCCACGCTGATCCCGACATCAGCCTTGCCCCGGGTGCAGTGAGAAGTGTCTTGTGAGGCGATCCTGACAGGCAGGCACACACAAAACCTCGCCTGCTCGTGTGGCCAAGTAGCCTGCGTCTTAGTGACCATTCAACCCCCCAATACCCATACCCAAATCCATGAAAGCGAATGAGATCATGACGGCCGATGTGAAGGTGATTCGTCCGGGAACCAGCATCCAGTCTGCCGCCGAGGAGATGCGGAACTTGGGTGTGGGAGCCCTGCCCGTCTGCGATGGTGAGAAGCTGGTGGGCATGCTCACGGACCGGGATATCACCATCCGAGCCGTCGCTGAAGGCAGGGACCCGGGCAAGACCACCGCGAGTGACTGCATGAGCCCCCAAATGGTCTACTGCTTTGAGGACGATGATCTTGAGCGGGCGCAGCAGCTCATGAAGACGAACCAGGTGCGGAGGCTGCCCGTCATCAGCCGTGACAAGAAGCTGGTGGGAATCCTGGCCATCGGTGACCTGGCCACCAAAACGGAACGCCAGGAGCGGAAGGTGGGCGAGACGCTCCAGGAAATCTCAGAGCCGCCGGCGCGGTGATTTAAGCCAGGGCTGCTGCGGTCGTACTGGTCAGGCCACTCCGCTTTCCGTTTCCGCCTACCAAAACTTGTACCACGGCTTCTTGCCTTCCGCGATCGACGTTGGGGCTTCAGAACTCGACGGGGAAGCAGGATGCGGAGGCGCAGTCTTGCTACCCTCAAGGAAGCCGTAGACGGCAATATTGAACGCAGCCTCAACACCGACATCCTTGACGCATTCCTTTGCGATGAACGCCGTCGCAATCGCAGCTGCGTGCGCAGCTTCCTTGAGCGGAACTGCATTTTTCCGAGCGATCTCCATCGCCTCGTCTTGCAGCAGCGACAGCGATTGCAGCGTCGTAAGTTCGAGGCCTTCTCCGTATTTCTGATCCCAGCCAAGCTTTGCCGGATCGAGCTGCACTCCGAAGTGCTGCAGCATGGACCCAAAAATGCTTACGAGTTGAGGCCCTTGTTCGTTGGCCTCATGGGACAGGACAACATGCCCTGGCTGAATGCCATTGATGTTTAGATTGAAAGACCGAAGCAAAAGGCTGCCGGCCAATCGGGCCGAGCTCGCAATGGCGGTCTGGGGGTGTACTGCGCGGCCCGAGCCGAGTCTTTTTGCGATGAGGTCGACAAACTCGCCCGCGGTCTTGTGCTGCGCTTCGGATATCTGCATACGTTGGATAAATTCTATTTTGGTCTGTACCTTTGCAGTTCAAGCGTGCGCCCCGTTTCGTCTCCGCTCTGTGAGCTGCTTTTCCCTGGCTTTGGTGGCGAGCTTTTCGAGGGTGCGAACTTTTTCAGCCCGCGATCTCAGGGTCGAAGGGATCATGTGATTTTTCATCCACAGGGGATGACCGCTCTTTCCTTTCCAGTCACCCAATTGCAACCATGAAGCCGTGCCTCTGATGTTCTCATTTCGGGCAACGTACTCCTCTGCGGCAGCCAGGTGCAGGTCGAGCAACTCAATCTGTTCTTTGATTTTCCGCGCCTTATTCATGGGTGAACGCTGCACGCGTGACGTTTGGCATCAGAGGCGCTGTTCGGCAAGCCAATCAGCGTCCGCTCAATGGAGGGGTCAGGCATCTGGTTTCCAGGAGTGAACAATCTCTCCATTTTTTCTCAAGAATGCTGAGCGCAGCCGTCCCGCGCTGCAAAGCTGATCAAACAACGCATAGTAGGCCGGCTCCAACTGGGACCAATCGTCGAATTGTTTGAATGTGCCTTCGACGCCGTTGGACCAAAGATCGCCTTTGGGGTGGCCGGTGACCGGCTGATCTTCCCAATTGCCACCCATGTGACCGCGCCAGTCGGGGCCTTTGCTTGAGCTGAGAACTTTGGTTTGGTGGCCTTCGGGTGCAAATGCATGAAGTTCTCTCGACGCGTCTTCCACGTAAAGGCGACCGCAGTGCGGGCATTGGTAGCACGTCCGGACGAATGAAAACCAGGAATCCACTCTTTTGCCCGACTCGATCATATCTTCGAAATCTTCCCAATCCTGATCGGCGACCACATGCGCCTTGTAGGACAGGAAGTCGGAATTGTCAGGAATGACCGCGCCGCACTTGCATCGGATCTTCATCTCTGATGCCTAACACGGAGATCGTTTGCCGACATGAAAAAAACAACCCTTCCATAGCTCGCAAGTATGTGGGCGCTCTCCAGGTATTCTTCCATGCGACTGGAAGAACGTCAGGAGTGCCAGGTGTCTTGTCCCTTGGTGCTCACGACGCAAGGATCTGATTGTGCAGAGTGGATGTGCGCCGCCGCAGGATAAGCCAGTTCTATTTTTTGGCTGGCGTTGACGGCATCGGAACAATCGCAGGTCCGGCCACATCATTGCGCCGGCTGGTCAGACTTTGGAGCGGACGGGCTGTTTCTTTCCAGGTGTGTTGCAGATCCATGTAGCGCTCGTTGATCCACAACAACACGGGCGACATGCGCTCCTGGATGGGTGGTTCCCAAATGTATCTTAGCCATATCTCCCGCCCGCCGAGTGTCGCGGCCGGAAATTCACTGATGTTCGATTCCCAAAAAACCTCACGCCGCGTTTCACCGGGTGCCAGGGTGAAGGATTCTTTTTGCTCGTAGGAATTCGTGGTAAACAGCGGTCCCCGGGGGCCCATGCCGCCGTCCGGGTACAGGTCTATCCACATGAGGCCGTGAACGACCACGGGAAAGCGGGATTCGTTTTTGATCTCGTAGTGGAGGCAGTGCCTCCAATCTTTCTCTGGGTCCTCAGGGGTTACGAGTTCGACGGAGCGGAGGCTCAAGGGATTCTGCACCATCCATTGGGCGGCGATGTAGAAGACCAGCCCCGTGATGACGAGGGCCACTCCCAGGAGCAAGAGTCGGCGGATGTGGCGGCGCATTCAGAAGACTCTGCCGAATGGTGGCTGTAACACCTTCATCCTCAGTAGCGAGTGGCGGAGGGAGAGGGATTCGAACCCCCGGATACTTGCGCATCAACGGTTTTCAAGAACGTTGTGTATGTCGCAAAATCAAGGGAAAGTGCGGTGTGGTGCAGATTTGGTGCATCTTTTTTCTTGTAAAGATGGAGAGAACTGGGCACATCTAGGGAAATCATGGCCGTTGGAAAAGTCACTCTCTCTCCCTACAAAGTAACCGGACGCCCTCAAAAATGGCAGGTGGCTTGGCCGAATCCCGAGCCCGGCAAGCCCCGACTTCGGAAAAGGTTCATCAGCAAGACAGATGCCAAACAGTTCAAATCGGAAAAGGACGTCGAGATCCTCAACGATGGGAGGGAAGTAGCTGGATTGCCTGATTCGTGGACTCGGGATGCGGCATGGGCACGGAAGCAATTGGAGCACGCGGGCGTCACACTTCGCCATGTGGTTGAGGATTACTTACATCGCCATCGCGTGGCACAGAGGAGTACTGGCCTAAAGGATGCGGTGGAAGATTACCTAGAAGCTCGCGAGAATGACGGACTAGCAGCGCGTTCGCTTGGTGACGCCCGCGCCCGCTTACGGCGCTTCTATGGCGATATGCCCACGGATGCAAAGGTGAGTGATGTGCAGAAACGGGACATGGAAGATTGGCTTGCCGGGCTGAAGGTGGCGGCACAGACCAAGCGGAACTTCCAGCGTGTACTTCACACGTTCTTCCAGTGGGCAGAGGGTAGGGGATACTGCCAAGAAAATCCCGCCGCGTTGAAGCGAGCCACAACTAAAAAAGCAAAGACGGCTGTCCGTCCGGTTCAAATTTTCACCCCAGGTGAACTGCGCACGGTTCTGGAGAACTGCCCCCGGGAAATTCTTGCCTTCCATGTTCTAGGGGCGTTTTGCGGTATCCGAAGCGCCGAGCTTGAACGCTTGGATTGGGCAGATGTAGATCTTAAGCGTGGGCAGGTGGCTGTTTCGCCCGAACAAAGCAAGACTGCTTCCCGGCGATTTGTGCCCGTGCCAGAAGCCGCACGGCAATGGCTCGCAGCAGTCGCAGAGCAAAGTGGTCCCGTCACACCGCACAATGCCGTCATGTGGCTTTGTAGGCAATTCCATCGGGACCTCGTGAAGCATCATAACCTGGAATGGAAGGACAACGGGTTGCGGCACTCTTTCGCTTCTTATTCCCTCGCCATGCATGAGGATGCGCCCCGTGTGTCCCTGTGGCTTGGGCAAATGTCGCCTAGCGTAGTCTTTCGCCATTACAGGGAGCGAGCTACTAAAGAGGATGCGGAGGCTTACTTTGCAGTAGTTCCCGCAAACGAGCCCGGCAACGTGGTTGCCTTTAGCGAGCGAGCGGCGTAGGCGCGCCGTCGCGCCCTTGGACCATTTGTACTCATTTTTCGTTAGTTTGCACATACCCCGATGTGCAAGTTGGCACCATGAGGAAAACCGTGCCTGATGCTGCAAAGATAGAGCCGTATCTAAACATTCGCCAGATTGCCGAACATTTCTGCATCGCGGAGAAGACCGCCTATCGCTGGTCAGAGGATGGCACACTGCCCCACTACAAGCTCAATGCTCGCGTTCTCCGCTTTAAGTTGAGCGAATGCGAAGCGGCAATGCAAAAGCGCCGTGTCATGTCGGTAAGCGAAGCTCGCGCAGCTTAAGCCAGTGATCTGTTTAGCGGGCTCATTGACGCGTCATTGTATCATAATCTACTACACCAACACGTTGCTATGTCCTACCTCATCACTCAATCGGCAGTCGCACGAGCCCTCCAAACGACACCTTACACCGTTAGGAAGCTTGTGGATCAAGGTCACATTCCCGCAGTGCGGATGTCCTCCAATCGCTTCAGATTCGATCCTTTGTCAGTGGCCCTAGCCCTGGACTACCTCCCAACCCTGGAGGGCTCCAAATCAGACACGCTATCCCGCCGGGATCCAGTCGCAGTGCTGGGAGCCTCTCACCGATTGATGCATGGCAGGCGGTGAGGTTGACGATCTGCCACTAGTGACCACTAGAGACAATTAGCGACCATCAGTTACCATTAGTTACCACATGAGTTACGAAACACATTCGCCGCAGAAATTGCTCACGCGGTGCGAGGTAAGCGCACTACTTAGAATGTCGTCCCGCGCGGTTGCTCGCCTCGCTGCACGAGGAAGCCTCTCTGAAGTCAGGGTTTCACCGCGCAAGGTGTTCTACCGCGCCGCAGACGTTCTCACGGTGATGGGCGAGACGCCAGAGCACCCATCCCCACCGAAGCGCACGAAGCACGAGCGGGATCTTGAATGGGAGTTTGCGGATCATCCCTACCCGATTCGAGACGTCACCCCCACCTGACACAAGAAAGCCGCGCCCTGGTAATCCCTACCGTGAGCGCGGCTCTCAAACCAACCGTACGATGCAAACAACGCGTCAACTTCCCGCAAAGATTCTTGACCTACTGAGGAACGCACCGAAGGCGAGCGGCGGAGTGCATAGCTACCTCTACCGAGTGGCCGCATTTCTCAAGCCGTGGTGCAGCGAGGATGAATCATTCCAACTTTTAAAGCAGGCGACGGCGAACTGTGGTAGGCGAGTACCTGATCGCGAGATCTGGCAAGCCGTCCGAAACTCCAAGAACGATTGGAAGCCGGGACACACCGGCAACCTCTCGCTCCCAAAGCTGACTCCATTGGAAATCGAGTTGGCAAGCTGGCCGCGTCGTGACTACGAGGCCATCGAGCGCATCGCCGCCGATGGATTCTCACGCGCCGATCTGTGGGAGCACTCCCCTGTGAGGCTTGAGGACGAGACGACAGACGCGGAAAGCATGATCGAAGCTCTGTTTCCTGGTGATCCTCTTATTTGCGTGGGACGGAAAGTACATGCAGCGCGCACCGCTCACCGTTCCACTTTCCGGGGGCGGTTTGGTGCCTTGAGTTATGTGGTACCGAGCGCGATGTCCAAACCCATTGGCAAGACTCAGGATGGGCAAGATTCGGCTCGCTCGCTTCAGAACTGCGGCCCTCGGCAATGGCACGTTCTGGAATGTGATTTCAAACAGGAAGGGGAAATCGGGCGTATCTTAGAAACCCACTCGCTCACGGTGCAGGATCTTTGCGCCGCAGTTCTGTGGCACCTTGCCCACGAGCGCCCCATGGTGTGTGCGGTACATTCCGGCGGGAAAAGCATTCACGGTTGGTATCCCGCTCACGGCGTCACAGAGGCACGCACACGAGCTTTTCACCGGCTGGCAGTGTCGCTCGGATGCGACCCCATCACACACAACCCCGTGCAATGGGTGCGCCTCCCTGGGGGCACACGGTACCCCTCCAAGGTTCGCCAGTCCGTACAGTACTTCAATCCTGCAGCATTACCCGATAGTGGATAAACCCTGCGCGACGCATCCACCCACACAAGACTCACATCCCACCTTACGACACTTCCCGCACAACATGCCCAGTTATATCTCAGCACCAGATCGAGAACCTCTCCCACCAATTCGCGCTCGGACACCCCTTAAGCGAAAGCCCCGTGCAAACGATGCCGCCACGGATGCCAACGCAAGTTTCGCGGAGGATGCCTGCCCGATAACTCCCACAACCCCGATAACTCCGGGAATGCAGGAAGTAGCTCCAGCCAACCCCGACGAATTCCCAATTCACTGCCTGCCACCACTCCTGCGCGACATTGCAGAAGAAGTAAGCAAGGCGAGCCTGGTGCCTGTAGATCTTACTGCTTCCGTTGCCCTGGCCACGGCGTCTGCGGCATTGGGGGCTGGACTAGCCGTCGATACTTCAGGGCACAACTCGTCACGCGGAAAGATTCTGAGAGGCAACATTTTCCTCATCGGCATTGCAGCAAGCGGAACAGGCAAGGGGCTGGCATTCGATGCAATCACCGGGCCTTACTTTCGTCTTGAACAAGAGGTAATCGAATCTTGGGAGTCTAGCCAACTCCCGGAGGTCAAAGGGCAGATTAGCCTTCTTACTGCGGAGAAGGAGCGCGAGATGAAGGCGGCGGGCGGCAAGGAGCGCTCACAGCCAGCGCGCGACGAGGCAATTAGAAAAATGACCGCGATTGAGCGGGACTTGGAAGCCATGAAAAAGCTGCTGAACCCTCCACGGCTAGTGCTCGGTGACACTACACAGGAGGCGGCCATCTTGTACCAGAGCCTTGCACCTCATGAGGCGATTGCGAGCCTGAGCGGTGAAGCGCGAAGCATTGTGGACATCCTCATGGGACGCTATGGCAAAGGCGGGAACACGGATGAGCAGTTCTACCTTCAGGGCTTTTCGGGTGATCCTGTGAGGGTGACGCGCATGGGGAGAGAATCTCAGGGACTCAAAAGGCCATGCCTTAGTTTGCTCTGGCTTCTTCAGCCCGACAAAGCGAAAAGCATCTTCTCCACGCCTGCCCTTGTCGAGAGCGGTTTCGCGCCGCGTTGCCTCTGGCTTAATTGCCGCGCTGAGGCGCAAATGATTCCTCTTTTCCCCTATCTCGCAAAAGTAGAGACGCTGGACAGTTGGGAAGAGTTGCTAAGGGATCTTCATGAGGAGTTTCGCGCCTCCACCGAGCCAAACAGATTGATCCATGTGTCACGCGAAGTGTGGGATGCGTTTCGGGTTTACCATGACTCATATGTGCCCCGTCGCAGGGGTGGAGGGGATTTGCATGACATTGCCAGCTTCGCAGCTCGCTGGCACGAGATCGCTTGGCGAGTGGCAATTGTCCTCCACGCCGGGAAGCACGGGGTTCGCGCTGCGGATGTACCAATGAGCCTAGACACCGCACAAAAAGCAATTGAGCTCGTGGATTGGTTCGCGGGCCAACTCCTGCCAATGCTCACAGAAGGGCGCGAGGTTCGTCAGGCAGAATTCCTCTCCAAGCTCCATGCCACGTTAGAGCGAAGGCCAGCCGGTACGCCCATCCACATTCTTGAGAAGAACCACGGATACCCTCGGGAACAGATCCGGGCGCTCGCGAAGGACCCGGCCAACAAGGTAGAGATCACCGAGCATCAGAATCGCAACGGAGGGCCACGCGCAACTCTCGTGAAGAGCTTGGCGGCATAGATTGGGGAACCCGCAGAGGGGTAGAGCCGCCTCTGCGGGACGTGTTACTTTTTGGTTTTGTAGCTCGTACGGGGATGCCGCTTAGCTACGCTGGGGCGAATGTAGCGCCCGGTAATTGCAGACTTGAATTTTGCCATGCTTACCTCCTTTCTGCGAGCATCATACCGCAATCCGCACGCTGATCAAGTGAACAGCAAATGTTTCACAAAGTCGAAAGAAGAGGGTAGGGGTATCTTCTCAAACCTGAGAAGGAATCTCTTTTTTGAGAGGGAAAGCGGCGCGGCCCTCGGGTCAAGTGCTCAATTTTTGTGAGCGAGTTTTTCGCCAACCTTACATTCTCAAACCTGAGGGGCGGACAGCCCTATTTCCCTTCTGTCAGCCAAACAAAACGCCCGCACTGGAAGGGCGTCAAAAAGTGTCAATCGACGGGCTGACACCGCCCAATATGGACACTCCAGCACCCACTTTACACAAATGAGCAACATTCCCGAATTCATGAACATCTACGACTCTCGCCGCCTTTGCAAAAGAGGCTACGCGGTGCGCCGCGCGGCGTGGGTCGAGGACGTGGCAGCACCCGTGCCATACACGACCGGAAAGCGGGTCACACAATGGATCACCTATGGGGGCGGCGAGCTCTTTTACATGCGCAAGACAGACGGCAGCCCGCCGCATGTCATCAAGGCGAGCGAACTAGGCAAGGCAGACTTTCTCGCTCAGGACTGGACGATCCGCGATGAGAACTGGCAAGAGCAGCCCGCTCCCGGTCCCCAGCCTGAGCCCCCGCAAGACGGAGCACCCGTTCATCCCCCTCTTCCCGTACCTCGCCCCGTCGTGCCTGGCAGTGGCGGTGACAGTGATTCGGGGGCCGGTGGCGGCGGTGGAGGAGCCGGTGGCGGCGGGGGCGGTGGTGGTGGTGGTGGTGGATCCGGCGGTGGCACGAGCGGCGGTGGTGGCCCTGCTCCCGCTCCCCCTGGGCCGCCTAATCCGCCACCTCCGCGCCCCGCGCCCGGCGGGTCGGCTTCGTTGAGTCTCACGCTTACACGCGCATCTGATGATTCCTGCATTCCACCGGAAAACACAGCACCAACCAACACGAATTACTTCGGCTCGGTGGAGTTGAGCGGCGGGAAGCCTAGTGATACTTGGTTTGTAACGGTGTACGCGGCAGGGATCGTTTATAGAGGCACCCTTGCGAGTGGTGGGCCTGCCGGTACGTTCTTCTTTGGAATTGGGCCTTTGCCGCCCGGCGCTACAGTTCCCGTGAAGGCTATCGCCTATCTCCCAAATAGGCCGGGAGTCAGCGCAGAGGATAGGAAGACGGCGAGCATCCCATCGCATTGCCCGGAATGTCCCGCAGGTCAGCATTGGGATGAAGGAACGGCAACGTGTGTACTAGACGATCCTGAGCCGGTTTACGGTTGCACGACCGAGGGAGCATTGAATTTCAACCCCGCCGCCACTTGGGACGACGGCTCATGCATCTTCTCATGTCCAGAGGGGAAATATTGGGATGCTGGAACGGGATCGTGCGTGCCTCACTCCTGCCCGGAGGGTACGCATTGGGATGAGGGTGCGGGGATGTGTGTACCAAACGAGCCGGAGCCGTGAACGATGGTTCTTGTACGTATCGCCTCTGAGTAACGAATGAGGCTTGACGCCTTCATAGTGATGGCACACATCCATCATCATGAAGGCAAAACTTTTGCTCCTCGTGCTTGTGCGCGCATTCGGCACCCTGGCATCCCTCGCCGCAGAGCCCGCCCCTGCGCGTTTCGAGTCGCTCAAGACGACGGACGGCAAAGAGTACCGGGATGTAGTAGTGCTCCGGGCGCTGCCTCTCTCCATCGAGGTAAAGCATGCTGGTGGCGAGGCTACCATGATCCCATTGCGTCTTTGCCCTCCAGAGGTACAAACGGCCTTTGGCTATGATCCGGCAGCACAGGCTCATGCCAAAGCAGAGGGCGCACGGGCAGCGATCAATGTCCAGAGAAAACAAGTCTCGCGAGAACGCGCGCGACAAATGGGGAGACAAATGGAGGCACAAAAGAAGGCGCAGGAGAAGGCGGCAGAAGATGCCAAAGAGGCGGACAAGATTTACTTTCTTGCGGAGGTGGCGGAGGTCCTGGAGAAAGGTGTAGTGCTCAAAGAGGTCGAATACGCGAAGGCAGGCGAAAAGCCCGTGGCAATGGATCCCGAGGCGCTTATCTACCTTGAGTGCCAGTACATGGGCGAGCTTGGACGCCCGTACTACAAGCGGGGAGAAGTGCACCGCCTCAGCGGATGGCCCAATGGTCAATTCACGTACACCAACAAGAAGAAGGCGCAGTCCTTCATCCCCGCCTACGTCTGGCACTGGAGTCCCGAGCACCGCGCGACAATGGCTGAAGTGGATCGGCAGATGCGGGGGCGTTAGGTGCTTCCTGGGGCTGAGCTACAGATTTCTTGCGCGCCCTACGCCGCCCCCGACTGGGGACAGTTCCGATCCGGTTTACATCGATCGGCAGATTCAGCCGTATGGCGTTATCCCTCGCGAGTCGGTAAAATTCATCTAGGGGAATTATGAGGGTAAAACCTTCACTCATGGGAGTTAGCGGGGTTAAAGGAGTTATCGGGGCGGGTGGAAACCCCGAGCGGGGCACCCGGCTTCTCTGAATCGCTCACGTTTGGCCGCCTCGTACGAGCGCGCTTTCGGCTGCCCGCCTGCTTAGCCTTTGTGTCTGCGCAAGCTTCAGGGGCAAGCCTCAAGTTGAGGCGCTTTGCGTTTTCCCTCATAAGTTCATTAAACTCATCGAGGGGGATTGTTATGTGAAACCCGCTCATGCCCGCGTGCGCGTCCGGGGGTTTCTAGATGGGATGTGCCGTGCGTTTCGCGCGACGGTTCCCGCCAAAAGGCTAGTAACAACAATGCCAAGGCTCGTTGCTGGCATCTTGAAGTGGCGCATTTGCGCGCGCACTTTACGAAGCGTTGCAGTGTTAATGTCGAGAGTTACGGGCGTGGTACCTGGTGATTGATACATTGAGTGGTGTGTTGGGAGTGTGCGGCATTGTGCCGTGCCGCGCTCATCTGGCGAGCGGCAGAATCTTTGCAACCGAAAAGTGTATCCATTTATAGGTGTACGTATCATGTGCGTATATGGTGTCCTATACCTGCGATCTTCATGCAAATTGCGACATTGGCAACGAGGCGGACTCGTGGTAGAGTTTCCCGTGGCAAGGTACCTTTTGATCATTGAGAACGCGGGCGACAATCTGAGCGCATACTTTCCAGACGTTCCCGGATGTGTGACGGTTGGCGATACCGTGGAAGAGGTGCGCCGCCATGCACACGAGGCTCTCACCGGACATCTTGAAGATGAGCCCGAACTACCGAATGAGCGCGGACTACGTGAGCTCCTTGAAGCTGGTGAGGTGGACGAAGCCGGGGCAGAGGCGATTACCTGGGTGCAGTACGTACGCTGATCATTCCATGGATCCCGACATCTCGGACCTCACCCGCGCCCTGGACATTGCGGACGGCTACCTAACGCTTCGCATGTGGGAGCACGCATGGAACACGATTGAGGACGCGCCATCCCATTGGAAGAATCACCCCGACGCTCTTCGCCGCCGCATCGATGCTCTTACTGGTCTGGAGGAATGGGGAAAAGCGCATGCGTTGGCCTACGACGTCGTTTCCATCTTCCCCATGCGCGCGGACCTCTGGCAGCGCTTAGCGCGCCTACAGGCTCGGGAAGGCGATTTCAGAGGGGCGCGGGAATCAGTGGCGAAGTGCATCGAGCTTCGCGACGACATGCGAGTGGAAATTGCCCATGATGACATGCTGGCGGGTATTTGGTGATTCCGCACCCTGCCCCAGCAACTACCCCCGCTGCGGGCGTCGTTGCGGAGACTTGGCCTCCAGAGCGCGCGTCAGTACAACGTGACAAATTCCAAGACATGAAACTGCCACGCCTGGTTGCTCTTTCACCACGGCAGTAGCAGCTAGGGCAAAGAGGGCCGTAGCCGCGCTCGTGGGTAGCCAATCGACCACTCGCCTAGCCTTGTTTCGGGGGCGCTTTGCGGGCGGTTTCCCCCCCCCTTTCCGCGATTCATAGGTGAACTTAATGTCCAGTCTGCTCATATTACTTCCGGGGCGAGTTGGAGGTCGTTCCCCTTGACGGAAGCAGCATCCCAGAGAGATACTTAAGAGCTTACCCAAGCGCTCAAGTCTCCGCTCCCGCCAAAGGGTTCGATGCCTTGAATTCCGGTCACCGCTTTTCTGATCTCCTGGTACGAGTTCAGTGGGGCGGTGGCCTTTTTACGTCGGCACGGTGACAGTGTGGCGTTAACGGGGGCGACTGCAATATTTCACGCTTAAAATGCCAGTCCGCCCTACTGAGTTTTTCGCCCAGTTGCAAATCTGACGCTCCGCGCGCATGCCCCATCTTTTATGTAACTTTTTCCAAATGAGGGACATGCATTACTATTGCGTGATTTGCCGAAGTCGTGCTCGTTGGTAGGCACCTCACGCCATTAAGTGACCAGTTCGCCTTCCTTCGCGAAGGTGGCCTCCCAGTGCCAAAGAGGACACGGGTCTACTTCCATCATCACGAACAAGTTAAACCTGCCCCCAAATGTTCCCTCGCGGGAAATCGGACGGGTAGAAACCTGAACTTGATCTCTCGACTTAATTAGTGTTCATATGAACACAATGTGTCGAAGGTTCAAAGTACGGCGGTCAGATGTGGAAACAGTGGCAAAGCACTTCGCATTGCCCGGAGACGGAACTCAAGAGGTTCTGCGAGCGGCTCCCGGAATGGTGCTGCCAGTTGTCCATCGGCGAGGGAAAGGCGCTGCCTTCTGCGAGCTTGCAAAATGGGGAGTCAGCACAGAAACGCGGGGAAAGCCCGTGCAATCGCCGGAGTGCCCCGTTGAGAGCACAACTCAAAACCCGCAGTGGTCCCACGCTTTCGGTACATGGCGCTGCCTGGTGCCATGCGGCGGGTACTACGAGTGGTTTCGCGACCGGGCTAAGGTCTGGCACCCCTTTCTTGTCTCAGAGCGCTCCGCTCAACCCCTGGCCATTGCGGGCGTGTGCATGGCTAACCCCGATGACGCCGGGCAGTACCGAAACGAGTTCGCTGTGGTTACCGCCCCTGCCGGTGCCGCCGTGGAGTGGATGCACATCCGGCAACCGGTGTTTGTACCGTCCAGTCGTTGGCGCTCATGGTTGAATCCTAGCCCTTCTTCGCGTGATTTTCTGGCGCGGGAATTCGTGCCCTACTCTCAGTCGTTGCCTTTGAAAATCGCTCCAGTGTGCCGCCGGGTGAACTATCCACGAACGAAGCTCACTCCCGAGGATCTTGCTGCTCGCCCTTGGTGGCAACCTGAAATGCTGCGCATCTTGCAGATGCTACATCGTCAGAGAATGGCTACCGCAGAACTTGCCCAAGCACTCGCACTAACTGTTGAAGAGATAGCGGCAACGCTTGGACTGCTGGAGGACATGCAACTTGTCTGGAGAGATCCGATTCCCTGGAGGAATGCAGACCCGGCAGAGCAACAGCATTGGAGCCTCAACCGCTACTAACCTCTTTGCCATGCCCCGCACATCGCGAATTCGTGAAGACATTGCCCGAGCTACATTTGCCTTCCTGGAAGCTGGCACAAAGTGGTATGGCATCACCTTCGGAGGTATGCTGCTCTGCGCAAAGTATGAGCCCGATGAACCCCAAGCCTACGGGATTGTCTCTTGGGAGAGGCTCACCCCCCAGAAGGTGGCGGACGCGCTATGGTCCCTCAAAGAACAGAAGGGGGAGGACTTGCGGGTGCACGAACTGACCAGTGGCGAAGTGATCCGGGCATGGGACGAAATGATTTTGGCATCACCATAGGAATTTCGCGCCCCATGTCCTCACCGTGCGTCCCCGTTCGTCATCCTATTGACCATTCCGAAAACCTAAACGTACATTCTACTATGAAGCGTCGCGATCTCATCAAGCAAGCTCTGCTCGCGGCGGCGGGTACTTCCGTCGCAGGCGCATCCCTGACCGCCCCCGAGGTCACGATGTCCCCAGTTCTGCAAAACGTCTCCACGCCCGTTACGTTGAAGGCATTCAGGTTTGACCATCTGGGCCTATGTTGCTCCGCCACGGATGCCGAATCTGCTCGTAGATTCTTTGAAAAGTATTGCTTTGAAGTGGTGTCGCCAAAGGATGTCGAGGAGCTTACGGGTCTTCAGCTGCGAAGAAAGGCGCACTTCTTCGGCATCGATACGTACCCCTATGAAGACTTCCACCTACTGTCTGACGAACTGGAGGTTAGAGGAGAGGCTGGACTCAGTGAGCCGGATTGGTTCTATGACAAGATGACCCTCCCGCCATGGGAGCCGAGCAAGAAGGGAAGTTGGACACGGTGCCGGGGGACCGAATTCACGCCCCCCGCTGGCGAGCTTGTATGGACAACCGATAGAAAGACGGTGCGCCGGGGTAAGTGGTATCCGCACGAAGAGTGTCTCTTTGACTTCGAAGGTTGGATGCCGGGAGAGTGGAAAGACATACACGGGGACAAAATTCCCGTGGTGACTGATTGGTTGGAGTACGACTTTTACAGAGACGTGCCAGCGCCTCCTCACGCTTGACCACCGTAGAGGGGCACTCTACAACCGTTCCAGCACCGAATCCTTCGTATGTGCGGACGCTACCGGCTCAAAAATGCAGACGTGATGTCTGTGGCTAACCTCGTGGGAGTCAAAACCTACGAGGCACTCGTAAAACTGGATCGAGCTCTTGAGCGTGGGCGCGTCCGCTACAACGTCTCTCCCACGCAGTTCGCGCCGGTCATTTACAGACACGAGCCCGACGGCGAGCTAGCGTGTGAGGATATGCACTGGGGACTCTTGCCTCCCTGGGCCGACACACCCAAACACGGGTATAGCACCTTTAACGCAAAACTTGAGACGGTTGCCACGCTGCGTTCCTTCAAGAACGCATTTCAGAAGCGCCACTGTTTGGTGCCAGCTAGCGCCTGGTACGAGTGGCGAAGCATTGGCGGTAGGATTCGGCAGCCTTATCTACTGACGCCTCCCAATGAGGAGCCGGTTTGCTTCGCGGGCATCTGGGAGGCGTGGAGGCCGCCCACGGGAGACGTGACCATCAATAGCTTTTCTTTCCTTCTCACCAACGCGAACACCGCTGTGCGCCCGCTTCACGATAGGATGCCGGTATTCGTTCCCGAGTCGCGCTGGCATGAATGGCTAGACACCCAAGGCACCGCCGAATCTCTAGCGTTGGTTCACGGCTCTCTCATGGAGTACACGCGGGAATTAGATCCTAGCATCACGCCCGTGAATCGGGAAATGAGCAACTCCAAGAACGAAGGTGCCGAGGCCGCCGCGCCGATACCCTGGGATCCTTCAACCGATCTCGTGCCACGAGGACGGGTGATTGAGGCGCTACAGCACGCGGCGGGACCCACTACCATAGACGCGCTTGTGAGCGTAACGGGCTATGAACGCGAGCTCCTACAGCTACTACTCATCGAACTAGCCACCGATGAGCAAATCGTGCCAATACGTCACGAAGGAGAAGAACTGCCAAGGTGGGCGTTTGATGGCACTGTGCCGGAGGAACTGATCGTGAAGGTGCCGACGAACAAGCCGGGCGTAAAATCCGCGAAGAAAGCAGCTCCTAAACGAGAGGGTGATTTGTTCGGTTGAGCTTCCTCGCCACTGGTGGCCTCTATCACGGTGGGATCTGCGAGAGCGTGTTCATCAGAACATAAAAAAGACAACATTTGTCTTGTCACCCGCCGTCTTGTCTGCTGATGTCTTGACCGTGATTGACCTCGGGACATGGCTTAGGAAGCTAAGAGAGGCTGCGCGTGAGCCGCTTAGGCTCACGGCAGCCGCACTCAACATGGACTCGACGCACTTAAGCAAGATTGAGCGAAACGAACGCCTACCCACACTCCCACAGGCTCTTGCTCTTGCCTCACATTTTCATATTGAGCCGCGCGACATGGAGGCCCGATGGGTAGCAGCGCGAATCCTGTCTCAATACGGAGAAAATCCCGCGCTCAGATCGGCATTAAAGATCATATCAACCTCGCTCACGAGACCCGCACCGCAACCAAAATGACCCCCAAGAGAACTCCCAAAAAGGCACACATACCTGCTAGCTCGTTACTTGTTGACGTGCCGGAGGGCTATCTGCGCGACTACGTGTCGGGAGAAATCGTAAGGGCCACAGCGGAAGAAATCGATGCTGTGCAGGTGTTCTCTCGGCGTCTGGTGGAAGACTATGGCTATCCCCTAGAACATGTTCAGACACGCCCACAACATCGTGTTCGCCGCTCACCAAGCGATTCGGAAAGAGCGTATCCCGTGGACATCGCAGTGTTCAAATCTGAGGCTCGCACGGAAGACTCGGTCTTTCTTGTTGTCGAATGCAAGAAAAAAACGGAAAAGGACGGGGTCGCGCAACTAAAGTTGTATCTCGACATGTGCCAAGCCGAAGTGGGCGTGTGGTTTAACGGTTCAAGCCACAAGTATCTCCGAAAGGTTTACGATAGGAAGGGCGGGCGAACGTATCAAGTACTGCCTAACATCCCTCGGTTTGGACAACGGATCGATGACATTGGCCTCTATCAACGCAAAGATCTAGTCAAACCCTCAAACCTCCGAGCAGTCTTTAGGGATATTCGCAACCATCTAGCGGGCATGACTGTTGGCATGACTCGGGATGAATCTCTTGCGCAAGAGATCATCAACATCCTCTTTTGTAAGATCCTGGACGAACAAGAGACTGCACCAAACGAAGCAGTTACATTCCGCGCGGGGGTCAACGAGCCGCATGAAGAGGTGCGCGAGCGCATCGTGACGCTTTTCGAGCGAGTGAAAACAGCGGTCTATGATGAGGTGTTTGATGCATCAGACACAATAAAACTCGACGATGAGAGCCTGACTTATGTAGTGGGTGAACTACAAACATACTCGGTAATGGAGGCCGACCGCGACGCCATCGGGGACGCGTTTGAAGTGTTTATTGGACCTGCGTTGAGGGGCGCAGAGGGTCAATTCTTCACGCCGAGAAACGTTGTGAGCATGATCATCGAGATGCTAGATCCTGTCCCTGGCGAAAAGATCATTGATCCCGCTTGCGGCTCAGGTGGCTTTCTAATCACTGCGCTAGAACACGTTTGGGCAGGCGTCGCGGAAAAGGCAAAGCGGCTCAATTGGTCGGAAAAACAGAAAAGCAGGGCCGAGATTGAGGTGGCCACAGAGTGTTTTAGGGGAATCGATAAAGATGGCTTTCTTGCGAAGGTCTGTAAGGCATATATGGCTCTCGTGGGTGATGGTCGAGGTGGAGTCTTCTGCGCGAACGGGCTCGCACGCCCTGGTGAATGGCCAGCCATGTGCCGTCAACGAATCAAGCTCGGGACTTTCCAAATCGTGGTGAGCAACCCGCCATTCGGAAAGAAGATTGTGGTTAAGGGAGAGGGCTTGTTGTCTCAATATGGCTTTGGGCACAAATGGCGAAAGAACGAAAAAGGCAGGTGGTCGAAAACGGAGATTGTTCACGAAGAGCATCCGCCCCAATTGCTTTTCTTCGAGCGTTGTTTGCACCTTCTTGAGGATGGGGGCAGGATGGGCATTGTATTGCCGGAGAGTGTCCTGGGCAATCCTTCCTATGAGCACTTCATGGCGTTCGTTCTTGAGCATTGTACGCTGGAGGCAGTCATCACCATGCCTGAAGCTCTTTTCAAAACGAGCGGTAAAGGTGGCACACACACAAAAGTTTGCGTGCTGATCCTTAGAAAATGTCCGGCTCCTGCGCGGTATCGCATCTTTATGGCAGAGGCTCGTTGGTGCGGGCATGATTCCCGAGGTAATCCCACGCTGAGACGGGAGCCGGATGGAAGCGTGAAGTTGATGGACGATATACCTTTGATCCTTGCGCGCTATAAATCTCTAAAGGAAGGCAAGCGTGTCACGCAAGACCATTTAGGTTTCTGGCTTGATGCAAAGGCAATCAAGAACCGCATCCTGGTTCCCAAGTACTACAATCCTGAAATCCAGACGTTGCTTAAGCGTTCTGCGAGCACTCATCAACACGTATCAATTCAAACCCTCATCGACGAAGGGGTTCTCAGGGTTGAGACTGGCACTGAGATTGGCAAAATGGCGTATGGCACTGGCTCAATTGCATTTGTTCGTACGTCGGACATCTCGAATTGGGAGGTAAAAGTCGACTTCAAGCATGGCCTTAGCCAAGCACTGTATGATTCGCTTCCAGAGAAAGCGAAGGTGCGCGCAAATGACATCCTTGTTGTTCGTGATGGCACGTATCTGATTGGAACTTCAGCAATGGTATCTGAAAAAGATCTTCCTATGGTCTATCAAAGCCATTTACTCCGACTGCGGGTCGTAGACGAGAAGAAGCTTTCTCCCTGGCTACTGCTAGCCGTGCTAAATTCTCCGTTCGTGAAAATGCAAATCCGAGCGATGCAGTTCACTCAGGACATCATCGACACCATAGGCCGAAGGTTCTTTGAATTGATCCTTCCGTTACCAATTGATAGGAAAGAGCAACTTCGCGTATCAAAGGAGGTCAGACAAATTATTGAGGAGCGTGCCGCGTTACGCGATAAGGCTCATGAGCTAGCGAAACGAATCGGCGTTAAAGGTGAAGAGGTGCAACTCGAACAGGAGTTTGAGGCTCTGATCGAATCCGACGAGTTTGACTGACGAAAGGTGTCTTACCCTCCCTACGAGGGTGAGGACTTCCTGTGATCCCAAGTCTCAATTGCAAAGGCTACGAGGGTATGTGCGGAGTGAATTGCCAGTCGCGCATGCCTTCCCTTTAGGTTGTACGACTTCCTGCCACGACCGTGCACTGAGCCTGTGTGTGTGCGAAATGCGGCAAGTCCGTCCACCACTGATATCAAACCGGTGAGGATGCGTTTCAAGTCGTCATCTTCGATTGCAGAAGGGTCCAGCCCGAGGTGCTTCTGTACCGTGTTCCATAGGGGCTTTACGGTTTGGTCCTTAGGCTTTTCCAATTGCTCATCTTCGATGTACACCTTACAGAAAGCCTCTAGAATGGCACACGCGGCAGCGACGGCGGCAGGCGGATCGACCTCTACGTGCTTTAATGCGCGCTCAAACTCAATATTGAGAGAGTCCAACTTCCGGCCTCTCAATACCCCCTCTAGTGTGCGGGTAGGTGCAGAAACCGAAACGCCCACGATGTGGCCTCCTTCTCCATAAGATAGACCATGTTTGCCAAGCACGGTGCGAATTCGCTCACGAGACTCGTTGATGATTTCTGGGGAGTAAGAGTCCACCTCCATCATTTCGTGAAGCAAGTGGCCTAACGCGGCTTGTGCATCCACACTCGGATCACGGTTTATGGCCTTCATCCAAGTTGTGCACTTCAGCGGTTTTGCACCTTCCGGCGAATCGCCGGGCGCGCCCGCTTCCATGAAAAGCACATCTAGCTTGGCGTGCGTGTAGAGCTCAGCTAGCTCGCGGCTCACTACTGCGACAACGGGAAGAGGAATCTGAAAACGCTCCATGGCAGGCTCAGCGGCTAGTATCTTCGGTGAGTTGTCGGGGTTAAAGGAGTTATCGGGGTAGGGTGGAAGCGCGCGGGCGAATCCTGATGCCTGCGAGTTGTGGTGCACGTTTGGTGCACTTTCCAAAGGCGAAAGTCGGCAAAAGCTGCGAAAACGCGGGGAAACATCGATCCGTGCTTGTTTCTACGTAATCGGCTTATAATGAGCCGTTAAGAGTGGCGGAGGGAGAGGGATTCGAACCCCCGGATACTTGCGCATCAACGGTTTTCAAGACCGCCGCCTTAAACCACTCAGCCATCCCTCCTTGATTTGTACTTGGCATGGGAGCCAGTCCAGTCCATCCTCTTACACTGGGCTGGGAAGATGAAAAGCATTTTCCTGCTTGATTTTTCACGTCTGCTCGCCAGACTGCCCGTCCACTTCATTTCTAGTTAAAGTTCGAATCCTTTTATCATGGTCGTCATCCGTCTCCGCCGCGAAGGCACAAAGAACCGTCCGTTTTACCGCGTTGTTGCCGCTGATCAGCGTTTCAAGCGCGACGGCCGTTTCATCGAGTCCCTTGGCACCTATGACCCGGGCGCAGAAAAGGGTGGCGTGACCCTCGACGTGGAAAAAGTGCAGTCCTGGATCACCAAGGGCGCCCAGCCCACCGACACGGTGCGTGCTCTGTTCAAGAAGGCCAAGGCCGCTGCAAACGCCTGATTGGCGTTGCTTTTCCTCTAAAGTTTGTTCTTTCTAAACCCGTTGCTGCGCTCGTGGAGCAGCAACGGGTTTGTCTTTTTGCCACGGTTCATTGATACTGCCTGCCATGGATGCCCCGGAAGCGCTGCGCGAGTTCCTCATGTACGTCATTGCGAACCTGATCGAGCATCCGAAACAGGCCAGCATCGCCGTGGGGACCACGCAGGCGGGAGCCATCTCCTACCGCATCCACCTCGCGCCGGAGGACGTGCGCCGTGTGGTGGGGAAGAACGGGTTTACCATCAGCGCCATCCGCTCCTTGGTGAATGTGGCCGCCACCAAGTACGGCGTGAAGGTGTCCCTGCGGGTGGATGGGGTGCGCGAGGAGGAGTTTCAGACGCAGGGTGCCGGGGCGGCTCAGGCACGGGTGGGGGACAATACTGACGCGGAGCAGGGTGGGGAAGGGGAGGAGTAGACTCCACTTCGAGAGTCACTTGGGACGAGAAAGCCACAGGCAATTGTGGATGCCCAACGTGAAAAGCAGAAGCGCCATGGCAAACGATGCTGTGGATAGGACGTTGTCCACAGTATGGAATCTGAGGGCGGCCGATTTCGACTCCCAAGAGTCTCCGGTAAATCTGGGCATGGATCTTTCGCTAATGGTCGCGAATTCAAGGCAGAAGAAACACAGGCAAATGCATGCCAGTGGATGGAATTTGTACAGGCATCTCAGCACGGCCCCTCATCTTAGCCGAACACCGTGAGGCCGATCCAGACTGAATTTTCACCCGAGCACTGCCAAAACCATCTTGCGCATTGGCACGCTCTTGGCACGTTCGCGGCCATGATGTCGCTGTTGCTGCGTGTTCGTGTGCTTGCCCCCGCGCTTGCCGGATTGCTTCTCGCCTCTTGTGCAGGGATTCGCCGGGAGCCGTATGTGGTGCAGGAGCCCGGATTCCTTGCCCCGGTGGAGTACGCGCAAAAGGCCAGCGTCATCGCGCCACGAATCTATCGCGACTACAACCCGCATACCTTTGCCGTAGTCAGCATCGACAAGGTCTACACCCGGACCATGGTCCGTGCGGCCGATGAATTGCAGCCGGAGCCTCCGCCGCCTTACCCCCGCACCATGCAGACGATTGAGGTGGCAATGGAGCAATCCAAGATTCCCCCAGGCAGGTGCTTGCGCCAGTGCACCGGGCCGTGCCAGTGCCTTCCCCCACGGCCGCGCAAGGCCATCACGTTTGAGTTCGAGCCTTCGGGTGAGTTCATTTACACCACGCACGTGACAGGCCCGAGGACGACGAAATACCGCCGGGATGAGTTCGCCTGGTGGCCGTCTTCCCGGCGGCTGCACGGGACGGTGCACGCCGCAAAAAGGTAAACGCAAAGCAGCGTAAGCAGCAAAGGAGAACGAGAGGGAGTCCAGCGCATGAGGAGGTCGGTCTCCCGACCGGACGGAGATTGGCGGGTTTTCTACCCACTGCTTTCGACACTCCCTGCGCTGAGCAATCAAGTGGTGCTGCAGCGATAGACCGGCAGCTCACGCGGTTCGCCTTCCAGCAAAGTGCTCTGAGTACCAACCCGCTGGGCGCCCATCCGTTCGTAGAAGCTGGCGGCATTGGGGTCTGACTCGAGTTCAAACGCGGAGAATCCACGTGCCCGTGCCCGTTGCTGGGCGTGGCGAAACAGTGCTCGGCCAACGCCGTGACCCATATCTCCGGGCAGGACCCAGAGGTCGTGTAGGAAGAGGGTGTCCTCATCAAGTTTGAGGGATGCGAAACCCACGCTGCGCTCCCCGATGCGGGCGACAAAGGTCTCGTTGGCGATGATCGATGCCGGAGTGGCCGTGAGGGATTCCTGCCAATGGGCGATCCAGCGCTCCGGGTAACTCCAGTGGCGTTTCGCGGCGAAAGCGATCGCGGTCAGCGTCTCTGCCTCGGAGGGACGGGCGGGAGTGATGCGGATGTCTACCTTATGGGACACGGGTTGAGAATACCATGGAACTCGCTCCCTGCTGAGGGAAAGGCGGGTACGTGGGACATCCGTGAGCAAGAATTCCAATGGTCGTGAAAGACGCCGTTTTCACAGGCGTAATGCTTTCCGTCCATGAAAACTTCCGCGACACAGCGCACGACTTCTGCCGGCAAGGCTTCTTCTACGAGTGATAGCGCCGACGGCAATGGCAACGGTCATGCCTCGCTGAACGGAAACGGGAATGGCAATGGTGCCGGCGTCAGCGCGACCTCACCTGTGGCGGAGTCCGAGTCCCAGGCGCCTGCCTTGCAACGTGGCCTGGCCGTACTGGAGTTCCTCGCGGGACGGGAAGAGGGTGCCACGCTTTCGGAAATCAGCGCCGCGCTGGGCCTCTCCCCAGCATCGAGCTTCCGCCTGACGGGGGTGCTCGAGGATTCGGGGTATGTGTTGCGGGAGGAGACCTCGCGGCGCTTCCGGCTCTCGCGCAAGCTTCTTCGTCTTGGCCAGCCGCAGCATGAGGGGCGCAGTCTGGTGGAGAGCTGCCTGCCCGCCATGCGTGAGGTGCTGGCACAGACAGGAGAGACCGTGCAGCTCTGCTGCCTGGCGGAACATGAGTGCGTGATGATTGAGCAATTGGCCTCCACGCATCCCTTCAAGTACATCGTGGATCTCGGCTCGCGTCCGCCCATTCACTGCTGCGCGCCGGGGAAGGCGATGCTGGCCTACCTGCCGGAGCCCGCGCTCAGCGCCACGCTCGCGGCGACCACCTTCAACGCTCACACGCCGCGCACCCTGGCCACGCCTGAGGCGCTGGTGGAGTCCTTCGGGAAGATTCGCGAGCGCGGCTTCGCCGTGGATCAGGGCGAGCACTTCGAGGGCATCCATTGTGTGGCCGCGCCGCTGCTGGATCGTCATGGGCATCCCGTGGCGGCCATCACCATTGCCGGACCCTCCACCCGCATCCAGGCCCGCCGATTCATGGAGTATGGCCGCATCATGAAGCAGGCCGCCGCCCAGGCAGCGCTGCGTTATCTTGGCTGACATCTTTTTGGAAACGAGAACCCCGCACGCTCACGCTCACGTTTCTCATGCGCTCCTCACACGCATCCCACCCGGCACTCATGCGCTCCATCCGCATGAGTCTTGCTGTTGCTCCTGCTCTTACTCTCGCATTCGCAGGGTTCGCCAATGCAGCATCCACACCCGCGACCGGCGCTGTGAAACCCACGCCTGCGCAGATTGAGTTCTTCGAGTCCAAGATTCGCCCCGTGCTCGTGGGTGAATGCTACGACTGCCACGCCGCGAAAAAGGAGAAGGGCGGCCTGCGCCTGGACTCGCGTGAGGCCATGCTGGCCGGTGGTGACAGCGGCGCGCTCTTCGTGCCCGGCGATCCGGAGAAGAGCCTGCTCATCCAGTCCCTCTCGCACACCACGCCGGAGAAGGAACTGCACATGCCCAAGGACGGAGCGAAGCTGGAGGACAGCCGCATTGCCGACTTCAAGAAGTGGATTGCCGATGGTGCACCCGATCCACGCGACAAGCCTGAGCCCGTGCTGAGCCCGGAGCAGTCCTGGGAACAGGCACTCGCTACAAGGAAACAGTGGTGGAGTTTCCTGCCGGTGAAGGCCACGGAGCCACCTGCGGTGAAGGACAATGCATGGTCGCAGCATCCCGTGGATCGTTTTCTTCTCGCGAAGCAGGAGTCGCAGGGACTGCAACCCACGAAGGCAGCATACCCCGCTACGCTCATCCGTCGTGTGTCTTATATCCTGACGGGACTGGCGCCCACGCCGGAGGAAATCGAAGCCTTCAAGGCAGCGTCTGCGAAGAATCCGGACACCGCGCTCAGCGAACTCATTGACCGCTTGATGGCCTCACCGCACTACGGGGAGGCGTGGGCCCGGCATTGGATGGACTGGGTGCGCTATGCGGAATCGCACGGAAGCGAAGGGGACTCGCCCATTCCTTACGCGTGGCGTTATCGCGACTATCTCATCCGCGCTTTCAACCAGGATGTGCCGTATCCGCAGATGGTGCGTGAGGCCATCGCGGGAGACATGCTGAAGAGTCCGCGTGTGGATGCGGAAAAGGGCATCAATGAAAGCGCGATCGGCATCGGCCAGCTTCGCATGGTGCTGCATGGCTTCTCGCCCACGGACTCTCTGGATGAACTGGTGACCTTCACGGATAATCAGGTGGACACGGTGACGAAGGCCTTCCTGGGGCTCACCGTCTCCTGCGCGCGATGCCACAATCACAAGTTCGATGCCATCTCACAAGCGGACTTCTATTCGCTGTATGGCATCTTCACCAGCACGCGGCCGGCGGTGATTGATGTGAATCTGCCGGATGTGGGCAAGGTGCAGCGCGCAGAACTCACCAACCTGAAAGGTGAGATCAAGAACGTGGTCGCCGAGGCGTGGCTCACTGCGGCGAAGGACCTGCCCACTATTCCGGAGAAGCCCGTGCCTCCCATGCCAGACGGTGTCATTCAACACTGGGACCTGCGGAAGGAGAAGTGGTACACGGATGGCCATGGCGTGCAGCAGGGCGCGACGAAGGCGGGTGAGTTCAGCATCGCGCCGGAGGGTGACCGCGTCATTGCAGGCATTCATCCTGCCGGTGTCTTCAGTGACTTGCTTTCCACCAAGGACCGTGGGGTGCTCATGTCGCCGCGCCTGAAGAATCCGGGCGGCAAGCTCTGGATGCGCAGCGCCGGCGCAGGCATGGCGCGTGCCCGTTATGTGGTGCAGAACTATCCCCGCACGGGCACCATTCACAAGGCGAAGGACTTCAAGGATGAGCCGGGAGATGCACGCCTCGCGTGGCGTGAGCTCGACCTCGAATACTGGAAGGGCGACGATATCTTCATCCAGTGCACTACCGTGGCAGACCAGCCTGCCGAGACGAAGCTGGATGCGCGCTCGTGGTTTGGCATCACAGATGTGGTCATCACGAAAGGCGAGCCGCCACCTGCGGTTTCCATCCATGGAAATCCCACCGAGGCGGTGCAGGCCTGGCTCAATGGCAGCGTGACAGATGCCCAGGCGGAGTTGCTCGACTCGCTCCTCGCCGAAGGGAAACTGCCGAATGATGTGAAGAAGATTCCAGCCGCAGCAGCCCTGCTGGCGAAGTATCGCGAGATCGAGGCCTCGCTGCCTCTGCCCACGCGCGCACCCGGTGTGCTGGAAGCAGAGGGGCATGATGCGCCGATGTTCGCGCAGGGAGACCACAAGCGCCCCGGTCCCACGGTGCCGCGCCGCTTCCTGGATGGCATTTCTCCTACACCCTATCACACCGCGAAGAGCGGCCGTCTGGAGCTGGCGGAGAGCATGGTGGCTCCTGCGAATCCGCTGACTTCGCGCGTGATGGTGAACCGTCTCTGGCAGGCCGTCTTTGGCAATGGTCTCGTGGCTACGCCGGATAACTTCGGCCGTCTCGGTGAGCCACCCTCGCATCCTGAGCTTCTCGATTATCTTGCCAGCCGCTTCGACTCGGAGAAGGGCAGCATCAAGGGCATGCTGAAGTTCCTGCTTACCACGCGGGCCTTCCAGCTCGACTCGGAGGCTGCGAGCACTGCGGCGCAGAAGGACCCGCAGAACAAGCTGCTCACGCATTTCACCGTGCGTCGACTCGAAGCAGAATCTATTCGCGACAGCATTCTCGCGCTCTCCGGCAAGATGGAAGAGAAGATGTATGGCGAGTCGGAGGGAGGCGGTTCATACCGTCGCAGCGTGTATGTAAAGGTGGTGCGCAACAGCCTGGATGACTTCCTCACCGCTTTCGATGCGCCCGTTCCCAGCGCCACGCGCGGTAGGCGTGACTCCACCAATGTGCCCGCACAATCCCTCGCGCTGCTGAACGATCGCAAGGTCATCAACTGGTCCGGTTACTGGGGCGTGAGCTCGTACAAGAACAAGGAGGCCAATACGGATGAGGGGCGGGTGCAGCGTATGTTCCAGGAGGCCTTCGGTCGTGCGGCCACGGAGGCAGAGGTGGCGCAGAGCATCGCTTTCCTCGGTGCGTCTTCGCAGGTGGGAGAGCAGCAGCAGGCGGAGCTTGCGCGGTTGGAGAAGACGCAGAGCGATTTGCGCAACCGCATCGAGTCCGTGCTCGCGCCCATGCGGAGCAAGCTCACAGAAGAAAAGCGCAGGTCGCAGGGTGCGCCGCCTGATTTGACCGATGTGCCGGAGCCTCTTGCGGAATGGGATTTCGAAGATGGCCCGAATGACCTGAAGGGGAAGTTGCCGCTCACGCTGGAAGGTGGCGCGCGCATTGAGCACGGCATGCTGATTCTCGATGGTAGCACGGCTTTTGCTCGTACGGCGCCCATCAAGCAGCGCCTGCGTGGGAAGACGTTGGAGGCCTGGGTGCTGCTAAATGAGTTGGAGCAGCGCGGTGGCGGGGTGATGACCGTGCAGGATCTGCAGGGGAATGTGTTCGACTCCATCGTCTATGCGGAGAAGGAGGCGGGCTGCTGGATGGCGGGCAGTGACTTTGGCCGGCGCACAAAGGCTTCTGGTGGTGAGGTGGAGCGCGATGCGTCACAACGCGCCGTGCATGTGGCCATCTCCTGGGACTCGAATGCCCGCGTGAATGTCTATCGCGACGGCCAGCTCTATGGCCGTGGATTCAAGACGGACGACGTTGCCGTGTTCGAGCCCAATGCTTCACAGGTATTGCTGGGCTGCCGTCACGGTACAGGTGGTGGTAACCGGTTGCTGCGTGGGAAGATTCTGCGTGCGCGTCTCTATGACCGCCCGCTGCGGCCCGATGACATCGAGATGACCCGCAAGATTGAGCAGACCGTCGTCACCGAGCGCGATGTGATGGATGCTCTCACCGAGGCTGAACGTGCCAACGTACGCCAGTGGCAGGATGAATCCGAAGCCCTGCACAAGAAGCTCACCGTGCTGCGCGAGCAGGTCGCCAAAGCCAGTGGACCCGAGCAGGCGTGGCAGAGCTTGGCGCTCGCGCTGGTGAATCTGAAGGAGTTTATTTATCTGAAGTAAGTTGGGTCATCGGTCAAAGGTCAACATTCAACGTTATGAATACCCCCCACACCCGCCGACAGATGCTCCAGCGTGCCTCCACCGGCTTCGGCATGGCGGCACTGACTGGACTCATGAGTCAGCAGCAGGCGAAGGCCGCGGCTTCCGAAGCGTCAACGGCAGCACTGGCGCATCGCGCGAAGAAGTTCGCGCCAAAGGCTCGCAGTGTGATCTTCTGCTACATGTCGGGCGGTGTCTCGCATGTGGACTCGTTTGACCCGAAGCCGATGCTGGCGAAGTATGCGGGGCAGCCGATGCCGGGTGAGGTGAAGCGCACGCAGTTCAATAACAACGGAACGGTGCAGCCCGCGCACTGGGCTTATAAACAGTATGGCCAGAGTGGCCTGCCGGTGAGTGACCTCTTCCCGCATATGGGCTCCGTGGCGGATGAGCTGTGCGTGGTGCGCTCCATGACGGCGAAGTTCAGCGAGCACGCGCAGGGAAACTTCTTCATGCACACGGGCTTCCCCTTCCTGGGCTATCCCAGTGCCGGCGCATGGACGAGCTATGGCCTCGGCTCGGACTCGAGTGATCTGCCGGGGTATGTGGTGCTGCAGAGTGGTGGCGCCGCAGCGCCGCATGGTGGCGTGGGTCTTTTCAGCAATGGCTTTCTGCCTGCGATTCATCAAGCGTCCATCGTGCGCGCGGATGAAGGCGAACCGGTGGATAACATCCAGCCACGTGAGCCCGCCGCGATGCAGCGCAAGCGTCTCGACTTCATCGGCGCGATGGACAAGAACTTCGCACGTGCCGTGGATAACAACATGCACGTGGAGGCGGCCATCAAGAACTACGAGATGGCCTGGCGCATGCAGTCTGCGGTGCCTGAGCTCTGCGACATCACTGGTGAGACGGAGAGCACGAAGAAGATGTACGGCATGAACGATGCCGACCCGAAGACCGCGGCCTATGCGCGCCAGTGCCTGCTGGCCCGTCGTCTTGTGGAGCGCGGTGTGCGGTTCATCGAGTTGAGCAGCCTGGGCTACAACATCGGGGGTGGCAACGCTGCGAACCCCTGGGATCATCACGGCGACTTGGTGAAAGGTCACGGCAAGATGGGCTACCAGGTGGACCAGCCGATCGCCGCACTCATCAAGGATCTGCGCTCACGCGGGCTGCTGGACAGCACGTTGGTGATTTGGGCAGGTGAATTCGGTCGCACGCCTTTCGCTCAAGGCGCCAATGGACGTGACCACAATCCCTACGGCTTCTCCATCTGGATGGCCGGCGGCGGTGTGAAGGGCGGTCATGTTCACGGCGCCACCGATGACTTTGGCTACCAGGCCGTGGAGCAGGTGAGCAGCGTGTACGATCTCTGGGCCACGGTGCTCTACCTCATGGGCATCGACCACGAAGCATTGACCTACCGCTACAGCGGTCGTGACCTGCGTCTCACGGATGTGCATGGGCACGTGATGCGCGGGGTGATTGCGTGAGGGATGTCAGTTCCCGCTGGGTCGGAGCTTCACGCGCTGCTCGCCAATGGCCGCAAGCATGTCGCGCACCTTCTCGCAGTCCTTGATGCCACGGACAAGGAATCTATTTCTCATGCCGTGACTCGTGGTGAGCAACAGCAAGGCGTGTATCCCATGGCGACGCATGGCAGTATCCTGAAATACCGCGTAGCTGGCAATGGTCCGGAAGTGCAACTTCGTATCTTGGAGGTCGCCACCCAAGTTCATGCTCCCGTCTGAGATGCCTCCGGTAAAACGGCGGATGTGGAGAACAGAATCCCCGACGGAGAGACCTTCGCAATCAGCCTGACGGAGCAACAGGCCTCGCTGGCGGATGAAGTAGATGGCGATGGCGCACCCGTAGCCAAGCACCGCGATGATGAGAAAAATCCAGCCCGCCCCCAGGGTTGCCAAGGGAAGCGTGCCCCACGCGCGCTCCGCCACGAGATTGAAGAAGATGATCATCACCTGGATGCCAAGCATGATGCCTGCGACGACAGCGAAAGTGCCCAGCGCTTCAGAGCAGAGATACTTTCTGAGACGGGCGTGATCAATCTCAATGGGCATGGGGTTGACCACCTCCCCATGCGCGAGGGGAATCTCCTGCGTCATGATACCTCCCGAATGCGATCGACTTCGATGAGCATGTCGCGGATTTTCTCACAATCCTTCACCGCTGGAATGCGCAGGGTAGACCGGAAGCCACCGGCGGTGGTGGAAAGTTGCAGCGAGGATATGCCGTGCTGCTTCATCGTAGCATCCTGAAGCACCGCATAGTCCACGATGGAACGGAAGTGGAGCTTCTGGTCCAGCCACCCGCCTTCATACTGGCGGACACGGAGGAAGGCGCCTTCCACGGATACCTCCCAGGCATCCACTTCGCGATCCGTCAAGCGGCGTCCCCACCTGGCATGGGCAAGAAAGCCGAGTGCGAGCAATAGCACGACACTGGAGCCGAGACGCGAAGCCACAAACGCAAGTGTCTTCTCGTCCGGACGGACGTGCCGACTCAACTCCACATTGATGATGCACACGCCAATCAATAGTCCGACGAATCCGGTGAGGATTAGGGTGGTGTGCAGTCGCCGCTTGTGCAGGAATTTCCTGAGTCGTTCTCGATCGATGTCGATGACGATGTTTTCGGGATAGGGATCTGTCATGTATGGCTCACCCTGCTGAAGGAACGTTGTTACTCACAAGCGGGTGATGAGTTGGACAGTCGGATAAGTCGGCGGTGTGGTCAATGACAACTGGACAAAACCGGATTGAGTGTTCGTGACTGTCCCATCTTCAGCCTGTTGCGAGGAGGTTGAGGTGAATCTCCAGGTGCGCCACGGCATCCGTAACTTGTGCATGCGCAGGACAACGCTTCGCAAGCCGTAGCAAGCGAGTGCTGTCGCGTGAGATAGAATAGGTGCCGGTCACCAATCTTCGATAGCACTATGAAAGCAGGAGTGTCGTATTCACGTTTCGCCGTCGTCCGCTGGAGGATGTCAGCTTGTTTCCTCGCCATTGTTACCGGGCTTTTCGCCACGGGGACTCCACTGGTCCCGAACGCGAGAGCGGATGCTTTTACCTTGGGCGCGAGCCAGGATTCCATGGCGTATTCCTTCCTCTCCAGTTGGGCGATGGAGTCGCTTTATCCAAACCTCATCGCTCCAGCGAATACTGGCACCGCCTCCAATCACCACATGTCGGCGTTTCTTCAGTTCGATCTCACGCCCCTGATTGTGGAGGCGCTGGCAGGCGACGACATTATTTCTGCGACCATGCGTCTCTATGTGCTCAGTGGCGCCGAGAGCGGTTTTGGCGCCGGGCCGAGTGCAACCTACCCGGTGTCTTTCGACGTGCGTTTGCTGGAAGGTTCCTGGAACGAGGCGACGCTCACCTGGAACAATCAGCCTGGTGGGGCTTACAACCCTACCACTACGTCGCCACCCGGCACCATTGTCGCGACTTCGCCCACGATCACCAATACGGGTATCTGGGTGGATGTCGATATCACCGATATCCTGACGGGCTGGCTGGACGATCCGGCGACCAACTACGGCCTGCGCCTGACGCAACCGACCGAAGTGCGCGACTCAGGAGGCGCTTCGGTCTTCCCGAGCTTTGCCTCTTCCGAATACGCCACTGAGAGTTACCGTCCGCAGCTTGTCGTGCAGACCGTGCCCGAGCCTGAGACTGCGGTATTGTTTGGACTCGGTGTTGCTGGTTTCCTCACCGTCAGGCGAAGGAATAGGTGAAAGGGGGCTGTGGTGCCTGGAGTGATGGCTTCTTAGTTGGAGCGTTGGGTTACCGGCTCACTTCTTCTTCACCGGTTCCAGTACCTTCACCGTGACTTTCTGCTCATCCGCAGGGCGGATGGGTGTCATCAGGCGCACGCAGGTGACGACGGCATCCGTGACTTGCTGCACGGTGAAAGGATAATCTTCCGGTGCCTTCGCGGTGGTGGCATTCACGGTGATGATGAGATGCGAGACATCGCCCTCGCCATCCTCGGTGGCTTCTACCTTGATCCCATAGACAGAGGCGATGTTCACATCCTCCTTGTCTTTCCAGGAGCCGTCTGTGGGTGGTGTGAAGGACTTGGTGATGGCGGCATAGGTCCCTTCAGGAGAAGCATAGGAAGACACAAAGGGCACGTCAGCGATCTCAATGAGCGGGTCACCGTCTGAGCCATGGAGATAGAGCGGCATCTTCACCGTGAACATGCCCAGTGAGGTGGCCTCTGATCGGGAGGGGCCGAACAGGGCAGCGAATGCAAATGCGAGCAGAAGCAGAGCGGAGAGGGTGGGCTTTCTTGAGTTCATCATGGCAACCAGGTGTAAAAGCTGGAATGGGGCATTGTTTCGCCATGAGGTGGAAGAATCAAGCCACGATGCGATGCGTACGCCGGAAGACGTATGCGACTGTGGGGCGGGAGTTCGTCAGATGGCTCTCGCGACTAATCCTTCCTTTACCTGCATCATGGAAAAAATCTTCGATGGTCTTGTGCAACAACCCAGTTGCTTCGCCCTATGCCATTACTCGATCAACTTGAGAAGCTAAGTGAACCCGGCAATCCCCAAGGCGTTTGTGCGCTTTCAGCCGCCATCACTGCTCACGTGCTCGTGCATGGGCCGCGATCACTTGAGGATATAACAAAACTCTCGCTCCCTCTTGAACTCGGTGAGAGGCAGATAAATCCGCAGCGTGTCAGGACCGGGGATGAGGATGACTCCCCACTTGATGTCTCGAAACTTCCCTCTGGGGATCCTGATATCTGGAAATGGAAGAAGAAAAACGAGGGGACCGAGAAGCAGATGGCACAGCGTGGCGGTGAAAACTTGCTCAAATGGCTGAAGAACACCGCGAAGCCCGGGGTGTATGCGGCTACTATGGCGGATCCTGGTGACGAGGATGACACCCATCACTTCAACTTCGCCAAGACGGACGATGGCAAAGTGTATCTGCTCGACTCCAGCATACAGAACTTCAAGGAGCTCAAGGGGCCTGAAGACGTGGGCATGCTCCTCATCGCGCAGTTGAAAGGTAACAACGGTGAGAGCGAAGAGGAGGAGGAGAAGGTGGGGGAGGAACTAAACTTGGACGAACTGGAGCTGGAGGAGGTGACCCTTGACGACTTGGACGTGGACGAGCCTCTGAGTCCGAAAGTGGAGAAGCAGACTGGTGAGAAATCGAGCAAGATGGAAAAGGAGCCTGAGAACGATAAGGAAGAAAGCCAGGAGGAAGAGCTGAGTATGGCTCCATTTTCGAAGGTCTATTGCTCCAGCAACATGAAGCTCGACTACTGCGGCCCGCTTCACCCGGAGTGCGCTCTGGAACTCCAACAATCTCTCAAGAGGTCCGTCCGTCAGGACTACAACCCTTCGGAGAAGCCTGGTACTGGCCAGAAGATAACGGTTACCCACAACTAGAGATCAGAAAAAAATCCAAGGCGAGCGCAGGGCCAGCCTTGGATTTTGTAATGGATGGGATGAGAGGGCTGCTTACACCTCCAGCTTCGTCCACGCCGCGTTCGCCTGCGAGCTCTTCACCACGGCTTCGATGAAGGCCATGCCGCGCACGCCGTCTTCGATCTTTGGGTAGTCGAGCGCCACTTCATCCGGTGTGGTGCCGGCGTTGACGGCGCGGATGTGGCTGGCGAAGTTCTTGTAAATGTTCGCGAAGGCCTCGAGATAGCCTTCCGGGTGGGCTGGGGGAGTGCGAGTGGCGGCAGCGGCGTTCTTGCCGAGGTAGCCATTCGCGGTGCGGTACACTTGCATCGGCTGGTCGAGCCACTTCACGAGCATGGTGTTCGGCTCATTCTGGTGCCACTCGATGCCGCCCTTCTCGCCGTACACGCGGATGTTGAGGTTGTTCTCTTCACCCACGCTGATCTGCGAGGCGTGGAGCACGCCCTTGGCGCCGTTGTCGAAGCGCAGGAGCACGTTGCCGTCATCATCCAGTGCACGGCCTTCCACGAAGGCGGTGATGTCTGCGGCGAGTTCCTTGATGTGCAGACCGGTGATGTATTCGGCGAGGTTCTCGGCGTGCGTGCCGATGTCACCGATGCAGCCCGCCGCGCCACTGCGCTTCGGGTCGGTGCGCCAGCCAGCCTGCTTCTGGCCGGAGTCTTCCAGCTTCGTGGCGAGCCATCCCTGGGGATACTCCACCACCACCTTGCGAATCTTGCCCAGCTTGCCGGCCTTGATCATGTCGCGAGCTTCCTTCACCAGCGGATAGCCGGTGTAGTTGTGCGTCAGGCCGTAGAGCTTGCCGGACTTCTTCACGATGTCCAAGAGCGCCTTGGACTCTTCCAGGTCAAAGGTCGCCGGCTTGTCCGAGAGTACGTGGAAGCCCGCCTCCAGCGCTGCCTTGGCCGGGGGGAAATGCATGTGGTTCGGCGTGACGATGGAGACGAAGTCCATGCGCTTGTCTGCGGGCAGTGCAGCTTCCTTCTGGATCATCTCCTCGAAGCTTCCGTAGCAGCGCTCCGCGGGGAGGTAGAGGTCCGCACCGGAGTCCTTCGACTTCTGTGGGTCCGAGGAAAAGGCGCCGCAGACCAGCTCGATCTGGCCGTCCATGTTTGCCGCGATGCGGTGCACTCCGCCAATGAAGGCGCCTCTGCCGCCGCCGACCATGCCGTAACGAATCTTTCTGCTCATGAGAATGCTGTGCTGTAGTGTGACAATTGACCTTTTGTGAAGAGGGCGAGTGTGGAGCAGGGTGGGGGAGACGGTCAAGGGCGGGTCACGAAAAAGCCGTCGCTCCAGAGTCTCCCCTGGGCTGCGTCTCTCCGCCGTCGCTCAGAAGCAGTGGGCCTGGGACCGCGACCTCTGTGGTCGCCCGGGATTTTGTCTCACCCGGCAGCGTCTCGCCGCCATCCATTCAAATGTCAAGTAGGAGGGGCGTACCCGACCGAGAGGTCAGGCAGCGCCAGCCACGGTGGCCACGGTGGCCAGCACCATTCTGGCAGCCTCCGTTAGATAAGAGACGTCGATGCTACCCGGCTTGTCCGCCGTGGTGTGATAGCCGGGATTTTTCCCCGCCTCGTAAGCGCCGATGCAAGCAAATCCCTTCGCCTCAAAAGGCATGTAGTCGCTGTTCCAGATATCGGTGTGCTCCACTTCCAGACTGGTGTAGTCCGCTGCAGCTTGAGCCATCAGCAGTCCATACGCTTTGGCTGCCGGATCATTCTGGGGATTTCTGTTTCCTTGATCGTATTCCACGATGATGCGGGCGGGGTTGGCTGGATCGGGAAAGGAGATCATGTCCATATTCACCACCACGTCGATGGGCCAAGCTTCAGCTGCGGCAATATCGGCACAGGCACTCGAGCCGAAGAGTCCCTGCTCCTCGCCTCCGAAGGCGGCGAAGAGCACGCCCCGGGTGGGGTGCGTGCCATGGAGGATGGCGGCAAGCTCAAGCAGGGCGGCTATGCCGGAGGCATTGTCATCCGCGCCCGGCGCCAGGCCATCAGGATTTTCTGAGAGGGAATCGTAGTGCGCGCATACGAGGGTGAATCCCTGGCTAAGGTCTCCGAGAGAGCAGAGCACATTGCGCTGGGGGCTGCCTCCCTGTACCTGAAAAGGCTGGAAGCGCACTTGGGACTGGGTGTAGCCCATGGCAAGGAACTCGCCATGGATCCACTCCGGGACCTGCGCAACGGCAGGAGAATAAGTCCACCGTGTGGGAAAGCTTGCGAGGTGGCTCACTCGTTCCCTCAGACGGTCCTGGCTCACCTGGTTCACCAGTTGCACCATGGCTGGGCTTAGCTGCTTGCTCTTGTTGGCTTGGCTGGTGAAACGACCCACGGCTTCCCCCTGCTTCCGGCAGCAGGGGGAAAAGGCGAGGTTCCGCGAAATCAGGGGCACGAGGTCTGCCAGATTATCCACCTCGCCGGTGGTTTGGCCCGGCCCCTTGAAATGGATGGCCATCATGCCAAAGCCTCGAGCGGCAGCTACATGGCCGGCATGTTCCGTAATGAAGAGGGCGTGATGCAGGTCGAACCCCGGGGCAGCCTTCTCCACGGTGCGCTCAAAGAGCCTCTTCGAAGGCTTGCTTACTCCGAGTTCGCTAGAGAGCGTAACCCGCTCCGAGACCGGCTCGAAGAAGGCGCGAATGCCGAGTGTTTCTAGCAGCGTGTAGTATCGGGTTTGAATGGCATCGAGCGGATCTTGCGCGGTTGGAGTGAAGTAGTCGGACAGCAGGCACATCACGGGGGCATCTCCCCTGTCATCGCGCATGTTCCGTACGCTGGTGAGCATCTCGATGGCTCCGGGCAGCAGCACATCGTCATGCTCCAGCGTATCGCCGAGGTCAAAAATCACGATTCTCATGGGCTGGTGCCAGGTGGCGGGTCGAGAATTCAGGGCAGAGCAGCATCACGTCCGTGGGCGGGCGGCCCGCCTGGCGCGCTTGGCGGCACGCGGACGACGTGGGGCATAGAGCTCAGGAAAGGGGGCGCCAGCCCGCTTGCCTAGCTTCGTATTTGTCAGAATGCCGCGACGCGTGAAGATATCGCGAATGACGCTGATGTTTCTTCCTTCGTTCAGTACCTCATCCACGGTGATGAGGGCATTGGCGCCGTCCTCAAACGTGGCATTGCGCGTGAGCTGAAAGTGATGCGCGAGCACCAACTGATCCGCCGTCCTTGATCCGACAGCGTTACGAAGTTCCCACAGGGCTGCAGACCAGATTTCGCCATCGGAATGTTCCTCGCCAACCATGTCCCGGGGATATTTCTTGGTGCTGTCCATGCGGCGCAGGTTGGGAGGATTGTCTCCGCTGTAGGCCACGGCGTCCCAGCTTCCCACGGTGGGCTGCAGATTCGCGGGCTTTGCCGATGCGAAGAAGCTGGCTGCAAGATAGTCGCCAAAGCCCTCGCCCATGGCTTGCCCCTCCTTCGTCTGACCGAATCCGGGCACCTGATTGTCCTGAATTGCGTGGCCATACTCATGCAGTATGATCTCAGCATCTTCCGCGTCATCCACACCTCCGGTACCAAAGGTGAGCGACTGTGTCGCCGGACTGTAATGGGAGTTGTCATCAGATCTCCCATCAATGTGGACTTTGATAGGGCCATTCAGAATATTATCGAAGCCGAGCTCCTGGATATAGCGCTGTACTCGGTCGATGTGGAAGTACACCATCACCTCCTTGAAGGCGCGTTGGCTGCGGGAGAAGGAAAAATTGAGATTCTGCCGCTGCACCCGGTTCGGGGTGTTGCTGGTGCTGACGAACGGGCCGTCTAGAAACCCAGTGCCGTCAAGGTCGCGAAGCTCCACTGTCCTGTAAGCAGCATCAGGAATGGGCGAGTCGTCTTCAAGGGTGGTGTCATTGAGCGCGACTACGGGATTGGGGTCAAAAATGCGGCCCGTACCATTGGCGGACTTGAGCTGGTCCAGCTTTTCCAGGATGGCCCCGCTCTGCGAGTCCACATACATGCGGTATTCCGCGGCAGGTTTGGCGCACCTGAGCACCAGCTTCCATGCGGAGACCGGCACCCCGTTCACGGGGAGGAACACCAGCTCCTGGGACTCGACAATCACTTCGCTTCCGGCCGGCGCAGAGATGGCCTCCTTTGCCCTGGCCACAGCCTGTTCGGCAGACAGGGCCTTGGCCGCGGTGCCTGCGCCTTCCGCTTTGCTCTTGGATTTGGCTTTGGAGCTTGCCGCCTTTTCCAGGTTCTTCTCTGGGACGAGGTCGCTCTGCACATTGTAGATGCGGCCTGACTTGTCGATATCCACACGAACCCAGGCGCCACTGATGGGCTTGCCTTCATGATACTGCTGAAAGAGAACATGGCTTCCCAACAGAGTCTCGTTTACTTTATCGAACTTAAGCTGCTTCAGATCTGGTTGGATTTGCAGGTCTTTGGCGATGCCCTTGAGCAGTGCGACTGCCTGGGTGCGGGGTTTTGACTTGGACGCCTTGGACCTGAAGTCGTAGATGCGCCGGGGCATCTTGCTCACCGGATTCAGTTCCACCTTGGCTTTGAGCGCTTTAATACCAGGCATAGGTTGCTCCTTTTAATAAGTGATCGAAAAATCATTGCTTGAAAGTGCGGTGCGTGCAATGTTTTTCTTTGTGATTGCATGTGGTCGTGGCTGTTTTTCACACTCTTGTAAAGTGGGCACAGATAGAGTGTGTGCTCGTTTTGTGGAGGGATAGCCCAGAGGGCCTTCGTCTACGTGCGCAGCTTGCGCTCATCTGCTGGGCCTGACGTTCCACCGGATGGCAGACATGGCTTGACGTCCATGACACGCTCTGTTTTTCTAGTCTGAGTGATACTCAGTCCACTCCGATTGATTCTAATACTGCTTACATGGGGAGTTGCGTGCTCCCTTCCAGGATTTGGTGCGGAGCCACCCGCATCCCGCAGTCTGGTGAAGGATGTGGACACCCTCATCAACGTAAAATCTGGCCGCACGTGGAAGTCCACCCCGCTGAAAGTGCGCCTTGCGGATGGCAGCGAGGTAGAACGCCTGCTGGTAATGGAGTTTGCGCCCGGAGAGTTTATTCCCGGACGCGGGGTTCGTCCGTCTGATGCCATGGTCCACCTTCTGCTGGAGAAAGTTGCTGGATCATCATCGAGCTCTGAGGAGATGAGTGCCTCGAAGATGACTTCCGGCGGATTCCGGGACGTGAATTTACAACAAGAGGGTGATGTGCGGACCATGATCATCACCCGCTCGCCGTTTGCCGAGCCTGGCCAGGAAGACAGCGCCCTTAAGCTGTTCTACAAATTGAAAGACGGAACGCTTGTACTAAGAGGGTTCTCCAAGGTGGAGCAGACGAACTGGGGGGAGCTCAAGTGCACTCTTCCTTCGACAGATCTTACTTTCCACGTAGCGCGGTAGATATACCCGCGCCGCTCTCGTGACCGGGGTCACGCGTGACGGCAGTTGTCTTACAGCTTCGGCGCAGGCTTCAGCTTCGCTGGCGGTTTTAGCTCAGGACCTCCTGTCTTTGGCTTTTGAGTTGGCTTGGGCGGTGACGTGGTGGCTGGCTTGACCTTTATTGTCTTCGCGCCGGTGTCGCCGGCAGCCGTCACCGTGAAATCCATCACCTGCGCGGGCGGGTTTGAAATGCTGTCAGGGATACGGAAGTCTTGAACTGTCAGCCCACGCGTCGCCGGCGCTACGGTGTCGGGCAGGAGCTTGATGGTGAGCACCGTGGTTTGGGGCACACCTTTGGCCGTGATGGTGGTCAGCGTCGGCATGTGCAGCACGGGGCCGGTGCCGTCCTTTTCTCCCAGGGGGAATTGCCTCCAGTCCTCGTACTTCGTCACCACGTGTCTGCTCCCGGCACGTGTCACATAGTCATGCTCCAGCACCCGCCAGGGTGGCAGGCCGGGCTTGTCGAGCTTCTCCAGTTTCAGGATGCCGTTGAGCGCTTCATCATCCAGGAAGAAGTGTACTTGATTGGCGGGTGAGTCTTTTTCCATTCGGTGACGGATAGTGCTGCGCCTGAGCACGTCCTTCCACAGCAGCTCGGACTGGAGGTCGGGAGTCTTGAATTCCCTGGGCCTCGCCAGGAACGGCATCTCTATCGGAGCGAAGAGGGGATTCCAGGAGAACTCGCTGAATGCCAGGTTGGGGTAGCTGTCCGGCAACGGATTCGGATGGATGGTCACCATGTTGCTCCCTGTGAAGAATTGGTGATGATACTTCGGATCGGGACGCAGGGGTCGCAGGCTTCCGATGTCGCACTCCTTGAAGAATTGGTGGAAGACTTTTCCATCGAAGCAGACCTTGTAAAAGGTCAATCCATTGTCATCCACCCGGTCATAGCGCCACATGCCACGCACCGTGATGAACCGGCAGTGGAACTGATGCACCACCTTGTCGAGCGGAGGATGGAAGTGCACCTCATACTCATACATGCAGTCCGGGATGGAACGATACTGGCTGTGCAGTGCCGCCAGTTCCTCAGGCATTTCATAGTCTTCCACGGGCAAGGGAGATTGCGCCGGAAGCAAAGGGGTGGCGCATGCCAACGTCAGTAGTGCGAGGATGGCTGAAGTGATGAAATGCTGCGTTTGCATGGCCTTCAATCCAAGGTGATGTGCTTCGCCTTTACCCTTGCCCCAAAAGATTATCGGTTTGGCGATGGTGCGGCAAGGCGAATTGGCCCAGGCGATGTCCTTCCGGTTTCACTTTTACATGCCTTTTACATACCTCCTTATCGAGGGTCGCCCGGAGGGCCTTCGGCCACCCCGTGGGCTCGCGCTTTACCCGCTGGGCTGACGTTTGGCGTCGGTGCGCATGGAGCATGTGATTCGTCTTGCCTGCTGCGAGCTTCTCAGGTTTGCTGTTGCAGCTTCTGCAGTTCGAGAGGCAGTCTCCACAAACGTATGATGACGCGCTCCTTTACCTCTGTCAGCGTCTCCTCCTTGTCGCCACTGGCCCTTTTGATGATGCTGTCTCTGGTGGCATTCTCGCTGACCGGCTTTGTGCATGCTGGCGCACCGGAGTGGCAACTCAAGGACTTCCGGCCTCTTGCGGAATTGCCGTGGAAGGAGCCGAGTAAAGGAGAGCCGCCCCCTCATCTGGAGGTCGAGGTGTTGCGGAAGATCTTTAGCGAGCCGATTCTCGATATTCGTTATTCCGTCCTTGATGCCTATCTGCGCCTCATTGACGCGGGAGATATGAGCCGGGCGTTTGATCATTGCATTGAACTTGAAGGGACGCAGATGCCTGACCAATTCGTTTCCTTCTTCCTCAATATTTGGGCGGAGCGCGACCCGAAGGGATGTTGGGAGCGAGTGGAGTCCTTGTTTCAGATCGTTGCCTTCGAAAGGGGATGGCTTGCCTATGACAGTTGGGGAAATCCGCGCATCACGATGAAGAATCTGGATGCTGTACGTGCCTCCAAGTTTTGGCTGGGTGGCAAATCCCTCCTTGCTTTTCCGAAGGGGGTTGAGCGGTCCGAGTTGCCAGCGGCTGAGCGGGTCAAATACTTGAATGCCTTCGCCCAGGCGTGGTTCAAGGTGTTTCAAAACTGGCCTGGCGTGCCAGATGCGCCCTATGGCGCCAGCTTTTATCCTATGATGGCACGGACGCTGGAAATTCCAGTGGACGTGCTCAAATCAGGCGTAAACAACACGACGTTTGTCAGCGCCGCGGCCGGCTATGAAGTCTCAGTGCGCCGTCAGTTGAACGCGGAGCCCTCCCGCGCTTTGGAGCTTGTGGAGGAAATCCGGACCAAAATCTGGTCAGATGACGATAACGAGGTGAGGAAGCTAAACACTTTCAAGGTCGTTGACCAGGTGCCGTCCCTTGAGTTCCTCCAGCTTTGGGCGGACTTCAACCTGCCAGAGTTGATTACGTGGGTGGAATCGTTGCCTGCTGAGCGACATGACTTTTCGCTTGCTGCCAAGGGCCTGCTCATGAGCCGGGTGGATGCTGCCGTACGGAATCGCTGGCTTGAAGAAGCGAAGAAGCGTCCCCTCGACAAAGATGGCTGTGGGGACTACACCTCGCTCCTTGTGAACTGGGGAAGGTGGGACTTGGCTCCCGCATTTGCGGCAGCCCTGGCCACCAAAAATGATGGCATTGCCATCAGAGTCGGTGAGAGCGCGCTTTTCGGCGATGGGTACGATCCATACAATTTGAGGCTGGCAAAGGTGCGGCAGATCGCAAAGTTGGATCTTGCTGACATACCCAAGGACATTCGAGACGCCCTGACGACGAACTTTTTTGTTTTCACCATGGAGATTTGGGGTGACATCCAAATTGGCGAAAATGCCCGCTATGGGCTGGACGTTCTGCAGAAAACAGAAGAGGTGCCGCGGGAGGAATTGCTTCGACTTTTCGCCGGTGACAATAGCGTAGGCGGTGACGGAGACGTGCTTGACCGTACCTTTTGTTCCCTGCGTGTGTGGGCCGTGACCAGACCTGACGAGATGAGAGCGTGGCTCGCGACCATGAAAGACGCTGAAATGCGCACCGCTCTCACCTGGCTGCTGGAGCATCCGTGGGGAACGGGTGAGGCTGACAATTGATGGTGTGCATCTATTCTAAGCCCAGCTCTGAGCTGACTATGCGAAGCACGGTACGCATCCTTTCCATACTGACGCTGCTGTTTCTCTGGAATGGCCTCATACCCGCCACGCTTCATGCCCAGCGGAACTCGTGGACAGTGGACGACGTCCGGCCTCTGACGAAGCTTCCCTGGCTCGGTGCGGAGTTCAGGCCGCTCGATGTCATCTTGGACGAGATCTTCCGTGAGCCCGATGCGCTCATCCGTTACGCGGTGTTGGACGGCTATCTCTCGATGATTCCGGTCGAGCAATTGAAGGAAGCTTACGACAAGTGCATCATCCTCGAAGGCTCGCAGGTGCCTGATCAGCTTGTTGAGCTTCTCCTGCGCATCTGGTCGCGGCGTGATCCACATGCATGCTGGGAAAAGACGAAGACCCTCTTCGAGCTCGTAGGCATCGAGCACGGATTTTTGGGTTACGACCACTATGGAGAGACTATCACGGTGCAGAATCGTGATGCGATTCGCGCCTCGCGTTACTGGATTCGTGATCGTGCCGCCATTCTTGGCTTCGCCATGGGTGTAGGGCAATCAGCCCTTCCGGAAGGGGAGCGCGTACGTCTCATGAAAGAGTGCGCGGATCTCTGGTTCGCGAGATTCAAGACCTGGCCGGCTGAGCGCCTCTCCGAATTCTACAATGCACGGCAGCGTTATTCCGACGGCAAGCTTGCGGGATTCCTGCGCGCTTTTGATTCTACCGTGGAGCAGATCCAGCAGATGGAACTTCGCCCTCAAGATGAAGAGGAGCGTGCTAATATCGAAATCTCACTCCGGAGATGGCTCGTGCAGGAACCACAGGCTGCGGCCCAGATCCTGGACAGGGTAGCACGGCAGCGGAAGAAGCTCTTGGAATCGGTCAGAGTCGAACTGGAACAGGGGAAGGTTCCATATGAACGGCTTCCGGTTTCATTTCCCTCAAAGGAGTGGCTCCATCTGTGGCGCACCTTGGATGAAAAAGGCATGCAGGACTGGGCAAGGAACCAGAAATCGTCAAAAGACGAACTGACCAAGTCGGTTCGCGCTTTGCTGCTCGGCAGGGTCGAGGCGGATACCAGAGATCAGTGGCTGAAAGAGGCCGCGGAGGTGGATCCAGATGGCAATGTTCTTGAGAATTTGTTTTTTGAATGGGCAAACTGGGAGCCCAAGCAGGCAATGGAGGCGGCCATCAAAACGGGAAACATCGAGATTATTCTGGATGTTCCGCGTGCTTGCGTGATGAACGGATTTGCGCCCTTCAATACCTGTCATGGCAACCTCGGGTTTCTGCGTGAGTTTGATGTGCGCGTCCTGAGCCCGCGTTTTTCGGGCGAGGATTTGTACGACTGGGGGACGGAGGCCATGGAGGCCTGGGGCAAGATTGACGTGGGAGAGGCCGCCCGCTACGGCGTCGATTTTCTCATGAAGGTCGACTACGTACCCAGGAGCAGGCTCATCACCCTCTTCAATGGCCAGAGCGAAGATCTTACCGATACCGGCGACATCATCGACCGCACCTTCTGCTGCCTCCGCGTCTGGGCTGTCGTGCGGCCGGATGAAATGAAGGCCTGGATCCCCAGCATCCAGGATCCGGCCATGCGCGAGGCTCTCACTTACATTCTGGAGCATCCGTGGGGGACGGGGGAGAATGCAAATTGATGCTGCTCCATCGACATCACATCCTGCTCTGATCTGACTATGCGAAGCCCGGCACGTATTCTTTCCGGAGTGACGTTGTTGATCCTCTGGCATGGCTTCGCGCCTGCCGCGCTCCATGCCCAGCGGCTCGACTGGAAGCTGGAGGATTTCCAGCCACTCACCGAGTTGCCGTGGGATGAAGCGGGAAAGATGCCGCTCTCTGAAGTCCTTACCGCCATTTTCCGTGAGCCTGACCCACAAATTCGGCATCCTGTTCTCGCTGCGTATCTCCGCCGGATTCCCGTGGAACAGTTTGGCGCTGCCTTCGACCAGTGCATCATCATGGAGGGCACACAGACACCGCATCGGATGGTTTCTTTTCTCGTTCGCATCTGGGCGGAGCGTGATCCCAAGGCGTGTTGGGAGCGCACCCGGGCCTTATTCCAGGTTATTGGAGTCAAATACGGATGGCTGAACTACGACAGCTGGAAACGACGCGACAAGATCACCGTCCGGGATGCAAAGGCGATTCATGCCTCGCGGTTCTGGCTTGAGAACGAAAATTACCTGCTGGATTTCCCAGTTGGCGTGGAAGCATCATCGCTGCCTGAGGCGGAGAAGGTGAAGATGTTCCGTGTCTTCGCGGATGCGTGGTTTGAGACTTTCCAGTCCTGGCCTGGCTATCAGCACGCTCAAGAGGGGGGCTCAAAGCAGCTTCTCGCGGCGTTTGCCTCCACGCCACAATCCATGAGGGAAAGCTTCCGTAGCAGCAGCGGTCAAGATTATGAAGCCGCTGTGGAAGTGGGACTGCGCCGCTGGCTGAAGGCAGAACCCAAGGCGGCGCTCGAAATTCTTGAGAAGAAACACGAACTGATCCCAGCCGAGTACGATGCCGCCAATGGAAGCCTCCTTCCGAATGGCCCATCCACCGCGTGGCTCATGCTCTGGCGCCAGTTGGACCTGCCTGCCATGGTTCGGTGGGCAGAATCCCCCGACGGCGGCGTGAGGGAACGTGGCATGCTCATGAGCTGGGTGGATGAGCCCACCCGCCACCGCTGGCTGGAGACTGCGGAAAAGGACTCAAACAAAGAGCAATTGATCGGCGTGTGGGCCAGTTGGAATCCGCAGCCGGGCGTGGAGGCCGCGGTGGCGACCAGGCAGTCGGGAATCGTCCTTGAGGCTTTCAACAGCGCCGCATACGGTCCTTTCCAGGGGGTTTGGAATACCTGCCATCCGGGACTTGGATTCGTCCGGAATTTTGATATTCAATCGCGGATCAAAGACTTCATGAAGGACCTTCGTGACACCGACTGGGGCACCGCAATCATGGAGCAATGGGGGGATGTCGATGTGGGTGAGGCCGCCCGTTATGGGCTCGACTTTATGCTGAAGACAGATTACGCCTCACGCGAGGAACTCATCAAGCTCTTCTCAGGCGATGACGACTTCGCCAGTGACGCAGACATGCTCGACCGCACCTTTTGCGCCCTGCGCGTCTGGGCCGTGACGAAGCCAGATGAAATGAAAACCTGGATAGCAACCCTGAAAGAAGAAGATCTGCGCAAGGCTCTCACTTGGCTGCTGGAAAATCCATGGGGAACGGGTCCTGAAGAGTAAATGCCATGCCCCTGATAAACCATCCCATATCCAAAGGTTCACGGCCTGCGTCTATGTTTCGCCGCTTCACTCTGGGCGTGGTGCTACTCGCTGTCTGTGCGCTTACGCGTGCGTCCGCCGAGAGCCCCATCCTGAAACCGCAAGACTTCCTGCCGCTTACCGAACTGCCCTGGAAGAAAGAGGGTGCCACGCAGGAGAGCATCATGGACGCCATCTTCCGCGAACCGGATGCTGCCATTCGGTACGGGGTGTTGCAGCTCTATCTCGACGAGATTCCCATGGAGGAGATTGGTCGGGTGTTTGATCTCGCCATTGAGCTTGAGGATTCGGAGACTCCCGATGCCCTCGTGGAGTCCATGTTGCGGGTGTGGGCGGAGCGGGATCCGTTTCGTTGCTGGGCGAGGGTGCAGAAGCTCTTCCTCGTGGTGGGGCTGGAGGACGGGTGGCTCATGTTCGATGATTGGGACGTAGGGCGCTCGTCCATGCTTGTGCAGGACCGTGCCGCCATCCAAGCTTCACCTTTCCGGCTCAGGCGGTGGGCGCTTACCGGGTTTCCCGTTGGAGTAGATAAATCCAAACTCGTTTCCCAAGAGCGTGTGAGTTTGCTGAAACAGTTCATCCAACGGTGGTTCGTGGCGTTCGATGACTATCCTGGATCACACCAGACGAGCGTGGGCTCACCAAGTGACTACTGGTTTGCAAAGGCGTTTGAAATTGAAACAAAGGATGTCCAGTGGCACTGCGAACACTACTACGATCAGGGATTTGGTGCCGCAGCCGTCTCGGTGGCGCTACGCCGGTGGCTGATAGCCGAGCCTGCCAGCGCTCGCCGTATCATTGAGTTCTCAACCAAATTCGGTGGTCCGCGATATGATTCCTCCACTATCCAGGAGCTGTTGCACCTCTGGGCAGAAGTGGATCGTCCAGGCATGATGAAATGGGCCGACTCCGCGGAACCATCGAAGCTCCTGCTGAACCTGGGCAGGGGACTACTCATGCCCGGTGTGGATGCTTCTGTGCGCGTCCGGTGGATTGCCGAAGGGAATGTGAAAGCAGAGGGCGATGAGAACTACTATGGGAACTTGATTGGGAACTGGGCGGCTTGGGATCCGAAAGGTGCGCTGGATTATGCGGTGCGTAGCGGCGACCCCGACAGCATCACTACTGTAAGTCGCTATGCCGCAGTTGGACCCTATGGGGACTGTTCGAGGGTCGCGCGAAATGGCTTCAATGTGGTGCGTGATTTCGACCCGAACACGCTGCCAGCAGACCTTAAGAAGAGCATTATCGAGGATTGGGGAATGACTGCACTGGAAGGCTGGGGAGAACACGATGCTGCTGCCGTGGCGCGACTAGGCGTGAAGCTACTGGAGACATTCAACTACTACGGTTTCGTAGATGACAAGCCTGTTCAGAATGAAGTCATCGGATTCTTTGCAGGCAGGAACAACGAGTTCCGGGACAACGGCCACATCATCGACCGCACCTTCTGCGCCCTACGCACGTGGGCAGCCACCAAACCCACCGAGATGAAGGCCTGGGTAGCCACGCTCAAGGACGATAAGCTGCGCGAAGCCCTCACCTGGCTCGCGGACCATCCCTGGGGACCGGGGCGCTTTTGAGTTTTGAGGCAAGAGACATGCACCAGTTGCCCAGCCGGGTATATCTGGCATTCTTCCCGCTCACTTGCTCTTCCACCCTTCCATTCCCCCCCACCTTCCAATTCCATTTCAGTCATGCTCAAGACCTACCTCATGGTGATGCTCGGCGGCTGTTTCGGTGTGTCGGCGCGTCTGTGGATGTCCACGGCGATGGCGGCGCGGTGGGGTGAGAATTTTCCGGTGGGCACGGTCGCGGTGAATATCACGGGATGTTTTGTGATTGGTCTCTTCGCGGTCCTGACTGCTTCGGAGGGCATTTGGGCGGCGTCCCCGCTGGTCCGGCAGGCGGTGATTGTGGGGGTGCTGGGTGGGTTCACCACGTTCTCCTCTTTCAGCATTCAGACCCTCACGCTGCTGAAGAACGGGCAGCTCACCGGCGCGGTGGCGAATGTGTTCATCTCCGTCCTCGGGTGCCTGCTGGCCACGTGGGTGGGCATGCAACTGGGCGGCTGGCTGAATGGGAAAAGCTCCTGAGTGATGGCTCGCGGAGATAGAGACCTGCGCCGGATTTCGTCTTGTTTCTTGCCCTTGTGACGGGAGTTCCCCTATGGTGGAAGTCCGTCCTGTAGAGATACCCTTTTACCTCAGCCCACCAAACGACGTCGCCCACCAGCCGATGAAACCCTGCGTTCTCTTCTCCGCCGCATTGCTCGCGGTTTCCACCCTGTCTGTCAGCGCTGCCAACTGGCCCCAGTTTCGTGGTCCGAATCACGACGGCTCCACTCCGGAGACGGGTCTGCCGGAGAGCTTTTCCCGCAGCGAGAATGTGAAATGGGCCGCGGACATGCCCGGACCGGCTGCCAGTGTGCCTGCCGTGTGGGGGGACAAGATTTTCGTGAGCTCCTCCGACCCTGCGAAGCAGAAGCTCCTGGCCATGTGCCTGGATGCAAAGACGGGCAAGGTCGCCTGGCAGCATGAGGTGACGGACGGGTACCAGCATGATGACCGCAGCAATCTCGCCTCGCCCTCGCCCTGCACGGATGGCGAGCGCGCTTTCTTCTTCTATGGCACCAGCGTGCTGGTGGCCTACGACTTCGCAGGCAAGGAAGTGTGGAAGCGCGACCTCGGGAAGGACTACGGAAACTTCGGCACGCAGTGGACCTACTCCAGCAGCCCGGCGCTGGATGGCGGCAAGCTCTACATCCAGGTGCTGCAGCGGAATGAGGCCTTCATCTTCCAGAACCTGCAGAAGGGCGACCCCAAGGGCAAGAATGAGAGCTACATCCTCGCGCTCGACCCGGCCACGGGGAAGGAAATCTGGCGGCAGGTGCGCCCAAGCGATGCGGTGGCGGAGTCCCTGGAAGGATTCAGCACGCCGGTGTTTCACACCTACGACGGCAAGCGCCAGATGCTCATCAGCGGTGGCGATACCATGACCGGTCACGATGCGGAGACGGGCAAGGAACTGTGGCGCATGGTCAGCTACAATACCGCGAAGATCGGCCACTGGCGCCATGTGCCTTCTCCCGCGGCGGGGGATGGCATCGCGCTCGTGTGCGCACCGAAGAAGGAGCCGGTGTATGCCGTGAAGCTCGATTCGAAAGGTACTGTGGAACCTGTCTGGGTGTCTGATGGCAAGGAAGTCAGCAGCGACGTGAGCACGCCTCTCTTCTACCAGGGCAAGTTCTACGTGCTGGACAGCGACCGCAAGACGCTCGCCTGCGTGGAGCCGCGCACGGGCAAGGTGGTGTGGAGGGGTGAGTTCCCCACACGCCAGAAAATTGAGGCCTCACCTACAGGGGCGGATGGAAAAATCTATGCCATCGATTTCATGGGCAATGTCTTTGTGGTGAAGGCAGGCGGCGACAGCTTCCAACTCGTGCACCAGACCACCTTCGGCCAGGAGGGCACCACCTCCATCAAGGGCGACCGCATCTGCCGCGCAGGCATCGCCGTGGCCAATGGATGTCTTTACATTCGTGCTCAGGACCGGTTGTATTGCATCGGCAAGTGATTGCCGGATGCGAGGGGTTGATGGTCTATGGTCGATAGTTGATAGCCTGAACCGATTGACGGTGAAACCGAGGAATGAAGGTAGTCAGCGTCGCGCGAGATCAGGAACCACTCGTTCATCATCGCATCGACTCAGGCTATCAACTATCGACCATAGACCATCGACTCTTCATGAAGCCACTCTTCCCTGTCATTCTGGCTCTGCTGCTGGGCAGTGCCGGTGCCTCTGTATCTCACGCGCAACTCCGCGCAGACGGCGCCACTGCCTCCTTCCGTGGCAGCCTCCCGCCCAAGGCCGTGTCGCCCATCAGCGGCGCGCCACGCGCTACGCTGGAGCGCGAGTTGGATGCGCAGACGCGGGCCTTCATCGCCGTGAAACGCCATCCTCGTGCGGCGGATGCGGACATCTTCCTGAAGGCGGTGCGTTATGCGCTTGAGTTCAACGAATGGTACGACAAGACGCCAGAGGACGGTGTGAAGAAGGCCAATGCGCTGCTCGCGGAAGCGAAGAGCCGCATCGAGTCCCTGCGGAAGAATGAAACGCCCTGGCTGCAGGGCTCCGGCACGAAGGTGGTCGGTTTCTACTCCCGCATCGATGGCTCGCCGCAGCCGTATGGTGTGGAGGTGCCTGAGGGTGTTTCCTTGGAAGGCGGCGCTCAGATTCCCATGTGGGTGTGGCTGCATGGTCGTGGGGATACGGCCACGGACCTGAGCTTTGTGTATGGCAAGCTCACGGCGAAGAAGCCCGGCCAGTTCCAGCCCAAGGGGGCGATTGTCATTCATCCCTTCGGCAGATACTGCAATGGCTACAAGTCCGCCGGTGAGACGGATGTGCTGGAGGCTCGCGATGATGCGAAGGCGCGCTTCAACGTGGATCCGAATCGCGTGGTGCTCGCCGGCTTCAGCATGGGTGGCGCGGGCGCGTGGCACTTGGGCGCGCACTTTGCGGACCAGTGGGCCTGTGTGCACACGGGCGCGGGGTTCGTGGATGTGAAGCGCTACCAGAAGCTCACGCCGGAGAAGATGCCGTCCTGGTATGAGCAGACGCTCTGGGGCGTGTATGATGTGCCGGACTACGCGCGCAATTTCTTCAATGTGCCCCTCATCTCCTACAGCGGGGAAAAGGACTCACAGCGTGACTCCGCGGAGTACATGACGGAGGTGCTGGCGAAGGAGGAATACACGCTGAAGCACCTCATCGGCCCCGGCATGGAGCACAAGTATGAGCCCGGTGTGCAGCAGGAGGTGCAGACTCTGGTGGAAGCAGAGATGAACAAGGGCCGCGACCCGCTGCCTCGCCGTGTGGTGTTGCAGTACCGCTCGGGCCGGTACGCGAAGATGTTCTGGCTGGAAGGGCTGGAAGTGGAGAAGGAATGGGACGACGCACGCATCGATGCCATCGTCTCCCAGGGTGGTGTGCTCCGCGTGACCACCAAGAACGTGCGCGCCTTCCGCGTGGACCCGGCGATCATACGCGAGGCTGTGGCGCGTCCCTACACCATCTCCATCAATGGACAGGACATCATCTTCAATGAGAAGGCGGAGATCGCACCGAAGAACTACTACGTCACCCAGGATGACCAGGGGCGGTGGAGCATCAATACCAGCCCTGCCAAGGCAGCCGGCACGGTGAAAGCGGGTGGCACCACGATTGAGGATGCGTTTCTGGACCGCTTCATCGTGGTTCTGCCGGAGAAGGACAGCTATTCCCCGAAGGTGAATGCTTGGGTGAAGGCGGAGTCGCAGCACTTCCTCAGCCGCTGGCGCAGCCTCATGCGCGGGGATGCGATTGTGAAGCGCGCCTCGGAGATCACTCCGGAGGATATCCAGTCCTCCCACCTCATCCTATGGGGTGATACACGGTCGAACCCTCTCATCGCCCAGCTCCTGCCAAAGACGCCCGTGCGCTGGACGGCGGATGAGGTGGTCGTGGGCACCCAGAAAGGCGACGCGGAGACACATGTGCTGGTGATGGGCTACCCCAATCCGCTCGCACCGCATCGCCGCGTGGTTCTGAACTCCGGACTTACCTTCCGCGAAGCGCACGACCGCACGAATTCCCTGCAGAATCCGAAGCTGCCTGACTGGGCCATCATCGATATCTCCACACCTGCTGACGCGGAGCGCCCCGGCAAGGTGGTAGCTGCGGACTTCTTTGATGAGAAGTGGCAGGTGAGGCCGGCGAGGTAGTCACTCGTGGGAAACGAGACGTCTCGTGACATGAATAGCTCACCGTGGATGGACTTCGTTTTTCAGTGAACCACCTTGCGCGAAGCGCCTTGGAGTGCGGTGCGAAGCACCGCTTTGGAGGGAAGCTTTGGGGCGGAGGGGTAGCGTATATCACCTCGCCAAGCTCCGAACCCGCTACAGTTTCGAGCGCTTTTCCCAAGCGAAGCCACTTCGCAAGATTGGCGTCACATCCCCAAAAGCGGTGCTTCGCACACGCACTCCAAGGCGCTGCTCGCAAGGTGGTGCCTTGGGTCGAAGGAAAACATCGCAAGGCTTTGGCATCTCACGAGACGACTCACGGCGCTTGCATCGTTGGAGGGTTCCATTTGGTGCTTGAAAGACGGCTCTGCTCAATACAGTCATTCCCGCACCCACTCCCACCATGAGTCACCCACGCTCCCGATTCCGCCGGATTCTCGGCTGGTGCCTGCGCATCATCTTGCTGCTGGTGCTCCTCGTGGGGACCATCGCGGGCGTGGCGTGGTGGTATTTCCATCCGGCGATCACGGAGACTCGTGGCGTTGTATACACCCAACGGAATGGCCAGGACCTCACGCTGGATGTCTATCGACCCGCTCACCAGAATGGCGCGACGGTGCTCATCATGGTGAGTGGAAGTTGGAAGTCGAATCCGAAGGGCTTCCAACCGTGGATGGTCTCCTCTCTCCTGCGCAAAGGATTGACCGTGGTGACGGTGTCGCACCTTTCCCAACCGAAGGCCAGTGTCATGGAAATCGTGGCGGATGTGCAGCGCGCCACACGCTATGTGCGGCATCATGCTGCTGAGTACGGCATCAAACCGGACCGATTCGGCGTGGTGGGCGGCAGCTCAGGTGGTCACTTGGCGTTGATGCTCGCTACCTGCGGTGGCCCCGGTGACGCCGCCGCGACGGATCCCGTGGAGCGCGAGTCTGCCGCCGTGCAGGCCGCGGCGGTCTTCTTTCCCGTCACCGACTTGCTGAACCTCGGTCCCTCCACGGAAAACGCCGGTGACAACGGCCCGCCCAAGAGCTTCCGCAACGCTTTTGGTCCAGATGCCATGAACCCGCCAAGCTGGCAGGTGATTGGCCGGTCCATTTCACCCATCTACCACATCACCGCCGCGCTCCCGCCCATCCGCATCGCGCATGGGGATGCGGATACCCTGGTGCCACTCGATCAATCCATCCGGTTCCAGGCGAAGGCGGCCGAGCTGGGGCACAAGGTCCTGCTGGAGGTGAAGCCCGGGCAGAAACACGGCTGGCTCACCATGCTGTGGGATGCGCACGTGTTCGCCGGGTGGTTTGTGGAGGTGCTGGGGAGGAGTGAGTGAGTTTTCAGTGGCCAGGTTTAAGTTTTCAGAGAGAGAAGACCGCAGACGTGGTTATATCCACTGCTCCAAGCCCCGATCTGAAAACTTAAATCTGAATACTGCCCACTTCTTTTAATGAGCGGATTCCTGGTCTTCGACAACGTCCACAAACACTTCGGGACCACCCATGCGGTGGACGGCGTGACGCTCGAAATTGCGAAGGGAGAGACGTTTTCGCTGCTGGGGCCGAGCGGGTGTGGGAAGACGACGTTGCTGCGGCTGGCGGCGGGATTTGAGCGGCCCGATGAAGGGCGCATCCTGCTCGATGGTGAGGACATCACGCACCTGCCGCCGGAGCGCCGGCCGGTGAATACGGTGTTCCAAAACTACGCGCTCTTCCCGCATCTCAGCGTGTGGGAGAACGTGGCCTTCGGGCTGCGCATCGCGAAGCGCAGTCGTGCGGACATCGCCCGCGAGGTGGAGGCCATGCTCACGCTCACGCGACTGAATGAACACGCGAGGAAGCGGCCCGCGCAACTCAGCGGCGGGCAGAAGCAGCGCGTGGCCATCGCGCGGGCGCTGGTGAATCGACCGCGTGTCCTGCTGTTGGATGAACCACTCGCCGCGCTGGACCTGAAACTGCGCCAGCACATGCTGGAGGAGCTGAAGCGCCTGCATGAGGAGGTGGGCATCACCTTCATCTATGTCACGCATGATCAGGAGGAGGCGCTGGGCGTGAGTGATCGCATCGCCGTGATGCAACAGGGACGCCTCGCACAGGTGGGTACGCCTGCGGAGTTGTATGAGCGCCCGCAGGGCAGATTTGTGGCATCGTTCTTGGGAGATGCGAGCTTCCTGCCCGGTGTGGTGCAGTCCGTGGAAGAGGGCCTGCACGTGGTACGGGTGGAAGGTGTGGGGGAGTTTCGTTTGGCAAATACGAAGACGCTTCCCGCAGGTGCGCCGGTGGATGTGAGCCTGCGGCCCGAGCGTGTGAGCCTGAGCCTGGAGCGCCCGAAGGAGAATGGTGCCTCTACGACATTCCCCGCGACCGTGACCGAGAGCACGTATCTTGGCAGCTCTGCAAAGGTGAAGGCGATGGCGGCGGGTCATCGCATCAGCATCGAGGTCACGTATGATGAAGTGGGCGGTGCGCTCTCCGGTCTGGCGAAGGGCACGCCCGTGTGGCTGGAGGTGCGGCATGCAGATGCGTTGCTGCTGGAAGGGGAGGCGCGCGCGTCATGAGCAAGGCTTCCGCCAAATCCCAAAGCAGGGCAGGGGAGCTTCTCCTCACGCTGCCGTCCTTCGGCTGGATGCTGGTGTGCTTTTTCATACCGGCGCTCATCGTGTTGTACCTCTCCTTCAAGCCGGCGGACTCGCTGGGCGGAGTGGGCGAAGGTTGGACGCTGGATCATTGGCGCGCGGTGGGAGAGGAGCAGTACCGGCCCATCCTGTGGCGCACACTGTGGCTCAGCACGGCGACCTCCTGCATCTGCGTGCTGCTTGCAGTGCCGTGCTCGCTGGTGCTCGCGCGACTGCAGGGCGCGTGGCGGCATGTGCTGCTGTTGCTGGTGGTCATCCCGTTCTGGACGAACTTCCTCATCCGCATCTTCGCGTGGAAATCGCTGCTGCATCCGGAAGGATTTCTCAGCAATCTACTTCGCTCCGCGGGACTCTTGGGTGAGGACTCACAACTCCTCTACAACAGCGGCGCGGTGCTGCTCGTGATGGTGTACACCCAGCTTCCCTTCGCCATTCTGCCACTCTATGCGGCGGCGGAGAAGTTTGATTTCGGCCTGCTGGAGGCCGCACGTGATCTCGGCGCGAGTGCCACGCGGGCCATCTGGTCCGTGTTTGTGCCGGGCGTGAGTCGCGGCATCGCCACGGCGTTCCTCGCGACCTTCGTCTGTACGTTGGGCATGTATGTCGTGCCTGACATCGTCGGTGGAACAGACACGGAAATGCTGGGCAATCGCATCGCCCAACGCGTACGCACAGATCGCAATCTGCCGCTGGCCGCCGCACTCTCGGGAGCGATGCTGGGCATGGTGGCGCTGATGTTCCTGGCGCAGGCGCTGGTGAAAAGGCTTTTCGCAGCGCCGGAGGTGGACAGCGGGTATCTCCCAAAAAGCCAGAATGCAAAATGAGAAATGAAAGGTGAAAAATGCAAAGTGACGGAAGCGCATCTCATCAATTTGCACTTTTCATTTTTCACTTCTCATTTTGCATTGGTTCCCTCGGCGTAACCACCATGACTCCGCACTGTCCATGAAACGCAGCATCATTCCCGGAGCGATCCTGGCGTTCGTGCTGGCCTTTTTCTATGCGCCAATTCTGGTGCTGGTGGTGAACTCGTTCAATGCCTCACGTTTCGGCGGCGAGTGGAAGGGCTTTACCTGGGCCTGGTACCAGAAGCTCATGGAGGGTCGCGATGCGCGAGAAATCTGGAGCGCGCTCACGACTTCGTTGCAAATCGCCGTGCTCGCCGCGCTCGGGGCCATGGTGCTGGGCACGCTGGCGGCGCTGGCGCTGCACTGGTTTCGCGGGAAGCTGCAACGTGCGCACGGTGTCCTGCTCACGGTCCCTCTGGTGATGCCGGACATCCTGATGGGAATTTCGCTTTTGCTCTTCTTTGTCGCGCTCGGCGTGGAGACGGGATTCTTCACCATCTGGGTCGCGCACGTCACCTTCTGCACCAGCTATGTCACCATGGTGGTGCTGGCACGGTTGCAGGATTTCGACCACACCCTGCTGGATGCTGCCCGGGACCTCGGCGCCGGGCGCTGGCAGGTGGCGCGGTGGGTGCTGGTGCCGTTGCTATTTCCGGGCATTCTCGCGGGAGGGCTGCTGGCGTTCACACTTTCCATTGACGACTACGTCATCACGTTTTTTGTGCAGGGTGCTGGAACCACCACCCTGCCGCTTCGCATTTACAGCATGATGAAAATCAGCCGGAACATGCCTGTCATCAACGCCCTCTCCACGCTATTGCTGGCGGTGACGTTCGTGGCTGTGGGTTTCAGTTTCTGGCTCGCGAGAAGAAACTCCAGCTCGGCGCGTTAAAAACGATTGAATCATCATTGACTGACTTTCCGCATCACTCCACACGCACAGAAATGAAACTCATGTCCCGACTCAGAGTCCTCCTCGCCGCTGCTGTCACGTTCTGTGGCACTGCTGTTTCCACCTTCGCGGCGGAGACGCTGCACGTCTACAACTGGGCGGACTACGTGAGTCCTGACTTGGTGACGCGCTTTGAAAAGGAGAATGACTGCAAGGTGGTCATCGACACCTTCGATTCGAACGAGACGATGTTCGCCAAGATCAAGGCGGGTGGCACGGGGTATGACCTCATCTTTCCCACGAGCTACATGGTGAAGGTGATGGAGCAGGAGGGCATGCTGGCCGACATCGACAAGGCTCAGGTGCCGAACCTCAAGAACGTGGACCCCGAGGCGCTCACGAAGGTGTATGACACCAAGATGGCACACAGCGTGCCCTACACGATGGGCTACGCCGTCTTCGCGTATCGCAAGGACAAGCTCAAGAACGTGGACTCTACGTGGGCGGTCTTCGCACGCACGGACCTGAAGAAGCGTGCGACGCTCTTTGATGACATGCGCGAGACCATCGGCGCGGCGCTGAAGCAACTCGGCTACAGCCTGAACACGCGTGATGAGAAGCAACTCGCCGAGGCACGTGACCTCGTGATCCAGTGGAAGAAGAACATCGCGAAGTTCGACAACGAGGGCTACAAGGCCGGACTGGACAGCGGGGAGTTCATCCTCGTGCAGGGCTACAGCGGTGACCTCTTCCAGGTGGCACAAGAAAATGAGAAGGTGGCCATCGCGATTCCCAAGGAAGGCGTGAGCATTGGCTGCGACCAGATGGTGATTCCCAAGAACGCGCCGCAGGCGAAGCTTGCGCACAAGTTCATCAATTTCCTGCTCGATGCGGACGTCTCCGCGGAGAACATGGAGTGGATGGGCTACCTCTGCCCGAACAAGGAAGGCCTGAAGAAGGTGAGCGAGGACTTCCTGAAGAATCCAGCGGTGAACATCCCCGATGCGATCAAGGCGAAGAGTGAAGTGCTGGAAGAACTCGGTCCGGATCTCGCGAAGTACACGAAGGTGTGGGACGAGATCAAGGCGGCGAAGTAGGGGGCGCACACCCCGTTCGCGAGCTGCATGGTGCAGCTCGCTGATTCTTTTTAAGAATCGAACCTGGTCATCTTGGGATGCGGCCCATCATCGAGGGGTGGATACACACAAATGATGCGGAGGCTCTGACGCGTAGCGTCCTTGGACTGCGTGCAGCCATGCTGCCGCTTTGAAGAGTCTGCAGCCTGCTGCAGCGATGGTGGCACCCGTTTTCAGTGTGACGCGTCCAGAAGAGCTTGGCGACTTCGTCGCGGTGGAGCGTGCAGCAGGCTGCACTTTAGGAAAGCGGCAGCAGGGCTGCGCGCCGTCCAAGGCCCTCGGCACCGCTTCTATATTCTTAACCTGACGTTCATGCGCAAAGCGGGAGCCCGCACTCCTTTCACTTCAGTGGAAAGATAAGCACATCCACGCCCGGTGAACCGGCGATGTGATCCGGCGCACGGTCCGGCTCCTTGAAGCCATTCAAGGCGAGCACGCGGGTGTCCCACTTGTCCACGCGCACGGGGACCATGGGGTAGGGTTTGTGATGCACCTGGCCGGAGCGGATGCCGCGTGGGGTGGAGGCGAAGAGGTAATACCGCTCCAGCAGGAAGAACTCCAACGTGCCGGGCTCCGCGAAGGTGGGCTCGCGGCCTTCGGTTTCGAGGTGGTAGTGAAAATCGGATGCCTCGGGCGCGCCGCGACGGTGCTTGCTGTAGGCCACGGAAGACGGCAGCGTGATGGGCGCGGACATGCGCGCATGCTGGTACGGCAGATGGAAGAACGTGCGCGCGGTCCACACGGCCAGCGGCTGGTTGCAGTCCAGCGAGTAGAACCACACGCCGGGTCTGCCGTGCTCGTCATGCACATAGGTGCGCACATTCAGCTCCAGGAAATTGCTGATCCATGGTGCGGTTGGCAGGAAGCGCGGGCGGATGTTCCGCATGAAGAAGGGCACGATGCCGAGCCAGGCTGCGCCATCATGCGTGTCTACCGTGAGTCCGGGTGGCAGGGTCTTCTGGATTTCCGCCGGGTCCCACTGCCAGTGCAGGAAGAGCAGGTGCGTCCAGCTCTGGTACATCACTGGCGAACGGCCCGGATGCTCGCGGGCTGCGAGACGCTGGGTGAGGTCCGGGAGGGTGATGGGCATGGCGCGGGAAAGTTACGCCATGCTGTACACGCAATGGGTGAGCACGCAGGTGAAAATCACCCGGCGCTGTCAGGCAGGAGGTTAGGCGTCTCGCCTGACGATGGTGGTTGGGCCTCCGGCCTGACCATACAATGCAATTGCTGGTCAGGCGAGACGCCTAACTTCCACTGTCAGGCGAGACGCCTAACCTCCTTGGTGAGCGGCGCACTTCATGCCGAGCGAAGGTGCTTGGAAATACGCCAGCCGTAGTAGCCACCGAATGCCAGGGCCATCATCAAACCCGGCAGGACTGAAGGTAAGCCTGGTTTCATGTTGTCCCACGGCGGGAAGAGCGTGATCGAGGCGGGTACGGTCAAGAAGGCGACCGCGCCAGTCAGCACACACGCGACTACCACCCCAGCCAGATATGACAGGAAGGTTCTCATCGGTAGTCGCAGTCGGTTGTTCTACTTACTCAGCTCCAGCATCCGCAGAATCGGCTTCTCAGCCTTTTTTCGCACGTCTTCGGGCATGGTCACTTGAGGACGCAGATCCTTGAGGCAGTCGTGCAGCTTCTGAAGGGTGTTCATCTTCATGTAGCGGCAGTCGGCACAGCGGCAGTGGCCGGTGGGACCTTCAATGAAGGTCTTGTCCGGCACTTCGCGGCGCAGGCGGTGAAGCATGCCGCTCTCAGTCACGATGATGAAGCTCTTCGCGGGATTGTCGCGGCAGTAGTGCACCATCTTCTCCGTGCTGCAGACTTCATCGGCCAGCATGCGGACGGCGTAGGTGCACTCGGGGTGGGCGACGACCTTGGCATCGGGATATTCTTCCTTGATGCCGTTGATGCTGTCGCGGGTGAATTCCACGTGCACGTAGCAGGCACCTTTCCAGAGGTCCATCTTGCGACCGGTCTGTTCCATGACCCACGAGCCGAGGTTCTGGTCCGGCACGAAGAGGATGGGGCGGTCCTTCGGCGCGGCTTCCACAATTTTCACCGCGTTGCCGCTGGTGCAGATGCAATCGCTGAGGGCCTTCACGCCACCGCTGCAGTTGATGTAGGCGATCACGTAGTAGTTCTTCTCCGCGTTCACCTTCAGGAACTGCTCAAGCTGCGGGGCGGGGCAGCTCTGCTCCAGCGAGCAGCCGGCGTTCGCATCCGGCAGGACCACGATCTTGTTCGGGTTCACGATCTTCGCCGTCTCGGCCATGAAGTGCACACCGCAGAAGGCGATGACGTCCGCGTCTGTTTCTTTCGCCTTGTACGAGAGGCCAAGGGAATCTCCCACGAAGTCGGCGAGTTCCTGAATCTCACGCGACTGATAATTGTGCGCGAGAATCACAGCGTTCCGTTCCTTCTTCAGACGAAGAATTTCATCGGCCAGACTTGGGGCGGCTATAGCAACCATGCTCAATATTGCTACGTCAGCGACGTTCCGCAAGTGCGCAGGTGGATGAGTTTTTTCAGAGTGGGTGAGGCAATGATGAACGAGTGGTGAGCAAAGCGCAGTGAGCGAGCAGCGCTGGCGCTGGGTGTGGCGGGCTGCGTGGGATTCAGCGCAGAGACACAGGGACGCAGAGGAACTTCGGAGACTGATACTGAAAACGGAAGAGCGGGAAGCAGGATGACTGCGCGGCGTCACCCTGCTCACTGATTCGGCTGGAGAGAGCCAAAGCTACTTTGCTGGCGCATCGTGCCAGGGTCATTCAGTCGAGCCGGAGCCGGGTTCGCCAGGTTTCCCATTCGAGCCGCCGCTGCTGCTGCTATTGCCACTACTGCCGCCACTTCCAGGGCCGGCGTTGTTTCCTGGATTGTTCTTGAAGATGGCCGCGAAAGCAGGCGGGAGCCGGAGGTCGCCACTGCTGACGTTCGGACTGGTGCCGCTGCCACTGCCACCACCGAGACCGCCCATTTCTGACTTCAGCGGCTTCTGCGCTGGCTTGGTCGTGGTCGTTCTCAAGATGTTCATGGCCCCATTGAGCTGGCCACCGGGTTCGATCGAGACGGACCGGGCGGTCACATCTCCCTGCACGCACCCGACGGTGCCGATGGTGACGCGGCCGGAGCACTCGATGTTCCCTTCCACGCGCGCCTGGATATCGACGCTTTCTGCGTAGACGGTATTGAGGAATTTGATGTCACTTCCGCGTTCCACGATGAATTGCTTGCAGTGGATCTCGCCGATCACGATGCCGGTGGTCCGAAACTGCAGGTCACCCGAGCACTCGATTTCCGCGCAGATCTGGCCCTGCACCTTCAGGTCGCGGCAGCGCACCTCGCTGGTGTTCACATTGCCATTCTTGCGGATGAGTACATCCCCGCGGGTGCGGATGGAGGTGGTGGAGGGGACGTTGATGTCCACGTCCTCCAAGTTAATGAGGCTGCCGCAGGCGGGGCAGTTGGTGGAGCGGGCAGAACGCCCGGTCTTGAATTTGTTCCGGCAATCGAAGCACTCCACATCCTTGAAGTACTGCTGCCGATAGTAGCCCTGGTCCTTCATCTTCTGCAGCGTGCCCGCGGTCATGGGGGGCTGCACGTTGGAGGCAGACTCCGTGGGCCGGGGCGGGAGCAGGGACTTGGGGCGGATGGGGTTCTTCGGCTTCGCGGAGGTGTCGTCCGCGTCCTTAAAGCCCATCATGTGGCCGAGACCGAGAGGAATATCCTCATCGACAACGTCTTCCGGTGGCATGAGCGCAGCCGGGAGTGGGGCGGGGGGCGACTGCCCCTCGTCTGAAGTGTCAGCCGCCGTCTTCGTCTCACCTGTGGTGGGGTGAGAGTCCAGCATTGCGGGGAAAACCGCGCTGGGGACGGGGTTCATATGGGAGGAGGCCAGCACCCTCCCATTGACAATCCGCAAGTGCTCACGGCACTTCTTGCAGTGAGTGGTCACCACAAGACGCGGCTCTATCTGAGCCGCGCCGCAAACAGGGCAAACCACTTCAATCTGGTTCTTCGGCAGAGCGGATTTCTGTTCCTTACCTAAAAACTTGCCGAGCACGTAGCGAGTAGATGCTTAGGATTGGGGGCGGTTGCCTCCCTGGGGGTTACCGCCGGGCTTCTGACCGCCACTTGCCGCGGACTTGCCCACCTGGGAGCGGCCGAGGAAAGTGGCACCTTCTTCAATGGCAAGGGTGGCGGCCGTGACATCGCCCACGAGGACCGCGTTGCTCTTCAGCTCGCAGCGTTCCTGTACGGTGATGTTGCCTTCTACCTTGCCAAACAGAGTGACTCCGCGAGTCTTGATTTCGCCTTTGATCAAGGCGTTCTCACCAACGGTGAGAGCTCCATCGGACTGCACTTCGCCCTCAATCTTGCCGTCGATGATCAGGTCGTGCGAAAACTTGATGGAACCTTTGATTTCGACGTCGTTGGCAAGCACGTTCTTACTCGTGGTCATGTTTGAGGAATTTCGTTGAGGTTGGACCGATGAAGTGGCTGATGTGGGAGATGAAATTGGGCGGGGAGCTGCTGGGGCCGAAGACGCAGAAGTCTCCGGACGCCGATCGTCTTTGCCTGCGTCTGTGGGTTGGCCAATAATTTGTTTCAGCATTGGGCGAAAATAAGCTGGAGCGGGATTGAGTGTCAATTACAACGTCCTGAAACTTTGGTTGAAATCATATTTACTATTTTGCAGCAATCTGTTCTTCTAAATCCTCTGCGGGATAGGTCCAGATCTCGCTGAGGGTGGGATGATAATGCGGCGCCCGCGCTAACTGAGCAACTGTCGCGCCAAGGTGCATGGCCACCGCGATTTCATGTATCAATTCAGTGGCCTCCGGACCCACCACAGACGCGCCTAGAATTGCTCCATTCTGTGAGTGAGCGAGAATCTTCACAAAGCCGTCCATTTCGCCCATCACCATCGACTTTCCGTGGTCGTTGAACGGATAGGTAGAAACGAGGTGGGGGATGTTTTTCTTCCTCGCCTCCAACTCATTAAGACCCACGCAGGCCACCTGTGGGTGGGTGAATACACCAAACAGGAGGCACCGATAGTCCATGCTGTGAGCGGGTTCCTTGTGCCGCCATTGCAGCGCTGCGTTTTTCGCGGCGACTTCGCCCTGTTGCACGGCGAGATGCACCACCTCCAAGGGACCGCATACGTCCCCTGCTGCGAACACCCGCGGATGGGTGGTTTGCTGGGTCGGTTGCGTGGTTATCAAACCGTTATCCGAATGTGCTATCTTGAGATTATCCAGGCCTATATTTTTGGTGTTCGGAGCCCTCCCCAGGGCGCATAACACTTCCGCTGCTTCCACCGTGTGTTCCGCGCCCGCTTTTGTGAAGGTTGCCCGCACCTTGTCACCTTCGCGGACCACCTTTTGCAGCGAGGTGCCGCAGTACATGTCGATGCCGCGCTTTTCGAAGGCATCGTACACCACATCCGCCACATCCTTGTCCATGCCGGTGAGCAGTTGGGTGTTGCGCTGGAGCACGGTGACCTTGCGCCCGATGCCGTCGAGGTAGTGGGCCATTTCCAGGGCAATGGCGCCGCCGCCGAGCACGATGAAGGACTCCGGGATGGTATCATGATCCAGGATGGTGTCGCTATTCCACGGTTTTGCCTCGTGAAGTCCGGCAATATCCGGGCAGTTGATGACGGAACCGGTGGCTATCAGGACATAAGAGGTTGTGATGGTTTGCGTCCCACCCTCACGGAGCTGGATGGAGATGCGCACCTTTTCCTCCCCGGCATCCTCCAGGGTGCCGTAGCCGCGAATGAGCTTAAAACGCCCATCCTCAAGTTGTTGCTGACGATAGGAGGCGAACTCTCCGATGAGTCTGCGCTTGCGGTCGCGGATGGCTTTCGTGTCCACGGGACCGGCCGTTGCGGAGAGGCCAAACTCCGCCGCGTGCCTTATGGAGATGGCGCGGTTGGCGGATTCAATCAGCGTCTTGCTGGGCATACAACCCCGCAAAATGCATAAGCCACCGAGCTCCTCCGCGCCGTCGATAACGACGGTATTCATGCCCTGTCCGTGGGCGGTGCGGGCGGCGGCATAGCCAGCGCTGCCACCCCCAAGGATGGCAAAGTCAAAGTGCTCAATACTCATGGGAGTGGGAGGAAGGGTGGTGTGGAGATTTGTCTGCACTGGCTTGCAAACCGGGGCGGTTAACCACGGGTCTGCAAGTGAGCCACGCAGATGCTGGACCACGTTTCCAGGGTGTCCTTGTTCGCCACGAGCTCATCGAGTGGTACGAACCGCAGGTCCTGAATGGCGTCTTCATTCGACACCACATCATCCGTTTCCAGGTCGAAGAGATGCACCACTCCAAGATGCACCTGGCCGACTTCATTGGAGTCATCATTGATGAGTCCGATGACTTCATTCGTGTGCCCGCCTGCAATGCGGAGCTCCTCCGCGATCTCGCGTTCTACGCCGTTGAAGTAGGTGGTCCGGGCCAGCGAGTCCTCGCGTTCGTCGTGCGGATTGATGTGGCCGCCGATGCCGATGCTTTGCTTGGCCACCAGGCGCTTTTCGCCGGATTTGCCACCCCGCTTGTACACCAGGTAGCGCCCCTGGTGGTGGAAAATGGAGTAGGGGATGATCTGCTTGTGCGTAGGGTCGTTCTCCGCCGGGCCGCGGGGCAGGAAAAAGTTTACCTCGGGAGCCAGGATGGCGTCGAGGTAGCGCTGGGCGTCGGGCTGGAACCCCTGGAAGGCGCCAAGTTCATCAAAAAGGGCGCGGGGAATGACGAGGATGTGCTCTTCTGCGGACATGGGGGTCCGTTAGCCCGCGCGCCTGCCGCCGTAAACGTTCTTTTGTCCAAAAGCGGAGCTCCTGCGGTATGATTCCGCAGGTCCCGAAATGGGACTGCCACACCCCAAGACAAGACCTGCCATGAAAGAGGAGGACTCCGCGCCATCATCGGATTTGCACCGTCCCCTCGTGCCGCTGCTGATGCGTCACGAGAGGCAGATCTTTGCGTACATTTACACGCTGGTGCCGCACCGGCATGATGCGGAGGACATCCTCCAGGAGACCTGCCTCACCATCTATGACAAATTCCATGAGTTCACCGTGGGCACGGATTTCATGGCGTGGGCCATGCGCATCGCCTGGTGGAAGGTGCGCGCCGCGCGGCAGAAGTATGCGCGGTCGAAGGTGGTCTTCAATGACGAGGTCATGGAAGCCATCTCGCACACGGCGGTGACCATGGCGGAGGAGACGAGTCCCATGCAGGTGGCGCTTTCGCAGTGCCTGCAGAAGCTCAATGACCGCGACCGTCGCATGGTGCTTACACGCTATGAGCACGGCAGCGGGGTGGAGCGCGCGGCGCTGGTCAGTGGCAGGTCCCTACAGGCGGCGTACAAGGCACTCATGCGCATCAAGCAGGTGCTGCATGATTGTGTGCTGAACACGATGACACGCGAGGAGGCGGCATAAGCATGAGCGACTCCGAACTTTTGCAACTGCAGTCCTGGATGCACGACCTGGAAGAGGGTCGGCTGGAACAGGGCGAAATGGACAAGCTCCAGGCCCTGATCTTGCGCAGCGAGGAGGCGCGTCGCTTCTACGTGCAGCGCATGAGCATGGGCTCCGCACTGTGCAAGCTGGCGGATGAGGCGCAGGAAGCCGAGCAGCAACATGAATCGGAACAGCAGGATGACATTATCACTGCGACTGCCGAGTTGCGACGTCCCTGGCCCCTCTCGGCGAAGCTCGCCATGGCGGCCTCGCTGCTAGCCTGTGCGGTCGCGCTGGTACTGGCCATTCGTCCGCAGGGACGTTCCCAGCAGGGCGGGGCATCGGTGGCGGCAGAGACGAGCAATGCCGGTTGCGCGGTGCTGGTGGATGCCGCTGGCGCAGAGTGGGCGGAGGGCACGCACGCGTGGCAGGTCGGCATGTCTGTGCCCGCAGGGAAGCTGCAGCTGAAGAGCGGGCTGATTCGCCTGGAGTTCTACAGTGGTGCTTCGGTGACGCTGGAAGGGCAGAGTGAGCTGGAGATTGTCTCGGTGAAGGAAGCGAAGTGCGCGCAGGGGCAGATGCGTGTGCACGTGCCGCCGCATGCGCGTGGGTTCAAGCTGACCACGCCGGATGCAGAAGTGGTGGACCTGGGCACCGAGTTCGGCCTGAAGGTGAGCGACGGTGGCAAGGCTGAGGTGCATGTCTTCGACGGCGAGGTGGAGGTGCTGCCGAATCAAGCGACCGCGAAGCTCAGCGTGAAGCAGGGTGCCGGATGGGATGCGGCGAAGGGTGTCTCCAGCAGTCCTGCGACGGCGTCGGCATCGTTTGTGGATCTCACGGCGCTGCGAGCGCAGACGCGCAGTTCGGACGAGCAGCGGCTCGCATCGTGGCGTGAGGGCATGAGTGTCTTCCTCAAGGACCCGCGTCTGCTGGTGGGATACACCTTCGAGCCGGAGAATGAATGGGAGCGTCGCGTGGAGAACAAGCATCCCGGCGCGCAGGAGTTCAGCCATGGCAGCATCGTCGGAGCCCGCTGGGTGCCGGGTCGCTGGCAGGGGAAGCGCGCTCTGCAGTTCAAGAGTCCGGGCGACCGTGTGCGTCTCACCGTTCCGGGGAAGCATGATGCCATCACGCTCGCTGCGTGGGTGCAGGTGGATGGCATTGACCGCCGCTTCAACAGTCTCTTCCTCACAGACACCTGGACTCCGGGGAATCCGCACTGGCAGTTTGTGCAGGCCGGTTCGTTCGCGCTGGGCATTCACGAGACCGGGGGGAGAAAGGGACAGCACGTGCTTTACTCACCCGAGATGTTTGGGCCGGATACGCTGGGCGTCTGGTATCACGTGGCCTCGACCTTCGATATGCGCACGGGGGTGGGGCGTAACTATGTGAACGGGAAGCTCGTGAGCGAGTACACGTCTACCAATGTGGACCAGGGTGAGAAGATTCTCATCGGCACCGGCGAGCTGGGCAACTGGGGCCTGCCGGAGGGCAGCAAGCCGCGCACGGAGGTGCGCACGTTCAATGGGCGTATGGATGAATTTTTGCTCTTTGGCGCTGCCTTGCAGCCGGAGGAAGTGGCGCGGCTGTATGAGGTGGGGAAACCGTGAGGAGGGGTTGATGGTCTTTGGTTGATAGTTGATAGCCTGAGGGTGCTGCGAGTTCGTGGTTGAGTGTTCAGAGTCGGAGGAAACTCTCAGTCTCCGAAGTTCCTCTGTGTCTCTGCGTTGGATCCCACGCAGGTGACCACACCCAGCATAGATGCTTTCCTTGCGAGGCAGAGCCCCCCCCCAACCCGTCAGGCCAGAGGCCTAACGACCGCTGTCAGGCGGGACGCCTAACCTCCTCAATGAGGCCACACCCAGCACCCTCAGGCTATCAACTATCAACCAAAGACCATCAACCCTGCTGCTGTTGCTGCCCCTTCGCGCACAAATGCCACGTCATCTCACCGCACTGGCTGCAGCGCAGGTACTTCTTCGGATTGCCTGCTGCCTTCCAGCGGATGCCGCCCCAGTCCCAGACGGACTTCGCGTAGCCACAGGGACATTGGAGCATCCACTCACGGGATTCCGTTTCCATGCCTTGCGCCCAGCTCTTGGGGAGGATGGCCAGGAGGAATTTTTGGGTGGAGCTCATGGTGGGGGTGGAGGGGGGATTGCGGAGTGTTGTTGTTACCGAGAGGATGTGTGAAAACAGCCTGTTGTGACGGTCATCCGGCGGCAAAGATACAGGCTGGTTGTGTCATGGACATGTGAAATTTTGAAAGATGGTCCGTCGAGATTGGAAACGAAACCGTGGTTGGATGAACAGGGAAGTGATGCACTGCGTGCCACCTCAACGAACCAGGTCGCTTTGCGTCGTGGAGTGCGGTGGCACAGGCCTCCCTTGAGGCCGCGACACCGCTTTGAACGAAGGAATATAGTCCCCATACTCTACAGAACTTTCGCTGGAACCCAGCATTCCAAGCTTCCAGGTGGACAGCATCTTGGGGGGATTGGACCGTGACACCGTTCCATGACGCTCATTCTCTCCGTTCAAAGCGGTGTCGCGCTAACGCTTGCCACACGCACTCCACGACGCAAAGCGCTGCTTCAACGTGCCAGATGAAAGCGAAGCACGGTGGTTGTCCGATTCGCTTGCGGCTATTCATTCTCCTCTACGCCCGGCTCCTCACGCCCGACATGGCGCCGAAGATGGCGGTCACAATGGACACGGCGACGACACCCACGATGATGAAGAGGAAGATGAGAATCGTGGGCGTGAGCATGGCCATCATGCGCTTCACGGTCTTGTCGAGTTCCTTGTCGAAGCGCAGGGCGATCTTCTCCATCGCTTTCCCGAGGCGGCCGGTTTGCTCGCCCATGGCAATCATGTCGATGAGCATCACGGGCAGGTGACCCACCTTGCGAAGGGCACCAGAGAGAGACGCACCCTCACCGAGATACACGGTGGCCTGCTCCAGGAGACCGCGCAGGTACACATTCGCCGTGGTCTTCGCAGTAAGGCGCAAGGCGTTCAACAGGGGGATGCCGTTGTTGATGAGGCTCCCCAGGGACGCGGCAAACTGCGCATAGAAGCGTGCGGTGAGGATGGTGCCGAATACGGGTATCCTCAGGCGGGCGCGGTCCCACCAGAGGCGTCCCAAAGGACGGGAGATGTAGCCGCGGAAGAGAATCACGCCGACGGTGCCCACCGAGAGCCCGAGCCACCACCATCTGGCCACGAAGGTGTTGAAATGCACCAGCATCGCCATCATGAACGGCATCGACGTGCGGCTCTTCGACAGCATCTCAGAGAACTTCGGTACGAGGAAGAGGCTGAAGACCAGCAGCAGCACAATCACCGCGCCGAAGAGGAACGCAGGATAGATCAGCGCGCTCATCACGCGTGATTGCAACTCATGCATCTGTGAGATGTTCGCGCTCAGGCGGCGCAGAATCTGCGGCAGCGAGCCGGACACTTCGCCAGCTGCTGCGAGATTGCAGTACATCTCATCAAACGAAGGCGATGCCTGCGCCAACGCCTTGGAGAACATCGCGCCCTCACGCAATTGATCGCGGATACGACCACTGACCTTGCGCAGCACGGCTGACTCCTGCCGCTCATGCATCACGCGCAGTGCCTGCTCCAGTTGCAAGCCACCATCCATGAGGTCCGCCAGTTCTTCCGTGAACAAGATGAGGTCCGCACGCTTCAGCTTCGGCGGTGGGCCTTCTCCCTCTGCTTTCTCCACCGCTGCTGCTTTGGCTGCGGCCTCATCCTCGGAGACCTTGATAGGGACCAGTCGCTGTGCCTCGAGTTTTCGATACGCTTCAGCTCGCGTCGAAACCGAAAGCGAACCGGTGACTTGTTTACCAGCAGCGTCGAGGGCGGTGTAAGCGAAAGCGGGCATTTCGGTGAGCGGTGCGACGGTGAGCGGTGCGACGGTGAGCGGTGCGACGGTGAGCGGTGCGACGGTGAGCGGTGCGACGGTGAGCGGTGCGACGGTGAGCGGTGCGACGGTTTTTGCCAGTGGCAAAACTCTCAAGTTAGGCTCTCGGCTTCTTTGGTGAAAGTTGAAAACTTGAAGCGGATGCCATCATGCTTCCAAGCATCTTGCCGATGGATTTGGCGCGGTCGATGTGGTCCTGGCATGTCTCGCGACTGATGTACTCGCAGGCATAGGCGGTGCGGAGCCAGTGGATGGTTTCTTGTGCTTCTGCGTCAGCATCGGTGAGCTTGCTGGCGAAATGCGCTTCATAGCGTCGCTTGCCCCACGCCTCCGCGATGTTCGCCCCCACGGACCGGCTGCTGCGTCTCACTTGGTCCGTCAATGCATACATCTCTTCCTTCGGCCAGTTCTTGGTTGCCTTGAAGATGTCCTGCTGCAGCTCGAAGGCCACCTTGTAAACTTCCAGCTCCGTAAACCGCTCGGCCAGCCGTTTGCGTTGGGAGTTCTCGCCATTTGCTTTCGTCATTGCAGTCTTCACTCAAGTCACCATTCACTCACAGCCTTCATTCCACCGTCGTACCGCTCACTGTCGCACCGTCGCACGGCCAGCAATTCACGTTAGTCGCTGCTAGCAGTAACCAGCATCACCTCCTCCACCGTCGTCACACCCTGGATGGCCTTCTGGAATCCGTATTGCCTCATCGGCACCATGCCATCGGCCATCGCCTGGGCTTTGATGTCGGCCATGGCGGCGCGGGAGTTGATCTTCTCCGCGAGGGAGGTGGTCATCTGGCAGATTTCCATGATGGCGAGTCGGCCGGAGAAGCCGGTGCCGCGGCACTGGCGGCAGCCTTCGGGGCGCTTGAGCTTGTCGATCTGATCCAACGGGAAGCCAATACCAGCCAGGTAGCCGGCCTCCAGCTTCGAGGGCTGCTTGCAGTGCGGGCACAGGGTGCGCACGAGGCGCTGGGCCTGGAAGGCACGCACGGAGGAGGAGATGAGGAAGGGCTCGATGCCCATGTCCAGCAAGCGGCTGATCCCCCCGACCGCATCATTCGTGTGCAGCGTGGAGAAGACCAGGTGACCGGTGAGCGCGGCGCGGATGGCGATTTCCGTGGTCTCCAGGTCGCGCATTTCCCCGACCATCACGACGTTCGGGTCACCGCGCAGGATGGACCGCAGGCCTGCGGCGAAGGTGAGGTTGATCTCCGGCTTCACCGCAATCTGCACCACGCCGTCCAGCTTGTTTTCCACCGGGTCTTCGATGGTGACGATGCGGCGCTCCTTGGTATTGAGCTGCCGCAGGAAGGTGTAGAGCGTGGTGCTCTTACCACTGCCCGTGGGGCCGGTGACAAGGATGATGCCATTCGGCGCGGCAAGCAGTTTGGAAATGGTCGCGGCGGTGTTGCCATCCACCCCCAGCTTCTCGAAGTCGAACTTTTGTCGGGTGAGGAGACGCAAGCTCACGCTCTCGCCATTCACGGAAGGGATGGTGGCCACGCGGACGTCGATGGGGTCGCCATCGAGCTCCAGGTTGATGCGGCCGTCCTGCGGCAGGCGGCGCTCCGCGATGTCCAGATGCGCCATGATTTTCAGGCGGGAAATGAGGGAGGCCTGCAGCAGGCGCATGTTCGGCGGCACCGGGACCTCCTGCAGCTTGCCGTCGATGCGGTAGCGGATGCGCAGGTCGCGCTCCAGCGGTTCCACGTGAATGTCCGTGGCGCGTTCCTTCAGCGCCTCGCGGAAGATTTGGTTCACGAAGTTCATCACCGTCGCCTCCTCATCCGCCTCATCCAGCACGGTGGTCTCCTGCTTCAGGTCATCGTGACCGCCGTCGCCGTCGCGGCCTTCCAGCAGTTCTTCGAAATTCTCCGCGCCCACGCCGTAGCCCATGTGCAGCGCCTCCAGGATGCGGCGTCGCGTGGCCAGCCCCCAGGTCACCCGCTTGCGCACCTCATGCCCCACGGCCTGCTTTGCATCGAGGTTGAAGGGATCGTACGTCAGCAGTGTCAGGTCTGCCCCGCTGAGGTGGGAGGGGTAGAGCCGGTGGCGCAGGGCCAGCTTCGCCGGGAAGCGATTGTGCAGGGAGTCGGCGGCCTCGATTTGCTCGTCGGGGATGAAATTCAGGTTCACCGCGCGGCCCAGCTTTTCGAAGAAGAGGTCCTCATCCACAATGTTCGCATCCAGCAGCGCCTCCACCAGGGAGCCATGCCGGGCGGCTGCCTCCTCCAGCGTCTGGCGGCACTGCTGCGGCTGGCTGCAACCCGCCTCCGTGGCGGCATTGGCGAGGAGTTCCGTGAGGGACAGGGACATGTACGGTGGTGGAAAGGGGGAGGGGGACGGGAAACGAAAGTGGTGGTGGTGCCTAAACGATGAAGGAACGGCCTTCATTGCACAAGCTCCGCTTCGAGAGTGATGCTAACCCACGGGGGCCGATTTGGTTGCGCGGTTTAGAAGGAGGTTAGGCGTCCCGCCTGACAGTGGGCGTTAGGCCTCCGGCCTGACGTCAGGGGCTCCACTCGCCTTTTGCGAGAAAGGGACGATTCCGGTTCACCGCAAAGGCGCAAAGCAGCAAAGGACGCAGAGGGGCGAGAGGGTGGGTGAGCGTCGTGGTGACGCAACACAAGCCGGGTAGCACGCCTCGACGCCGAGGAGGCAGAGACGCGCAGGAGAAACGCGCCAAGATGATGCATGTGCCGTATCTACGGAGGTTAGGCATCCGCCCTGACGCCACTTCATGTGCCACTAGCACAGCTGAGGAGAAGGTGGCAAAGGCAGGACGCCCTCGACCCCCATTCCGCCCCCCCCTATGCACTCCTACCATGTGTACTTCACCCCCAAGGATGGCGTCAGCGACCGGGAATTGCTGACGCAGGTACATCAATTCATGGAGGGGCAGTTCGGGAGCAATCTTGCGATTTCCTATCGAGTGCTTCGCATGACCAACAAAGCAAGCTGCGGGGACCTTCCAGACTTTCACCTGATAGTGGACTACGCCTCAGAAGCCGACATCCAATGCGCCTTTCAGAACATGAAGGCACACTATCGAGAGGAACCGCATGCGCCGTTGATGAAGATGGTGTCGACCTTTCGTGTCGCTTTTTCGAAGGATGAAACTCCTGAGGCGACCCTGTAGTAGGATCTGGTCACGCTACCCAATCGTACTGCACTATACGCGTGATGTCCTTTCTTCCCTTCCTTGCTGCCGCTCTCGTCCTTGCCATCACTCCCGGCCCCGGCATGGCGTATGTCGTGGCACGCACCGCGGCGGGTGGCAGAAAGGAAGGCCTGGCGTCGAGCCTTGGCACCGGTCTGGGTGGCATGGTGCATGTACTCGCCGCGGCGCTTGGCTTCTCCCTGATAGTGGCCCAGTCCGCTGTGGCGTTCAACGTGGTGAAGTTCCTCGGTGCCGCCTACCTCATCTACCTGGGCATCCGTATGCTGCTGCGCAAGGAGCAGGCATCCTTCACGGAGCCGGTGGCATCGCATGGCGTGCGGCGCGCTTTCATGGAAGGCATCCTCGTCGAGGCTTTGAACGTGAAGACCGCCCTCTTCTTCCTCGCGTTCCTCCCGCAGTTCGTGTCGACCAGCGCGCCGTTGATTCCCCAACTTGTGCTGCTCGGAATCGTCTGTGTCACCCTGAACACCCTTGCCGATGTGCTGGCCGTCCTCGCGGCTCATCGCATCCTGCGGTCAGATGTCGTACGGTCCGCCCGCGCCCGCATCCTGACCAAAGCCTCCGGCGCCACGATGCTGGGACTGGGCGCTTATCTGGCATTGACACGGCGGCCGGCGTAGGCATAGACGTGAGCGTGGAAAGGTGGGAAGGCCGGAGGCCTTTCGAATCCCCCCGTCCGGCACGGCTACCTGTATGGGACTGACGTTCTACCTGTCCTGGCGCATCCGGCGTGCATGCCTCCTTCGATTCGCTTCGTCGTCTCGAAAGGTGAGCCTCACCTCAACCTTGCTCCTACCTGTATTTCAGGACGGCAATTTCACAGCGGGAGTAGGTGCCATCTGCGATGGTGAAATCAATTCTGGCGAGCCGTTGCTGGTTGCCGGGCTTGGTGAAGTCGCCGACCTCGTAGACATGGAATGAGAGGATGCCATCGACGAGTCGGTGGTCTCTATATTCGGCGACCTCTTCCATCCCATCCCAGAGCGGATGGCGGGTAATAGGTCGGCCACAGCAGAGGCCGCAATGCAGCAGATGAAGGAACTCGCCGCCGGCATTTGCGAGCACAGGGGTAAGTTCCTCCTCGGTAGGAGCAAGCGCGTGCCAGAAGGCATCAAAAGCGGAATACTCCGTGCGCTTTCCTGAGTGCTCAATCAACCAGACCTCTCTGATGAGCTCGTAATGTCCATCATAAGATCCATCGCCGAGGACGGTGACTTCGTGGCCGGGAACGCGCTCTCCCACGGGTGGAAACCACGTCGTATTTGTTGTCGTGCTGTAGGCCACGGGTCGTGTCTGCACCGTAACGATTTCCTGCAGGATTGCAGGGAAATTTTCACTGCAAAAGGTGGAACGTCAGCCCATGCAGGCAGCTATGACTGACGCGGGCGTTCGAAGGGCCTTCGGGCTTCCCAAGCCAGAACCCTCACGTTGGAAAGGAATAGTGATACTTCTTCTGCACGTCCGACTCTTCAGTGCCGGTTCGGCGTGAGGGAAGTGAAACGTGATTTCGATCTCCCGGATGGCACTGCCGAAGTCCGGTATCCCCTGTAGCAAGAATTGCCCACCCCACGAAATCGTAGGATGTCCTCCGTAGATGTTGTAGGTGCGGCCCATCACGTCGATATCCATGGCGGTGTCTTTAGCGCGAGCCAGGGAAGTGTGGCAAGCCGAAGTTCCTTGGGAATCCACGCTCGTTCCGCCCCTTCCGAAACAAGCCATGAAACTGAAAGCCATCAAAAAACTCGCGGAACGCATCCCCAGCGAAGCCATTGCCAGTTACATTGCCTCGGAAGGGGGAACGGTGGACGCGTATTTCGTGCACCAGACTCCTGAGGACCGTGTTGGAATGTACTACTATGTGCTGCCCGACAAGACGGTCATGATCACGATGAATGATGACGCAGTCTTTGCCTATGCCGTGACGCAATACCTCATCGCCCATGGGGCGCCGATATTTGATACGGCAGAGATGGATAAGTACGTGGCAAGCTTGAAAAGCGGCTCGGAGACTCCACCCAACCCCAGTTGAATCTTCGCACATGGTCATGTGCCGGTTCCCGTATCATGGCGGAGTGGCCGCCCTTGTCATGCATCTCCGTGGCGGCAGGGCAGGGCAGGGCAGAGAGAAGAAGTGTGGGGAAGGCCGGAGGCCCTTCGAACGCCTGCGTCCGCCATGGCCACCTGCACGGGGCTGACGTTCCACCGGAGTCGATCGTGGACCTTGCGCAGCTCTTCACCCAAAGCGGCGATACTCGCCGCACTCAAAAGCGCTTCGCACCAGGTGGCAAATGATAGATGCCGTATGGGACCCGTGCGTGTGCCGGCTCTTCCAAAGTAGCCTCGACTTCAGTCGAACGAAACGTCTCGCGACTCTGCAAGATCGCAGTATTCATGCACACTCATTCACGCACCACCTTGCGCGAAGCGTTTTTGAGTGCGGTGAGCATTACCGCTTTTTGGTCGCATAATGTCGCGTCAGAATAGCTCACACCAAGACGACTTGAAAACAGGTCTTGAAATGCGACGAACTTACCCCCGTGCGTTGCAGCAGACCCAAGGAGTGGGAGCATTCCTGCTCCCATTCTGATGGCGCGCAACACGCTTCCATGCATGTCACGTGTCTCTGAAGGTGACAGGCCGACCCGCAGGGAGCGGCACTAGCCTTAGTGCCGGTGGTCGGCAAATGGGGGGCGGAGCCTTTCTTTTCGAAGCTTTCGAGAACGCCTTCAAGCTCCTCGCGTAGCCGTGTTGCAGATGGCGGCACTAGGCTAGTGCCGCTCCCTGCGAGACAGTCGCTTCGTGGGCGCGGTGGGCGGCTTTTACCCGTTCGCTCAAGCCTTCAGCGAGCGAATCTGCGCATACCGCAGATGCTTTGCCTCGGTCCGCTCCGTCTGGTATTTCACCCACGACCCTTTGCGATTGTCCGGCAGGTAGCGACTGCCCCGCTTTTTTGCAATGATGCCTTCAAGCCGTAAGGCTGCAGCGGAGCTGATGAGGGCCTCCGGACCGCCGTGCAGTTCGCCGCTGTACATGAGGGGCGGGCCGGCATCGCGCACCAGACGTTGCAGGAGTGTCCGCCGTGCTTCAAGGGGTTCATCCAACAAATCCTCGCCATCCAGGTGCAAGAGGTCGAAGAGCACCAGGCGCACCGCAGCGGTGCGGTTCTTCTTCTGCTGAAGCTGCTGAAAATCGGCACGGCCTGTTTCATCGAGGGCCACGATCTCACCATCCACAATGGCCCGCCAGCAGTCGAGCTTGGCCAGGGCTTTGGCGATGTCCGGGAAGTCTGCGGCCAAGGAGGTGCCGTTGCGGGACAGCAGGCGGCTTCTGCTGCGCTCCACGATGCCTTGGGCCCGATATCCGTCCCACTTGATTTCGTAAAGCCAGTTACCCTTCGGAAGCGTTTCCACCGGGAGGCAGAGCATGGGCTCAATAAAGTCGAGGGAAGGTGCGGGTGCGGGTGCGGGTGCGGGTGGGTCGGCGACCTCGCGCGAGCGGGGCGTGGCGCCGTTCCGAGGTGGCGGGCTCACCTTGCCAGCCTTCGCACTGCGCCGCGGAGTCTTTGCCATGGCCTTCAAAGGGGTAGCTCGCTCTTTCTGAAATCCGGCGTTACTCCCTGCCCGGACGTGGATGCCGCTTTCGGGACACGTGGCGTCCTCCGCCAGGCGTTCCGCATGACGTGCTTGGTTGTATGCTTTGTTGATCACCACACCCTGCACTCAGGGATCACATGTTTGACCTTCCCCAGACCGGACATTTTTTCGCAGTGCGCCTCGATGTTCCTGAATTCTATCGGCCATTCACTCAACGGTCGTCCCTATCTCCTTCTCCGAATTTGGCTTAGATCCAGGCATGCCAGCGGCGGTACGCTGCGATAGCTGACCCCGTCATCGCTCCCTGCAACTTGCCCGGATGAGTCCCGGCGGACGAAGCGTTTGTCTACTTCTGAGCGGTTCGACGAGTTCTTGTTTCATGACACCGCTGTATCGCATGGAAACACACGGGTGGTTTTGTGCGATCGACTGGAAACGCGGAGGCGTTGTGAAAAAGCTGGCTATGCAGTTCTTTAGATATTCAGCCTCCCACGACACTATTTTTTAGGTGTGGTGGCCGGCGACCTGTCGCGCCAGTCTGTTTGTACAAGTGTCTGTTCCTCCTGCGGGTAAAGGTCCCGTCGCGTGAGGTGAAGCGCTGCGACTTCGTGAAGCAATTCTCCTGAGCGCGAAGCCAGGCCCTGACTCAATTCCCGCCCTTCGCCGGCAGCAGGCCGATGCCGGGGGTAATCTTCCACTTGTTCCGGTCATTGATGGGCGTTTTTCCGGTGTTGAAGATGGGGATGTTCTTCAACTCCAATCCACCAATCTGGTTCTCGATTTTCGCGGAGAATTCCTTCATGCGCTCCATGTCCTCCTTCTCCGGCCTTCCCACCGTGAAGAGCGGCAGGATGGGCAGGTCATAGTCGGTCTTCTTGTACTTGGTTTTGCGATGCTCCACCAGCAACAGTCCACCCACTTGGCCACCGGGACGCTCGCCGACGATGATGTCGATTTTGAAGGGGCCGTTGAGTTCCACCCACCTGCCGCCCATGCAGCGACCATTGAGTACACCGCGCCCGCCCCAGGGTTCACGAACCTCCAGGTTCGGTTTCGCTTCACCCAGATTCACCAGGTCATCGCGGGAAGCATCCAGCACCGGCTCACCGTTGATGTATACCGCCAGCGCATCGTCGAAGTATCCCACGAAGCGCCACTCGCCCGTCTCCGGCGGCGTGAGCGTGCCAGTGTAGTGCACCAGCCACCCGCGCGGTTGCACATCCTTCTCCACCGCGAAGGCCTTGGGACCCTCATCGGCCGTCATCAGAGGCACCGCCAGGAAGGTGAAGTTCATCTGCTGCGGAGCCTGGTAGTAGTCCCTCATCTCTGAGGCCCCGAACTTCTTGTCCGCAAACGCCTTCACCTTCTGGAAATACTCGTTGGCATTGTAGGGTTGCGGCTTGCCCTTGCGGTCCTGCTTCAGGTCATAGAGCACTCCAGGCACGCCGCCGGTAGCGCCGAGGTTGCCAAAGAAGGTGCGTGCCACGAAGCCCTTCATGCCACCAGTGCCCACTCCGGAGCCAAAGCCCCCGCCAGCGCCGCTGCTGCCGAAGCCGCCGGAGCCCATCATGCCGCCACCCATGACGCTCTTCATCTCCGGCATCTCAAAGGTGTCCATCGGGATCTCCGGCAGCGCGATGGCCGCAGTCGCGTTGAGTGATACCACCTTGCGCATCGGTGTCGTCTGGGTCAGCGCCGTGCGCTTCTTGTTCATGACCTGCGTCGCCAGTTGTTGGCTGGACTCCTGGCCGCTCTTGCTGCCGCCTCCGGAGAGGAAGTCCACCTTGGGTTCCGTGACGAGCTCATCCACGAGGAAGTACGCCCCCACGAGGAGACACACATGGATGATCAGGCTGATGAGGAAAGATCCTCCGCCCACCTTGGCCCAGTATCGCTTGATGACTCCGGGCTGCTTTGGCGGGGCCAGCGGTGCAGATGGCGTGACACCAGGCGAATGCTGTGAAGGAGTAGGTTTCAAATCCGCCATACGAGAAAGGTGCTTGTGGATTGAGTGAGAGCCGGGCAGGGCTGGGCAGCGAAGGCCGGTATGACACCAGACTTTGATGCAGTCGTGAAGAGTCAATCGCACCGTCCGAAACACTGAATGACCCTGGAAACGTGTCGGATAAACCAAATGGACAAATATTGACTCTGTTGTCCGGCGTAAGATGCTGTCGTGTATGCTTTTTGTCCGTGTCGCAAACGTGGGTAAACGGTTGCCGGAGCGGTGCCTGCGTTTGTTCTTAACGCAAAGCAGCGAAAGCAGCGGAGCAGCAGAGCAGCAAAGACGAGGAACGGATGACCCGCAGGGAGCGGCACTAGCCTTAGTGCCGGTGGTTGGCAAATAGGGTGCGGAGCCTTTCTGTTCGAAGCTTTCCAGGACGCCTTCAAGCTCCTTACGTGGTTATGCTGCATATGACGGCACTAGGCTAGTGCCGCTCCCTGCGAGAGAGTCGCTTCGTTTCGTGGGCACGGTTGGGTGGCATTTATGTTGGGACGTAACACACCTCAACATGGGAGCAGGAATGCTCCCACTCCTTGGCTTGCCGTAAGACATTGAGTAAGTGGCCGCGCTTCAAGACCTGTTTTCATTTTCAACTCGTCCTAATCACTACACACCCTCCAGCGGTGAGGCGTCTCCTGCACTCCACCAAGCGCATCGCATTCCCTTCTTCCTCATCTCTGCTGCTTTCGCTGCTTTGCGATAAACCACCAGCGCGCTCTTCAAACGCACAGCATTCCCGCTGCCTGCGATTCAGCGGGGTGAAAAAGCCCATTCTCGATCTACAAAAGGCCCTCATGGGGGAGGAGAGTACGCCTCGCCCTGCAAGAAAGACATGGCCCTACTGGCTGCTGGCGGCAGTCATCCTTGGCGGCGTGCTCTTGTGGGTCCTGCTCGCGCGCTGAAAAATGAAACGGAACCCCACCCGAGCGAGAGCGCACTACCGCTAGCCCCTGCTATCCCCAGGCGCGACTTCCATGTAGGGAGCCAGAGTCTTGGTGTCCAGAAACACGCCGTAGACCAGACCTGCGAAGCTGGCCACACTGTCCAGCAGACGCCGGTCTTCCGGTTCGAACTTTTTGCCTGCCGTGTGCATCACTGCCCACACGGTACCCACAGGTTCGCCCTTGAGGAAGAAGGGGGAGAGCAGGACCTCCTCCAACGGCGGCGTGATGGACGCGAGGTAGTCGAAGTGACGCTCAGGATGCTGGAAGAGCACGGGGCGCCGCCCTTCAATCACCGTCCCACACGGGCCGAAGTCGCTCGGCGTGCCGGCCTTCACATAGTTCGCCAGTCCACCGTCCACCGCAGGCCAGACGAAGCGCCCGGCGCCAGCATTCAAGAGGCTCACACCGGCGGACTCAGCCCGCGTGAGTTTCCGCGCGGTCAGGCAGAGCTGCTGGAAGATTTCTTCCGGATGCGCCGAGAGCGCCTGGGTCAGAGTCAGCAGCGCCTGGGCTTCCTCGGCGTGGTCCGGTGGCCGCGAAGGACGCTGATTCAGCTCTTCGGTGGCGATGACGGCATCCAGGCCAAGGTGGGGAATTTGCATGGGAGCCTCTAAGGAAATCGTAGTAAGCAGAGATTTCCTTATCAACGCGGGTACTGGGCACCGTGTCAATCCTCGCCCACGATTAAGCTGCAATTGCGGGCAACAAAGCGGACTTACTCCTCAGTTCTCCCCGCCCGAGGGGCCGCCGCTTGCGTGGCGCTCCTCCAGCACCTGCTTGAGCCTCTCCAAGTCATCCTCCAATCGCCGCTTCACCAAATCGCCCGAAGCGAAGACGGCTTCAATCATGCCTTCCCGACGGTAGCGGAACTCGAATAGCAAGCGGGTCTCTCCCGGCAGCATCTCTTGGAGAGTCACTTCACCGGACACCTTCGTCAGGGGATCCGTGTCCCAGCTCACCCGGTTTTTCGAAAAAGACACCAGCCGCGCGCCGAAGACTCTCTCCGCACCCGTCACGCGTGTGCGGATCCACAGGCGGTCGCCGATTTCACGAGGCGCCTCCACGAAGCTCTCTGGGGCAATCGTGGGCCAGTCCTGGTGCTGTCTGAGTGCTTCATGAATGAACGGGGCGGGACAGGCGATGTGGATTTCCACTTGGATGCTGGTCATCGAGGAAATGGGAGCGGGGGACGGGACTGTGGAGGAGGGTGGGCTCGATTCCAATCAGGCATTCACCTTAATTTGAGTTCAGATTCCTCCCGAGAGATGATGCTCCGCTTGCGATTCAGTGGATGTGAAAACCGAATCGCCAGAAGGGATGGTGAGGACGGTTTGTGACAGCTTCGCAGGCGGAAACTTTTCGCTCTACCAAGCTGCAGTGCGCATGGTGGAAATGTATCCGCGAGCGCCGCGTGAGACTTTCTCCGAAGGGTGGACCACCTTGGTCGAGAGCGGACAAATTGGCAGCGAGGGCACGGAGTTCAGGATGGTGGTGCCATTGAGCGTCTTGGGGAGAGAGGACTCGCAGGCTCCCGGTTGCGGCTAGGCGCGCCGTCATTGGGCGGCTGACGGTTTGAGGCATCGGGTCGAAGCCGGTGAAGTTTGTTTCAAATTGCAAACACACACGTTGGCCGGGGGAGCGTGTGTCGATTCTGCTTCTGGTCACACCCCCCAAAGATGACTGCACTGACTCACTACTACTCCCCGGTACCCGTCCAGCATCCCCTTGCCGGGAAGCTGGCGGAAATTTGCAGCTTTTTGCCCACGCCCTTCACGTTGCAGGACGTGGTTGAGGCGGCGGAAATCCACGCGCCTGAGTGCATTTACGATCTCCCCGGCGCATGGGAGTGCCTGAGAAGCACGGAGCAGATCGAGACCGTCGGCTTGTGCGGAAGTGTCTTCCGCCTCACCTCGCGAACATAGCGAGAGGTTGCCTGCAATGCGGGAATGACACGGAGGAAAAGATGCGTTGCTCGGTGCAGTGGGTGATTCCCACTGCCAGTTCGTTTTGTTGGAGGAGTTGGGTATTGGTCTGTGTCCCCGCAGTACAAAGGCCAAGCAAAGTTGGAACCGAATCTTCATATCAGAGACGTCGGGCTACCAGGAGTGGTCCATGCGACAAGGGGATCCATGCAACACCTTGGGTAAGTTCGTCGCTCCGCGCGCTGAAACATCCATGCCGTCTCCTCATACCTCCCGGTATCGTGGTGCTTCCGTGGGCTGGACGCAGCGTGAGCTCCGCCATGAGGCGCGCATCAGGGGGGCGTTTCAGCGTTGCGAGTCGCACGGAGCATATCCGGCACGCGATTCCACGATCACAAACACGAACGCGCATTTCCCCAAGCCCCATCTCATCCATGAATTCCGAACACACCACGCTCATCACCGGAGCTTCAAGCGGCATCGGTCTCCACCTCGCCCATGAGTTTGCCGAGCATGGCCACCCACTCATTTTGGTGGCGCCAGGGCAGAGTGAATTGGAGTCGCTGAAAACTGAGCTTGAGACGAAGCACGGTGTGAAAGTTGAGGTCATCGCGAAGGACCTTGAAAAGCCGGATGCCGCACGGGAAGTCTACGTCGCCGTGGAGCAGCTCGGGGAGGCCGTGGAGATTCTCGTGAACAATGCCGGTCACGGCATGCGTGGGAAGTCCTGGGAGATTCCCATCGACGAAGACATCTCCACCGTCCGGCTGAACATCGAAGCCGTGCTGCGACTCACGAAGCTCTTCATCCAGCCCATGGTCGAGCGCGGCCAGGGGAAGATTTTGAATGTCGCCTCCATCGCCGGCTTCGAGCCGGGACCGATGCTCGCGGTGTATCATGCTTCGAAGGCCTTCGTGCTTTCATGGAGCGAGGCCCTGACCATTGAGCTGGAGGATACAGGAGTGAGCGTCACCGCCCTGTGCCCGGGCGCTACGGACACGGACTTCTTCCCCAAGGCAGACATGGTTGCCGTAAAGGCCTTCCAGGGCTCGAACGTGATGGCTCCCCAAGACGTGGCCAGAGTCGGCTATGAAGGCTTGATGAAGGGAGAGCTTTTTGTCGTGCCTGGCGGGATGAACAAGATGCTCGTGGCCGCACGCCGTATCCTGCCAGAATCCACTCAGGCCAGGCTCAACCAGAGCATGTACGAATATGTGCCCGAGGAGAAGGTAAAACGCCAGCGCGGCGACGTGGAGATCGCAGCAGAGAAAGAGGCGGAGGAAGGTAACGGATACTAATCCTCCCCGGCGTGCGCACTGAAGAAGCCACCGCCGCCTGCGGGAGGATGGCCGGTTTCGCCCACTTCCTTCACGGAAGAGGCTGGATACTCGGCGATGACTGAATCCCCGCGGAAGAATCGCACGAGGGAGTCATCTCCTTCATACCGGTCGGCTTCCACATGGACGGCTCCTACGCTGCTCAAAACTACCCTGTAGACCTTCATGTTTTGAAATCTGCAATCGTTCCTATGGAGTCTGTTTCTAGTTGTGTTTCGTAGGGTGAAGTACCGAGACAGGAGGCAGCACTGAGCCTGAGCTCTCCAGGGCTGTCATGGCTGACTCTTCCACCTTTATTACCGTGGGCGGCAGATGCTCAGCAGGCAGCGTGCCTCCGCGGTGGAAGCGGAGTGAATCATCATCTGGGGTGCAGGAATTGGCCTCGACAACGGTCGTGCCTGGAGAGCTGAGTGCGACTCGGAATACCTTCATTGATGAAATTCGGCGGGGAAGTTTCACGCATCTCGTTTTCAGTTCAAGTGAGCAGATGCGTTTTTTCGACGGCGGCGCTACTGCACTTTGCACGAATCGCCGCAAAGCGCCGTTTGAGTGACAGCTCGGTCACTTCCGCCGCCGCTGGCCCTCCCGAAAAATTTTCCTCCGGATGAAAATGTCTGGTATGCTCATGGAGAAAGGAGCGCTTTTCCATGCATACCTCTTCTCCTGTCTATTCCGCTGGGTCGTGGCTTGCCATCATGGCCATCTGCGCCAGCATCACCTACGCAGGCGGCTTTTTTGTGGCGACGGACCGCGCGATGTCCCAATTGAAGGAACGGGAGGCAACGTGGGAGGCCCAGGCCAGGGCTTCCCGCTCCCGCGAGGACAAGCTGTCGAGGGAGCTTGCCGTGTTGAACGTGAAACTCACGGACAAGGATGAAGAGATGACCAACCTGCGCAAGAAGGTGGAGAGCTTGACCACCGACCTGCAGCGGGTGACAACCACAGCGCAGAAGGACAAGGACGACAAGGAAGCCGAAATCTCGCTGCTGGAAGAGGCCCTTACCTCAAAGGCGGAGCGTGCAGCCCAACTGTATCGCGAAGTGGCAAGAAGGACTGCCATGGCGGTGGACAGCTTTGACCTGCAGAGCCCGCTTTCCATCGAACAGGTCGTCACCGCGAAGAATGCTTTTCATGACATCCAGCACGAAGTGGCTGCCGGCAACTTCAAGGGGCTGGCTCTTACCAATGGCTACCAGCGGCTGAAGACCATCTTCGAGAATCCGGATTTGGAGGGCCTCTCTGCCGGCTACGATGCGGTAAAAGAGGGGGCGAGGTGAGTTGACGGCCCCCGCCTCTGTATGGTAAGTTTGTGGAGAAAGGGTTTTCTCCATGCAAACGGAATCAACAGGGTTTGCGAGTGGACTGTGGCTCACCGTGATTGGCATCTTCATGGGGCTGGGATTCGCCGGAGGTTATCTGGTGGCCTCCAATCACGCCTCCACAGGGCTGAAGAAACGGGAGGCGGAGTGGAATTCGAAGTCTGCTTCCTACTTCGCCCAGGAAAACAAGCTCACGGCCGAATTGGCGGCACTGAAGTCCACCCTTTCCGACAGGGACAAAGAGCTGGCGACTCTGCGCAAGAAAGAGAACGACCGACATGAGCGAGGGGTGGTGGAGCTGTTTCGGAAGGCCAGGCAAGGATTCACCTATATCAAAAGCCAGGTGGACGCCGGTCAGTTCGAGGGACTCGACGGTACCGATGGCTTCCAGATTCTGAGCGCCGCCTTCGAGGAAGAGAAAAAGTGAATGCCCCTCGGAGGTGAGGCGTCCCGCCTGACAGCGGGCGTTAGGCCTCCGGCCTGACGGAAGGAGTGCCACCTCACGATTTCACGCCAAAGGGACGACTGGGTTAACCGCAAAGGGGCAAAGCAGCAAAGGACGCAGAGGAGCGGGAGGGGGCTGAGTGAGCGCAGGGGCCAGAGAAGCGGAGACATCACTGGCCAATACATCTCCATCTGCGGCGATACCTTGCGTCAAGGAGTGGGGACATTCCTGTCCCCATGGGAAGGTGGCTGCCTGTAAAGTTGCTCCTGCCTGTGAATCTCAATCCTGCTCCATCGGGGATTAGTTCGCTGTCCCAAGGTCCTGCTCATCCAAAATGGGGACAGGAATGTCCCCACTCCTTGACACGACGCCTCGCTCTTGAGCGCCAAGTCCACCCGACCGCGATCCTCCGCGCTCTCTGCCCCTTTGCGGTTAACCGGAATCGTCCCTTCTGCGTGAAATCGCGAATTGACGTTCCTAACGTCAGGCCGGAGGCCTAACGCCCACTGTCAGGCGGGGACGCCTAACCTCCTTCAGTTTCTTTGCCGCTCTGCTGCTTTGCGTTCCTCCCTCACCCAGAGAGGGCTATCTACCGCCCGCCACCTTCCCGGTTGAGCTTTTCCCGGGGCGCTCGTACCGTATCTGAATGCCGCAGCGCGACTTCCCGCACGCCAGCCATCGCCCGATTTCCCTGTTTCAGACCTGTTGTTGTTGTTTCAGCAGGCCTGCTGCCATCGCGCTTGCCTGCGGCTTGGTGCTTTTTTCCGCGTCCGCAGTCCCGGCCCAGAAGGTGGCCCTGGCGGACCGCCCCACCTATCAACTCGCTCTCGCCGCCTCCCAGGAGGGCATGCATGAGGTGGCTGCGCTGAAGTATGAAAAGGTGCTCAAGGAAAAGGACCTCACCCGTCAGGAGTCTGCCCAGCTCAGCGAGCGCCTTGTAGATGCCCTCCTCCGTGCCGGGCTGGCAGACAAGGCTCTGGTCGCCCTGACCCTTTTCGAGGTGCCGGATGCTCCCTTCTGGAAAGGGCAGGCCTTTCTCCTGCAGCAGAAGTTCAAAGAAGCCGAGGCCGAGCTGAAGACCTACCTGAAAACGCCTGCCAACAAGTACCCTTCGCAGGCAAACCTTGCTCTGGGCAAGGCCATCATCGGCCAGGGACGTGAGAATGCCGGGCGTAAGTCACTCAAGGACGTGCTGACCAATCCCTACGGCGTGCTCGCCGAGCAGGCCTATGACTTGAGCAATGAGTCCGAGGCCATGTCCGGCCGTGCGGACGTCGTGCTGCGCCGGCTGGGACCGGACCGCGGTACGAATGAGTCGGAGTTCGTCCGCGCGGTCGCGTTGCTGGAGGAAGGGGAGGGGAAGCAGGCGGAGGTTGTCCTGCGCCGGTACCTGGATTCGAGCGAGTCGCTGCCGCTGCGCCTGCATGATGCCTCCTTCGTGCGCCTGGCTGAGGCGTATGCCATGCAGGGGCGTTCCAGTATCGCGGCCAAGCGCTTGCGCGCCTTCATGGATCGCGATACGCCGAGCGATTACCTGGAGCAGGCCTTCGCCCTCTTCCGCACTGTTGCGCCGGAGGATGACAATTCGGTGCTGAAAACCCTGCTCACCTGGGCCGCGGATCCCACGCCGCCGGACCGGCATGCGCTCGCCCTCTATCACATCGGCCAGTGGCTCGTGGAGCGGGGCAGGGGAGAAGAGGCCATAGGCTTCTTCGAGAGCTTCCGCATCCTCTACCCGGACCACGCACGCCAGGCGGATGCCCTGCGCGCGCTGATGGCGCTGTACGGCGCGGCGCGCGCGGATGACCGCGTGGTCGACCTCTGGCGCAGCCGCTATGGAAATGCGGGGCCTGATATTGTGGATTACATCTTGGGCATCGTACGCTTTTCCCGTGGCGAGTATGCCGGGGCTGGGGATCACTTCATGCGCACTGCATCGGAGACTTCGGATACCATGCTGCTGCGCCTCGCCGTTTACAATGCCGGCATGTCCGCCGTGAAAGGGAAGGATGAAGAGAAGTTCCGCGTGTGCCTGGCCCAGCTCCAGCAGCCGGTGACCGTGCCGGCCGGTGGCCTGCCTCTCCAGCCCTCCTCTCAGGCGCAGGCAGAGGACCAGGCGCCGAAGCTGCTCCTGGAGCGCGCCCTCGGACTCGCGGCAAAACGCGACCCGCAGGCGGACAAGGCACTGGAGGAGTTTCTCCAGGCGTATCCACACCACCCCCGTGCCGTGGAGGCTCACATCGCGCAGGCGGAGCTGGCCATGCTGGACCTTCCCGCCCGCACGAAGGCCGCCGGCGCCGCGCTGGATGCCGCGGAGCAAATCCCCGCGCTGGAGGACAAGTGGCGCGAGCGCCTCGCCTATATCCGCGTGTGGTGGCATGAGGCTGCGGGGAACCTGGAAGGCGTGACCGCGTCCGGTGCGAACTTCCTCGCCCAGTGGTCTGAGTCCGACTGGCGTGATGAAGTGCGCATGAAGGTCGCGCAAGCCTACTATCGCCGTGAGGAATACGCCCGCGCCGTCGCGGAGTTTGAGACGCTCGCGGAAGAGCACGCCGATTCACCCTATGCCGATGTCGCCATCTTCTTTGCGGGGAAGGCAGCCATGGCCCAGCTCACGCCTGCAGGCTTGGAGAAGGCCATCGGGCTCTGGGCAGAACTCGTCGCACGTGAGAGCCCACTCGCCTCTGAAGCGCGCCGTCAGCAAGCCGTGGCCAAGCGTCGTCAGGGCAAAGAAGATGAGGCGCTGAGCGTGATCGATGCCCTCCTGAGCAGCAAGCCCGCACCGGAAGGCGATGCGCGCTTCGACCTCATCATGGAAAAGGGCGAACTCCTCGTGCTGCTCGCGCGCAAGGACCCGAAGAATCTCGATGACGCCGCCTCCGTCTTCCGCTCGGTCGTGGAAGACAAGAACGCCTCCCGCGCCTGGCGCCAGCGCGCCGGCATCCTCCTTGCGCAGTGCCATCAGCAAGCCGGTCGCCGCTCCGCTGCACTCGAAGCGTGTTTCGATGTGCTCGAAGCCGGGCTTTCCCCGCAAACCGCCATGCAGCTCTCCCCACAGGACCGCGTGTGGATCTTCCGCGCCGGATTCATGGCCATCGAACTCCTCGAAGGCCAGAAGCAATGGGAAGCCGCCGCCCGCCTCGCCGACCGCCTCGCCAAAATCGGCGGCGAACGCTCCGACGAAGCCGCCCAGCGCGCCGAGCGCTTGCGGCTGGAGCATTTGATTTGGGAGAAGTAGCCGGTGCGACAGTGAGCGGTAAGCGGTGCGACGGTGGAGGTGCTCGGTGTGTTGACGCTTTTACCCGCTATCATCAAAGGTCGCAAAGCAACAAAGGATAAGAGGCTGATTTGTCACGTCCCTGCTCCATATTCATCTTTGCTGCTCTGCTGCTTCGCTGCTTTGCGATTAAAATGACTGCGCCCGCCACCCCCAGTCACGCCGCGCACCCTTACAGCCCACCGTCCTACTGTTGACGGCGCAATTCCCTGTCCCTTGCGGGGTGATGGAATATCTGATTCTCTCAAGCGATGGCAAAAGTATCCAGCTCTCCGGCAAAATTCCTGTACCTCCTGTTTCGCTGGCTGGCATGCGGACTTCTGCTCGTTGGAGGCGCAAGCTGTACCCTTTCCAGCCGCACCCGCGCCTGTATCGACAGCGTTGGTCCGTCGCAGAACTATCCGTCTGACATCTGGTGCTCCTGGGTAGCTCGGTACCGTCCTGTCTTCGATGCGGATCCCCTGTTTCTGCTTGAGAAGGAAACAGGAAAGAACAGCAAAGTCTCACTGAGATTTACCCAGCCCGATGGTACCGTGGATCATGTGGTGCTTCGTGAAGTGCAGATGACTCCATCGCGTCGCGGTGCCAAGTCGGTCATTCTACTGGAGGATCCCACGACCATTCGATTGGTGTCTCACAAGGTCGATCCGCGCCTTCTAAGTTCCTTGAGAAAAGCATTGGAGCTTCCCTCTGGGAGTGTTGACTTTCCGGTGGATCTGAAACCCCGGCCGTATCCCTATGTGGTGCGCGTAGCGGGAGAGTGGGTTTCCAAAAACGGCACTCGCAAGCCCTTCGACAGGCAGTACACCATCAAAATCTCATGGAGGATGGCTCTGCTGCGTGGGGCGCATTCGCCAGCTCCTTCGTACAATCGACCCCATGCGAAGAGGCCCAAGCACAAAAAGTTCCCCTTCGGCTGAATCCAGGCTCGGTGCCCCACCGTCCTACCGCTCACCGCTTACTGTCGCACCGCTTACCGCTTGACCCCCGCCCCAGATTCAGCCACTCAAAGGGACTCCGTTTCGCCCCCGCCCGCCTCCTTTCATGCCCAAGTACATCACCACCATCGGCCTCGAAGTCCACGCGCAGCTCAACACGCGGAGCAAGATGTTCTGCGGGTGCCCTGCGGAATACGGCGCGGACCCGAATACGCACACCTGCCCCACCTGCCTGGGGCTCCCGGGCGCGCTGCCGGTGCTGAACGTGGAGGCGATTGAGAAGACCATGGTCGCCGGGCTCATGCTCGGCTGCAGCACGCCGGAAATCTCGAAGTGGGACCGCAAGAACTACTTCTACCCGGACATGCCGAAGAACTACCAGCTCACGCAGTTCGACCTGCCCCTGTGTCTCGGTGGCGGTGTGCCGTTGTATGAGTTTGCCTATCCGAAGGACGCGCAGAAGAACATCAAGAACCCCGGCAAGGTGGTGAAGCTCACCCGCATCCACCTCGAAGAAGACGTGGGCAAGAGCACGCACACCGGCGCTGGCACCATGCTCGACTTCAACCGCGCCGGCACTCCGCTCATGGAAATCGTGAGCGACCCGGACATCGACAGCGCGGAGGAGGCTTTCGCCTACCTCAACAGCCTGCGCCAGATCCTGCTCTACGGTGGCGTGAGTGATGCCGACATGGAGAAGGGCCAGCTCCGTTGCGACGTGAACATCAGCCTGCGTCCGGAAGGACAGCAGGAACTTGGCGCGAAGATCGAGCTTAAGAACCTGAACTCCGTGAGCGCCGTGCGCCGCGCCATCCACGCGGAGATCGAGCGTCAGACCGAAGCACTCGATCGTGGCGAGAAGCTCATTCAAAGCACCCGCCGCTGGGATGATGACCGCGGCGAGACCCAGCTCATGCGCACGAAGGAAGACGCGCATGACTACCGCTACTTCCCCTGTCCTGACCTCCTTCCCATCCGCACCGCGCCCCTGCTCGCTGAGGCGAAGAAGCGCGTGCCCGAGCTGCCGCATGAGAAATGCGACCGCTTCGTGAAGGACTACGCCGTGAGCGCGTACGATGCGAACGTGCTGGCCAGCGAGCAGTCCCTCGCCGCATGGTTCGAGCAGGCCGTGGCCGCCGCCGGACCGAAGGTGCCCGCGAAGAAAATTGCGAACTGGGTCATCAACGAACTCCTTGGCGTGCTGAATGCCAATGGCGTGACGCTGGAGCAGTCACCCATCACTCCGCAAGCCCTGAGCGAGCTCGTCGCCGCGGTGGAGACGGGCAGCATCAGCAACAATCAAGCGAAGGAAGTCTTCGCCGAGATGTTCGCCACCGGCAAAACCGCCGCCGTAGTCATCAAGGAAAAAGGCTTCGAGCAGGTGAGTGACACCGGCGCTCTGGAAAAGCTCTGCGACGACGTCATCGCCGCCAACCCAGCCAAGGTGGAAGAGTTCAAAGCCGGCAACGACAAGGTGCTGAACTGGATGACCGGCCAAATCATGAAAGCCAGCGGCGGCAAGGCGAACCCGAAGGTGCTCGGTGAGCTGTTGCGAGCGAAGTTGTCATAGCTGCCGGTGCGACGGTGGGAGCGGTGCATGAAAGCTGCGTCAGTTCGCAGGGAGCGGCACTAGCCTGGTGCCGTCATGGAGGCGAACGCCTCCCGCTTTGTACGTGAACGTTAGCCCAAAATAAGGAAGCGGTGCCGAAGGCCTTGGACTGCGCGCAGCCCTGCTGCCGCTTTCCTAAAGTGCAGCCTGCTGCACGCTTCACCGCGACGAAGTCGCCAAGCCCTCAGGATACGCCACCTTGCGCGGGTGTAAAAACAAGAACCCTACCTCGCGTTGCAGGTCTACCGCTTCACCCGCATTATGCGACTTTCCCATGAAGCTCTTCTACTCAGCCACTACTCCTGAAGTCGCCGTGCTTGCCACGCGAGAGGAATACCGTGCGCTTACAGAAGCTTTGCGTACACCAGGGCAGGCAAGGATGCACGCTTCACAAGAGGGTAACCCGGAGCCCTATGCGGCATTTCTTCAAGGCATCGTCGTCACCTGTGGCGGCGAGGAAAGGGTGTCCGTCATCGTGAACCCGGAGTGCAGCACCCTTGAGTTCAGGGGGTGTGGCGCGTCGCTCGCCATGCTCGCCGTCAATGTCGCCTCCTTCGGTGCGGAGGCCGACATGGATTCGCATTCGCATGAGGAGTACTACGAAGGCCACTTCTACCTGGAGAAGGATTCCCTGCCGGTGGTTTTCGAACTACACTGAGGCACGCAACACCTCCAAGACCTCCGGATGAATCATCTTGGCCATTTCAAAAGCGTTCCCAAAATCGTGTTCCGCTTCCAGATTTGGATTCGAGCCATACTCAAGCAGCAAGGCCACCACCGCCGCATGGCCCTGGCTCACCGCCTCATGCAGAGCGGTGAATCCATATTCTCCCGGAACATTCACCCCAGCTCCCGCTTCCAGCAGCGTGCGACAGGCTTCCAAATCTCCACGAGTGGCGAAGATATGAAGTGCTGTCTCGCCGAACGCATAACGGCCGTTCAGCTCAATCTCGTCCACGTCGATGAAATGGAATAGTCCATCATTTTTGAGGTTGGTGAGGATGGATTGGACGGAGGGATTCATAAAGGGCACTGGACTCCAAGGATTGCGGGAATCTCCTGCCTGATTTGGTTCCTTGGGCAGGAGGGGAGGTGTTCATCGCGCCAGGCGTCTGAACAGTCTCTCCGACCACGAGGGCCGCGTGGCTGGCACGGTAGATTTGTCATAGTGCTCCGCCTCAATCACCGCCTGCAGGCGCGTAGCTGAGTGGTATGGCCAGATACGCAGAATTCGTCCGGTGGGTAGAACCGCTTTTTCGACGAATCGAGGGTCATCCAGGTCACAAAGATACAGATGGGGATCTTCGGTGACCTGCGAAAACATGATGAGCTGTCCCGCTGGGAGCGTGGCAGCCTCGGAGTCATAGCAGTCTTCGAGTTCGAGACTCGCGACTGTGTCGTAGGCCCACACAAGAGTCACCGGGATGTCGGAGGAAACCCGTCTCCATTCCCGCGTGATCGTGGGATTTTCAATGTGGGTCGCTTCATCCATAAGCTGGGCGATGGACTATCTGTAGCGCGACCTCACTCGCGCAGGGTCGCGCTACCCCAGCACCGTCGTCCTCGTAAACGCCGACGCCACCTTGTACCCGCGGGCTTCGATGTTCGCGCGTCCGCCTTCTTCACGATCCAGCAGCACGAGCACGAAGGCGATCTTCCCGCCTTCGGCTTCAATCGCATCAATAGCCTTCAGCGTGGAGCCGCCGGTGGTGATGACGTCATCCACGACCACCACGGCATCGCCTTCCTTGAAGTTGCCTTCCACCAGCTTCTTGCGGCCGTGGGACTTGGCTTCCTTGCGCACGCTGAAGGCGTGAATTGGGAAGGCATCGCCAGCGAGGTGCGAGTACATGGCGATGGCTAGCGAAATGGGGTCCGCGCCCATGGTGAGGCCACCCACCCCCACGGGGAAGGCGCTTGCTTCCTTCTCCGTTTCGCGCAGCAGCGCATGCATCACCTGGCCCACGAGATTCGCGCCCTCGGCATCCAGCGTGGTGAGGCGGCAATCCACGTACAGGTCACTCTTGGCACCACTGGCCAGCGTGAAGTCACCGCGCATCACGGATTTCTTGAGCAGGATGGCACGGAGGGCGGCTTTGGCTTCGGTCAGGGAGAGGTCGGGCATGGGAAGGGAGGGGGAATGGAAGTGTGATCGTGTCCTATAGCCATGGCTGCCCGCTTGTCCACGGCTACGGTAGCGGGCGCTCTTCCAATGTAGAAGGCTTCTTCAGAAGCCTTGTCAGGGGGCGTCTGATTGGCCGCAAGGAGACGCAAAAAGCCAGGAGCTTTTGGCGCTGGGTTTGACTGAGGCATTCGAGAATGATGAGTGGAGTGCACGGGGTAAAAAAGGCTTCTGGAGGGGCCTTCTACGTTGAATCAGCCACGCAGTCTTTTTGTGTGTTTTGCGGTCATGTAGGCCCTGCCTACGGAATGCACTAGGGCGTGTTTTAGAAATGGTATTTGATAGCATTGAGAACGCAAGCTAGCTGAACAAAGGCGAGGAAGGTGGCAGCAAGTTTGTCGAGGCGGCGGTCGATGCGAAGGAAGGTTTTGAGGCGTTGGAAGAAGTTTTCCACTTGGTGACGCTTGCGATACCAGCCTTTATGATGTGCGGCTGGCTGCTTGCGTCTCTCGCGTGCGGGCACGCAAACGCCCACACCGCGGTCCTCCCAATGGTCACGCAAGGCATCGACATCATAGGCTTTGTCTCCCACCAGCGTACAGCCTTTGGGCACGGCCTTGGTCAACTCGAGAGCCACTGTAGATTCATGAACCTGTCCGGCACTCAGCTTCACGCAACAGGCCATGCCTTTGGTATCTACCAAGGCGTGAACCTTGGTGTTGGCCCCGCCCTTGGTGCGCCCGATGGCATTGGCTTGGACTCCTCCATGTCCGCCATTGGCAAACTGATGCACCTTGCAGCACGTAGCATCCATGTGGCGCAGCTTGCCTGTGGTGTAGCGTGCCAGCCTGCCTAAAAGGCGCTGCCAAAGGCCACCCGCCAGCCAGCGACGAAAGCGACCGTACACTGTCTCCCAAGGGCCAAACCCCTCAGGCAGGTCCCGCCATGGGGCTCCTGTACGCAGCACCCAGACAATGCCCTCCAGCATCAACCGCACATCCTTGGAAGGACGGCCACGCCGGCGTCTCCTTTTGGATCGAATCGAAAAATCTTTCTCCGACCGCTTACGTTAATTTTTTTAGCGCCTCCCAGCGGGCGTCCGACAGCCACAAACGTTTGATTGGTTGCATCGCAATCACCTATCACTCAAGAACATTGCCCAGGCAATCTCGTCGTCCTACATTATCAAAACACGCCCTAGGGGCTGTCAGGAACTTCTGGTAAAAGAAAGCACCCAAAAACTCACCGGACCATGTGGCCTCAAACCTCTCTTAGCGCGATTATCCTGTCTGCCATACTGCTCGTGACCGGGAGGGAGTCTTCAGCCGAAGAGATCTCCCTGAAGATCAATGGCGGCACTGTCCGGCAAACCGATCAGGCCATCTTGTACTGGGAGCCCGATGGAGGAACTCCCGAGGTGCTGGATCCGTCGGTAGAGGGTGCCACCGCGATGCAATGGACCTTGGGCGCTGGATATTTTGACGGGGACAAGATTGCCCTGTGGAGGGGGGACGCCCCGGGCCACTCGGAATACTGGGCATACACTCAAAAAGGTGGCAAATGGCAACTGACGGACAAAGCCATGATGGGATCCGTTTTGAGCTGGGAATTCGACCAGGTCCGATTCAGTTCCGTGCGTGTACTGGAACTCCTGAAGTACAAGAAGGTGGCGACCAAGTTCGAAATCACCGATGAACCCCGTGGCGGTCATCCGCTCTACCGCAAGGTGCTTCGCAATGAATTGGAGTGGACCCCGTCAGGTACGCATATTGAAAATGAAGGGAAGGAACCGATAAAAGCCCCGATTTCTCTGAAAATCGGTGGCGGCACCGTCAAAGAAATCCGAACACACGCGAGTCCCTATACCTATATGGCCACTCTGTATTGGGAGCCTGATGGAGGGACTCCGCAGGTGCTGCATCAGTCAGAGTGGAGTTCCCTGCGCGATCCGCAACTGACGCTGCGCACCGGCTATTTTGAAGGGAACAAGATCGCCTTGTGGAGAGTGAGCGCCACCAATGCAACCGAATACTGGGGCTTCACGCAAAAGAATGGGGAATGGCAACTGACAGACATGGCCGAGTTGGAATCCATCACGTTTTTGAACTACGACCAGGTTCGCTTCAGTTCCGCTCGTGTACTTGAGCTTCTGATTCGTAAGAAGGTGGTGACCAGGTTTGAAATCACCGATGAACCCCGTGGTGATCATTCGCTTTATCGCAAGGTGCTTCGTAATGAATTGGAGTGGGCACCTTTAGGAACGGTTGTCGGGACGGAGTCGCAGGAGTTCAGGAAGGCACAAGCACAAGCACACCCACAGGCGCGGAAGCCCGGCACGGAACCGGTTGCCGTGCGAGTTTCCGATGCTCCCACGCCCCCAGTGGAGATCCCGGACTTCGCCAAGTTGAGCGACAGCGAACCGGTGAAGGCGCTGCTGAGCGGCGACCTGGCCAGATACGAGGCCCTTATCAAAGCGGACGACCCGGCTGCATTGCGGCTGCTCTTTCGTGTTTACACGACTGCGAAGAAGGAAGGGATATACTGGAATCGCGCCTTGTGGTTGCTTTCCAAAAGTCCGCAGACCTGGGTGATGGAGGAGATACGGAAAGACTTCTTGAGCGCGCCCTCCATTACCCTCCCTCCCAATGCAGAATTTGGGGCGGGGCAATCGTCCGAACTCATTCAGAAACCCAAGTACATCCTGGCTGCGACCCTCGTGAGGATCGGCGATCTTGAAATGTTGACGCGCCTCTGGTGGGAATTTTCCTCCCTGTCTCCCGAGGACCAGATGGTGGTGGCCATGGCTGCGTATGAGATGCCCAGACTGGGAATGGTGCAGACCATCCTGAACGCCACCAAGTCTGCGAAGACCGACAAGATTGCCGATGCCCTGATCAACTCAGCGAACCAACTCGTCGTCCAGGCGCTGGCGGATCCCGTCAAACGCGAAGGAGCCATCCGTGTGGGCGAACATTTGAGAAGCAAGGGTCTCGCCCGTGGGTTCCTGCTCGAAATGCTGAAGTGATGTTGCTTCCAGCTCACCGCTGCACACGCAGGACCACCTTTCCCGTCATCCCCAGCTCGAGTTCCTCACTACGACCTTTCGCAAGCGTGTTGACGTCCTCCCCGGGCTTCCACGCTTTGGAAAGGACGTGGAGGCGCTGAGAGCCTGCGGGCAGATTGATAAGGAGGGCACGCCCTTCGGCATTCGTAGTCACGTCGTAGGAGCGCCACCTGTTCTTGAAGGGGTCCCAATCGGGCATTGGGTTGAGCGGAGCACTCAGTATCTCGTCCAGTCGGGGGCCATCGATGTTCAGGTAGCCATTGCCCTGGCCCTCCCAGGTGAGATTGGGTGAGGCGGTCACCAGCACACCTGGGAGTGGCCGGCCATCTTTTCCCAGCACCAGTACCTCGCAGGAGGCCGTGGGTGCCATGGGAATGACGACCTCGTCAGGCACAGGCATGGTGAGTGTCAGGGGACGCACGGTATTCCAGGAGTTGGGATCATAGGTGTGCATCCAGCCCTCTGCCAGCACGACTGCGCGAACCTCGCCGGGTGGCAGCGAGGTGAAGTCAAACGTTCCATCCTCACGCACTTCCTGCCAGTCACGGATTGAAATGAGAGCGTTCTCATTTCCTTTCACATGATTCACCACGCACACGCCGATGCGTGTGTTCTTCACCGGGCGGGGAAGCTGCGAGTCGAGGCGGCCCTTGAGTCGCTGGCCCGGCTCCAGCTCCAGGGTGCAATCAACCGGCTTGTCGTTCGCTACTATCACGTTCACCGGCTTGCTGTAGAGCAGGCTGCCTTCGTCAGATTTCCACAGGGCTTGTACCAGCAGCGGACCTTCGCGCAGGGAGCGGTTCACATAGGTCCCATCCGCCCCACGGATGAATCCCTTGTCTGCATCCGAACTCTCCTTGGTGCTGGTGATGTACAAGCGATCGCTATCCACGGGCTTGCCGTTCCAGGTCACCTTCGCGATGACTGTACCCGCTTTGCGCAGGGAAAAGGGGGAGTTCACATTTGCCCTGGCAAAGAACGCGTAGTCCCCCAGATAGCCGTCGCGCAGGACAAGGAGCTGCAACTCGGTGAGGGTGTTCCCGTCGGTGGTCTTCGCTGAACATTCCATCTCGGCAACGCCACGGGCATCGGTGAGCACCGGCTCTCGCGAGAGATCTGGCAGGGCGTGTTTCAGATTTATCCAGGTACCGGAGTCTTCCTTCACACGAAATGCTTGCGGCCTGAGGCTGACCCCCTGCAGGGGTTTGCCTTCCGTGTCAGTCACCGTGATGCGGAAGCGGGCGCGGCCTTCCGGTGTCTGGAGCTTGGTCTCGGAAGAGGCGTGGTCCAACAGCACGATATCGCCAAGGTCACGCCGCTTTTCCTTGAGCGTGGCACCGCGTGGCACCTCCGGCAGGGTCAGCAGTGGCGACCTCACCGTGAAGTTTAGCTTGTCCTTGTCCCAAAGCTGGATGCGATATTCGCCCGGAGTAAGCGGCCCGGCCTCAAAGGTCCCGTCACTGCGCACGTTCGCCGTGTTGAACTCGCTGTGACTTCCTGGGCTGGTCGTCCGTTCCTTGGATATGAGGAAAGAGTTGGGCAGGCGCCGATTGATGAAGGGGCCGCTTTCCGTGACGAAGCGTCCCGTCACGGTCCATGATTTTTCCGCCATGGGGGTGAGGTCGAAGTGCGTGGTCTCCCCAGCGCGCGTCACTTTGAATTCGAATTCTCCCATGCGTTGCGAGTAGGTGCTGCGATAGCTGTTTGCCGGTAAGAGCTCGGCGAAATGGGCCTGCTTGGCCGGGAACACTCGCGGCATGACAATCTTCCCCTCCGCATCGGAGGTGGCTCTGAACCGCACACCCACATAATGCTGGCCCGGCAGCGCCATGCTACCCTGGTATTCATATTCCACACCCGCGACGGGCTTGCCGTCATCCTGCACGGTGCCTTCTGCGCGGGCCCAATGTCCCAGTTTCCATCCCGTGCCCCGGGGCATGTCTGACCAGAGTGCAGAGGCGAATCCTGATTCATGCACCACCAGGAGCACGGTGTCATCGGTACTTGAGGGCAGGGCGCAGACCCCATTCTCATCCGCTTCGACACTGGCTTCGAGAGGCTCCCTGGAGCCGACCGCGTTGATGTTGACGCGAGTGCTCAAATCCTCGATCGAGAATCCCTGTGTGCGCAGCAGAGCATAGACAAACGCCCTGGCGGCAGGACGTCCATCCGGCTGCAGGATTTGCACTGTAAGAGCCTTCACGGGCCGCAGCTTCACTTCCTCGATGGTCTTGTCGTTTTTGCTGTCCAGCACGCGAGTGACGAATGGCGTGTATCCTTCGGAGGTGATGCGGTACACCACGAGTTCGTTTTCCTCGTGCAGAGTATCTTCCAGCATGCCATGCGCGTCTGCCTTCAGTGGAGGATTCGGCGGCCATGTGGTCCTTGTGTCCTCATCATCACGTGTGCGGGGAAAGGCCTGCCCGCGCTCCACGGTGCAGTCTGGCACCAGCTTGCCCGTGGTGGCATCCACGATTCTGATTTTGATCGTGATCTGGTGCCGTGGCTGAAGCGTGACGGTGACCTCGGTCTCGTCTTCCTTCACCGGCACCTTCTGGTCCTGGTAAGCGTCGTGAGAAACGTTGGCAGAGACATCACGCCGCGGTGTCTGATCCCACGTGTACTTGCCCTCTTTATCCACCGTGCCCCAGACGATGCTGCCACCACCGAGATCCTCATGCGTGCTGCCTTTAAGCTCTACGTGGGCTTCCGGCACGGGCTGGCCCTTGCCATCCACCACACGCACGGTGAGCTTCTTCGCAGGCTCCAGTTGGTAATTCCACGTGCCGCTCTCCGTGATTTCCTCCCGCTTCATCCACACAGCGCAATCCTTCGCTTCAATGCGCATGCGGCAGAGTCCGGCGCGGGCGTGCTTCAGCTCATAGTAACCCTCTGCGTCCGTGGTCGTGGTAGGGTCCGCGATGTTCCGCTCTCGAAAGCCACGATAAATTTTCGCACCCGCCACGGGCTTGCCGTTGGCATCCGTGACGCGGCCTTTCATCACCAGACCCTTCTCCATGATGAGCACCGCCTTGCCCTGGCGGAAGTCGGCTGTCTGCGGGCGGGGGGAGGGGACACCGTAGTAGAGATCCAGCGAGAGATAGTCGGGATGCGAAGCGGTGACCATGAATTCTGGCCTCTTCTCGCGGCCAGCCGAGCCTGTAGCTAGTTCCGCGTTCGCAGGGATGCCCTTCATCAGCCAGCGACCTTCCGCATCGGAGGTCACGACTACAGGAGTTTGGTAGCCTTCGGGCTTTCTGAAGATATCGACGTTCACCTTGGCGCCTGCCACGAGCTTGCCATCTTCATCCACGACGATTCCGCCGATATCTTTGGCGGCCATGTCCTTCCTTGGCGGTGGTACCGGGAAGGTGGTGCCTGCCTTCAGCACCACCTTGTTTTCCTCAGCGATGAAGAAGCCGGGCGTGGCCAGGTCTGCGGGTTTGGGTTTGCTCGTGGGAGTGGTCGTGTTTTGTTTCTCGGGAGCGTCGGCTTTCGCAGAGCTGGCCGTGGAGGTGCTCTTCCTGTCTGTTGCGTTGGTATTCTCCTCCGGGGGTGCCTGCGTCATGCCCGTGACAATCATCGCGGCGACACATCCGATGCCCACCAGCACCGACCAACGCGAGGCGCGGCGGTACGTGGTGATGGCACGAATGCGTGTGCGCAGGCTGCTGCCGCTCTCCGCAGCACCGATGACGGAGGGCGCGAGGAAGAAGAGCCAGCCCATCCAGGAACAACGCGCCGCGAGATCGATGAGCACTTCACCATAGCGCCGCGTCTCACTGCTGCCCGAACGCTCCAGCACCCATGCATCCGTCGCTTCCTCCGCCTCGGCACGGAACTGGCGGTGTGCGTACCAGAGGAGGGGATTGAACCAGTGCAGTCCCAGGAACACGGAAGACAGCACCTGGAGCATCACATCCATGCGCTGGGTGTGACCCAGCTCATGCAGCAGGAGCAGGCGCACCTTCTCCTCAGGCAGCGCATGCACTGCCTCTGCCGGAAGCAGAATCACCGGCCGCCACAAGCCGCAGATCGCGGGAGTGTGCAGCTTCTCCGTCACGCGGAGTTTTACGCGACTCTTCGTTCCTGCCTGGGCCTGAACCTCTGCCAGCATGCGGGTGAGACTTTCCGTTGCTGGTGTGGAAGTTCGCAACACGCGATGCCGGAAGCGCAACCATCCCACGATCAGGCATGCCCACCATGCGATCGCACCTGTCAGCCACAGTCCTGCGGCAATGAGCATCCATGGGACGATGGTTGGTGGTGCCAGAGTCTCCTTTGAAAGCACCGGGGCCGCAGAGCTTTCCATGAGGGTGGGCTGCGACGCGGCAGAGGATGGCACCTCGGACGCCTCCGACGATGTGGGGGGCATCACGTGATGAGATGATGTGATAGCCGGCTTTGCCGTGTCCGGTGCGGACGAGATTTCCTGTCCTGGTTCCAGCGCAACTTGCCGGTGAACATGCTCCAATTGCGCCTGATCGGGCCAGGATGGCAGCGCCCAACGGAACTCACCCAAATTCTCTGGACTCATCAGTCGGAGGAAGACGAGAAGCCACAGGCCATGCCGCCAACCTGCCGGAATCCAGCGTCGTAGACACAGGCAGAGGAGTCCAATGATCACCGCCATCAGGGCGGCCTTGCTTGACACGCTGAGGACAGTGAGGAAGACGTTTTCGAGAATCGGTGTCATGACCGTGAATGATGAAATCGTTGGTGTGATGGAAGATGATGTCAGGACTGCCGGCCCTTCTCCTTCTTCTCCGTCGCCTCATCCAGCATGGCCCGGAGCTCGGAGAGTTCCTTCCTGGAGAGCTTCTGGTGCTCCAGGCAGTGGGCCACCATGGGCAGCAGCGCGCCTTGAAAGAGACGGTCCAGGAATCCACGCGTCTCCTGGGCGATGCAGCGTTCCCTGTCTACCGCAGGCGCGTAGAGCCAGCGCTTCGCTCCGCCCTCCACAGAGATGGCACCCTTGTCGATGAGACGGCGCAGCAGGGTCATGGTAGTGGCCCGTTTCCATCCCTGGCTTTTCGCGAGCGCTTCGCAGAGGTCCGGGGAACTCTGGGGAGCATTCTCCCAGAGAAGTTTCATCACGGCCCACTCCGCGGTGGAGATGGAAATGGGATCAGGCGCGTGAGGTGTGCGGGGTGGAGGAGATGATTTTTTCACAGCCATGTCCAAACATGGCACATTCCGTTTACAAACGTCAACGTAAAATGTTTACGGGTGTAAACGGATAGGGCGGGTATGTGCTGAAAAGATACTGCGAATGAGCCGAAGGCCTTGGACTGCGTGCAGCCTGCTGCCGCTTTCCTAAAGTGCAGCCTGCTGCACACTGCACCGCGACGAAGTCGCCAAATGTCTCTCTGGGGATGCGACCTTGTGAGCAAGTGTCGCGATCGCCGCAGCAGGCTGCGGACTCTCAAAGCGGCAGCAGGCTGCACGCAGTCCAAGGACGCTACGCGTCAGCATCCTTCAGTTTCGAAGTGTGAGAGCGCATCACCGCTGCTCTCTCAGCAAATAGTGCCTCGGCCTGTCATGCTTCTGTTTCGGCGTGAGGGGTGGCAGCTTCGGACGCAGCGTGGCTTGGGAAGCGATGAGGTGCTTTTCCAGTTCCACCTTGGCGGCTTCTTGCAAGTCACTCCATCGCGGCCAGTCATGCGCGGGTGCGCGGGTGATATGGCGCAGCAAACTGAGCCACTCGATATACGCGCGGCTCAGGTCACCCTCCGCCACTTCGCGGCCGCCGCCCTTGGCTTTCGTATTCGTCGCGTTCGCAATCGCCGTGGCTGAGATGCCCGCGATCAAACCCAGCAACTCCGCCGTGCCTTCGCCATAACCGAGCGGCAATCCGGCTTCGAGATAACCGTGGTGATTCACAAACCCATAGGTCGCGCGGCACACGGCGGCGAGGCGTTCGCTGCTGCCGCCTTCAGGCAAATCAAAATGCACATCACTGCGCAGGTTCGCGGTGTGCAGGATGAGTTCGTTGACGGGATAGCTCTCGTCCTCCAGCGCTGCTGCGATAGCGAGTCCTTCGCCGTGTTGGAAGAAGCTGAAGATGATGCCGCGTCGCGTCGGCGCGCCATCACTCTCCACCAGTCCGAGCGAGCGCCAAGCATGCACCGGGGTGCCGGGACGCGCGTTTAGTAGACCTTCGAGGCCAGTACCCGTGAGAGCGGTATCGGTGGCACGCTCCACCGTGCGTACCTCGGCATTGGCAACCCACTTGCCACTCGCGTCTTGTGTCGCTTCTACCAGCAGCGGGGCAAAGTCGAACTGCGCATAGAGCAGTCCTTCCTTCTCGACGACAGCAAGGAAGCTCGCGCCTTCGAAGTGCGGCAGCAGTTTCGGGATGGCCACGCTCTGTACCTTCTCCATCGTGACCACTTCGATGTGGCGCGGAATCTTCAACAGCTTGCGCAGGTGATGCGTGGGCGTGATGTACATCGTTTCCGTGTGCACCTCTGCCGAGGCGTCCGGCGCGCCCGCTGGCACATGCTCCACCCGGCCCAGCGCGAGCTCTTTTCCATAGAGCTGTGAGCCGTCACGCTTCGTGAGCTTGAATACACGACCGAGTCCGTTTGCCAGTCCTTGAACGAAACGTGCATCCGCCAGCGCAGGTCCGTGAAATGCTTCCACCGAGCGCGTGGCTTCTCCCAAGGAGACTTGCGCGGTCTTGTTCGTCTTCCATTCCTCCCACACGCCGGCGCTGTTGCGCAGTTCCTTGCGTGTGCCCTTCAGGCCGAACATCGACTCGCCTGTCTTGCCACCGGGTTGGGATCCCGAGGTCTCCTCCAGGCCGAGCTCCGGGGGTGTCTTGGCAAAGAGTCGCTGTGCAAATTCCTTTGCTGCGGTGAACGGCTCACGGCCATCGAGCGCTGCGCGGCGCATCACGCGGAGGAAGAGTGGCCAGGAGAGCTTGCTGCCACGCCGCAGCGTGGCCGGGCGAGCATCCATGAGCGAGGGACTGTCACGCGAGGTGATGACATAGCCGCGCTCATCCAATCCACGACGACCCGCACGTCCAAACATCTGCAGGAGATCATCTCCCGTGAGTTGCTGTTCCGTCAGGCCATCATGAAACTGCGTGGAGGACACATGCACACTGCGCACGCTGAAGTTGATGCCTGCGGCGAGGCCCATGGTGCTTACGATCACACGAAGCTGCCCCGCCTTCGCCAGCGGTTCCACCAGGCCCGCGCGCACAGCGTATGCGAGACCACTGTGGTGATAGGCCACACGCTTTTCCAGCAGCGCGGTGATATCCTTTCCTGCGAGTGCACGCTGCTCCGTGGTAAGGTTCAGCGGTTCACCGGGCGGCAGGGCATCGGCAATCTTCTTTGCGATGCTCTCCGAGTCACGACGGCGCGGCGCGAAGATGAGCAGCGGAGCAAGGTCACCTGCCAATGCCGCAGCGGCAAGGCGTGGCCACCAGCCTTCGATGTTGCGACGTTGTGGGAGCGTCTCCACCGGCACCTCGTCCAGCGGCACGGGACGGTCACGCGTGGCCACTACTTCCACCTGTCTGCCGAGTCGCTGCATCCATTCCGCGAGGTCATTCGGATTCGCCACGCTGCCACTCAGCAGCAGCAGTTGCGTGCCTGGCGGTGTCAGCACAATCGCGCCTTCATAGTGACTGCCACGCGCGACATCCGCGATCATTTGATACTCATCCATCACCAGCAGCGCGGGACCTTCGCCCATGAGCAGCCGCTCAATCTGCGTCTCCAGCGTGGCCACCAGCACCGGGGCATGCACATTGACAGAGAGGTCACCTGTCGCCAGGCCGACCCTCCATCCGGCATCCGTCCACTCGGCGAATTTGTCATTTGCCAGCGCACGCGTGGGCACGGTGTACACCATCTGCCGCTTGAAATGCTGCGCCTGCACGAGGAGCTCGAAGATGAAAGTCTTCCCCGCGCCGGTGGGTGCGCTCACAATCACGTCCTTGCCCGCACGCAGGTGATTCACCGCGGCATGCTGCCACAAGTCGGGCAGCTTCAGTTGATGAGTAAGACCTTCGAGATTCAAGGATCAAACGTTCCACAATGCAGGTCAGGGAGTCAACCCGAGGATGGGTTGCGACTCTCGAAGATATCAGCACATCTCCGCTTACTCCTTGCGGAAGCACAGGCGAAAGGCGGCCACCGCGCCAGCCACCATCAGCACCGCCGTGCCTATGGAGACACCCGCGTGAGGCCAGATGCCCCAGGTCTGCGATTTGAGGAGCTGAGGAACCAGATTGGTTGCCACGCACACCACGAGCAGCACGACGAAGAACCACCTCGTGCGTGAGAGAAGCGTGGCATCGGTGTGCTGTCCGACCGATTTCACGGCCATGCGCGCTGCCCAGAACGTCCCGAAGAACGCCACGATCCACGATACAGCCCGCACCAGGCCAAAGAGCAGAGCCTCGGATTTCATCGTGTACTGAAGAGATGTTGGTTACCTTGCGACATCGCCGCCATCCTTACCACTGCTCCCATTTCGTGCCAATTTTCTTGAGGCCTGCCTTTGCGTTGTTTTGAGGTGCTGGGTGTTGCGAGCAGAATGAAATTAGCCGCAAAAAGACGCAAAAAACTCAAGAGGGTTGAATGCTGGGTGGCACTACGTTCATGGGGATGGCAGCGTCCCAAGACGGGTAGGAAAACCCGCCAACCACTGTCCGGTCAGGAGATCCGACTTCCTGGTGCATCTGCGTCCTTTGTTGCTTTGTCCCTTTGCGATTAATCGGAAACGTCCGGACAATGAGCTACCTCACGAGGCGTCACTCACCGTCCCACTGTCGCACCGCTTACCGTCGTACCGGCCCCCTACCACTTGATCCCAATCTTCTTGAACCCCGCCTTCATGTCCGCTTCGAGCTGCGCCGGCGTGCGGCCGTCCATGAGGATCTGCAGTTGTTCAAAGCCGAAGTCCTCATTCTGCTTGAAGGCTGGGGGCGTGACCTGGTTGGAATTCCACGAGTAGCGGCCGGTTTCCTTGTCCACTTTCACGAGCGGATTGGCAAAGAAGGCGTTCCATGCTTCGCGAGCTTCCGCGATCTTGTCGAGGTACTTCAGGAAGCGTGTGCCCTTGCCGTCGCCATCGAGGTGGCAGAAGTAGTAGACCATCACGCACGAGGCGTAGTAGAGGCGGAATTGCGCGAGGCCGCCGCTGTCCGCCTGCGCACGCCACTCGTCGCCCTTCATCATCAGGTGACCGGCCACATTGATGTCCGCCAGGCCCACGCCGCGTTCCTCGGCATGCTGCAGGTATTCCTTGAAGCCGCTCTCATGCGCGGCTGCGCGGAAGCGGCCTGCCTTGTAGGGCAGCATTTCCGTGTACTCCGCCGTACCTTCAATGACCCACGTGGGCAGGAAGGCGAGGTAGTCATGCATCAACTGGTGCGTGATCTCGTGGATGATGGTGTCATTCGAGTAGCCATCATCCTTCGCCCAGGTCTTGCCCAGCAGCTTGAGTCCCAGACTCTGGAAGGGAATGCGGAAGGTGCGGTCGCGCGACATGTACACGCCCCCGGAATTTTCCGGGCCGCCGTCCGCGATGTAGCTCTGGCGGCTGGCGAAGAACTTCGCCTGGAAGCGGCCCACATCCACCGGCGGCTTCGGGTCGATGGCCCACGGCAGTGTCTGCAGCAGGGTGCGGGTCGCTTCGAACGTGCGCGCGATTTCCTTCATCACGCTGCCCGCGAGCTTCTCCTCCGAGTGGAAGGAGAAAGCCTCCGACTGGTACACGCAGTTCTTCTCCTCCGGCTTCTCCGAGACCACGGCGATTTCAATGGAGCGCGCGGGCACTTCCACTTCCTTGGGCCACACGCGTTTCTCGATGGGCAGGCGTGCGGTCACTCCGGCGGGAGTCGCAGGCACACTGCCTCCCGGAGCGGGAGCAGGGGCGGGCGTGGAGGCCGTGTTCTTTTTGAGAAAATCCTGGTCTGCGGGCGAGAGCTTCGAAATGGGGAATTTGATGGTCTGTCCGCCGGACATGAGGAAGTGCACCTGGTCACCCTCGATGCCCGCCAGCGAGGCCTGCATGGTGCGGCCCTGGGCATCTGTCCACGTCCGCATCTCAGCGGGCGCGGCTGCCGAAGCCTCAGGAGCAAGACTGCACCATCCGACTCCGAGGCAAAACGCCAGGGCGGCAGCGGGGCGGGTGAGGGAAGTGGGAAGCATATAAATGTATTACAGGAACACGGCGCAAAGCGTCAATCCTTCCAGCCGAATTGCGGAGAAAACGGATACGAACCCAAGATTCCCACGGGTGTGTAGCCGTTGTTTCTTGACCCCGGGGGATGTCCAGCAAACGTACCCACCCCATGCTTTCCTTCGACCCCGCCCGTGTCCAGACTCCCGCCTATGTGGTGGATCTTGCCCTGCTGAAAAAGAACCTGGAACTGCTCGCCCACGTGCAGCTCGAGGCCGGGTGCAAGGTGCTGCTGGCGTTGAAGGGCTTTTCCATGTTCTCCACCTTCCCGCTGGTGCGCCAATATCTGAGCGGCTGCTGCGCGAGCGGTTTGAATGAGGCGCTGCTGGCACACCATGAATTTGGCAAGGAGGTGCACGTGTACTGCCCCGCCTTCAAGGAGGAGGAGATGCAGCAGATTATCCCCATCGCCTGCCACATCAGCTTCAACTCCGTGCAGCAGTGGAAAAAATTCCGCCCCATGATCGAGGCCGCCGGAAGGGACGCACCCAGCCCCGGCCTGCGCGTGAATCCCGAGAAGTCCACCGTGGAAGTGGCGCTGTATGACCCGTGCTCACCCGGCTGCCGCCTCGGCACCCGCTCGGTGGAGATCAAGGACGGTGACCTCGAAGGGCTCGAGGGCCTTCATTTCCACGCCCTCTGTGAGCAGGGGTCGGATGCGCTGGAGCTTGTCATCAGAGCAGTGGAAGAGCGTTTTCCGAAATTCCTCAAGCAGGTGAAGTGGGTGAACATGGGCGGCGGCCATCACATCACGAAGCCGGGTTATGACGTGGAGCGTCTCATCCGCCTCGTGCGTGAGTTCCGTGAGCGTCATGACGTGGAAGTTTACCTCGAGCCCGGCGAAGCCATCGCGCTGAACACCGGCTACCTCGTCGCCTCTGTGCTGGATCTCGTGGGCGAACCCGGCGCGCAGACGGCCATTCTCGATGTCTCCGCGACCTGCCACATGCCGGACACGCTGGAGATGCCGTACCGTCCCATGATCATCGGCAGCGGCCAGCCTGGTGAACTCGCGCACACTTACAAGCTGGGTGGCACCTCCTGCCTCGCGGGGGATGTGATCAACGAATACTCCTTCGCCGAGCCGCTGGAGCCAGGGCGCAAGCTGGTCTTCACGGACATGGCGCACTACACCATGGTGAAGACCACCACCTTCAACGGCGTGCCGCATCCGGACATCGACACCTACGATCCCGTCACGGATGAACTCCGCGTGGTGCGCCGCTTCGGCTACGAGGACTTCCGCAACAAGCTCTCGTAAAACCACGGCGATTGCTCCCGTAGGTGAAGGGAATGATCAGCCTGCTCAAAAAGCTCTTCGGCTCCACGGCGCCCCGCCAGGAGGGGAAGCCCTTCATGGAGCATCCCGATGGGACGTTCGACAACGCGATCGCGGCGATGGAGGACGCCATCCACCGCTTGCGCAGCCTCCCGGAGTGGACGCGGTGGATCACCTTCTGCGCCCAGGGGCAGGGCGCGCGACCGGAAGCTTATGCCATGGCTGAGGTGCGCATGCGTGGCGGCACACTGGAGATCCTGAGCGAGAAGCCACTCGAGTCACCCGGCGCGTTTGATCTTTCACCCGTGACAGGCCCAAGTGAGCAGGACCATGCGCCAGGCGGGGGGCACGTCTACGCCCTCGGGGACATGACCCCACTGGAAACGGCGAGAATGCTCGACAGCATCTTCCGGCGACACTTCCAAATCCGTCCTTTCCCCGATGAGGAAGACGATTACGCCGTGGGCGCGGAGTGGTGAGAGGGTGGGCGCGTGTGGTGCACGCCAGCCTGTCGTGTCATATCACGACCTCACGGGGCGACACATCCTGTGCCGCCCCATGATTCATCAAGGCGGTGGTGGCGGTGGCGGCGGTGGTGGTGGCGGAACTGTGGACATGATGTGTTCAGTTCGGGTTGCAGTGCCATTCCCAATTTTCTGCAAAGGGCCTCATCCCCATGCAGCACGCGTGTATTCTGAGGGTTCTGCCCCACGCCGCAATTCTTTTCCCAGAGGCATCATCAAGATGAGAATTGTCTTATGGGCAAAATGTTGCGGTATGCCTACGGGGACTTCCGCGACGCCCCTCCGGAAGCACGAGGCGTGGCCGCGGGCTCGAGATCCAGATAGGGAGGAGGCGCACGGGGAGGGAGACTGGGGGGAGGTTTGATACCGAGGGGGCGCCCCAGTTTCTTTTCCATTCTCTCCTGCACCTCTTTTATCTGGGCGCGCGCTTCCTCTATCTTGCGTGCCGTCTCCTCCGCACGCATCGTGGTCGGGTTGCGCTTGTATCCCCACAGTCCAGTGTAGCCCTCGAGCGGCTTCTTCAGGATGGTGTCGCTGTCCAGCACGCGGTTGTAGGGGGTGCAATAGGTTTGCACCCACTGTGGCACCTTTCTGGAGTACTTGAGATCCTGGGGATGCCATTTGATGCTCGCGCATCGCAGTACTGCCGGCACGCTGAGCACATACAGGAGTGGAGGGAGAAGCAGCGCACCCAGGCACCACATCAGGACATGGGAACGTGAAGAGGACGTGCTGCTCATGGCCGGACCGGTGCATCCGCTCCTTGCTTGATGGCACTGCCCACGAGACGAAACAAAACGCGGGCAGTGGCAAGCGGGGACTACGGCGGATATTACCCGGTCCAGTTTCTCAGGTCACTGGAAAAAATACGGTGTGTGGCGTCGCGTCACGACAGGTGAGGACGTCACGCGGCGATGGCATCATAGACCAGAGGAGCAGGTTTGGCCGGCCCTGGCCCTGCGACGGGGCGCACAAGGTCCGGATTGGTGGGGTGGTTCTCGAGCATGCCCGCCAAGTCAAGGAAACGCAACGCTTCGATGGCGCGTGTGTTCCCTTCACAGGCAGCGGCCGCTGCGTCGAACCAGTGATGCCCGTCAATGGCGAGCGCTTCTCCCTTCAGGAGATTGATGGCATTGTTGGTGGCCAGCTTCAGGGCGAGAGATTCCAGTTCAGTCATGGGGGTTCGGGGGCGTTAGGGGTTGCGCACCGATTCGCAGCCCGCATCCCGGTGCGGATGTGCCCTCCTGGTGAATTCGCGTACCCGACAGACGGAACACATCCGTCCTCTTGCAGATTGCCGCGCTGACCTTGCTAATCGCCCGCTTCGCCCGATGCCGGCCCTCAGCTTGCGCGGCTGCGGTCCGTGTTCAAGAGCAGATTGTCCCACTCCAGAATCACGTAGGAAAGTGTGAGGCCGTAGATGCTGACGGAGCCACCCGACTTCTCCTGCAGAACGAGCAGGTCATCGATGATCTGGTGCGCCGTATTGCTCTCCCACATGATTACGTGGTGCCCCATCCCCGCAGCCCAGCGGGAAGTGGTGGGCGACTCGAATACCGAACGCGCGAGACTCCCGGCAAACAGTGAAGCGTGCTGGGATTTCGCTTGTACAAGGAACGCGACGGTGGCACGAGCCACATCCTCGCGGATTCGGTATGTCGGCGGCATGGCGGGAAACATATTGCTAATGGCACGCTTCGACCTTCGCATCTGAAGGACCCTTCAATTTAGGCACAAAAAAGCTGAAAAGAAAGCGGCGGGTGCCCGTGCAAGGGGCTTTTCTGGGAAAAGTGCGTGGAATTGCGTTGCAAAGTACTCCCGGTCCGGGGAACTCTGGACTCCGCCGTGACCGTAAAGAGGCTCCCTGGCGGTTTTGCTCGCCCGGCGGGCATCTTAGGCATTGCTCATGAATCGTAAACGTCTGCGCCCTCTAGCCGCCCTTCTTCCCCTCATCCTGCTTGCTGTAGCTGTGGGCGGCTTCTTCCTTCTGCCCCGGGATAGCTACCGTGCCCTGCAGGGGCTAAAAGGTCCTCTGGAGGAGGGGCTGCCCGCTCCGGCCGCGTCCCCGCTGACGGCGTGGAAGGAATTCGGCAAGGGAGGCCCCAGCAGGATGGCTGTCTATCTCACCGACCCGAATTCCGCCTGGACCGGCGTGCAGCATGCGTTGGAAACCATGGGCATACCCTACATCATCACGGATGATCCCGCGGTCGCCGTGCAGCATCGAGTGGTGCTGGTGTATCCCATGATTTCAGGGAAGCTTCTCGATCGGGAAAAGCAGGAGACTCTGCGGAAGCATGTGGCGGACGGCGGCTGCCTCCTGGCCACCCAGGTGCTGGGCACGGACCTCAAGGATCTCTTCGGCTACACGGATGTGCAGGAATCCCGCTCCCACTACGAGGTGAAACTCTCCCCGGACCACGCAGATACCAACTGGCTGAAGGACGAGCGTGAGCGCACCGTGCGCCTGGGGAATCCCGAGCGACCGCAGTCATGGACCGGCACCCAGAACTACTCCGGGGCGGCACAGGTGCTGGCGACCTTTCAGGACGGGCAGGCCGCCTGGATTGCGAAAGAGCACCCCGGAGGCGGGCTGGCCATGGCGCTGGGGTTTGACCTCGGCTTCTTCATCCTGAAGTGCCAGAACGATCGCGATGACGAGGCCTCCCGGGCCTACGTGAATGAGTACGAGCCCACCGTGGATGTGTGGCTGCGCCTGCTGCGCCATTTCTACCAGAAGCATGAGCCCCTCGCGGTGACCGTGCATACCGTGCCGGAGGGGAAGAGCATCTCCGCAGTGATCTCGCTGGACATCGACTACGTGAAGTCCATGGCCAACATGACGGCCTACCGCGATCTGCTCGTGAAGAACGAGGTGCCTGCCACCTTCTTCATCCAGGCAAAGTACTACCGTGACTACTTCGACACCGGCTTCTTCAATGATGATACGGTGGGCCTCCTGCGCAGCCTGCATGAGAGCGGCATGGAGATTGCCAGCCATTCGGTGGCCCACACGGATGTCTTCGCCAGCCTGCCGCTGGGCGACGGACGCGAAAAGTACCCGGACTACCAGCCGCGTGTGAAGGGGAAGGGGGACACGCGAAACGCCACCGTCATGGGTGAGCTGCGGGTGAGCAAGTACCTGCTCGAGAGCATCACCGGTGCGCACGTCCGCTCCTTCCGCCCCGGCTACCTTGCCTGTCCTCCCAGCCTTGCCCAGGCGATGGAGGCCTCCGGCTACCATTACACTTCCTCTGTCACTTCGGGAAACGTGATGACCTACCTTCCCTACCGGAAGAACTACAACCACGAATACACGGCCTCCACGAACGTGTTTGAGTTCCCCGCAGCCGTGGAGGACGAGCATCTCCCGCTCATGGACCAGCGTGTGGAGGGCGCCATGAAACTGGCCGGTCAGCTCGCGCAATACGGCGGCTGCTTCGTCGTGCTGTCCCATCCAGATGTCATCGGACACAAGCATCGGTTTCTCCAGCTCATCCTGCCCCGCCTGAAACCCATGGCCTGGATTGGCACCATCGGACAACTCGGCGACTGGTGGAGCGCCCGCGAACAATTGGAGATCGACGTCACGCGCCGCGAGGCCGGACAGGTCCAACTTTCCATCACTGCCCCGACTGCGATCAAGGGCATCACGCTCTATGTTCCTCCCGCGTGGAAGCCTTCCGCGAGCAGTCCTTTGCCCAGTGGCGCTACCCTGGAGGGGGGTAGTCTCTTCCTGCCTGAGGTGCCACAAGGTGCGCTCTCCATCACGCTGCAGGAAAAGGAGAACTGAAGAGGGATAGCCGCAAAGGATCGCAGAGAACGCAAAGGTATCCTTCTGAAGGGCCGGCAAGCCTTCAAGGAGTGGGGGCATTCCTGCCCCCATTTGTTGTCCAGCAGGGTGAGCCACTAAAAAAGTCTCCGCAGCATCGCGGATGCCGACGGGGGAAGCTTTGCCACTTACCGGCTCTCTACCCAAAATGGGGACAGGAATGTCCCCACTCCTTGAGGGCTGATGCCGGCGGCAGCGCTCTGCCATGCGCAGGCGCCTACTTCTTCTGGGCCTTCTTCACCATCTCCACGTATTTCGCAGGGTCCTTTTCGAAGTCTTCTTTGCAGGACTTGCAGCAGAGATACACATCCGTGCCGCCGTGGGAGACCTTCACGGGTTTGCCCATTTCACCCAGCGGCTCATCGGAAACGACGCACTTCTTCAGCGGGTAGGTCGCGGGCACGCCTTCGACTTTCTTGTCGGCGGCTTGCATCATTCCGACGGCGAGGAACAGGGTGGAGAGCAGAGTCAGGGTGAGCTTCATGACAGTAGGGCGGGGTTGATAGGCAGGTTTATGGAATGAATGAGTCGAGTGGAATGGACCGGTGGTTCAGCCAGAGTCCAAGTCTGAGCACTGGCAAAGAGAGATACGTAACCGGAGGCGCAGTCCGCGTGGGTACTTGTGCTGTGCCCGGCCTGCAAGGTCCTCCTTCGCTTTCTCGTTTCCCGGATGAGAAGGAGCAGGAACGGGACGGGCGGGGCGGGGCAGGGCAGGGCAGGGCAGGACCAAGCGGGTGGGGGAGCCGGGACAAGACAAGTACTCGAGTGGACCGATGCCGCCTCCCGCCAGACCTTCTACAGGCATTGACCATTACGTCTGCCGGATAGTCACAAACGCTGGGCGTTTACGGGGCGATTTATTTTTTTCTTTTATTCTCCCGACGCTCTCGACACGTGACAGGCCACCCCTTAACGTATATTATATCACACCATATGAAGGCGTTGCTCGCATCACTCGTCTCCCGTTTCCGTCATGTGCTGCCCGCAGCCATGGTCACCATGACCGTCTGCTCCTGCACATCGGGTCCGGAATTGCATACCAATGTTGTTCCCACCCGGACGGTGCCCATTTCCACCTTCTCCAAGACGAACACGGCCTTCAATGTGTACCGCTCCCCAGAAGACGGCTACAGCGTGTGGGATATGCGTCTGGGCAGGAGGAAGCCCTTCCTGCCTGACTACGGCAACCCTCCTCCCTGGGGTGTGCGCGCGCCGCAAATCGGTCGCACCTACCGCGTGGTGGATGTGATGAGCGACGGCCGGCGCTACAAGACCGATGACGGCAGCATCTGGGCCATCCAGTCCCCCTACTACAAGGATGCCCGCCACAAGATCAATCACGGCTCCCTGATCTATCCCATCTCCGTCGACTCTGAGTACCTCTTCGCCGTGATCGCCACCGGTCCCCACGACGAGAGCGGCATGGTCGCCTGGATCGAACGCTAAAATCCGCCTGATTTTCGAGGCCTCCCGAATTCCCTTCAAAGCTGGAGTGTGATGACCTGCAAAGGTGTCTGCTCCAGCTTTCTTTTTGCCCATGCCCAAGGGAATGGCCACAAGGTGCCGAGGAAGTCGGTCTCCTGACCGGACAGCGGTTGGCGGGTTTTTCAACCCGCCGCTGCCGTGTGGTAGGAGCAAGTTGTCCAGACCCTTCGCGAGTTCATATCACGAGGCCGACTCAGGTTAACCGCAAAGGGGCAAAGCAGCGAAGGGCGCAGAGGAGGGGAGGGTATTCGCCACAGGAGCTGGAGCCTCTCGCAGCAGAGGAGGCAAAGACGCGGAGTCGTCCTCCCCCAAAGGATCGGGGACATTCCTGTCCCCGCAGCGCTTACCACGCCGATCCCGGCCTAATCCTACCATGGCTTCCCTAACACCACCCATCCACCGCAGCACCCTCGCGCGAATATGCTGCGTTCGTGGCCGGATCCTGCACGAGATGCGGTCTCGCGGATGTGTCGCCGTTGTGTAACCCCCATTCGCCCCCCTTCCTCCCAGATGAAATCGAGGTCGTCTCGCAAGCCCTTTGTCGTCCTCCGCCGTTGCGCCTCCGTGCTGCCCATGCGGTATCGCTGTGCGGCGCTTCTGTTCAGTACCATCTTCCTTTTTCCCCTTATCCTCCTCGCCATGGGAGTGGGCACCCTGTTCTCTACCTTGGTGGACGGTCTTGCCACCCTCAGCCGCTGGGTGGCAGATGCCGCCGGGCTGACCTCGACCTCAATCTCCATCTCGCAAAGTCCGAAGCTGCGTGATTTGCCTCCTTCAACTGTGAGCGCTCCGAATCTGCGGGGCTGATGGCGGGGTGAGCCGATTTTGTGGTGATTAAAGAAAAGAAAACACTTGTCACCTTGGTCCCCCTGAGTAGTCTCTCCGTCCCGGTTTTGCACGGGGCATTAGCTCAGTTGGTAGAGCGTCTCAATGGCATTGAGAAGGTCAGCGGTTCGAATCCGCTATGCTCCACCACTTTACGAGGAGTAAGTGGTTTTGGGGATTTACCCCCGGGTTTTCACCCCAGCAGGTCCCTGATGGGCGCGCCGTCCCGCACCAGCATCACCGGTCTTCCCGTGGGCGTGTGATACTCTTTCCGTGGGTCGATGCCGAGGGTCTGGTAGAAGCTCGCCGCCACGTTGTCGGGCGAGATGGGCGTGTCTTTGGGACCTTCGCCTTTGGCATCGGATTCGCCGATGACCCGGCCACCTTGAATGCCGCCGCCGGCGAGCAGGCAGCACATGGCACGTGGCCAGTGGTCGCGACCCGCACGTGCATTGATGGTAGGGGTGCGGCCGAACTCTCCGGTCACCAGCACCGCCGTGGACTCCAGCAGCCCTTTCTCATGGAGCGCGAGGAAGAGACCGCTCAAGCCCGAGTCGAGCACCGGCAGCTTTTGCGTTTTCAGCGCCCGGAAGTTGTCACTGTGGGTGTCCCAGCCATCAAGGTTCACGGTGACGAAGCGCACCCCGGCCCCGACGAGCCGCGTGGCGAGCAGGCAGCTTTGCGAGAAAGAGTCCGTGCCGAAGAGGCCCGAGATGGTGGCAGACTCCCGGCCAAGGTCGAAGGCCTCACGCGTCTTGTCCGAGCGCATCATGGCATGCGCACGCTGGCTGAATTCATCCATGCCGGTCAGCAGCTTGTCTCGCTTCGCGAAGTCACCGAAGGCGCTGTCGTAGCGCTTGAGCATATCCTGCCGTCGATCCACATCCGCGAGGGTGACGCCATTGCCGAGCGTGAGGCCGCGCACGCGCATGGGCTTGCCAGCCTGAGGCATCGGTCCTGTCTCAAAGGGACCGTGCTCCACGCCGAGGTAGCCGGTCGCGTAGCCGCTCTCCGTGGGGATGGCGACATAGGGAGGCAGGTCCCGTGGCGAGGTGAGTTCCTTTGCCACGACCGCGCCGTAGGAAGGATAACGCAACGCCGGCACGGGCCGATTCCCCGTGCCGAGGTATTGCACGCCCAGTTCATGCGCCGCGAGGTTGTGGCTCACCCCGCGCAAGATCACATACTTGTCCGCGCACTGCGCCAGCTTCGGCAGGTGTTCACAAATACGGATGCCGGGAACCGAGGTGGCGATTTCCTTGAACTCACCGCGATGCGTGTCTGGAGCATCCGGCTTCAGGTCGAAGGTATCCATGTGGCTCGGGCCGCCGCCGAGTCGCACGAAGATGGCAGCTTTGGCCTTGGCCGTGGCCTGCTCCGCGCCTTCGCCTGCCAGAGCCAGGTATTCCGGAAGGCCCAGTCCGATGCCGGCGAGCGCGCCGACCTGTAAAAAATCACGCCGCTGAATGCCACCAGAGTTGAGGAAGTTCATAAGCCTGGATGGGTTGGGGTGGGGTGGGTGAGTGGAATGGAACAGGATTCAGTGATTCACGCTGAACTCGCGCGTGTTCAGCAGGACCCAGAGCAGATCGCGCAGGCCATGGATGGTATCCGGTGCTGCGGTAATGTCAGACCGTGCCTGTTGAAGTTCTGTCTCCGTCGGTGGCCGGCTCACGGTGCGTAGAAATACTTCGCTGATGGTGTGCTCGAGTCTGGCGCTCTCGATGCGCCCGGAGGGATTCGCAGCGCGAAGCTCGGCAATCCACGAAGATGCCTGCTCACCTTCTCTCTCGATGCGGGCCATCAGGTCGGGGTCGTTGCGCGCGTAGAGTGATTGGAGCAGCGTGGGTGTGGCGGTGCGTTCGCAGTCGCAGTTTGTCTCACGCACCGGCTTGCCGAAGGTGGTGAGCGCATAGTCGGCCACGTTCTTGTTACCGATGGGATCGCCCAGACCAAAGGCCGCGACGTTCGGCCCTATCTGCCGGGCGCCGACATCGTCCACCAAGTCCCGCCGTTGGTCACTCGCTGCCGTCGCCAGCGTCATGGCATCCAGCAGCACCTCGGCAGGGAGACGGCGCAGCACGAAGCGGCTGAAGTTCCGGTCGTCCAGTTCGTTCGTGGCATTCGGCTTCCAACTCCGCTGATAGGTGTCGCTATTCAGAATCGTGCGGTGGAGTTTTCTCATGTCATAGCCGGACGCCACGAACTCATCGGCGAGGTAATCCATCAGCGCCGCATTCACCGGAGGATTGGCGAGGTTGAGATCATCCGCCGGCTCCACGAGGCCGCGATGGAAATAAGCCGCCCACACCCGGTTCACAAAAGCACGGGCGAAGAAGGGATTCTCCCGGCTGCGCAGCCACTGCATCAGTGGCTCGCGAGGGTCTGCATAGTCCGTGAGCAGCACTTGATCGCCACCGAGCAGTTTCGGCGTGAGCACACGACCGGAGTACGCCTGAGCATTCTGCCGCGCGATGGTGCTGCGCGGACTCCTCGTCGCGATGTATACTTCATGAATGGGGAAGACCTCACCGCTGTTGATGCGCCGCCGCATCTCCTCACTCTGTGCATCGCGTGCTTGCATCGCATTGCCCATGCCTCCGCCCGCCGCTGCGCGCAGTTCCCTGGTCGCGGACACGAAATTCACATCATTGTCCCGGCGGATGTCGCTGTCGTAGCGCACGGGCTCAAAGAAGGCCTGGAACTGCACGTAGTCCGCCTTGGTCCACTGGTCGAAGGGATGCTTGTGGCACTGCGCGCACTCGATGCGCACACCGAGGAAGGCATGGGCGAAGGCCAGCGCGCGATCCTCCGGCTTCTGCACATTCTTGCGCGCCCAGAAGTGGGGCATGGTATCGCGCCGCGCGAAGTCGGCACGATTTTCCTGCCGCAAGTAGGAGGCCATCTCCAGCGCGTAATCCTTGTAGGACTGGTTCGGTGAACTGCGACTCCGGGCCAGCACGATGCCTGCGACGAGGTTGTCGTACGGTGCATTCCTCCTCACCCGCCAGTAGATCCACTCCCACCACTGGCGGGCGAACTCGCCATTGAGCTCGGGTACGTTCTCGGAGAAAATCTGGCGCGCGCTGTTGCCGGTGAAGTCACACAGCAGTGTGGCCCACCACGCAGCGTGACCGGGTGAATCCAGCAGGGCATCGATCTTCGTCGCGCGCTTATTCGGAGACTCGTCCGCGAGGAAAGCGGTCACTTCCTCCGGTGTCGGCAGTGTGCCCGCCACATCCAGACTCACGCGGCGGAGGAACTCCGCATCCGTGCACGGCTCCGAAGGCACGATGCCCAGCTTGCGCAGCTTGGCGACGACCAGTTCATCCACGTTCGTGGAAATGCGGACTGCGGGATACTCACCACCCAGGAGCTCGCTGACTGGCAGCATCACCGGAATAGGCGCGACACCATTGTCGTAGAAGGCGACCACATGCGTATCCCCACGCGTCTTGCACTCGACGAGACCTGTCTCCGAAATGCCGGCCACGGAGTCGTCATTCGAGCGGAAGCGGGTGAGACGCGTCACATCCTCCACCGTGCCGTTCCTCCAGTGCGCGACCACCTTGAGTTGCATCTTCTCACCTGGTTTTGTGAAGACGATTTCACCCGGGGTGACTTCCAGGCGCTCGAACTCACTCGTCTCCACCGGGTCATCCTTGGCGCCTTTCGCAATCCATTCCAGCAGGAGCTGGTGCTCCCACGAACCTTTCGCGATGCGTTCCTTGCCCTTGTGCCTCATCTGCACCGTGGGCTTCATCACGAGGAGGCTCTTCGCAGGCTCCTGCAGATTCACCCGCACTTCGCCTTCACCACCGTCGGCATCCTGCGTGAGTTGCTTGAGGTCGTTCTCAAAGTCATAGCCGAACAGCGAAAGCCGGAACCCGCCCTGTCCCGCGAAGGAACCGTGGCACTCGCGCGTGCTGCACCCGGCGCGGCTCAGCAAGGGAATCACGTGCCGCCGGAAGCTTGGCTCCTTGGGTAACGCGGCAGTGGGAGCGGCAGCCACCTCCGGCCCTGGCTCCGCTCGCACACCCGCTGCCATCACTCCGAGTAAGATGCCAGCAAACCAGAATCGAGGTCTTGCGTGAGTCGAAGTTCTCATCGTGCCCTTTCCTTTCCTCTTTTTCCTCCCTTCTTTCACTCTGCCCCCGCGAGTCCTGTCGCGGCTGGGGTTACTTCAGGGACTTTTTGGCGGTGGCCGCCCTGGCGTTGCGCTGCAGCTCTTCCTCCGCGGCGCGGGTCATGGCGGTCTTCTGGCCCTCGTTGAGAATGCCATCCAGCTTGTTCAGGAACTGCTCTTCGGTGTCCTGAGTCTTCTCCTCCTGGATGCGCTTTCGTGCCGCTTCATCCGCCTTCACAGAGGCGAACTTGTCGGCATACACGATGCCCGTCTCTTCAATGGCAGCCGCGTGGGCGGCGTTGATCTTTTCAATGAGCGCCTTCTGATCCGGAGTGAGGATGGCATTCACCTGCTCGCGCAGGCGGGTCATCGCTGTATCGAGGGTCGCACGCGCCTTTTCGCGTTGTTCAGCAGTCACGCTGGGGTCGGACTTTGAAATGCCGCGTGCTGCCTGCACGGCCGCATCACGCATCATCTCGGCGCGCGCCTTGGCGATTTGTTCCCGCTGCGCTTCCGTGAGCAGGAGCGTGGCGTTCAGGCCGGGAACGAAGGCCAGCACGTAGCCACGCTTGGGAGAGTTCCAGAAGGGATAGTCAGACACCTCGCTCCGTTTCTGCTTTTCTTCCGCGCCCAGCGTCACCGCGAGCATCGTGAATCCGGCGCAGAGCACCGTGAGGAAGGTGGACGTTTTCATGACCTGGCAGACTTCAGTTGGCAACAAAAGCAGCCGTTGCAGCAGGCCAGTGGGGGCTCTGGTCGTTGCTCAGGTGAGCGGTAGACGTGGCGGAATGCATGAGCCCCGGGTTGAGCGGGGCTGATGGTTTCAAACGTGACGGTTTTGCTTAAAATTGCAAATTGGAAAAATTGGGTTTTACTTAATTTGGCGGTGAAGCGAAGGAGAAACGTCTCGCAGCCTGAGACCCACGCGCTCTTCTCTGCGCTACACCCGCCGTCTCCGGCGCAATACCACGCCTGCGAGGCCGAACATCAGCAACATCGCGCGGCCGGGTTCAGGCACGGCGCCGACGACGACCACGATGCCGTTCGAATCGAAGAGGGAGAGATCATAGGACAGACCTGCTCCCAGAGTGGGCAGGTACAGGTCCTGGAACGCCGACCAGGCGCGGTCGCCTGGAGCGTTCAGCCGGTTCATTTCAAAGAAGTCCAGGAGGTCCATGACGTCGCCGGCTTTTAGTTCGTAACCTGCGGTCTGCATTTCGATGATGGCACCCGCATCCAGATTCATGGTATCCGCGTGGAGCCGATCATGCTCGCCGGTTTCGTTCTCGTAGACATTGAGCATCGTGTCGAAATACGCGGAGAGATTCCCCATGTTCGCCGCGATGCCCGCCGCGTCATTGAAGATGAAGGAGCCGCTTCCTCCGAGTTCAAAAATGATGCTTGGAACCGTGGAGGCCGCCTGGCGGTGCACCGTCAGGGCACCAAGTGTCAGCGTGCCGACGGTGCCACCCGCCGCGGTGTTTCCAGGCGTGATCTGGCCGCCGTCCCGCACGGTCACCGCACCCTCGATGCGCCCCGTGCCACCCAGTTTGCCGGTGCCATAAACATCCACCGCGCTCCTGCCCGTTGCGGAGCCGATGGTATTCGTGACGTAGAGCGTGCCGGAGCGCACCTTGGTATTTCCTTCGAAGTCGTTGTTCCCCGAATCGAGAGTCACACTACCCGTGCCCGCGACCGTGAAGGTGCCGGTGCCGTTCATCGCATTCGAGAAGGTGACGTTGTCCGAGCGATTGATCACCAAGTTGCCACCGGAAAGGACCACCTCGCTGGCTGCAGCCAGAGAACCTGTGGTGCCACCATTGCCCAGTTGCAGCACCCCGCCTGATACCGTGGTCTGGCCGGTGTAGGTATTGGCGCCCAAAAGGATTTGGGTACCATCCCCGCTCTTCGTGTAGGAGAGTGTGCCGCCTCCAGTACCATCCTCGAGGGCACCTCCGCCAAACCCTCCCACACCGCCAAAACTGTAGGTCGCACCGGCGGCGACACGTGTCTCAAGGGTGCCGCTCTCACCAGTGGAACTGCTGCCACGCACGACGCCCGAGCTCAAAAGACCGCCGATCACTTCCTCATTGCCTGCCAGATCCAATTTTCCGTTGAATGTCATATAGACAAGGGAGGTGTCTGCGATTTGATGAGACTGCATCAATCTCACCGTATCGCCCAGAAACAGGTTTCCCGCGATCGCCGTGGCGCCATCCGATTTGTTTAGCAGGAGAGTGAATGTGCTGCCGAGTGTGGAGCCTATCGAGGTTTGTCCCGTATACGTATTGGAAGTCGAGCCGCTGAAAACCACCGTGCCGTCTCCTGAAAATGCGAGTGTGCCTTCTCCTCCTGTACGGAACGAATTAAAGTCGTCGCGATAAATCCCCTCACCAGTGAGTAAGGCTTCCCCGCTGATGGTACCGGAGAATTCCAACCGGCGGCCAGTTTCCATACGGATGGTGCCCCCACCTGACATCAGCATCACGTTGCGTCCCGTCTCTGAGTCTGTTCCGGTGCCCGCGAGGTTGAGGGTGCCACCATTGAAGGTGAGAGTGTTCTCCGTGGCGGAGGTTGAGTTACCCAGATTGCTGTTCCCGGAGTCGGCAATCTGCGAGACACTCAGGGTGCCGCCTGTGATGAAGGTGCCGCCGGTGTACGTGTTGTTTCCGGTGAGGTGGAGCCAGCCGGTGCCTGCCTTTGTGAGAGCGGTGGCAGATCCGTTATCCTCGATGACGGAGGAGATGGTGGCTTCGGTGGTGCTGTTCTGGATGATCACCAGATCCGCACCCGCGGCGCCACGCAAGGTGCCGCTAGAGATGGTCGCGCCTGCACCGCTGGTGATGAGAATGCCCCCGCTGGCGACGGTGTTCGTGCCGGTGAGGTTCAAGGTGGTGTCAGCCTCGGCGAAGCGCAGGCTGTTCACCGTGGCATTCGTGGCGCTCTGTGTGCCGGTGGTGACGTTCACGTTGTTCGCCGCAGCCGTAAAATCATTCGCTACGTAGCCGGTGTAGGCCACCACGGCGCCATCGGCGGTGTTGGTGCTGTTCTTTGCCCAGTCAGTCCCACCCACGGTGACGAATCCCCCGAGGATGCCACCCGCATCATTGAGCGTGTCCGTGGTGGCCAGGGTTGGATTGTTGTCCACGTTCAGCGTGGCACCCACGTCACGCTGGATGGCGTTCAGCTGGAACACCAGCGCACCGCCTTCGTCCATGATGGTGGATGCACCTGCCGCCAGCCGTAGTCCGAGAACGACATCCAGGGTGGTGGTGGTCGTTGAGTCTCCAGCGCGACTCAGGTAGCCGCCCGAGAGGGTGATTTGCTTGGAGTCATTGGCCTTGTTCTGAAACCGGACCACGGCGTTGTTGTCTACATACAGCGTGCTGGAGGAGACACCTAGATCCGCGGAACCGACCCACGTCATGGTTCCCTGCTTGGCATGCACGTCTCCGAGGTGGTGCACGCTCGGGCCCTCCAGGACGAGTTCGGCGGCCCCAATCTTGGTGAGCGCGAAGCCGTTGCCCGCGAGGGTATCTTCAAAATCATAACGCGCATGCACGGCCAGGGTGGTGTGGCCGGTGAGCGTCACGTTGCGCAAACTCAGCGGATCACGCGTGGGTCCCAAAAGAAAGTCGAGCGGGTCACCGTAGACAAGGGCGCCGTTGCCACCGACGCCGTGGCCAGCCACCTCCAGTGTCTCGTCTTGATTGAAGCCGTTGTTGACGTTCAACGTGGCGCCCGCCTGCACCACCGTCTTGTAAATAATCGAACCCAGTGAACCGACACCTCCCGTGGCGAGCGTGCCCTCGGCCACCGTAATCACGCCCCAGTAGTCTTCATTGGATTGGTTCCAGGTGAGGGTGCCTGTGCCCACCTTGACGAAGTTCAGGTTGTCGCCGAGTTGCCCGGAGAAACTCGTGGAGCTGTTGTCGCTACCCGCGGTCAGGGTCTTCATACCGCCGATGACATTGGTATTTGTGATGAGGCCGGCGGTGTTGCTGTCCTGGCTGGAAAGGGAGGCAACGCTGAGATTGTGGCCGTTGAGATCCAGCGTGCCACCTTCCACGGCGAGGGTGTTTGCTGAGTTGATCGCATTTGCGTGGTTCACCTGCAGGGTGCCAGCGTTTACATATACCCCGCCGGTGAAGCTGTTCGCTGCGGAGAGACTCGCGGTGCCGGTTCCGCTCTTCACGAGAGCCACGGCATGGCTGCCGTTGTCCACGATGGTGGCGGTGATATCGAGTGGCCCGCTGGAGTATTGGTGAAGAATGACCTCACCGGTGCTGCCTGCGCCTGTGCCTGCGGTCAGGGTGCCATTGCTGATGGTCACCGGTGTGCCGCCGCTCACGAGAAGACCACCGGATTCCACCCGCAGTGTGTGGCCACCCAGATTGACCGTCGTCGTGCCCGATGTGGCGAGGTTCAGCGAGTTCACTCTGCGGTCCGCGGTGAGTGTGATGTTGCCGAAGGACTTCGCGTTCGCTTCGAAGGTCCAGTCGGCTTCCCCGCTGGACTCGGACGAATCGAGCTGCGACACGCTGGGAACAGGTGAGTTCACGTAGGCGGCAAATTCGTATCCCACCGTTGCCCAGCCGCCAATGATGCCATGATCTTGAGATGGCGGTGCCGTGATCTTTATCCGGTCCCCCTCGACGCCAACCTGAGACCCGAAGATGCTGAGAGTGGCGCCCTTGTTTCGCGAGAGCGAGGCCAGAGTCAGCTCGTTGTGAGTGGGTCCAATGGGTTCACTCTCGGGGAAAGTCCACCCGATCCCACTCCAGAGTTCGACAGTACTTGCTCCTGCTGCAACGGTGACCGCTCCCAAATTCTCGGTGCTCGTGGCCACGGTGCCATCGTGCTTCATCACCAAAGTGCCGCCCCGAAGTGACACCATCGCAGCATCGTTCACGCGATTGCTGGAGTTGCCGGTCGAGGTATTGAAGAGGCTCAGCTTGCCGCCTGTTGAAAGCACCACGCTGCCGGTCTCCGTCAAAGCTCCATCACCGGCGATTTCCAAGGTGCCGCCTCGCACGGTCGTGTCACCTGTGTAGGTGTTCGTGCCGGTAAGGGTGAGCTTGCCAGTATTGGCCTTGGCGAAATGGAGTACTCTCCCCGTAGAGCCATCGCGAAGGACACCGCTGTAGGTGTCGTCTACAGCATTGTTGACGGTAAGGGTGCTCACGGTATTGCCAAATCCGAAGCTGCCAGCGTGAATGACGCCGCCCCCACCGGTGCTTCTGATACTGCCCACTGTTTCGCTGAAGCCGTTCAAGTCAAAGACCCCGCCCGTGATGCCTGTGCCGGTGAAGTTCAGCACGGTGTCGGTGTCGGCGATTTGGTGGCTGCGACTGAGCTGGAGGCTCGCTGATGCAGTGCCGTTGCCAATGTTCACCGTGACGCCGGAGGCGATGGCTTGCGGAAGCTGGCTGTCGTAATTGGATGTCTTGTTGAGGATGATCCTGCCGGAATAGATATTCAGTGGTCCTGTGAAGGTGTTGCTGGTGTTGCCACCCAGGGTGAGAGTGGACGTGCCCTGCTTGGCGATGTTGGTGCCCGCCAGCACCGAGTTGATCGTCCCATTCTGATTTAGCCTGATGATTCCATTACTCATGGAGATGGTGCCGCCGGTGATGGTGTAGCTGGAGAGGCTGGGGGTGCCAAAAGGTGCGAAGATGATGAGTTGGGTGTTTACCGTGCCGGTGACGGTCACATTACCTGTCGAGCCGGTCGCGAGGCCCGTGCCGAAAGTGACAAAGTCCCCATACTTGAAGGTTTGGTTGTCCGCGTTTGTGCCGAGGTTGCGAAAGTTTCCGCCACCGGTAGTCCAGGTACCACTGCCATCCTGCGCGCCCGCCGTGCCGGGATCGGCATCGAAAAGGAGATTCGCTCCCTGTGCCGTGGAAATGCCAAAGGCAAGCAGCGCGCAGAGGGCTGCTCTGAGAGGATTGGAAAGCAAACGGGAGATATGGAGTGAACGATGGTAGGGGAGCATTTGCTGTGTGAGAAGAGCGTGAGCGAACTCGGATGTTGTCATGGACCTGGGTGCATGCAAAGCGAGCTTGTTGGCGCATCGCTGTGTGGAGCAATCCCACAGGAAGTTGCGCCGGAAGCTTGCGTCTACGATATCTGCCGCCTCCGGCGCAGCACCATCCCAGCGAGGCCGAACATCAGGAGCATCGCCCGGCCGGGTTCAGGCGCGGCGCCGATGACGACCACGATGCCGTTCGACTCGAAGAGGGACAGGTCATAGGACAGGCCCGCACCCAAGGTGGGCAGGTACAGATCCTGGAACGCGGACCAAGGGCGGTCGCCCGGGGCGTTCAGCCGGTTCATCTCCATGAAGTCCAGGAGGTCCATGACATCACCGGCTTTCAGCTGGTAGCTGAGTGTCCGCAATTCGACGGTGGCTCCGCCCTCCAGACTCATCGTGCCCTCGACGTTCAGCCGATCATGCACGCCGGATTCGTTTTCATATTCATCGATCTTCGTGGCGAAGTACGTGGTGAGATCTCCCATGTTCGCCGAGATGCCCGCCGCATCGTTGAAGATGAAGGAACCGTTGGACCCGAGTTCCAGAAGGATGCTCGGGCGCGAGAAGGCCTGACGGTTCACGGTCAGACCACCCAGCGTCAGTGTGCCGATGGCACTGAGGAACGGCACGTTGCCCGCGATCAGTTGCCCACCGTCGCGTACCGTGGTGTGGCCGGCAATGCGTCCAGTGCCGCTCAGCACGCCAGTGCCGGAGACGATCACCGCAGTGCTGCCCGTGGCGGAGCCCGTGGTGTTCCTGACGTAGAGCGCGCCGCTCAGCACTTCGGTGGTGCCTGCGTGTGTATTCGCGGAATCGATGGTGATGTTGCCCGTGCCTGTGATCGCAAAGGTGCCGGTGCCGCTCATCGCGTTGGAGAAGGTCCTGTCGTCCGAGTGATTGATGGCCAGTCTGCCGCCGTCGAAAACCACATTAGTTGCGGTCGCAAGCGTGCCGGTGGTGCCACCATTGCCCAGTTGCAGCGTGCCTTCCTTGAGGGTCGTGGTGCCTGTGTAGGTGTTGCTGCCCGTGAGGATTTGTGTGCCTGCGCCGCTCTTCGTGTAGGAGAGCGTGCCGCCGGAGCCGTCCTGAATTTGTCCGGCAAAAGTGTAGCTCTTACCCGCAGCTACGTTGGTTTCGATGGAGCCGTTCGCGGCAGCGAAGTTGCGCACCGAACCGGAGCCCAGGCTACCTATCAGGCCGCCGATGGTTTCACTGTGACCCTCCAGGTGAAAGGCACCGTTCCCCACACTCATGATGGAGGTGTCGGCAATTTGGTTCGACTGATCCAGAACCAAAAAGCCACTGACGCTCACTTCGCCCGCAATGGCTGTCGCTCCGCCTGATTTATTCAACCTCAGCGTGCCGTCCGAAACTTCAACCCCTCCGGTGAAGGTGTTTGACTCTGTGCCGCTGAATATCAGAGTTCCTTCGTATGTTTTCTGGAAAGTAGTCATGTGGGAGTCGCCTTCTCCGGTGAGAAGCGCTTCTGAGCTTATCACACCGGAGAGTTCCAGTTGTCGTCCTGCACCCACCCTCAGCACGGCGCGACTGTCCGACATGATCATCACATTGCGCGCCGTCGCTGAATCCGTTCCCGTGTCCAGCAGGGACAGGGTGGTGCCTGATCCGTTGAAGGTGATCATGTTGTTCGTGCCACCCGTGGAGTGACCCAGGTTGCTGACTCCCGAGTCTGCAATTGAATTGACTTCCACCACGCCTCCCACCAGGAAAGTGCCTCCGGTGTAGGTGTTGTTCCCTGTGAGTTCAAGGATGCCGACGCCGGATTTGGTGAGTGCCGTGGCGGAGGTGTTGTCCGCGATGGTAGAAGAAATCTCAACACGCGCGCCGCTGCCCTGGATGATGACCAGATCGCCGCCAGCGGATCCGCGCAGGGTACCGCCCGCAATGGTGGAGTAAGCGCCCGCGGTGAAGAGAATGCCTCCGCTCACGACGGTGTTTGTGCCGGTGAGATTCAGCGTGGTGCCGGCTTGGGAAAAACGCAGGCTGTGCACCGTGGCGTCCGTCGCGCTTTGGGTGCCGGTTACATTCACGTTATTCGTGGCGCTGGAGAAATCATTCGCCGCATATCCGGTGTAGGCCACGATGGCGCCATCGTCGGCGTTGGTGTTGTTCTTCGCCCAATCTGTGGCGCCCACGGTGATGAAACCTCCCAGGATACCGCCGGCATCGTTGCGGGTATCCGTGGTGGCGAGGGTGGCATTGTTGTCCACATTCAGCGTGGCGCCCACGTCGCGCTGAATCGCATTGAGCTGGAAGACCAGCTGGCTGTTCGTGTGCACGATGGAGGACTTGCCGACGGCGAGCTTCAGCCCACCCACCACATCCAGCACCTGCCCTGCGGCTCCGGACGCGGTGCCATTGCGCCGCAGCGTGCCGCCCGCCAGCGTGATGCGTTTGGCGTCGCTGTTCTTGTTGGTGAACTGTGCGGTGGCTCCCAGCGCTGTGGCTCCGCTGTTCACATACAGAGTATTGGTGGAAACACCCAGGTCCGCAGAACCGCTCCAGGTGACGGTGCTCAGCTTGATATGCACGTCTCCGAGATCCTGCACGTTTGCACCCGACAGGAGGAGATCTTGAACGCCAACCTTGGTGAGGTTGAACCCGCCACCCGCAAGTGTGCCATCAAATTGATATCCGTCTGCATCCACGCGTAGTGTGGTATGCCCTGTCAAGGTCATGTTCCCAAAGGTGTGGGTGGAATGCGAATCTGACACGATCGCGCCGCGCCCATTCACACCGTGCCCGGCCACCTCCAGCACTTCGTCGTGGCTTATTCCAAGGGTGATGTCCAAGGTCGCACCCTCCTGCACCACCGTCTTGGATGCCGCACCCGTGGCACCCAGTGCCGTAGCGCTGCCTGTGGCCAGCGTGCCTTGAGCCACGGTGACGATGCCCTCGTAGCTCGCGTTCGACTGGTTCAGCGTAAAGGTACCGGTGCCCGTCTTCGTGAAGTTCAGGTTCGCACCAAGCTGACCGGAGAAGGTGGTGGAACTGTTGTCGGCGCCCGCCGTGAGTGTCTTCGCGCCGCCTGTGGCGTTGGTGTTCGTGATGACACCCGATTTGTTGGCGTACGTGATGTCATCATCCGTGTAGGTGGTCTGACTGGAGAGGGATGCCACGGTGACGTCATTCCCATTGAGGTCCAGCGTGCCGCCCTCCACCGCCAGCGTGTTCGCCGCGTTGATGGCTGCTGCGTGGTTCACCTTCAGCGTGCCCGCATTCACAAACACACCGCCGGTGAAAGAGTTCGCGCCGGAGAGAGTCGCGGTGCCTGCGCCGCTTTTCACCAGCGCAGTGGAGTTCGTGCCGTTGTCAGCGATGCTTGCAGTGATATCGAGCTCGGCGGTTGAGTTCTGGTGAAGGATGACCTCGCCCGCGGTGCCATCGGTCAGGGTGCCGTTGCTGATGGTCACGGCGCTGGAACCGCTCACCAGGATGCCACCCGATTCCACACGCAGGGTCTCACCATTCAGGTTCACCGTCGTGGTCCCAGCCGCGGCAATATTCAGCGATCCCACACGGCGATCATTCGTGAGTGTGGTGTCGCCGGTGATCTTCGCATTCACTCCAGAGTTCCAGGCCGCCTCGCCGGTAGTGACGTAGTCCGCAGCCGTCAGCGCCGTCACACCATTGGTGCGGTCGTATTTTGCGAACTCATTGTCCACCGTGGCCCAGCCGCTGATCAGGCCAAGATTGGGGGAGGATGTGCCGGTTACGAGGATGCGGTTCTTCGCGGTGACGCCCAGGTTCGTTCCAGTGAAGTTCAACGTCGCGCCCTCGTTCCGCGAGACTTGAGCAAGTCTCAGGTTCGTGCTGCCTGCAGAAGATGAAACGGTCGAGAGCGTACTGGCACCGGCCACGGCTGTCGTCGGGCCCACCGTCTCTGCGTAGGCCGCATTGCTGCCGTCATCCGCCAGCCAGAGGGTGCCACCCAGCAAGGACAATGGCGCAGCATTTCTCAAGCGGTCACCTGAGTTTGCGGAGGAAGTGTTGCGCAGCTTCAAGGTGCCACCCATTTCCAGGGTGATGCCTGCCGTCTGTGTGAGGGCGCCAGTGCCTGAAAGTTCCAAGGTGCCACGGTTCACCGTGGTGGTGCCGGAGTACGTATTCGCCCCGGTCAGGGTGAGGGTGGCTGTGCCGCCTTTGGTCAGCGTGCCGCTCCCGACCAAGACGGAACTGATGGTCGCATTCGCATTCGCCACGATGGTGCCTGTGGCCATGGTGATGCCCGTGCCTCCCGAGATGACATAGTTACCGGAGCCGGGCGCATTGAAGGTGATGCTGTTCGTGGAGACTGCGCCGGAGAGGGTGATCGTGCCTGCGACGCCGCTGCCTGCTCCGAACGTCACGGCATCACCGTTCCTGAATGACCGGTCATTTGCGCCGTTATCCACATTCTGCCAGTTGGGACCTAGATGTGCCCAGGTGCCACTGCCGTCTTGCGCACCGGGATTGGCGCCACCGGAGGTGGCATCCCACAATAGATTCGCCGCATGCGCTGTGGAGAAGCCGCCGGTCAAAATCACGTAGCAAGCGATGGTGAGGCACAAGAGAAGCGGGGGGTAATGCAAACGAACAGTGCGAGAATGGATCATGTGCCGTTGGGAGTGATGCGAGGGTGAGTATGTTGGGAACCCCTATGCGCGCAAAGTGAAATAACTGATAGTTGTCAGCCAAGTCACAAAAATCCTCGTCGCAACGGGGGTACAACTCCTCCCATCGGAAAATCGAAGCGGTCGATTTTTTATTTCCCCAGAGAATGGGTAAATAATAATTTGGCAAATCTCAGCAAATACACCCTGCGGACTGAGGTGTCCGCAGGGATATCTGGTAAAAGGTCCTGCCCTTCTTCCGCTCGCGCTCTACTCCCGCCGTCTCCGGCGGAGTACCAGGCCTGCGAGGCCGAGCATCAACAGCATCGCGCGCCCAGGTTCAGGCACGGCGCCGATGACGACCAAGATGCCGTTCGATTCGAACAGGGAGCGATCCCAGGACAGGCCGGGCAGCAGCGTGGGGAGAATGAGATCCTGCTCTACGGACCAGGCACGGTCACCGGGGGCGTTCATCAGATTCAGGGTCGCCCAGTCCATGAGGTCAATCACATCGCCTGCCTGGTAGATAGTGCCGTTCGTGTGGAATTGAATGATGGCTCCGGAGTCCAGATTCAAGGCGCCTTCGATGATGAGCCGGTCATGTTCGGCAGATTCATTTTCGTACTCATTGATCTTCGTGGCATAGTACGCGGAAAGGTTCCCCATGTTCGCTGCGATACCGGCCGCATCGTTGTAGAACGTGACGCCAGCCAGCCCCGGTTCGAAGAAAATGCTCGGGGTGGTGCTTGCCGTCTGGCGATTTACCGTCAGACTTCCCAGCGTCAGCGTGCCGATTCCGCCACCCGGCATTCCGTTGCCCGGACCGATCTGCCCGCCATCGCGCACGATCGTGTGACCGCCGATGCGTCCGGTGCCTCCCAGTATCCCTGTGCCGGTGACTACCACTGTGGAGCTGCCGGTGGCAGAGCCCGTGGTATTCATGGCAAAGAGCGCGCCGCTCAGCACCTCCGTGGTGCCCGCGTAAGTATTCGTCCCGGAGTTGATGTATACACTGCCTGCCCCTGTCACCGCGAAGGTGCCGGTACCGCTCATCTGGTTGGAGAAGGTGATGTCACTTGAGCGGGCGAAAGCCAGTCGACCCCCGTTGAATACGACGTTGCTGGCCGCGTCGATTGAGCCCAGGGTGTCGCCATTGCCCAGTTGCAGCGTGCCTTCTGTCAGGGTCGTGGTTCCCGTATAGCTGCTGGCGTATGTGAAGATCTGCGTGCCCGCGCCGCTCTTCGTGTAGGAGAGGGTGCCGCCGCCACTGCCGTTATCTAGCCCCCCGTTGAAAACATAAGTCTCGCCTGCGGCCACCTTGGTTTCAAGGGAGCCATTCGCAGCAGCGAGGTTGCGCACCGCAGCATTGCCCCTGAGACCTCCGATGGTTTCACTCTTGCCATTCAAGAGGAAACTACCACTGTTCAAGGTCACAATGGAGGTATCGGCGATTTGGTTCGATTGATCGAGGATCAAGGTGCCGCTCACGGAGACGTTGCCTGCAATGGCTGTCGCTCCTCCGGATTTGTTCAGTCGCACTGTACCGCCGGAGACGTCGAACTGTCTGGTGAGGGTGTTTGAGCTTGTACCGCTCAATATCAGGGTTCCGGCACCTGTTTTTTCGAATCCATTGGTGGAGAGGACTCCTTCACCCGTGAGAAGCGCTTCTTCACTCACCACGCCGGAAAGCTCCAACTGGCGTCCGGTGCCCACCTGGAACCTGGCGGCACTGCTTCCCACGACCATCACATCGCGAGCGGTCACTGAATCCGTTCCCGTATCCTGCAGCGCCAGAGTGCCACCATTGAAAACGATCATGTTGTTCGTGCCGCCCGTGGAGTTGCCGATGTTGCTGTTCCCGGTGTCCGCGATCGTATTGACGATCAGTGCACCCCCGGTGAGGTAGGTGCCGCCGGTGTAGGTGTTGTTCCCAGTGAGCGTGAGACCGCCAGTGCCCACCTTGGTGAGGGCGGTGGCGGTGGTGTTGTCCACGATGGTGGAGGAAATGGTGGCGCCGAACCCACTGTTCACGATCACCACGAGATCGCCGCCCGCAGACCCGCGCAGAGTGCCGCCCGCGATGGTGGTTCCGGTACCGGTTGCAGTGCTGGTGATGAGAATGCCGCCGCTGGTGACGGTATTCGTACCTGTGAGATTCAGTGTTGTGGAGGCAGCGGCAAAGCGCAGGCTGTGCACCGTGAAGTCTGCCAGGGCGTTCTGTGTGCCGCTCACGTTCACGTTGCTCGTCGCGGTGGAGAAAGTGTTCGAGACATAGCCGGTATAGGCCACGATGGCTCCATCGTCACCGTTCGTGGCATTGGTCGCCCAGTCCGTTCCACCAAACGTGATGAATCCGCCGAGGATGCCGCCGGCATCATTCTTCGTGTCCGTAGTGGCGAGACCGGTGCTGGTATCCACGTTGAGTGTGGCGCCTACATCGCGCTGGATCGCATTGAGCTGGAAGCCAAGCGCACTGTTCGAGTGCGCGATGGAGGAAGCACCCGCCGCGAGTTTCAACCCGCCTACCACGTCCACAAACACACCGGCGGAGGTGCCCGCTGTACCAGCACGACGCAGCGTGCCGCCTGCAAGGGTGATCCGCTTGGCGTCTGCAGCTTTGTTATAGAACTGCGCGGCGGCTCCGCTGTCTACATACAGGGTCTTGGTGGAATCACCCAGATCTGCGGAACCGCTCCAGGTGGTGCTTCCCTGCTTGAGGTGGATATCGCCGAGGCCCTGCACACCGGAGCCTTCCAGCGCGAGTTCACCACCGCCGATCTTGGTCAGGGTGTAGCCGTTGCCTGCCAGCACGTTGTCGAAGTCATAGCGCACATTGACACCCAGAGTGGTGTGGCCGGTGAGCGCCGCGTTCCGGAGGTTCTGCGAGTCGCCGGTGTTGGCCACGATGGCACCCAAGCCATTCACACCGTGACCGGCGATTTCGAGCGTTTCATCGCGGTTGATGCCATTGCTGATATCCAGCGTCGCGCCTGCCTGCACCACGGTCTTGGCTGCAGCGGCTGTACCGCCCAGTGAGCCAGCGCCTCCTGTTGCCAGCGTGCCCTGGGCCACAGTGATGACGCCTGCATAGGCCGCGTTGGATTGATTCAAGGTGAAGGTGCCTGTACCCGTCTTGGTGAAGTTCAGGTTGGCACCAAGCTGTCCGGAATAGCTGCCGGAGCTGTTGTCGCCTCCTGCGGTGAGTGTCTTCACGCCGCCTGTGGTGTTTGTAATCATCCCGGCGGTATTGGTGGTCTGGCTGGTGAGCGAGGCTACGGTAAGATCGTTGCCATTGAGGTCCAGGGTGCCGCCCTCCACTGCAAGGGTATTTGCGGTGTTAATGGCTGCCGCGTGGTTCACCTGCAGCGTGCCGGAGTTCACGAATACTCCGCCCGTGAAACTGTTCGCCGAAGAAAGACGTGCCGTGCCCGTCCCGCTCTTCACCAGAGCGGTGGCACGCGCTCCGTTGTCTGCAATCGTCGCGGTAATATCCAGCAACGCGCTTGAGTTCTGGTGGAGGATGACCTCTCCCGTGCTGCCTGCTCCGGTGCCGCCGGTCAGGGTGCCGTTGCTGATGGTCACGGCGCTCGTGCCGCTCACCAGCAGGCCGCCGGATTCAATGCGAAGGCTTTCGCCATTCAGATTGACGTTGGTCGTACCTGCGGCGGCGATGTTCAGCGAGTTTACACGGCGATCGTTCGTGAGCGTGGTATTGCCGGTGATCTTCGCATTGGCCTCAAAGGTCCAGTTCGCCTCGCCCGTAGTCACATAGTCCGCAGCAGTGAGTGCGGTCACCCCATTTGTGTAGTCGTGTTTCGCAAACTCATTTCCCGTCGTGGCCCAGCCCCCGATGAGGCCGTGGTCGGTGCCAGAAATCCCGCCCATGACAATGCGGTTCGCTGTGGAGAGTCCCAAATTCGTTCCGGTGAAATTCACCGTCGCACCTTTGTTCCGCATCAGATAGCCAATGGTGAGGGTGGTGGTACCCGTGGTAGTGGACGTTGTGGAGATCGTGCTGGCCCCGGCCGCGGCGGTCGTCACGCTCACATTCTCTCTATAGTCAGCCTGGCTGCCATCATCCGCGAGTGCGAGTGTGCCGCCGCGAAGCGTGATGGCGGCATTGTCCCTGATCCGGTCATCGAGGTTCGTGACGGCGGTATTGGTCACCTTCAGCGTGCCGCCAGTGGAGAGGATCACCTCGCTGGTGCTGGCAAGTGCGCCTGCGCCAGACAACTCCAGCGTGCCATTCTTCACAGAGGTGGATCCGGTGTGGGAAGCCAGTCCGGTGAGCGTGAGCGTGCCGGTATTCGCCTTGGCCAGGTTCAGGGCCGCGCCGCCGCCATTGCGGATGATCCCGCTGAACGTGTCGTTCGTGGCGTTGTTGACGGTGATGGTGCTGACGTTGCCTGCGTGGAAGTTTTCGATGATGCCCGCCCCGCCGGTGCTCTTGATGGTGCCCACGGTGTCGCTGAATCCATTCAGCCGGAAGATGCCTGCGGTAGAGCCGGAGCCGGCGAAGTTCAGCACGGTGCCGGTATCGGAGATCTGGTGATTGCGATCCAGACGGAGGATGGCCTGGACGGCCCCCGTGCCGATATTCACCGTCACATTGTTGGCAATGGCTTGGGGAAGCTGGCTGTCTGAGTTGGGTGTCTTGGAAAGAGTAAGCAGGCCGCCATTGAGGTTCAGCGGACCAGTGAAGCTGTTGCTGGTGGCGCCGCTGAAGGTGACTTGGGCCGCCGAGGCAGCGGTCATGATCGTGAGCGAGTTTGCGCCGCTGATCACGCCACTGAGGGTGAGTGTGCCCGCATCGGACCTTATCGTGCTGGCACTGGCCAGGCTGACGCCGCCAGCCCAGGTATTGTTGCCGCTCACGTTGCGGACTGCGCCGGCGCCAGAGATACCGGAGCCATTGAGGGTGAGCGTTTCACTCCCGTAGGAGAAGCCCCCCTGAAACTCCACCGCCGCGTTGTTGCGCACGGTGACGCCTCCCGCCGTGGTCCCGGCGGCGGCGGCATTCCGCAGGCTCACCGCGCCTTGGGTGATGTCGAGCAGGCCGTTGAAAAGATTGGTGCCTGTCAGGATGAGGGTACCGGTGCCGCTCTTGGTGAGTGTGCCCGTCCCTGTGATGACGGAGCTGATGGTCGCGTTTGCATTCGCCACGATGGCGCCGTTGGTCATGCTGATGGCCGTGCCGCCGGAGATGGTGTAGGCGCCGGAGCCGGGAGCATTGAAGGTAATGCTGTTCGTATTGATCATCCCGGACAGGGTGATCGTCCCCGCGGCACCGCTGCCTGCGCCGAAGGTCACGGCATCGCCATTGGAGAAGTTCTGGTCATCCGTGCTGGTGCCGGTGTTTCTCCAGTTGGGACCACCTATGCTCCATGTTCCGCTGCCATCCTGGGCGCCGGGACTGCCAGCGCCGGCAGTGGCATCCCACAGTAGTTGATTCTGTGCATGCGCCGCACCCAGCCCCAAGGCGATCAAGATGCCGAGGGCGAGGAGGGGCTTGGAAACAGAGATGGTGAGGTGACGAAGGCGGGGGGAGGGGGTCATTTTGAGGGGGCCAAAACGGGCGCGGATTATGGTGTTTTTCCCCCGGTCCGCAAAGTGAATTCACCTATAGATGCCACCTTGGAAAGATCATGAATTGCACGAGCGTACGATCCCTCGTGGGCGGGCTATTTCCCGGGATGGGTTTTATTGCCCAAGGGGATGATGGATAACGGCTTGGATAGCGTGGGTTTGGGTCCCCAGAATAGGATTGCGGCGTGCGCGCATTCCTGTCAGCATCGGCTTTCAACCTCAACCACATTCCGACCATGGGACTGCTAGATGACCTTGGAAAAGAAGTGATGAACCGGGCGCTCGGCGGGACCACCGAGGCGGGCGCTACTGCCACCGCTACCGCCACCCAAGTGAACTGGATGCAGCTCGGCGTTTCGCTGCTGCAGCAGTTCGGCGGGCTGGACGGCCTGATGGCGAAGTTTCAGCAAAAGGGCTTCGGCGATCTCATCGCCTCCTGGGTGGGGACGGGGAAGAACCTGCCCATCTCCGCGGACCAAATCATGGAGGTTCTGGGCAAGCGGAACGTGCAGGACGTGGCCGCCCAGGCGGGCACGGATGCTGCAACGGCGGCGCAGGGAATTGCGCAGGTGTTGCCACGACTCATTGACAAACTCACTCCTGATGGCCAGCCTGTGGGAGCAGATGTCCTGCAGCAGGGCATCCAGGCCCTGCTGGGCGGCAAGCTGGGAGATCTCGGCAAGCTTTTCAGCTAGGTGTCGTACCCTCATCCCTCAACCCAATTCACCACCACGTACGATTCCGATGATCATGAAATACGCATACGCCACCACCTTGTTTCTCCTGGCCGCCACGTGCGCGCTCCAGGGCGCTGCAAAGGATGACGCTCTCAAGCCCATTCCCAAGGAAAAAGAAGGCAGATGGGGAATCTACAGCTACACGGAAGCCAAGGAGGAAGCTGGAAAGAAGAAGCGCCCCATCGCGGTGATCTATCAGGATGAGCGCGCGGAGGAGGCCTCTGAAAAGGCGGCCGTGCTCAAGACCTTCTGGGGTGTGCAGAAAGACGCCAGCGTGCTGCTGGTCGCTTCACGCCTGGCCCCCGAGGCCAAGACTCGTATCCCTGAGGCCTACACCGCCCTGGTCAGTGCGGAGGCGGGCAAGTCCCTGCCACGGCTCGTGGTGATGAGCCAGGACGGCACCATCCCGCTCGGCATCATGACGACGGAGCAGATCATGGCGTCCGATGAGAAGGGATTTAAGGAGTTCATCAAGAAGATGGATGAGGCGAACAAGAATCCCTCCGCTTCGAAGCTCGCGCTCACGACCCCCGGTGCGAAGCCTGCTGCACCTGCTCCCGCCGCGCCAGCCGCCACTCCGGGTGCTGCTCCCACCACTCCCGGCGCCCCCGCTGCGCCTGCCGGCCCCGTGGCCATCAAGGACCCCAAGCCCGAGAGCTGGACCAGCGCCGAAGGCAAGGCCGTGCAGATGACCCTCGTGTCCGTGAACGGCAGCGAAGCCACCTTCCAGATGGCCAACGGCAAAACGGTGCCTCTGGATGTCTCCAAGCTCTCCGATGCCTCCAAGAAGCGCGTCGAGGAACTCGTGACGGCGAGCAAGTAAGCAGCGACCACGAGCGCTCACATTTCAGAGTGAATCACGACTGGCGGATCTTCGGATCCGCCAGTTTTGTTTTGTGGGGTGGCGATAGCGATACGCTCAGTCAGGGAGGCAAGGCATGTGATTGGGACGTGCGACGTGCATTCGATTGAATCGCAAAGCAGCGAAAGCAGCAGAGCAGCAAAGAATTGGGATTGGGACATCCATGTCGCCTGTGCAGTGTAGATGTTCATGCACGTCTCGTGACTGGATAAGCGCCTTGCCATTTGAAGTAGCTCCTCAGGGCTCCACCTTGCGCGCAGCGCCTTGGAGTGCGGTGCGAAGCACCGCTTTGAGCGAAGGACTTGGCATTCGCGTTCGCACAACTTCAAAAGGAACCTCGCCGTGTGAGCTGGCGGATATCGTCTGCCCGCCAGGAGTGCAGCATGACGAGTTCGCTCCGTTCAAAGCGGTGCTTCGCACCGCACTCCAAAGCGCTTCGCGCAAGGTGGTTCGCCAAAGAAACCTTCCGTATCACCACGCTTGTTCCAATCACGAGACGCGCATGAACATCTACGGGGCTTCGGCGAGTCTCGCTCCTTGAACACAGCGTCTCTCACACGCAATCATTTGTTCCCTTTGCTGCTTTCGCTGCTCCGCTGCTTTGCGAATTTCAAAACACCGCAGCATTGCCTCACCACCGTCCGTCAGCACACCCCTGACCCCATCCCTTTTGCGCCCTTTGCGTTCTTTTGCGGCCATTCCTCAGTGACGAGCAGCGTCACCACCACCGTCCCCACCACTCCGCACCTCAATCGCCTCGCACACTTCGCGCCAGCCGTCGAAGCGCCACTGGTTGGGGAAGCCTTTGCACTGCACGGGCTTCACGTCTTGCAGGCGGCAGGTGTTCACACCTTCGAGGAAGAAGCAGGAGCCGTCTTCCTTGTCGATGAGCGAGAGGTGGCGGCGGTTCGCGCTGAGGCGCGTGTACTGCTGGACGAAGTCGGAAACCTCCATGCCCATTCGCGCGGCGATGGCATCCACCTCGGTGTCCGTCACGATCACATCCCCCGGCCAGCGGCAGCAGTTGCCGCAGCGTTGGCACAGGTAGGTCACGTGGGGATTGTCAAGCGACATGAGGGGGAGGGGGAGTTTTCGGTTTTCCCCGGCGGGGAGTCCATTAGAGTACTCCAGTGTCCGTGATTGCAAGATTTCCCCGGCCTGATCCGAAGCCCAATCCCCTGGGCCTCGAACTCTCGCTGCATTCGGAGGAGTCGCGCATTGAGCACGAGGAGAGCCTGGCCTGGATTCGCTGGATCTTCCAGAGCATCCGCGCCCGCCGCGAGAGCATCGTCTTCCGCACGGCAGCCACGAATCGCGAAGGCGTGCTGGCGGATTGGCAGGACTTTGCCGTGCAGGTCTGGTATCCGGCCCTCGCGCCCGGACTGCTGCACGCCTGGAAGGCGGCGCATGCGGAGGACCTCGAAGGTCTGCTGGCCGCAGGCGCGGAACTCGGGACGACCCTGCCGGAGGACGCGCGTGAATCCAGTGCCGCAGCCGGCGAGCTCCTGCTGAAGGCCACGCATGGCGCGAAATATCCCGGCGTGCTCGGCAGATTGCGCCAGGCACTCACACAGGAGCCCATCGACCCGCATCTCGCCATGGTGTGGGCCTCCGTGGCCAATCTCTTCCACGTGCCGCCGCTCGATGTCCTCGCGGAATACCTGCGCGAAGAATGGCTCACCGCCCTGCGCGAGCATCCCCAGCTTCATGAGCCCCAAGGCCCCCTGTGCTTCTCCGCCATGGCGCATCGTGCCCTGCGAGAGGCTGGCATGATGGGAGTGTCCATGCAGGGGTAGTCATCCCGGAAGGAATGGCCGCAAAAGAACGCAGAGAACGCAAAGGGGAGGTGGTCAGGGGTGTGTTTACGGGCGGGAGTGATGCAATGCTGCGGAGATTTGAAAAACGCAAAGCAGCGAAAGCAGCAGAGCAGCAAAGAGAACAAATGATGAGGTGAGAGGCGCTGTGTTCAAGGAGCGGGACTCACCGAAGTCCCGTCGTGCAGCGCAACAAACACTCGTGGGACGAAGCCTTCCCACAAGGCAAAGGTCGTCAGAAGTAAAGGCTCCGCCTTCCAATTTCCCACCCCCGGGACTTGAAGCCATTTTTCTATTGAGGGCAGCCTGTAAGTTGACTCCAATCAATCGATGAAGAAAATCGCACAATATTGTCTGGGTGTGCTGCTCTTTGGCGTCCTCATGTCGGCGTGTGCCGACCCCAGAAAGAACTACCCCCGTAGTGGGGTGGCTTATTTGCCCAATAAGGAACTCAGCAAGGTGACGCGAGCAGCGGTTGCCGGAGATCGGGTCGCAGCGTACAAGCTCTACCTGCACCATGGAATGGCCATGGGAGATCCCGTGGCAGGCGAGGCGTGGCACAAGAGAGCCAGAGAACTCGGGATCAAGGATTGAGAAGCGAACTCAAGTGGCAAAGCTACCACCTCGCCGGTCCACCCATGGCGCGTCTTGCATCGGGGAAGTTCCCGGAATCATAGCCCACGGACACTTCCATCTCTCCGTGGAGGGACAGAGGATCTTCGCGTTCCTTCTTTTCTCCCAACGTGTAGCTGCCTTCATCGCTGACCTTCTGCGTGGCACATTGGGAAAGGCACATTGCAGCAAGCGCAATCACCATCAGTCGAAGTGCACAATTGAAGGAGGTAGCCATCCGCATCGATACGCGTGAACGCTCCTGTTCGCAACCTCGCCTGCACGCCCACAGTTGCTCCCTTCGTTCACCACCTTCCAGCACCAACCTTTTTTGCGTTCTCTGCGTTCTTTTGCGGCTATTCCCTCAGGTGTATTCCTTCCTCGCGCCTCCATCTCCCCAGAACTCAAATGCGCACAAAGATCTTCTGCCGCCACAGCCACCAGCAGAAGAGCCAGATGACTGCCAGTACGCTGAGGCGGCTCATCATGGGGCCATAGGGTCCGGTGAACCAGTCTGCTCCGAGATGCCGTGCGAGGGTTTCGCGGATCCATCCGGCACTGAGCTGATAGAGGAGATATGCCGTGATGGAATTCATTCCCACCACCGTCAGAGGCGTGGCCCAGCGTTTCCATCCGCCGATGTCCATCACCGCATAAAACGCGGCCAGCATGAGAATGACAATGCCACCGCTCCACAGCGTCCATGACGGAGTCCAGATGCGCTTCACGATGGGGCACATGAAGAGCCCGGTCACCAATCCAAGGGCTACCAGTGCCACGCCGGCCACGAGCAGGACGCGCAGCTTCTTTCTGGAGCTGCCTTCGCGACGCAGGCGCTCGCCGCAGAGCAGACCCATGAGCATGGTCACCAGCGACGGCACGAAGTTGAGCGTTTGATAGCCGCCGTTGGTGTACAAGTAGGGCTCGGGGCGTGGGAAGAGATTGAGGAACCAGCGGTCAAAGGCAGCGGCGGCATTCACATGGGGATTCCACTTCGCGAAGAAGCCACTGAGCAAATCCTCCGGCTGCATCCACTTGAGGGTGGCGTATGCTGGAGGTGGAGCCGGGGTCCAGAAGGCAAACGCGGCCCAGTAGATGACCAGCAGCGCTACGCCGATGCCGATTTGCCACTTCGTGGAAATACGCGTCAGCAGAATCAGGAAGAAATAACCGAGGCCAATCTGCGCGAGCACATTTGTGAAGAGCCAGTTGGTGCCCTTGCTCCAGTTCGAGGCGAGCAGCACGCCGAGCAGGACGAGAATGACTGCGCGCACCGCGGCATGGCGCAGGATGGCGCCCCATGCATCACCCCTCGCCAGGCGCTTGGCCGTGGAGAAGGCAGCGGCCACGCCCACCATGAACATGAAGGCCGGCTGAATCATGTCCCACAGCACCCCGCCGGCCCAGGGCACATGGTCGAACCATGGAGCCACCTTTGCCCAGCCGCTGTCTGGCAGATTCTTGGCCACTTCCGGAATCCCCAGGGAGCCGGAGGCCATGAGCACCATGATGAAGCCGCGATAGCCATCCAGCGAGGAGAGGCGCTCGGACGGTGCGGGCACGACGGCGGCCTTTGCAGCCGGTGAGGAGGCGGGAGATGCGGTCATGCGCGGGAGCCCGGTGTGCGATGCGAAGCGATGGATGCTGGTATCCAAGACGGAGCGCAGCACCCGTATCTGTCGCTTGCGACAGATAAAGAGGACCTTCATGTTCAATGACGAGTGTCCTGGTGTGCCGCTCCTGGTGAAGAACAATCATGAAACCCATGTTCCTTGCATTGCTGGTTGGCCTGGCGTTTGGCTGCGTTGGCCTTTTCTTGGAGCTGTTTCGTGTCCCCGGCTTTTCCTACGAGACCGGGTACAAGCACCTTCAGATCTTTAGTTCGTTTTTTTATTCCGTCAGGTCAAAAAGCGATGTGGTCATGTCTGTGTTCGTGCTGAATGGCCTTCTCGGAACACTCCTGTCGTGGCCCATCACATTCCTGCTCTCCCGGAAATAGTGCCGTGCCATCCGGCCCACGTGCACGAAATACCATTGCATTTCCGGATCACCCGCACACTATCCCGCTCGATGAAACGCACCGCCGCTCTTCTCGCATTGTTGTTGTCCACCTCGGTACAGGCCGAGACTCCGAATCTCGCCACCACGCCGGTCCAGCGTCCGGAACCCGGACTTCAGGCCCGGCATGAAAAGTTCAACGCCATCTCGAAAGAGGGGAAGGCGGAGCTCGTGTTCCTCGGCGACTCCATCACCCAGGGCTGGGAAGGCAACGGCAAGGCCGTGTGGGAAAAGCACTGGGCTCCCCTCAAGGCGGCGAACTTCGGCATCGGCGGCGACCGCACGGAGCACGTGCTGTGGCGTCTGGAGCATGGCAACTTCGACGGGCTCAAGCCCAAGGCCATCGTGCTCATGATTGGCACGAACAACACCGGCCACCAGAAGCCCGATGGTTACCAGAGCCCCGCGAAGAACACCGCCGAGGGCGTGAAGGTCATCCTGGAAAAGCTCAAGGCCAAGGCTCCGCAGGCCAAGATCCTCGTGCTCGGCATCTTCCCCCGCGGCGCGACGCCGGACGACAAATGGCGCAAGCAGAACGAGGAGACGAACGCCATCATCAAGGGCTTCGCGGATGACAAGACCGTGTTCTACATGGACATCGGTCCCAAGTTCCTCGCCGCAGACGGCACCCTGACGAAGGAAATCATGCCCGACCTCCTGCACCTCTCGCCGAAGGGTTATGAAATCTGGGCGGAAGCCATCGAGCCCAAGGTGAAGGAACTGCTGAAGTAACTGTTCCTGCTTTCAAGGACACCATCTCACACCACACGATGGCAGCACTGGAGATCCTGGAGCTTTTGGGAGGGCTTGCCGAATGCTGGTGTTGGTTTGCGCTGACCGGCTCGTGTCTGGTGTGGTTGGTGACCTTGGGAAGTGTTTGGCTGGAGGATGATTCTCCGCACTGGGCGGCTCTGGTTGGTCTCATGCTGCACGCCGCGGTGATTTCGGTGGTGGTGTATTTCTGGGGGACTGGTGGAGAGAAGGGAAAGGTGGGAGGGGGACAAGCAAAGCCTGTGGCGCAAGCGAAAGCCGCCCAATGACGGATGCTGGAAGCGAACGTCTCGTGACAGGAATGAGCGATGCGACGCAGCGTGGTCCTTTGGTAAACCACCTTGCGCGAAGCGCCTTTGAGTGCGGCGAGAATCGCCGCTTTGGTGGGAGCTTCCAGGCCGGAGGCGCATGGAAGGTCACGAGACGTGCGAACTCGCCCTGGCGTCTGCGTCTGCCATCTGCTCCCACGCGCATTTACAATGTGCGTCTGAATTTTTGAACGCCATGTTTTTCCTGCTGTCCACTGTGCAAGTTCCGTTCTCAGATAGAAAAACCCAATCATGCCACTGGATTTAGACGTTGGAGATCTCTTTACCGGAAGTGACATTTGGATCTGGTTTCAGTTCACCGGTTCGGTCCTGGTGTGGCTGGTGACCTTTGGGCAGGTTTGGTTGATGGACAGCCATGAGCATTGGGCTGGCTTCGTCGGATTGATGCTGCATGTGGCGCTGATTGCCGGGTTGAACTACAACTTCGGTGGGAGGGATGCCCAGCACGGAAACCCGCCAACTCCGGCTGCCAAGGCGGAGGCTGTACTGACCCCCAAGGCCTCGTAGAACGAGACAACGATGCCACTGGACAACTTCAACATTGGCGACTTTTTCGCCGGTCGGGATGTGTGGGCCTGGTTTCAGTTCACGGGTTCGCTCTTGGTGTCGGTGGTGACATTCGGGCGGGTTTGGCCAAGGGACTTTTACCCGTACTGGTCCGGTTTCATCGGCTTGATGCTCCATGTGGGGGTGTTCGTGGGAATCTTCTACGTCCAACGCTTGGATGACCTGCCCCAGACGAATCAAAGTGCCCGACCTCCGGCGGCGAAAGCGGAGACGAGTCCTGCCCCCAAGGGCGCGTGAGAAATTCCAATCATGCCACTGGACGAAATCGCTGGAGGTTGTGTTGAGCTCATTGTTCGCTTCGTGCTCGAAGTATGCGGCGAGGGATTCCTGAGACTCGTCTGGAGCATCTGCCAGTACACCGGCGCGTCGATCGTGTGGGTGTGCACCTTTGGGCAGGTCTGGCCGCTGGACATCGAATACGAGAATCTCGCGGGCTCTGCAGGCTTGTTGGCCTACATCCTTCTCATCTGGTGGCTGGTGCGGATCTTCTGAGACCGGCGATTTTCAGATGGACGTCGCACTGCGGCGGTGACAGAGACGTATCAACTCTGCATCGATCCATGAAACTCACCCACCTCAATCTCTGGCATGACACCGTCCCTCACGCGGGGCCGCTGAACATGGCCATTGATGAAGTACTGCTGCGTCAGGCAAAGGAGCCATGGCTGCGGTGTTACTCATGGAGCGAGCCGAGTGTGAGCATCGGCTTCTCCCAGGACCCGGTGGCGCTGGCTGCCACGCTTCCGCCATTCCCCGTCGTCCGCCGTTGGACGGGTGGGGGAGTCGTGATTCACGATGGTGACTGGACGTACACGCTCATCGTGCCGCGCGACCATCCCTTCTGCGAGCTGCGCCCGGTGGAGACGTACCGCCTCATCCACGTGGCGCTCATGGAGGCGCTGGAGGGCATCGGTGAAACAGGCAGCGAACTCCAGCCCGTGAGCACGAGTGAAGGCCGCGGCGTCTGTTTCGTGGAGCCGGCCATGTACGATGTGGTGCGGGGCGCGGACAAGATTGCCGGAGCGGCCCAGCGCCGCAGCCGGATGGGTTTCCTGCATCAGGCGAGTGTGCAGAATGTGAAGCTGCCGCCCGACTTCGGCACCCGCTTTGCCCACACGCTCGCGGAAGGCGTGACCGACATGCCGCAGGCTGAGGTGGAGGCCCTGGTGCTGGCAGAGGCCACCCAACTCGCCACCACCCGCTACGGCGCCGCCTCGTGGATGGAGCACCGCCGCGATCTCGGTGAGCCCATTCCCGGTCAGGCTCCTGCGTCTCCCCCAGCCGCAGTGGCATGATGGCATGAAGTGAGCTGAGAGTCTTCCACCAGCCCCTCCCATGCGTCTCTTCGTCTACGGCACCCTCAAGCGCGGCCTCTGCAATCACGGCTGGATGGCCGGGCAGCAGTTCATTGCCGAAGCGCGCACGGCTCCCGAGTACCGCATGGTGGATTGCGGCGGCTATCCCGGCATGTTCGCCGTGAAACTGGGCGGCGTGAGCATCCTGGGTGAAATATGGGAGGTGGATGAAGCGGGAAGGCAGAAGCTGGACATCCTGGAGGATGTGGAAGGCGGTGAGTACGCCCTGGAGCCGGTGCAGCTGATGGATGACAACGATGCTGCTGCTACCGACGGTGTGATGGAACCGGTGTACACGTACATCTACAAGTGGACCGTCGTGCGCATGCCGGATGCAGGAACGGATTGGAGAACGTGATTTCCGGAGCTGGATTGCGATTGACATCCTCCGGCAAAACCAAGAGCCTTCTCGTTGTCGGGCTTTGCCGAGTTCGAGCAGTCCGACGCGCATGGCCCTCCATGAAAACGCTCTTCTCATTTCTTCTGGCGTGCCTCATGTTTTCAGGATGCCTCTGCCCTTCACTGCTGGCCTTGGATGATGGCATCTATCTCCTCAAACAAGGACCGTCCGACAGTGAGATCAGGCTCGTTGGTGGATATTCGGGGGCCATTGATCGGAGGCTATCCACGAACGAATACAACATCAGGGTCGAGTCACGGAACAATTGGAATGATTCATTCTCGATATTCCTGGAGATCAACCGGGACTTCAGCGTGGAGACGAGTTCCGATCTTGCCATCGCGCTCGATGGTCAACTCTATGCTCCCATTGGGATGGAACACGAATGGCTGAAAACCTTGAGTGGAGAGGCGAAGAATGTGCTGATTGACGAGAAGCTGGCCACGCGGATTGCAGGTGTGGGCCGGGTTACTGCCCGGCTGCGCAAGCACCCCGGTCACAAGCTGGCAATCCGCTTCGCTTGCAAGTCCAACGCCTGGAAGGTGCGTGCTGCGCAAAAAGAAGGCGCGGAGTTGGAAGTGCTGCTCCAGATAAAGAACCTGGGGGAGCAGTCCGTCTTTCTTCCCCAGGAAAGCGAGGGTCCTGCCCGGAGCTCGTGTCTATCGCTGGTCCCTCGTGAGGAGTGGGCCCCGTTCTGCCGTGACGTCAGGGGCGAGTCCCAGAAGGTGACTTTTTGCAGCACCGTCGAACTTCAGCCTGGTCAATCCATGACAGTGCGAAAGGAAAATCTCTTGAACTGGTACAGACCGACGATTCAAGGGCGCTTCGTCTTCCTTGGCACCTACGAATTGCCCATCTATGAGCGCATGGAGTCTAAAAAGCCAATCTGGGTCGAGCAGGTGTCGGGAGCTTTTGAGGTGACCTTTGAGGAGTAAGCTTAAGCAAATAGAATCATCAAGCTCTCCCCATCAGCCACCTCCTCCATGAAGGCACCATACAAAGCCTCTCTCTTGCGATTTCTGATTCTGCTTTGGCTGGGGATGGTGGCAGGTCCGGCGATTCAGGCAGACCCTGTGTATGGCATTTCCGTCTTGGATGCCAGAGGGAAAGAGTCGACGGCCTTCGTCGCAGGCAACAAGGGCAAGCTGCTGTTTGTAAGCAGCGCCCGCAGCGGCAAAAAAGTATGGAGCCGGGAAGTTGGGGGCACGCGTCCTCACGGTCTCGTGATGCATCTTTCGCGAGATGGGAAAAGTGCCCTCCTGATCCACTACTATGGCGTCAAGTCGGAGTCACTCTACTGGCTGTCGTTGGCCGAGGGGGAGGCAGGCGCTGCTAAGATTCCGCTGGAAGGGTTTGAAAAGTTGGTGGCCTCGACCTGCAACGTCGATGAGGCATACATTATAGAGACACACTTCGACATCGTGAAATGGGATGACCGTGGCCGATGCCATCTGAAGTGGAGGAGCAGCGCGAGACTACCCGATAACTACGTGGAGCACACCGGGATCGTGACGGTCACACACGACGGCACCGAGGCACCGAAGCTGACCATGGGCAAGTTTCTCATCAACCTGCCCATCGAAAAGATGAAGTCCATCAAGTACCTGGATCTTCTGGATAAGGAGTGAATGCTGCGACGAGGTGATTTGATAAATGACACCTTATAAGCCTTCCTTTAAATTGCCTGCCGTTGCGAGATTCGTGCAATTGGCAACAACAGGAATGGTATAGTTTTTGGCATATCTGTCACCAAGACGGCCGGGTATGCATGAGAGCAATAACGGCTCTATGTACGTTCGGAGGTGTTGGTGGTCAACGGATCGCATCACCTCACATTCTCCCAACTTCCATGAAGTTCGCTGCTTCCGGGCGTTTGCTCGGCTTCGTTGGTCTCTCGCTGCTGGTTCAACTCCCACTTGCCGCTCCGGCCCTCGCCGGAAGTGCCCCGCCTGCCAAGAATGCCGTCATCGAGCAGGAAGCTCAAACGCACCCCATGTATCTGGGCACCGTCACCGGTGGGGTGAAGACTAGTGACGAATACACCGAGGGAAACTTTTCCATCGTGGCGCCCGTGTGGAGCACGCTGGGCGCGGATGCGACGCTCAGCGGCGATGTGATCTACCTCGAACCCTACACCTCTTGGGGTGAGCGTGGCGAAGTGGCCGCTTCCCTTGGTCTCGGCTGGAGGCATCTCTTTGGTTCGCAATCCGTCGCCGCCCTGAATCAGCATGATGCACCACAGGCTGGCTTCTTTGACGAAGGCATTTTCATCGGTGCGAATGTCTTCATCGATATGCTGGATACCGAGGCAGACAACCAGTTCTGGCAGCTCGGCGTGGGTCTGGAAGTGGGCACGCGCTATGTGGAATTGCGCGGGAACTACTACATTCCGCTCTCCGACCGGCAGCTTGCCGAAGAGACCCGGACGGTCGAGACGATTCAACGATCCAGCACCAGCGCTTCGCAGTCCATCACCCCGACGGGTGCTCTTTATGCCACGGGGAACAGCATTGCCCAGAATGCTGTCTTCACCACCACGGCTACCACCACCGTCAGCACCACGACCATCGAGCGGCTCTTTCGTCGCTATGAAGAGGGCATGGAAGGCTGGGATGCGGAACTTGCGGTATTGATTCCCGGTCTGGACAGATACTTCGACCTTCGTATCATTGGGGGCTATTACAGTTTTGACAACCAGCCCTTCGGTCCGCAGGAAGGCGGCACTGGCAATGTGGAAGGCTGGAAGACGGGCGTAGAGATTCGTCCCGTGCCGGCCGTCATTCTCACAGGCACGTGGTATGAAGATGAACGTCTCACCGGCAGCGACTGGACGGTGGGAGTGCAGTTGCAGATGCCGTTCGAGCTTGGTGACTTGGGCGATGGCAAGGGCTTCTGGGATCGCATTGGAGACGCCTTCACGCCGCGCCGCCGTCACCTTGTGGAGCGTCTTGCCGAGCCGGTGCGTCGTCAGAATGCTGCCATCAAGGTGGCCAATAGCGTGGATACTGAGACGCACGCGGATACTGAAGTGAAACGCGTGACGAAGGTAACACACAGGAACGGTCGACTGGTGATTGCCGATGACATCATCTTCGTGAATAACGGAGGCGCCGTGGGGAATGGCATTTCACAAGCCGGGCCTGCGGAGACCGGGGCGGCAGAACAACCCTTCAATACCATCCAGGAAGGCGCGGACCAGGCGGCGCTCAATAACGCAGCCACACGACGCTTGTGGACGGTGTACACCCAGGGAGCGGGTGCGCATGGCGGAGGTGCTTACAATGAAAGTGTGACCATTGGCGCGAGCACGCGCTTCATCAGCTCATTGGTCCCTGTCGTTGGTCCTCATGGGGAAACTTTCGGCAGTGGCGACCGACCGCTGGTCCAGGGAGGATTTGCCGGAGTGAATACGCCCGTTCCCATTGTTGCACCGCTCTCGTTTGTATCCGTGGCAGGATATGAGATCGCCGGTGGTTATCAGCCTCAGAACAGCGCTTCAAAACTTGTGCCAGGCGTCGCGCTGGGAGACGACAATGCGGGCATCATGCTGCGCAATGTGAGTCGGGTCGAAATCGTGGACAATGTCATTCACGACATGCCTTGGCATGGCATTGTAGCCCGCCGTGATGATGCAGGGAACCTGAGCATCCTCGCCCGGGGGAACCATGTCAGTGATGCCTGGGCAGGCATTGTAGTATCAGGCAATGCGGATCTCGAAGTGCAAATAACCGGAAATACCGCGAACAACAACCTGGGTGGGGGCATCGATGCCTCCACGACGGCAGGTGTCATTTCCGGTGTGGTGTCTGGAAACACCTCTCTGAATACTGCCAATGGCGCGGGATTTTACTTGTCGGCACAGACGCTGAGAGTGGATGTGCTGGCCAATCAGAGCAACGGCAACCGCAATGGCATCAGCATGGAAGGAGGTTTCATTGATGGCGATTTCAGCGGGAACACAGTCAATGACAATTGGGAAAGTAACATCTACATCGCGGGAGGTGGTTTTACCGGCGACATCACGAACAACACGGCCTCTTACACTGCGGTCAATGGCATCTACCTGGCACTGAGTGACGGGTTTACCGGGAATATCGCCGGCAATACCACCACCAACAATTTTGATATCGGTTTCTTCATCTATGCTCCGACATTCTCCGGCTCGTTCACCGGGAATGTATCCAATGACAATGGAGGAGATGGATTCCGCACGGAAATCGGTTCGATTCTCATCGGGCCCTTCAATGGAAACAGTGCCTCCGGCAACGGCGGGGCCAATTTCCAGAACTTGGGCGCCCCCCTCGCCAATCCCTAGCAGTCGTCATGAGCGTGCATTGAGCGGTCTCGGAGCGCTCTATGCTGGTCATTCGGAAATACCGTGGAGGACAGCACATTAAGCGGGATTCGCCTCGATCCGTCCGGCCCAGCATCTGGTAACCCTGCATTTACCGGCAGCGTCTCAGGCAACGTTGTTCACTTCATGAGATGATGAGTGAGGCCGCCGGGATGCAGTTGACAGGCGTTCATGAATCCGGCACGATTTTTGCCAGTGGTTTTCAAACGAAGTGATCGTATCACTGCATCCCATCCCATATCCCTATGAAACTGCTCCTGCTTCTTCTTCCTGTGTGTTTCTTGAGCCTGGCCATGATGGGCTCTCCCAACAACGCGAAGACCAATGATGGTCTGGAGTCCTATCAGTCAAAGAACCGCACGGGCAAGACCTTCATCTCCGTGTACATGGAGCCGAACTGCAAGGGGCGTGCCACCAAGATTGAAGTGCCCTCCGAGCTTGCCAGCGATGCCGCCTTGAAGGAACTGGGAATCAAGAACGACAGCATCCGCTCCATGAAGGTGCCGGAGGGCGTGACGGTGTCCGTTTTTGATGGGGCGGGATACAAGGGGGATACCGCCGTCTTCAAGACCGGTGAACACAACAGCCTGGGAAACCTCGACCAGCGCGTCAGCTCACTGAAGGCGACGCTGTCTGGGGCGCCGTAGGTGGCGGGCCGGGAAGGCGAGTGAGCCGCAGAGGGAACTTCGGAGACTGAGATCTCCGAAGCGGATGGTGAGGCGACGACGATTGCAGGTGACGGAGCGCTTTGCGTCGTGGAGTGCGGTGGCATAGGCCTCCCTTGAGGCCGCGACACCGCTTTGAACGAAGGGGTGCGATATCCAGTGTTCTGTTGGCGTCCAAACATCCCATGGCATGGCGAAGCGGTATGGTGGGAATTGGTAAATTATCAACCAGGGATCATGCCTTGGGCTCCGGTCAAAGCGGTGTCGCGCTTGAAGCTTGCCACCGCACTCCACGACGCAAAGCGCTCCGTTATCTGTATTCGCCCTTTCAGAATCATCGCCGCCGTCTTGCTGCTAGCGGCGTAACAGCGTTGTGCGCAAACTCAGCCGGTATGGTGAGCGCTGCCGGGGACAGGAATGTCCCCGATCCTTGAGAGGTGCAGAGTGCTCCCTCGCTGCTCATTTTGCCGCATTGCTCGCCTTGCGGTACCTCTCCACCTCACTCAATCCTTCTTCAGCAGCTTCTGGATGTCGAACTCGCTGTAGCCCTGGCCCTGACCGTCGTTCTGGAGAATGAGGGGACGCGGGGAGGATTCCTGTTTCTTCAGGATGCTGGGCTCAGCTTTGGTTTTGAAGGTGTCGTCCCCGAAGGAAGAGGTTTTGTCGGCGAACTGGGATTTCTTGTCGCCGTAGCGGTTGAGCGGCGATTCGTAGGTTTGATTCGCCATGGCGTTCTCCTTGTCACTGCCCTTGAACATCTTGCCGAACAGATTGCTCTTCTTGTCTGCCTGGGCGTAGGTGTCGGTCTTGAATTGCTTGTCGCGGTACTTCTTCCCGCCGGCGAAGCCCTTCGTCTTGAAGGTGCCGTTATCCACCTCCTTGCCTGCGTTGTAGACCTTCTTGGTGAAGCCGCTTTCGATGCCGCGGGGGTTGCGGAACTGCTGGTCCACGCGTTCGGACCATTTCATCTGCGAGTACTTCGGCTCATTCTTTTTTTCCTTCGGCTTGCTGCTGCAGGATGACAGCGAAGCGGCAAGCACAAGGGAAACGACCACGGCCGGCAAACTGCGGCAGAGGTGCAGATGGATAACGGACAGGCGCGTGACGCAGCGGGGGGAGCGGGACAGCATTCGCACGGGAAGGAGAGGCACAGGGTGGGGGGATGGGCGGGAGCGGAGTGCTCAGGTCAGGGGGCGGTCCCCGTCTGAGTCCTGCCGAGGAACAAGGTTTCCTGCAGCAATCCATCCGGGAGCTGGAATTTTGCCAGTTCCGCAGGCAGGCGGTCAAGCTTGTTCCACTCGCGGTAGAGGGTGGCCAGCGCCTCGGCGAGTTCCTCGCCCATGCCCTCGTGCTCCTTCAGCAGGAGGGTTTCCGCCTGCTCGAACTGACGCTGGCGGGTAAGCAGGCCGGCGTACACGAGCACGAGTTCCGGGTGGGACTCGCCCCGACTGCGGGTGCGGTCCAGCGCCGTGGCGGCCAGGGACAGCGCGAGGTCGGTGCGGCCGCAGCCGTCCAGCGCCTCCACGTGGCCGATGGTGTCATTGCCCCCCGGATAGGTCATGCGGATGAGCTTGGCGAAGAACTCCTGCAGTGCGTGCTTGTCCCCGAGTCCCTGGTACACGGCGCTGAAAATCGGCGCATCGCGCAGCGAGTCACCCGTGCTGGCCACGGCGAGCGCCCAGGTGGGGCGCTTCTGCTTCAGCAGGGTCTCCACCGCGAGCTTCTGGGAAACAGCGGCCACGATGTCCGCCTTGTCCCGCCAGGGTTGGGCGATGCGTGGGACCTGGTGCTCCTCCAGCCGCGGCGCCAGCGTGGCCAGTGCGAGGGAGGCCGTGGTGCTGGGTGGCATCGCAGTGATGGCGCTGATCCAGGACGCGGCTCGTGGTCCGTCAGCCTCCTTCATCATGAAGCGGACCCAATCCCGCAGCACCAGTTCATCCGGCGTATCCATGCGCAGCAGCGCGGTCACGCGGGTGGACTGGCGTACCGGGTCCCAATCGGGGGAGGCGGCCTCCAGCTTGAGCTGCTCCAGCCGCAGGCGGAAGCGCTCGGCGGGTTCCTTGATGGCGCGCTCCGCTCGCAGCAGCAGGCTCTGGGCTTCCACGGTGCGCTTGTGATCTGCGAGCACACGGCTCAGGGACAGCACGCTGCCGGTGTGCAGCGCCTGGGTGGGCTGCAGGCGCATGCGCGCCACCATGCCGACATCCGCGCCGCCGGGGCCGGAGCCGGGTCCACGCGTGACCAGGTTCATGAGTTCGCGCATCTCATCCCACAGGCCGGCTTCGGCCACGAGCTCTGCGCGCAGCTCCAGGGTCTCACGCGCGGCATCGCTGTAGAGATTGTTCAGGTCCACCTTGCGCACGGCATCCAGCGCGCGGGTCTTGTTTCCCTGTTTCACCAGCAGCAGGGCGCGGTGCAGGTGGGCCTCCACCTCCTGTGGCCAGAGCTCTGCCAGCTCCTCCCACGCGGCGAGAGCGCCGGGGATGTCCCCACGGCGTTCCAGAAGGTTGGCGAGTTCCTTGAGATACGGCACCTGCGCAGGCTCGCGCGGCCCGGGGGCCTTCACGGTGATGACGTCGCGGAAGGCCTGCAACTTCAGGTGCAGCGTATCCTGCAGGCGCGCGAGGAACTTGGCGTGCTTCGCTTCGAGGAAGTTCTCCGGCAGATTGAGCGGACGGCTTTGCAAGTCTGCGGCGAAAAGTTTTTCGATGTAGGGGATGCCCGCGGCGCATTCCCACGAGCTCTCGCAGGCACGCAGAAGCTGCTCGCAGTATTCCAGATTCTGCGGGGAGCGCTCGGGCAGCCGGCGGAAGACCTCGATGCACACGCGTGGCAGGCCATTCACTTCAAGGAAGGTGCCCAGTTCCAGCAGCGCTTCCACGGAATCATCCGCCTCCAGATATTCACGCACCAGACGCACGCGCTCCAGATGACTGGCAGAGCGAAGCTGGCGCAGCAGGACCTGGTTGCGCCAGGCGCTGTACTCATAGTTCGACTTCGGGCCGATGGCGATGCCGCCAAGCCGCTGATACATGACCTGATCCGCATGCCGTACAGGGCCGGAGAGTCCGTCCTGCTTCAGGAGATCACCCCACTCGCGCGCATCATCCCAATAGCTGCGCATGTGGTTCACTTCATCGATGCGCGGGCCGGGCATCACCGTGCCGGGTGGCGGGCGGCCCATGAGCGGCTCGGCAAAGGGACGCTGGCACAGAAAGCCATTTGCCAGGTAGTCCTGCAGCTTGGCACCGGCAGCATCCTCCGCACCTGCCAGGCCCAGCAGGCGAATTTCACGCAACGCGCCAAAGGCGGAGGGCGGCAGCTCATGCAGGCGCTGCCAGCTCTCCTTCAGAATACGATCCCGCTCCTGCGTCGTCGGCGCCAGGCGGATGAGTTGCGTGGCGCTGTTCACAAAGAGGTCCATGGCCCGCGGCTGATCGTTTGCGTTGATGGGCGTGCGCCATGCCTCCAGGAGGTGGGTGTACTGCAGATCCGGGCGGCCCATGAGCTCGGCCACCTGGGACAGATTGGAGTGGCTCATGCCGAGGTAGGCCGGGGATTCATTCTCCATGGCCAGCGTGCGCAGTGTGTAGGAGGGCTCGTAGCGCTGGCGGCTCTCCAGCTTCCGCGCGACGTCGATGAGTTCCGCATTGCTGTACAGGCGGGACTCACCCATGAGACGTGCTGCTTCCACAGGGAAGGTGAAGCTGTTGTCCTCCGCCAGCATGTGGCACACCGCTTGGAGTACCCCGCGGCGTTGCTTGCGCTCAGCCTCGGTGCCCTTCGGAAAGGCGGCCCAGCCCAGGGCATCCTTCATGCCGTGCGAACGAATGCTGAGCCACACGAGAAGGAACTGTGCCTCCAGAGTCTTCGCGCTGCCCAGGCGGCCATGCACGAGCCCGCGGAAGGCCTCGCCCGCCTCGGCATACCGTAGCGCCCATGCCACTTCGATTTCCGCCATGCCCTCCGTGCCGCGCAGCAGATCTGCGGTGGTGGCTTCCGGCCGCATCTCATGACGCAGGCGCATGAGTTCCTCCACCGCGCGCAGCCGCACTTGTGCAGCGTCGTCCGGTATCAAGGCAAACTCCCCACGCGGCAGGCCCAGGAAGGTGCGCAAGCGATCGCGCTCCGCCTGGTCGAGCCCCGGTGCATTATCCAGTGAATTCAGCAGGGCGATGGGCACGATGGATTGTGCCCGGCGCTCATCCAGCAGCGGCCACGGGAGGCGCTCCACCTGCACTGCGGCGGAGGCGGTGGGAGGCTTCGAGTTGCGCAGGAGCTGCAGCAGCGTCTGCTCCGCAGCGGCATTGTCCCCCATGTCCTTCTGCTGGAGCGCGAGGCGGAGGAGATTCTTCACATCCCACGCACGCACGCGGGCGAGCTGCTCATGCACACGGCGCGCAGCTTCGTTCTGGCCGCTCTCTTCATAATGCTGGGCCAGCTCTTCGAGTGACGCGGGATCCTGCAGTGAGTGCAGTTCCAAACGACGCCGTGCCTGGTCTGCCTCCACCATGCGGAAGTCCTGCTCCAGAAGCGAAACCAGCTCACGCCACTCCGCCGTCTCACGTGACTGCGGCGCGGTGGCGGCGATTTGCTTCTGGAAATAGATCGCGTTGCGCAGGTCGCCGGCATTCATGGCCGCGGTGCGGAGTTGCTCCAGGGAGAAGGGCGTGTCCGGTGCGGCATAGTAGGCCTGCTTCATCTCAGCGAAGGCCTTGAGGGCATCCCCCTGCTTCTCATACACGGAAGCGAGCGCTTCATGCCAGAAGCCATCGAAGGGCGCACGCCGTGAGCGCTCCTCCAGCGCGGTGAGGAGAAGATCGAGCCGTTTGGTGATTTCAGTGTCCGGCAGGCTGCCCTGCACCACGTCCGCCCAGAGCAGGCGCTCCAGCGCGCGGGAGAAGAGATCGCGACGCCGCTTCACATCCGCCTCGCCATCCAGGAGCTGCATCTGTGTTTCCACGTACTCCTTGTGCTGGCGCTGGGCGATGAGGATTTCCGCATAACGCTCCAGCAGCGGGGCCGAGCCGGCGCGCGAATCACGCGCGGCTTTTTTCCAAAGGCTCATGGCATCATCCCGGCGCCCGGACTCCAGGTAGTACTGCGAGAGGGAGGAGAGCACCGCTTCATTGCGTGGCTCCTCGCGCGCAAGACTTTCCAGGATGCGGATGGCCTCGGCGGGACCGCGCGGATTGTTTCCATCCAGCGAGGTGCGGTTGGAGCGCAGCACGCTTACGTGGGAACGTGTTTCGAGGAAGGAGGCGAGATTGGCGAAGGTGACATCCGGGTCCCGAGGTGGCGTGAGCTGGCGGGTATCCGTGAAGGCGGGACGGTTCCCCTCCTGCTCAGCGAGGCGCAGGAGATAGCTGGTGCGGTTGCTGGCATCCAGCGTGGAGAGCAGCCGGAGCTGTTGAATCGCGAGCGTGGTATTCTTATCCGTGGTGGCCAGGTCCAGCAGCAGCTTCTCCACCTCCACCGGCGCGGGAATCCACTGGTGCCTCGCATTGAAATGGACGAGGCCGATGAGGTCATACGCGAGCTGCGTGTAGTCCGCACGGAAGGCCCACCAGGCGGCGCGGAACTTCCGCTCCGGTGTCATGTCCGCCGGTGCCGCAAGCAGGGGCTGCAGCATGTGTCCCGCCCACGCGACCACCCAACTGGGAGAGGTGGACCATGGCCGCACCAGCTGCCACTCGGCGGCATACACGCCCGCGGCCTGCGCCAGGGCAAAGTCCTGCACCGCCTGCGGCACGGTCGCCTTTGGCTGGGGAGGGGGAGCGTCTGAGCCGAAGCCCTCGCCGGTGAAGATGGCCGGCAGGCGGAAGTCTGCGCTCGGCTGTGCCTGGGCGAGCGGGCGCAGCACCTGGTCCCCGGAGAGCATGGCCAGCACGCGCTCATCCACCTCCAGCCGCTGCTCGTGCGAGGTGCTCAGGGTCCATGCTTTCTCCAAAAGGGGCAGGGCTTCATCCGTGGCGCCGCGCTGGGCGAGGATGTCTGCCAGTGCGAGGAAATCCGCCGGGCCTGAGGGACCCTCCGTGGCGCGGACAGCGAAAGTCTCCGCCAGTTCCATTTTACTCGACCCACTGAAGAATGATGCGATGGCGCGCAGGCGGCGGTGCTGCTCCTCAGTCGAGGCGCCGGGGAGTGTGCGCCACGCTTCGAAGACCTCCACCGCCTCCTTGTCCCGCTGGCGCTTCACCAGGAAGGAAGCGAGCTCAAAGACCGGCTCCGTCTTCTCCGGATCGCGCCGCACGCGGGCGCGCAGCACCAGCTCGATCACACTGTCCAGCGAGCGCTGCTGGGCGAACTGCAGCACGAGCTTCTCCACCTCGGGCGCACCGCCTTGAGTCTCCAGCAGATTCTTCAGGCGCTGCTCAGCCTTCGCCTGCTCCTTCGCCTGCAGGTGCGCTTCACAACGCATCAGCACCAGCGCGGCAGGGTCAGAGGCATCCCCCTTGAGCGACTCGTCCAGCAGCTTCGCCGCCTCCGCGTGGGCTTCATTTTCGAACAGCGAGCGCACCAGATCCCAGCGGTACTCCGTGGCGGTGGGGAAGGTTTTCACCAGTTCCCGCAGCCACTTTACACGCTCATTCGAATCCACCACGAGGCTGGAGAAGCGCGCCACATCACTCAGCGCCTGCTCGCGCACCGGCTGCTCCTGCGCGGCCTTGATGAGGTCCGCCTTCAGCGACTCGAGCTGGTTGAATCGCTCATGCAGCCGTACCAACCGTTGGAAAAACTGTCCATACCGCCAGTCCTTGAAATGCAGCAGGGCCAGACCCTCGCGGAGCGAGGCTGCCGCATCATCGAACTGGTCCGCCTGCTCCTCCAGGCGCGAGAGATCATAGAGCGCATCCAGACGCTTCGCCGGGTCGGACGACTCCGCGAGCTGGCGGTAGAGCGTGACTGCTTTTTCGAGGAATCCCGCACCGAGCATGAGTTGCGCCGCCTCGCGGGTGATGCCTGCGTGGTCCGGCTGCAGTGCCACCGCCTTTTCCCAGGCAGAGGCGGCGACGTCGCGCTTGTCTGCGGAGAGCGCCACGCGCCCCTCTTCCAGCAGCAGGACCGCGCGCGCTGGGTCCTTCTCAGGAAGCGTCTCGCCGAGCTTGTGGATGAAGCCGAGTGCCGTGGCGTATTCCCCCGCACCCTGTGCCAGGTCCGCGCGGGCGCGCAGGGCGATTGCATTGGCTGCATCGAGCTTCAGCACCTCGTCATACCGAGCCGTGGCCTCGACCAGCTTGCCCGCCTTGCGCAGCAGATGCGCATGCACCAGCAGCACCGGCGCCTGCTGTGACTGCGCCTTTGCCTGGGTGTCGATGCTCTCCAGCAGGAACGCCGTGGAGTTGTGCTTCTCATACAGCTCCCACAACAGATCCAGCACCCGGCCGTACTCTGGCTTTTCCACGAGGAGATTCAGGTACTCCGTGGCCAGCCGCGTGTCCTTTTCCGCCCAGGGCTTGGGCGCGGCGTCTGCGGTGGTTACCGCTGCGGCCGGTTGGGCTTGGGGTTGAGATTGCGGGTGAGAATCCGAAGGCTCAGAAGGAAGAATGTAAGAAGGTGCGGGGGCAGGGGAGGATGGAGCCGAAGGTGCAGACTGCCCGAGCGCCGGCTGCGCCAAGGCAAAGGAAAAAGCAAGCGTAACCCCGAGTGTCCCCAAGGCGATGCCGTCCCACATCTTGCTCGTGCTCATGCTCTTCCTCTTACGCCTTATCCCGGCCCGCAGAGACCACCGGGAGCCAATCAACCCTGCGTGACCAGGGCACGCGCATCGACTCGTCCGGGGGGCTTCAGACATTCAGATAAAGATACGTAAAAAGGTGCCGGATGCATGCCATTCTGTCCAGATTTGAGTGGAGTGGGGTGGGGAGGGGGAAAGAGAGGGGGTAGATGGAGGGGGGCGAATCGTCTCGTGGCTTACGCCCATCTGCGATTTCCAAATAAACCTGCTACACACGCAAGCTTGCGCGAAGGGCCTTACGAAACACTTGCGCTCACACGGAGGCCGCGCCTGCATGGGTGCGCTACCATGCCTTCAGAAACACCCGCAAAACCCGCTCCCGGTACCACCGCTCCTGACTTCACCGCGCCTGTGATTGGCGGCGGGTATGAGGATGGCGCCGTGCTGTCCCTTTCTTCTCTGCAAGGCTCCCCGGTGGTGCTGTACTTTTACCCCAAGGATGATACACCTGGATGCACCACGCAGGCCTGTGGCATCCGCGACTCGTGGGGTGTACTCTCGCGCAAGGCAAAGCTCTTTGGCATCAGTGGCGATTCCATCAAGAAGCATGCGAAGTTCCAGAAGAAGCACGAGCTGCCTTTCCCACTCCTCAGTGATGAGGACCATGCCATCGCCACGGCGTATGGCGTGTGGGTGGAGAAGATGCTCTACGGCCGGAAATACATGGGCACGGAGCGCAGCACCTTTGTGATTGGCAAGGACGGCATCATCAAGGCCGTGCTGGAGAAGGTGAAGCCGGAGAAGCACGTGGAACTCGTGCTGGAAGCGCTCCAGGGATGAGTTGAAACGCAAAGCAGCGAAGCAACAAAGGTGATGCATGATGGTTCGGAAATCCAGCGTGAGGCTGCAACCGACCATGCCGCATAACTCATAAGAACTGATTCAGAACCTTCTGCTGCTTCGCTGCTTTGCGTTTCACCAAAGTTGCGACATTCGCCGCCCCAGGTTGTCTAAGGGCAGCATCATGAATGCGTTTCCGAAAGGGGGTGAATATCACCACGGTCGGTTGCCGTTTTCCCTGATTGTACCGTTGCTTTTTGCAGGGCTTCTTCAGGTCGCCTGCTCACAAGGTGAGGGTAGACGCGCAGAGCGGGATTGGGATACGATGCGCGAAGAAATGGTCAAAAATCAGATAGAAGGAATCGGCCGGGACATTCGCGACAAGAAGGTGCTGGCCGCCATGCGCTCCGTGCCACGGCATGAGTTCGTACCGGAAGCACAGCGTGAGGAGGCGTATGCGGACACCGCACTGCCCATCGGCCACGGGCAGACCATTTCGCAGCCGTACATTGTCGCCTTCATGACGGAGAAGCTGCAGGCAGGACCGGAGGATCGCGTGTTGGAAATCGGCACCGGTTCCGGGTATCAGGCGGCCATCCTCGCGAAGATTGTGAAGGAGGTCTACACCATCGAGATCGTGGAGCCTCTGGGGAAGCAGGCAGCAGCGGACCTGAAGCGCCTGGGCTTTACCAATGTGAAGACACGTATCGGCGATGGTTATGTGGGCTGGCCAGAGGCGGCGCCGTTTGATTCCATCATTGTCACCTGCGCGCCGGACAAGATTCCCAAGCCGCTGCTGGACCAACTGAAGGAAGGCGGCCGCATGATCATTCCCGTGGGGCCGGAGCGTGGCCGGCAGAATCTTTACCTCATGCAGAAGACGGATGGGAAGGTGACGCCGGTGGCGATACTCCCTGTGCGCTTCGTGCCGATGACCGGTGAGGCGGGGCGGTGAGGTGAAGCGCCGGGCATTTCAAAGGAGCGCGGACACTCTTGTCCGCTGCCCCTGAGTTCCAATCCCCTTTCATGTGGCAGGCAAAGGCCACATTCCACGAGCTGCTCCAGAGGCGTCACCAGCGGCTTCTATATCAGGAAGGTGGCTGCGCCACAGAACGGCGGACAAGAGTGTCCACGCTCCTTTGCCCAGGCATTTGCTCCCTTCACAAGGACACTTTTTATAACTACCGTGGATTCACGCGTGGCACGGGCACAGGAGCCGGGTATCCCTGTGGTGGCACCCCGGGAATGGGCTCGCCAGCGGGCACGCCGGGCACGGAATAGGATGAACCACCCTCACCTGTGGACAGAGGGGAGGCGAAGGTGCCGCTGGAAGGGGGCGGCTGGGTGGTGAGGATGGGCTCCAGCCTGCCCGGGGTGGCGGGCGCGCCGGGTGTGGCCGGAGGGGTGCCGGGCGGTACCAGGCCTGGGGAGCCGGCGGGCAGCACGACCATATCCCCCGCATGCGGCAGGCCATCCACGATGTCCGCGGCCAGGAAGTTCAACTTACGCTCGGATCCAGCCACCAGGCGGGCCCGCAGACCGCTCGAGGTGCGCGTCTCCAACTGCGTCCCCGCGGCGATGGCGAGCCGCTGCTCGATGCGCACCAGCACGAACTGTTGCTCCGGATTGACCGACTCAATGGTGCCCACGTAGAGGTCACGGGTGCCGTCTATCTTCTTTTCCTCGCCCTTCTCCCGGTTCTTTTTGGAACTGCCCATGCCCGCGAGTCCACGCTTTGCCAACCCACAGCCGCTGGAGAAAACAGCAAGGCTGGTGAGAAGAAGGGCGACACAGAGGCGGCGGGACGTCATGAGGGAGTAGGCGGACGGGCGTAAGGTGCGCTTTATAGAAAGACCAGTGCCGGGACGAGGGCAAGCATGAAAGTCATGTGCCGTGCGGTTAGGCAACTCAAATTTTTGACCCGCAACGCTTTCGCGGGCCGGACGCGGTGGGTGCGGAAGGCGAAATGGGAGGTGCGGAAGCGTGAAATGATGGCTGGCGGAGGATGGCGACAGAAGGCCAGCGGGCATCCGTGAAAGGCGCGTGGTGCGGACGATTTGCGCGTGGAACGCCATGGAGTATTCCACCCTGCACCATGCTCTGGATCAACTTGCGCTGCGCGATGAAAGCATCGCTGTGTCATGCAGTGTGACCTTGTCCGTGGCGCTTTTCCCTTCACAAACGAGGCAAACTTTCCAAAACGGTGCGTGAAGTCGCGTTTTCCGGCATTGGTGCGTTTTGACAAAAAAGGCTTGCTGTACTTGGGGCTGCTTCGCAAACTCGCCTGCGTTTCGATTCGAGACAGCAAGCAACTCAAGCCAAGCAATTCGAACCACAAACCGACCATCCAAATGAGCTCCATCGTTCCTATGATCTCCTCCGGCACCGCCGGCCCGCTCGGAGTCCTGCACCTTCCCCGTCTCTGGCAGAAGGCCTCGCTCGAAGCCGTTGGCAAGCTTCATTCTGACTATCCCGGCTGCGGCAAAGGCTATGACCAAATGGTGCTCAGCGGCCTGGGTATTGATCGCGAAGAGTTCCTCAGCTACATCAAGAGCAGCAAGCCCTCCTACGTGCAGCTCGAAGAGTGGATCCTCTCCAAGAAGGGCGGCAGCCTCGACCAGGCCGCAGTGAAGAAGCTCAACGATGATATCAGGGGGTACATCCATGCGGACGACACCCGCGCCGGCATCCTCTCCTCCGCCGGCCGCAAGGATGACGGCAGCATCAAGGATGCCGTGAATCTGAACAACCTGGATGACTGGGCCACCTTCTACAGCGCCGAGCTGAAGTAGTGTTACCAGTGGCAGCTGCAGTCGCAGTGGATGAATTCCATTGTGATATTGAATTAAAAAACCCGGGGCTGTGAGGCTCCGGGCTTTTTGTTGTGAGTGCTGAGGGTGGTGGCGAGGTTTATGCCATGTAGCTTTGAATGTATTGATTCTCGCACGATGGATTCACAGAATAGAGTCGTCTATTCGTCGCGAGCTATCCGTAGCCGCGCCCTGAAGGGGCGCAGGAGCCCAGCCCAGGGTTAGGGAGCCTAAGCGACCGACACCCTGGGTGGTCATCCATAGAAGTTCGACTCTGAAAGAGTCGCGGAGTTGTTCAAAGCACCTGCCATATGGCTGACCCTGCGTCCTTCTCCTGGACCCCTTCAGGGTCCGTGTGTTTTTTCTACGCCTACCCAAGGTGTCGGTCGCTGAGGCTCCCTAACCTTGGGCTGGGCTCCTGCAGCCCTTCAGGCTGCAACTTCGAAAAGCTGCATTGAACCTCTGGGGCAATTGCAGGAACAGCCGATTTCACGGGGTAGATAGTCGAATCAGTTTCGCTGCAGGTGAGTGCGGCTGAAGCGTAGCTACTTTGTTGATGCTGCCTCAGCGGCATCCTCACGCCGCCGCCTGCACGGCGAGGATGCACTTATGTATATCTTCGCGCAGTCGTCGCACCTGGGTACACACCTCGGGTACATCGCTGCTGGGATGTTCCAGATGGGCGCCGACAGGAATGAGGCTGAGCGTGAAGAGATGGTCGTGTAGATAGCGCTTCGCTTCTTCATCCGTGGCCAGGCTGAAGAGACCGGCGTAGAAGCGCGGCTTGGGATCCTCCACTGGCCCCAGGGTGCGGACGAGTTCGCGCACGATGCGCAGGCTGTCGATGAGCCGGGTGTGATCGGTGGCTGCGAGATGGTCCAGGTACGCGTTGGCACGATGCTGCAGGCCGGAGTGCACCAGCCAGCGGCTATTCACCTTGCGCACCCAGGCTTCCAGAAGGCGATCGTCTTCCGGGCAGCCATGATTCTTCCTGCCGCACGTGTCTTGTGCGGCAGGAGGCATGGGAATGATTTCGGGGTTCATTTCGGAGCGGAGCAGGAAGTGGACGTGTATTGATGGATTCGGAGGGAGACTCGGACGGTTACGTCAGGCGACAGGCTCCCCCTTCAGGATGGAAAGGATGCGCAACTGGCGGGATCCTCCCGGGGCATCCAGCGTGACGGTGGCGCCCACGGGACGACCGAGCAGGGCGATGCTGATGGGGGCCAGCACCGAGTAATGACCGGCATCCAGGTCCGCCTCGTGCGGAAGCACAATCCGGCAGACCATCGTATTAGACGCTGGAGCGGAGAAATCATTCACCGTGACGGCATCATAAAGACTGACCGTGGGGGACTTCGCAAGACTTTTTATGCCGGACCGCCCGGTGGCCGCCTGCTCCACGAGACGCATCAGTTCGTGGTGCCTGCCTTCGTCGAGCTGCGGGATGAACTCGCGCTGAGCGTGAAGGGCATGGATGATGTGAATGTCTTTTTGCGATAGAGTAATGGGATAAGCGCTCATGATCATGGGGATGGCATGGTTTCCAGGAGGGGTGCGCCAAGCGTGCGTCACCCTGGCCTCAGGCAAGACAATGCGAGGCCAGGTCAGCGGACGGCAGGCGACCAGGTAGGTGAAAGCGCTGAAGGATGCAGCGCGGGTGTCAGGCGCGGGGAGGCCGGGATTGACAGCTCAAGAAAAGGCCGCCCCGCCTAATGCCGGAAGGCCGTGAGGCGGTGACCATGCCGGGTCGCAGGCACAAGCATCCGCAGCCCAGCCTCAAGGGAGGGCATCTTTGCGGTGGATGTGCAGCTCATTTTCATGACCAGATAGATAGGGACACAAGATAAGCCATGAAATGCGAAAGGCAAGTGAGGGGAATAGCCGCAAAAGAACGCAAAGAACGCAAAAAGGGTTTGGTCAGGGGTGCGGCGAAGATTGCAGAGATAGCCAGGCTGGGTCTGAAGTGACCTCATAACTTCAACTCACCCAAGACAATCAGACCTTTTGCGTTCTCTGCGTTCTTTTGCGGCCATTCCCTTCCTCTCGAATCTCCCCATTGGGTGCCACTCGTATCACATTTGCGTTGAACCTGTGCCCACGCTCGTGTTCTGAGTACGGCTCGCGATTTCGCATTTTCAAAATCCAATCCCCGTTCCCGTCCCATGTCCCGTATCCTTGCCGCCATGTCCGGAGGTGTCGACAGCAGTGTCGCCACGGCACTGCTCGTGCGTGAGGGGCATGAGGTACAGGGCGCGTACATGAAGAACTGGATCAATGAGGAGAACATCATCGGCCACTGCCCGTGGGAGGAGGACATCGAGGATGCGCGCGCGGTGGCGGACCAGCTCGGCATCGAGTTCCGCGTGGTGAATCTCATGCAGGAGTATCGCGAACGCGTGGTGAAGTACCTGCTGGAGGGCTACCAACAGGGCATCACACCGAATCCGGATGTGATGTGCAATCGTGAGATGAAGTTTGGCGTGCTCTGGGACTGGGCAAAGGATCACGGATTTGATGCCATCGCCACCGGGCACTATGCGCGCAATGATGTGCTGCCGGAAGATGGCACCGCAGTGGTGCGGCGCGGCGTGGATCCGAACAAGGACCAGACCTACTTCCTGGCCATGATGCGACCGGAGCAGGTGGAGATTGCCCGGTTTCCCATCGGCTCGCTGCTAAAACCGCAAGTGCGCGAAGAGGCGGCCAAGCTCGGCCTGAAGACCGCGGAGAAGAAGGACAGCCAGGGTATCTGTTTCATCGGTGAGGTGAAGATGGAGGACTTCCTGCGCACCTTTGTGGAGGACAAGCCGGGAAACATTGTGAATCTCGAAGGCAAGGTACTCGGTGAGCATCGCGGCCTGCACCTCTACACGCTCGGTCAGCGCAAGGGCCTGCGCGTGGCGAGCAATCTCTACAAGCAAGCCTATGTCGTCGTGGCGAAGCGCGCGGCGACGAATGAGTTGGTGATCGCGATTGAGCGGGAAGATACGCCACTGCTGTGGGCACGGCGTTGTACACTCAATGGCATCTCCACTACGGGTGCAGACCTCACACGTGAGTGGAATCTGCTCGCCATGCCACGCTATCGCAACCCGTCAGCCGAGGCGCACTTCCGTCCCTATCAGCGTGAGGACGGCTGGGCCGCCGAGCTCACCTTCGCGTCACCGCAGCGTGCGCTCACGCCGGGGCAGATCTGCGCGCTGTATGATGGCGACCGCTTGCTCGGCGGTGCCGTGTTTGAGACCATTCATTATGATTGATACCCTGTGCGTCCGTGGACATGATGCGGACGCGCATGGCAAAATCCACCAAGTACGACGACGCCGACTGGCACTACGACAAGAAGTTCGTGGAGTCCGGACTGCCGGAGCAGCACAGCGCGCATCACATCCTGTATTTCCAGCGCTGGCTGCAGGAGCATGATGCCCTGACTGATGACTTCTGGGTGGAGGTGGTGGACGATGGCCCGCGTGTCTTTCCGGAGGACTTCCGTCCGTGGGGAGACATCGTGTTTCTGGATTACATGGTGAAGCCGGAGTGGCGTCCGTTTGTGGAAGCGTATTACGAGAGTGAGTATGCGCGTGACTATGTCGCAACGCTGAAGGGTGAGTTGCCCAGCATGTATCATATTCCCTTCACGGATGAAGGAAGCGCGAAGCTGAAGCCGGTGCTCGATGAGCGCTATGCCCAGTGGCAGGAGAAACCGGACCGCTGGCTGAAGCCGCAGAGGCAGACAGTGGCGCAGAAGCATCCCAGGACTATTGGCACGCTCGCCACCGTGGGATTCATCCTCCTGCTCGTGCTCGTGGTGGTGGTCGTTGGGAAGCTCTTCGACCTTGTGGAGCGCGCCATTCAGGGCACGGTGTTCCAAGTGCCCGTCACCATCTTGGTCTTTGCCCTGATGGGATGGGGCGTGTGGACGGCCTTCCGCAAGAAGGCCTGACTGCGCCATTCGTACGAACCTCATGGACACCGGCCTGCTCCTCACACGTGCTACTGCGATGCTTGCCTTCGTGGTCTATGTGATGGCCTTTGTCCCACGCTTTCGGCATGCATGGAGCCGGATGTGGTGGTCGGTGGGTGCGGCGGTGTTTCTGGTGCACGTGATCTGTGCATTTCACTTCGTGCATCACTGGAGCCATGCGGATGCCTATGCGGCCACGGCGAGGCAGACGTATGCACTCGCCGGGCTCGATTGGGGCGGGGGAGTGTATTTCAACTATGTCTTCACCGCGCTGTGGGTGGCGGATGCGGTGTGGTGGTGGGCGTCACCGGCGAGTCATGAGAGGCGGGCGCGTGCTATTCCGTATGCGCTGCACGGCTTCATGCTTTTCATGTGGTTCAATGGGACCGTGGTGTTTGGCGGGGAGCTTGCGAGGTGGGTGGGTGTGGCAGGGTTTGTGGTGTTGGGTGTGGCATGCTGCATTGGATTCAACACAGAGACACAGAGACGCAGAGGAAACTTCGGAGACTGAAACTGAGGTTGAGAGGGAGTTGGCTCTGTGGGCTGGACAGAAATGCATTTCCTCAGTCTCCGTGCCCTCTGTGTCTCTGTGTTGAATCCAATGCACGCGACTACACCCGTCCTCTTAGGGCCCAGCCACGAATACGCGGAACGACGATGGCTCAACCACGGCCAACCACTGCTCAGAAATCGCAAACCTCCCCGCCTATCCCTGATACAACACCCGGCCGCACTGTTCGCAGTTGGTGATTTCCTTCTGCTCGCGGACGCCCTGGATGGTGGCGAGCACGACTTTCATGTGGCAGCCCTGGCAGGTCTCCTTGTCGAGATAGACCACGACGGAGTTGCCCTTGCTCTTCAGAAGGCGGTTGTACATGGCGAGGGCGTCAGGCTCGACATTGGCTGAGAGTTCCGTCCGTTCCTTGGTGAGTTCCGCGACGCGCTCCTGGATGGCCTTGGCACGCTCGGTCAGTTCTGTGATTTCGCTGTCCACGCTTTTCTTGGTCACGCCGAGTGCCTGCTGGGCGGCGGTGAGGTCGGGCTTGACCTTTTCGAGCTTGTCCATGAGCTCCAGTTCCTGGTCTTCCAAGTTGGAAATCTCCTTTTCATAACGCTCGATTTCGTGGCCCATGGCGCGGAACTCCTCGTTCTTCCGCGTGGCGAACTGCTGCTCCTTCAGGCGGCCGATGGTGTTGCGCCGGGTGTTGGCATCGAGTTCGAGATTTTTGATCTTCAGTTCCACCTCGCGCACACGGCCCTGCGCCGTGGTCACGGATGCCTCATCGTCCGCAAGGCGTCCCTTGGCGCGCTCCTGCAGCATGGGGATGTTCTTGAGATCCTTGGAAAGGGAGATGATGCGTTGGTCGCGATCTTGAAGGTCGAGGAGCTGCTGGATGACGGGGAGCATGGGGAGAGAAAGTTATGAGCGAAAGGTTATCGGTTATGGGGTTGTGAGCAACGACGGGCTGTGTGGCGGTGTGAGATGGGGAAGCAATTTTAACTCATAACTTCTAACTCATAACCCCTTGACACTTAATACAACTCCACCGGCGACCGCTTCCCGTCTTCCACGCTGAGGATGGAGGCGCGCTCTTCACCGAGGGTGTCCACACGGAGCTGCCAGATGGCGTTGTTGATTTCGGCGAAGCGTTCGAGGGAGAAGGGGGAGGGCGTGGAGAGTTTCTTCTTGGTCTTCTCCAGGCGTATCAGGGCATCATACACCACGGGGTCTGGCAGGGCTTCGAGGTGCTTCTTCGCTTCCTCCACCATTTCGAGGCGGTGGCAGATCATGACCATGTCGTTGCCGGCCTTCACGGCTTCCTGGATGGCCTGCTCGAAGGTCACCTCGTTGAGAATCGCGCCCATGTCGAGGTCATCGGTCATGGCGAGGCCTTCGAAGCCGAGCTGGTCGCGCAGGAGCTTCTGCACGATGTTGTGGGAGAGGGAGGCGGGCCAGCGCTCGTTCTGCGGGTCGTAGGCGCGGTAGTTCGCGTGGCAGACCATCACGCTGTCCAGCTCCGGCATGAGGGCGCGGTAGGGGAGGAGTTCCTCCTTGTCCAGCTGCTCGCGGGTTTTGTCGATGATGGGGAGGAACTCATGCGGGTCGCACTCGGCGGGGCCGTAGCCGGGGAAGTGCTTGGCGCAGCTCAGCACGCCCTCCTTGCGCATGGCGCGGTTGAAGACGCCGGCGAAGTCCACCACCTGCTGCGGGTTCGTGCCGTAGCAGCGTCCCTTGAGCGAGTTGTCCGCGGTGTCATCATAGCTGATGTCCAGCACCGGGCAGAGGTCGAGATTGATGCCGAAGAGCCGCAGGATCTGGCCGGTCAATTTGCCATGCTGCTTGATGAGGGCGGGGGCGCCCTTTTCGCGGAGCTGCTGGGCATTGGGCGGCTCGTGGCCGATGTAGCGCAGGCGGGAGACGCGGCCCCCCTCCTGGTCGATGGTGATGATGGGCTCGATCTCGCTCAGGTCGCGCAGGTCATCGCAGAGCTTGCGGAGCTGGGTGGCGTCCTTGAGGTTGCGGCTGAAGAGGATGTAGCCGCCGGGCTGGAGCTTTTTCAGACGCGCGGCGGTCGCGCTGTCGAGTTCAGGAGCAGGGATGCCGGTGAGGAGAAGCTGGCCGAGACGGTTGGCGTGAGAGGACATTTTGGAATTTCCCCAAGCCTAGCGGGAAGGCGGGAAGGTGCAAGCGTGGCCTGAGTTCACTGAGGATTCGCCGCAAAAAGACGCAAAACGCACAAGAGGATACGGAAGCAAGACGTGGTTCAGGGGCTCTCTCATTAGCGAACGTTAGCGCCAATTAGCGGTCCCCCCAAGCTCACGTCCTCCGTCTCACGAAGGTTCCCACACGCCCAGCTTCTCCAGCGTGCGCGTGACGTTGCCTGACCAGTCCTTGTTCGCCGCGGGGCTGGCTGGGCTGGGGTGCAGGATGCGGGCGATTTTCATGTCGGGGAAGGCGGGCTTCAGCATCAGGGCGCGGCCTTCGGCGAAACCACCCACGCCGATGAGCCACTCGGGCTGCAGGGCCTCCACGAGCTGGTGCAGATGCTCGTCGCACGCGCGGAAGACGGGCTCCATTTCGGCGGGGCGAATCTTGTCCGGCGTGAGATTGGCGCCTGTCTCGCTCATGAAGACGAGCGGGCAGTAGTTGGCCACGAAGTGGTCCGCGAAGAACGCCTCCGCCGGGCCGAAGCGTTGCGCAAAGAGTCCCCACAACCGGCGACCGCTCACCTCGCTCTGTGGGCAATCGAAGCCCACCACCGGGCGCTTCGGGTGCTCCTTCGGTGGCTTGCCCACGGCGGTCTTGATGCCCAGCCAGTCGCGCACGGCCGCGATCTCGCCAAAGGGCACGCCGGTCTGCGTCATGCCAAAGGGGCCGGGATTCATGCCGAGGAAGACGACCTTCTTCCGCGTGCTGCCGTAGCGCGTGAGATAGGCCTCATGGGGCTCGGCGGCATACTCCAGCGGATTGTAGACAAACTCGACGGGCGGAGAGAATCGCAGAGGCTTCAGGGTATCGCGCAAGCGATGGGCGGCGGAGACGAGTGCCTTGTGAGGAGATGCAGCGGCTGGCATGGTGGGGAACCTCAGGCATGCACCAGCCTCAGGAGTTGGGCGAGATATTTTTGCAGGGCGGGAGCGGAGGCGTTTCCGGTAAGGCGGGTCTCACACGCATCACAAGGCCTTGATATTCGTCGGGGCACTGCCGAAGATGCCGCAGTACCTGCCTTGCCTGTGCATAGTCGCTGCGCCGCTGGTCCTTCTATTATGTCAGACAAGCCATACCAGCCTACCTTCAAGCCTCCGTTTGACCCGTCGAAGGAGTCTCCTGCGGGTGGCGAAGGTGAAAAGCTGGACCCACCCAGGGGGAGCCGATACAAGCTTTTGCTTATCACCTGGGGTCTCGCGCTGGTCGCCACCTGCCCCCATCCGACGGGCATCCTGCTGGTGCCGTATTTTCCGTTGGGACTAGCGAAGATCCTCGGGCTTGAACCCAATGACGGCAATGGTATCGTCATGGTATACATCGGCTACCTGTTCCTCTGCGTAGCCGTGGTGACTACGAGCAAAAAATTCTGGTTTTACGTCTTCTACATATTGCTCGTGTGCATGCTGCTCACCAATGTGGCGGGCTGCCATACGGGCTGGGCCGAACTTTCCAAAATAAATTGAGGTGAATCAAAGGCAGGTTCGAGTCCTGTGTTGATACTCAATGCATCGGAGGCGCATGCACCTCCCATTGCGGCAAACGGGACTTGCACCTGCGTCCCAGTGGCGTGGCACACGGATTTTTCGCTTTTGTTTTTCTCTTTGAACTAGATAATTTTTTCGAAAGGGTGCGCACTTCATTCCTGTAAGAACTTCAACAGACTCTTGTCATGAACCAATTCTTTAAAGCAGTCCTGATCGCTTTCTTTTGCGCTTTCTTCCCGCAACAAGCGCCTGCTGCACCAGAGGTCACTCCGCTGGAGGTCACCAAGATGAAGCCGGAGAGTCCGGCCAAGCTGCCCCTTGGTGAGAAATTCACCGTCAGTATCCGATACCACAATCCCGGGCCCAATCCGGTGCAAGTCTTTGCGCGTCCCTACACCAAGGGGGCGAGTACGCGGGGCTATGGTGCGCACCCCTGCGAGCCGCGAGGCAAGGGTCGAGGAAAGGTTGAGGGATGGTTTGTCTTTGATGCCAAGGCCAAGGTCGACGAGATCGTGATTACCATGGTAGATTCCAAGACCAAACAGGTGTCTGCCACACTCAAGGTGCCAGTTGACCTGACGTGGGAATGATTGTGGACATCTGATCTGATCTCTTGCGAGGGGATGCAGGCAGGCCGCTGAAATGGCGCTCGGATATTGGCATTTGAAGGCAAATTCAAGTTTACCGGGCGAGTGCTTCAGTATTGCCGTGCCTAAGCCGAATCGCTAGGCTCCGCTATGGATCAGCCTGATTGCGGGCTGGTCGTGCTTCGTCTGGCATCCCCCCAAGCGCCCATGAGCATTTTACAATTTTTGAAAAAGCGTTTTTCGCCGCTGCGGATCTCGGATCCGGACTTCGGCAGCTTGCTGTACATGCGCATCCCGAATGCGCCGGAGCGGTCGTATTGGGAGTGTGAATGGAACTTTCCCCGGACAGGCACGAATATCTCCATCAGCCTGCCGGGAGATGAGAGCGGGCCGTGGGAAGAGTCGCGGCAGTTCTACTTTGAGGCGGTGGAGCGCTTTGACCAAATCCTTGCCGCCGTGCGGCCGAAGCTGGATGAGGTATTCATGGAATGGCTGCAGCGTGAAGTGCCGGACTACATGTTCTCCGAGTTGAGGTTGGCGGGCTTTGACCTGCAGGAATCCAGGGCCCAGCCGGTGAAATGGGACATCACCTTTGAGACGACGGGGAAGAAATGGCTGGGCATCAGCATTCCCTTCGAAGGAGAATCTCCGGGGGATGCGACGGTGGATACGTAAACGCAGAAGAGGCATCGCATGTCCTGGAGCTCAGATGAGCCACGCTGGCACGGAGGGAATATACCCAAGGTTCCTCCAAAGAATTTCGTGATCAACGGAACCGAGTTTGATCGCGTTCCGTACGGCGAAGGGGAGGACGATTTGGATTTTCCCACGTGTGATGACTGTGGAGTTCGCAGAGGAAAGTTGCATCTCCTCGGCTGCGATCTGGAGCCATGTCCGCGCTGTGCTGGACAGGCGATCACGTGCGATTGTTTCTACGAGGACGACTGACCAGCATCGAGGCGGGTGGGCGTTTTTGTGTCACGCTTCTGTGCTTGCGTGGGGATGGGGGAGCCTCCACACTCCGCGCATGAGCGCGCCTGATTCCCTCTCCGAGTACCTCGTCATTTCCCGCGGTCAGTGGGACAAGGACCTTTCGCCGGAGCGCATCCAAACGGCCATCGACGAGTTTTACTCCTGGATCGAGGTGTTGATTGCCCAAGGGAAGATGAAAGCAGGGCAGCGCCTCTCCGACCAGGGCTCCACGGTTTCGAAGAGCGGCATTGTCACGGATGGACCCTTCGGTGAGACGAAGGAGGTGGTGGGTGGCTTCTGGTTCTTCCTGGCGCACAGCCTGGAGGAAGCGTCCGCGCTGGCGGCGAAGAATCCCTGCCTGCAGTGCGGCCTTTTTTATGAAGTCCGTCCGGTGGAGAACGCGCGGGCCAATGCGTTTGTGAAGATGACGGAGACGCCGCAGGGGTAGACGTCGGCTCTCTGACCACGTCTGACGACACAACACAAATCCCCTCACGCCGAAGTCGCTGAAGCGCTCAGGTGTTGCAGCTTCTCCTTCAGCAGCTGGCGCGCGCGATACAGCCGGGTTTCCACGGCCTTCGCAGAGCAGCCGAGGCTGCCGGCAATCTCATGGTAGCCGAGGTCGTGGTAGGTGAAGAGCACCAGTGCCTCGCGCAAGTCCGGTGGCAGGGCCTGGATGGCGCGCTGCACCGCGCGCGAGGTCTCGCTTTGGGCGAGGGCTTCATCGGGCGTGCAGTCGTTGCTTTTGGGCTCTCGATCCAATTCCTCCAGCACCTGGATGGAGTCGGAGGGATGGCGTGAGAGCCAGCGATGATGGTTGCGCGCCAGGTTCGCCGCGATGCTGAAGATGAAACTGGGGAAGGGTGCGGTGGCTTTATAGCGCGTGCGGCTCTGGTACACTCGCACAAAGGTCTCCTGTGCGAGATCCATGGAGGCGGCGTGGTTGCCCGTCATGCGAAACAAGAAGGCGGCGATGCGATCCTTCCATCGGTGCATGATTTCACTCAGGGCGAGATCCTCGCCCTGCGCGAGGCGCTGCATGGCCTCGGCATCCGCATCGGTCGCCGTCGTGTGCATGCTGCGCTAGTGGGTGACCTCCGAGACGTGCTGGTGGGTGGTGAGGAGATGTGGCAGAACCTTTGCCATATACGCGCGCCCTGCCTCCGGCTTCATCACACCGGCCGTCTCCGTGAGATGGCGCAGGGTATTGCGCTGGCATTCGGCGCGGAGGATTTCATAATCGCGCAATGCGGCCTCCACCTCGGGCGTGATGCGGGAGCCGCCCTCCAGCAGGGCCGCAGAGACACGCGTCCCTGCCTTCTGGATGCGCTCGCACATGGCATCGCACTGGGGGAGATAGGCGTCATGCAGGGCGCATACCCTCTGGTACTCGGCATCATCCAGGTGGAACTCTTTTTTTATCCACGCGAGGGAGGTGGCGGTGTCCGGTGCAGCCATGGTCGCACAGCTCGAGCAGGGGCCGGCGGATTTGCCGGACAGCACTCGTGCCGTGAAGCCCGCGCCTGCGAGCAGGACGGCGATGATGAAAATGAGCCAGCCGGTTTTCATGGGGCGCGATGGCGGGCGAGGGGATCAATGGATTGGGCGTAGGCCGCGGCTCGGGAGTCGACATCCGGTCTCTGGATGATGCCACCGGCCAGCAGTCCTGCGGTGAGTGCCAGGGCGCACGTGGCGGCTGCGGGAATGGGCCGCGCGAGCCAGAGGAAGAAAGCGGTGAGCCACTCTGGGCTCGAGGCCGGGGCAGGCTTCTTTTCTTCGATGCGAGTCCACACGCTGCGCTCGAAGGCAGTGGGCAGGTCCACCGTCGCCTTCCATGTTTGCAGCAGGTCGTTGAGCTTTTCGTCCTTCATGGGGGTGGTGTCAGAGTCCTGTCCCGGCTTGGTCATAGGGATATGAATAAGATAGTGGGTACAGGACGGTTCGGGAAGGAGTTCATGGTCTCATTGCAGACCCGCCTGCGTGGTGCAGGCGGGGTGTTCTTGGTGAACGGGGCGCAAAGCTCCCGCTTGGGCGTGCTCTAGTGCTTGTGCCCCTTGTTCATGGAGCAGCAGGCGGCATCACTGCACTCCGCCGATTTCATCTTCTTGGACTTGAAGACGGCGATGCCCGTGGTGCCATCTGACTTCATCACGACTCCACCCTTGCCAGAGGGAGATGCCACATAGTGGGTGGGACCGCTATCGACCGTGGCAACGCGCGTGGCACGCTGCGACTCGGCGATCTGCCTGCGGAGATCCAGTGTCTGGAGGTCCGGGCCCGCCATGGCGGTGACAGTCACTCCGAGAGTGAGCGCGGCGAGGAAAAGAGGAAGTTTGGCTTTCATGTCAGTATTGGGTTCAGTGTTTGTTTCTTTCGTTTGAGCTCAGCTATTGAGAGCCTTCATGAAGGAGAACACCGCCCCCGCTTCAAACCCTTGAGAATTTCTTCGCCGGCGGAGGGCGGTGGGAATGGCCGCAAAAGAACGCAAGAAACGCAGAGAGAGAAGCAAACGCCGCGTGAACAGGAAGTCGTGTCTTCTGACCGGACAGTGATTGAGCGGAGTTGCCTACCCGCCAGATGTTGGTGGCGTCAAAAGCCACGTTGCACTCATGATCTCCAGGTGCAGCGCCGGTAGAGTTCGTTTCCTTCCTTGTCGAGATAGGCAAAGCCACCGTACATGGCCAGGGCATCGGTCCCTTCCTTCCAGTCTATCTTGCTGATTTGGTCAAAGGTGTAGAAAGTGCGCGCCACCAAGAGGGACGCCTTCCCTTTTTCAAAGAGATCGCAGCACACATAGCAGGTGCGATTCCAGTGGTCGTTCTGAAGCGTGCAGTCTCTCCCGATGCTGATGTAGTGTCGTACCAGGCCGAGGAGGGCGGCGATCTCCAGTTCGTTGGGATGTCCGTTTCCAGCGATGGGTTTGACGCGTTCCATGGCGGGTAGGAGATCCGTGCCCTCTATTCGAAACAAGACGTCATCCACGTGCACGCTGAACCAGACCTCTTTGCGTGGGGGCGCAGGCTTCTTGCCCTTCTTGCAGGGCATGCACAGGCCTTCGGTAAGCGATGCTGTGGTGGGCAGGATCATCGCTTCGCATTCCCGGCATTTCACTCGATCCATGGCGGACTCTGTTCGTGGCTACAGGTGGACAGACTACTGCATGCTATCGATGTGGGCAGTGGCGTCAATCGGAGCTGTGTGTCGTGGCCGAAGCGCACCTGCATTTTGCACCTTTCATTTTTCACTTCTCATTTTGCATTGCGTTGAATAGCAGTCGCCCTACTTCCACACCGTCAGCCCCGCATCTGACCGCTCGAAGATGGCGCGTTCATCAATGTAGATGTCCTCATCTTCCTTCATCAGGGCTTCTTCCACAAAAGCGGCCTGCAGCTGCTCGTTGGTGGGTGCGGTGTTGTCGAACTTCTTTGCGTTCACCTTGCCCACGATCTGATGCGGCACGATGTTCGGCAGGTCCTTGTAGGGCTTCGCCCTGGGGATGTAGCCGGCGGCGGTGAGGTCGCCTCCTACGAAGAGGGCGGAGTCATTGTAGTGGCCGATGATGAATCCGGAGGCTTTCACGTTCCCTCCCACGAAGGTGTCCATGCCGCCGCGCAGCCAGTTCCGCACGGTGAGATTCCCCTTGATGATAAGGATGGGCTTCATGCCGAAATCTTCATCCAGTAGATCGCCGTCGATGTTGAGGTCGCCTTCCCAGATAATGAAGAGGATTCTGCGGTCCGAGTAGTACGGCTCACTGGCGGAAGTGTGCGAAGTGATCTCCAGCGTCTCCGTGTAGTGGTCCTTCTTCGCGATGGCCACATTGGCAGAAGCATTCCGCTGTGCCAGACCATCGAGCATGAACTTTCCGTCCTTCGGCATGTTCGGCACGGTGTAGTCTGCCTTGGTCAGCTTGCGCAGTTCACACTCTTTGAGGAAGGCTTTGAATCGGATCATGGGAATGTTGCCCGTGTTGGGTTGTCCTTGTGGATGTGCAATCCACGAGGGGTTGTGACGTCATTCCGCTTGCTCAGGTGCGTCAGGACAAACAGAGAGAAGTTTCTGGAAGCTGACGCGCAGCGTCCTTGGACTGCGTGCAGCCTGCTGCCGCTTTCTAGAGTCCACAGCCTGCTGTGGCGATGGTGATGCTCGCTCGATAGATGTGTCCAGAAGAGCTTGGCGACTTCGTCGCGGTGGAGCGTGCAGCAGGCTGCACTGAGGGAAAGCGGCAGCAGGCTGCACGCAGTCCAAGGCCTTCGGCGTCCCCTGCCATCCCAATCAAGGTAGGCACAGGTGGTCAAAGCGGTCCGCATCCGGGCCCAGCAGACCGTCGGTGATGTGCGCCTCAAGCTCCGCCAGGAATCCTTCGGTGTCGAAGTCTGGCAGCGCATACTTCCGCAAGACTTTGGGAACCTCAGAGAGCACCTCCCTCGCGATGATGGCGCGACGTTGCGCATGGGGCACGCGGATGAATTCTGGCAGGTGCAGCATCACATCGATGCCCAGTGTCTTGTCCGCCTTCGTGAAACGCACGCGTTGCTTGTGGCCCAGCTCGGGGTTGCGGCAATTCAGAATGATGCGCAAGCCTGCCAGTCCCGGACCATAATCTAGGCTCTCGAAATGGTGCTGCGTATCGAGCACCCGCGTCGCGTGATCGAGCTTGGCTTCCCAATTGAAGTCGGAGGAGAGGAAGACGTCCATGCGGAACGGCGGTGGTGGTGGCTACTCGAGGGTCTCACTACCTTGCGTCCAATCGGTCGATGGTGAAACTCACAAATTCACCGATGACGCGGGAGTCCCTGAAATCGAAGACATCTTCCACCTGGAGGAGACCACAATCCACAACGGCCGGATTGATGGAAAGGATTTCGCCGTAGGCGCGATATCGCCAGCCATCCAGATGCTCCAGGCACTTCTTCTGTTCTGGATTGGAGGCGAAGAAGAATTCCCAGGATTCCTCCTCGTTGAGCATGCCGACGGAGAGTTCGATGTAAAACTCGCTCCCGGCTGGCCGCGCGGGACGGTCGTCTGGGGAAAACACGTCCATCACAATGAACCGTTCCGTGCCGATGGCGATTTCCGCTTCTAGCCACGGGCCGTCTGTTTTGATGAGAGTGGCTTTCATAAGGTCTCACCTTAGCGGTGATAGCAGCGGGAGTGGAGAGGGGGACTGCCATTTATGACACAAGGCAGTAAACTCATCGAGGAATGCGAGTTGCTCCGTCGTGAGAAGGTCCACGTGTTTGCGTGAGACGCAGGCATGGTACACGGCATCATGGTCACCATTTGGAAAGCCAGCCAGTCCGTGTTGCAGGAATGCAGGGAGATAGAATCTCCAGCCTTCGGCATCGGAGAACGTGAAGTAGTGCCGGCAGTCCCGCACCGCTTCCGCAGTGACCTCCATCCAGTGCTGCTCAGGATCACGAGCGGACAGCTCGGCAATGCGTTCGTCTGCCAGGTTCCACTCGTTGTCGAGTCCCGTCGCGACGTTCAAGGTGATGCGTGGTCTTGGTGGGTTGCCAAATACCTGCGGCAGTCTTGCCGCCAGCACCTGCGCCTCACGATGCGCCTCACGCCACTGGTCATATTGATCGAGTGCTGCACGGTCATAGCCTCGACTGCGAAGTTCCTCGCGGCTGGGGAAAGGGGGAGTCATGCAAGTGGTCACACAGTATCTTGGAGCATCGGAACGCAAGGGCACTATTTCCAAAACGCCCACCATCTTGGGTGAATGAGGTTCCAAAGTCGATCGCAGAACTTTTGCACGCCCTGCTGACTCTCCCCAGTGAACGCCCAATCAAGAATGCCCTTCCCACCAATGTCGCAGGTTAGTCGTGGCACTGCGCTGTCGAAGTCAGACTCGAGAGACGTCAGCGTCGTTTCGAGATTGTCGGCAGCCCTCATTCCCAATGACTGGTCATCTCCCTCCATGGAGCGAAGGTAGGCAATGAACTCGCGCAGCGTACTTCGGACCAGTGCTTTTCGCGTTGATGTCATGTGCCGAGGGGGAGTAGTTGACGCAGCCAGTGCGCTTCATGCGTGGGTGAGCGGTGAATCTTCGTTCTGCATCTTCAGCCTTCACCTTTCGGCGCCAGCACTCGCGCCACCCTCGGCTCCTGTGCATCCATGAACATGCGCGCCCTGCCGAAGAGTCCAATCATGCCGCGCTCGTCAAAGGCATTGGGCTTCTGGTCTTTGTCGAGCAGCACCTCACCATGGACGAGACCGTCGAGGTGGTTGTCCTGGATGTAGGCGCGATGATTCTCCACCTCCGTCTGCAAGACGAGGGCGGCGCAGTTCGGCTCGGAGAAGCTCACGAGCCAGTTCCCATCATCCATGAGCTGGGGATTGAAGTCGGGATGAAAATTGAAGACATGCTCCAGCACATCCATCGCCTCCACTTTCGGATTCTGAGCGTTGGCATGCAGCACCACGCACGTGCCGTGCTGGAAGATCACGACGGTGTTCCCGTGGTCCGTGTAGTAGCCCGCGCGGTCAGCGACCGAGTTCAGGTCCACCGGGATGTTCGGCTTCCACACCGGTACGGGCGGGAAACCCCGTATCACGCGACGCTTGGGAAACAGGGAGCGTAGAAAGCCAAACATGAGCAGTGAGAGGTGTGGGTGCACCAGTAACCCAAACTCGGTCAGAATCCAAGACGATGATGGTTCAAGCCTGTGTCAGGGATGCTCTGTCCACGGATCATCATCCAGGGCGGAGAGGCAGGCTTCGAACGAGCGGTGCGCTGTTTCCACAAGTTCCAGCGTGGTGGGGCGCTTGTGCAACAGGGTGGTGGTGCGCCACCAGTACTCCTGCCAGAGATCGTGGATGAGATGGTCCGGCCCAATGAGCCGGTGCACACGCTCGGAGCCTACCTGGATGGCTGCGCCCAGATAGGACTGCACCAGAACATTCAGATCCAAGGTGTCCATGCGGCTGAATCCCACCAGCCGCCTCCAATAGCACGTGAGCAGGTGAAGATGATGCTTGAATTCCTGCGCAGGCGTCATTTCACCGTGTTCTGCAAGAATTCGATCGTACTGGGAGGCTGATTCGTTGACGCGTTCCGCGAAGGTGCGGTTGTTCATGGAGGCTTGAAAATGGTGTGATGAGAAGTCGTGACTACAGCGGCTTCGAGAGATACAGCGCGCCGCCCGCCTCGGGCACATGTACGGCCTGGGAGAAGCCTGCTGCTGTATAGACACGCCGTGCATGGTGATTGTTCTCCTGCACCTCCAATGTGACGCGGCAGCAGCCCAGTTCGCGGGCGTGCTGCTCGATGGCGCCCAGCAAACGGCGGCCGATACCGGCAGCGCGATGCTGGGGGAAGACGAAATAATCCGAGATATTTACGAGTGGACGCGCCGCGAATGTGGAGAATCCCCGGAAACAAATCGCCAGCCCCACGGGCTCATCATCACGGTAGGCGAGAAAGACCAGCGTCGTGGGATGCTCGCGTAGTCCCGGGATAACTGCTGCTCTCGCCGCATCGGAGAGTGGCTTGCCATCGCCCATGGGATCCATCGCGTAGGCGTTTAGCAGATGGAGGGTTGCCTCCTGATGTTTGGGAAGCGACAGATCTGCGTGGACGATGGTGATGGGGTCAGCTGTCATGGAGTTGATGCGTGTGGAATAAGCTTTCAGATGGGAATTGATCAAGTGTCCGAAGTGCTGCCTGAAACGCAGTGGGATCCCGCAGTGCGCATGTGCGTCACTTTGAGAAACTGTGCATTGTCTTAAACGGGGCAATGGAACACTGCAGACCAACTCGACACTCCAGGTCGCTTTGCGTCTTGGAGTGCGGTGGCAAAGGCCTCCCTTGGGGCCGCGACACCGCTTTGAACGAAGGTGTTTCGTCCAGTTTTGCCGGGGAACTTCGAAGAAACCCAGCTTTCCAATGGGAGAGCATCTTGGGAATTGGACCGTGAATCCTCCGCATCATTCTCATCCTCTCCGCTCAAAGCGGTGTTGCGCTTGAAGCTTGTCACCGCACTCCAAGACGCAAAGCGAACTGGTGTCTTGAATTGGTGCGCAACGCGTCATTTCCTTGCTCATCTCAGGTGCCGGAGCAGCAGCACTCTACCAGAACTTCCACCACTTCCTCTCGGCGGATTTGGGGTGTTCTTGGGCGGCAGATGCAGGGTCCTTGATTCTGCCGCGAAGTTCCTGAATCTCCAGACGCATGGTCTCCTCCAGATCCGGTGCCTCCGAGTAAATGCCGAGTTTTAGAATCTCTTCGAGTCGGTCGGCAGCCAGAGTCAGATGTTCGTCCAGCTTGTCAATGGGCCAGACGTACGTGTGACCCAGCAGCAAGACCATGGCGGCAGCGGCGCGGACTTCTTCGGGCGAATCTTTCGCGTCGAGTTTTAGCGTGGCTTCCACGCGATTGGCGAGTTTGGTCTCGTCGAATAGGTCGCCAAACCAGTCCGCTGCAGAGTCATTGTCCCATGGAAGATTGCCCCAGTCGCCCATAATGCTGCTGATGTTTGGAGGGTTGATGAAGGGAAGAGGTATGTTACCGCGAGTCGAGCACGCGTGCGTATACTTTGTTCACGGCATCTTGTCCCTTTTCCCGGTCGTGGGAATCAATTTCCGCAAGTGTGGCGTCCAATTCAGATGGTGACACAAGACGTGAGTACTCAGATTGGATTTCAATCGGAAGGCTCCAAATGGGGTGCCGGTGGCCGCAGGCCCGGATATGTGAGAGAAGAGACCAACTCTGCCGGGTGCCGCACCAACGCCAGGAGTGCAGATGCGATGGATTCGTGGCGAGGTATGTTGTGGTGTAAGGGTGGTGGGAGATACGTGAAAGCGGGATGCCACACACGTGGCGTTCGGCGAGTGTGGCGCGGCATTCAAGGCATGTATACTCGGTAGTGCTGTACACATTGAAAATGGCCGCCACCGCTACCACGGCGAACAGCGATACGGAAATGATGAACGGCAGGGACGAAGCATGAATCTCAATACTTTGCATGTATGTCATTTCGGTCTGATCACGCCAGCAAGTAAAACACATCTGTCCGTATCTTCGACGCATCCGCATTCCAACTCTCCTCCCAGTGGCCGTAGAGCTCCCAGGAGACAGGCGAGGGCCCATGCCCATGCTCCGCACACCAGGTGCGGATGGCGGCATGCGCTTCACCGAGTCGTCCATAGGGGCCGTAGTGCGTGGTGGTGGCCACCTTGCCTATCGGGAGCTGCGAGCAGTGCACGCGGTCATTGCCGATGAAGGGCTCTGCTACTTCCGCGCCTACCTCCACGTGGCCCTCACCATCGAGATACATGGCTACGTGACGGCCGGGTTTGGGGAGATTCGCGGCCTTGATGAAGCTCCACACTTCACCACACGCTGCGGGGACGAAGCGGGATAGATCCTGCGGCCGCACCCGTTCACGCACGACGGCGAGCCAGGTGGGCTCGGATTGGGTGAGTTGGATTTCGTAGGGCATGGTGTTGTGAGAGCGATGCGGGCTTTGTCATCAATGCTCATCTTCGGGCCGGAGCGGCGAAAGGTGCCAGGGGAAATGCGCGAGCAGTGCTTTTAGAACCTTCGGGTCCGTAGGATAGTGGTGAGCATGCGGAGACGGAATCCGGACCTCGCGCTCGGAGAAGCCCCGCTCTCGCAAGACGGCTTCATACTGCGGCAGATCACCGTAGGCGTAGATAATATTGTGCCGGTCATAGATGAGCTGGCCTTCACCATGGGCGGAGGCGACCCAGATGTGGTGTCTTCCATCGGATTCCAGGAATTGCTCGTAGGTGGCGAGGAAGATCTGCAGGTCTTCCAACGACTCGATGAGCGGGGACTGGTAGCGCCCCATCTCGATTCCGTCATTGGGAATGATCAGGACGTAGAGAATGTAGTACTCCTGGGTCTCCCAGGTGGCTGCGAGCGCCATCAGCAGATCCACATGAGAGGTCGCCGGGCCGATGGTGAGCCGTGAACCGGATGAGAGCGGCTCCTGAAAGAAGCAGTCGCCATAGGAAAAGGCGGCTTCGCCTGCATTGTTGATGGTGTTGAATTTTTCCATGAGGGGAGGTCGAGAGCAGGCTCGAAGAATCCTCTTCCGTGTTCCTCATTCAAGCGGATAGAATTTCCTCGTGGGTAAGTGAGTGTTCAGTGGTGCGCATTTTTCCTCGACCAAGTGCTGGAAACAAGGCAAATACAGGGGAGGCGGAATTTATGAAACGATTGGACCCCATCCTTTGGCTCGTGCTGTTCTTCCTTCTTGAGTGTCTGTCGCGAGCGGCGGAACCGGCGAAGGCACAGCCGGAAGATGTGATTGGAAAGATCATCGCGGCTGGTGTTCAGGACGTCCAGGCGCTTCCGAATTGCAGATTTGTCTACACGACGGAAGCCCGGTTGCCTCCTGTGCTCAAGATGGGAGACGGGATCAGCAAGCGCAGGATCGAGTTCACCAAGTTCAACGAGAAGTACTGCTTCAGGGAAATGGACGACCATGGAGAGCTGGAGGAGTCGCAAAGTTACGATGGCAGCAGGTACTGGCGTTACAAGTTGTCGAGCAACAAAATCTTCGTGGGTGCGGATTTCAGCAAGGTTTGGAAGCATTTCACGATCGAGTTCAACTCGAACCCGCTTTTTGTGACGACACGGAAGTACTTCGAGGGAAACGGGGATCGTTTTGCGTTGCCGTATCTCGCGATGCCTCAGACCTGGGTGGATGCTGTCACCCCGCATGTCAGCGCAAGGACAGAGGGCGAGTTCCGCATTCTCACGAAAAGCTGGAATGGCTTCGTGTATGAGCTTGAAATGTTTCCTGGGAGCTTTGTGCCCCAGTACGCCAGGATTCTAAGGGAGGGAAAGCTGGTGGGAGAGTGGAAGGTAATGAAGTGGTATACCCTGCCCGATGACGGCACCGGCCATTCACGAAAAATTCCTTCCGTGACCATCGAAGGAACCAGGATATGGGAGAAAGAGCTTTATCCGGGAGACCAGCGCATCACCCTTCACGAAGATACTTTTCAGCTTCTCAAGGAGTCACCTCCGAGTGAGTACTTCACGCCGCCGCTCTCCATGGCTGCAGGTCTGTGGGATGCAGATATCGGTGCAGAGGTGCGGTGAAGTGGTGGCTCACTGTGATAGCACATGCGTCCTTGAGTCGCGCCCTGAAGCACGGTCTATCCACTTGCGAGGAATAACAGCCGCGTATGTACGTCACATCAGCACAGAGATGAAGTAAGTCGGAAACGTCTCGTGATCTGAATAACTCCAGCAGCGTGACGCGACTCTGCACGAGCCACCTTGCGCGAAGCGCCTTGGAGTGCGTGTGCGAAGCACCGCTTTGGCGGGAAGCTTTGGGGTGCGGAGCTTCGAGCTGGCACGCTTGGGCTCGGTGGCTTCACATCACGAGAACGCATCGCACGCAGCCTCCGCTTGGGGTCATGGATGGATCCTGCGTCATCCGTCTCGCGGTGTTTCCTCCCAAGGCGGTGCTTCGCACGTGCACTCCAAGGCGCTACGCGCAAGGTGGTGCCCGTTCATGAAAGGGTCCGGGCCGGTTCGTGTCGGACACATCACGAGACCTGCCGATAGCGTCCTGTAGTTCTTAACCTGACGCACATGCCATCACCGAGCATCTGCTTCCTTCGGTGCCCACGCGAAAGACACGTCGGCACTGCCGATTTCCACCACGCGGTCCCGGTGCAGCATGGCACCCAGACCGTGCTCGGCATCCCAGGTGCAGCCAAACAACCAGCCCACATAGGCGCAACCGTCTTTCACCCAGGGATGGATGTACACCTGCCTGAGGTCGATGTGTGAGGCCAGCTCACCGGCCGAGCGAACGGCGGGCATCAGGCTCTCGAACTCCGCACCCAGAAAGTCGCGATACTTGGGCCGCATTTCCTGATAGTGGGGGAGCAGCGCGGTCAGGATGGATTCGAGGATGCGGGGGCTGTTGTCGAGCTGGAAGGTGTAGGCTGCTCCCTGCGCAGGGGAGGGCGTGCGGGAGACTTCGGGATCCAAGGGCGTCACCGTCAGGCCCACCATGCCCTTGCTTGCCAGTTCCATGTATCCGTCCCAGTTCCCGTCCGCATCCCACCGCATGGGTCGGAATGGCGGGTGGGTGAGAAAGTTGGTGTCGGTGCTCATGAAGGACGTATGGAGTAATTACCCAAACAGGAGGGCGTGCCTTACTTTTCCTGACGCATCGCAAAATAGAATACCCGAGTACTGACCTTCAAAGTTGTAGTGCCACACTGTTGCTGCGGATTCAAACCACTGCCTCTTCTGCATCCGCTCAGCTTCGGAAAGTGTCAATCCACGTTCTTTCGCGATTCGTTCTACTTCGGAAAAGGTGTGCAGGCGCTTGGGTGGGACTGAGGATTCAGCAAAGCGGTCGAACGCAGTTCGTTCAGCGTGTTCATCGACCAGACTGGACACGCCCTTGGCTACAGCTTGCCACGGGTATTCCATCTCGACTGGTTTTGCCGGAGGGGTGTGGTACCCACAACTGCTGAGCAAAGAGCCGAAGCAGAAGGTCAGGACGGTTGTTCGTTTCATGGGTGACTTTGGTCACTTGGCCGGAGCACTCGGCGCACCAGCCTTCGCTGCACCCTGTTTCGGCCCATGGGGCGGTGCTACGGCCTCGTAGCTTCCATCCGCTCCGGCGACGCGGTATTCATCGAAGTACGCGATGTTCTGCGGGACCTCCCCGACGCTGTGGTATTGGCCAAACTTTGCGTAGGGCCCAAGGGCCTCGGGATATTGCGTGATGATGTCGCGCTCGTTCACCACCTCCACGCCGTCCTTCCAGATGGTCCAAAAGCCCTTCTTCTCGGCGGACCAACGCACGTGCACCACCCAGTCTGTCCAGCGGCCTTTTTCAAAAGGCATCCTTGCCAGTGTGCGCTTCTTCTCGGTGGGAGAGGGATTGCCGGTGATCAGCCAGTCCTGACCGTTGGCGCGGATGGCCAGCACGGGGCTGGGGCCACCCTGTTGCGTGTGCCACTGGAAGAGGACGGCATTCGACTTGGTGGGCGCGACGAAGTCTTCGGGGATGAAGATGCTCAGGCCGTACCAGTACTCCTTCTCCATCTCGATCTTCGTGATCTTCTTGCCATCGGAGAACTCGGCACGCTGCCCGCCATTGGTCTCCGGGTCGCTGGCGCGAAGGAGCGTGCGCGCGGCGAATTTCCCCGCGCGGACAGGAGAGGTCACGATGGTCAGCGAGTCCTCCTGTACCTTTTGGAGGCCCAGTTGTGAGAGGTCGCCGGTTTCGAAGTCTGCGACCTTCAGCAAGCCTGTCTGCGCGTGTGCGGAGGCGATGGTGAGAAAGAGGATACAGGTGGCAAGCAAGGCTGGGTTCATGGGGTGACCGGAATGAACTGACTGCGGTACTTCACAAATGCATGCTTCGTATCACTCCGGAATCCACATTGCCGGAAGAATGCATGCGCCGCCTCACGGGTGGAGCCGCTCAGCAGCATGAGCTTTGTGCAGTGGTGCGTGAGCGCCAGATGCTCGACATGCGTCAGCAACTGCCGCCCGAGGCCATGGCCACGCTTCGCAGTGGTAACGATCACATTTTCCACCACACCAAAAGGTTGCGTGCCATACATGGCATCCGGACACACGGTGAGCAGCGCCGTGCCGCATACGGAGCCCCCACACTCGGCCACGAGGAGGAAGCTCCTCTCAGATGCGGCGAGTGCAGCGACCTGTGCCGCGAGCACGCGGATATGCGCATCCATGACCAACTCCCTGTACAGTTCCTCGATTGCGCTGGCATCATCCGCCACCGCTCGTCGGACAAGCGCTGCTGTCGCCGGGACAGGCAGTGGTGAGGAAGGGGATTGGTTCACGGAGCGTCGTGGTCGGATAGGCAGACTTCAGCGAGCAGATGCGCTGAGAAAGGAAAGCGTGAGGGCGCAGGTGAGCCGCATGAGATCATTTCTGATGAGCTTGCGACGATGTTCCGTGGCGACGGCCATGATGAAAAAAGGGGGGCACCCAAGATTGCCCCAGCAGTTTCTCAATCAAGTAGATAGATCGCACACCTGGACTTCACGGCAGTTCTTCAGGCGCACCGCAACCCCACGCCAAACATTCCCCCGCAAACCTCCTTGCGCCCCGCGACCCTTTCGCTATCGCCTAATCATGGCAAAAGCTCATAAGATCGCAGTTCTCGCCGGTGACGGCATTGGTCCAGAAGTCATGGCGGAGGCACGCAAGGTGCTGGCCCGCGTCTCGGAAAAGTTCGGCCCTCAGTTTGAGTTCACGGAAGAGCTCGTGGGCGGTGCGGCCATCGATGCCAAGGGCAAGGCCCTCCCGGCGGACACCCTGGCGACTTGCGAGGCGAGCGATGCCATCCTCTTCGGCTCCGTCGGCGGACCCAAGTGGGAAAAGCTCCCCCCGAATGAGCAGCCCGAGCGCGGCGCCCTTCTGCCCCTGCGGAAGCACTTCGGCCTCTTCGCGAACCTGCGCCCCTCCATCTGCTACCCCTCCCTGACCCATGCCTCCCCGGTGAAGGAGGAACTCATCGCCGGCGGCTTCGATGTGCTGTGTGTGCGTGAGCTGACCGGCGGCCTCTACTTTGGCCAGCCGAAGTTCCGCGGGGAGAAGGATGGCGAGGAAACCGCCATCGACACCATGATCTATAAGAAGAGCGAGATCGTGCGCATTGCCCACGTCGCCTTCAAGGCCGCCCAGGGCCGCCGCAAGCAGGTGACGTCTATTGATAAGGCGAACGTCCTCGAGAACGGCCTGCTCTGGCGCGCCACGGTGGAGGAAGTGGCCAAGGACTACCCGGATGTGAAGCTCTCCCACCTCTATGTGGACAATGCGGCGATGCAGCTCATCAAGCAGCCGCGCAGCTTCGACACCGTGCTGTGTGAGAACCTCTTCGGCGACATCCTTTCCGATGAAATGGCGATGATCGCCGGCTCCCTCGGCATGCTCGCCAGCGCCAGCCTGGGCAAGGCGAAGGAAGGCGGCCTGTACTTCGGCCTCTTCGAGCCCAGCGGCGGCACCGCCCCGGACATCGCAGGGAAGGGGATTGCCAATCCGATTGCCCAGATCCTCTCCACCGCCCTCCTGCTGCGCTTCTCGCTCGGACTGGAGAAGGAAGCGGTCGCCATCGAGACCGCCGTCCGCCACGTCATCGACCACGGCCTGCGCACGGGCGACATCTACAGCGGCGCCGAGGACACCCGCAAGGTGGGCACCGCCGAGATGGGGGATGCCATCGTGGCCGAGCTGTAAGCAGGGTGCTGCTTTCCGTGACCGGACGAGCCGGTCACGGTTCTCTATGGCCCAGAAGCCCAACCTGTTACTTAGTGTCGCGGCGACGGTGGCGGTCACAGCCATCCTCGCCGCGTTTGCTGCTTGGGTGGTGTGCCGGTTCCATCCGCGGCCGTTCCTCAGCGCCTTCTGGCCGTGCCTGGCGGGGGCGTTGTTCACGACCTTCTGGCTGGAGGGATTTAATATCCTCGAAATGGCGGTCATCGGCGGCGTGGTGTTGCTGCTGGCGGTGGTCAGCATTCCCTTCGCTGCCCGCACCCCGTTCCCCGCATTTCCTGCCCATGTCATCGCCTCCGTGGCATCCGGCATGCTGTCCAGTCGTGTCTTTCGCCGGATGCACTGGCGGCAATGGTGAACGTCCCCAGTTTTTCCCTTTAAGAAACCCGAAATTCCCCTTCTTGACGCCCTTGAAACCCTCCACTACTCTCCGCGCGATGAATTCCAAGCCCGTCCTTCGTGCCACAATCGCTGCTGCCTCTGTGGCCCTCCTTGCTGCGCCGGATGCGCGCGCGCTTGACCTTGGCAAGGCCAACCCTCTCAAATGGTTCGACAAGAAAGATGAAGTGGTGCCCAGCGCTCCCGAGCGCCAGGTCCAGGAGGGCGCCGCGGAAGCCATGCTGCGTGACGGTAAGACCGCCGCCTCCACCGGCAATACCGGCCGCGCCATCAGCATCTACAAGGACGTCGTGAGCCGCTACCGCTTCACGAACGCCGCTGCGAACGCCCAGTTCGAGCAGGCCGTGCTGCTGCGCCAGAGCGGCAAGCTGCAGGACGCGTACGATGCCTTCCAGAAATTCATCACCGACTACCGTCAGAGCACGCGCTTCGATGAGGCGGTACAGCAGCAGTTCGAAATCGCGGAAGAAGCCAAGGCCGGCAAGAAGCAGCCCTCGCTCCTGATGATTCCGATGAAGCTCGACAAGAGCGAGCTCGTGAAACTCTACCAGGGCGTGATTCGCAACTCTCCCTACGGCAAGTACGCCCCCTACGCGCAGTTCGCCATCGGCGAAGTGTACCAGGACGACGGTGACAAGCCCATGGCCAACCAGGCCTACCAGATGGTGGTGGACAACTATCCCAACACCAAGCTCGCTTCCGAAGCCCAGTTCCGCATCGGTGCCATCAGCAGCGCCGCTGCCCGCAAGACGCAGGACGCCTCGAACCTGACCACCACGCTGGACGCGCTGGAAACCTACAAGGCGACCAACCCCAGTGGCGAGCGCATGCAGGAAGCGGACAGCCTCATCACCGAAGGCCGCGCCGCGCAGTCCGCGAACTCCCTTTCCATCGCCAAGTTCTACGAGAAGGCCGGCAAGCCCAAGGCTGCTGCCATCTACTACAGCGAGGCCATGCAGACCGGCAGCGGCGAGACCGTTTCCGAAGCCCAGCGCCGCCTGGCTGCCCTGGCTGCCTCCAATCCTGAAGACGTGAAGCAGAGCGGCGTGAGCACGGGCGAAGGCTACGTGGTCCCTGCTGCAGTGAACACGAAGAACCGCGATGAGTACGCCGGCCCGCCCGCTCCTGTGGTGGCCAAGCTGAACTCCAAGCCCTCCATGCGTGTGGAGCCGGACAGCTTCAAGCCCATTCCGCTGACCGAGCCTGATCTTCCTACCCGCCCGAACGCACCCACCTCCCCAGGCACCCTGCTGCCTCCGGCGGAAGGGGACAAGCCCCTGTTGCTTCCTGTGCCTCCGAGCCCCGGCGCTCCCATGCCTGCTCCTCAGTCCCTCCCCGTGCCGCCCGCTCCGGACGCCACGAAGCCTGCTGAAGAGGCCAAGCCCGCTCCGGCTCCCGCACCTGAAGCTCCCAAGCCTTGACTTGGAGCCTGCGCTCGTGTGAGCTGGCCATGTGATGATATTGGCATCCAACAGCTCACACCGCCGCGGCAGGCACTCATCAACGACTGACTGATACGGCATCAACTCCCCGGCAACCACTCCCGACTCCCACGCTACGCATGAACAAGCTTGCCCTCTTCCTCGCACCGCTGGCGCTCTCCCTCCTCACCAACTGCGCTGGCTATCAGCCCGGCTCCAGCAAGCCCCACCAGCTGGCCAGCGTGACGAAGCTCGCCGTGCCCACCTTCAAGAATGACACGCTGGAACCCCGCCTCGAAGTGCTGGTGACCAACGCGCTCATCAAGAAGCTCCAGGCAGACGGCGCTTATCAGATCGTCCCACGTGAAGAGGCAGACGCCGTGCTGAATGCGACCATCACCGACATCGATCGCAGCCAGTTCCGCGCCGTGCGTAGCAATACGCTCCGCTCCTCGGAACTCCTCATGCGCCTGCGCGTTGACTACACCGTGGACGCCAGCTCCGGTGAGGAACTCCTGAAGGGCCAGGTGCAGGGCGCTTCGAACATCGTGATCGACCCGAGCCTGCAAATCACCGAACGCCAGGCCCTGGCAGACGCTGCTGAGCGCCTCTCCATCTCGATGGCCAGCGCCGTGTCGGAAGGTTGGTAAAGCCGGTGCGACGGTGAGCGGTAGGACGGTGTGACAGTGAAAGTCGCGCATTGAATCGAATATCCTTTGAAAACGGCGGCCATCTGGTCGCCGTTTTTTTGTGTGTGGGTGAATGGCGCGGAGGTGGGAATGGCCGCAAAAGAACGCAAAGAACACAAAAGGGAGGTTCGGGAATCGGAACTCAGACTTTCAAGGAGCGGCGACTTCAGTCGCCGTTTTCTGTTTGAGTGAGCAGTAGCACGCCTATTTTTTTGGCTCGACACGCCACCAGATCCTCCGGCCCTGGTTGGCGTCTTCGGGGGCAAGTGTCAGGGCGGTTTTGTTCAGTACCAGAATATCGTCACCGTCCGCGGTACCGGGTGGGATTTTGGTCGACTTCGTGTAGGTGAAATTCATCCTGCCATTCCCAAGGATATCCTTCTGGGCCTGCCACCTGCCTTCGTATTCGTCATCCAGCCTGCCGTTCAGGAAGGACTTGCCCTGGAAGGTTTTGTCTGCATGGAAGGTGAGTACATGCTGTACCTTTCCCACGGTGCGCGTGTACGTGCCCGGCATCAATGTCAGGTCGATGTCTGGTACCCTGACGGGATCGAAGGCCCAGACGACGGGATTCCATGCGAGCATGACACTCGCAAGCAGCAAGGTGAGCATGTGTACTTTCACGGACATCCTTGGACTTGGTCTAAACTCGCCTGAAGCATAACCCGAATGACCTGTTGTATTCAAGAGAGTTCGAATGAGAGCATTTTAGCTGATGCTATGGCAGTATGAATCTCGCGACAGGAAGTCGGGTCTCCTGACCGGACAGCGGTTGGCGGGTTTTCCTACCCGCCTGCGCGTCTCGTGAGAACGCCAGTGCCCGTGCAGGGTGTGCGTCCTCGTGATGAAAGTGCAATGTGAAAATGAGGCGGCAGCCTCCAAGGATTGGGGGCATTCCTGCCATAAACATTAACCTGAGGATTTCATTTGTGCCGGAGGGGACACAATAGCCTGCGAGTTCGTCGTCGAAACGAACACACTATCGAGCCCCTGAGACACCATTGACTCTGCACCTCAACCCCCCTTAACAAAAAGGACGGTAGGGATGCGCTCCTGCGCGTCCGTAGATAGTGGGCGGAGGCGGAGGGGGATGCCATGTGGCGAAGCCGTTTCGTGCCGCAGTTCCACACCACCTCCGCCCGCCTGAAGTCGGACGCGCAGGAGCGCATCCCTACCGCCTCTTTGGTGGAAGGACGTTTACCTTGAAGGGCGTAGTCCGCAAAACTCCTTCGACTGTGTCTCATAGCCCACAGCGAGAGACACGTGCTTGCCAAGCGGAGGCTTCGGCACGCTCTCGTTTAGGTTAATGCGTATGGCAGGAGTGCCCCCGATCCTTGGGCTGTCGCCTCGTGTCTGTCTCGCACCAACATTTGCTCTCCCGTGAGGACTCGTACGATTTGCGGTACAAAAAACTCCCCGGTCCCGCGAAATGAAACGCGGGAACCGGGGAGGGTTGTGGTCAGTTGGAGTTCGGGCTTACTTCACCTTGGAGAGGTACTTCGCCGGATTGGCGTCGAACTTCTTGATGCAGGGCTTGCAGCAGAACTTCACTTCCTGGCCGTCATGGGTCTTGGTGATGACCTTGCCCATGCTGCCAAGTTCGTTGCCGCTCACGACGCAGGTCTTCTGCGTGTAAGGCTTCGCAGCGGAGGCTGTGGTGGGCAGGCTGGTCGCGGCCAGGGCAACGCCGAGGAGAACGGTGGAAAGGAGGGCGGTGAGTTTTGTTTTCATAGTCGTGAAGATGTCAGGGGTTTGTGGGTCTCTGTATCTCGTGTCTACAGGGTTTGATTTGAGGGTTTGTGTTCGTGTTCGGTCTTGGTTTCGTTTTCTTGTTTGGGTAAGGATGGCGGGAATGGGCCGCCGAAATCGGGATCAAAATCTGACTTCCAGGCCCGCGCCGAGGCCGTAGTCGGAGTGATATTGGGTGATGAGCGAAGCGGTGCGTGTGAGCGTGTAGGTCGCTCCGGCGGACCACTTCCACTCGGTGTTGGTGTCGTACTCCACCTGGCCGAAAGCAGCGAGGCGTGGGGTGAGCTGGAACTCCTTCGCCAGGGCGAAGCGGGCGTCGCCTTCGCTGTCGAGGCTGATGGTGGCCCAGGCGAGCAGGGGCAGGCGGTAGTTGAAGCCGATGACACCTCGGTTCTCTGCGTCGTCTTCATTGGTGAGGCGTGCGCCGATGAAGGCCTGGAAGTCCGCGCTGAAGTAGCGCTGGTAGAGCGCCTCCACTTCGTACTCGGTGTCGTCCACATTCGCCCAGCCGACCTCCCAGCCCAGCAGGATGTCGTTCTTGGGATTCATCCAGGTGATGAGGCCCTCCGTCATGTGGGACTGGATGGAGGCCGCGCCCCAGATGTAAGACATATCATGGCTGTGCTCGCCGAGGCCGCCCATGGCCATGCTGCCGCCGTGGCGATGGGCACTGGCACCAAGGGCACGGCCAAGGCTTGCACCCAGGCCAATGCCAAGACCATCACCATGGTCACCGGAGGCGATGCTGCTCTGCGCAGCATCACCCGCATTGCCAGCAGCGGCCACCTCGGTATTCGCTGAAGGATGGTCCGCGTACTTCGGCATCGCGCCATCCTCCGGCGCGTAGCGGAACACGCGGGCCATGCCGGACATCATGTGATAGAGGATGTGGCAGTGGAACATCCAGTCGTGCGTTTCGTTCGCCTCGAACTCGACGGTGCGCGTGCTCATGGGCGGCACGTCCACGGTGTGCTTCAGTGGGGAGCGTTTTCCCTGGCCCATGAGCAGGCGGAAGAAGTGGCCGTGCAGGTGGATGGGATGGTGCATCATGGTGTCATTCACCAGTTCCAGCTCGATGATTTCACCCTTCTTGATGTGAATGTAGGGGTCCTGGGCGATGGTCTTGCCATTGAAGCCCCAGATGTAGCGGTTCATGTCGCCTGTCAGCTTGAGCGAGATCTTCCGGCGCGGCAGGTTCTTCGGCAGCGTGGTGCTGCCGGGTGACTTCAGCAGGCGGTAGGGCGAGCCGGGGCGGGGGAGGTTGAGCGAAGCGCGCGGGTCATCCTCCTTCTCTTCCAGGGAAAGGTTCAGCATCTCATCCATGGAGTACACATTCGCCTTGGGTGGATCCTCAGCAGGAGTCAGGGGGCCACTGCCGAAGAAGGCAGACATGTGCCCGCTGCCATCCTGCGCCGTGGCGCGCAGCTCGAACTGGCCGCTCGCTGGCACGGTGACAATCACATCATACGTCTCCGCGATGGCCATGAGGAAACGGTCCACCTTCACCGGCTCCACAGCGGGACCGTCCGCTGCCACGATGGTCATGGGACCGGCCGAAGACGTGAGGAAGAAGTAGGATGCGGCGGAGGCATTGATGATGCGCAGGCGGATGCGTTCCCCCGGCTTGCCTCCGAGATCCACCGTGCGCTTGCCATTGATGAGAAAGGCATCGTACCCCACATCGGAGAGATCCATGGGAGGCATCTTGGCCCACTGGTTGGAGAGGTATTCCTTGAAGTGACTTGCCTTGATGGCGCCGAGGATGGACTGGGCATTGCCACGCTTCAGTCCGAAGTAGTCGCTGCCACGCATGAGCATGCGCATGACTTCGTGCGGGTCGATGTTTGTCCAGTCGGAGAGCACCAGGACCTCCTCGCGGTCCGCCTTCACCGGTTCACCGCCACGTGGCAGGACCACGATGGAGCCGTACACACCTATCTGCTCCTGCAGGTGCGTGTGCGAGTGGTACCAGTAGGTGCCGGAGTGCTTGAGCTGGAACTCAAACGTGTGCGATTTCCCCGGGAGGATGGGTGGGGTGGTGATGTAGGGCACGCCGTCTTGCACATTTGGCAGGAGCAGGCCGTGCCAGTGCGTGGAGGTCTCCTCGTTCTTCAGGCGGTTGTGCACATGGATGCGCGCCCACTCGCCCTCGCGGAAGCGCAGCGTGGGGCCGGGGATGCCGCCATTGATGGTGAGCCCGCGCACGTGTTTGCCGGCGGGGCTGACGGTTTGTTCGTCGATGTAGAGATCGTACTCCACGACCTTCGCGCCGGGAGGAGCCTTGAGCTTGCACTCGTCGCAGGCCATCGCGGCCAGCGGGTGCAGCAGTGCCAGCGTGGCGAGGGCACGGAAGAGGGAGGTGAGGGGGAGGTGCATGACTGAGTGCTTGAAGATTCGGATCTGAGGAATCAACGATGGCCTGCAGGAGCGAGCCATCTGGGGTGCCCGGGCATGATGTTCCGTGAATACGGCAACGCCTGGGCGCAATGCGTCTGTCAGCGACGCAGAATCAGATCAGAATGGCGCAGAAAAGGACCGGTAGCCGGACATGCGGCGTGGCCTGTTCTGACGCGTCAGTCAGGGTAAAATGCGACTGCTGCTCGCTGAGAGGAGCGGCGGGCTGGGGGACTGCTTCCTGGGACTTCCAGTAGACCACGGGAATGACATCACGCGTGGACTGGGAGGGAATAGTGGGGAGCTCAGTCGGTTGCTGCTGCTCGGAGGTGGGAGCGCAGGCGCAGGTGTTGGCAGCTTCCTGTTGGTCCTGTTCCTGGACCGATGCGCAGCAGTCCATCGTGCATGATGGCGCGTGTTTCGCTGTCGTCATCGTCATCGCGCGCAGTCCCACCGCGCCAGGCAGTGCCTGGAGCAGGACAGCGAAGATGAGGACGATGGAACGGAAGTGACGCATGAAACTGCGATGCGGAAAGTGGAAATGGCTCTCTATGAGTGCATACGCACGAGGGCCCGATTTGTTACAATGGTACAATACTGGGCTTATGAGTTGGACGCAAGGGGAGGGTGGTTTGTTCAGTTTGAGGTACTATTGCACGGGAGCGAAGTGTGGCGGCCCTAGGAGCGCTGGCTTTGCGAAGCGTATGAGCGTTAGGTTGAGGATACGGAAGCTGTGCCGAAGGCCCTGGACTGCGCGCAGCCCTGCTGCCGCTTTCCTCAAGTGCAGCCTGCTGCACGCTTCACCGCGACGCAGTCGCCTGGCTTTTCTGGAGACATCACCCTACGAGTGAATGTCACCATCGCCACAGCAGGCTGTGGACTCTGGAAAGCGGCAGCAGGGCTGCACGCAGTCCAGGGACGCTGCGCGTCACGGCATCCAGATCTGTCGTGAATGCTCCCTTCTTCTCTGGTGTCACCTGCAAAAAGAAAGCGCCAGTGCGATACACCGGCGCCTTCAAATGTTTACGCAGTCTCTTACTTACTTCCGCGTTACGCCTCCACCCGAATTCCCGGCAGCTTCCAAATCTTCTCAGCGTATTCCGCAATCGTCCGGTCGCTGGAGAAGAACCCGTTTCGGGCGGTGTTCAGGATGCTCATCTTGGTCCAGTTGGTGGTGTCGCGGTAGGCGGCATCCACTTTTTCCTGGGCGGTGACATAGGCACGGTAGTCAGCGAGAACGAGGAAGGGGTCGCCTCCTTCGAGCAGGCTGTTGCGCAGCGGCTTGAAGTCCTCGGCATTGCCGGTGAAGAAGTCGCTGGCGATCCAGTCGATGACGTTGCGCAGCTCGGCATCGTTCCAGTAGTAGTCCCACGGATTGTACCCACGGTCGTGCAGGGCTTCCACTTCCTCGACAGTGAGGCCGAAGATGAAGATGTTGTCATCGCCCACCTCGTCTTTGATTTCCACGTTCGCGCCATCGAGCGTGCCGATGGTGAGCGCGCCGTTGAGGGCGAGTTTCATGTTGCCCGTGCCGCTGGCTTCCTTGCCGGCGGTGGAGATTTGCTCGGAGACATCCGCCGCGGGGATGATGCGCTCCGCGAGGGTGACGCCGTAGTTCGGCAGGAAGGCGACCTTGAGCTTGCCAAGGATGCGCGGGTCATTGTTCACCTTCTCCGCCACGGCATTGATGCAGTGGATGATGTTCTTCGCGAGGTAGTACCCCGGTGCCGCCTTCGCGGCGAAGAGGAAGACACGCGGCTGCATGTCATACCCCGGGTCCTGCAGGAGCCTGCGGTACAGCGTGAGGATGTGCAGCAGATTCAGGTGCTGGCGCTTGTATTCGTGCAGGCGCTTGATCTGCACGTCGAAGATGGCATCCGCACTCACCTCATAGCCCGTGAGCTTCTTGATGATGGTGGTGAGGTGTTCCTTGTGCTTGCGCTTGATGGCGCGGAAGCGCTGCTGGAAGACGGGGTCCTCGGCGAAGGGCTCCAGGTCGCGCAGCTTCGAGGCATCCTTCGTCCAGGCATCGCCGATGGACTCGGTGATGAGGCTGGTGAGTTCCGGATTGCACACCATGAGCCAGCGGCGCGGGGTGATGCCGTTCGTCATGTTCAGGAAGCGGCCCGGGAAGAGTTCGTTGAACTCGGGGAAGAGCTTCGCGCGCAGCAGGCGGGTGTGCAGTGCGGCCACGCCATTGGTGTGGTGGCTGCCGAGCACGGAGAGGTGGGCCATGCGTACGCGCTTGCCACCGTTCTCATCGATGATCGAGAGGGCCTGCATCTTGCCGATGTCTCCCGGCCAGCGGCGCGAGACTTCATCGCGGAGGAAGCGCTCGTTGATGGTGTAGATGATCTGCAGGTGACGCGGCAGCACCTTGTCAAAGAGACCCACGCTCCAGGTTTCGAGCGCCTCAGGCAGCAGCGTATGGTTCGTGTAGCTGAAGGTGCGCTGCGTGATGCTCCACGCCTGCTCCCACGGCAGATCCTCGATGTCCACCAGCAGGCGCATGAGCTCGGGGATGGCCACGGCGGGGTGCGTGTCATTGAGCTGGATGGCCACCTTCTCGGGGAAGGCTTCCCAGCCCTGGTTGTCGCGCTTGTAGCGGCGCATGATGTCCGACAGCGAGCATGCGACGAAGAAGTACTGCTGCACGAGGCGCAGTTCCTTGCCGCTCTCCGTGGCGTCATTTGGATAGAGCACCTTGGAGACGGTCTCGCTCGCGGCCTTGTCATGAATGGCCTCGATGTAGGAGCCTTCGTTGAAGACCTTGAGATTAAAATCATCCGTGGCGCGGCTTTCCCAAAGGCGCAGGAAGTTCACCGTGGCGGAGCGGTAGCCGATGATGGGGATGTCCCATGGCATGCCGATGATTTTGCGGCAGTTCTCCCACACCATCTTGGCGTTGCCAAACTCATCGAAGTGCTGGCTCACGTGGCCGTACAGGCTTACCTCCACCTTGTACTCGGGGCGGGTGATCTTCCACGGGCTGCCCTCGCGCGTCCAGGCATCGGGTTGCTCCATCTGGCGTCCGTTCACGAACTCCTGGCGGAAGAGGCCGAACTCATAGTGGATGCCATACCCCACCGCCGGCAGATCCAGCGTGGAGAAGGAATCGAGGAAACACGCGGCGAGGCGACCGAGGCCGCCATTGCCCAGGCCCATGTCGGGCTCGCGATTGATGATGGTCTCCAGGTCCTGGCCAAGGTCTGTCAGAGCCTCGTTGGCGGAGTCATACAGGGCGGTGTTGCGCAGGTTGTTCTCCAGCAGGCGGCCCATGAGGTACTCCAGGGAGAGGTAGTGCACGCGGCGCACGTTCTTCGAGCGATGCGTGCGCATGGTCTTGAAGGACTGCGCCAGCGCGCGGTCACGCACGGCCATGCAGGTGGCCCACCACCAGTGCATCTTCGTCGCGGTCTGCGGATCGTGCGCGAGGGTGAAGAGCAGGTGATTGCGGATGGAGGCTTTCATGGCCTCGGCATCGTTGTAGGCCGTCAGATCCAGGGGCTCGTTATCGGTTGAGGGAGTGGTGCGCCACATGACTTTTTCAGTGGGTGAGTGGGTAGTTCGTTTGGTCGGGAGTTTTTATACCAGAGGGAACAGGAAAATGGAATGCTGAAGCGCGGGTGGGTGCCTCTGTCATTCACTCAGGATGAGCTTCGTGCCCCGCCGCCCGGTCGCGCGTCATCCATTTCGGGAGCTCGTGGGGACCGATGAGCAGGGTGATTTCACCTTTGGGAGCTTTCACAGCATAGTGATCAAGCACGGACTGCGCCGAACCGCGCCGGAATTCCTCAAACATCTTCGTCAATTCACGCGCGACCACCACAGGGTGTTGAGGATTCCGCTTCGCCACCATCTCCAGAGTATCCACCAGCCGGTAGGGCGACTCAAAATAAATGCTGGTGCATTCTCGTTGCATGGCGGCCTCGAGTTCGGTGTCCCGCTGGCCCTTCTTGTGAGGCAGGAAGCCACCGAAATAGAAGGGCACCGTGGGCAGCCCGGACCCGGCCAGGGCGGTGAGCACGGCACTGGCTCCGGGTACCACCTCGATGCGCAACCCCGCGCCGATGGCGGCAAACACGAGGCGCTGGCCCGGGTCGGACACGGTGGGGAAGCCGGCGTCTGAGACCAGGGCGATGGTCTCGCCATTCTCAATACGCCCCAGCAGCTCCGGGATGCGCCGGGCCTCATTGTGCTCCGTGAGGGAAATGAGGGGGACCTGCAGGCCGTGATGGTGGAGCAGATGGATGGTGCGCCGGGTATCCTCACACGCCACACAGGCCGCGTTCTTCAGGGCCTCCACGGCACGCGCACTGAGGTCGCCCAGGTTCCCAATCGGGGTGGCAATGAGCTGGAGGCAGGGTGTGGAGGTGGGGGCAGAAGCAGAGGCTGGAGACGGGTCCGGCATGGAAGCGGCGGGCGGGGGTGGAAGCGGAAGGGGCGGTCACCAACAAGGAGGAGGAAGTGCCTCAGCGCAATGCCTTCTGACAACCTCAGTCTCCGAAGTTTTCTCTGCGTCTCAGTTTCAAATTCAATGCAGCCCGTCCCACCCAGCGCCTCAGGCTATCAACTATCAACCATAGACCATCAACCCCCAGCCCTACTTCGGCACATGCGGCACCAGCAAATCCGGTGACTGCGCACGCGGGCGATGCCTCCGCACGGCCTGCTTTGCGAAGAACTCCTGGGAGCGCACGGCCTTGGTCTTGGACTTGGCGGTAGGACGCGGCACGGGCGTGTAGTTCCCGTCCTTGTCGAGCTGGCGGGCCTGGACGTTGTCGGAGAAATGGGTCTGCAGGATTTCCAGCAGGCGCTTCTTGCTCGCAGGGTCCTCAATCGGAGTGAGCAGTTCCACGCGCTTGCTCAGGTTGCGCGTCATGAAGTCGGCACTGGAGATGAAGACTACGGGGTCACCGCCCTGGCGGAACCAGTAGATGCGGGCGTGCTCGAGGTAGCGATCGATGATGCTGATGACGCGGATGTTCTCGCTCAGTCCCTTCACCCCCGGCTTCAGGCAGCAGATGCCGCGGATGTTGAGCTGGATTTTCACGCCAGCTTGTGAAGCGGCGTAGAGGGCCTCCATCATCTGGAGATCCTCGAGCGCATTCATCTTCAGCATGATTTCCGCTTCCTCACCGGCAGCGGCGCGGGCGGTCTCGCTCTGGATCATTTCCAGCAGGCGCTCGCGCAGGCCGAAGGGGGCCATGCTGATTTTCTGGAAGTGTACGAAGCGGGAGCGTCCGGTGACGGTGTTGAAAAACGCCGAGGCATCCGCGCCATAGACCGGGTCGCGCGTGAGGAAGCTGATGTCGGTGTAGAGCTTCGCGGTGGCCTCGTTGTAGTTCCCCGTGCCGAAGTGGCAGTAGCGGGCCATGCCGCCGGGTTCACGACGCACCACAAGGGTGATCTTCGCATGCGTCTTCAGCCCGCGCACGCCGTAGATGATTTGCGCGCCAGCGGCGAGGAGCTCTTCCGCGCGTTCCAGGTTGCGGGCTTCATCGAAGCGGGCCTTGAGCTCCACCAGCACGGTCACGTGCTTGCCGGCCTGAGCGGCCTTGATGAGGGCGGTGATGATGCGGCTGTTCTTCGCAGTGCGGTAGAGAATCTGTTTGATGGCCACCACGTTCGAGTCCGTTGCAGCTTGCTCGATGAGCTGCACCACCGGCTCGAAAGATTCATAAGGATGGTATAGCAGGATGTCATCCTTCCGGATCACATCGAAGATGCTCTCATCCGGCTCCAGCGTGACTGCCTCGGAAGTGGGCCACTGCTCGGTCTTCAGCTCCTCGAAGCCGGGTACGGAGGCGATGGCGAAATAGGCGCGCAGGTCCAGCTCACTGGGAATCATGTACGTGAGCGAGGGCGGTGCATCGCAGATCTGCTGCATGGCCTTGATGAGCGACTGCGTGACGTCCGGCTCGTCTTCGATTTCGAGGCGGATGGTGTTGCTGCTCTTGCGCGCTTCGAGGATTTCCTCCATCTCCGCGGCGATGTCCTGGGCGCTCTCGTCATCCAGCGTGATGTCGCTGTTGCGGCTGATGCGGAAGCGCGCGGTGCCGGTGACCTGTTCCTTCGGGAAGAAGTCGTGGATGAACATCTCCACGAGGTCCTCGATGTTGATGTAGGCGTGCGTGTTGCCCTCGGCATCGGGAATGACGACGTGGCGGGGGAGATTTGGCGGCAGGGTGAAGACGACGTGCCGCACCTGCTCCTCATCACCAATCCGCGAGCGCACCTCGCTCATGAGCACAATCTGCAAGGCGGGAAGCTGCAGGCGGTCGTCCTCACCCGGCTCCACTGCGATGGGGGAGAGCACGGCGAAGACATTCTCATTGAAGTAGGCGTGCAGGTGCGTGCGCTGGCTGGGGCTCAGCTCGGCAGGGGTGAGGCGGCGGATGCCACTGCGGCGCAGCGCGGGAAGGAGGTCCTGGCTCAGGATGCGGTACTGCTCCTTGATGAAAGCCAGGGTGCGCTCGCGGATTTCGCTGAGCTGTTGTGTGGCCGTGAGACCGGCGGGGTCGTTGGCCTTCTTGCGCGCGTCCTTCAGGTATTGCAGGCCGCCCACGCGGACCATGAAGAATTCATCGAGATTCGACGCGGTGATGGCGAGGAACTTCACCCGCTCCAGCGGTGGCAGAGTCTCGCGCGCGGCCTCGGCGAGCACCCGTTCATTGAAGGCCAGCCAGCTCAGCTCACGATTGAAGTAGTTCTGTTCAGAGGGCATGGGAGAAATGAAAAGTCAGGGAGCGAAGCGATGCGAGGCGGGGCGAAGGAGAGGTGGGCCGGACTAGGGAGTGCGCAGGAGGACCTCGTAGCCGTAGATCTCACGGAAGATATCGCATTTCCCGTTCACGGCGATCTGCTCCACGGTGGTGTCATCCACCCCGGGAGTCTCGATGAAGTACATGTCGCCCTCGCGCTTGAGGTCCACCTTCTTGATGCGTTGGGAGTGGCTGCGGTCGAGGCAATCTGCCACGCGGAGGATGGCGACAAGCTTGATGACCGTCATGCGCTCTTCACGGGTGAGCTCGGAGAAGTCCGGATGGTTCGAGCTCGGATTGTACCGGCGGTGGTAGCGGGCGAGCAGGGCCACCAGCGTGCGGTCGCGCGCGGAGAGACCGAAGATCTCCGTGTTCAGGATGATGTAGAGGCTGTGCTTGTGATGCTCACGCGGGCTCAGGAACATGCCCGTCTCGTGCAGGATGGCGGCCACGCGCAGCAGCAGCTCATGGCGCGCATCCAGGCCGTGCAGTGACTGGAGATCCACGAAGATCTGCTGGGCGAACTTTGCCACGTGCTCGGCATGCTTGTGATCCGTCTTGTACTTCTTGGCCACTTCGCGCGCGGCCTGGAGCACCTCGTCCTGGAAGGTCTTCGTCTGTGGATTGCTCGCGAGCAGGTCCATGAGCAGGTCCCGCTGGAAGTCGCCCTCCGGCACCACGAGCACCTGGTCATTGAAGCGGCGGGCGAGCGCGAGATTTGTCTGCAGCGCGGAGGTGATGCCCTCCGTGCCGGTGTAGTGCAGGTGGAGCTTTCGCACGAGTTCATCCGCGGACATGGCGGCGACGGACTCGGTGAATTTCTCAAGGTGCTCCAGCGAGATGAAGCTCGCGCCCTGCTTTGGCTTTGAGATGAGCGGCGCGGCACTCTGAATCTCCGTGCCGATGAATACATGGTAATCGGGCTTCGCCTCCGAGTAGTCCGTGGCGAGGGTGTCCACCACGCCGCGGATCTGTTCCTCGATGTAGGCGAGCTGCTGCGCGGGGCCGGACTCCAGGCCCATGGCCTCGCGCGTGCGGAAGATGCCAAGCCGGTAGCTGGAGTACGCATTGATGCGCCCCTTGATGAAGTGCAACGCGCGCGTGTTCCCGGGACCGATGTGGGAGACGAGGGTGTTCCCATTTGCGATGTCGGGATTGCTCTTCAGCAGGCGCACCGTGGTCTGGTAGATGAGGCGGGTCATGTCGCCGTCATCGATGAGTTCCACGCGCACATTCCCCGCGACCTGCATGCGGTTCAGGAAGATTTCGTGGTTCGTCGCCTCGGAGAGGATGTTTGTGGTGAGGCAGCGCAGGTTGGCATCCGGCACGGCGTACTCACCCAGGGTCTGGCGGAAGTCGCGCAGGATGGCGGCGGCCTGTTCCATGACGGGGCGGGAGACGGTGCCGGTGCGGAAGATATCGCGCGCGAGCGGCAGCGGCTTTTCCAGGTAGTCGAGCTGGGAGAAGGTGCCGTCCGCCGCCTTCTCCGCCACGAGCAAGGTCACGGAGGTCGCGCCGAACTGGATGATCGCGGCGGTATCGAGCTGGTCAGGTGAAGACATGGTTCGGGCTTGCTTGTCTCTGCCTTCGTGGTGGTGACAAACGGCGAGTCCGAAATATGGATGAGGGCCGTCCGGATGTGGAGTTATTTTACTTTTTTGTGCGCAGCCAGGCCACGGAGCCACAGGCCACGGCGGTATTCCCCAGCTTGGCGATGGAGAACTTCATGCCGCGGTAGATTTCCGGCACGGTGAAGCGCTCCACCTGCTCCCGCATGGCCTGGAGGTAGAGCTTCGGCATTTCCTCCACGAGACCGCCCCCGAGGGTGATATGGTCGGGCGCCATGAGGTTTGCCACCATGGAAATGCCCATGCCGAGGTACTGTAGGGAATTCAGGAAGATGGTCTCGGTGGCGCGCTCGTGCGCATTGAACGAGGCGGAGAGGGCCTTGCTGCGCATCTCCTTCAGCACCGCGCCGGTCTTGCTGTCCAGCATGGGCGCATTGCCACGCGTGCACTCCACACTCGCGGCGGCGGCGATGCCGAGGCGGCTGGTGAGATCTTCAAAGAGGACGTAGCCGGGGAATGCCGAGCTCAGGTGGGTGCCGGGCACATAGATCATGCCGAGCTCCATGCAGGAGACATTCGCGCCGTGGATGAGCTTGCCGTCATACACAAAGCCCGCGCCCAGTCCGGTACCGGGGAAGACGCCGAGGAGCGAGCGGGAGCCCTTGCCCGCGCCGAGGGTGTACTCGCCGAAGGTGCCGGCGTCCACGTCATTGAGCACGGCCACGGGACAGTGGTAGAGCTTTTCGAGTTCGGGGCCGAGCAGCACGCGCTTCCACCCGAGGTTCGGGGCGTGAATGAGGATGCCTTTCTCCGTGTTCACGGTGCCGGGACAGCCGATGCCGATGCCCTGGATCTTGGCCGGGCGGACATTGGCATTGGCAATGGCTTCCTCAATGGTGGCCTGGATGCGCTTGATGCCGCGCGCCGCACCCTTGCCACCGCCCTGGGTGGACTTGCGGGCTGTGCCGAGGACGTTGTAATCCGCGTCCAGAATGACGGCCATCATCTTCGTGCCGCCGAAATCAAACCCCACCCAGAAGGGCTTGCTGCTGAGGGCGCTTTTTTTGGACGGAGCCTTCTTCGCAGGAGTCTTCTTGGCCATGGCACGTTTTCATCAAGTCTGAGGGAAAAGGCAAGTGACAAATGGTTGATAGTCGAGGGTTGATAGTTGATGGCCTGAGTTTATGGGACCGCTAATAGGCGCTAACGGACGCTAATGGTTTTGGCGGCGGGTCTGAGAAGCGCTTAACCTGCGAAATCCTTTGTGTTGGTTCTGACTATCGACACGCACGGTACCCCTTTTGGTTCATTGCAGGCCGCCACGCCCAGCTCCAAAACCATTAGCGTTTGTTAGCGTCTATTAGCGGTCTCCTCGTCCGCTCCGTTTTTCATTTGCCACCTGCGTTGCCGCCTGCCAGCATCGCGGCATCTTGTTCATGGCCTGCCTGCGCTCAAAATTTCGGCACCTGTACCTGCTGGCGCTTTTCCAGTTGGTGGGCGGGCCGTTGGTGCTGGTACCGATGCTCTTAATGAGCAAGGCGGTGGTGCGTGAGACCGCGCAACACGGCGTGGTGCAAGGCCTCCACGAGGTGGTGGTGAGCCAGGAGTGGAGTGAGGTGCGGGAGATGATCCAGAAGGGTGGAATCGTCTCCGAATTGTCTTCGTCGACCAAGGCTCCGGCTCCGGGGAAGCAGAAGCAGGAGAAGGCCAAGGATGGAAAGCCGAAGCTGGATTTCGTGACATGGACCATGCCTGCTCTGGTGGAGCTGGAAGGTCTCCCCGTGAAACGACCTGGATGGGAGTGGCAGCCGATGGCCTCAAGCTGGGCCAATGCGCCACCGAGTCCGCCACCACGAGTGGTGTAATGATGAAGCGCCGATAGACGAAACGGAGCGCGGCCTTTCCAGGCCGCTGCGTTCCATTCTTCTTTGGTGCTTTTTCAGGTGCACCACTGCGTTCTGGGAATCGCATAGCCGTCAGCCCAGGATACGGAAGTGGTGCCGAAGGCCTTGGACTGCGCGCAGCCCTGCTGCCGCTTTCCTAAAGTGCAGCCTGCTGCACGCTTCACCGCGACGAAGTCGCCAAATCTTCAGGACATGTCATCTCACGAGTGAGTTCACCTTCGCGGCAGCAGGCTACGGACTCTTCAAAGCGGCAGCAGGCTGCCGCAGTCCAAGGACGCTGCGCGTCACAGTATCTGGACCCTTCGCGTGTCTCACCTTTTCCTCCCTTTCTCCCGCTCACGTCACACTCCCATGAAACCTTTTCTCTCCAAGCCAGTGCTCGCGTCCCTCGCAGCGGCTCTTGTTCCCATCTCACTTTCCGCCCAAGAATCCTCCTCCGCTCCCCAAGAACTCGCCCCCACCGTGGTGACCGGCAAAGCCGAAGACCTCATCGACGTGGCGGCGACTGCCTCGCAAGGTCGCGCGAGCTCGGAGGACCTGCTCTCGCGACCGGTGCTGCGTCGTGGTGAGATTCTGGAAATCATTCCCGGGGTCATCATCACGCAACACGCGGGCGGTGGGAAGGCGAACCAGTATTTCCTGCGCGGGTTCAACCTCGACCACGGCACGGACTTCGCGGTTTCCGTGGAAGGCATGCCGATGAACATGCGTACGCACGCGCACGGACAGGGCTATACCGACCTCAATCCCATCATCCCCGAACTGGTCGAAAGCGTGGAGTATCGCAAGGGTACCTTCGCTGCGACGGACGGGGACCTCTCTACGGCGGGCTCGGCGAATTTTCTCTTCTTCAATGAGTTGCCGTACAACCAGGCGACGTTCGAAATCGGCGAGGACAACTACTATCGCGGACTCATCGCGGGCTCCATCATGCTCGATGCGCCGGAGGCAACGCCCTCGGTGACAGCGGATCCGAAGAATCCCAAGAACGTGGGGAAGAGTCCTGTGCTGCCCACGCCTTCCGATGTCAGGAGCGGCTTCACGTATGCACTGGAGTACAACACGTACGATGGCCCCTGGGTGCATCCGGATGACTTCAAGCGGTGGAACGGCATGCTGCGCTACTTCCACGGGGATGAGGACAACTTTTTCACGGTGACCTTCATGGGCTACCATGCGGACTGGAACTCCAGCGACCAGATTCCGAAACGTGCCATTGAGGACGGACGCATCGACCGCTTCGGCACGGTGGACCCGACGACGCTTGGGGAATCCCAGCGCTACAGCCTGAACGCCACCTTCCAGACACGCGATGGGGATGTGGTCACGCGTGGCAATGCGTATGCCATCTACTACGACCTCGACCTCTTCTCGAACTTCACCTACTTCCTCGACTACCCGGATCGCGGTGACCAGTTTGAGCAGAAGGAGAGCCGCTGGATCTTTGGCGGGAACATCGCCCGTACTTGGGAGAATGCCGAGTTCTTCGGCCACGAAGCGGAGTACACGCTTGGGTTCCAAACCCGGCATGATGTGATAGGAGATATCGGACTGTATCGCACCGAGGCGCGTCGTCGTTTCCTCACGGTGCGTGAGGATGAGGTGTATGAAGCCAGCGCCGGCATCTACGGAGAGGCCAAGACACACTGGACGGACTGGTTCCGAACGGTGGCGGGACTTCGCGCGGATGCGTACTATTTCGATACGCAATCCAGTACGCTGAAGGCGAACGAAGGCGATGAGCTCGACGGCATCGTGAGCCCGAAAATCAGCGCCATCTTTGGCCCGTGGCATGAGACGGAGTTCTACCTGAGCTACGGCATGGGCTTCCACAGCAATGACGCGCGCGGGGTGAATACGGTCATCGATCCCGGCAGTGGTGATCGCGTGGACAAGGTGGATCCGCTGGTGCGCACGCAGAGCGCGGAGATTGGTGTGCGCAGCCAGGTGGTGCCAAACCTGACCACCACCCTGGCGCTCTTCTGGATCGAGAGTGACAGCGAGCTGGTGTACATCGGAGATGCAGGAACGAACGAGGCAGGGCCCGGCTCTCGGCGCTATGGTCTGGAATTTGCCAGCTACTGGAGGCCGGTGGAGTGGTTCACACTGGATGCGGAAATTGCGCTGACCCATGCGCGTTTCGCGGACTCGGGTGATGACGATTACATACCCAGCAGCGTGCCGCTCATGTTCAGCGGTGGTATTACACTCGGTGCGCACGGGCAGGAGGAGGGACCCTTTGCCAGCATCCGCGCGCGGGCGTTCGACCGCCGCCCGCTCATCGAGGACAACTCGGTGAAGGGGAAATCCAGCTTCCTGGTGAATGCCGGCATCGGCTACCGCAAGAAGAACTGGGAAGCGGCCGTTGAGTGCCTGAACCTGTTTGACCGTGAAGACAACGACATCGAATACTTCTACACCAGCCGCCTGCAGGGCGAGCGCGCGGAGGGGTATGATGACATTCACCTGCACCCCACGGAGCCGCGCACGTTTCGTGTGAGGTTGACGTACAAGTTCTAGTCCGGTTCAATTCAGCTCAACGTTTCGATGTCCCTCGCCTTCGCTCTTCTCCAACAATCCCTCTCCACGATGATGGGTGGGATACTGCTGCCCATTATGGTGGCATGGCAGGAGGAAGGCGCGGGTGGAGTGGCGGCGCATTTTCTGGGTGGAGGGTTTCTGCACATCATCCCGCACGGGCTGGACCACATCCTGTTCGTGCTGGGACTCTTCTTCATGTGCCGTGCCTTTCCGGCGTTGCTGCTGCAGATCACGCTCTTCACCATGGCGCACTCGCTGACGTTCGGTCTGGGCATGCTGGGCTTGGTGAAGGTGCCGGGAAATGTGGTGGAGCCGCTCATCGCGCTGAGCATTGCGATGGTGGCGGTGGAGAACCTCCTGCTGCCAAAGGCCGAGCGGTGGCGCTGGAGGTTGGTGGCTGTGTTTGTGTTTGGTCTGGTGCATGGGCTGGGCTTTGCCAATGCGTTTCAGAATGTGGAGGTGTCCCTGTCACCGGCGACGTTTCCCGTTGCACTGCTGAGTTTGAATCTCGGTGTGGGCTTGGGCCATCTCGCGGTGGTGGGTGTGGCTTATCTGGCGTGCAGCGCGTTTTGGCATCGGGCTTGGTATCGCAAAGCCATTGCCATTCCTGCGTCTGGGGCAATTGCGGTGGTGAGTTTGTTCTGGGTGGTGGCGAGGGTGGTGGGGTGAGGGCTTGAGTTTGGGACTGCTAATGGGCGCTAACGAACGCTTATGGACCTGGTGGTGGGTGTGTTTGGGTGCAGTGAGTTCAACGCAGAGACACAGCCTCTGAGCGACCAAGTCAGTCGAGCCAGTGACGCTATTCAGATAACCCAATCCCCCGCAATATTCGCAGGGTTTCTCGAGCTTAAGTTCCATGCATCGTCGGGTGTTATGATTTCGTCCATGATTCGAATCAGTTTGGATCCGAATTGTAATACTGAGTAGGTCAAGGTTCCTGCAATGTGGCCATCAACCAAGAAAATATCCCCCTCCTTGAGGCTCAGAAGATACGGTATAGTGCATCCTGACGCCTCCTTGACTTGAGTTTCAAAGTCTGAATCCACCACTTCTCCGCGATGCATCAGGAGATTGCGGAGAGACTCTAATACTAAGATGTTGGCAGGGTTCCCTTTGTGGAGTTCAAACAGCTCTTCAAGAACCTTACCAAATGCCAGTTTGTAGTTTTCTTTAATCTGTCTGAAGCAATCCATTTTCACCCTTTCAGCTTCTACTAACAAGGTGCCCAGTCGGTTCCTTAAATTGTCAATGTGGGGATGTATCTGGGCATAAGTGAAAGACTTCGAATCCTTTCTGCTGAGGCCGCCAACATTTGCAGCAAATGATTCATCTCCAAAATTTACTGCGGCAATCCATAGGTCTGTAGCCAAGATCTCAAAGGCGCTCCACGAGTTTAGAATCATTACTAGCAGCAATGATTCTGCGAATTTGTCCACGTCGCCCAAGTCTGCGTTCGTTATCGCTGCATTGAATTGTGCTGATCCTACACTGTACAGTTGCCATGTTCTATCCATCAAATCTGCGTCATCCTCATTAAACTTCTTAATCACGTGGCTGGAAAATTTTGTGATTTTTGGCCACTCTTCTTCAGAAACGTTGGCATCAAAAACATCAATTCGATCCTTTTGAATGACCATTTTTGCTAGCATAAGAGAGCGAATGTGTAGCTGCATTCTTCCGACAAACCACGGAATCGACGTAACCATCGTGTGTGCCCGTTTCATGTTCCGGTTGAAAGTCTCCGTGATACCCAAGAGACATTCGCTCCTCAACTCAGATGGATTTACAACATGGGTAAAATTAAACCAAGCAGAGGCGAACTTCAGGTCATGCATCCACCTCGCCTACAGACAAACCGTCTACCTGGCAAGCTGGAACTGGGTGAGTGTGGTATATAGTACCCCTAACTAGAGCGGGTGAAAGCGGCTTGCCACACGCAAGTTCCACGCCGCCTCCGCCCACCTGATTAGGAGGCCGACGCAGCGGCCCCTCACCGATCAAGAGGCGCGCGGAGCGATAGAGCAGAGGAGAGCTATAAGAAATAGCAGCACGTCACCACTTGAGATACTCTACAACATTCAGGCCTTAAGTATACCACACCTCACACCACCGGCTTCCCGCCCGTGTGTCCCTTTTCATTCTCCTTCTCCTCCCGTTTCTTCGCGACCTCGTGCAGCTGCCGATAATACAAAGAAGCCACCAGATGGCTCGCGAGCGGGATGGTGAGCATGCAGAAGCTCACGACGAGGAGAATTTTCAAGCCGGCGATGTCATCTCCCAGCGCAATCCACAGGGCCACCAGGAGCAAGCTCACACCGAATGTGGTGGCCTTCGTCAGTGCGTGAGAGCGGCACAGGGTATCGCGGAACCGCGCTACGCCGATGGTCGCCAGCAGCATGACCAGTGAACCGGCAAGCAGGAAGATGCAGGTGAGGATTTCGCGAATCATACGATGCCCTCCTCTTCACTCTTGTCGCTGTTGCTGCCCTTGGAGGCATCGCCCTTCATCTTCTCTCGCCGCTCGCGCCAGGACTTGCTGGCGGCACGTTGCCGGGGAATCGCGGCATTCAGGTAACACACGATGGCAATGGTCCCCATGAAGCCCAGCAGGGAGAAGATCATGATGATCTCCACCAGCAGGTCGCTCTTCCACTTGATGGAGAGCAGCACCATCATGCCGATGACGCAGATGGCAGCGGAATCATAGGCAATGACACGGTCCAGCACGCCGGGACCCACGATGATGCGCCACAGCGACAGCAGCGCCGCCGCGCCGAGAATCACGATGCAGACTATGATGGTGACATCAATCATCGGGTGATCTCCAGAAGGGGTTTCCGCAGGGTTAGATGAATGCGCTCCGCCAACTCGGCGGACTCCATCGAGGGGAAGGAATGCAGCACAAAGAGACCCTCATCCGTGCGGTCGGCCACCGTGGTGCCGGGCGTGAGATTGATGAGATAGGCCATGAGCACCGTCTCGGTCTCCGAGAGGTCGCTCACGTCATAGGTGGTGAAGCTGCCTTCCTTCGAGCCGACCTTGGGATCCAGGCAGAGCTTGGCCATCGCGAGATTGCTCCGCACCACGTCCACGAGGAAACGCACGAAGAACGCCAGCGCCGCCCGCACGCGACGTACATAGTCCTCGCAGTGCAACACCTTCTGAAAAACCCACAGGAGGAAGAAGCTTGCAATGCCCCCCAAGACGAAGCCACCCAGCGTGGTGGTGCCGTGCAGGAAGGTCCACACCGAGGCCACCAGGAAGTGCATGAGCAGGGCTTTCATGGGGCACCTCCTTTTCCAATGATGCTCAAGACCGCGCTCCGGTAGATGGTCGGGTCAAGAAGCGCATCTGCTGCATGAGTGGAGACCTGGAGGAAGGTCTCGGCGTTCAGTCCGATGAAGAGGGACATGGCGACCATGACGCCCACAATGCCGGTCATGCCCACGATGGAAGCGGTGGTGAGCGTGTGGGTGTTCTCCAGGGGCACGGATGAAACGCTGGGTCTCCAGAAGGCCTGAAGCCAGATTTTCATCATGCTGACCATGGTGAGGATGGACGCCAGTAGCGCGGCGATGGCCAGCCAGTACTGCTCCGCGCGCAGGCTCTCCGCCACGATGGTGAACTTCCCCCAGAAGCCGCTCAGCGGAGGGATGCCCGCCAGCGAAAAGGCCTGCAACATGAAGAGCACGCCCAGCACGGGAGCCGCCTTCCACAGGCCGCCCATGCGCTCCAGATGGTCCGTGCCGTTGCGGAAGAAGGCGATGCCTCCGATGAGGAACAGCGACGACTTCACGATGATGTGGTGTATCACATAAAAGATGCAGGCCGCGATGGCCAGCGGGGTGAAGAGACCGATGGCCAGCAGCATGTAGCCAATCTGGCTGGCAATGTGGAAGGAGAGGATGCCGCGCACGAAATTGCGCGAGATGGCCCCGAGCACCGCCAGCACCATGGTGAAGCCCGCCAGCCACCCGAGCACAATGTGCACGCGATCCAGGCTGTGTGGGAAGACCGTGCAGAGCATGCGCAGCAGCACGTAGATGCCCACCTTCGTGAGCATGCCGGAGTACAGCGCCGCGAGGGAGTAGGGGAGAATGGGGTAGCTGTTCGGCAGCCAGTAGTACAGTGGGAAGACGCCCGCCTTGATGCCGAAGACGACCATGAGCATCACCGCTACCAGCGCGACGGCGAAGCTGCCTTCCATCTGCGCGGCGCGCTCGGAGATTTGCGCGAGATTCAGCGTGCCGAAGACGGCATAGGCCATGCCGGCGGAGATGAGGAAGATGGTGCTGCCGAAGATGTTGACGATGAGATACGGGAAGGCTTCTTTAATGTGGCGGTCATTGGCCTCCAGCGTGAGCAGCGCATACGAGGCCACGAGCATGATCTCGAAGGCCACGAACATGTTGAACAAGTCCCCGGTGATGAAGGAGAGATTGATGCCGGCCACGAGCAACTGCGTGAGCGGTAGTCGCAGCGGATGCCCATGCTCAACGTCCAGCTCAAAGAAACTGTAAAGGATGCACGCCAGCGCCACTAGGGTGGAAAGGCACAGCATGATGGCAGCGAGTCCATCGATGACCAGGGCCACACCGAGGTGCGCACTCCAGCCACCCAGCACCTGTACCAGCGGAGTGCCACCTACCGTTTGTGCCTGCAGGTAGAAGGCCAGAGCCACCTGCGCCACGGCAGAGCACGCCACCACCCAGCGTCGCCACAGGGCCACGCGGCCGCCGAACAGGCACACGAGGGCCGTGATGACGGGCAGGACAAAGGGCCAGATGACGAGGTTATTCATCACCCTCCTCCGGCTTGAACATTTTCTCGATATCGATCGTCCGTGAATCCAGGATGATGCGGTACAGCAGCATGATGAGGTACACGGCGAGGCCGAAGCCAATCACGATGGCCGTGAGCACGAGGGACTGCGGCAGGGGATCCACATACTGGGTGACTCCGTCCTTCACGATGGGCATGTTCCGGTCCTTGGGCGCACCGGACATGGAGAGGATGAAGAGGTTCCCTGCGTTCGAGAAGATGATGAAGCCAAAGAGGATGCGGATGAAGCTCCTCTGCAGCAGCAGATAGGTGGAGATGGCGAACATCACGCCCACCAGCAGTGCGGTATCAATCTGCATCTTCGGTCTCCTTTCGCTTCTTCTCGGGGTGTTTCTTCTCGATGTCCTCGATGGGCTCCTCCATGACGGAGGCGTAGAGCTGGTGCTCCTCCCTTGAGAAGGGCGGCAGTCCGGCGGTGGAGCGCACGAGCACGGTGATGAGCTTCACCGTCATGCCGCTCACGAGGAGGAACACACCCACATCAAAGAGCAGCGGCGTGCCGATGTGCAGCTCGCCGATGAGCGGCACGTGGTGCAGGTGCCACATGTACTGCGTGAGGAACTGCTGCCCCACCACGACAGGAAGCAGGCCGGTCACGAGGGCGAGAGTCACGCCCGAGATGGCGAGACGCAGTGGATCCACCGGCAACTGATGGCGCAGCACATTCCAGCCGCGCGCCAGTCCGAGCAGGATGCAGGAGGTGCCCGTCATGAGACCCGCGATGAAGCCGCCGCCCGGCAGGTTGTGCCCACGGAAGAGGAGGTACACGGAGACGATGTTCACCAGCAGGAAGACAAGCTGGATGCATGCACGCAGCAGGAAGGAATCAGGTGTGCGGATCATGGCTCCTTCCTCCTTCCCATCAGGAATCCCGGAGGCGCATACGCATCGGCGTGGCCGTCATGCCGCTTGCTGCGCCGGTAGCGTACCAAAAGTCCCATGCCCGCCAGAGCGGCGATGAGCAGCACGGTGATTTCACCCATCGTATCGAAGGCGCGGAAATCCACGAGGATGGTGTTCACCGCGTTGGTGCCATGTGCCAGCGGCTGGGAGGCCTGCAGCATGTGCGGCCCCACGGGATCGGGATGGCGATTGAGGTCGGCGAAGAGGACCAGCAGCGTGGTCATGACACCCATGCCGATTGAAAGGATGGCGCGAAGGATTTGTCTCTTGTTCCAGCGAAACTCGAATCGTGTGCCCGCGCGCGAACCGGTGGAGAAGCGCGCGACCAGCACGAGCACCAGCACCACGGAGGCTGACTCCACGAGGATCTGCGTCATCGCCAAATCCGGTGCGCGGTAGAGCACGAAGTAGAAGGTGAGGAAGAAGCCAGTGACGGAGAGTGCGATGAGCTGGGCCGTCCAGCGTCGCAGGCGCAGCACCGCGATGAGTCCAATGGTGACCAGCAGTCCCACGAGGCAGCGCCACGGATCGATGTCCCACGGCAGGTCACGCATGCCGGCGAGTTGATCCAGATGCGTGAGCACGGCGCTGAAGAAGATGATCAGCAGCGTGCCGATGACGATGGGCAGATACGCCGGCGGCCAGTCAGCGCGCAGGGTGAGGGTGAGTTTCTTTGCGGCCTTGCCCAGTCCATCGACTCCGCGATCGAAGTACTCATCAAAGCGCAATGGCGCGGGGATGGCGGGCATGTTCCACTGCCGGCGCTGGAGGTGCCGGTACAAGAAGATGCCAGCGCCGATAGCGACCGCGCTCAGCAGCAGCGCCACATTGAACCCATGCCAGAGGTGGAGGGGGTGATGCCCAGGCTCATGGAGGTAGGGCACACGGAGATTGTCCAACAAGGCCCCGAGCTGGCCCGGAACGATGCCAAAGCCGAGGGCCAAGCTCGCGAGCAGCAACGGCGGTATCTGCAGCAGCAGGCTGGGCGCATGGAAGTGCACGGAGGCAGGCATGGGCCCACGGAAGGCATGCAGGAAGAGGCGCAGGGCGAACGCGACGGTCAAGGTGGCGGAGAGCACCACGCCGGAGAGGAACAGGATGCCCAGCACTCGATGACTGCCCGCAAACTCCACCAAGGTGGCCAGCATGATTTCCTTGCTGATGAATCCGGTGGTGAGAGGCATCGCTGCCAGCGAGGCCACTCCCACGAGTGCCGCTGCTGCGGTGAGCGGCATCTTTGCGCCAAGACCACCGAGGCGGCGCAGGTCACGAGTGCCGGTGGCGTGATCCACGATGCCTGCCATCATGAACAGCGAGCCCTTGTAGAAGACGTGGCTGATCACATGCACCAGGTCATAGCGCACGCCCTGTGCCGACCCCAGGCCGTAGTACGCGATGAGGAAGCCGAGCTGGCTCACGGTGGAGTACGCGAGAATCGCCTTCAGATCGTGGGAGCGCAGCGCCATCCACGCGCCCAGCAGCATGGTGAAGAATCCCACACCACTGGCGAGTGGCAGCCACAGCGGCAGCTCGTGGAAGACGGGGAACATGCGCGCCGTGAGGAAGACCCCCAGCTTCACCATCGTCGCGGAGTGCAGGTAGGTGCTCACTGGTGTGGGTGCCGCCATGGCTCCCGGCAGCCAGAAATGGAAGGGGAACTGCGCGGACTTCCCAAAAGCCCCGAGCATGATCATCAGCAGCGTCACCGGCGCGAGCAGACCGGCGGACTTCATCCATTCGCCACCACCGGAGATGATGGCCGTGAGTTCATACGTCCCCGCAAGCTGACCAAGCATGATGAAGCCGGTCATGAGACACAAGCCCGTGGCGACTGTCACCAAGAGTGCACGCCGCGCTCCCGTGCGCGCCTCGGGATCTTCATGCGTGAAGCCAATCAACAGGAAGGAGGCGATGCCGGTGATTTCCCAGAAGACAAAAAGGGACAGCAGGTTGTTCGAGAACACCGCACCCAGCATGGAACTCATGAAGAGGAGCAGGCATGCGTAGAACCAGCCCAGGTTCTTTTTCTCCGCATCGAAGTAGGCGAGTGCATACCAGCATACCAGCACGCCGATGCCTCCAATGATGAATCCGTAGAAGATGGAGATGCCATCCAGGATGAAGGTGAGATTGATCCCCAGTGTCGGTACCCATGAGATGGACGCCGTGGCGACTGTTCCTGGTTCCCATCCGGCGACCACGATGGACAGCAGCACCACGGATACGACCGGAGCCAGGAGCGCGAGATACCCAGTGCGCGCGCCGATTGCGCGACCCAGCGCCAAGACCACTGGCGCCAACAAAGCCGGCAGCGCAATCGCTGCAACGAGCAAAGTCGGGGCAAAGGTAACGGCTTCCATGGATGCAGGCGCTGGCACGGAGGGTTCGTGGGTGAGGCACCGGTGGCAGACTATCTGCCGACCATGACCCGGCAGGGAACATGCGGCAGTTTTTGGCTACAAGACCAATGTTCGAAGCGTGAAGTGCCAGCGAACGTCTTTTCCTTAGGGCAGTGAACCGAGCGTGTCAAACATCGATGACTCGTGATGGAATTTGGTTGTATGAATGCGTAAAATGAAATGCAAATTGAGTGCGTCTTGAGCCCGTGGTAAGAGCGTAGAGGTAATGGGAGTGGAAGCGGGGCAGAAATCGGTCCAGTGAGGACTCAAGGGCGCGTCTCGTGATGTGTCCGGCGCGAGTCCGACAATCGCATTCTTATGACATTACCAACCCGCCCCATCGGGCAACTTGTGTGGCGAAGCCACCTTGGACTGCGCGCAGCCCTGCTGCCGCTTTCCTCAAGTGCAGCCTGCTGCACGCTGCACCGCGACGCAGTTGCCAAGCTTTTCTGAACGCATCACCCTGCCCGCGAGTGTCACCCTCGCCACAGCAGGCTGTGGACTCTGAAAAGCGGCAGCAGGGCTGCGCGCAGTCCAGGGACGCTTCGCGTCACAGTGTCCGAATCAGTCGCGAGTATCACGCTTTCTTAACCTGATGCACATGCGCGGAGCGGGATCACGCACTCCAAGGCGCTTCGCGCAAGGTGGCTCGTCGAAGGGTCGCGTCTCGCCCCGAGAGTCGGTCAGGTCACGAGACGTTTCTCCAACGGTCATTTCGTCACTGCAACTGCCGCGATGCCGTTCGAGGGATGATGGCCATAGAACAAGGTAAGCCTACGCGCCGAAGACCTGCTCCAGCACGCGGCGCATGACATCCTTGTCCGGTTCCACGCCGGTCCAGAAGTGGAAGTTGGTCGCGGCCTGATTCACCAGCATGCCGAGTCCATCGAGGATGCGGCAGCCGCGGGCCTCGGCCTCACCGAGGAAGAGGGTGCGTGGGGGATTGGGAATCACATCCGCCACCACGGCTTGGGAGGGGAATGAATCCGCCACCACCGGCACACGGGCGTGCCAGTCCGGTGCGAGACCGATGGAGGTGGCGTTCACCACCACATCAGCGTCACCCGGCAGAGAGTATTCGTGTTCCCAATGGACGAAAGTCGCCTGGGCACGGGTCTTTTCATTCACCAGCTTCGCGAGTTCCTGCCCACGATCCGCGGCGCGATTGACGATGGTGACCCGGGTGGCGCCGGCCAGCGCCAGTTCCACGGCAATGGCGCGCGATGCACCTCCTGCACCGAGGATGACCACGTGTGTCCCGGTGGGATTCACCACGGGGGTGAGGCTGTGCAAAAAACCCTTGCCGTCGGTGTTCTCGCCGATCCACTTGCCGTCACGCTGCACCGCGCAGTTCACCGCGCCGATGATACGCGCGCTTTCCGCCAAGCCATCCAGGTGCTCGATGATGGCGACCTTGTGCGGCAGGGAGCAGTTGAAGCCCACGTAGCCCTGCGCCTTAGCACCGCGCACGGCGTCCGCGAGGAGAGCCGGTGGCACATCCATGTTGATGTAGCGGTAGTGCAGGCTGTGGTGCGCATACGCCGCCTCCATGATGGCCACGGTGGGATTGTCCGCGGCAGGCTGGGAGAGGGAACCGGTGAGCGTGGGCAGGAAGTTCATGGAGAGGTGTCCTCACGGGTAGGCAGGCACGGCGAAAAGCAAGAGGGAGTTTTTCCGAAGTGGGTTGCGTGCGGGTGGTGTAGAGAGGAAACCACTAATTAGCACTAATATTCACTAATGGATGAGGCTTGCGGGAGGTGGTGGCCAGGGGGAGCATCCCCTGAATGAAAAATGAGAAGTGAAAAATGCAAAGTGGCTGAGGGCTTCTTCAATTTGCACTTTTCATTTTTCATTTCTCACTTTGCATTGCTTTGAGCTGGCTGACACCCGGAGTATATCATTACCTATCTGTATCAATCACACCCACGGTCTCTGTAAAAATTAGTGTTCCATTAGTGCCTATTAGTGGTTAAAACCGGCATCAACCATCCCCGACCGTTTCACCACCACCCATGCTTTCCATTCCTGCCACGATTGTTCCCGGTTATCAGGTTGCTTCGGGTGCGAATGGGAATCCGCGATTTCCTGGAGGCACGCTGCGCATGCAGGTGCCGTATTTCGCGGCGCTGGGGCTGGACCTGACGGCGTATCACCTCGCCACGCTGAATCTCTCCATCGCGCCGATGCAATATGAGGTGGTGACGCCGAGGTTCACGTTTCGCAACGTGAAGTGGCACCCGATCGAACCTGCAGAGGATTTTTCATTCTGCGACTGCCGCGTCCTATTGCCTGGCCGCGAGCCGGTGGCGGGGCTGCTTTATCATCCGCATCCTGAGACGAAGCCGGAGCATTTCCAGCCGGAGGGACTGGTGGAGGTGCTGGCGCCGTTCATTGAGGGTGTTTCATACGGCATGCAGGTCATGCTGGAGGTGCCGGAGGAGCAGGTGAAGGTTGGGTGAAATCGCGACGTATTGCACCTCACGCTTCTATGAATTTTGACGACTATACCAAGCTCATCTGTTCGGATATTGCCGAGCGAGGCTACGACGTGTTCCTTCCGTGTGCCTGCGTTCCCGGCGACAAACCTGCGATGTTTGTCCTGAAGGGTGAGCTAACTTCCGGAGGCGAGGAAATTGAGGCAGGCGCCTGGGTGGCAGAGCGTTTTACTGAGCATTCGGACCTGTTCTTTGCTTTTCGCGCGGGAGGGCGAAGGATCCACATCTGCTGGTTGCAAAATGCCATGATCCGGGAGCGCGTGCATGTGCAGGTGGAGGAAGGCGAAGAGTAGACGCCGACGGAGTTGGGGCACGATAAAAGAATTTTTCACTCCGGCTGAATAAGTCTCAGAGACCTCCCGTCGAAGGCGGCAACTACAGCTTGGGAGTGTCTCGCTACCAATGCCTGTGGCCACTGTGACCGGCAGGGAACCCGGCCGTCATCACACCTGCAAAGAGGATCACTGTCATGAAAAAATTCGCCATCATTGCCGCTGTCATCACCGGATTTCTCGGTCTCACCGCCGCTGCGGAGGCGGGCTACTACACGCAGCGTTGCGTGGGCTATGATCACTGCGGACGTCCCGTGTACCGCACCGTGTATGTAGAGACCTGCGCCCCGAGGTACTACGGCGGAGGCGGCGTCTCCTTCTACTACAACAGCGGTCCCCGCTACTACGGTGGCGGTGGCGGCTACTGCGCTCCGCGCTACTACAACAACTGTGGCCCGTCCTATGGACACGGCTACCGTTCCCGCTGCCGTTAATCCGTGAGCTGATGACGGTGGATCAAAAGACATGGTGCATCCGGAGATGATGTACCATGATGGGGTTGGTGGTGTGGCGGAGTGAGAATGTGCCGAGACTTCGTTCGGCTGGCAGATGCTTTTCGAGGTGAACGATGATGCGGTAGGGATGTGCTCCCGCGCGTCCGACTCTTTCGTAGGCGGCGGCGGTGGGGAACTGCGGCACCAAAAGGCCTCGCCACGTGGCACCCCTCTCCACCTCCGCCCGCGATCTACGGACGCGCAGGAGCGCATCCCTACCGTCCTTTTTTTGTGGAGGGACGCTAACATTCAGAGCCAGTGGTGGCTCAGGGGCTCAGAAGCGCAAAGCGATAGAGCAGAGGAACGCTCTACGCCGTGATCCGGAAGCCCACCATGGCGTGGGCGAGGCCCAGGAGGGTGAGGGAGACAGGCAGGGGGGCAAGACAAAGCAGGAGTCCGATGAGAGCGGGCATGCGGGGGGTATCGCGCACGAGGGCGGGAACGCCGGCGCCCAGGGCGAAGAGCAGGCCCACCAGGGTGAGTCCGATCACGAGTACGCCCCAACCCACAAGGCCCATGGACGAGCCCGGGTTCACAAGGAAGACGGGCAGGGTGAAGAAGATGCTCGCGCATGTCACCACCGCGCCAAGGATCTGGGCGGCGCGGGTGAGGCGATTGCGGCTCCAGGGAATGCGCCCCCGCAGGGCGAGACCGAGGCCGCTGACCATCAAGAACACGCCGATGGGCCACATGACGTGGTGATCGTACAACTCACGGTAGAAGAAGATGCCGGCGCGGCGCACGGCATCGTCCGGCCGGAGGTGTCCGCTCGCGTCATAGATCAGCGGCTGCAGCCAGGGTTCCCATACGGAGGTGGCGAGAGGCGCGGCGAAAACCAACAATCCGAGAAGCACCAGAAGCAGACCAAGGAAGGGAGGTTGGCGAAGGCGCATGCGGCGGGAGGGCTTTTGGTACGGACCGGGAATCAATCAGGAGCTACGCAGGGAATACGAGTCGTCTGCCATCCCCGGCTGTCGTGAGACATCGTGCATGCGTGCATGCATGGGGCGTGAGAGCCGGGACTGCGCGGCGTATCAAGCTAAGCTGGCCGATGTTTCCGTCTTCGCAAGGCAAGGGATGCTCTGGCGCCTCCGCACTGCGCCCGCTGCCGTCTGTCTACTTTTCCTTGGGCGAGTTGAAGATGGAGCAAACGCGATCCCATGCGCCGCCGATCTTGCTGAAGACGCCTCTGCCTTTGGGGGCGGGAGACCACTCCGAGGGTGTGGTGGGCATGACCACCTGGGCCACCGACGGCTGAAACGCGGGCTTGTCCTCGGCGGGTTCCTCAGGTTCTGGCGCGGCAGTGGCACCCTTTCTGGCGCCGGGGCGCAAGGGCCCGGATTTTGCACCCATGGGCACAGTCTTGCGCTGGCCGGGGCCGCTTGGGCCCTTAGCCGGGGCGGCGGCTTCCTCCTTGGGCGTCTCTTTTTCTTTTTCCTTTTCCTTATCGGCTTCCGGAGCTGCGGGCCGCGGGTCGAGCAGGTTGAGTGGCGTGTGTGCCGAGAGGATGAGAGGCCCGCTCAGAGCACCATTGTCCGGTACCACCACCGGGGTGATGATCGGCGAGGCTATAGGCGCTGCTGAAGGAGCAGGAATGGCTGCCAGATGCGAAGCGGTGGGGGGTGGCAGGGCGTGCTCTGCCGAGGGAACGGCAAAGGAGCTCAGGCTCGCGGGGCCAGCGGAAGCAGGAACGGCGGGAACGCTTGCCACCGGAGTGGGTGCGGGTGCCGGGATCGATGCAGGAATCGCGCTCGCAGGAGCGCTCTGCGGAGGCACATACGCGGGAGGCACAGCGGCTGCTGGCACCTGTACAGGTGCCGGAGCTGGAGTCGCGGGCAGGGGAGCGGCCGCAGTGGCGGAAGCCGGAGAATAGGCAGGGGCTCCTGCTGGCGGCACACTCACGGGTGCGGGTGTCACCGGAGCGCTGGTGGATGCGGGAGGCAGGGGGGTATTGGCACCCAGCAGACTCGCGGCCACAGCAGAGATGCTGGTGGACGGGGTGATGGGAGTGCCCGGCGCAGGAGCTGCAAAGGACTGGGCAGGCACTGGCGCCGCAGTCGTAGCAGGGGGCGCGGTGTACGCCGGAGCCGCAGGGGCCGGGGCATAGGAGGGCGCAGCGGGAGCCGGAATCGCTGCCGGAGCAGGAGTGACGGGAGCGCTTACCGGCAGGGGTGCGGGCGCGGGTGCCGCGACGGGAGCCGCGGGCACCGGGGCGGGAGCTGCTGGTGCGGGAGCATACGCATACGCGGCCGGAGCAGCAGCGGGTGTCGCTGCGACTGGTGGCGCCTGCGGCACAGGCGTCACCGGGGTGCTGGGCGGAGCGTAGGAAACGGGAGTGGCGGCAGCAGGTGTGGCGGCCGGGTAGGCAGGTGCCGCTGCAGGAGTGGCAGCAGCCGCGGGAGTGTACGCAGGAGCTGCCGGAGTGGCGCTGACCTGCGGTACGACGGCTGCCGGCGCAGGCGCCGGTGTTGCCGCGATGGGGGCGCTCGGCATTTGCGTTGCAGGTGCAGCCGCGGGTGCAACGGGAGTGCGGGGAATGGCTGCTGCGGCTGCGGCAGGAGGTGCGGCGGCGAGAGGCACGCTCATGGCGGGCGCGGTCGCGACATGCATCGGTGGGATCACCGGCGCATTGAGCGGCGCGATGACGGATGCCGCAGGCATGCTCAGCGGACGCTCTGGAACGCGCGTAGGAGGCGTGGAAGTGCCTGGCGTTGCAGGTGCCGATACAGGCGTGGGGCCGGATTCCCTGCCGCTGCTCTTGCTCGGGCGGCGCATGGTCTGGGACATGAGGCCGAGACCGGCGAGGAAGGACTCCAGTTGCAGGCTGCTCTGCGACTGGTCCTGCTGCCACAGCTGAATGGACTGCTGTTCCGCGAGCACTTTTTCAAACCAGCGCGGCGTGGCTATGCTGGACTTGTCCTCCAGCAGGCACACCAGCACCGGCTTGGAGAGTTCGATGGCCTGGAGGAATTGATTCACCACCAGTTTCGAGTCGAGCGCGCCGCGGGAGGCGAAGAAGATCACCGCCACGGCAGCGGACACTTTGCGTTCACGCGCTGCCTGGTTTTCCTCCGCAGAGAGCTTGGGATGCGGAAACGGGCCGGGATGTCCGCATTGCAGTCCGTACTCCTCCTGGAGCACGGTGGTCCATGGCCACACCTTGTCGGTGTCGTTGGCCGCATAGCACAGGTGGATGTGACGCTGGGACTTCATCGGTCAATAGGTGTGGGGAGCACCAAGGGGGAGATTTTTTGACTGCGTTCCACGGTCCTCGGCAGAACACACCATGACGTATACCCAGAAGCGGCGCGTTCTACAAGCCTGAAGGCTGCCAAGGCTCATTATGAATGAGTTCTCTATAATGATCTGAGCGGATCTTCAGCCTTGAATGTGATTAATGCGGCAAGTGAGGGGATTTATTCGCAATTGTAGGCATCGCTCCATGTCTGCCAGCATCACCCATTTTCTTCCGCGACCAGCGCATCCGCGGGCACGCCACGGCCTTTCACATCGACCTTGTTCATGATGCGCTTCAGGAGCTGCCAGCGCTCGCCTTTTCCCTTCTCTGTGAGCACAAGGAGTCGTGAATCGATTTGATCCTGCACTTCCAGCGCGCACTTCGCCCACGGCAGCGTGATGGTGTGATCTCCTTGCACGAGCAGGTCATAGCGGATGAGTCCTTTGATGTAGGCATTCCAACTTGGGTATCCCAGGGCTTTGGCGCGGAGTTCTGCGGCCTCGGCGAGACAGGCGGGCAGCTTGGTGGAGCGAGTGTGTGAAGCCATGGGGAAATGCGGCAGGGCGAATGGTGAAAAAGTACCTGTCCATTGTGCGGAAATCCGGCCAAAAAGCAAACGTGTTCACGTGAACATCTATTGATTTTAGGGATGTTTTTCTGAGGCGTGGCGTGGGCGAGGCGATTGCGAGCGCGATGCATTGCGTTGCATAAAGTCATGCGCCCACGCACGTAGGAGTGCGGTCCACTTTCCTCAGCGTTTCCTCATTCTCATGAACCTGCTTCACGCTTTCTCACTGCGCCGCCGGCTCGCGGCCCTTTCCCTGATGACGATGATGACGCTGGCCTGGCAAGCCCGGGCACTGCAGGCGCTCACGGTGGAGTCGGATTTCGAAGGCGCGTCCGTGCGCGTGATGAATGTGGATGCAGGGAGCCAGACGGTGCAGTTCATGCCGGGCGGTGACCCGAAGCGGGGCTGGCCATGCTGGTGGTGCTTCCGCATCGAGGGGCTGGATCCGCGCAAGCCACTTACACTGCAATTGCGCGCTTCTGATTTGCCCATGCCGCAGGCGAATGGTCTGCCCTCGAACAAACCACTCGCCGCCGAGTGGTCCATGCCGGAGCGCGCTTCGTTTTCTGCTGATGGCAAGTCGTGGAAGAAGACCCCGCAGGGCGCGCGAGTGGAGGGCGTGATGACCTACACCTTCCCCGTGGAGGGCAGCAGTGTGCTGGTCGCGTGGGGGCCGCCTTTCACGCCGGCGACTTCCGCAGCGCTGGTGCGCCAGATGGCGGAATCGTCCGCGGCTGCGGAGGAGCAGGAGCTGTGCAAGTCACGCGAAGGCCGCAGCGTGCCGATGCTGCGCGTGTGCGAGGGAGATCGCGTGGAGGCCCGCCGGTTTGGCATCTGGGTGCAGGCGAGGCAGCACGCGTGGGAGAGCGGCGCGAGCTGGGTGTGCCAGGGCTTCACCGAGTGGCTCATGAGCAGTGAAGCTGGGCCCACCTGGCTGCGCCAGAATGCGGAGATCTACATCGTGCCCATCATGGACATCGACAACACGGCCACCGGCAACGGCGGCAAGGAGGCGACGCCGCAGGATCATAATCGCGACTGGACGGAAAAACCGAATTGGAACGAAGTGGCCGCCGTGCAGAAGTACATCCGCGAGTTCGCGAAGGAGGGGCGCATGGATGTGTTCCTGGATCTGCACAATCCCGCGCCGAAGGATGTGAAGGCATTTTTCTATGCGCTGCCGGAGGAGTTGGTGAAGGAACCCATGCTGAGCAATCGCAAGCGGCTCTTCAGTCTCGCGCGCTCCGAGGTGGGCTCTGTCTTCCCCATGATGGATGTGCCGAAGTATGATGGACCGAAGTATCATCCGCTCTGGCGCCAGATGAGTGGCACGTGGGTGACCATGAATGGCAATCCGCATACGGTCGCCGTGTGCCTGGAGACACCGTGGAATATTGAGCAGAGCACCGTGGAAGGTTACAAGGCCGTGGGCGCGAAACTCGGCGTGGCGGTGCAGAGGTATCTGGAGGAGGGGGTGAAGAAGGAGTGAGTGGTATTCAGTAGATCAGTAAGCAGTAGGTCAGTGAGTAGTAATGAGGTGCGGTTTCTTGCTTGAGGAAATGGATGGACATGAGGCGTGATGAAGGTATGACCGACTGCATGAAACCAAAAATCGAGCGGCTGCTGAAGGTGCTTACGGAGCAGGGGAGCCGTTTGGAAAGCCTGCTGCATCCGGGCCTGACGGAAGAGGAAATTCTGGCCAGTGAGATCCAGGTGGGCTTGTCATTCCCAGGGGAGTTGCATGACTATCTGTCCGTGTTTGGCAGTGGCATTCGGCGCGACCCTGCAGGAGAGCGTGACGTGGACAGCCAGTTGATTCAGGACTTCAGCGTCTTCTCCCACGAACAGTGTCTGAAGTTCCGCAAGATGTATGCAAACAACACGGTGCTTGGCGAAGACTTGTTTCCGAAGGACAAGGAGGTCACGGCTTATCCGTTTCTCTCTTCGGGCGGAGAGTACATCTCGCTGGTGTGGTCTCCACGCACCTATGCTGTGGTGTGGAAGGTGAATGACTCTGGATTTCCATCATGGGTGTGGCCCTCGATGGAAGCCTTCATCGACTACGCGACGCAAGGCTGGGAAGCAGGCGCCTGCAAGTTCGACTTCGGACAGGATATGATTGAGTGGGATGCTCGCATCGCACAAGACTTGCTCAAGAAGTGCGGAGGTAGGCAGGTTGGGGGATGACGGTTGTGAACAGTAAACGTGGGCAGGGTGTTGCGTCGCGTGCATCGGCCCTGGGAGCGCTGGCCTCTGGCCGGCGTGTTGCTCGCGGAATGCAAGAATACGCCGGCCGGAGGCCAGCGCTCCCAGGGCTGCAATGACTTGATGAGCCTCTTTTACTTTTTCAAATGCTTGTCAAAAAACTCCACCACCATGGGGCGGAGATCTTTTTGCACGGGCTGGAGATGGAAGGTGTGCGGGGCGCCTTCGATGATTTCGAGGTGATGTTCGATGCCGAGTTTCTGAAGCGCAGCAGCGAGGGTTTCTGACTGGCTCAAGGGCACGGTGGCGTCGGCGGTGCCGTGGAGGATGAGTATGGGTGGATCCTCCTTGTCGAGATGCGTGAGGACGGAGAATTGCTTGTAGAGTGCCGGGTCTTCTTTGCGGGACTTGCGCAGGGCGGCGACGTCCTTCCAGTTCTCCAGGTCGGCGGGGCCGTAGAGGTCCACGGCACAGCGCACCTTCGTTGAGAATTCGCCATAGGGACCGGCGGGATCGAGGTCGGGGCCGGTGACGGCGACCATGGTGGCGAGGTGTCCACCGGCGGAGCCGCCGATGGTGCCGATGTTGTCTGCATCGAGCTTGAGGCGTTCGGCATTTTTGCGAAGCCAGCGCACGGCGGTCTTGCAGTCGTGGAGGTTTTGCGGCCACACGACATTCTTGCTGTCCTTGTCCGCGAGCACGTAGTCGATGCTCATGCATACATAACCATGCAGCGCGAGGGTGGTGCCGATGTTCTTCTCACGCGTGGCGTCCTTCACGCCGCCACTCCAGCCGCCGCCGTGGATGATGACGATGCCGGGGTGCTTCTTGCCAACCACTTTTTCCTTGGGCAGGTAGAGGTCTGCCTTTTCCTTCCGGTCGGGGCCGAGGTAGTCGATGTTGGGTTCGACACGGACATCGGGGGATGCGGTGACGAGGTAGCTAGACGAGCGTGGTGGGACAAGAAGGGATTTTCCTTCCGTTTGGGAAGGTGGGCGCTCAGTCTGCGCGGGAAGGGTGTTCTCAGCACAGAGACCGAGGAGGGAAACGAGCAGGAGTGATGCACCGTGAAATTTCATGAGGTGAGGATAGGAAGTGTTCGTGGAGGAAGCGAGGGTGATTTGTGTGCGGAATGTGATGAGGAATTGTGCGCGAAGCGCCCTGGACTGCGGCAGCCTGCTGCCGCTTTGAAGAGTCCACAGCCTGCTGTGGCGATGGTGATACGCGTTGGTAGTCTCACACTTCCACGAAATAATAGGCGACTTCGTCGCGGTAGGGCGTGCAGCAGGCTGCACTTTAGGAAAGCGGCAGCAGGCTGCTCGCAGTCCAAGGCCTTCGGCACCTGAATTTATCATAGAGCAAATTTGGTAACATGCGTGTCACCCACCGCGTTTGCTTTGCTCCCATTCCCTTACTCCTTCCGCAATCACCACCATCACGATGAACCGCCGCACTTTTCACACGCTTGCTCTCGGCGCGGGAGCTTCTGTTTTCTCGCAGGCCCCAACACTCAGCGGGGCTGCGGGTGGTGGGAAGCCCATTCGTGCGGGTCAGATTGGGACGAAGCATGCGCATGCGAGTGGTCAGCTCGAAATGCTGCGGGCGTGTGCGGACTATGAAGTGGTGGGCGTAGTGGAGCCGGATGAGGAACTGCGGAAGAAGGCGGAGAAAGACAAGGCGTATGCCGGGGTGACATGGATGACGGAGGAGCAACTGCTCAACACGCCGGGACTGCAACTGGTGTCCGTGGAAACGGGTGTGGGCGATCTGCTGAACACGGCGGAGAAGGTGGTGAATGCAGGAATGCATCTGCATCTGGACAAGCCGGCGGGGGAATCCCTGGAGCAGTTCAAGCGCATCCTGGACACGACGACAGCGAAGAAGCGACTCGTGAAGATGGGCTACATGTTCCGCTACAACTCAGGCTTCGATCTCGCGGTGAAAGCGGTGCGCGAAGGCTGGCTGGGTGACATCTCGGTGATTCATGCGGAGATGAGCAAATTCATGGATGACGAGGGTCGCGCGGCGATGCTGCCGTACAAAGGTGGCTCGATGTTTGAACTCGGGTGCCATGTCATCGACTCCGTGGTGCGTATCCTTGGCAAGCCGGAGAAAGTCTCGCCACACATCCAACGCGGGAAGGATGGCTGGGCGGACAACATGCTCGCCGTGCTCGACTATCCCAAGGCGACGGCCACGGTGCGCAGCTCGATGATTGAAGTACAGGGCGGCGCGCGACGTCAGTTCGTGGTGTGCGGAAACATGGGCACAGTGGAGATTCTGCAACTGGACGCTCCGACCGTGCGGCTCATGCTGGATCGTCCGCGCGGCGAATATAAAAAAGGCATCCAGACCGTAAAGGTGCCGAACCTGCCGCGCTATGCCGCGGACTGGGTGGATTTTGCGAAAGCGATTCGCGGAGAGAAGGCGTGGGAGTTCACGCCGGAGCATGATCTCGCGGTGCAGGAGACGGTGCTGCGGGCCAGTGGGATGATGTGAGGTGAGGTGTGGTGCGGGCAGCCATGCGGCAGCGAATTTGTCGCAAAGCAGCGAAGCTCCATGGAGGTTAGGCGTCTCGCCTGACAGTGGGCGTTAGGCCTCCGGCCTGACGATAGCGGCACGCTCAACTCGCTCTTCGTGCGGAAGGGATATTTCCGGTTAACCGCAAAGGGGCACAGAGGCAAAGGACGCAAAGGAGTGAGAGGGTTGGCGCTGGGACGGTGCCACGCGTGTGGACGTGGTGACGTCTCGATGCAGAGGAGGCAGAGACGCGCAGGTCGCGCGAGTGGGTGAAGTTTTGCCCACGGCGGATTTCATCGCAAAGCAGCGAAGCAGCAAAAGCAGCAAAGTATTTCGGAGGTTAGGCCTTCTGGCCTGACAGTGGGCGTTGGGTCTTCTGACCCGACAATAGAACTCCTACGGAAGATCCTGCGTTTCTTCGCAGACGCTCCTGCGCTCCTGGCTTCTTCGCTCATCTATAGTGAACCAGTGTCTCTCTTGTCTTGAGATGTTACCTGCGCGAAGGCGAATTGCTTGCTGTCGGGTCAGAAGACCCAACGCCCACTGTCAGGCCGGAAGGCCTAACCTCCAGGCTGCTTTCCTTTGTGCAACGTGACGGATTCGCCGCGTGCGGTGCTGTCAAGGGCAGGTGTGCCGGAGGGTGCCGGGGCGACATTCGAACTCGACATGCCGCTGTGGCGCTCTATGGATGGCGGCCCATTCTCATGTCCCAAAGGCAGCCGGCCATCGTCTTCATCTTCATCACGCTCTTTCTCGATATCTTTGGGATTGGTCTCATCATTCCTGTGCTGCCGGGGCTGGTGGGGGAGATGGTGGGAGGCGATGAGGCGACCAAGTCGCACATGGTGGGCTGGCTGATGGCGCTGTATGCGCTCATGCAGTTCCTCTTTTCCCCGGTGCTCGGCTCTCTCTCGGACCGCTACGGACGCAGGCCGGTGATTTTGCTCTCGCTGCTGGGCTCGGGCCTGGACTACCTGCTGCTGGCGTGGGCGCCGAACCTGTGGTGGCTGTTCATCGGCCGCATCGTCGCTGGCATCACCGCGGCAAACTTCAGTGCGGCCAGTGCCTATATTGCAGACATCACGCCACCGGAGAAGCGCGCGCATGGCTTTGGCCTCATTGGTGCGGCGTTTGGCATTGGCTTCGTCACGGGTCCTGTCGTCGGCGGTCTGGCGAGCAAGTATGGCCCCATGTTTGTGGAGATGGATGGGCTGCGGCTGCCCTTCGTCCTGGCGGCGATCGTGACGCTGCTAAATTGCATTTATGGCGTGTTTGTCCTGCCTGAATCTCTCGCTAAAGAAAACCGCAAACCCTTCCACTGGGAGAGCGCGCACCCTATCAAGTCCATCAAATCACTGAGCCGCTGGCCGGTGGTGCTGAGCCTTTCCGGGGTGCATTTCCTGATGAATCTCACCCACAACATCTATCCAAGCCTGTGGGTGATGTATACTGCGAAGCGCTACGGTTGGGATGAACTGGACGTGGCCATCTCGCTGAGTTTTGTGGGCATCATGGCCGCCATTGTGCAGGCCGGTCTGGCGGGGCGCATCATCGCACGCATTGGAGAGCGGCGCGGACTGCTCCTGGGCTTTGCGCTGATGACGTTTGCGATGGTGGGATACGGGCTCGCGCCGAATGGAACGGTCATCTACGTGGTCATGTTCATTGGAGCCCTCAGCGGCATCGCGGGACCTGCGGCACAATCGATCATTACGAAGAAAGTGGGGCCGTCGGAGCAGGGTGAAGTCCAGGGCGCGCTGAACAGCGTGGCCAGCATGGCAAGCATTGTGGGCTTTATCCTCTGGACATGGATGTTCGCGTACAGCGTGGCTCCGGAGAGAACGTTTCCGATGCCCGGCATCTCGTTCCTTGTTGCCGGCTTCCTGACCTTCTGCGCGATGCTGCTGGGCAGATGGGCGCTGGTAGGGGAGAAGGAAATCGAGAGGCTGGAGCGGGAGGGTGGAGAGGTTTAACGCAAAGCAACAAAGCAGCAGAGGATTGCAGGCTGAGCAGCCGACTCCGTGTGCACTTTCAGAGATTTTTCAGTTCTTTGCTGCTTCGCTGCTTTGCGTTTCTCCAATGGCTCGTTGCAGCCACTCGCGTGCCGCCTTCCTCTCGGGAATGTCCCGCAGCACCCATTGGTCGGAGTGATTGCGAAAGGGAATGGCGTGGAAGGTGAAGTCGCCTTTCACGCCGGTGGATTTCAGATAGTCCTCTGAGGCCTTCGTGCTGCCTTCCTGGGAAAGCCATTGGGGTCTTCCTTTCAAGCGTTGCAACCGCGCCAAAGCGGAGGCGCGGTCGGCACCGGCGTAGGGCCAGCGGTCGCTCACGCCATCGTAGTGGGAGTGGCAGAAGAAGGCCTTCCACTGCGGAGCCACGGTGTCATCCTGCAGGCCGAGGTAGTTGCAGCCGATGGCGCCGCGTGAGAAACCGGTGAGGACCACGCGGTCGAGGTCGGCGCCGTATTTCTCCGCCAGCATCTTCAGCGTGGCGGTGGCGTAGCGATTGGTCTCGGCGACATCGCCCCACCATTTGATGGCGTTGCGCTTTGTGCCCATGCCTTCGGCGTTCTCAATGTAGGGAAGGCAGACCCAGATATAGCCGTGGCCGGCGGTGAGGCCGAAGCCGAGATTGCTGCCCTGCACGGTGCCCTCGGAGACATCGCCGTATTTGTTCTTGTAGCCGCCGTTGCCGGCGTACTCGGCGATGACGGGGTACTTCTTGCCTGTTCCTTGTCCCTTTTCGGGCGGGCTCCAGTCGGTGGGGAGGTATAGGGCGTGATGCACCTGGGTGCCCTCCCAGCCTGGGGTGGTCTGCCGCACCCGCAGACCGGCAGCCGGCGCGGCGTCTTTCATTTCCGGAACGGTGAGATCCGCAGGAATGGTGGTGAGGTCCGGCAAGGGCGGTGCCTGTGCCTGCCCCAGTGCTTGGGCGTGCGTCAGCCAGATCACGGCGAAAAAGATGAAGCATCCGTGTAGGAGCAAACGGGCGGGGGTGTGCGTATTCATGAATGCATGGGAGAAGGCAGAGGCATGGCCGGAACGGACGACGACTATAACCTGAACTGGAACAACGCGGGAGATTCCCGTTTGCTTGCGCTTGGCAGGTGGTCAAAGCCGCGCTACCAAGCGGCGCGCATGATGAAGCTGTCCAGCACTGCTGCGGCCAAAAAAATCCTGGGTCGCCTTGGCACCCTCTTTCTCGCCCTGGCGGTGTGCAGCTGTGCGGGCAGCGCCCATGAACGGGTCTCCCACGGCACGCTGCGCGCGCTGCAGAACCGTGCGGTGGAAGCCTCCCGCCTGGGAGTGGACCTGCGTGGTGGCGAGGTGGATGTGCGGGTGGAGCACACCCACGGCGGGCGCTCCACGGTGACGGTGCCGATGATCTGGCACCACGGCCTGCCTGCCATGAATGGAATGCTGAATGGCAAGCCGGCTCTGATGGTCATGGATACCGGAAGCCAGGGGTGCCTGGTGCTGGATGCTGACACGGCGGTGCGCGCGAAGGTGGATACGCTGCGGCATTCGCCGGACCGCTTCCGGCTGGAGGGGGCCTTTGGCAGCGAGCCGGCCATCGTGGGCCGGGTGAGGCAGGTGAATATCGGGCAGTGGAGCATCCAGGGACTGCCGACCCTGATTCGCACGCATCGCAGCCTCACGGGCGGGGGGCTCTGGCGCGAGCGCATTTCGCTGGACATCTGGGGCATGGCCCTGCTGCACCAGGCCTGCAGTTACCTGACGCTGGATCACAAGCGGGAGCAGATCACCTTTGGCTTCGATGAGAGCTACCAGCCGCAGCGGGGGAATGCTGTGTGGAAGGTGCCCATCAAGTTTCGCAATGGACTGCCCTATGTGCAGATAGGCAACGGCGAGGCGAAGTGGGAGGCACTGCTGGACTCCGGGGCGAACTCACCCATGGAGATGACCCGCGAGGTGGCGAAGAGAGCGAACCTGCTGGCCAGCGCGCGCACACTGCCGGGCCAGCGCTTCGGCGTGGGGGTGGCGAATAGTGGCGAAAATCTCAATACGCTGGAGCGCGTGGTGGTGCCGCGCCTCCACGGCCTGGGACCGACCATGCGTGATGTGCCGGCCTTCCTTGTGGGGGATGAGCCGAAGGTGGGCTCGGGCCTGCTGGCGAATTACCGGGCGACCATCGACTTCCGCAGGAACCTTCTCTGGCTGGAAGCGCCAAAGCAGTGAGTGGTGGGTGGGTGAGGTGATTTCACAATATAAAGGTGACGAACGCACACTTCTGGTGGAAAGGGCAAGGCGTCATCGCCTCAACTGCTTCGCTTCCCACACATGAAGACCATCGCCGCGGTGTTGCATGAGCGCGGGCTGCCCAAGCCCTATGCCACGAGCAAACCACTCGTGATTGAAGAACTGGAACTGGACGGTCCACAGGAGGGCGAGGTCCTCGTGGAGATGACCGCTGCCGGCCTGTGCCACTCGGACCTCTCCGTGCTGAATGGCACCCGCCTGTGGCCGCTGCCCATTGTCATCGGCCATGAAGCGTGCGGTATCGTGCGCGAGATTGGCAAGGGCGTGAAGGACCTGCACGAGGGCGAGCATGTGGTCTTCTCCTTCCTGCCGACGTGTGGGCACTGTCCCATGTGCGCGAGTGGACGGCCCTCCCTGTGTGAGCCGGGGGTGGTGGCGAATCGTGCGGGCAAACTGATTACTGGAGGTGTGCGCTTCTGGAAGGGCGGCGCGAGCCGGGTGCATCACCACTCGGGAATCGCGGGGTACTCGCAGTACAGCGTAATCGCACGCGAATCGATTGTGAAGGTGCCGCAGGATATTCCCGCGGAGACGGCGGTGCTCTTTGGCTGCGCGATCATGACGGGTGTGGGTGCGGTGATCAATACGGCGAAGGTGCCTGCGGGGACCTCCGTGGGTGTCTTCGGCATGGGTGGCGTGGGTCTCAGTGTGGTGATGGGCGCGCGTGCCGCGGGGGCCTATCCCATCATCGCGGTGGATGTGCTGGATTCGAAGCTGGAACTCGCGAAGCAATGCGGCGCCACGCATGTGATCAATGCCTCACGCGTGGACCCGGTGCCCGCGGTGCGTGACCTGACGCATGGCGGTGTGGATCACGCGTTTGAGGCGGTGGGCCAGGTGAAGGTGATCGAGCAGGCCTTTGCCAGTGTGCGGCGTGGTGGTCGTGCGGTGAGCATTGGTCTCACGCATCCGGATAGCAAGATCACGCTTCCTGCGCTGGCCTTTGCCGCGGAGGAGAAGGTGCTGATGGGCAGCTACATGGGCTCCTGCGTGCCGCAGCGTGATATCCCCAGGTACATGGAAATGTACCGCACCGGTGCTCTGCCGGTGGATCTGCTCCGGACGCGTACTATTTCCCTGGAGCAGGTGAATGAGGGATTTGATTTGCTCGACAGCGGAGAGGTGGCGCGGCAGGTGATCCGGTTTGAGCGGGGGTAGGATGGGGTAGCTCGCGTTAGGGCAGCCCGACGAAGGAGGAATCCCTTCGCGAGAGGGTGCTTCATTCACGCGGTGGAGAGAAGGCGGGCATCGTCACGTGACTAGCTCCCCTCCGGACGATCCCACTCGATGTACTTCGGCCCGCGCATCGGCCGCCGCGTCGCGGGGCGATGGCAGAGTCTCTTGAACAGGCGAAACAGCGTCTTCATCTGGAGGTCTTGCATGGGAAGTAGGTGTGGAGTGCTGTGTGGTAAGGGTGGTGAGTGTTATTTTGAACACTACGCATTTGTACACATTACGCAAGACTTAAAGATTCGGAATTTTTGTGGCGGGAGGAGCCGGGGCGCAAAGGAGCGCGGCCTCTCCAGGCCGCTGGGTGGCAGACACCTTTGGTTTGGAAGCGAAGATGAAAGTGCCTCTATGGCTTCGGATGCAGTGGCGTCGGACTTCCGACGTCAACAGCGCGAGCGACCATGCGGCCTGGAAAGGCCGCGCTCCTTTCATGATGCTCTGCTCAAGGTGGGCGTGGCTGCTTTGTTGCTTACTTCACCTCCACCGACCACACCTCGGGCGAGCGGAAGCCGGGGCGGGCTTCGCCGCTGGGGATGATGATGCGGCCATTCCAAATCGTGGTGGGCACGGTGGCGCGGGAGATGGGGGCATCGGGGAGGCGATGCCAGTCGCCGGCGGAGACATCGAAGAGCAAGGTGCCCTTGGGGAAGCCGGGATGCTCGGTCTCGGGTTTGAAGCCGACCTTGCTGCCATCGTCGCCACAGAGCAGCAGCAGGCCGCGCTCGGTGCTGGGCGCGGGAGTGCAGGCGGCGACGGCGACCTGCGGGACATCGGGCAGCTTTTCCCAGGTGTTCTTGCCCGGGGTGAAGCGGTAGGCGTCCTTGAGCCAATCGCGTGCAGGCTTGCCGTCCTTGTCCGCATGCAGAGCGGCGCCGGTGAAGAGGTAGAAGGCGCCATCATGCGTGCCCGCGGTGGCGAGCATACGCTCGGGTCCCGGCCACGGGGGCAGGGTCTGCCAGGTGGCATTGGCATTGGCGTCCGCGAGGTTCAGCGACCAGAAGGTATGCATGGCCTTGGTGGCATCTGGCTTATCAATGCCACCTGCCACATAGAGTGTATCACCAATGAGTACACCACAGGTATTGGCAAAGGGCTGGGGAAGGGAGGGAAGCGTGCGAGTGGTGACCTTTCCGGCTTCCCATTTCAAGGCATAGACGTCCGCGCGGTGTCCCTCCGCATTGCTGCCGCCGGCGCAGATGACTTCATCCTTCCACGTGACACTCACGCCGTAGCCGATGGGCTTGGGTAGCTTGCCTGCGTTGCGCCACTGGCCGTCGGGCTTGTCGAGCACCCAGATGTCATCATACCAAATTTTCGTGCCGCCTTCCCACGGGCGCTTTTCAGGGAAGTTTGCGCCACCGGCCACGAGGAGTGCGCCACCGCTCACGCCCGCATGCATGGCGGCGAAGCCTTCCTTGTCCGGCAGGTTGGGGAGCTGGGACCAGTGCAGGGAGGGCTGTCGTGTGGACGATTGCGCGTGGGACATTGGCGGTAGGCAGAGGGAGAGGGCGAGGGCGAGGGACAGGAGGAAGAGGGGGGGAACCAGAGACGCGGAGACGCGGAGGGAAGGGACTTTCGGACTCGTTCGCGAGGGAGACGCGGAGGTGTTTTTGTGATGTGCCACCTTGCGCGCAGCGCCTTGGAGTGCGGTGCGAAGCACCGCTTTGGGGCGGGTGAGGAGGTGGTTGAGAACAGCAGCGGGAAGGTGGATGAAATCTGGGATGGTATGTGAGGGCTGGTGTGCGGAGCGGCGTTGGATTGGGGTGGGGCACTGCAGACACTCCGGCCCCAGGCTCCCAGCCAAAGCGGTGCTTCGCACACGCACTCCAAGGCGCTTCGCGCAAGGTGGTTCGTGACTGGGTGGATTGGGTGTCAGCACGGGTGCGAGGTCACGAGACGTTTTGCTGGGTGCCATGGGGGTGGTGTATCAGGATGTCCTGCTGACTATTTCGCCGCACCCTTCAGCAGCGTGTAGATCACGAGGCAGGCATCGCCGCGGGTGATGGTCTCTGACTTGGCGTCGATGTGTTTTACGGCATCGCGCACCGTGTCTTCGTTCACCCCTTTCACGCTGCGCACCAGCTTCAGGAAGTCCTGCGTTTTCATATCCGCGGCATCGCGGATGGCGGCAGCCTGGGCGAGAGATGTGGCGAGCTGGCGGGCGATGCCGCTGTTGTTGCCACCACTTTCATTTTGGCCGTTGTCCCCCAGCAGCTTCGCAAGTGCCTCTACCCAGAGTTTGCCGGTCAGCATATCGAGCCGGGCCGCGGCATGGACGTCATAGTCCTCAAAGAATCCCTGGGTGCCCAAATACTGCACGGCGGGGATCCACGCTTCTTCGTTTGTCACCTTCACATCATTGAAGAAGCTTACGAGGAATTGCTTCTCTGCCAGCGTGCGCACGAGCTTGCGGCTGTCCAATGCGGCGGGTGTCGTCTTGTCCTTGATGGCCTGTGCAGCGGCGAAGCCGGCGGCCTCACCGGTCTGCATCCACACGGGCTCCAGGCGGATGGCGCCCCACATCACGTGCGTGGCGGAGAGGCAGATGGGTACAAGGAGATTGTCCACACCCTGCGGCAGCAGGCTGCGGTAGGGAATCTGCGCAGGGCGTGACTCCTGGGTGAGGATGAGCTTGCCGTCATACTTGAAGCCGGGGCGCGAGTCGGTGGTGCAGGAGTGGGAGTCCTGGTACCAGTCGGTGGTGCCGATGCTGTCTGGCTGAATCGGTGTGCGCCCATAACCTTTCGCGGCGAAGCCATCGAGCTCGGTGAGCACATGGCGGCCCACGATGCGGCGGGCTTCGCGCACATACATTTCATAGGGGATATGGCCGTTGTCCGTGAACTCATCCTTGGGCAGGCCCCATTCCCGGAAGCCTGCGCGCGCTTTTTCAGAGACGGACTCGTCATTCTGCAGGAACCAGATGAGGCCGAGCCCGAAGTTCTTGTGCCGCTCGATGATCTTCTCACGTGTGGGCCAGTCCGCCTCGGGGTACGCGTGATTTTCGCCCGGGAGAATGGGGCTGTTCATGTGGGACTTCAGATTGGGCCCTGCATTCGTGGCGATGGATTTGCGGCCGTAGTTCACATACTCCTCGCGGTTGTAGCCGGGAGGTGGCTCGGTGAGCATGATGCGATTCGCGGGATCCTTCGTGACGCAGAAGCGGTAGTTGTAGGCCTGCACAGCACCGTCCGCGGTGAAGGGGCTGGTGGGATCCACGCTGCCCTGGCGGGAACCGTAGGGGCGGATGTTCAGCTTGCCCTCGATGGCGTCGACCGGAGCGGAGTCGCTGTCGATATTCACAAACGCCTTGCCCGCGTGCGGCTCATTGTATTCCGCGCGTGCTTCGCGGCCCACACGGAAGGGGACCTTCGCCAGCGCGAAGAGGTCGCCTTCATAGGTGCCATCGGCGAAGACGGTGGCCTTGGCGGTGATGTCATTCTTGGTGCCGTACTCGCGCAGGGTCACGCCTTTGATGATTGCGCCTTCGCGCTCCAGTGACACGGGATAGTGTGAGAGCAGCAGTGTGAGGTTCTTCTCCCCGGCGACGAGGCGATGGAACTCGCGCTCGTTCACCTTCGACTCGGCCCAGCTGATGGGATACTTCTGGTGTGAGTAGCGGATGATCTGATGATCCGGCGAATCCTTGCCGAAGCGCTCGATGTAGTACTTCTCAATATTCCCCAGCAACTCCGTGAAGAGCGGCGCGCGCGGGCCGCCGTAGAGTGCGTCCCACTGCATGAGGCCATTGCTCATCATGCCGCCGATGTGGCGGTTGTGCTGCACGAGGAGAACGGTGAGACCTTCACGCGCGGCGCGCACAGCACAGGCAGTGCCACCGGCGGTCGCACCGACGACGATGAGGTCGTACGATTTGCCGTTCACCTGAGCTGCGGGCACGTCCTTGGCGAGGGCGATGGGTGCGGTGTCGGGCGTGAGGTTGGTTTTGCGTTCGGCTGTCTTTTCCGCGAGGGGCGAGAGTGCGGCAGCTGCGGCGAGACGGGCGCGGGCGGCGGCGTGCTCGGGAGAGGACTCGACCTCCTTCGAGCGCGTGGATGCGGGGACGAGCGTCTTCGCGTTCTTCTCCGTGGGCGTGCTCATGGCGAAGCCGGAGGGCGCCTTGCCATCGCGCTCGGACTTCGCCAGGGCGATGGGCACGAACTGCACGCCATCCACCACCACATAGCCATCGGTGTCCTTGTTCGTGATTTCGAGTGATGCCTTGCTGCCCGCTTCAAATCGGAACACACCCAGCGCGCGTGGTACGCCATTCTGCAGGGCTTCCTCACGCTGGTTTATCGTGATGGTCTTGGCGCCGTCGGCACTCTGGATGGTGACGGGCACATTGGTGGCGCGGTTTTTGGTGGCCACATAGAGGAGGCGCACTTCGTAGTCGCCGGGCTCCGTGATCTTCGGCGTGAAGACGGCACTGGCTTCGCCCTGGTGCTTGTTGTCATCGTGGCGGTAGCTCTTGCCGAAGAGCGGGGCTTGCTTCTCGCTGGTGACCCAGGAGCCTTTGTACTCGGCGGCATCATCGTCGAGGATGAGCCCGGCGGGACCGGCGGCAGTGGCAGCGGCATGGATGGTGGTAGCGGAAGAGAGCAGGCACAGGCCGCCCGCAAGGGTCAGCGAGCGCGCGGCACGAATGATGGGATGGTGTATCATGGTGCGAATGGGATGGGTGGCTGAAAATGGGAAGTGTGGAAAACTGCGGGATGACGTTGATTCGACATATGGCGCCCCCCTTTTCTAAAATGGGCGGTAGGGATGCGCTCCTGCGCGTCCGAAAATAGTGGGCGGAGGTGGTGGGGTGGTCGTGGTGTTGCGAGGTGGTTTCGCGCTGAAGCTCCGCGCCCCCTCCGCCCATCTAAAGACGGACGCGCGGGAGCGCATCCCTACCGTCCATTTTTTAGAAGCGGTGATGAAGGTGAATGGCATTCCGAGGTCGGCTGAGTTGCGGTGCATGAGGTTGCAGACTCGTGATGCGAGAATGATGTGGAGATCTACTTGGTGATCGCCGCCGCCACACCATCACTCACCTCCGCCACATACAGCCGCGTCCAGGTGCCGTCGCTCACGTTGAAATAGATGCGCTTGCCATCTGCGCTGAAGACGGGATGCGGATGGGAACGCCGCCACGAGCGGGCACCACCGTCGTTCTTGAACGAGTGCAGGAGGATGTGATTGCCACCGCGTGCGTCGGCGAGGACGATGCCCCAGCTTTTGGCGTCTCCGCCGAACTTGTCCATAGTGGAGTCGGTGACGATGAGCTTCCCATCCGGACTGGCGGAGGGATGATCTCCACTCACCGCGGGCAGGCCGGGCAGGCGGGTGCCTTTACCGTTGTCGCTGTCGAAGAGCGTGAAGGAAGTCTCGACGATGGTCTTGCCATCCGGATGCCAGGAGGGATGGCCCCAGCGATCGCTTTGATAGAGGAATCGATTCTCCGCGATGCTGTAGCACACGAGGCCGAGGCGCTGGCTCGCGGCGGTGCCGCGTGGATCGCGCGTGATGCCGGGTGCGGCGAGCTTGAAGAACACGCGGTCTGCCTTCGGGCTGAGCACGGGGAAGAAGATGATGAAGGGCTTTCCTGCAAACGCCTTGTCCACCCACGCGGTGTACTTCTCCTTCACGGCCTGTGCGGTGAGCACGGTCTTGATTTCACCGGTGGCAGCATTGCAGAGTTCCAGGTTCGTGTGCTCACCCGGATCCCAGTGCTGGCCGTAGAGCGGCACGAGGTCACCATTCGGCTGGCCCCAGCTGGAGAGACGGTTCTTCGCAAGGATGCGCTCCTTGCCGGTATCGAGATCCACGGCACCGACGAACCACGTGCCATCGCGCAGTCCGTGGAAGGTGATGCGCTTGCCATGGGAAAGCCATTGCTGGCAGGCAGCACGGTGGGCGTCTTCGGTTTCGATATTCGTGACGAGCGTCTTCTCTTCGCCGGTGCTGCGGTTGATGATGTGCACTTCACCGGTGTGGCCATTCAGCGCGGTGGAGGAATAGAAGAGGACCTGCGTGCCATCCGGACTCTCCGGGCAGGTGTTGAAATACGAGTGGATGCTGTGGCGCTCGGCGGTCTCCGGCAGCACGGGGCGAATCTTTACCCCGCTGCGCCAGGAGGCGAGAGGGTCGTCTTTTGTTTCCGCATGCGCCGTGATCGTGGCGATGCAGGTGAATGCGAGCCCTGCGAAACCAAGAAGCGTGGGCAGGACGCGGGAAAGGAAGGTGCGTTGAGATTGCATGGCGCTACGGCTAGCTGGCACCCCTGCCGGGGTGCGGTGGGTATGGATGGCGATCCGGTGGTGTTCGGTCGCAGGGCTGCCTCGACCACCGGCTACAGGCTGATATCCCTCCGGGATGGGGAAGAGAGACGTGGGTGAGGGGTTTGATTCGGAGACCAGGGGATTATGAGTCCCTTGTTCTAACGGCTCCGGCGGAACTGATACACGGAATCGCGAAAGCAGTTCAGGAGACTTAAACGCCAATGGGGACAGGAATGTCCCCACTCCTTGAAGGCGGTGCATGCTTTCAAGGAGCGGGGGCATTCCTGCCCCCGATGGGAGTGTGATTTTGCTTTGCCGTTCACCTTGCATGAGTTTGGAAGCAACTACTTGATCAATGAGAGCGATCTCAGAAACGCATCGGACTTGGCCATGCATTCATCATACAGCGGGGCGGTGCGCATGAGGTAGCCGTGGGCGCCGCCTTCATGGATGATGAGTTCGCTGCGGTTTCCAGCCTTGAGCATTTCCTCGTGGAAACGCTTCGCGCCGGCGAAGGGCGTGACGGTATCGCCGGTGCCGTGGAAAGTGATGGTGGGAGGCACGCCGGGCTTCACGCGATCTACAGGGGAGAGCTGCTTCCACTTCTCGCCGATTTTCGCGTTGCCATAGCCTTGAGCAGAGGTGTCGATGACGGGGAAGAGGAGGATCAACGCATTCGGCGTGGATGAGACAGAAGTGCCTTCGCCTTCTTCATTCACATCATCGAAGAGCGCGGTGCTCACGGCCACGTGCCCACCGGCGGAACCACCGCTGACGACAATCTTGTCCGGGTCGATGCCGAACTCACTCGCATGCGCACGCACGTAGCGCACGGCGGAGCGGCCATCCTTCACACAATCAAACACGGTATTGGCTGGTTCCTTGCCCAGCAGACGGTACTCCACGCTGATTCCCACCATGCCGAGCTTCGCGAAATGGTCCGCGAAGGGATACATGCGGCTGGCCTGGCCTCCGCGCCATCCGCCTCCGTGGATCACGATGTAACACGGGCGCTTGTCAGTGGACTTGAAGCCCTCCGGTTCGAAGACGTGCAGCATCAGGTCACGGTTCACGACATGCTTATACGCCACCTTGCGCGTGGGCTTCAGCTTGGCGGCGAGTGTGTCCACATGGTCTGGTCCTTTGGGCTCGGTAGTAGGTGCGGCCGTTGGAGTGGAGGCGGGCTTGGTTTCTGCCTTGGTCGATTTCTTCGGCGCGGCTGGCGTGTCGAGGTCTGCCTGCACTTTCTTCTCCTTCCACTCGATGATTTGTTTGTCCTTCAAGAGCTGGGTGCGTAGCTTGGCCTGGTCCACCTTCTGCACGGGAACCTTGTCATCGATGGCGTAGCTCGCGGCGGTGGCGGCGCTCTGGCTGCTGATCATGAAGACGGGCTCCATGCGGATGCTGCTGAAAGCGGTGTGGCTCGCAGACAAGGCGAAGGTGACAAAGAGATTCTCGCACTCGGCTTGCTTCGGCACGATGGCGCCGTAGCCGATGGGATAGGGCGGTGCGCCATCGCGACCGATGGCGGTCTTACCTTCACGAATGACCACGCCGTCCTTCACGATGCGACGGATTTCATGCGTATCCGTGCCGTAGGAGCCGAGGCCTACGGAGTGCGGCGCGACCTCGCGGCCAAAAGTGTAGTGCTCGGTCAGCACGAGGTCGGAGACCATGCGGCGCGCTTCGCGAATGTAGAGCTGATGAGGCCAGCCGCCGTTGTCCTGGAACTCATCCTTGGGCAGGCCGAACCGCTTCATGTCATCACGCACCTTCGCAGGCACGCGTGAGTCGGTGGCGAGGAAATACAAAAGGCCGCGATGGTAGAGCTCGTGCTCCTTCGCAATCTGCGTGCGGCGGTCGTAGCTGGCCTCGGGCCACTCCCAGCTCGCGCCGGGCATGTTTCCGCCGAAGGTGGCGGTGTTGAAGTCCCACTTGTCATTCGGCAGCGCGTCGTGCTTGGAGAACCAACGCAGGTCCATGTCATCGCCCATGGCGAGGCAGCCTTCGATGAAACGCGCGACGAGTTCATAACGCTTCGCATCATAACCCTCCGGCGCGGTGATGGGGATGCGGTCCTTCGCGGTGGTGAGGCAGAGGCGGAAGCAGTAGGCCTGCACACCGGGTGCGGGCTCGCCGGGGTTTCCGGGGGTGCCTGCATTTAGTAGAGGGAGCAATCCGCTGCGCGGTTCACCAGGAGAAACGTAGGGGTCGAGCGGCAGGTCGCGGTCCCACACGCCCTGGCCACCGGGCACGCGACCGGTGGGGCCGGGCTTGAGGTGATTCGTGCGCGGCTGGTACTTCTCCGTGTAGTGGATGCCGTTGTAGGTCTCACCGTACTTGGCATTGCCCTCGCGCATCAGGGTGTAGGACACCTTTGCGCGCGCCATGAGGTCGCCCTCATAGGTGGCGTCGATGAACATCTTCGCACGAACGACGGTGCCGTCCTCCATGGTGAGCTCGGTGAGGCGAGCGCCGTCCTTCTTCGCACTCGCCAGGCGGGCGCTGAAATGCACGGGCACGTTTGCCTCCTTCGCCATGTCGGTGAAGACCTTCTCCGCGATGTGCGGCTCGATGGAATAGGCACCGCCGGTGGCTGGGCCGCCACCCTTGCTCACAAAAGGCTGGTCCCACGCGAGCGTCTTCCCATAGCTGGCGACGAGACGGGTGAAGTATTCCCGCGCAATGCCACCCACGGTGCGCGGGTCACCGATATCCACCGCGCTGAGGCCACCGGCTGTCATGCCGCCGAGGTGTTTCCCCGGTTCGAGGATGACGGCCTTCTTTCCCATGCGCGAGGCCTGCACCGCAGCCGCGACACCGCCGGAGGTGCCGCCGTAGATGCAGATGTCTGCGTTGATGACTTCGGCGGCATGGGTGGAGGAGGAGAAGGTGATGCCCGCGAGCAGGGTGATTGCGGTGGTCTTCAGGCGGGAGGTAAGAAGGAGGAGGGGGACAGGGAAACGTGCCATCGTGAGGAGGTGCAATTTTTTTAGATGGGGACTGCGTGCCACAGTGAACGCGAAACGGGGATGGGAATAGCTGGTCAAGTAGATTGACCAGTAGGGTGGCGGATGACGAGGCAAGCCGGACGCGGCCCTGGGAGCGCTGGCCTCCGGCCGGCGTATTCATGTCGGACACCGCACAAATCAATACTCGACGAACTCCACAGCGAGTGTCCCCTTTTTGCACTTGGGGCAGGGTTCACCGTTCTTGAATTCCATCTTGAGTGCATGTGCGCCGCAGTCAGGGCAGGGGACAGTATCAATGGGATAGTGCACTACTTCGAATGTGCGACCGGTTGAACTGATGACGTCTCGGGATTCTGCGGTAAAGACTACCCCGGTGGGGAGCAGCTCCACTCCCGGTCGTTTTCGGGTGCCGGATTGCACGACTCTTTGCAGTTCGATGATTTCACCCACGCGAGGCCCCATTCGGGCTTCTGTGGGACAACTGAAACGTGTGAGGCACGCGATGCAGAAGCACCTCGATTCACTCGTGTGGTGGCTGTGCCCGCCCGAGAAATTGAAGCTGCACTCGCTGCACGTTGCATGCTGTCCCATATCGATCGCATGCTAGCGGCAGCGTGGCGACGTCGCAACGTCTCTTGGTGGTCTACCTGCACCGTGTGCTGTCAGCATCGCAAATGGACGAAGAGCACGACACGGCCACGCAGCATCGCCGGCCGGAGGCCAGCGCGCCCAGGGCTACAGTGTGCTTCTCACACCATCGCCAGATCAAAATAATCAATCTCCATCGGCTCGCCGGATTCGAGGGTGAACTCGATCTTGTTCTTCCCATCGATGAGCAGATTCGCAGGCACGGCCCAGGCGCGCATTTGTGCGGGGGTACCGAGCATGGTGGTGTAGGGATTGGGAAAGGGCTCGGACACCATCGCATTGGCGGCGAGTTCGGTGCCGTTGATGAAGGCCTTCCACCTTCCGGTGGGGTACTCGGGAGCGAGTTGCACGCGGAGGCGGCCGTTGCGCTGCCAGCCGTCCTTGGGCGGGGCGAGGTCGAGGGTGAAGAGGGCCGTGTCGCCGGTCTCAACCTTCCGCGGGAGAAGGGGCGGGCGCTCGAAGGGATTATTCCAACCGGGAGCGAGGAACCAGTGCTGCGGCTGGCGTGCGAGCCACTCCTTGTCTGCCATCTTGTTGAATACCTCAAACGGCGGTTCGCTGAAGGGACCGCGTTCGGGGCCGCCGTGCTCGCGGTAGTAGGCAAAGTTGAAGGCGCTCACGCCATCCGCACCGCGTGCATACGCGAGGTGGGCGGTGGTGTTGTACTGCTCCTTCGTGGTGCGGCGGAAGGGGAAGGTATCGTAGCCGGGCACAATCTTCGTCCCATTCCAAATGGAATGACACATCTCATGATACACCGCGGCATCAGGGATGCTCGTGCGGATGGCCGCCAGGTCCGTCTGCTGCACGGTGAAGTAGCTCACGGAGAGGTTCACCATGTCCAGCCCGGCGGCGACCATGTCGGGCAGGTGGATGCCGAGTGGGTCGTGCGCCTTCAGGATGGCGGGCACGCGTGCGCAGAGCCAGCGGCGTTTCCCACCAATCTCGGTGCGCTTCAGCAGGGCGCGCACATCACTGACAAAGGAGGTCATGATCTCGCGCCGCTGTGCCTGGTTCGTCTCCTCCGGGCGGAAGAAATTGTAGAAGCGCATGAAGTCGAGCTCGATGCCATCGAGGTCGTAGGTCTCGCAGAGTTCCTCGATGAGCTTGAACTTGTGCGCACGCACTTCGCGCTCGGCCCAGTTCTGCACAAGGTCGTAGCCGCGACCCTTTTCGGACTTCTCGCGCAGCCAGTACTCCGGATGTTCCACATAGTGCCGCGTGACACTCATGCCGATGCTGGTGCCGGGCTTGTCCTTGGGCTCGAAGAGGGCGCGCTCCTTGTGATGCGCGTCATTCAAGCGGATGGAGATGAATCCTGCCTGGCCGCGGGCCTTGCAGCGATCGAGGAAGATCTTCACGATATCGCCGCCGTGGAGGACGAAGTTCCCGAAGGAGTCCGGCTTCGTGCCGTAGCGCTGCTCGATCCATTCGTAGTGCTCCTTGAGCGGGAAGATTTTGCTGGGCCACATGGGCACCATGCCGAGGCCGGGCTGCAGGAGGTGCGCGTCCACTCCAGTGCCCGCGACCTCATCCACGCTGGCCTCGATCATCTCCTTGCGCAGGGGCGCGCCCTTCGGGTGCCAGGGGGCGGTGCAGCCGGTGATGTTCGTGGTGTCATTGCTGTAGAGCACCTTGAAGGGCGCCTTGTGCCCGGGGCCTACGGTGACATTGGCCGCGACCGCGGTGGTGGTAGGAATGAGCGCGTGATGCCCGGCCAGCGCTGCCGTGGTGGCAGTGACCGTGTGGGTAAGGAAATGGCGGCGGGAAATGGGGGGCATGGGGTGGAGGGGGCGGGGTGCGCCTGCAGACGCGGGATGTCACGCGCGCACTCGTCCTATATAGAGAAACGCAGGCGCTGCCTCCGGAGCTTGCACCTGAAGAAGATTTTGGGAGTGGTACGAAGGCCGATGGACTGGGTCCTTTCTTCCCGCGCCCTCCTGTCTTGCATTGGCGAACGTGAATCGATATGTTGGCTGCATGAGCAACCATTTTTGTCCCAAGTGCGGGAAAGGGCTCCAGGCCCGGTGGGGCTCGGGCGGAGTTTCCTGTGAGGCGTGCTCGTGCCGCGGCGAGCATTCCGGTGAAATGCTCGCCATTTGTGGAGGGACGATTGCGGTGGTCGGGAGTCTCACCTCCGCTGCAAATGAAGCTTTCGTGATCGGTGTTGGTTTTATGTGTCTGAGCTTACTGCGGTACAGGCGCCAGTGGCGGGCTGGGAAGAGAGCCGCGGAGGTGGAGGGTGGTCGGGCGAAGGTGTGAATTGTCAGTGGGACAAGTGCGCGTCGAGGAGTGGGGGAGGTTAAGGGGGCAAGAACGACTGATGCAGCGAACAGAGACGTGGGACTGTTTTTGTCTGTTATGTGGAAGGAGCGCTTTGCGCCTTGGAGTGCGGTGGCAAGCTTCAAGCGCGACACCGCTTTGAGCGGGGAGATGAGCATCAAGGAGCGAAATCACGGTCCAATTCCCAAGACGCTCTCCCACTCGGAAGCTTCGATGTTGGGTCTACTCAAGGTCTGCAGGAATGTAGGGTGAGACTCCTTCGTTCAAAGCGGTGTCGCGGCCTCAAGGGAGGCCTTTGCCACCGCACTCCAAGACGCAAAGCGACTTGGTGCGTTGAGTTGGTGTGCAGTACGCCATTGCCCTGTTTGTGCAAATTGACCTGACGCATTCGCTCCGCGAGACGGACTCTGCAAAGCGACAGCGGGGTGGTGCATCGGACCCACTCTCCCTGAACGCCTTCATCGCACGGAAAAAGTCACTTGCATATCTCAGGAAACTAAAGATACTATTCTAGTTTCCTAGGTGCTATGAATGCGAAACGAAAGCCCAGACCCTCCGCTACCATTCGCAAGAGTGCGGTGAAGGTGGTGGCGGCGAGGAAAGGTGGGGCGCGTGTTGCGCGGCCGGCTGCGAGGGTGAGTGCAGAGCCTGCTAAAGCTTCTCCAGACCATCCCGCACGCGAGCGCATCATCGAAGGTGCACGGCAGCATTTTTTTGCCCACGGGTTCCGGGGCGTGACGATGGATGACCTCGCGCAGGAGCTGGCGATGAGCAAGAAGACGCTCTACGCGCACTTCACGAGCAAGCTGGAGCTGGTGGAGGCGGTGATGCGGGAGAAGCTTGGGAGGGCGATGCGCGACATGGAGCGCATCACGGGAGATGACTCGCATGATTTTGCCTCTGCCCTGCATGAGCTGCTGGCGTGCATGCAGGAGCACACGCGGGAGATCACACCGCCCTTTGTGCGGGACATCAAGCGCGAGGCACCGCAGCTCTTTGCGATTGTGGAGCAGGGGAGGCGGGAGATGATTACGAGGCATTTCGGCAAGCTTTTCGCCCAGGGGAAAAAGGAGGGGCGGGTGCGCAAGGATGTGCCGCCGGAGCTCATCGTGGAGATCCTGCTCGCGGCCACGACGGCGATTGTGAACCCGGTGAAGATGACAGAGATGGGGCTCTCGCCACGGGAGGGCTACCTCGGCATCGTGACCGTGGTGCTGGAGGGCGCGCTGGTCCCGGAGGTGCGGGGGAACTGACCATCATCATCATCATCATGCAAGCGATGAAGACGACCATCATGAACCATCACCCCCTATCTGGATGTATCCGGCTTCTGCTTGCCGCAGCGTTTCTCGCTGGCTTGACGGGTTGCGAGCGGGGGAACTCCGGCATCATCCAGGGCTATGTGGAGGGCGAGTATGTGTATGTTGCCTCGCCGCTCGCAGGACAGCTCCAGAAGCTGCACGTGAGGCGCGGGGACCAGGCGAAGGAGGGAGATATGCTCTTCGAGCTGGACAATATTCCAGAGAAGGCGGCTGTGGAAGAAGCACAGCGCCGGCTGAGCCAGTCGAAGGCCACGCTGGAGGATGTGAAGAAGGGGCGACGTCCCACGGAGATGGCGGCCCTGGAGGCGCAGCTCGGCCAGATGAAAGCGGCGCTGACCTATTCCGAGTCCGAAATGACCCGGCAGAAGAAGCTTGTCGGCACGGGTGCCACCTCCAAGGAAGATGTGGATCGCGCGGTGAACCTGTATGACCAGAACCGGCACCGCGTGGCGGAGCTGGAAGCGGAGCTGCAGACGGCGAAGCTCGGCCAGCGCGAGGACCAAATCACGGCGGCCGAGGCGGAGGTGAAGGCCAGGGCAGCGACGCTGGAAAAGGCGAACTGGGACCTCGCGCAGAAGCAGCAGAAAGCGCCGAAGAGCGGCGTGGTCTTTGATACGCTCTATCGCGAAGGCGAGTGGGTCGCGGCGGGCCGTCCCGTGGTGGCACTGCTGCCACCGGCGAATGTGAAGGTGCGTGCTTTCATTCCCGAGCCGGAGATAGGCAGTGTGCAGCACGGGGACAAAATGGAAGTCTCGATCGACGGTGCTGCTCCCATGGTGGGCACGGTGAGCTTCATCTCGCCGCAGGCGGAGTACACCCCGCCGGTGATCTACAGCCGCGAGAGCCGGAGCAAGCTGGTATTCATGATTGAGCTGCTGTTCGAGCCTGACGTAGCGGCCAAGCTGAATCCCGGCCAGCCGGTGGATGTGCGCCGCAAGTAAGCAAACAAGCAGGATCCCCCGCGCCATGCCGGAAAAGGAAGAACTCATCATCGATGTGAAAGGCGTCACGAAGCGCTTTGGCGAGCGCACCGTGGTGAATGACATCGGCCTGCAGGTGCGGCGCGGGGAGATCTACGGCTTCCTGGGACCGAATGGCAGCGGGAAGACCACCTTCATCCGCATGCTGTGCGGGCTGCTGCGCGCAGACGGTGGCAGTGGCACCTGCCTGGGGTATGACATCATCACCCAGAGCGCGGAGATCAAGAAGCACGTGGGCTACATGACGCAGCGCTTCAGCTTCTATGAAGACCTGAGCATTGCGGAGAATCTGGACTTCGTGGCGCGCATGTATGGGGTGCCCAATCGGAAGCGGGCAGTGCAGCAGAGCATCGAGGAGCTGGGACTGGCGGGTCGTGAACGGCAGCTCGCAGGCCAGCTCTCCGGTGGATGGAAACAACGTCTCGCGCTCGCGGCGTGCCTGATTCATAGTCCCAATCTCCTGCTGCTGGATGAACCGACCGCAGGTGTGGACCCGAAAGCGCGACGTGATTTCTGGGAGCGCATCCACCAGCTTTCGCACAAAGGGCTCACGTTTCTCATCACCACGCACTACATGGATGAAGCGGAGCAGTGCGACCGGCTGGCGTACATTGCGTACGGGAACCTTCTCACGAACGGCACCGTGCCACAGGTGATCGAGCAGGCGGGCATCACCACGTGGGCCGTGCGCGGGCGGGGGTTGATAGCTCTCGCGGAGAAGATTCGCGAGCAGGAGGGTGTGGGCCAGGCGGTGGCGTTTGGCACGTCCCTGCATGTGAGTGGCACGGATGCAGCGGCGCTGGAGAGGGCCATCGCGCCCTACCGGAAGGACGGGATGGAGTGGGAGAAGATTCAGCCGGGACTGGAGGATGTCTTCATCCACCTCATGGAGCACTCGAAGGACAACTTTGCGAAATGATGGTTTCCATCAGGACATGATATGAATACGAACTCCCGCTTCTCCCTCACACGCTTCGCGGCGATTGTGATCAAGGAGTTTGTGCAGATGCGCCGGGACCGGCTGACGTTTGGCATGATGGTGGGCATTCCCATCCTGCAGCTGGTGCTCTTCGGATTCGCCATCAACTCGGACCCGAAGAACCTGCCTGCCGCTGTGCACCTGGCGGACCATGGACCGCAGGCGCGCACCCTGCTGCAGGCCATCAAGAACAGCGGCTACTACCAATTCGTGAAAGAGACCACCAGCGAGCAGGAGGCGTATGACCTGCTGGCGCGGGGTGAGGTGCAGTTTGTGATTCAGATTCCGCAGAACTTCACACGCGACTTCCTGCGGGGCGACCGTCCTGTGCTGCTCGTGGAGGCGGATGCCACGGATCCGGGCGCTACCAGCAATGCCATCAGCTCCCTCCGCACGCTGGTGAATTCTTCACTGGTGAATGATCTCAAGGGACCACTGAGCTTTCTCGCGGGTACGGAGGGGCCGGTGGACCTGCGCATTCACGCGAAGTACAATCCGGAGGCTATCACGCAGTACAACATCGTGCCCGGCCTCATGGGTGTGGTGCTCACCATGACCATGGTGATGATCACCTCGCTGGCCATCACGCGCGAGCGCGAGCGCGGCACCATGGAAAACCTGCTCGCCATGCCCACGCGTCCGCTGGAGGTCATGACGGGGAAAATCATTCCGTACATCTTCATGGGCTATGTGCAGGTCACCGTCATCCTGCTGGCGGCGCACTTCCTCTTCCAGGTGCCCATGTCCGGCAGCCTCGTGCTGCTGCTGCTCGCCGCTTTCATCTTCATCGTGGCGAATCTGGCCGTGGGCATCATGTTCTCCACCCTGGCGAAGAATCAGCTCCAGGCCATGCAGATGTCCTTCTTCTTCTTCCTGCCGTCGCTGTTGCTGTCGGGTTTCATGTTTCCCTTCCGTGGCATGCCGGTGTGGGCGCAGATGATTGGTGAAGTGTTTCCGCTCACGCATTTCCTGAGGATCATCCGTGGCATCTTGCTGAAGGGGAATGGCGCCACGGAGATGGGGCTGCAGCTCTGGCAGATTGCCTTGTTCGCCACGGTGGTGATGTTTATCGGGGTGAAGAGGTACAGGCAGACGCTGGATTAGTTCATGTGGTCAGTAGTGCCCGCAGTGAGCATGAACGTCAGCGAACGAGCCAGACAGGTGACGCGAAGCGTCCTTGGATTGCGCGCAGCCCTGCTGCCGCTTTCCTCAAGTGCAGCCTGCTGCACGCTTCACCGCGACGCAGTCGCCAAGCGTTTCGGACATTCCACTCTACGAGCGTGTGTCACCATCGCCGCAGCAGGCTACGGACTCTTCAAAGCGGCAGCAGGGCTGCGCGCAGTCCAGGGACGCTTCGCGTCACAGCATCCGGATCATTCGTCTATGTCGCCATTTTCAATTCACTGAGCATGGGGAATGCCTGCCTGAGTGCGCGCCCGTTCTCATCCTCTTACGTCCTGGGAGTATCGTCTTGCCTCCACACGTACCTCATGTCCGGCTCACGCTCTTCGTTGCCCATGCCTTCGGTCATGCGGTCGGCGATGAAGCCGTGCTTTTCGTAGAAGCGGCGGGCGATGGTGTTGCGCTGGAAGGCCCAGAGTTTTAGTTCAACGTTTTCGCGCATCGCCAGGCGCAGGAGGGCGGTGCCGAGGCCCTGGCCCTGATGCGCGGGGTGCACATAGAGATGCTCGACGGCACCAGGGCAGAAGGTGATGAAGCCCAGGGGCTCACCCGCGAGGCTGGAGACGGCGAGCCAGGTGGCGGCCTCTTGCCGGGCGAGCACGCGGGTGAAGAAGTCGAGATCCTCCGCCGGAGTGTGGAGCTCAGGAATGTGAGGGAGAGCCGTGCGGAAGGCAGCGCGATGGAGCGCAACCATGGCGGCGGCATCTTCCTTTTCCGCGCGGCGGAAGTGGATGCCATCGCGGGTGATGTCTTCGTCTTCCGTGGTGTTCATGGGGTGCGGATGCGAATGTGGAGTCAGGTGTCCAGGAACAGGCCCATCATGATCACGTCGTCATAGTGGCCATCAACGAAACGGCTGCGTATTCTGCGGCCTTCCTCTTCGAAGCCGAAGCGCTGGTAGAGCGCGATGGCGGGGATGTTCGAGGCGTAGACGGAGAGCTCGATTTTCAGCAGACCTTTGGTGCGTGCCTTGTCGAGCACGGCATGCATGAGTTTCGCCCCGAGGCCCTGACGGCGAAACGGCTTCGCGACACCCATGCCGAGGCGACCTATATGCGCATTTCCTGAAGAGACATCGCCGGGAATGGCATCGCACCAGCCCGCGAGTTCGCCATCCACGAAAGCGAGGAATTGCGGATGATCCTTCTGCACGTTGGTTTTGATGAAACGTTCGGTGCCCTCGAAGGGAGGCGGCTCCAGGGCAGCGAGATATTTTCGCTCGCGGCACACGTCGCTGAGCACACGATAAAACTCGGAGATGTCAGCCTCTTGAATCGGGCGGATGAGGATGACGGTGGCGGCGTGTGCAGGGGCGCTCACATGGGGAGAATGGAGGAGCGGGGCGTGGGAGACAAGAAGAAGATGGGGGAGTTTGCAGTAGTTTGAGGTGGTCAGCCAAAAGGGGATGTGGGTGTGGCGGGCTGCATTGGATTCAACACAGAGACGCAGAGGAACTTCGGAGACTGAGGGAGAGCGCTCAGAAATCCTGAATGACGACAACCAAGAACATCAGTTCAGTTTCAGTCTCCGAAGTTTTCTCTGCGTCTCTGTGTCTCTGCGTTGAACACCCTGTACTCAAACTCACCCATCATGAGTCCCTTGCAGCTACATGGCTACCTCGGCCCCGCCACCTTCCACCCCGCGTGCAGAATCGCGGACATCTCCTTCATCTTGTCTGCATTCGCGGCATCGCTGGCGATGTTGGTATCTTCCTGCGGGTCCTTCTTTTCGTCGTACAACTCCACGCCCATGTCATTGCCTTCGCGGTCCTTCCACTCGGTGTAGCGCCAGTCGGTGGTGCGGACGCTGCGGCCCATGATTCCTTCCTTGCCGGGGCGGAGGTACTGGCTGAAGGCGGCTTTCTTCCAGGGCTTGGTGGGCTCCTGGAGCAGGGGAGCGAAGCTCGTGCCTTCGAGATGGGTGGGTAGTTCGAGTCCGGCGAGCTCGGTGAGGGTGGGGTAGAGATCCACGAGTTCCACCAGTGCGCTGCTGCGCTGACCGGCGGCCCTTTGCGCGGAAGAGGGAGCGCGTACGATGAGCGGGACATGCGTGCCGAGTTCGAAGTTGGTCATCTTCGTGAAGAGGCGGTGCTCGCCAAGGTGGTAGCCGTGGTCACCCCAGAAGACGACGAGGGTATTCTCACGCAGGCCGAGGCGGTCGAGTTCCGCGAGCACGCGACCGACTTGTGCATCCATGAAGCTCACGCAGGCGCGATAGCCGCGGATGAGCTTCAGCGCGGTGGCGTCATCGATATCGCCCGTGGCGGGGATGCCGCCGTAGGTGCGGAGTTCGTAGCCATTGTGAAAGGCGGGCTCGGGTGCGCCTTTGGTGCGGCAGTAGTTGTCCGGGAGTTTGATGCTCTCCTCGGGATAGAGGTCCCAGTACTTCTGCGGGCAGGTGAAGGGAAGATGAGGCTTCACGAAACCCACGCCGAGGAAGAAGGGCCTGTTCTCGTTCTTCACGCGTTGCAGAGTCTCGATGGCCTTGAGCGCGGTCATGCCATCGGGGTAGACATCGTCAGACTCGGGCGAGGCTTCGAAGGGTGGTGCGCGCAGAATCTTGGGGCGCTTGTCGGGTGGCAGCTTCTTGAGGCTGGCGAGGAAGTCATTCGATTCCTTCGTGAACCACTGGCGGTAGGGCTCGCCGTGATACCACGCGGGCTCGCTCCATGATTGCGGGTCATCGCCGGGTTCGCGCTCGCTGTGGTGGAAGATTTTTCCGAGGGAGAGGGACGTGTAGTCGTGGTTCTTGAAATGCTGCGGGAGTGTGACCACGTCCGGCATCATGGGCCGGAGGAATTTGTTGTTCGCCATCACCTTCGTGGTGTCGGGCCGCACCCCGCCGAGCACGCTGGCGCGGGAGGGATTGCACACGGCGAACTGGCAGTAGGCGTTTTCAAACAAGGTGCCTTCCTGCGCGAGGCGGTCGATGTGCGGTGTGTTCATGTGCGCCGCGCCGTAGCAGGCGAGCTCCGGGCGCAGGTCATCCACAGCGATGAAGAGGACATTCATCGGAGGCTTCGACGACTTCTCCGCGGCGTGTGATGCGAGTGGCACGCAGATTAGGAGGGGGGCGAGAAGCAGGGGAAAAAGTCGGGACGGCAAGGTCATGACGCGCGGAGGAAGATAAATTTCAAATCGGCGAGCGCGTGTAGAACGAAGGCGCGGTGGGGTTGTTGCGGCGAAGTTGTGGTTGTCTCAGGGTCTTCTTGTGAGACAGAAGGACGGCACAGGAGCGTGATGCACAGGTATGATCCAGATACTGTGACGCGCAGCGTCCCTGGACTGCGTGCAGCCTGCTGCCGCTTTCCAGAGTCCACAGCCTGCTGTGGTGATGGTGATACTCGCTTGTATGGTAAAGCCCCAGGAAAGAGTGGCGACTTCGTCGCGGTGCAACGTGCAGCAGGCTGCACTTCAGGAAAGCGGCAGCAGGCTGCACGCAGTCCAAGGCCTTCGGCGCAGCTTCGATAACCCAGCGATATTGCATTCACACAGACGGCTCATCGTGCACCAGGCGCTTGCCCATGGAAATGACCTCATCCAATCCATAGCCGAGCGCGTGGTAGAAGGCTGCGGCTGCGGCGTTGGTGGTGCGAATCTGCAGATTGATCTTCGGGCAGCCGCGCTCCAGCAGCAGGCGCTCTGCCTCGGAAAGGAGGGCGCGAGCGTGACCGCGGCGCTGATGCGCGGGATCCACGGCGAGGTAGTTCAACCAGCCGCGATGTCCTTCATAGCCTGCCATGACGGAGGCGATGAGGTGTCCGCTTTCCTCACCGACGAGGAAGAGCTCGGGTTGTACTTGCAGCTTTCGCTGGATGTCTTTGCGGGGGTCATTCCACGGTCGCACGAGATCGCATTTCACCCACAGGGCGACGATGGCCGCTTCGTCTTCGGCGCGAAAGGGGCGGATGATCATGGGGACGACGACGGCGATGGTAACGATGCGGACTTGAGCGACTTCAGGAAATGCAGCTTCGCATGACCGTGCGAATCCCAATCGGGAAATTCACCGGCGATGCGGTAGCCATGCTTTTGATAAAACCCCGGCGCTTGGTAGGACATGGTGTCCACGTGTGCATGGATGCAACCGCGTTGGGCTGCGATGTGCTCTGCTTCTGCCAGCAGACCCGCGCCGATGCCGTGGCTGCGCCAATCGGGATGCACGGACATGATGGAGATGCGCAACCAGGAGAACTGGGTGTGGGCGAGGAGGCCGCCGATGATTTCGCCTTCTGATGTCTTCGCAGTCAGCACGAGTGGTTTCGCTTCGTGCTCTGGCGAAGTCCACTTCTCCATGAACTCCGGATTGGAGGTCCAGTTGTGCTGGCGGAGCCACTCGCGGATGGGGTCGCACTCGGGGGCGTCTTCGTCAGCGGCGGGGGTGATGTGCCAGGGGAGGGAGGGAGATGCCATGTGTGAAGTGATAGGGCTCAAATGGATCCAAGCAAGCGTAGATAAACACGATTGAGCCGGATGCTGTGACGCGCAGCGTCCCTGGACTGCGTGCAGCCTGCTGCCGCTTTCCCTCAGTGCAGCCTGCTGCACGCTGTGCCGCGACGAAGTCGCCTGTCGTTCTCCGTTGAACTGGGGATTACCAGCGAGTGTCATCATCGCCACAGCAGGCTGTGGACTCTGGAAAGCGGCAGCAGGCTGCACGCAGTCCAAGGCGCTTCGCGCGTGATGGTTCGTCGGCGAGGACTTGTGAACCTCCCAGAGCGTGCACAGTTACAGACAATTGGACACAGTGAAAATCACCCTACAGCAACGTCAGCGGATTCTGCCGTGTCTTCAGCGGCAGGGTCACGCGCTGGCCGCCGAGACGATGCGACTCAAACACTGCAGAGATGGCTTCGATGGTGGTGCGGCCTTCCTGGGCGCTGCACAGGGGATCGCGATCTTCCTTGATGGCGGCGATGAGGTCCTGTCCGGCGAGGAGGTGGCCGCCGCAGAGTTCCTTGAGATTCTCAATCGGTTCCGGCTTGCCGATGCCAGCAGAAGAAATCGGCACCCAGGCGCGGGGCTTGGTGACGGGGCGGAAGGGGCTGCCTTCCAGGTAGTGGGCAATCGGTTCTTCATCGATGCGCAGATCAATGATGCCGCCGTTGCCGATGATCTGCACGCCGAAGCCGGCGGTCTTCGCGCCAGCACCCTGCACGGAATCAAAGAAGACAGGGAGGCTGCTTTGCATCTCGAAGCGCGCGTGCACTTCATTTCCCGCAAGCGGTCCGATGCCTTCGGCGCCGTCCACCACATCCGCCTTGGTCACGGGCTTGCCGTTTTGCAAGACGGTGGCGGTGCAGGCGAGGTAGTCGCCGGCGAAGAAGTTCGTGAGGTTCAAGAGGTGTGAGCCGAGCACCCAGAGATCCAGGCTGCCGCCGCGCGGGTCTTCCTTGCCACGGGTGCGGTATTCAAGAGGACGACCGATGGCGCCGTCCTTGATGAGTTGGACAATGCGGGGCAGCGCGGGGTGATAACGATTGCGATGGGCGAGGGCGAGTTTGCACTTCGATTTCGCGCAGGCATTCACCACTTCATCGGCCTCCACGAGACTGCGGACGAAAGGTTTCTCAAGGTAGATGCCCTTCGCGCCGGCAGCGATGGAGGCCATGATCATCTCATGATGCTGGTCGATGTGGCGCGGGCCGATGGAGACGATGTCGGGCTTCACTTCCTCCAGCATCTTGCGGTAGTCGGCGTAGCCCTTGCTGAGCTTGAGCTTGGCCTGTGCGCCCTCGAGGCCCTTTGGGTCGGCATCTGCTACGGCGACGATTTCAGACTCGGGAATCTTCAGCCACATGGTATCGAGCCCGTGGCCGTAGGCGCCGCGTCCGGTGTGGCCGATGACGGCGACGCGCATTTTCTTTTCACCGGGACCCGCGGCAAAGGAGGAAGAGGCGGCGGATGCGGCGAGCGTGGCGGCGGTGGTGGAAAGGAAGTGGCGGCGATTCATGGGGGAGGTGCTGGGAGGAATGGGTGCAGTGAGTTCAACGCAGAGACACAGAGACGCAGAGGAAACTTCGGAGACTGAGGAATACGGATGATTCAGGGAACGCAGGATTTGCATCCGTCCATGCTGAAAACTTGAAACTGAAAACTGCCTACTTCTTTTTTGGGTTCAGCATCTGCTGCACGCGTGCGTTTTCTTTCTCCAGCGCGGCAAGAGGAATGGGCATGGGGGTGAAGTCGGGGGAGGCGGTGACGATTTCGTCAGTGGGAATGGTGCGCCAGCGGAGGTTGCGGAACCAGACGTCCTGGCCGTGGTCTTGGAGTTTGAGGTTGGCGCCGCGCTTGCTGAGGTCGGCACCGCGGATGCGGAGGAGTTCGACTTCCTTGGCCCACTTCGGGTCGGTGTAATCAAAGTCGAGCACCTTCTCTTCGTTCAGCCAGTGTTGGATGACGTTGCCTTTGCAAAGGATGCGGGCGGTGTTCCACTCGCCGAGGGGTTTGGTGGCATCCTTGCTGGGGGCCATGCAGAAGAAAAGGGAGGCTGCGGCCTGGCGTGGGTTTTCGCCGTAGGGGCTGTTCACATTGTCGAGCACCTGGTACTCGTACTGCGCGGGGCGGTAATAGACGCCGCTGTTGCAACCCTTGGAGACCTTCCACTCGAAGCGCAGTTCGAAGTCATCTGGCACGAGTGCTTTCTTGTAGGTGAGGTCGCCGCCCTTGGCTTTACGATAGAAGGCGCCTTCTTCATCGATGACCCAGTTGCCCTTGTGTTCCCAACCGTCGGCAGAGGTGCCATCGAAGATGGGGGTGAAACCGAGACGCTGCTCTTCTTCGCTCAGGGTGCTGGATGGTTTGGCACCGGTGTCTTCCTGTTTCGCCTCCGCGTTCGCTTTTGCTTTCGTGTCGTCGGTAGTGGCAGGCGGGCGTTTGGAAATGCGCGAGACAACCACCTCCTTCGTGCGCTTGATGATGCCGTAGAAGATGCCGGGCTCTTTCGGGTCCCAGTTGAAGGCCTGTCCCTCGGCGCTGATGGGGATGGTATCCACCCACTCGAGCACGGAGCCTGCGGTGGGGAATTTCAGCACGTAGAGCTCACGCCAGGTGTGGCCGGTGACATAGAGGAGGTCCTCCGGTCCATGTGCGCCGCCGGAGCAACTGCTGCCACCGAAGTGCGCGGTGAGCGCAGTGGGGAAGACCCAGCCGCCGGTGCGTCGCCACTCGGAGTCGAACTTCACCAGCTCTGTCCACGAAGGGTCGCGCCCGGTGCGCGGCTTGTCCTTGGAGTAGTGCGCGAAGCAGGCGAGCCACGTGCCATCCTTCTGCGGCTCGATCCAGGTGAGTGAGCCCATGTCGATGCCGAGGCTGTGGGAGTCCACATGCTGCATGGTGGAGGTGTCCCACACTTCGATGGAACTGGTCATGGGGATGCCGGGGAAATTCGAATGCGCGCCGTAGAGTTTGCCGTTGTGGACGATGCCGGCATTGAGATGGATGAGCGGACCGCCCTTCGGCTGCTTCCACTCGGCGACTTTTTCGAAGGTGTCCTTGCGATACTTGCCGATGGCGGAGTTCGAGATGACGTAGGCGTGCGTGTCATCCACGGCCACGCCTTGATTGGCCTCGGCGGCGGGGAAGCGGCGGAGTTCCTCATGCTGCCACGTGGTGCTGTGCGGTACGGCGGGCGGATTGGGCGGGTCCTCGGGGCCTTTGGTCTTTTGCTCGGGCTTGGGTGTGGCTTCTGCTTCCGCAGCAAAGATGAAGCTGGTTGTGCTCGGAAGCAGGCACGCTGTGCCGAGGGACACGGCGAGCAGGTGCGAGAGCGAAAGGGGAGAGCGGAGGCGAGAAAGCATCGGGAGAGTGCAGGGAACGGGCGGAGGGGCAGGATCTTTGCGGGGTTGTGGTGATGGGGACGATTCGGGTTAACCGCAGAGGGGGCGGGATAGCGTAAATTTCCGAAAGATGTCGCACTGTGGCGCGAAGCGTCCTTGGACTGCGGCAGCCTGCTGCCGCTTTCAAGAGTCCACAGCCTGCTGTGGCGATGGCAACATTCGCTCATAAGGTAACACTTCCTTTTGAAATAGGCGACTTCGTCGCGGTGGAGCGTGCAGCAGGCTGCACTGAGGGAAAGCGGCAGCAGGCTGCGCGCAGTCCAAGGACGCTTCGCGTCACGGCATCTGGATCGTTCGTGAAGCTTACACCGCTTCTCGTCCTTGCCCGACCCGCTTCTCCGGCGCATGGTCAGGCGCTTCCATTTCTCCCACACACATGCCCTCAAAAATCACTCCCTGGATCCTTGCTGCACGACCGAAGACGCTTGGTGCGGCCATTGCGCCGGTGCTGGTGGGAACGGTGGTGGGGGCGACGCTGGGCGGGAAGTTTTGTGTGTGGCTCATGCTGGCGACGCTGGGCTCGTGCATCTGCCTGCAGATCGCGACGAATCTTTTCAATGACGCGGTGGATGCCATGAAGGGCAGTGATACGAAGGAGCGGCTGGGGCCGGTTCGCATCACGGCCTCTGGGATGATGTCCGCACGCACGGTCATGCTCGTGGCAGCGGGCGTGCTGGTGCTGGCCACGCTGCTGGCGGTGCCGCTCATCATCTATCGCGGATGGCCCATCATCGCGATTGGCATTCCGTCGTTGTGGTTCTGCTATGGATATACCGGTGGGCCGGTGCCGCTGGCGTATCGGGGATTGGGTGAGCTGTTCGTGGTGCTCTTCTTTGGTCTGGTGGCCGTGACGGGCTCGGCGTTTGTGCAGAGTGGCCAGTGGCATGTCGAGGCGCTGGTGGCGGGGCTGCAGGTGGGCATGCTTTCCACGGTGCTGATTGCGATTAATAACTTCCGCGATGTGGATGAAGATACGAAGACGGGGAAGAGGACGCTGGCGGTGAGGTTTGGGAAGACGTTTGCGAGGAGGGAGATTGACGCTCTGTTCACAGGAGTGCTGCTACTGGGGCTGTCCTGGCTCTTCGCCATCTGGCCGGGAGGAATGCGTTATCCTCAGGCGTGCGTGCTGCCAGGGTTTTGCCTCTTTCTCATGCAGGCCATCCGAAGGGATATTCAAGCTGAGCCATCAGAAGCTTTGAATCGCACCCTTGCCAAAGCTGGGGCTGTGTTGGTTCTGTTCTCCATCCTCTTCAGCATTGGATTTTGGTTCGGATATCCGGTTTCAGCAGTGCGAATGGTTGCTCCATGAACGCTCGATGCAAGGCTGGATTTCGGCGTGTGTTGAACCCTTTCAGGGTTCGGCTTTCTCGTCGTATACCCAGGGTGGCGTCCGCTTCCCGGACTTACCCTGGGCTGGACATGTGCATCGCCTTCGGCGTAGAGGAGGCAGCGGCGAAGCAGGATTGCAACCATGCTTCCCTTGCCAGCGGATGGCGTTTTCTGGTGAGGGTGCCTGATGTTGGGAACCGAATTGCAGGGCGCCACAATCTAATGCCACCTTCCCTCCATCCATCATGTCTGTAGCATCGACCGCCTTTGCAATCACCGCGTCCCTCGTGGTGAGTGCGCTAGGCCTGCGGTATTATCTCAAGGACGAAGGCATCCCTTCATTGGCGGTCACTGTTTTGTCGACCGCCATCGCGATTTGCAGCTACCTGTTGTATCTTGCTTTCAAGCCGAGCAAGTAAGCAAAGCACACCGCCGCCTCAGCCCTTGAGCATCCACTACCACCCCTACACCCTCTACTCCCGCGGCTCGCTGAATGCGGTGTCGCGCAGGCGGGATTTCCATGGGGCGCTCATCAAGGTGGATGACGTGGGCATTGGTTGCCTGCATCCGTGGCCGGAGTTTGGCGACCCGCCGATTGAGGAGCAACTTGAGTTGCTGCGAGAGGGCGGCACCACGAAGGTCATTGAGCGGGCGCTGCACATGGCGGCGGTGGATGGCGAGGCGCGCAGGCGTGGCGAGAGTCTTTTTGCGAATCTGGAAGTCCCGCCGTGCCACTATTCGTGGGATCAGAATCAGCCGAGCCCGCCGCAGATTAAGCGCGTGATTGAAGAGGGCTGGCAGGCCATCAAGACCAAGGGGTGGGCGAATGTGGGTGAGGTGTTGCGATGGATGGACAGCTTTGCTTCGAAGGACACGACGGGTAGCATTCGTCTGCGCGTGGATTTCAACTCCTGCCTGGAGCCGTACCAGTTCCGCAACTTCATGGAGTGGATGTCACCCCGCGTGCGTGAGCGGCTGGACTATGTGGAGGACCCTTTCCCGTATGATGCGGCGCAGTGGGCGGAGACGCAGGCCACGTGTGGCGTGCGACTTGCGCTGGATAAACAACTGCGCGGCGCGGTGGAAGGATTCGACATTGCCGTGCTGAAACCGGGACGTCGTGAATGGCGCGATCTCGTGAGTGACCTGCCGGAGTATACGCGCGTGGTCATGACCTCTGCGATGGATCATGCGATAGGCCAGAGCTTCGCCGCATATGAAGCCGCGATGGCGTGGGGTACCTTGGGAGACAGGCTAGATCTTTGCGGCCTGTGCACAGAGCATCTCTTCGCGCAGGATGATTTCTTTGGCAGGATGCGGTCCAAGGGTGGCAGGCTGGAGGTGGACCGTGAGGGGACGGGATTGGGATTTGATGCGGTGCTGAAGAAGTTGAGGTGGGAGAGGGTGTGAGGTGGGGAAATGTTTTGGGTGGTGGCGCGCGATATATAAGTGAGCCGCAGGCCCCGGACTGCGTGCAGCCTGCTGTGCGTGATGACGCGACGCAGTCGCCAAACTCTTAGGGACGTGTCATCTCATAACCGAGTGTTACCATCGCCACAGCAGGCTGTGGACTCTTCAAAGCGGCAGCAGGCTGCCGCAGTCCAGGGACGCTACGCGTCACTGTCTCACGCCACAGATTCGTTTCTGGATACCTCGGCTGATCTGCTGCTTTCGCTGCTTTGCGTTTACTCAGCTATCAATGTGAGGCCCGTCCTTTAAAGCGGTGCAATCACTGAGCGTATTGCCTTTTGCAGTGCCCACGAATGTGTCACGCGGCGTTAGATATTTGGAGCTTCTCGCGTATATATCCGCGCGCTGCTGGTGATGCATAAGAGACTCCCGCTCTTGTGCCTTTCTTGCAGTGTGCACGATGATGCCGAGAGTGACGGAGATTCCTCAAAAAAATCTTTACTAAGTCTGGCATGATCGCTGCAATACGTGCCAGCGAAATGCGAGACTCCCTGGACCAACTGGGGCGGGCATCTAGCCTGGCTCCTCCCAAGCCAAAGTCTTCCCCGGCAGACCTCCCACTGCCGACAGCCCACTTACTCTCCCTGCAGGTCAATCATGCCCTGTGCTCAGTAACCACACATCGAACATCCAGATAACCACATGCGTTCCAACAAGTTCATCACGCTCGTGATGCCCCTGGCGGTACTCACCACCAGCATGCCCTTCACGGCAGTTCGTGCTGCCGGCCTCCCACCCACCGAAGCGATAGAGCCCGTTCCCCAGGCTGCCCCCGAACCCACTCCCGCGCCGGACCCGCTCCAGTGCATGCGTGACGAGGTGCAGCGCTTGAGCCTTGAGAAAGAACGACTCACGGCGCAGGTCACCCTGGCCCAGGCGACTCTGGACAAGGAGCTCTCGGAGCGCCGGCTGGCCACGGCCCGCATGCAGGCGGAGCTGGATGAACTCAAGGCGAGCAAGGAGCTGAAGGACTACCAGGACAAGGCCAAGCAGGATGTGGAACTCGCCGCGCTGAAGAAGCAGTACGAAAAGGCCACGCTGGAGAGCAACATCGCCAAGGCTGAGGCGGAGACCCAGTTCGCCGCCATCCGCTCGGTGGAGAATGAGGCCAAGCTGCAAATCGCCAAGCTCGCCTCTGAGATCGACCTGGACAAGCAGCAGGCCGAGTCGCGCAACTACGCGCTGAAGGCACCGGTTTACTTGAAGGACCCCATGCAGGGAGGGAAGCTGGTGCTCTCTGACCGCCGCATCCCGCTGAATGGCCCCATCACCATGACCTCGGCGGACCAGATCGTGGCACGCATCAATTACTTCAACAACCGCGACCGCGAGTTGCCCATGTTCATCGTGATCGATGACTCGCCTGGTGGATCTGTGATGGCAGGGTACAAGATTCTGAAGGCCATGAAGGGCAGCGAGGCTCCCGTGTATGTGGTGGTGAAGTCCTTCGCTGCGAGCATGGCGGCGTGCATCACGACTCTTGCTGAGAAGTCCTATGCATACCCGAATGCAGTCATCCTGCACCACCAGATCTCCGGCCTGGGCGGTGGGAATCTCACGCAGCAGCAGGAGTGGGTGAAGGAGATGAACGAATGGTGGCGCCGTCTGGCCGAGCCTGTGGCGCAGAAGATGGGCGTGAGCCGCGAAGAGTTCATCAAGCAGATGTATGCCCATGCCTCCACGGGTGACTGGAGCGAGTTCGGCGACGAAGCGCAGAAGCTCAAGTGGGTGGACACGATCGTTGAGGAAATCGAGGAGACCGGCACGCTCATGCATCCGGATGTGGGACAGGGCGCCAAGGGCGAGCTGCGCACCATGGCGAGTGCCGTGGGCAAAGCAGACACGGGCGTGGCTGGTGAGACCCGCGATGAGAAGGGCCGCCTCTACATGTCCCTGCCGCGCCTGAATCCGATGGACTGCTACTGGATGTACAATCCTGATGGCTTCTACCGCTCCGAATAGTTGAAGTAAAATGTAGGCGCATCGAGCCGACTCGGAGCGATGGCTTGCATGTTAAGTGTGAAGTAGAATAAGGAATAAAACCGGCACGGGCGTGGAATCCCGTGCCGGTTGTTTTTTTGGGGTGGGGTGAATTGATGCACCGGCCACTTCGAGGTTCACCCGAGTTAGGGGTGAGCTTGTTTCGCGCATGTGCGTTGAACTTTGGGATGGAGTGCCTCGGGGGGTCTCGAACAATGGCTTTGGTTCGCTTTCATCTGGCACGTGGAAGGATCGCTTTCCGTCGTGGAGTGCGGTATCGCGTTCCGCCCTCTGCGCATGTGCGTCAGGTTAACATATAAATGAAGAAATCAGAAACGTCTCGTGATCTGAACAACCGTCGTGGCGAGACTCGACTCTGCGATGGGCCACCTTGCGCGAAGCGCCTTGGAGATAGTCTGAGACGGTCTGCAAGCGTGGAATGATGATTTTGTTCACCTCAAGTTGGAGCAAGCTGTGATGTGTCATCTGACTGGTGGCGCTTTTGAGAGGCAGTGAAGATGGATTGGTCGTAGGGTTTGCGATCCTTCCAGATGCGCCAGAGGATGCGCAGCCAGCGCCAGGCCAGGGCTCGGACGGCCGTGTGGTGGTTTTTACCCTTGGCGCATTGACGCTCATAAAACTGGAGCGCCCAGTCGCAAAACTTGATGGAACACGCTGCGAACTCGTGGAAGGTCTGGCGCAGGTATTTGGGACAGGCGTGACGTCGCAGGATGAGGCTGGTCTTGCCGCTGGATTTGCGTACCGGAGACAGGCCGCTGAAGTTCTGCAGGGCTTGGGCGTCGGCCCAGCGCTCCCGCTGCGAGCCCATGGCGCACAGCAGTCGGGGTTCCAGCGCCGCCCCCGCACCGGGAAGGCTTTTGAAGATGAAGGCATCGGGATGCGCTTCGTAGAGTTCGTGGATGCGCTTGTCGTAGTCTTCGATGGCCGGCAGCAAGGTGCGCAACTGGCGCACCAGTCGGGCTACCTCCAACTCAGCAGGCAGCAGCACGGCATGGTCGTGAACCAGCGCAGTAGCTTTGGCAATGAGGTCCAGTCGCTGCTGCACCCATGCTTCACGCCGCACGTGGTGCTTGTAGAAGAGTGAGCGCAACCGATGGGGTTTGGCCGCCTGCAGCTTCTGGAGAGTAGGCCAGCGTTGCAGCAGTTCCAAGAGCATGGGATTGGCCATTTCACGGCACAACTCGAGGGCCACCGGATAGCACAACTTCAACTGGCTGGTGAGTTGGTTGGTCAGGGCCGTGCGCTCATCCACCGCATGGCGGCGGTTGCGGCACAGGGCGTCCAGCAGGCGGGTCTGCTCATCATCAGGCTGCCACAGACGCAGTTGGTCGCGATGGCGGTAGAGCATGTCCTCGATGGCATCGGCATCGGTGTTGTCGGCCTTGGCTCCACTGGAGCGAAAAGCCTTGCGGTAGTTGGCTGAAGCCAGGGTGGGAATGGCGTAAATATCGATGAAGTCAGTGTGCTCCATGAGGGCATAAATGAGCACGCTGCGGCTCTGCTCCACGGCCACGGCAATGCGGTGGCCTCCAAAGTGGGTGCGCAGTTGCTGCAACCAGGCTGATACTTCGGCGGTGGCAAAGCTGCCGCGGTGCAACCGGGTGGGCTGGGCCACATCGCGCCGGGTGTAAAACTGCTTTTGATCCCCCCAGTCAATGCCGATGAAGGCCTCATAGACAGGGGCAGGAACCGGTGGGGGTGGCGGGCAGGAGTCCGCCGCAGGAGAAGCAAGACAGGAGTCAGGGGCCGGTGACAGCCCGCTGGGTGGGGAAGCTTTCATAAGCCAATGGAAGGTTGCGCTCCGGAGAGCTTGGGCCGACATTGGGCATGCAGCTGCAGGCTTGAACGAAGGACTTATAGAGATTCGTCAAAGCGAAAAAGTCTGAGCATTCGTTGGGGCCTGGAGACACATCCACAGTCGAAATTCTCCAAACAAGCATCATGTGCTCAGTGCGCAGATTCGTGCCGTGGATGTGCATGCACCGGGCGGTGGCGGCCACCACCGCCCGGCCTCCGAAGTCTAACTCACCACGCCCAACGGGCGCGGCGGAAAGTTATTCACAAATCGGCGGCCACCACGCAGCTCCTTGCGGCTGCCACAGGCCGCCGATTGATGAATAACTTCCGAGGCAACTATAAGTGCGCGTGCGAAGCACCGCTTTGGTGGGGAACTTTGGGGCGCGGAGCTTCCTGCAGGCAGGCTTACGCCGGGTGGTTTTGCATCACAAGAACGCATCAAATGCGGCCTCCGCTTGGGGTCATGGATAAATCCTGAGTCACCCACCTCGTGACGTTTCCTCCCAAAGCGGTGCTTCGCACACGCACTCCAAGGCGCTTCGCGCAAGGTGGTACGCTCCGGAGTCGCGCAGCGCTGGCAGGGCTGCTCTTGTCACGAGACGTTTCTAATTTAGTTCACACGTGTGTTAATGAGCCTCAAGAAAAGTGAGCTTCGGTTGTGGTGACTGATGGAAAAATGGATTCGTTGTCCGCCGCTTTTCTACCGTGGTGGGCGCGGTTTAGGGCCGGGTTCAGAGGGGCAAGGGAAGGGGTTCGAAATTTTCTCCACATAGGGCACGGGCGCTCTCCCTTTCAGGGAGTACGCCCAAGGTCCTATATGAACGATAGTTCACATGGGGATGATGGCATTGCTTGGTTATCAAGTGTCGTTGTTTCACGTGAACAACGGTTTCACTGGGAAGAATGGGGTATTTTGTGGAGAAAAAGGACCCTGATATCTCCCTCAGGTTGACCCCTGAAGGCCATTTTACCTGGGTGTAGGTGGTGAAATTTAAATTATTTTAAGTCTAGGCAACCACAGGCAAGGGCTGCTACGATTCTGAGACGCACCCGGGACCCTCCGGTCCTGGTTTGCAGAAGACAACTGCCAACCTAACTCCTCAAACCATGAAAATCATCACGACACTGTTCGCAGCACTCGTGCTCGCTGCTACCGCTCACGCGGGAGAAGTGACCTACTCCAAGAATCCCAAGGCCCCCGTCATTCCCCCGCCTCCGGCTGGTTGTGACTGCTTCGGCCCTGGCCTGAGCCTCGGCATCTTCGGTGCCGGCATCCTCCCCGACTCCGATGAAGACGACGCCCTCGGAGGCGGCGTGCTTGCAGAGTACTTCTTCAATGAGTACATCGGCGTGCAGGGCAGCTACGGCATCTTCGCCACGGACAGCGAGCATCATGAATTTGATGCCGCCCTCGTGCTGCGTTACCCCATCACCTCCATCTGCGTCGCTCCGTACGTGATGGGTGGCGGCGGCTATGCCACGAACTCCTTCGAAGAATGGAACTGGTTCGTGGGCGGCGGCCTTGAGGCCCGCTTCTCCGAAGCCAGCTGCTTCGGCGTGTTCGCGGACGGCGCTTATCACTGGGGTGAAGACGACGGTGACTTCACCCTCGTGCGCCTTGGCGTGAAGTTCAAACTGTAAGGTTTGACTGCCCAGCACAAGAATTGAAAGGAAGGGAGCGGTTCGCCGCTCCCTTCTTTTTTTGTGTGTAGTGATGGTGGGTGTGGCGATGCCGGTGGGATTCGAGACAAAGACAGGGAGACACGGAGCTTTTTGGGTTTGGAGGACTGGCATGTTAAGACCACGTCCGCTGGGGTGGCGAGAGTAGGTGGTCGAGTCTTGATGCCTTGCCAGGCGGACCAGCGTCTTCTCCCTGGCCACTATAATAAAGAGCCTCTGTGGCTCCGTGTCTCTGTGCCTCCGTGTTGAATCCCACCAGCATCAACACACCCATGCTTTCACTGAGCCGCTTGCCAAATGGAGCCGCTGGTGTTTCTTCGCCCTCAGCCTTTCATGGAAGAAGCAACAGCAAGCCCAGTTCCCCCCAAACCCAAGCCCGGCCTGAAACGCTGGTTCGGTCCGGGTGCGTGGGTGGCGCTGGGGGTATTCACCCTGGGCAGGCTCGCGCTGGAGCCGCTGCGGGATGCGCCGCACTTCGACAAGCATGGCATGGATGCCTTCAACGCGACGGAGACGTACACGCTGAAGAAAAATCCGCAGCCGGTGAAGGTCGCTTTCTTCGGTAGCAGCCAGAGCCTGTGGGCCATCATTGCGGACGATGTGGCGCGTGAGACGGGGCTGAACCCTGCAGAGGTGCGCAACCTTTCCTGCGAAGGCGGCACGCCCTTTGATCTGTGGAATCTCATCCGCCGCAATGAGGCTCATCTGCGTGAGCTGCGGCTCGCGGTGGTGGAGGTGAATCCCTTCGTGCTGCGGCAGTCCCTGGATGCTGATGAGCGTGTGCAGACGGATCTCTACCAGCATGCGGACTTCTCGGAGCGGATGCTGCTGAAGAACCGCGCGAATCGCGTGGGCCAGCTCGCGGAGTGGGCTCTGCCGGTGTGCTCCGTGCGGCACTCACTGGAGTCTGCCATTTTGAATGTGATGGACCCGCAGCCGGGGAATGCCATCTACCCATGCCCGGAGGAGCGCACCTCGCCAGCTTCGGATTGGCACGCCTGGCACCAGAAGAGCACACTGTCCAAGGAGCGTCTCACGCTTTCACCCCATACGGCGGCTAACCGCATGGTGGGGAACTGGCGCCTCTCGAAGCTGCAGGACCACTCGCTGCGCGCGAGCCTGGCGTGGTTTGCACAGCATCGGGTGCGTGTGGTGTTTCATGAGTTGCCCGTGCATCCGGAGGTGATGAAGGTCATCCGTGAGAAGCCGGAGTACCGGCAGGGGCATGACAGGTTCATTGCCTACATCGAGTCCCTCAAGCCACAGCCACTTGCGCGCATCTACACACCGGACCCGGCGGACTGTGGACTGCAGATGGAGCACATGGCAGACCGCACGCACATCAATGAAAACGGCGCGCATCTCTACTCACGCCACATGGCGGAGAAGCTGCGCCAGTTCCTGCCCGAGCTGGATGTGGTGGACGTGGGCGGCGAGGATGCGCATGTGCGGGTAGGGGTGGGGGAGTAGGTGGAAGATTGTTCGCGTTAGCGCAGCCGGACATGGGTGGAGCTCCTCCGGTAATGTTGAGCCCTCTTGGTAAAGAGCGTGTTGCCTCCTGATGAGTCAGCTACTTGGTAAACGCATCGCATGGCTCAAGGAGTGGGGGCATTCCTGCCCCCATTTTTGAGTTCGCAGCCGGTTAGCGTTGAGATGTCAGATTCGGGAGCCCTTGCACCGCAAGGGCCTTCGCGATGACGACGCGCTGCTGGGGTTGCCATGGGGGCAGGAATGCCCCCACTCCTTGGACTGCCGAAACACGACTAGCTAATTATCCGACACCCTTCGCGGTTAGTCTGCTTTGCGCGCCACATCCAGCACGTCGAAGTCTTCATGCTGAGTGAAGAGGTTCTCTCCCTTTCCAAGCTCTTTCAACGGCACTTCGCTTCCCTCCGGAGTGGCTAGTTTCTGGAGGGCCACGGAGCTGTCATTCATGCCGATGATGATGCCCTTCGTCCAGGTGCGGCCGGGTACGGGCTTCAGTTTGGCATCGGCGTTCCACTTGGGATTCCACCGTGCGACGGCCGCGTTTTCGTAGACGAGCGGAGTGCTGCCAGAATTAGAGTCGGAGAGGCCTATGGTCAATATCCAGTGGTTTTCCCCGGGAGTAAGGGCATCCTTGAAATCCGGAGCGACGCCGATGTTTCCATCCGGCACGAAGGGGCTGTGGGGACAGCCGAAGATGGCTTCGTTATTCGATATCCCTTGTTGGAATAGGACTCTCAATGCTTCATTCGCCGTCTTGGGCTTTGAGAGGTCTTCTCCCATCCTATGGTCGTCCACGTAGGTGCCGCGTCCATCCGCAGAGTAGATCCGCATGGCCACGATGATCTGCCGGCAGTTGGAGATACCCTGGGCAACCTCCCGCCGCTCGGCGGCCTGTCTCATGTACGCCTGCACAATGAAACCAAGCCACACCACAGGTATCGCAACCGCTACCACAGTGACCCAATTTTCTACCCGGGAGGGAGGCCTCTTTTCCGCGTGCACAAGGCCATCAAATCAAATCGTGCATTTTCCGGCAAGGCTATTGTGCAGGAATTGCTTAGGTGGTGACGGCTACCTCTTTAGGAAATGCTGGGGTTGGGGAATGGAGTCTTGGCCAGCGAGCCCGTACGGACATGGGTGAGTTTGCGTGCAGGGTGTTCAACACAGAGACGCAGAGACGCAGGGGAAGAGTTGATGGTCTATGGTTGATAGTTGATAGCCTGAGGCGGCCAACAGATGGGATGACGACAAAGCTGCAAAGGGGCTGGAATTGCCTTTGCGACATGGTCAATCCGGAGAGTTCAATGATTCTCTGCCACCGCTCTCTTCTCAGGCTATCAACTATCAACCATAGACCATCAACCTTACCTCACTTCACCTCCTCCGCCTTCTCCACGAAGAAGCGGGGCGCATCGAAGGCGGTGGTGTCGTCTTGCAGGTTCAGGCCGTGCAGTTCCTTGCGGCCGTCCCAGGGCACGAGGGTGAGTTTGTACTTCTTGCCCACGGTGAAGCTGGCGGTGGGTTGCATGACCTTGTCTTTAAAGGTCCACTGGACGCCGACAATCTGCTTTGCGTCGAGTGTGCCTTCCACCACATTGCCCACGTCATACACGGCGGCGTGCAGGGCATCGCGATAGGGGGTGCCCACGGGGTCCTGGTTTGCGGACTTCTCGTTGAGAGTGGCTTCCACGATGATGTTCCCGGTCGCGGGAGTGGTCGATGGCGTGGAGCTATCGAGCGCGTCGGGACCCTTGTTCGGATTGAACTTCACAAAGTCCCACTCGATGTTCGCCTGGTGGGCGGCGGTGCGGGAAAGGAGCACATCGCGCGCGGCGATGACCCAGATGACGAGCTTCTTCGCGCGCACTTCATCGTCATAGCGGCGGGCAAACTCGCGGCGCACGCCGGTGGAGCCACGGCCATTCTGCGCGATGACATCCAGCGGTTGATTGAGCAGCAGGCTCAGGTGCTGCGCGAAGCCAGCACGCGTGCGCTTCTCCGGTGCCTTCGGGTCGCCGAAGCCGATGCTCGGGTCATCGAAGATATTCACGAAGCTGTCGCCCAGCAGCACCATGGGGGCGTACTTGTCCTCCGTGACTTCACCCACCACGCGGAGGAAGTGCTCCTCCTCGCTGAAGAGCTCGTCCGGTCGCCGCACATCGAGCAGCTTCACCAGGTCGCCCATGCTCTTGCGGTACACGCCATCCGAGATGGTGATGGTGCGTGCCATGGGGCGGAAGGAGTCGGCGTAGTTTTTCTTCACATGCGCGGCCACGCGTTCGGCGGCCATGCGCATGGCTTCCGGGGTCCAATGCGTGTCCTGCAGGAGGAAGGCGTCTTCCTTCTCCTTGGTCTCCTCAAACGAGCGCTGGGCGATGGCGCGATTGTCCGAGGTGGACTCGAGGTAGAAGTAGCTCTTCGGTGTATTGCGGAACTTCACAAAGTCTTCCGTGAGGTCCAGCACGTCCACGCCCTGCTGGCGCAGCGAGTCGTAGAACTTGGCCGCGTCCGGGTGCGAGACGGATTTCACATCCAGGTCACTTGCCACCTTGGAGCTGTAGAGCATGGGCTTCAGCGGCACGGGGACGAAGAGCAGCTTGATGCCGCGCTCCTTGAGCTGCGCGGCGTATTCGGCGATGCAGTTGCCGGCGTTGGGGAGCTTGGCCAGCTCGGGGTCCTTCATCACGCTGAAGGGCTCTGGCTTCACAGGGCCGTAGCCGGTGAGGGCCTTGAGGTCGGCGTTGTAGAAGAGGTAGTCATCCCAGCCCACGAAGACCTTCTGGCTGCCCTCGGCGAACTGGGTGATCATCCACTGCTGGGTATTCTGCCGCATGGCCACGGCGTACTCGGCCTGGTCCAGTCCGCGCTCGAGCCAGCGGAGGTGGGAGACGATTTTCTTCTTCTCCGGGTTGGGCTGGTTCGGGTCGAAGGAAGGTGGATTGAAGACCTCATACCAGAAGGCGCGGCGCTTCGCGTACGGCGCGCCGTTTTCCTCATGCGAGGAGCGGTGCAGGTGATCCAGCACCACCGGCGTGAGCACCAGGGCGAAGAAGATCACGATGATGATCAGGCTGAACCCACGGCCGATGGCATACACGGTCGTCTCCTTCTCCTCGTGATAAGGATTGTCAGGCACGTGCCTGGGTTTGGTGGGGGCGTTGGCGTTGGCGTCGGCGGCCATTGGGACAGAGTATGAAAGAAATTAAAACATCAGACACCGGCGATTGCCAGAACGTCTCGTGAGATGGCTCGAGCCTTCGAGCGTGAAGGGAGTCTGTAGTGGACCACCTTGCGCGAAGCGCCTTGGAGTGCGTGTGCGAAGCACCGCTTTGGTGGTGGGTGAACACACGAGCGACATGCTTTCCTGCTGCAAACTCACTTTTCCCATATCACTTGGCAGACACGGGGGCGGGGCGAGGACGTTACCGGCGTGCAGCGCGCTGATGCCTCCGGCCAGAAGCTCCCGACCCAAAGCGGTGCTTCGCACACGCACTCCAAGGCGCTTCGCGCAAGCTGGAACGCGCGATGGTGATTTCGCAGCGCGACCCGATGCGGAGTCACGAGACGACTCGCTGAGGTTGGTCTGTGCCATGGAGGTCATCGCAATCGTTTTGGGTGAACCTAGAACTGGAAATACAGGAACGGGCTGTGGCCGATGGTGAACATCATGTTCACAGCGATGACGAAGAGGACGAGACCGATGAGCGCTTTCCACCAGACGAAGCGGTGCAGGATGGTCTGCGTATTCGGCATGAGCCACACGATGGCGGTGCAAAGGATGAGCTGGTAGACCTTCAGGTCGGTGAGCATCTGCGCCTCCAGCAGTGCGCCGGTGAGACCGGCCTGACTCATGCCGAACATGGCGGCCAGGAAGCGCCTTGCGACCTCGAAGTTCTCCGCGCGGAAGAAGACCCACGTGATGAGCAGAATGAAGAAGGTGAGGACGATCTTGAGGGGCTTGGGCAGGGAACCGTAGAAGGACTGCTTCCCCATCAGGCGCTCAAAGGAGAGCATGGCGCCGTGGATGGCGCCCCAGATGATGAAGTTCCACGAGGCGCCGTGCCACAGGCCGCCGATGACCATGGTGAGCATGAGGTTCACATAGGTGCGGGAAACACCCATGCGATTTCCCCCCAGCGGGATGTAGAGGTAGTCCCGCAGGAAGGTGGAGAGGGACATGTGCCACCGCCTCCAGAACTCGGTGATGCTCGCGCTCTTGTACGGCGAGTTGAAGTTCTCCACGAAGTAGAAGCCGAGTAGCTTCGCCAGGCCGATGGCCATGTCCGAGTATGCGGAGAAGTCGAAGTAGATCTGGAAGGCGTACGCGACGATGCCCACCCACGCCGCCAGGGTGGTGAGACTGCCATCTCCCGCGCCGAAGGCCTGGTCTGCGATCACGCCCATGGGGTCGGCGAGGAGAATCTTCTTCCCCAGGCCGAAGCCGAAACGCGTGAGGCCCAGCGCAAAGCCATCCACCGTGTGCACGCGGTGGCGCATCTGCTCCGCGATGATGCCGTACCGCACGATGGGGCCGGCGACGAGGTGCGGGAAGAGCGAGACGAAGCAGGTGAAATCCAGGAACGACTCCGCCGGCTTCGCATGGCCGCGGTAGAGGTCCACGCAGTAGCTCAGGCTCTGGAATACATAAAAGGAAATGCCCGCCGGCAGGATGATATTCCGGAAAAACTCCGGCACTGCCACGTGGCCCCAGCCCATCCAGTCAGACACTCCCTGCACGCTCTCCACGGCGAAGGCGGTGTACTTGAAGAAGGCGAGGGCGGCGAGGTTCGAGACGACGGAGAGCACCATGCCCAGCTTCTTCCGCGCGTGCACCTGGGCATCCGTGGCGCCCTTGTCGCGGAGTTTCTCCGCGTTCACGATCATCTTCCCCAGGTTGTAGTCCAGGGCCGTGGTGCCCAGCATGAGGAAGACGAACCACGGATTGTGCCAGCCGTAGAACACCATGCCCATGCACGTGAGGAAGAGGTGCCGGGAGGTGATGCTCGTCTTCGCCGCGAGCATGCCGTAGTAGCCCGCCAGCACGAGCGGCAAGAAGAAGAAAATGAAGATGTGCGAACTGAAAACCACGCGCTGTGTTTAGCCGGGGAGGGCGCGGGGGTCAAACGGCGAGGTGGGGGTGCGGGAGGGGTGACGAAGAGGTGGTGGATCCGGGGATTTAACGGTGTAAGGTTGGGGGGAGGAGGACCCGGGGGCCTTGGACTTGGAATGCGTGCAGCCGTGCCGGTCCGTCACTGTCTGGACTCCACCGCTTTCTCCGCGGGCAGATATATTTACTCAACGGTTGCTTTGTCGGAAATGGGGACGAGGGTCCTTGCAGGGGCAAGCTTCTCTCGCTGCCTTCGGTGCCTGCCGCAGTTTGCGTCCGTTTCCTGTACGTGAGGCCATCCCTTCGCGCAGCTCTTTGAGTTCCTCAGGAGGAGCGCACATGAAGACATACAGACTGGAACTGCATCTGGGAGGCCAGACGCTCGTGGAAGCAGACCGTGTGGAAGAAGACTCCCGGGAACTTTCCTTCTACCACGGGGACTCCGTTTTTGTCCGTTGGGCGCGCTCTTTGGTGAAGCACTATGAGTGTCTTCCCGTCTCCCTCGATGATATCCGCCGCGCGCTGGCAACGGAATGCCGCTCTTCCGGGGATGATGGCGAGCCTGGGCACTCAGAGTGCGCGTCCTTCGCCGCCACCAGCCGGGATGTGCCGGCATAAGCATCTCAAACCCTTCATGCCCTTTCCAGCGATGCTCCCCAAGGTACACCTCATCACCACCATCCTGTTTGAATGTGAATTCCAATACGGACAGAAGCGCATCATCGAAGCCGAATCGATGGACCACACTTCAGAACCCAAGTGGGTCGTCTTCCGCCGGGATGGGCGAATCATTGAACGTGTGGCGCGCCAGTCCCTGAAGGATCTGCCTGCGGAGTATGTGCCCCGGCGGCGTGAATCCTGAAGGTTTCGGTCGCTGAGGTTCTCTCACCCTGGTCCCGCATGGCGCATGTGCGTCAGGATGGGAAATTGTGATTGGATGAGCAGGGGAAGCGGCACTGCATATCAACTCAACGTGCCAGGTCGCAAAGCGTTCCTTCAACGTTCCAGATGATGGCGAACCGGGATCATTGTTGGATTGTCCGCAATTCTCCATCCCTTATCCTGACACACCTGCGCATCGCGGGTTCCTGCGCCCTTTCAGGATGCCGCAACAACTCATCCGTACACGTATGCGTCGCATAACTGTTGCAGGGCTATTTGCCCGAAGTGACATAAAGGATGGATAAACAAAAACATTCCCAGCCGCGTCTGCGTGTCGCCACGATTCTCACACGCTCCTGTCATCCGTCAGGTGCAATTCAAATACCCAGTGATCCTATGAAAACAATTCTGCTCGCCCTCGCATTCGCCACTTTTGGCGTTGCCGCCACCTTTGCCGACGACAAGACCGTCACCACCACCACGACTACCTACGGTAGCGGCACGATTACGGAGTACGCTCCCGGCACGACGTTTGTGGTCAAGGAAACTTCCGGTCCCGTGAGCTACAAGTACGGTGAAAAGGTCACCTACGTCACGAGGAGCGGCAAGGTCCTCACTGAGGCCGATGTGAAGACCCGCATCATCGTGGGCGCACCCGTTCGCGTATACTATGCAGGCGAAGGCCAGTCCCGCGTGGTGAACAAGGTCGAAATCGACGACTGAAGACAAGAGGGAGATGGTGGTCGGGCATGGTCCTGACCCTCTTTCCTTCCTGCTTTCCAGTGCCGTCACTCGTTGCGAGTGGCGGCTTTTTTTGTGGCTGCGTTTATCTCAAGCGGACACATTCGCATGCCATTTGCGGGACTCATTTCATTCGCTCGCGCTCTTCTGCGCATTCTTCGGGGGCGACATTTCGCCTATGAAGGAATCGCCCTGATCCAGAACCCTGCCACGTGCTTCGAGCGCATCCATGCGTTCGCGGAGGGCATCCAGTGCCTGGCGTGTCTCCTTGCGTTGTGTCCAGAGTGAGGACCAGGCCAGCAGGGCGGAAATGACGGCGATGCCGGCGGCGAGCCAGATGGAGCGGCGGTGCAGCACGAAGCTGGCGTGAGCCCGCTCCATCTGGGTGATGTGCATGCGCGAGCTCTGGTTCACATGCTCATCATGCTGCTGGTCCGTCCGATGCCGCTCCATGCGACGGAAGACAACCTCCTCCTGCCGCTCGCTCCTGTTTCTCCGGGTGGCCAGTTCATCGCGGATGACTCTTTTTGCCTCTTCAAAATCGATTCTCTCCTCAGGACCCAGGATGCTCGGCGTGAAGGCGGAGAGACGAGCCAGGTGCTCGACGTTCATCAAGTGCAACGGCATGGCCCGATACTCGTACTGGAATTCCTGCCACGTCATAAACTGCTGAAAAAGTGAAGGCCTGCCGAATCCCCACCCTGCAAGAGCCTTCCTGTCTGCAGAGTCCCGGTCCCACCACCAGACCAAGTCCAGACCACGTGGCGACTGTCACTGGTCAGTACGCCTCTCCTGCAAGGAGGGACGGGGGAACTTTCGAGCATTCATGGAGCAACCGCGCTTCTTCAGCGGTGATTTCCTTCTGCCACCGTTCCATCAGAGTCATGTCTCCAAAGGCCATGGCGCCGCGCCCCATAATCTTCGGCTCGACGACCTTCTGCCAGACAGCAAACCACTCGCGAATATATGCCTCCACTCGGGCTTGCGGGGTGCCGCTTTCGTTCGTGTTGGGTGAGGCCGGTTGCGGAGCCATGGGAGCGGGTTGGGATGCTGGAGAGGCCGGAATGGGAGTAGCCGGCTTGGTGGTGGCTGGCGGCGATTGGGGCGCTTTCAAGGCAGGGAAGGTGTGCCTGAGCCAGAGCACAGCCACCCACAGAAGTGCGATGCCGGTGGCGTAGGTGAGCAGGATTTTAAGCCGGAGGGGCATGGTATAGGATGGACCGGGAGGCGCTATTGTCCAGCCGTGGCACCCGCATTGGGGGCAAGAGTGCCCCCGATCCTTGGAGGCTGCCGCCTCATCTTCACCTTGCTGCAACATCTCCACTCTCGTGAGGACCTGTGCGATGGGTGGGTAAGCCTGACCTCCAGGCATGGGGTGAATTACATGGCGGCATAAAACAAAATACCGCTTTTTTCACCCGGAGGGTTGCGCATGGGGCACGGTCTGTGCAAAGGGTGATTTTACCGCCCCTGACGGGGCCCCTTCACCCGCTTCGCGCACCACACTTATCGACCATCACGCCTCTTTCCAGCCCTATGCATCACACGCTTTTTCAGGACCTCGCGATTGTGATGATGGTAGCGGCGGTGGTGACGGTCATCTTCCGGAGGCTGAAGCAGCCCGTGGTGCTGGGATACATCCTTGCGGGGGTGATCATCGGTCCGCACACGCCGCCGTACAAGTTCATCGAGGACCAGCACACGATTGATACGCTCTCCGAGTTGGGCGTCATTTTCCTCATGTTCGCGCTGGGGCTGGAGTTCAGCCTGAGAAAGCTCTCCAAGGTGGGGGCCACGGCGCTCATTGGCGCGACGATGGAGATCATCCTGATGGTGTGGGTGGGCTACCAGATTGGGCGGGCCTTTGGCTGGCACACGATGGACAGTGTCTTCCTGGGCGCCATCCTCGCGATTTCCTCCACCACGATCATCATCAAGGCGCTGGAGGAACTGGGCAAGACGAAGGAGCCCTTTGCGCAGCTCATCTTCGGCATCCTGATTGTGGAGGACATCCTGGCCATCCTGATGATTGCCATGCTGGGTGCCCTGGCCTCCACGGGCTCGCTGAGTGTGGCGGAGGTGGGGCTCACGGTGGGCAAGCTCGGTGCCTTCCTCGGCGTGGTGCTGGTGGCGGGGCTCATCATCATTCCGCGCCTGCTGAACTATGTGGCGAAGTTCAAGAGCAATGAGATGCTGCTCGTCACGGTCACGGGCCTGTGCCTGGGTATCTCGCTGCTGGCGGTGAAGCTCGAATACAGTGTGGCGCTGGGAGCCTTCCTCATTGGCGCCATCATCGCGGAGGCGCGGCAGATTGCGCGCATTGAGATGCTCATGCACCCGGTGCGTGACCTCTTCAGCGCGGTATTCTTTGTTTCGATTGGCCTGCTCATCGACCCGAAGGTCCTGTGGGAGTACATCGGGCCCATCTCGGTTATCAGCTTGGCGGTGATCTTCGGGAAGGTGCTGACGTGTGGCCTGGGCACCTTCGTGGCGGGGAATGACCTGCGCACCTCCATGCGCGTGGGCATGGGGCTGGCGCAGATTGGCGAGTTCTCCTTCATCATCGCGGCCTTCGGCCTGCAGAAGGGGGTGACGAGTGACTTCCTGTATCCCATCGCTGTGGCGGTGTCAGCCATCACCACGCTGGCCACACCATATCTCATCCGTGCGTCGGATACGATTGTGGGCTGGTCGGAGAAAGTGATGCCGGTCTCCGTGCGCCGCACGCTGGATGCGTACACGCACTGGGTGGGCGGGCTCAGCAAGAGTAGCAGCAGACGCAGCCCGAGTGCCTTCCTGAGGAAGTGGGGCTGGCAGATTGCGCTGAACCTGCTGCTCATCGCGGGCGTGTTCATCGGTGGATTCTATGCGCGGCGCTTCGCCCTAGAGAAGTGGCCGGATGCTCCCGGCGGGGATAATGGCATCAAGGGCATGGTGCTGCTGGGCGCGATGCTGCTGAGCCTGCCGATGATCATTGCTGTGGTGCGGAAGTGGCAGGCCTTCGCCATGCTGCTCAGTGAGATGAGCGTGACGCGCAAGGCCGCGGGCGAGAGGACGGCGCCCCTGCGCGCGCTGGTGCAGATGATCGCCTTCGTGGCGGGTTGTGTGGCCCTGGGCATCTACATCCTGCTGCTGAGCTCGACGCTGCTGCCCTCGTGGAATTTGCTCATCGTGCTGGCGCTGGTGCTGCTGGTGGCCACGGTCCTGCTGAGGCGCTCCTTCATCCGCCTGCATGCGCGTGCCCAGGTGGCGCTGGTGGAGACCTTTGAAACCCCAGCCGCTCCGCATCCGCATGAGGAGCCTTCCGAGCCGAAGGTGCACCCGCTGCTGCGTGAGGCGCAGCTTGATACCATCACCGTCTCATCCACTTCCACCGCCGCGGGGAAAGTGATCGCGGAGCTGAAGCTGCGCACGCTCACCGGCGCGAGCATTGTGGGCATTGAGCGAGCAGGAGAGAATGTGATCAATCCCGGCATCGATGAGGAAATCAAAGCGGGAGACTCGGTGCTCTTGATTGGTACCATCACGCAGATCGAGAAGGCGAAGGCGGTGATGGGGTAGGGGTGTTGGGGTGAAAAAACGTGCTTGGGATTCAACACAGAGTCACGGAGACGCAGAGGCACGGAGGTTTTTTTGGGAAACGCGGCTACGCAAGCCCGTGGGAGCACCGCCGGCAGGAAGCTCGAAGTTTCACATCATGAGCTTGCCGTCTATGCTCTAAAAAATTCTCCGTCTCTGCGTCCCCGTGTTGAATTCCATGACTGACCACCTGGAATAAAAAAAGCATCGCCGCGATGGTGTCACCGCGGCGATGCTGTTGTCAGTTCTTTATGAGACAAGTGGTGAAGAGTTCACGCACGTTCACGTGCACTCTTAATTATTATCATCATCGTCGTCGTCATCGTCCACGACCACGCGTTGGATCACGCGGCGTTCGCCCATGGGGGCGTAGTGCACGGTGGCAGGGATGCCCACGCGGATGCGGGTCTGCACCTGCTCAGGGGTCAGCACGACGCCGCTGCGGGTCACGTACGAGACGCTGTCACCATAGCTGTAGGTCACCGGGCCGTTGGGTTCCGTCAGGATGAAGGAAGAGCCAGGGGTGTAGGCATTGATGGTGCCGGTGCCCGTGCTGTAGGTGGTGGTGGTGGTCGACACGGTCCGGTCATCGGCAAAGGCGCCGGCGGCAGTGAATGCAGCGCAGACCAGTGTCAGCAGTATTGTTTTCATTGGGGTTTGGGGTGTTTGGGTTTGTTTGTTGCAATGAGTCTGCGGAGACAGAGGTTGCTGCTTTGGCAGACTCTAAGGGTTCGCCCTCGCGCCGGATAACGGATGGCTTTGAATGGCGCGAAGGGTTTTTGTTTTTCCAGAGTCTTGCGGGCGGATTGCACGATCGCGAGGACGATTCGGTTCTCCTTTGATGATGCGTGCTTCTTCCCGGGGATCGCGTGTCACCTCAGGTGTGTGCGTAGAGCTTTCCGCAAAGGGGCGGGCAGGATAACTTGTATTTCAAATGTCCCTTCCCCGTTCTAAAAAAACTTCGCCGCGATATTTGCACATCGCGGCGAGGTCTGAGTCTGAGTTTGGTTCTTCAGGGAAGAAGGAGATGATCAATCATCCACTTCGACTTTGGTGATGGTCTTGCTCTCACCGGCAGGCGTGTAGTACACGCGGGCAGGCACGCCCACCTTGATGCGGGTCTTCACCTGGTCTTCCGTGAGCACGGTGCCGCTCTTCGTCACGTAGGTGACTTTCTCACCATACTTGTAGGTCACCGGACCGGATTCTTCCTTCAAGACGAAGGCGGAGCCAGGGGTGTACTCGGTGATGGTGCCACTGCCATACGTCGTCGTGGTGGTGGTCGTGGTCTTCTTGTCATCCGCGGAGGCGGTCACGATGGAGAATGCAACGCATGCCAGGGTCAGGAGGATGGTCTTCATGGGTAGTTCCTATTGGATGGATCGTTTCGGTTTTGTTTTTTTGCACTGCCTCGCGCAATGTTGTTTTGCGTGGTGCAGATGTCCCGAAATCGTGAGGTCTTCATCAGGTGGATGGATGAATTTGCTTTGCGTTGCAGGAAATTTTCATGTCATGCGATGTGCACGGGAAGTTGTGTGTATAAGACTGATAATGTGCAGGGGAGTGCTGCGAAGGGGTGAAAAATGCATGAGGGTGAGCCCTGAAAAAACAGTAGGGGATGAGTGAAAAAATGGAGTGTGTGAGTAATGCCAGGATTGTGATGGGGTATGGTATATCATGAAGTATCCGTTTATGATTCTGGCGGGGCATGTCTCTGCTGCTTTGTTGTCGCAGAGTACGTGTGCGTCAGACAAGAACTGAAGGACGCTATCGGCACGTCTCGTGATGTGTCCGACGCGACTCCCCCAGGAGCTTTCGTGTACGGATGCCACCTTGCGCGAAGCGCCTTGGAGTGCGTGTGCGAAGCACCGCTTTGGTGGGAAGCTTCGAGGTGCGGAGCCTCACACAGGCACATTCACGCTGGGTTGTTTCGAATCACAAACACGCATCGATCCGCAGTCTTCGTTTGTAGTCATGGATAGATCCTGCGTCATCCACCTCGCGACGTTGCCTCCCAAGGCGGTGCTTCGCACACGCACTCCAAGGCGCTGCGCGCAAGGTGGCACGCTCCCACGTCGTATCCTCACCGCGAGGGTCGTTCAGATCACGAGACGTTTCTTTTTTTCGTCTCTAGGTTGTCCTGATGCACATACGCGCAGCGGGACGAGACTTTCCCAAAGGCTGGCTGCCTCCTGATTCGAGGACGAGCAGGAGAAGCAGGACGACGAACAGAGCAAGCTTACGCTGCCACGAGGACGTCGTCTTCTTCGGTGGCGCCGGCAGGGGCAGGGGAGTCTGCAGGATGCGTGTCGCGCGAGTTGGCGGCGAGATGTGCGGCGGCGATGTCTTCCAGTTCGGTGATGCTACTCACGTGGCAGAACTTGGCGCGCAGGTGCTTCCCACCAGGCAGACCGGCGGTGTAGGTCATCAGGCGGTTGCGCATGGAGCGCATGGCGCTGATTTCATCCTTGTGGCGATTGCTCACGAGCGCGAGGCGCGTGTGGCGCAGCATGAACTCAAATCGCTGCTCCATGGTGACAGGGTGCAGGTGCTCGCCTGTTTCCAGATAATGCTTCGCCTCGCGGAAGATCCAGGGATTTCCCATGGCGGCGCGGCCAATCATGACGCCACTGACCTTGGTCTGGCGGCGGTGCCTTTCTACATCATATCCGCTGGAGATGTCGCCATTGCCAATGACGGGAATCTTCACTGCTTCCGCGCACATCCCGATGACGTCCCAGTTAGCCAAACCAGTGTAACCCTGGGCACGGGTGCGACCGTGGATGGCGATGGCCTGGATGCCGGCATCTTCCAGACGGCGGCAGACATCAAGCGCGTTGATGTTCTCCGAATCCCAGCCGATGCGCATCTTCGCGGTCACGGGCACGGGGGAGGCTTTCACCAGCTCGGTGGCCACACTGGTGAGGAGCGGGCAGTCTTTCAGCAGCGATGAGCCGCCGTTCTTCGCGACGACCTTGTTCACCGGGCAGCCGAAATTGATATCGATGAAATCAGGGCGTTTCCAGTCGGCGATCTTGCGGGCGGCTTCGCCCATGCGCTTGCCGTCCGCGCCGAAGAGTTGCACGCCGAGCGGGCGCTGCGGTTCATCGAAGTCCACATACTTCCGCGTGCGCTCGTCCGCCTGCATGATGCCTTCAGCGGAAACGAACTCGGTGACCGTGACATCCGCACCGAGTTCTTTGCATAGACCACGGAAGACCGTATCCGTGACTCCCGCCATGGGGGCGAGGTACAGAGGGAAACGATCAGGCTGGAGCCACGGGAGCATCCGGCTACCATGCCTCAAATGGGGCAGATCGCAAGGTTGGGCTAATGATTAGCAAAACTTGAAGGAGATGTGTATTGCTTTGTGCAAGAGGGGCTGACAAACTGAGAGCCTATGAAACTTCACCATTTTGCCATCATCGCATTGCTAGCCGCCGGCATGACTGCGTGCGAACAACAAAAGCCCCAGGCTGAAAAGGCCGGGGAAACGCTGAAGAAAGAATCCGCCAAGGCTTCGGATGAAGCGAAGAAGGCTGTCGACAAGGCTGTGGAAGCCACGAAGGAAGCCGGGGCCGCCACCAAGGATGCAGCGGCGAAGAAGCTGGAAGAGGTCAAGGACGCGGCTGGCAAGGCCGTGGACGCCGCCAAGGTGGAAGCTGAGAAGGCCGCCGCCGAAGCGAAGAAAGCTGCCGCGGATCTGGCTGACGAAGCCAAGAAGAAGGCTGAAGAAGCCGCTGCCAAGTTGAAGGAATCCGTGAGCCCGACTCCGGCTCCTCCGGCTCCGGCTCCTGCCCCTGAAGCCGCCCCGGCTCCTACGCCAGCACCTCCGGCCCCTGCTCCCGCACCTGCCCCGCAGAACTAAGCAGAGCAGCGGAAGGGCAGATGACCTTTCCGGCAAGATTCCAAATACAGAAGAAGCGCTGGGCGGAAGTCCGGCGCTTTTTTGTTGGGGTGTGAACTACCAGGTCGCGAGCCAATGAACTGGTGGGGAGCCGCGGCGTCACCAAGGCCGTCGAAACGAATCCCCACTGGAGCCCTTGAGGCACCATTCGCTCAGAATGTTAGCGTCTCTCCACACAAAGGGGACGGTAGGGATGCGCTCCTGCGCGTCCGTAGATAGCGGGCGGAGGTGGAGCGAGATGCCACAGGTGAGGCCGTTTGGAGTCGCAGCTTCGCACCGCCTCCGCCCACTATTTTCGGACGCGCAGGAGCGCATCCCTACCGCCTCCTTAGTAGAAGGACGTTTGCCTTGGAGGGAGTGGTTCGCGGCATTGCTTCGACTGTGCATCGGCATCCCTGCCCCGGCGGCTGGATTGCAGATGGGTAGTCACGGAGGCCAAGTCATACCGGAGCGACGAACCGCATGCCATCAGGGAAAGGGTTCCGCCACGTCAGAGAAATGCTCATCCCTGTGACGCGCACGTTGTCTCAAAGCCGTGATTTCAGCACAGGCGTTTTGCGCGAAATCGATCGCAAATATTCCCGCGGATCGCTTACATCTTGCGAATAATCATCGAGTTTCGATAAGCTTATATAAGAAGGAGAAAGCCATGAGCATGATGATGTCGAACGCCGACAAGATGGCCACGCTGGAGCACCAGCCGGGCATTGAGGATCGTGCGGCAGCACGGCAGCATCAGCAGGATTTCTTTCGCCAGATGGGAACGGGACAGGAGCTGCGTGCCCTGATGGACCATCTCGATGGCGTGACCTTCTTCATGAAGGACCTGAGTGGAAGATTCGTCGCGTTGGGAGAGGGGCCGAGGCGCAGGTTTGATCATGGCACGGAGGAGCAGAATCTGGGACGCACGGATCACGACTTGTATCCGCCGCACATTGCAGACCGCATTCGTGAGGATGATCGCATGGTCATCGAGTCGGATTCTCCCATGCTCAATATCGTGGAGCTCCTCGTGAATCCCGGGAACAAGGCGGTGGAGTGGTATGTGACCAACAAGTTTCCCGTGCACGACAGCGAAGGCAGGGTCATCGGCGTGATGGGTACCGTGCAGCTCTATGAGGGCGGCAGGAGGAAACTCCTGGAAGGCACGCGGCTGGATGATGTGGTGGAATACATCAAGAACAATCCCGCAGGCAACTACACAGTGGAGGACCTGGCGCGCAAGGCGGCCATGTCCGAGCGGCAACTGGAGCGCCGCTTCCGCGAGATACTCGGCATGACGCCGAAGGAGTTCATCACGCAGAACCGCATGAAGCTCGCGTGTGAGTCGCTCGCGCACTCGGCGAAGCCGATTGTGGATGTGGCGCTTGAGTGCGGCTTCAGCGAGCAGAGTGCATTTGCCACGCAATTCCGTCGTGCCATCGGCACTTCACCACTCAAATACCGCCAGCGTTATCTGATGGAAGCGCAGGGACGGAAGATGGATGGAGAAAACTAATGTGTCGGAAAGTTTAAAAAAAGCGTCGGGTGGGATCAAGACCCTAAAGGGCACTTTCCGGTAGGCTTTGGTCAGATTTGGCGCAGTCCATATCGAAAACCCCCACCCCCCAACTTCAGTGAAGCCAAACAAAAACTCCACTTTTCCCTGCATGTGGGCGTGCCGCTCAGGCACGCGTGGCACGAGTGACTAGGTGCACGTCATCGTTATCACGGAGCGAAAAATATCCTCCGTGCACGATGCCACCATCGATACGCTACCCACACAGCCACCAGCAAAAGGGCCGGCGTATATTTTAAGGAGAATTGAGTCCCGGGGACAGTTCATCTGTCTATATCCAGAAATACCAAGTACCATCATTGTATATCCAACGGCTGACCAGCCGGCTTCCTGACATCCCCCAAATCCCCCCATGAGAACCCTCCCCCCAAGTCAAAGGGGTTCTGCACTCGTCATTGTTCTGGGAATGTTGTCGCTGCTCGTCGCGCTGATCATCGCGTTCCTCGCGATGGTTCGTACGGAGAGAACAGGCGCAGGTATATTCGCAGAAAGTGTCGAGGTAAGGAACCTGTCCAGCATGCCCGTGAGTCTTGTCATCTCGCAGATGCGCAAGGCAACGGAAAATAACGCACCGCGCGACGGATCCAAGTTCTTCAAGACTTGGGCTTCGCAGCCGGGCATGATCCGGCAATACGGTGTGGAGCCTGATGACAGCGGTGTGCGCAGCAAGCCGGTGGCGCTGTACAAGCTCTATTCGGATGATCGCATGGTGGTGTCCAGGGCGGGCGCTACGGCTTCCTCCAATGGTCTTGGTGCCGCAGAAGTGACGGCTGCCATGCAGGAGGACACAGGTGATCTCAGCAGCTGGGACAAGAAGCCGGGGATGTTTGTGGACTTGAATGAACCCGTGGCTGTGCCGGGCGCCACGCCCACCATGAAGTTTCCCATCGTGGATCCGCGCGCTGCGATCGGTGGCACCAGCTACCGTGCTGTGGATGGCTTTGAGTTTGTATCTGGTCCTGGAGTGAAATATCCCAAGGCGGCCTCAGTCGCCGGCACGCTGATGCCGGGGAGTCGCGATGATCTTGCCGCACGCCTGCCGATGCCGGTGCGCTGGATGTATGTGCTGAAGGATGGATCGATGGCCACGCCCAGCACTGCGGACTCTACCAAGGCGAACTTCACGGCGGCCGATGGCGCGGCCGTGCCGACCGCGGAGAATCCCATCGTGGGCCGCATTGCTTTCTGGACGGATGACGACACGGCGAAGATCAATATCAATACGGCAGCTGAGGGATCGCATTGGGATGTACCCGTCGCCACCAGCCAGACGGAAAAGGACTATGCGTCGAAGATGCCGGCACAGGGTGAGTACAGCAGGTATCCGGGCCATCCGGCGACCACCAGTCTGAGCACGGTGTTCCAGGCATTCAGCATGGACTACTTTGTGGACCCCACGCTGAAGCCGGACGCGATGGTATTCGAGCGTCTGCATAAGCTCTCTCCGCGCACGCCGTGGGGAGGCAGCAAGGCGGGCACGCAAACCCCCGGCACGGGCAAAGAAGGACTGGCACCCAAGAACGAGCGTCTCTATGCGAGCGTGGATGAGATGTTCTTTGATCCGAACCGCGACCTGACAAACTCCGCGCTCACCGGAAATGCACTCGACCTGGGCCGCTTCTTCCTCACGGCGCACAGCCGTGCACCGGAGATGAACCTCTTCGGCAAGCCGCGCATCAGCCTCTGGCCCCAATCGGGAGACGTGAAGGATCGCAATCCCAAGGACAAGCTGCTGGCCTTCCTGAGTGAGACCACGGGTGCCGGTGACCGGCAGTGGTACTGGATGCGCGAGAAGAACTGGAAGGAAGGAGACCCCGGCTCCTCACAGAGCCTGCAGGCAGACTATCCCGGCACGAAGCGGAATAACGCCATGTTCGAATCTTATTTCAGATACCTCGCTGGTGAAGGCGGCTATTTTGTGCCGGGCTTCGGCAACAAGACGCTGGCCACGAAGTATGGCGGTTCAAAGCGCGACCAGATTGGCGCGGAGGCCTTTGACCTGCTGCGCTGGGGTGTGAACAGCTACAGTTCCATTTCCAATGATGGCTGGCCCACCTACACGTACCTGCCGGACCGCATCAATGGAAACAAGGGCCAGTCCTCCGCGGTGCCTCTGTTGTTTAAGAATAACAGTATGATCTTCGGGCGTGGCTTTGGCCGCTGGCCGACGGTGACAGAGGCGGTGATCGTATTCGCCCGTGTGAAGGAGGGGGCGAAGGAGATGGTACAGGCCTACATCCTCCTGGAGACTTTTGTGCCTTCGAGCGGACCGCCGAGCATGACTCCGAATATCGTCTACCGCATCACCGGCATGAACAACTTCAAGGTTGGCTTCGGAACGGAGACACCCAAGCCGATGGGCTTTTCAGGTCAGATGGATAACGTGTGCTCCACCACGGAGGGGGCCTTTGGCATGCTGGCCTGCGGCAATACGCCCTTCACCGGCCTGGGCAACCAACTCGCGAATGGCGACAAAGCAAAGGTGCCCGCGCCTGGCGTCGGTGGCGATATCGCGGTGTATCCATTTGTCACACCTCCTATGGAAATCCCAGCCGGAGCCACCGAGTTCCAGTTCAAGGGTGGCGACTTCACCATTCAGACGCTGCCGGGCTGGAAGCTGCCTGCCACCGAAGTGATACAGACCATCCGCATGAGCCTGCCGGATGTGAAGCTCAAGGTGCCGCGCATGAACGCCACCTACCAGACGGTGGCTTCGCGCTTCCTCAAGGACGCCACGCGCTATGAGGCCAAGCTCATTGTGGACGGTGACACGGTGCGCTCCGTGGAGGCGGATGTGAATGCCGCCCCGAAAGGCGACCTGCGCCTGTATGCGCTGATGTCGGAAGTGCCGAAGGAATGGTTCACCGTGCACCCGGAGTATGCGACCACCTCGGTGGAGAGAAGGCAGTTCCTCCGCACGGACTTCACGGCGAGCAATGGACAGTTTGGCCCGTATAGTGGTGCGCTGCCCACCCTGCAGAACTGGGGCGAGCAGAGCGGACGCCAGTCGAATCACAATACTGCGGGCACTCTGGTGAAGGGATTCATCTATGCGCGCGGTTGTCCTCCGGCAGTACCGCGCGGGCTGGATGGCGCCTTCTTGAATGTGGCCTCCGGCTCCGGCACTGACTTGCGTCCCGGTGACTGGGATAATGGCGTGGGCATCATCGCGGATGGTCCCTATGTGCGGAAGCCTGATGAAGGAAACTCCAGCACGAATGGAGACACGTACCTGAGCCGCCACTTCTTTGACAAGGAAACGGGCGCGACGTATTCGCCGAACCGCCAGATTGCCTCGGCGGTGCAGTTTGGTTCGCTGCCCACGGGCCTGGATATCAAGAGCGTGACCACTGCGGGCTCGGTGAGGCCGTGGCAGACGCTGCTCTTCTGTCCGAACCCGCCCTCGCGCAGCTCCAAGGCGCTGGAGGAACCCGATGCGAAGGATCACCCGGGCTTCGGCGCGCCGCGTGATCACCTGCTGCTGGATCTCTTCTGGATGCCCATCACGGAGCCTTATGCCATCAGCGAGCCGCTCTCCACGGCAGGCAAGATCAACCTGAATACGCAGATTGTGCCCTTCACGAATATCGAGCGCTCCACCGGTGTGCGGGCGGTGCTGAAGTCTGCGCGTGTGACCGCCATCACTCCGGACTCTGCCGGTGGCCCTGGCACGGCAGTGGATACCTCGAGCGGTGGCTCCGGCCGCCCGTATGTGAAGACGGGTGCGGACGTCTACAAGCAGAGCGATGCCGGTACCACGCACAAGAATGAGCTGCGCTATGCCGTGAATGCGGATGCGACCATGTCCGGCATACGTGAGCGCTTCAACAAATGGGACATCTATCGCAGTGCGAGCGAGATTTGTGAAATCTTCCTCGTGCCGAAGCGCCTGCAGGGCAAGAGCTACGGCACTGCGAAGGAGCCCCCCACGGAGTACAAGGACATGATGGAGTGGTGGAATGGCAGTCTCACCGACCTCACCCGTGTGGATGCCATGGAACTGACCGGGGATAACTCGCGCGAGATGCCGTACAACCATATCTATCCGCGGCTGACCACGCAGTCGAATACCTACACGGTGCATTACCGTGTACAGACACTGAAGAAGGCGCGCTCCAATGCGCCGGATACGTGGGAGGAAGGGAAGGATACCGTGCTTTCCGAGTTCCGCGGATCCACCACCCTGGAGCGCTATCTCGACCCCAACGACAAGGAGATGGGGCCAGCCCAGATCGGCAGCGGCACCTTCAACATCTCGTGGGATACGTTTTACCGCATCCGCATCATCCAGAGAAACCAGTTCGTGCCATGAATACCCCCCAAACATCTCTCATGCACCGCCGCCATCTTGTGCGCCGTGGGTTCACCCTGGTGGAGACGGTGCTGGCGCTGGCCATTGTGGCTGGAGCAGTGCTCTCCATCGTCGCCATGCTCCCCATTGGCCTGGAGGATCTTCGCAAGAGCTACTCCAAGCAGGCAGAGGCACGCATCATCCAGACCTTCATCGCCGACTATGAGATGAAGAGCTGGGGCAAGTCCGGTGCGGAGATGACGCTGGCGGACAAGACGCTGTACTTCGACTCGCGCGGCACGGTGCTGCCGAAGGCGGGTGTGTTTGACCATGCCTTCACTGCGAAGGCGGTCATGCAAAAGGATTGGCCGAAGCTCCCTGGCGATCCCACGCCGTCCCGTCATGTGCGGCGTCTCGATGTGAAGATTACTGACAGGGTGAATGATTCCAAGGCCTTCAATGACCCGAAACTCTACATCCAGCGCACTGCCTGGGTGGCAAACTTTGACCAGACGAAGCTGTGAATACTTATCCGTCAGTCATGCGTTATCGCGCCTCCCGCAGCAGCACCAGGACGACTCGTGCGGCGGTGGTAGCGGCACCAGCGGGCTTCACCATGGTGGAGATGCTGCTTTCGGTGACCATTCTTTCCGTCTTGATTCTCATGCTCACCATGACGGTGAGTAATGTGCAGACGGTGGTCACCCGCTCGCAGTCCCAGGCGGAGGAGTTCAAGGAATCGCGCCAGGCATTCGAGCTCATGTCCCGGCGTCTTTCGCAGGCCACGCTGAATGGCTACTGGGGCTATGTGTACCAGGACCCGAACGCGAAGGACCGTGTGCCCCTCTACTATGACCGGCAGAGTGACCTGCACTATGTCAGCGAGAAAGTCTCCACCCTGCTGCCGAAGGCGGGCGGGAACGGACATGCCGTCTTCTTCCAGGCATTGCTGGGAGACACGGACCCCACCAGCAAGCATGGTGACAAGATTGCCGACCTGCATGACCTGTTGAATTGCTGGGGCTTCTACGTGAGCTACGGCAGTGACCTGGACCGCCGGCCGCAAGTGCTGAAGGACGCGCACGGGCTGGCGCTCAATCCGGAGAGGAAGCGTTTCCGCTTGATGGAATTCCGCCTGCCGCCGGATGAGTCCATCCTGTTCTCCAAAGATTTCGACATCAATAGCAAGAAGACCACCACGGAGCTCTACAAGTGGTTCCGCGGACCTTTCAAGGACTCCAGCAAGACCACGGAGTCCTACTCGGTGCCTCTCGCGGAGAACGTGCTGGGCGTGGTGATCACCCCTTATGTCTACGTGACCACCGCGGACTCGAAGGGCGCGAGCACCACGGACATGCGCAAGAAGCAGAGCTATGAATATGACACGCGCCTCTTCCAGTGGCGCAGCGGCACGGGGCAGGACATCATCTCCAGTCGCAACCAGCTTCCGGCGATGCTGGAGCTGACGGTCATCGCCACCGATGAGCGCTCCTATGAGAAGCTGGAGCAGGTGCATGGTGTCGAGGGTGCCGCCAACAAGGTGCGCGGTGTCTTTGATGGTCTCTTGAAACTCTCCACCGACTTCGCGCCGGACCCGAACAACGTGCAGGCCAAGCAGTACGACGTGGACAAGATCGAGGAGCGACTGCGGGCGCTGAAGCTGAACTACAAAATCTTCACCACCACGGTGAGCCTGCGTGCCTCCAAGTGGATCACGGAACGGGAGAAGACCTGAGCCGATATGACCTGACCTGAGATCATGATCATAAGTTCCCAGCAACCCAACTGATAACCCGAACGCCTCCGATGAAAACACCCCCCACACTTTCTCCATCCTGCGTGACGATGCGCCGTCTCAAGCGAAGCAGCACGAGAGCCTTCACCCTGATTGAACTCATGGTGGTGATGTCCATCATGCTGCTCCTCATGACCTTGAGCGTGGGGGTCGCGCATTCGTGGAAGGCGCAGAAGCTCACCACGGAGGCACGGCTGCTCTCGGGGCAACTGTCGGAAGTGGCACTGCTGGCGCAGAAGGATAACTTTCCCGTGCAGGTGAGGTTTTACCTGTTGCCGAATGAATTCGGCGATACCTCCTCCGAAGCCATGCGCGCGGTGCAGCTGGCGCGGCTCACGGGATTTGATCCCAACACGCGGCAACCCATTTACAAGTTCCTCAGCGAGGTGCGCTTCTTTGAGGATGACATCATCCTGCTGAACTTGAAGAACTATACTTCGCTCTGTGAAAAGGAACCGACCCCGGCCGGAGAGTCCGACCCGGAAATCAAGGGCGAGAAGCGCTCCTACCGTTCCTTCCACTTCCTGCCAAATGGCTCCACCGACCTGCCCCGCACGCCGGATGCCGTCTTCACCCTGGTGAAGGAGAATGAGATGAAAAGCGGGAACCAACCTCCGCCGAACTACCGCTCCGTGATGCTGCAACCGGTGACCGGAAAAGCGACGATGTATTGAGGGAAGCGGAGTGATGGTGTGATGGCGGAACAAATGTGCCGTGATGTGTAGTCAAGGCCAGATAAGAATAGGACAAGATAAGACGCGATAGGACCAAGACCAAGCTAAGCAAGAACTGAACTAACTGAATCAAACTGAATTGTAGTTCCAATACCAAACTAACTGAACCCAGCAACCCGGGAGGTTGAACTGAGTTAAGTAGAGTAGAGTCAAATCAAGTCGAGTTGGTGCATGGAGTCGAGTCCGTGTGCCGTGAGGGCGGTCCTGTTTGCAAAAGCGGGACCGCTCTTTTTTGTGATGCTGTGGTTTCATCGCAAAGCAGCCAAGCAGCAAAAGAGTTCCAAGGAGGTTAGGCGTCTCGCCTGACAGTGGATGTTAGGCGTCCCGCCTGACCAGCAACAGCGACTGCTTCCTTGGCTGTAGCTGCGAATCACGTAACAAGGCCGCTTCCGGTTAACCGCAAAGACGCAGAGGGGCAAAGGACGCAGAGGATGGGGAGGGGTTGGTTGGTCGGTGGTGTGTGTGTAAAGGGGCGTGGCACACCTCGATGCAGAGGGGGGCAGAGACGCGCAGGGATCGTGGTGGGTGGATTTGGGCTGCATGGGTTTTTGTCGCAAGGCAGCGAAGCAGCTATGAAATTCAAATGGAGGTTGGGGGCTCTGGCACGACTCAGCGAGCAATGCTGGCGCCCACTTCGTTTGATGAGTAGTTCTTGCAGGAATGCGGGAGGTCGTCCAGTGCCCGGGTATCAAGAGGTTCTTTTTGTTTTTTTGCCATCTGCTGTCGGGTCAGAAGACCCAACGCCCACTGCCAGGCCGGAAGGCCTAACCTCCGTTGGGATCTCTGCTGCTTTGGCTGCTTCGTTGCCTGGCTGCTTTGCGACAACATTCATGCAGGTGATATCGCCCACAGCTGCGCGTCTCTGCCGCCTTTGCGTCGAGAGGTGCCACGGTGATTGGTGTGGCGTGACCGTCGCGCCGAACCCTCTTGCTCCTCTGAGTCCTTTGCCTCTCTGCCCCTTTGCGATTAACCGGAAGTGGCCTTGGGGTGGGAGTGGCGTGTAGAGGGTGAGAGCGTGCGCGGTTGTTGGTCAGGCCGGAGGCCTAACATCCACTGTCAGGCGAGACGCCTAACCTCCGAGCTTCTTTGCTGCTTCGTTGCTTTGCGTTTCAACTCGCGTCACCTCATGCGGTGCGTGCGGCGGAGGCGGTGTCTTCTTCGGTCCTGGTCTTACCGCTGCCTTTGCCGATGACACTTCCTACCACGGCGCCGAGCACGGCGCAGGCGAGGCTGGTGAGGATGGCGGGGGTGACGAAGGTAATCGTCTTGCGCCACTGCTCGGGGTCGAAGCTGTTCCACGTGTCCATGTTGTTGATGAGCTTCAGCAGGTAATTGCCGAGGCCGTGGAGCGCGCTCACGGCGCCGCCTTGGGTGAAGTCGGTGCGCACGTGCTGCGGCTGCACCCAGAAGCTCAGGGCGATGCCGGCCACGCCACCGGCGACGGCGAGGTGGCGAGCGCGGAGCTTGGGCAGCCAGTTCACCACACAGGCGATGAGGAAGGGGATGTTCACCAGGAAGATGAAGGCCAGCAGCTCATTGTTCAGGAATGCAACGCCCCCCATGAGACGATCAATGGAGCGGTGCATGGCAATGAGAGACACGCCGATGAGGAAGCCGAGCCAGCGATTTCCAATGGCGAAGATGCAGAAGAACTCGAGGAAGAGACCGCTGCCGAAGAAGAGCGTGGCGAGCGTGGGATGGTCCAGCATCCAGATGGCCTCGGGGGGATTCCCCGCGAAGATGGGGTCGAGCTCATTCAGGTAGCTCTGGCGCTGCGTCTTCAGCATGTCCATGGCCACGTACTTGGAGTTGGAGAGCCACATGCCATTGCTCTTGTCCAGCTTCGTGAAGACGGAGATGAAGTACATGCCGCACAGGATCACCTGCGACTGCAGGAGCATCCACGCGCTCAGGCGCGGCGTGGGCGGCGTGACGACCAGCTTGTGCCGGATGCTGTACCAGATCACGCAGAAGGCCTGCACGATAAGCGTGCACGTGACGATCTGATTGCCGTGGTGATTGAAGCCCTGCGAGGCATACAAGGTGAAGGGCAGCAGGTGCATGACGGCCAGCGCGGGCGTGACCACCACGAGCGCATAGCCGGCCACATAGACGGCGAGCAGTGCGATGAAGATGCCCTTGTACAGAGCCCACGTGTCCGGATTGGCCAGCCACGTGAGGAAGGGACCCTCACCGAACCAATGCAGGATGGTCAGCAATCCCTTCGGATGCGGCTCGGCGGTGTAGGTGACCTGCGCGCGGAAGGTGAAGATGAGGAAGGCGGCAAAGAACAGCCGCAGCAGGAACCCCTCCACAGGGGAGACCTTGGGGAGCTGGTAGAAGCCGGAGAAGAGGCCGGAGAAGAGCTTGCGCCACATGGGGAGGAGCGAAGTGAAAAGTAAAAAGTGATAAGGGAAAAGGGGAGGCAGGGAGCAAGAGCAGGAGCAGGAGCAGGACCCTGAGGGGAGGAGCTACTCCTGGCCGATGAGGGTGGGGGTCTCGATGACCTTGCCGTTCTCGTAGCTGATGTAGTTCTTCACCAGACGCAGCTTCGCGGGGAGGGCGGCGGTCTGGCCTTTTTGCTTCGCCTCGTCGCGGAGGTAGGCGAACATCTCGGTGGCGATGGTCTGCTGGTGCTCGGGCTTCAGGTCCACGGCCTTCAGGTCGAGCTGCTTCGCGAGCTTTTCAGACTTGGTGCGGTAAATCTTCCCAATCTTCGGGCAGGTCACGCCGGTGAGAGTTTGGATTGCCAGGGGCTTGCCCTCGCCGTCCGTAATCATATAATACGGGCGTTCCGGGCTTGGATTGGAGTACATGGGATAGTTGGAGATGGGGTAGTTCTCCTCCAACTGAAGTGAAACCAGCGTGTAGACGGCCAGGGCAGTGAGTGGACTGATTTTGATGAACTTCCAAATGCGCGGCCAAAGATTCGTCCCGTACGTAGTCGGGGTAGGGGAGGGTACAGATTCTGCGCTCATCGGGGTCACAAAAGCTGGGTTTGGTACCAGCTTAAAAAGAGTACCACAAGGCACAGATTGCGGAAGCAGCAGCGTATTTTGATTGTACTGATCATTTCACTTTGTTAAAATATTTACAATTCATGCAGGTATTCTTCATGAAGGGCATCGCCAAACTCCTGACTCTCAAGGTGTCGCAAGTGCGGCACGGGGTCTTCTTCGCGAGTTTTGCGATGGTGGCTGGCGGTATCCGCAGCGTGTCTGCCCAGGATCCGGCCCCCCCTGCGCCCAATGTTGGACCTGCTCCAGCGGTGATTCTGGCGGCCTCGCCCTCGGCGGCGACTGCCCCGGCTCCGGCTGTCGAGGTGGCTTCGACGCCGGTCCCCGCCGCTGCCCCAGCTTCCGCGCCTGCGGTTGCGGCGGCACCTTCTCCTTCATCGGCTCCAGCCCCTGCGTCCGCGCCAGCAGCCGCGCCCACTCCGGCCCCTGCTGCTCCCGCACCCGCCACTCCCGCGAAGGATGAGGAGTTCGTGCTGGAGTCCGCCACCCTCGTCATGGGACCCAAGGCAGAGCCGCGTCGTGTGCGCCAGCCGGTGCATGAGTATTTCACCGTCTTCGACCCGCAGGCGGGTGGGCGGCAGAGCATTGAGCAGAAGGTGAACCCCTTCGTGGCCTACACGAACCTGGGCACGGACTTCGGCTTCATTGGCACGGGGCAGGAAGGCATCGGCTGGGAGAAGGGGATGGTGAGCATCGCCATGCCGCCGGACAAGTGGGGCGGCATGTGGCACAGCCTCGCCGGCCTGGGCAGTGATGAGGACTACGTGCTGGACTTCCTGGCGTGCTACCCGCCGTACGTCGCGGCGAAGTTCCAGCCGAAGGTGGTGGGCCTGGAGATTCGCGCGAAGGGCAAGGGCACCTTCAAGCTGGAAATCAAATCCGCGGACCAGAAGATGCTGTGGGAAAAGGTCTTCAACGTGGACTCGCCGGACATGCGCACCTTTGTGGAGCCGCTGGATGCGCGGGCGATTGGCCATGCGAAATTTTTGAACTGGGTGGCCGAGGGTGGAGCCGACTTGCTGCTGGACTCCGTGGCGCTGCAGCTGGAAGCGCCGGCGATTCCGTTCGATGAATATGTGTTCCTCGCGAGCTATGCGAAGCTGGCACGCTGCTTCAGCATGCGCACGGCGTATGTGAGGGACCGCGCGCACATTCGCGATGGCTACTTCGACAACGTGCCGACATGCGGCCTCTTTGCCCTGGGCACGGCGCTCGCGGCGAAGCGCGGCATCGTGGCCGACCAGTTCGCCATCGATCTCGCAGAACGCATCGATGACAATATCTCGCACCTGGATAATGCCCGCGGTCTGCTGCCGCACTTTGTGAAGCGGGGTCAGGACGGGCGCTACCACATCCTGCCGGGCACGGAGTACAGCACGGTGGACACGGCGATCTACTACCACGCCATGCTGCTCGCGGCGGAGATTCTGGAGCACCAGGAACTGAAGGAACGTGTCATCGCTGCCGTGCGCGCCATCGGGGTGGATGACATCATGCTCGACTCCGAGGGCTACATCCGCCACGGCCTGCGTGAGGACAAGGTGACGCCGCTGCGCGCGGTGTGGCGCGACTGGGGTGGTGAGACCGCGCTGGTGCTGGCCATGGGAGCCATGACCTCGAAGCCGCCGCCCTTCCGAATGGCCTCCACGGGTCGTGTGTATGATGGCACCGGCTTCATCGCCGAGGTACAGAGCCTGTTTTATCCGGACTTCAATGATCCCACGCCGGATGCGATTACGAAGCAGAACTGGCCCGCCTCACGCAAGACGCTGCTGGAGCGGCAGAAGGAATATTTCCCCAAGCACTGGCCGGAGAGCGAGGCGGCGCAGCGTGGCTTCTACGGGCTCTCCGCCGGTGAGGCGCGCCACGGCATGGGCTACCTGGTCGCCGGTGTGGACCTGCCGGGCATGACGATTATTCATCCACACTACGTGCTGATGTCCGGCTGCACCGGGGACAAGCCCGCGGATGTGTATGATGTGCTGCGCCGCATGGAGGAGTCCCACCTCTTCCCGCCGTGGGGCATGGTGGAGCATTTCACGAAGGATGTGGATGAGTACCTGCCGATGCTCGGCGCGCTGAATGCGAGCTTTGAGTGTATCAGCGCCTATCATCTCATGATGTCCAGCCGCGGCACGAAGAACGAGCTCTATGAGGCCAGCATGCGCAATGAGCTGCTGCGCCGCGGGGCGAGCATCTTCTACCCCTCGTCCTCAGCCGTCACGTCCTTCGCGGATAGCAACCTCGGCAGCCCCTCCGGCGCGCGGTAGAGGCACGTGCCATCCTGCGAAGCCAGTGCGTCCTCCTGCTCCGGGATGCCGTGGGCCCGCTTCTCCTCAGTCGTGGCCGCGCGCAGCGGCTGCTTCGTCGTAGGGCAGCGCAACAGGGCGAGAACTTCGGGTGGCGTGGGGGTGGATGTGGGCATGGCAGTGGGGAGGTGGAGCAGGGAAAGGTTTAACGCAAAGCAGCCAAGCAGCAACGGAGTTCATTCAGTCGGAGGTTAGGCGTCTCGCCTGACAGCGGTCGTTAGGCGTCTCGCCTGACCAGCAACATTTCTCCACCCGCGAAAGACGTTGCAACACCCCAAGGCCGCTTCCGGTTAACCGCAAAGGGGCAGAGGGGCAAAGGACGCAGAGGATCGAGAGGGTTTGGTGTTGGGATGGTGTGGGTGCAAGGGCGTGGTGCACCTCGATGCAGAGGAGGCAGAGACGCGCAGGTCGCGTGGTGGGTGGGATTTGCCTGCACGGTTTTTTTATCGCAAAGCAGCCAAGCAGCAGGGAGCTCAACGGAGGTTAGGCCTTCCGGCCTGACAGTGGGCGTTGGGTCTTCCGACCCGACAGCAGATGGCGAAAAATTACGAGTCAGGAGATTGACACCTCATGCCATCTTGATTGCATGCCTCATGGATTTCATCTCCGGCCCTCCCGGATTCAAGCCTCTTGATCCTACGCGGGCAATCAAACGCACGCGAAGACACCTCCCCCATTGGACCCAGGACGGTGCGACGTACTTTGTCACCTTTCACCTCGGCGATTCACTCCCTCAGGAGAAGCTCCAAGAATTGCGAACGCTATACAAGCAGTTCGCCGCACAAAAGTTCACCAGCGATGCTGAACAGGAGGAACATAGACGTGAGATCATGCGCCGTGTCGAGTCATGGCTGGACGCAGGCTCCGGCAGTTGCTGGCTCGCACGCACGGACGTTGCGGCCATGATGAGCAATGCGTTGCTTCACTTTCACGGCAAGCGTTATGAGCTGGGCTCACACTGCGTGATGCCCAATCACGCCCACGTCGTCTTCAGACCATTGGAGGGTCACTCACTGGATGACGTGCTTCACTCATGGAAAGGCTATTCCGCGGATCAAATTAACCAGATGATGTCACGGAAGGGTCCTGTGTGGGTGCAGGAAAGTTTTGACACGATCGTCCGCGACGCACGTCACCTCGCACGAGTCGTGCAGTATATTGGAAGGAACCCCGCGAAGGCTGGAATCCTTCAAGAAAATTGGCATCGGTGGGCGAATCCCGAATGGGAACGGATTGGTTGGGGGTTCAGGGATGATCCGTGCTGAAAAGGATCGTTTAAGACGCTGGCTGTCGGGTCGGAAGACCCAACGCCCACTGTCAGGCCGGAAGGCCTAACCTCCATGGGCTGCAGCGGACGCTCGACCCTCACGCCGGAGTATTATGATGCGACTGCGACAGCTTCCTGTATCCTCTTCTCAACTGCTGCATCCCCAAGCATGATAACTTCCCGCATTCTCCTCATCGCTTCATGCGTGCTTCTCGCTCTGGCTTCCGGTCACTTGATCGCCCAGGTGCCGACTCCACAGCCCGATGAATCAGAAAAGGCGCTCATGTCTGCCTTGCAGGGACTCGCCAAGCTGTCTCCTGAGGAGAAGGCGGGCAAGTTGACCAAGTTCGTGCAGGAATATGACGTGCTGGTGAAAGACAGGCCTGTGGAGATTGCCACCGTGCCCGGGAAATTGAGTCCGCCCAAAGTCCTCATCGGTGGCTCTTGGAATCCGGCCTCCGACAACGACGGCACTCTGGGCAGGATGTTTCCCAGAGATCCTGAGCAGCGTAAGATGGGTGAACGCCTGATCATGCTGGAGTGCCTTTTCAACCTCTTTGCACCCGAGGAGGCGCTCAGGAAGATGGTGCCCCGTCTCAACTCCACCAAGCCGACCCTCAAGGACGCGATGCACCTCCACGCGGCGTGTCATTATCGCCAGCCTGGCACCCCCTTTAGAAAGCAAATCCCCAAGGAACTCTGGCTTCAGTTCTACAACAGCCCCAATCCCTGCTACAAAATCCTGGCGCTGGAGAAGTATGACTCCACCACGCAGTCACCTGAGGAGTTGCTCAAGCTGTATCGTGAATGCCTTTTCCAGACGTTTGGCTATCTTCAAGTGAGGGCGTTTGAGGGCATCCTGAGGAGCAAGGATTTTCGACCGGAAGTGCAGGCGCTGCTTCAGGAATTTTTGAAGTCATCGCCTGTCGAGGATGATGGTACCCTGCCGACCTATCCTTTCGCGATCCGCAATCCCATCGAAGGTGCGGAGCGCGTCCTTCAGGCTATCAAGAAGGGCGGCGAAGGTGCTCCTGAGGCAAAGTAGTCCGTGTCGTCGCTCCGATGGTGGTGCCGAGGAGGGGAGGGTGAGTCGAGCCTGCAAATTCCGTCGGGTCGGAAGACCCAACGCCCACTGTCAGGCCGGAAGGCCTAACCTCCGTGGAGCTCTCTGCTGCTTTTGCTGCTTTGCGATAAAATCCATGCAGGTGAAATTCCACGCACGGCGATCCCTGCGCGTCTCTGCCACCTCCGCATCGAGGCGTTGCCACGCTCACAAGCGTGGCTCATCCCTGCACCCAAACCCTCTCCCTCCTCTGCGTCCTTTGCTTCTCTGCCCCTTTGCGGTTAAGCGGAAGCGTACCTTCTGCGCGAAGAGCGAGTGGAGTGTACAACCGCCGTCAGGCGGGACGCCTAACGCACACTGTCAGGCGGGGACGCCTAACCTCCTATTGAGTTTCTCTGCTGCTTTGGCTGCTTTGCGATAAAAAATCCATGCAGGTGAACCGGGCATGACGATCCAGTTTTGCATCTGCCCGCCTCTTCGATAGAATGGCACGGATGGAGACATCGACTTCCATGGACACCGTGGCCCAATACCGTGCGCTGAAGAAAGAGGGACGCCTGCAGGTGGCGCTGCAGCTGGCGCGGAGGGAAACCTCGGCGCTGGAGCCGAATGCGGTCTCGCAACTGGGGAAGATGCTGCAGAAGGACCTGTGCAGCGGCAGGCAGGAGTCTGCGGAGATAGCGACCGGCGCGGCCGCGATGGAGCCGCTGCGCATCTTCGTCGCGGGGCAGTGCACCACCACGTACCTGCTGCCCATGCTCGTGGCGTGGGCGTGGGCGGACGGCATGCATGTACAGGTCTCGGATGCGGAGTATGACCAGGTGGTGCAGTCGCTCATGGCGCTGAAGGAAGAGCATGCGCCGGATGTGGTGGTGATACTCCCGTGGAATCAACGCCTGCTCGCGCATGACGCGCGCGGTGCGGCGCAACGCATCGAGGACGAGGTGGCCTTTCTCCAGCAGTGCTGGGCACAGGTGGCGCGGCTGAAATGCAAGATGGTGCAGGTGTCGTATGACTGGATGGGTGTGGGCGCGTTGGGATATGGCCTGACCTCCCGGCATGAGCACGAGGGGGATATCTCACTCATCCAGCGCGTGAATGCCTCCCTGCGCGCGGCGCTTCCCGCGGGTGCGTATCTGGTGGACTTGAAGCACATCAGTTCGTGGCATGGGAAGTCGCGCTTCTATGATGAACGAAACTACCACTGGCTGAAGCAGCCCTTCTCTCCGGAGGGACTCTCTGCCATGGCGCGACACATTGCGGCAGGCATCCGCGTGCTCACCACGGGGCGCAAGAAGGTGCTGGTGCTCGACCTCGATAACACCCTGTGGGGTGGCGTGGTGGGCGAAGTGGGGCCACACGGCGTGGCGACAGCCGCCGGGTCCACCGAAGGAGAGGCGTTCCTTGCGTTTCAAAAGCATGTGAAGCGGCTGCGGAATTCCGGCGTGCTGCTCGCGGTGTGCTCGAAGAACAATGACGCGGATGCACGTGAGCCCTTCGAGAAAAATCCACACCTCGCACTGCGACTGGAGGACTTCGCCGCCTTCCACGCCTCCTGGGATACGAAGCCCAAGCGCCTGCGTGAGATCGCGCTGGAGCTGAACCTGGGGCTCGATAGCTTTGTCTTCTTCGATGACAACCCGGTGGAGCGCGCGCATGTGCGTGCGGAGCTGCCGGAGGTGTTGGTGCCGGAGGTGCCGGCGGATCCTTCGATGTATGTGCGGGTGCTGCAGGAGACGCTCGCGTTTGAGGCGGTGGGCATCACCAGTGCGGATGCGGCACGCACGGCGCAGTATGCGGCGGAGAGCTCGCGGAAGCAGGCACTGGGCGTGGCGGCCTCACCGGAGGAGTATCTCAGCTCGCTGGAGATGGGCGCGGAGATCTTGCCCATCAGCGCGGAGACGATTGATCGCGTGGTGGATCTCATCACGAAGACGAACCAGTTCAACCTCACCACGCGCCGGCACTCCCGCGTGAAGGTGGAGGAGATGGCGGCCACGCCGGGCGCGGTGTGTTTCGCCGTGCAGCTCGCGGACAAGTTCGGCGACTACGGCATCATCTCCGTGGTACTCGCGGTGCCGGATGGTGATGGCGCTGAGGCGGGTGAGGCGCTGCGCCTCGATACCTGGCTCATGAGCTGCCGCGCCATGGGCCGCACGGTGGAGCATCTGGTGATGAATCACCTCGCCGAGCGCGCGACTGCCGCTGGGTACCTGCGCCTGCTGGGCGAGTACCTGCCCACGCCGAAGAACACGCCCGTGAAGGCGCTGCTGCCGGGCTTCGGCTTCGACTCATCTGCGGCTGGTCGTGGAGAAAGCTGGCACTCTTTGAGCTTGACTAGTGCCCCGGTCCAGAGCACGCAAGTGCGTCTCCTGACCACGGAGAACGCCTGACGCAAAACCATTGCTCATGACGCCAGCCATCACCCCACTCGCACCCCCGTGAAGACGCGGGCGCCGCAGAAAGACCGCGGTGCCCGGCTCCATGTTTTGTACGGCCTGCCCTGAGAACAATGGGCCGGCTGGTGTGAGTCATCCCCGTCGCGCCGGGGCCTGCCTGTGGGCAGTGAATGAGTGAGTGTGTGCCTTCGCTGACCGTGCTGCGTCATGCTGTTTAATTCGTTCGATTACGTCCTCTTTTTCCCCATCGTCTTCGCCCTCTACTGGGCGGTGCCGTTCCGTGTGCAGCAGGGGCTGCTGCTGGCGGCGAGCTATCTCTTCTACGGATGGTGGGGGTTCTTTGAGCCAAAGCTGAGTGGCTGGGAAAAGGCGCTGCCGCTGGTGCTGCTGGCCGCGTCCACCCTCTTCACCCATGTGTGCGCGAAAGCGGTGTATGCACTGCCGGAGGAATCGAGGAAGCGCAGGATGTGGTTCTGGATTGGGGTGGCGGCGAATCTCGGCATGCTCGGCTACTTCAAGTATCGCGGCTTCCTCCTGGAGAATGTGAATGTGCTCTCCACGCAGTTCGGCTGGACGACGACGCCGGTGGTCATGCAGTTCATCCTGCCGGCGGGCATCAGCTTCTATACCTTCCAGGGGCTGTCTTATCTTATCGATGTGGATGGCGGCTCGCAGAAGCCGGCGGAGAGGGTGTGGGACTTTGCGCTCTTCCACGCGTTCTTCCCGCAGCTCGTGGCAGGACCCATTGAGCGCAGTCGCAATCTCCTGCCGCAGCTCACCGCGCCACGCACGCTCGAGCCGGAGCAGCTCTGGAGTGGACTACAGCTCATCGTCATCGGCTATGTGAAGAAGGTGGCCATTGCCGATGCCATTGCGCCGATGACGCGCGAGGCGTTTTCCAATCCGGCGTCGCAGACGGGCGTGGGGCTCATGCTGGCGCTGTATCTCTTCGCCCTGCAGATCTACGGCGACTTCTCCGGGTATAGTGACATCGCCCGCGGCAGTGCGCGCCTGCTCGGGGTGAATCTGATGATCAACTTCCGCCAGCCGTACTTCGCGCGAAACATCACCGAGTTCTGGGAGCGCTGGCACATCTCGCTCTCCACGTGGTTGCGTGACTATGTCTTCGTGCCGCTGTGCCGCCAGTTCCGGGGGAAGAAGTGGCTGAACTTTAATCTCTTCCTCACCATGCTCATCTCCGGCATCTGGCACGGGGCCTCGTGGAACTTTGTCATGTGGGGTGTGGTGCTGGGATTGATGCTCGTGGCGCACAAGCTGTGGTCCGGGCCGAAGGCGAGCAAGCACCCGCACCGCCCGCGCAATGCACGCGAGTGGCTGGTGCAGGTCAGTGGCATGGTGCTCACCTTCCACTGCGTGTGCCTCACGCTTATCTTCGTGAAGACTGCCTCGCTCGCGACGGCGTGGGCCTACATCACCGGCATCTTCCAGGGCGGGGCCATCGCACCGGATGTGATGACGCTGTGGTATGTGATCTTCTACGGACTGGTGGTCCTCTTCCTCGACTTCCCCTGCTGGTGGCGCGATCGTGAGTTGCCCGTGGCTGAGACGGCGTCACCGTGGAGACGCGGCGTGACGTACGGCGGGTTGCTGCTGTTGCTGGCGTTCCTTGGCGAGATGGAAGGGGTGTCGTTTGTGTATTTCCAGTTTTGAGGAGGGGAGGTAGAACGATGGCATGACATTCACCAAACACTTGCTCACCTCTGTGTTGGTCCTGCTGGGTGCGTTCTCGCCTGGCATGGGAGACTTGTGTGCGGCAGAGGCGACCTTCACCGTGGTGCTCACGGACTATCAGGCGGAGCGGGATAAGAAGCTGGTGGAGGCGTTCGAGCTGGTTGTCAGCTCTCCCAGCGATGAGACACGTCCCCGGATTCGCCCATCGACGACGAACCAAGTCCACGATGCGGACAAAGCAACGCTGACCATTGAGACGCAGTACAAGGATTTGCCCGAAGGGGAGTACGAGGCGTGGTACTGGATCCCGTCATTGGCATTCAAGGCCAAGCCTTACATGGAGAAGTTCCAGGTGTCGTCCGGGACCCACTTTCGCAAAAGGTTGGAGTTCTCCACGCGGAAGGTGGTGCTGAAGTATCAGATCGATGCGAAGGTGAGGGAACATATCCGCGAGGACGAGGGCCTTCAGGTTACGATTCACAAAATCAAAGATGGTTTGGAAAAGGGCGGGAAGACGTTGGAGTATTCCCACGGCATCGGTCTCAAGGCAGGACCTGATGGGACGAGTGAGCTGTCACCACTATGGCTCATCCCTGATGGTGAGTATGTGATCATATTCGCGCCGGTATGGGGGCGTCCCATGCGGGTGCCGTTTCGCGTTGTCGACGGGAAGATGATTCCTGACGTGATCATATTCTCGGATGCAAATCGGGTACGGCCGGGTGGTTGAAGGAAGGATGAGGCTTCATGAATTCCGAAACATTCCCTTCCGAAATCAGTCTCTGTGAACGTGAGACGACCTGTTTGCATACCACCTTGCGCGAAGCGCCTTGGAGTGCGTGTGCGAAGCACCGCCTTGGGGATGCAGCCTCCAGGCTCTCTGCATATTCTATCTACCCCCAGTGTCTCCTCAGCATCTTCTGCGCACGGCGTCGTCAGTTACCACGCGGGCTTGAATCGTCCCGCAACGCATCGGCTCCGCACCCGCGGCTCCCCGCCAAAGCGGTGCTCCGCACACGCACTCCAAGGCGCTTCGCGCAAGGTGGTGCCTGCATGTGGTGCGGCAACATTCACCGTGTTGGAGGAGCCACGAGATGATTCTGTTTTGCTGAAGCGTCGAGCTTTCATCTTCTATCCCCCCGGAGTTATTAAATGATTTCTGATACACCATCACTCGCGGTGGACGCCGCCACGTCCGCTACCACCCGCGGTCATGCCCCTTTCCCCTTCCGCATCCGCCGCTGGTTCGGTAGGTCCGCATGGATTGCCCTCGCGGTCTTCCTCCTCGGGCGGCTCGCACTGGAGCCGGTGCGGGCGCTGCCGATGTACGACATCCGCGGCATGGATGCGTATGGCGCGGTGGAGAACTTCCAGCTCCGCAAGCAGGAGGCGCTGGTGAAGATTGGTTTCTTTGGCACCAGCCAGAGTGTGTGGGGTGTGATTGCAGACGAGGCGGCGCGCACCTGGGATGTGCCTGCGGGTGAGGTGCGAAATCTCGCCATCGAGGGTGGTACGCCGTTTGGCATGTGGTCGTTGATTCGACGCAATGAGGAAAAACTATCCGCGCTCAAGGTCGCCATCGTGGAGGTGAATCCCTTTGTCCTGCGCCAGAGCCTGGATGCCGACCAGCGTGTGCGTGCGAATGTGGCCCAGCATGCCACCTTCTACGAGCGCACGCAGGTGCGGCCGCGCAGTGAGCGTGTAGCGCATCTCGCGGAGTGGCTGCTGCCTGTGCGCTCGGTGCGCCGTTCACTCTACACGGCCACGCTGAATGTCATCGACCCGGCACCGGGAAATCCCATCTATCCCTGGCCGGAAAAGCGCATCGCGCCTGTGGCCGACTGGAAGGCGGAGCATGCCGCGGCGCACACGCAGAAGGGGCGCAAGCTCATCGCACCCGAGCTCGCGGCGAAGCGCATCGTGGGCCACTGGAAGCTCTCCGCCCTGCAGGACCACTCCTTCCGCAAGAGCCTGGAGTGGTTCCACGCGCGTGGGGTGAAGGTCATCTTCCATGAACTGCCGGTGCATCCCGAGGTGTATGCGGCGATGCATGAGGATGCGGACTTCCGAAATGGGAACGCCGCCTTCCTGCGTTATGTGGATTCCCTGAACCCCACACCCGCCGCCCGCATCCTCACGCCGGACCCTGCGATGTGCCAGCTCTCCGCCGAGCACATGGCCGACCGCACGCATTGCAATGAACTCGGCGCGAGGATCTATTCACGCTACCTCGCGCAAAGATTGAAGTGGGATGTGGTGGAGTAGTGGAGGAGGGACAAAGGGAACGGGCACAGAGGCACAGAGTGAGTGGGCTTGGAGCGTTCTTCACCTGCGATTGCCGACTCACCACCACTATCACCCAGCCGACGAATACGCCGAAGGCGTTGCACATTGTCCAGCCCAAGGTCAGCTTGCGAAGCAAGCGCCACCTTGGGATGTGGAGTCAAGATGCCGAACGCTGAAAGCGTTCCACAAACGCGCTGCCGGATGGAAGATGCAACCATGCTCGGTTGCTTCCTTGTGGAACCCTTTCAGGGTTCGATTGACTCTGCGACAAACCCAAGGTGGCGCCCGCTTCGCGGGCTGACCTTGGGCTGGACAATGTGCAACGCCTTCGGCGTAGGAAAGCTGCCACTGAATTCAGAATACGGCAGACTTTCTCGCTCTGACACGAGTTGGCAGGAGATGGTCATCACCTCAACGCCAGCGACCTCATCAACGGATCATCAATGACGCCCGTCATCGGGAGCCCATTTCTCCACTGGTAGCGCTTGATGGCATTGCGGCTCTGCGGGCCGATGATGCCATCGATATTTCCATAGTAATATCCCCTCTCTCTCAGGGCAATTTGCACGTCCGCCGAGAGGGACGGACGGGTAAACACGGCTGGACGTCGATAGTCATAGGCATAGCCATACAGAGGAGAGTACCTGGGGCGATAGTAGGAGTAGTAAGGCCGGTAGTAGGAATAGGAAGGGTAGGACCAACCCCAGGACCATCCCGGACTTATACCCACAAACCAACTGGAGCCGCCGTGGTAATGCCCTCCATGACAATGACCTCCGTGGCTATGGCCGTGACCCGCCTGAAGCGGGGAGTGGCTCAATGTGAGCGTGAGAGCCAGCCCAATCGACAGTGAAAGGATTCGTTTCATGGCATCATCCTCCTTGCTGCTAGGATAACACTTTGACGCTTGAAATGCCAGTATTGTTCAAGGGGTGGGTGCCTGATGCGGAATGCTACCGCCGCAGGTCAGAATCTGGTTTTTGTGCATGAGACGGGGCCTCGCCAAAGTGGCTCACGTTGCCCTCAGCGTGAATCTAAAGCCCAAGCGCGAAGCGCCAAATTCCAAGACGGCCAGCCACCCTCCAAGGGCTGTGTCTTGCCTCATCTGCGATGCCGCGGGAACATGGCGACCTCAGGGATCCTGTTACGATTCACGCTGAGGGCAGCGTGAGCCACTTTGGCAAAGCCCATGTCACACCTGCGCTCCTCGCTTCACTTCGCCGGACTCGGACTCGGAGTCGCACCAGCAGGTGCACCCTCACTCGTCTTCAGCATGATCGCCGAACCTTCGGACGTGAACTCAAAAGAGGTCACACGCTTCAGCACCTCGGCCACGTTCTTGTCGTTCTTCATGACAGCAAGCCAGGGGATGGTCTGAAGGTGGCCGACGAAGCCGGGGCTCACGGTCTTGCCGGGGACGTCCACGTTTTCAAGGTAGAGATCAAACGAGCCGTTCTCAACTCTCGGCAGGAACACTGCGCTGCCCACGAGAAAACGGTCGGGCGCCTTGCTGAAGGGAAAGTTGTTCATCTGCCAGCGGATGTCCGCGTGCAGGCGGCCCGCCTTGGCATCCAGCGAGGTGAAGCGCACGATGCCGCGATAGTCGTAGTTTCCGATCTTCTTCTCACCCGCGAGCGCGACGATCTGGTTCAACTCATCCAGGCTGAGCGTGAGTGTCACCGCCTTGCCATTGGCCGACACTTTGGAGAAGGACTCCAGCTTGCCCTGCACTTCCGCTCGGTCGGCATCCGTGAGCTCTGCCGCGGGCAATGGTGGTGCATTGTTCACTGTGAAGCTCGCAATCTCCTTGTCCTGCTTGTATCCGCTGTACAGCATCCACGACACAATGCCGCCGAACGTGAGGGCGGCGATGATCATGATGGCGCATCCGTAGAAGGGATTGGAGCCGCTGACAGGTTCTTTGACGACAGGCATAGGAAGGAATGAAGTGGGGGGCGAACTTGATCCACGGAGAGAGGAGGGTGGTCAAGGGGGAATGTAGAAAGGAGGTTAGGCGTCCTCGCCTGACAGCGGTCGTTAGGCCTCTGGCCTGACGGTAGCGGCACGCACTACTCGCTCTTCGCGTTGCATGGCCGATTCGGGTTAACCGCAAAGGGGCAGAGGGGCAAAGGACGCAGAGGAGTGGGAGGGTTTGGTTGCAGGGAGGGTGTGTGTGCAAGGACATGGTGCACCTCGATGCAGAGGAGGCAGAGACGCGCAGGATGCGTGATGGGTGGAGTTTGTTGCCTGCATGAGTTTTCATCGCGAAGCAGCGAAGCAGCAGAGAGCGCGATGGAGGTTAGGCGTCCTCGCCTGACAGCGGTCGTTAGGCGTCTCGCCTGACCAGCAACAACGACCACCTCCTGAATGCAAATCACACCACGAGGTCATTTCCGGTTAACCGCAAAGGGGCAGAGAGGCAAAGGACGCAGAGGCGTGAGAGGGTATGAATGCCGTCGTGCTGCAAGGTGAGGCGGCGTGGTGCACCTCGATGCAGAGGAGGCAGAGACGCACAGGATGCGTGGTGGGTGGAGTTTGTTGCTTGCATGAGTTTTCATCGCAAAGCAGCGAAGCAGCAAAAGCAGCAGAGATCGCGATGGAGGTTAGGCCTTCCGGCCTGACAGTGGACGTTAGGCCTCTGGCCTGACGGTAGCTGCAGCGCACTACTCGCTCCTCACGTACCAAGGACGACTCCGGTTAACCGCAAAGGGGCAGAGGGGTAAAGGACGCAGAGGAGGGAGCGGGTTTGGTTGCAGGAAGGGTGTGTGTGCAAGGGAGTGGTGCACTTCGATGCAGAGGAGGCAGAGACGCGCAGGATGCGTGGAGGGTGGAGTTTTGTCTGCGTGGTTTTTTATCGCAAAGCAGCGAAGCAGCAAAAACAGCAGAGAGCGCGATGGATTCTCCTAATCTCCAAAACTCCTCTGTGACTCCGTGTCTCTGAGTCTCCGTGTTGAATCCCACGCACCCGCCACCTCCTTCGGCCGGTGATGGTGAGTGCGCGTGAGAGAGGGGGCAAGATCGCGCTCACAAAAACATCCCACCCGAAGCCTCCAGCCGCTGCGCATTCACCCAGCGTCCTTCCTCGGAGCAGAGGAAGTTCACCACGCCGCCGATGTCATCCGGCACGCCCACACGACCGAGGGCGGTGTTGGCATTCAGAATCTCGCGCATGCCGGGATGTGAGAGTGCTTCCTTCGTGAAGTCTGTCTCAATGGCGCCAGGAGCCACGGCATTCACGTTGATGCGGCGCTTGCCGAGTTCCTTGGCGAGATAACGCGTGAGCACTTCGATGGCACCCTTCATGGAGGCATACGCGGCGTAGCCGGGGATGCTGAAGCGCGCGAGTCCGGTGGAGGTATTCACGATGCGTCCGCCATCCGCGATCAACGGCAGCAGGCGCTGGGTGAGGAAGAAGACACCCTTGAAGTGCACGTTCATGAGGCTGTCGAACTGTTCCTCCGTGGTCTCCGCGAAGGGCGCGGCGATGTCGATGCCGGCGTTGTTCACCAGGAAGTCGAAGGTGTCGCGCTGCCACGTGGCCTGCAGGGCTTCCTTCAGCGTGGTGGCGAAGGCCTCGAAGGTCTTTGTCAGCGAGGTGTCAATCTGCAGCGCCACGGCCTTGCGACCGAGCGCCTGGATTTCTGCGACCACGGCGTCGCCTTCATCCTTGCCCCTGCGATAGGTGACGATGACGTCTGCGCCAGAACGCGCGAGCTGCAGGGCGATATTGCGACCCAGGCCACGGCTGCTGCCGGTGACGAGGGCGATTTTGTTTTCGTGTTTCATAACGATATCAGTAGGGAGTTGATGAGATGAATGACCAAACAACGAAGGGACGACGGTGGATAGGTTGGACTACTGATCGCCAGCGGTGGGGCGCACGATGATTTCATTCACATCCACATCCGCAGGCTGCTCGATGGCATAGGCCATGGCGCGGGCGATGGCATCGGGCGTGAGGGCCACCTTGCGGAAGTCGTCGATGAAGGCCTTCGTGGAAGGGTCCGAGATGGTGTGGGAGAGTTCGGACTCCACCACGCCGGGGGAGATGACGGTGACGCGCACGTCCTTGTTCTCCAGGCGGAGACCTTCAGAGATGGCAATCACGGCGTACTTCGTGCCGCTGTACACCGCACACGTGGGCCACACCTGGTGCCCGCCGATGGAGGAGACATTGATGATCTGGCCGGACTTGCGCTCGCGCATGTGGGGCAGCACGGCGGCGATGCCGTGGAGCACGCCGCGGATGTTCACGTCGATCATCATGTTCCACTCATCAATTTTCAACTCATGCAGGGGCGAGAGCGGCATGACACCGGCATTGTTGATCATGACATCGATGCGGCCAAACGTTTCCAGCGCATAGTCCGCAAAGGATTGCACGCTGGCGAGGTCGGCGACGTCGAGAGCCTTGAATTCGGCGGTGCCACCGGCTGCGCGAATTTCAGCGACCAGCTTCTCCAGCCGGTCCGTGCGACGCGCGCCGAGCAGGAGCTTGCCCCCACGGGCAGCGAGGTGACGGGCGGTGGCTTCACCGATGCCGCTGCTGGCGCCGGTGAGGAGGATGACTTTGTTTTCGATGGAGGTGGTGTTCATGGTAAGGGAAGATGAGGCGGTTTTGTCAGCGGTGAAGGGTGAATTCCCTTCCGAACCGACGCTGTCACCTGTAGTCCACACGCCAAAAAACCGCCATACACAGTCCTCTGGAAGATTTGCCTGATTCTACGAGGTGGGGGAAATGGGTTGAGAGAAGGGGGCTTGTGGTGTTGCCTAATCCTGGAATGAAACGAAAAAGCCCCATTCGCGCCTCACGTCCCTCACCACCGCCGCCGCCGGCGTATCCCCGCATGGTGGCGCTGCTTTCTGAGCTAGCGCGTGGAGAGGGCTTCTGCACCTCACGGCTGCCAGGTGTGCGGTTCATGCGGGCGCCACGTCATGTGCCGCGCACACCTGTCGCGTATGAGCCCAGCATTGTGATCGTGTGCTAGGGAAGGAAGATGGGCTACCTCGGCGGGCGCACCTTTGTTTATGATGCAAACCACTATCTTGTATTATCCGTCCCGCTGCCCTTCGAGTGCGAGACGGAGGGGAGCGAGGAGGAGCCGCTGCTGGGCGTCTCCATCAGCGTGACTCCCGCGATGGTGACAGAGCTGCTCATGCAAATGGGTGCTGCGCAGCCCATGAATGGTCCGAGACCGCAGGCGATTGAGAGCACTGCGGTGGATGCCGGCCTTGCCAGCGCCACGGAGCGCCTGCTGGTGGCACTATCGAGTGCGGAGGAGTCGCGCATTCTCGGGCCGCAGATCGTGCGTGAGATCACCTACCGTGTGCTGCAGGGAAACCTGGGACAGAATCTGCGCGCACTCGCCGCACCGCACAGCCACTTCGGCCAGATCAGCCGTGTGCTGCAACGCATGCACACGGACTACGCGGAGATTTATGATGTGGAGGACATGGCGCGTGACGCAGGCATGAGCGTCTCCACCTTTCACGCCCACTTCAAGGCCGTGACCTCATCCTCCCCGCTGCAGTACGTGAAGAATGTGAAGCTGCACAAGGCGCGCATGCTCATGGTGCATGAAGGCGCGAGCGCCGGCGCCGCGGCGGAGGAAGTGGGCTACGAAAGCGTCTCGCAATTTAGCCGCGAGTTTAAGCGCCTCTTCGGCAACGGCCCCGCCGCCGAAGCCAAGCAGTGGCGCGGAACACTGATGCGGTTTGCATGAGGGGAGGGAGGCGGAATTGAAACAACAGGGGCAGCCTGTGAAATCGGGCTGAATCGAGATAAACGCCACTGCCGATGTGCATCGTGTTCACGCGCTGTTTATCCGCGACAAACATACGGACTGTTCTTGATGTCTTCGAAAAACTCACCTATGGAGCCTGCCAGGCAAACTTCATTGGCTTGAGCGTGTGACCTTGGCCTGGATACTGCAAGCACCGCACCTTCCATCCCGTCGTTGAGCTTCCGTTCGATTCATGCTCGCAACCCTCACCTCACACCTTCGGGAGAAATATCATCCCCTCTGGAGACTGCGGCAAATTCCTGCGTTTCGTCGACTTCAGAAGGCACTCGACTTCACGACATACACAGCGATTCCGGGGACCAATCTCAAAGTCGCGGTGCGGTTCATCCGGGATTCCAGTTGGATATGGGCTCCGCAGGCGCTGGAACCTGAAATCCGCCTCGCATTTGAGCATGTCCTCGCTGGGCTGAAGCCCCGCATCTTTTGGGACATCGGGGCAAACATCGGTCTCTATTCCTGGCTCGTCCGGCAAGCCGGGTCGATTGACCAGGTGGTGATGTTCGAGCCGGACCCCACGAACTACGCGCTTATTTCCAGGACGCTCAAAAGAAACGCCATTTCCGACTGTGTTGCCATGAATGTAGCCATGGCGGATCATGACGGACAGGCTTCGTTCCTCGTGGATCCCGCCAGTGGTGCCACGGGCACCTTGGGAGGCACGGCGACCGATGGAATCTCTGTCACTCTGCATCAAGCCTATGGGATGCGTGAGACCATTTCCTGCCGCACCGTGACCATGGACAAGCTGGTAGCGGAGGGCTTGGCGGCTCCCGACTTTATCAAAGTGGATGTGGAAGGAGCAGAAAGTCTCGTGCTCGCCGGCGGTCAAAAATTCCTGCGTGAGCGTCACCCCGCCCTGATCATCGAAGCCGGCAGTGACGAAGTCATCAAGTCCCTGGAGGAGATCGGGTACGCCGCCATGCAGATTGACCATGGCAACTGGCTGTTCATTGAATCCGGCCAGGAGAGCGACGTTTTCACGGCGCTCAAACATGCCCTGGAGGCACGCAGTGTCAGCGTGCTCCAGGCATGAGCTTGAACGACTGCCCTTACGCCGCAAATCCACCATCCGCCAGCAGGTTCGCGCCGGTGATGTAGCTGGCCTCGGGACTGGCGAGGAAGGCGACGAAGTTCGCAATCTCGTCCGTGTGGCCGTAGCGCTGCAGCGCGAGCAGGGGGAGGAGCGTCTTGGCGAAGTCGGTGTCGGCAGGGTTCATGTCGGTATCGATGGGGCCGGGTTGCACGTTGTTCACCGTTATGCCGCGGGGGCCGAGGTCACGCGAGGCACCCTTGGTGAAGCCTTCCAGTGCGGCCTTGCTCAGCGCATACACGGAGCCGCCGATGAAGGGCATGCGGTCACTGTTCGTGCTGCCGATGTGGATGATGCGGCCGTTGTCACGCATGTGGCGCGCGGCTTCCTGCGTGGCGATGAAGACGCCGCGTACATTCACCCCGACGACCTTTTCGAAGTCGGCCATGGAGAACTCGGTGATGGGAGCCATGGCGGCGACACCGGCGTTGTTCACCAGGATGTCGATGCCACCGAAGGCGCCCACGGTCTTCGCCACCGAGAGGCGCACCGCTTCTTCATTCATCGCATCTGCCTGGATGGCGAGGGCCTTGCCACCGGCTGCTTCGATTTCCTTCACCACCTGGTCTGCCTTGTCCGGAGACGAAGTGTACGTGATGGCCACCGCCGCGCCATCTGCTGCAAGGCGCTTTGCAATCGCTGCGCCGATGCTGCGTGATCCGCCGGTGACGAGAGCGACCTTGCCTGCGAGTTTCTTGGTGGTGGTGGTGGTGCTGTTGTTGTTTGTATTCGTGCTCATGATGGAATGTGATACTCCAGTTTAAAGTTCGTGCCGGGGTTTGTTTTGCCTTTGATGAGTGACGTTCGTTGCGTCCGTAGGTAGTGGTACACGCATCGCAGATCCCAGCCCAATACCGTGATCCTTGCGCAGCCATGCTTTTCCGGCATGACTCTCAGGCAGGAGGTTAGGCGTCCCGCCTGACAGTGGTCGTCAGGCCTCCGGCCTGACGGTCGTGGTACGTGCATCTCGCTCTTCACGCAGCAGGGACGAATCCGGTTAACCGCAAAGGGGTAGAGGGGCAAAGGACGCAGAGGAGTGAGAGGGTTTGGTTGCAGGGACGGTGTGCGTGCAAGGGCGTGGCAGCACCTCGATGCAGAGGTGGCAGAGACGCACAGGACTCGCGGGTGGGTGGAAATCTTGCTGCATGGGTTTTCATCGCAAAGCAGCCAAGCAGCAGAGAGAACTCGACGGAGGTTAGGCGTCCCGCCTGACAGTGGTCGTTAGGCCTCCGGCCTGACGGTCGTGGTACGTGCATCTCGCTCTTCACGCAGCAGGGACGAATCCGGGTTAACCGCAAAGGGGCAGAGGGGCAAAGGACGCAGAGGAGTGAGAGGGTTTGGTTGCAGGGACGGTATGCGTGCAAGGGCGTGGCAGCACCTCGATGCAGAGGAGGCAGAGACGCACAGGACTCGCGGGTGGGTGGAAATCTTGCTGCATAGGTTTTTATCGCAAAGCAGCAGAGAGAACTCGACGGAGGTTAGGCCTTCTGGCCTGACGGTGGGCGTTGGGTCTTCCGACCCGACAGCAGCGAGTTCAATGAGATTTCATGAATCGACGTACTGTATGCACCGCCTCACTTTTCCCATGCACGCCTCCTCACCCCACACTACGGTGACCGTATCATGGAACTGCGGCACCTGAGATACTTCCAGGCGGTGGCGGAGGCGCTGAACTTTACGAAGGCGGCCGCCCAGCTCCGTGTGGCCCAGCCTGCCCTCAGTCGCCAGGTGCAGGACCTCGAGGAGGAGATTGGCGTGGACCTCCTGGTGCGCAGCCCGCGTGGCGTCACGCTCACGGCGGAGGGGAAGCTCTTCCTCGCGGAGGTAAAGGACCTCCTCGCTCGTGCGGATGAATCCATCGAGAAGGTACGCGCTCTGGCCCGTGGTGAGTACGGCGAGCTGCACGTGGGATACGCGCCTACGCCCACGAGCGAGATTCTGCCGCGTGCGCTCGCGGCGTTTCAGAGGGTCGCGCCACGCGTGCAGGTGGTGCTGCATGACCTGGCTGGAGATGAAATGTACGCCGGCCTGCGCGATGGCACGCTGCACCTCGCCATCACCGCGCAGTCTGCATCGAATGCGCCCATCACCGGGGTGACGTACGAAGAGCTGCGCCAGTATGTTTTCTGCGTGGCCCTGCCGCCGGGGCATCGTCTCGCGAAGAAGAAGGCGGTGTCGCTCGCGGAGGTGGCTGCCGAGCCACTCGTGGCCTTGAGGAAACGTGACTACTCGGAGTATCACGTCATCCTGCAGCACATCTTCGCACCGTCCAGGCTGCGTCCAAACATCGCGGCGGAAGTGGATGGCGCCAATACACTCATCACTGGCGTGGAGTCGGGCAGGGGAGTGGCCGTGGTCACGGAGCTCTTCCGCAGCATCACCGGCGAGCGCCTCCTGTATCGGCCCATCATTGATTGCCCCGTGACGCAGAGTGTGGGCCTGGCCTGCGCCGTGGAAGGTGACATCACGCCCGCGGGAGAGAAGTTTCGTGATGTGTTGCGTGAGGTGGCGGGGGAGCTGGGGATGGGTGGAAAAGGAAAGGGAAAGTGCGAAGTGAGTCCACGAGGGAAGAAGCGGACGTAATCGCCTGGTTTTTTTGAAAAACCTTGAACGTCCCGTGACAAGAACCTGCCATGTCAGGATGGCGCGTGCATCTGGCGAACCAGCTTGCGCGGAGCGCTTTGGAGTGCGTGTGCGAAGCACCGCTTTGGCAGGGAGCTTGGGGTAGGAGGCGCACGGTACAGCAACTCCACAGCTCCGCACCGCCCGAATGCAGGTGACTTCTCGCGACTCCGAGCATGGAATGGAACTGATTGTGTTGAGTGTTGAATTTCCTGCAAACCAAAGCGGTGCTCCGCACACGCACTCCAAAGCGCTTCGCGCAAGGTGGTGCCTGCACTGGAAGAATATTGTCGAACACGCCGGACACATCACGAGACGTGCAGGTAACCTTCTGAAAAAATCCTGGAGGCAATCGACGGTGTCGAATGCTTATTGACTACCCAATAACGAAACGACCGCAGACGTTGCGACCGTTCCCAATGCTCCGTCCTTCCGCACTGGTCCTCGCACTCAGTGCACCTTCGGACCGCCCTGCCCCTGCTTGGGCTGGCTGTCGCGGCGGCCCAGGGAGTCGCGCACGGAGGGCTTGGGCGCTTCAGGCGGCTCGGGAATGACGCGGCTGCGTCCGCGAGTCTGGCCCACGCCCACTTCGTTGTTGTCCATGCCCCTGCTGCGTCCACGGGACTGACCGAGATCCACTTCATCCACGCGCTCACTACGTCCGCGGCCTTCGCCGACATCGAGCTGGCTCAGTTCTTCCGGGCTCATGTCCTCGAACTCGTTCTGGTTTTGATTCTGGTTCTGGTTCTGGTTCTGGTTCTGGTTCTGGTTCTGGTTCTGGTTCTGGTTCTGCGGCTGAAGCTCCATCCCGTCCTGGACCTCCAGCTCGGGCCAGCCATCATCGCCAATCACGAACTGTGGCATCTTCGGCTCCTCCAGATCGCCGGGGTCAGAAGACACGGAGGGCGAGCCCACACGCGACGGGGCCATGGGCTGCTCCTGTCCCTGCATGGGCTGCTCCTGCGGCTGCAGTTGCTGAAGATCCTGCTTATCCACTCCCTCTCCCTTATCCTGCTGCTGTTGCAGCTGGCTTTCCTTGAGAGCTTGTGCCTGCTTCCTGGCTAGTTCTTCCGCAGCCTTTTGGGCATCGTCGGCGCGGTGCTGGCCAGCGATCTGCGAGATGGAAGTGGTCACCGTGTGCATATTGACCTGTGGCACATCGATAGACTTCAGTGAGCGGCTGGTCTCGAGTTCGCTTTGCAGGGCGTTGATTTGCTGGGCGAGTTGCTGTTCCTTCGTCGTGCTGCCGACGGAGGACTTCAGGCGGTCGCCCACACTCGGGTTGAGCAGGGCCTGCCTGCGCTTCTCCTCCAGAGCCGCGATTTGCTTTTCCACCTCCGCATTGCTTTCCACCTTTTCGGCTGCCTCAGTGAACTCCTCTGTTTTGGTGAATCGCCGGAAGGTATCCCTTCTGATGAGGTTGCTCACCTCAGTCGCAGATTCGTTGAAGGTATCCACCATCTGCTGGCGGTTCATGGTGGAGAGATTGTCCAACTGCAACTGCATGATCTTGAGCTGTCCCGAGGAGATATTGACCTGGCGGGCGGAGTCGGCTCTCACATAGTTGTCGTAGATGCCGGCGACCCGCTGCCTCAGTTGAGCGTCGCTGACACTGGGATCGCCTGCCTTGACCTGGAGATCCTGCAGGGCACGGCAGAAGGCCACGTTTTCTGACGAGAACTCCTTGTCGAGAAAAACTTCAAAAGCCTGGAGCATCTCCGGGTGGTCCATGGTCTCATCGAGCGTGGGCTCGTCTGTATTGATGATGGGCATGGCAATAAGGGTGGGTGGTGAGGCGAAGGAAAGCGAGACTGGTGCCCCGGTGGGCAGCCCGGACGGGACGTGTTCAAAGGTTCATTTCGGCAGAAATGGAAGGCGGTTATGGAACTGCCGCTGATTTCTCCCGATAGCAGCTGGGGAAGGCCGGCTGGTGAGGCCGCTACGCAATGTCAGGCCATCTGTGCTGACATGTCTTTGCCCTACTATTTGAATCGCACCTCGCCAACGTGGCGCGATATCTCGATGCGTGCCTCCGCGGCGCTGAGCCGCTTTTTGCCTGCGATGACAAGGTTGTCGAAGGTGACGTTCTCAAGCTGATGCGTCGCGTCGAGACCCTGCAACTTGGAGGGGGTTTCGGCTTCGCTCTCGAAGGTCTCGTTCTGAATGAGAAGGTCCCGGAGCTGGCCTTTTCCGTCGTCCTCATTGAGTTTGATCTCCATGAGCATCCGCTTCGTGTCACCACCGATGAACTCGTAGTGGTTCCCCCGCCACACTGCCTTTTCCACGGTGGCGCCGTCGTAGGCATAGACCACGATGCCGCGGTCAGCACGGATCACGTCGTTGTTCTCAAAGGTCACATCACTCAGCTTCTTCTCGTAGACTTCACTGCCGATTTTGAGGGCTGACTTGACGGTCCAGCAGATGTTGTTGCGGAAGACGATACTGGAGCAGTCGCGTCGTGTGCCGTAGCGGAGTTTCACCGCGATGGAATCATCGTTGCTGCTGATGAAGCAGCGCTCGATGAGTACGCGGGAGGAGTTGTCCGGGTCGAAGCCGTCGGTATTCATCTCCCAGGGGAAGGTGGGGTCATCGTGCCTGGTATTTGAGATGAGCTTCACGTTGGTGAAGCGCAGATCCTCGGACTCGATGAGATGCACTCCCCAGGTGCCTGCGTCGCGTAGAATGACTCCCTCCACCGTGATGTTGCGAGCGCGCATGCTGCGCAAGAGCTTGCTGCGGGAGTTGGAAGAGTTTTCGCCCGAGAGTCGCAACTGGCGGCCTTGTCCATCAATGACACCACGTCCCTGGATGTGCACATCCTCGCAGTCCTGCAGGAGGAGGAGTTGGGTGCCAAGATCGCTCCGCGGGTGGTCGGCTATCTTACCTGTACCCTTGAGGACGGCGCCGGGTGCGAGGTAGAGCGTGAGGTGGCTCTTCAGCTGCAGCTCGCCAGTCCGGTAGATGCCCGGTGGGATGAGCAAGGTGCCTTTCCTGGCGGATACTTCATCAATGGCGCGCTGGAGTTGCTTCGTTTGCACCTCCTCCGGTGAACTGCGCACACCCAGCGCCGTGAGTTCAAACACACCGTCTTCGCCCACCTTCGGCACGGAAGACTCCGGTTCTTCCGTGAAGAGGAAGAAGCGTGGCAATTGATTGACCGAGATGTGCAAGTGCACCGGCTTTGCCAGGGTGAATACCAGCTTGTTCCCCACGGCCTTGGCCACGACTCCGGCGCGATGCGGGCTGATGTCGAATGTCTTAATGGGCTCCCTGGTGGTGATCTCTATTTCCGCTTTGTCTGGAAAGGCGCAGTGGGCATAGCCCACGTTCATGGCTGTACTGCAGGTGTCGATGGCTGTGCCATTGACCTTCACACTGGGGTAATCCAAGTTGGCAGCATCACCGGGCACACGCGGATAGCTGATGACCTCTGCGCGCGCGAGGCTGGAGGCCATGAGCAGCAACAATACAAAAACAAAAGCGGCGCCGAGTTTCATGAAGTGAGGCAGATCATAACGAGCCCTTCCTTCACCTCTAGCGGGGAATCGAATCCAGACCGGTGAACATCTCTGCCGCAGGAGGTGGCAGGGAGTGGGGTGGGGCAGGATGTGAAGCTGAGAGGGCTGCGGGCAGATTCCCACGAAAAAAGATTTGCGTAGCCAAATGACTACGCGCAATCATGTAGCCACATAGCTACACGATGAACTTACGACGAGATGTGTTCCAGGCCATCGCAGATCCCACACGGAGGGCCATCCTCCTGCTGGTGGCCACGCAGTCCATGACGGCAGGCGCCATCGCGGCGAACTTCGACACGGCACGGCCCACTGTTTCCAAGCACCTGCAAATCCTCACCGAGTGCGAGCTGCTCGCGCAGGAGCAGCAGGGCAGGGAAATCTACTACCACCTCAATCCAGAGAAGATGCGGGAGATTGCCGATTTCATTGAACCTTTCCGGAAGCACTGGGACGACCGCTTCAACAAGCTCGAAGCGGTGATGAAGAAATACAAAACACCCAAATAAGATAAGAAAAGAAGGAAGCACCATGGAACGCAAAACCAATGTCCATGCCGAGGACGGCAAGCAGGAACTGCTCATCACCCGCGAGTTTGACCTGCCCGTGGAGCTGCTCTTCCGGGCACATGTCGACCCCGAGATCGTGGAGCAGTGGATGGGCACGAAGGTCCTGAAGCTGGAAGGCAGAAAACATGGGGGCTGGCATTTCGAAACCACCGACCCCAAGGGGAACAAGCACGTCTTCAGCGGGACGTTTCACGACTTCACCCCGAATGAGAAGTTCACGCGCACCTTCGAGATGGAAGGCAAGCCCTTCGGCGCGCAGCTCGAGTTCTTTGACTTCGAGAGTCTCACTGAAGATACCAGCAGACTCAAGATGCACATCGTCTACCGCTCCGTCGCCCTGCGCGACCAGATGGTGGAGATGGGCATGACGTGGGGCATCAACATGGCACACAACAGCCTCCAAAAAGTCGCTGGCAAACTGCAGTCGAAATAGGCCAGCAATCACCACGCACCGCGCGATCACCAAGACAACAACCGATCATCACCCATGACAAAGACGAAAAAAATCTCCTACTGGATTGCCACTCTCTGGCTCTCGCTGGGCATGCTCTCCAGCGGCATCTTCCAACTGCTCCAGATGAAGGCGGGAATGGATGTCATCGTCCACCTCGGCTATCCCGCCTATCTGGGCCCCATCCTGGGCGTGTGGAAGGTTCTTGGTGTGGCAGCGATCCTTGCACCTGGATTCGTGTTGCTAAAGGAATGGGCTTACGCGGGCTTCTTCTTTGTCGCGTCCGGAGCGGCCGTCTCGCATGTCATCGCGGGGCATCCCTTTGGTGAAGTATTCCCCGGAGTGCTGCTTCTGATTCTCACACTGACGTCATGGTGGCTCAGGCCCGTGAGCAGGAAGGTGCCCTCTGTTCAAGCGGTGACTGCTTGATATAGAGAACAAAGAGTGATGCTGAATGTTTTCACGAGGCAGATATTTAGTTATCTAAATTGCCCTGTATTGCATCAAAACGATTTCTCTAAGCAATGGTAGAATTGAGTGCCATGTAAATCTTTGTGCCGTATGGCAGCGCCTCTATTGAACCAAAGTGCAGTGTTCGTTCTTGCACCATCTATCTATAGACTAAAGAATTGGCCGATGTTTCACGATTAACCTTGTAGTCAAAGGAGGCTTTCGGGTAATGTGCAAGAATGAGCGCACCGGGACCTCAAAAAATCTCGCTCGGAGCGCTTATTGCGCTGGTTGTTGGTGGAATGGTAGGCGCGGGGATTTTCTCCCTGCCCCGACGGTTCGCAGAAGCCACAGGGCCCTTGGGAGCTGTGATTGCCTGGGGGATAGCGGGTACGGGCATGTACATGCTGGCCCGGGTTTTTCAAAGCCTTGCAGAACGAAAGCCTGACCTTGATGCCGGTGTGTTTGCCTACGCGAAGGCGGGTTTTGGAGATTACCCCGGATTTCTGTCGGCGTTCGGCTACTGGGTGGGAAGCTGCATCGGGAACGTATTTTATTGGGTGATGGTGAAGTCGACCCTGGGACGGTTCTTTCCCATCTTTGGCGATGGCAGCACGGCGGTGGCCATCGTGGTTGCCTCCGTGGGCATCTGGCTCTTCCACTTCCTGATTTTGCGGGGCGTGCAGCAGGCGGCGGCGATCAATACCATTGTCACCTGGGCAAAAATCGTTCCGATTCTGGTGTTCATCGTGATCCTGTTTTCTGTGTTCAAGTGGGACAAGTTCCACGCGAACCTTTACGGCGCTGGGTTGGAAGGTGGGATCTTCGCGCAGGTAAAGGCCACGATGCTGGTGACGGTGTTTGTCTTCCTGGGGATTGAAGGTGCGAGCGTGTACTCGCGGTATGCCAAAGAGCGATCGCATGTGGGCAAGGCCACCATCGTCGGTTTTGTCGGGGTCACGGTGTTGATGGTCCTGGTTACGATGCTTCCCTACGGGGTGCTGGAAAGAGCGGAGATCGCCGGGATGCGGCAGCCCTCCATGTCTGAGGTGCTGGAAGCAGTGGTAGGGAAGTGGGGAGCTGTATTCGTGAGTGTCGGCGTGCTGGTCTCCGTGCTGGGAGCCTATCTCGCGTGGTCGCTGATTTGCGCTGAGGTGATGTTCATGGCGGCGAAGAACAAGGACATGCCGGCCATCTTTGCCAAGGAGAACGCCAACAAGGTGCCAGCCAATGCGCTGTGGATTACCAACATTGTGGTGCAACTCATGGTGATCACCACCTACTTCTCGAATAATGCCTTCAATCTGATGCTGGATATGACCAGTGCGGTGGGGTTGATCCCATACCTGCTGGTGGCGGCCTACGCGTTTCTGCTTTGCAAGCGAGCTGAGACCTATGATGTGCGACCGCAGGATAGGAAGCGGGATCTCATCATCGCTAGCGTCGCCACGGTATATACCTTCTTCATGATCTGTACGGCGGGGACGAAGTTGCTGCTTTCCGCAGTCCTCTACGGACCTGGAACGATTCTTTACGTCTGGTCACGACGTGAGCAGGGAGAGCCTGTCTTCTCCAAGACCAGCGACTGGATCCTTCTTGCGATCATCCTCGCGGGAGCTGTGGCAGGCCTCTATGGCCTCATCACCGGCAGAATCGAAATCTAAACGTGAAAGAACTCATCCCATGTCCACATCCCAGCCTGCCTCCGCCAAACAAGTCTTCGGTGTCCACTCCGAGGTCGGAAAGCTCCGGAAAGTGATGGTCTGCTCACCCGGGCTCGCCCACACGCGGCTCACGCCGACGAATTGTGACCAGCTCCTCTTCGATGAACTGCCCTGGGTGCAGATGGCGAAGCGGGACCACTTCGATTTCATCACGAAGATGCGCGAACGCGGGGTGGATGTGGTGGAGATGCACGAGCTGCTCGCGACCACGCTGGAGAATCCCGAGGCCAAGAAGTGGATTCTCGATCAGCAGATCATTGCGGAGGAAGTGGGGCACGGGCTTGTCTCCGAGATTCGCTCGTATCTGGATGGGCTGAAGACCGCGACACTCGCGGAGTACCTCATCGGGGGGCTCTCCACCGTGGACGTCGCCGGCATTCTGAAGAGCGATCTGCTGAAGCTGGCTCACGAAGCCACGGGCATCGCCGAATATCTTCTCCCGCCCCTGCCGAATACACTCTACACGCGTGATACCACGTGCTGGATCTACGGCGGTGTCTCACTGAATCCACTCTACTGGCCCGTGCGTGTGGATGAGACTCGGCTCACGACGGCAATCTACAAATACCACCCCGATTTCGCGGGCAAGGTGAATGTGCTGTGGGGTGACCCGACGAAGAGCCACGGGCTGGCCACCGTGGAGGGGGGAGATGTGCTCATCATCGGAAACGGTGCGGTGCTGATTGGCATGAGCGAGCGCACTTCGCGACAAGGCATCACCCAGCTGGCTGCTGCGCTCTTTGAGAAGAAGGCGGCGTCGCGCGTGATTGTCGCCGCCATGGCGAAGCTGCGTGCGGCGATGCACCTCGATACCGTGTTCACGTTCTGCGATCGTGATGTGGTGAGCCTGTATCCCACCATTGTGGACCAAATCAAGACCTTCACCCTGGTGCCGGGAGATAATCCCTCAGGCGTGGATATCATTGAGGAAAAGAAACCCCTCGTGGATGTGTTGGCCGCCGCGATGGGTCTGAAGAAGCTCCGCGTGGTGGAGACTGGTGGAAACGCCTATGCCGCCGAGCGTCAGCAGTGGGACAGTGGCAACAACTACGTGGCTATGTCCCCCGGCGTGGTGGTGGGATATGATCGCAATACCTATAGCAATTCACTGCTGCGCAAGCAGGGTGTCGAGGTCATCACCATCACGGGTGCGGAACTGGGTCGTGGACGTGGCGGTGGCCACTGCATGACCTGCCCTATCATCCGTGATGCGGCGGATTAGAATTGAAGATGCAATGTAGGCCGGGTGCGAGTGCACCCGCGGGTGTGGATGTGGTGGATTCCTTACGCATATGTCGACCGACTCGACTGAAGGGAAGCTTTCCCGTGGAGCCCTGATCGCGCTGGTCGTGGGCTCCATGATTGGCTCGGGTATCTTTGCCATTCCCTCAGCCTTCGGGAATGCGACGGGAGTCTTTGGAGCGCTGATTGCGTGGACCATCAGCGGCTTTGGCATGCTCTCGCTCGCGTTTGTCTTCCAGACTCTTTCGAGGCGTAAACCGGATCTCGATGCGGGCATTTATGCGTATGCCAAGGCAGGCTTCGGCAATTATTTCGGATTCCTCGCTGCCTTTGGTTACTGGGTGGGGGCCTGCCTTGCGGATGTGGCCTGCCTGGTGCTCATCAAATCCACGTTGGGAGGTTTCTTTCCCATCTTTGGCGATGGCACCACATTCGCAGCCCTGCTGGGTGCGTCCATACTACTCTGGCTGGTTCATTTCCTCATCTTGCGTGGAGTCCGGGAGGCGGCAGCGCTCAATACCATTGCCACGGTAGCCAAGATTGTGCCGTTGGTGATTTTCATCTTCCTGGCCATCTATGGGTTCAAGTCGGACATCTTCGCCGTGAATTTCTGGGGTGGGGAAGAGCGAACGGTGAGCAGTGTTTTCAACCAGGTGCGCAGCACCATGCTGGTGACGGTATTTGTCTTCGTGGGAATCGAGGGTGCCAGTGTTTATTCGCGTTATGCAAAGGATCGCCGCGATGTGGGTGTGGCCACCGTGCTGGGCTTTCTCGGGGTGCTCTCGTTGCTGGTGATTGTGACCATGCTTTCCTACGGCGTGCTGCTCCGTCCGGAGCTTGCGGCCCTGGCCACGCCTTCCATGGCTGGTGTGCTGGAAGCGGTGGTGGGGCGCTGGGGCGCGGTGTTCATCAGCATCGGGCTGCTCATTTCTGTATTGGGCAACTACCTCTCATGGTCGTTGGTGGCCGCTGAAGTGCTGTTCTCCGCAGCGAGTCACAAGACGATGCCCGCGTTCCTGGCCACGGAGAACAAGAACAAGGCTCCCGTCGCGTCGCTGTGGGCCTCGAACCTGCTGATTCAGGCGTTTCTGCTGATCACACCCTTCGCGGAATATGCTTTCAAGCTGGCGCTCAAGATGACCAGCGTGATGACGCTCGTACCTTATTTGCTGGTGGCTGCCTACGGATGGAAGCTCGCTTCGAAGGGCGAGACGTATCAGACCGGAGAATCCGCCCGGCGGAAGGATCTCATCTTCGGCGCCATCGCGACCATCTACGCCGCAGGCATGATCTATGCAGGCGGATTGAAATTCCTGCTTCTCTCCAGCATGCTGTATGCACTGGGCACGGCGCTCTACTTCTGGTCACGACGCGAGCAGGGCCTCGCGGTATTTGATTCAAAAGAGAAGTTGGTCTTCGGCGGCATCACCATTGCCGGACTGGTGGGAGTCTGCGGATTCATCAGCGGGGCTCTGACGTTGTAGTGGTGAGGGTGCTGGGTGTGGTAGTGCGCTTCGGATTCAACACGGAGTCACGGAGACGCAGAGACACGGAGGGGTTTGAGGGTAGGGCAGGGGAGAGTCATCTGACCAAGATGAACGATGGAACAATACCGGCACGTCTCGTGATGTGTCCGACGCAAACCGGCCATGAGTTCTCATGACGGGAACCACCTTGCGCGAAGCGCCTTGGAGTGCGCGTGCGAAGCACCGCTTTGGGAGGCAGCATTGCGAGGTGAATGACGTCCGATCTATTCATGACCCCAAGCGGAAATTGTGCGCGCTGATGCGTCCTGGTGACTCCCAACTATCCATCGCGAGCGTGCGCCAGTCGGAGCTCCGTACCCAACGCACCCCACCAAAGCGGTGCTTCGCACACGCACTCCAAAGCGCTTCGCGCAAGGTGGTGCGCGCAGAAGTCATTTCCAGCCGGGACGAACTGTGCAAGTCACGAGACGTTTCCGGTTCATTTCACCTCGAAGCCAACCCGACTAGTGACCCATCCCCAGCTAACTCTCCGAACTTCTCCGTGTCTCTGCGTCTCCGTGCCTCTGTGTTGAATCCCATGCACGCCGCTACACCCACGTCCTCACCATCCCCCCTCAAAACGCCAGCGAGTAGTTCACAATCACCCGGAAATCCTCCGTCGAAGAACCCCGCTTCTCATCCAGATGCGCATAACGCACGCGCAGCCAGAAGTTCTTCAGGTAGCCCTCCGTGATCCGGTAATCCACCGTCACATTGATTTCCTGTTCATGGTTATCCGAGGGCAGTCTGCCATACGCATAGTGAGCCCAAGCCGTCAGCCCCTCCAGACCCACCTTCGCAAAGTCATAGCTGAGGCTGGTGCCAACAGAGCGCTCATCCCGCAGAGCAAAGCCGGAGAGCATCATCCCGTTGAACCCTGGATCGACCCCGTAGGGATCGACAATGCCAGACCTGCTGCCGGTCGAGGTGGCCATGAAGGAGAGGACCGCCCCGCGATAGCTCGCGGCCAGCCTGGCTCCATAGAACTGCGTGTCGAAGTCTCCAATCAAGTCGTCACCCACACTGCGCTGGTCGGCGAACTGGAGATCACCGCGCAACTCCACTTCCGGATTGAGCTGCCACGTGTGCCCCGTCTGGATATAGGTGCTCATGAAAAGGTCCCGCGTGACCTGGGTATTCGCATCGAAATACGTCTTGTCCTCAGAGCCGAGAAGGAGGGAGACAAACGTGACGCCACGGCTCACCTCGGGAGCGCCGGCCGCATCCGACATCCGGATGAAGTCCGGGCTGTTACGCGCCCTCATCTTCGCCACATACCCCGCGTTCACCCGCACGCCTTCCGTCAACTCGGCCTCGACCTGATAGGCCTCGAAGGTGTTTGGCAGCATGCGCGAGTCATTGCCATTGATGAACGGCAGGTCGAGACGCTGGCGGAAGAGAGTGGCTGTGACTGTCTTGTAGCTCAGCTTCGCCCACGCTTCGCCGAGCGTGGTGAAGCCCTCACCATCCGTTCCCACCAGGCCGGTCGGGTCCGCGCCATCCAGGTCCGTCAGAGGCTGCGTGGTGTATCCCACCACGCCGAATTGCACCACACCGAGCCACTCCCCCGTGGTCAGGCCCATGGTGCCACCACCCGCGAGCACATCCGAACTGCCCCTGCTGTTCCGCAGATAGCGGTAATAGAAGCGCGGGTCCAGGCTGAACACCGCATCGCGGATGAAGGGCTCACTCGAAAAGGTCCCCAGCCGTCCTCTCTCCACGGGCTCCTCGAAGGGCGTGAATGGCGTGGGGAGTTCACTGACCCGGTCCGGAGGCGGGCCGTAATCCAGGAGATAATCCTGAGCTTTCGCGTGGCCGACAAGAGCCGCAACGACAACAACCACACCCCAAAACCGCCGGTGAAGTTTCATGGCCCGAGGCTAGCGATCCCGAAGGATTTTTACGAGGAAAAACTTCTTAGTTTTTGCTTACAGATTGGATGAAGCGCCCGAGTCCTTGTCACTCTGCCCTTTGCGATTAACCCCAATTGTGCCCTCTGCGCAAAGAGCAATCAACGACCGTCGGGTCAGAAGACCCAACACCCTCTGTCAGGCCGGAAGGCCTAACCTCCGTGAGCTTCTTTGCTGCTTTCGCTGCTTGGCTGCTTTGCGACAAAAACCATGCAGGCAAACTCCACCCAGCACGCATCCTGCGCGTCTCCGCCTCCTCTGTATCGAGGCGTACTACTTCAAATGGCGAGTGCATCACCCCAGCACCAAGCCCTCTCCCTCCTCTGCGTCCTTTGCCACTCCGCCCCTTTGCGGTTAACCCAAATCGTCCCTGCCGCAGTCCACCGTCCCACCGCTCACCGCTCACCGCTCACCGCTCACCGCTCACCGCTCACCGCTCACCGCTCACCGCTCACCGCTCACCGCTCACCGCTCACCGCTCACCGCTCACCGTCGCACCGAGCTCAATCCACCCGCCCCTCCAGCTTCGCATGCGCCAGTCGCAGGGCATTCCCAATCACCGACACCGAGCTCAGGCTCATCGCCGCGCCGGCAATCATCGGGCTCAGCAGCCAACCGAACACAGGATATAATACACCCGCCGCAATCGGGATGCCGAGCGCGTTATACGCGAAGGCGAAGAAGAGATTCTGCCGGATGTTCTTCATCACCGCGCGGCCCAGGTGAATGCTGCGCGTAATGCCCAGCAGGTCGCCCTTCACCAGCGTGACGTCGGAGCTCTGGATGGCCACATCCGTGCCGGTGCCCATGGCAATACCCACATCCGCATTCGCCAGCGCAGGCGCGTCATTCACACCATCTCCGGCCATCGCCACCACCGCGCCACTGTCGCGCAGTTGCTGCACATGCCGGCTCTTTTCCGCAGGCGACACGCCACCGTGATAAGCATCCAGCTCCAGGAAGCGGCCCACCGCCTCCGCCGTCTGCGGACTGTCACCCGTGAGCATCACCACCTTCAATCCAAGATGCTTCAACTCCGCCACCGCCTCGGGAGTGGTCTTCTTGATGGCATCGCTGATGACGAGCATGCCCGCCGTCACGCCATCGATGGCCACATAGATCACCGTGGCACCCTCGCTCTGCAGCACGGACGCTTGTTCATCGAAAGCTGATACACCACTCACACCATTTTCCAGCAGCCACTCCGCCTTCCCCACGAGCACCTTCTTGCCCTCCACCTTGCCGGAGACACCGCCACCCGTGGTCGCGGTGAACTTCGTCGTGCGCGCGCTCTTGAGCTTCCGCTCCTTCGCCGCGGTGACGATGGCCGTTGCAAGCGGATGCTCGCTGTGAATCTCCAGCGACTCCGCGATGCGCAGCACTTCATCTTCCGTGAAACCCTCCGCAGGATGCACTGCCTGCAGCGAGGGATGGCCCTCCGTGAGCGTGCCGGTCTTGTCCACCACCACCACACTCGCCTTCTCCAGCTTCTCCAGCGCCGCGGCATTCTTCACCAGCACCCCGGCACGCGCGCCACGGCCGACACCCACCATGATGGACATGGGAGTCGCCAGCCCCAAGGCACACGGGCATGCGATGATGAGCACTGCCACCGCATTCGTGAGGCCAAAGATCCACCCCTCCGGCTGCGGCCCGAGCCACGCCCACAGCACGAACGTGAGAATCGCCACCGCCACCACCGTCGGCACGAAGATGGACGCCACCTTGTCCGCCAGACCCTGTATCGGTGCGCGGCTGCGTTGTGCCTCGGCGACCATCTGCACAATGTGCGCCAGCATCGTATCCGCACCCACATGCTCCGCACGCATGATGAGGCTGCCAGAGCTTCCATTCATCGTGCCGCCTGTGAGCTTGTCGTCCTTCAGCTTGTCCACCGGCATGGGTTCACCCGTGATCATGGATTCATCCACGGCGGAGTGTCCTTCTAGCACCACGCCATCCACCGGCACCTTCTCACCGGGGCGCACGCGCAGCTTGTCTCCCACCTTCACCTGATCGAGCGGCACCTTTTCATCACCCTTCGTGGTGACACGCCACGCATGTGGCGGTGCGAGATTCAGCAGCGCGCGGATGGCGCTGCCCGTGCGTTCACGCGCGCGCAGTTCCAGCACCTGCCCCACCAGCACCAGCACGACAATCACTGCCGCTGCTTCGAAATACACCGGCACACCGCTGTGCATGACGAGCGCCTCGGGAAATACCTGCGGGGCGAGTACAGCCACCACGCTGAAGACATACGCCGCACCCACGCCCAGGCTGATGAGCGTCCACATGTTGGGATTCCACGTCACGAGGGAGCGCCATCCACGGCGGAAAAACGGCGCCGCACCCCACAGCACCACCGGCGTGGCCAGGATGAACTGCATCCACCTGGATACCGGCCCATCCACCCATGTATGCGCGAGCGCGGGAATGAGATGCGCCATCGCAACAATGAAGACCGGCAGCGTGAGCGCGCCCGTCACCCACAGGCGCTGCGTCATGTCCTTCAGCTCCGTGTTTTCTTCTGGTTCGTCGCCTGCTGCGGGCACCGTCTTCGGCTCCAGGGCCATGCCACACTTCGGGCAATCACCGGGCTTGTCCTGCTCCACCTCGGGATGCATCGGGCAGGTGTAGATGACCTTCGTCTCCGGCTTCCATGCGTGGTTTTTCTCCAGTGCCATGCCACACTTCGGGCAGTCACCCGGCTTGTCAGACTCCACGCCGGGGCACATGGGGCAGAAATACTTCGCCTGCGACGAGGGCTTCACCGAGTGCTCGCCATGATGGTGGTCTCCGTGGCCATGCCCGCCACCACAGCAGGACTTTGACTCTGTGTTTTCTGTCTTCACCGCCGCCGCGATGGCTGCCGGCGATGTCGGGGAAGGGGAGGGGACAGATGCAGATGCAGGCGCGTGCGAAGACTCGGACACCTGTGCCGTCCCAGCGCCGGCCGTGGCCTTGGAACTGGCGCCGGCACAGCAGTCGTGCTCTCCGTGTTGTTCCTTGTGACCGCGATGACTTTTCCCCTTCGCCTTCTCTTTCTTCTTGGAAGGATGCGCCGGTGCTTCCGCGGCAGTGGTCGCTGCCTCCGCATGATCCTTGTGCGCACTTCCCCCGCCGCCACAGCACGAGTGCACACCGGGATCTGCAGGTGCGCCTTCGGTAGCTGGGGTGGATTCTGGTGCTTGCGGGTCTTGGGATTTCTCAGCCGGAGGATGCATGTCTATAAAGGGGATACGACTGGGCCGGGTACTCTGGTGAGGCCGCCCGTCATTACCGCACACGCACGAGGAGCCGTTTTGTTACCAAATGGAGATCGTATTTGATCTTAGCCCGGCGCGGAGGTGAGTCCAATAAACATGAACAGTAATCTTCTCCTGAATCAGCGTGCAGCCTTCGAGGCCTTCGTGCGCAAGCGTACCGGCGATCCCCAACTCGCCGCGGACGTGGTGCAGGACTGCCTGCTGAAGGCCCTCCGCTCCGAGAAGCAGCCCGCGGAGGATGAAGGCGTCGTGCCGTGGTTCTACCGCGTCCTGCGCCACGCCATCATCGATGCCCACCGTCGTCACGAAGCCTCCGAGCGTGCGCTGGAATCCTACGCGCACGAGGCCAATGCTGCCCTCGACACGGAGGAAAACCGCGACCTCTGCAGCTGCGTGCTCCCACTCATCGATGCCCTCCCACCCGAGGACGCCGCTCTCCTCCGCCAGGTCGACATGGACGGTGCCTCACCCACCGACCTCGCCACCGCCCAAGGCCTCCGTGTAAACACCGTCAACGTACGCCTCCACCGCGCCCGCCAGAAACTCCGTACCCAGCTCGAAGCCATTTGCCGTACCTGCGCCACCCACGGCTGCCTCGATTGTGACTGCGCGCCGCTGCAGGAAAAAGAGGAAAAGTGAAATGACCGGTCCCTGTCCGCGTGTGCATGGTCTGGCATGGAAGCGAGAGCGGATGCAGGACTCACAAGCCATTGGGAGCGCCCAGACACGACTAGGTGACACGAGTTTAGGCTTGATTCGTTTGCTCGATCTATTGCAAGATGGTACGGCGCTGTCCTTCGCTTCGGTGTCCCGCACGACAATCAAAACTCCAGATGAAGTTGTGTAATCGATGGGTCAGGTTCTGTGCTGCCGTCGCACTGGCTGCAGTCTCCTTTTGCGAGGGCGTCGCACCTGCGCAGGAGCTTCCGCATGGCCCTCCCATCCCTCAGCCGGATCTCACCAGCGCCCAGCTCGACTGGGTGCCCAAGTCGCAGGACTACTGGCCGAAGAAAGCCTGGAATCGTGACCCCTGGTGGAGTACTGCCAGGGCATTGGTACGCCCCGCACTTCACGATGACATGAGGTGCGAACCCGAGAATAAAGTCCATCCCGGACTCGGGGATACATGGAATCGCCGTCTGCTGAAAGTCCTCATGCCCCAGGTCACTCAGGTGACGCCGACATCTGCCTACATCACTGGCTCAGGTAGCTCCTACGCGGAGCTGACCATGGCGAAATTCCAGGGCGCCTTGCCCTTTGAGATACGGCAGTCTATTTGGGTCTGGACCTTTTGGTTCCCCAAGGACATCACGGGACTTTCGCCCAATGTGGAAAAAGTCCGCGCCTTGCTGCCTGAGGCGTTTCGCACAAAGTTTGTGCCGGTCACCGAGCAGAGCTTCCCCGCAGAAACCTTGAGACTCTCCGATGATAGCCAGCCACCCTACTTCCGTGACATGCTGCTCTTTGAGACGAAAAGCGGTGTCATTCTCTGCGGTGGCAAAATCATGGGTCCCATCGCCATGTTGCCAAGCCATCAGGACAGGTATTGGTTCACGCACCCCAGGCAACAGCAGCGCATGTCGAAGACGAGGTGATTGGCTGGAGCGCGTCGCGTACGCTCACGAGACGTCTCGTGAGCTCGCCCATGCTGTGAGTTCAGTAAACCCCTTCCATGCACCACCTTGCGCGAAGCGCCTTGGAGTGCGTGTGCGAAGCACCGCTTTGGCGGGAACTCGGGCGCGGAGCCTGTAGGCGTTCCACGCCATGAGTTTGTTCCCACACAGGGTACTCTTTCGCAGGGTACGACACCATCCTACTGCCGTCAGTGGCGCGACATGCGCATGCGTCATCGTCCTCCATGCCCGCCCGCTCCCCACCTTCTGATGACATGATGTGGACGTGGAGTGTGATGTGACATGGAGCGGCAGCACGTCAATCGCCAGCGTGAGCGCGTCTCCATCCATCTCACGGGTATTCGAAGGCCCTCCGGGCTACCCAAGACCACACCATCCAATCTTCAGCCCCATAGGTCCACACCCACAGGCACCAGAAAAAACAAACAACACCGCTTGTATCACACTTCACTCTGCATACGATCTCACACATGCCCTACGCCGACCCTGTGAAACGCCGCGAAGACAAGGCCCGCCGCATGCGCGAGCGCTATCAGAAGGATGCCAAGCATCGGGCGGAAAAAAAGGCCAAGGTCCTCGCGCACTATCACGAGACCAAGACAGACGAAGTCCTCGAGACCAAGCGCCGCCGCGCCCGCGCCTACCGTCCCGAGCCCGCCTCGAACGTCTCCGTCACCGTCACCCGGCAGATCCGTGGCAGCAGCGAAGAATGGCGCACCTGGAGTGAAGCCCAGGAAGCCTCCGGCCTGAACTGGACCGAGTGGCTCCGCCGCGCCCTCAATACCTACGCCGCGCGCCGCACGCCCAAGACCAAATCCTCCGCATAAGGCGCAATCGAAGTCGTGTTTGACTGGTTGCCTCCCAGCAGGTGCCAGCGACCGCCAGCCACGTGGTCCAGCAGGGCCACGTGATTCCCACCGGGGCGTTTGAGCACCACCACATCGCCCAGCTCCGCCTCCGCCTTGTCCACTTCATGGCCCCAGTCCAGCCATGACACCGCGCGATAATACGCCGTCGGCACGCCGAGCCCCAGCTCCAGGCACCACAGCCCCATCAGGCAGCCGCACCACGCCGTCTTCGAGTCATCGCCGTCCAGCCACCTCGCCGCCGTCTCAATCGCCAGCCTGATGCGCGGATGCGAGCCCTTTCCCTCCACCTCCGCCATCCCGAGGTCCTTTCGCGCATGATGATATAAACGCTCTGAGGTTTTCATACATATATATAGAAAAATTGCATTTCTCGTTTCCGACGGCCCACCGTTCATCCCAAGAACTTCGTGCCTCCGCGTCTCCGTATTTGATTCGTCCTGCGGTACTCACCCTTCGGGCTGCTTCGCACTCGTCTCGCTCCGTTCGGCGCTGTGTTGAGTCCTCAGCCTTCAGCTTGCAGCCCACTCGTCTGAGGCCACGGATCAGCGTGGCAGTCCCTGATACTCTTGGCACGGGTACTGCCAGGATAGCTCATTAGATATATGAAGAGAGAAATCCCCATGCGTGACTTGGCTTCCTCTTGTTATCGATATCAAAGGCCTGTGACTATGTTTCTATTGGGCAAGGGTCTTCCATGTTTCACCACCGATGGTTCGAAATGAGCGCCAGATGCTCGTATTCGTGCCCTGAAGGGGCACAGGAGCCCAGCCCAGGGTTAGGGAGCCTAGGCGACCGACACCCTGGGTGTGCCGGCAGAGAATTCCGACTCTGAAAGAGTCGAGGAGATGTCCCATCCACATATCATGATCTCGTCACCGTCCCTTCACCCTTCCAGAACCTCCACCCAAACATCCGCACACCGCGATACATCATCCGCCGTTTCAGCATGCTGACACCCGCCTCGCGCAGCATCCGGCAGAAAAGCGCATCCGCCTCCGCGCGTGTCCATAGCACCTCAGGCATGGGTTCCCACTCCTGGTGCCCCTCGCTCCACACCTCCTGCATACCCGCCGGCAGCCGCCCTTCATGGCGATACATCACATCATGCACCAGCGCCCCCGCCCGTTGCAAACCATCGCGCTCGATTCCGGTAAGCGTCCAGAGCAGCCGCGGTGCACTCGCGCCATCGTATTCAAATCCCGCCGCGATTCTCAACCGCCGCCGCACCCCATGCTTCTCCCACTCATAGAAGTAGGGCGAGTTTAACCGGTAGCTCCAGCCACCACGAGTCAGCACCGGACGTATATCTGGCTGTTCCATCAAGCTCATCATCGTTCTCCTTTGTGATGCCGTTCACGGCTGCTTCGTCGCGGGTGACGGCGCTCCCGCGTGCGGTGATTGCGAATTCGATTGCGATTGCAGTCGCTCGCTGACCACATGCTTCACCACACTCTTGAAATAGTCCGTCTGCTCCTGGATGAGGCCCGTCAGCGCCTCCATCCCCTCCGCCGTCCGGTTCAGTGCCTCCAGCATCCGCTGCTCCCTCGCCACCGTCTCCGCCTTGTACTCCGCCTGTTGCTTCAGCAGCAGCCTCACCAGAAACACCACCGCAATGAGCAGCAGCACCTTCAGGCTCACATCCTCCCAGCCCTTCGCTTCCGCCGCGATATCACCCACCATCGCAAACGTCGCCACCGCCGAAGCCATCATCGCCTTCCCATGCTCCTGCCAATCATGCAGCACCACCATCAAAAGCATCCTCATACCCACCTCCATCTCCCAACACCTCGCATCCCAAACCAAGAACCAAGAACTGCTAAATCCCCTCAAGGCGTAATCGCCGGCGGCGCCACCGCAGGCACCACACCTGGCACCTCCGCAGAGATCGCCGCCCCGTGCGCCGCCGCATTTGCCTCAATCGCCTTACCCTTCAGCGCATTATCAGACACATGTTTTCTGGTCGCTTCCTTCAGCGCCACCTGGTTCGTCGCCTCCGCTGCCTGGGTCGTCACCGCGCCAAAATAGCTCGTCGCCAGCGTGCCCACCATCACCGCACCATCCCGGAAGGACTTCTCGTGGTTGTGAATCACCCCATACCCCTTCCGATATGCCCCCTTCCCCCCAAGGCTCGCATACGTCGCCGACCTCCCCTCACCATCACGCTCATGCATGACCACGCAAGATGACAGCGCCAGAAAGCTCGCGCCAAGCATCGCTCTCACGATGGGCCGGGCGTTCACTGCGCACCTCCCATGTTTGCTCCCATGATGCCGCCAGCCATGCTGCCCAATGCGGCCTGAATGGCTGCATCAAAAGGGTCTGCCTGCGTTGGAGCCAAGCTGCATGAGCTCAGCATGACGACGGCCATCGCCGCCAGGATTGGAATTCCTTTCATAGTTGGAATCATGACTCGTTATTTACGGTGAAGTGTTGGCTGGGCAGTCGCCCTCGTCTCGTACCAGCCTGAAGGGGCCAGCAATGCTTGAGCTTCCGCGATGAGCCGTCGCCTCTGTAGTGAATGGCCTCTCTCTAGAAACGAATTCTCTGGTGCGGCACCACCGTGGTGCCGTTGTTGGTAAGCGCCAGACCACGTTTCAGTTCGACCACATCTCGTACCAGTGGAGCATAGAAGACCAGCGCTTGGGGACGGAGGACGGCCGCAGAATAGGTTTTCATATACGCAATCATCTCATCCCCGCCGAGCGCTGCTGACCACATCGCCACCTCGCTGATCTCACCATTGAAAAAGTAGGAGGTTCCCGGGCGCACCCCTATCGTCACATTCTTGGTGGGGTTGGAAACACTGGCGGAAGATGTGGATGAAGCGACAAGCGCACCGTTCACATAGAGCGATAACGCCGTTCCACTTCGCGTGACCATCACCCGGTAGACTGCGTTCACTGGGATGACAGGACTGTCCATGAGGGCCGTTCCCACCCCAGCCCGCACTTTCGACTGATACACCTCAAGGTCAAAGTAGTTGCTGGGGTCAATACCCTTGGAAAAGACCACGCCTGATGAAGTCGCTGTGTAGTCCACCGTGTACGGATAAATCGTCGCCGCCACGGAGAATGGCCCCGTGCCAAGCTCCAGCGCAGTGCTGGACGCCGCGGTGATGGATTGGGACGACGCCCTGGAAAATGCCCGCGCCATTACTGCAGTTGCACCTCCAGGTGGTGGAGTTCAGCGTCTCCGGTAGCGTTGTCGTTGGCCACATCGCGCCGTATCCTCAGGCGAAAGGCGTCGCCCGCAATCAGGCTCGTTGGCAACTGTGCCTGACTGAATGAAACACTCGTGATTTTGGACACGCCGGCTGTCCCGGGCACCGTGCTTGCGGTGATGGTCCGTGGAGAGTCAAAGGCATCGCCATCCATATCCAGCGAGCCCTCCACCACACGCTCAAAGGCCACATCCCAGCCAACAGTTCCTGTGGTCGCACTCGTTGCTGCCCATTGCACCAGCACCGTGATCCCATTCGCAAGAGAGACCCCTTCGGGAATCCTGCCAGAAAACACAGCCGCCTCAGCACTCGTATCATCAAAGTCCAGCACCGGCCTCGAGTTCCGCGTATCAAATGTGGCAAATCCACTGGCCGGAGGCTCATTCTGAAATGGGTGAAATTGAAAGAGCACCTTGCTCACAGAGCGCCCCAGCACGGTCAGTAAATCCGAAACCGAAAGTTCTTCCACAGGACCCGCTGCAGGACTCTTGCGTCCCAGAATCCTCTGCCCGCTGCTCACGCCTTGGAGCTTCGCATAAGGGATGAAAGCATCCGGGACATTGTTCAGGGTAAGCTGTCCCGCCAGGGTCACATCGCTCCAGTTTCCGGCAGCCGGGCCGCTGGCGCGATATATCGCAGATGAATCCAGTTGGACTCCAAGCTGACCCACGAAGTCCGGCACCTTCACCCCACGCTCGCCGTCGTTGAGCCAGTACGCCGTCGGCGCAGAGTGCACAGAGCCCGGCAGGGATACCAGCAAGCGCAGCGCCAGACGATCCTGCAGAGCAGGGGCACCATTCGCATCGAATCCGAACACCGTATTCGCCCTCGTCGCCTCAGAGAGCGCCGCCACATCACCCGCCTTGTCATTCAGCCGGAAGCACCGTCCCAGCTTGCGCGAGAGCGACTGCACCAGCATCGTCAGCTTGTCCAGTCCTCGCGTCAGCGTGTCTGCCGGAAGGGCCCCCGTGGATTGGAAATCGGCACTCTGCGTCTGCTGCGGCTCCCGGTAGATCGTCAGGGAATGCGTATCGCTGTACGCCGCTGTGGTCTTCAGGCTTCCCCCTAGCGCACTGGCCGCACCCGTCAGCGTGTAGTGCGTCGACTCCACCAGCAACGTCTCGGCGCCATTCGCATCCGCCAGCACCACCCGGATGTCCGCGTTGGTCAGGAAATAGAACGGCACACTGTAGGGTGTCGTGGTCGAACCGTTCCCCACATACTGAATTCGGGAAGTCTCTGAAGCAACCGGCATAGGAAGGATGTTACGTGTTTTCTGGCACCATGCAACTGAAATGATCATTCTAAAGTCGTGAGTCACGACCGGCCTCCACCGCTATGGAGGTTTGTGTGGAATGGACGTGGATGGATGAGCGTGGACTCCCCGCGTTTACAGCACTGTCTGAAGGGCGGCAGAATCCTCCAGCGCGCATGCGTGTCAGTTAAGAAACCGTGATGGGACCAGCAGGGAATTGGCGCACTGCCCGCCAACTCAACGCCCCAGTTCGCTTTGCGTCTTGGAGTGCGGTGGCAAGGGCCTCCCTGGAGGCCGCGACACCGCTTTGAACGAAGGAATCTCGCCGTGATCTCCTGGAGAGCTTACACGGAACCCAGCATCCGATGCGCCTAAGTGGGTGGGTATTTTGAAAGTGGTCCGCGATGTCATCTCCATGAAGCTCTCGCTCCCTCTATTCAGAACGTTGTCGCGCTAACTCTTGCCACGCGCATCGGTCAGAAACGTTCGGCTTTCACCTGCTTGAGATGCTTCTGTCCATACAGCTCGCAGATGCTCATATTTCCGAGCAGATGCTGTAGACAGAACCTCCTTCAATGCAAAGGTCCGCCGATGCATGGCTACTTGCGATTGGTTCTGGCCTTTGGAGTTCTCGCTTACCACCTGGGGTATGGCGTGGGCGCGCTTCATTTGGGCCCCATTTGTGTGGTAGTGTTCTACATCCTTTCAGGCTATGTCGTGGCGAAGTTGCTCGACAGGTTCTTTCCTCCGGGGACGCTTTGGCTCTTCTACAAGGAGCGTTTTCTACGGATTTATCCGGTTTACGCACTGCTGCTTCTTGTCAGTGCAGTTTTCTTCTTTGGTGCGGGGATCGGTCAGCCCGAGGCTACCGCTTTAAATGTCTTCGCCCACATCACCGTCGTTCCATTGAACTATTTTATGTTTTGGGATGTGGCGGTGCTGCGCTCGATCAATCTGTCATTGCTTCCAACGGCATGGTCACTCGCTCTTGAGATCCAGGCCTTCATGATTTTACCACTGATCTTGCGTTCGAGTGTTGCGAAGGGTCTTTTGGGAATGATTTCGCTGGTCATTTTCGGCCTCTCAGTAAATGCGGTTATCGATCCAAACCTTTGGGGCTATAGGTTGTTGCCAGGGGTGCTTTTTATGTTCTTGGCAGGTGGTGTTCTCTACAAAGTGCTGGAATCCCACGCTGCCGACGGAGCAATATTCGCAAAGTTCTACCTTCTGACCTCATGGCTTGGAGTACTCGCATCTTGCCTTGTCGCTTGGTCGATTGGCAGGTTTCAATTGGGACTGCCCTCCCCGGCTCTCGGGTTCCTGCTCGGTCTCCCTTTGGCCTGGATCACTACCAACAAGATTAGGCTTCCCGGCGGGGCAATGGCGGGCCAGCTTTCATACGGCGTGTTTCTAATTCACATGCCGTTGATCTACGCCTACTCCTTCTACTTTAAGGCAGAGGTGAAAAGTCTGACGTGTCTTGTGGCGGTCTCGATAGCGTCGTTGATCGTGTCTTGGCTGGTTGTGACGACCATAGAGCGCATGGTTTGGAAATGGCGACGTTCAATCACGAATTCTGCTGCTTCGCATTCACGAGTTCGGTCGGCGGAGCAGTCTGTAGAAGCTCGGTCGCAGCTCCGTTTTGCCAGTTCTTGGCCATTCAGATTGGCGCTTTCCCTTGTTGCATTGGGTTCAGTGTTTGCGATTTTCCAGGCTAGGGTCGGATATCCGTTGGTTCGAACGTCTCCCATCCCCGTGAATGCGATCAGTCAATCTGGGGACGGCGTCTTTTCTGCCTCTCTACCCTTCACGAAACATCGTCCCAATCCTGTGCATCTCCGTACCCGGTTGATTGAGAATGGCAGAAGCCCGATGGAACGTGTTTGGAGCAGTAGCGAAGTGCGGCGATCCACCGAGGGAGTGTACTCAACGAGTCGGAGCCAGGTGTGGTTCAAAACATCGGATGGTACCGACCCCAGGACAAACGGGAGAGCCTATGCACTTGTGTTCCCCTTGGTGCCGCCGCTGTGGTTGGAGATAGGCGGTTGGATTGTGATTGTAATCCTTGTTCCGCTGTCGGTGTCGATAGGAAGACGCCAATGCTCCGTAGCCTCCGATTCGCGTCCGCATGCGGTGCCTTCGGCTACGTGCGGATGATATAATTCAGGACAAAAGTGGGCTGCACATTCGGATGTGCTTGGTCGCTTCCTGCGGATCCTGAAGTTGCGGCGGTCGGGAAACCGCCGTAACGGCTTCCCGCGATATTCGAGGGGTTGTCGAAACCCGTGCCGTTGTTGTTATATGAGTGGGTGTGGCTGGGCATTTGGGCTGCGGTGAGTTGATGACGGTCGGAGCCACCAGTCGCCCCGAGGGTGGAGCCATTGATGCCGGGATTGCCTGTCCCACTGTTGGTTAGACGTAATGCTGCGCTTCCGCCCATATTATCCATACCGGCCACAGTGCGGCCTCGGAGGTCTGGAAGCGTGAATGTGGTAGAACCGTCACCTGAGCCAAACGTGGTGCCAACAGCAGCAAAGAGCGCTGTGTAAGTCGTCCGGCTCACCGCTTGGCCGTAGCACAAAAGCCAGCCCGTCGGAGCGGATGGGCCTGCATAAGGCGCAATGATGCCCGGTGGCATGTGCGTCGCCACAGACGCCGCATCCCGCGCATCCACATACGCCTTCACACTCTGTTGCGAGGGCGCACGCAGCGCATCGTTGCCCGCCATATCATCCTCATCCCGGACCAGCAGACTCCAGTTCCCCGCACTCGACCCCGAGCTCCGATACAGAGCCGAAGTATTGAGCTGCACCCCCAGCTGCCCCACAAAATCCGGCACCTTCAGCCCCCGCTCACCATCATCCGACCAGAACGCCGTCGGCGCACCCTGCAACGAACCCGACAGTGACAACAGCGACAGCAGCGCCACCCGGTCCCGGAGCACCGGATCCCCGCTCGACCCAAAACCAAACACCGTATTCGCCTTCGTCGCCTCAGACAGCGCCACCACATCGCCCGCCTTGTCATTCAGCCGGAAGCACCGCGTCACCTTGCGAGAGAGCGACTGCACCAGCATCGTCAGCTTATCCAGCCCACGCGTCAGCGTATCCGCCGGCAGCGCCCCCGTCGACTGGAACTCCGCACTCTGCGTCTGCTCCGGCTCCCGATAAATCGTCAGCGTGTGCGTCCCATCATATCCCACCACCGTCGTCAGACTCCCGCCTCCAGCCTCACCCGCACCCGTCAGCGCATAGTGCGTCGTCTCCGTCAGCGGGCTCTCCACACCATTCCCATCCGTCAGCACCACCTTGATATCCGCCTCACTCAGGAAATAGAACGGCACACTATACGGCGTCACCCACGACCCATTGCCGGTGTACTGGATGCGCGAAATCTCGGAAGCAACAGGCATGGCTATAGTATAGTGTACTTTCTGGTACCCGCAACCCAATTCTCCCATCCCAGGAGAAGGCCATACATCCCCTGAAGCCGTGATGCCCGATCACTTCAGTCCACGCCCCACGGTCAAGCAACACCACGCAGCGCAAATGCACAGCAGGGCAGGGGAGCATTCGATAGCCTGGAGGGCCTTCGTCCACCCACTCAACTCACGCTCCACCTGCACGGGCCTGACGTTCGTCCCCCTCGCGGCACTCCGCATCCTCACCCACCGCCCACAGGCAAAACCCTCACGCCAGCCGATTCTCCTCAGTCAAACGCTCAATAAGCTCCGTAACCTCCGCCTCTCGATCACCCAGGCCACTCCACGTCGACAGCATAATCGCTATGCTCAGCCGGTCATACTTGCGCATCGCGAGCGACGCCATCCTCACAAATCGCGCATACGTCTCCGCGTCAAATCTCAGATAGTAAAACCCCGCCACCCAATTCGTCATTTGCGCCTCGCTCAGCTTGCCCGGCTCTTGCTCTTGTTCCAGCCTCTCCCACAGCCACCCCGTCCCGGGTCCCGTGCGCGCCGCCAGTCGCACCGCCTTCACCGTCGACCCCAGGCGGAGAGGCGTGCATGTCGAGGTCAGCACCGCATAGCACGCCGCCAGCAGTTCCTCCTCCGTACGTTCACCGCTCCACCGCTCCAGCAGCACATCCGCCTCGTGATCATTGAGCTCATCACCACGCAACGCATCCAGCACCTGCAAAACATCCTCAGCAGCATTCATAAAATTTCTCAGCGTACCAGACAGCAGAGTGCGGTTCAGCACAACTCACCATCGCGCATTCGTTCGTTCATTTGTTGAGACTTGCGAAATAGACTGACAATTCTCTGCTTTGTGATTTGGAACTGAACCACCAAGTTGCAGTCTGGGGGACCGCAGGCTCCCGCGAACCGCATGTGCGTCAGGTTAAAAAGCTGTGCGTGGTCTCAACAGCGAAATGGAACGCTGCGGACGCACTCGACGTACCAGTTCGCATTGCGTCTTGGAGTGCGGTGGCATCGGCCTCCCTTGAGGCCGCGACACCGCCTTCAACGAAGGGATTCCGTCTAGATTTCACGCAGTACGTCAGAAGAATCCAGCATTCTCTAATGAGAACGCATCTTGGGGATTTTGGAATGTAAATCTGCTCCATCATTCTCATCCCCTTCGTTCAAGGCGGTGTCGCGTGCGCAGGGCGGCTCGGAGACTTGGAGTCCCTTACCGCAAAAAAGTTCAAACAAGCTGCGTCCGCCTCTCCCGCTTGATCTTCACCACATCGCCATGCACAGGAGCAGCCCTCGGCAGTGAGGTCACGAGCAGAGTCACCGCCCACAGTGTGATGTAGAGAGCTCCGGCCGCCACCCACTCAGACCCTCACCAGCAAACGCGCATTCATAGCCGCGTGCGAAGCCGCGAGGAACGAGCAACCTCCCGGTGCTTCAATATCTCCAAATCGATTGCCACACCCAATGCCATTGGTTGGCCACGTGGGTGCGTTCTACACCAGCGTGGACCACACCACCGCAGACCTTCGGGTGTATCAGAGCATGATGCCTTGGGCAGCCCGGAGGGCCTGCGAAAGCCCTCTCTGCTCGCGCTCCACCTGCACGGGCCTGACGTTAGCCGTCCTATGAGTCGCGCACTGATGCCACCTTTCCTGAAGACATTTAGATTCGAAAAGGCCACGGAGAGGGGTAGTCAGAAGCTTTCCTAGTCCAGTACAGCACCGAGAGATTCGGCGAGAGCCCGAAACTCTGTTCTCTTGATCTCACTCTCGAATTGAAGAGTTACCGGTTCACCGCCAATGACATTTTCAATCAGGGCCTTTGCGTCACCAAGACCAACCCCCGAGTATCTTCCAACTGCTGCCATTAATGAAACCACTTTCGTCTTTGGCTTCAGTCGAACGATTTTGAGTGTGTTCATAGTCCGATTTTCAACATAATCTGGCGAGGATAATGCACGCCCCCTTCTTCGCCGCCGTTCCTTCTCAGGAAGCGGACCCGCGGGTTAGCTGAGTGGGGGAGTCCCGCAAGAACTGACCGTGGATAGCCCGAAGGGCCTTCGAATACCCACCCAGCTCACGCTCCACCCGCACGAGCCTGACGGTGGGGCCTACCGTGTGTCCACACGCTCGAGTGCCAGGCAGTGCCTGCTGAACCTACTCGCGTAGCTTCCACTCATTGCTCTTGGATGCCTCAAGAAGCCGAGCTGCATGGGCTTCGTTGGTGTTCAGTTCCCTGGCGGCTGTCGCTGCATCCCAGTCCTTGATGGCCTCGGTCACTTTCTCTTCGTAGTCCGAACCGTATTGTCCGGAGAGGGCATTGTACGTGCGCAGCATCTCTTCTTGCCATCCTCGGTACCTTCTTCCCAATTCGGGACTGTTTCCCTGGACATTAGGTTTCCAGTCTTTCTCCTCAACATAGATGGTTTTGAACTCGTCATCGTTGAGCTTGGTGAAGAATGCATCCTCGGTAAACGTGAACTTCCACCTGGCCAACGATGCGCGTCTTCCAAGTTCAGCAACGATGCCGTTGGCGTCAAGTTCATCTGGTGTGTTATCAAAAGACATAATACATCATAGCTTCAGCCGCGCGCCACGCGAAGCTGGCCTAAAGCATGGGAATTGCCTTGGCCCCATCTTTGTCTACGTCGACACGAATGAAGCTGGGATCAGAGTCAATCATATCAAGGGTCTGAACTGCGCACACCCATTTGTCTTCCGTTTTGACTTTTGTCATTGAAACGGAAACGAGCTCAGACTCATCAACACCCGACTCCTTGAGAATCGAATCAAGAACTTTTCGAATATCGTTCATTTAGTGATTATTTATGTTTAGCATGAACTTGAGAGATCGAGGGCCAAACTCTGACTCATAGAACAGCATGTCTTTTACCGCCTCATCCAGCTCTTCATTGGTGAACCGATGTTCGAACTTTACTATCTGTTCAAAAACATACAACTCACGGTGGTATGTTTTTAGTTTGCGGTACTCAGCCAATCCCAGTTCAGAGCACTGTTTTGCATGGCAGATCTCGTGGAAATAGTCGAAATAGGTCGCATTGGATCCAAGATGCATTTTTCCTTTGAGTGCCCGAAATAATGCTCGTGCTTTCTTTGTCCGCAAATAGGCGTCAGAGTTTCTCACCAATTTCCACTGGGGCCTGCCAGGTAATGTAAGTTCAGCCAGTTCCTTCTTTATGGCGGTGAACATTCCTTCCGTCAGCCTGATTCCGCCGAGCCTGCCAGTGTTCCTCAATGGAGCAGCGTCAATATCATCGGAACTTCGATTGGCCCTCGCAGCTCTTAAGACATCAATCAGACTGCGGACATCGCTAGGTCGTGTCTGAAAACCTGTATTTAGGACCTTAGCCAGTCAATCACTGCGGCGAAGTGAATAAGGGACAGGAAGTTCTGAGCAAGCTTGTCACGACGGGTGGCGGTGCAGCCCCATCGCTTCAAGCGGCAGAAGAAGTTCTCCACCCGGTATCGAGTGCGGTAAAGTTTCTTGGGGATGCGCACCTGATGTTTGCGGTTCTTCTTGGTGGGGAAGCACGGTTGATGACCCAAAGCGCGTAGTGTGTCGCGAAGTTTGTCATCATCAAAACCCTTGTCCCCCACGATGCGCAGATTACATCCCGCTCTGATTAGATTGACCACATGACGTCCTTCGTAAGCCTGTCCTTCAATGAGCGCTGTGTTGACCAAGCGACCTTGGGCATCGGTCAGAGCCATGAGCTTGGTGTTGCGTCCACCACGCGTCTTTCCCATGGCTTGTGTGGCAGCACCGCCAGCGGGATTGGCCGCGCATTGGTGCACCAGGATGTGAGTGCCATCCACCAAGCGCACCGGACCGCGGACTCGGCGCGTGAAGACCTCCAGGATTTTGAACCAAAGGCCCTCCTTGGCCCAGCGGCTGTGCCAGCCGTGAATGGTGGAGTACGGCCCGAACCGCTCTGGCAGGTCACGCCAGGGCCCTGCGTTGCGCAGGCGATAGAACAGGGCGTCCAATAACAGGCCCAAGTCGGTGCGAGGTCGCCCGCCTTGATTTACCTGGGCACCACCATTTTTGTGAGCCGCTTTTTCAGCGGCTCCCACCAGAGAAATCGAACTTTCATGTCGTTCCTATGCTGCCACCAAATATCCTCTGAGCCACGTTATTTAAGACTCATTTGAGGTTCTCAGACATGACCTAGGATTGTTCAGATGTGAAGAATCGCCTTGTGGACTTTGTTGTCGGGATTCGGGGGCGATCGCATGCATCGCCACAAGAGGAGGTTGTGGTCCGTCTTTAATTGGCGATTGCAACGGAAGTCCGAATGCCAAGCGATTCTCTTCGGAAATCTTCGCCGTTGCTCCTTGGCCTTCTTGAAATCTCCCATTTGTGCCAAAGGATGAAGCCCCGTTCAACAGTGTACGGGATGTTGTCATGGCGGTGACATCTGTGTCTTTACCTTTCGTCCCCTTCACCATCCCCCTCCGCGTCGCCCGGATAAGGCCACGCACGTGCGCATCAAGCACCTCTTGGGTCATCTCTTGGGACGGAGCACCCAGCGGATTGAACGCACGCACCACCCAGTCGCGCATCGCCTGCCACATGCGCTGCATCACACTGCCGGGTTCTAGTTGCGCACGGCCCTCCATGTTGCCCACCTGATGGGCAAACCACTCCAGCGCCAGCGCCTCCCTATTGCCGGTCAAGTGCGTGTAGCGCCCTTCAAGCTCTTGCATCTGCTCAGCGGGTATCGCCGCCGCCAGCTTCTTCCATTCCTCAGCAAACTTGCTGTCGCTCTCCCGCAACGCATCAAACCCATGGTGCCCCACCCGCTCATGCACCACCACGCGTGCAAGTGCCTGCGCCGCCGTCTCGCCCTCCAGCACACGCACATTGTCACGGAAGATCACCACCGTGCCATCACGCGGGTCATGGAATCCCTCTGCGTCCTGCATGATGTCCCAGTCCTCCGCGTGATAGCGTTGCTGTTCGGGACGACCTTGCAGACCATCCAGGGCCGCGTGGTTATCCACGACAAGCACGTTGCCATAGATGGCACGCCCCTGCGCCGTGTTCTTGAGCCGCGCCTCCGCAGCAGTCGTCTCCGCCCGCGTTACACCGGTCCGCTTGACTCGCTCGGAGCCGGTGGCTTCGCCTAGGCTGTAGAAGAGGATGTTTGGACTTTGGTCTGTGCCACGTAGTCTAAATAACGGTGACTCAGATTGCGAAGTTGCTTCTCCTCCTCTGTGAGGTGGGTATGCGCCGAAAGATTTTGAAGGACGCGACCCAAGCTCCAGTCCCTCCAGCCTGACTTTTGCCAGGAGGGCCCGAGCAAGCGTTGTCTCACCAACTCCGCTACGTCCGGGGTCCAGTCCTGTAACGAGAGCTGCGTAATCGTCTTCAGAAAGTTGTCGCCAGTGAGATGGTCCTCCATCCGTGCCTCCTTGCTTTTGCCATACAGTATCCGTGTCTGGGTCATAACGCAAGTCCTCCAGCGACTTTCCTCGTGCCTGCATTTCACTGGCCACGTAGTTCATCTCCGCACGCAGTAGCAGATCCAGATTGTGTCTGAAGTCCACCTCCGACTTCTCCTCGCGCCATTCTGACCTTGCCGGTAGGAACTTGTTATTTCTGTCTTTGGCGTCATATGGCTGCAAATGCCGTGAAGTGCGGTGCCGCAGCATGCTGGAGATCATGTGGCTGATGCGTCTTCGTTGGGCAATCGGAGTGACATCACGCCCATCTGGTATGAACACCAGGCCGTTGTTGTGCGCATAGGTCTGCACTGCCTGGTAAATGAGGTCGCCTCCCTGCACCTTCTTGGCGACCTGACCCGCGCGATTACCCTGCGTGTCCACCCAGACCGTGCCATCAGTCATGACATTGACCACCACATCTCCGCCTTGGTTGATCTTTACGGTGTAGGACCGTGCAATGTCCTCGTTCATGGGCACATTGGGCTCCACCAGCACATTTTCGGGCTCCTTCACTTTGGACGCCATCGTCTGCATGATGGCATTCAGATCCTTATCAGCCACCGCGGGCCCGCGCCGGAACGTGTCATCTGTAGCCAGTGACTGGAATGTCTCCGCCAGTACGTTGACGTCACTGCCGCCTTGCCGCTGCTGCGCATCAGCGCCACTGAAGCTCAGTCTCCCTTCAGCCCCCACACCCACCTCCGCTGGCATCTGCGTTTCCTTGCCACCACCATCATTTCCCATCACACCCTCCACCGCCAGCGAACCACCTCGCGAGATCACCTGCGAAGTGATCAGCGCCGTGATGTCATTAAACTCGGCGGACTGAACGCCTCACCCTCAAACACCGTGTGCCCCAGCGCCGCCACATACTCCTCCAGCACCTCCTCCGGCATCCCCTGAATCTCCATCTTCGCCAGCCGTTCATTCGCCCGCGCCAGGAACCTCGCTGCCTTCTCCGCACCCATCTTCTGCGCAAACGCCTGGAAGAGCCCCTCCTTCACTACCGCCTCCTGCTGCCCCGCACTCATCCGCCGGAACGCCTTCGCCACCCCCGGCGCCTTGATGAAGCCACCCAGCCTCTCTGAACCATTCTCCACCATCTGGTGCACAAACGCCCCTCGCAGCTTCTCCCACGGCGACCCCGGTTGATACCCCGCCTCCAGGCCAAGGATCACCTTCCCATCCGCACCCCGGTGCATCTCCAACCCCTCGAAGTGCAGGTCCGTAAAAGCCTTGCTCGCCACATGCGAGGCCGAGGCCGCCACCGTCTGCCCCGCCAGTCCCAGCGTCCCCAGCGCCAGGCGCGTCAGCAGCAGTTTCTCCACCTCATGACGGCCCTCCACCGTCGCCAGTCGACGCAGCCCCAGCCCCGCCAGATCCATCGCGCCCTTCTTCGTCGCCGTCGCCGCCCCGCCCGTCGTCCCCAGTTCCACACCGAACGACGCCGAGCTCACCGTGAAGTCCAGCACCTGCCCCCACCATGAGTTCTCGCGCCTCATCTCCGTGAGTGCCTCCTGCAACATGATGGCGTCACCATCGGTCATCTGCTCACCCCGTTTCAGCTTCTCCGCGGAAGCCGCCACCGACGCCAGATAACCTATTTCCACAAACCCACCTACAAACGGCGCCCGTTCCTCCCAGAACCGCGGATTGAGCAGCAACTCCACCACACCTTTCGGCAGCTCACTTGCCGAATCGAAGATCGCCTGACTCTCAAACGCCGCCATCAGTGCCTCATCATCATCCAGAATCGGCCCCAGTGCCGCCCGCATCTTTTCAGGAAGCGGACCCGCGGGACGACAGGGTAGGGGAGTCTATCAGCGAGTACCTTTGGATTGCCCGGAGGGCCTTCGAATACCCACCCAGCTCACGCTCCACCTTCATCGGACTGACGTTGGGCCCCACAAGTAGTGGAGCGCTAATAGCCTGCAGCACGTCCTACCAGCCATCCCCGTTTTTTAGATGCATGGCTGTGACCTGCTTCCATTACTGATTTTCGATGAAGCTCAACAAGGCCTTGGCGTCTTTGTATTTCCACGGTGCCGGATTGCCAAACTGCACCACCTCACCGCGCTCCTTCACTCCCGCCGCTTGCCGCACCGCCGCGTTCAGCCCTTCGGTCACCAGACCCGCCGGCAGCCGCGTCCCATCCTTGCGACGCCCCAGCACATCCGCCGTCACAATCGCACTGATGGCCTCCGTCAGCGACCGCGGTGCCTTGTCCGCAGACCCCAGCACCTCCGCATCCGCCGCACTCAGGAACTTCTGCCCCGTTGCCTTCTCCGCCAGGCGCACCCACAGCAGCCCCTGCTCCCGTGTATAGCGACCGTTATCCAGTCCCGCCTTCCACCGGCCCTCAACCTGCTCCTCCACCGCAGTAAGCACATTGCCCCCGCGGAAGATGGTCGAGACCATCGTGCGCACATTATTACGTCGCTCCGCCCGATTGCTTCCCAGCACATGCCACGTCGCCGCCAGCGACTCCTCCCGCGTCATCCCACGCAGCTGCCCCGCCACCACCGCAGCGTCCGCCGCCTGTTCAGCAGACCTGTTGTAGATGCATCAGTGGAGCAGGGGAGTACCCATCTGGATAGCCCGGAGGGCCTTCGAATACCCACCCAGCTCACGCTCCACCTTCATCGGACTGACGTTTGGCGTTCTCCAGAGTCTGCGTTGTCACTTGGCAGCTGCTGCTGCGGCACGCTCCAGATTTTCACGAAGCGCTCCTTTCGGATGCAATACCTTCACATCGAAAGGAAGCAGGAGATCGCCAACACGTACGGCATTCTCTTGGTGGAGATCTATCACGGCCGTATTGTCGGAAGCACGGTAGAAGGAGGATGGAGGCACGAGTTGCACAAAGCCTTGCTCTCTCATTGTCTTGCCGATGAAATTCGTATCTACGGAGTCTCCTCTGATCGTCGGTTGTGAGATGACGAGTCTTACACCGCCATCGCGATCAATATGCACCCCATGAACCGCTATGTCATCGCCAAAAAGGGCATTGGCATTGGCTGCACTTTCAAGGTAGTTGATAATGGATGCCTCTTCCCGACGCATGTCCCACGTTCCTTGGTGGGCAACCGGCCACATCCCAAAATATTCACCCACACCGAGCGTCAACTTTATCACCCGATCCCCGTGAAGAAATACATGGTGTTCCATTTGACCCACGTCTTCAGCACCATCGAGTGCCCATTCTGGTGGGAGACTTTGAATCAGGACTCTGCGTTCTCTTGCCCAGTCGACGAGCCATGCCCGCTCCCGTCGTCGCTGCGCAGTCCGAGCTTGCGGTCCTCCTGCCGGGCTTCCCGTAGGCGGCGCACTTGTGCCAAAAACTCTTCGGTAGTCATGGTGCGCTGTTTCGAGACGAGTTCGCGCCTCTCCTCGGGAGTGGCCAAATGAGGGACGCCGCGAAGGTGTGGTGGAGTGCTGCGAAGTTCCATAAAGCAAGTTGTCTATATCATTGATGGCGTTGTCTTGCGAGCGTTTCTTGTCCTCGTCATTTCCGTGATAGGCTTGCCATTGAGCCTGAAGTCGATCGTGAAGAGGTTTGTTTTCGTGTTCGAGGAATTCTGCGCTTGAATACCCTGCGGCCCGGGCCGCCTGATTGAGCCAAGCAGCAGGACTGAGGGAATGGGATTGACTTCCAGCCTCTTCAGTAGTAGTATTGTCTTGCGCTCCTGGTTGAGGTGTCTGTACCGCTTGAGACTGGGGCTGTCTCGGAATCCCGATAGCACCGGGACCCCCTTGAGGGGCTAGGCCGGAAACAGGTCGGACTCGTTCGACCAATGCGCCCCTGAATTGACGCTTGCTCAGTTCGGGGGCGTACTGCGTTACGAGGGCATATTGATCTTTGATGGCACCGTCCTCGACAATGACCATGTGAGTTCCCTCCGCGTAGTTGCGGAAGTAGAATGTCTCAGGTCCATTGGTCACTCGTACCTGCGCATCGGAGATGGTTTTCTCTACCGCTCCCACCCAATCCAACTTCTCGGGGCGCAGCGTGCGATCTTCCTGATTCTTGTCGATATTTTCTCCAATGAGATGAGCTGCGCGGTTCTCCAACGGATCACCAAATGCTCCTCGCTTTTGGGGATTGGCTATGGTGACTTTGCTCCCCAAGGGTCTTCGACTTTGGGTGCCTTTCCTAACCAAGCGGCAACGTTCCGCACCAGTGTTTCCCAAGTTCCGCGCCTTTCCGCAAACACGGGGCGACTGTCTTTGAGCTTCGGCAGAAACTTCTTCGCAGAATCCCACGTGTGCCCCGTCTTCACCTCCTCCCACGACCCCGGCTTGTCCTGCCTCATCTTCGGCACCATGCCGAATGTCGCCACATCGATCTCCCCACGGCTTGCTGCCTCCTCCGTTATCGATTCGGAACGACTCGTATCATCGATAGCCGCACTTTCATTACCATTGCCTCTTCCATCCGTCCCCATCAAATCATCCAGGAACCCCTCATAGTCCGCCCCCAGCCGTCCCTCCGCTCGCGCCTTGTTCAGCGCCCGTGCCCGTGAAAACACCTGCCCAAACAACGCCCGCCACGCCCGCAGGAACTGCCCAAACTGCACCACCTCACCGCGCTCCTTCACTCCCGCCGCTTGCCGCACCGCCGCGTTCAGCCCTTCGGTCACCAGACCCGCCGGCAGCCGCGTCCCATCCTTGCGACGCCCCAGCACATCCGCCGTCACAATCGCACTGATGGCCTCCGTCAGCGACCGCGGTGCCTTGTCCGCAGACCCCAGCACCTCCGCATCCGCCGCACTCAGGAACTTCTGCCCCGTCGCCTTCTCCGCCAGCCGCACCCACGCCAGCCCCTGCTCGCGTGTATAGCGCCCGTTATCCAACCCCGACTTCCACCGTCCCTCAATCGGCTCCTCCACCGCCGTGAGCACATTCCCTCCGCGGAAGATGGTCGAGACCATCGTGCGCACATTATTGCGCCGCTCCGCACGATTGCTTCCCAGCACATGCCAGGTCGCCACCAGCGACTCCTCCCGCGTCATCCCGCGCAGCTGCCCTGCCACCACCGCAGCGTCCGCCGCTTGTTCAGCGGAACTGCTATATATTTATCAGCAGGACAGTCTGCATAGCCTAGTGGGCCTTCGAACAACCACCTAGCTCACGCTCCACCTACACGGACCTGACGTTGGTGCGTTTAGACTTGCTAAGCTGTGCTACAGCATCGGAATAACACGAGCCCCGCCTTCATACACTTGGATACGAATGAACCCAGGTTCGATCTCCTTCGTCTTTTCAGTGGCTATTGAGCACTCCCAAAGATCTTTGTCTTTGTCTTTGAAAAGAGCAATGTCAATCGCGTCAGAGGCTGCTACACCTGATTTGCTGAGCGCGATTTGTAATATTTTGAAAGGGTCATTCATATTCCAAGCATGTATTTGAGTGTTCTAGGCCCGAACTTTCTATAAGCAATCAGAGCGTCTTCAATCGCACGATCAATTTCAAAATCAGTAAACCGGTAGTCATATTTGGCAATCTGATCAAAGACGTACATCTCTCGATCGAATGTGCGCATTTTACGGTAGCCTGCCAGGCCCAATTCAGCCCGTTGTCTAGCATGGCAGAGTTCGTGGAAGTAGTCAAGGTAAGTGGCATCCGAACCCAAGTGCATTTGGCAGGTTTCAGGATTGAATCCAGCGCGCGCTTCCTGGCTTTCAAGATAGGCGTCAGAGTTTCTCACCAACGTCCACTTGCTCTCTCCAGCAGGCGTAAGGTCGGCCATTCTCTTTTCGATTGCATCGAGCATGCCTTCCGTGAGCAGGATTCCTTCATGCCTGCCTGTGCCTCGGAAAGGTGCAGTATCGATCTCCCCTGAAACCCGCGAGTTTCTTGCTGCCTTCAGCTTGTCTACCAGCTGGTTCAATTCTTCAGCCGAAGTGGGAGCAACAAAGGCAGCGCCGGGACTTCTAAGAGTTGTGCCGGGGTCTTCTGGGAGCAACGACATCGATTGACTTCCAGCCTCTTCAGTAGTAGTATCCTCTTGCGCTCCTGGTTGAGGTGTCTGTACCGCTTGAGACTGGGGCTGTCTCGGAATCCCGATAGCACCGGGACCCCCTTGAGGGGCTAGGCCGGCACCCGGTCGGATTCGTTCGACCAATGCGCCCCTGAATTGACGCTTGCTCAGTTCGGGGGCGTACTGCGTTACGAGAGCATATTGATCTTTGATAGCGCCGTCCTCGACAACGACCATGTGAGTTCCCTCCGCATAGCTGCGGAAGTAGAAGGTCTCAGGCCCATTGGTGACTCGCACTTGCGCATGTGAGATGGTTTTCTCGACCGCCCCAACCCAATCCAGTTTTTCGGGGCGCAGTGTACGATTTTCCTGAGCTTTGTCTACATTCTCACCAATCAAGTGTGCGGCTCGATTCTCCAGTGGGTCACCAAACGCTCCTCGTCTTTGGGGATGGGCTATGGTGACTTTTGCCCCCCACGGGTCTTCGACCTTGGGTGCCTTTCCTAACCACGCAGCAACGTTCCGCACCACCGTCTCCCAAGTGCCGCGCCTTTCGGCAAACACAGGGCGACTGTCTTTGAGCTTCGGCAGGAACTTCTTTGCAGAATCCCACGTGTGCCCCGTCTTCACCTCCTCCCACGACCCCGGCTTGTCCTGCCTCATCTTCGGCACCATGCCGAATGTCGCCAGATCGATCTCCCCACGGCTTGCTGCCTCCTCCGTTATCGATTCGGAACGACTCGTATCATCGATAGCCGCACTTTCATTACCATTGCCTCTTCCATCCGTCCCCATCAAATCATCCAGGAACCCCTCATAGTCCGCCCCCAGCCGTCCCTCCGCTCGCGCCCTGTTCAGTGCCCGTGCCCGTGAAAACACCTGCCCAAACAGCGCACGCCACGCCCGCAGGAACTGCCCAAACTGCACCACCTCACTTCGCTCCTTCACTCCCGCCGCTTGCCGCAACGCCGCGTTCAGCCCTTCGGTCACCAGACCCGCCGGCAGCTTCGTCCCATCCTTGCGACGCCCCAGCACATCCGCCGTCACAATCGCACTGATGGCCTCCGTCAGCGACCGCGGTGCCTTATCCGCAGACCCCAGCACCACCTCATCCGCATCCGCCAGGAACTTCTGCCCCGTCGCCTTCTCCGCCAGCCGCACCCACGCCAGCCCCTGCTCGCGTGTATAGCGACCGTTATCCAGCCCGGACTTCCACCGGCCCTCAATCGGTTCCTCCACCGCCGTGAGCACATTGCCCCCGCGGAAGATGGTCGAGACCATCGTGCGCACGTTGTTGCGCCGCTCCGCACGATTGCTTCCCAACACATGCCACGTCGCCGCCAGCGACTCCTCCCGCGTCATTCCACGCAGTTGCCCCGCCACCACCGCCGCGTCCGCCGCCTGCACAGCAGACCTGCTATGTCTATATCAGCGGAGTAGGGGAGCACCCATCTGGATAGCCCGGAGGGCCTTCGAATACCATCCCAGCTCACGCTCCATCTGCACGGGCCTGACGTTGGACCTGCGGGAGCACATCTGCTATCGCCCCTCAAAATTATTCTTTTCTTGCTCCAGAACGTCCTTTCCTGGATTCAAAACTTGAAGGTCGATGGGCACCAGAACGTTGTCTGACGTCAGAATGAAGTTCCTCGGATGCGCATCCGTGATCTTCGCGCCCGTCTTGTGATGTGTCCATGTATTGGGCCCGGTCGGTTCAAAACCTTGCTGCTCAAACCAAGCCGCAACATCTCCAACTTCGGGTGAACGTCCGGCAATGAAGGGCTGGGAAATGACCACAGCCGGCCCCGAGGTGGTCTCTACGATACCCTCAATGCGGATATCATCATGGAACAACTGATTGCTCCATTTGATGTTCCTGAGATAATCGGCTAGCTTTCCTCGTGCACCAAAGTTTGGAGGTCGCGTGATCTTCATCACTCGGCCAGCTTCGCGTACACCAAAAACCTGGTGCTCGGCTCCACCCTCAAACTCCTTGAAGGATGGAGTCAGCCTTGCGAATCCTGCTGGCTCGATGAGCCATCCGTCTTCTCTGGCCCACGATACCACGGATTGGGACTCGGCACGGAGCCGTTCTCCCGCATCTGCTTGTGCATTTGCTCGATCGTCATCTTCTGCGCGCGCAAGGAGTGCTCCAAGCGCAGCTTGCGCATCTCTTCGGCGTTCAGTACCTTGACCATGCTGTTGAACATAAGGGATTGGAATGTTGGAGTCAATGTTTGTTCCACCGCCAGTCGGCTGGCTTTCTAAGTCCTGTGGTGCTCGAGTTTTGCCCGATTCTTCAGGCGAGCTTGGTAGCATCGAGAACGTCGCAGTTTCATCCATCAGCTCTGCATTGACTTTCAAAGCTTCACGGAGTACCTTCTCTCGCACCTGCTGAATGCCGTGTAGCTCTGCTCCTTCATTGGAGCCGTGCCGCGATACGCCCTCGGGGCCGTCAGCAGGTGTGTTTGTGTCCGGAACGGGAAGAATCACCTCGAGGACCTGTCCGTCGTACACCCACCTGCCGTTGGCATCTTCATGTACAGTCAGCCGGACCATTGTCTCCTGACCATCGAACCGGACAGGCAACGCAAGTTTGTGGAACAACTGTAGTCCAGGGACGCTGTTCTTTCGAGAGTCCGGCTTTTCAGAGCGAACGTAGATGGCGCGTTGAAATAGCTCGCGTAAGTGACCCATAAGTGACGCTTTGCGAGGGTCCGCTGCATATCGGTTCCAGTGCTCCAATCCGCTCTTGCTCACGTGGATCTCGCGCCCTCTTTCGGCATTGACGATGGGGCCTTTCTCTCGCGCATCCTGTAGCGCAGCCTTCATCCTATCTCGCCGCTCGCGCGGCGCGATACCCCGCCAATTGGCTACATCCGGTACATCCAAGGTTGGTGCTGCCACAGCCTTGGCAATACGAATCTCCTGAGACTCGTTTGGGACAATGCTATAGGACTCCACGTCATCTAGCCCCGTGCCAGTTTTTGTGGGGGAAGGCACTGGTTGACTTTCCCTTGCACTAGTGGTAGTATCACCATGCGCTTCTGGTCGAGGTGTCTGTACCGCTTGAGACTGGGGCTGCGTCGGAATCCCGACAGAACCGGGACCCCCTTGAGGGGCAAGGCCGGGAACAGGTCGGACTTGTTCGACCAATGCGCCCCTGAATTGACGTTTGCTCAGTTCGGGGGCGTACTGCGTTACCAACGAATACTGGTCTTTAATGGCACCGTCTTCGACGATGACCATGTGAGTTCCCTCCGCATAGCTACGGAAGTAGAAGGTCTCAGGCCCATTAGTGACTCGTACTTGAGCATCCGAGATGGTTTTCTCCACAGCGCCGATCCAGTCGAGCTTGTCGGGATCCAAAGTGCGATTCTCTTCGTTCTTATTAAGATTCTCGCCAATAAGATGTGCAGCTCTATTATCCAGCGGATTTCTAAAGCCGCCACGCTTCTGGGGATTGGCCGTTGCAACCATTGCACCCCATGGGTCTTTGATAGTCGGGGTCTTTCCCAGCCACGTCGCCACCTTCTGCACCAGAACCTCCCAAGTACCGCGCTTCTCAGGAAATGCCGGTCGGCTGTCTTTGAGCTTCGGCAGAAACTTCTTCGCAGAATCCCATGTATGCCCCGTCTTCACCTCCTCCCAAGACCCCGGCTTGTCCTGCCTCATCTTCGGCACCATGCCGAATGTCGCGAGATCGATCTCTCCACGGCTTGCCGGTTCCGTTATCGTATCATTCTCTAGCTGAGAAGCGCTCTCGCCGTGTTGACTTCCATCAGCTTCATGGAATACTTCCTTCAAGCCTTCGATAGCAGGGCCGTGCTGGGTAGAAGTGCCGTCAAAGGCGCCATCGCCCTGAGCAAGCCAGGCTTCGAAGGCCCCTTTGTTTTTGTGCGTGATCAACCCAAGCGATTCCGCTTCTCGAATCTCCGCCAGTAGTTCGCCGGGTTCCTTGCCGAACAGTGTCTTTGCCTCCAAGACGTGCTGTCCTTCACGTTCATGCACCGTGAAATACGCCGTCAGCGGACCTTGTGACGTCGCAAGACTGGTCACGATGGAGTGCGCCTTGCGGTCCCCGGGACTCACATACACAAGCATTGGATTGTCCATCGCTCCGGGGAACTTCTTCAGTACCTCTTCCGTGAGCTCAGAGTGCTTGCCGCGCTTCTTGCGCACCTTGCTCAAGCGAATCCACATGGGCAGGTCCGGTACCCCGGCCTTCCGCAGCACCTCGCCCGGACGCCCCATATCCAAAATCGCATTGGCCGGAAGTCGCCCTTTGACCGCCGCTTCGACGTTCTCCGCAAAAGGCACCGGAGCCACACCAAAGGTCACCCCGTTCTCCTCCCATAGCGTTTCCCCGGGATTGAGGGTGAGGGGAGTGGTCTTCCCATCGGAGAGCTCCGTTATCGATTCGGAACGACTCGTGCCATCGATAGCGGCATCCTGGTTGCTATTACCACTCCCATCCACCCCCATCAAATCATTCAGGAACCCCTCATAGTCCTCACCCAACCGTCCCTCCGCTCGCGCCTTGTTCAGCGCCCGTGCCCGTGAAAACACCTGCCCAAACAACGCCCGCCACGCCCGCAGGAACTGCCCAAACTGCACCACCTCACCGCGCTCCTTCACTCCCGCCGCTTGCCGCACCGCCGCGTTCAGCCCTTCGGTCACCAGACCCGCCGGCAGCCGCGTCCCATCCTTGCGACGCCCCAGCACATCCGCCGTCACAATCGCACTGATGGCCTCCGTCAGCGACCGCGGTGCCTTGTCCGCAGATCCCAGCACCTCCGCATCCGCCGCACTCAGGAACTTCTGCCCGGTCGCCTTCTCTGCCAGCCGCACCCACAGCAGCCCTTGCTCCCGTGTATAGCGACCGTTATCCAGCCCGGACTTCCACCGGCCCTCAATCGGTTCCTCCACCGCCGTGAGCACATTGCCCCCGCGGAAGATGGTCGAGACCATCGTGCGCACATTATTACGTCGCTCCGCACGATTGCTTCCCAACACATGCCACGTCGCAGCCAGCGACTCCTCCCGCGTCATCCCGCGCAGCTGCCCTGCCACCACCGCAGCGTCCGCCGCTTGTTCCTCGGACACCACGTGCTCCGCCACGTCATCCTCCAATGACCTGCTCTCACCCGGCGCCACAGCGAAAGCCTCCGGCGTCCCCGCTCGCTTCTGGTCCATGAACACCTCGCCCATGCGGGCCACCGAGTCCACCACCTGCATCTCCACATCCGTGAGGTGCTGCTCCGCATACTGCCGCGCCTCTCCCCAGGTCTCCGCGCGGACTGCCGTTCCATTCTTGAGTGATACAATGTATCCGTTTCCATCATTCGCGATCTTCGGCACCATCCCCAGCCGCTGCCCATCACTCTGCGCCTGCTGTGCCTCACCCAATCGTGCTCGATACCGCTCCTCAAACTCCGCTGCCACCTCTCGCGATGCCCTGCCGCGCGCTTCCTGCAGCGCCGCCTGCGCCGCCTCCAGCTTGCCTTCCATCGCCAGGCCAATGATCTTGATGCGGTCCGCCTCCACGTACCCCGCCGCACCCAGCGAAATATTGTCCGCGAGAATGGCCCGCGCCATGGCCACGTCCCTGACTGAAGCCGCACCCAGACCCAGAAGCGTCAATGGCAGCAGACCCACGGCCACATCGCCGCGCGTGTTCAAGTAGCGTTCCTTCTCCCGCTCCACATCTACTCCAGGAAGATCCTTCTTGATCGCCGCAAAGAGCGCGTGCGTTGCAGGAAGTGTTACATCCTGCACCCCTTCCTGCACATTCTGGTAAACGTAGTTGCCACCCACCTTCAGCAGCGCCATCCCAATCATCTCCCGCTTCAGCCCTCCTTGAACCAACTGACGCAGCGAGGGCATCGTATTCAGCACCTTCAGTCCCACCATGTCGGGGACCATCTCCAGCACCCCTGAGGTCAGCGCGATTCGGCGCGCATACGGGATGGGCATGTCAGGATATTCCAGCCTGAGCTGCTCATAGTTGTTCGCAGTGTAGTGCTGGACAATGACCGGGGCCGCCGCACCTCGCGTCAACCCCATCACGCCCAAGATGCCCATCGATACCCCAAACGTCGACGCCGTGACCGAGTCATTCGGCGAGGCCATATGCGCCATCTGCCGCACCTGGCGCGCCACATTCACCTTCTCCCGCTCCCGCTCCTTGTATTGTCTCACCAGCGCAGACTCATCAGCGTCGAGCCTCTTCTCAACACCACCAATGATGGGTATGTGGCCCACTGCTGCCGTTCCCATCGACATCCTCGCCGCGAAGACCTGAGCCCTGTTTCTGCTCTCCTGCTCCTTGAAAAACTTCGCGGCATCCTCCCGATTTGTGATCTTCGGTACCGTGGTCGTCACCGGAGTGAGCATGTCGTCCGGCACACTCTCGATGCCTTCCTCTTGGAAGCTCGTATCACCAGTGACAAACCTCTCCAGGGCCGACCCGGCTTGCAGCCACCATCCCCTTTTTCCCTTCTCCTGCTCACCGCGCACCTTCGCGCTGTGCAGCGCTGCCAGCGTCACCAGCGTGCGATTTCGCTGTGGCAGATCCGCCAGCTTCTCAATCCAGGCCCTCGTATCCGCGTCATTAAACGGCTCCGCGGCAGACGCCAGCTTCTGAATCTCCGCGCGATGTGGCGCCAGCGCCTCCTTCGTCGTCAGGTAGGCATCGATGAAAGTCTTCCGGGAGTCCTCAGAGTAGCCCGGCTTCGCCTTGTTCTGCGACTCCCAGGCACTCAGTTCATCCAGCCCAATGCCCTTCCCTCTGCCCTCAATCGCAGCCGTTGTCCCGCCCTTGGCTGCATCATCCAGGGATTGAAGCGTTGCCTGGATGTGCAAATACACCTCATCATCCGTCGCCGTATCCCGGCCCATCCTCGTGTATACATAGTTCGCCTTGTATAGCGGATATTCCAGATTCACCTCGTCCGTCGTTTTCCCATCAGCATGGGCAAAGAACGCGACGTTGAACATCTGCCGCTTCTCCGACTCCGCATGGGGCGAATAGCGCGTCAGCCTGTCCAGTTCCTCAGCCTCCTCAGGATCGAGTTCCGGCTTTTCTTTGAAGTAGCCTCGCACCCGGTTGTAGTCCGCCGCCTGTTGTTGCGCCAGCGCGGAGTAGGGTTCGCGCCCCTCGCGGCGCACCCGCTCGTGGTACTCCGCCATCGTTTGTTCTGCCGTCACAATCTGGTCGGCAGGGATTTTTCCGTTCTCCAGACTCTGGCGTAGAGTGTCCGCCGCCAGATCTAGTTCCTCAGATTCCGTGATGGTGGGCATGGTCTATTGCTTGAGCTTTGCTTTCAAATCTTGAATAGGACTGGGTGGCCGTACGATGGCTGCCCCATCTGGTCCCAGGGTTGCCCGTCTGCCCTCCCGCCGCCGGTGTTGCGCCGGGGACTCCAGCGCTCTCGCTCCTGCTCCCCGCCGGTCTAGCGAAGTATGATCCGTCAGCCACTCAACCACCTGCTTGGGAGAGGCATTGGGATAGGCCTGGAGAAAGCCGTCCATGGCTTGCTCCAGTTCCATCGCCCGCATCGCACTCGCATTGCGCGTTTCCGGATTCACAAACTCCTCGCCTCGTAGCGACTTCTCGAACAATTCGCGTGTGAAAGGAGTGAGTTTCGCCATGGCCTCGGGCGAGGCGTCTTTCCCGAAAGTCCCCTTCAGGGAAAGAAAAGAGCGCCACCTTTCCTGCGGACCTTTGATGGCACGCAACCTATCCGTTGCAAAGCCAAGACCAAAGACCTCCAGCTTCTCCTTGTCCGCGAGCGCATCAAAAAGATACTTCGGTCCCCGATATCGAATTGGCTCACCATTCGAATCCCGCAGCGCTTCCTGATCGTGCCAGGTGCGAATCAGTGTGCGCCCCTCCTGCGCAGCCAGCGACTCCGGCTTCCCACTATTGATTCGCGTCGCCAGCGCCTTGTCCAACTCCAGCTGCATCTCTCGTGGATACTGCGCGTGCTGAAGTCGAAACCACACCTGCTGCAGCCTCGCACCAGGTGCCGTGGGGTCATGTGATCCTATCGCCTTCTTCAGACGGAATACTTCCGCCATGTCTGGTGGGCCGCCTTGCATCACCCGCTGCATCAGTGTCGACAGCGTGGCATCGCGCATTCCCTGCGGGACATGCGTCTGTATCCACTTCTCCCGGTCCGCATCAGTTGCCACCGCATTCGTCCGCACCGCATCACGTAGATTCTCGAGCAGCGCCTTCTGATTCCAATAGACCGATTCCTGTGCGTCGGTCTTCACCTCCGTCCATGTCGCGTCATTCAATCCTACAAACGCCGCCGGTAAATTCTTTGCCTTCGGATCCTGCGCATACTTCAGCACCACCTCCGGTTGCGTCTCCACCATTGCCGTCCGCTGATTCGCATAGATGTCTTGCACGGCACGTCGCGTATTCTCATCCGACTGTTGCGGAGTTTCCAACTTCAGCGCCACCGCTTGGTTGCCTGCATCCGCCACCCCTTGAATACTCCTCTGCTGCACCGCACGGCCTCGCGCCTGCTGCACCGCCGCCCCCGCCCGCGAAAACTGCACCTTCGCCGCATCAATCCCCGCCTGGATAAGCCCCCGCTCGCCAAACTGGTTCACATCCCGGTCCACCTGGCTCCGTACCACGGGCGCATAGCGCTTCTCAGAAAAATACTTCTGCGTCGCCGTCACCCGTCGCTGCCACTCCGCCTGCCATCCATCCGAATCCGGATTCTCCAGCCGCCACTGCTCGAAGCGCAGCGTCTCATTCTGCATGTGGTCCCGCGCCTCTTCCAGGTCCGCATAGTTCCGCGCCTTCGCACTCTGCTCCGCCAGTTCCGTCATCGCGCCACCCAGGGTGCTCATCGCCTTGCCCCACGCCTCCCCCGCGATCACGTCACCCTTCCCCCAGTTATCCGGCAGCTCCGGCTGCTCATACGCCTGCGCTGCCGCTTGCGCCAGGCCCGCATAGTCCGCCTGATATCTCGCCTCTGGCACCAGAGCTTTCGCCGCCGCCTCCGGCGCCCCCGGCATCTGCCCATCGTTATACAAAGGAATCGTCGCCATAACCGATATGCAAGCTCAAAATTTAAATCCAAATCCCGTCACCTTCGCCTTCGTCGCCAGGACGGTCCCCGTTCCTTTCGCTGAAGCATTCATCGCCGCCCCGGTTGAAGCGGCCGCACCGGCCCCCTTCGCCGTCTCGCCAAACAAGCTCCCCCAGGTCCCATACGACCCCGCAAGAGACAGCATCGTAGTGCCAATCCCCGTCACCAACCCCGCCGTCGCCGCACTCTTCATCCCCGACGCCTCATTCAAGCCCGCCAGTCGGTGAAACTCCGCCTCCCGCATCTGCATCCGCGCACGAACCGGCGCCAGCGCCCCCTCAGCCCGCAACAGGGATGCCTGCATCTTGTACTGCGCCGAGCTCACCTCACCGCCATAGCGCTGCATCTGCGCGTCCCACAGCAGACTGTCCCGCTTCGTATTCGTCTCATACCACGCATCACTTAGGGCCAGCTGCATATACCGCGCACTCTCCGCCAGCACCTCCACGGGCGACCCCGCCATGGCCACACCACCCTTCGCAAACCGCGCCCGCTGCAGCGCCGCCACACGCAACTGATCCTCACGCGTCCGCCGCTGCTGCTCCACCCCCCTCGAAAGCTCACCCTGCGCCTGCCCCTCGAGCATCCGCGCATTCGTCTCAGCCGTCTGCCGCGCTATCGCCGCATTCGCCTCCACCTGGCCCGCCTGCGCTCTTGCCGACCACTCCGCCAGCGCCTGCTGCTGCCGGATGTTCTGTGCCTGCACAGCATAGTTATACTTCGTCAGTGCCTCCTGATTCCGCGCCGCCTCCTTCTGTGCGTTGTATTGCATCCCCAGGCCCACACCGCTTGCCACCACGCCGGCAGCCCCGACGCCAACCATTATCTGCTGCGCCAATGTCAATCCCGCAAACCATGCCATAGTATTATGCGATTGTGATAAGGGACGAAAGCCCCTCATCGAGTTTCACAAAGCCGTGTTTCTCAGCCTGCCTTGCCAGGGTGCCTTTCGCGTACGCCTTGATGACCGACACGTCATTCGCCACGGCAATTGCCTTCAGCGCGCCCAGACAGTGCCTGCAGGCCGCCAGCCCCATCGCCGGCGAGAGTCCCGGCTTCGTGATCAAACCCTCCCAAAACCCAACTCCAATGCCATAACAAAGATAAATCCACGATGCAGCCACCGCCTCCCCATCACACTCCACCACAATCCCCATCGGTGGCAGCAGATTCTCCAGCAACCTCCCCATGCCACGCCCCTCCATCCACCCCGCCACCATCTGGTAATCTCCCACCTTCTCCCCATAACTCCTCACCACCCACCTCCCAACCTCCTGCTCCTGCTCGTCCTCAACATCATTCATCCTCATTGCATCACCCCCTTTGCATTTTTCATTTTGCACCTCTCACTTTGCATTCCCTTCCCGACGCCCCATCACTCCCATCGTCCCCTCTGCCTCCTCTGCGTCCTCTGCGTCCTCTGCGTCCTTCGCCACTTTGCTGTTCTCCACAATCCACCCCTGATTCCCCACCACACACACCATCCTCATCCCCTTTGCTGCTTAGCTGCTCCGCTGCTTTGCGACAAACCAACCCACCGTCACACCGTCACACCGTCACACCGTCACACCGCTCACCGCTCACCGCTCACCGCTCACCGCTCACCGCTCACCGCTCACCGCTCACCGCTCACCGCTCACCGCTCACCGCTCACCGCTCACCGCTCACCGCTCACCGTCGCACTGGCCCACCGGCTAGCTATCCACCGAAAACACACACACCATCGCCAGCAAATTCAGCGGCTGCGGCTGCCTCTGCCGTATCGCCACATGCACCGCACTCGCATATGGCGCATTGATATCCCACTCCATATCATCCGTCCGCAGCGGCGGCGCCACATCCAGCACATCCTGCGCCCTCCGGAACGGAATCTCCTCCCACATCCCCGCACCCGAATTGAGATTCGGATTCGGCGAAATCTCCGCCCCCAGCGACTCATGCACCGAGAGAATCATCTTCACCGGTCGGAACAAACGCCCGCGGCTCCCCCCATTCTCCAGTTGCAGCTCAATCTTCGTCGGCTGCAGCAGCGGCGTAAACGGCAGGCCCACCACTACCACCTCCGCCTCACGATCCAGCGTGATCGCGCCACCACTCACCGTCTTGCTCACCTGTGTCGCCCCATCCGCACGCACCACCACCACCTCACCCTCCAGGTGACCCAGCCCAGTAATCGTATCCGTCGCTGCACCACTATACGTCGTCGCACTATCCATGCACACCAGCCTCGCCGGATTTGAATAATCAAACTGCGCCATCGCCGGGTGGAAGCTCTCGATATACCTGACCGTCACTCCATCCACTACCCGCTTTACCACAAACCACACCTCGTCCGAAGTCCCATTCGCCGAGTAGTTCACGCTCACACTTTCAAAGTCACCCTCCGTCTCATGAATATGCCAGCCCGTCACCTCATGCTCCCGCTGGTACGTCAGCCCCACCAGCTTCCCATTCCCCGTCACTGCCCATAAAATCGCATCCCTTCGCGACTGGAATGCCGTCTGCCGGATACCACCCTCCGTCACATGCTCAGACAGAATCGTCAAATCCTGCGCCTTCAGCGAATCCTCCTCAAAACTGTACGCCATCTCCGAAACCGTCCGCCCATACCGCTGCACAAACAGCACCACATTCTTGATCAGCCGCGCCATCAAATGCTCACTGCCCTCACTCGACTGGCACGACACCCGCACCGTCGTCTGCGTGATCGGCGTCGCATCAGATCCACTGTGCATCAGCCACTCCTCCGCCGCCGTCCCGATGATCAAGCCCGTACTGTTCCCCGTCATCCACTGCACCTGGCTGCTCTGCGTCGACGCCAGCACATAGTCAAAGCTCGCATCATCCAGCGTCGACTTCCGGAAGTTCTCAAAGTCCCCAATCGCCGACCCCCACACCCGCACCGGCTCCCTCGCCGTCCCCCCATAAATCACCCGCTGCTCGTGAAACGCCACCGTCCTCGGAAATCCCTGGTGCGGACTCCACGCCCCCTCGCACCAGGTCGTCGTGGCAGCCGTGGCGCCCAGCGGCTTCGTTACCGTGGCCGTGACTTGCGTGCCACTCGTATAGGCCGTGACTTTCACTACCCCATAGACCTTGGAGTCTACCGCCTCAATGCGCGCATACCCGCTGCCAGAACTCCAGAAAGTCGAGCGCATGCGAATCAGCACCTCAGTCGGCTCATCGTATGAAATGGGGGCCACATTGCGGTCAGACACACCGCCGAAGGTACGCACCGTCTGCCACGTGGCACCATTGTCTTCGCTACGGTCAATGTGAATGCGTGCCGTCCATGTTCCAGTGGTGAAAAATTCCCACCGACCAATCACACGCAACGTTCCGCTCGTGTTATTGCCGTTGAGAATCAGGTCCACGAGCGCACTGTCCCGCCGGTGTGCAATCTGCCAGTGCGACCCCACATGGTTCGCATTGAATAGCGCCGCCGATGCCGTCAGCGTGATACTCCCCGTCGTCGCGGAAGGTGTGATCGTCGTCGACTCCACATTCTCATCCAGCATCGCCGGCCAATCCCACACCACTTCCGCCAGCGTCCAGTTATCATCCGCGAGCCGCGAAAGCTTCCGCGGTGCATACCCCGGATGCACCAGGTAGATCACGTCATTGATCTGCGTGAACTGAATCTCAAACACATCCGTCTCCAGGTAAGGGGAGGGGAGTTCATAGATCTCCTGCGCCACCCAGCGCCCCGCCCCCAGGTCCGTCGCAAACGCCGCTGCAGACGTATGCGCCACCACACAGAAGTATATCGTAGCACTCACCGTCACATAGCTCCCCATCGCATACGGCGTCCCCGTCACCCACGCCCCCGCGCTCGCCTTCTTCACCTGCTGCCGGTTCGACCAGAACCGCACATACCCATCACCCAGCTCAATCTGGAAACTCGTCGTCCGCGAAAAGTTAAAAGGAATCAACGCCGCCTTCTTATTCCCAAACTTCGCCCTCCCCATAAACTCCGTCCCCGGTCGCGAAAACACCCCGCCCACCGCCCGCGGAATAAAATTCCGCAACCGCCTGCACCCCGACCGATACTTCCCCGTATCCGCCCGCGCATCCATCAACGGCGAAAGCTCCCCGCCATTGAAATTACTAATCAACTCATGAATCGCCCCCGACATAAACAATCATCCTCCCTCTAAACCTTCACCTCTTTCTCAGGCCACAACCAAGAACCAAGCACTAAGACCTCAGTCTCCGAAGTTCCTCTGCGTCTCTATGTCTCAGCGTTGAACCCAACGCGCCCAACCACATCCAGCACAGGCACTTTTCATTTTCCATTTTGCACTTTTCATTTTGCATTCTGAACTGCCAGCCCAAGCGTCCGCACCCAGCAATCTCCCCATTAGCGTCTGTTAGCGGTCCCAATCCCACCACCTTCCACCCATCCCTCAAAAATTTCCGTGCCTCCGTGTCTCTGCGTCTCCGTGTTGAACCCCAGCATCAACCATCAACCTGCATACCGCGACATCGCCAGGTCCGAATCTTCCCACATCCCCACACGCCTCGGCCTCGACTCATTCGCATCCGTCTGTCGCGCCCGCGCCATCGCCTCCTTCGCCTCCCGCGTCAGCCGGTCCTTGATTCCATCGTCCTTCGTCAGCTTCGTACAGATGCGCATCGCCAGTCGCAGCGTCAGCGCCTCCACAAACAGCGGGTCGAACAAATTCGCATCCGTCACCCGCTTCAGATACACCACACTCGCCGCATCCTCATCCGTCAGCAGCACCAGCCCACCCTCCGGCCCATTCGCAATCTGGAAATCATCCTCCGTCTGCCACGCATCCAGCCCGTTGAACTCCACCAGCCGGATGAAATCCGCCGGCAACTGATACTGGTACCCCCACCCAAACACCGGCACCACATTCAGCGCCGAAAGCGCCGCCAGCGACCTCGCAAAGCTCCACGGATGCGTCCTCAGCAGCGCATCCCTCGTCGGCCCAAAGAACAACCGGCAAACCGCCGCCTGGTTCGACGTCTCATTGATATCCACAATGCTATAACTATCGCCCACCTCCGCGAGCGCCAGATTGCATATCTGCGTATCATTCATACCTCAAAAAAATCCTCTACGTCCTCGTCCCCGTTCTCCTCCTCAGTCCTCAGTCCTCAGTCCTCAGTCCTCAGTCCTCAGTCCTCAGTCCTCAGTCCTCAGTCTCCGAAGTTCCTCTGCGTCTCCGTGTCTCTGTGTTGAACTCACTGCACCCAACCACACCCAGTCCCCAACTTTGCATTTTTCATTTTGCATCTCTCACTTTGCATTCAACCCCGCGAGCCACTGCCCATAGTCAGAAACTTCCATTGCACCCCCACCAACCTTCCATCACGCCCCCCAACCAAAGCACCCCGCGCAGCGCACCTCTTCACCCAAAAAAGACACACCACGCGAGGCACTATCATCCCCTCAGCCAACCAACCAAACCCTCATTCACATTAGCGTTCCATTAGCGAATATTAGCGGTCCCTCACCTTCCTAAGATTAGTGTCCCATTAGTGTTCATCAGTGGTTGAGCCGCAATTATCCTCCGCCGGTACGTCATCGCTTCCTCACCCCAGCGTATACCCCACATGCCACACCTGGTCATGCGTCGCCAGGTTCGTCACCGTCGTCGGCGTAAACGTCACCCACAGCTCCTCCGGAAACTTGTAGGGCGTCAGAAACGCATCCCCCTTCGTTCCCGCCTCGCTGAAGGCCTTCCTCCCCGCTGTCCCACCCAGCGCCAGCGCCGCACCATAGCGATCATCATCATTCTCGTCGCCAATCTTCCCCGTCAGCGCATCCCCCGGATCACCGTGGTCCACCGAGCACAGCGCCGGAATCACCCGCGCCCCCTTCGGCAGCTTCGCCAGGAAGATCACATCAGACGTCGTCAGCGCCGTCACCGCAATCTTCACATCCACATAACGCACATCCCCGCCAAACGCCCGGAGACTCGGCGCCTCCGAAAAGTCACTCTCCGCCGCCAGTTGCCCCGCCCCCAAATCCGTATATTTATTCGCCATATTCTCTCTTTAGATAAAAAGTTTAAATTCGTGCTCCTGCTCCTGCTCTTCCTCTTGCTCACCTCAGTGGAGCCAGACTCACGGTGCCCATCTCCACCAGGTCAGATCAAATCAGATCAGTCGCCCCCCCTCGTTAAGGCGATTCATCGCAGTACACCCGCACCACCTTCTCATTCTCCGAGCGCACCGCACCCAGGCGACCCACGGAGCGAATCTGCTTCGCATGCCGCTTGTCCGGGCGCACATCAATGTAGCTGTTGCGCGCACCCTCACCCAGCTTGATGGCCGACTTGTGCCACGCAAAGCATGACCGCACATCCGTGGCCACATTGCGCGCCAGCCGCTGTGTCGGAATCCACGTGAATCCCATCCAGTAGCTGATCTTCCCATCCTTCAGCGCCATCAGGTCACTGAAGTCACGGCTCGTCGCCTCCGTCAGCGCCAGCAGATTATCCAGCTGCTTCGCCCCATAGCAGAAAAAGCGCTCACTCTCCGGCACCTCATTCACATTCAGGATGCGCGCCGCCTCGCGAATCTTCCCAAACGTCAGCCCGCTGTTCGCCGGCGTCCCACTCGGCACATAGTCCACCGCAATCGACTGGCCCGCAGGGAAGGGGTCCGTCGTCGTGCCCTCCTCACCGATATAGCGCGTCGCATCGAAGGCCGAAATGACAATGTCATCCACCTTGCGATTGTACGCCATCGCCATATTGCGCACCTCATCCGAGTCCGGCAACACAATCTGCCCCAGCTGGCGTTCATCATCCTCATCGAAGCTGATCACCTTCTCGAACTTGCGCGCATACAGCCAGTACTTCTCCCCTGAGGTATCACCCTCCGGCGTATCGCCCTTCCGCGTCGTCACCTCATCCATCTCATAGTCATTCAGCAGATTGAATGACTTCCGCTTGCCCGTCAGGTTGCCACCCGGCGATACCGCCAGGCGCAGCCGGCAGTCCATCTGTTGAGCCACATGCGTCCAGTTCCTCTCGAACTCCGTCGGGTAAAACTGCGTAATATCCAAAGACATAATCGTTATTCTTGCGAGTCGTAGTCTGTATCCCGCTCACAGCACCCACCCATCCACCATTCCTTCTCAGGAACCCACCCGCCGTCATCACGACAGAGCAGAGCAGGGGAGGGGAGATGAACAAAAGCCGGACACAGAAAAAATCCAGTTCCTGGTCACTTCCATACACACCAGGGAGCCGTCCCTCGCAGTTGTCAGCACCCGCTGGCTGCTCGTTGAGGCAAAAACAAAAATCGTCACCACCACCAGGTTATCAGAGCTTCATGACCCCGGCCCAGCAACAGCACGCCCAACCTGTACCGTGTTTTCTGCCACCGCGCAACTCCAAAATACAGTGGCGTACAAAAGTGGGTTTGAAATTTTTCATCGGGTCGTGCGTGGTCGCACTCCAACACAGACGTCACCGCTGGTATTCGTCACCCTCCTGCGGTTCACCCTGCTTTCCCCGGGCCGGGTCATTCGGCAGCTCGGCCAGGAGCTCCGGTTCATCTCGTGTTCCGCTGGCTGCACTGGGACTTCCGCTCAAGCGAATGCTCCGGCGCCAGCCAGCAATTCACCACGCGTCCTTTCACAGGCTCCTTCTCCTCCCCAAAAAATTCTCCACTCCATAGGTAAAAACCAATGGCCAACTTGTTAAAAAAGTGATTGGCTGCCCTCTTTCCTCCTCACCCCCGCGACCGTCTCCCAGCGGTCCGTCTGCCCACACACTGCCACCGCTCCAAGACTCAGTGATGACCCGCGCCAATTCTATTAAAGACAAAACTCTTTCCGGTATCAAGCTGACGAGCCTTCTGGATGACATTCGGCCCTTTCTCCAATCGCATGCAGTGGGCCATCCAAAACACAGGCGCATGCCCCCCGTCGCCCTCGTTTTTGGCGCCGGCATCAACCATTCCCTGGTGGACAAATCAAGTCGTGTAGTTCGGGAGTTGCTCTCCTGGCGCGGACTGCTCAGGCACCTTGCATGGTATCCTCTGGACCCTCCACCCGAGGACCGCTATCCCCAGATTTCCCAGTCCAAGACCTCTTGGCAAAAATACCTCCGGAAAAAATTTCGCGACTCCGAATCCGAGGAGAATTTCATCAGGCGCGTGTCACTCATCGAGGCCATGCTTGCAAACAACCCTGATGCTGAGCGCTTTGCTGCCGTCGCTCACCTCATGCGCCACGAGATGAAGGCCGAGCTCATCGACGAAAAGACAAAGAAAAGGGGAGACCTCTGGGACATTGCCATGGGCCGCGTGATGAAAAAGCTCTGCTCCCACGCCAAAATCAGCGCGTGGGATCCCGTCCTTCGCCGCGCTGGCACCCTCGCACGCCAGGGCCGGGTCAAGCTTCTCACCACGAATTTCGATTCTCTCATTGGCCGCAAAGCCAGACTCCCCGTGCTCGCCACTCCAGATGCGACAACTGCCGAGGCCGCCCGGCAGCGCCCCCTGGACCTCTGGACGCCCAACCCCCACGGTGGTGGCACCCCTTTCTCTTCAGGCCTGCATGCCTACAATCTCCTCCATTGGATTCCTTTCGCCTGGGAAAGCTGGCGCACCGGGAAGGGCTCTCTGAAGGAGAGTCTCGCGGCCGAAGTCGCTTCCGTCCTCCACATTCATGGATGGGGCGGCTCACCCAAAGGGATCATCTTCGGAACCGTGGAATACCATGAGGCCGGCAAGGCAGCGGATTCTCGACAGTGTCCTAATGACGTCATCGAGAGGATATTACGAAAAGATTGTATCACCATCTTCCTCGGCACAAGTGAGGGGCTTATGGACTCCCATCTGCTCAAGATTTGGAGCAATGCCAGCAAGGGGGAACTCGGAGCCAATTGGTGGCTCTTAAATTCGGTTTACGATGGAGAAAAAGTGTTGCGCAAGTGGGAAGAACGTACACAGTCCGAGGAATTCTCCACTCATGTCCAACCAGTCTGGCATGGCAAAAACGACTTGGCAGGTGCCGTCCCCAAGGTCGTCATGTCCCTCTTCGACGAGTTGGAACGCCGGGAACAATAAGCCCTTGGCTTACTTGACAAGATCAACCCCGGGCACGACCAGTACCCTGTTCACACACGTTGCACCTTTGGGTAAACGTGAACCTGAACGAAATCTTAGTCGGGGGGCTGGGATTTCATTGAAATTTTTATCATGACAGCAAAGATGTTACGCTACGAAGCTCCCCCATTGGAGAGGTTGGAAGATCTCGTTCTACGAGGCTTGGGCCCCCGAAGAGGTTCGGAAAATTTCCGCCGCCTGGGTGCGAAAATACGGCAAACGGCGGAACATCACCCAAAAGACCTTTTCCTTCTCGCCAAGCTATATTGGTTTATTGCAAGAAATTTAGGAGAAGCATCCAAGCCTCGTCTCCAGGATCTCCAGAAGGAACTGGAAAAACATAGAAACACACTTTTGTCGAACTTGGATCTCCAGACAAAAGAGATGGAGGCGCTTATTAAGTTCCTCAATCTACCTGATTCCGACCAGGACGACGCAGATGCTTGGTGGCGCGTAGAGACAAACGTACCCGAGCAGATTAGCCCCGGGCCGCTTTTGTTCTTCTCGCAGTTTGTGAAGAAACCCACCCGCCCGCGCCCCGTCATGCAATCCTACGGGACTTTGAGCACGGAGCATCCAGACTCCTTGCGAAAGAAGAATCCCGGGATGTACTAGGCCTTGGAAAGTGGGGTGTCCATGGTGTCGCCACTCTTGCGCACCATCGCGGAAAAGCCCAGGTCGCGAAACGTACTCGCCAGTCGAGATGCGGTGAGGCAGCAGGCGGTAGTTCGCTCTCACGTCTGAGCTTGACCCTGCCATACCGGCCCTCCCTCCATCCATCCACGCCGTTATCGGCGTGCACGTGACTGGGAGACCTTGGCCCCTCTCCACAGAAGTACCAGGAGAGGAAGGGCGTCCAAAGGTGCGGCACTGGCACTATCGCGCCCGCACACCAGTGAATCCTGCCGGCATTACCCGCAGGACGCCCCCGCCAGCCTTGGGATAGCGCAAGCCGCGTCACTCGGCGGCTGGATCATGGGAATTTTCTTTGAAAACTTCGACCGAATGTCTTCTCATGGGCTTGGTTTGTGCAAACATCTGTAAAACGAACAACTTCATCCGCACACTCCTCGTAAATTCGCCCCGCATTTCAGCATGACTCACGAGAATCAAGAATCGCAAAGCACACTTCGGTATCATGATTTTGTCCTTCTCATGGCGTCACTGGATGCTGAATGGTCACGGCACACCGCCCAACCCCAGAAAGCTTTCGAAAAAACCTTCACCAGCTTTCAAAACTACTGCGGAAGTTTCAGGGACAGCGGGCATAAGAATTTCAAAAAGTGGCGCACCCGTTCCTCTCCATCGGAGTCCATGGACGAGTATCTCTACAACCCCACCAACTGGCTCCCCCTTGGACATCCCGACGCCCTGTGCCTCACCCTCGGAGATGATTTGGATGCGGTTCAGGCCGTGATCGAAACTTACAAGAAGACAGTCGAAGAAGTGAGTGTCGGATTCTGCCCCATCACCCGCAGCCTCATCCCACCTGGCGTCTCGCGTCGCCACCTCAAACATTTCGTTGAGCCCAATGAGCTCTTCGGCAAACCGAAACCCGCACAGCCTCCGCTCCTTTTCCTCGCCCGGCTCAAGATGCAGGGCGTTCTCTCCCTCGGTCGTGCCCTTCTCGCCCAGCAGTCCCTCTTCGGCCTTATCTGCAAGCGCATAGATGCCGCTCTGCACACGTTGCGTAAAGCCGATGATCAGGGGCTTTATTCACGCAGCGACCTGAATTCCCTCAGGCTCACCTTCCTCGATCTCCTGGAAGAGGAGGAAATAGGCATCCTGTTTCTCTGTAGCAACTACTCCGTCCCCATGTCCATCGTCTCCCATCTGCAAAGCCTCACCTTTGCAGACCTCTTGGAGCACGACCCGCGTCTGGTTCAAATTCTCGAAAGCAGCAGCCATTACAAGAAGCTCAAAGAATTCCACCAGACTCTTCAGGAGGAAAACTCGGCCACCCCTCCGTCTTCGCCTTCCTCCGCTTCCGCTGCCGGACTCTGTGAAGGAATGAGCGGAGCTCACCTTTTGCGTTGGACCCGGAGCACCGTGGCCATCTCTTGGGACTACTTCCGCTCCGTGCTCGACCCCACCGCCAGGACCAGGAAATCTTCCATGTCGATCAACGGCTTCGTCAGCTCCCTGACGGACATCGGTCACCCTCCGGGGCACCAGGCCGATATGGAGAAACACTTGAGGAACGGACTCAGCAACGGCTTGAAAAAAAGCGTGCCCACCGGTCGGTCCCTCCCAGGCCCTCGCAGCCCGGACCCCAGCCTCAAGTGTCGTCTCCATCTGGTTGGTGCCACAGACTACCTTCTCCAGCTGTCTGACTGTGGCCAGACGCCCCGCAAGGCCAGGACCGGCAAGATGGGCTCGGCGTATCGCACTTCGCTCAACAAGGTCAAGCCCCATACCATGACATCGGAGAATGTCGCTCTCCGCGGGCCAGACTCCCTCGTGCACATCTCGCTCCTCGTCCAGATGTGGGCCGGCGTGCTCGACTCCATCAGCCAGTTGGACAAGCCATCCGGATTCAGCGGCAGGCATGTCAGCAGTTGGGCCACACGCCTCATGGTACCAGTGCCCATTTGCGCGCACCAGGACATGGAGGATTGGTTCCACCCCACAGTGCCTGCAGGTCACACTGCCCTCGTTAAGGAAGTGCTTGCCGTCGCGCGGGATGTGCTCTTCCCGGAAAAGGATGATGACGCACGCTTCACCTTCTCCGCTGGAGGCCTCCGAAATCATACTCGCGCTCTGGGCATCCCCGTGGCCACCCGCCGCGCACTTATCAATCTCCTGGAGAATTTCTTCTCCATCCTGTCCAACCCGCTCCTCTTCGATGTCGTGTTGGACTACTATGACGTCCTCGCCACCCTCTACCGGATCCTCACCCAGGAGCGTCCCGAGGATTCCGAATGGCCCCCTCAGCATGACTACTCCCGCCGTCTCCCCACGGAGGGCGGCGTCGAGCCCATCCACGCCATGCTGGAGAGCCTCTCCTCTGCTCTCAGCCTCCGTCAGCGCCGTCTCTATCCAGAGACTCCTCTCAGGGACTGGTCCCTCGATTTCCGGACAAACTTCATCCAGATCATCCTCTCCGCAGAAGCTGCTCTCAAGGCCTCTGCCGGCATTCTCAGAAAGGTCGTCCGCGGTGATGAGCATGGGCGTGATACCCTCGGAGTCGTCCACCACGTCACCTTCGAAGAGGGCATCCGGGCCATTTCTTGTGACTTCATCATGGAGACCGCCGGCACCGGCCCCAGCCTCGCCATCTTCGCCTCGGACATGGCCCATCTCACTCACGTGCCCGGCTATGCAGACTTCTTCCACGAAGGCTTCCACCTGATTTATAATGACATGGTTCGCCAGCAGATTCGCGACACCATCGCACTCCAGGTCAAGGATGGCCTCAGACCAGCACTCAATGAAGAGAGCTTCTCCGACCTCGACACCCAGCTCAGTGAGATCTTCGTGCACCTCATGATGCACCTCTTCGTCTTCGATGGAGACTGGCGCCTCGCCCTCAGACAGCACGCCATCAGCTTCTCCACAAGCATGGCGAGCGCCTTCAACAACCCAGCAGATGTGCGGACTTCATTCCTGAATAATTTTGGCCCCATCAGCGTCGCCAGTCTCGTCACAAATGCCGCGAGTACTCGCGCGAAGCCCGGACATATCGGCATGCAGAGCCTGGGAGACCACGACTGGCCTGTTCTTTCTTCCGCCCACGGCTTCTTTGAAAACGTCATCGACATCCTCCGCCCCGTACTCACGGATCATGTCTGGATCTTTGACTCCGTGGATGCCCCTGAGAATGGTCCCGCCATGAAAGGAAGTGATCGCGTTATCCGCGGGTTCATGAAACGTTATGCGGATAATCTCGGATTCCTTCAAATTCTCTGGGAGCGCGCCATCTTCGTCTATCAGATGTTTGTGGCCCGCGTCCTTCAGGAAACGGGCGACCATAAGCACTTGGGAGTGAAGCCTCCCCCCGATCATGCGGGAGCCTATGATGGATTGACATATCCCCCAAGTTGCAAACGCCCCTGCCGCGATTTGAAGGCTGCCGACTTCAAGGCATTTCGTGAAATCCAGCGCCAGCTCGATGCAGCCATCGGTGCCACGCGGAATCACGGGCAGCCTGGCTACGCCCCTCTCATCGCTGCCACCGTGCTTCAGGGCAAGGCCGAGAAAGGTTATTGCCTCGATGCCACTCTCGTAGCCTGCCGCGTGCTCCATCGTTGTATGGTGGACATGGAGGCCCTCCTCGAGCTCAAGAAGAAGCGCATCGTCCGCTTCCTCCCGCGGGATGGCAGTACAGGAGCGATCGCGCTTTCTCCCCACGTGAGCTACTCACCCATGATGCTGGACCGCACTGCCACCCAGCTTTTCAGTTGCTCGCCCAATGCCCGGCGTATCCGCACCGGCCTGCAAATCGCTACCCTCAAGACCTTTTGGGACATGGCCTCCCGCAACCGCGCACGACGCCTCATCTCCCTCTTGGACAAGGCGGGAAAAGCGAGGGCGGCACAGCGTGCCCTGGCATCGCGCAAGCAAAAGAACGCCGCAACTGCCAGTCGAAAGGCAAAAAAGTCTGTCAAGAAGCGCGCGAAACGCTCAACCCCTGCGGTCGCATGACCCCTCACCCCATCCGCAGCCTCCGTATCTGCTCCGCCACCATCGCCTGTCGCTCCGGCCCATTCGCCCCGTGATAGTCATTATACAGCGGATTCGACTTGTTCGTCTGGATGTCATCCGCCTGCTGCCCTCGCGTCAATCGTAGCGCCCCACTGCCACCCGTCTCCTGGCGATCCTCGCTCACCAGCGAGGCCATCGCGTGCAGCGCTCGAATCATCGCCGGATTATCTCCAATCGCCGGATCATTCACATCCAGCCGCGCCATCGCCGCCACCCGCTGCGCCCCTTGCAGGTTCGTCTCATACCGCTCACCCCATTCACGCTGCAGACCCTGCACCAGCGCCTCCCGACCGCTCGCCGCCTCCTGCTGATACTGCGAAAGCGCCCCCATCTGCTGTCCATTCCACCACTCCACCAGCTCCTGCGCCGCTGCCGCCGGGATGTGATGCTTGTGCGCCACCGCAGAAAAACCGCGCACCATCTCCTCATTCCACAGCTCCGCCGGCACATTCTCCGGCCGGGCAATCCCATACCCATCCGGCCTCTCCGGCACCCCCAGATTCTTCCGCCACGCCGCCACCTCCTCCGGCCTCGCCTCCGCACCCGGCGGCTGCATCCGCTGCCCCAGCTTCTTCTCCAGCTCCCCGTACGACTTCAGCACATCCTGAATCGGCGTCCCCTCAAACTTCCTTATCGATCCCGCATAAGGCCGCAAATCCTCCGACAACCTCCCCGAAAGCCCCGGCGCAAACTTCCCATCCACCAGCCATTCGCCGCCACCAGCAGCACCGCCACCATTGCCAGCACCGCCACCATTGCCAGCACCACCACCGGCCATCCCACCCTGGTTCGCATACCCCTGCTGCGTCTCCACACTTCCGTTCACGTCTTCAGTCATATCAATATCGCTCTTTCGTTATTTGGTTTGTGATTAAACAATCAGTGCCGCCATTCATAGCCTCTGAAACAAGGCCCCTCACGTGTCCTATAGGACCCAGTGATGAAAATCATTCGCTTGGAAGTTCAGTCGCGGAGCGACGGCCGTGTCCTAGCCCGGCCTTTCAAGGCCGGATATGCAAGTGAGGATTCGCGTCGCAGAGCGCCGCTCGAATCGCCGAACCTTGCTGAGTTCAGGGACCCAAGTGTCGTCCCACTCGCACCGAGCCTCGGTCTGTCACCCCACTCACCAAAACACTCGGTGGGGAGCCGCTGCGCCGGCTTCCAAACTAGGTGGGCGGAGGAGGTGTGGAACGCACGTAGAGCAAGCCGCCTGCACCTCCAAACTTCACCTGATGCCCTCTCAGCACCCACCACACCCCCTAGACCTTCTCACGGCCAACCTTCAAAAGCTAGTGCCTATTAGTGTCCATTAGTGGTTCCCCAATCAAACCACCTCCTCGTCCCTTGAGGCACCTATTCAACTTCATCCTCAGTCTCAGTCTCAGTCTCCGAAGTTCCTCTGTGTCTCTGTGTTGAATCCCATATAGGTGAACACACCCATTTCCCCCCTGCCACCAGCCCCCTTCACCCCATAATCACCCTCGGCTTCACCACCACCACCTCATCATCTTCATCCTCAAAATCCGACACCGGCCCACCATCCTCACCCACAGCTCCCCTCACGCCACATCGCCCCACCATCATCACACCCTCATCCACCTCCGGACAAACCCGGTTCCCATACCTCCGCTTAAACTCCTCCGGCTGATATTCCCTATACCACGCCATCACCTCCGGCGTCTTATCACCCTTCGCCGGATCCGTCGGAAAAGGGCAGGGGACCACACTCACCAAAGCCACCTCCTCACCATCCTCCACAGCCGCCTTACCCTTCACCACAGCCGAACGCGCCGTCACCTTCGCCACGCGCCTGGTACTCTTCACAGCCTCCTTCTTCTTCTTCATAACCTCAACCACCTCCCAACATCACAGATCCACCCCATCACCACTCCCTCAAAAATCCTCCGTGCCTTCGCGTCTCCGTGTCTCCGTGTCTCCGTGTCTCCGTGTTGAATCCCACGATCTCAAACACACCCAGCCGCTCACCGCTCACCGCTCACCGCTCACACCCCCACCACCACCGGCGCCGCCTCCATCTTCCCCTTAGACTTCGCCGATTCAACCCGCTCCAGCACATACCGCACCACCGCCGCCGACCCATCAAAGTGAATCCCCCCAATCAGCGCCGCCACCGCATTCGCCCTCGTCGCCACCGCATCAAACCTTGGCCTCTCACACGGAAAATGCGCACACAAATCCGCCAGCACCCGCTGCCCCTCCTTGGATCCAAACACCCGCGCATACATCTTCCCCAGCTCCCACTCCTCCTCCTGCCTCCTCCTCAGCCCCTCCGCCGCCATCTCCGCCTGCCCCAAAACCGGTGTACCATCATTCATCATAAAATATCTCCCAAAGAGAGTTTCACTCATCACGCCCATCTCAGTCCCTCAACAATCAACCGCGAACCGCGAACCGCGAACCGCGAACCGCGAACCGCGAACCAAGAACCAAGAACCAAGAACCAAGAACCCTTCCCTCAGTCTCCGAAGTTCCTCTGCGTCTCTGTGTCTCTGTGTTGAACCCACTGCACCCTACCACACCCATCACCCCTCCTCATTAGTGTCCCGTTAGTGCCCATGAGTGGTTCTCCAATCAAACCATCGTCCTACCGCTTACCGTCCCACCGCTTACCGTCCCACCGCTCACCGTCCCACCGCTCACCGTCCCACCGCTCACCGTCCCACCGCTCACCGTCCCACCGCTCACCGTCCCACCGCTTACCGTCCCACCGCTTACCGTCCCACCGCTCACCGTCCCACCGCTCACCGTCCCACCGCTCACCGTCCCACCGCTCACCGTCCCACCGCTCACCGTCCTACCGCTCACCGTCCCACCGCTTACCGTCCCACCGCTTACCGTCCCACCGCTCACCGTCCTACCGCTCACCGTCCTACCGCTCACCGTCCCACCGCTTACCGTCCCACCGCTCACCGCTCACCGCTCACCGCTCACCGCTCACCGAGCAGCCCCATCATCGGCGAATCCTTCGGAATCTTCCCCGCATTCGCCGCCGCCCGGCTCATCTGTTCCACCGCATCCGCCTGCTGCGCCTGTTGTTGCGCCTGCGCCCGCGCCGCACGCATCGCCGCCACCTCATCCGGGTCCCGATTATACTCCGGCGGCAACCCTCGATTCCGCGCACTCCCGCGGATCATCTCATCCAGGTTGAAGTTATCCATCACATCCGGCGCCATCTGCGCGATCGACCCCACAAGGCTCAGCACACTTCCCACCGCCGTATTATCCGCCTCCTTCAGCGCCAGCGCGATTCTTGAAGAAAACAGCACCTGCGGCTCCGGAATAAACAAATTCCCACGCCCATCGCTGCTGATCATCTCCCTCGGCGGCGACGGCAAAATCCCCCGACGCAGCAGAATCCGGAAGAAGCGCATCAGCTGCGCCGTCAGCCACTCCGTCACCAGCAGCGTATACGTCGCCGCAAACTGCCGCGCCTGCTCACCCACACGCGCCCGCACCTCCTCCGCCGTGATGTTCGCCCGCTCCATCCGCGAAATTGCCAGCCACATATTCACCTGGAAGAACGCCTCAATCTGGCTCCGCTTCTGGTCCGCCCGCTGCACCCCCAGACCATAGTCACCCTCCATCCCCCACGCCTGCGGCCGCGCCGCATCCCCCGTCGCCGGGTCGAACCACGTGATCCCACCCGCGCGATAATCAATATCCCCCTTGAACCCCGTCGGAATCAGCAACGGCGGATTCGCCTTCTTCTCCGCCAGCACATCCAGGCACTTCTGCAGCAGGTTCAGCTGGCGCATATCCGGCAGCGCCATGAACGCCGGCGAATATCCATACGGCGCCGTCTCCTCATTCCCCTCCCACGTACTCCAGCGGGACACACTGAAAGGCATCTCATCATACCCCGCCACCCGCAGCGGCTGCTTCGCATCCTTCTCCATCCACACCGAGGCAAAAGGCTTGTTCACCCCGTCCATCTTCCCAATGATACGCTCCGCCTCCGCACGCGGATAAATGCAGTGCAGCACCGTGAATTGCGTATCCTGCTTCCCACGCCCCGCGTCAAAGCACTCCCGCACCTTCGCGCTCACCGTCTCCCGGCCAAACTTCTCCACCAGCTGCCGCGCCGTGAAGCGTTTCTCAAAATCCAGCGAATCCACCACACCATCCGCATTCTCCGCCATCGTATACGAGCCAATGCGATGATGCCGGAACACCACCGGCACATTCGGGTCCGCATCACTCTCCTCCGAGTACAGGCACGCCGTCCCGAAGCACGTCCGGTCACTCACAAACTCATAAGACTGCGGATAAAACTTCGACGCACTCAGATGCAGCCTCGCCAGTCTCGTCGCCTGCTGACACCACTGCTGCACCCGGAAATCACCCGCCAGCCCCGGAGGCGGATCAAACGAGAACCACACCTGGTCATGCGGGATGATATCTGAGGTCTGCCCTCTGACCGCCACATCCAGCGCATAGTATCCACTCCCATCATAGATCTGCGCCTCCTTCTGCCCGTCCGGCAGATGACTGCTGTTCGTGATGCTCGCCTTCCGCGGACAGAAATAATCCGCAATCATCTGCCACTGCGCATCCCACGGCGCCCGCGCACTCTTCCGCGCCTCATACGTCGCCACACACTCCTCCACAATCTCCTTCTCGCTTCTCATCAGATAAAAAAGATAAGGTTACAGCATCACCACCACTCACCCTCCGCCATCACTCCATCACTCCATCATCGGCATCCGTGCACCAGCTCCACACCATCCGCCTTCGCGGTTCTCCCCATTTTGCACTTTGCACCTTTCATCTCTCACTTGGCATTCCCTCCAAAGAAGCCTCGCAAGTCAGCAGGATATCGTCCGATAATAACTTCTCCTCGTACACCACCACCCCCACCGTCATTCATACTCTGAGGCAGCCCACCATTCCCGGTGCTCATTTGATTCGCAAAAATGAAGCCGCGCAGCACTTAAGCTGGGGGCTTACATAGAGCATACTCACTCAACTCACTAAGTCGCTATGCGTCTTGGAGTGCGGTGGCAAAGGCCTCCCTTGAGGCCGCGACACCGCTTTGAACGAAGCGTTTCTGTCCTGATATTCCCAGAAGAATCTCGCATACGCCCTCTCGCATCACCCCACCGAACCCAACACCCGATTCCAGCATTTCAGCTCCACACCACCCACCTTTCAGCCCTCTCTCCATTTTGCACTTTGCATCTTTCATCTCTCACTTTGCATTCCGGTTCCCACCTCGCCTTCACTTCAGCCCGCACCTTCCGCTCCCACGCCTCACGCCTCACGCCTCACGCCTCACGCCTCACGCCTCACGCCTCACGCCTCACGCCTCACGCATTCGTGCCCTGAAGGGGCACAGGAGCCCAGCCCAGGGTTAGGGAGCCTAAGCGACCGACACCCTGGGTGATCGAGTAAAAGAAGCTCGACCCTGAAGGGGTCGCAGAGCCGTCGAAATCACCGCGGACACTCCACTCCGAATACATATAACCACCGCTTACCGCTTACTGTCCACCCCCACCCAAAAGCGTCCCACCCCCCAGCACCTTCTCACTCCCCTGAGACGCATACGCATTTGTATACCCAGACCCCCATCCATACCCGCCCGTCTCACCCGCCAGCACCGTCTTCCTCAGACCCTTCCGGCGATTCAAATCCCGCCTCGTCTGCTCATCCGCCTGCGCCACCTCCGCACTCGTCGCCGTCGGGGGTGGGGGAGCCGGCGGTGGCGGAGCCGGGGTCGGCGGAATGTGAATCTTCGGCATCTTCGGGAACTTGATGGGCTCCTGCTTCGGAGCCGGAGGCGGAGCCTGACTCCTGCCACCCCCGAAGTTGAACCGCGTCAGCCTCCCACCCGGCTGTGCCTTCGCATAGTTCGTATAGTCGTATCCGTCGATCATTCTCATAAGCCTGCTCTGCTCTACTCCCTGGTTATCCTCCTAAAATCGTATCGCTCCCATACGGCTGCCCAAACGAGCGACCTCCACCCGACAGCAGCGTCCTCTTCTTCTTCAATCCCCCTGCGGTCCCCGCAGTACTCGCAGCCTGCGGCGGCGCTTGCGTGTACCCCGCTGCCGCCGTCGCCGCCCCTGAAGCGCCGCTGCCACCACCACCACCGATGCTTGCAGATTGTGTTTTCTGTCCCGACACCGCCGCCTTGGGCTTCGCCCCATACGGCCCGTCACCATACCCCACCTTGAAGTCCAGCTCCTTGGTCTTGTTCCCAGTGTTGGACTGATGTATCGCCAGCGCCATCATCCGGACAAAGTCCGGTTGATTCTGGATCCGCTTCGGTTCCCCTGGAATCGTCTTCGGCACCTTCGCGCCACCGCCATGATTCAGCCTGTCGAGCCTGCCATCCGGCCGGAAAGAAGGCATGGTAATAAAGCCATCAACATTCATACACCGTCCACAATGTACTTTCTGGTACCCGCCCATTCTAAGCCCCTCCCATCCCATGTCCAATAAAATCTTCTACACCGCATCCCGACACAACCCCTCAGCTTCCTCCACTTTGCATTTTTCACCTTCCATTTTTCATTTTGCATTCATCGCACAACACTCCACTCAGCCCGACCAAACCAAGAACAAGAACCTCATAACTCCTTCCTCACCGGAACCATCACATCCCACCACCATCCCTCATACCCACGCATCACCCCCTTCGCAAAATCCTTCCCCGCCAGCCAGTCATACGGCGCGCGAAACGTCTTCACCCAACCCTCCGGCCTCGCCCCTCGCTTCGCATACGCCATCGAAAGCGGCCACCCCGTCGTCACACAGATCGACACCGGCGGCACAATGATCAAATACGCCATCACCACCAGCACCCCGAGCCACACCCATTTCTTGAGGCTCGACGACTCATACGGATCCTTCATCCACGCTTCCGGCTTGTTCTTCTTCATACAGGTCTCAAATCTGGGTGTCGCACCGACCAAAAGCAACTCCCACACCCATCTATCTGCATCCTGCTTTATCTCACCTCCGAAAAACGTCTCGTGGGCCACGCCGCACCCAGGGCAACAAAGCACCTCGCCACACCCACCTCGCGCGCAGCACCTTGGAGTGCGTGCTCCCGCCTCGCACATGAGCGTCAATTCAAGAAAACCGTACTTGGGTGAACAGGGAACCAGTGCACGGCCCATCAACTCAACGTACCAGTTCGCTATGCGTCTTGGAGTGCGGTGGCACAGGCCTCCCTTGGGGCCGCGACACCGCTTTGAACGAAGGGAAGTGGCCCGGATGTCGGAGAACTTCGGCGGAATCCAGCATCCAAGTTTCCCCGGGGGACTGTGTCCTGGAAATTAGATCATGATTTCGATCCATCATGCTCATGCTCTCCGTTCAAAGCGATATCGCATCTCGCGGGCCGGGACTTGCCGCACGCAGTCCACGACGCGGATGTCCGATGCCCGATGTCGGAGGAGTGTGGCACCACAAGACCTCCGCACAACATGCATACCAGATTCAGGTGAGACATCACAAGGCGTGCCCTCCCCACAACGATGGCACTGACAAGATCCTCAGTCGCGGAGCGACGGCCGTATCTTAGCCCGCCTTTCAAGGCCGGGTAAAGCCCCAATCACACCAGCGTCGCGGAGCGACACCCGAACCACGACCTCCCCCTCGATCCGCCAGCTTGGCAACGCTTCAAGCAAGCGGTTGATTCCACGTTTCAATTGAGTGACCATGAAATCTAGTATCTATTGAGGCTTGCGAAATAGACCGACAATTCTCTGGTCTGTGATTTGGACTGAACTGCGAAGTTGCAGTCTGAAGGACTGCAGGACCCCGCGAAGAGAGACCAGGGTTAGGGAGCATCTAGCGACCGACACCCTGGGTGGATGTGGAAAAAAATTGTCGGACTCTGAAGGAGTCCAGGAGAGCGTCGCCAGATCCTTCCGGGCATTCCGCCAGATCGCAGAACATTCGAAACCTGTCAGTCTATCTCGCAAGCCTCAAGAATAGAAACGATCCCACCCAAAACCACAAAGAGCGAAACACATGAGTGCGGAAGAAGATCCCAGCTCCCCACCCATCACTATCTCCCAGGGGATTGCCACCTGGGTGGACCCAGAAACCGGTCAGGTGATGATGGGTACGGTCACTCCAGTGTTGGAGCACCTCTTCGATGACACCATGATCGAACTTCGCATTTCTTTTCCCAATGTTCCATCAGCAGCCGACGCCCAAAGACTGCGGAGCACATTGCCTGCACTGAAAGGACTCGCAGTACCCGATGCCTTGCAAGTTTTGGGTCAGTCCAAAGAATACCTCGTAGGGATATTCCACAAGCGGCCCGGCCGTGAGCTGGCTGAAGCATTGCAAGCCCTCGGCTACCGGATCATCACGTCCATCTTGCCTTCGCCACCGCAATCCTCCCAAAGCTGAGCCTTTCGGCACACAGGTACCACCTTTCGCGCAGTGCTTTAGCGCTATTCGCCGCATGCCCGATGTCGGAGGAGTGCGGCACCACAAGACCCCACATAGCATACCCACCAGATTCCGATGAGCGGTCACAGAGTGTGCATCCTCCACAGCGATGGCAATGGCGTTGGCACGGACAAGACACTCAGTCGCGAGCGACGGCCGTATCTTAGCCCTGCCTTTCAAAGCCGGGTAGTCATCAGACACCCGAACCCACCAGCGCATCCAGGAATCTCTGACTCCCTCAGCGCTCCACGACCCACGGAAAATCGTGCACAGAGCGGAGTCGTCTCGTGAGCCACGCCGCGCCCCGGGCAACAAAACACCTCGCCACCTACCACCTTGCGCGCAGCGCCTTGGAGTGCGCGTGCGAAGCACCGCTTTGAACAGCGCCACATCACGCCCGCGTCAGCCCAGCGCATCCATACTCGCACATCCCGCCTTCGCAGGCCCCCCGGGCTTCCCAAATCACCCTCACCCTCACGCCCACGACAACAGTATTCCCCAACCACGTCTCATCCGCCTTCACCTCTCTCTCGCCCTCTCTCACCCAATCCGCTACATATTATACACCCGCTTCCAATACCAGGTGTCATACGCGCTTAATGGATCCTTCAACGGTGTGTGCAGTTGCAGGAAATACCACGGCCCCGAGTACACTCGAAACCACGGCTTGGGCTGCACAAACGGCAGGCCCGCTCCCGTCAGATGCCCCACCACCGGCACACTCAGCACATACACCAACGGCACCGCCAGGATGGAAAACACCCACCCCCACCCGTGGCCAGATTTCTCAGGCATCTTTTCAGAAGGTCCTTCCATGGTTCACTTCGCCTCCACTCCATTCATTTCACTTCACTCTACCGCATCTCCTCCTTCATCAGCTTCTCAAACCTCCAATGGTAGTGCCATGTCCGGTAGCTCTCCAGCGGCTCATGCAGCGGTCGCACCCGCACCAGCCACTCCCACGGCTGCATATACAGATGCAGCCACCTCGGTCGCTTGTTGTACATCATCCCCCCCGGCGTACCCCCCATCCCACGGTACTCCACCATCGGCAAAGTCAGCACATACACCAACACCACACCCATCACCCCCAGCACCGCCCAAGTCATCCCCCTGCCTCCCGCGCCACGTTTACGCTCATGCTCATGCTCATGCTCATGCTCATGCTCATGCTCATGCCCCTCCCGCGAGTCAGCATCTTCTTCCGCAGCATTCTTCATAAGACACATGAACGAACCAGCCCCTGCTCCCGTCCAAGCGAACACGGCACCAGCGTCTCCCCAGCCTACAAAATCCCCCTCACCTCATCCACCCAAAAAAGATCCTCCTCCTCCTCGTACTCCTTCTCGCCCTCGAATCCCTCCACCACCACGCACGCAGGCAAGCACGCAATCCCACCACTTTTCATTTTTCATTTCGCACCTCTCACTTTGCATTCCTCACCCACCAACCTTCCATCTTCCCCGCATGACCCCCATACACCGCATCCCCCTCCGCATTCTCTTATCCCTCACGCTGGCTCTCCTCCTCAGCGTCACCATCACCTCCACCGTCACGGCCGACATCACCGCACCCAAGCCAGCCACCGCCAGTGCCAAGACCGCTGACGAAATCACCTTCGCCGCCCTCCAGGGCCGCGTCTGGGTCCTCGCCCTCGTCGACTTCCTCCACGACGCCAAGCTCAGCGAAAAAGACCGCAAAGCCGTCTACGCACTCTATCTCTATCACGAGCTCAAAGTCGCCGGCCTCGACGCCGAGCACGCCAACGGCGCCGCCGCCCTCGCCACCAATACCGCCATCTACCAGCGCACCCTCGGCGAAGACTTCCAGGCCAGGCTCACCCAGGCCATCCGCGTCCCCTTCGAGCGACCCTATCTCGAAAACCCCAAGCTCAACGTCACCGAGCCCCAAAGACTCTCCATCACCTCCCACTTCAGAAAACTCCTCGACCCCATCCGCATCGCAGACAAGGACAAGCTGCCCACCCCCGAGTGGCTCACCGAAATGGATCTCAGCGCCGTCCTCATCAAAGACCTCAAGAACAGCCTCGACCTCTGGAACGACGGCAAAGTCGTCGACGAAGACGAAAACGAAAAACTCTACGAAGCCGTCGAAAAGGATCTCGACCGCATCATCGATCGCATCGACGAAGACGAAGACCTCATCGACGAAGCCTGGAAAACCGCCGCCACCGCCTGGCTTAGGGAGTGATGAGCGGCGACTAAAACATCCACCACTCCTCGTACCGGGTCAGCGGCTCATTTAGCAGACTCGTTCGTTGCAGCCACATCCACGGTTCCGCCAGCCTCGCCGCCCAGGTCGGATATGGCGCCAGCGGATGCCTCCCCGGCAGCGACGGCCCAAGGCAGTGGAGCAGGGGAGGGATCCCCAGCACATACACCAGCACCACTGCCGACGGAGCCAGCACCCACACCGTCCAGCGCCCGCGCTTTCGGACAGTTGGTGTATCAGCAACACTCATGACGTAGGTGCCGTGAAATAGAAGAACCACTTCATCCACCACTCCCCATATTCATGCATCGGCTTGTGCAGCGGCGTATGGTTGTACAGCACGTCCCCCGGCGCCATGTACCACTTCAGCCAGGTCGGCGCTGGCTTTGGCTTTCCCATATCCGGGTGACGCAACCCAGTCACCCAGAACATCAGCGGCGGCAGCGTCAGCAGGTACAGTATCAGAGCCCCCAGCACCACCATCAGGCTCAGCACCCACCCACTCCACCGCGGGCGTTTTACCGCTTGGGACTCCTTGTTCATCACCTCAGGCATGGTAAATTCAGATTCCTCTTCATTGCGCCCAGCATCTATCCAAGTCCCGCCTCCCGCCAGTTCAAAAACAAACATCAACCTGAGCGCATCCTGTTCACTCATCTTTTTGGAGAGACCAGAGTCAAAACATCCATCAGGACCGCCCAGAGGGCCTTCGTCCACCCGTCACTCGCATGGCCACCCCCTCACTCTGACGCTCCCGCCAAAAAGAGAAACGCCACTAACAGCCCGGCTCGGGACGGATATGGAACCATGAGTGGTCCTGAACTTCATAACACGCCGCCTCGAACGTGGCCGTCAAAGGTCATCAGGCTCCTTCTACTCGGCTGCTTGTTGCTCGGCGTTGGGCTGGCGTTTCGCTCCATCTACGTCTCGCAAGACCGACCGCTCAAGCGAGAGCTTGCTTTGAGTATCGGCGTGGACGGTGTGAACTATCCTGTAACCTTCTACCGCACCTTTGCGAACCCCCCGGTCATTGGAGAAATCGTGGAGCACTCACCCCGTGAGCACGGGGAACGGCCTTGATCGAGTGGAAACCCGGCACACGTCTGATGCATGTAGAAGGCAAAGGCTTTGCCGTCATTCTCAATCGTAGGCAATTGGACGCACTTCGCGAATGCGCGGTGCAGATTCAAATGAAGCGTGTGCCATCATCAAAGCCCGATTTTCACATCCCAGAATCAACGGGTAAGCGATGGTTCCGGGTCAGCCTGAGAGACCCGGGACAGAAATCACGTGTTCTCTCCTGGAGGTATAGTCGATACGAAGCATCCAGTGTTGAAAAGTCAGTTCCAGAAAGTTTGAAAGATTGGCTGGAGGTCACTTTTCCACAGCGTGCACCCTCCATCACCTTTTGTTTTCCAGCCCTGGATATCGAGCTTCGGCGGGATGAGTTCAACGCGTGTGCGGGAATGGATGTGGACATTGATATCCTGATCGACCAGACCCATGAGCCAAAGCAATAGCGGAACAACAGATGTAGTGCGGCTTGTAGAATAGGCTGCCCAATACCGTCGCAGTCTTCCTGTTCTGTCCGAGGCATGAGACACAATTGCCTTTGTTTACACGGTGAAACCAAGGCGCACGAAGCGCACATCTGCCATGGTCTTTCATGTTCATCCATGTGAGGAGAAGTCGTGACCTCGCATGGCGGAAGGACGCACTCCCAAGGAGCGGCGTGCTTTAGCCGCCGTGGGAGCGTGAAAGGCATGGCCTGCGCCGCACCGCGCACCATCATGTGACAAGACTCTTTTGGCTGCTGAAAGGGATGTTCACGGTCACTCGGTGTTGCAGACGGGGCGACGCTTCAACGGCGGCTAAAGCACGCCGCTCCTTGGGGTGGCATCCTCGTCTGTTGTGGCAAGGCGATCGAGGCCCCATGCTCGAAGACCATGGATGCTCTCTCAACCCATGCATCAATGTGGGTAAGAGATAGGGCACGGGTCCCCTGAGGCCGCGACACCGCTTTGAACGGAGACCTACAGTCCCCGCCTTCCCCCAAAGCACTCGCGGAATCCATCATCTCCAACGTCCCAATCAGAATCCACTTTTGGCACATTCCATAACCCGGTGGGAAGCCGCTGCGTCAGCCTCCCACGGATACTTGCTGAACAAACGGACGATTCCCTGATCGGTGATTCGGACTGAACTGCGAAGTTGCAGTCTGAAGGACTGCCGGAACCCAGCTCAGGGTTAGGGAGCTTCTAGCGACCGACACCCTGGGTGATGTGAAAAAAGTTGTCGGACTCTGAAGGTGTCCAGGAGAGCTTCGCCACGTCATTCCGGGAATTCCCCGCATAGGAGTCCACCCACTCTGACGCTTCCGTCCAATAGAAACGTCCGCAGAACATTCCCACCCAGTCATTAAATTCTGCGTCCTACGTGTCCTATGTGTCCTATGCTCCCCCAGCCAACCCTCCAACCCCCCCCGCCGACCCCGAACACCTCACATTGACACCCCATATGCCAGAATGTACTTTCTGGCACCATGGATTCTATCAGCGAAAGTCTCGCATCCCCAGGCACCTCCGGCTCACCCATCCCGGAACTCTCCGCCCTCGCCCCCACCCACGAAGCCTTCGCCCAGGCCATCTCCCTCGGCGAGGAACCCGCAGCCGCCTGCCAGCGCCTCTTCCGCGGCAAGACTGCCGCCACCGCAGGGAAAAAGGCCGCCGCGCTTCTCGCAGACCCCGCCATCGCCGCACGCATTGCCGGGCTGCAGCGTCAGGCCGACCACATCGCCCGCCATCACGCGCACTTCACCAAGGCCGACCTCATCACCTTCCTCGTCGAGACCATCCAGACGCCCGTCAGCAGCGTCGACCAGCACCACCGCCAGTGCCAGGAGTGGACCCGCGACGAACTCACCACCTCCGGCCGCAGGGCAAACGCCACATCCCAGCAGAAAACACAATCGCCAACTTCAAAGAAGTCCACCGCCACCAAGGCATCCTCTAGAGCCGCGAAAGCAAACGACACCAGCAATGGGGCAGGGGAGGGACTCGGCACCATCACCCAGGAAGCAGGCACAGGCACAGGCACAGGCGCTGAAACCGACACCGCACCCGCACCCCCCATCCTCCTCCGCAGCAAAACCAAAGTCCCCAGCAAACTCGACGCCGCAAAACTCCTCGCCACCCTCTGCGGCTGGCACGCCCCCGCTAAACTCGAAAGCAACGTCGCCCTTGGCCTCGCACCCACCGTGGAAGAAGCCCTCACCCGACTGCTGCGCTAGTCCACCGGTGCGACGGTGAGCAGTGCGACGGTAAGCAGTAAGCAGTAAGCAGTAAGCAGTAAGCAGTAAGCAGTAAGCAGTAAGCAGTAAGCCGCCGCCATACACGGAACGCCTCACTCAACCTTCGCTGCTCCGCTGCTTTGCGACGAAACCCACCAGCGCACTACCTCCCATGCGCCCAAGTCCCTCCCACGAGCCACCCTCCGCGCCCTCTGCCTCCTCCCGCGTCGAGACACATCACCTCCCATCACACCGCATACCACCAAACCCAACCCCTCCAATCCTCTGCGTCCTTTGCCCCTCATGCCCCTTTGCGGTTAACCCGAATCCACCCCTGACCCACCACCTCCCACAATCCAATTCCTCAGGCTATCAACTATCAACCCTCAACTATCAACTTACCGATGCTCACCGATAAACTCACCACCCTCCTCTCCGACAAAGCCTGGCGTCTACGCCACCTCTACCTCATCCTCCCCGAGGACACGAGCACCGCACAGGAAAACACCGGCATCATCCCCCTCGTCCTCCGAGCCGAGCAGGAAACCTTCATGCAGGCACGCCACACGCGGAACTTCGTCCCCAAGGCGCGCAAATTGGGCATGTCCACCTTCATCGTCATCGACTACCTCGACGAATGCCTCTGGAATAAAGATACCCACTGCGCCCACGTCGACTTCCGCAAGGACGACGCCGCCAAAAAGCTCGCCATCGCCCGACTCGCCTGGGAGCGCGGCCCCGAGCACCCCAATCCCGCCATCGCCGAAATCTGGCGCGGCCTCCACGCCAAGCTCAAACTCGTAAAGTCCAACGACTCCTGCCTCGCCTGGAGCAACGGCTCCCATCAAGAAGCCAACATGTCCTTCATGGGCGGCACCCCGCGCCGCCTCCACATCTCCGAATACGGACCCCTCGCCGCCCAGCGACCCGAAGCCGCCGCCCGCGTCCGCCAGGGCTCCTTCAATGCCGTCCCCGCCACCGGCATCATCGATATCGAGACCACCATGGAAGGCGGCCCCATAGGCGAGTGTTATGAAATCTTCCGCCTCGCGTGCGATGCCACCGGCCGCCAGCTCTCACCCCTCGACTGGAAGCTCCACTTCTTCCCCTGGTACCACCATCCCTCCTACACCCTCCCACACCACACCCCGCGCAAGCCCGAGACCGAGCGTTATTTCCGCGAGCTGAAATCAAAGCACAACATCACCATCCCATTGGAGCGACAGGCCTGGTACGAGCGCAAAGCCGCCGAGCAGCGCGAGAGCATGTACACCCAGTTCCCCTCCACCGCAGACGAGTGCGTGAAGGCCACCACGCGCGATCCCATCTACCCCGAGATCACCCTCCTGCGCACCCAGGGCCGGGTAAAAGACTTCAGCCACGAGCGCAGCCTCCCGTTATTCACCGCCTGGGACCTCGGCATCAGCGACTACACCTCCGGCTGGCTCATCCAGCCCTCCGGTCGCGACCTCCTCATCCTCGCCTGGCATGAAGGCGAAGGCCACGGCGCCGCGAATGTCGCCGACGTCATCCGCAACTGGGAATCCCAGTTCAGCCGCCGCATCGCCATGCATTATCTCCCGCACGATGCGAATATCCGCGAGAAAGGTTCCGGCCGCACGTATATCGACCAGCTCGCCGCTGCCGGCATCTCCCGCCACAGCATCCGCATCGTCCCCCGCACCCCCGATATCTGGACCGGCATCAATGACGTGCGCGATATCCTCCCCAAGTGCTGGTTCCACACCCGCACTGACCAACCTCGCAAGAGCCTCGAAGGCCGCGACCTCCCCTCCGGCCTCCAGTGCCTCGAAGCCTATCGCAAGCAGCCACCCACCCCCGGCGGCGCCCTTCGCCCCATGCCCCTCCACGACGCCTGCTCCCACAGCGCCGATGCCTTCCGCACCTTCGCCGAAGCCCACGCCGCCGGCCTCATCACCACCCACACCGGCCACGAACCCAAGCCCAAAGTCCTCATGGGCGTCCGCGGCGCATAACGGAAACGTCGAGCCTAAGCGCAGAAGGCTGCTCCAGAAGCCTTTCAGTCGTGAACCTCACTCCGAATGCAAAATGAAAAGTGAGAAATGAAAAATGCAAAGTTACGCGTGCACCTCCGCATCGTGTCGAAGTGCGCCCGCATAAAAATCTGTGATGGGGATAAGCAAGGCAATCGCTCATCGCACACCGACCCATCATACCAGGTCGCTATGCGTCTTGGAGTGCGGTTGCACAGGCCTCCCTTGAGGCCGCGACACCGCTTTGAACGAAGGAACTTCATCCCGATGTCCCGGAGCACCCCAGCGAAGTCCAGCACTCCAAGCTTCCCACCACCACCACCACTTTGCATTTTTCATTCATCACTTTTCATTTTGCATTCCCTTCGTCACAATCACCTCTGCTCCTCACCCCCCATGTCCCGCCACACCAGGTTCATCGCCCTCGCCATCTTCGCGCTACTGCTCGGCATTCCCCTCGGTTATCTCGTGCTCGCCTGGCACCCGGCAGCACCGCTCACGTTCCATCTGGAACGCGGCGAGCCCACGGTGCGGAATGTGAAACTTCTAGGCAGCTACCGCGCACGCTGGGTCAGGGTTGAAAACTCCAGCTTCACGCCCATCGAATTTCGCGGCGCCACCCTCCTGCTCAAGTCTGGACCGATGACTTCTTGGGATGCGCCACCCGGCCTTATCTTGCTTGTGCATGGCGCCCTGATCACTCCAATTCCGCGCACATTCCCGCCCCCGCTGGTTGTTCCTGCACGCGGACGTATCGTGGCAGATGCCATGCTGGCTCCGCCGCTGGTGGAGGAGCTTCCGAAGGACAACGTTTGCGTCCTCTATCAATGGCAGTCCCTGCCTCGCTCGAAAGCATCCTCGATGGCGAAATGGCTGCAGGACCACGGACCAGCCTGGGCCGGGAAGTACATCCCTCGATTCGAACCATGGGAAGAGTACACCCCCCTGGAAGGAGCACTGCCACCTGAGGGGAATTGACGATCCATCCATCCTTCGGACCGCCCAGAGGGCCTTCATCCACCCGCACTCCGAGTCGCCACCCACTCACCCTGACGTTCCACCCAAACAAGACTTCAGATTTGAACTCTCAATTTTCAAATTTCAAATCCTCACCCCCATGTCCCGCCGCATAAAGCTCATCATCCTCGCCATCTTCCTCGTGCTGCTCGCCATTCCAACGGTACACTTCTACCTTCACTGGCGGCCCAGGAACCCTCTTCACTTTCAGTTGGTAAATGTTGAGCCACCAGTCGCCGGAGATCCCAGGTACGCGCGCACAGCCCGAATCGTGGTCCACAACACCTGCGGCACCCCGATTCACCTCGAGTTTTCAGAGGTCACCAACTCCGATGCACGCGGGTACGGATACGGGCAGATCTATCCTGAGCTCCGGGTCGGGCCCCATTTGGAAGATACCATCGTCCCCTCGCACGGCAGCGTTGCAATGACCTCCACATGGTTCCTGGGGGTACCAGGCAACACTCCTCCTGCTGATGACTTGAAGGTGAAGTACACGTGGAACTCTGACCTCAAGTGGCGGACCAGACGCCTCTACCAGCAGCTCTTCGATCTAGCCCCCAATTTTTTCGCGGGGAAACTCCCTGCAATCGTGACCGACCTCGACACCACGCCACTGCAAGGAGCAGTAAAATGAGCGGCCGGGTGACGTGATCTCCTGTGCCCGACGTTCCGCCCATCTCACAGCACATCTGAATTCCTTCGTTCGTGCGCACTCAATCAAGGAAGAACACCCCGTGAGAAAGCGCAGGACCTCGCCTCATGAATGAACGTCAGGTCAATAAATAGCCGATGGTGTCAGCAGGGAAATGACGCATAACATACCAACTCATCACCCCAGGTCGCTATGCGTCTTGGAGTGCGGTGGCACAGGCCTCCCTTGAGGCCGCGACACCGCTTTCAGAGGGGTAGCACCTTCGGAGTTGGAGCGTCACATCTCTCCATGATCCTCAACCCCTCCGCCAAAAGCGGTTTCGCGCTTGAGCGCTTGCCACCGCACTCCAAGACGCAAAGCGCTTCTTCCCCGTGCCCGATGAAAGCGAGCCGAGGTCAGCGTTCGACACGCCCGCATCACCCCCACTTTGCATTTTTCATTCATCACTTTCCATTTTGCATTCCCTTCTTCACAATCACCACGGCCTGTCTCCGATAGTCTCCCCATTCACTCTATTTCTCGGCCCTGATTTGAAGGCCTAAATCATAGATCATAAATCGCGATGTCCCGCCGCACGAAGGTCATTCTCCTACTGGTCTCCCTTGCGCTGGTGAGCCTCACCGCAGTGAACCTCGGTCTCGTCTGGGCTCCGGAGAATCCATTGCGCTTCCGCATCATCGCCCCGCCACCAGAGAAACTGGAGAGAGCATTCCACGACGGCACGGCACACGTCAGCGGCTACCAGGTGGAAGTGGAGAATACCACAGGTGCCACCATACGCCTGCTGAGAGCGGAACTGTTCGGGCCGGAGGAGTCTGATGGCAGTCGGGTCCAATTCAGCAACGTGCAGACCGCGTCAGCTGCCGCGGAACAGGACCTGGTCATCCCCCCACATGGCTCTCGTCGCCTTGAGCTCTCCATGTTCGAGGCCACGTATGTCGCGGAACTTGCCCGGTCAGAAATGACCTGCACCTTCCTCTCCCGGTCCAAGGAGAACTACATGAATCTCCTCGACTATGTGGACCGCAAATGGCCATCCCTTTCCCTCTCCATGCGCTTCTACCCACTTCTGGATGGGAATTCCGTGCCAGTCCAGATGAGCGAGCAGTAGATCCTCCCTCGGATGGGTCCGTGCGTACTCCTCCAATCTCAGATCATAAATAGCCTCCCCATGTCCCGCCGCACGAAGCTCATCATCACCACTCTCTTCCTCGTGTTGCTTGCCATTCCCGCGGTGCATTTCTATTTCCATTGGCGACCAGAGAATCCATTGCGCTTCCAGATCGGCAACGCTGGAGCGGGCTTTCCTCTGAATCCACATGACCTAAGAGTGCCTGTCATCGTCCGCAACTCCAGTGCCACGCCCATCCATCTCCAGTTCGCTATCATCGCGACGAAGAAGAAGGAGCAGGTTGGCGCCATCCTGCCTCCAGTGTGGCTCGGGTCCAAGACGTACGACGAAGTCGTCCCTCCCTACGGTACCTTGGAAATGTATTGCTCGGAGAGGAACTTTATCGCTGACGCGCGCGCTCCCGGGTATCTGCAGGTAGCGTACATCTGGGATTCTAACCTCAGGTACCGGGCGAAGTCCCTGTATGGAGACCTTGGCTATCGCATCTCTCAGTGGCTGTCCCTCGACCTCCCTTACATCTCTCCTGAAAGCGACACCGCACCGCTGGAAATCGACACGGGAAAGTGAACTTGCTCCATCATCCCCGTCCCCTTCCTCCCCGCACCTTGATTTGAAATCCCCAATCACAAATCAAAAAATCATAAATAGCTCCCCATGTCCCGCCGCACGAAGCTCATCATCGCCGCGCTCTTCCTCGTGCTGCTCGCCGTTCCCGCAGCCTACGTCGCACTCACCTGGCATCCCGCATTCCCGCTGCGCTTCCATCTTGAAAGCATCGACTCGGAACCGTTGGAAGAAGACCCTCGCTATCGGGGGCTGCGCGTGCGTGTTGAAAACACCAGCCCGATCCCGGTGCATATTTGCGGAGGTATGCTGTATACGAACTTTGGAATACCTGTCTTTGGCGGTCCTGAAGGGCTCCTTCTGCCACTCGAGTTTAGAGACGGCATTCCATCGAGGAACCCTGATGAGCCGGTGATCGTTCCCGCACACGGAGAACTCCACATTCGCGGTGCCCTGGGCGCCAAACTGACGCAGATCCCGCAGGGAGGGGAAATTTCCGTGCAATGCACGTGGGAAACCGCAACACGTGCCGGGGCTGGACGTGCGGTGAATTGGATCAGATACAGCTGTCCGCAATGGGAGACAGGGCGGCTTCCCATGATAGAGCCCCTGAGAACGACAGTGCCGCTGGAGACCAAAGGTCACGCACCAGCACCACCGCAAGAACCATCCGCACCCTGATTTGAAATCCCCAATCACAAATCAAAAATCATAAATAGCGCTTCCCCATGTCCCACCGCACAAAGCTCATCATCGCCGCGATTTTCCTCGTGCTGATCGCCATCCCGGCGGCATACGTCATACGCACCTGGCATCCTACCAATCCGCTTCGATTTCGGTTTTCCGAGGTCCACCCTGAGGCGGACCTCAAAAAGGGCATTCGCAAGATCACTGTCACCGTGGAAAATGCCAGCGATGCTCCCGTCCAGCTCTACGGTGCGAGTATCGAAGTTCCCAACAGCAAGGGCAGGGCGCCTGAGCGGGCCGGCTTCTGCGGTCCCTGGAGTCATAGCTCGATTGGTGGCGCGAGTAGACCTGTCAGGTTCGTGGTGGTCCCGGCCCGGGGTACCACCCGCATCACCGCTGAGCTCCGTACTGAATATATGACGGATGGCAAAAGCGGCCGCCTTCAGGTGACCTATCATTGGATGTCAGTGACGAAGTCCAAAAGTGCCGGACTGTTTAAATGGATCCACGGAGGCAGCCCGCAATGGTTGCGCAGCCTCAGCCCTGATTTCAAGATCAAGCCTGATATTGCTCCCCTGGAAGGAGTCGCAGAGTAGTCGCCGGCCCGCATCAACTCCCAAGGTCTCCCAGCTCTCCCTTTCAAATCATCAATCAAAAATCATAAATAGTCCTCATGTCCCGCCGCACGAAGCTCCTCATCACCCTGCTCTTCCTCGTGCTGCTCGCCATCCCCGCGGTGTACGTCGCCCTCACCTGGAGTCCCGTGAACCCCCTGCGCATCCGCATCGCACCCGCCGCAGGGAGGGCTCCACTGCCCATCGAGCCCTTAGGCTACTACGTGCTGCCCATTGAGGTGGAGAATACAAGCTCCACCACCGTGCATCTGATGCATGTGTCACCTAGCATCAGTCCTCCATCCAGTACGTCACGCGGAGATTCTGCGGTGGAATTACCCTTTCTTCTAAACCACATTAGGAGCTTCAGCATCGTCATCCCACCACACAGCACTGTCCCCGCGCATCTGACTATCTATCGCAAGGACCTCGCCATTGCGGAGCTGAACGGCTCCCTCTGGGCTAAATATGGGTGGGTCTCCATAAGGAAGGCCACCACCATGAGATTCATGGAGTGGATTGGCTCCTTCCCGCCTGGCTCGTGGTGTGAGCCTGTGCCACATCCCCGACCTGACTATGACTCCGTACCCGTGGAGTTTCCCAAAGGCACCGCCGCCTCTTTTGGCATCTCTCTGGAACCCACGTCTGGCTTTGAAGGCAGGGGCCCTCTCTCCAGATAAAGATAAGGTCTGGCACCGGCACTCATCCCATTTTGCATTTTTCATGCATCACTTTTCACTTTGCATTTCTACGGCCCGCACCAGCGCATTGATTTGAAATCTCCAATCTCAAATCATCAATCATAAATAGCCCCGATGTCCCGCCGCACGAAGCTCATCATCCTCGCGCTCTTCCTCGTGTTGCTCGCCATCCCCGCGGCATACGTCGCCCTCACCTGGCATCCACAGAATCCCCTCCACTTCCACCTGGAGCGCATCCATCAGGCCTCGGAGCTGGACCACAAGGGCGGCCGCAGGCTCCGCATCAGAGTTGAAAATTCCAGTCACGCGGAAATCCACCTCTTCAAGGTCCTCATGGAAGAGCAGGGGAACAGTCCGGACTGGGTGGACCATTCTGGGTTTATCAACGCAGAATCTCAGCGCGAGCAGGGGATTCAAGTGCAGGAGCATGCCATCATCATCCCTCCCCGGAGCACCATCCACCTCACCGGATATCTTCGTCCTGAGCTGCTGTCCTCCGCACAGCAGGGCCGCATCGCTGCCCACTACTACTGGAATTCCCAAATCATCCGAAAGTCGGAGCGGGGAATGCGTTGGTTCAATCAACACAGTCCACGGATGCTGCGGAATCTCATCTTCCTGCCTGAGTACCTCGTGGATGAGGCTCCACTGGAATCCGCCCCAGGTGTGGAGATTCCCCCAACTCCACCACCACCCGCCACCACTCCCACCCGTGAGTGATTTGAAATCTCCAATCATAAATCATAAATCATAAATCATAAATAGCGTCCCTCCAATGTCCCGCCGCACGAAGCTCATCATCCTCGCAGTCTTCCTCGTGCTGCTCGCCATCCCCGCGGCATACGTCGCGCTCACCTGGAGTCCGAAGGATCCCTTGCGCGTCCGTTTGATCAGTATGGATATGCCGGGGGAGCAGGATCCATTCAAACAAATGACCATGCGCATGGAGTTGGAAAATACCAGTACGGTCCCCATTTTCGTTGGCGATGTGGTATTCCGCGCCCGGCGGAAAACCGGCGTCAATGGCGATCCTATGTTCCAGAGAATCTACCTTTTCTCACCGGACGGTTCGTCGAACTGGTTCCACACCATCGCACCGCGCAGCACGCAACTTTTCTCTGCAGATGTCACCGGGTACGACCAGGCGACGGTGGACATGGACAGCGCCGAGATGGTGTACCTTTACGAAAGTGATACGGAACATCGCATCAATGAACTCTGGAGTCGCGGCATCGAGCGCGTCCCTTATTGGATCACAAAACACTTGCCCGAGCCATTGAGCGACAGTGACCAGGCTGCGGCATCCATCGAGCCCCCACCTCACTAGAAGAGGCGAAGCGTTCCTGGCAATAGCTGTAGATAGTATCGTGCCAATCTTCTCCCCCCATGTCCCGCCGCGCAAAGCTCATCCTCCTCGCGCTCTTCCTCGTGCTGCTCGCCATCCCGGTGACATATATCGCCCTCACCTGGCATCCGAACCTAGCGGTCGAGTAGCATCAGAGGGATGAACACTTTGCATTTTTCATTCATCACTTTTCACTTTGCATTCCCCTTCGCGAAATGAGCTCTACCGTCCTCTCCCAAGCCCTCGCCCTCTACGACAGGGCAGGGGAGACCCAGACCGGGACCCCAACACAATCCCGCACCTTCGAGGAGGACCTCGCCGCCTTCATCCACACCGGCCGCGTCTACATCACGCCCACCTGCGTCCTCTTCGCCAAAGCCGTCCCATCTCACCGCGAGTACCACGAGCCCTGGGACACCTGGGAGCCGCATGAGTGCGATGCCTGGCTCGTCTGGCTCGCCGCCGGAGACCTCGCCGAGTTTTTCCAATACGTGCCCTACGAGCTCCCGTGGCTCGTCTGGGCCCGCCGCGACCGCCTGCGTAAGTGGCCCTACGACCTCGCCCGCCGCCACATCCTGCAGGAGCACGCAACCGCCGCACTCGAAACTCCCTCCTAAGAGTTATCCTTCCCCACGCGTCTCCATTTTTGAGATCTCAAATTTGAACTCTCAAAGCTCAAATCATCAATATCGATGTCCCGCCGCACCAAGCTCATCCTCCTGGGCATCTTTCTCGTCCTGCTCGCCATCCCGGTCTGGCATGTGGCCAGCAACTGGAATTCTCCGAACCCGCTGCGATTCCGTCTGGTGAGCCGGGAGAAAGATGGCAAGTATAGCGAGCGGGTGGTGATTGAGGCGCGCAATACCAGCACCTCGGCGAGGTGCATCCAGTCCGTCGTGTTGCAGCGCGTCCAGGAGCCTTACCCGCCGTTTCTGGGGGTCATCGAGCTCGGCCCGGTGATACCTGCCGGCGGCACCTTGCGCGGCAGCACCTCGGTGCCCTTGTCAAACAGGGCATCCACCGAACCTGAGGCCTTGGAAGTCACCTATTTCCAGGCATCCATCGCGCGTCGCAAGATGCTTCAGTGGTATGGATCGATTTTGACGCGTCTCCCCAAATTCCAACATAAGCCTCTCTTGAGGCCGTCCATCTACGTGGAGTCAGAAGTGACCCTGGAGTCATCTCGCTGATATCTCATCGCATCTCATCGATGGCATAGCGCGCGAAGCGCAGGGCCATCAGGCCAGGAAACCACAGGTGATCGTATCAGGGAGCTGGCACCGTGCAGCACCACTCAGTGCACCAGATCGCTTTGCGTCTTGGAGTGCGGTGGCACGGGCCTCCCTGGAGGCCACGACACCGCTTTGAACGGAGGAGTCTTGTCCTGATGTCCTGGAGAACGTCACCGGAATCCAGTATTCAAAGCCCGCGTCAAAGAGGGACCCTGGGAACTTGAAGTGACGTACCGCACATCACTCCCCTAATTAGAGCATTTTCATTAAAACTATAGCCATAAGTGAGGCGAATAAGGGCGTACTCGTCCCGGAGGGACGCTGGATGGTAGTCGGTGGTGGAGGCCTGTAATCAGGCCGGGAACCACCGGATCATGGAGGAAAAAGATGCTCCGTCCCGGATGGGACGGCGGAAGAGGTGGCGATCGTCTTTTCCTCGTGCCAGGAGACTGTGGTGCTCTTCCGGCGTCCCATCCGGGACGCAAGAGCGTTTGGTACGTGGATCCGGTGGTTGCGGTCGCTGAGGCTCCCTACACCACCGGCTACCATCCGGCGTCCCTCCGGGACGAGCTGCCAAAGCTCAATTTGAACTGGCTATAGCGTTATTTAAAATCTCTAGGGCCGCCCCGAGGGCCTTCGTCCACCTTCACCACGAGTGGCCACCCATTCACCCTGACGTTCCACCTCAGTCTGATTTGAGATTTGAGATTTGAAATTTGGAATCTCAAATCATAGATATCCCCCATGTCCCGCCTCACGAAGGTCACGCTCCTCCTGGTCAGCCTCCCCCTGGTTTCCCTTGCGGCGGTGGTGCTCCTCCTCACCTGGTCGCCGGCGGATCCTCTACGCTTCCGCCTTCTCCACGTACCCGTGCATGTGAATGCTTCCACGGTCAGTGACACCTACACATCCATCCCTCCCTTTGAGATGGAACTGCGAAACACCAGTTCCTTTCCCATCGCGCTCCAAGACATCAACTTCGAAGACCGGGGGCGCGCCGCATATCAGGGTGCGTTCATCTACGCGAGGCCCCCAGATATGGAAGAGAAAGTCTTGAGCTACGCCCAAGTCACCATTGCAGGTCACGAGACCCTTCGCATCTCGTATGATCCTGGTCCCTTCGCCGTGCCGGCGATGGTCGCGGATAAGCCAGACATCCGCTACCGCTGGAAACTCAGCATCCTCGACAAGCTGGAGAGCGGCTTGAAGGATGGCCTGAGGAAATACGGTCCCGAAGCATGGTCCGGACTTCTCCCTGGTATCGAGTTAACCACCACCCTGGCGCCACTCGACGTCTCCGCCTTCAAGCCCACCCCGGCTACTCCTTGAAACACCACGGCATCCCATGATTTGAAATCTCAAATCATAAATCATAAATCATAAATTGCCTCCGCGTCTCCCCATCTCCGTCCCTTCCTAGCTCCCCATGTCCCGCCGCACGAAGCTCGTCCTCCTCGGCATCTTCCTCGTGCTGCTGGCCATCCCAGCCGTTTATTTCGTGCTCAACTGGCAACCGGAGAAACCGTTGCGTTTTCGTCTGGTGAGCGGCGCGGACGCAGGGACCGGTCTTCCGGAGGGCAACCGTCTCGTCTTCGAAATTGAAAACACCAGCGCCGTACCTGTCTACCTCGAGGGGATACGGCTGGTGCAGGGCGGGGACGAAGCAAATCGGCACAGTCGACTGGGCAGCTTCTCGTCGCGGATGAGTTCCAGCAACCCGACCAAGATTCCCGCGCATGGCGCCGTGCCACTGAAGGGGGAGGTAGTATATATTCAAGAATCCAGGAAGGTTCCCATGGAACGCTTCTGGATTGAATATCGGTGGACTTCTCAACCCAAGTTCCTGGTTGCAACCCCGCTTAAGCGGCTCCGCCTTCATCTTCCCACATCCATCGCGTCACAGATGCCGGCCGTCAGTGCAAGCGTCGATGTCACCCCACTCGAAGTCTCCGGCCTCACGTCACAAGCGCCCTCATCTCCCTGACCATGCCAGCACGATCCAAAGCCTTCCAGGCCTAGGTGTGTTGGAAGGTGCAGTTTACAGGATAGCCCCGAGGGCCTTCGTCCACCCACACCGCGAGTCGCCACCCGCTCACTCTGGCGCTCCACCCCTTTCCTCCTCGTACTCGTCATGGACTTCCCTTGCTTGCACGCTCGCACGCCGCACCGCAAGATGCAGAGAGGCACCGTGCTTTGGAACGAGCCTCCCCTGGAAGAACTCAATGCTGATGCTGATATCCCCTCGCTCCCGGCCCGCGACTGGCCCTTCTCCTGGATTCACTTCTTCTTCTGCTGCTCCGCTGCCGCGGCCGTGTCCTTCAACAAGTGGTGCTCGGTGACGGGGACGTGATTGATGATGGGGGCGAAGGAAGTGCTTCCGATCTTCGTCTCAAAAGACATCACACCATCCTTCACCACGTGGGTGAGCTGCTTCGACTCACCCTTGAGGTAGGGGAACTTGAGCCGTACTTCCCGGGTGATGCAGGGCTCCAGCAGGTAGTTGGGCACGGTGCGCTCTCCCAGCGTTTCGTTCAGCACGTCCCGCACGTCCTGCAGATGAGCCTGGACGGTGGCGGGTGGTCCGGGCGCCACGGTGATGACGAGGGCGCCATCCGTGCGCGTCTCGTACTTCGCCACGCTGCGTTCATGGGCGCGAAACTTGGTGAGCAGGGAATTCATGCCGATGTGCAGTGTCTTCGACTGCTCCGGAGTGAGCAGGGAATTCGGAAGGGGAGGCAGGGCGAACCCGTCGAGAATGAAGCCCCAGTCCCAGTTCCAGCGGTACCGCTGCACGACTGAGACGGGCATGCGCTGGGATTGGCCGAGGGTGTAGAGGTTTGCCGGGTCGATGGGAGCGGGGTTGTCCTTCGGGGCGGGGCGCGTCTCCTGTTTTGCGATGTCCCTGAGCTGCGCCGCGAGGCTGTGCGAATTGACTCCCTGGTAGTGAAGGTGCATGCGACTGCTCCCGGGGCGCATCTGCACAGGCGTGATCGCGCCCTCGTCCTGCACGAGGATGGAGGACATGTTCAGCAGGTCGCGCACCTCGATCATGCAGAGCACGTCAAAGAGCTCGCGCTGCGGCGGCGTGAGGAAGGCCTCCGCGCGCGAGCGGAGGGTGGCGAGAATCTCCGCGTGCTGCTTGGGGTGGATGCGGAGCTCCCACTTGTAGCCGGGCTCGGTGGGATCCACGGAGTAGCAGCGCTGTGCCCAGTCGCGGAGATAGCCCTCCAGCATGCTGTGCATGACCCAGGCGACCTGGGCATCCACGCCCAGCAGGCGGCGTATCTCGTTAGGGCCGTGAGGCCAACATGGCTCCCCATTGAGCACGTCGGTGCGGATGTTGCGAAGCTGGAAGGCCTCGATGATCGTGGCCGGCACTTCAATCCAGGGCTCTGCCTCCGTCGCTGCGGTCTTGCCTGCAGCAGCGTTGCTGTCCGCTTGCGCCATGGCACCTCCCTCCAGCGTAAATGCCATGCCGAGGCACAGGCACAAGCCAAAGCAAAAGGGGAGGGCCACTAACCCTCTGAATATAGGCAGACGTGACGGCAGTGGAGAGGAGTGCATCAGATTGATGGAGAACTGAGGAGGGTGCGACGGAAGCAGGAGCAGCGACAGTGGCGAGGCGTCGCAGGCTGCGAGCCGCTCATCATACGACCTTGCGCGCGCGCTGTGGAAGAAGTTTTTACGAAGGCACTCACATGCCGGTGATGCGTGGAACCCTGCCTCCCGCAATCATGCGCCGCATCGTGATGCTCCCGTGCCGGGCTGAACTTCTCCTTGCGGCTTTTGCTCGCGTGAAGTCTTTCGTGTATGGAGTTTCGCGCCTGATTACGATAGCATTCCCCATGTCCCGCCGCATCAAGTTCATCCTCCTCAGCATCTTCCTTCTGCTGCTGGCCATCCCAGCTTGGCACGTGGGGAGCAACTGGAATCCTCCGAACCCGCTGCGTTTTCGTCTCGTGAGCCGGGAGAATGTGCGGGAGATAGATGGCCGCGTGATGGAGCGGGTGGAAGTGGAAGTGCTCAATACCAGCACCTCGCCGAGGTATATCCAGGCCACCATGTTGAAGCGTGTCCATGAGTCTTACGACCCATTTCTGACCGTGTTCGACAGCGGCACAGTGATACCCGCCGGCGGTACCTTGCGTGGCGGCGCCTCGCTGCCGCTGGCGCAGGGGGACTCCACCGAACCTGCCCCCTTGGAAATTGCCTGCTACCAGGCATCCATCGCGCGTCACCGGCTGCTTCCGTGGTACCTCTGGCTTTGGACGCGCCTTCCCGAATTCCTGAAGTTGCATCTCTGGGTGCCGGACATATACGTCGTATCAAAAATGCCCTTGGAATCATCTTTCTGATATCTCATCTTCCCTAGCACCTCCCACGTCCCGGTCCTGACATCACAAATCACCAGTCAAAAATCATAAATAACGGATGTCCCGCCGCACGAAGCTCATCCTCGTTGGCATCTTCCTCGTGCTGCTGGCCATCCCAGCTTGGCACGTGGGGAGCAACTGGAATCCTGCGAACCCGATCCGATTCCGTCTTGTGAGTCGGGAGACCCTGCAGGAGATAGATGGCCGCTTGATGGAGCGGGTGGAAGTGGAAGTGCTCAATACCAGCACCTCGCCGAGGTATATCCAGACCACCATGCTGAAGCGCGTCAAAGAGCACTATGACCCGTTTTTGAATGTCCTCAATAGAGGTACGGTGATACCTGCCGGCGGCACCTTGCGCGGCGGCGCCTCGCTGCCGGCGGCAAAGGAGGACTCCACCGAACCTGCCGCCTTGGTCGTCTTCTATACCCAGGCATCCACCACGCGTCACCGGGTGTTTTCGTGGTACTACTGGCTTTTGGGACATCTTCCCGCATCCCTGCAGGAGCGTCTCTGGACTCCTGCCATCTACGTTCTATCAGAAACGACCCTTGAATCCTCTCCCTGATATCTCATCTTCCCCAGCACCTCCCACGTCCCGGTCCTGACATCACAAATCCCCAATCAAAAATCATCAATAACGGATGTCCCGCCGCACGAAGCTCATCATCACCGCACTCTTCCTCGTGCTGCTGGTCATTCCCGTGGTGTACGTCATCCTCTCATGGAATCCGCACGAGCCCTGGCGCGCCCGACTCGTGGCAGTGCAGGACCATCAAGGAGGAGAAAAGAAGGAAGTCGTGATCGAAGTTGAGAATATCTCCTCTGTGCCGTTATGCATTTATATTGCCACGTTGGATGGTCCTGGTGTCCCTCCCGAGCAGTCCTTTCCTCTCCTCCTTGAGCCATTGGGGCCGACCGCACCCAGTCCTCCAGAATTGGGCGGTCAGTATTCTTTGCACGTCCCTCCTCGGGAGGTACAGCGCCTCCATGTCTCCGTGTCGATGGCCGACTTGGAGACGGTGCCTGCGAGTGCACGGTCCGTGGACCTCCTCTGGGCATCAGGCACAAAGCACCGCACCATCGCCGGCCTCTTGTGGCTGCAGCGCCATCTACCCAGTAGCAGCGAGGACTACGTGCCTTTCCCTTCGCTGGGCGGATCCACCTTGGCTCTCGATATCGGGGAATCCGCTTCTCAGACACTGGTTCATCATAAATAGCCCACTTTGTGCCTTTGTGCCTGTTGCCTCCCTCCCTCCCTCCGTCCTCCCCATGTCCCGCCGCACAAAGCTCATCCTCCTCGGCATCTTCCTTCTGCTGCTCGCCATTCCGGTGTGGCACGTGGGGAGCAACTGGAATCCTCCGAGCCCGCTGCGCTTTCGTCTCGTGAGCCGGGACACCCCGTCGGAGATCGACGGTATTTGGAGCGAATGGGTGGAAGTTGAAGCGTTCAATACCAGCTCCGCTCCGAGATATATCGAGATGGTGACGTTGAAGCGTGTCAAAGGTCCTGACAACTCGTTCGACCCGTTTGTGCCGAGTATCATCTCCAGCGGCACGGTGATACCTGCGGGCGGCACCGTGCGCGGTGGCGGCTCACTGTCGGTGTCAAAGGAAGGCTCCACCGAACCTGATACTTTGGAAATTGTCTATTTCCAGGCATCCACCGTCCGTCATCAGGCGCTAGAGGGGTACTATTCGTTTTTGGCACGCCTGCCTGAACCTCTCCAGGAGCTTCTCTCGTGGTCCTCCGTCTGCACCGAGTCCAAAGCGCCCCTTGAGGAATCACCTCCCTGAGATCTCAGCGCATCTCATCTCATCTGCCCCAGCACTTCCCTCCGGGCAGAGGAGTACCACCTCCCGCGTCCCGGTCCTGACATCACCAATCACCAATCAAAAATCATCGATAACTGATGTCCCGCCGCACGAAGCTCATCATCACCGCCCTCTTCCTCGTGCTGCTCGCCATCCCTGTGGTGTATGCCGTCCTCACGTGGCGCCCACAGAATCCCCTGCGCTTTCGCCAGTTGGGTGAGAGCGTCCTGAGGGATGAGACTGGAAAGGTATACTATAGTAGGAAGCTTCTGGAGGTGCGGAACATCAGCGTCGCCCCCGTGCTGTGCCTGTCGGGCACATATTCCTGGGAGTCGCCGGAAGGGGAGGGGACATTCTTTGCCTCATGGAGTCTGGGCGGAAGCACCATCGAGGAGCGTTTCATCCCACCTGGTGGCGCCATCCAGATAGAGTTGGACCCTCCAAACCTCATGCCCGCAGAGTACAGCAAGCATCGGCAAGCAGGAGAGCAGCGCTCCGGGGAGGGGAGAGTCCATTACCGGTGGGGCTCCCGCGTGCAAGCATCGACTTCAAGTGCGTGTCTCTGGATTAGCGAGAAGCTTCCGGAAAGCATGTGGAACCTTGTGCCCCATCTGGATCCGTTCGAAGACGAAATCGATATGGATCTCTCGCCGCCACCCTAAGCAAGTCACCCTGCCGCCTGCCAACCGTATTCCAAATCCTAAATCATCAATAGCGCATGTCCCGCCGCGCGAAGTTCCTGCTCCTGACGCCGCTCTTCCTCCTGCTGGGCATCGTGGTGGTATACGTCTTCGTAAGCTGGCATCCCGCGAACCCGCTCCGCTTCCGGGTGGTGGATGCGTCACTGCCCTCGCTCTGGCAGTATCACGAGGATACACAGATCACCGTCGCCGTGGAGAACGTGACCTCCACGCCCATCTACCTGCGATACCTCACCCTGCCGAGTCCCCCGTGGGTGCCCGGCACGAGGAAGGTGTGCGGCTCCGTCGTCTCCAGAGAGCAGCATCGCCATCGTGTCGGAGCGCAGGGGAATTACCTCTTGGTGCCCGCGCACAGCACCATTCATGTAGCCGGCCTTGTCATGAATGAACGGCTTGAGGATGCCAGAGCCGGTCGATTGCGCGCCAGCTACACGTGGATGTCCCGTCTCAAATACCGTTGCAGCACCTTCTCGGAATGGTGTGGGCGCCGGGTACCTCAGAAGCTGTCCCGCTACCTGCCCCGGCCCTCCCACGGTGTGGATGAGTGCCCACTCGAAGCCACAGTACCCTGAGCGCGGGTTCATGTAGGGGTGTTTGGCTAACACAGAGATGAAGCAAAGCAGAACGTCTCGTGATGGGAGTGCCCCTGGCGGCGGGGACATGACTCTGCAACGAGCCACCTTGCGCGAAGCGCCTTGGAGTGCGTGTGCGAAGCACCGCTTTGGTGGGAAGCTTTGAGGTGCGGAGCTTCCTGCAGGCAGGCTTGCGTTGGGTGGTTCCGCATCACGAGAACGTATCGACCCGCCGCCGCCGCTTGGGGTCATGGATAGATCCTGCGTCATCCACCTCGCGGTATTTCCTCCCAAAGCGGTGCTTCGCACGCGCACTCCAAGGCGCTACGCGCAAGGTGGAGCCCGTTCATGAACGCTCCTGGCCGTTCGTGTCGGACACGTCACGAGACGTTTCGATAGCGTTCTGTTAGCACCCCAGCGCGTATTCGTTTCGGCGGTGACAAGCAACCTTGCAGGTGTTAGATCCCGCCCATGGGTGCAAATCGTTCCGGCAGGTCTCAGATGTTGGTGTGGATATTCGTGCTCGTGCCCGTGTTGTATATCTCAAGCGTCCCCTTCGTGAGGTTTGCCGCACTCCAGCCAGAGTGGAGAACCTACCCTCCCGGGAAAACCGGAGGGCCGGTCAGCGCATGGCATTATCGAGGGGCTGCACCACCTTGGGTCAAGGTCTACACCGCGCCTTACGAATTGTTCAGGCTCATACCCCCGCTCGACCGTCCGCTGTACGCTTATCAAAGCTGGTGCTGGGATCTCCTGGGACGCTGAGCAAGCGCTCCACTCAACATACGGCACCTCCACCCTTTCCCCGGGGCATGACAGGCAAGCCATGAACCAGCCGCAGTGCTCACGTGCGGGACGTGCTGCCATTTGAATCGATCCGCCCGGTGACAAGCAACCGTCTGGGTGTAAACTCACGCCCATGCGTGCAGGACGTTTAGGCAAGCCCCATCTGTTGGTGGGGGCTCTTGTACTCTTTGTGGTGATTCCCGTGCTCTATTTTTTGAGCGTCCCACCCCTGAAGTTTGCCGTGGTCAAACCAGAGCGGGTAATCCTTCCTTTCAAAAATACCGGGAAGACCGTGAGAGCATGGCATTATCGGGGAACGGAACCAGATTGGCTCAAAGCCTATGCCACGCCTTATGATTGGCTGAAGATCCGGCCCCCGCTTGGCCGTGTGCTGTACGCCTACCATAACTGGTGGTGGAAGACGCTGGCACGTTGAGCAACAATCGGCTCCACTCAATCCACCCTGTGCCTTCACCCATCTCACGGAGCAACCGAATCCACTCTGTGCCTGTTGCCTGTCACCACCCTCGTCCCTCCTCCCCATGTTTCCTCGCATCCGGCACTTGCTCCTCGTTCTCTTCCTGGGGTTGTTATTTATTCCCCTGGCGTATGTGGCGCTCACGTGGAGCCCTCCGAATCCCCTCCGCTTCCGCGTGGCCGGCTATGGCTATGAAGCGCCGTCTCGTGAGGGGCAGTTTCGCGTCTCTGGAAAGCTGAACATGATCGTGGAGAACACGAGCAGCGCCCCTGTGAAGCTCTTCTTCGCTGTCTTGACGGAGCCGGGCAACCCAGCCAGGGGCATCGTCGACCCCTTTGGCCCTCATTGGACTGTAGCCATGCCCCACCATCCCACCAGCATGATCATCCCTCCGCACACCTCCCTTCCGTGCTTTAGCATCGTGCCCGAGGACGACTATCCGGCATCTGCCCTTGAGAAAATCGAACTGTCCTATCACTGGATATCTACTACTCGAGCCAAGGTGAGTGAGGTCCGCGAATGGTTGTTCTTCCATGCCCCTGCATTCGTGAGGCCCCATATCACAATGGACTGGCCCTCGAGCAATGTAGACACCACCCCACTGCAGCCCGCGCTTCCCGGCCAGAGCCAACCTCAGAGCCGTGGCGGCTGATATCTTGCCTGGAGTCATCTGGTTCGTTGGGCAACATTCGCCTCAGCTCAATCCACCTTGTGACGCACCCATCTCATAGAGAGAAAGAAAAGAACCCACTCTGTGCCTTTTCCTGTTGCCTCTCTCCCTTCCTCCGTTCGTTCTCAGCCCATGTCTCGCCGCGTAAAGCTCATCATCACCGCGCTCTTCCTCGTGCTGCTGGCCATCCCCACAGTGTATGTCATCCTCACCTGGAGCCCTCCGAATCCCCTCCGCTTCCGCTTGGTCGGCTATGAAGATCCGTCTCGTAAGGGGCAGTTTCGCGACTCTGGAAAGCTGAACATGATTGTGGAGAATACCAGCAGCGTCCCTGTGTATGTCGTATGGGCAACCATGAAGAGGGCGGGCAACCCAGATAGCGTGGCCGACCCCTTTAGCCAACTTAGGGAAGTATACGGACCCGATGACAGCGACAGCATGATCATCCCTCCCCACACCTCCCTCCCATGCTTTTGCCCCGTGCTCCAGGACGAGTATCCGGCATCCGCCTTTGAGAATATCGAACTGTTCTACGGCTGGATGTCTGCCAATCGAGTCAAGGCAAGTCAGGCTCGCATTTGGTTGTTTTTACGTGTCCCTGAATTCGTGAGGCCCTGCATCCCGATAAACTGGCCCACGCACGACCAGGATACTACTCCACTCCTGCCTGCCCTCTCCGCTCGCAGCTCCCCCTGAGTCGTCCCGGGAGATGAATCACGCTTGTTTCACGGAGTCGTCCCCGCCATGCACCACCTTGCGCGAAGCGCCTTGGAGTGCGGTGCGAAGCACCGCTTTGGCGTGTGAGGTTGCGAGCATGGTGACGCTGGCTTTATCGCAAAGCCCAGAGCGGGGCAGCACGGTGCACGACTTGAAGGTGATGCCAATTTCGTGGCGTGGTCACCATCATGCTCCGCACTTCGAGCTCCCCACCAAGGGGGTGCTTCGCACACGCACTCCAGGGCGCTTCGCGCAAGGTGGCACGTGCAGGGGCAGAACTCATCTCCGTGAAAAGCTCGCTGATTTCTTGCATGGAGCCTGCACCTGCCCTCCTTTCCTCCCTCCTCACACATGTCTCGCCGCATAAAGATCATCATCACCGCCCTCTTCCTGGTGCTGCTCGCCATTCCGGCGGTGCATATCACCCTCACGTGGCGACCGGAGAATCCGCTGCGCTTTCATGTGGTGGGTGAGCGCATCGAGCAGATGCAACACTACAAAGAGAAGATTCGAGTCCTCACCCTCGAAGTGGAGAACACCGCCGCCACCAGCATCGTGCTGGGCTACGGCTACGTGGAGCCCGCGGGCGAGCAGGATAGGCCGAGAATGCTGGGCATGCTCGGTTGCTTGATCAACGCAAAGGGAAGATACGATCTCCCCGTGACCGTCGGCGCCCGGCAGACTGTTCCTTGCGAGCTGATGTTTGAAGAAGACGTGCCTCACGATACCCCGCTGAAAGACGTGGTGGTGGGCTACAGCTGGCGCTCTACCTCCTTGAAGCGGGTGCAGGATTTCTCACGATGGCTGCATGAGCACCTGCCAGAAAGCATCCACAGGCACGTACCGTTTCCCCGGACACCGATGGATGTGCAGCCGCTTCGTCCGCGCTCATGACACCAGGCACACGTCCCATCGAGCAAGGGGGAGGGCAGTGGCCGGTGAGAGCAGCCCCGGCCTTTTGCTGAATCTTTCTTTTGTTGCAAGGTTCCAGTGAATCAGGTTGTAATGGGCCCACGAGGTACGTGCCCCTCATCCCAGCCATGAATGCCCACTCCTCCTCCACCGCCGCTTCACGCCGCGCGAGCCAGCCTTCCTTCCGCTTCAGTGGCTACCTCTTATCTTCCATCGCCCGGCAGACACCGCTCCTGTCCCGCCGTACGAAGGTGATCCTGCTCGCCCTGGTGGGCATCCCGCTGTTGTACACCGTGCTCACCTGGGCTCCGCGCGAGCCGCTCCGCTTCCGCGTGGCCGGGCAGCACACACCCACCAGCGGCAATGCATACACCTCTGTCGGCGTGGTGATTGAAAACACGAGCGCCACACCCGTGTGCCTGTTCAAGGCAGACCTGACTGCGGCACAGGCGTCGGATAACGGAGCAAGTCCCGAGCCCCTGCCCGCGACCACGGATGCAACCGCCCGCGTCGGTCTCTTCCATCCCATGGAGCACCCGCACAGGCAAATGTCTGACAAGCGCTCCATGGTCATCATCCCAGGCCACAGCACTCTCGAAGTCGCCGCCCTCGTCGAGCATGCCAACGTCGATGCCGCGAAGACCGGCCAACTTCACTTCCAGTATGAGTGGATGTCCGACACCCGCCGCCGCGCCTCCACCGCCCTGCACTGGCTCCGCGCGCACGTGCCCCAGTCCTTCCAGTCCAAGATTCCCGTCCTCACGGATAATCAAAACTCCTGCCCCCTGCAAGCAGCAGCGGGGTCGTGAGCGGTGAAACACAGGTGCACATGCATGGCTCGTGAGATCGCACTCGCGCACACGCAGTGCGCGTCCAATGGAAGTCACCACCTTGCGCGAAGCGCCTTGGAGTGCGTGTGCGAAGCACCGCTTTGGGAGGAGACGTCACGAGGTGGATGACGCAGGATCGATCCATGACTCCAATCGGAGGTCGCGGGTCGCTGCGTTCTCGTGATGCAACCTCACCCAGCGTGAGACTGCCTGCCCGAAGCTCCGCGCCAGAAAGTTTCCCACCAAAGCGGTGCTTCGCACACGCACTCCAAGGCGCTTCGCGCAAGCTGGTACCTGCATAGGAAACATTTCGTGCAACGCACTGGACGCGTCACGAGACGTGCAAACAAATCTTCCGTGCAGCGCCCTGATCTGACGCACGTGCTGCTCCTCGCGGGAGCCGCTTCGGCATGGCTCTCCCGGTGCGGAGGCACGCGGCGATGCCAGCGTCTCCCTTGCCACTCTTATCTTCCGGCACACTCCGGAAGATACCCGTAGATTTTTGGGGCGATATAAATCATAAATCATAAGGCATTAATCACAAACTCCCCCCATGCCCCGCCGCATCAAGCTCATCCTCCTGGGCGTTGTCCTCTTCCTGCTCGCCATCCCCATCTGGCATGTGGGCAGCAACTGGGCTCCAGCGGAACCTCTTCGCTTCCGGCTCATCAACCGCGAGAAACACGCCGAGTCGACCTGGCAGGCGACGGGCCATCGCATTGAAAAGGTGGAAATCGAAGTGCGCAATACCAGCACCGCGCCCAGGGCCATGCAGAGCGCGTACCTCCGCTGGTTCTCAAGGAAGAACCATGTGATCTTACCCTACCACTCGCTCCTGGACCCCTTCGCTCAGGTCCCCGTCATCCCACCTGGCGGCACCTGGTGCGGGACTTGCGAGCTCTTCCTGCCCTTGTCGGAGTCTGAAAGTGAAAATAACGACCCCGGTTATGTTCAGGTCGACTACACACATGCCTCCACGTTCCGGAGGCGGGTGTTCACGTGGTACTACTCACTCTGCGTTCGCTACTTTCCGCAGTCTCCGCGATTGCGCGCCTCGGTGAGCGAGTACACCTCGTCCACCGCCACCCTGGAGAACTTCCCCTGAGCCACCCACAGACTGCGCTCCCCCCCAATTTGCATTTTTCATTTCTCACTTCTTATTTTTCATTTCCCTTCGTCATAAGCACGCATGCGTACACGCATAAGCACCTCCCACTCTGGGGGAATCACGCGAGAATGATGCGCGCATGACATGGAGGCACTGCCAGGGGACAAGGAGATGCCTCCTTGCCACGCCACCGATGCGGCTTTTTCGTCTGGGAGAAACGACTTGCTTCCAAACTCGCACGCATACGTCTATTCTGACACCTTTCCCCCATGCCCCGCCGCATCAAGCTCATCTTCCTGGGCGTTGTCCTCTTCCTGCTCGCCATCCCCATCTGGCATGTGGGCAGCAACTGGGCGCCGGTGAATCCCCTGCGCTTCCGGGTCATCAACCGCGAGAAATACTCCGAATCGACCTGGCAGGCGATGGGCCATCGCACTGAAAAGGTGGAAATCGAAGTGCGCAATACCAGCACCGCGCCCAGAGTTCTGGAGAGCGCGATGCTCAGCTGGATGTCAGGGAAGAAAAAGGTGTTCGATCCCTTCAACGGCTTCGACGTCCTCGTTGAGAACCCCTTTGCTCAGGGCCCCGTCATCCCTCCCGGCGGTGCCTGGCGCGGGACCTGCAAACTCTTCCTGCCCTTGTCGGAGTCTGAACTTGAAAACAAGCTCGGCCACGTGCAAGTCGACTACTTCCATGCCTCCACGTTCCGGCATCGGGTGTTCAAGTGGTACCAGTCACTCTCCCTTCGCTACTTCCCGGAGTCTCCGCGATGGAGCGGGGACACCTGGTCCACCGCCACCCTGGAGAACTTCCCCTGAGGCACCCACGAACTCATCGCCGCTGGCATTTGCTATTTCTCACTTCTCATTTTGCATTTCCCTTCGTCATAAGCACGCACACGCACACGCACACGCATGAGCACCTCCCACTCCGCAGGTCGCACCCGCACACTCCCGTGGCTTTTGGCGTGTATCCTCCCGCTGCTCTATCTCCTGAGCATCGCCCCCGTCACCCTGCTCACCGGCGGCTCGTGGGTGGAGTATTATCGCGCCCCTTATGAGTGGGCTTATGAAAACACCCGCTTCGGCGGCTACCTGCATCGCTACGAGTTCTGGTGGAACCGCATGCTCAGCGGATTCATCTACCCCACCGAGTTCGACCCGCCCTCCGTGCCCCAGCGCCCGCCTGCCGCACGTCCCCGGGCAGGCGTGCAGGATGGCGTGGAGCAGGGGAGCCCTGCTTTTGACAGATGATAAAGGGGCAGCGGAAGCGCGAAGCGCCTTCATCCACCGCCCAGACCATCGCCGCCTCCTGTGCCTGACGTTCCACGTGCAGCGGGGGAAGAGCTTCCCCGGTCTTGATAGGCAGATATATAGTGTGGTGTCAGGCAAGTTTCTTCAATTATTCTGATGCTTCTGACATGGCGCAGAACCAGTTCAGTTGGCCGAACGAACTCCTACGCCGAAGGCGTTGCACATTGTCCAGCCCCGCAGTTCGGGGTCAGCTTGCGAAGCAAGCGCCACCTTGGGTGGTTGTCATAAGCGAATCGTACGCCGAAGGTGTTCCACAAACAGCCGCTAAGGCCGGACAACATGGCTTACCGATGGACCGACTCTGTGGAACACCTTCGGCGTTCATGAATCATGATGCCGTCCCAGGGTGGCGCCCGCTTCGCGGGCTGACCCTGGGCTATGCATGTGCAACGCCTTCGGCGTGGGAGTTGCCAGGAACTCTAGCCGCATCCTGCTTCATCTTATGATTTAACAAACTTGCGTGACACCACACTGGAGCATTTTAAGCAATGGCATCGCCATTCTCAGACTTCGATGAGAAGTTGGTTGAGAACCCAGTTCATGATGCAGGTCTCAGGATGGTATCGATGCTTCAGTCGCGGAGCGACGGCCGTATCTTAGCCCGGCCTTTCAAGGCCGGGTGGATGGTCGGTTATCAGTGTCGCGCAGCGACACCCGAATCCATGAGCTCACCCAAGATTCACCGGTTCGAGCGACGCAACTTCCAAGGCAGCCGGACTGCTTCGAGCGGCTCATGCGACAGGCGTATCCATGGACCCCGGACATGGCACAGGCCCAAGGAGCGGGAACGCCTCGTTCCCGTCAGCGGTCACCATGCTTGGCGATGTTGCATATCTATCGAGTATCCCTTGAGTTCCAAAAGTGTGCTTCGGCGAATACACACCATAGACCCTTTCATCCACGGGAACGAGGCGTTCCCGCTCCTTGGGCCTGCTGCGATACGCTGGGTGGGTTTGCGTTCGCGTCCTCCATCGCAAGCGAAACTGCGTGGTGGATGGAGAAATAAACGCGCCTCGCGCTGCTCCCATTCACTTCACTCCACTCCGTGCTCCGTGCTCCGTGTGTGGGTATCCACCGCATATGCTCACGTCCTTGCCCACATTCGCCTCCACTGCCCATCCCATTTTGCATTTTTCATTCATCACTTTTCACTTTGCATCGCACTGCACTGCACTGCATTTCGCATCCTCACCTCCACGCATGTCCCGCCCCGGCGTCCTCACAGAGCTGGCCGGGCAGGGCTTGGGCTGGGTTACCAAACTGCGCTCTCGCCATCTCCGCGCCGCCCTGATACAATCGCCGGAAAATCAAAATCCGCTCAGTCAGCTTAGCCTAACTCAGTTCAGTTTAGCTCAGTCCAGGTCCAGGTCCGCTCCATCCCATTTTCTCTCTTCAGGGACAACGTATGTACGTACATACGCACGCATACATGCCCGCGCACCCATCTGCGTGGAGGCATGGATAGATATCCATCGGTACCCAGAGCCAGCCAGCCGCGGCATCTCTGACATTTTAAATCTGAAATCTGAAGGTTGAATTTTGAAACTTGAAGTTTGGCATCCCTCACTGCCATGTCCCGCCGTTCCGCCATCTGGATCATGGTCCTCTTCCTGGGGCTCACCGGCATTCCCATGGTGTATTGCATCCTCACGTGGAGCCCCGCGGAGCCGTTGCGCTTTCGCATCACGCGGGACCTCGGCACCGGCACCAGCTCCACCAGCCAGCTCGCGGCCTTCGCCAGGCCCCTGCGCGAACTGGAGGTCGAGGTGGAGAATACCCGGGGCGTCACCATCCAGTTCCATGGCGCCACCGTGTGGGTGCCGGACAGCTCCGGGAGTGAAGCACCCTTCTTCGGCCAGCTCGATCTCTCCAGCGAGATCCCCCGCGTATCTGCCCGGGTGAGCACAGGCACAGGCACAGGCTCAGGCAGCGGTGGTACCACTGCTGCCAGCCGCATCATGAGCGGTGCCCGCAGCAGCGGCAGCAGCATCGTGCGCACACCGCTGACCGTCTCCATCCCCTCGCACCGCACACGCAGCTTTCGCATTCACGTGCTGGAGGGCAGCGGCCCCTCCTCCCACGCCGGCGAGCTCCGCGTGCAGTATCTCTGGACCTCCCAGCCGCGGCATCTCACCGGCAGGTCCCTCACCTGGCTGCGCCTGCATCTCCCCGCCATCTTCCGGTCACACGTGCCCCGCATCATCCCGGATGAAAGCACCACCACCATCCAGCTCACCTCCGGGCCGGGGACATCCGGTTAAAGGATAAGACAAATTTGCATGCCACCCGTAATCTCCGATTTCAAATTCCAATTCTGAAATCATAGATACGGCATGCCCCGCCGCACGAAGCTCTTCCTCAGCACTGCGTATCTCCTCGTGCTGTCCTGCATCCTGGTGGGGATGCTCATTCCGGTATGGAAGCCCAAGAATCCCCTGCGCATCCACCTTGAGCCCCTGCCCGAGCCGGATCCCGCAGGCGCATACGACTCTGCGGTGGTTATCGAAAACACCAGCGGCGCCACCATCTACATCACGTGCTACTGGTCCTCATTCGAAGGAGACGCACCTCCCGGCCCGTCGGGCTTCGCGCCCAAGGAGATTCCGGAGTACTTGAGCCTCGAGCCGCACGAAACTCAGCGCACGAGGATTTTTGTGCTGAGTTCCCCTCGCGGTACCACCGCGAGCACAGCCACAGGCACAGGCACAGGCACTGCCACGGACACACCATGGTTCGGTTATCAGTGGACTACTTCCGCGCAATTACAATTCAATCACGAGGTGGACAGACTCTACCAAAAATGTCCCACCTCCCTGCAGCGCCACTTCCCCCGTTGGCTTTTCCAAGAGTATAATATTGATATGGCTCCCACACCCACTTTGCGCGGATTCCCCGGAAAGGCACCACCGCCCGAGAATGAACCGAAGTGAACGACGAATGGACGATGGGATACCGATGGCTCACCCGTTTCCGGATAGCCCGAAGGCCCTTCCACCACCCGCCCCACGAGTAGCCACCCACCCACGCTGACGGTCCACCCAGAAGGAGATTTCAGATTTCAGATTTGAAATCATAAATCATAAATCATAAAGAGCCCATGTCCCGCCGCGCGAAACTTCTCCTCACCGGCATCTTCCTCCTCCTGCTCGCCATCCCCGCCACCTACGTCGCACTCACCTGGCGTGTGGCAGACCCCCTTCGCTTCCGCTATGTGGGAATTGGAGAGGTGCACATGGTGGATAACCCCTTTGCTCCCGATGCCGGTGCCCCGAAACAGCGCTGGGTTTGGATATTCATCGAGGTGCAGAACACGACGAAGCTTCCCATCTACTTCATGGGCGGACAGCTGAGAGCAGAGCGGGACAGGGCATCTCCAAAACCATCCGCTTCGATCATTTGGGAGGCAGAGCCCATTCCGCGCCATGGCACCATCCGGCTGGGGGCCTTGGTGGAGGACGAAGCGGTCCAGCGCCTGGGACACGAGGCATTCGAAATCTCCTACGAATCACTCAGTGGGACTCAAATGAAAGCCTGTGAGCTGGTCTTGTGGGTGGAGGGATGGCTGCACAAGCACTTTCACATCGATAGGATTTCCGATTTCAACATGAACCGGACCAAATCCGTGACCGGGCTCATCATCGACCCCACTCAGCTCCCGGAACCTTCTTCCTCCAAAACGACCTCATCTCCCTGAATGTCGCTGCTCCATCCAAACCATGGACCAATGATGACGAAGATAATGATAACCATAGCGATGCCGATGACTCACTCCAATCTGGATAGCCCGGAGGCCCTTCCACCACCCGCACCACGAGTCGCCACCCACCCACGCTGACGGTCCACCCAGAAGGAGATTTGAGATTTGAGATTTCAAATCTCAAATCTCAAATCTCAAATCATAAACAGCGCATGCCCCGCCGCGCGAAACTCCTCATCACCACTGCGCTGCTCGTGCTGCTTGCCATCCCCGCTGCCTACGTCGCGCTCACCTGGCATGTAGCAGACCCCTTTCGCTTCCGTTATGTGGGCCGTGGGGAGGTGGAAATGATGGAGAACCCCTTCGATGCCGATGCCGCGAAAGTGCCAGCGGTGTGGATATTCATCGAGATGCAAAACACGACGAACCTTCCCATCTACTTCGTGGGCGGAGGGGTGTGGACAGAGCGGGACAGGCATTCTCCACGGCCATGCATTTTCCTCTCTGCGCAGGGGGATCCCATTCCGCGCCAGGGCACCATCCGGCTGGAGACCCTGGTGGACCCGGAAGTTCTCCAGCGCCTGGAGCACGATGCCTTCGAAGTCTCCTACGACTCGATCAGCGGGACGCAAGCCAGGGCCCGTGAGCTGGCATTTTGGGTGGAGATTCAGCTGTACAAGCATTTCCACAAGGGCATCGAGATGCTTCCCCTCCACAAGGACAGATCCGTGACCCCGCTCCTGAAAGCCCCGGCGACCCCCAAGACACCATCCACTCCCAACTCCACGTCATCTCCCTGAATATCGCCACCCACCCACGCTGACGGTCCACCCAGAAGGAGATTTGAGATTTGAGATCTCAAATTTCAAATCTCAAATCATAAACAGCGCATGCCTCGCCACACCAAGCTTCTCATCGCCCTCACCCTGCTCGTGCTGCTCGCCATCCCTGCGATCTATGTAGCCTGCACCTGGAGCACGGAGAATCCGTTGCGCTTTGAAGCAGTGCGCCTGGAGAAGGACCCGTCACCCGTCGGAAGTACGAAGCACGACCTGCTTCACCTGACCGTGAGGAATGTCAGCAAGCTGCCCGTCCATCTCTCCTTCGCGTCATTGCACCAGAAGAATCCTCACGACGCCGCTGCGGATGCCGTGCAGATAGGCGCCTTGATGCCGGACTTGCAGGACCGTCCTGAGAAGGGTCCGCGTCCTCTTCTCCTGCCCCCGGGCGGATCCATGCAGTGCATCGCCTACATCTCAGTCGATGGGGTGGGGGCACCGGAGGCATTGCGGGATATCGACGTGGGCTATTACTGGCGCTCGGATACTGCGGAGCGGGTGTGTTCCCTCTGGACCGGGTACAGTCACGTGCTCATGGGACCGGCGAAGAGTCGAATCTTACGACACGGAGATGCCCACCACCGCAGCCCACTCATACTCCCCGCCACCGCTTCCCCTCAGCCATCCTCGGGACAGGGGAGTGGTAAGTGACACCATCACCCACTCTGTGCCTTTGTTTTCCTTTTCACTCCGCAGCTCCTTATGTCCCGCCGCGCGAAGCTCATCCTCGCCTCCCTCTTCCTCGTGCTGCTCGGCATTCCCGTCGCCTACATCGCGCTCACCTGGCATGTGGCAGACCCCTTTCGCTTCCGCTATGTCGGGCATGGAGAAGTGGAGATGCGGCCAGCACACCCTTTCATGACAGGCGGAGCGGGCACGGAGATGCAGACTACAGACCCTTTCTTTACAGGTGGAAAAGGCAAGGAGATACCCATGGTGCCGATATACATCGAGCTGCAGAATACGACGAGTGTGCCCATCAGCCTCATCGACGGAGACGTGAGGGGAAAGCTCGACAGGGCAGGTCCGCCATGTGCCCGTATCGAGTGGAGGCGGGGTCCCATTCCCCGCCATGGCACCGTCCGTCTGGTGTCCTACGTGCCTGTGGCGAATCTCCAGCGCCTGGAAAGCGAATCGCTCGACGTCTCCTACCTCTCGGTCAGCGGGACCCAGAGCACCGCCTATGACCTGGACCGGTGGTTGAGGGAAAAACTGTTCCTGCCGTTTCACATCGACATCAATCTCATCCCCTCAAGCGTGGACGCATCCGTGACCCCGCTCTTAAAAGCCCCGGCTCACCCTCCGGAGGCTTCCCCTGCCGCCTCGACTCAGCAACCCTGAATGGCGCCGGCTATCCAAACCACGGATAATGACTAAGATAGGGACTGGGATAACGATGACGAGGACAGTTCACCAAACGATGGATAGCCCGGAGGCCTTTTGTCGCCTTTTTGACACGCTCGTCAGCCCCTGAGGCACCATGGGCTCTAAACGTTAGCGTCCCTCCACAAAAATGGACGGTAGGGATGCGCTCCTGCGCGTCCGTAGATCGCGGGCGGAGGCGGGGGAGGGGATGCCGCGTCGCGAGGCCGCTTCGTGCCGCAGCTCCACACCACCTCCGCCCACCTGAAGTCGGACGCGCCATGAGCTTGTCCAGCGCATGCCTACCGCATCTTTGGTGAAGGGGCGCTTGCCTTGAAGTATGTTTCATCGTCGAAACAAAGACACCCGCGAGCCCCTGAGGCACCATTAACTCTAAACGTTAGCGTCCCTCCACAAAAATGGACGGTAGGGATGCGCTCCTGCGCGTCCGTAGATCGCGGGCGGAGGTGGGGGCAGGGGATGCCACGTCGCGAGGCCGTTTCGTGCTGCAACTCCAGACCGCCTCCGCCCCCTATTTTCGGACGCGCAGGAGCGCATCCCTACCGCATCTTCGGTGAAGGGGCGTTTGCCTTTGAAGGACGTAGTCCGCGGAACCGCTTCGACTGTGCTTCGCAGTCTACTGCGAAAGGCCGGAGCGATGGGCCTGAGGTGTGCCGGGCCGTTCTGGCGCCGCTTTCAGGGCGCAATGCATGTTGAGATGCCCTGTCCCAGGGAATCGGTCCCGTTCGGGCCCATCATCCCTGCGCTGGATTCGTGCGACCCTTCGGGCCGCGTACTGACTCAGCACCGACCGGTGCCACTCACCACCGTCGAGAATCCATCTTATGTTAGTGCTTATTGGCAGGAGTGCCCCGATCCTCATACAGGGCTGTCGCCCCGGCTCCGCTTCGCCACGGCATCGTCCACCCCAGGAGTCATGCTGGAATGCTGGGTCATGGTGAGTCCCTGCCACTCCGTCGACGCGATACCGAAAAAACGTTCTCGATCTGAGCTCATCCATCCCCAATCATCGATAGCGATGCCCCGCCGCACCCCGCTCCTCATCCTTATCACCCTGCTCGTGCTGCTCGCCACCCCTGCGATTTATGTGGCCTGCACCTGGAGCACGGAGAATCCCCTGCGCTTCGAAGCGGTGCGCCTGGAGATGGAACCCTCACGCGGAGTGAAGGAGGTCGGCATTCTCCACCTGACCGTGAGGAATGTCAGCAAGCTGCCCGTTTATCTCACCTTCGCGGGATTGAAGCAAAAAAATGCCAGCGGTGCCAGTGCTGCCTTCCAGGTGGTAGGCGGCATCGTCCCGCGGTTGCAGGACCGCCCTGGGGACCCCTCCAGTGCTCTTTACCTGCCGCCGGGCGGGTCCATGCAGTGCCGCGCCTACATCGTGGTCCAGGACGTGCATTCACCGAAGGCCTTGCAGGATATTGATGTGAACTATCACTGGCGCTCCGGCACCGGCGAGAAGGCGCACACCTTCTGGGCACAACACATCTACCAGACCACGGACTGGCTTGAGAAACTGATTCCCGCACCAGATCTGCAGCGCCACCGCAGCCCACTCACGCTCCCCGCCACCGCTTCCCCCCAGCCATCCCCAGGGCAGGGGAGTGGCAAGTGACGCCATCACCCAGTCCCATCCTATCTACAGCCTCGACTCATCCCCCATTTCTCTTTTCACTTATCCCTTTTCACTCCGTCTCCGCATCTCCGCATCTCCCCATGTCCCGCCGCGCCAAGCTCCTCATCACCGCGCTCTTTATCGTGCTGCTCACGGTACCGGTGGTGTACGGTTGTCTCTTCTGGTCCATCGAGCAGCCCTTGCGCTTCCGTTGCATCACCGTGCTTCCGGAGGATACAGGCAAGCTGCTTATCTCGCTGCCTCATGAGCCGGTCGTCCCCTTCATCTTCGAGGTACAAAACACCAGGCCCTACCCCGTGTACTTCCAGGACATGAGTATCTTGGCATACTATCCGGAGTCGCCACTGCCGGATGGATACCTTTCCATGGACTATGTCACACGCAGCGTGCGGGATAAATCTTTGTGGGCCGCTCCGAGCCTGTACGGGCAATACATTCCCGCCCACGGCGTGACCCGCTTCGAAGTGCTCATGCGTCCGAAAACCGTCAGCGAATTTGAAACGGGCAAAATCAAACTCGTCTCGTTTTGGGCAAGTGTTCCCAGAAGGCTGGCATACGACGCGCGAAACTGGGTGCACCCACGCCTGCGCAAAACGCTCAGGTTTGCGAGGCTCCCCTATGTGTCATCATCCCAGCAAGGCCCCGCCACCCTCGAAGGCCTGCCGGTCGTTATTCCTCGTCCCGTCATGAGCTCCCCGCCATCCCCACCACCTCCCTGACATTCCTCCAAAAACGATTTCAGATTTGAAATCTCAAATCATAAATCATAAATCATAAATAGCCCCCATGTCCCGCCGCACGAAGCTTCTCATCACCGCGCTCTTCCTCGTGCTGCTCGGCATTCCCGTGGGGTATGCCATCCTCTTCTGGTCCGTGGATCAGCCCCTGCGCTTCCGTTGCGTCACCGCGCTTCCGCAGGAGATGGCACAGGGACATCCCATGATGCCTCCTGAGACCGTCATTCCTCTCATCTTCGAAGTGGAAAACACCAAGCCGTATCCCGTCTACCTCTCGAACGTGATCATCCGGGAGTACACGCCGGGTTCGTCATCGCCTGATGGATATTTTCCCTTGAATTATCACTCGCGCAAAGCGCCGGCCAGATCTTCGTCAGCCGTACCAAGCTTGTCCGCGCAATCCATTCCGGCCCATGGCGTGACCCGCTTCGAAGTGCTCATGAATCCGGCAGCCGCCCGCACACTCGGGCCGGACAAGGTAAGACTCATCCCTCATTGTGCCAGTCCTCCCAGGAAATGGGCGATCGATGCGCAAAACTGGTTGCGCGCCCGCCTTCCTGAAAAACTCGGCTTCGCGAAGCTCCCCCCAATCCCGTTCCAGAATAGCCCCGCCGCCCTCGAAGGCCCACCGGTCATTATTCCCCGCCCCGTTATGAGTTCCGCGCCCTGACGTTCCTCCAAATGAGTTTTCAGATTTGAAATCTCAAATCTCAAATCTCAAATCATCAATAGCCCATGTCCCCCCGCACGAAGATAACCATCCTCTCCGTCTTCCTCCTCCTGCTCGGCCTTCCCGCGATCTATGTCGCGCTCACCTGGCAAGTGGCAGCCCCCTTTACCTTCCGGTACCTGGAGCGTGGCGAACCGCAGAAGTCGCTATTCACCCCCTCTGGCAGCTCTCCCTCGACTCCTTTGGTGCCCATATTCCTCGAGGCGCAGAACACCAGCAGTCGCCCCGTCCACCTCGGCGGGGTAGAGCTGCGGGCGCGCAGCGGGGGTCCCCGACAGCTCGTCTACACCATGTGGGGAGGACCTCCCATCCCGCCCCAGGGCACCGCCCGCGTGCAGGTCCTCGTGGATCCGGCAACGGCCCAGCGCGTGACACGCGAGGACTTCGAGGTCTCCTACAGGGCATTCAGCAAGACCAAAGAGAAGACAAAAGACATCTTCTATAAGCTGAAAAGCATGGCCCCGTCACTCCTGCACCGGGACGCGGATCCATTCACCAGCGCGAAGGATGAATTCGTGACCCCGCTCATCATCGACCCGGCCCACCAGGAATAGATTCCAGATTTGAGATCTCAAATTTCAGATCTCAAATCTCAAATCATCAAGAGCCCATGCCCCGCCGCTCCAGAGGCATTCTCGCAGCCAGCATCATCACCGTCATCCTGCTTGGCCTGGCGCTCGCGTTTTATGTCGTCCTCGGGCTGCCGGTGAATCCCCTGCGGTTCCGCCCCATCGCCTACCTGGAGCACGACATGCTTCCCGTGGGCTTGCCCAAGAGTGGCGCGGAGTACGTTCACATGGCCGTGGAGAACACGTCCAACTCCACCGTGTATCTCGCGACGGCGGCTGTGCTCAGCGCGGGCCCATCGAAGAAATACACCCTCGCCTATCTCTCGCATGAGGAGCAGGGGCTGCTTGGTGCATCCTCCCCCCTCCGTGGCTATGTCATCGTCATTCCACCACGCAGCACCGTCCCTTGTATTGCCTCTGCCCCATCCGGGCGCCTAGTGGAACTCAGCCTCGGAATCGCGCCCGTGCAGTATGAGTGGACCACCGACGAAAGGTACCAGCTCCTGGAGGCCTGCGAGCGCATGTACCCCTACCTTCCCACGAGGCTCCGGTCTCACCTCCCTGCGCCCGGCATGCGCCACGATACCATCCCCCTCGAGCTCCCGCCAAACACCCCCGGCCCCAGTGAATAATCAGAGCTCCTGCTCTTCATCGCATCCCCACCCACACCCATCTTCCGACTTGAAGTCTCAAACCACGGATGATGATTGCGACGACGAAGACGACAGCAACAACAACAACAATGCCTCGCCCGAATCTGGATAGCCCGAAGGCCCTTCGTCCACCCGCACCACGAGTCGCCACCCACCCACACTGACGCTCCACCCGGAAAGAGATTTCAGACGTGAGCTCCCAAATCTAAAATCATAAATCATAAATCAAAAATCATAAATAGCCCCCATGTCCCGCCGCACGAAGCTCCTCATCACCACGCTCTTCCTCGTGCTGCTGGCCATGCCCATGGCATACGTCGTCCTCGCCTGGCATCCGCAGAATCCACTGCGTTTCCGCCAATTGGATGAGAAGGCCACCTATTACGCGTTCCCGTCGCCGGGTGGCTTGGTGGAAAAGGAATACCACAGCAGAATGATGATGGAAGTGCGGAACACCAGTGCTGCCACCGTACTGTTCATCTCAGGACATTTCATCGGAGACTCGTCAGAAGGAAAGGAGGCATTCCGTGCCCAATGGTTTGCGCCTCCGGGACACATTGAAGCGCACCCCATCCCCCCAGGCGGCGCCATCCAGGTGGAGTTTCATTCCGCAACCGTGCTGGCCACGGCGGACCTCAATCTCCTGCAAGCGGGGAAACTCCGCCTCCGGGACGGGGTTATGCGGTACCAGTGGGGCTCCCACGTCCAGGCATCGACCTCGGGTGCATGTATCTGGCTTCGTGAAAGGTTGCCTGAATCCCTCGCAGACCACCTGCCCCACATGCTTCCGTTCGAAGACACCATCGACATGGATCTCCCGCCACCCACAAATCAAAAATCATAAATCAAAAATCATAAATAGCCCCCATGTCCCGCCGCACGAAGCTCCTCATCACCGCGCTCTTCCTCGTGCTGCTCGGCATCCTCGCGGTGTATCTGTTTCAATCATGGAAGCCGGAGAACCCCCTCCGCTTTCAGGTGGTGTCTGTCACTTCACCCACTCCAGCTACCGGCAGGCAATATCATCCTTATCTGCTGGAGTTCACCGTGACGAATACCTCCAGGGTGCCCATGACTCTGCATTTCGCGCGTCCGGCATTTCCACATCCCACGGGGAAACCGGATTATCTTCTCGACCATACAAGCGATTTCAAGATTCCAGCAGGCCGTACCGTCCGGTTCAAGCAACCCGTCACCGGGCATTTTCAGCAAGGCGTCCTCGCACGTGAGCCCATCCCCGTGGAGTACTACTGCTCGTCAGCCTCCCAGCGATACGTGGCGGATGCCCTGGTCCGCCTGTACTTTGAATGTCCTGAAAAGTACCGGAAACTGATTCCCCGGACAGAGATGACCAGGTGGGAGACACCCCTCCAGCCCGCATCTCCACCGGTCAATCCTTGAAATCCCCAATCAGAGATCATCAATCGTAAATCATCAATAGCCCGTGTCCCGCCGCCCGAGTATAACCATCCTCTCCGTCTTCCTCGTGCTGCTCGGCATTCCCATGGTGTATCTGTTTCTATCGTGGGATCCGGGGAATCCCATCCGCTTTCGGGTCGTGGCTGTCACTCCCGCGACTCCTGCTCCCGGCCTCCCTGAGTATCCCTTCCTCGTGGAATTCACGGTGACAAATACCACCTTGGTGCCCTTGACCCTGCGTAGTGCCCGTCTGGAGCCACGCTTCCGTACCTTGCGTCCCGGCTACCTCGTGGAGCCTCCCTGCAGTGTCAAAATTCCGGCGGGCGGCACAGTCCATCTCAAGGTGCCCGCTACAGAAATTCTACGCGGTACCCTCGAAGACCCCGCCCCACTCATGGTAAGATATGATTGCACATCGAAGGTCAGGGACCTCGCGACCGATGCGCATGGTTGGTCGAAGAGTCGTTTTCCCATCATACGCTTTGTGCTCATAGCGCAAATGTGTGCTCCCGAGTGGCTGACGCAACTTCAGCCCTGAGCCAGCCAGAGGGCTGAGTTTTGAAATCCCCAATCAAAAATCATCAATCATAAATCATCAATAGCCCGTGTCCCGCCGCCGCATCAAGCTCATCTTCCTCCTCGTCCTCGTGGCCACCGCGAGCCTCGTGGCGGTGCAGCTCGTGCTCACCTGGTCGCCGGAGGACCCGCTGCGCTTTCGCATCACCGCCCCACGCACCGCAGCTGCGGAGGCCCTGCCGGGCATTGAGTACGCGGTCACCGTGGAGAATACCACCTCCACCACCATCCACCTCATCCAGGCGGACGTGTTCGTTCCGGCGAAGGATGTGAAACCCGATGAGGCCGCTAACACCTACGTCAGCTCCGTGCACATTCCCTACTCAGCCTCCGCCGGCACACCCCTCACCGTCATCCCACCGCACAGCACCTGCGAAGTCGTGCTGCCACTCCCTAAAGAATTCTCCCTCGAGAACCTGAAGGATGCCCACATCAGCTATTTCTCCACCTCGCGCAGCAAGGCCGCCATTTACAACGCCGTCGTCCACCTTAGAAAGACCCTGCCCTCCCTGAAGCTCGACCCCTTGTTCCCGTATCTCGCCCCCGACACGCATCGTACCCCTCTGGAGTTCCAGTAAAGAAAAGACACTTCCATGCATTTACGGGCAGCGTCCCCATCCCTCTGCTAGACTCCCCCATCTGAAATTTGAGATCTCAAGTTTCAGATTTCAGATTTCAAATCTCCAGTGCTCATGTTCCGCCGCCCGAAGGTCATCCTCTTCTGCATCCTCATGGCCATCGTGTGCCTCGTGATGGTGCATCTCTACCTCAACTGGAGACCGGCAAATCCATTGCGCTTCCGCATCACTGCCCCACGGTCGGTTCCCTCGGGAGGCGAAGGCGCGCGCATGGTGGACTACCCCGTCACCGTGGAAAATACCAGCTCCGCCACCATCCGCCTCATCATGGCGATCCCATTCCCCCCAAAAGAAAAGGACGGTGATGAGGATGAGTACGACAATCCTTCCATCGGCGAGGTGCGTCCCCCGCATCGCTCCGCCGAGCCCCTGGCCATCATCCCACCGCACGGCACCTGCGAACTCATCGTGTCACTCGTCCGCGACCGCTCTCCGGAGGATCTGAAGGGTGCCACCATGAGGTATTTCACCGTCACTCCCAGCAGGGCTGCCTTCATTCGCGCAGTGGTCCGCTTCCAAAGAGACTTCGCATACCTGAAGATCAACACCTTATTTCCGGACGAGTCTTTCGACATGCATGAGGCCCACATACAGTTCCCATAAAGACACTTCATTTACGCGCAGCATCCTCATCCCTCTGCTAGTCTCTCCGAAACCAAATCCAAAATCATCAATCGAAAATCGTAAATCATAGATAGCCCCCCATGTCCCGCCGTGCCAAGCTCATCTTCGTCGCCATCTTCCTGGCGTTGCTGAGCGTCCCTGCCATCTACCTCGGCCTCACCTGGCATCCGCAGAGCCCGCTGCGCTTCATCCCCACGCCCGGTGAGCACGCGCCTGTGCCCGTGGACAACGAAGTCATGGTGCCCCTCACCATCGAGAATACCAGCCGCGCCCCCATCCACCTCCTCGTCGCCAGCTTCTACGACACCAGCCACACCGGCAAAAGCGACGACAGCCTGGGCGTCATCACCCCCGAGCTGCAGATCAACTCCGGCATCAGCACCAGTCCCGAGTACATCCTCATTCCCGCCAGCGGCCAGTTCTCCGGCATCGCCATGCTCGACCACGAAGGCTACACCCGCCTCCGCGACGGCAGCGCTCAGGTCGAGTACCTCTGGGCCTCCCGCATCAAGTACCAGGCCATCGAAGCCCTCGACCACCTCCGCACCAGCCTCTCTCCCACGTGGTATCACCTCGTCCCCGAGCCCACCATCGGCCAGGACCGCACCACCCTGCAGCTGCCCCCCGCGCCACCCCTGGACCCCTCGCAGGCGCCATCCTTCCCATCATCCACGGAACCCTCGTTATCAAAAGCACCCCGCACACCTCCCCAGGTGCAGCTCCCACCGCCGTAGGGTGGTGGGCGGAGGTGGTGATTGATGATATCACACCCTATCGCACCGTGTGAAATCATGGGGAAGGCGCGTTCCTGGGCTGCGTGCAGGCCCGCGAAGCGCATGCACATCAGGTTGCTACCAAAGGAAGTTGAAACCGGGTCCTTGTCTGCAAAACATCGGACTCCCTGGAGTGGTTCACGCCATCGAGGTATCCATGGATACACGAGCATGGCACAGGCCCAAGGAGCGGGAACGCCTCGTTCCCGTCAGCGGCCACCATGCTGGGTGATGTGGCATGTCGAGCACGCGTACTATTCCAAGAGAGTACTTCGATAGATACACTCCAATAGACCTTTTCACCCACGGGAACGAGGCGTTCCCGCTCCTTGGGCCTTCTGCAACACCCTGGGCAGGTTCGTCGCGTGAGAGACCTGTTTTCAACTCGCCCTGGTGTAACATGAATCTGAATCAAAATCAGAAGCGTCTCGTGATCTGACCCACCCTCGCTGCTAGACACGACTCAGCGACTCACCACCTTGCGCGAAGCGCCTTGGAGTGCGTGTGCGAAGCACCGCTTTGGTCGGGAGCTTCGTCGCGCGGAGCCTCCTTCAGGCAGACTCACGCTGGGTGGTTCCGCATCACAAGAACGCACCGACCGTTTTTTTGCGGGCCCTCTCACAGAGCTCGAACTCGGACTGGACCATGGTGAAATCTCACCTACCAAGTCCCAAGCCAAAAATCTCCCATGTCCCGCCGCGCGAAACTCTTCATCGCCTCCATCTTCATCATGCTGCTCGCCGTGCTCGGCTGGCAGTTCGTGAGTGCCTGGCGGCCGGAGAATCCGCTGCGCTTCCGCCATGTGGGTGGGAACATGGAGAGGGGGCCATTCGAAGAGGGATACTATCAGTCCATGCAGATGGAACTGCGGAACACCAGCGGTGTGGACGTGATGTTGATATCGGGAACGTTTCGTGAGGAACTTGAATCGAAGGGGGAAGGGCTACTTTCCAGTGCTCATGTGGGGCGCAGGGGAATAGAGGCATTCACCGTCCCGGCCAGGGGCACCCTGATGGTGGACTTCTATTGTTCAACCACCGTGTCGGTAGACGCTTTCAAGAGCATGCAGTCCGAAAAATGGCAGGCACGCAAAGGAAGCGTGCACTACGAGTGGGTATCCCGCTCCAAGGCGCGCGCCGTGCAGGCACACGACTGGCTTCACCGCACACTTCCAGCAGGCTTGGCGAAACTCCTGCCTGAGCTATCTCCATTCTCAGACACCACCACCGTAGAGCCATAACCCACCATCTCACCACTCACCACTCACCACTCACCACTCACCACTCACCACTCACCACTCACCACTCACCACTCACCACTCACCACTCACCCCACCTTCCTCAAGCTCTCCCACGCACACTCCACCATGCCACCCGTCTGGCCGATGCGGTCCACCATCGAGGCGCCGACGGATTTGCCAAAGGCTTCCGCAGTCAGATTCGCAATCAAGACCGTGGGCAGGATGTTCGCGTGACGGTGGTCGATGATATTCACCAGCGTGCGATTCTCCCACTCACTCTCGCTGCGCTCCTGGAATTCATCGATCACGAGGAAGGGTGCTTTGCGATAACGCTCCAGCACCGTCCACTCATCCTCCTGGCTCTGCGGATGCCACGCGCGGCGGATGGTCGCGAAGAGATCGTGCGAGCGCACATACACCCCCGGACTCTGCCCGCGCTGTCGACGCTGCTCCGCCAGCCACACCGCCATCACCGTCTTCCCCCGCCCGCGATCACCGAGAATCGCAAACGTGCCGCGGTTTGCTTGCAGCTTCTTCTGAATGGTCCGCACCATGCGCAGCGGAGCATCCTTGAGCAACTCCAGGTCAGCGATGGCACGCGGGGGCCATTCCTCCGACCAGTCCCGGGTCTTACGGATCTCTACCTGCTTCTGCTTCTCTTCCCAGCCGGTCTTGTTCTCCGCCACACACACCTCACAGAGGACCAGCGGAGCACGGTTGAAAATGGACCGCAGGCTGCGCGCTTCCTCAGCACTCACACCTTCGACAGACGCACCACAGCGCGAGCAGGAAATGGGCTCACTCATCTTCACAGTCCTCCAATCGATAGATTTTCACTTTGCTCACATTCACATCCGTTTGGATCTCGCCTGTTCGCTGTCCACGTTCCGCATGCATGGGTCTGCTTCCGCTTCCATGTCCGCGTTCGTTCCCGTTCGCGTTTGTACCTCCACCACTGGTGCGAGAGGCAGCACTGTGGCCATTTCCATTCGCTCCCGTCTGTCGCCGCAGTTCGGCCTTCGTCTTCTCGAGTGCTTTGGCGTCATCGTTCTTCCGTGTCCGGCAGGACCAGCGGAACTTCAGGTAGCCCGCAAACTTCACGATAGGCCTCGACACACCGTGCTCGTCTCGACGTGTGTAGTCGCCTGTTGAGTCGTGTTCGTTCCAAATCGTGGCTGCGTAGTCGGGGTCCACACCCAGGCTCACCGCAAGGGAGCGGCATTGCGTCTCCGACGTAGGCCACCCCGCCCCCGCGGGGTAAGGGGGAGAGACAGCAAGATCACCATGGGGTGGGTGGTGGGTGGTGGGTGGTGGCGTAACGCTAGCGTCGCGCTCAGCGCACGCTAAGCGTTCGCTAGGCGTGACGCTGAGCGTATCACTGAGCGTATCGCTGAGCGTATCGCTATGCGTCTTCTGATTTCTGCCGGAGGACACGGCCTTTCCAGGGACGCGGGCAGTGGGAGAGGCCGCAGCCTTGCGTGCCTCGCGCTTCGCATTCGTCATGGCTGCACCTTGCCGCCGCCGGCGGATGCGGTCCCGCTGCTTCTCCCGCTCATGCTCCAGCCGCACGTTTCGTCGTTTCCCATCCGCAGCCACGGGGAATTTCTCCAGCACCAGCGGCGAGATCTGCGAGCCCTTGCGATACCCCACCAGCCGCGCCAGCAGGTCCAGGTCCGCCGGCAGGCCATCATTCGTCCACTGGTGCAGCAGCAGGTCCAGATAGTCGCAGCGTTCCACCTTCGTCAGGTGCCGCGTCCCGTGCGTCCACCGCTCGCAGTAGAAGTCAAACGCCGGTGCATCACGCTGCGCTGCAGTCGCCGTTGCTGCTCCCGCCAGAGCGCCCTCCTCGTCTTCCAGTTCAAGTTCCAGTTCGCTAGTCCTCATAAGTCGTCAAAGTTGCTATCGAAATTCTCGTCTTATCTCGTGCCCTCACGTCGCGCACAGCACCAGCATGCCCTCGCCGCCCTTGTCTTAGGGAAGCGATGGCCTTCGAATTCCTGCCCTTCATGCACATCAGGTCAGGAAACAGCGGGTGATTCTATCAGGGAAGGGCCGCAGTGCAGATCAACACAGGCCACCAGTTCGCAAAGCGACCTGGTGCGCTGCATGGGTTCGTCATATGCCATTTCCCTGTTCATCTCATCCCATCTCATCACAGTTTCCTAACCCGCCTCCCACGCGCTCCGCGAACGCTCTTCCGACAGAAGCCACGCAGATGAACCGGCGCCACCGCAGACTCCGGTTCATCCTCACCATCCTCCTCGCTCAGCGCCGGGGCCATCACCGGCGCCGGCACCACATCCGCCTTCACACAGGCGTCCGCATACCGGCGTTCATACTCACCAGGGGAAAGGCGTTCAGTCGTCATGTTCTTCTTCTTCATGATAGGCGGGTGGCTTCTCCCGTTGCAGTTGCTGCACCTTCGCCGTGCAGCGCACACACAGCCCCGGATGTGGCGCGAAGCCCGTGCTCGCACACCGCACCCCGCAGATCTCACACGAGTCATCATACTCTTGCTCTTGCTCGTGCTTGTGTCCCAGCGTCAGGCTTGGTGTTATATCTCCCTCATCCACCACATGGCCAAAGAGATCACCCATCGTCGTGATCTCCATCGGTGGCCGCATCGCGTCCACCAGGCGTATCGCCTCCGCCACACCGCTCACCCCATCTGCCCGGTACAGCATGTCAATCACCGCCTCCAGCGTCGGCGCATGCAGATGCTGCTGCAGCCGCAGTCGCTGCCTGTGCCTGGGCGAGCCCCGCAGGTCTGTGTGTTCATGCCTGTTCATAAATGGAGTGATGGAGTGATGCGTGTGGTGGCCTCACGCGAAGGACCCAGAAGCCGTGACGCGCAGCGTCCTTGGACTGCGTGCAGCCTGCTGCCGCTTTCCAGAGTCCACAGCCTGCTGTGGCGATGGTGACACTCGCTCGTAAGGTGACGCGTCCTGAAAGCTTGGCGACTTCGTCGCTGTGAAGCGTGCATCAGGCTGCACTTGAGGAAAGCGGCAGCAGGCTGCGCGCAGTCCAAGGCCTTCGGCACCGCTTCCGTATCCCTGTCCTTACGTTCATCTGCCAAAGCGGTGCTGCACGCAAGATGGCGCCTGTACTCATCATTCATCATCCCTCAATCCTCTGCTGCTTCGCTGCTTTGCGTTAAATCTCACCTCACTCCACCATCCGCATTTCAGCCTCCTCAATATTCCCCATCATCCCCGCGCATGAAGGACTCCGCATAACGCCGCATCGCCTCATTAAAGGCCTTGCCCGCCAGCTCCGCCGAGTCCCGCGTCGGGCCCTCGATGCTCCCGTTTCCCTCCACATCCGCGCAGTGCTCGCACGCCACATAGTAGCTGCGGCGCACACGCTCCCGCCCATAACTCCGCACCAGGAGTGACCGCCACCCGCACAGCGGGCACGCGGGCAATCCATAGACCAGGTGCGTCTGATGATAGGCCACCGTCTCGGGCGCAGGCATAGACACAGCGGCGGCAGCGGAAATGGAATCACGAGAGGACATGGGGAAAGGGACGAATAGTTGATAGTCGAAGGTTGATGGTTGATAGCCTGAGTCGGTGCGACAGTGAGCGGTGAGCGGTGCGACGGTGTCAGCTTGGACTACAAGGCTGTGGACTCTTAAGCAGGCGCATAACGACGAGTGATGGTGCAGAGGTGTTCAGCAGGGTCTGCCACCGTCGTATTGATTACCGTCGCACCGCTCACCGTCCTACTGTCCCACCGGCTACATCCCCGCCGCCTCCAAATCACCCGCGAGCTTCTGCATATCCCGGTGAAATCCAGACGGGCTTTCCGCATAGTCCGCCACGCGTCGTGTATCCGCGCCCAGCCAGCGGTCGGCGCAGTCCAGGTAGCACAGGCCATCGAAGACATTGCCCACGCGGAATTCATTCAGCGCATACAGCTTCCAGGTCGTCTCCTGGTCAAAGTCCTCCGGACCGCGATGCTCATTCGGCTGCGCGCCCAGGCTCTGGGAAATGGCGGAGCCTGCCAGGCACACCTCGCACACCGCATCCGTGCGGTGCTCGCGATGCCACACATCCATATTGATGCGATAGATATCCGGCCGCCCCTCCACCTTGCGCAGGTCCGCCAGCGCCGCACGGATCAAGGCGGAAGGCTTCGCGGGAAGCGTCGCCCGCTGGGGACTCGTGACCGGAGAAGGGGTGCCTGTAGTCGCAGTCACAGCGGCACCAGCAGAAACATCAGCGTGCGTCACCGTGACGGTGCGGGTGGCTTCGGCCCCAACTTCAACTTCAAGTTCAGCTTCAGCTTCAGCTGGAGCCTGTGCCTGGGTCAGAGCCTGGTCTTGTGCAGAGTTGCATGTCGTCGATTGCATAACAGTTGGAAATGGTGGGTGGGTGGTTGTTTGGGGACGGGATTGGATTTGGAACTTGGGAAGTCGTGGATAACTCATGAAGTGACTGGCAGAGGCAGAGGTAGAGACAGAGGCAGCGACATGCGCGGGTGTTGAAGTTGAAGGAAGTCGGGTCTCCAGACCGGACAGTGGTTGGCGGGTTTTCCTACCCGCCACTCCCACGAGTAGCAGCGATGCATCGTGGCGGCCTTTACAGCCACCGCATCTCTCAGACGAGCGCGAGTGTCAGCGCGAATATCAGGCTGAAGCACAGTGCGGAGAGCGCGAGCCCGAGCCAGAAGGCAATGGCCCCGACCACGGCACCGAGGCAGCTCTGGACCTCCGCGATCTCGTGCAGGTCCTCGCCCTTATCGCCGTCTCCCTCATCGTCCTCTTCCGCATATTCCAGTTCTTGCTCCTGCTCCTGCTCGTTCATGTAAGCGTTCTCGCGCTCGTCTTCGTGATTATCTTCGCGTTCGTCCGTCGTGTTCCAGTCAGAGGGATTACTCATAAGTGTGGTGGATTTGAGATTTGAGATTTGAAATTTCAGAAGGGGATGTCCCGGAGGGCGCCGGCATGGAGGGGCGTCGTGGCCCTGGTGTGGAGATGGGTGGTGGTTCGCAACCGCCCCTTTCTTTGCAGGGGAGGATGCCTCGAAGGCGGATGCCGGTTGCAACCACAGCAGCAGCATCAACTTCTTCTTCTCGCTGACTGCCTGCCACCCATCTCGGGCGGCGTTGGTTTCTCAGTCTAGTCTACGTGAGCAGCTCTACGGTCACTCACGCACGGCCGCGCGACTGCGCAGCGCCTCTCCGGGACAAATGGGATGATGGTTGATAGTCCATGGTTGATAGTTGATAGCCTGATGGTGAAGGAGGTTAGGCGTCCCCGCCTGACAGCGGTCGTTAGGCCTCCGGCCTGACGTTTGGAGCATTGCTCGCCTCGCAAGGAGAGCACCCGTCCTGATGTGTGGTCACCTGCGTGGGATTCAACACAGAGGGCACGGAGACACAGAAACACAGAGTATTTGTAAAGAGCCGGTCAGGCCCTCAGTAACTCAGGCTATCAGCTATCAACCATAGACCATCAACCCTCGCAGCCTTACCCCCTCCACAGCATCTGCCACAGCCGGCGGCCGAGAAGGATGGCGGCGAAAAGCATGAGGAGCGCGACCGGCCACGGCGCCGTGATGGGGTCCAGCGCATAGAGAAGGTGAAGCATGGTGTAGGAGAACATGAGAGGATCGGGTGGAGTTCAGTGATGGAGTGATGGCTGCGGGTCAGGCCGCCTGTGTTGCCTGCCTGCCGCGGCGGCTGGGAGAGGGAAGGGGAGTGGCGGGTGCGCCTGCGCCTGCGCCTGTGCGTGCCTTCGCGCCATCCGTCCCCTTGCTCCTATTTCTGCTCTTCCGCGTGCCTGCGGCCTTCGGGGTGGCGGCCACCACGCCTTCCTTGCGCCGGCGCGAGTTTACCATGGGCAGGCCGTACTCCGCCTTCTTGCGGTCCTCCTGTTTGACTGCGCCCTCCTGGATGAGCCAGTGCACCGCTTCGCGAATGGTGAAGCCGCGGCCACGGAGCTCCGCATACACCGGCCAGAGCGTGCTCCAGCGGCCCACAGGTCCGGTCTTGCGCTTCGCCCATTGGGGCTGCGCCTGGGCTGCCTGTGCCTTCAGGGTGGCCGAAGACGCGGCGGTGGCCGTGTTGGTCGTGGCGGCCGTGGTGGGTTGATCGTTCATTGGAGTGTTATCGAGAAGGTTATCGTGCTGCATTATCTCTTCCCCTTCGTGGGCGTTTGCGTGATGGCCTGGCGCAAGCTGGCTGGGGCAGAGGCAGGGGACTTGCCTCGTGAGCTCGCTCCCTCTCGCGGGCGTGTGCCTGCGTGGCCGCTGCTGTTTCTGCTGCTCCGTCGCCGTGGTGCGGTGCCATCCGCCCACACGCCGTCCCAAATCTTGTCCGCCAGGTGCGTGGCCTGCGCATAGGGCACCGGCAGGCGCACCCCACTGCGCAGGATGATTTCATGCCGCGCTCCGCGTCCCGTGCCGATGCGTACCGCCGCCACCTCACACGCAGAGATGGCATAGCACCCGCTGTAGATGGAACCCGACGCGCCGCCACGGAGTGGAGGTGGGTCGCTGATAGGATGGTGTAGCATAAATGGATGGAAATGGTGGTCGTGCAGGTATCAACGTGGGTCCTTCATGGGGAGGGCAGCTGCAGCGACCTCAGCTGACGATTTCGAACAGCCCATTCCGGAAGGTCGGGTCGTTCACGGCAAATTTTTCCACGCGCAGGAGATTCTCCCTTATGGCCACAGCCTCTGCGTAGGTGAGCGGGACAGTGATGCCGGAACAGAGAATCAATTCATTCCCCTCCACTCCGGGTTTCGCGCTCACGCGGAGCAG